>KE332515.1:0-407081 GCA_000413015.1 Treponema socranskii subsp. paredis ATCC 35535
CGTGCCTATGCGCGAAACGCTATACTTACGAGCACATAAAAGCTTGTATGAAATGACGGCAGGCGTTTTGGTTTTCGTCTGCCCCCTTCTTCCTTTTTCTTTTTGTACGGCAATTATTGCCCGGTGGCCATGGCGGGGAGGAAATACCCGTTCCCATTCCGAACACGGAAGTCAAGCTCCCTTGCGCCGATGATACTGCTTCCAAGCGGGAAAGTAGGTAGCTGCCGGGCTCTTTTTTTATAAACCAACTGCTCGAAATTAATAATCTTGTTACTCGATATATGCAGGATAAGATTTTCACTGTTCTCGAATTATTATTAATTTCTATAACTTGTATTTGGAGCGTTATTTGCAGTTTTCCCATATCGTTTTTATCCAAAGCTATGCATGTACTCACGTAACGCGGCGGATCGTATCGTAAGAATCTTTTTGGGAAACTGCCTTTAAAATTAAATTTGAATTTTGTAACCGGTATTCATTATATTTCAATATTCATCTTCATCGAAATTAATATTTTCCAACAGCCAGGAAGGTTTTTCCTTTTCCTGTCCCGTCCATCCCCATTCGCTTAGCATTTCTATAATAGCTTTTCGGATGTCTGTTTTATAATTTAATAAACTATAATCAAAAACAGCCATATTATAATTTTTATATCGTTTATTAAAACTATCCTGTATACGATTTAATTTATCAAAACTGTTAAAAACTATTGTTCCGTTGCGATTGCCGAAATTTTTAAATAAAATCGTTTCAATCTCCGATTTATTTATTTCAATATAAAATGGAATTTGAATGTCAATTTTCAAATCTTCCGCACATATTATCCAATTATTTTTTGTGATTTGATCCATGTTAATTTTTAATAATCGATATAAGATCTGAGGAAGCGATATCATTTAAAATCGAATCGAACGATTCCGGCAGTTCTATACGTACGGTATTATCTTTTCCCGAATGCGGAAAAGAAAGCTGCGATGCGCACAAGAGCAGCCGTTTTCCGCTGCAGTATTTTTTTAATAATTTATTTTTTGCAAAATTTCCGTGTTTGTCGTCGAACGCAATGGGGCATCCTTTTTTTGCCAAATGGATGCGTATTTGATGCATACGCCCCGTTTCGAGCGCGAGATGAACGAGCGAAAGCGAAAGTTTTTCTCCGCCGCAGTCGATTTCGAAAACTTCGCTTACCTCATATTTCGTAACGGCGCGTTTTATCTCTCCGTGCTGGACTACATCGTCCGCTATCACGCCCTTTCGTTCCGAAAAAGTTCCGATGCACATTGCATCGTATTCTTTTTTTACCGCGCGGGAAGCGACGAGCTTTGACCACTTGGCGGCAGCGGTCTTTGTTTTTGCCGCGATCATAAGACCCGACGTATCTTTATCGAGGCGATGTATGAGAAAAATTTCGTGGCCGGTTTGTTTGGGAAGCTCTTTGTCGAGAGGATGAGTGACACCTTCGCCGCCCTGTACCGAAACGCCTGCGGGTTTGTTTATAATGATGATCTCTTCATTTTCGTATACAATGGGGATCGCATTCATTTCGATAACTATAGACGAGGTGCCGTAAAATGACAAGAAGCTTTGTGCGTTTTTTTTCCGCAGTCTGCGTATTTTTTATCCTCTTGTGTATCGAAAGCCCCCTTGCTTCGGAAACTGTCGTCGATAACGAATACGGCTGGTCGCTCGATATGCCCGAAGGTTTCAAACTTTCGGACGCGACGGAAGACGGCACGTCCTATCTCTTTTCATACGCGAACGTTCCGGTCGTCACTGCGATAAAGCTTTATAAAAACGGTACTTATGAATCGAGCGGGGCAGCTTTCGACGGCGCCATCGGAAAATTGCCGGGCGGAAAGGGAGAAAAAGAATCGTTCGAATGGAGAAGTGCGGATTCTTCGCTCGGAACCTTTTCAATGAAGCTCGGCGGCGTCCGCTATAAGGGCTGGGCGCTTGCGGTCGAACTCCCGTTAAACGGCGCGCACATCGTAGTTTTGTGCTATGCGAATGAGCGGAGCGAAAAAAACTGCGAACCTTTTATCTTATCGATTTTAAATTCTCTCGCCGTTGACCGCGGAAGCTATAGGGAAGAAGGCATCGTCGCGCGCTATGCGTATCCCGCAGCCGAACGGAAAGACATAGAGCTTTCGATCAACGGACGAACGATTCGCACGAGCATCGGTGCGGAAGACGAACAGGCATCCGACTTCGTCATCGATATGGAATTCGCGGTTTTAAAAATGTACGCGGCAAGTCCGCTGTGGAAAGAAGCATGGCAGCGCTATTACCGCGCGATTTTCCGCGACAGCTTCGGCCGCTTAAAGCGGACGGCCTTCGATGTGCAAAGCGCGCTTCAAGAAGATGCTGCGGCCTTAAATCCCGAACACCCCGATACCGCTTTCGTATCGCTCCTTTTGACTTGGGTGCAGGGGTTTCGCTATGAGCGTAAAATAAATGCCGCGGATTTTACATCCCTTCCCGCCGCCCTCACCGGAAGCGGATCGGACTGCGACACGCGAAGTCTTTTGCTCTGCACTCTTCTTGAAAACGCGGGAACGAAGTGCGCGCTTTTCGTATCGCGCGATTACAGTCACGCCCTTTTCGGCGCCCTCGTTCCGTCCGTATCTCCGAAAGAAAATGCGCGTATGAGCTCGGGCGGAAAAGATTTTTTACTCGGAGAAACGACGGCTCACGTGTCCCTCGGTTTGATTGCTTCAGATTTCAGCGATCCGAAAAAATGGATTGCGGTGGAACTGCCGTAAGCACCTGCCGTACCGGACACGCTTATCGCCGATCGCGCTTACGCTTCGATTAATAATTTATATACGTCGTCGGTCGTCGCAGCGTTTAAGAGGCTGTCGCGGAGCTCCTTTTTTTTGAGTTTTGCGGAAAAATACGAAAGCGTCTGCAAATAGTACGAATGCTGGTTGTACGCTGCGGCGATCATAAACAAAAGGGATACGGGCATATCGTCGATGGGTTGAAAATCGGTGACGGGCGTTTTGCACACGCCGACCGCCATGACCAAATCGGTGACCGATGAAAGGCGCACGTGCGGGATCGCGATGCCTCGTCCGATTGCCGTGGACATAAGCTCTTCCCGCTTTAAGATTTCGGAGACGAGTTCGTCGGAACGTTTTACCTGAGGCGCGCTCGAAAGCGTATTTGCAAGTTCGACGAGAGCGTCGTGCCTTGAAGTTTGCGAGATAAAGATAACGCGGTTCGGTGCGAGGATGTTTTTTACCTGTACGACATCGTCTTTTATGCGCTTATCCGAAGAAGAGAGTCGATCGTTGACCCATTTTTCGACTTCCGATTTTTTAAATCGCCATACGGTTCCGATTTTTCCTGCGGGGATTTCGCCGCGCTGCGCCCAATCGTAAACGGTGCGGTCGGAAACGCGGAGATAATTTGCAACTTCGTCGATGGTGAGGATCGTGTCTTCCATAATTGAATAATTCTGTACTATTTGCGATATTTTGTCAATATTTACATCGTTTTCATATAAACGGTATTGTTTTACATTCGATCGGCGCCGAAACCGCAGATTTCAGAGACTACCGTCGTTCGACGCAAGTTCGTGCAAACTGTCGTAGGGATACAGTACGCCGAGCGTCGTTTTGACGCTGCGCTTCCAGTCCGGGCCGAATACGACGGGCGTTTCGTCCGGTGCGAATTCGCTGAGCACTTGCCGGCATGCGCCGCAGGGACCGACCGGATAATCGGATGCGGGCGTCGCGATCGCGATCGCGATAAAAGTACGTATGCCTTGTGAGGCGGCGGTAAAAATCGCGCTGCGCTCGGCGCAGTTCGTAAGCCCGAAAGATCGGTTTTCGATATTCGCTCCGGTGATGATTTTTCCGTTTTCCGTGAGCAGGGCGGCTCCGACGGGAAAATGCGAATAAGGAATGTACGCGTGCTTTGAAGCTTCGAGCGCTTTTTCAAAGAGCTGCTGCAATTGTTCGTCGGTTATCATAAAACCTCCATAAGATTCCGATAAAAATTTTTCGTTTAAAAACTACGCAATGCCCGCAATGCCCGCAATGCCCGCAATGCAATTCAATTATAGCCGTATGCGTAAAAGAAGTATACGGGACTTATTAAAGACTATGCTTCGGCCTTTCCGGATTTATTTTCAATGTACGGCATTTTCGAAATTTAAACGCAGAGGGCGAGCGGTACAAAAAATTACTTGACAAATTCGAGAGGGAAGGTACAATTTTCTGGCGACACTCGAAAACAAAATTAAAGTACATCGCTATTCGATGCATTAGGAGTGCGATATATGAAGAGAGTATGTTTATTGCCGGTTTTATTAATTTTATTTTCAACGCATACTTTTGCAGATGAGTTTACCGATGCCTTGCAATTCTTGGCAGTGCAAATCGCCTGTGTCGGGCAATATTCGGCAGCACAGGCGGGCGGCGGCCGTTATGAGGATCCGCACGATTATTATACACCTCAACTTTTGGCGGATTTTTTTAAGGAAATGTCCGGCTCTAAGACGAGGACGGAAACCTTTTACGGCGTATGCTTTGATTATGCGCAGTATGCGTATGATACTATAAAAACATATCAAAGCTTTTATAATAAAGCCGGTATGTACGGAAGTCAATTTTGGATTGCAAGTACCAACGGAACATCGAGCGTTATAACATTGTCTTGTCCGGCGCGCGAGTACAGCGCAACTCTACGGCAAAACGGCGTTCCCGTCAAAGAGGTAAACCGAATGTATGTAAGTACCCATAAAATTTCGGACGGCGAGAGGGCGCGAAATCATGCATGGGTCTGGGTGCGGCGTTATGACGGCGTATGGTTTTGGATTGATCCTACATGGACGGATAATGCGGGTTATGTCATATACGGTTATGTAACGGAAACGGAAGAAATTCAACTTCGTCCCGATTCCCGATACTGCATTACCTCGCCGAGTTATTTGAACGATCTGCCTCTGCCTCCCGAAGCTGGAAAAAGGTCGGCCCCAATTATACCGAATTCGGCGGACGGTGTTTTTCCCGCGGTCTATGACGATACAGCTTTCGATGTATCCGGCGATTTCATTACGAGTATCGGATTCCTTCCTCCGTATATTAATAATTCATCATGGAGCAATTTTTTTTCTTACTCGCTCAGTTATGAAACGACAGATGCGGATTTCCTTTTTTTAATTGCACAGTTTGATTTATATAGTAAAGAGAATTGGAGTAAATTGTTCTTATTGTTCGGTTTAGGAGCCGGTTGGCAATGGGGAGAGGTATTCGGTCTCTACGGCGGCGGCGGACTCGGAATGATAGCGTATAATATCTTCAAAAAAGCGGGCTTCGCATGGAAAGTTAACGGCGGTATCCGCATAAGCTTCGGAGATTTTTCAACTCGTTATGACGTTGCGTATGTATATGAAGAGGGTGTGGTTTTCAGTCTGTTTTTCGGTTTTCAGTTTTAAAAAACGATCTCCGGAAAATAAGGGAGCGAAACTTTCCGATGGGGCAGTCTAAAAATTTCAAGTTTTGAACAGCTTCCTTGATTTTAAACCGCAAGTTGCAACAGCAACTTGTCGGCTTTGAAAACTGTGTTATACGAAAATATTTCTTACTAAATTATAAACCTTATTTCCTAATTAAAGAATTTATTTTTCTTAGGAAAAATAATTTTCATTTTTCCGATTTTTTAAGCGACGAATGTCGCATTCTACCGCTACATTGCTTCGCCCTAAAGTAAAATAAATAATATAAAGCAAGCTCGACTTGCTTTATATTATTTTCCAATTTATTCAACAGCGTCTTCACCCAAAACCTAAAGTTCAATTTCATTTTTTAATCGAGCTTGACTCGATTAAAAAATATCCTTTAATATTTAAATATCAGGTAATGTAAACCCTTGTAAAATTAAAATTACAACGAAATATTTTATAGGATTTAAGATACATAAATAATTTCTTATGAATCGTTTCGAATCCTGATTTGCTAAAATCATTTTTTGCCATTTTACTTGACCTAGAATAGATAAAAGAATAATTAAGGAAATCAAGAAACACAAAATAAATACACTGTAATTCTTCTCGGATAAAAAATGAAATGTTTGGCAAAATGGAAAGTACAAAAAGAATACTGATAAAACATTTACAATATACATTGGTAAAAACCAATTATTTGAAATTTGTAAATCGAAATTTTCTTTAGTGCTTTTTGACCATATAATTGCAATTATTGAATTTATTGAAATATACAATCCTAGTGAAATAAAAAAAAGTAAAGCAAAATCAAATGAAACATCAAAGGATAAGTGATTTGTAAAGAAAATGAATGGACAAATAATAGCTGAGAGAAAAATGATAAAATCAAAAATTATATAGATTCTAAATAATATATTTTTCAATTTTTTCTCCAAGCAACCCAGTGGGGTGTCCGTGTAACTTGATTTTAGATGCTCAAGTCATTGACTTGTTTTCCGTATTACTATAGCATATTTTCCATCATGAAACATAAAAAAGGTGCCGCTTTTTATGTCTTTTTGGGCATCGTATTCAGCATCGTATATATTATTTTAGCCGCCGAACCTCTTGCAAAGGAGCATCAGTTTATACCGCAATGGAAACTCGATGTGAACGCGCAAATACAAAAGGCTCATGCCTCGGGCGAAAAGCCGCTGTATTTCAAACTCGGACAGACGATGGGGTATTTTACCGAAAGCGGCAAACTTTTATCGGTCGAAACATTTCCGTTTAAAGCTGCGATTTCGGAACGATATTATGCTCCGTACAATACTTACGGTTCGTCGATCGACTTTTTTACGCCCGACGGAGAAAAGGCCGGCACGCTAACCGAAAGCGGTTTTCCGCTCTTCGATAAAGACCGCATCTTCGTTTTTTTGGCAGGCGGCGCTTCGTTCGTCGAGTGCGATTCCGACGGAAAACGCAAATGGGAATACAACGGCACGGTTCCGATTACCGCTTTCGATTCGTCGCCTTCCGGCTGCGTTGCGGGTTTTGCCGACGGAACGGTGAGACAATTTTCTTCCGACGGAACCGTGATTCAAAAATTCTCGCCCGGCGGAAGCGACTACCAAGTGATCCTCGGCGCCGCTCTTTCTTCCGACGGTTCCATGATCGCCTTGGTTGCCGGACAAAACCGGCAGCGTTTCGTGTTGATGAAAAAATACGATGCGCAAACGAAGATCGTATTTCACGAATACATCACGCAAAGCGACCCTCGTCAGCGTCTCGTCGAGTTCAGCAAAGACGGATCTACCGTGTGGTACAATTATAAAGGCACGCTCGGCATCGTCGATACGAAGGGCGGCAAAGCATCTCATCTTCCGATCCGAGGACAGGCGATTTCGCTTGAAGAGTGCGGCGATCTCGTGTTCGTACTTACAAAAGACGATGCTCAGTATACGGTATATGCGATCGAAAAATTCGATACGATGAACGGTTCGTTTGCGTTTGAGGCGCAATCCGCATTTATCCGTACGGACGGCGAAAACCTCTTTGTCGGAAAAGATTCGACGATCTCTCGAATGACGATTATAAAAAATTAACGGGAAAACTATGAAACGAAAATCGATATGTACCGTACCGCTGCTCGCACTGTTGCTCCTTGCAGCTTTGCCGCTTACTGCGTTCGACTGGCCGCAGGATGAAGTGATGTCGGATACGTTTTATTCGTATTTCGGTCAGCTCCGCGGCGGCATAATCAGCACGTCTCTCATCTTTGCCGATACGTCGGATATAAAAGCCGCCGATAACGGATATGTCGTTGCGATCATAAACGAATACGAAGACGATTCCGTGTTTTTTCCGTCGGCGCTCGGAAACGCCGTCATACTCGCGCACGGAGACGATCTCATGACGGTGTACGGAAATATCGACAAAGAAACGATCCCCGCTTCTCTCTACGACTCGGAAAAAGCGGAGACGGGAACGGTCTTCGGTTCGAGCGGAAACGCCGGCTGGCAGCAGGGGCGTTCGAGCCTCGAATTTCAAACGATCGATACGGCAAACGGAAACGCGGTAAATCCGAGAGTTCTCATGCCGAGAGTCGGAAAAGAACTCGCGCTTTCGATTTCAGGTATCACGCTTGAGGGTAAGGGAGTGCGCTACGATTTGCTTGTTCAGCGAACGCTGCCCGCAGGTTCGTATCGAGTGTACCGCCAGCGGCAAAGCGTTGCCATTCCGTATAAGACGCGCGTCGTCGTAAACGGAATTGTTGCCGATGAAATCTCGTACGACCAGCTTATCCAAAACGGAAGTGTCGTCTACGCCGTCGGGCGGAAAAATTATCCGAAAGAAGCGCTTTATCCCGATGCGCGTCTGCATCTTTTGGGAGAAGTGACGCTCACTCCGGGAAAAAACACGCTCGGTATCGTCCTCACCGATATATTGGGGGATGTGACGGCGACATCCTATTCTTTGACGATTTATTAAAACCGAAATAATTTATTAATAAATTTAAAAAGGTACCGAAATCTTTCGATGCCTTCGATGTTAAAACACCGCGACGACTTCGCCGTTCGGATAATGTTCGGCTATGTAATCTTTTACCTTTTGACTCGTCATCGCTTTGACAAGCGCTTTAATGCGTTCGTCGTTTTGTGAGCCGTCTTTGACGCAGAGTATGTTGACATAGGGCGAATCCGCGCCTTCGACGAGGAGTCCGTCTTTTGAAGCGGTGAGGCCTGCGGGAAGCGCGTAATTTCCGTTGATAACCGCGGCGTCGACGTCGTCGAGCGTGCGGGGAAGGGATGCCGCTTCGATTTCACGGAATTTGAGATTCAAACGGTTTTCGGTGATGTCGGCGGGAACGGCGGTGAGGCCGGCTTTATCGTCGAGTTTGATCAAACCATTCGACTGCAGCAAAAGCAGCGCGCGGCCTTCGTTCGTCGGATCGTTCGGAATCGCGATTACCGCTCCGTTTTTCAAATCGCCGGTACTCTTTATTTTGTGCGAATACAATGCGAGCGGTTCGATGTGGATCCCCGCAACGCTTACGAGATGGAAGCCGCGTTCTTTGTTGAAGGATTCCATGTAGGGAAGATGCTGAAAATAATTCGCATCGATCTGTCCCGATTCGACCGCTTCGTTCGGCACGACGTAATCGGTGAATTCCTGCACTTTCAGCGTAATGCCTTCTTTTGCAAGGTCGTCGACGAGCAGATTGAGGATTGCCGCGTGCGGTTCTGGCGTTGCGCCGACCGTCAGCACTTTCACTTCCGATTTTTTCGAGCAGCCGACCGATACCGCGGCGGCCGCTGCAATCGCTAAAATACTCTTTTTCATGATGTATCTCCTGATATTGTCTATAAAGACCGAATGTAAATAAAACGCATCGGAATGACGCCGATAGCGGCGACTATATATACTATTTCCTACTTTGTCAATAGGTTAAGTATTTATTTTCGGATCCTGCCGTTTACGCGTCTTTATCGGTTCTTCGGATAATGCCGCCCCCTGCGATAACGCCGTCGATGTAGAGTACGGCGGACTGTCCCGGGGCTGCGGCGTGCGCGTTTTCCCGGAATGCAATGCGGTACGGTTTACCGACAAAGGATTCCCCTTTTTGCGCCGTATAAGGTTCGATTCGCGCAGGTATCGGACGGGAGGCGAGGCGGATCTTTACAAAGGCATCGAACGGAGCGTCCGGCGCGACATTGCCCGGCCACACGAAATCGTCGGCGATAAGCGCGTTCGCGTTCAAATCTTCGCTTCCCGAAAGGATGACGAGATTGTTTGCCGCATCGATCGAATGGACGTACAGGGGTTTTACCGACGATACTCCGAGGCCTCGCCTTTGACCTACCGTATAATGTTCGATACCGCGGTGGCGGCCGAGTACGCGTCCGTCGAGATCGATGATATCGCCCGGAATCGATTCTTTATCGGAAAATAAAGCATCGAAATATTCGGGAGGAATAAAATCCTGACTTTCGGCTTTTTCCGCGGCAGCGAGGCGATTTTCACGCGCAATGCGGAACACATGCATTTTTTCAAGTTCCGCAAGCGGAAAGCGCACCCGTTCGAGCGTCACGGACGGAATCCGATATAAAAAATACGTTTGATCTTTCGCACTGTCGAGAGCGGTTGCAATCATCGCGGGTTTCGTATCGGTATGCCAAAGACCCGTTTCAGGCCGTACGATGCGCGCATAGTGACCGGTGCAAAAATAATCGTAGTCGATGCCCTGCCTTTGTACGCCTTCGAGCAGCGCGCCGAATTTAACAAAACTGTTGCAGCGGATGCACGGATTCGGCGTCCTGCCTGCGCGGTATTCCGATTTGAAATAATCGAGCACTTGTTTTTGATATTCGTCTTTTACGTCTATGACGCGATAGAGTATATCGTTTTCTTTGCAGAATTTTTCACATTCCGCTATATCTTCCGATTCGTCGGGACCGTAACACGAAGAACGCAGTTTTTTTCCGTCGGGCAGTTCGGGTAAATCGCCCTTCCACATCGACATAGTTACGCCGATGACATTGCAGCCTTTTTGCTTGAGAAGCAGGGCTGTGACCGTCGAATCGACGCCGCCTGAAAGACCTACGACAACGGTATCGCCCGCTTCAGGCAGTTTTTGCATAATAAAATTCATATCGGCAGTGTAGCGAAAAAAGCGGATTTATAAAAGAGCGCGCATTTCGCATTATTGTTTAATTTTTTGCAAAATCCAATCGCGGAGTACGACTGCATTATTGTTTTCGCTGTCCTTTGCACCGTAGAGCAGCGTTACATTTTTCGTTTTAAGCTTTTGCGCGCATTCGAGTGCAAATCGTTTCGCTTCATCGTTTTTTGCAAGTTCTTTTTTATATGCTGCACGGAATGCCGGAAATTTTTCCGGTTCGTGATTGAAATCTTTTCGTATTTCGTTCGACGGAGCGATATCTTTGAACCAGCCGTCTATGGCGGCATTTTCTTTTTTCAATCCCCGCGGCCACAGGCGGTCTACGAGACAACGCTCTCCGTCGTCGTCCGCAGCCGGAAGATATACCCGCTTTATAAGCAATTTTCCTTTCATAGTTATTATAATGATACATCTTTCAGATACGGAAATCAAGTTTTGCCGAAAAAGTCGAACCGATGATACGGCTTATTTAAAATAAAAAAAAGAGTCTGCAACTCGCAAACTCTTTTCCTTGAGCGATAGAAGGGAGTCGCCTTCCGGTCGCGTACATCCTGTATGCTCCCTGCAGGCCGGTCACAGTGCCTGACGACGGCATCCTTGCCGTTTTTTCGCGGCGCCTGCCGCGTGGCACTGTGCCTTCGACTCCCTTAATCTAAAAAACTGAAGTCATATTTAAAATAAAAAAAAGAGTCTGCAACTCGCAAACTCTTTTTTTCAGCGGTAGAAGGGAGTCGCCTTCCGGTCGCGTACATCCTGTACGCTCCCTGCAGGCCGGTCACAGTGCCTGACGACGGCATCCTTGCCGTCTTTTCGCGGCATCTGCCGCGCGGTACTGTGCCTTCGACTCCCTTAATCTAAAAAACTGAAGTCATATTTAAAATAAAAAAAAGAGTCTGCAACTCGCAAACTCTTTTCCTTGAGCGGTAGAAGGGAGTCGAACCCTCGTCTCCAGCTTGGAAGGCTGGGGTAATGAGCCGTTATACGACTACCGCAAAAGTGATACTACTATATCGAAAACGGCGGAGTGTGTCAACGGCGCGTTTTGCTTATGCACGCCGAAGCGCCTCCGATTCTGCACGACAAGTTTTCGTCTGTACTCGGCGGCGCTTCCCTCCGCGAAAGCGACGGTACTTAGGCCAAATGCGATGTGAGCCAGGACTTGAACGCTTCGTAATCGTTTTCCATCGGAACGGCGTTGTCGGGGAGCTGCATCACTTGCATGAGTCTGTCGGGTATGGGAGGCTCTCTTCCGCAGGCTTTGGCGACGGTTTCGCTGAACTTTGCGGGATCGGCCGTTTCGAGGATGATGCCGATGCTCTTTTTTTCCGTGACGAAGCGTGCCCAATCGGGGACGTTCGGCGTGAGGCCGGGTTTTTCGCTTGCACCTTTTATGCCGCCCATGAGATTTTGCATGGAGCCGCTTCTGATATCGTCCCACGCTTTCCACGCGATCGCTCCGTGCGGATCGGTGATATATCCCGTTTTTGCATGGCACGATCGGACGGCGTTCATAATGCCGTCGTTGTCGAGCCAGTACGATGCAAAGAGGCTTCGTACCTGTTCGAGCGAATACATTGCTGCGATGCGCTCGTAGTTGCTCGGAGCGCCGACGTCCATCGCGTTTGCGTACGTTTCGACGGACGCGCGCGCGCGGTATTCACCGGTGGCGATCCAGTCGGGAACGGTGTGATTCGTATTCGTCGCTGCGATGAAACCGGTGATCGGCGCTCCCATTTCGCGCGCGATGAGGCCCGACGTGAGATTTCCGAAATTGCCCGACGGAACGGACATGATGAGGGCAGGAGAGTCGATTTTGCTGTCGAGCTTTACTCTGTCGCGAGAAGCGAGAGAAGCGTACATATAATAAAAACTCTGAGGTAAAAGGCGAGCGATGTTTATCGAATTTGCGGAAGAGAGCCGAAAATTTTTTCGCAATTCGGCATCGGTAAAGGCGGTTTTGACAAGCTTTTGGCAATCGTCGAAAGTACCGCGCACTTTGAGCGCCCGCACGTTTCCGGTAAAGGTCGAAAGCTGTTTTTCCTGAAGAGCGCTCACTTTTCCTTCGGGATAAAGGATCGTCACGTCGAGACCCGCTACGTTGTGGAACGCGCTTCCGACGGCGCTTCCCGTATCGCCCGAAGTTGCGACGAGGATATGAAGCGTACCTTTTTCGGTTTTATTAAAAAACGACATCACGCGCGCCATAAAACGTGCGCCGAAATCTTTAAACGCGCATGTCGGTCCGTGAAAGAGTTCCAGCACATAGGTGATAGAATCGAGGGGAACGAGTTTCGGCGAAAACGGATATGCGTCTTCGATAATGCCTTTGAGTTCGTCGTCCGGTATTTCCCCTTCGACGTAGGGCTTGGCCATATTGAATGCGATATCGCGGAAACACGGTGCGGGCGTTTTATTGATAAGCGCCCGATCGATGTGCGGAAAGGATTCGGGCATATAGAGTCCGCCGGTTACGGGGTTCATGCCGCCCATGACGGCGGTTCGAAAATCGGTTTTTACACTTGCATCTCGCGTGTCGGTGTACTTCATACCATCTCCTTTCAAAAATTAATAAAAATTAATAATATCGATTTTATCGTTACATTCCGTAGAGTATCGCGCGCACCGTTTGCGAAGCGATTTTTTTACGGCATGCTTCCGCAGCGAGATACTGCGATGTCCCTGTTTCCGATGCCGTCTGCCGCGTTTTATACAGCACTTCTCCGTTTCGCATATCGATGCACACAATGTCCGCGACGAGGGTACTCGTATACGTGCCGTCATTTCTGCGTTCCGAAGGTTCGGCAAATTTTATCGAACCCGATACCATAAAACCCGCCGAATCTCCGACGATGGCGCGCGTCGCTTTGTAAAGAGCGTCGATGCTTTTGTTCAGATAATTCGGAGAGGGGATTGGAGAGTTTCCCGATCGGACACCGGAATTGATAAAGTCTCTTAAAATGTAGCGCGAATTGGTAAGTGCTCGGCCGTTTTCATCGAAATCGAATACGTAGAGGATGCCGCTTTTTTTTGCCAAGTCGGTACGGACTTTGTAAGGAGCGGTTACGCTTGCAGCCAGAGCGGCGTCGACGGTTTCGGGATTCGAATTGACGGGTGTCGGATAAAAGGTTAGGACTTCGTCGAACGATGCGGTCGGTACGGCGGGCATAAAATCGATCCGGCCGTTTTCGTCCGTTGTTAAAACGGTTGTATCGTAGACGATGGCATCGTCCGAGCGCGATGCGGGGTATGAAACGGTGATCGGCATACCCGCCGCTTCTTTCCCCTCGGCGTCTTTTACGAGGATCGTATATGCCGAAGAAAAAGCGACGTGCTTTACCGTTTGCTTCGGAAAAGAAACGACGTTCAAAGCGATGCCGGAAATCTTCGTTAAGAATTCGTTTTGTTCGATGACGTCGGGGCTCGGCGTTTCCGGTTCTTCCGCTGCGGCTTCTTCGATCGGTGCGGAAAGTCGTTTTTCCGCCGATTTTGCATCTTTTTTCGATGCGTGTGCACCCGATAAAAACGCTGAAAAAAGCAATGCCGCCAGAGCGACCGGACGGCACTTGTTTATTAAAATAATCATACGGTTCCTTTTTTATTGAAATTATTAATTTTAAAATCGAATGCACAAATATCCGAAAATCGAAATTTTCAGACAGCTTCGTTCCTCATAACGCTTTATATAAAATAGTATATCGCCTTTTTGAAAAAATCTCAAGTTTCGGATTGTCAAATTTCCCGCTTGCCCTGTTGCCCAAAAGGCGCCGTCTATCTAAAATAGGCGTACTATGAGAAGTACACGGGCGGTCGTCTATAAAAACAATTTGATACATAATCTTTCCGTCGTTAAATCCTTTATTAAAAACGATGTGAAAATCTGCGCTGCGGTGAAAGCGAACGGTTACGGCTCGGGCGCGGTTTTTGCCGCAAAGACGGCGCTCGCTTTCGGCGCATCGTTTTGCGCGGTTGCGACCGTCGACGAAGGGATCGAACTCCGGGAAAGCGGCATCGCCTCTCCGATTTTGCTTTTGAGTTTGTGTACGCCCGACGAGATGAAAGACGCCGTTTTATATAAGCTTACCCCCCTCGTGTGCGACGAAGCCTATGCCGAACTTTTCAATGCCGCTGCCGGAAAATACGCTTCGGGGAAATTTTCCGTGCACATTGCAGTCGATACCGGCATGCGCCGCATAGGATGTTCCGTCGATGAAGCTTCACGTTTTGCAAAGCGCATCGTAAACTTGCCGCACCTTTCGCTCGGAGGTGTGTGTACGCATTTTTCTTCTGCGGATGAAACGGATGATGAAGCAAGGCGGTATACGGACGATCAATTTTCGAATTTTATGCATGCCGTCAAATCGATCGAAAGGGAAGGCATCGATCCTGGCATCCGGCACTGCGCGGCCTCTGCGGCACTGATCGACCGGCCGGAAATGCAGCTCGATATGGTGCGGCCCGGAATCGTCATGTACGGCTATTTTGACGGGAGTATCGACGGCGCTTACTGCGCAGAGCGGGGAAAGCCGTGTACGCTCGAGCCCGTGATGGCTCTTGAAAGCGAAGTCGTTGCGATCAAATCGATAAAAAAAGGGGAGTCGGTTTCGTATAACCGCACGTGGACTGCCGAATGCGATACCGTCATTGCAACGCTTCCGATCGGTTACGCCGACGGATTGCCGCGGAGCTTGTCTCCCGGTCTGTGCGTTGCGATAAACGGAAAAAATTATCCCGTTGTCGGACGCATCTGTATGGATCAGTGTATGGTCGATGTCGGTTCAAGCGGCGTGCATCGCTGGGATAAAGCTCTCATATTCGGCCCTGAAAATTCCGGAGCGCTGCAAACGGCGGCGGACATCGCAAAGGCTGCGGGTACGATTTCCTATGAGATTTTGACGGGCATCGCAAAACGCGTGCCGCGCACGGAAGGGTAGCGCGGAAAATCTTGTTTGCGTACACGATTATGGTGTATACTGATAGCGACAGAGGATGCGGAAGGTGTTATCATTTGAGTGGGATCCGGATAAAGAAAAGCGCAATATTGAAAAACATAACGGGATCTCATTCCGAATAGCGGTTAAAGTTTTTTCCGACAACAAACGTATTGAAAAATATGATTCACAGCATTCAACATTCGATGAAGAGAGATGGGATGTAATCGGTATGGTTAATGATATTCTTTTTGTTGTTTATACGGAAGTGGATGAAAATAGAGTCAGAATTATTTCTGCGCGCCTTGCGGAAAAGGAGGAAATCGATGAATACTTTAATAACTATGACGCTCGATGAAGTGAAAAAAAATCCGCTTACCGAAGAAGAAAAGAATGTTATCCGCCGCGCAGCAGCGCAGGTTCGTGCCGGTACTGCAGAAGACGATCCTGATTGCCCGAAGCAGACTAAAGAGGAACTCGCAAAATTTCGTCCATGGTATGAAGTTCATCCCGAATGGCGCGAAGCGAAAAAAACGGAAATTCATTTGCAGATCGATACCGATGTTCTCGAATGGTACAAATCGCAGGGCAGGGAATACCAAACAAAGATGAATGATGTTTTGCGTGCGCATGCGTTTTTACAAAGACGCGCGGAACATTAACAAAAATGCATAATGCGCTTGACATCTGCAGCGAGGTAAAAAGAGCCTGAAACGAGCAGGACGGCGGAAGCGGCTTCGGCTTTTTCGAATGCATTGTGCACCGCTTTTTCAAAATCGCTTTCACAGGTAAACGAAAGGCGTTCCTTTTTACATGCGGCCTCTGCGCGCTCCAGGTCGCCGTGTTTTGTAAGACCCGGTTTTGTAAGCGTAATCGAATGAAATGTACCGTGAAAAAGACGGGCGATCGCTTCGGCGTTTTTATCGGCTGCGAGCGCAAAAAGCAGATGGCGGTTTCGCTTAGGGAAGAGTGCGGTAAGGACAGAAAGCGTATTTTGCATACTCGAAACCGTATGCGCTCCGTCAAAGACGACGGCGGCATTGCCGTACGATACGATTTCAAAGCGTGCGGGGAGACTTGCCTTTGAGAGTCCCTTTTCGATAAGGGTTTCGTCGAGCGAGGGAATCGCCGTTTTTACCGCGAGGGCGGCTTGCGCCGCATTTTGTGCCTGTGCCGAGCCGAGCATGCGCAGCGTCGTCCGTACGGGGCGGGAAAGCAGCGGACTTTCGAAACACACGTTCATGCGGTAATCGTCCGTATAGGATATATCTCGAAATCGTATTATATCATCTGTAAAAGCGTATCGCGCATCGGCGCTTTGTGCGGCTTGTTGAAATACTCGGCTGACCGATATGCTCGATTGATGAGAAACGACGACAGAGGTAAGGGGCTTTATGATACCCGCTTTTTCAGCGGCGATTTTTTCAATCGTGTCGCCGAGATAGTCGGTGTGTTCGAGTTCGATCGGCGTGATGCAGCAGAGTTTCGGCGTGACGACGTTTGTCGCGTCGAGCCTGCCGCCCAAGCCGACTTCAAATACGTTCCAATCGGTACGCACACGGCGAAAGCACAAAAACGCGTAGAGCGTCACAAGTTCGAACCACGTAAGGGTGCGGGGAATTCTTTTTTCGCTTTCTGCCGATTGTACCGCATTCATCAGTTCCGCTGCGGCACCCTCATAGACGGCATCGTCGAAAAAGCCGTCGGGACCTGCGATGCGTTCACGGAAATCGCTTACGTGCGGCGAGGCATAGAGTCCGACGGAAAAACCAGCTTCCTGTAAAATGCATGCGATCATCTTTGAAACCGAACCTTTGCCCTTTGAGCCTGCGATGTGAAAGCATGGAGATGAGTTTTCGGGATGCCCGAGCCGTTCGCAAAAAAAACGCATCGTGTCGAGCCAAAACATATTCTTTTGAGGAAGCTTTTCAAAATTGATAAACGAATCGAGCCACGTTTCAAAGCTGCGCATCGCGGGGGAATTTTCCATGACGGCGAGTATAGCACGGATTTGCTTTTAAGTGCAGGGGCGAAGATGAAGCGGGGATTTTTTTTGTAAGGACAGGTCGGAGCGATAGTGCAATCGGGGAATTCGCGGCAAAATTTTCGCACGCTAAATACGGTATAAAAAAAACGGCTTACATGTCATTGACATCCATGCATATGTATATATAATTAAAAATAAATAATATGAAAAAAATTACGTTGGCGTTTGTACTGCCTTGTTATAATGAAGAAGCCGCTCTTCCTAAAACCGCCGATGCGTTAAAACGGAAGCTTGCTGCGCTTAAAGCCGATGATCGATTTAAATTGATCTCCTTTTATAAAGTGTATTTCGTTGACGACGGTTCATCCGATAATACGTGGCATATTATCCAAAGTCTCGCAGCTGAAGATCCGACTTTTTGCGGTGTAAAGCTTGCTGCAAACAGAGGACATCAAAATGCGCTGTTGGCGGGTTTGATGACCGCAAAAGAAAAAGCCGATGCGGTTATTTCTATGGATGCGGATTTGCAGGACGATATAAACGCCGCCGATGAAATGATTTTAAAATTTCTTGCCGGAGCGGATATCGTATACGGCGTACGATCGGAGCGGAAAAGAGATACGTTTTTTAAACGATTTACCGCCGAAAGTTTTTATAAGTTTTTACGCTTCTTTTCGGACAATCCTAAAAACATTATTTTCAATCATGCCGATTACCGCTTGATGAGCCGCCGCGCATTGGACGGTTTATCGGAGTACACGGAAGTAAACCTTTATCTTCGCGGAATCATTCCTTCTATCGGCTACCGTCAAGATTCGGTTTATTACGGACGGAATGAGCGCGTTGCCGGTGTCAGTAAGTATCCGCTTAAAAAGATGATCGCGTTTGCGGTGCAGGGCATTACGTCTCTTTCCGTAAAACCGATGCGCATAATCAGTGCGCTCGGATTTTTTATCTTTTTGACGAGTATCGCAATGCTCATCTATTTTTTAGTGCGGCACTTTACCGGCAAAACGATCATCGGCTGGTCGTCGCTTGCCGTTTCGATTTGGGGAATCGGCGGTTTGATTCAAATGTCGATCGGTGTGCTCGGAGAATACATCGGAAAAATCTATTTGGAAACGAAACGACGACCGCGCTATATTATCGAAACCGTGCTTGACGGTAACAAAACGGAAATGTAAAGGAGCAAATAGAAATGAACTCTTTTTCCAAAAAAACGGATGTAACGCTTTTGATCGTATCGACGGCGGCTTTTATTGTGAGCGTCGTTATGATTATTTGTTCGACACAGCTTTTCGTATTTATCCAAACTGTTGTCGAAACGAAACTTTTGCATCGTACGTTGAATCCTAAAACTCTTAATCAAATATTTATGTCGCTCATTGCATTTCCGATTTTTTTTACTATATTATTTGATGGCCTTTTTTTTGTTAAATTCTCAAAACAGTCGAAAATAATTTTACTTTTGCAGTTTTTCATCGCAGCTGCGGTTTTGACGTCAGTCTGTGCTTTTACGCGTTGTATACAATACATGAACAGCGATATGGCATCCGAAATCATGCTTGCCAAAGAATGCTTTACACATAAAACGTTTTGGCCTCGATCGTGGTATTATTCGACGGAATTCCGCCTTTTAAATACGCAGCTTGTTGCGGCGCCCCTCTTTGCATTTACATCGAATTGGATTACGGTAAAAGCCGTTTCCGTGATCATTCTGTGTTTTGCGCTGCCGCTCTCGCTGTGGTTTTTGCTTGAGACGCTCGATGTAAAAACAGCGTGGATTAAACTGCTCTGTGCGTTGCTCGTTTTTGTACCGTGGTCGGGTCAGATGTGGGAACTTGTGCAGTTTGGAAATTACTATATCCCCCATATTGTGATAAGCTTCATATATATAGGGCTTTTTATATCGCTTGCATATAAAGAACTTTCGGCACAGAAAAGAAAAATATTTAGCCTAATTTTTTTTGCACTTGCGTTTATTTCGGGTATATCGGGTATTCGCTATATTTTGAATTTTCAACTTCCAATCGCTTTAACGCTCATTATCCTTGCCGTACACCATATCGTCGTGCAAAAAGAGCGCTTCGACTTTTCGTGTTTTTTTATTCGGAACAAACGCGTTTTTTACGCATCGGCGAATATCATACTCGGTGGAGTCGGCTATGCCATGAACTCTTTAATATTGCACCGACTCTTTTTGTTTTCGACATGGAATGATATACGATTCAATACACTCGGAGATATAACATTTTCGGATGTGCATCGTGCGGTATTCGAAATATTCGGTTACCACAATAAAGTATTGGCGCTTGGGCCTGCCGGCATAAATAATGTTATGTTGTATATCGCTTCGATTTTTTTTATCATCTGTTTTGTTTTATGTGTAAAAAAATACGAGGCGGAGCATAAACAAATTTTTTTAATCATAACGATAGTTATGATTATCTTAAATTTCTTTGTAATAATCCATACCGAATTTGCAGGAAGGTATTTTGTTCCGTCACTCGTTTATTGTATTCCATGTTTTGCGCTGTTTCTTGAAAATAAAACTCTTTCATCTTGGAAAAAATACTGCGTCGGTGTTGCCGTTTCTATAACTCTTATCGCGGCTTCATTTATCACCTATATCGATGTTTTAACCTATGACGGAAACAGGGATAAAATCGCCGTCTGTCAATTTCTTAATAAAAACTATACATTCGGTTATGCGACGTTTTGGAATGCAAATATTTTTACATTTATGACGGATGGCAGGATTGAAATCAGTAATCTAGAAACCGATGTTATCGACAATGTCGATTATATTCCGTCCTCATTTCGTTATTATTTTTGGCTGACTTCCGATCGTTTTTATCGCGATGACTATAAAGCAAGCGAGCCCGTCTTTTTCCTTGTGACTCAAAAAGAATACAACGATTCGCCTGGCCACAAAGCATTCAAAACCGGCAGACAGGTTTATTCGGACGATTTTTATCGTGTGTTCGAATTTGAAAACAAAAAAGCGTTTATCGACGGGTTTTAATATGCTCGATAAAAAAGTTTCCCAGCCGATAAAATTTATCATCGTCGGAATCGTGAACACAGCCGTCGGTTGGGCAGTGATGTTCGTGTTGTATAATGTGTTTCATGCAGGCTATTGGCTGTCGTCGGCTGCAAATTATATCGTCGGCAGCGTTTGCAGCTTTTTTTTGAATAAATATTTTACATTCCGTTCAAAACATCTGAATGTAAAAGAAGCGCTGCGCTTTGTGTTGTGTATTGCTTTTTGTTATGCCGTCAGCTACGGTATCGCGCGTCCTGCAATCCGTCTGCTTCTTTCCCCTTATACGAAAAAGATACAGGATAACGCTGCGATGATTTTGGGGAGCATCGTTTTTACCGTGATGAATTTTTTCGGACAAAAATATATCGTTTTTAAGAAGTGATGACGGCACTGCGGCACACCGTATCTGAGGCGTCGTTATGCATGCGTAACGGTAAAGACGATAGGAAAAATCCGTTCGTTGCAGCACAAATTCGAAATATAAATTCGTGAGCATAAATCCCCGCGCGTTGAAAAGAAGTACGAAATCTGTTAAAATGCATTCCGTGTAAAAATATCGAGGTAACGCTATGTCCTTAACGCTTACGGAAAAAATATTGCAGGCGCACATCATTCCCGACGCATGTCCCGACACGAGATTCGTACCGGGAGAGCCGATACGGAGAGGAGACGATATCGCGATCCGCATCGATCAAACATTGACGCAGGATGCGACGGGAACGATGACCTATCTCCAATTCGAAACGATCGGCGTCCCCCGCGTCAAAACGGAAGTCTCGGTTTCTTACGTCGATCATAATACGCTGCAAACCGATTTTAAAAATATGGACGATCACCGTTATCTGCAGAGCGTTGCCGAAAAATACGGTCTTTATTTTTCGCGGCCGGGAAACGGCATCTGTCATCAAGTACACCTCGAACGTTTCGGAAAGCCGGGGAAAACGCTGCTCGGCAGCGACAGTCACACGCCGACCGGCGGCGGTATCGGCATGATCGCGATCGGAGCGGGCGGCCTCGACGTCGCCGTCGCAATGGGCGGAGGCGCCTTTCACTTGGCGATGCCGAAAGTTTTCGGTGTACAGCTTACCGGATGCCTTCGAAAAGGCGTCAGCGCAAAAGACATCATCCTCGAAGTGCTGAGGCGTGAAACGGTAAAAGGAGGAGTCGGCGCGGTTTACGAATATTTCGGTTCGGGCGTCGAAACACTTACCGTTCCGCAGCGCGCAACGATTACGAATATGGGAGCGGAACTCGGCGCAACCTGTTCCGTTTTTCCGTCGGATGCCAAAACAAAAACCTTTCTCGCGTCGATGGGGAGGGGAAAAGATTGGACAAAGCAGGAAGCCGATATCGGCGCCGAATACGATAAAATCATCCAAATCGATTTGACAAAACTGTCGGCGCTCGCCGCTCAGCCGCATTCTCCGGATGCCGTCACTGCGGTAAAAAATCTTTCGGGCAAACCTGTAACGCAGGTCGTCATCGGTTCGTGTACTAACAGTTCGCTCGACGATTTAGAAACGGTCGCTGCGATCGTCAAAGGCAAACACATAGCGCCGGGAGTTGAAGCGGGCATAGCGCCGGGAAGCAGGGCGACGCTTATGATGGCGGAAAAAGCGGGCATACTCGGTACGCTTATCGAAGCGGGCTTCCGTATCCTTGAAAGCGCGTGCGGTCCGTGCATCGGCATGGGCTTTGCACCGAACAGCGAAGGGGTGTCGCTTCGCACGTTCAACCGCAATTTTAAAGGCAGAAGCGGAACGGCCGATGCAAAGGTCTATCTGGTTTCCCCCGAAACGGCAGCCGCATCCGCGGTTACGGGCGTGTTCACCGAAGCCGAAACGCTTTCGTATACCGACCGCGCATACGTGCGCTCAAAACGCGTGAGTCTCCTCGACGGAAACGACGCGCGCCTCGATGCAAAAATTATTAAAAAAGCCGCGAAAGACGAAGGTATGCTCATCCCTCCGCTCCCGCCGGAAAAAGCGGAAAAGATCGAAGTGATCCGCGGACCGAATATCAAAAAATGTCCGCCCTGTCCGCCGTGTGCGTCGTCGCTCAAATTGCCGGTACTGCTGAAAGCGGGCGACAATATTTCGACCGACGATATCATGCCTGCCGGAACGAAAGTGCTTCCGTTTCGTTCGAATATTCCCGAAATAAGCAAATTCACTTTTTCGCGTATCGATGAAACTTTTTACGACCGTGCGGAGCAAATGCGTTTTGCAGGCTGTTTTATCGTCGCAGGCGAAAATTACGGACAGGGTTCTTCACGCGAACACGCAGCCCTCGGCCCGATGTATCTCGGCGTGCGCGCGGTCATCACAAAAAGCTTTGCACGCATCCATAAAGCGAATCTGATAAACTACGGCATCATTCCGATGGAATTTACAAACCCCGCCGATTATGAAGCGATCAGGCAAGGCGATGTGCTTGAAATCGGAAACATCGCGGAAGCGCTGAAGACGGGATGCCCGTTCGAAATATCCGTCAACGGAAAAAAAATCATCGGTACGAACGAGCTCGCCAAACGCAGCCGCTTGATCCTGCTTGCCGGAGGGCTTGCATCTTATACCCGTAAGGGCGGAAATTAATAAAATATGTTTTTTTAGTGCGGGAGAAATATGAAAGTTCACAACGTAATGGAAGAATTGATAACGGCGCGCGCAAATCTCATGTACGAACGTCTCAATGAAACGAAGCCGGCATGGCTTACATGCGACTGTAAAGATTGCAGACTTGATGTCGTATGTTATGTGCTGAACCGCATTCCTCCGCGTTATGTCGTTTCGGGCAGGGGCGTCGTGCATACGATGAAGCTTGTTCCGACGCCGCAGATAAAAGCCGATGTCGATGCGCTTGTCATAGAAGCCGTACGAGCAATCAATTCGACCAAGCGTCCGTATCACAAAGAACTTGTGCCGGTCTCACGTTCTCAAGTACCCGAAGTTTCGTTCAATTTTCCGATTTTTTCGGGAAGCGTTTTCGACGGCGCGTCTTTCGAGCCGCTTATCGATTGTACGATCACGCTTAAATACGGCGAGGGCAACGCGGAGATGATCGATAAAACATGGGCGAATCCGTGCAAAACATACTCTGTGACAAACGGATCGTATTCGTTTTGGGTTAAGCCTATGAAAGCGGATAAAGTCGGTGAAAGCAAATACTTTACGTTTACGATTGAAGTCGGAGCTGAAGGTTACGAAAGCGTAAGCCACGCGTTCAGCGTTCCTCTCGTAAGCGAAGCCGAGCGGCAGAGCGAAGCGCATACTTCTTATTCGCTGAAAATACAGGATTTGTTTTTATTTCGAAGCGATGTAAAAAATCCTATGGAGTGATCGGGAAGCGCGTTTGAGACTGAAGCGCCCGTACTTCGCGTTTCCCGCGTCTGTTTTTATCCGGCTCCGTTCGAAAGCTTTCGTTTTCGGACAGAGCCTTGAAGCTATCTGTTTTTTACCTGTCCGTAGCCTTTGAATTTTTCGATGACCCGTTCCATTTCGTCGTCCGGCAGTACGAAGGGTTTTCCCGCGCACATCGCTCGGTACTGCACTTCGGCACAGAATTCCATGCCTCGCGCCAAACCGAAGGCCGAGAGTAAATCTTTTCCGACGGCGAGCATACCGTGATTTGCCAAAAGCACCGCATCGCTTTCACCGATCGATTCTTTTGCCGCTTTTGCCAATTCGATCGTGCCGAAAGTTCGGTACGGAGCGCAAGGAACTTCCGGAGCTCCCGCATCCGCGACGACATAGTGTACCGCGAGGATGGGCTCATGAAGACATGCAAGCACGGTGCAGTACATCGAATGCGTGTGTACGACCGCCCTTGCTTCGGGTTTTGCCTCGTACATCGCCGCATGCAAGGCCCATTCGCTCGACGGCTTTCTGTCCCCTTCGACTGTTTTTCCGTCCAAGCCGACTACGACGATATCGCTTTCTTTCGTATCGAAATACGGAATACCCGACGGACTGATGATCATGAGTTTTTTTTCCGGATCGAAAATACTTATGTTCCCGCTCGTTCCCGATGTGAGATGTTCCGTAATCAAACGCTTACCGAAGTCGACGATGGCTTCACGCTCTTTGTCATACATATCTGTCCTGCCTCCAAAAAATATATTTAATTGGCTCAATCCGACGGATTGAGTTGATCTCTGTTTATTTTCCACGCTTCGTAATATCGCCGTATCATGTCGGTATTGAAATCCGCCGGATCGAAAACCGAACCGCCGTTTTTATCGTGTGTATTTTCCACGCCGAAATATTCATTACACAATGCAACGCATCCGAGTACTGCCGCCTGTTCAAAGCCTTTGTTGAAAATCAATTTTTGTCCCGTCAATCCCGAAATCATTCGTCGCAAAAGTTCGGAACGGAAACCGCCTCCGCAGCCGAGTATATAGTCCTTTTTATGCGGAATTATTTCACAGAGGTTTCGGTATTGTTCGCAGATCGAACAGGCGATATCGGCAAGTACCGCATAACATAAATCGATTTTATCCAAATGCGCATCGAAAGGTGCCCGCGATACGAAACCTCCTTTTTTCAGCGATCTTTTTTGCGAAAAAGCCAGCGATGAAAATGAAGCCGTACATAAAAATTGTTTTTTTTCCGACATCAGTTCATCCAGCTTTTCATAAGAAAGTTCGGGAAACATCATATTTTTAAAACGCTGATAATTATTGCCGGTAACGCCGGGATTCGTCTCGACTATGTACGTTTTACCGCCGAGATTTGCATTTGTCCAGCAGCGCTCTTTTTCATCGTGATATTTTTCCGCCGTCATCCGTATAATCGGCGACGTCGTTCCCGATACGATGCAGACATCGTCGGCGCAAATACCCGCCGCTTTTGCCGCGATTTGGGTATCCGCTCCTCCGATTATGAATTCGGCGTCGGAAGCAATCCCCAATTCCCTTTGTACCTTTTCGGAAACGGTACCGAGACTTGTTCCCGCAAAACGGATTTCCGGCAAAATCGATTTCGGAATTTTATAAAGCTCGCAAAGCTTTTCCGACCACCGCTTTTCATCCAAATCATACAGCTGCGTTTCACATGCCTGCGACGGTTCGATGACGATTTTTTCCGTAAAAATTTCGGCTATCCACTCGGAAACGCTTGTTATTTTTTTTATTCGGGCAAATACATCTTCGTGCATCTTTTTGACGCCCATGATCTTTGCCGCAGGGAAATCTTCCGTTACCCATCTTCCCGTTTTTTTATAAATATACGCTTTATCGGTTATTTCGTCCATCCATTTGCGGCCGCGATTGTCGATATTCGGCAAGCCCAAAAAAGCGTTTGCGTTTTCATCGTAACATACGATGCTCTCTCTCGCACCGGACGACGATACGGCCGCTACGGTCAAAGTATCGTGTTTTTTTAAAAGCGTTTTACATGCGTCGAGTATATGCGCTTTCCATTCTGCGGGATTAAAATATCGCGCATCGTCATACAGGAGATCTTTATAATATTTGTTTTCAAATGAAATTAAATCATAAATTGTTCCGTCTTGCGAGGCGAGGGCGACTCGGGAATTACCCGTACCGATATCGACGATTACATAATTTTTTTCCGGCATGGGCTAAGCCTCTTTTTGCAAAACGCTTTTATTGAACACGATTCTGTCCAAATCTTCCTTTCGAAACCATTTGATAATTCTTTCGGTTATGATATCCGCCTGATGATCGGATACCTCATAGGTCGCTCCGCAGATATGCGGGGTGAGCAAAACGTTATCGAATGTCGCAAAGTCGGGAACTTCGTCTCCGGGCGGTTCTTGTGCGAGTACGTCGAGTATCGCACCCCGTATTTTCTTTTCACGTAAAACCCGTTTCAGCGCTTTTTCATCGACTACCGCACTCCGCGCCGTATTGACAAAGACGGCACTCGATTTCATTTTGGAAAACAATCGCGCGTCTATCATACCTTTAGTGCTGTCGAGAACAGGCAAATGAATCGATACGATATCCGAATTTTCAAATATCGCATCCAAATCGCATTTTGTATAATTTTGTTCGGCTGCATCGACATACGGATCGTAAAAGGAAATATCGCATCCGAAAGCTTCTAGAATTTTTGCGGCGCTTTTACCGACGGCACCGAAACCGACAAATCCTATTTTTTTTCCGCATAATTCGTTTCCCATCCACAGATAATACGGAGTCGTGCCGGCCGTCCATTTTCCGTCTTTTATCCATTGAACCGACGGAATGATATTTCGAAAATACGTAATCAGCAAACCGACAAGCATTTCGGCGACCGCTTGTGCGTTTCGGGCGGGTGTACAGATAACGGGTATTTTATGACGCGTACAAGCTTCGATATCCACATTTGCAGGAGATGCGCGGCAGTCGCCGATAAACGCAAGACCGCCGTAACCGGTGAGTACTTTTTCGGTAATCCTGTCGAGCTCGGTTATAAGCGCATCCGGTTTTACGGATAAAAGCGTTTCCAGCATTTTATCTTCATAAAATCGTTCACCTGTTTTTGTCCATGGGTCGAGAACGATTTCATCGAAATACGCCCGCAGTTCATCGATTTTTTTTTGTGCAAACGGTACCCGTATTAGAATTTTCATATAAATCTCCCTGCTTCCGCCGATTGCGGCGCGCATTTTTACCAATCAATAATACTCATCCGTTTTCGTGTCGAAATAGTCGTTCAGCGTGTAGG
The DNA here is from genome assembly GCA_000413015.1 of Treponema socranskii subsp. paredis ATCC 35535. Classification (GTDB taxonomy): domain Bacteria; phylum Spirochaetota; class Spirochaetia; order Treponematales; family Treponemataceae; genus Treponema_D; species Treponema_D paredis. The sequence goes on from KE332515.1 coordinate 27,246, forward strand.
GCGTAAAGACGCCTTTATCGGTGACGACGCCGCTTATCAAATGCGGAGGCGTGATGTCGAACGAAGGGTAGATCCCCTTGACGCCGGGAAGCGTATTCGCCCTTCCGCCCGAACTCAGCACGAGGGACGGATCTCTCTCTTCGATGACGATATCGCGCATCGTCATTTTATCCGCGTCCGGTATGCCCGTCACAAAATACGGAATGCCGAAGTGCTTTGCCAAAATCGCGATTTGAAAGGTGCCGATTTTATTTGCGATACAGCCGTCGCGGGCGATAGTGTCTGCCGCCGATGTAAAGACGTCGATCCCTTTTTTTTGCATCGCATAGGCGACCATATTGTCCGTGATGACAGTCGTATCGAAACCCATTTCATAGCAGCAGCTCGACGTAAGGCGTGCACCCTGCAGATAGGGCCGCGTTTCCGCGCAGTAGAGTTTCAACTCATTGCCGCTTTTTTTTGCCGCACGCAGCATCATACCGACGATCGTTTCGCCGAAACACTGCGTAAGCACCGTTCCGCCTTTCGGGAAAAGGGATGCGAGGTATTCGCCGACTTTTTCCATAGTGCCGTAGCGGCGCTCAAGCGAATCGATTGTCCGTTCGAAAATCGCATCGCAGACGTTTTTTCCGGCCGCAAGCGCATCTTCGGCCGCTTTGAGACAGCCTTCCGTGACGATGCTCATTCTGTTTGCCGTCGTCGGTCTTGCATGCGATATGTCATGCGCCGCTTGGCGTAAAAATGCGAGCTGAGAAGCGGCGCTTTTGTCTTTTACTTCGTAAGCCGCAAGCGCCATACCCATACCGGCCGCCGTATAGGGACCGGCGCTTTGGGTAACCATATCGGCGATCGCCTGTGCGACTTCCCGATACGAAGCGCATTCGACGAATTTTATTTCCGTAGGATAGATGCGTCTGTCCAATATGCGCACTTTTCCGTTTTCGTACCACGCAACGTTTTCGTAGCGCAGCAAAAAGGGCAAGTCGAAATCACACCGCTTCATAGTTCACCTCGTTTCGCGCAGCCGAAAATATCGTTTGCCGTCTGCACGAGATCGCATCCCGATTTCATGTCGCAAGGCCGCTTTATAAAGGTTTTTCCGAGCAGGATGAGGCTCCTTTCAAGCGGTACTTTCAGCGCGGTATCCGTCACGGAAGTCACTTCCGACACTTTCGCATCCCCGACGACTCGCCTGATGATTTCCGTTCCCGCATAGCCCGCCGAATCGGCAAGCACGCCTTCCGTATACGCTTTTTTAAAGCGCTCGTTTTTATACAGAGGAAATTCGACAAGCTCATCGTATTTTTTTTCAAACTTCGGTTTGAACGAATCGAAAACGTCCGCAATCGTCTTTTGAAGCCACGATAAAAATTCCGCATTTTCAGGCTTCGTCCAATACGCGTTCGCATACGCAAAAAAGAGATTTCCGATAACGTTTCCGACATCGTAGCCCATGGGACCGTAAAACGCGAATTCCGGATCGATGACTTTTATGCCGTCTTCGTTTACGAAGATGGAACCGGAATGCAGATCTCCGTGAACGAGCGCCTGCGCGTGATTCATAAAATCGTCCCGGAGGCGCGCGACGCATGCGTGCAACGCTTTGTCCTCGTACAGCACTTTTTCGACAAAGCTTGCGTTTTCCGGTATGATGACGTTCCTCTTTTTATAATCCCAGTAGGGTTCGGTAAACACCAAATCTTCGGAAATATCGCAGAGTTCGGGATTCGTAAAAAGCTTTACGCGCTCTTTTTTTTCAGCTCTTCCGATAACCAAATCCGTCGTCGGAAGCAGCGTGTCTGCAAGAAAGGTCGAAAGCTCATCGCTCAATGCCGGAAAGATTTTCCCCGCGGCCAGCTCTTTGCGCAAATTTTTATACGCGGAAATATCTTCCATGGACAGTGCATACATCGCTTCGTCGTAGTGATAGATTTCGGGCACGAAGTCCGGTGCGAGCGATTTTTCGATTTTCAAAATCTCCGCTTCGATTTTGTTGCGGTGCATGTCGAGCGGACGGCCGGAAGAGCGGAGCAGGGTGTCCGCCTGTTTTATAACGAGAGATTTGCCGCTCGTTTTACCGAAGACTTTGAACACGTAATTTATATTTCCGTCGCCGATTTCAGAGCAGCCGAGTTCTTCGTTTGAATCAAAATAGCCGAGTTTATCCCGCGCATATTCGATTGCCGTTTCCGTATTCAGCAAAAAGTGCTTTGCATATTTTTCCGCCATTCGAACCTCGTATGCGTACGCGTTTCGTTTGCCGTCCGTACGCGGGCGGCTTTGAAAACGCCGATCAAAACGGAAGCGCTTTTAATCGGCGTTCAATCGCTTAATGATTTTTTATGCCTTTTTTGATTTCGGCTCTCCGATTCCGAGCATGATAAAAATGACGCCGAAGACGAACATCAGTATAGGATACCACGCAAAGGGTATTATTGAAACGGGAGAGATACCGGCGATCGCGCCGGCGGTAAGAAGCTGTCCCGCATACGGGGTAATACCGTTGCCTGCCGAGGAGAAGATGTCGAGAATACTCGCCGTCCGCTCCGGATGTATGCCGAATTTTTTCGATATGTCTTTTGCGATCGGTCCGCACGCGATAATGGAAATGGTATTGTTCGTCGTCGATACGTCGACAAGCGTTACGAGCGCGGCGATGCTCAACTCCGCGCCTTTTTTCGATTTCATACTCTTTGAGAATTTGTCGAGCAGCCAATCGATTCCGCCCAAATATTTCATGATTTCGACGAGACCGCCGACGAAGATCGCGATGACGGCCATATCCTGCATCCATGTCATACCCGTATGAACGATGCCGAAAGATTTGACGAATGTAAAATCTTTATGGAAGATACCGATGATAACGCCGGAAAGAACGGAGATGGTCATAGCAGGAGCGACGTGCATTCCCGCAAGCGACAGTGCAATGATCAAAACGTAGGGGATGAGATTGATAAAATCGATTTTTCCCGGAACGGCGATATTTGCCGCATCGATCGGATAGAGCGCCAAAGCGATGATCGTGATGACGACCGCAGGCAAAACCATGATGGCGTTCGCTTTGAATTTGGCACGCATCGGAACTTCCTGCGTGATCGTCGCCGCTATCGTCGTATCGGAGATGAACGAGAGGTTGTCACCGAACATGGCTCCTCCGACGACGATACCGCACACGAGAGGAACCGAAACACCCGTCTTTTGGGCGATGTCGACACCGATCGGCATCAGAGCGGCGACCGTTCCCATGGAAGTACCCATCGCAAAACTTAAAATACAGCCGATAACGAAAAGACCCGGTAAAATCATCCGCGGAGGCAGGATGGAGATACCGATATTCGTTACGGTATCGGTCGCGTGCATCGCTCCGGCCACTCCGTAAAAGGCGCCCGCGAGCATATAGATGACGACCATCAAAATCAAAGTGCTTTCGCCGCCGCCTTTACAAAAGAGAAGCACTCTGTCTGCAAAAGACATAGGCTTTGCTGCGGGGCTCTTTAAGTACAAAGCTATGGCGCTCGCGATAAAAATACCGATCATAAGAGGGAAATTATCGAAACTTCCCGTTGCAATCCCCATGATAAAATAAATCACGAGGAAGATTACGAGCGGCAACAAACCGATAAAGCTGCCTTTTTTTTCCGAATTGTCCATAAAGAAACCTCCTTTCATTTAACCGATTTTCCGTACGGCTGAATGTTGTTTTTTGTGGTAATTGTATTATAAATGACCACTTTTTATGTATATTTTATATCCTAAATTTCAAAATAGCAACAAAAATATTTTATTTTTTTTTGATTTTTATTGATTTGTATGGTTATGTGTGGTATTATATAGGTATGCTGGCTTTTGAGCGAAAAGAAATAATAAAAAGCGAAATTCTGCAATTCGGTTCGATCCTCGTTTCGGAAATGAGCAAAAAGCTGGATTGCAGCGAAGAAACGATACGGCGGGATCTGAAAGACTTGGAAACAAGCGGGAAAATAAAGCGGACACACGGCGGCGCTTATCTTTCGACGCTCGACGACAGAGGGATGCCCGTCCGTATTCGGCAAACTTTGCTTTTAAAAGAAAAGCAGGATATCGCCGAATATGCGTTTTCTCATTTTATAAACGAAAACGATACGATAATGCTCGACAGCAGCACAACCTGCGTTACCTTTGCAAAAAAGCTTTTCGACGCCGATATGCCCGTAACGATCATAACAAATTCACTGCTTATCTTCAGCGCTTATAACGAATATCCCAGTTTGGAAACCAAGCTTATCGGTATCGGCGGCAATTATCGGAAGCGGGCGTGTTCGTTCGTCGGTTACGAAGCGACCAATTCCGCATCGCACTATCTTGCCGACAAATGCTTTATCAGCAGTTCCGCTGTCGATGCGCAGCACGGTCTTGTCGACAACAGTTCCAACGAATGCCAAGTACGCAAGATGTTCATCAAGCAATCGCGCCTGCATTATCTTTTGGCCGATCATACGAAATTCTCGGACAGTGCGGACTATATCATTGCCGACCTCTCGAGTTTGAATGCGGTCGTCGCCGACGTGAGGCTTCCGAACGAATGGGAACAGATTTTACAGTCGCATAATATCGACGTGCATTATTGCCGTACGACAGGATAACTTTGTTTTCGGGAGGCGAATATGATCGGTTTTGATTGGAAAAATCCTGCAAGAATGATTTTCGGCGAAACGGACGAAGCTAAAATGCTCTCTCTTTTGCAGGAGTATCGAGTGACATCCGTGTTGCTCGTTTCGGGAGGAAGATTGCCGAAAGCGCTCGGTATATACGATATCGTTGAAAACGCGTGCCGGAAAATCGGAGCCGAGCTTTTCGAATGTCCGCGTGTCGTGCCGAATCCGAAAATAGAGCTTGCGAGGGAGTTTTCCGACTTCGGAAAAAAGCATTCGATCGATTTTATACTCGCGGTAGGCGGGGGCAGTGCAATCGATACGGCAAAAGCGATCGCCCTCGGTATTCCGTATGACGGCGACTGCTGGGATTTTTTTTCAGGAAAAGCGAATCCCGAAAGAGCGCTGCCTATCGGCGTTATTACGACTATTCCCGCAAGCGGTTCGGAAACGTCGAATGCCGCTATTTTGTCGAACGGTTTGTTGAAGCTCGGTGTCGAAAGCGACATACTTATACCTAAATTCGCTTTTATGAATCCCGAATACACCCTCGATCTTCCTCCCTTTCAAACCGCCGCAGGCTGTGCGGATATCCTTTCGCACCTCGTCGAACGGTATTTTACTTCCGTCGAACATGTCGATGCGACCGATTATATGATAGAAGGCGCTTTAAAAGCCTTGATGCTGAATGCGCGCCGGCTCGTAAAAAATCCGCACGATATACATGCACGGAGCGAAGTGCAGCTGCTTGCAAGCGTTGCTCACAACGGTTTTCTCGAACTCGGACGTCTGTCGGATTGGGCGTCGCATAGAATCGAACACGAGCTGAGCGCGCAGTACGATATTACGCACGGCGAAGGCATGGCCCTCGTATTGACGGCGTATATACGCTATATGGCTGAAAAAAAGCCCGAAAAACCCGCACAGCTTGCGCGGAGAGTATTCGGAATCGATCCGCACGATTACGATTCGACCGAAGCGGCGTATGTATTAGCCGATGAATTTGAAGCGTTTTTCAAATCGATGAAACTCAGAACAAGATTGAGCGAATTCGGTATAGGCGATACGCACTTTGAAGAGATGGCTCTCCGTGCAACAAAGGGTGATACGGTAAAAGTCGGACACTATACGGGGCTTGATGCAAAAGAATGTATCGAAGTGCTGAAGCTTGCCAGATAAAATCAAAAAAAACTGTCCGAAAATTGCAGGCGTCGGACAGTCCCGAACGGTCGGTGTTTGGACGATGAGGGATTCGGACCCCCGACACCCTGGGTGTAAACCAGGTACTCTAACCAGCTGAGCTAATCGTCCGCATATTTTTCAAGTATAAAGAAATATGCGGATACTGTCAACGTAGCGGGAAAATGGAAAAAGAGAGCGCCCGCCATTATAATAAGACGATATTCAATGATGTCCCCAATGAAATTAAAATCATTTGAAGGAAAAGTCGAGTGAAAAATAAATTAAAAACGATAACTCAATGGATGCTTATCCTCGTTTTTATTATTTTTATTGTATTCTTTTTGCAATGCACTTGTATATCCGATCGGGTGAAAATGGCGGGGATCGATATTTTGTTACTATCGATATGCGTGAAATATCGCCGTTTTAGAAAGCCTGTTGATAAAAGATCGATTCTTTTTACGATTCAATGGTATGGGCTGTTTGGTATGATTGTATTATTGACTTTGGGAATTGTATTGTATGGACAATAAGAGGATTAAAATGATATGAAAGTGCCGTTGCATTATATTGAAATGAATATTATACCGGCTTTATATTGTATATGAATGTAACAAAAATTACGATCCGAGAGGACGGTATTGAATATGAGGATACGGGAAAAATGGGGGCATTTTTTTGTAACTATACCAACTTTGACAATTATGTGTCTCGGCGGAATATATGATAATAATTTACTTTGTCTGGTCGGTTTTATTTTATGGATTATTAATATATTGTTGGCATCTCGGCTCTATAATCTTATTTTTTATGATGCAAATACGACGTGCGGCTTTTATGCGGGGAAAGCTGCGCTTGAAAACGGTTTTGATCCGAAAGCTCAGAACGGAATACTATGGGATCCGAATAATTATAAAATTTCCGATATCTACAAAATGTATCCGAATAACAGGACAGTAAAACCGCAAGCGGGAACCGCAGGATTTGTATTTTATACCAATAAGAACGGAACATACAGCAGATATATGGAATTCTACGATTACCGATACGGAGGTGATACCTACACGAGGTATAAATTTTTTATGGATTCAATCGGCACTCAAGATAAAATATTTATTCGAGAAGCAAAGATAAGCGACGGAAAACCGTATAAGCGTTTCGTGCCTCTGGATGCATTTTAAGGGGGTATTATGCTTTATTTCGTTTAAGTTACGGAGTTGGTTTTATGATATAATACATCGGCGGAGAGAAAAAGGTACATAATGATGAACAAAAAAAATATTGTCGTTTTTATAATTTTGTATATATTTGGTTTTTCAAATTGTCAAGAGAAGCAACGGATGGGGTTTGCAATACGAGAACAAAAGAATTTAGATGCAGCAAATAAAATAATACAATGCATAGAAGAAAAAAATGTTGATAGTTTGTATGCTTTATTTTCAGATGAAGTGATTTCTTCTCAGGAAACCTTAAAAAATGATATTTTGAAATTATATACGTTTTGTTCGGGAAATATTTTGGGATATGAAAAACTAGCTATGGGAGTAGATACAATAATTGAAGGAAAATTAAATTCTTCTGAATTTCATACAAGCTATAAATTACATATAAATGACACTGATTTTATAATGGATTATATATTCATCGTAAAGGACTCTTTTGATAATAAAAGGGAAGGGCTAAAAAGTTTGAAAATTATAAAAGAAAGTGATGAGGATAAATATTTTTGTTATTGGCAAGATATGAAACCGGGAATTTTTATTCCGGAGTAAATTCCTTTTTTCGGTTGCCGAGATACCCCAAGCGCCGATTGACCAAAGTACACAATTAGGTTAATATATCGGAACTATCGATATTGTTCTCTCCGCTTTTCTGCGGGGATTTGTTTACGGGAGTATATAAAATGGGTGCTATTCGTATAATTCTGCTCGTTGCATTTATCATTGCGTGCGCGTTGCTTATCCTTATTATTCTTGTGCAGGATGACGGTTCGAGCGGCATGGGCGGCCTTTTGGGCGGTCGCGGAACGACGGCATTCGGTTCTCATTCTGCAAATATCCTGACGAAGACGACTTTCGTGCTCGTCGTGCTCTTTTTCGTGTTCGCGTTGGCACTCGCGCTGCTGAACAAGCGGCCGCGTCTCGAACAAAATCTCGCTCCTTCCGAAACCGTACAGCCGGGCGCGGCTCCTGCCGAAACGCAGTCTAACGATTGGTGGAAGTCATCCGATTCTCAAAGTACGGCGGACAATGCCGGAAGTGCGGCGGTCGAACCGCAGCAGTGAGCAGGGAGGCGATAAGCGATGTTAAGTCATTTACTCACTCCCGCGAATATCAACGCAGATTTGGAAAGCGCGGAAAAAGACGAAGTATTTGAAGAGATGCTCGAAATGATCGTCGCGTCGCAGCCGTCCCTAGATCGACAGGATGCGCTGAACGCGCTCATGCAGAGGGAAGCGCTGCAGACTACCGGCATTATCCCCGGTATCGCCGTTCCTCACGCACAGTGCGCTTCGATGCGCGGTACCGCTTTGGCTCTCGGCTTGAGCCGTAACGGAGTCGAATACGATTCCCTCGACGGCAGCCCCGTCAATTTTATCATCATGATGCTCTTTGCCGAAGGCGATACGGAATCGCATCTTCAAACCATGAAGGATGCAGCAAACCTTTTGCAGGCACCCGATTTTTTAAAAACAATTATGGAAAAAAAGACGCCGCAGGAAATATTCGACGCCGTATGTAATTTTGAAATGTCGTTACAGGGGTAGTCTATGTCCGAAAGCGAAATCAATGTTATCAATCATCTGCTCGACGTGGAAAAACGCGCATCGCTTTTGACGTCCGATGCGCAGGCCGAAGCCGATAAGCGCATTGCCGCATACCGTGCCGAAGCGGAAAACGATTATAAAAAACAACACGACGAGATCTTGGCAAAATTCGAAAGCGATTATAAAGCGCAGACTAAAGCCATTGATGAAAAACACACGGAGACGATCGCCGCATATCGATCCGAAATTCAAAATACGACACAGGATACCGGAGCTTTTTACAAGCTGCTCGATACGCTGCTTGCGGCAAACTGACGGACGGCGCGCGTATGGAATACTCCGGTGCTGCTTCTTATGTAAACGCTAAGGCTGCGGGAATGCTCCGAAAAGCTTTTGTCGGAGAACGTTCTTCGGCTCTGTTCGCCGTAAAGACGCTTCCCGAATTGTGGACGCTCGTATTCGGCACGGAAGTGCCGCTCATCCCGCAGGCGATGCTTGTCGAAAAATTGGAAGAAGAAGCGGAAGACCGCTTTTTGGCGCAGTATATTTCGCTTGTCGAAATGTACGATAAGCCGAATGCAATTCTGACCGAACTTCTGTACTTTTACGTCGTCGAAAATTTAAAGACGATAAGCGCGGCTCTGTGCTTAAAAGAAGAAAAGATACCGCACCTCTCTGCGCTCGGCTCATACGGTGTGCTCGATTATAAAGCGTGGCCGGATATCGCTTCGATCACGAAGGGAACTCCGTTTGCATGGTACGATTCTGTGCCCGATATCCACGAGCAGCACATCGTCAATGCAAAGCTCGACAGTCAATACGTCAAGCTCATGTGGCAGTGCGTAAACGAAGTGCGCGGAGAAATTAAAAAGCCCGTCGTCGATTTTTTTACGCATTACTATGTTATGCAAAACATCGTGTGGGCGCTCCGTTTGAAAGTGTACTACGACATGAAAAAGGACGAGATATTGACGCACCTTGCGTATGCGAACGACGGACGCGAATCGTCCGATCCGATTGCAGGCCCTGCGATCGCGATTCTCGACAAAGCGGTCGACGCTTACGCCGATTGGAAGGACTGGCAGTATGCGCCGCTGCTCAATCCTCACGAAGAGGGGGCCGTGTGGAAGCTCGATCCGCGCTGGATGGAAGACGCGTGCAAAGCCGACATAAACCGCCGCGCCGAGCGTCTTTTCCACCGATATCCGTTGACCGATGTCGTGCTTATTTCGTGGTTTAAGATAAAGCAGCACGAATGCGATATCATACGGACGGCGGCGGAAAGTATCCGTCTCAATGTAGGCGCGGAAGAAGCGATGAAGATTGCGGGAGTGGCGGCGAAAGCCCGATCATAAAATATTGCAGCAAAAGGCTGGAAGGTAAAATATGGCACGAACGACTGAAATGCGGCTCATAGAGCTTATGACGCTCCGGCAGGATATTTCAAAGGTAATCGAATATCTCGGCAAAAAGGGTAACTTTCAGTTTCAGACAAAACTGAGCGAAGGAGATATTGCCCCTTCCGACGCTTTTAAAAATGCAGACAAAGAATTTTTCGACAATCTCCAGCGCGCTCGGATCTTTCTCGCCGTTCCCGACAGAACGGACGACGGGCGATCGTGCAGCGCACCTTCCGATGCGGACAGGGACGATGCTGCAAAACTGCTTGCCGCGGTCGACGATTTGAAACATCGCGTTACCGGAAGTATCGAAGAAGCCAAGCGTGTCGACGACGCATATAAAGAAGCGCTCGCGTTTTCGAATTTGAAAGCGTCGTATTCGGAGCTCGAACATCTTTCGTTTCTTTCGCTGAGAATCGGCAAAATCGATCCGACGCTGTTTGAAGCGCTCAAAGATGCGGTCGGGGAGCGGGCTGTCGTCATTCCGCTCGGCAACGATAATTCGCGCATCCTCGCGGCGTCTTCGAAAAAGGGGCGCTTTGCCCTCGACACGGAATTGAAAAAATTCAATTTCGTCAATATGGAAATCCCCCAGGATTTTAAAGGGATCCCCGACGATGTGCTTTCCGGTCTCAAAAACGAAAAAAGCGTCGCCGCGCAAAAAGTTGCCGAAATGGAAAAAGAGCGCAGCAATTTTGCCGAAACGCACCGCGAAAAACTACTCGCGCTCCTCGGCTCGTTTTCGATCGGTATGCAGATTCGGGACGTCGAATCGAAGCTGCAGTCGACGGAGCTCGTGTACCGTTTGACCGGCTGGGTTTCATCCCGCGACAGTAAAGCGATGATGAAAGAACTCGACGAGCTCACTGAGGGACGGATCGCGATCCGCGAATATCTGCCGTCCGAAGTGCCGTCGGTCATAAACGGAAAAGAGCAGGTGCCGGTCGAAGTGCATCATCGGAAATTCGTCAAAGGTTTCGAGCGCATGCTTTTCAGCTACGGCGCTCCCGTTTACGGCACGATCGATCCGACGCCCTTCGTTGCGCTCTTTTTTACGCTTTTGTTCGGCATCATGTTCGGAGATTTCGGACAGGGGCTTGTCATATTTTTGCTCGGCATTTTGCTCGAAAAACGGATTTTGCGCATCGGCTCGTACAACAGATCGGCTCCGGTTTTTATCGCGGTCGGAGCGAGCAGTATGATCATGGGACTTTTGACGGGTGAGTTTTTTACGAATGAAACCCTGCTCGAACCCTTTGCGCATTGGGTGACGGGATTTTTCGGAAAGCCGCACGCGCCCATCATAAAGCTCATGCCGTCGGGAACCGATACGTCGGCGATGTTTGCGATGTTCGGCGTCGCGATCGCCGTCGGCTTTCTCATCAATACGATCGGTTTAATAATCAATATCACGAATAAATTCATCGTGAAAAAACCGGGCCGCGCGCTTTTCGGAAAGACGGGACTTGCCGGCGCGTGCTTTTTTTGGTACATCGTCGCGCTTGTCGTACGCGTTTTGTTTTTCCATCAAACGGCGTCGCGTTTCGACTTTATCGTGATCGGTGTGCTCATGTTCTTTGCCGCATTCGGAGAACCCTTTGAGCGTCTCGTCGACGGAGAGCGTCCCATCGCCGAAAACGGTATCGGTGCGCTCGTCATTTCGGGAGTCGTGGAACTCATCGAAGTGATTTCGACCTATCTTTCGAATTCGGTGAGCTTTTTGCGCGTCGGGGCCTTTGCGCTTGCACACGCGGTGCTCGCGTTCGTCATTTCGATGCTCGCCGACATGATCGGCTCTCCGGGCGGTATCATCGTCACGGTGTTCGGAAACGCGCTCGTCATCGTGCTTGAAGGCATGATCGTCGCGATCCAAGTCGTGCGTCTGCAATACTACGAATTCTTTTCGAAGTTTTTCAATGAAACGGGTGTCGAGTTTTCGCCGTTTTGCTTTACGTATAAACAGGGCGCCGTGCAATAGGCTGCCCGGTGAGTTTGCGTTGCAGACTCGAATATAGAGCGTGCGCTTGCCGGAACGTCGGAGTACGGCTCCTCGCTTCGAAGCACGCGCATGATAAAAACTTTTTCGGATGCTGATGATGTCCGAAAACGGGAGTTTCTATGTATAAAAAACTTATCGCGGTTGCCGTTCTTTCGGCAATTTTTTCGGTCGGAGCGCTTTTTGCGCAGTCTTCAAATGAAACGCAGAGCGCACCTGCCGTGGAATCGAAAGCTTCCGTGAGCGGCGGTATCCGCTACATCGCTGCGGCTCTTGCGGTCGGCATTGCGTGCATCGGCGGAGGTATGGCCGTCGGCAAAATCGGAGCGGCGGCTATGGGCGCGATGAGCGAAAACGCGAACCTTTCGGGAAAAGCGCTTCCTTTCGTCGGTCTTGCCGAAGGTATTTGCCTCTGGGGCTTTTTGATCGGATTCCTTATCATCAACTGATCGAGGATACACCGATTTGAACTATTTTGTGATCGGTGAACGCGAAATGGTTCTCGCATTCCGACTTGTCGGCGTTGACGGCGCAATAGCCGAAACGCGGCAGGAAGTGCTTGAATCGTTTAACCGCGTTACCGGCAGGGGCGGTCCCGTATCCGTTCCCGTTGAAAAAATTCCCCGCGTCCTCATTCTCACGGAAAGCGCCGCCTCGTATATTCAAGACGAAGAGCTCGAATGGCAAAAGACGGCCGACTATCCGCTTATCGTAGAGATACCCGGGCTCGAAGGCCATTTGAGCGGGCGCAAAACGCTTACCGAAGCGATCGGGGAAGCAATCGGCGTAAAAATTTAAAGGACTGTTGTTATGGAAGAATTACGCTCGACCGAAGTTCTCGACAAAGAAATCGAAACGGACGCACGGAAAAAAGCGGAACGCATTTTGGCAAAAGCCGACAGCGACGGAAAAGCGCTCGTCGCTGATGTCGCGCACCGCATCGAAAAATTTACGGAAGAAAAAACCGCAGAATATCAAAAAAAGACGGAAAACTATCGGGCGGACAGAGACGCCGTCGTCCCTCTTGAAAAAGAGCGTTTTCTCGTTTCGTTTATCGAAAGTGCGATTGTAAAAGCGATCGATTCGTACCTCGACGCGCTGGGGGAAGAAAAGCGCATTGCGCTCGCCGTACGCCGATGGAACGCGTATAAGAGCGTTGTCGCTTTTCAAAAAGTGAACGCTTTTGTGTTCGGCTTCGATGCGGCAAACGCGGAAGCGGCTTTGAAAAAAGAAGGTGTGCCGCTTGCATCCTGTACGCCGGTCGCATACGAAAAAAGCGGCGATGAAGGGATCGACGGCTTGACATTTAAAGAGGGTATCATCCTCGAAACGGAAGATACAATGATCCGCTGCCGTCTGACGCTTTCGCAAATCGTCGGCGAGCTTGAAACGGAACACCGCGCGGAACTCGCAAAAGCTCTGTTCGGCGGGAGGTTTGATTCATGACAGTTGAAGGGAAAATTACGCGCATTTCAGGGCCCATCGTTTTTGCGGAAGGGCTCGACAAATGCGGATTATACGATGTCGTCGATGTCGGCGAAAAAAAGCTCATCGGCGAAATCATCAGACAAAATAAAGGCAAAGCGACCGTTCAAGTGTACGAAGACGATACCGGCATGCACGTCGGTGAAAAGATCGTAAGCTACGGACGCCCTCTGTCGCTCAGGCTCGGGCCGGGACTTGTCGGCACGATTTACGACGGTATCCAGCGCCCGCTCGAATCGATGTACGAAGACGGGACTGCGTTTTTGCTTCCGGGGCAGCGTACCGAACCGCTCGATACGAAAAAAACGTGGCACTTCGATGCCGGAAAAACTTCCGACGGAAAAACGATAGGCGAGGGTTCTCCGATCGCGCCGGGTCTCCCGCTCGGCACGGTACGGGAAACGCCGTCGATTTTGCATACGATTATGGTGCCGCCCTATATCCGCGGGCGCGTGCTTAAAACGTTTAAAGGAAGCTGCGATTGTACCGTCGACGATGTCATTGCGACGACGGAATTGGATGAAGAGATAAAACTTTCACAGTATTGGCCGGTGCGATCTCCGCGCCCCTATACCGAAAAGCTTACGGTATCCCAGCCCCTCGTTACGGGGCTCCGCGTTATCGACGTGTTTTTTCCGCTGTCGAAGGGCGGAACCGCGGCAATCCCCGGCGGTTTCGGTACGGGCAAAACGATGACGCAGCACGCCGTTGCAAAGTGGTGCGATGCCGATCTCATCGTCTACATCGGCTGCGGAGAGCGCGGAAACGAAATGACTGACGTTCTTACCGAATTCCCCGAAATCATCGACCCGCGGACGGGACGCTCCATCATGGAACGCACGATCCTCATCGCGAATACGTCGAATATGCCCGTCGCCGCGCGCGAAGTGTCGCTGTATTCGGGCATCACGCTTGCCGAATATTACCGCGATATGGGTATGGCAGTCGCGATCATGGCCGATTCTACGAGCCGCTGGGCGGAAGCGCTCCGCGAGCTTTCGGGCCGCATGGAAGAGATGCCTGCCGAAGAAGGCTTTCCCGCCTATCTTCCGACGCGCCTTGCAAGTTTTTACGAGAGGGCGGGACGCATCAATTCGCTGTGCGCGAGGGAAGGATCGGTTTCCGTTATCGGCGCGGTTTCTCCTCCGGGAGGCGATTTTTCGGAACCCGTCACCCAGCATACGAAGCGCTTTATACGCTGCTTCTGGGCGCTCGATCGGGATTTGGCAAACGCGCGCCATTATCCGGCTATCGGCTGGATCGATTCATATTCCGAATATGCCGACGAAGTGAAGGATTGGTGGGAACAACGTAATCCCGAGTGGTCGTCGGTGCGTACGGGAGCGCTCGACCTTTTAAAGCGGGAACAGCACCTGCAGCAAATCGTGCGCCTCATCGGACCCGACGCGCTTCCCGATGCCGACCGCCTCGTGCTTTCGGTTGCGGAAATGATTAAAAACGGATTTTTACAGCAGGATCAATTCGATCAAATTGATGCGTACTGCGTTTCGAAAAAACAGATCGCGATCCTCGTGCTCATCATGGATTATTATTCGTCGGCGCTCGCGCTCATAAAAAGCGGCGCGCCCCTGGTGAAGTTGACGGGTCTTCCGGTGCGCGAAGAGATTATGCGTATCAAGTCGAAGTATACGAACGACGAAGCCGATAAAATTCAGGATGTGAAGATGCACCTTGAAAATCAGCTCGACGAATTGAGACGGCTTTACCGAAGGACAGGCAGCGTATGAAAGGAATAGAATACCGCGGATTTACGTCGGTCGACGGTCCGATCGTCATTGTCCGCCGAACCGAAAATATTTTTTACCTCGAAACGGTGTGCGTGCGTGACAGAAACGGAAACAAGCGTATCGGACGCGTTATGGATCTTTCCGAAGACGCGGCGGTCGTTCAGATTTTCGGCAATACGACCGGTCTCGACCTCGATGCGACGACTTACGAATTCCTCGACACGCCGCTCGAACTGCGCGTCGGCGAAGGATTGCTCGGCCGCATTTTCAACGGGCTCGGTGAACCGATCGACGGATACCCTCCCATCGTATCGTCGGAACTCGTCAATATAAACGGAAACCCGATCAATCCCTATGCGCGTATCTACCCGCGCGATTTTATCCAAACGGGTATTTCGGCGATCGACGGCATGAACTCGCTCGTGCGCGGACAAAAGCTTCCGATTTTCAGCGGCAACGGTTTACCGCACAATAAGCTCGCCGCGCAGATCATCCGTCAGGCAAAGCTCCGCTCGAGCGACGAACAGTTCGTTATGGTCTTCGCCGGCATGGGAATCAAATACGATATCGCGCGCTTTTTTACCGACACCTTTGAAGAATCGGGCGTCCTTTCGAAAGTCGTCATGTTTCAGTCGCTCGCCGACGCTCCGTCCATCGAACGCATCATCACGCCGAGGTGCGCGCTTACGGCGGCGGAATACCTCGCGTTCAAAAAAGGTATGCACGTTCTCGTCGTGCTCACCGATATGACGAATTACTGCGAAGCGCTCCGCGAAATCTCGACGACGCGTGGCGAAGTGCCCGGCCGCAAAGGCTATCCCGGCTACCTTTATTCCGACCTCGCGGAACTTTACGAACGGGCGGGGCGCATTAAGGGATCTGCCGGTTCGATCACGCAGATTCCGATTTTGACGATGCCGAACGACGACATATCGCATCCTATTCCCGACTTGACCGGCTATATCACCGAAGGACAGATCGTTCTCGACAGAGAGCTTTCGCAAAAAGGATTGTATCCGCCCGTCGCGGGGCTTCCGAGCCTTTCGCGCCTCATGAAAGACGGTATCGGAGTTGCAAAGGACGGCAGGGTCATGACGCGGGAAGATCACGCGAACGTTTCGAGTCAGCTTTTCGCTTCGTATTCGAAAGTGAAGTCGGTACGGAATCTCGCGGCGATTATCGGCGACGAAGAGCTTTCTCCGCTCGACCGCGAGTACCTCAAGTTCGGCGATAAATTCGAAAACGAATTTTTGATGCAGGGCGAATACGAAAACCGCACGATAGAACAGACGCTCGATTTGGGCTGGAAGATTTTGTCGACGCTGCCGCGCGAAGAGCTCTACCGCATCAAACCGGAGTACATCGAAAAATATATGCCGAAAAGCGAAGACGAAAGCGGAGATGCGGAGCGGAACTAGCCTATGGCAAAACTGAATATTGCGCCGACAAAATCGAACCTCCTCGCCATGAAAGAGCAGCTCGCCGTGTCCAAAAACGGTTACGACCTCTTGGAGCAAAAACGCGAAATCCTCGTCATGGAACTCATGCACATGGTCGAAAACGTCAAACTCCTCGAGCACGATATCGACAAAGTGATCGAAGAAGCGTATCCCGCGTTTCGGAAAATGCTCGCGAGTATGGGAAGCGATCAAGTCGAGCGGATATCGCACGGCGTGCACTATGATTTTGTCATACACGAAAAACAGGAAACGCTCGGCGGCATGTCGTTCAAATCGCTCGACGTGGAACTTCCGAAAAAAGAATTGTTTTATTCGTTTATGGGCACTTCATCCGACAGCGATAAAGCGATGGATCTCTTTTTTCGGCTGCTCGCGCTTTTGACGAAGATGGCGTCGATCCGCACGATCGTATGGCGGCTCGCGGGCGAAGTGAAAAAGACTCAGCGGCGGGTCAACGCGCTCGACAAGATGATCATCCCGCAGACGAGCGAAACGAAAAAATATATCGAAAGCGTACTTGAAGAGCGTGATCGTGAAAATATCTTTACGCTCAAAGCGCTGAAAAACCGCAACAGGCGATAGCCGATAGTCGATGGAGGTATGCAATGAGTAAACCGCTTTTCAGCCGTATTCTTGTCGCCGTCAACGGATCCGAAGCTTCGATTCAGGCTGCGATGTACGGCATCATTATGGCAAAGACCTATCACCTCGATTTGAAATTTATATACGTCGTCGATACCGCGACGATTAAGCGATTGACCTTGTCGAAATTTTTTGCGAGCGATGAGCGAAAGCTCTACGAAGAAAATCTCATCGCCGACGGGAAAAAATATCTTGCGTATACGGGAGATTTGGCAAAATCAAAAGGCGTTACCGCCGAAACGGAACTGCTCAACGGAGCCGTATGGGCGGAGATCGTCAAAGCGGCCGACGACTATAACGCGGACTTTATCCTCCTCGGCGGAAAAATACGCGACGTATCGTACACGCCTTCGGGCTCAAACCGAAGCGATGTCGTTTCTCTCGACCAAAGCCAAACGATCGCCGCTGCAAACTGCTCGGTCATCGTCGTAAAGCAAAAAGACATAGAGCAATTATTTAAAATCGCATAAGGGTACGGCCGCTTGGAAAACTGCTATGAAATCCTCGGCGTCTCGCACGATGCGTCGGCGTCGGAGATAAAACGCGCGTTCAGACAAAAAGCGAAAGAGTATCATCCCGATACGTCAAAAAAAAACGGCGTCGATACGACCGCCCTTTTCCGACGCCTCGTGCAGGCTTACGACATTCTCTCCGATGCACGCCAGCGTTCCATATTTGACAATTCTTTTTTCAGCCGCTATCATATACGGAAAGTCCGAGAAAACTCGTTCGATTATCATTCGTGGCTTTCGGAACGCAGCGACGATGAAAGCAGGGCAAAGCTCATATTTTGGGATCTTATGCACCACCGCGAAGACGAAGCCGTTTCGGAATTCAAACGCATGACGACTTCTCGTCCGAGCTTTAATCTTGCAAGATGGTTTTCGCGCGAAGACTTTATGGATTACGGCTACATCCTTGCCGAAGAGCTTACGGTGCGCGGAGAGTTTTACGATGCGTTTTTGCTGCTCGAGCGGATTATTAAAATGGAATACAAGAGCGATTATTTCAGGCTCTTTTTCCCGGAAGTGATTTCGTTTGCGCTCCATATTTTAAAAAGCAATATCGAAGGAAGTGTCAGCGACGAGCTTGCCCTCGACGCGTGGGAGCGGGCTCTCGATCTTAACTTTTCGGCGGCGGACGATTCATTTTTTTTGAAAAAGATGGCGAAAGCTTATATCAGACTCGGCGATCGTCATACGGCGGACATCTGTTTTGAAGAGAGTGAAAAATTAATAAAAAAAAATATGCGAGGTGTTTATGATACGGTTAAAGAATGACGATGAAATCGCAGGTATCAGAAAATCCTGCCACCTGCTTGCGGATATGTTCAACGAAATCCTCCCGCGCGTAAAAGCGGGTATGTCGACGAAGGACATCGACGATATGTGCAAGCATTTTATGCTTGCTCATCACGGCAAACCCGCGTGGTACCGCGAAAATTTTCCCGGAGCCGTGTGCGTCAGCGTCAACGAAGAAGTCATACACGGCGTTCCGTCGTCGAAAAAGATAATCCACGATGGAGATTTGGTTTCGATCGATGCGGGAATCGATTTGGACGGTTTTATCAGCGATTCGACGCACACGGTGCAGGTCGGAAACGTCCGTCCGGAGTGGAAAGCGCTCGACGATGTGACGAGGGAATGCCTTGCCGCGGGGATTGCTGCCTGCGTCGTCGGAAACAGGATCCACGACATTTCAAAGGCGGTCAACGATATCGCCGTGCGTCACAACTACGGCGTCGTCTACGAATATTGCGGTCACGGTGTCGGTCTTGACGTGCATGAAGATCCGTCGATCCCGAATTGCCCCTCGGGACCGAATCCGCGCATTCAGGCGGGTATGGTACTTGCGATCGAGCCGATGATCAATCTCGGAACGGCGGACGTCGTGACGGCGGATAACGGCTGGACTGTCCTGACCGCCGACGGAAAAGCGTCCGCGCACGAAGAGCACACAGTCGCGGTTTTCAAAGACCGTACGGAAATACTCACCGCGCTCGACTATGCCGGATAAGGGTGGATGAAACGGCGCGTACGCCCGCGTGGAGCAGTGCCCGAGGCAGCGACCGGAACGAAGTGAGGACGCCGAGCGCGAGCGAGCTGCGGAAGGCGGGTTCTTCCGATACGCTTCGTTCTTATAAAATTCGAAGTATTCGATTAAGAAGAATAACAATTTTTTTAACTAACAGAATTTTATTAAAATCGCCGCGCTTTTTTGTAACACTTGTCCTTTGATATGTATTATTTTAATAGTATGGATGTCGGGATGAAAGTGTTTCACAATAAAATGCTTTCGGCATTCATAGCAATAAAAGAGCGGACTGCGGCAATTGCGTGCAGCGGCGCTCCGGAGGTTTCGATTATGAAAACATGGACAAAGAGGATAATCGGCATTTCGTGCGCGGCCGTTTTGGCATTCGGTGCGATTTCGCTTTCGTGCAGAAAGACGCCGGTAAACGGAAGCGCGGACACGGCTTTTGCGGAAACGAAAACGACGTCTCCCATACCCGCCGATTCTTTAAAGATGATCCAAGCGATGCAGGATGCGTTCCGCTCGATCAGCGATACGCTGCTTCCTTCGGTCGTGGAAATCGACGTGACGGAAACGAAGACGGTGCAGTCGAATCCGCTCGGGGATCTGCCGTTCTTTTTTTTCGGCATGCCGAATCAGGGCGGCGGAAGAGAGAGGCAGTATGAACAGCAGGGACTCGGATCGGGCGTTATCGTACGCCGCACGGGAAATACGCTTTACGTGCTTACGAACAATCACGTTGCCGGCGAAGCGACGAAGATTTCCGTAAAGCTCAACGATGGACGGCAGTTCGACGGCAAACTCGTCGGAGCCGATTCCCGCATGGACGTCGCTCTCGTTTCGTTCGAATCGAGCGATAAATCGATTCCCGTCGCCTCTCTCGGAGATTCGGATGCGGTGCACACGGGCGATCTCTGCTTTGCGATGGGAGCGCCTCTCGGCTACAATCAGTCGGTGACGCAGGGCATCATCAGCGCGACCGGCAGAAGCGGCAGCGATATCGGCAATATCAGCGATTTTATTCAAACCGATGCGGCGATCAATCAGGGAAACTCGGGCGGTCCTCTTATCAATATCTACGGAGAAGTGATCGGCATCAATACGTGGATCGCTTCTCAATCCGGCGGCTCTCAGGGGCTCGGCTTTGCGATCCCGATCAACAATATCAAAAGCGCGATCGACGACTTTATCTCGAACGGAAAATTGGCATACGGCTGGCTCGGCGTTTCGCTCGTCGACATTTCCTCGGAATATAAGACGGCGCTCGGTGTCGCGGATAAAGAAGGCGCCTTCGCTTCGCAGATTTTCCGCGATTCTCCTGCGCAAAAGGGCGGCATCCAGCCCGGAGATTATATCGTTTCGCTGAACGGAAAGAGCGTCAAAAGCGTCAATCAGCTTGTGCGAGACGTCGGAAATTTGAAAGCCGGTTCTACGGTGTCTTTCGAAGTGCTTCGCGGCAAGCAGACGGTAAAGCTTTCCGTCAAAATCGAAGCGCGGAGCGAAAACGTATCGGGCGACAACAGCAAACTCTGGCCGGGCTTTATCGCACTTCCGCTCACCGAAAAAACGCGAAAAGACTTGAAGCTCGACAACGCGAGAATACAGGGAGTTGCCGTTACGAGCGTGCTCGAAAAATCGCCTGCGGCTTCTCTCCGCCTGCAAAACGGAGACGTGATTACCGCCGTCAACGGCAAATCGATAAGTTCGATCGAAGACTTTTACGCCGAACTCGGTAAAGCCAAGCGCAGCGTCAACTTCGACGTGTATTCGAACGGCGGCACGATTACGACGGGAACGTATAAGTTTTAAAGCCGTACTTTTTCTCTCCGCCGTGCCGGCGGGGAGGGCAGGACGGTTTACACCGTTTTCGCTTTAATTTTGCGGTTCGACTGCAGTGCAGCCGGACGGAATAAAAGCGCGGCGATCCTTTATGGAAAATGTCCTAAAACCAGTGCTCGGTCGATTTTATATGCGAAGCGGCGGTTTGCACTCAAAGTAGCGGAAACCGCCGCTTTTGTGTTTTTAAAATTATTGAAACGTTTTTCCTGCGGTTGCGCAAATTTTTTAAACGATGTATGCTGTCCTCATGTATCTTTTTTTAATTGTTTTTATGCCTCTATCGCTCGTATGGTATCTTATGCATGAAAAAGATAAAGCGGTGATTCTCGTCGCCATAACCGGAGCTCTTTCGTCGATCGTGTTTTGCGCGTTCAAAGCTTTTTTTTCATTTTCATACCGTACGCCGCGCGCTGGATTTTTCGTAAACTATGCATATATTCTGCTCGCCTATACGCTCATTCCCGTCGCCGCAGTCTATCTCATCTTTTTAGTTTTTTCAAAAGACGACGATGCCTTTCTTGCCAAGTCCTACTTTCCGCTTTTATGCGCATTTTTTTCCGTGTATGTGCCGTATACGGTACTTGCCGGCAGCCGTTCTGCTTATTCGGCGTTCGAGCTTTTTTGTAAGCCCGTGCTCTATACGGCGATGCTTGCATCGTCGGCCGTCTGCGTTTTTTTTCTGTATCGAGCGGGAACAGCGGGAAAACAACTTCGAACGTGGGCTGTCATGCTTATCATCTCTCTTTTCGTGCCTGCCGCGATCGAAGCCGCGTGGTTCGTGGGTTTTCCGTTTTTCGTATGGCTGCCGTTTTTTGCCGTATACTTGTTTTTTTCAGCTTGCGGAGCCGTCCGCTTTCAGTGCGGAAAATTTCGGGAAGACGGTATTTCGATTTTTTTGCCGAACGGTTAAACGAGACGCTGAAATAGCGCGTCTCGTTTAACTGCGAGTTTTTTTTGAAAACTCGCGGATATACGTGTGCGCACTTGCGCACCGATTGCACATCTCCTAAATCTGAAGATTTACTCGCTGCGCAATTTTAAGGAAGGTTTAAAAGTACCGCTCAAATGGCGCGGTACTTTTAACATCGAGTTTTTTTTGAAAACTCGCGGATATACGTGTGCGCACTTGCGCACCGTCCGCGTTTAAATCTTGTCTTATAGCGAAAAACGTCGTAAAGCGATAAACAAAAAAGCGCGCAAAACGAGAGGCTTTTTCTTATGTTTTGCGCGCCTTTTTATAAAATTAATAATTTTCCGTTTTGAAAAACGGATCGATTTTTAAACGACGAATTTGATTCGGTTTTACGTTATTTTGCGGCTTTGATCGCGTTCATCGCTTCGATCGCGTGTCCCGCGCTGCCGAGCACGTTTTTGTTTTTGTGCGCGTACATCGCTTTCAGTTCGTCGCGTGCCGGTCCGAGATAGAGGCGCGGATCGAACACCGTGGGATCTTCGGCGAGTACGCGTCTGATTGCCGCCGTCATCGCAAGCCGTCCGTCCGAATCGATATTGATTTTGCAGACGGCGGATTTCGCCGCTTTGCGCAGCTGCTCTTCGGGAATGCCGACGGAGTCGGGGATTTTACCGCCGTATTTTTCAATTTCTTTTACGTACTGCACCGGAACGGACGACGCGCCGTGGAGCACGATCGGAAAACCGGGAAGCTTTTTTTCGATCTCTTCGAGTACGTTGAATGCCAGCGGCGGCGGAATCAAAACGCCGTCGGCCGTACGCGTGCACTGTTCGGGCGTGAATTTGCATCTGCCGTGGCTCGTGCCGATTGAAATGGCAAGCGAATCTACTCCCGTTTTGCCGACGAAATCCTGCACTTCTTCGGGTTTCGTGTAGTGGCTTTCGGCGGCGCTTACTTCATCTTCGACGCCGGCCAATACACCGAGTTCGCCTTCGACGGTGACGTAATCTTTTTGCGCGTGGGCGAAATCGCACACCTGTTTTGTCAATTTTACATTTTCGTCGTAGGGGAGTGCCGAACCGTCGATCATCACGGATGAAAATCCGCTTTCGATACAGTCTTTTGCGACTTCGAACGACGGACCGTGATCGAGGTGGAGTACGATCGGGATGTCGCAGCCGAGTTCGTGCGCGTATTCGACCGCACCTGCTGCAAGATGGCGGAGCATGTATTTATCGGCGTATGCGCGCGCTCCCTTTGAAACCTGCAGAATGACCGGCGACTGAGTTTCAACGCATGCTTGGATGATTGCCTGCAGCTGTTCCATATTGTTGAAGTTGTACGCCGGAAGCGCATAGTGTCCTGCCATCGCCTGCTGGAACAGCACTTTCGTGTTGACCAGACCGATCTCTTTGTAACTGTGCATAGAAAACTCCTGTAAAGTCCCTGAAAAATCCACTTTCGGGAAACTTTTTGTATACCGTCTCCATCAAGATGAAAGCGGCTTTTTAATATACGGATTTGCAACGCAAACCCCGGCTTGCAAAGCGGATATTTGCCGTTCGAAGCCGTTGTCATATATGTCTGCATGTATTGTAAACTTTTTTACTGCCGGTGACAAGCGAGGGATTCGCCGCGTTTGCTTTAACTTCCGCCGCGTTTTTTGTTATAATCAATCGGATTAAATGAGGAACAAGTATGACACAAAATGAACGGCGCGTTTTTTTAATAGACTGTCTTTTAAAGGAAAACCCCGGTTATCGCACGGCGCGAATACCGGATGACGAACGGGAACAAAAGCGTCTGCTCCGTTCCCTCATGAACGTCCGTCCGCCGCAAGATACAAGTGAAAAATTTTTACGCATACAGGATGAGTATTTACGGGAAGCGATCAGGGAAGGCGGCATTACCGACCTTGCGCAGTTAAAGCCTCTTGCCGCACAAGGGAACGGGACTTTTTATCTGTGGCAGGGCGACATTACACGGCTCAAAGTCGATGCGATCGTAAACGCGGCAAACAGCGCTATGACCGGCTGCTGGCAGCCCTGCCACGCGTGCATCGACAACTGCATCCACACATTCGCAGGCGTGCAGCTGCGCGCGGTGTGCGCCGGCATCATGCAAAAACAGGGGCATGAAGAACCGACGGGAAGCGCAAAAATCACGAGCGCGTTCAACCTGCCGTGCAAGTACGTGATCCACACCGTAGGGCCTATTGTGCAGGGGCACTTACAAAAAAAACACGAAGAACAGCTGGCATCCTGCTATCGTTCCTGTCTTGAACTCGCCGAGCAATATAAAGTGCGGAGCATCGCCTTTTGCTGTATTTCCACCGGCGTCTTTATGTTTCCGAATCGGCGTGCGGCTGAAATTGCGGTAGCAACCGTCCGCACATATTGTAAAGAAACGGGAAGCGGAATAAAAGTCGTTTTTAACGTATTCAAAGACGAAGATTTTGCAATTTACAGCGGAATTTTATCATAAAAAGAATAGTCGGAAATATGTTGGCACTTATTCGACAAAGGAGAAATGAGGATTGTCGGCATTATGTAAAAATAGAAACTTTGGGAGTATATAATGAAAATCGCTGTCAGTGCATGTCTTTTGGGAGAGAACTGCAAATATAATGGCGGAAATAATTTTTCTCAAAAAGTAATTGACTTTGTAAAAGGTCATCAAGTTGTTCCTGTATGCCCTGAAGTGCTCGGCGGATTGCCTATTCCAAGAGAACCCGCTGAAATAGTCAAAGGGATTGTCATGCAAAAAAACGGAAACTCCGTAGATGCGGAATTCAGAAAAGGAGCACAAATCGCCCTGAAAAAGATTCTCGACCGGAAAATTGAACTTGTAATTCTTCAGTCGAGAAGCCCCTCTTGCGGTGTAAACATGATATATGACGGCTCTTTTTCAGGAAAACTGATTTCGGGACAAGGTGTTTTTGCAAAACTTCTCAAGGAAAACAATATTAATGTGATAGATGTTGAAAATTTATAACAGGTGGACAGGCGCATTTTAAGGCGGTTTACAAAAAACTATGAAAGGGAAAAGAATGGAAAATCAGACCTTTAAGCAAAACCGAAACTATTTTTTAATCTCAGCGATGTTCCTTATCGGTATTTTTGTATATATGGGGATTCGGATTGGTTTTTTATATTTCGGTCTCAAACTGCAGTTTACAAACTCCTTGCAGGAAACCGTAAATCAACATCGTACTCTACTGATGATTATAGATGAATTGCTCATGCTTTCAACTATCCTTTGCGGAAGCGGTTTTTATAATGTGCGCAAGGTATATTCTCAAAATAAAAATATACTGACCGGATTTGTAACGACAAGCTTTATACTAATGTTAACAGCATGGCTGCTGATAATCTTTGAAGCCGGAAGACTTGTATATCCTGTCAACGGTCTGCCTGTTGTTACGGGTGACAATCTTCGAACGACTTTAGCCGAAATTTACGCCGCTTGGCATTTATGCGATATCTTGCTGGGACTGTTTATAATTTTCTGGTCGGGATTATTATCCCACTCTCTTTGGAAATACAGCGGGATAACGATTGGACTATTGCAAATGATCTGTACTTATTTCGGACAAAGCATAAAGCCGATCCCTTTGTTCATTGCTATTATATTATCAACAATTTGGCTTTTAAAACAAAGTATTTCAATCGTTAACGATCTTAGAGAGAAAAATTTATGACGGAAAATATGTAAGAACTTCATTTGGAAAAACATATGCGGCAGCAACCGTCCGCACATATTGTAAAGAAGCGGGAAGCGGGATGAAAGTCGTTTTTAACGTATTCAAAGACGAAGATTTTGCAATTTACAGCGGACGAATTGACAAATTGACAAACTGTATTTACTGATTATAAAATAAAAGACGGCGGTTACAAGTGTCAAAAACCGGGAAAAAAACTTAAAAGATGAGTCGGTCATAGACGGGCGCTTTGAATGGTGGTCGCAGAAAACCGTCACGATGCGTATAGACCTTGATAATTCGGACCGGCTGCAAAGTGTAGGTAAGAAAAATTATCAGTCGCGTTTAAACAATGCGCTGCGATGGGTAAGGCTGAATAACTGCCCCGTAGCAATGCTCTGGAACCGGTGCATAATTAATAATGATACCGATTCGAATCTTCAAGCATGCCGAAGGAACAGCCGGATGATTTTGGAAACAAAGAGATTGACGCTTCGTCCGTGGAGAGAATCGGATGCACAAGACCTGTTTTACTATGCAAGTCATCCCGACGTGGGGCCGACAGCCGGATGGGCTGTCCATACGAGTGTTGAAAACAGCAGAACCGTCATCAGTAATATCCTCTCCGTACCGGAGTCATACGCGGTCGTACTCAAAGAGACGGGACAGCCTGTAGGCAGTATCTGCTTAATGATCGGCAAGTTAAGCAATATCGGCCTTCCCGATACGGAAGGTGAAATAGGGTTTTGGATAGGCGTACCGTATTGGGGACAAGGACTTATTCCGGAGGCGGTTCGCGAGCTGATGCGGCACGGCTTCGAAGATTTGAAACTCGAAAAACTGTGGTGCGGATATTTTGACGGAAACGATAAATCGAAACGGGCGCAGGAAAAATGCGGTTTCCGATATCATCATACGAAAGAAAACGTTCCCTGTGCTTTAAAAGGGGTTCTGCGGACGACGCACTTTACCTGCATATCGAAAGAAGCGTGGTTGTTACAGAAGTAAAAAACATAATAACAGTTTGCCGAACATTCAAATTATTGTCTGCAAAATGCCGGCCGCCGAACCCGCTTTTTGGATTCCGACAACAACATACTCATCGATAAACGCGAGAAAAAAGAAGTGCAAACCGAAGCGGACTTGATTGTGGAATTGAACGGTTGGAAATCCGAAATTCGGATTTTATAAAATATAAGAGGTTTACATGAACAC
Source organism: Treponema socranskii subsp. paredis ATCC 35535 (assembly GCA_000413015.1). Taxonomy (GTDB): domain Bacteria; phylum Spirochaetota; class Spirochaetia; order Treponematales; family Treponemataceae; genus Treponema_D; species Treponema_D paredis. The sequence goes on from KE332515.1 coordinate 54,258, forward strand.
AAAATATACATACAGACCCGTAAGATTTTATGTTACAACTATTTCAGCAACTTGGGGCTTTTGGTTTTGCGCGCTCATTTTTAAAGAAGGTTTTATTTGCACGCTCACAATGCTGCTCGGACTCCTTTCGCCGGCAATAATCGCACTCATCACCGTGTTCGGTTCAAAAAGCAAAGAATTGAAAGCGGACTTTAAACGCAAGATTTTCAGATTTTATAAATTAAGACCGAAATACATCTTTGCCGCGGTAATTGTTTTTGCACTGATAGTCGGCTGCTCCATTTTGCTTTCAACCTTTTGGGGACAGTCTTTAAATCAGTTTTCTGTCACGGAGGGTTTTTCTTTTACCGGAGCGGGAGTCACTTCCGCATTTTTAACGATTTTGCTTGCTTCGGTTTTGGAAGAAGTGGGTTGGCGCGGTTACGGTGAAGATTCGATAGCTCAATATTGCAGCTGGTTCAAAGAATCCGTTATCTTCGGCTTTGTATGGGCTTTATGGCACTTGCCGCTGTTTTTTATTCCGGGCACTTACCATTACGGAATACGCGAAATGAATGTTTTATATATGTTCAACTTTTTTATTTCCGTTATTCCGTTCGGTTTTATAACAACATGGGTGTATGTAAAAAATAACCGAAGCATGCTTGCAAGTATTATTTTTCATCTTTTTGTAAACTTCATGCAGGAAAAAATTGCGATGACCCAAACGACAAAATGCGTCGAAACAATCTGTGTTACACTTGCCGCCGCAATTATCGTTTTTACAAACAAAGATCTGTTTTTTGAAAAACGCCACATAGGGAGAATATTGGAAAGCTGAATTCGGGAAAAGGGTGGATCGTTGAATTTCTCAACTAAACTTTCAAGTTAATATGCGGCATCTCTAAAAATCCGGTTGGTTTTCAAAGGTTCCTTATAGAATATTTCCAAAATTTATCATTATTTCCACGGACGGTTTTTATCCCGCCATCCCTTTTCCTGCCAATAATCCGTATCTGCCCGATTCCGGACTTTATTTTGTAAGAGGCGCATGATATTGAACATCAGTTTTGTTTTTATTCCGGGCTTCGCTTTACCATACTTATCGGTAATTTTTTTTGCAAGAGAGCTTAATGCTTTATCTATGGATTTTTTATCTTTTTCACTTACATCTTGCCATTTTACAGCCTGAACAGCTTTGCCGTATGTGTAAATTTCAGCAACTCCCCAAAAAAACAAACTGTCTGCCATATCTTTATTTGCAGATTTCATACCCCCACCCGCGGCAGTGGAAATACACACACCCTGCTTCGAAAACATTGTTTCCTCCGGCCGGTGTACCATCCAACGATATCCGTAATGATCTAAAAATGCTTTCATAGAACCCGTTGGGTGCATTACATATACGGGACTTGCAAGAATAATCAAATCGGCTTTGTCTATCGTCTCGGTAATAGGGTTAAGTTTGTCGAAATGCGGACATTGTTTTTCCGATTCTAAAAAACACTTTGTACAACCGGTACAAAACTCACCGAAATCTTTCGGCAAAAAAAACTCTTTTATGTTTCCTCCGACTTTCAATGCCAGATTGTTCGCAATATGATATGTTGATCCCTTATGATTTTGTCCGTGTATAATCACTGTTTCCATCGTCTAAAAATCATCTCCTCGGATTTCGATTTTGCCGATTTATACAAATTACAGTTTATCTTACTCAAGCCACTGTATGAATGCCGTTTTGTCCTCGCCGTTGTACCCGGCATTTTTATAGAAATTCAATGTGCTTTCTTTTTTTGTACCCGTCAAAAGCATCATCTTATAGCAATTATTTTTAATCGCTATTTCCTTTGCATAATTGAGACATTCCGTTGCGTATCCTTTTCCGCGGTATTCTTCATTCGTAACGACATTTTCAATAAACGCATACGGGCGCACATCCCTCGTCAAATTCGGAATGATCACACAAACACAGGACGACAGTATTTTACCGTTTATTTCATTGACGATGATATGATGATTCTTATCTTCAATAATTGTGTTCCATGTGTTTTCCAGACGGCTTGAATTTTCCGGAATATCTTTTTCGTGTAAAAACAGATATAGGTTCAATAATTCATATAAATCTTCTTTAACCGCTTCTCTTACCATAATCACAACTCCCCGGCCGATTTTCAGCCGGCCGCATTATATCACAAGTATTGAGCACTATCCATATTTAGAAGATTGATTCGGTAGATTCTTGTTTATATTAATCCAAATGAATTCCCTTGGTTTCCAAATTCTTGAGACACTCGCGATAATAGCAATCATCATGTTCGGTATATATGGGGTTGAGTACTTCGATGACCGCTAAATTATTATATGCCGGACATTTTCTGCCGCGATAGTCTTTGTCCAACCACTCGGGACTGACCCTGTAGCCTCGCCGATTCATCTCTGCCATAATGAGTCGGTGGTACCGATAGAGCAAATACGGTGAATAGTTAAACACATAGTTGACGGTTGCATGCTGCCTGCCCCAGCCGTTTCCGCGCAAGGCACAACACTCCCTATGCTGTCCCAACAGCTGTTGGCGCGGGAGTTCGCTAATCATATCTTGATGCCACAGTCTCATCTTGTTCTCCAAATAATAGATACGATTGCTGCAAATAGTTGTTAGGGTAGACTGCAAAGAGCTTGCGAACAGCGCCCAACAAAATTTCCTGTTCCGCCTGACCGCTGCGATATTGCTCCAAACAATACATAAACTCCGCCTTTTCATCCCGAGTAGCTTGCTTCTTGAAATATCCCCAGATATGCTGAAACGCGTTGCAGACTTGTCCTCGATCCTCCGGTAAAGTGCGCGCCTGATCAATGAGAGTCAACACATACCGCACTTGTGCATTCTCCCGCTTTAAATACTCGCGAATCTCGTTATAAATAGAGCCGGACTTGCTGAGAACGAGATACTTATGTGCTGCCCAAAGTTTCTGACATTCTTTTAATTGATTTGATTCTCTCATACCGTTTCTTTAAATCTCGAACAAATTCGCCCAAGGTCAGGTTTTCGAGATGCCCTATCACTTATTCGGAATTCCCTGAAAAAATCTTTTTTAATTGACCCAACGATTATACAAAAAAATATAAGTAGTGAGAATATAGGCAATCCGACGTTGATCTGCCGACTGATAGAAAATGTATCTTAAAAACGATATGCTATTTATAAATAATAAGAGATAAAAATTTGCATAACGGAGATATAAAATGAAAACAGTACAGACAGAAATCGGCAGAGTATATGCGGATATAGTCGGAAAAACGGAAGAAGGCAGGACAGTGTATTCTATATTGAGCGTGCCGTATGCACAAGGAAAAAGATTTGAATATGCAAAAATTCTTAATAAAAAAGACTATACACCGGAAACAGTAATTAACCGAACGGAGACAGTATGCTTTCCCCAGAGAAAATATCCGCTGTTTTTAAATATTTTAATGAAACATCATATGCTGCGTCCGGAATTTCAACCGTTAAAAGATACCCAAACGGAAAATGCATTTGTAGTAAACATATGGGCGCCTGACAATTTTACGAAAAAGAAACCGGTGCTTGTATTTTTACACGGCGGAGGAGAAGGATCGGGAACGGTTCCGATATACACAATGGCGCATATTGCCGAGCAAGGTATTGTAGCGGTTACAATTACTTATCGAATAGGAAACTTCGGCTATATGCCTGTTTTTGAAAAAGGAGAAGTAAGAGGGTCGCTTTCCTACCTTGATCAGCAAGCAGCTTTAACTTGGATTCATAATAATATCAACTCATTCGGCGGAGATAATACAAACATTACACTTATGGGGCATTGCGGAGGCGCAGTCGCAGCCCTGTATCATTATTTAAATCCGCTGAGTAATAAACTGTTTCATAAACTCATGCTTTGTGCGGGAAATGTCCCGATACTGTCTGAATATGATTTCGCAAAAAATGAATATGAAAAAATGCTGTCAAAAAATCATTTAAACGGACTTGAAGACCTGAAAAAATTGTCGGCTAAAAAATTGATGAAACTAAAAGGAGGTCAAAATGATATCATTGACGGTAAGTTTTTTACAGAGCACCCGATGAATCTGTTGGAACGAGGATCATTCCCTTGTATGCCGGTACTGATAGGGTCAAATAAAGATGAATTTTCCATGATTGAATTACCGATGTACTACAAAGCCCTTGGAATTACAAAGAACAAAGAACATTTAAAAGAATTTCTGTTGAAAAAATACGGAGAATTTGCAGATTCTCTTGAATCCGAACTAAAACCGGAAGCAAACGGAATCGTAGACTTACAAATTCAAATCATGGAGTTGCTTGTATTTCACTCAAGTACACTGTTCCTCATGGAAAAAATCGGAGAAAAATCTCCCGTATACGGATATAGAATGAATTATATTCCTAATCTATATAATGGACTTCGCGGCTCATATCATGGGGCGGAACTTGCATTTTTCTTCGGCACCATAGATAACATGAATATACACATTACCGATGAAAATAAGGCTGCCGTTATTGCAATTCAAAAGGATTGGATACAGTTTATTAAGTTCGGCAAGATAGAAGGGCGTCCGCTTTTTAATGAAACCGGAAAAATTACAGAATATGATAAAGATATCAAAACCATACCGTTTCCGCATGCAAATCTTATTCACCATATTCAAAAGAGCGGTATTGCCGATAAGCTCAGAAAAGAATATATACAGAACCGTAGATAAGTTTCCGTAAAAATAACAGAAAGGCATTGTGAAAAAATTATACAGCTCATAAAGAACTGAGCGAAGGGGAATATAAAAGAGGTTGTATGGTTTAAAGCACTGTTAAAGTTTTCTCTCGGCGTGGTGGCCAGGAGAATGCCTTCTTATCACGAACGGTTGAAGTCCAAAAGGGGCAAAAGGTCGTTGATACCGGATTGTATGGGATTGTTCGCCATCCTATGTATACCATAACGATTTTTTTATTTCTGTCGATGCCTTTGGTGCTGGGTTCTCTTATCTCTTTTGTCGTTTTTCTTGCATATCCTGTCATTATTGCAAAAAGAATTATAAACGAAGAAGCAGTGCTTGAAAAAGATTTAGACGGATACACCGAATATAAAAAGAAGGTAAAATACAAAATCATTCCGTATATTTGGTGAGTACTGATTTTACCGTACGGAGCTTGTTAGGAAAAATCGAATATATTGTCCTGTATGTAAATAGACTGAATGATTTTGTATAAAAAATGTCGCTGAAAAACAAACGAAGTGGAGGAATGGAGCGAAAGCGGAACAGCGGACGTAGCGGCCCGAACGCAGTGAGGGAAACCTCCGGAGAAAAAAATGACGAACAATGACTTTCTTTTTATAGCGGAGCCCCACAATACTAATCCAAATGAATTCCCTTGGTTTCCAAATTTTTGAGACACTCGCGATAATAGCAATCATCATGTTCGGTATATATGGGGTTGAGTACTTCAATGACCGCTAAATTATTATATGCCGGACTTTTTCTGCCGCGATAGTCTTTGTCCGACCACTCGGGGCTGACCCTGTAGCCTCGCCGATTCATCTCTGCCATAATGAGCCGGTGATAACAATAAAGCAGATAGGGTGAATAACGGAAAACATAATTGACAGTTGCATGCTGCCTGCCCCAGCCGTTTCCGCGCAAGGCACAACACTCCCTATGTTGTCCCAACAGTTGTTGACGCGGGAGTTCGCTGATCATATCTTGATGCCACAGTCTCATCCAAGTCTCTCAATATATAACTTAGAGCAAAGTGCTCTTGTGCTGCCCAAAGTTTCCGATACTCTTTTACCCCATTCGATTTTCTCATAACGTGCGGCAAACTGTCAATCGTTAGATAATCAGGCACACTTGTAATGATGCTGTGCAGCGTATACGCCGTATATTTTCAAAAGTCGCTGAATTGCCGGAGAAAAAAAATCCCGCTATACTTAGTGCATGAGCTTTGCGGTTATTGTCGTTGATAACACCGCACAATACATCGCTAAAGTACATACCGTAGTACAGAGTAGTTTTTTTGTGCTATTTTTGTATAAGAAATACGGAGAAGTTCTGATGGATATTCATTTTAACAGGCTGACTGCAAAATGAAAAAAAGAAAAGGTGAAAAAACAGTATGCCGGCTTGTTAAATTTTTATAGAAAAAGATTCAGGAAAGGATTATGGAATTTGCAAATGAATTTTTGCCGCTCCTTGAGCGGCTGAACGAAGCGCTTTCGAAAGCGGATACGGTGCTCATCGGAGCGGGCGCGGGACTTTCAACTTCCGCAGGCTTCACCTATTCGGGCGAGCGTTTTGAAAAATATTTTTCGGACTTTCGCGCAAAGTACGGCTTTACCGATATGTATACGGGCGGTTTTTATCCGTTTAAAACGCTCGAAGAATTTTGGGCGTATTGGAGCCGCTACATTATGATAAACCGCTATACCGACGCGCCGAAACCGGTCTACGAAAATCTGCGCAAGCTTGCGGACGGTAAAAATTATTTTGTGCTGACGACGAATGTCGATCACTGCTTTCAAAAAGCGGGCTTTGATAAGACGCGGCTCTTTTACACGCAGGGCGACTACGGTTTATGGCAGTGTTCCGTTCCCTGCCACGACAAAACCTACGACAACGAAGCGGCCGTCCGCAAAATGGTCGAAACGCAAAAAGACATGCGTATTCCGTCCGATTTGATTCCGTACTGTCCGAGATGCGGAAAACCTATGTCGATGAACCTTCGAAGCGATTCAACATTCGTGGAAGACGAGGGTTGGCACCGAGCCTCCGAACGCTACGGCAATTTTATCGCGGCGCATAAAAACGAAAAAATCCTCTTTTTGGAATTGGGCGTCGGTTCGAATACGCCCGGCATTATCAAATATCCGTTTTGGCGCATGTGCGCCGACAACCCGCGTTCGCTTTACGCGTGCATCAATTACGGCGAAGCGCTCTGTCCCGACGAAATCCGCGAGCGCTCGATATGCATAGACGGCGACATCGCAAGCGTGCTGGAAAAGATGCGATGATTGTGATACAGTGCGGTTCGGAGAAAAATATGGATAACGGAACGAAACAGGAATTCGGCGAGATCGCGCAAAACATCGCGCCCTACGGAATTATGATGGCGGTTTTCACTTTGTTCTATTCCGTTTGGTTTTGCTTCGCATGGGGCACGGTCGGCAGGGTTTTATTTGCGCTGACCGTCGCATACGGCGCGTACATCGTTTTTGCAAGCATAAAAAACATCAAACACGCAAAACGTTTTAAAGCGGTGCCGTCCGAAGAGGGAAAAAAGATTGCAAAAAATATGGGCATTGTAAGCGCGATTAGTTATTCGGCGCTGACGGTTTTTGCCGTAACGCTCGCAGCCGTTCATCTTGTGAAATTGATTTTCCCTGCCGTAACTCTTATTATCGGCCTGCATTTTATTCCGCTCGGAAAAATCATGAACAGAAAAATCGATTATTTTATCGCGCCTGTTCCGATCGTACTTTCGCTTGTGGCCTCGTATCTTGCTTTTACGACAGCAATGACATGGCCTGAAGTGTACGCGGTGGCGGGGATCGGCGGGGCATGTGCGACGATGATTTACGGCGCGTATATGCTGTATGCGTACAAAAAAGTTGCGCACGAATACGGCACGGAATATACTTAAGAAATTCCCGTGCGCGAATTTCAGATTTTCTTTTATAATTGATATTTTCTGCAAAAGTTTTTATGGGAGAAATTTATGAACGGATTTGTTTTAGTGGCAATAAAATTATTAATCGGTTTTTTTGCTTTTACTATGATAATAAATATTTCGGGAAAAGGAAATTTGGCTCCTTCTTCCGCCAGTGATCAAGTGCAAAATTACGTGCTCGGCGGTATTATCGGAGGCGTGATTTATAACAATAATATTCGATTATTGGATTATATAGGCGTTTTATGTATTTGGAGTACGCTTGTATTGATATTAAAATGGATCAAAACGCATAATGTGAAAGCAAAACAGGTCTTGGACGGAAAAGCATTAATAATTATTAATAATGGAAAAATCAATATTGAAAATTGTGAAAAAGCGGGTTTATCCGCTCATGATATAGCTTTTAAACTTCGAACAAAAAACGTTTATTCAACAAAAGATGTAAAACGAGCGGTCGTGGTGCAAAACGGTCAATTGATCATTATACTTCCGGGAGAAGAAAATCCGAAATTTCCGCTGATAACGGACGGGCAGCTGCAAACGGATATTTTAGACATAATAGGCAAGGATGAGGAATGGCTGATTGAAGAAATTAAAAAGCAGGGATTAAATAAATACAGCGATATATTTTTGGGAGAATATGTGGACGGCAAGCTGAGGCTGACAGCATATCAGTCCAAACAAGACAAATAAAAGATTGCAAAAACATGCGCATTGAGGCACCGATTAGTTATTCGGTGCCGCCGGTTTTTGCCGCAATATTCGAAGCGGTTCATTGCCCTGATTTTCAGTTTTCTTTTATATACGCATAAATAATTTTGCGCGTTTCTTTTGCTTCGGGAAGCCAGCCCGCGGCGGCCCACGTGTGCATCATGCCTTCGCCGATATGAATTTCAAGCGTGACGCCGTCTTCTTTGCATTTTTGCTTAAAAGCATCGAGTTCGGCATAATAGATTTCGTCCGTTCCGTAAAAGGCCGCAATGCGCGGAAACCCTTTCCAGCTGTATGAAACGGAATTCCCCAAAAAACCGAGCGCTCCGCACAGCGACATCATCTTTGATGCGGCTTCGACATATTCTGCGGTAAACATCGCATCTTTTTTTGCGATGCGCTTCATATCGTCAAGCTGTGCGGTTGTCGGCGGCATTTGGATCGTAGCCGAAAACGGAATGAGTTTGCCCGGAAGCGGAAGGCCGAGTTTTTGTTCGGTAATGTATGTACAAATGTCGAGGCACAAAGAGCCGCCGGATGACAGGCCGAAAAAGGCGATGTCTTTCGCCTCATATGCGCCGAGCGCTTCTTTATAAACGTCGATAATCGATTCGATAAGTTCTTTTCCCGTCGTTTCGGGAAAAAGCTTATACCACACAATCCACACGTCGGCTCCCGTTTGATCGGCCATATCCTGGGCAAAATCGAAATCGCCGGCATCGCCGGACATAACAAAGCCGCCTCCGAAAAAGTACAGCACGAGTTTTTTTTGCGCACCCGCACCGCCGCTTTTTTTATGCCGGCTGTGAACGGTATAATACGGAATTCCGCCTGCCGTTTTTTCATCGAAGTCGTATTTTTTGTGAAGATCCGAAAGCGGTAATTTCTTTTTTTGCTGCGCCTTATATTGTTCTTTAAGAAATTTTTCAGGATCGGAAGCGGCCTTTTTCATCATCGGGCGCACAAGGCTTTTAAATAAAAATTTCGTAAGCGTATATCGAATGCTTGCCATATCGAAAGTTCCTTGCCGAATTTTCCGTTAATTAGTTTTAGCTAACTCAGTATAGCGCAATGCGGTTTTTTGCTCAATAATTTCCGCAGTTCGGATTTGCTCCGGTAAATCGGGCGGCGAAAAACGGCCGAGCCGTTTTTCTTTTATCAATACGCTCGCGATTTCTCCGCATTGCTCGAAATCGCTTGATGAAGTCGAAAGGCGAAAAACGCCTGCGGCGTTTTTCTTTCATAGGAGACGCGCATAATTCCTGCGCGGGGAACTTCGCGCTTCGCGCTCGTTGCAAGTCGCGCACTGCTCGGATTTGGTTGATGAAGTCTGGAGTTGAAAAACGCTTGACGCGTTTTTCTTTTATAGAATACGCGAAAAAATCCTGCGCATTGCTCGGATTTTTTCGCTCTTGCATAAATTATCCTCTGCCTTTATAATTTTATACCGTAATATTTATCTTATGATCGGAGTGCGGGTGCCGGAGGTTTGTGGACAGCGCTTATACGATAGTCGTGCCTGACGCCGATGTTTTGTCCTGCGTCTGCGGTACGAACGACAGCAATTTGAAACTCATCGAAGAGCATTTGGGGGTGCCGATATTTACGCGGGGGAACGAGCTTTCCGTAGATGAAGAGGATCCGGCCGTTCGCGAAAAATTCCGTTTTATCATCGATCGGATTATCGACGAAATAGAAAGCGGCGACGAAGACGGTAAAAACATCATCGCATCCGTTTTGAATACGAAGACGCACGCCGTTCTTTCACGCTGCACAATTTCGATTCCCGGAGCTTTTCGGAAAATCTATCCGCGTTCGGACAATCAAGCGCGCTATATCGATATGCTCCGTTCGTTCGATATGGTCATCTGTACCGGAGCTGCCGGCAGCGGTAAAACATTTCTCGCGGTCGCCGAAGCGCTGAAAATGCTCCTTTCGCACAACAAATCGAAACTCATCGTAACTCGCCCCGTCATTGAAGCGGGGGAAAGTCTCGGTTATCTTCCCGGCGATTTGGAGCAAAAGCTCAATCCCTACCTGCGGCCGTTTTACGACGCTGTGGAATCCCTCGTGCCGCGGGAAACGGTGAGGCGTCTCGTCGAATCGGGTGCCGTCGAAACGGCGCCGCTTGCGTATATGCGCGGGCGGACTCTCGACGGGAGCGTGGTTATCCTCGATGAAGCGCAAAACACGACGCGCGAACAGATGAAAATGTTTTTAACGCGCATGGGCGAAAACGCGAAAGTTTTTATCACCGGCGACATTACGCAGATCGATCTGCCGCGCCGCACGGAAAGCGGACTCGTCCACGCGCTCGAATTATTAAAATCGATTCCCGAAATCGCAACGATGAAGCTGACGGCGGACGATGTGATCCGCTCTCCGCTCGTAAAAAAAATAGTAAAGGCGTATGAAGATGAAAAAAAATAATAATAATCGCCGTGCCGCATCGGTATTCGGCGGATATATTAAAAAGCACTGGCACCTTATCCTTTTGATTGCGGCAGGTTATATCGCCGTTTCGGCCGTCAATTTTTTGAATATTGCGACGAGCCAAACGATAGCGTCGTTTTCGCTTGACGATTTCGAATTGGGGCAGATCGCCGACCGCGATATAATCGCGCCCCGCGACATCGGTGCGACATACGACAATCCGCTTACCGTTCAAAAGGGAGAGCGGATCATACGCAAAGGGTTCGCCATCGAACGGGAAAATTACGATAAGCTCCGAAAGCTTGCCGAATCGCCCGCGTATTTCGATTATCGCAAATTTTTCAATAACGAACTGTTTTTGCTTGTTCTCGGTGTCGTGTGGTTTTTGCTTTTCGCCTTTCTCCCGTTCGGCAGGAAAATATTTTTAAACGAATGGGTACTGCAAGTCGTCTTTTTTCTTTTCGTATATGCCGCCGCCGCTTTCGGCCGAAAGACGGGTACTTTTTCGTCTCCGTACATGCTTCCGGTAATCATACCGTCGGCGTTTTGTACGCTGCTCGTCTCCATTCTATACGGCCAGCTTTCTTCGGTTTTGTTTTGCGCCGTTGCCGCATTCGGCGTGTACAATGCCGCCGACTGGGCGCTCATTCCGTTTTTGTTTACGATCCTTTCGTGTTTTGCCGCGACGAATATCGTGCGGCGGATCGAGCGGCGGATCGATATGGTGGTCGCATCTCTTTTGCTTGCCCTTGTCAATATCGTATGCATGATCGTACTCATCGTCATCGATAACGAGAGCTTTCAGAGAATGCCGGTCGCACTCGCAGGCGCCGCGTTCAACGGCTTTATTTCAGGCATTCTCGCACTCGGTTTTTTGACGCCGCTTGAATTGCTTTTGAATACCGCATCGGTGTTCCGTCTCATGGATTTAAGCGATCTCAACAATCCGACGATGCGGCGCCTCATGCTCAGCGCGAGCGGTACCTATACGCATTCGCTCATGGTTGCGCAGCTTGCCGAAAGCGCGTGCCGCGAAATCGGCGCAAACTCGCTTGTCGCCCGCGTCGGCGCCTATTATCACGATATCGGTAAAATGGATCAAAGCGAATACTTCGTCGAAAATCAAACGGGAACGAATAAGCACGACGATATCAATCCTTCTCTATCGGTCGCCGTTATCAAAAGCCATGTAAAACGCGGCGTCGAAAAAGCGCACCAAATGCACTTGCCCCGGCAGGTTATCGACATCATCGCCGAACATCATGGAAACAGCGTCATTTCGTATTTTTACAATGCGGCAAAAGAAAAGGATCCAAGCGTAAGTCCCGAAGAATTCCGCTATACGGGGACTCCTCCGACGAGCCGCGAAAGCGCCGTCGTCATGCTTGCCGATACCGTCGAAGCCGCATGCCGTACGCTTGAAAACCCGTCCGCATCGCGCCTGGATAAATTCATTCAAATGCTGTTCAATGCCAAAGTCGAACACGGGCAGCTCGACAACTGCGATTTGACTTTCCGCGATATGGCAAAGATAAAGGGTGCTTTCGTTCAGCTGCTTGCAGGCTACTATCACAACAGGATCGAATATCCGAATCAAAAGAATCCCGACGAAGACCGAAAAGAAAATAAAGCTTCCGATAAAAAGACTGACGACAAAACCGGCGATAAAAAGGACGAAAAAAAACAGGGCGATAAAAAATCGGATGCGGGAAAATCGAATGGCTGACAGGATCGCAGTTTCCGTTTCCGAAAATCTTGCGTTTCCTTCGTGGTTTGAAAACGTTGCGCCTTTTACACAAAAGGCTCTCGATACGCTCGGTTTTTCCGGTGAGGAGATTTCGATTTTGCTGTGCGACGATGTGTATATGTCGTTTCTCAACAAAACGTACCGCGGCATCGAAGGGGCGACCGACGTGCTTTCGTTTGAAAACGGAACTTCATATATAGACGAAGAGGGTAGGGAGTGGAAGTGCGCGGGCGACATCGCAATCAGCTTGGACACGCTTTCGAAAAATGCGGCCGCGTTCGAAACGGATGAAGATTCGGAGTTCAAGCGTCTTATCGTGCACGGTCTTTTGCATTTAAACGGATACGATCACGGAGAAGAGCATATCGAAGCGGGTAAAGCTCCCCAATGCGATATGCTCGTCATTCAGGAACAGACGCTTGCAAAATTGTGCGGCGAAAAAATAATCGGGGACTCCTGAAAACTTCGGTTTTTAGCGGGAACTTTGAAAATTCGGTAAGGTGGTATATGGGATTATTCGGTTTAGGACGCAAAAAGGAAGAAGCCGCTTCCGATGCGGAAGCGGTCAGTCCCGAACAGCAGGAAATTATCAACGAAGAAAAACGGAGCATGATACGCGGCATCGAAGATCTGTCGCACACGACGGTAAAGGAAGTGATGATCCCGCGTATCGACGTCGATTTTATTTCCGTCGATACCGAACTCGACGAGCTCATGGAAAAGATCGCCAAAAGCGGTCACTCGCGCATTCCGGTCTACAGCGAATCCATCGACAATGTCGTCGGCATACTCTACGTCAAAGATCTGATTCACATTTTCGCTTCTCACGAAACGGTCGATCTCGAAAAGATCCTCCGCAAAGCGTATTTTATTCCCGAATCGAAGCGTATCGATTCGCTCCTTCGTGAGTTTAAACGGCGGCACCTGCACATTGCTATCGCGATCGACGAGTACGGCGGCATTTCCGGCATCGTTACGATGGAAGATATCATCGAAGAGATCGTCGGCGACATTCAGGACGAGTTCGACAACGAGCGGGAAGATATCATTACGCTCGGAAACAATATTTGGCTGTGCGATGCGCGCATAGATTTGGACGATTTGAACGAAACGATCGGCGCGGAGTTTCCGACGGAAGACTTCGATACGCTTGGCGGCTTTGTATTCGATTTGCTCGGAAAGATTCCGGTAAAATACGAAAAGGCGTCGTGGGGCGGATTCGATTTTATCGTACAGGATATGGAAGGTCACCGTATCAATATGATAAAGGTGATACGGAAAAGCGGAGATGAAAACGAGGATGACAAATAATATGACAGATGAGCGGAATGCGGATAAAAACCGCTTTTTTCGTTTTCACATATCGACGGAGTCCGTCATCGATTCGGCTGCGCAAAAAAAACGGAAAACCGTTTTCTGTGCGCTGTGCGTTCTCCTTTTGGCGATTCCGCTTTTTGCTTCTCCTTCGACGGCTGCAGAATTTTATTCGCGCGGCGTCGAACGGCAGAACGGGGAAGAGTGGTACGAAGCGACGGAACTTTTTTTGGAAGCCGTACGCATAAATCCCGCTTATGCGGATGCTTGGTTCCGCCTTGCCGAGTGCGCGTATCAGCTCGGCCAATACGACACATCGCTCGGCTATCTTTCGTCCGCCGAAAAATATGCGCGGAACAGTACGGCCGTACAAAATCTTCGGGGCATGTGCCGCATCGCGCTCGGAAATCTTTCGGAAGCTCGGCTCATATTCGAAAAAATATTGGCGCAGTATCCGAACGACGTCAACGCGAGATTCGGTATGGCGGAACTCGATCTTTTCAGCGGGAGAATTTCCGCTGCCGAAGGAAAATACGCCGAAGCGCTCGAGCGTGACCCGTCGAACCGCAAAGCGCTTTTAAGTCTCGCCTTCGTTTCGGCCGAGCGGGGTAATGCAGCCGCCGCCTCCCGCTATATGTCGCAGGCGCTGCGCTATCATTCGGGCGAAGCGGAAGTGCACTATATGAACGCAAAGCTTGCCGCCATGCAGGGTAATCTTTCTGCTGCCGAAAAGGCGGCTCGCACGGCGGTTGAAATAAACGGGCGTTACGATAAAGCCTACGAACTGCTTGCTTCGATATTGTATTCGGAAAAAAAATACGCCGACGCGATCGACGTTTCGGATTTCAGAATAGCGAGATCGAGAAACGCGGGCGGCGCGTGGTATTTAAAAGGCCTCTCCCAGTATCGCGAGGGAAATACGGCGGCTGCGATCGCAACGTGGACGACGGGGCTTTCGGTCGATCCCTTCGATGAAGTGATGCGCGCGGCTCTCGAACTCGAGGTCAATAAAACCGTTCCGATCGAAGATGCGCGGAGAAAGGAATGGTCGAAGTGGCATATAAAAAATGCGGGAGAATGTATGAAGCGCTTCGACGGTACGGGTGCAAGCTACGAGTACCAGCGGGCGCTGAAAGTAAACCCGACGGACACCGCGGCGCGCAGAGCCTTTGCCGAAATGCTCGACATAAACGGTTTGCACGAACTCTGTCTCGAACAGCTTAAATTCGTACAGGATAACCGAGATCCGCTTTCAAGCGTTTCTTCGGAAGCGCGCCGTACGAGCGAAAGGCGCTTGGACGACACCGTCGAAGCTTACGATTCGCTTTTACAGGATTCGCTTGCAAAGCGGTGGAACGTCGAACCTTTTTACCTCGATAAAATACGCTGGCGCATCGGCTTGTACTATGCGCAAAATACCGCGCGCTTCGTTCACGCGGATTCTCCTATGATCACCGCCCGGTTCGCCGCCGATATGTTTTCGGGCGTTTCCGTCACTTTCGTGCGCGCACGAACGGCTCCCGTTTCGGGCTTCGGAGAAGCGTACCGAAAAGCGCAAAGTGCGGGCGAAGATTATTTTATCATGCTTTCGCTCGACGAAGGCGAACGCGACATCGTTCTCGATGCGACGATGTATTCCGGCCGTACGGGGTCGGCAGTCCGCAGTATGTCTTTTTACGGCACCGGAAGCGGGCGCTATACGAACGTGCTGCGCAGGTTCCGTTCCGCAGTTCTTTCAAGTTTGCCCGTTCGAGGAAAAATCCTCGACAGAAGCGGGACGAATTTATTAATCGATATCGGACGATCGGAACTGCTGCAAAAAGGTGCGGTGTTCGCCGTCGTGCCGAAGGGTGCGCTCAAAACGGCGGATTCGAATATCGGATTGACATACACCGACAGGGACGCGCTCGGCACGCTTACGATTACCGAAGCGGGAGAAGAAGTGTCGGAAGGCGAGTTCGTAAAGAGCGGATTTTACGATCGGGTAAATACGGGCGATGAAGTTGTCCTTGTTTCGATGCCGGATAAAGCTGCGGAAAGCAAAGCGGGAAACGCATCCCGCGTTGTCGATAACGCCCCAGCCGCCCGCGCGGGGGCTGTTTCGGAAAAGCCGAAAGCCATTTCCGCGAACGATTTGGGCGAACGGCGGAATCCCGCACTCGTCGATATCATCCGCAGCATTTATTGATTATTAATTTTCCGGCAGCTGCATGAAGTCGAGGGACGAATCGATCCATTTTTTTGCGAGGGCGGGGTAGTCGCCGATTACGTATAAAAACGCGTTGACCGCATCGGCGTAGTTTCCGCTGAAATAATACGATTCGCCCAAATAAAACCGCGCTCGGGACGTAACCGCTTCGTTCCTGTTTGTTGCAAGCAGACGCAAAAGTTCGGTTTCGGCATCCTTGTATTTCCGTTTGATAAACGTCGTTTTCAAAACGTCGAACAAAAGATAATCGTCGCCTCCGTCGGGCGAAATCAAATCTTCTTCGAATACATAGGGCAAAAGCGGCGTACGTGCGGTTTCCGCGGAACCGGCGAGGAGCCGTGCCTGCATAAGCGCATTTTTGCTCATAGCCGTCCGTTTGTTTTCGTTTACGCTTTCGATTAAATCGATGTAGGGAAGCGGCGTTTCACGCAAGACGCCTTCGGGGTAGAGTTTTTCCCGTGCTGATGCACTCGTATCCTTTGCGGCGTTTTTTCGGGGAATCCGAGCATGCACGCCGTTTACCGTTGCGTTTACCGAGGGAATGACGATATCGTAGCGTCCTTTTCCCGTAACTGCGACGACGGTGTAATAATAATCTTTATAATCGGAAACGCTGTCGGTAAACGACGCACTGTCTTTTATAAGCTCCGCAACGGGTTCGAGTGACGCTATCTGCGAAAAAGAGGCGGCCGGTTCTTCCGTTCGGAATACGACGAGAGAAGTGATGGCGGGTTCGGGATTTTCAGGCGGTGTCCACGTAATGGAAATGCGCTTTGCCGACCCGGCTTCGGCTTTTATACCGGTGACGATGGGGCGCTCCGATGCAAAAGCGGCGAAAGATACGGATATAAAGACGGCTGTGATGACAATCGGTCGAAAGCGTTTCATGCGATTATGATAGCGCGAAACGGCGCGAAAATCAATTCTTTGCGCTCCGTTTGACATAATTCGCTCTTTCTTTTATGCTTATGCGATATGTTCGTGTCGGTTATTCTCGATCCGGGCGGAGTCGATACGGCTCAGTCGCTCGCTTCGGTGCTCGCTCATTACGGATTTCACAAAGTGCAGCGCGCATGTTGGGAAAGCGCCGACGTCGGCGTTTTGCAGCTTTCGCAGCTCAAGCGTGAAATCGATCGCGTAACGAATTACTATGATACGGTGCGCATGTATCAGTATCCCGTGCGCGGTATGTTTTCCATAACCGAACTCCATCGTAAAAAATGGAGGAGATGTGTTTTGAAAGCGGACGATGCGGAAAATGAAAACGGTACGAATACGTCTGCGGAAAACTTTTGAAAATTGCAATTTTAAAAAGCGATATAGTATCAATCGGCGTACCGGTTGTTGCGTTTGAATAGTGCCGCTTGTTGATATGAAATACGATTATTAATTTTGGAGTGTCTATATGATAGAAGATTTAAAAATGCCCGTTTCCGCTCTTCGCGAAGATATTATGAACGTTTGGGGGCGTCTTTGACGCTGCGAGTATAGATAAAAAGATCGCCGAAAAAGAAGCGTTCACCGCATCTCCGGGCTTTTGGGACGACAGCGAAAAAGCCGGCGTCGTCATGAACGAAATCAAACGCTTGAAAAACCGCGTCGAGCCGTGGCGCGCTTTATTGAAAGAACAGGACGATTTGGAAGCGATGTTCGAGCTTGCCGAAGAAAGCGGCGGTGCGGATGAAGAAGCGGAAGTTGAGCAGATGTACGAAGAGACGAAATCCGAATTCGAAAAGCTCAACATCTTGAATTTGCTTTCAGGCGAAGTCGATCCGAACGATGCCTTTCTTTCGATCCATGCGGGAGCCGGCGGAACGGAAGCTGAAGATTGGACTTTTATGCTGAGCCGTATGTATACGAGGTGGGCGGAGCGGCACGGATTTAAAATCGAAATCGTCGATCAGGAAGAAGCGGAAGGCGGATTGAAATCCATTACGATGCAGATTTCCGGCGATTATGCGTACGGTTATTTGAAATGCGAAGCGGGAATCCATCGGCTTGTGCGTATCAGTCCCTTTGACGCGAACGCGAGAAGGCATACGTCTTTTTCTTCGGTGTACGTGTATCCCGTTCTCGACGATACGATCGAAGTGAATATTCGTCCGGAAGATCTCCGCGTAGATACGTACCGCGCGGGCGGCAAGGGCGGACAGCACGTCAATAAAACCGAATCGGCAGTGCGCTTTACGCATATTCCGACGGGCATCGTCGTCGCATGTCAAAGCGAACGCAGTCAGCTCATGAACCGCGAAATTGCGATGAATATTCTGCGCTCGCGTCTGTATGAATATTACCGCGAACAAAGAGAAAAAGAAAATTCGAAATACAGCGGCGAAAAAAAAGACATATCATGGGGCAATCAAATTCGATCCTATGTGTTCCAGCCGTACACGATGGTCAAAGATCACCGTACGAAGTGCGAGTCCGGCAATATCCAAGCGGTTATGGACGGCGACATCGATCAGTTTATGGACGCGTTTCTCATTGCCCGGTGGAAAGGTCTTCCGATGGAGGGCGGCGGAGACGATGACGAAGAAGTGTAAATATTTGATTTCGAATTTTCTGAAAATCGAATTTTTCCGACCGTTTCGCCGTTCAAGCGCTAAATTTTTTTTCTGCGGCTTTATTCATCTTTTCTGTCTGATTTCGATTGCGCCCGCCGCCGATACCTCCGCACGTCCCGATTGGATTATCGGAGCCGAAAAATTTATATTTGCAAATAAAAAAGAAGTCTCTCCGTCCGACGATGCGGCTTCCCGCACCGTTCCTTCTCTTATACTCGAACAGCTTGCGGAAAACCTCGAGCGCGTGCCGACTGCGGAAGAGCGGCTCGATCGAAGCGAATATGCGCTTTCAAAAAACAGGACGGATCTCTTTTTGCAGCTTTCGCGGGAAGTGCAAGTTCGGGATTCTCTCATGCTCGGCAATTACTCCGAAAAGCAGCTTACAGGGAAATTGCGCGAGGCGGATAAAAAGATTGCGGAATTGAAAATAAAAATCGAAGAAAATCTTATCGAAGAGGAAAGACAACGCGAAAAAGCCGCTCCCGATATGGAACGAGAAAAGCGGCGAAAGGAAAACATCGAAGCGGGCGCGGTCGTGGAAGAAAAAAGATCCGATGCGGAGCGCAGCGACAGAGAGCGGTTTATTAATTTATTTCGGCGCGATGAGGATGAAGCGCCTGCGCGCGAGCGCGTGAGTTTGTATAAAGACGATTTTTCCGTACTCTTCGATGCGGGAGAAGATGCGAAAAAAACGGGGTATGAAAGCCGCTCATTCGAAAACGCCGTTGTCGCCGCAAAGATCAACGCGCTTTTAACCGGTACGATGACTTCTTACGGAGGCTATGTTTCCGTAAGCGTGTCGCTCATCGTGTATCCGGGCGCGAAAGTTATCGGTACCGTAACCGATGTCGGAAGTTTGTCCGACATTCGTTCCCTTGCCGTGCGTATTGCCAGGCGCCTTACGCCCGAAATAACGAACGGCATGCCCGTGGAATTGCTTTTTACGGTTTCGCCGCCGGAAGCGGCCGAACACATTACGATCAGCGTCGACGATATCGTGTATCGGGAAATCCCCGACCGTCTTGTCGTGCAGGCAGGGGTGCATTCCGTTTTGTTTTCCGCCCCCGGTTTTAAACAGGCGGGCACATCCTATGCGTTTCGGGGCGCGAGAAGTTTTTCGATTTCCGCCGAACTCGTGCCTGATAATCCTTCATCGCTTTTTATCCGTTTAAAAAAGCCGATCGTCGGGACGCTCTTTGCAAACGGAGCGGAAGCGGGTAAAACGGACGAAGAAAATCTTCCTCTGAAATTGACAATCAATAACGAACCTGTACTCGGTCAGTTTATCACGGAAGACGGATCGGCAGCTCCGTTTTATATCGCGTATCGGATGCTCAAAGAAAACGCTTCGCTTGCTTTCCGCGCCGAGCCTTTTGACCGAAGCAAATATATCGATACGAGGCGGCGCTGGCTGTATACGTCGTACAGCGTGCTTGTCACATCGCTTTTGGCGACATTTTATACCTACGGCAATTTTTATGCGCAAAACGCCGCGTATGCAAAAGGCTATATCGATATCGGAAACGTAAAAGGATGGCAAACCGCTTCTCAAGCTTGCGTCGGCGTATCGGTCGGATGCGGTGCGTGGTTTATATACGAACTCGTGCGGTATTTTATTGCCGCGGACAAAGTACTTCCCGCCCGCGCCGTAAAAGACGGCAAAATTGACGATGCGGGAGATGCCGCGTCGATTTCGATCGAAAGATAACGGAGATACGATAAAAAGCGCCGTCTGAAATATCGCCGTCGCTAAAGTCCGGAGACGAAAAACGCTGAAGCGTTTTTCTTTTATAAGAGACACTTGCGATTTCTGCGCATTGCTCGAAATCGCAGCGTTCTTATTTCGAGTTTGCTTTGCAAACTCGATTATTGAGCGTGTGCGCGTTTGCGCACGGCTAAAAACTTTTTCGAAAGTTGAAACTTTCTGCAAAAGTTTTTATGGGAGATATTATGGCAAAGATTTCTTTTGCGCAGCGGATGCGTGATTTATTCGGAGGGCGCGATAAAGACGATGAAGAGTTGTTCGACGATTTGACCGATGCGCTCATCGGGGGAGATGTCGGTACAAAGGCGGCGGTCGAAATTGCGGATGAGCTGAGAGTTTCGTGTCAAAAAAATCATGCGCACGGAAAAGACGAGATCATGCACGAACTCGAAGCGATTCTTTTGCGCTGCGTCAAAGAGATTTCTCTTGCCCCCGTTCCCGGTAAAACGAATGTGTGGATGCTTCTCGGCGTAAACGGCGTCGGAAAGACGACGACGAGCGCAAAGCTTGCGAACGCGTTTAAAGATGCAATTTCGGGCGAAGTGGTTCTCGCTTCAGCCGATACTTTCCGCGCCGCCGCGATCGAACAGCTCGCTCTGCACGGGAAAAATCTCGGCGTGCGCGTCGTAAGCCACCAGCACGGATCGGATCCCGCCGCCGTCGTCTTCGATGCGGCAGATGCCGTCCGTGCAAAGGGCGGGGGTCTCGTCCTTGCCGATACTGCAGGCCGCCTGCACAATAAAGAAAATCTCGTGCGCGAACTCGGAAAGATCGACCGCACCTGTCTTCAAAAGGCGGATGAAAATTGTTATAAGCGCATTCTCGTGGTGGATGCGACGACGGGACAAAACGCGTTTCGTCAGGCGGAAGTTTTCGGAGAAGCCGTTTCCGTCGACGCGCTTGTTTTGACAAAATACGATTCGACGGCAAAGGGCGGCGTCGCCGTTTCCGTCGGCAAAGAGCTCGGTCTTCCGGTCGCCTTTGTGTGTACCGGAGAAAAATACGAGGACATCGCTCCATTCAATGCCGAACGCTATGTAAAAGAATTTTTAGGACTGGATTGACGTGAAACCGTTTTGCGCCGCATTCGTTCTGTGCTGTCTCCTTTGTGCCGGCCGAGCCTTCGGTGCGGGAAGCGCCGAGCGGAAATCCGCTTTGCCGGCCGAAAAAAACGGCAGCACGGCGGATGCTTCGGCAAAAGAAAATTTTGCGGGCGAAAAAAAAGAAGACGGGAAAGGACTCTCCCCAGCGGAAGACGGAAGCGCTTCGGGTGAAAAAGCATCGAGTGAAAAGGATGAAGGAAAAACCGGAAGGGCGGAGACGAGGAGAGACGTTCAGGCTGATGACGCAAAATCGCCGGATACAGCGCAGACGGCAGAGACAAAATCGTCGGATGCGGACGGTTCGGAAAGCCATACGATCGACAGGTTTTCGCGCGATGCCGAAGGAAAGCTTAAAGCCTTTGCCTTCGATGCGGAGCGCTTTACGCTTTCGGATATAAACGGTGAGAGCGTTACCGTAAACGCTTACGGAGAAAAAGCGGTGCGGAAAACCTACGACGCTCTTATGCGCCTTGTCAGGCGCGATGTATGGAAGATTGCTTCGACTGCGAAAGAAAGCGTGCGTGAAAGCAGCGAAACGTTTTATTATAATGCCGACAGAACATATCCCTCATCTTCGGCCGCGGAAAGTGAAGGCCGCCGATCGGAAACGCTCTATGACGATGAGGGAAGAGCGATTTCATTTGCGGAATTTTTTGTCGATGAGGGCGGCGCGCGAATCCCCGACACGAAGATGACTCGGCGCTATACGGACGGAAATAAAATCATCGAAGAAGAAAAAACGCGCTGGGAATACGCCGATGAAAAAAAAACACGGCTTTCGGCAATCCGCGTGCAAAAAAAAACATACGACTATGCCGCGGGCGGAGAAAATCCGAATTATTGTTTTTATGAAGACGGAAAGCTCCGCATAAAAACGATATATGCGCAAAACGATGCATACGTAACGACGCTCTATTTCGATGACGGTTATACCGTGATTTCGGAGTATGCCGCAGGGGAAAAAATTCGCGAAACGATAAAAAACGGAGACCGCGTACTGCGGATAAAAAAATATGATACGAAAAATTAATAATATATTCCGTTTCCGCTGGATTGCCTTCGTGTCGAGGCGCTTTTCCCGCGTGGACAGAAAAGGGCGATCCGCCGTTACGTCGTTTTTCGCTTCGCTCGGAATCTGTTTCGGCATTATGACGCTCATCGTAGTCATGAGCGTTATGAACGGCTTTCAAATGGAATTCAAAGATGCGATCATGGAAATTTCATCGTATCATATTCAAGTACGCGGCATAACGGACGATACGGAAAAAAGCTTTGTGTCGTGGTGTAAAAGCGAAAAAGATATCGTTTCGGTAAATCCTTTTTACGAAGCGCAGAGTTTTACGGTCGGTCCTTCGGGCGGACAGGCGGCGGCTCTCATCCGTGCGCTGCCTCACGATATCGCGGAAAGGGATGCGGGGTTTGCGCGGGAAGTGCTCATGGTTTCCGGCAGCTTTTCGATCGAAGACGAAGACGAAATCGTGCTCGGCTCGTCCCTTGCGGATTCGCTCGGAGCGCGGACGGGAAGCGAAGTGACGCTTCTTGCGCTTTCGGGCGGAAGCGATGTCGCGCTTCTCTCTCGTGAGCGGCACTTCCGCGTTTCGGGCATTTTTCACTCGGGGTATGCCGATATCAATGCATCGTATGCGTTTATCAATCTCGAATCGGGAAAAAAGAATTTCGGACAAAGTGCGGAAAAAGCGTACGGTTTGAAACTGCGGCGCGAATCGTCCGATGCCCACGTCATCGGAAAAATTAATAAATTATTTTCGCAGCTTTCGGTTGTGTCATGGAGACAGTACAACCGATCGTTTTTCGGCGTACTCAGAGTGGAAAAAAATATGCTCATGATCCTCGTGCTTTTAATTTTTGTCGTCGTTGCGATCAATATCTACAGCGGTATGCGCCGGCTCGTTTACGAACGGAGAAGCGAGATTTCGGTTCTAGCGGCGCTCGGCGGAAAAAGCGGCGAAGTGAAATCGATTTTTATAGTGCGCGGTTTTTTTACCGGCTGTGCCGGCGCTGCAGGCGGCGTGCTTTTGGGACTGGCGCTCTGCGTGAATATCGGAAGCGTGTTTTCTTTCGCATCGGGAGCGATGTATTGGACGCAGTATTTTTTTACTCTTTTATTTTCACCCGAAAACGCGCTCTTTGTCCGCGAAAATCCGATGTTTATGCTCTATGCGTCCGTTCCCGCGCGTATCTTTCCGCTTGAAGTTTTTATGATAGCTCTGTTCGGTATCGCTTCTCCTCTTGCCGCTTCCTACGCTGCAAGCAGGGACGTTTTGAAAATGACGGTTGCGGAGGTGCTTCACGATGAGTGAAATCGTTCATATTGAAAATCTTGAAAAAACCTATGTTTCATCGGGTGAAACGCTTACCGTTTTAAAAGCGCTCGATCTTTCGGTCGAAGAGGGCAGTAAAACCGTTATCACCGGCGAAAGCGGCTGCGGCAAAAGCACGCTGCTCAATATCATCGGCGGGATCGATTCCGCGACGTCGGGTATCGTGCGCGCAGGCGGATGGGATCTCACTTCTCTCGACGAAGACGATCAGGCCGAGTACCGCTCGCATTTTCTCGGATTCGTATTTCAGTTTCATTATTTGTTAAAAGATTTTACCGCGCTTGAAAACGTCTATCTTCCTGCCTATATGGCCGGCCTTTCAAAAAAAGAAGCGATGAGTCGTGCCGAGCGTTTGCTCGAAGATGTCGGTCTGCAAGACCGCCTGCATCATCTGCCGTCGGAGCTGTCGGGCGGCGAACGGCAAAGGGCGGCGGTTGCGCGCTCTCTTATCAACGATCCGCATCTCATCCTTGCCGACGAACCGACGGGAAACCTCGATCCCGTAAACGCCGAAATCGTCGGCGATATGCTTTTTTCGATTGCCGACAGATACGGTAAAACGCTCATCATGGTAACGCACGATCAAAACCTTGCCGCAAAGGGATCGGTGCGATATTCTATTGCCGGCGGAAAGCTTGCGGCGGCGGATCGGTCATGACGGTAAAAAGTTCCCTTTTATTGGCATGCCGTATTCTCTTTCCGAAATCCGCTAAAAGATCGGCTGCCCGCCAAAGCCTTTCGGGCTCTCTTTTGTGCATAGGCATAAGCCTTGTACCGCTCATCGTCGTGCTTGCCGTTTCGAACGGCATGATTCAGGGTATGACGGAACGCATCATCGGCCTTTCAAGCTCCCACATCGAAGCGGTTCTCGAAAAAGCTATACCTGCCGTTTCGGATGCCGCTTCGCTCGAAGATTTTGCATCCCGCCTCAAAACGGTAAAAGGCGTTACGAATGCGTATCCCGAAGCCGGAGCCGCGGCTCTTGCCGCTTCATCTTCGTTTCGCATAGGCGTGCAAGTGCGCGCCGTCCTTCCGGAAATTTTTACGGAAAACAAATCTTTTGCCTCGTTTTTCCGCGTCACGGACGGCGATATCGGCAATTTTAAAAGGGGAACAAAAGCCGCCGTCATCGGAGAAGAAACGGCTCGTCGTCTGGGGCTGCGTTCGGGCGATACGTTCCGCCTGATAAGCGCTTCCGTAAACGAAAGGGGAACGGTGCTGCCGAAAGCGGTTTTGCTTTCCGTTGCTGCAGTCGTCTCTTCGGGGTATCGGGAACTTGATGCGGCGTGGCTCTTTGTACCCCTCGATACGGGCTTCGGCATCATCAGAGCGGGAACGGGCGAGTATTCGGTACTTGTCGAAACCGAAAATGCGTTTTCTCCCGAACTTGTGCGCGTTCAAAATTCGCTGCGCGATGAGTTTCCCTTCGACGCCGATTTTTATCGATGGGATGAACTCAATTTGGACAAGTATGAAAATTTCGTATCGACGAAAGTCATGCTCGTCTTTATCATGCTGCTCATCGTACTCGTCGCATCGGTAAATATTTCCTCATCGCTTGTCATGCTCGTTGCCGAAAAACGGCGCGAAATTGCCGTTATAAAAAGTCTCGGGGGAAGCGCACACGGTATTGCGCTCGCATTTCTCGCTGCGGGAACGGCAGCCGGTTTCGGAGGCGTACTCATCGGTCTTCCCGTAGGGCTTGCGTGCGCGGTAAACGTAAACGGTATTATCGTTTTTTTGGAAAAAATCGTAAACGCCGCGGCGGAATTTTTGTATATTATAAAGGGGTACGATATTCACTCCTTTGCGCATATCGCTCTTCTTGATCCCGAGTATTATCTTCCGGAAATACCCGTCGTCATTCCGTTCCGCGATACTGCGGTTATCGTCATTTCGACGGTGCTTTTGGCGCTTGCGGCATCGGTCATACCGGCCTATAAAGCGGGACATGAAAAGCCGCTCGAAACATTGCGCAAAGTGTGATATAGTAAAATGCGCTATGTTGTGTGATTTTTGCCGCAAACGTGAAGCGGTGTTCTTTATCGAACAGACAACGAAAACGTCTCAAAAAAAAATCCATATCTGCATGGAGTGTGCCGTAAAAAACGGACTTTCCCCGGATCCCGATCATATTCAAAAATCGATCCGTTCGCTTTTCGATGCCGTTGAAAAAACGGAAGCAGCCGATACGATGGAAGCAGGCAGGCTTTGTCCGGCATGCGCTACGAGTTTTGCCGCTATAAAAAAAACAGGCAAAGTCGGATGCCCCGAGTGCTATGAAATCTTTAAGGCGGAACTGCCTGAGCTTATGGCAAAGCACGGCATTACGGGAACCTATACCGGCTCGATGCCGAGACGAATCGCGACTTTCCGTTCGCATCTGACCGACCGCATCGATTTGAAGGCGAAACTCGAACAATCGATACAAAACGAAGATTACGAAAAAGCGGCGATTTACCGCGATTACCTTCGCGCACTCGAAAAAAGGGCGGTTGCCGACGGTTCGGGAGGGACGGGAGCGGACGATGCCTAGTGCGGATTCTCTTTCGGGCGTACCCTGGTATTCCTGCGCTGGAGTCGACGGCGATGTCGTCGTTTCGACTCGTGTGCGTCTTGCCCGAAACCTTGCCGATTTTTTATTTCCGGCGGTCGCAAAAAAGGACGAAGCCGAGCGCGTACGGACGCTCGTGTTCGATTCGTTTTCTCATTTTGAAAATCCCGACGATTATCACGTCGTAAATACGGAAGCGCTCGACGCTCTCGGAAAAAAAATTTTGGAAGAACGCGGCGTGCTCGACGGAAGCGGAGCTTCGGGCATTGTCATGAAAGGTGACGGCCGCCTTTCGTGCCGCGTCAACAGCACCGACCACGTGCGTATCGCGTCTTTTGCGCCGGGCTTAAATTGCGCGGGCGCATTCGACGAGTGCCGCTTTTGCGACGACGGTATGCAAAAGACGCTGCAGTTCGCCGCTTCCTACGAATTCGGCTATCTCACGTCGATCCTTTCCGATGCGGGAAGCGGTATGAAAGTTTCGATCCGCGTCCACTTGCCGTCGCTCGTGTTTTCGGGTGAAGCGGATGCCGTTCTCAACGGCGTCAGAGCAAAGGGGCTCGACGTATTTTCGGTGTACGGTTCGGGCGACGGTTACGGGGCATCGCTCGGCGCGTATTACGATATTGCGACTTCGTCGTCGCTTTCCGGCAGCGAATTCGATCAAACGGCGAGTGTCGAAAGCGCAGGGAAATATCTTGCCGAAGCCGAACGCAAGTTTCGAAGGCGATGTGCCGAAAATAAACCTACGGAGATGCGCAATCTTATACTGCGCGCTTTCGCCGAAGCTAAGTTCAGCGCGCTCCTTTCGCTCAGACAAAGCGTTTCGATCGTTTCCGCCGTCAAATGGGGGCTCGATTCGGGTATTTTAAAAGGAGTCGACGACAAAGTGCTTTGCGGGCTGCTCTACCGCGTACAGGACGGGCACATGGAGTTTTTGCTGAAAAACGGAAACTTTTCGTTTGAAGCGGATATTCAAAACGATGTACGCTTGAAAATTGAACGGCTGCGTGCGCTCATCGTGCAGGAAACCTTTGAAGCCGTGCAATTCAATTTATAATTGTAATCTTTGGGGGATATGATGAACGGAATCGGATTTTCACCGCGCGCTCAGCGCCTTGTCGCAGCTCTTGCCCAAGACGAAGGGCGGAAGAGCGGATGCGACCAGCTTTTGCCGGAACACGTGCTGCTTGCTCTTTTGAAAAGCGCGGACGGGCTCGGCTATGCGCTGCTCCGCTCTCTTCATATCAATCTCCTTTCGTTTCAGCGCGCTCTCGAACAGCAGTTTAAATCGTATCCCTTATCCGTTTCCCTCGCGGATCTGCCGCCGAGCCGCCGTTTAAAAACGATGCTCGATATTGCAGGCATGGAATCCCGTGCGCTCGGAAACGATTATGTGGGTACGGAGCACATAGTGCTTTCGGCGATCAGAGAAGAGGGGAGCGCGACTGCCCGATTTTTTGAAAACGCCGACATAACGATAGAAGACGCGCGCCGCGTCGCTCCGGAAATTCAAACTCGCTCTCCTTCATCGGCAAATGAAAAAACATCCCGTTCGTTTTCAAAAACCGCGCTCGAAAATTTTTTCGGCGCCGCTTCAAGCGTCGACGCGCCGCTTCCTTCGCCGGATATCGGCAGGCAGCAGACTCAAAATCAAGCACGCCAAAACAGAAGCGAGCGCTCTTTTCTTTCCGAGTTCAGCCGAGACATCACAAAAATTGCGCGTGAAGAAAAAGACGATCCGGTCGTCGGCCGCGGCAAAGAGATACAGCGTATCGTGCAAGTGCTTTCGCGCCGTACGAAAAACAATCCCGTACTTATCGGAGAACCGGGCGTCGGTAAAACGGCGATCGTCGAAGGCCTTGCGCAGAAAATTGCAAAGGGAAATGTGCCCCGCAATCTGCTAAAAAAACGCATCCTTTCCCTCGATTTGGCAGCTCTCATCGCAGGCACGAAATACCGCGGCGAATTCGAAGAGCGCATGAAAAAAATGATGAAAGAAGTTCGGGACGATAAAAATGTCATTTTATTTATCGATGAACTGCATACGATCATCGGTGCGGGAGGCCCTGAAGGGACGATGGACGCATCGAATATGCTCAAGCCGGCATTGGGGCGGGGTGAGATACAAATCATCGGTGCGACGACGACAAAAGAATACAGCCGCTACATCGAAAAGGATTCCGCGCTCGAACGCCGTTTTCAAACGGTAAAAGTCGAAGAACCGACGGACGACGACACAGTAAGCATACTCGAAGGGATAAAAAAACGCTATGAAGATTTTCACGGCATCGTATTCGACGACGATGTGATCCCGGCTATCGTCAAATTTTCCAGACGTTATATCCCCGAGCGCTTTCTTCCCGATAAAGCGATCGACATACTCGACGAAGCGGGCGCGGCAAAAAAAATACAGGAAGAAGCGAAACCCGCAGAGCTTGCGGAAGTGGAACGGAGCATCGGAAAACTTGCTGCGGAAAAACGGCACCTCGTCGAAGAACAGGATTACGAGCGGGCTGCCCTCGTGCGCGACAAAGTGCTCGAACTGCGCAGGCGGCTCGACCTTTACAGCGAATATTGGCGGAACAGCAATCTGCAAAACAGAAAACACGTAACCGAACAGGATATCTGCCGCATCATCGGAGCGATGACCGGCATCCCCGTCGAACAGCTCGATTCGTCCGAAACGAAACGCCTCGTACACATGGAAGAAGAGATGCACAAAAGCGTTATCGGACAGAACGAAGCGGTACATCTCATAGCAGGCGCGGTGCGAAGAAGCAGGGCGGGCGTCTCTTCTCCGAAGCATCCGCTCGGCTCGTTTATCTTTCTCGGTCCGACCGGCGTCGGAAAAACGCAGCTCGCGAAAGCGCTTGCAAAATTTTTATTCGGCAGCGAAGAGATGCTCGTGCGGATCGATATGTCCGACTATATGGAAAAGCACAATGCGAGCCGTCTTGTAGGTGCGCCTCCGGGCTACGTCGGCTACGAAGAGGGAGGCGTGCTTACCGAAGCGGTGCGCCGACGGCCGTATTCGGTCGTCCTTCTCGACGAAATCGAAAAAGCGCATCCCGACGTATTCAATTTGCTTTTGCAGCTGCTCGAAGAAGGCGAACTCAGCGACAACCTCGGCCACACCGTAAACTTCCGCAACACCGTCATCATCATGACGAGCAACGCGGGCGCGCGGCAGATTACGAGCGGAAGCCGTGTCGGATTTTTGCCGTCGGGCGAAGGGCTTTTGTCGTACGACGATATAAAAGCGAGCGCACTCGGAGAGCTAAAAAAAATGCTGAGTCCCGAGCTTTTAAACCGTATCGACGACGTTGTCGTCTTCGGTGCGCTTACGAAAGAAGAAGTCGGCCGGATACTCGACATACAGATCAAAGAACTTGCCGACAGAATGCGCGAGCAAAATATCATCATCTCCGTAAAACCGAAAGCGCGGGAATACCTTATCGAACACGGGTACGAACCGGAATTGGGCGCCCGTCCGATGCGCCGCCTTATCCGCCGTGAAATCGAAGATCCGCTTTCCGTCGAAATTCTTTCGGAGGAAGGAGAAAAGTCGAACAGCGTTTCGGTCGAATACGCGAACGGCAAACTCCGCGTAAAATTTGTTAAACCGAAAAAGGTCGAAGTGACGCTTGCAAATTCTTTGACGCAGGACGAACGGCAATAGCCGGTTTCAAAAAGACAAAACATTTTCCCGAAAGCTTTACCGGAAGCGAAAAATTTCGGAATTGTTGAGAATATCGCTTTTCCGTGTTGAGCATTCCTTTGATTACGATTATAATGACGGAAATGAGGTTATCACGATGATAAAGGAATTTCTTCCGTTCGATGTCGTTCGAAACGATGCGCTTAAAATCGCGCATAAAATGTACTCCGACGGATTTGTACCGGATGTGATTTATTGTTCGCTGCGCGGAGGTGCGTATATGGCGAACGTTATCAGCGAATATTACAAACTCGTGCGAAAGGATTTTCATCCCGTCTTGTACGCGTCCGTCGTCGCCAGATCGTATACCGATGTTCAGCAGCACGAAAAAGTATACGTTGACGGATGGACGTATGCGCCCGAATATCTCCGCCCCGGCGATAAAATTATGCTCGTCGACGATATCTTCGATTCCGGCCGTACAATCAATTCTCTCGTCGAAATATTTTTGCAACGGGGAGTTCCCCGCAGCAATATCAAAATCGTCGTACACGATTATAAGCGTTTTACGTATCACAAAGAACAGCAATCCATTCAGCCCGATTATTGGTGCAGGCTTTTGGAAATCACAAAGCCGGAAGAGGATCGCTGGATTCACTATTTGAGCCATGAACTCGTCGGGCTTTCAAAACAAGAACTCGAAGAGTATTATTTTAAATATGATCCCGAACTGCGTCCCGTGCTCGAGCCGCTTTTGGGGAAAGTTTGACGTAACAGGAAAAACCGGCGATGAAAAAATGCGTATGCCTTATCGCTTTGGCGGTTTTGATTTCGGCCGCCGCTTCGGCAAGTGTAAAAATTATTAATCCCGTACAGGGCGTATGGGCGAACAAGCAGCTGCTCGTGCTTGAACTTTCCGAAGGCGAAAACGCATACTATTCGCTCAACGGCTCCGATCCTCTCGATTCTGGTTTTGCGTATGACGGTCCCGTAGCCCTCGATGTTTCAGGCGATGTCGAAGTTCGCATCGTTGCCGTCGATTCACGCGGACTCTCTCGTGAATACCGCGTTTCATATACCGTTGCGCCCGTTTCTTTTTCGTCCGCCTATTCGATAGGTGAAATCGCCGATGCCGTTTCGGACGGTATGTTGGAGTATACTGCAGGAGATATGCTTTTTCTTCCGTCCGAACTCGAATACAGTCTCGGCGGCCTGCCCGAATCCTTTCAAAACGGACGCGCGATTTCATACGGCGCCGATTGCATTCTCTCGCGTTTTATTCCGTGCATCCTCTCGGACGGGGCTGCGAAGTGGCGCTTTATTATAAAAACGAAACCTTCTCTTTCAGGTTCTTTTGCAGAACGCGACGTTCCGTTTAAAATCACCGATTGGGATACTCTGTCTTTTACGAGCGATGCGCTGATTTACCGCATTGACGATGCCTATTGGGTGAGCGGAAAAGAAAGCGTCGTCCTTGACAGAACCGTGCCGCACACGATTTTTTGGCAGAGCGTCGCCTTTGCTCCCGCGAATCCCGTAAGCTCTTTTACGCTTCCGCCCAAACCCGAAGCTCTTGCCGAGCGGCGTGAAGACGGTTCCATTTCGCTTGCGCTCCGGGGAGATGGCTTCCGGTTCGGCCGTAAAATTGAAAACGGAGAGGAGACGGTACTTTTTGAAGAGGCGGGGATCGATACGTTTTTCGGAGATGAAGTGTCGGGTGCTTTTGATGCCGACGTCTATTACGATTCTGTGTATCAGGGTCGGCTTTCTTTTCCGTACACGGTCGACCGGCGTTCTCCTTCGGTGCCGACTTTCGTTTCGTCTGCAAAATCTTTTTATTCGAGAAAAGCGGTCGAACTTTCGCTTTCGGGTGACGGGGAATCCGATCTCTTTGTCGCCGTGAGCAATCCGGTGATGCTTTCCGGAACGATGACAAAGGCAGACGCCGCTTCTCTTTTCGACGTCGTGCAGGCGGATTCGTTTTTGCCGTTTACCGTTCCTCTTGTCCTTGATTCGCCTTCCGACGATGCGGTCTATTATAAAATCTGCGCGTATGCCGCCGATCGAAGCGGCAACAAAAGTCCGCTTGCTTCATACGATGTTTTGATCGACAAATATAATTATTATATCGATGCATCCGCCGATAAAGAGAACGCCGACGGAACGAGGGACAATCCCTATACGTCTCTCTCCGACTGCCTTGCCGCCGCCGGAGAAAACCGCTTTGTAAATATTACAATCAAAGGCGCGCTCGTTATGCCCGAAGGAGAAACGCTTATCGATTCGAATTGCATTCTCCGTGGTGAAGATGATGCGCGCCTCGTCTTTGCGTCCGGCGGTTTTTTTTCCGTACGGAGTGCAAGCCTTTCCCTTATAAATCTTATCGTCAAACGCGACGATAGGGATCCGCCGAACAAAATTAATAATCCTCTTATACGTTTGGAACATTCGGTGTTTAGTTCGGAAAACTGCGAAATCGCCGTATCATTCGGCGAAAGCGGTACCGTCGTAAGCGCCGATACATCCGTCGTTACGATACGCTTTTGCGGCATTACTTCTTCGGCAAAACGCTATTCGTCATGCATATCGTCGGTCGGCTCCAAACTGAAGATAAGCGATTCGCGCATTTCGACGACGGCTTCCGCAGCCGTAAATTTTTCCGTGCACGGCGGAGAATTTGAAATGCGTTCATCGTTATGCAGAGTTGCAGGGAGCTACGGCAGGACGGCCGAACTCTTCGGCGGAAAAAGTAAAATCGCCGAAAATTCCTTTGTCGCCGATCTGCGGCATCCGGAAAGATCGGCCGCCGCGGTTTATACCGATGCGCAAAATATTTCCCTCGAATACGGCGGCAATACCGAAAGCGGTTACTAGGAGAAGGGTCGTGCCGGCTCTTGCAAATTGTCCGACAACGCCGTCAGCGGAAAATAAGGCGGATATTTTTTTATGCGGACTCGACGAGGCCGGAAGAGGCCCGCTTGCAGGTCCCGTCGTCGCTGCCGCCGTGATTTTGCCGGATGATTTTCCTCAAGTCATATTAAATGATTCGAAAAAACTTTCCGCAAAAAAGCGCGGTTTCGCCGAACAAATTATTAAAGAAAAAGCGTGTTGGGGTGTGGGAATCGTCTCTCATACCGTCATCGACGAAATCAATATCCTCGAAGCGAGTCTCCTTGCAATGAAAAAAGCGTATGAAGCGCTTTCGGAAAAATTCGATATATGGTCGAAGGCGGCAGCCCTTTCGTGCGGAACGATATGCGCCGTTGCCGACGGAACGTTTTGCCCCGATATCGGATGCGAATGCCGCAGCGAAGTAAAGGCGGACGCAAAATACGCTCCCGTCATGGCTGCGAGCATACTCGCAAAAACGTACAGAGATGCGATCATGATCGAAATGGATAAAAAATACCCCGCTTACGGATACGCGCGACATAAAGGCTATCCGACTGCGGAGCACAGACGCATTTGCCGTGAAATCGGTCCTTCTCCGATTCAGAGACTGACCTTTCATTATTAAGATAATAATTTGCACGGTGTTTTATGCGTTTTCTTAATAATTATTAATTATTTTTAACGAATGAAATCCGATGCGCTATCGCGTAATTTTTTTATCTGAGACAGTGCAGATTTTTTTTAATGATTATTAATTTGTTTCCGACCCGTTCGTCCGCGTGGCATCGTTCGCTTTTTCAGCATCGCTTCGCTTTGATACGATGTGAACTCTGCCCGTGCGCTTGATGCCGTCGTCGCGCTTGGCTTCTTTTTCGCCGTCTTTTACGTAATACACTTTTTTTGCGTACTTCGCTTCTTTTTCGGCTTTTTTTTCGCGTGCGGCTTTGACGCGGGCTCTGCGCGCTTTGTCGATAAACGAAAGCGATTTATCCATGCCTTGCAAAAATTTCTGCATATCTTCGGCGAAAATCGCAATCTGATGCCGGTCGAAGTCCTCTCCGTCGCGGCTTTTGCTTTCGACGATTTGAAGAAATATATCGCCGGTTCTGTTTTCTTTGACGTTAAAAAAATACGACCGGTTGTCCAAATATACTTGCGTTGTAAAGAGTTCTCCGCGTGCACCCATAATCCGTTCCTCTGTTGGCTTCACAGTATCATAAAAAGAGCGCTTGGGCAACTGCGCCGGAAACCGTATTCTCTAAAAAATCACGTGTAACGAAAAAAATCGGCTGCACTCCCGGCATCAGTCGATTATGCGAATTTTGCGGCGATTTCTGCCGCCTTTGCCGAAAGCGCTTTTATCGCGTCTTCGCTCGTACGCGGCCCGAAGCTGAAGCGGACTGCGCCTTCGCGGACGGATGCGCTCACGTTCATCGCCTGTAAAACGGCGCTTCCGCCTTTATGCTGCCCCTTGTGCGAAGAGCATGCGCTTCCGGTCGAAACGAAAAATCCTTCGGCGTCGAGCGCGCGGAGCATCACTTGACCGGGAATATTTTTAAAAGACGCCTGCACGATCCACGGAGAATATTCGTCTTCATGCCGGACGTCGAGCCTCTCTTCGGGGATGATCGTACAGCCTGCGATTTCGGAAAGGCTTTGTATAAAATATTTTGTCAATTTTTTTTGCGTTTCAAATCGTTCGCGCGCTTTTTCGTTTTTATCCGAAATGCAATAGCGTTCGAGGCAGCGTGCAAATGCGAGAGCTCCGTATACGTTTTCCGTTCCGCTCCGTATATTTTTTTCCTGTCCGCCGCCGCGGAAAAAAGATTCGATCGTGTCGGCGAGGTAGAGTATGCCGATCCCCCTCGGGCCGCCGATTTTGTGGGCGCTGAAAGCCGCGCTTACGACACTTGAGTGCGAAAGTTCGAACGGAATTTTTCCCGCTGCCTGAACACAGTCGACGTGCAGTTTCGCTTTCCGTTTATTTCCGGCTTCTTTTACAAGCGCATCCGCTATGTCTTTGATCGGCTGGATCGCACCCGTTTCGTTGTTGACCGCCATGACGCAGACGAGGACGGTGTCGTCGGTGAGTTTTGACAGCACCGCTTCCGCCGTTATAATGCCGCCTCCTGTCGCCGGAATGCGGACGACGCGCCATCCGCATTTTGTCAACACTTCCGCCTGTTCGCGGACTGCCGGATGCTCTATGGAACTTACGAGCACGGTGCCTTTTTGCGGACGGTTCAGCACGGAGAGGAGGGGAATGCAGTCGCTTTCGGTTCCGCCCGACGTAAAGTAAATCGTTTCGGGCGGTACGCCCAAAGATGCGGCACATAGTGCGCGCGCTTTTTCCAAAAGCCGTTTCGCTTCTTTTCCGACGGAATGCACGCTTGAAGGATTTCCCCACGCCGAAAAAGTTTCTGCAAGAGATGCTTCAAGTATATCTTTGTCGGAGGGCGCGGTCGCCGCCCAGTCAAAATAATGATCGATATTGTTTTGTTCCATAATTTTATTTTAAAACATTTAAGATGTCATCGTCGGCGACGGTTTCGGAAATCGTTTCCGTCAAAGCCTTTTGCAAAACGAGACGAACGCCGCCGCCGGTATTTTTTTTGTCTTTGTGCATGATCGAAAGGAGTCTCGTTCCCGCAGCTCCTCCTTTTATGATCGAAGGCACGGGATCCGTTTCCCAGCCGTAGCGGTCGAGGACTGAGAGCACTTCGTCTTTATACGCTCGGCTGCACAAACCGATATTGCAGCTGAGAGATACGGCGCGCGATATGCCCCACGCGACCGCATCTCCGTGCGTGACGCTCCCGAAACCTGCAAGCGATTCGAGGGCGTGACCGAAAGTGTGCCCGTAATTCAAATACATGCGGATGTTTCGTTCGGTAAAATCCCGCTCGACGACGGAAGCTTTTGCCGCAGCGCATTTTTTAATAATAAAATTTACCGTCTCTTTGTCGCGTGCACATATCTTTTCGCTTTCGTTTTTAAATACGTCGTAGAGTTCGGCATCGTACAAAAGCGCGGTTTTTAAAGCTTCGGCGAGTCCCGATCGATACTGGTCTTCGGAAAGCGATTGTACGAATTCGGGAAAAATATATATCGATTCGGCAGGGTAAAACGAGCCGATCATATTTTTATAATTATTAAAATCGCATCCGGTCTTTCCGCCGATCGCCGCATCGACCATCGAAAGCAGGGTCGTCGGCACGAACGCGCACGATGCGCCCCGCTTAAAAAGGGATGCCGCAAAACCCGTTATATCCGAAATGACGCCTCCTCCGATGGCGACGAAAATATCCTTTCTCGAAAACTCCGCGTCGATCGCATTTTTTACGATAGTAAGGACGCTTTCGATCGTTTTGTATCCTTCGCCCGAACCGAGTATGGCAAGTCTGTCATCTCCGCAAACCCCGTCGTCGAATCTTGCGATAAAAGGCGCGAAAAGAGCGAGCGTTGCGACTTTTGCGTCGGTGACGAAAAAGCGTCGGCGCCCCGTTTTTTCTCCGGGCTTAAAGAGATCGATAAAATCGGGAGATGTTTCTGCGAAGAGGATGCCGGTAGAATCCGTTCCCGGGTGAACGGGCGGATAGGAAATGCGTACGATAGTATCCATAGAGGATATTTTAATAGCTTTTCGTGTCCATTGCAAGAAAATCGTCGCGCACTTTTTGTACGCGCGCGATTTCCCGTGCGAGCATTTTTCCGTAATCGAGGCTGCCGTTTTTTATGCGCTCGCGTTCGTCTTCCCAAAACTGTCGTTCGGTGATAAATAAAAAATCGAACGAAACGGCATTCGCTTTTTCCGCCCACAACTGTGCTTCTTTCCAATAATAGAGACCGGCCGTATAGCATGAAAGCGCTTTTTCCAAATCCCGCACGTATTCGTCTTTCCACGGCGCATCGTAAAAATATGCGGCTTTTTTATCGTAGGTTCTGCCGAGCCTCAAGTGCTGTTCGATGAGTTTGAGATTCAGATGCATTTGAAAGAGGTAGCGGTATTTTTCCCATTCTTTTTTCGTTTCGATTTTTAAGCCGGCATAGAGCGGATTGCAAAAGTCCGCTTGCACCGCTTTTTCAAGCCAATAGATATTTTCGATGCAGTCGTCGGGATACTGCTGGTAGTGGATGTGATAGAGGCGGTAAAAATCCTCTTTGTATTTGACCATATACGCGCTTAGGGGCACAGAAATGCCGAGAGAAAAGAGAAGCGAAACGGCGATGATGCGCGCGATATGCGGAAAATACTTTTTCACGATTTCAATATCGGCAGATTTTCAAAGTAACTCCATATCTTTTCCGCTGTTTCTTCTATGGGACGCGATGCGTCGATCGTGATTATCTTCATCGCTTCTTTTTTTGCAAACTCTTCGATGACCGCATCGTAGCGGCGGGCGGTATTTTTTTGAAAATCGGCTTTTTCGTAGATTTCTTTTTGTCCCGCGCGATGCACCACTCGCTCGAACGAAAGGGAAGGGTCGATACGAAAATAAAAAAGCGTTTCGGGAAGCGGAAAGGCGCTGTTTACGAGGTGAGGGATGTCATCACCGAACGAAGCCGATTGATAGGCGAGCGTCGAAAAAATATAGCGGTCGCTTACGGCGATTTTGCCGTTTTGCACGTGTTCGGCAATGCCGCCCTTTCCGTAAATGTGTTCGCACCTGTCGGCGGCAAAGAGAAAGGCCGCCGTCCGTTCGTCGACGGGAAATTCGCCTTTGAGCATACGGCGTAAAAAAAGTCCCGTCGGGAGTTCCGTAGGCTCTGCCGTCGCAAAAATTTTATCGCCGAGCTTTTTTTTGAGGATACCGAGCTGTGTCGACGTGCCCGACCCGTCGATGCCTTCGAAAACGATAAAATTATGCAATATCATAGAAAACGCCTGCATTTTTTCCGATATTCTGATATGATGGGATCGGTGATTTCGCTTTGAGGATTCGGCGGCTGCATGAGTAAAAAATCGGTTATCCGTGGTTTATATATTTTGATTTTTCTCACCATACTGCTCACGTCGTTCGTATGCGTTCGTCCGATATATAGGGCGCTCACCGAAAATATTTCACATCGTGCGCAAACGGTACGGACAATGCTTGAAAACCGTACGGGTCTTACCTTTTCGTATGCGTCGCTGTCGCCGTCCATTTTAACCGTTTTCAATATAAAAGGTATAGTCCTCGGTTCCGCCGCCGACGGAAAACAGCTCGCATCGGTCAGGCGGATCACGCTCCGCTATCGATTGCTGAAATTGCTCCGAGGCGATATAGACAGCGCATTTAAAAGCCTTGTAATAGACGGGATCACTCTCGATTACGACGATGAAGCCGACAGAGCGATTATCGAAAAAATCGTCTCCTTTGTAAAGACTTCAAATGCGAAGGGAGGAGCGAAGCGCACGGACTTTTCGCGTATCAGCGTCGACTTGCCGTTTTCTCTTTTAATAAAAAACGTGCGCATACGCTATCGGAGCGCGAAAGCGGATGCATCGTTTACTATACGATCGGCGGACGCCGTGTATAATGATGCTTCCCGATCGCTCGGCGTGAGCGTTCGCGGCTCAGCGGATGGGGTTTTATACGGCGTAAAGGGTATGCGCGTTTCGGGGAAGTATACGCTTTCGGGTGCTCTTCGTTCGGGTTTAAACGGAAGTTCCCTCGTCGCGCGTTTTTCGAATATGACAGGCGGCGATTTTTCTTTCGGCAGACTGAATTTCCGCGCATCTTACGACGACCGTGTGTTTTCCGTACGCACTTTTCAATCTGCCTTTCCTTTTATGGTGAGGGCTTCTTACGGCATCGATTCGAAAAAAGCCGAAGCGTCTTTTGCCGCCGAGCGCTTTACGCTTTCATCGTTTATCACATCCCGCAGCCGTGCGGATATTATGCAGCGTATAGGAGAGGTGTCGCTTACGGCGAGGGCATCGGCGGAATACGATGTCGAACAAAAATCGCTTTCGTATACAAGCGGCGGGAGCCTTTTCGTTCCGGAAACGCTTGTGAAAGGCGCCCTTTCCGTACGCTTCGATGCCGAGGGAACGAAAGACGAAGTTTCGATCCCGCGCCTCGTCGCTTCGGGAAAAAACTGCGATGCCGAAGCTTCGCTTTTATATCGTTTCGACGGTATGCGTCTTTCGGGCACCGTCGATGCCCGCCGCGTCGCCCTTCCGAACGGAAACGAGCTTTCAACGGAATTGTATTTCGATCCGCTCGATCGGGGTTTTGTATGTTTTGCACCCGAAATCCGCCTCGGAGAAAAAAACTTTACCGCACTCGAAGCGCGCGTAATGCCGAACGGAAATTCCGTCGATTACAGTTTCGAGCTTTTCGACTACGCGCACGCGGAAGCCGATTCCCCCGGCTCGCTGCACATAGACGGGAGCTGGCTTACCCGCACGAATTATATTCAGGCGGGAATCAATATTAATAATTTTTACCTCGACAGCGCGGCCGAAGCGGGAGCGTTTTTTTTGACAAAAAACAATTCCGCAGCATTGTCCTCTTTTTCGCCGCGTCTTGCGCCTTACGTGTTCACCGGAGAGTTTTTCGTTTCGTCCGATTTGAAATCGCTTTCCTACAACGCACCCTATGCGCTTTTTGTAAATACGCAAAAAGAAAACGAAGCGATCTTTTTGTCGTTTGACGGAAACGAATCTTCTCTTCAAGTGTCGCAGCTCAACGTCGTATACAAAGGCGATACCTTTTCCGCGTCGGCCGAAATCGACCGTGCTCCCGATTCGTCGGGATCGTTTTTTACGTTCGACGTGCAATATAAATCGGTTCCGTATCATTTTACCGGAAACATTATGCATAATTTTATCAGCGTTTCAGGCGATTATAACCTTGCCGCGGAGTTCCGGCGCTACGACAACGGCAGCATGGAAGGTTCGTTTACGATGAAAAATTTTCCGTTGCATGCAGCCGGTACGATATGGACGCTTTCCGCCGAAACGGGTTTTGCATATACCGAAGACGAAGGTTTTGCCGTACACATCGCGCGATTCGAATCCGAAGATGCCGGCGGAAAATTTCCTTTTTCCCCTCGTTTGTTTTTGTCGGGAACGGTATCAAAGTACGGAGCGATTTTCGATTCCGTTTCATATACGGATTCGTTTTCCGCGCTCACGGGCTCCTCTCAGTGTACCGTCAATTTGCGCGAAGGACGATTGGATTCCGCTCATTTCGATATGACGATGACAAATCCGATTTCAAGAGAATCGGTAACGGCGAGCGCTGAAATCAGCAATCCGGATGAAGCGCCGTTTTCCGTCGGAATGCTTAAAAAAAATCTGTACTTCAACGCTCGAGTTTTATGCGCTAATATCGATTTGAACCGCTTTGCGGCGGAGCAGAGCGAAAACAATCGAATGGCCGCATCGGTGAGCGCGACCGGCACATTTGAAAATCCCTATGTGATCGTTTCCGTAGATGACGCCGATGTGATGTTTGCGGGTATACCGCTTTCGGCAACGGGCAGTCTCGTACTCGAAGAGCGCAATCTTTCCGTAAATGAAATGCACGTCTCATACGGCAGATTTTTTGTCGATAACGTAAAGGCGGATTTTTCTCTTGAGTCTTTTACCGGGAGCGCATCGGCGGATATAACAGCACGGACGCTGAAAAAAGACTTAAAGCTTCCGCTCCTGCTGAAAATCTCCGATACGGTGTTTTCCGAAAAAAAACGCTATCCCTCTTTTTTTTCGGCGACGCTTTCGTCTCAAGGCGCTTCGGGTTCTCTTTTTGTAAAGCCGTTTCCGTTTTCGCTTTCCTTTTCGTATGCCGAAGGAAGAGCGCTTATCTCTTCATCTTCGTCACTCGGCGTTTCGGGAATCATCACCGATAAAGGCGATATCGATCTGAAGATTTCGGAAACAAAACCCTTTCACTGCAGCATCGGCGGAAAAATCGAATCGCAAAAGCTTGACGTACGCATCTCCGATGTCAGCGCCGATTTGGCCGCTCTTATGTCCCATGTTTCGAATGAGTTTCTCACGATATACAAGGGTACTCTTATCGGTTCGGCGAAAATTACGGGGCTTCTTTCCGATCCCGAATTCAACGCCAGCTTTTCCGTGGAACAGCCCGACTTCAGCTTGACTAAAGTTCTCCCGTATCACATTACTTCGGAGCGTTTTTTTGTACTGATGGATCACAATGTCATGACGATTCCTCCGGTAACGATGGACATACGCGGGAGTACTTTCGATGTCGCTTCATCGCTTTACCTTGACCGCTGGACATTCGACAGGCTTGAAGCGACCGTCCGCACTCCGCCGAATAAAACCGTTCCCGCGGATTTGGATGTCGATATGGCGGATTTCAGCGGACGGGCGGGCGTCGATTTGAATCTTCTCTTCCAGGATAAAATTTTCGACGTGACCGGAAAAGTATATGTCGAAGACGTAAAAGCGAAATTCCGTATGGCCGAATTGCTCGGAGAACGTGAAATGAATTATATCGTTCCGATGAGGGCAAATGTCGATGTCGTTTTCGGTCCGCACGTCAGTCTCGTTTTCGATCCGCTGCTCAGATGCGTCTTTGCGCCCGGCGATGCAATTAAAGTAAAATTCGACCAGACGGACAATTCGTATTCGATTGACGGCGATATGCACTTGCGTTCCGGCGATATCTCGTATTTGAACCGCAACTTTTATCTGCGGCAAGGATCGATCCGTTTCAGCGATACGGACGAGCGATTCAATCCGCGCATTACGGTGAGGGCGGAAGCGAGAGAACGCGACTCGAACGGAAGCGATATACGAATCATCCTTTCGGCGGAAAATCAGCCCCTGCTCGATTTCAATCCGCAATTTTCATCGATTCCCGCAAAATCGGAAGCGGAAATCCGTACGCTTTTGGGGCAGATCGTCGCCGCCGATTCGGGAAACATGCGCGACATCCTTATCGCGACGACCGATTACGCCATTCAATCGACGATCGGGCGCGCCGTCGAAAACAAGTTGCGCGATTGGCTGAAATTTGATATATTTTCGATAAGAACGACCGTTTTGCAGAATACGCTGCGGATGGGTTTTTCAGGCGATTTAAACCGGAGAGATTTGTCGGCAGGTAACTTTCTCGATAATTCGACTGTTTATATTGGTAAATACTTCGGAAGCGTATTGTATGCCGATGCGCTCATGCATTTGGTGTACGATAAGACGAGGGTTGACGACAGCACGACGGCGCAGGGGATCACGTTCCAGCCGGAGTTCGGTTTCGAACTCGAAGCGCCGTTTGCGAATATCCGATGGGATATGGCACCCGATATCACTGCGATGCTCAATAATGTCATTGTTCCTTCGACGTCGCTGACGCTTTCGTGGCGATTTTCATTTTGAAAATTTTATGAGATAAAAAACGCCGTGCGGCACTCGCTGCCGTTTTATCCGGAGTTTTTCAACTCGATGATATGCGTGCTTAATTGGGAGATGATATGCGTTTTGACCGCCG
Source organism: Treponema socranskii subsp. paredis ATCC 35535 (assembly GCA_000413015.1). GTDB lineage: Bacteria > Spirochaetota > Spirochaetia > Treponematales > Treponemataceae > Treponema_D > Treponema_D paredis. The sequence goes on from KE332515.1 coordinate 96,680, forward strand.
GATCCGTGTTCGCTTTGCGCTTTTGCTTTTTATTTTATCGGTTTTTGCATTTTCACTGTCCGCCGAAGAAAGTGAAGATAACGGCTGGTTTTGGGGCAAAACAATTTCCGAAATCTCATTTGAAGGATTGAAAAACGTCAAACGCTCCGAACTTACGGGCATTACGAACGCTTTTGTCGGACGGCCGTTTACCGAAGAAGTATATACCGATTTGACCGACCGCCTTTACGCGCTCGATATGTTCGACGATATTACACCGTTTGCAAAGCACGACCCGAAAACTGCGGATAAGATACTGCTCGTCTTTCAGGTAAAAGAGCGGCCGGTCATCCAATCGATACGCTTTTCGGGTAATTCTAAAATCCGAAACGGAGAACTGCGCGATGCCGTTGCGATAAAAACGGGCGATATATTCGTCGAAGGGAAAGTCCTTCTCGACGAGCGTGCGCTCCGCGATGTGTACTTGAAAAAAGGCTATACCGATGCGACGATTTCGCATACGACGGAAGAGCTTTCCGACGGAATACGCATTACCTTTGTCATAAACGAAGGGGCGAGTACTATAATCGCGGCGATACGTTTTTCCGGAAACGCTCTCGTTTCCGAGCGCACGCTCAAAAGCAAAATGACGCTCAAAGAAGCGGGTTTTATGAAAGGCGGCGCGTTTCAACGTTCGGCTCTTGAAGCGGACAAACAGGCTGTCGTTTTATATTATCAGGACCGCGGCTATGCGGATGCCCGCGTACTCGACGTCGTGCAGGAATCGGTTTTTAACGAAAAAAAAGGCCGCAACGAATTGACGCTTACCTTTGTCGTACAGGAAGGACCGCAGTACACGTATGCCGGAACGACGATAAGCGGCAACGAAATATTTTCAAAAGAAACGCTTTTGTCGTATATCAAATTGAAGCCGGGTGCCGTCTTCAATCAGACGAAGTATCAGGAAGCGTTACAGGGTATTACGAGTCTCTATGCCGAAAACGGTTATATGACAAATCAATACGCGCCTGCAGTCAATAAGGACGCAGAGCGGCGCACTATTTCCGTTTCGCTTTCGATCGTCGAACGGCCGAGAAGTCACATCGAAAATATTATCATCAAAGGCAATACCAAAACAAAAGACTACGTTATCAGGCGGGAAATTCCGCTCGAGCCGGGTGACGTTTTTTCCCGCGATAAAGTCATGCAGGGTATACGAAACCTGTACAACCTCCAGTATTTTTCGAGCGTCGTGCCCGAGCCCATGCCCGGAAGCGAAAACAATCTCGTCGATCTGGTGTTTACCGTCGAAGAACAATCGACGACGACGCTCGAATTCGGTATGACGTTTTCGGGCGTTTCCGATCCCGACGATTTTCCCATATCGCTTTTTGCGCGCTGGCAGAACTCGAATTTGCGGGGCGAAGGAAGATCGGTTTCCACGGGCACGAATATTTCGAATACGTCGCAAACCGTCAACGCATCTTACGGCCAAAACTGGCTGTTCGATTTGCCGATCGGTATCAGCGAGTCGATTTCGTTTTCGCATTCCAAAGAATCTTCCCTGCGTTTGCAGGTGCTCAATGACGGAACGGTTTCGGACGACGAATATTATATGCAGTTCGAATCGTGGGGCATTACTTTCAGTTCTTCGATCGGCCGCCGCTGGCTCCCCGATTTTGCAATTTTGCAGCTGAACGGCGGGCTTTCGACGCTGCTCAACAACAACGTATACGATCAGGGAATTTATATACCGCACGATTCGAGCATCAATCAAAATGCGAACCGGCTCGGTTTAACCAATTCCGTGTGGGGCAGCGTATCGCTCGACAACCGCAATATCAGCTACGATCCTTCCCTCGGATGGTTCGTCAGCCAGCGGCTCGGCTGGTACGGCCTTATCCCCGGTCTTGAAAAGGAGTTTTTCCTTAAAAGCGATACGAAGCTCGAAGGCTATTTTACGCTGTTCAATATTCCCGTTACGAAAGCCTGGTCGCTGAAAGCGGTATTCGCCGCGTATACGGGACTTACGGCGATATTCCCCGTTCCCGGCACTCTCCTCGGCGATTCGAACAAAGCGTATATCGACGGCATGTTCAACGGGCGCGGATGGACGAATATCTACAACAAAGTGCGCGGCAAAGCGATGCTCAGCAATCGGCTCGAACTGCGCATTCCCATATTTCCGAATATCGTCGGCGTGGACGGCTTTTTCGATGCCGCTGCCGTTACGGCGGACGTAAAAACGATGTTCAACAGTCTGTCGGTAAACGATTTTTATTTCAGCTTCGGCCCCGGCCTGCGCTTCCTTTTGCCGCAGTTCCCGCTGCATCTTTTGTATGCGTGGACGTTTAAACACAGCGATGCAAAAGGCTGGTATTTCAACGATCCGAACGGCGTGTTCGTACTTTCGTTCAATATAACGAACCGCTGATATATTTTAATAATTTTGGAGAATAAGATGATGCACCGCTTACAAAAAATACTGATAGCGTCTTCACTCTGTACGGTTTTTTCCGCAGCGTATCTTTCGGCGCAGCAGATTACGAAATTCGGAGTGGTCGATACGGCGAAAGTGTACAACGCGTATTTCCGCAATTCTTCGGCGGTTCGAAATTACGAACGGAAAAAAGCCGAATATCAGGAAGAAATAAATAAACGAACGGAAGAGCTCCGTGCACTTCAGCAGCGTAAACTTTCCTATGAAGATTCCGGCGACGAATCGAATGCGGTGCGCATCGAAAGCCAAATCACGCAAAAGACGGAATACCTCCGCGAATATACGAATGCGAAAAATATCGAACTTGCAACGATGCAAAAATCGCTGCAGGATTCCGATTCGTTTTATCGCAGGCTTTACGGCGTGCTTGCCAAAATCGCGGAAGCCGGCGGCTACAGCATGATTTTGAGCCTTCAACAAAATAATGCCATTTTATGGTACAGCCCTTCGGTCGACGTTACCGACCAAGTGATTTCGGAGCTCGGAAACAACTAATATCATGAAGACGGAAAACTCGCCGACGCCGCTCATGGCGCAGTATGCTTCCATAAAATCGAAGTATAAAAACGAAGTGCTGTTTTTCCGTCTCGGCGATTTTTACGAAATGTTCAATAAGGATGCGGTAGAAGTATCGCGTCTTTTGAACCTGACGCTGACGCACAGAGGAGACGCTCCGATGTGCGGCATTCCGTACCACGCGGCGAAAGTGTATATCGCCCGTCTTTTGCGGCTCGGAAAAAAAATCGCCATTTGCGAACAGGTCGGAGAAGTCGCGCACGGCAAAGGCTTGACCGAACGCAAAGTCGTCGAAATCATCACTCCGGGTACGGCCGTCGAAGCCGAATACCTCGACGGAAGCGTCGACAACTATGCCGCATCCCTTTCCGTGTCTCACGGCAAAGCGGGGTTTGCGTTTATCGATGTGACGACTTCTTCGTTCAGCGCGACTTCGTGGCCTGCGTCACAGATGGCGGAGCATTTTCCGAAAGAGCTTTCGCGCTCGTCTCCGCGCGAACTGCTTTTGCCCGAATCGCTGAAATCCTCTGCCGTCGTCCGGGAAGCCCTTTCCGCGTTTCCTTCTCTCTCTCTCTCGTATTATCCCGATTGGCATTTCAACGCGAATACGGCGTATAAAAAATTGACGGCGCAATTTAAAACGGCGAACCTCGCGCCATTCGGGCTGAACGAAGATTCTGCCGAAGTCGCGCCTGCGGGTTTTTTGCTCGACTACCTTGAAAAGACGACGAACACCGCCGTTCCTCACGTGGACGGCATACGCGTATACAGGGACAGCGAATATGTCGTTATCGACGATTCTTCTATGCGCAATCTCGAAGTTACGGCGAATCTCCGCGACGGAAGCGCACAGTACAGTCTGCTCGAATGCGTCAATTATACGAAAACCGCGATGGGAAACCGTATGCTCCGATCGTGGCTTTTGTATCCGCTTACCGAGCTGAAAAAAATTTCCGCACGGCAGGAGCACGTATCCCTTTTTACGGACGACAGAAAACTTCTCGGAGATATACGGAGCCGTCTCGAGCCCATACTCGACATCGAGCGGCTTGCCGGCCGCATCGCAATGGACAGAGCGCATCCGAAAGATCTGCAAGCACTTCGTGCAAGTCTTGAGGGGTGGCGGGATGCGCGCGCGATACTCCAAGAGCGGGATTTTTCGCTCGTCGATTTTTCAAGTGCGGAGCGCATCATCGAAATTATTAAAAATGCGATAAACGACGATCCTCCGACGACTCTTACCGAAGGGAAAATTATTAAAATCGGCTGGTCGGAAGAACTCGATCACTGGAGAAGCGTTCACGACAATTTTGACAAAATACTTTCCCGCTACGAAGAAGAAGAGCGGCGTAACACGGGGATCGCCAATCTGAAAATAAAATATACGAATGCGTTCGGCTATTTTATCGAAGTGAGCAAGGGAAAGCTTTCGGCGGTTCCTCCTCACTTTATCATGCGTCGTGCGCTCGTAAACGGCGACCGCTATACGACCGAAAAGCTGCAGGAGCTCGAACACGAGCTTACCGAATCCGATACGAAAGTGCTCGAGCTCGAACGCGATCTTTTTATTAAAATCAGAAGTTCTCTGCACGAATACGTACCGTATCTCATGCAGCTTGCAGGCGAAATCGCATATACCGATGCGTCTTTATCTTTTGCGCACGCCGCCGTTTTGCACGCTTGGACGAAGCCTGAAATCACCGACGGATGCGCGTTCGAAGTGGAGCAGGGCAGGCATCCCGTCGTTGAAGCGCACATGGGGGCGGGCGAGTTCGTACCGAACGATTTGACGATCGGAGACGACGGCTCGCCTTCGTTTGCGCTTATCACGGGACCGAACATGGCCGGTAAGTCTACATTTCTCAGGCAAAACGCGCTCATCGCGCTGCTCGCGCAGACGGGCTCCTTTGTGCCGGCAAAAAAGGCGAAGCTCGGCATCGTTGACAGAATTTTTTGCCGCGTCGGTGCAACGGACAATCTCGCGCGCGGAGAATCGACCTTTCTCGTGGAGATGACGGAAACCGCGAACATCCTCCGTTCGGCGACGAAAAAATCGCTTGTCATTATGGACGAAGTCGGGCGCGGCACTTCTACGGAAGACGGGCTTTCGATCGCTCAGGCGGTTGCGGAATACCTGCTCGACAGTATCGGATGCAAAACGCTTTTTGCGACGCACTACCACGAGCTTACCCGCATGGAACATCCGTCGCTCGAAATGCTCTGCATGGACGTGTCGGAAGAAAACGGGACGGTTGTGTTTTTGCGGAAAGTAAAAGAGGGCGCTGCCGAAAACTCGTACGGCATCCACGTCGCGCGTTTGGCGGGTGTGCCGCAGTCGGTGATCGACCGCGCGAGCGTCATCCTCGCGCATATCCAAAATCTTGCGGCAAACAAACCTGTACTCGATTCCGTTCCCGATGTCCGCATCTCTTCCGATGCGCCCGGTCTTTTCAGCGACGAAGAGATCGTACTCGATGAAATACTTTCAGCCGACACCGACAATATGACACCTCTTGCCGCGCTGCAGGCCGTCGCCCGCTGGAAAAAATCGCTTTCGGGGAGATAATAATTGCCGGCTTCGCGTCATACCGCTGTTCGCGCTCCGTCCGTGCATACTTCGCGGCATCAGTTCCGCGCTTAGGCTCGGACTTACGGAAATATGCGTTTCACTTCTTCCATAAATTTCGAGCCGCGTTCGAATTCGTTCGTAAACATACCGAACGATGTTGCGCCGGGAGAAAAGAGGACGACTTCGTTTCCGTTCCGCTCATCGTCGGCGCATTCGTTCGTTTTGAGCGCGCCGAGCAATTCGCCGAGGGAATCGTAAGGGCCGTAAAACGGAGTGCCGTCGGCACGAAGCAATTCCGTCAATTTGTCGGTCGCCGTTCCCGAAAGCAAATACAGCGCTTTTACTTGTTTTCGAGCATTGTGAGAAAGCGCTTCGGAAAGCGCGTGTTGTCCCAATCCTTTATCGGTTCCGCCCGCGATCAAAATCACCGGCGCTTTAAACGAGCTGACGGCGGCGGCTGCCGCTTCGGGAACGGTCGCGCACGAATCGTTGTAAAAGTGAAAGCGCATGTTTTTTTGTTTCCATACGTGAAAGTATTGCAAGCGGTGCGGTATGCCTTTCCATCGGCTTAAAATATTCGACACATTTTCCGTCCGAATTCCCGAAAGCGCCATAACAAGAGCGGCGTTTAAAACGTTTGCCCTCATGTGGCGGCCCGGAACGGATACGGATCGGAGCAGCGTTACGGGCGTATCGTTTCCCGGAAGGCGCGCCCTTCCCAAAAAGTTTCCGTCGGCGTCCGTGTCCTGCCAAGCGCCGTATACGCCGGAAGGAAGGGCTTTCGTACTGTAGCGGAAGACCGTCGCCTTCGATTCGCGCGCAAAAAAATCGCCCCATGAAAGACCCGCTTCGGGTTCGGGCGTTTCTTTATCGTCGGCGTCCGCATCGAAAATGGAACAGCTGTCTTTTCCCTGATCGGCGTAAATGAGGCGCTTATCGGCGACGTAGGATGCCATGTCGCCGTACCAATTTTGATGGTCGGGCACGATCTTCGTGATGATCGAAATGCGCGGTTTTAATAATTTTCTTCCGCGCAGATCCGCAAGCTGCCAGCTCGAAAGTTCGAGTACGACAGGCGTCGTTTCATTCGTCTTTTCCAAAAACGAAAGCGGACTCACGGTGATGTTTCCGCCGAGAAAGGCCATGAGACCCGCCTGCGAAAGACCGAAATAGATCGCACTTGCAGTCGAAGATTTTCCTTTACTGCCCGTCACCGCGATGATCGGCGCTTTCGTAAATGCGAGAAAGACGCTCATATCGGTTTCTATCGCTTTTGCACAAGCGAGATATGTATTGCCTTCGTATTTTACTCCGGGATTTTTAATAACGCAGTCCGCAAAGCGGAAATCGTCGATCCTGTGTTCACCGAGCCGATAGGTAAGCCGTGTCCAATTCAGCGAGGGATCGTTGTTGAGCGAATCGACGGTCGGCTTCAATTCGCGGGCGGTTTTCATATCGGTTGCGACGACGTATGCTCCGTACTTCAAAAAAAATCTGACGGCCGCTTCTCCGCCGCCGTTTAAGCCGAGTCCCATGACGGTGATGTGTTTGTTTTTTATGTCGGCAAGCGATGAAAAGACGCAGCCTTCGGGATACACGTGAGGAGTGCTTTCCGTATTATTAAAATTCATAATCGATAAAGATTAACAGAAAAACGCATAAAGTGCAAACGCAACCCGAGTTTGTCTTATGCTTTTTATCGATGTGCGGCGCGGCAATGGCTTAGCGCATAGCGAATTACGGCCGCCACGCCAAGCGGAAGCCGAGAGCATTGCCTCTGCCGTCAGGTTTGCCTCCGTTCCGTAGACCTACAGAGCAAAACCTCGCACCGCAGAGCTCCTTGCCGTTATTCGTACCGCTGAACCAACTGCCGCCGCGTACAACACGATCGGTACCCGACGCGGGACCTTGCGGATCGGTAACGATATCTTTGCTCTTATAAGCGTCATCGTTTAATGCAGGCTTTGGATTATACCGATCGAAACACCATTCCAAGACATTTCCCGACATATCATATAAACCAAGTGCATTCGCAGTTTTGCTTCCTACCGCAGCCGTCTTAATTATCTGAGGGTCTTGCTGTTGTATAGTACTTCCGTTCCACCATTTGTCATATACGGCTACCCTCGTAAGCTCATCCCGTAAACTTTCCCAATTTTCTCCATCGGGTAAGGTCAGTTCGTTAAAGCCTATCGGCTTTTTTGCTCCGCTTGCACTGTCAAGTTTGGTAAGCCATACATCGCCGTATCGTACCGCATTTGTTTTGTCGCTTCCCTGCCAGCGTGCCGCATATTCCCACTCGGCTTCGGTAGGAAGCCTAAAGCCTTTTTTACTCATATCGGCATAGGCGGCATTGCAATCAGCTGCTCCTGCAGCCGTTTTTGCGTCTTTTAATACCGTAGTATCGGTTTTATTTTTGCGGTATACGCAGTGCTCTATTCCTTTTTCTTTTTCCGTATACGCATTACACCACACAATACAGTCCCGCCAGCTTATAGTTGTTACGGGCTCATCTTCGCTTCCGGTTCCGGAACTGCCTTTTTTCCCCGCATTTTTAAAGGTATAGCCATTTTCAGGTTTTATTGCCCAATCGTAGACGTCTTTCCAAAGTTTATACGTTACCTCCGTTTTACCGAGCACATAGGGGCTTAATTTTACCTTCCGTCCCGCAATAAAGACGCCTTTCCACTTATCTTTATTTTGTTTATTTCCGGGTAAGGAGCCGGGATCGGGGGTAACGCCTTCGGTGCCGGTTGTCGGAGGTATTATTTTTACAAAGGTGTCTGCATTTTCAAAAGATCCTACATCCGCAGATGTTGAGGGTGTTCCCCCGCTTCCGTCCGAGCTGTCCGTGCAGGCAGTAAACAGCAGTGTCGTTGCAATAAGTGCAGCCGTGATGAGCTTTAAAAAGGTATGTGCCTTTGTATTGCGAGTTTCAAACTTTGTCATAAACTCATTCTCTTTTCAATTGATAATTTGCAAAATGAAAAACGCACGAAGACGAATCCCGTTCTGTGCGTGTTGTGCGGAGAGTGCTGTGTGCGTCTCTTATGTGCGATCGGGTACTGTGCCGCGGACGGATGTGTTATATGCTCTCGCATAGCTTTAGTATAAGGCATATAATAAAAATTAACAAGCGGAATATTGTTATGACGCTCGGGAGCGTTTACTTTGGCTTTTCCACTTGCGGATTTTGTCGAGATACGCTACAATTTTTCAAGTTAGCCTAAGCTAATAAAACGGTATCGGCGAATGTGTGCCGCAAAAAAAACGATACGCGAAGGAAAGGTGTAATCGATGAAAGAAAAAAAACGTTCGGCTGTTTCTTGGATCATGGAATTTGCGGAAAAGCGTAAGTCGTACTATGTATTGAGCGTGATTACCGCAGCTTTCGGCGTTTTGTGCGGTATCGCTCCGTATTTTTTTATCGCCGATATTATCAAAAAACTTTTGGCGGGTACGCGCGTTTTCGGCTCTTTTGCCGCGGATCTTATTTTGATAATTCTGTTTTGGGCGTTTCGCGTCGTACTGCACGCAGTTTCGACTTTTCTTTCGCACAAAGCGACATTCCGCGTACTCGCCGAAATCAGAAAACGGTGCTGCGATAAACTCGCTCGGCTGCCGCTCGGCAATGTACTCGATATTCCGTCGGGCGCTCTTAAAAACACGCTTGTCGAAAGAGTCGACAGCATTGAAACGACGCTCGCTCATGTCGTGCCCGAGTTTACCGGAAATCTTTTTGCGCCGTTATGTGTACTCGTCTATCTCTTTTTTATCGATTGGCGTATGGCGCTCGTAGCGCTCGCAACTCTTCCGCTCGGCCTTATTTTCGGCTCTTGTATGTGGATAGGCTATGAAGCGTCGTGGAAGCGGGTTATCGACAAAACGAAAGCGCTCAACGATACCGCTGTCGAATACATCAACGGTATTGAAGTTATCAAAGTGTTCGGCAAAGTGAAAAGTTCATACGAGCGATTTGTCATTGCGGCTAAAGAGGGTGCGTCCTGCTTTATCGACTGGATGCGGCGAACCAATATATTTTTTACGCTTACGATGGTGATCACGCCTGCGACGCTTTTATTTGTTCTTTCCGTCGGCGGATTTTTCGTAAAAAACGGATCACTTGCCGCGACCGATTTTATTCAAATAATCATTTTGAGCGTCGGACTGATAGCGCCGCTTATCACCGCGATGTCGTATACCGACGATATGGCAAAAGTGAGCGTCGTTATCGGAGAAGTTTCGGATATCCTCGAACGGAAAGAACTTTCGCGCCCCGAAAAAATGATCGAAGAGCCTAATGGAAATGCGATTCGTCTCGACGGAGTGCGCTTCGCATACCGGGAAAAAGAAGTGCTGCACGGTATTTCCCTCGAAATCCCCGACGGTTCGGTGTGCGCTTTAGTGGGACCTTCGGGAAGCGGTAAATCGACGATCGCAAAGCTTATCGCATCTTTATGGGACGCGGGCGAGGGTGCCATCACTTTAGGCGGCGTCGATATCCGGAAGATTCCGCTCGAAGCGTACAACAGACGTATCGCCTTCGTATCGCAGGACAATTACCTTTTCAATGAAAGCGTTCGTGAAAATATCCGCATGGGAAAGGAGGGCGCAAGCGACGAAGAAGTCGAAGACGCTGCAAAAAAAAGCGGCTGCCACGAATTCATCGAAAGTCTCGAACACGGCTACGATACGATCGTCGGAGATTCAGGCGGACACCTTTCAGGCGGCGAGCGGCAGCGCATCGCGATCGCGCGCGCCATGCTTAAAGACGCGCCCGTCGTCATCCTCGACGAAGCGACGTCGTACACCGATCCCGAAAACGAAGCCGTTATTCAGTCGTCGGTTGCAAAGCTTGTAAAAGGAAAAACGCTGCTTGTCATCGCGCATCGTCTTTCGACGATCAAAGACTCGGACAGAATCTTCGTCATCAAAGACGGAAAGCTCGACGACGAAGGGACGCACCGCGAACTTCTTTCGCGCGGCGGTCTGTATGCAAAGATGTGGGAAGCGCACGTATCGGTCAAAGACGGTTTAAGCGCGGCAAAAGACTAGGAGATACGACAGATGTTTGAGATATTGTTTAAATTTTTTAATTTTGCGGGCGGCATCAATAAAAAGAAATTCTATATCGCCATCCTGCTCGGCGTCGTCATGGCTATGTGCGATGCGATGAAAATTCCCGCAATCGCCGTTATGATTTCCGCGATAATTTCGGGCGAGATTACCTTTCGGACGATCTTTACCTGTACCGCCATCATGTTCGGCAGTATGGTTGTCAATTTTTTCGTGCGCTATACGTCGACGATACTGCAAACGGAAGCGGGGTACACGGCATGTGCGGAAAAGCGGATCGAAATCGCCGAGCATTTGCGCTATCTTCCGATGGGCTATTTTAACAATAACAGTCTCGGCTCCATTGCATCCGTAACGACGAATACGATGGAGAGTCTCGGAGATATTGCCTCCCGTGTGGTGATGATGACGACTCAGGGTATTTTAAATACGGCGCTTGTCGCCGTGATGATTCTGTTTTACGATTGGAGAATCGGTATCGTCGTTGTTGCAGGTCTTGTTCTTTATTCATTTGTAAATCGGGGTATGCAGCGTGAGGCAGCCCGCCTTGCTCCGCAAAAGATGAAAGCCGATACGGCTCTCGTCGAAGGCATCCTCGAATATATTCAAGGCATCGCGGAAGTAAAAGCCTACAATTTGACCGGAGCGACAGCAAAAAAGCTCGTCAAAGCGATCGACGGCAACGCCGATATCAACATACGGATGGAGGTAAAATTTAACGGCTATACGACCGTGCAGAATTTTATCACAAAGGCGCTCGGAGTTGCGATGAGCGCACTTTCGATCGCATTGTATATAGCAGGTTCCATGGATCTGCTTGTCGCCGTCATTATGATCATAAGCTCTTTTATGCTTTATGCGCACCTCGATTCGGCGGGAAATTATTCCGCGCTGCTCCGCGTCATAGACGCGAGTATCGATAAAGCGAATGCCATCCTCGATTTGCAGCCGATGGATACGAGCGGCGAAGACATCGCACCGAAAAAATGCGATATCGATGTCGAAAATATCGGCTTTTCGTACGATACGCGGAAGATCATCGACGGCGTGTCGCTGCATATTCCCGAAAAAACGACGACGGCTTTTGTCGGACCTTCGGGCGGAGGAAAGACGACGCTGTGCAGTCTTATATCGCGATTTTGGGACGTGCAGGAAGGAAGAGTTCTCCTTGACGGTAAAGACGTAAAAACGTACAGCATGGACAGCCTTATGAAAAATTTCAGTTTCGTCTTTCAAAACGTCTATCTCTTTCACGATACGATCGCGAACAATATACGCTTCGGGCAGAGCGACGCGCCCATGTCGAAAGTTGTCGCGGCGGCAAAAAAAGCGTGCTGTCACGAATTTATCTCAGCCCTCCCGGACGGCTACGATACGGTCATCGGAGAGGGAGGGGCGAGCCTTTCGGGCGGAGAAAAACAGCGTATTTCGATCGCGCGCGCGATTATGAAAGACGCTCCGATAATCGTACTCGACGAAGCGACTGCGAACGTCGATCCCGAAAATGAAAAAGAGCTTATGGAAGCGATCGACGCGCTGACGAAAAAGAAAACGATTTTGATGATAGCGCATCGATTGAAAACGGTGCGCGATGCGGATCAGATCGTCGTCGTCGATAAGGGTAAAATCGCCGAAATGGGAACTCACGCATCGCTTATGAGGAAAAACGGCATATACCGCCGCTTCGTCGATGCGCGAAAGCTTGCCGTAAGCTGGAAAATTTAATAAGAACGATTTTAATAATTAATAAGAGTGTTTCTTAAAATTAATAAACGCGGAGCGCCCTGCTTATGCGTAGCCCGATTCATAAAGCGCGGCGAGCGCTTCGCGTATTTCATCATAGGGCAGGGTTTTGTCCTTGTAGATGATCGAATTTTCGTGCGACTTTCCGAGGAGTAGCACGATATCCCCGCTTGCCGCCATTTTAAAAGTTTCGCGGATCGCTTGCGGCCGGTCGTGAATGATAAAGAGATCGATTCCCTTTTTTTTGCCGCGCTTTTCGGCGCCTTCTACAATCATTTCGAGCAGTGCAACGGGATCTTCGCCTCGCGGATCTTCATCGGCGAGCACGATGACGTCGCAGAATTTTGCGGCAATTTCACCCTGCAGCGGCCGCTTCGTCAAATCGCGTTCTCCTCCCGAACCGAAGAGAGCGAAAAGCCTTCCCGTACATCTTTTTCTGATAGACGGAAATATCGTTTCGAAAGAGGACGGCGTATGCGCGTAATCGACGATGACTTCAAAAGGCTGTCCTCTGTCGATAACCGTCATGCGTCCTTTGACGGGAGTGAGTGACGGAAAGTGGCGCGCGACTTCTTCAAAGGATTTTTGTGTAACGCTGCTCACCGCGATGAGGGATGCCATGAGATTGTATGCGTTGAACGCGCCGGGAAGCGGAGCGGTGACGTGGATGACAGGATGTTTTCTCGGAAAGGCCGGATCGTCGTTCGAGCGGAAGACGGCGTCTTCTCCGTCCGCGTCGATCGTAAATGAAATGCCGAATCGCGCCGCTGCGATATTCCGAGCCGTCATGCAGCGGACTCCTTCGGGTACGGGCGGAAGGGCGACCGCGTCGGCTCCCGTTTCCGCTGCGGCTTTTCCCGCCTGTCCTTCGGTCGTAAACGCATAGACGGGATGCTTTGTCGAATTGATACAATAGACTGCCGACGGATCTTCGGCGTTGACGACTCCGATGGAAGGAATTTTCATAGGAGTACCCGCGATCGTTTTAACGTGGTCGCACTTATCGAGCGCGCGGAAAAGATTCGCTTTATCGCTTCGGTACTGCTCGAATGTTTTGTGAAATTCGAGGTGTTCGAGCGTGACGTTCATAAAAACCGCGCAGTCGAATTGAACATTGCCGAGTCTGTTCGTCAGGACGGAAAGCCCGTGCGAAGAAGATTCGATGACCGCATAAGTGCAGCCGTTTTCGAGCATTGCGTTGAGACGGTTTTGGATAATCGGCGCTTCCGGCGTCGTCTGATGTTCGGGGTTGGACAGTGCATCTCCTCCGAGGGAATATTCGACTGTCGAAATAAAGCCCGCTTTTTCTCCGCACAGACGTAAGAGCTGCCAGATAAACGAAACCGTGCTGCTTTTCCCTTCAGTACCCGTCACTCCTATGACGATAAGGCGCTTTGACGGAGAATCGTAAAAAGCGTCGGAAACGGGCGCCATGGCAAAGCGCGCATCGTTTACGCGCAAAAAGGCCGGAAGATATCGTTTCGTTTTACCGACGGCGCTTTCGATCGCACGCCGAGCGATGATGTTTGCACACTCCCGCCGAACTTCGTGAGGAATATCTCCCTGATAGACGACTGCGTTTGCGCCCGCTTCAAGCGCTTCGGATATAAAATCGTTTCCGTTCCGATGCGTTCCGGGAAGCGCAAAAAAAAGCGAACCGTCTTTTACGTCGCGCGAATCGAATGCGAGATTCGTGACCGGAATATTCATGATATCGACGGTTTCGACGGGGCTGATTCCGTCGGCTGCAAGCGCTTTGTGCGCAAAAGAAGGCAGCAACTGTGACAAGAGCTTTTCCATAATACAGCGATTGTAGCGATAAATATGCGCTTTTTCAACATAGCGCATTGCCCCAATACGGTTGGTGCTGCCGTTTGCCCGATTATGTGTTATACTCTTTTTTATGTTTGAAGTACGCGTTGAAACGAATTTTTCCGCAGCGCATTTTCTCCGCGATTACAACGGAAAATGTGAAAACCTGCACGGGCACAATTATACCGTCCGCGCTCACGTAAAAGGCGCGACGCTCGGAAGCGGAGGTATGCTCATCGATTTTGTAAAGCTCAAAAAGGCGCTCAGAGCCGTGTGCGATGAGCTCGATCATACGAATTTAAACGAATACGCCGTCTTTTTGCAAAATCCGAGTGCCGAACGCATCGCAAAATATATTTACGATGCGCTCATCGCCGAAGTGCGGCACGCGGGTGTCGATTTGTCGTATACGCGCGGAAAAGAGGGCGCATTTTTATCCGCCGTGGACGTATTCGAAACCGATACGAGCCGCGCCCGCTACAGTCCCGAGTAAATCGACTATGCGGCATCGCGGGCGGAGTTTTTTCTTGTCGCTCGATTATCGGCCGGCAGGCTTTCCGCAGCGGACGGTATGTTTATGCTGTCCGCCGATTTTTTAATTCGTGCGGAGGCTTTAATACCCGGACTGCAACCGCCTTGCGAGAACAACCCCCGATGCTTTGCGTCGAAAGTCTTGACTAATAATACGGATTGATTTGAAAGCTCATAGTATTTTCATGCATTCGACGTTTACCGATTTTGATAGCATTCTCTGTATGTACGATATTTTTTTTGATATATATCGCTTAATGCGGGATCGACTTCTACGGTACGCCGTACTTGCGGCTGAAAGGACAAGGGTGAATCGATTTTTCCGAGCAGATACAAACCGATTACAGCACAGCCCATAACGGAGCTTTGTTCCGATTCGTCGATCGTCATCGGCATACCGAAAAGCGACGAGCATATTTGCATCCAAAATTCGGAATGCAGAATTCCTCCGGATAATTTTATTAATTTCGGATAACCTGCCGTATGGACCAGTATTTCATAGCAGTGATAGACACTGAACAGTACGCCTTCCAATACCGATTGATAAAGACTGTAAACACTGTGTTCTGGTTTGACGGATAAAAATCCGCCTCGTCGCTTTTCATCCCAGCCCGGACAGCGTTCGCCGAATAAAAACGGCAAAAATACGGGCGTATCGTTTTTATGCGATAATTTTTTTTCGATATCGGCATAGTGTGCATCGTTCGGGAAAAACGTTTTTTTACACCAGTCTTGGCAATTGCATGCGCCGCTTACCGCAGCTCCGAGTAAATGGGATGAAAGCGTAAAATAGCTCCACAAACTAGGCGTTTCGGGAAGGAGAGCGCGTTCTGTTGTCATGCGGATGGCCGCACTGGTACCGACGGAAAAAGTCATAATGCCTTCTTTTAGAGCACCCGCTCCGATTTGATTGAGCGCTCCGTCGGGATATGCGGGAACTACGGGCGTTCCTTCTTTTTGCCCGAAAAACAGCGCACCTTCTTTTGAAAGCGGAAACGTTTTTTCCGTCCCGACGATTTCCGGCAAAATGGATTCATCGATATCGAGCGAAGAGAGCAGTTCGGCGTCATATGTGTGCGAATCGATATTGACCAGTCCCGTTCCCGACGCCATGGCAAGCGTCGTAACCCATGCGCCGGTTAGACGGTATGTATTGTATTCGCCCTGTCCTCCGATCTTCGTATTCGATAAAAGCGTTCCGTTTTTCTTTTTGTGCATGAGCTTAAAATACGGATAGGTGGAATTGACGAGGCAGCCTGTTTTCCGGTAATAGTTTTTTTCAAATCCGTTTTCGCGAAGTCTTCTGCACAGTTCGCTCGCACCCGTATACGACCATAATTCGACGGGGGATAAAAGTGCACCGTCCTTGTCGGTGAGTGCGAGGCTGTGCCATGTCGTACTTTGCAGAATGATATCGACCTGTATGCCGCCTGCGATTTCTTTTGCTGCTTGCGCGGTTTTTAAAAATACGGCTTCTCCGTCGTGCGTCCCGTTTGAGTCCTGGGCAAAGCCGTACGGTTTCGTTGCGATACGCCACTTATCGCTTTCGGCATCGTAGAGCATCGCTTTTGCGGATGTCGTACTCGATTCAAGGATAAGCAGTTTCATACGGAATATGTCGTCGATGCCGTACTTCCGCCGTGTCCCGTCCAATCGGTGTGAAAGAAATTACCGCGCTCTTTATCCGTGCGTTCATAGGTGTGAGCACCGAAATAATCGCGCTGCGCCTGCAGCAGATTTGCCGGTAAATTATTGCAGCGGATGCCGTCAAACCACGAAAGAGCGGCTGAAAGGGAAGGGACGGGGATACCATTCATTGCCGCAAGTGCAACCGTCTTTCGCAATGCGTCGTGCGAATTATTTAAGATTGCACTGAAATACGGATCCATGATGAGGTTTTGCAGGGTAGCGTTTCGGGCGTAGGCATTTTTGATTTTATCCAAAAATACCGAACGGATAATGCAGCCGCCCCGCCACAGCATTGCGATATTTCCGAGGTTTAAATTCCATGTGCGATGTAATCCCGTTTTTCGGATGAGCTCGAAACCTTGTGCATACGAAATAATCTTTGCCGCATACAATGCATCATGCAGCGATTTAATCATATCGTTTTTTTCTTCCTCAGTCGGCGTGTGAAGTTTTTGTGACGGGAACAGTTTTTCGCATTGTATGCGCTCGTCTTTTTCCGCGCTCAGGCAGCGGGCGAACACCGATTCGGTTATGAGCGTGAGCGGTACGCTTTCGTTGAGAGCGGTGATACCCGTCCATTTACCGGTACCTTTTTGTCCTGCCGCATCGAGAATATTATCGACGAGGAAGCTTGAATCTTTGTCTTTGTATGCCAAAAGCTTTCCCGTAATCTCTATCAAATACGAACCGAGATCTCCCTTGTTCCAACCGGTAAAAACTTCGCTTATTTCGGAAGCATCCATACTGCCGTATTTCCGCATGATGTCGTACACTTCGGAAATGAGCTGCATGTCGCCGTATTCGATGCCGTTGTGAACCATCTTAACGAAATGTCCCGATCCTCCTTTGCCGATCCAATCGCAGCAAGGCTCGCCGTCTTCGGCTTTTGCCGCAATGCTTTGAAAAAGCGCTTTTACTTCGGGCCATGCCGCTTCGTTTCCGCCCGGCATAATGGACGGACCGTTGAGAGCTCCTTCTTCACCGCCCGAAACGCCCGTACCGATATAGAAAATGCCCTTCGCCTCCGCTTCTTTTTCGCGGCGTTCGGTATCTTCGAAGTATGAGTTTCCCGCATCGATGATGATATCTCCTTTTTCCATAAGAGGAATGAGCGATCGGATCATTGCATCGACCGGCTCTCCCGCTTTTATCATCATGAGAACTTTTCTCGGCCTTTCAAGGGATGCGATAAAATCTTCCAAGCTGTGCGCGGGGATGATGTGTTTCCCTTTTGCCCTGCCGCTTGCGAATGCGTCAACCCGTTCGGGAGTTCTGTTAAAAACGGCGACGGTAAAACCGTTGCGTTCCATATTTAATACGAGATTCTCACCCATTACGGCAAGACCGATAACGCCGATAGATGCTTTCATACTTTCCTCCGTGCTATTGTACTGCGCATTTTATTAAGACTCTTTAATCCCGAGTCTTTTAAATTGTTCATTACTTCCACATATAAAACGTTTATTAAAACCGCGGCGGCGATTCCTGCCGAAAAGGATTCGGATACAAGAGAACTGTGGACGGGACTTACCTGCAATACGATATCCGAAAGCTTTGCAAGCGGAGAATTGTCATAACTTGTAAGCGCGATAATCTTGCACTTTGTGTGTCGCAATTCTTTTACGATTGAAATGGTATCGTAATTGTTGCCCAAATGACTGAATACGAGAGCGGCATCGCTGCCGTTAGATTGGGAAGCGAGCATGAGCTGCATGTGAAAATCTGCAGCCGTTCGGCAAGTAAGACCCGTACGCAGCAATTTATGAAGAGCATCCTGAGCGTTGATATTCGATCCGCCCAATCCGAACAGCAGTACTTGCCGCGCACTTGCCAAAGCGGACGCGGCTTGCGCGACAGCTTTTTTGTTAAGAAGTTTACGCCCTGTTTCAAGTGTGCGGATCGTGTGTAAAAATACGCTGTCGGCGATATCGTCGTTTTCTGTGACGGGGATTTCAAATATCTGCATATTTGCGCTAACGCTTTCTTTTGCAAGGGCAAGCCGAAACTGTTGATACCCCGAATAGCCGATTTTTCTTACGAAGCGCACAAGCGTTGCTTCGCTCGTACCGATTTTTTTTGCAAGCTCCGTAATGCTTAATTCAGCCGATTTGCCGCCGTATTTTAAAACAAAATCCGCGATAATCTTTTCTTTGTCGCTGAACGATGCGTAAACGCTTTTAATGTCGTACATAACGCTGACTGGAGCGTTGTTGCTTTTCTTCATATTTTAACGATATCAGTGTATCATGAAAAAAACTTTTATGCAAGGAATATTTTTTTCTTGACAAAGATATTCTTGCGGGTATATACTGTGCATTATTGAATTGAACCTTATGCGCGGGAGGTGGCTTGTATGCCGAAGTTGTCCGGAACGAAAAAACCGATGGACGGCATTCTTTTTATAACCATTATATTTACGATGTGCTCTCTTGTCGTTTTTGTCGTCGTTCCGCTCATCAATGTATTGATTCAAAGTTTTCGTTCGTTTGACGGTACGATATCGGGAAAAGCCTATGTACAGGCATTTACATCCGAGGAAAATCTTAAAGCTTTGACACACAGTCTTGTGCTGGGTGTTACAAGCGGTGCACTTTCCACAGTGATCGGTTTTTTATTTGCTTATTGCGCTTCATACGTTAAAATGAAATGGAAAAGCATCTTCAACTTGATTGCGATGCTCCCGATCGTATCGCCTCCGTTTGCTGTAGCCCTTTCCATTATCCTTCTGTTCGGAAGCAGAGGCCTTATCACGTATACGCTGTTCGGTATGCGCGATGTCAATGTATACGGTTTTCGCGGATTGTTGTTTGCTCAAACGCTTTCGTATTTTCCGATTGCATATCTTTTGTTGAACGGAGTACTCTCTTCAATCGATCCGTCCATTGAAGAAGCTTCCCGTAATATGGGCGGTTCGCGCGGGAAAACGTTTATTCACGTAACGCTGCCGCTTACGCTTCCGGGAATTGCAAATTCCTTTTTGCTTGTCTTTATCAAATCAGTTGCAGACTTCGGTAATCCGATTACGATCGGAGGAAATTATCAAACACTTGCGACTCAAATTTATTATCAGGCTATCGGTAACTACGATATGCAGGGCGGAGCGGCGGTCGCTATTCTTCTGCTGCTTATTTCCATGTCGCTCTTTGCGATGAGTAAACTTTGGATCGAAAAGAAATCTTTCGTGACGATTACGGGAAAAGCCTCTCGGAAGCGCGCATTGATAGATGAAAAGCATATCGCATTTCCGTTGACGACAATCTGTTATATTATTTCTTTTGTCGTCATCGGTTTGTATATTTTAATTCCGCTGGTATCGTTTGTTAAATTATGGGGAGTCGATTATACGTTTACGTTTGAAAACTATCGATATGCGTTCAGTGTCGGCAGAAAGAGTCTTCGCGACTCGACGATCATGGCCGCCCTTGCGACTCCCGTAACCGGTATTCTTGCGATGATAACGGCATTTCTCATTGTGCGCAAACGTTTTACGGGACGCAAAGCGATGGAGTTTGTTTCCATGCTCGGAATGACGGTTCCCGGTACCGTTATGGGTATCGGCTATGTGCTTTCGTTCAATACGCCGCCGCTCGCCATTACCGGTACGATGCTGATCATCGTTCTGTCTTATGTATTCCGTTATTTGCCGATCGGCGTTCAGTCGGGTGTAACGGCACTCAAGCAAATAGACCCGTCTATCGAAGAAGCTGCCGCCGATTTGGGGGCAAATTCGTTTAAGACATTCGTTACGGTAACACTCCCGCTTATTAAGACTGCCTTTTTCGGGGGACTCGTATATACGTTTGTTAAGAGTATGACGTCTGTTAGTGCGGTTATATTTCTCGTGTCGGCACGCTATAAATTGCTTACCGTATCCGTTTTGGATCAAGTCGATTCCGGAAAATTCGGTGTTGCATCGGCCATGTCGACGATGTTGATAGCCGTCGTTTATATCGCGATTGCAATATTGTACCGGGTAATCGGTTTGCTCGGTGTCAATAAAAAAGATATTAAACTTGCTTGACTGGAGTGTAAGTTATGGAAATGAATGCGAAATCAAAATCGGTACGGCTTGAACACATTGTAAAAGAATATATTGCACCCGATAAATCCGTGTTTCGCGCGGTCGATGATGTGAGCTTGCATATAGAACCGGGTGAATTTATAACGCTGCTCGGACCGTCGGGCTGCGGTAAAACGACGACGCTGCGTATGGTGGCGGGATTTGAAGTCCCTACATCCGGTTCGATATTTCTCGGCGATGAAAAAATTAATAATCTTACCCCGGATAAACGCGACACCGCTATGGTATTTCAATCGTATGCGCTCTTTCCCCATTACGATGTGTTTAACAATATATCATACGGTTTACGGATGAATAAATTGCCGGAAAAGCTTATTTCGGAAAAGGTTGCCGCGATTATCGAATTGGTCGGATTGACGGGTATGGAAAAACGCTATCCGAACGAGATTTCAGGCGGACAGCAACAGCGCGTAGCTCTTGCGCGTGCGCTCGTAATGGAGCCCGGCGTTATGTTATTTGACGAACCGCTTTCGAATCTCGATGCAAAGCTCCGCATCAGTATGCGAACGGAGATTCGAAAAATTCAACGGCGGCTCGGCGTAACAAGTATCTATGTAACGCACGATCAATCGGAAGCGATGGCTTTGTCGGATAAAATTATTATTATGAATAAGGGGCATATAGAGCAGATCGGTACCCCGGAAGAAATCTATCAAAGACCCGCGTCGGAATTTGTAGCGGATTTTATAGGACGCGCGAATTTTATGAAAGCCGTCATTAAAGGACAGAATGAAAAAGGCGTTCTTGTCGAAATCTACGGTAAAGAACTTTGCGTGCAGGGAAATCGCACTGCGGCGTATACGAGCGGCGAGTCGGTAACCGTTGTCGTGCGCCCCGAATCGATTTCCGTCGGAAGGGAAGGTCAGTTTGACGGCGTCATTACGATGTCGACTTTTATGGGTGCGCATGCGGAATATTTCGTACAACTCGGAGATGTCGTACTTGATGTCGAACAGCTCAATCCCATGGGAACGCAGATGTTCAAAGAAAATGAAAAAGTCCGCATACACATGAATGAAAACAGCGTGTATATTGTCGGATAAATGCTAAAGTCGTAATTTTCTGCAAATATTTTGGAGGTATATATGAAAAAGATTGGAATGGCGTTTGTCGCACTTTTGTTTGCCGGAACTATTTTTGCATCCGGGGGCGATGACAAATCGGGAAAATCGAAACATTTGACGATGTATGTCGGTTACGTTGAAGAGTACGGCATGAAAGTTTCCGAAGAATTTGAAAAGGCGACGGGTATCCACATCGATTTTGTGCGCATGAGTGCAGGTGAAGCGCTCGGAAGAATTCGTGCTGAAAAATCGAATCCGAAAGCAAGCGTGTGGTACGGAGGATCAGCCGATTCGTTTATCACCGCAAAGGGCGAAGGTCTGCTTCAATCCTACGTATCGCCTAATTCAAAAAAAATACCTGCACAGTTTAAAGATCCCGACGGTTATTGGACGGGCTTGACGATCGGCTATCTCGGTTTTATTTGCGATAAGAGATGGTTTGCAGATCATAAAGGTGTCGCATATCCGCGCTCTTGGAACGATTTGCTTAAACCCGAATTCAAAGGCCATATCATCGTATCGAACCCCGGATCTGCTTCTACCGGTTATTTGTTGCTGTCGACAATGGTACAGATGAGAGGCGAAGCCGAAGGTATCAAGTATATGAAAGCGCTGAACGGACAGGTAAAACAATATACGAAAAGCGGCGAAGCTCCTTCCCGCTCGGCAGCACTCGGTGAATGTGCGATCGGTATTACGTTTATTCATAACGGTATCCGTATGTTGAAACAGGGTTACGACAATATTTATCTTGCCGTTCCTGAAGACGGTACGAGTTATGAACTCGGTTCCGTTGCGATGATTGCTGGCGCACCGGAAGCGGAAGCTGCAAAAATCTTTATCGACTGGTGTATGACGCCTGCTTGTTTGGAAATCGGGCAAAAATACACGAACTCATATCATTTTTTGACAAATCCCGATGCGCATACGCCCGATGAAGCTTTGGCACTGCGCAATACGAAATTGATTATGTACGATTTTGCGTGGTCGGGCAAGAATAAAAACAGATTGCTTGAAGCGTGGAATACTGCCATAAAATCGAACTGATCGAATAAACTGATTTTTATACGCTTGAATAAGCTTTCCGCGGCGGACGGTATGTTTATGCTGTCCGCCAATTTTTTAATAATACAGTTCGCTTTCAAAGCACGTCGATTTTTCATGTTTCCCGACGACGGTTATCTTTTTTGCATCATCGTCAAAAGCCGCGAACATCGTTATCGTGTCGCCTTTTTTCGCTTCGTGTGAATAATTCATGCGGAAATCGGTAAAGGTTTTTCGCTGGTATGTTTCGGGCAGGCAGTCGATCGCAAAAGCGCCGTAGCGGGAATTGTTCATGTGTCCGTTCGCGTCTATATCCGACCAGCAGATGGGCCGGCTCCCGCATTCGGCGATATTTTCGGGGATAACGATTTTTCCCGGAGCCATACAGACGCACACTTCTTTGCGAATCGGTTCGGGCCGCAATGTAAAATCTTTTGTGCGGATAATGCGGTGCGATGTATAATCGACGACGAGCCACGAACTCGAACCGCTTACGAGAGGCGTGCCGTCTTCGGCTTTTATTTCATAGGCCCTTGTGAGCTGCAATGCTTCGGGTTTTTCTTCCCATGTCGCGATCGTGATGCGATCGTTCGCTTTCGGCATTTTATGAAAGCGGAAGGAGACGCGCGAGAGTAAAATTGCATAATTGCGGTCGGCGAGAAATGTAAATGAAATGCCGCGTTC
The DNA here is from genome assembly GCA_000413015.1 of Treponema socranskii subsp. paredis ATCC 35535. Classification (GTDB taxonomy): domain Bacteria; phylum Spirochaetota; class Spirochaetia; order Treponematales; family Treponemataceae; genus Treponema_D; species Treponema_D paredis. Next base: position 119,968 of record KE332515.1, read on the forward strand.
ATAATAATCTTCAATCGCCGTATCGGATGTCAAGCGCAGCAGTTCGGAAAGATTCAGGTTTGAAAGCATATTGCATTGGCAAAATTGCAATTTCATTTCGCTGTAAAACGTTCCTTTATCGTCATGCCGCTGTGTGAATGTCGTCATGTTTTGCTTCCTTGAAATTTTTACTGTTCGGCTCTCCACTTTGCCAAAAGTATATCGGGGTGATACGAAAGTTTCGCTTTGCGCAATCCTTCGATACCCAAATCTTCTTCCCGATTTAAATAATCGAATCGTATCATCGCTTTTGCCAATTCCCTGTTAATCACCGCATAGGCGCCGTCCCGATCGTATTCGGGTACGGCTTTTTCAAAGTGGACGTCTGCGGCATATCCCGTAATGGCCGAAGCGATTGTCATGGCGACCGGTTTCCCGTCGGCATATAAAATTCCGCCTGAAAGATTCAATTCATCGAAGAGATCGAGCGCTTCTTTAATAATTTCCGATTCGATTTCTTTGTCGTAGTCGCCGTCTCCGCCGTTTGCTTTAAACCACTCGTTTTCGACCGAAAGCGCATCGGGAGCGAGTTCTTTTGAAAGGGGGCGGTATTCCGTATCGGGGTGCTTTCTCATAAACTGCGAAATGTGATTTTTCTTTTTGTGATATTTGCCGCCCGGAAGCTCGGCAAGTGATTTCGTTAAATAAAGATAATCGCTGTCGGCTCTCCGCTCGGTAAAAGTAAAGCGGTTCGGCATCTTCGTTTCGAGATATAATTTTTGTCTGTCGGTAAGAAGCGGGAAGGCGAGCGGCATGCCGTTTTGTTCGGCGTCTTTTGTTAAAAAATCGATCGCCTTGCGCATGTCGCCCTTTCCGAGCGGAAAACCGTAGAGCGTCCGAGTTGATTCGATATCGCGTTCGGGCGCTTCGAGCGCACCGTATTTTCGCAAAACGTTTCCTCCGCAATAACACACTTGCGTTTTATATTTTTTGCGGTATAAGATGATGTTTGCGTACGAATCGGTGCTGCTCATGAGGTCTTCTCCGCACGCCGCCAAAAATAATTGTTCGGCATCTTCAGGAGTCGGTTCATGCCATCGGGGTGTGCTCATTATAACCTCACCGGAATATGCTGCGCGTCGAGTTCCCGTTTGATGCGGGCGATCGTATAGTTTCCCGAATGCACCATTGTCGCGATGAGCGCCGCGTCTGCTTTTCCTTCCGTAAACGCATCGGCGATGTGCCGTACGCATCCCGCTCCTCCCGATGCGATGACCGGAACGGGAACGCTTTCGGAAATCATGCGCGTGAGCGAAAGTTCGTAGCCGTTTTGTACACCGTCGGTATCTATCGCATTTAAAACGATTTCACCCGCTCCGAGGGAGACTGCTTTTTGCGCCCACGCTTTTGCATCCAAATCCGTTTTCGTTCTTCCGCCGTTGATGAATACGCGGTAGCCGCTCGGCATCGCCTCATCGCGCGAAGCATCCATGCCGAGGACGATACATTGATTTCCGAAAACGCGGGCACCCTCTCGGATAAGGTCGGGATTTTTTACCGCTTGCGAATTGAGGCTCACTTTTTCCGCGCCTGCAAGGATTGTCGAGCGTATGTCATCGATCGTCGCGATGCCGCCTCCGACGCAAAAGGGAATAAACACTTCGCGAGCGACGCGTGCGACGAGGTCGAGTATGGGGCCTCTCCCGTTTGCGGACGCCATGATATCGTAAAAGACGAGTTCGTCCACGCCTTGCCGCCAGTATTCTGCGGCCATCGCAACGGGGTCTCCGATATCGCGGTTGTTTTGAAATTTGATGCCCTTTGTCGTGCGTCCGTCTTTGACGTCGAGGCAGACGATGATCCTTTTTTTCAGCATACCGCTTCTCCGCGGCAGTAATTTGCAAGGAGTTTAAGACCCTTCGATCCGGATTTTTCCGGATGAAATTGAAAAGCCGCGACGCTGCCGCTTTCGATGACTGCCGGAACGATGCCTCCGTAGTTCGTGTAAGCTTTGATGACGGAAGCATCCTCAGGCTGCATGACGTAAGAGTGTACGAAATAAAAATCGGAGTGCTCTGCGACGCCGTCAAAGAGGGGAGAAGCGCCGTTTGCATATGTCAAATCGTTCCATCCCATGTGCGGTACTTTGAGGCAAGGCGCTTCGTCATGCGAGGCTTGCCACAGCGATGAAAATTTAATAATTTTTCCTTTGATGAGGCCGAGACAGGCGGTATCTCCTTCTTCGGAATAATCGAAGATGATCTGCGAGCCGAGACAGATGCCGAGAAGCGGTTTTTTCGCACCGCTCCAATCTTTTAAAAAAGAATCGAAGCCCGTGCGCGAAAGCTGTTCCATCGCATAAGCGGCTTCTCCGACTCCCGGAACGATGAGACGGCTGCAGTGCGCGAGTTCGTTCGGCCGTTTGGAAACCGTAAACGGAAAGCCCAGCGATTCGAGCGCGTGTTCGACGCTTTTGATATTGCCTGCGTTGTAATCGACGATTCCGATCATAGGAGCATAGTAGTATGAACGGCGGATTTTGTAAATTACCCGCATTGCCCGCTAGAATAATTATCGATAATAGACAGTTTATCCGTATTTCGGTATACTGAATAAAATGAGTACGATTAGGCTTTCTCCGTCGCTGCTTTCGGCAAATTTTGCGCATTTGGAAGCGGCGTTCAAATTGATCGAACAAAAACGCGCTTCTGCCGTGCATATCGACGTGATGGACGGAAGCTTTGTGCCCGAGATTTCGTACGGGCAGCCGGTTATCGCTTCTCTCAGACCGTGCACGAAGCTGCCTTTCGATGTACATCTTATGGTTGAACATCCGGAGAGGCAAGTCGATTCTTTTGCCGATTGCGGCGCCGATTGGATCACGTTTCATATCGAAGGAACGACTCACGTTCATCGCCTTGTCGAGCATATAAAATCGCTCGGTAAAAAGGCGGGCATCGCTTTCGTACCGTCGACGCCCGTTTCCGCACTTTCGGAGATTTTGCCTTTTGTCGATCTCGTGCTCGTCATGACGGTAAATCCCGGCTTCGGCGGTCAAACCTTTATTCCGTCGTGCGTTCGCAAAATCGAAGAGCTCGCTGCAATCAAAAAAGAAAAAAATCTTTCATTCGATATTTCCGTCGACGGCGGCGTCAATAAAACGACGGCGCCCCCGGTCATCGGTGCGGGCGCCGATATCGTCGTGTCGGGTTCCGCGTTTTTTAAAGGCGAGTTCGATTTGGAGTGTGTATGATTGCGAGCATAAAACGTTTTGCATCCGCAGTTGCCGCTCTCGTTTTTTGCGCGGCGGCGCTTTTCCCCGCATCCCGTGAAGGGCAAGCCGCTTTTACTCAGGGCTGTGCCGCATTTAAATCGGGCGATTGGTATTCGGCCATGATTTCGCTCCGCCAAGCTTCGACTTATCCCGAAAACGATACGGGCGAAACGCGCTATATGCTCATCGCTGCGGAAATGTATTCGGGCGCATACGCGGAAGCCGTCGCCGACTGCGATTATTATCTTAGGAATTTTCAGGGCGGCATATACGAGTCCTATGTTCAGTATCAAAAGGGGCGCGCATTTTTTTACCTCGGCGAGTATGAAAAATCCGTTTTGCTTTTGAGCGATTTTTGTCACCAATATCCCGATCACGAAATGTATGCGTCGTCTCTTTTTTGGATCGCCGAATCGTTTTATGCCGGCTATAATTACGATGAAGCGCTCGCTCTTTACAGACGCGTCGTAAACGAATTTTCGTCGGATGCAAAAGCGAAAGCGGCCGAACAGCGCATCGAAGCGATCGCTCAGCGCGCGCGCGAAGAAAAATTATTGTACCTCCTGAAAAAAACGGGGGAAGCGTATTTGGCGGCGAAAGAAGATTACGAAAAGCAGCTGCACATGTACGATACGGTAAGCATCACTTCTTCCGGAAGCGAAAAAAAAGCGGCCGATCTGCAGAAAAAAAACGAAGCGCTTGCTGCGGAAAACGAACGCCTGTATGCCGAAGTTTCCGATTTGCAAAATAAACTTGCCGCCCAAAAAGCCGAAGCGAACGAACGCGTGCTCCGTCTCAAAGCGAAAGCGAGGGAAGCCGAAGCGCTGATGAGGGAGGGCTCGCAGTGAAAAGACGATTTTTTTTACGCGGCGCCGTTTTTGCCGTCTGCTTCATTGTATCCCTGTCCGGAAATATTTTTGCAAAAGAGGGGCCTGAAGCGAAGACCGTCACCGTATCTTCCGGATGCGTCAAGCTCGTGCTTCGGGGCGAAAAGGGAACTTTTCAGATTTACGCCCGAAGTGCGGACGGAAAGGAAACGGCGGTTTTTTCGGGAGCGGATGCTTTTACATCTACGTATTTTTCGCTTTTTGCCGGAAAAAAAGAATATCGCTTGAGCGCGTCCGGAGGAGGCGCAACGGGTGCGGCTCTGAACTCCGATGGAGCGTCGCTCGTATACAAAATTAATAAAATTGCGGAAGCCGCGATCGATTTTTCGTTTGTGAAATCACCCGGAAGCGATATCGACAATATCGTAAAAGTACGCGTTTCCGTCGTCAATAAGGGAAAAAAGCGCAATACATTCGCTCTCAAAGGCGTGTTCGACACGGTGCTCGGAGAAAAGACGCAAAAGCATTTTTCGACGGCAAATATACAATCGATCAATTCCGAAACGCAGTTTTACGATATGAGCGCTTCTCGCTGGATTTTGTCGCAAAATTCGGAAGCTTCCGTGCAGTTTTTATTGTACGGCGCGGATACGACAAAGATCGAATCGGCGACGCTCGGCAATAAGGATCTGCTTTCTCTTCCGATGCGGCGTCCTCTTTTCGTTTCCTCGCGTTCTTTCGACAGCGTGACTTCCTACAACAATTCCGCGCTCGCCGTATATTGGCCGGAAACGGCGCTCGAAAGCGGTGAGGAAGCGGCCGTCGTTTTTTATATCGCGCTTTCCGCCGACGGGAACCCGCCCGAAGGAAACTCTTATATCGCTTCTTTCGATAAATCGCTTCCGTCCGATAATGCGGAAACGAAGATTGCGGACGGGAAGACCGTTCCGGAATGGAAACTCAACCAAGCATACGTTACCTCTCTTTTGCAAAGAATACATGCTTTGAGCGATTACGATGCGGACGCGGATGAACTTGCCGAGCTTAACGCCGAGCTCGATGTGATTCTCGCGCAGCTGAGGCGGCAGTAAGACTATGCCGCGCGATGTTCTCGATGTCGCTTCCAAAATGCTCTCCCGCAGGGATTTTCCGTCTGCGATAAAACTCCTCGAAGGGCGGAGCGAAATCTATGAAGGCAATTTCGCTTATTACATTTTGCTCGCAAACGCGTGTCTCTATGCGGGGGACGCGGGTACGGCTTCGATGTATTATCAAAAGGCGCGGGAGATAAAACTCACCGATACGGCTTTGCTTTTGGGACAAGCCGCGCTTTTTTTACGCCGCGGCAATACCGATCGCGCGCTGCAGTATTATCTGGAAGTGCTCGACGGCGATCCTGAAAATAAAATCGCAAAAAAGGCTCTCGAATTTATCCGTACGCAGGGCGACTACGATACGATTTGCCGATGGATCGACAACGGAAAGATCGAACGGTTTTATCCGCCGATTTCCGCTCGTTCGGGAAAGATTTTGGGAATCGCCGTTCCCGCGGCTGCCTGCGTTCTCGGCATTCTTTTTGCGCTGCTCATTCTCCGATCTCCGAAAAGAATTTCCGAGGGAGAGAGGGCGGACTTGTCGGCGCTTGCGCTTTCTTCAGATGAATTGAAATACGCACAGGAAAAGGATATGGCATCTTCCGCCTATGCGTTTATCCTGTCGAATAAAGAGATAACCGAAAGCTATGCGCGCTCTCAGCGGTATTTTCAAGCCTACCGCGACAACGCGGCTCAGATCGAAATCAACAGAATTTTGCATTCGAACGCATCGCTTTCGATCAAACAAAAAGCGCGCATTTTGATGAGCTATCTTTCGCCGCCGACTTTCGACACAATCGCCGACAATCCCGCGTATGAAGATGCGGTGAAAAATCCCGTACTCTACGAAGACTGTTATGCCGTCTGGTCGGGGCGCGTTTCAAATGCCGTCGTGCAGGGTACTTCATACCGTTTCGATTTGCTTGTCGGCTATGAAACGATGGAAAAAGTCGTCGGCATCGTGCCGGTGCAATTCCAATCCGATCCGGGGATTACGAGTTCGCTTCCGGTGAAAGTGCTCGGAAAGATCGTATTCGAAAACGGAAAGATGAATCTGGAAGGGCGGTCGGTGTATCAGAGCGTAAAAGATTTTCTTCAAACGCCGTAGGCTGCAGTTTTTTATGCGATTTCCGCGTAAAACGGCAAAGTTTCGGCGATATAATAGAGGGCAGCTCTAAAAAAATCGAGTCGATTTCGGGAGCCTGTCCGAGTTTTGCGGCACCCTGTTTTGTACGAAAACGGTGCGGAAAAAAATTGATAAAGGAAGGTGTGTAATGGCAACGGCAGCTGTAAACCAGATGACGGATAAGTCGGAAAAATTAAAGGCTTTGGAAGCCGCTCGGCTCCAGATCGAAAAGCAATACGGCGCGGGTTCTCTGATGAAGCTCGGCACGAAAGCGGACACTGCGGGTTTCGATGTGGTTCCGTCCGGTTCGATTTTGCTCGACGAAGCGCTCGGCATCGGCGGGTATCCCCGCGGCCGTATCATCGAAATGTACGGACCTGAGTCTTCGGGAAAGACGACGCTCGCCCTTCATGCGATCGCCGAAGCGCAAAAGCTCGGCGGTATCGCCGCTTTTATCGACGCGGAGCACGCCCTCGATCCGCAGTATGCGAAAAGCCTCGGTGTCAATATCGACGATCTTTGGGTGTCGCAGCCGGACACGGGAGAGCAGGCGCTTGAAATCGCCGAAGATTTGATCCGCTCCGGCGCGGTCGATATCATCGTCATAGACTCGGTTGCGGCTTTAACTCCGCAGGCCGAAATCGAAGGCGATATGGGCGACAGCCACATGGGTTTGCAGGCGCGCCTCATGAGCCAAGCGCTCAGAAAGCTCACGGCTATCATCGGCAAGTCGAATGCGATACTCGTTTTTATAAATCAAATCCGCATGAAGATCGGCGTCATGTTCGGAAATCCCGAAACGACAACGGGCGGCAACGCGCTTAAATTTTATTCGTCGGTGCGTCTCGAAATCCGCCGTATCGAATCGATCGAAGGGAAGGGCGACGAAGAGGCTATGGGAAACCGCGTGCGCGTAAAAGTCGTCAAAAACAAAGTTGCTCCTCCGTTCCGCAAAGTCGAACTCGACATCTATTTCGGAAAAGGCGTATCCGCTTCGGCGAGCTTGCTCGATTCCGCGGTAAAGCACGGCCTCATCGAAAAGAGAGGGGCGTGGTATTCGGCGGGAGAAGATAAAATCGGGCAGGGAAAAGAAAACGCGGTGCAGTTCCTCGAAACGAATAAAGACTATGCCGCAAATATCGAAAAAAAATTGCGCGCCGAACTTTTTCCGGGGCAAGCGCTCAAGATGAAAGACGGCGCGGCAAAGGATAATGCGGGAAAAGCCGACGTAAAATCCGAAGCGGTAAAATCCGCCGCACAAAAAGCGGATGCTCGCCCTGCCGCCGATGCGAAAAAAAGCGACGTAGGAAAGGCGGGTGCAAAACCTGCTTCGAACGAAGAGGAGCTTTTTTGATTGCGTGAAGCGACGCTCGGCATCGGCTCTAATATGCCGTACCGATCCATGCCGCCGATCGATATCGTAAAGGCGGCTTGTGCGGAACTGCGCCCGCTTTTCGTTTCGTTTACCGCTTCTTCGATATATCGGACTCAGGCGCTTTACATCGCCGATCAAAGCGATTTTTACAATATGGTCGTGCAGGGCGCCGTCCGCGAAGGGCTTACGCCGCACGCCCTCCTCGCAGAAATTCACAAAATAGAAGCGAAGTACGGACGCAACCGGAAAAACGAAATACGCTTCGGACCTCGTTCCCTCGACATCGATATCGAACTTTTCGGCGATATGGAAATCGACGACGAAGCGCTTACGATCCCGCATCCGCGAATGCGCGAAAGAGCCTTTGTGCTCGTTCCGCTTTTCGAAATACTCAAGCGCCGAGAAAGCGAAAACGATAAAGCATCTCTTTTGATAAAAAAATACGGTGAAGATTTAAAGCGGCTTTCCGAACAGCGCATAGAACGCTGTTCGGAATCTGCCCGAATGGTACGAAGCGGTTTTGCTCCGTGTTCATAAAGCGCCGTGTCGAACAGCCGCTCCCCGCGTAAAGCGGGGTATGCGGTTTAGATAATAGAAAAAAGTTTAATCAAATCCGATTTTGAGCGCGGTTTACCGCACCGCTTGCAGCGAACGCGGAAAAAAAATACGGTTTCCGATGTGCTTAGCAGGATAGTTTTGATAATCTATCTTGACACAATCTTGTGTTTTTGTCAAAATAAAAAAATCACACGAACGCGCTTTGCGGACGGCATATCCGTTCGGGCGCACGATTGAAAACTTTTTCGGAACTTGCACTTTGCTTGAAACTTTGTTGCAACTTTCTGCAAAATTTTTTATGGGAGTAACCGATGAACACGAGTAAAACGATTAAAAAAATAAAATCGCTTTTTGAAAAAGATGCGGCGGAAAAGCTGCCGCATAATATACCGCTTTTGCTTCGTTCCCGTGCGGAAGCTTATCCCGACTATACGCTGCAGATCGTCAAAAACGAAGTCGGCGAATACGAGCACTACAGTTACAAGCGCGTTTATAACCGCGTCGTCGAAACGGCGTGTGCGCTGCAAAAGATCGGCGTAACGCGCGGCGCTTTTATCGGTCTTATGTGCGACAACCGTCGCGAATGGTTTATCCTCGATCATGCGATTTTGTCGCTCGGCGCAACCGATATTCCCCGCGGACTTGATTCGACGGGAACCGAAATGGCCTTCATTTTGAATTTCGTCAAATGCGAAATCTGTATTTTTGAAAATCAAAAGCAGCTGCAAAAACTTTTCGATTGCGGAGTTGAAGTACCGACGCTGAAGACGGTTATCCTCATCGATTCGCCTACGGACGATGAGATAAAAAAACAGGCGAAAGCGCGCGAAATCAAAATTTGGAAATACATCGATCTTGAAGACAAGGGGCGCCACGCTTCCGAAAAAGAGCGGAAAGCGGTCGAAGCGGAAATGGATAAAACGGGCGCCGATGAAACGGCGACGATCATCTTTACGTCGGGAACGACCGGTACTCCCAAAGGCGTTATGCTTACGCACGACAATTATATCGCGCAGTGCGAAGTGGTAAAGCTTGCCCTTCCGACGACCAAGGACGAAGACATTTGGCTGTCGGTGCTTCCGGTGTGGCACAGTTTCGAGCGCGCGTTTCAATATTTTATCGTCGCGCTCAAAAGCAGTATCGCGTATTCGAAACCGTCGGCCGCTATCATGTTTTCCGATATGGCGAAAGTTCATCCGACGTGGATGTGCGGTGTCCCCCGTCTGTGGGAATCGCTTGCAAACGGTATTTTCCGCCAGATGAAAAAAGAAAACAGCGTGACGCAGTTTTCTTTCAACCTTGCGATTAAAATCGGAAAAGCGTTTTCGTGGGCGAGCGACCGCGTGAGAGGCCGTGTGTGCCGCTACAGAAACGGCACGCGCATCTTCGACGTTTTATACGGCATCGTTCCGTTCATTTTGCTCGCCCCGTGGTACGGTATCTGCAAAGTCGTCGTCTTTAAAAAGATCCGCGCAGTGCTCGGCGGTCACATGGTTGCGGCGATTTCCGGAGGAGGAGCGCTGCAAAGCGATATCGATTCGTTCTACCATGCGATCGGTTTCAATCTCCTCGAAGGCTACGGCATTACCGAAGCGGCTCCCGTTCTTTCGGTGCGCAATCCTTTAAAGCCGCGCTCGGGCTGCGTCGGCGTCGTCTTTCCTGCGGCCGAAGTGCGCGTCGTTTCGATCAACGAAGACGGCTCTCTCGGTACCGAAGCGCTTCCGCCCGGCAAAAAAGGTATCGTCGAAGCGAGAGGCCGCCAAATCATGAAAGGCTACTACGAGCGTCCCGATTTGACAGCTCAGGTTATCGATAAAGACGGCTGGCTCAACACGGGCGACATCGGCATGATGACGCAGGACAACGAAATCAAAATCACCGGCCGCGCGAAAGATACGATCGTATTGCTCGGCGGGGAAAATATCGAACCTGCGGTTATCGAAGCGGCACTTTTAAACAGCCCCTACATCGAACGCGTTATGATCGTCGGGCAGGATAAAAAATATATCGCAGCTCTCATCGTTCCGGCGAAAGATGTGCTTACCGAATGGGCGAACACATCGCTTGTTATGTACAGTTCATGGGAGAGCCTTCTCGAATCGAACGAAGTGCAGATGTTTTTCCGCGAAGAGATCGAACGCCGCGTGAACGAAAAGACGGGCTTCCGTACCTGCGAGCGCATCAACCGTTTTGTGCTGCTCCCGAACAGTTTTGAATCGGGAAAAGAAGTCAACGCAAAAGGTGAAATGATGCGCTATAAAATCACGAAGATCTACGCAAAGGAAATCAAGTCGCTTTTTTCATAACAGATTCGATTCTGTAATTTTTATGAGCGGCTCTGCCGCCCGAGGCGGATAGTGCCGTGATAAAACGTATAACGAACAGATTTTCTCCCTCAGCTCTCGCTGCCGAATACAAAGATGCTCTCGTAAACGATGTGCTTGCATTTTGGATTTCGCACGGTATCGATAAAACATACGGTGGCATCTCGACGGGACTCGACCGCAAGGGAAATATCATCGAAACGGATAAATCGATATGGTTCCAGGGACGCGCGCTGTGGACATTTGCACGTGCGTATGAAATGCTTGCTTTACGCGGAGAAATACGTGAAGAATATATCGATGCGTGCCGTTCGCTTTCGGATTTTATCGAACGTTTCGGCACGGATAAAAGCGACGGGCGTATGTATTTCCGCGTTACAAAAGACGGAAAGCCCGTCATAAAACGGATCCGCTATTATTTCAGCGAAACCTTTGCCGCGATCGGTTTTGCGGCTTTTGCGCGGGCGGTAAAAGATGCCGACTGCGAAGAAAAAGCGTTTTCCTATTTCAATAAAATCGAAGCGATAAAAAAAAGCGGCGTCCTCGTCCCGAAGTTCGATGCGAAAACTCGGAGCGCACGTTCTTTCGGCGAGCCGATGATTTTGCTCAATACGCTTTCCGAACTCCGTCTCGCATCGAATGCAAAAAAATCGTTTTGCGGAAAAAAAATCGATGCGCTTTTAAAAGAGATTCAAACGTATTTTATCCGTCCCGATTTGCAGGCGGTGCTTGAACAGTGCGCACCTGACGGGAGCGTGCAGAGCGAACACTTCGAAGGCCGATTGCTCAATCCCGGACACGCGATAGAAGGCGCGTGGTTTATCATGAAAGAGGGGATTTTACGCGGTGACGAAAATCTTAAAGCGCTCGGCGTTCGAATGTTCGACTGGATGTGGACTCGCGGCTGGGATAAAAAATACGGCGGCATCATCTACTTCCGCGACATCGAGGGGAAACCCGGAAACGAATATTGGCACGATATGAAATTCTGGTGGCCGCAGTGCGAAGCTTTAATCGCATCGCTGTACGCGTATAAGATCACCAGAGACGCCGAATATCGAAAGCGCTTTGTCCTCATGCATAATTATTTTCACGAGCGTTTTCCGGACGAAACATACGGAGAATGCTTCGGCTATTTTCACCGTGACGGCACGCTTTCCACCGACGTCAAAGGCAATATGTATAAGGGCCCCTTCCACATTCCTCGTATGTATATGGAGTGCATGGAGCTTCTCGAAACGATGTAAATTCTTTGCATATGTTTTTATGCATTTTTTGCGATTTCTGAGGACTCATAAAGAGTACCGAAAGCATACGATCGGCAGATTTGTGTAAAAACGGAGCTGCGACGCTGCGTTCAGTCGGATTCCTTTTCGGTTTTCGCTTTAATCGATGTCGCATATTCCGTCGGCGACATTCCCGTTTCGTTTTTAAACTGGCGCGAAAAATAATGGATCGACGAATAGCCGAAATAAGATGCGAGTTCCGAAACGTTCATAACCGAATTGCGTATGAGCGTCTTTATCTCATCGATGCGCATGCGCGCAAAATATTTCATCGGACCGCAGCCGAATCTTTTAAAAAAAATGCTTTTAAGCAAATCATAGCTGACGTGTACGATGCTGCAGACTTCGTCGGAACGGAGCATCCGAAACATATTTTTATTGAAATATTCGAGAGACGCATTGATGATTTCATCTTCATAGGATGAGCGCGCGTAGGAACTCACATGCGTCTGTTTGGCGGGTTTTTGTTCGGTATACCTTCGATAGAGCGAAAGCAAAAGCAGTTCGAGGTTACAGACGACAAGCTGCGCTTCCCACGGAGGAGCCGTCCGCCGCGCTTCCATCTTCGGTACATAGGGATCGTCAAGCGGAGTGGCGAATAGGCTCCGCGCGTGTGCGATGATTTCGGCGAGCAGCGACTGTTCTTTTTGCGTATATGAAAGCGTTTTATCTCTAAAAAAATCGATCGCCGGAGATGCGCAGATAAATGAAACGACGATGACGTTCGGGGAGTCGATGCCGTTCGCTTTCAACGCATGAAATTCGTTCGGCTTATGGAATCTGATTTGTCCGTGGCGAAGAAGCGACCATGTCTTTCCGTCGTATATTTCGATTTCGCCTTTATCGACGCAGACGAATTCCCAAAAATCGTGGCGCTCTCCTGCAAACGAAAACGTATTCCGGTATTCAAAATAGTGAACCGTTACGATCGCATCGACGGAAATCAATTTTTGTACATAAAACGGCGTATAGTATGCGGTATTGTCGCTGTCCATAAGTCGATTATACATCGCTTTTCCGAAAATAACAAATTTTACACCGTATTGTGCAAATACAACCGAAAATTCACATGATACACTTTTACCGATACGGCATCTTTGAAAATCGATGTTTTCTGCTGTGCGGAAGCCGTCGATTCCGATACGGATTTTTAAGGTTTGCAATAGGGGGATGTATGAAAAAGTCGATTGCAGCGGTATGCACGATTTTTATGTGCGCGGCGCTTTTTATAAGCTGCGGCGGCAAAAAAAACGAAAAACTCGTGTATTGGAGCATGTGGAACGAAGCCGAGCCTCAGGGGCAGGTTATCGCCGAAGCGGTTCGGGAATTCGAAAAAGAAACGGGCATCAAAATTGAAGTCAATTTCAACGGCAGGGATATCCGGAAAACGCTCCAGCCGGCGCTCGATGCGGGTGAAACGATCGATATCTTTGACGAGGATATCGAACGAGTGGCCAGAACATGGGGAAAATATCTTTTGCCGCTCGATTCGTTTATCGACAAAAGCTATCCGACGACGGGCGGTAAAGCGTACAAAGACGTCGTAAACAGTTTGCTGCTTTCGGTCGCTCGCGATTTGGGCGACGGAACGGTAAAAAATATTCCGTACCAGCCGTCCGCATTCGTCACCTTGTACAATAAAGATTTGTTTGCAAAAGCAGGTATTGCAGCTCCTCCCGCGACATGGGATGAAATGCTCGATGTGTGCGCAAAGCTTAAATCGATCGGAGTATACGGTATCACCGTCGACGACGCATATATGGCAGCTTTGTTCGGTTATTGTATGGACCGCCTCGTCGGCAGAGACGCGACGCTTGAAATGGTAAAAAACAATGATTTTACCGGACCGCAAGTGCTTGAGTTCGGAAAGATTTGGGAAAATATGGCGAAAAAGGGCTATATCATCCCAAAAGCCGCATCGAATATTTTTCCTGCAGGACAGGTTGAAGATATCGCGACGGGAAAGGCTGCGATGTATCTCAACGGAACGTGGCTTCCGAATGAAATCAAAGGAAATGCACCCGATATGAACTGGGGAGAATTTGCATGGCCTGCTATTTCGCCTGCGGGAGACGGTATCGAAGCCAACCACTTCGGTTCGCAGAGTTTCGGTATCAATAAAAATTCAAAACACGCCGAAGAAGCGTTCCGCTTTATCGTCTATATGACGACGGGAAAATGGGACGAAAGACTTGCATCCGAAAGCATCGGTATTCCCGTTGCAAACGATTCGGATTGGCCCGTACAGCTTGCCGATGCGAAACTCATCGTCGATTCGACGACGAAGCGGTTTCCGTATGCGTGCGGCATGGAAGACAGTTCCGACATCAACGCAAAGATAAAAGAAAATTTTGCAAAGCTCATCGTCGGCACGCATACGGCACAGTCGTTTGCCGACGCTATGACAAAATAACAAAACGGATATTGATTTTAAAAAAAATCATTATAAAAAGTATGCTTTGAAAACTGCGGTTTTTAGAGACAGCCGAGAGACGTGCGGGGTACACTTACCGTGTGCCCCGCAATATTCGGACGCGATCGTCTCCGGCGGGAAGCGGCCGGCGTTAGGCTGTTTTTTTTAGTCAGGACGGTTTTGCGATGCTCAAAAAAAATAAAACGATAATTGCCGTGTTTTTAACTCCGGCGCTTATATGCTACGTGCTTTTCTTTTTGTATCCGACAATCAGAACGTTCATTATGAGTTTTTTCCGTATCGAAAGTATTTCGGATTCCGTTTCAACATGGAAATTTTTCGGTTTCGGTAATTATAAAAAGCTGTTTTCGACTCCTATTTTTTTGCAGTCGATGTTCAATATTGCACGTATTTGGTGTATCGGCGGACTCGGTACGATGTTCATGAGTTTGCTCTTCGCTTTTATCCTGTCGAGCGGTATACGCGCCAAAGCGTTTTTCAGAAGCGCCATATATCTTCCGAACGTCGTGAGCGCAGTCGCGATGGGAACTATGTGGATCAATTATATCTACAATCCGGACTACGGTTTGCTGTACACGGTGCTGCATAAAATCGGGGTTTTGAGCGGAGCGGAAAAGATATTGTGGACGGGACCGGGAAACCTGTTTTGGAGTATGCTCGTCGCATACTGTTTCGGTATGGTCGGCTATCATATGCTCATCTTTATGAGCGGCATTGAACAGATCCCGCGCGATTATTACGAAGCGGCGCTGCTCGACGGATGCAACGGCTGGCAGCGTTTTATCCACATAACCGTTCCGTTTTTGCGCGGCGTGACGCGTACGAATATGGTCATGTGGACGGTGTATACCGTCGGCTTTTTCGTGTGGGGACAGATGTTCAGTCCGGTAAATCTTTCGAACGATACCGTCGCTCCGATGAATTATATGTACGAACTCGTATTCGGCTCTTCGTCTTCGGCAAATACGGCGCGCGATACGGGAGCGGGAGCCGCGATCGGTATTATCATGATGCTCATCGTTATCGTCGTGTTTTTGTTGACAAGCAGCATCGTTAAAAACGACGATACGGAAGTATAAGGGGAGGCGATACGATGCCGGAATTTAATAAAAAGCATATGGTTAAGTCTAATGTCGGAAAAGGGTATTCCGTTGCTGCAGGGTATACGCTGGTAGGGCTTTGGGTTTTATTTACGTTTATCCTTATCAGCTGGGTAGTCCTTGCATCTTTTTCGACGTCGCAGGAGATTTTCTCCGATCACATGTTCAAATTCGTAAGCGGTTTCCATTTTGACAATTACGTAAAAGCGTGGACTACGCAAAGGGTTTCGGTATTTTTTATGAACTCGCTTTTGTATACGCTCGCAGCCTGTACGGCGATAGTCGTGATTTCCGCACCCGCAGCCTATGTGCTTTCCCGTTTTAAATTCAAAGGAAACGCGCTGCTGCAGAATATGTTCGCTGCAGGACTCGGTATACCGCTCATAATGGTTATCATGCCGCTGTTCGGTCTCGTGTCGCAGCTGCATTTGACAAATAACCGAATCCTTATCATTTTTTTGTATACGGCGATGAACATTCCGTTCGGCGTGTTTTATCTTTCCGCCTTTTTCAGGAATTTGAGCTCCTCGTACGAAGAGGCTGCGGCTATAGACGGCTGCAATCCGATAGCGGCGTTTTGGATTATCATCTTTCCTCTTGCCCAGCCGGGCATCGTTACGGTGAGTATCTTTAATTTCATCACCGTATGGAACGAATATTTTATGTCGCTCATATTCGCAAACAGAACCGCAGTGCGTCCCGTCGCCGTCGGTTTGTACAGTATGATTCAGTCGATGCGCTATACGGGCGACTGGGGCGGTATGTTTGCGAGCGTCGTCATCGTATTTTTGCCGACATTTATTTTGTACCTGTTCCTCTCCGAACGGGTGATCGCCGGAGTTACGAGCGGTGCGATCAAAGGCTGACCGGTAAGGGGTTTATCGTTATGATATACGTTTCGACCGAAAAAATATCCGCCGCGCTTTTACAGGGAGAAAACCCGCTGCCGCATTTCCGTTCGCGCGAACACGATATGCGTGTCGAATTTTGTAAAGGAACGCCGCCCTTTTGTTTGAGCGGAGCGGGTTTTTCATGCGGTTATCGGATTTTGCCGTATACGGTGCAGGACAGATACGACCGTAACAGAAAGGAATGCGATATCCGCACGATCGTCATGGAAAACGATTTTATAAAAGCGGAATTTCTTCCCGATTGGGGAGGGCGGCTTTGGTCGCTCGTCGATAAAACGTCGGGGCGCGAGCTTTTGTACAAAAACGGAGTGCTCCAGCCGGCAAATCTCGCCATACGCAACGCGTGGTTTTCAGGCGGCGTTGAATGGAATGTGGGGCAGTACGGGCACGCGTTTACAACCTGTTCGACCGTCGGCTTTGCGTCGGTGCGCGCATCGGACGGCGAAGAATTTCTGCGCATGTATTCGTATGAGCGGTGCAAAGATTTTTTTTGGCAAATCGATTTTCATCTTCCCGAATCCTCGCGCTTTCTGTACGCGCATCCGGTCATCTTCAATATAAACGACGAGCCGCTTTCCGTTTATTATTGGACGAATATCGCTGTGCCGCAGACGGACTCGTCCCGCGTATTCGCTTCTTCCCGTCATGCTCTGTATAAAACGCCGGATGATCAAAACGGCAGACCGACTTTCGGTTACGGCCGCATGCCGTTTTTTCCCATCGCTCCCGACATCGACCTGTCCTATCCTGCACGCATACCTTTTTCGAGCGAATACTTTTTTAATTGTACCGACGAATCCCATCCGTGGGAAGCAGCCCTCGAAAAAGACGGTGCGGGTTTGTTCGACGTTTCGACCGGAGAGCTTTCATACCGGAAAATGTTTTGCTGGGGAAACTGCCGCGGCGGGAGGCATTGGGGGAGCTTTCTCGCAGGGGAAGCCGAAACGTCGCTTGGCGCACGCGAAGGAGAAGAGGAAAATGCCGACTGCCGTTACTTTGAAATACAGGCGGGGCTTTCGCAAACGCAGCTCCACGGCGTCAGTATGCCCCCGCGCGACAGGTGGGAGTGGACGCAGGCTTTCGGACTTCTTTGCGTATCGGCAAGCGATGCCGCATCGAACGATTGGAACCTCGCCGCGCGCGCCGTCGAGGGCAGCGTACGCGATTCGATCGACACGTCAAAGCTCGATTTGCTCGACGCATCCTATGCGGCGAAAGCCGATCTTCCGACTTCAAAAACGCTTTCCGATGCGGGAGAGTGGGGCGCTCTCGAAAAAGAGCGGCGGATGATGCAGGGTGAAAGCGATATACCGCCGTCTGCGGCCTTTTGTTTTTCTGACGAGCAAAACCCGTGGCGGCTTTTGCTTACGAAAGGAATCTTTCCGTATCGCTCCCCCGAAGACGGTCCGGGTCAATTTATGACCGGGAAAAAATGGCAGCGTCTGCTCGAAGCATACATAGCCGCTTCGAAAGAGATGCCCCCGTGGAATGCATTCTATCACTTGGGCGTTATGAAAATGGAAAACGGCGATGAAGAAGGTGCCGCATCGTGTTGGCTCGATGCCGAAAAAACGTGCAGCACCGCGTGGACGCAGAGAAATCTCGCGCAGCTTGCGCTTTTCAAAAACGATATTGCCGGAGCGCTTTCGCATTATGAGTGCGCGGTGCAGGCTGCGGGATTTTACGCGGACGTCTCCGTCGCCGAAGAATATGCAGCCCTCCTCGTACAAACGGAATGCTATGAAAAAGCGATCGAACTCTATAGCGCGCTTCCCGATGCGTGGAAAAACAGCGATTCCCTTGCCGTCGCGTACGGCAGGGCATGCGCATCGCTCGGAAAAAAAGATGAAGCGTACAAAACGCTTTTCCGCAACTTTGCGAATATCCGCGAAAGCGAATCCCCTCTCGCCGATATTTGGAACAGAATGCACGCTTCGCCGCCTCCCTTTTGCCTCGATTTCAGCATGAAGTCTTCCGGCGGATCGAGCGGTCGAAAGGAGGTACGATAAAAAGCGCCGTCTGAAATATCGCCGTCGCTAAAGTCTGAAGACGAAAAACGCAGAAGCGTTTTTCTTTTACGGGAGACACTCGCGATTTCTGCGCATTGCTTGAAATCGCAGCGTTCTTATCTCGAGTTTGCACGGATGTTTGCAGAAGAAGTGTATGTGTATCATTTTGATAAAAACAGAATAGATATGATATACCGTATTTCGCAAACTCGACTATTCAACGTGTGCGCTCGCTTGAAACGTCGGAGCGAAGCTCCTCGTTGCGAGAAACGCGCACGGCTAAAAACTTTTTCGGATGTTGAAACATCCTGCAAAAGTTTTTATGGGAGTCCTTATGACCGGCGAAGAGCGGAATTCGGAAATACGCGATATCCTCTCATCCTATGCATTTCCCGGAGTCTGCCGATCATGCGTCCGCTTCGGAAGCGGCCACATTAACGATACTTTTTTCGCAACCTATGACGACAACGGAAAAGAAAATCGCTATATCGTGCAGCGCATCAATACCGACGTATTCAAAGACGTCGACGCGCTCATGGACAATATCTGGCGCGTTACTTCGTTCCTTGCAGAAAAAATTATTAAAAACGGAGGGGACGCATCGCGTGAAGCGATGACCTTTATTAAAAATAAAGAGGGCGCTCTCTATACCCGAAGCAAAAAAGGTGCGTGCTGGAGGGCCTATCGTTTTATCGAAGACGCGCTGAGTATAGATGCCGCGCAAAGCGAATCCGATTTTTACAACGCCTCTTATGCGTTCGGCACTTTTCAATATCTTCTCTCCGATTTTCCGGCATCTTCTCTGCATGAAACGATTCCCGCCTTTCACGACACGCCGAAGCGCTATCGTGACTTTATCGATACGGTAAAGCGCGATGCATGCGGCAGGGCTGCATCCGTTCGGGATGAAATCGATTTTTATATTTCGCACGAAGACGATATGCGTGTATACGCCGACGCATACGGCGAGGGCGTCCTTCCCCTACGCGTGACGCACAACGATGCGAAGCTCAATAACGTGCTCCTCGACAAGGAGACGCGCAAAGGTTTATGCGTTATCGATTTGGATACGGTGATGCCGGGTTTTGCGGGTTTCGATTTCGGAGATGCGATACGCTTCGGCGCGAGCACGGGTGCCGAAGACGAAAGGGATCTGTCGAAGGTGTGCCTTGACGAAGGCCTCTTTCGCGCCGGTGCGGAGGGATATATCGCAGGCTCGTGCGGTACGCTCACCGAAGACGAGCTTCGCCTGCTTCCTGTAGGAGCAAAGATTATGACGCTCGAATGCGGCATGCGCTTTCTCGCCGACTATATCGAAGGCGACCGCTATTTTAAGATAGACCGCGAATCTCACAATCTCGATCGCGCCCGCACACAGATAAAACTCGTCCGCGAATTAGAAATGCGAAAAGATTTTCTCGAAGCGATCATACGCTCCGTATCCGGCATCCGCTGATTCTCTCTTTGCATATCATGCGAACTTGACATCGCTTTTCGTGCGGTGTTATGATATCACATCGATTTTCGTTGGAGGCATTATGAAAAAAATCGTAAAAGCGTTCGGTGCGCTCTGCATCGCCTTCGCTGCCGCTCAAGCTTTTGCAGCGGGTCCTACGGGTGCCAAGGGCGCTCCGGTGACGATGAAGATTGCGACGTGGACGAGCAACAAAGATCAAATCGCGCTGCTCAATTCTTTTGTCGAAGAATTCGCGCAAAAAAAGGGTATCGCCATTAAAGCCGATTTCGAAACGATTCCGTTCGGCGAATATACGGCGAAACTTTCACTTGAATTGCAGGGAAACGCGGCGCCTGACGTGTTTTGGATTCTCGAAACGTCGGCTCCCGCCTTTATCCGCGCGAAGACGCTTGCAAATCTTTCGAACGCGCTCGCTTCGTATAATCGCGACGACCTTTCCGAATCGGCGCTCGAACTGTGGAAAAGCGGCAAAGCCGTTTACGCCGTTCCCTTTTCCACTTCTCCGTTTTTTATTCTTTATAATGCCGACTTGTTAAAAAAAGCGGGCGTAAAAACTCCCGAGCAAATGATTAAAGACGGCACATGGACGTGGGAAAACTTCCGCACGATGTGCAAACAGATCAAAGACAAAACGGGCGTGTGGGCATACCAAACGGTGGACGGCGGCGGTTACGGAGACCGCGTACTGCACAATCTCTGTCCGATAATCCGCTCCTACGGCGGAGACGTGTGGCAGGGAAACAAAGTGCTTATCAATACTCCCGAAAGCGTCAAAGCGATTTCGCTCTTTCACAATATGGTATTTAAAGACCGCTCGGTGGTTCCGCCCGGGGATCAAAGCGATTTCTATGCCGGAAACGCAGCTATGACCGTGGGACAGGTTTCCCGCGTATCGAAGCTCGTATCCGCGCCTTTTGCGTGGGGTATGGCGCCCATGCCTGCAGGTCCCAAGGGCAATATCCCTGTCATAGGACAGGCTGCGATTGCCGCAAACGCGCGCGGCAAAAAGGTCACTCTCGCGTCGGAACTTGTCGCCTATATGACAAGCGAAAGCTGTGTGGCGCGCATGGCGGGCATCTGGCCGCCGGCACGCAAATCGGTACTCGCCTCTGCTGCATTTTTAAGCAGCAATCCGAACGTCAAACCCGAACAGATGAAAGCTTCTGTCGCCGATTCCATTGCGACGGGGCGCGTTCTTCCGTCTCACGCGCTGTATACGCAGATCCAAGTCGAATCCCGCATGATATGGGATAAACTGTGGAAAGCCGACGCCGACGTCAAAGCCGTTGTCGACGAAGTTGCAAAAGTCTATTCAAAATACATCAAATAAGGCGCTTGCCGGGTTTTCTCATATTCGAACGCGGTGAAGACTTCTCCGCGTTCGATCTTAGAGGCAAAGACAGCCCGGCCGGCAAGAGATCTCATACACAATATGAAACATATAAAGTCATATAAAGCGGGAGCTTTGACGAGAGCCGAAAGCATTTCGGGTTTCGCTTTTATAGCCCCGCAGATGATCGGCTACGTTCTTTTCGTTTTATTTCCGCTCATCATGATATTCGTTTATTCGTTCGAAGAGAAAAATCTCCTCTTCGGTTCGGCGGGATTTGCGGGAGGGGCGAATTACGCGGCGCTTGCCGAAGATCCGCTTTTTATGAAAACGCTCGGCAATACTTTCGTGTTTTCTCTCGGCGTCGTACCGCTGAATCTCATTCTCGCGCTCGCCCTTGCGCTCTATCTCGGACGGGAGAAAAATGCGCACTGGTATGTAAATACGATCGTCTTTTTGCCCGTCGTAACGAGCGGCGTCGCATGGTCGATTGTGTGCAAATATCTTTTGCAGGGAGGCGACAGCGGGCCGGTAAACCGCTTTCTTTCGCTTTTCGGCATTGCAGGTCCGAACTGGCTCTACGAAAAGGGTTGGGCTATGGCGGGCGTTATCGTAAGCCGCGTACTTAAAAACCTCGGTATGAACGTGCTTATTTTAACGGGCGCGGTGCTCAATATGCCCGAAGACGTTATCGAAGCCGCGCGTATCGACGGGGCGGAGCGCTTTACGCTCTTTCGGAAAATCAAGCTGCCGCTTCTTATGCCGTCCGTATTGATGATTGCGATCGTTACGGTAATCGGTTCCATGCGCGTATTCGATACGATAAAATTGATGACCGACGGAGGTCCCGAAGGTTCTACGATGGTGCTCGTCTATTATATCTATCACCAGGCGTTCAAAATGTTCGATATCGGATACGCGAGTACGCTTTCGGTGCTGCTCTTCGTAATCGTGCTCGCGCTCACCGTAGTACAGTGGAACGTCCGAAAAAAGGTATCATACTATGAAAGCTAATAATGTGATCCGCACGTACGTCCCGTACATCATTATCGCACTCGCGCTCAGCGTACTGTTCGTCTATCCCTTTTGGTGGATGCTTGTCAATTCTTTAAACGAGCCCGCTCTCATTTTCGGTAAGCCCTCTCTCCTTCCAAAATCGTGGAGCTGGCATAATTACCGCGCCGTATTCGAAGTGCAGCCTTTTGCGCGCCATTACGCGAATACGCTTTTGGTCGCCGTCGTCGCCACTTCGGGCAACGTTGTCATCGCTTCGCTCAGCGGCTATGCGTTTGCGCGCATACGCTTTCCGTATAAAAACGCACTCTTTGTCGTTTTGCTTACCGCGATGATGATGCCGATCGAAGTGACGATAATCCCGATGTACTTTCAGATGATACGTCTGCACGCGCTTGACTCCCTCGTTCCGCTCATGCTCATTCCGATTTTTTGCGCGCAGGGAGCCTTTTCGGCCTTTATGTTCCGGCAATATTATATCACGGTGCCCAAAGAGCTCGAAGAAGCGGCTCGCATGGACGGGCTTTCCCTCTTCGGCACTTTTATTAAAATCATGTTCCCGATTTCGCTTCCCGTCGCATCGTCCGCGGCTATTCTCGCGTTTTTATCGGTATGGAATATGTACCTCGAGCCGCTCGTATTTATAAACAGTTTGGAAAAGTTTACGCTGCCTCTGTCGCTTGCGAACTTCAACGATTCGTACGGTTTGCCGCAGTGGCACTTGCAGCTTGCGGCGACGACTCTTTCCGTGCTTCCGATCATCGCAGTCTATCTCTTATTTCAGCGGAAGATTACGAACGCTATGGTCAATTCGGGCATAAAATAAATTTACGGAGCGGATATATGAACGATATATATGATTTCGATTGCATCGTAGCGGGAGGAGGCATTGCAGGTTCTCTCGCCGCCGCAAGCGCGGGCCGCATGGGGCTTTCCGTGCTGCTTGCCGAAGAGCAGGGGGCGCTCGGCGGTTCCATGACGAGTTCCGGAACCGGTCCCATGATGACTTTTCACGCGGGAAGCACGCAAGTGATCCGCGGCATAACCGACGAACTCGTGCGGCGTCTCGTAAAAAAAGGCTTGTCGCCCGGACATACGGTCGATTCTACCGGTTATACTTATACGGTTACTCCTTTCGACGCCGAGGGCTTTAAGCGGGAGCTCGAGCTTATGTGCCTTGAAGCGGGAGTTACGATTTTATATCACTCATCGATTGAAAGCGTGTCCCTTTGCGCGGGAAGGGCGGAATCCGTTTCATTATTAAGCTGCGGAAAAAAACTTTCTGTGCGCGCTCCGTATTTTATCGATGCGACGGGGGACGGAGACCTTATTTTTCAGGCGGGCGTACCTTATGCAGAGGGAAGGGATTCCGACGGCAAAGATCAGCCCATGACGATGAACTTCCGCCTTTCGAATGTCGATATCGACTCGATCCGCGCTCTGATGGACAAGGACGCATCGCTTTTTCCTTTTTTGAGATCGAAAATCGGCATACAAAAAGAAGCGAGCCGTCTTTCGTGTTCGGGCTTTGAAGACATCATGAAAGACGGTATCAAAAGAGGGGAAATCACCTTTGACCGCGATATAGCGCTTTTTTTTGAAACGAATACGAGGGGCGAAGTGATCGTCAATATGACGCGCATAAACGGCGAAAGCCCCGTCGATCCCTTCGGCATCAGCCGCGCGGAAACCGAGGGAAGACGGCAAGTGTGGGAGCTGTACGCCTTTATGAAAAAGCACATACCGGGTTTCGCTTGCGCTCACCTTATCGCATCGGGTCCTTCAATCGGCATACGAAGTTCCCGCCGCATGAAAGGCATTTATACGATTACGGCGGACGATATTCTTTCCGCCCGCCGCTTCGATGATGCGGTCGTCGCATTCGGCTATCCGATCGATATCCATTCGAGCGACGGAGCGGCGACCGATTCGCGCTTTTTGAAAGACGGAGAATTCTATACGATTCCTTACCGTACGCTCGTCAACGCTTCCGTGCCGAATGTTATGGCCGCGGGAAGAGACATAAGCGCATCCTTTGAAGCGCAGGCGTCCACGCGCCTTTCTCCGTGCTGCGGTGCGCTCGGAGAAGCCGCAGGTGTTGCCGCTGCAATTGCAAAACGGCACGGCTGCCTTCCGATCGACGTTCCGACAGGAGAACTCCGATCGGAACTCGAAGAACGGGGCGCGTTTTTAGGATAGGGCCGGTATTAATAAATGCCGCACTGGCAAAGATTCATACAATCTGTTATCATAGCGCCTATGAATGATGCAAAAAGCGCTTGCCGCGTCGTGGTCGCTGCGGCTTTGAATCGATTTATCGCCGAAAAAAATCCGGATGCTTCCGCTGTCGCCTCGGAAACTTTGACGCTGCAAACTCCTCCCGATCCCGCTATGGGCGATATCGGCGTTCCGATGTTCGCCTATGCAAAACTTCTCCGTCTCGCTCCTCCTGCGATCGCTCAAAGCGTCGTGCATATTATCAATTCCGAGCCGTCGTTCGAAGGAGTTTTCGTATCTTCCGTCGGCGAATTCCTTGCAGCAGGTCCCTACGTGAACGTCAAGCTTGATAAATCGTCCGCTTCTTTTGCGATCCTTTCGCGCATCGATCGAGAGGGAAGCGAGTACGGTTCGAAAAGCGACGACGGTGTGAAGCCCTTCGACGGAAAGCGCGTTATGGTCGAATATTCGAGTCCGAACACGAATAAACCGCTCCATCTTGGTCACATGAGAAACGATGCGCTCGGTGAAAGCGTGAGCCGCATTTTGAAAAAAGCGGGCGCGGAAGTGTACAAAGTGAACATCATCAATAACCGCGGCATACACATCTGCAAGTCGATGCTCGCGTATAAACTCTTTCACGAAGCCTCGGGCGACACGCCCGAGTCGCTCGGTATAAAAGGCGATCACTTTGTCGGCCGGTGCTATGTCGAATTCGACGCGTACGCAAAAGAACATCCCGAAGCCGTATCCGAAGCGGAAGAGATGCTGAGAGCGTGGGAATCAGGCGATGAGGATGTGCGCGCGCTTTGGAAAAAGATGAACGATTGGACGCTTTCGGGCATCGAAAACACCTATGCGCGCACCGGCGTATCCTTCGATAAACTCTATTTCGAAAGCGAAACCTATCTCAAAGGCAGAGACGAAATCAAAGCGGGTCTTGAAAAGGGCATATTTTTCAAAGCGGACGACGGATCCGTGCGCATCGACGTGAGCGAAGTCGTCGGCGGTAAAGACGAGCGCGAACACGAAAAAGTGCTGCTCAGAAAAGACGGTACATCCGTCTACATGACGCAGGATATCGGTACGGCGATCAGCCGGCACGATGACTGGCCCTTCAACCGTCTCGTTTACGTCGTTGCAAGCGAGCAGATCTATCATTTTAAAGTGCTCTTTTATATATTGAAAAAACTCGGTTTCGATTGGGCGAACGACCTCTATCATTTAAGTTACGGTCTTGTCAATTTGCCGAGCGGCAGGATGAAAAGCCGGGAAGGTACGATCGTCGACGCCGACGATTTGATCGACGAACTCCATGCTGCATCTCTCAAAGAGATAGAAGAAAAGGGCAGGGAAGAAGATGTCGGAGATGCGGACGATGTTGCGGAAAAAATTGCGCTCGCGGCTCTCCATTATTATTTATTGAACGTTGCACCGGTAAAAGATATGCTCTTTAATCCCGAAGAGTCGCTGTCCTTTACCGGAAACACCGGCCCCTATCTGCAGTACATGGGCGCGCGCATCGCGTCGATTTTGCGGAAAGCGGAAGAAAGCGGCATCGCTCCGGATAAAAGCGGAGAAGCCGTTTCGCTTCTTTCATCTGAAAGCGAATGGGATTTAATAAAAAAACTCGGCGACTTTCCGTCCGTCGTCGCAAAAGCTTCGGAAGCGCTCGATCCGAGCGTCGTCGCGCAGTACTTGTACGACGTAAGTAAAGCGTTCAGCAAATTCTATCAGCAATGCCCGATCCTCTCCGCGGAAAAAGCGGAACTCGTAAAAGCACGTCTTTTCCTTGCCGAGTGTACGCTCACCGTTTTAAAGAACGCGATGTATCTTGTACTCGTGCCGTATTTGGAAAAGATGTAGAGGAGCGGGGCAGCGGAAGAGACATCGCCAACAGGGCGAACGTACCAAAAATGTACACCATAAAAAAATCATATGAGTAAATAAAAAAGGCGGAACGCGAGGCAGCGGTACTGCCGCCGGGAGTGCAGCCGACTTTTTACGTTACATACTATTTTTTAGAGAATATAGTTTTTGGTGCGGTGCCCTGTGCATATATCGGCGCTTCAGTTTAATAGCGTTTTATGAGCGACTGTGTGCCGTCTTCGCCCAAGCCTTCTTTTTCGAGCGCTTCGTAATTTTCGAGCACATGCTCAAGCACTCCGAGGTGCAGGCCCGCTTTTTTCGCTTCTTCATCGGCGAGCGTCATGTCTTTAATAAAATGCTTGAGCTTAAAGCCCGGAGCAAAGTCGCCCGCGATGAGCTTCGGACCGAAAGCGTCGAGCTGCTTGCTTCCTGCCGCTCCCGTTGCAACCGATTTTAACAATACGTTCAAATCGAGCCCCTTCGCTTTCGCGTATGCAAACGCCTCGCACACTCCCGAAAGTGCGCCCGCGATCAGTATTTGATTCGCCATTTTCGCATGCTGACCGTTTCCCGCTTTGCCCTGATAATTGATATTCGTTCCCATTGCTTTGAAAAGCGGCAAGCACGCTTCGAAATCTTCTTTGTCTCCGCCTGCGAGAATGGAAAGCGTTCCCGCTTTTGCGCCCGTGTCGCCTCCGGTAACCGGCGCGTCGATTACGTGAAAGCCCTTCGCTTTTCCTTCGCGGTACAAACGTTCGGCAAGAGAGGGGCTCGTCGTCGTCATATCGATGAGATAGGTTCCCTTTGCCGCGCTCGCCATAATTTTTCCGGGAGAAAAATACACATCTTCAACATCGGGCGGAAAACCCACGATCGTGATAACCGCGTCGGAGCCTTTGACACAGTCAGAAATGCTGTCGCAAAAGACGGCGCCTTCGGAAATAACGTCTTCGACGTTTTGCCTATGCCGGGCGAATATGCGAAGATCGAATCCAGCTTTCATAAGATTGCGTACCATCGACTTTCCCATGATCCCGACACCGATAAAACCGATTTTTTTCATGTTATTGCTCCCATAAAAACTTTTGCAGGAAGTTGCAACTTCCGAAAAAGTTTTTAGTCGTGCGCAAAAGCGCACACGTTCAATAATCGAGTTTGCGAAACTATACTGTATCGTATTCTTTCGATTTTCATCAAAACGATACGTATACATAACTTCCGCAAACATCCGTGCAAACTCGAGATAAAAAGCGACGGCGATATTTCAGACGGCGTTTTTTATCGTACCTCCTTTTGTTTTTTATTGCGTGTTATGCTTTTTATTCTTTCAGATACTCTCCGAAATGTACATGACAAAACATATCCCAGCTTTTATGCCATTCAGGGGGAGTTTCCGTCCAGCCGGGAACATACATATCCCTGATTTTATCGGGAGAATACCAAAATAATACGTTGTCCAGTTTTTCAAGGTTTTCCGGAAGTTCAAGCGCTTCGATCGGAGAGTCGGAAGAGAAATTGACGTGTAATTCCTTTAAAGTTGACGGAAAATTCATATATTGTACATCCTTCGGAATATCCGCGCGAAAAGTTTCAAGCCCCTCCGGGAGCAGAATTGCGACGGTTTCATCCGGTATATCAATGTCATCCCATTCTACTTTTTCAGTCCTCTCCGGAAGAATAAAAACAGTGCGGTCATTTTTTCCGACCTTTGCGATATAATCAAGCACTTTTTGTCTTCGCTTGTTTGCAGAAGTATTTATTTCTTCTTTCGTCCGCTCAATTTTACGATTTTTGGAATAATAATCTTCAATCCGTTCCGCGATCAGCTCGGTATAGTCCTTTTCATTCCAATCCGATGTATAGTTTTCTTCAATTTGTTCAAAGGAAGATCCGTAATCTTTTCCTAATGCGGTCCAATAATAGTTACTTTCAAACCAATTTACAGTCTCGTTACTGTCTATATCTTTATGTTCCGGATATTCGGAATATGAAGTATAGGGTGTTATCGTGCCGCCTCCGGGCATGGCCGATGCCCACGGGTCAGGCTTCCTGTATGATTCTTTGTAAAAATGCATCATTATGTGATAGTTTTTTACTTTATAAGTTCCCTTAAACTTGTGATCCTTCCAATCGGATGATGCGTGATACCGTATCACCGTATCTCCGTCGAACCCGTATCGAAAGCAGTCATTGACAATCCATTGCTCAAACAGCTTTCCTTGAACAAGAGATTTTGAATTACCTTGTCTGTATATTTTTTCAACCTCGGATTTTAGGGAAGGATCGGATGAAAAAAACGGCTTCATATCGGAATCATTGAAAATATAGTTCGGATTGGGGTAGCCGGCATAAATCGCATAAAAAAGATATTCCTTTGCCTTTGGAAAATTTCCCGTAAGCGAATAGCAGCACGCTATGTTGTAGAGCGAATAATAAAAAAGTTTCAGTTCTCCGATTTCATCGAATTGCAATCCGTGATCCGAAGATATTTGTTTTTTCTCTTCGTCTTTTAGATTATAAAAATACTCAGTGCGTTTGAAAACTTCCGTATACTTTTTTATCGCCTCTTCATAATTTTTTTCATTAAAATAATGTTCAGCGTCGTTATAATTTTTCTTTATTTTTTCATAATCGGAAGCGAAAATCGTTCCAAGTGCTGAAACGGATAAAATCAGAAGTAAAAGAATTTTTTTCATAATTAATTTCCCCTCCTCACACTATCGGCGTGTGCGCCTAATATTTTCCAAACATGCCATTTTGGCGACGCGCGAAACGGTTGGAAATGGGACTGTCTTAAAACTTACTTGCTTTTTCGGCAGCCCTTCGAGTTTTAGAAAACTCGAAATTGAACCTGTTTATATCTTTTTTGCATTTTAACGGTTTTCATTTTTTACTTCCAGCGTCTCCAAAATTGAAGGAATAATTTTTTCTATTTCCGAATTTTTAATTTTCCTGTCAATTGCGACATATAGAATTTTTTCGTTACAAGGAAACAGATATATTTCTCTGAATGAATTGGATCCGGTCTTTACAGTCTCCTTTACACCCTCAAGGCCGTTTGCAGTTTTTACTTTTACAACATCCGATCTTTTAACCGAATGTGTTTCCTTTAGAAAATCTCCGAATGCAATCAAAAAATCCGTCCATGTATCGTAATATGTCGAAAACTCAAGAAGCTGAAATGCGCCTATCGAAAAAAATTCTTTAAATGGTTTTTTTAATGAAAAGCCTGCCCAATAAGAATAATCGACTGTTGAATATGTTTTTGCAAAGTTTTCCTGAGTAGGAAAAAGTTTGTGTTGAAGTGCGGTAAATTCCTTATACCCGGCCGGTAAAATAAACGAAAAATCATCTTCTTCTATTTTTGTTTCACCGCGAATTTCAAAATTATAATTACCTGTATAACCGGTATTTTCGTCTTCAAACATAGCACCGATATGCAAGTAATTATCCTCGTAGATATATTCGGAACCGTCTTCAAAAATTATTTTTAGATGAATTAACCATTCATATTCAGAACCGTAATATTCCTCATATAATTCTCTTGTAATTCCTCCGATTCTACCCGACGGAATTTTCTTAAGAACATATTTACATTTATTGTTTTTTATTTGAACCGGTATTTCGTAACATACGGTTTCATTATTGTTCTTATCGAGAAATAAAAGTTTTGCCGTTCCCTCAACAGCTTTTTCTTTCGGTATTGTAAACGTTATTTCTTCGATATCGTCTTTGTAATACATTGCATCCTCTTTGTAGGAAGAGCTGAAATTTTGTCGGGCATTACAATTTAATAAACAGATATAAAATAAAACTAAAAATACATAAGTTTTTTTCATTTTTTTCTCCGGTCATCCGTGCTGTGCGTATAACATTGTTTTAAACCGCATTTTTGTATATGTAAAAATGTCGGCTTTGAAAACGTGTTATGTGTATGTCATATTTAAGGACGAATCATATCCGTTGATTAATTTTGTAATTTCAGTAAATAATTTATTATATTTTCTACGATCGAATGCATAAGATATTGATGATAAAATTAAAATTATTATTAATGATGAAAATGCTTCTGTAAGAAATGATTCAAAACCTGCCGTAAAGACAATAAATATATAAAGCATTAATGCCGGAAAAGTGTATCCGGCATACCCTTTTATTTTAAGAGTCCTGCTTTCCGAATCAATACCGATTGTTCCATGAATATTTTCAAAATCATTCCGAAAAA
Source organism: Treponema socranskii subsp. paredis ATCC 35535 (assembly GCA_000413015.1). Taxonomy (GTDB): domain Bacteria; phylum Spirochaetota; class Spirochaetia; order Treponematales; family Treponemataceae; genus Treponema_D; species Treponema_D paredis. The sequence goes on from KE332515.1 coordinate 150,397, forward strand.
AATTAATAGCAATCATTTTTTTTCGGAAAGCAAAAGTATTCTCGTCCAATCTCTTTCCTTTGTATTTTGAAAGACCTTTTACCGTATCCATAGTATCTATAAAATGAATAACCAGCTGTGATGTTTTAGTTAAATCTGAAATTTCAATTTCTTTTGAGTAAATCGGAATTCCATATAAAAAATAAAATCTGTTCCATGTTCCGGATAAAACAGTTTCAATTATTGCAATACTGAAAAGTAAAATTCCGAATACCAAAATTATATTCATTTTTTTCTCTATAGCCGCAAGCGGGCTGTTCACATACGGCTTTTCTCCGTATCCGCTATTATACCATACATCGTCCGAAAATACAGCATTTTTTGCAAAAAAGGATTTCCGCCTCCCGCCGATGCTCGCTTGTGCCGTACGCTGTGCCGTACGCTTGACAGAGCCGTTTTTTTATGTCATATTGTTTCTATGATATATACGGCACTACTATATGCAAATGTTTTCTCGATTTGCCGACGGTAAAGGTGCTGTATATCGTTATCCTATAAATTACAGACCTGTCGCTTCGGCGGCGGGTCTTTTTGTTTTTAAAATCAAGATGCAAGGAGCAATACAATGGCAGGAATGGATGCGAAAGGAAAGTACCGGCAGTTTCCGAAGATCGATATCGGAAAGCGCGAATGGCCGGATAAGCTTATCACAAAAGCGCCGGTGTGGTGTTCGGTCGATCTCCGCGACGGCAATCAGGCGCTCGTCAATCCCATGGGCGTAGAGCAAAAGCTCGATTTTTTCGATCTGCTCGTAAAGATCGGATTCAAAGAAATCGAAGTGGGATTTCCGTCCGCATCCGAAACGGAGTATATATTTTTACGCAGGCTTATCGAAGAAAACAGGGTGCCCGAAGACGTAACGCTGCAAGTGCTTTGTCAGGCGCGCGAGCACCTTGTCAAAAAAACCTTCGCATCGCTGAAAGGTGCGCCGAAAGCGATTTTTCACATCTACAATTCGACGTCCCCCGCGCAGCGAAAGTATACCTTCGGCATGACAAAGGCGCAGATTACGCAGCTTGCCCTCGACGGCGTCAAGTGCGTGCAGGACTGTCTTTCGGATGCGGGCGGCACTCACATCCGACTCGAATATTCGCCTGAAAGTTTTTCGACGACCGAAATCGAATACGCGGTCGAAATCTGTGAAGCGGTAAAAGAAGAGTGGGCGAAAACGACGAGCGATAAAATTATTTTGAATTTGCCGACGACGATCGAATGCGCGACGCCGAACATCTTTGCCGATCAAATCGAATATTTTTGCAAGCACATATCGAACCGCGAAAACGTCATCGTCAGTCTGCACAATCACAACGACCGCGGTGAAGCCGTCGCTTCGTGCGAACTCGGTTTGCTTGCGGGAGCAGACAGAGTTGAAGGTACGCTTTTCGGAAACGGCGAACGCACGGGAAACCTCGACATCGTAAACGTCGCCCTCAATATGTATACGCAGGGCGTCGATCCCGCTCTCGATTTCACTCATATCGACAGCGTGCGCGAACGCTACGAAGAGTTTACCGGCATGACCGTCGGTCCCCGCGTACCCTATGCGGGAGAACTCGTGTTTACCGCCTTTTCCGGTTCCCATCAGGATGCGATCCGAAAAGGCATGGCATCCCGCGCGGAAGCCGGAGAAAATGGGCTGTGGGATGTGCCCTATCTTCCGATCGATCCTCACGATATCGGAAGGCAATACGAAGGCATCATCAGGATAAACAGTCAAAGCGGAAAAGGAGGGGCGGCCTTTATCCTCGAACAGGATTACGGCATCATGCTGCCCAAAGCGATGCATGCGGCTTTCGGCAATATCGTTAAAGCTTCTGCGGACGAAGCACAGAGAGAACTCAAAAGCGAAGAGATATACGATATCTTTGCAAAGACATGGCTCAATAAAACCTCTCCGCTTAAAATACTCGATTTGAACGAAACGCACCTCGACCGCGGTATGGAAAACGACGGCGACGAACAGGTTATGTGCCGCGCCGCAGTCGAATGGAAGGGCGAAAAGTACACGATCGGCGCAAAGGGAAACGGTCCGCTCGACGCTTTCGTCAATGCTCTGAAATCGACACCCGTTCCGAAATTCAATATAACATCGTTTCACGAGCACAGCATCGGACGCGGCAGCGATACGAGCGCTGTGGCGTATGTGCAGATCACGACGGAAGACGGAAAGCAAGTGTGGGGTGCCGGCAGGAGCAGCAACGTCGGACGTGCGGGCGTGGCCGCAGTCGTAAGCGCGGTAAACTTTTAATAATTTTTTGCGAAAGAGGGGCTGTCTCAAAAGTCGGTTACTTTCTCGACAGCCTGCCGAGTTTAAAATTAAGTCTTTATATCGTAATGACTTAATTTTAAACGTCGCATAGTACATCAAGGAAGCTGCCCAAAAACTGAAGTTTTTGGACAGCCCCTCTTTCGCCCTTTTTCTCTTCCAAACTTTTAGGAGAAAAGTTTTTATGGGAAAATGTATGCTTGTTTCCGTTCAATCAGACGTTCTGCCGGGTAATGTACAAAATCCTCCGTTCGGGCTATAATAAAAAATTATGAACAGAAAACTTATCACATCGGCGCTTCCGTATGTCAATAACGTTCCTCATCTCGGAAATCTCATTCAAATGCTTTCAGCCGACGTCTTTGCGCGCTTTTGCAGAAGCAGGGGCTACGATACGCTGTACATCTGCGGTACCGACGAATACGGCACGGCGACCGAGACGAAAGCGCTCGAAGAGGGCAAAACGCCGCGTGAACTCTGCGATCACTATTATAAACTGCACACGGAAATATACGATTGGTTTCACATCGCTTTCGATAAATTCGGGCGAACGTCGAACGAAGAGATCAAAGACGTTACGCAGGAAATTTTTAACAATCTCGATGCGAACGGCTTTATCAAAGAGCACGTGACAAAGCAGCTCTTTTGTCCGCACTGCAATATGTTTTTGGCCGACCGTTATGTGCGCGGCACCTGTCCCAAATGCGGAAGCGAAGACGCGAGAGGCGATCAGTGCGAAACCTGCGGCAGCCTCCTCGATCCGACCGATTTAATAAAAGCGAAATGCGCTACCTGCGGTTCTTCCCCCGAAGTGCGCGAGACGAAGCACTTGTATATCGATTTGCCTGCGATTGCGGGGCGTCTTGAAGCGTGGATGGAAAAGGCGAGCGTCGAAGGCAAGTGGAGCGCAAACGCGATTCAAATGACAAAGGCGTGGATAAGAGACGGCTTAAACGAACGTGCGATCACGCGCGATTTGAAATGGGGCATACCCGTGCCGAAAGAAGGCTACGAAGACAAAGTCTTTTACGTATGGTTCGATGCGCCGATCGGTTATATTTCGATAACGCTCCAGCTCGCAAACGAACTCGCTGCGGCGGGAAAAAAATCCTTCGACTATAAAAGCTGGTGGCTTCCGTCCGAATCCGATGAAGCGGCGGCCAAAATGCCCGTCGAGCTTTTTCAATTTATCGGTAAAGACAATATCCCCTTTCACACGGTCGTCTTTCCGTCGAGTCTGCTCGGAAGCGGACGCGATTGGACAAAGCTCTTTCACATGAGTTCGACCGAATTTTTAAATTATGAAGACGGCAAATTTTCGAAGTCGAAGGGCGTCGGCGTATTCGGAACGGATGCGAAGGAAAGCGGCATTCCCGCGGATGCGTGGCGGTTTTACATCTTTTACAACCGTCCGGAAAAATCCGATTATCAATTTACATGGAAGGATTTTCAGGAAAAATACAATGCGGAACTTATCGGAAATCTCGGCAATCTCGTAAACCGCACGCTGCTGTTCGTCAACAAATACTACGGCGGCAAAATCCCCGACGCTCCTGAAGACGAAGCGCTGTGGGCGGAAGTAAAAGCGCGGGAGCGGAGAATTACCGAACTGCTCGAATGGGCGAATCTCAAAGACGCGTTCCGCGAAATCTTTGCGATAAGCGATATCGGAAACAAAGCGTTTCAGGCGGCCGAGCCGTGGAAAACGCGCAACACCGATCCTGAAAAAGCGGCAAAGCTCATACACAATTTGTGCTATGTCATAAAAGATTTGATGATATTGACGGCGCCCTATCTCCCGCAGTATGCGCAAAAAGTCGCTTCGTTTTTCGGTAAAACGATCACCGAAAAGCGTATCGGAGCAAACGATCCTGAAGGTGCGCTTAGGTGGAGCGATCTCGGAAAAACGGAGGGGCTTTCGGAGATCGGTGCGACGAGCGTATACTTTACGCCGATGGACGATAAGACGATGAGAGCTTTTAAAGAGCGTTTTTCGGGCAATCAAAAATCGCGCGAAGAAGGGACGCTCGGAAAGCCGAGTGCGCAAAAGGCAAAGGCCGAAAAAAAAGAGCCTGCCCTCGCAGCCGATATGTGCGTACATTTTAATAAATTCGTTTCGCTCAAAGTCGCAAAGATCGTTTCCGTCGAACGCAATCCCGAATCCGATAAGCTCTATATAGAACACCTCGACGACGGAAGCGGTACGGAGCGCGTCATTCAAAGCGGACTCGTGCCGTATTTAAAAGAAGACGAACTGCTCGGAAAGCACATCATCCTCGTCGATAACCTCGCTCCCCGGAAAATGCGCGGAATTGAAAGCCGCGGTATGCTCCTTGCGGCGGATTACACCGATGAAGCGGGCAAAGAATGCGTCGAACTCGTAACGGCGCCGTGGGCGGCTCCCGGCACTCCCGTCGTGCTTGAAGGAGAAGATCCTTCGGCACAAAAAGAAAAAGAGATAAGTGCGGACGTGTTTTTTCAAATCGAAATAAAAGTGCATGACCGCACCGTCGTTATTCAGGATAAAAAACTCACGGCGGACGGAAAAGCGCTTACGACGGAAAAAACCGTAAACGGCGGAGTAGCATAACAAGTGTTTTCTTTTACGATTGCGTCTCTCTCTCCGCGCTCTCTTGCCGACGGAGGAGAGCGTTTTTTGCAGTCGCCGTTTTGGGCGGCGTTTAAATCCCGTCACGGCTGGAAATCGCTCTTTTTCGATGTCCGATCGGAAGAGGGCGGTGCTTTTAGCGTTTCGGTTCTCGTGCGGCGCTTTGCAAAATATTTTTCCATCGCCTATATTCCGATGATGCCGTCTTTTTTTTACGGCGAAACCGGCGCTGCCGGCGGTACATCGCAAAACCTCTCGATAAAAGCCGATGAAACACAAAACGGTGTTGCAGGCGATTGCCGAGCGGATGCCGCCTCTTATGCGCAGTTTTTGGCGGAGTTTTCAGAGTCTCTTAAAGGCTTTCTTCCCAAGCACACGCTTTGCATACGCTTCGATTCCTCACTCGATTTTTATTCGATATCTTCGCGCGATTTTTTTGTCGCAGAGCTGAAGCAAGCGGCCGCTTCGGAAAAACCGGCGATCGTCAAAACGAAAACCGATATTCAGCCGCCCGATACGACGCTTATCGATTTGACAAAATCGGAAAATGAAATCCTTTCTGCAATGCGGAGCAAGTGGCGTTACAATATCCGCCTTGCACAAAAAAAAGGCGTCGTCGTCCGCGCATACCGCGCGAAAAGCGATAAGACGGACATTTCCTCGCTCGATTCCGACGCCTTGCGCGCTCTCGATATTTTTTACGAACTCTATAAGACGACGGCGAGCCGCGACGGCATTGCGATCCATGCAAAAAAATACTATGAAGACCTTTTCGCTTTGAGCGCTTCACATAAAGACGCCCCGCTCATCACGGTCTATATCGCATCGCACGAAGGGGAAAACCTCGCGTCGATCATTACGCTTTTTTCTAAAAGCGAAGCGGTCTATCTCTACGGCGCTTCTTCAAACGCCAAGCGAAACCTCATGCCCGCCTATCTTTTGCAGTGGACTGCGATATGCGATGCGAAATCTTACGGATCGGCCGTCTACGATTTTTACGGTATGCCGCCGTCGGACGATAAAAATCACCCGATGTACGGTCTCTATCTTTTTAAAACTGGATTCGGCGGGCGCATCGTGCATCGGCCGGGATCCCTCGATTTTCCGCTTTCGCCGCTCTATGCGCCCTATGCGCTTGCCGAAAGCGCGAGAGCGTTTTATCATAAACGAATCAAAAAAATTCTTGCAGGTCGTGCCTTATGAATATGGAAGCTTTTGTTTTGGGCTGCGGCGGAATGATGCCGCTCCCGTACCGCCATCTCACGTCGGTGCTTTTGCGCCGCGAAGGGGAGCTCTTTTTATTCGACGGAGGAGAGGGAACGCAAGTGTCGCTCAGGCGCCTCAATCTCAAATGGAAAAAGATAAATGCGATTTTCGTGTCGCATACGCACGCCGATCACGTAACGGGGCTGCCCGGTATCATGATGCTCTCTTCGCAAGTGGATCGCACCGAACCGCTGTATATCTACGGCCCGCCGAAGATCGCAGAATATATCGAAACGAGCCGCAAAGTGCTCGACATGTTTATAAATTATCCCGTTGTCGTAAAAGAGATTACGGCTCCCTGCGTCGTGCACGGAGGGGAGGGGTTTTATATCCGGGCCTTTCCGCTTGCGCACACGAAAACCTGCGTCGGCTATACGCTCGAAGAGCTCGACCGACCGGGTGAGTTCAGTCCCGAAAAAGCGAAAGCGCTCAAAGTTCCGATGGGGCCGCTGTGGGGTAAACTGCAAAAAGGCGAGAGCGTTACGGCTTCCGACGGAAAAACCGTTACGCCCGATCAAGTGCTCGGCCCCTCGCGGAGCGGAAGAAAGTTCAGTTATGTGACCGACACGCTCTATAAACCGTCGATTGCAGATGAAGTGCGCGGAAGCGATCTTTTGATCTGCGAAGGTATGTTCGAAGAAGCGCTCCTCGATCAGGCGAGAGAAAAAAAACACATGACGGCAAAACAGTCCGCGACGATCGCTCGCGATGCGGGCGTCAAACGTATGGCGATGATCCACTACAGTCCGCGCTATACCGACAGGGAGCTTTCCGTTTTGCTCGACGAAGCGCGCACGATTTTTCCCGCCGCGGAACTTACAAAAGACAGGATGCACTTCGACATCCCCTATGTCGAATGACGGGGCGGACGGCTGTGCATTTTTGCCGCTCTCTCGAGCGTTCCGTCTGCAGCCCTCTCTTTTTTTTGTGTGCGGTTTTATTTGCTGCGTCGTGCTCGCTTTATTATTTTTTTATCTCAGGATTTTTTTCAGGAAACGCTGTTCCCGATATCCGCTTTTTTTTCGCCGCCTTTCCCTATGTCGCCATCGTCGTCATCCCTCTTTTGTGTTTTCCGTCCGGCGATAAAAGCTTTGCCGATGCTCTGCCGCTTTCGCCTTTCGCCCGCACGTTTTTCGATTTTGTTTTTCCCTTTGTGCGCTTTGTGCTTATCCTGCTGCCGCTTGTGTTCGTGCCGCTGTGCACCGGCTTTTTCGGCGATATCGACGCGGGAGGGATCATAGCGGGCTTTGCTCTTTCTTTTTTTTACGGAGCGGCGGCCGTATCGCTTTCGGTATTTTTTTTTACGGTCTTTTTTCCGCTTCAAGCTTTTATCGTCTCCGCCTCGTTTTTTTTCTTTGCCGGTTTTGCGTCCCTTTCGGCAACGCTTCGTCCTTTGAGTTTTGCATACCGTGCGGATACGGCAGTAAAGGGCATCGTCGATACGCGCGACATCGTCTTTTTTTGTGCGGTTTCGGCGTTTTTTTTATTCGCAGCCTTTATCGCGTCGGAAAAAAAACGCAGGAATCTTTTTTCCCGTAACGATCGATGCATGTATGCCGTTATATTATTAATTATTCTCTTCGCGTCTTTGAACGGAAAAAGATATTATGCGCGGATCGATTTAACGAAAAGTAAAACTTTCAGCCTTTCCGATTACGGAAAAAAAACGCTTTCCCGCCTTACCTCTCCGCTTACGATCACTTATTACCGATCGCCGCGCATTGCAAGCGTCTATCCTTCTTCCCGCGACGTATACGAATACGTCAAAATGTATGCGCGTGAAAACTCCGCGGTAAACGTCGCCGTAAAAGATCCCGATGCGTCCGGCGTTTCCGATGTTTTAAATCGCTTCGGAATTTTGCCGCAAACTTTCCGTTCGGGAAAAGGGGAGGAAGTTTCGCTTTTTTCCGCCCTTGTCCTCGAATACGAAGGAAAGATTCAAACGATACCCTTTATCGTTTCTGCGGATAGAATCGAATACGATCTGACTCGCTGCGTCAAAAATTTTGTCGACGGATCCCGTCCCCGCGTACTCATCCTTACCGGAAACGGAATGACGCTTTCGGAAGATTATTCATACGTTGCGCCGTGGCTTTCACTGCAGGGATTTGACTGCATTGAAGCCGAAGCTCGAACGCTTTCCGATTATGCAGGCGGAAATATCCTCATCGTGTTCGGCGCGTCGAAACTTTCGGATAAAGATGCTGCGGCGATCGAAGCCTTTGTGCTTTCGGGCGGGAGTGTGCTTTTTGCCGTTTCACCTTACGATGCCGATATCAAATCGACGTGGAATATAAAGCGGACGGAAAACTTTGCGCTCATCGATTTGCTTTCGTTTTGGGGCATATCGTTCGAATCCGCCCTTATTTCGGACAGCGCATGTGCGCACATTGCGTTTGCAAACGGAAATGCAGGCGAGGAAACAGGCCGGTTCGAGAATATCGGCTATCCGCTTTGGATAGCGATTCCGCCTCAGGACGAAGCGAAGAGGGGACTTACGCTCTTTTGGGCGAATCCCGTCAAAATCGAAAACGTATCCGCAAAACCGCTCGTCTTTTCAAGCCCTTCGTCGTGGAAGGTTAAAGAAAATTATTCCGACGGCGCTTCATTGTTTCAAACGAATCCCTTTGCGCTGCAAAACGCGCGTGCGCCTGCCGAACGGAAATCGTACGCTGCGGGTGCGTATTTTGACGGTGAGCTTTCGGGTATGTATGCGCCCGAAAAAAAAGGCGCCGCCCGCATTGCCGTCGTCGCCGATCAATATTTTGCGGCAAGCCTTCCGCTTTCGTACATAGGCGGGGAAACGGGCGATTATCGCAATCTCGATTTTTTGACACGCGTCGTTTTAAAACTTGCAGGCGATAAAGGTCTTGCCGAACTCCAAGACAAAGGAAGCGTGCGCACTTTATACAAAACGCCCGATGCCGCATCTTTTTCCGCCGCGAGGAAAAAAACGCTTGCCGTCGCCTTTGTGTTCGTTCCGCTTTTTTATGCGGCGCTTGCACTTTTTTCCGCAGCAATACAAAAGAGACGGCTTTCGTATATACGCCGATCCGGTAAATAAATTATTGAGCGGGTTTCGAAACTATTTTTCGATTTTTATTAAATTTTACCTGTCGATTATAAGGGGCTGTCCGAAAAGTATAAGCGATGGTAGAATACCGTTGAATATTTAAACGATGTCTACAGGATTATAAAAGACGGAGAATTTTATGGAAAAAGCGAAAGTGTATTGGGCGGATTTTCGTACGACGAACAGCGAAAGCCTTATGCAAAAACTCGTCCGTCTCGTTAAAAAAGCGGGCATCGAAACGATCGATTTTGACGGTAAATTTACGGCGATAAAACTGCACTTCGGGGAGCCGGGAAACCTCGCGTACTTGCGGCCGAATTATGCGAGAGCGCTTTCGGAATTTATTAAAAGTATCGGAGGAAGACCTTTTTTAACCGACAGCAATACGCTCTATCCCGGTTTACGAAAAAACGCGCTCGATCATCTCGATGCGGCATTTATGGACGGTTTCAGCCCTCTTGCGTGCGGCTGTCACGTAATCATCGGCGACGGATTGAAGGGGACGGACGAAGCTTATGTCGATTTTCCCGAAGGAGAATACATAAAGCAGGCGAAGATCGGACACGCGGTGATGGACGCCGACGTGTTCATTTCGCTGACGCATTTTAAACTGCACCAAAGTACGGGCTTCGGAGGAGCGCTCAAAAATATCGGCATGGGATGCGCGAGCAGGGCGGGAAAGATGGAACAGCACAATGACGGAAAACCGGAAGTTGATGAAGAGTTGTGCATAGGCTGCGGTGCATGCGCGCGCGAATGCGGACAGGACGCGATCGAATTTATTAAAACCGATGACGGCAAACGGAAAGCGCGTATCGATGAAGAAATCTGTGTCGGCTGCGGAAGATGCATCGGCGCCTGTCCGAAAGATGCGACGCATCCCGTCGGGAAAAATACGAACGAAATACTGTGTAAAAAGATGGCCGAATACGCAGCTGCCGTCGTAAAAGGGCGGCCTCAATTTCACATATCGCTCGTCGTCGACGTCTCTCCGTTTTGCGATTGCCATGCCGAAAACGATGCCCCGATCATCCCCGATGTCGGAATGTTCGCATCGTTCGATGCCGTCGCTCTCGACGCCGCGTACGCCGATATGACGAATCGCCAGCCTTATCTGCACGGTACGATCATGGATGAATGCGAACACGTTCATAACGATTGGTTTTGCGATGTGCATCCGACGACGAATTGGAAAGTACAGCTCGAACACGCGGAAAAAGTCGGTATGGGAGTGCGCGATTACGAATTGATAAAAATATAGATTGTATGTGATATATCGGAACGAATAGATATGAAACGAAAAATTAATAAATTATTTATTTTATTTTTAATCTTCGTCATCACTTCATGCCGCACGATACGAACGGTTTCTTACGATATCGAAGAGGAGCGCGTTTCGAACGAAATCAGAATCGTGCAGATTTCCGATTTTCATTCCAACGATTTCGGCAAAAATGAAATCAAAATCATTGAAAAAATAAAAAAAGCGCGCCCCGACATCATCGCGATCACGGGAGATCTCTTCGATGAAAGGATGAAAGGCGATAAGCCCTTCAAAAACGTCGAAGCGCTCCTTGCAGGTATTTGCGATATCTGTCCCGGATTTTTCGTGACGGGAAATCACGATTTTTCCGATTTGCATATCGAAAAAAAATACGCGATGCTCGAACGGTACGGTTTTAAAGTGCTGTACGACGAAGCGGTTTCCCTCGATTTTGCGCAGGGGACCGTCGTTATCTCGGGCGTCGAAGATCCGTATTTCGGTTTGGGAAAACGGGCGGCGCTCAAAGTCGGAGACGACAGGGTTTCCTACCGAAAACGCCTTGCCGCAGTCGCGCAAAAAACGGACGCGCTCGTTCGATCCTTTGCGGATGACGGACGCACGGTTTTATTTACGATGCTCCTCGTTCACCGCCCCGAATACGTAAACGATTATGTAAAATACGATTTCGATGTGATTTTGGCTGGACACGCGCACGGCGGGCTGTGGCGCTTTCCGCCTTTTATAAACGCGCTCTATGCGCCGGGACAGGGTATGTTTCCGAAATACGCGGGCGGAAAGTATGTGCTTAAAAACAATGCGCGCTCCGTGATGATCGTAAGCCGCGGTCTTTCGTATCAGCAGCCGAAAATCGTTCGGATATTCAATAATCCCGAATTGACGCTGATACGCGTTATACCGATTAAAAAGTGATATTTTGCTGCGTAATCTGTGATATTTTTGCTACATTTTTGTTGACAGTTTTTGAAAGTCGTGTTACGATTTATCAAAAGGGTGCAGCACGTGGAGCAGGTCAATATTGCAGCAATTCCGCTTTGGGAAGTACAAGTACGCAGTTCTTTGAATAAACTCAGCGCGTCGGAAAATCGTATAGCCGACTATGTTTTAAATGCTCCCGAATCCGTTTTAAGCGGTACCGTGCGAAAACTGGCCGACAGCAACGGCGTCAGCGAAGCGACGGTTGTCCGTTTTCTGCATCATATCGGCTATGCGGGTTTAAAAGATTTTAAAATTGCAATTTCCGAAGAAAGGGTTTTGGATCGGGGACGAATTCCCGACGATTTTGCGCTGCGCCCGAGCGATACGATACACGACATCAAACGCAAAGTTTTTTTCGGCTCTATGGAAGCTTTGAGCGATACGCTCGATCTGCTCGACGACACCGAACTTGAAAAAGCGGTCGACGCGCTGTCGCGCGCGTCATACGTAGAAATTTTCGGTATCGGAGGAGCGGCTCCTGCCGCGCGGAGCGCCCTGCATAATTTTCGAAAAATCGGCATCCGCGTCAATTACACGGCTTCTTTTAACTTTGAATACATGCAGATGGCGCATTTCGATGAGGGAGATGCCGTCATAGCCATCTCTCGTTCCGGCGAAACACGGGATGTCGTGGAATCCGTTAAAATCGCCAAACAAAAGGGTGCCGTCGTCATCGGTATAAGCGATGTGGGAGAATCTTCGTTGTCGAAGCTTGCCGATTACCGTCTCGTTGCGATGAGCCGCGCCCGCATGCTTTCCGGCGATTCGATATATGAACGGATGGCGGGGATCGCCGTCATTCATGCCCTGTATGCGGGGGTAGCGATGCGTAAAGGTATGCAAAAGGAGCGTTCTGCAGATGAGTGATTTTCCGCAAATCGTCGGCGTCGGTCATAATTGTTTCGATTATCTTTGTACCGTCGAAGCCTATCCTCCCGAAGACGGTTCCACACATATCACTGCAATCGCAGAGCAGGGCGGAGGAGCTGCAGCTACTGCCGTCGTCGCTGCTTCCCGACTCGGCTGTTCCTCGGCTTTTATCGGAAAGCTCGGAGACGACGATACCGGGCGGAAGATAATCGCCTCTTTGCAAAAAGACAAGGTCGATACTTCATATATCGACATCGTTCCCGGCGGCCGGAGTTCCGTGTCCTACCTTATGGTCAATCCCGCCAACGCCTCCCGCACGAAGTTTCCGTATCCGGACGAACTCCCGCCCATCGAGTGGGATGAGTGTCTTGTAAAGCTTGTCGGCGGTGCACGTGCGCTTCATATTGACGGGACGAAATACGATAACGCGCTTTCGGCCGTCCGCATTGCAAAAGAGGCGGGCGTTACGGTGTCCCTCGACGGTTGTTCGATGCAGCGCGACAACGAAAAAAATAAAGCGCTTGCATCCCTGTCCGATATCCTCATTATGAATGCGAGATACCCCCTCCTCGTATCGGGTATAGGCGACTATGCCCGTGCGCTGCTTGAAATGTCGCACTGGGGGCCGAAGATAGTCATCGGTACGCAGGGCTCGTCGGGTTGTATGGCGGTCATCGGAGGCGGCGTGTTCCGTTTTTCCGCGTATGATGTCGCGGCTGTCGATACGACCGGAGCGGGGGACGTGTTTCACGGCGCTTTCCTCGCAGGCTATTTTAAAGGTATGGATTTGGAAACGAATATTAAATTTGCAAGCGCGGTTTCGGCGATCAAGTGCACGAAAGTCGGCGGTAGAGACGGGATTCCGTCGTATGACGATGCGCTTTCATTTATGAACGGCCGAACGATCGAAAAAATACGCGTGATTTAAATATTGTCGATTTCTGCAAAAATGCAGTGATCATATATCGGTTATGTCTTTTTATTAGGAGGAAATGATGAAAAAGGTTATGGTGATGCTGACAGCTGCGGCTTTGGCGCTGTCAGTGAGTTCCTGCAAAAAGCAGGATGGTGCTGCAAAGGGAAGTAAAGCTTCCGGCGTATTGAACGTATATACGACGGTGAGCGATCTGCAGTACAACGCGATTATGGGTGCGTTCCAAGCGAAGTATCCGAATATCAAAATCAACTACACGCAGGCGGGTGCGGGCGAATGCAAAACCCGTATTCAGGCGGAAGCCGGCAATCCGCAGGCGGACATTATGTTCGGCGGACTTGTTTATGCCGATACGCTCACATACGGTCAGTATTTTGAAAATTACGTATGCGTGAACGACAAACTTATGCCCGCCGAATTCAAAAATGCGACGGGTGTTTTGACCTATCATGATGCGCAGATTCCGTGTCTTTGGGTAAACGATGCGCTCGAAAAAGAAAAGGGCGTTTCGATCAAAGGCTTTGCCGATCTCCTCGATCCGCGTTTAAAGGGAATTGTCGTATCCGCAGACCCTACGGGAAGTTCGAGCGCATGGAATTCGCTGCAGTGCATACTCACCGATTTCGGAGGATGGGATAACGATGCTGCATGGGATTATATCGATAAACTGATGGACAATGTCGTTATTACAAGCGGTTCATCGGCCGTATACCGCGGCGTTTACAACGGTGAATATGCCGTTGGACTTACCTACGAACCGGCGTGCGTACAGATGCTTTCGGAAGGAGCGCAAGGCGTTCACATCGTATATCCGGCCGAAGGCGTTACGTCGATCGCTTTCGGTTCGGCGATTATCAAGGGCTGCACGAATCTCGACAATGCAAAACTCTTTATGGATTTCCTTGAAAGCGACGAATGCCAGGCGATATATCTTGAATGCGGCGCTCGCCCCGCAACGGCTTCAAAGCTTTCGGCGACGAATAAATATATCGTAGATCTGTCTTCGATTAATTATCGCGAAGCCGATACCGTCGCTTTGGCGCAAAATCAAAGTGCGATTTTTGCACGCTGGAACGCTCTGCGGATCAAGCACTGATTTTCCGAACGTTTCTCGGATTGATTTTTTAATCAACACCCCCGACGCAACCTCGCAGCGAAGCTTCAAGCGGCGTCGGGGTATGTTGTTCTCATAAGGTGGTTGCAGTCGGCTTTAATACCCTTTGTTACGACGCAAGCGTCGGGGTATTAAACCCTCCGCACGAATAAAATTTATTGCCATTCACCGCGGAACCGGTTCATATTGTCCGGTTCCGCACAATTGTGGAGAACTTCGTATGAACGTCGGAATTAAAATTTCACATGCACTCAAAAAATACGACGACGGTGTCGTTATTCCCGATCTTTCCGTGGAAATAAATCCCGGAGAATTTTTTACGCTGCTCGGACCGTCGGGATGCGGAAAAACGACGCTGCTCCGTATGATCGCCGGTTTCAATTCGATCGAAGGCGGCGATTTCTATTTCGGCGACAGAAGGATAAACGACCTTGACCCGTCAAAGCGAAATATCGGTATGGTGTTTCAAAATTACGCCATCTTTCCGCATTTAACGGTACGCAAAAACGTCGCCTTCGGCTTACAGAATAAACATTTGCCGAAAGACGAAATCGACAAGCGGACGACTCATTTTTTAAAATTGATGAAAATCGATCAGTATCAGGATCGTCTGCCGGAACGGCTGTCGGGAGGACAGCAGCAGCGGGTCGCCCTTGCGCGTGCGCTTGCGATAGAGCCGGAAGTTCTTTTGATGGACGAACCGCTGTCGAACCTCGATGCGAAGCTGCGCGTCGAAATGCGCGAAGTCATTAAAGAAATCCAGCACGATCTCGGCATTACGACCGTGTATGTAACGCATGATCAGGAAGAGGCGATGGCCGTTTCCGACCGCATAGCCGTTATGAACGCGGGCGTTATCCAGCAAATCGGTTCTCCGAAAGCCTTGTATCAGCGTCCGGAAAATTTATTCGTTTCAATGTTCATCGGCCGTACAAATACCGTCGAAGCGAAGATCCGTAAAAGCGCATCGTCTTACGCATTGGAATTTTCGAGCGGCGCTAAAATTACTATGGATAATATCGTCGATATGGAAGACGGTGAGGATGTCATCGTGTCGATCCGTCCGGAAGAGTTTGTCGTCCTTGAAGGCAAAAAGGGCGAAGGTTTGCCGGGAACGGTTGCATACAGCACTTTCCTCGGTTTGAATACGCATTACTTTATCGACCTTCAAGACCATAAGCGCATAGAAGTCATTCAAGAATCGACGATCGATGAAATCGTAAAGAAAGGAACGTCCGTCCGTCTCGGTGTAAAAAAAGAAAAGATCAATGTGTTTACCCGCGACGGTATGCGTTCTATCATAAAATAACGGAGATCGGTGTGATAAAGACGAAAAAAATAGATTTTTGGATACCGGTCAGTTTAGGTATCCTTGCGCTGTATGTGCTGTTTATGCTCTATCCGATTTTGAAAGTCATAACGCAGTCCGTACGCGACAATACGACAGGCGCGTTTACGCTCGGATATTTTAAACAGTTTTTCAGCGATCCGTATTATTTTATTACGCTGTTCAACAGTTTTAAGATTTCGATATGTGTTACGATTATCTGTCTTATCATCGGCGTGCCGCTGGCATACTTATACAATGTCTACGAAATCAAAGGCCGGCAGCTGCTGCAGATTTTGATCGTACTCACTTCCATGTCCGCGCCTTTTATCGGCGCGTATTCGTGGATTTTGCTGCTCGGCCGTTCGGGGCTTATCACGAAATTTCTGAAGTCGGCGTTCAATATCGCAATGCCGAACATCTATGGATTTAAGGGGATCCTGCTCGTGCTGTCGACAAAGCTCTTTTCGCTCGTGTTCCTCTATGTTTCGGGCGCGCTGAAAAACGTCGACAATTCGCTGCTCGAAGCTTCCGCAAATATGGGACGCACCGGCTGGAGAAGGTTTTTGACGATCGTATTGCCGCTGTGCATGCCGTCCATACTTGCCGCAGCCCTCATGGTATTTATGCGCTCGCTTGCCGATTTCGGCACTCCGCTTTTGATCGGAGAAGGCTACCGCACCTTTCCGGTGGAAATATATAATCAATATGTCGGCGAAACGAGCATCAACCACAGCTTTGCCGCCGCCATAAGCGTTATCGCCATTTTAATTACGCTCGTCGTATTTTTATTTCAAAAATATCTTTCGAACAGAACGAGTTTTTCGATGAGCGCGCTGCACCGCATCGAGCGCAAAAAACCGCGTCTTGCAGCGAGCATCGCGATCCATATCTATGCTTACGCTCTTGTCATCATTTCGCTTTTGCCGCAAGTCTATCTCATCTTTTTATCGTTTAAAAATACGACGAAGACCGGCAATATGTTCCGTCCCGGATATTCGCTTATGAGCTACCGCCAAGTGTTCGGTACGATGGGCGGGGCTATATGGAATACCGTAAAGATATGCGGCGGCGCACTCGTCATCGTCGTCGTACTTGCGATTTTGATTTCATACCTTGTCGTGCGGCGCTATAATATTATCAACAATATTATCGATACGCTGTCGATGGTGCCGTATATCATACCCGGTTCGGTCGTCGGCATCGCGATGGTTATGGCGTTCAACAGAGGACCGCTCGTGCTTACTGGTACTGCGATGATCATGGTGATCGCGATGTGTATCCGCCGTATACCGTATACGATCCGAAGCTCCGTCGCCGTTCTCGGACAGATTCCGATTTCCGTCGAAGAAGCGGCGATCAGTCTCGGAGCCGGCAAAACGAAAACGCTCGTGCGCATTACCGTTCCGATGATGTTCAGCGGTATCGTTTCCGGTGCGATTATGAGTTGGGTCACGCTTATTACCGAATTGTCTTCTTCGATCATTTTGTATTCGTCGAAAACGATTACGTTGAACCTCGGCGTGTACGTGATGGTCTCTCGAGGAACTGACGGCAAAGCCTGCGCCGTATCGACGATTTTGATGGTCTTTACGGTTATTTCACTTTTGCTGTTTACAAAAGTTTCGAAAGACGGAGATATTTCGATATAGTCGAATCGAAAAATTATTAAAATTATTTATAGGAGTTGATATGGTTTTAGTATCTGCAAAAGAAATGCTCGTTGAGGCGAAAAAAGGCCGCTATGCGGTGGGGCACTTCAATCTCAACAATATGGAAAGCGTCCGCGCTTTTTTGCTCGCGGCTCAAGAGGTTAACTCTCCTATCATACTCGGCGTTTCCGGCGGAACGGCAAAATATATGGGAGGCTACCGGACTATCGCCGATATGGTGAGCGGTTTTATTAATTTTTTGAAAATCACCGTTCCTGTAGCGCTGCACGTCGATCACGGAACTTATGAAGAAGCGCTCGATGCGATCGACAACGGTTTTTCATCCGTTATGTTCGACGGTTCGAAATATTCGATCGATGAAAACATCGCAAAAACGCGCGATGTCGTCGAAAAGGCGCATGCGAAGGGTATTTCCGTCGAAGCCGAAGTCGGCGCGATCGGCGGCGAAGAAGACGGTGTTATCAATTCGGGCGAATGCGCCGACCCGGCCGAATGTGAGCGTATCGCATCTTTGGGAATCGATTTCCTCGCTGCGGGTATCGGCAATATTCACGGAAAATATCCTGCCGGATGGAAGGGCTTGAATTTCGACGTACTTGCTGCCATTCAGGCGAGGACGGGCGATTTGCCGCTCGTACTGCACGGCGGATCGGGTATTCCCTCCGATATGGTAAAGAAAGCGATAACGCTCGGCGTATCGAAAGTCAACGTCAATACCGAATGCCAAATCGCATTTACCGAAGCGACGAAAAAATATTTTGCCGAAGGAAAAGACGAAGAAAGCAAAGGTTTTACGCCGCGTGCGGTGCTTGCGCCCGGACTTGAAGCGACAAAACGCGTCTGTATTGAAAAGATGACGCTGTTCGGAAGCATCGGAAAAGCGTAAATCCCCGCAGCATAAGTTCGATTTGTATTGAGGAAATTATGACAATAGAAGCTATGAAAAAAAAGGCAAAGCAGATCCGCTGTGATGCCGTCAGGATGATAGGAGAAGCCGGTTCCGGTCATCCCGGCGGTTCCCTTTCGGCGACGGATATCATGGTTGCTCTTTATTATTCGAAAATGAAACTTTCCGACGATCCGAATGATGAAGTGCGCGATCGATTTGTGCTGAGCAAAGGACACGCGAATCCTTCGTACTATGCGATACTCGCCGATAAAGGTTATTTTCCGAAAGCGGAATTCAAAACGCTCCGCCGGCTGCACAGCATACTGCAGGGACATCCCGACTGCAATAAATGCCCCGGCGTGGACTGCAGCACCGGTTCACTCGGACAAGGCATATCGGTTGCGGTCGGTATGGCGCTCGGTTTTCATTTGGCGAAAAGACCGAACCGTGTATATGTGCTTACCGGTGACGGAGAGCTGCAGGAAGGGCTTTCATGGGAAGCGTTTATGGCCGCTTCTCATTATCGACTCGACAATCTCACCGTCATCGTCGACAACAATCATCTGCAGCTTGACGGATCGGTCGATGAAGTTATGTCGCTCGGCGATCTTCAGGCGAAATTCCGCGCATTCGGTTTTGCCGTACGCGAAGCGGACGGACACGATTATGAAGCGCTGCTTTCGGCATTCGATTACCGTGAAGACGGAAAGCCGCTTGCTCTTATCTGCAATACGGTAAAAGGCAAGGGTGTTTCGTTTATGGAAAACGCTCTCGATTGGCACGGAAAAGCTCCTTCGGGCGACGAGCTGGAAAAGGCGCTCAAAGAATTGGAGGACAATTGATATGAGCGAAAAAAAAGCAACGCGGCAGGGCTACGGAGACGGTCTGGTCGAACTCGGCAAAAAATATTCGGATGTGATTGTCCTCGACGCGGATTTGGGACATGCGACGGGATCTTTGACCTTTAGAAAAGCATTTCCCGAACGCTACATAGAAACCGGCATCGCCGAACAGAATTTGATCGGCATGGCCGTCGGCTTGTCGAAAGTAGGCTACGTGCCGTTCGCGTCTTCGTTTGCCATGTTTGCCGTCGGAAGAGCGTTTGAAATTATCAGAAATGCGGCGGCATACAGCAAAGCGAACGTAAAGATTGTCGGAAGTCATTCGGGCATCACGCCTGCGGGCGACGGAGGCACGCACCAGTGCATCGAAGATATCGCCGCGCTTCGCGCAGTTCCGAATATGACGGTGCTGAGCCCCTGCGATTATAATCAGGCAAAACTGATCGTCGAAGCGGCCTATCATTTTAAAGGCCCCGTGTATATCCGCACGTCGCGCGAGCCCATGCCGATCGTCACTTCCTGCGATATGCCGCTTGAAATCGGAAAAGCGCAGCGTCTGCGTTCCGGACGGGATCTCTGCATCGTTGCAACTGGTATTATGACGCCGCTTGCCCTTGAAGCGGCCGAACAGCTTGCGTCCGGCGGCATCGAAGCTTCCGTACTCAATATCCACACGATTAAACCGCTCGATACCGATACGATCGTAAGTGAAACGCTCTGCTGCGGCGGACGCATCCTCGTCTGCGAAGAGGCGAATCGCTTCGGCGGTATAGGCGAAGCGGCATCTTATGTGCTCCTCGGTAAGGAAGGTATAAAGATGGCGCACGTTGCGGTAGACGACAGATTCGGACAGTCGGGGCAAACTGCCGAGCTCCTTGCCGAATACGGCATTACCGCCGCAAATATCGTTTCGAAAGCGAAATCGCTGTTTTAAAGTGCGGCAGTGCGGTATGTCGATGGATAAGTATTATTAATTAATAAAAAAAATACCGATCGTATATTCGTTTGACAATAAAACGGCGGAGCATTATGATACGCGTATAGCGTATACGTCCGCTTTTCGAATGCGTATACATGTATGGAGGAAAATTATGAAAAAGATTTTAAAGGGACTGTTTGCGGCGCTGTTCGCTTCGACGGTTTTGTTTACCGCGTGGCCGCAAAGCGCTTCGATGAAAAACGGAACCTACACCGGAACGGGAGACGGCAAAGGCGGAAAGATAACGGTGCAGGTAACCGTTAAAAAGAACGCGATCGCCGGTATCAAAGTGCTTTCTCACAACGAAACACCGGGTTTCGACAAAGCGATGGATACGCTTAAAGCTGCGGTAATAAAATCGAACAGTACGTCAGTCGATACCGTTTCGGGCTGTACGCTCACTTCGAAAGGCTTCCTTGCTGCGGTGAATGCAGCGGTCGCACAGGCGGGCGGAGAACTGAAAGCGAATAAAAAAACTGCCGCAGCGCCGAAAGCAAAAGCGAAGCAGAAAAAAACGGAAACGCACGACGTCATCGTTATCGGTGCAGGAGGCGCGGGACTTGCAGCCGCAATCGAAGCGAAAGAAGCGGGTGCGGACGTTATCGTTTTGGAAAAGATGCCGATGGCCGGAGGCAACACGCTCATCTCGGGAGCCGAAATGGCCGCTCCGGGTAACTGGCTCCAAAAGAGAGACGGCATCGAAGACAGCGTTGCACGCTTCGAACAGGATATAATGAAAGGCGGCGACAATATCAGCAATCCCGATCTCGTGCACGTCGTTGCATCCAACGCGCTTGCAGGCGCGGAATGGCTCAGGGACAAATGCGGTGTCATATGGGAAAACTCGCTGATGTTTTTCGGCGGACATTCGGTAAAGCGCAGTTTGATTCCTGCCGGCGCGAGCGGGAAAGAACTCATCACAAAGATGCTCGCCAAAGCGGAAAAGCTCG
Source organism: Treponema socranskii subsp. paredis ATCC 35535 (assembly GCA_000413015.1). Taxonomy (GTDB): domain Bacteria; phylum Spirochaetota; class Spirochaetia; order Treponematales; family Treponemataceae; genus Treponema_D; species Treponema_D paredis. The sequence goes on from KE332515.1 coordinate 171,487, forward strand.
GTATTCCTATTATATGCAATACGCCCGCAGTCGCATTCGTGCAGGATGCAAAGGGACGCGTTACCGGAGTTTCGGCCGAAAGTGAAACGACGAAGTACACCTTTTATGCGAAAAAAGGCGTCGTACTCGCAACCGGAGGCTTCGGCTCGAACCTCGACATGCGCAAAAAATACAATCCCGCCGTCGATGAAAACATCCTTTCGACGAATACGGTCGGCAGCACGGGCGACGGCATCGTCATGTCCGAAAAAATCGGAGCGGCCCTTGTCGATATGCAGTATATTCAAACCTACCCGATATGCGATCCGCTTACGGGTACGCTTTTGTATTTCGATGACGCGCGCCTCTACGGACACAGCGTTATCGTAAACAAAGAAGGCAAGCGCTTTGTCGAAGAACTCGGACGGCGCGACGTTATGTCCATGGCGATCAAAGCGCAGACCGGACACTGCTGCTATGAAATCATCGATCAAAAAGGATACGACGAAAGCCATCTGGAACAAAACCACGCGGCCGAAATCGCTTATCTGTACAAAAACAAGCTTTTGGTAAAAGCCGATACGCTTGAAAAAGCGGCGGCATTTTTCGGCATCGATGCGAACGAGATGATCGCGACCGTAAACCGCTACAACAGCTACGTCGCAGAGGGCAAAGATCCCGAATTCAATAAACGCAGCTTAACCTTTCCGATCGAAAAAGCGCCGTTTTATATTTTGAAAGCCGTACCCGCCGTACACCACACGATGGGCGGCGTCAAAATCAACAGCCAAGCGCAAGTCATAAAAACAGACGGAAGCGTGATCCCCGGTTTGTATGCCGCAGGAGAAGTGACCGGAGGCGTCCACGGCAAAAACCGCTTGGGCAGCGACGCGATCGCCGACATCATCGTATTCGGCCGCATCGCGGGAAAGAACGCGGCAAAGTAAGCGCTTTGTAACGGAAACGACACGGTTCGGCGGCAGAGGAAGCGATTTCGAATGCTGCCGAACTTGTGGGGTTGTACAGAGTACAGCACAAACCGATTCCTATCGATTTGTATTAAATTATTTTTTATAGTTACTTCTTTATATACAGATATGAAAATCCCGAAAACAATCTATTACCGTCTTGTAAAAAATATTGAGGAGACGGCAATAGGGGGAATGCCAATCGAATAATGCCGGAGTCCTCTGTATATGCGGAGAGTGTTTTATTTTCTTCATCGGAAAAATTCTTATCCAAACATGTTCCGTCGTTAAAAAATATAAATCTGGTTTTATTATTCATTTCCCATGCGCTGACTACTTTACGACCGTATATCGGCGTTCTAAAATAAACCTTTGAATCATCATATAAGAAATATTCATCGCCGGAAGGAACATACACTAAAATGCGATTACTGTCGCTGATCGTAAAAATCCTGCCTGTTTCGGAAATATATATAAAATTTTCAGGTTCACGGAATTCAGAATATATAATACCTTCAGGAAAACTATCGGATTTCTTACAATATTCAATGGCATAGTATCGAATAATTCCTTTACCGCCTGTTTTAAATTCAAATCTTTGTTCCGTGAATTGAGATTCATTCATAATAAGAACAGTGTCTGAAGGAATTTCCATGCCGATTTTCAATTTACCGGTATGAAACGGCGACGCTTTATTCCAAATTTCGCGCCTTCTTTTACCGAACGTGATTGATGTAATATCATCCGGAATTCTCAATACATAATCGAAACTGCCGGAAGCATCTCTTTTATGGAATGGAGTAATTTCGATGATTATAGAAAGCGTATCATTTTCTTTGTGTTTCTTTATATTTTTAACAATATATGAAGACCATGAACACAGTCCCGAGATTTTTAATTTATCATCCGGTTGTTCTATGATTTTGAAATTTTGTACAGTGTTAAATTCCAACGTTTTTGTAAAAATACATGCTGTTAATGAAAAAGAAAAAACGGTAGTTAATAATATTGAATGTGCTTTTTTCATAATTTTCTACCTTATTATCGGCTATATGGAAAATTATATTAATTAAGGGGTCACAAATAATTTCAAAAAGTCTTCAAATGTAAATTTGTGCGGTCTGCATAAGTATTCAACTTCAGATGTAAAAATTTTATCATCAAGAAGATAATCAATTGTAACAATAATTTTCTTTGTTTTCTTGCCTCGTACTTTTCGTCCGGATATCTTCAAATCCAAATCGAATATTAAAAAATAAACTTTTTTATTGTTATATTCATATAAGGTTCCGTCTTCGTTATAGAGAAGATTTCCATCGGTATTTGGGGGAATACAGAATTGTTTATTAACATTTAAATTAATATATTCCTTTTTATTTTCCTCTTTAATTATAATTGATTTTATACATAAATTTTTAGCCGCTTCGGTTAGAATAAGACAGGCTTTTAAATAAAGATTTGTATCTAAGGTTCCGGCAAAACCTCTGTAAACAGTCGGGTAGAACATTATGGTTAAGGGATAATTATTGTCAAATTCACGTTTTATCGGACGCCATCCGTCTTTATGTTGATATGCAATTTGTATGTCTTGAGTATGCAGATTATACAAATCTGTTACATCAGCAAATATTGATGCGGTAAAAAATATGAGAAATATGATAAACAGATTCTTTTTTATATTTTTGGGGTATGCCGATAATTCCTTATTTTTCATATCCCGACAAAGTTAATAATTGCGACAGATATTTCCAATAATTTTTAGCGCTTTTTTTATACTTTGCTATATTTTTTTTCGATAAATCGAATGTATACGATTTGTTAAAAATCAAATAATTGAAAAATTTATATATCAATTTATCCGTTTCATTCAGATTTGCATAGTTTATTTTTTCGATTTCGGTTTTATCTTCCAAAAATATATACGACTGAATACCGTTATCCAAATCCATGATGTAGTAGTAAAATCTTTCATCAAAACTTGTCGGATCTTCTCTCGTATTACCCCGAATCAGCCACGGCCATATATCGACTTTAAATTTATGTATGGGCTCGCCGTATGAACCGTAGTTGAAAGAGCCTTTATTCCAATCGTTTGTAACAAGGTTGCCTTCTTTATCGAACACGGCTTCTTCACCGGTTTCCTTTGTATACACCTTATTGTCTTCTTCTCCTCGCATTTTGTGAATATTGTTTTCGTAGGTATGTTTTAAAATATACCGTATAGCCGAAAGATTTTCTTCCGGAATTTCTTCGTCTAAGTTTACTTCAAGCTTTATCAATCCGTTTTTTAAACACGACGATAGATCGGTTTCTTTTTTTGAATCTTGAAAAACAGATACGATAGTTTCACGTGCATAAACGGATACAATAAAAAATATCATCAAAATACAAATTGAAAAGCGCTTTTTATCCATTTTTTTCCTGCCTTAATCTGTGTGTTTGCCCTACGCATTAGTGCGTGAGCGCGGTTCTTTGTTTGCCTGCTTTTACTTTCATGTGTCTTTTATCGATTGTCAGGCTGCGTAAATCCGTTATCCGCAATACTATTCTAAAATATTCCCGTAATAACGTAAATATATCTTGCCCGTTTTCTCCCGTATTTGCATGAATGTCGTCAAAATATTCCACTATGTATTCATACGGTTTTAATGCATCCAGTGTATCAATAGTAATTTTAGAATTATACATAAAGCCTTTTTCTTCCAAGAATGTTTTAATTTCGAAAAGCTCTTTATGTAGGGTATCATCATTTGTAGAGGATGATATCCAATATATAAAAATTCCGTTTGTTTTTCTTTTCAGCGTTATCGTTTCATTTTTACCTTTTCCGCATATATGGATTTGTGATTCATTTTCAGAAAGCAGCAATTCACGGATTGCGTTTTGAATGATTATGTCCGGATTTTCTTTGCATTTTACGATTTTCTTTTTTCTTGTAAAAGATTGAAAGAGTATTATTAAAATCAAAATAACAATATTAATTATTAATTCAATCATTTTTATTGTCCAAGCGCAAGTTTTTGAACTTACATTCGATTAATATCTCTGTTACTTTTTTCTGATTATAGCATAAAACAATAGACCTTGCATTATGAGCTGTCACAGCTGAGTATTTCAAAATCATAGAAAACTTATATTTTTCCGAGCTTTTATCAAACACTTGAATTTGCCGCTTCATAATGTAATTCAGAAGCGCTGTTTTACGGATGCCGTCGAACGCGTACGTCTTACAGCCCATCGTCAAATAATCTTTCCCACGCGTTTTCAAATACGGTGCGCACCGGCGGCCGCGGAGAATGTGCCATGGGATGCATACCCTTTCCCGGATTTTCGGCATAGCCTGCGTTTCCGAGGTTGCCTTTGTGCATGTCCAAAATCATGCCGTCTTTGAGTTCTCCGACATAGCCTCCGCTCAGTTTATGGACGTGTTCGCCCTTGAGCTGTCCGACGGGATTTCCTTCCATGTCGCGGATGTATGCGCCTTGTACGACGCCGAGCGGGTTTCCCTCTTTATCGAAAATGTATTCCATTTGCAATTTCCTTAATAATTTTTTATGCGGTCATATATCGGCCGTATACATTATAGGGAAAATCGCATTTTCTACAATCGGGTGCGGCAAGGGCGGCTGAAATTATATCGGCGGAAAACAATGCGTGCCGTAAAAAAATCGCGGTATTTTCGGCGATAGCCCGCTTTTATTCGGTACTGCTTCCGTTGAGGGCGGCGCCGGCAAGGCTGTCGATGTAGTGCGCTGCTGCGGCTTTTTGTGCGGTCGTACCGGCGTTTTCGAGCGATTCGATCTGTTTCGCTTTTTTTTCTTTCCGTGTATCGTTGAGCTTTTTTGCTTTCCTCATGATTTTTTCCGCTTCGCCGGCACTCACGCCGAGCGCTTTTGCGACGCTTTCAGTATCGGCACTTGAGAGATTTTCGAGCGTCGTAAATGTTTTTATCAATGTGCGCGCCCGCTTTTCGCCGACTCCGGGAAGTTCGAGAAATATGCTTACGGTATTTTCTTTGGTGCGGAGACGCTGGTTTTTACTTGTCGCAAAGCGGTGCGTTTCGTCTCTTACGCGCTGGAGCAGGCGGAGCGCGTCGCTTCTCCGCGGAAGTACGACAGGCGTGCTGTTGCCGGGCCTGTATATTTCTTCGTTTTTTTCGGCAAGTCCCGCGATGGGTATGTCGATGCCGAGCGATGTGAGTACGCTTTGCACCGCATTCACCTGTCCGATGCCGCCGTCTATGAGAAGGAGGTCGGGCAGTTCCCGTCCTTCGTTCAAAAGTCTCGTATAGCGTCTGCTCGTCGCTTCACGCATGGATGCGAAGTCGTCGATGATGCCGTCGGTCGTTTTGAGACGGAAATAGCGGTAGTTTTTTTTGTCGGGGTTGCCGTTGTAAAAACTTATTAAACTTGCGACGGGAAATTTGCCGCCGATGTGCGCGATGTCGAATCCTTCGATACGTACGGGAAGCGTATCGAGGGCGAGGAGCGTTTTGAGTTCTTCGAGTGCGGGTATGTCGCCCCGTTCGCGCAGGCGCCGCACGATATCTTCATGCGCGTTTTGCTTTGCCATATTGATGGCTGCCGTGTGGTATTTTACATTTTCGCCTGCATCGGAAACGGGGACGATTTCGGTTTCGGCGCCGAGCGTTTCGGAAAACCATCTTGCAAGTTCGGCGGGCGAGAGAAAAGCGACGCTTCGATCGGGGAGTTGCGGGGTGCCCCCGCTGGAGGGGGAGCGAGCAACCGTGTGCGAGCGCGGGGGAGGGCTCTTCCCCGTATCGGTATAAGAATTTTCAATGCCGGATAAATTATTAATTAATAAATTCGGTATATAGATGTGCGGGGGCACTTCGGCTTTGTCGGTATAGTATGCGTTGAAAAACTCTCCGATGAGTTCCGCATCTTCGTTTAAACTTACGGTGCGGTAGTTGCCGCGTCCTTCGAGTTTGCCGCCGCGGAGTTTTAAGACGGTAAAACTTACGAGTTCACCTTCTCTCCAATAGGCGATGTAGTCGCGGTCGTCTCCGTCGAAAGTTTGGACGATGTTCTGTTTTTGCATGATCGAAAGAGCTGAAAGTCCGTCTCTCAAGCGCGCGGCTTTTTCGAAGTTGAGATTTTCCGATGCCTTTTGCATTTCCGCCTTTATTTTTTTTAGGGTGTCGTCTCCTTTTCCCTCAAGAAGGCTTTCGATTTCGCCGATGTATTCGGTATAGGCTTCGCGGGAAATTTTTTTGCAGCAGGGCGCGCCGCATCGGCCGATGTGGTAGTAGAGGCAGGGAGCCTCCCGATCTTTGAGCGTTTTGCACTGTCGCACGGGATAGATGCGGTAGAGCGTGTCGATAAAGGTGTCGAGCGCACCCGCGTCGGGGTAGGGGCCGAAATAGGTCGAGCCGTCTTCGATGACGCGCCGCGTTTTGATAACGCGCGGAAAATCTTCGTTTGTGATCCGCAAAACGGGATAGGATTTGCCGTCTTTCAAATCGATGTTGTAGCGCGGATTGTGTTTTTTAATAAGATTGTTTTCGAGCAGAAAGGCTTCATATTCGTTTGCCGTTGTGATATACTCGATTGACTCGGCGTGCGCGACGAGGAGTTTCGTTTTGATGTCTTTGCTGCCGGAAAAATACGAGGTGAGGCGGTTTTTCAGATTTTTCGCTTTGCCGACATAGATGACATCTCCCTGCCGGTTCCGCCACAGGTAGACGCCGCTTGAAGAGGGGGCTTGTAATGCCGTTTCGTGTAGTATTTCCCGTACCGCTTTTGCCATAGTGCCTATGTGTTTTCCGTATAATAAAAAAATAACGATTTTGTCCGCGCTTCGTCCAGTGCGCGCACTTGCCGCTTCGTGCACTCTTCATCCGGTGCGCGCTTTCGCTTTATCGAGCGCTCTTCGTCCGGTGCATGTATTTTTCGTTTCGCGGACGCTTCGCTTTCGCGCGTGCCTTTTATTGTACGCGCTTTCGGCCGTTTTGTGTATCCGTCCCGCCTTTGCCGATTCGATGACGATCGGCGGAAGCGAAGGCTGGTCGAAGCTTTCGCTCAGGAGAGGCGTTACGGAGGGGACGGGACGCTTCGGCTATCCGTGTATCGAACTTGCCACCGACAGCCGTGTTCAGGACGCGATGACGGACATGCTTTTCGATTTCGAAGAAAAGCCCTTTGCGGATAAAACGGGGCATTACACTGTGACTAAAAACGCCCTTTTGCTTTCGGGAAAATCGGCGATGGGAAAAGGCGCCGCTCTTTCCCGCGGTACGGGCGGTATATCGCTTCGCGGAAAGCGTGGAGCGCTTTTCGGTACGGAAGGACCTGCTCCGTCGTTTTATATTGAGTTTTGGCTTTCGCCTGCGGTTGCGGAAAACGGCGAAGTCGTTTTTAATTGGAGATCATCGCGCAGCATCGGACGCAGCATCGTATATCAGATGATCACGGCGTCTTTTTATCAAAATCATCTTTCGTGGACCTTTTCGAATCTCTTCGACGGATACGATAAAGGCGACGTGACGCTTTCAGGCATTACGACGCTGATTCCCGGAACGTGGGCGCATCACTCGATCGCTTTCGACGAAGAGAGCGGGTGTATCGAATACCGCGTGAACGGCATGCTCGAAGCGATCGCCTACGTTACATCGACCGGCCGCGCGTCGGGTTCGGTGTATCCGGTGTATTTCGGCGTGCCTGCGGATATCGAACTGTGCCGAAAGTATACGGGAAGCATCGACGATTTCCGCATACAAAAGGGAACCTACAACGATGCGATGCTGCAAAAATCGGAAAACGCGTCGGCCCTCGGATACGCGAAGTACCGCGCGTCCGGCGGGCGCATCGAAACGCAGCCGCTTTTGACGTCGGTCGCATCTTCTCTCAATTCGGTGACGGCGGTGATGAGCGAACCGGATCAAACTGCAGTTCGTCTCTATGTGCGGAGCGGCGACAATATTTTCGGATGGACGGATTCGTACCCCGCGTGGCGTCCGGTGCGAAGCGGAGAAGCGATTTCGGGCGTAAACGGTTTGTATTTTCAAATAGCCGCCGATCTTTATCCCGACGGGAACGGATCCCGCACTCCGTCGCTTACGCAAATCGATATCGATTATACGGTGCCGCCTTTGCCGCTTCCTCCTTTTACCGTAAAAGCGGCTTCCGGTGACGGAAGCGTAACGCTTTCGTGGGCGCATTCCGTCGACGAAAATGCGGGCGGTTATTACGTTTACTACGGCACGAGACCTGGCGAATACCTCGGACGCCTTGCACGCGAAGGCTCATCGCCTGTCGATGCGGGTTTTTCGCAGTCCTTGACGCTCACGAATCTTAAAAACGGAACGATTTATTATTTTGCGGTCGCATCTTATTCGAAACTCGACAGACGCATAGTCGGTCCGCTTTCGCGCGAAACCTATGCGCGCCCCGCATCGGACGGCAATTATGGCAAGTGAAAGGGCGGAGGAGAATAAATTCGTTTTGCGCCGTGCGGCGGCGGCTCTTGCGTCCCGCGATTTTGAACTCGCCGCGCGCTTGTATAAGGGCTTGTTAAAAAACGATCCCGAAAACCGCGATGTGCTTTTTGCGCTCGGCGACGTGTACGTCAAATCGGGCGACGATGCGCGCGCTCTTCCTTATTACGAAAAAATTAATAAAATTGATCCGAACGATGCGGCCTCTCTCAACGCAACGGGCGGCATTTACCGGAGGCTCGGCCGCTATGACGATGCTCTCCGCTGTCTCCGTGCAGCTCTCTCCGCAGGCGGCGATAAAACTGCGATACAGTATAATTTGGGATTTACCTATCGTTCGATGGGAGATTACGATAAGGCGATCGAGTGCTTCGACTCGGTTATCGCCTCCGATCCGGGCGATACGCTTGCATACAATCATTTGGGCGCCATCTATGCGCTTCGCAAAGAATATCAAAAAGCGATGACGGCGTATAAACGTGGCTTGCAAATCGATCCGAATCATCCGGTACTGCAGTTGAATCTTGCCGAAACGTATGAAGCCGTCGGTGCGGACGGGGAAGCGGCCGCTGCATACGAAGCGGCTCTTCGTGCAAAACCCGGAAAAACGGAAGCGGTTCGAAAATATGCAGCGCTTTTGCTCCGCCGTCATAAGACGGAAAGGGCTGCCGCCGTCGTTACCAAGGCGATCGCTCTGCATCCGTCCGATGCGGGGCTTTTTGCGCTGCTCGGCCGCATAGCGCTCAAGCGATTTGATTATGAAGCTGCCGTTTCCGCTTTTAAAAAAGCTTTGAAGTTCGATCCGAAAAATACGACCGTTATTTCCTGTCTTGCCGATGCGTATGAAAAAAAAGGCGCGCTTGAAAACGGGGCAGCCCTCATTCGTCAGGCTGAAAACGATTTTCCGGAGGACGCCTCAGTCGGAGAGCAATATGTCCGCACGCTTCTTTCAGCCCGTGATTATGAAAGCGCATTTGCAAAGCTTAAAGCGCTCTATGCGGAAAATCAAAACGATGTGCAAATCCTCGATCTCTACGGACAGTATTGTATTTGCAGGGGAGAAGATGAAAAAGCCGCTTCCTGTTATAAAAAAATAAATTCGATCGACTCTCAATATTTTGCGTATGAAAAATCGGCGGCTCGGCGCTTTATGCAAACGGGGCGATTCGATAAGGCGCGGAATTTTATCGTTCGCTATCTTTCAAAATATCCGAGCGATGAAGAAGCGCTCGTGCTTTCGGCGGAAATCGATACGGAAGAAGGGAAGCTGTCGTCCGCGCTTGCCGCTTACCGTGCCGCCCTCGCCGTAGACGGCGGCAATGTTTCGGCAAAAAACGAAAGTGCGCGTATCGAAAAATTATTAAAAGAGGCGGACGGTACGCAAAGCGATTATGCTGCGGATGAAAATGATGATACAACGGGCGCGGAAATCGTTATGGATTCTCCCGAAACGAAAGCCGCCGAAGATTCCGTTTACGGACATGTTCGCACGGACGACGATTTTTTCGATTTTGATCTTGCGGGTGAAAGCCTTTTAAAAGCCGACGACGAAATCGATCCGTTTACGATTGCCGATCAAGAAAGCGATGAGGAAATACGGGATTCCGAAGCGGAAGGTTTGGATCTTCTCATTCCTCCCGACCGTCCGATCGACAAAGACGCGTCTTCGCGGCCTGCCGGGAGCGATGATATTTTCGACGGGAGGACGGGGCCTGCTGCAGGAATCGATGAAAGTCTTTCCGGAAATATAGAAGACGCCTTTGACACGGAAAATATCGATGCGGGATTTGAAACTCCGACCCTTTTGCCTCGAAGCAAAGCTAAACGCGTAAATTACGAAGACGAACCCATTTCGATAGCCGAAGACGCGCCCGCTCCTTTGTCCGAAGCGGCGATCGGAAGCGGGCGGGGGTGGACGGATGCCGAGCGCGCGCTTTCCGCTGAAAAAAAAGCGCGAGCGGAATCCGGTGCGAGAGAAGGAGTGTCTGAGGAGTCTTCGTTGCCTATGCAGGGTGCGCACGAAGCTGCGGGTTCGCTTTCTCCCGAACGCATCTCCGAAGCCGAACTCCGAACGGCTGAAGCCGCTTCCCGAAAATTTGAAGCCGCATTGAAAGCCGTAAATGCCCGCCGCGCGGATGAACTTGAAGCTTTACGCCGTTCCTACGATGAGGTGCATCGGTCTCGCAAAGCCGCGCGCGATACCGTCAATGAAATGCGCGAGCTTATCGGTTCGATGAAAAAAAGCGTCGAACGAATACGGTCCGATGCCGAAAATGCGGAGGCGAACGGCAAAGGCGCGTCCGAAAATGCCGTGAAAAAAATACGGGATGCGGCCGAAAAAGCTCTTTCCGAAACGGATGCAAACGGAGATATTTCAAAACGAACAGGCGGTGAAGGGCGCAGAGATGGGATGCCTCGAGATTTTAACGCCGCGCTTGAAAAAGCCGTGCGTGCGCTTCCCGATATCGCTTCGGCACTGCAAGATAAAAAAAGTGCGAGTGACTTTGCAATCGAATTGGATCTTTTTAAAAAGCTCCGCGCCATGTGCGATTTTTTACCTTCGCTGCGAAAAGAAAAATTTATGAAAAGCCGAACGAGGCTTTTGCTCGATTACGTGATAGCGCGTCTTTCCGGAAAGCCGGGGCTGCTTGCGACGGCCGAAGTGCTCAGAAAGATAAAACTGCCCGCAGGTCTTTTGGAAAACGGAGCTACATCCTTTTCCTCACTTACCGATGAACAGCTCGTACCGCTTGTCATCCACGATATGCGGACGAAACTTGCCGATTTGCCGGATGCATCCCTTGCTGCGGCTCTCGACGCTGCCGCATCGGAAGCTCTCGAAAACGCACGGGGACGCTGAGTTCGCTCCGTCTCAATGCGGCCCCGCAAATTAATTATAATTTAATAATTCTCGAATGCGTTATAACTTCGTTACCGCTGTCGGTGATGAGTACGTCGTTTTCAAGCCGGCAGCCTCCGAGCTCTTCGTCGTAGAGTCCCGGTTCAAGCGTTACGATCATGCCCGGTTTAAAAACGAGGGTTTCGGCCGCTTTGAGATTGACGCGCGGAGACTCGTGTATTTCTAGGCCGATCGCATGTCCGAGACCGTGCGGCATTTTCCGTTTTCCCGCCGCAAATACTTCGTCCGCTTTTATCGCGGCATTTCGAATCGAAAGGCCGGGCTTGTACAGTTTGAGACATTCGTCATAGGCTTTTTGCACGAGATCGATGAGCTTTCCCTGTGCAGCGGAAAGCTTACCGCGTGCAACCGTGACCGTCGTATCGCTCGTGTAGCCGTTTACGACGACGCCGAAATCGAGAATCGACAGTCCCGAATCCGCCCATTTTCCGGCAGTGTAATTCGGAAAACAGTGGATACCCCAGCTGCGTTCCGGTCCCGCCGCGAGCGTGTCGAACCCCGTCCGTTCGCAGCCGTGAGCGCGGCATTCCCTTTCAATAAGCAATGCGACATCCGTTTCCGTTACGAGCTTTTTCGATTTGATACCCTCTTCAACCGTGTCGATTATTAAATCTCCGATACGAGCGGCTTCTTTCGTACATGCGATTTCATACTCGTCTTTTATCATGCGCAGTTCGATCACATAGTGATGAACGCTGTTTTCCCGGCAATGAATATCGCAGCCTTCGAGTGCATCGATGTATTTTAAAAATTCGGGATAGGTCGTCGAAGGCGGCAGTTCGACTTTTTTGTTTTTTAAGTGACCGCTTTCGCTGAGTACCGCTTTTACCGCATCGATCGCGGTATTTTTATATTTCGTATACGGTACGACTTTATCTGCGAATGCATATCGTTTCGCCATGATTTCATCCCACGGAACGAGTACCGAATACGCATCGTCGAATACGATCAAAACCGCATCGTTTATGTGGCCTGAAAGATAGCGCACCGCGCTTTCGCGTTTTTCTTCACTGTCGATAAAGACTGCCGCACCGATGCCGTTTTGTTTCATAAAGCGAGCGACACGCGCACGGCGCTCGGTATACATCTTTTTAAATTCATCTGTTGTCGGTATTTTCATATATATTCCTTGTATATAAATATAGCGATTTTTTTATATTTCGGAAAGCGAAGCGGCGATTTAGAGCGTTCTATTCGCCCCTTTTCGTATCCGGCACGAGCACGATGAGCGCGAGAGATGCGATATAGGGCAGCGCGATCAAAAGAGGAGAGGCGATGTTTTGAAAAACGTTTTGCAAGTTTGCCGCAAAATACTCCGCCGCACAGAGTACGATCACAGCCAGAACCGTGCCCCATCCCGTCCGTCTGCCTAAAAATACCGCCGCAAGGGCGAGCCATCCGCGTCCGCTTGAAATATTCGGCACAAAAGATGAAAGCCTGAACGACAGTATGCAGCCGGCAAGGGAACTGTAAAAAGCCGCGATGCACCACGCCGCAGTCCTGCACGCCGATACGTCGATGCCTCGCGAAGAAAGGACGTCGGCATCTTTTCCGGTGATGCGTATGTAGAGTCCGTATTTTGTCCCGTAGAGAAATGCGAATCCCGCCGCCGTAAAAACAAAAGCGATGACTGCCGTCGAAAGGCGAGCGCTTGCTGCAGGAAACGAAAAGGAGGGAGAGGTGAGTACACCGCGTGTGCCGAAGAGGGCCACGGAAATGACCGATGCAAGGGCGCCGGTAAAGAGGTTCAAACCGAGAGATGCCAAAAAAGGATTTGCGTGAAGCGATTCGACGGCGCGGATCGAAACGAATATGATGAGCGTACAGCAAAAGACCGAGAGGAATGCGCCTGCGATAAACGATCCGGTCAATACGCTGAACGCATAGCAAAAAAATGCCGCGAGGTTGATGATGCCGTCGAGAAAAACCGCCATGCGTCCGGAGTATTCGCTTGTGAGCGCGCCGAACGATGCCAAAAGCAGGGGCGCGGATAAAAGCGTTATGTTAAAGACCGCGTTTTGCATGCCGTATGCCTCCCGCATATTTGACGGCGATGCACGAAAGCATGACGCCTTGAATAAGAGAACTCATATCGAAGCCGAAGTTATTGTTGAGCGCAACTCTGTTTGCCGACGTAAAAAGCCAGGAGAGCACAAGGCTTGCCGGAGCGATCATTGCGGGATTCGAATTCGCGATGAGCGCGCATGAAAGCGCATTCCATCCCATGCCGCCGTAAAATCCCGCGTGGCAGGTGTAGTAGGTTCCCGCGACGGCGATAAAACCCGCAAGTCCGTGAAGCGCGCCTGCCGCTGCGAGCGTCGCATAGAGCGTGCGGCTTTGCCGGTAGCCCGAGTATTCTGCAAACTCTTTCGATATCCCCGTGATCTGAAGGTGTCTTCCGCTTACCGTGCGGTATTTGACGTACCATACCGCGCTGCACAGTGCGAGCGGAATAAGAGCCGAAGCCGAAAGCGGGGAGGGATTTAAAATATGCGCAAAGCGAAAACGCTCGGCGATAAACGGCGTTGCAAGGAGATTGTTCGTTTGTCCCCGGAACCTCCCTGAGATAAGCGAATCGATAAAGGGGATCGCCGCCGCCGAAACGAGAAAGGACGTGAGGAGTACGTCGGCGTTTTTGAATTGCCGAAGAAAGGCCGATACGAGGGCCATCGCGGCGGGAAGCAAAAGAGAAGCGGCAAAGGCGGCGGCCGTAACGAAGGCGGGCGGCCATCCGACGGGAAGGGCAAAGACGACGGCTGCGGCAAATCCTCCGGCATAAATCTGTCCTTCGCCGCCCAAATTGTATTCGCCCGCCGTGAGCACGATCGCGTCTCCGAGCGCGCCGCAAGCGAGCAGGGCTGCCGTATTGAGCACGCTTCCGAAATAGTAGCGTGAGGTAAAAGAGCCTGTCAAAAAATCGAGGGCGGAAACGAAAGTGCGCGAAAAGAGAGAGAGGACCAAGACTGTGAGGACGAGACCTGCGATGACGGGGAGCGCGTCGACTATTGTTAGTTTTTTCACGCCGCCTCCCGTACTTCGCGAAGATCGCCGCCTTCAAGCACATAGTGCGCGGTGCAAAGCGAAGTCGGAAATTCCGACGACGAAAGCACGATGACGACGGCGCCGCGCTGCGCAAAGTCCGAAAGCAGTTTTTGAGTGCGTTCGGCCGCTTTACGGTCGAGTCCTTGCAGCGGCTCACACGCAATGATCAAATTCGGATCGTTTTCGAATTCGCGCGCAAGGATTAAGCGCTGCAGCATACCGCCCGAAAGAGCCGATGCTTTTTCATCGGGTCGAATAGAAACTTTCGCTTTTTCTATCAAGCGCGTCGCATATTCGGCCGCGCTCTTTTTGCCGTACATTGCGCATAAAAGCTGTTCGATCGAAAGACCGGGATTCGATGCGCGGAAGGTTCTGTCCGAGGGGATGATCGCCGTTCGGAGTTTCGCTTCGGTTCGTAAAAAATACGGCGTCCACTTTCCCGATTTGAGATCGACGCACAAGCTTCGTTCCCCCGTTTTGATGCGGCACGATCCCTCCGTGCGCGCGCTTTCCATACCCGTGACGACGTTTTCGAGCGTACCGAGCCCGCTTTCGGGCAAACCTTCGATGAGGGTGATACCGCCGCTTTTTGCGGTAAACGACACGTCGAAAAGAGCCGGCCGCTTTTTCGGCCGTACGCCGATGTGTTCGAACGAAATACAATCGCCGCTTTTTTCCGCACGAACGGTATGAAGCGGCACGGCATCCGATTTCGTCTTCGGCACATACAGAGCGCTCCGCTCGTAGTGCTCGGCGCTTTTTCCTTTTTGCAGTACGGTTACCGTATCGGTATAGCGGGAAGCTTCCTGCATGATGTGCGTGATGACGATGACGTTCATCCCCTTATCTGCAAGTTCGCGGATATTTGCATAGAGGGAAACCCTCTGTTCCTTGTCGAGGAGCGCGGACGGCTCGTCGAGAATGAGCATGCGCGGCTCGCGTATGAGAGCCGAGATGAGCGCCGTATAAAAGCGTTCGTCGCCTCCGATATGGGCGGCGAGAGCGCGGAAGTTTAAGTGCGGCGCCCATTTCGATTTTAACAATTCCGCACGCGAAAAGATTTCACCCTTTTTGAGCTTTTTTCCCGCAGCTCCGTATTCCGTTCCGAGGAGGATGTTTTCCCATACGCTGATACCGTCGGCGATGAGCGGCCGCTGCCGTACGCAGACGATGCCTGAGCGAAGGGCATCGCGCGGAGAAGAAAAATGCACGGCCTTTCCGTCGATAAAAATCGTACCGCCGTCGGCTTCGAGCGCGCCGCTTAAAACAGCCGCCGTCGTCGATTTTCCCGCGCCGTTTTCTCCGAGCAGCGCATGAATCATGCCGCCCTGAAAGACGAGGGAAAGATTGTCGAGTACCGTTTTGTGCAGATACCGTTTTGAAATATGTTCGAGCGCAACATCCATAGTAATTTAATTAATAAAAATGCATCATGTCAATTTTGCGGCAGAACGAGCGTGCCGTTTTCTATACTCGCAACGACATCGCGCATCTTTGCACGCATTTCATCCGTTACCGCTCCGTTTTTACGATTCGGCGCATCCTGTAAAAAGCTCACGAAACCGTCCGCGACGCCGACGGTTTTTGCCGTACCCCATTCGGTTTTACCCGTAAGGTAGTCGAGCGTTACGTTTTCCGCCATCTTCGCCTGGTTGAGCGGTGTGCACGATATGATATTGTCGGGCGCGCGTTCAAAGCTCGCGTTATCGAAAAATGCGAGATATTTTCCTTTTTCTTTCGCCGCGTTGATGACGCCCTGCGATGCCCCTCCGCAGATCGGAAGGATCACATCGACTCCGGACGAATACATCGCATTTGCAAGTTCGGCGCCTTTCGTCGCATCGTACCAGTTGCCGACGACGCGGAAATCGACCGCCGTACCGGGAGAAGCCGCTTCCGCGCCTTCTTTGTAGCCGGGAAGTATGACGTTATTCATGACCGGATATTCCTGGCCTGCAATGAGACCTATCTTTTTCGACTTCGTCATGAGACCTGCCATATAGCCTGTCATGTACGACTGTTCGTGTTGATTGTAGCGAACGGTTGCAACCGACGAGTTTCCCGATTTATAGGCGTCGAGCAGAATAAACTTTTGATTCGGAAACTGTGCGGTAAGCGGTTCGACGAGTTCCGGCAGCGACGGATTGGACGAAATGATGACGCTGTATTTTTGTTCCGCGGCGAGGGCGGTGAGCTTTGCCGACCATTCGGCTTGGTTCGTTCCCGCTTCGAGCACCGTGACGGAAGCCTGTTCGCTTGTATTTTTCCCGTCGTTATATGAAGCGGCGCCGTGCTGTACGCCTTGGGCGAGCATCGCGTAGATGGGGCTGTCGGCTATGATACCGGGGACGAAAACCGCGATGGAATGCGCTTGCGTTTTTTTTGAGCTGCATGAAAACAAAGCTAAAAGAAAAGCCGCGAGTGCAGCGATGCATATCGATTTTTTCATAATGAATTACCTCTTGCCGGTAAATATAGTTTTATATAAAACTTTTGTCAAGCGTATGGATACGCTGTGAAAACTTTATATCGGTGATGCACTGCATCCGCCGGTGCAGCAGGCGAGCGGCCGTTCCTCCTGCATCGTATGCGGGCGGTCTTTCGTCTTATTGAGAAAAATTTTCTGCAATACGCGTGAGGTAAGTAAAAGCGTTTTTCTTTTCGGTTTCGGAAAATCCTTTGTAGAATATTTTAAGCAGATCGTTTGCAAGTTCAGCCGTCACATCATTGTATCGTTTTCCTTTGCGGGTAAGCGACACGAGTTTGCTTCGCGCATCTCCGGGTGCGGGTGCGGTTTTTACAAATCCGTCGCGTTCGAGCTTTCGTACCAAAACGGTCGCAGTCGATTTGTCGCGGTTGATTTTTTCCGCAAGCTCTTTCATTGTAAGCGCGTCTTTTGCCGCGAGCTGGAATAAAATAAAACCGTGAGAAGACGCGAAGTCCGGTAAGCCCTTTTCCGCGAGACGCTTTATGAGAAAATCAGCCGCCGCCGAATGTATGCGCGATACGAGCGACATGCTCTGCCGTATATCCGTTTGCATAATAAAAGTATACACCTTGTTGCGCTCCGAATCAAATAGCTGTACAATGCCGTATGTATCTTTTCTTTATCAAAAAAAATTTTTACGACGGCTGGGATAATATGCTTACGCTCATCGTTATAAACCTCGTCGTCATGGCCGCCTCTTTGGGGCTTTTGTCGCTCATCTATGCGCTGCAGCAAAGCGTGCCTGTCGTCATAGCTCTCATTCTCGTTTCAGGCATCGTTATATCCATACTCGCACTCGCATCGGGAGAAGTCGCTTCTTCTGCGGCAAATTTCGGAAGCGCGCGCATTGCGGATTTTTTTAGGGCGATCCCTTCGTGCATTGCCGACGGAATCCGGCTCGGTCTTCTACTCGGCGTCGTAGGAGCCGCATCATATGTGTGCATTCCTTTTTATTTTGCGCAAAAAACGCTCATTGCAATATTTATCGGCGCGATGTTCGTGTGGCTCGTCGTCTTTACGCTGCTTTCTCTTCAATGGTTCGTTGCGATCCGCTCTCTCATGCACAACGATTTTAAAAAATGTCTGAAAAAATGCTTTCTCATATTTTTTGACAATGTTCCGTTTTCTCTGTTTACGGCGCTGTATGATTTTTTTCTTGCGGTACTGAGCGTCTTTTTTTTCGGTCTTTTGCCGTCCCTTTCGGGTATCACTCTTTCGCAAGTGAACGCGCTTCGCCTGCGTTTGTATAAATACGATTATTATGAAGCGCATCCGGAGTTGAAGACGGTGAAAGAAAAGCGATACATTCCGTGGGACGAACTTTTGCAAAACGATAAAGAGACTCTCGGCCCGCGTTCGTTCAAATCGCTGATATTTCCGTGGAAAGAGTAGGGGCTGTTTTCAAAATAAAGCCTACGCCGGATTGTAAGGGCGGCGAAGCCGTTCTCCGCAAAGGATGAAGTTTGCGGAGAATGAAGCGGAAGCGGAACCCTGAAAAGCCGGTTCTTCCGCTTCGCTTCGTCCTCTACATCTTTCCTTCATACACGAGCAAATCCTTTCCGTCGATCGTCACGGTCAGTCCGTTTTCGATCGTACCGGCGTCTTTTCCCGCTTCGTTCAGCCAAACGATATTCGTGTTTATCATTTTCATCGTGTCGGCGGGGATTTCATTCGTGCTTTCCGAAATGACGCCGTCGACGAGGCGGAGGATCGGAATCCAGCTTTCATCGAGGGAAGGGCAGACGAGGATTTCGCCCGTTTTGCGGCGGAGCATCGAAACGGCATCTTCGGGCGAAGAGGCTTTTACGATTCTTCCGGAAACTCGGGATACATCGGATGCCGTGCCTCCCGAGCGGCCGCGCGCCAGTACGTTTCCTACGAGGAGAACTCGGATCGTGTTTACGGGGATCGGACTTACGAGCGGGATGCCTGCACATAAAATGATCCTGTCGCTTTGGCGGACAAAGCCGTTGTCGAGGGCGAGCTTTACCGCGTTTTGTACCATATCTTCGCTGTCGTCGGCCATTTTCGAAACGAGCGGAAAAACACCCCAGTCGATGAGCATTTGCCGCTGCACTTGTTCGTTCGGAGTGACGGCGAGGATGGCCTGTTCGGGGCGGAAAGTGCTTATCATGCGCGCGGTATTGCCGCTCATCGTCGGGACGATGATGACGAGCGCTTTGGTTTTATCCGCCGTTTCGTACGCCATCTGCGCCATGATCCTGCCGATCGTTACATCTCCTTCAGGGAGCGGAGGAGCGGCTTTGATGCGCTTGCAGTATTCTTCACTGTCTTCGACCGTTTGCGCGATGCGTGCCATCGTTTCGACCGCTTCGGCGGGGTAGGCGCCGTTTGCCGTTTCACCCGAAAGCATAACCGCATCGGTGCCGTCGAAAATGGCGTTTGCGACGTCGGTGAGTTCCGCTCTCGTCGGACGAGGATTGACGATCATCGAGTCGAGCATTTGCGTCGCTGTGATGACCGGCTTTCCCGCCCTGCGGCACTCTTCGATAATGTGCTTTTGCGCAAGCGGAATGCGCTCTATCGGAAGCTGCACGCCCATATCGCCCCTCGCAACCATAATGCCGTCGGCCGCTTGAGCTATTTCGGCGATATTGTCGAGCCCTTCTTCGTTTTCGATTTTGGCGATGATTTTCATATTCGAACCGATCGATTCGATATATCGCCGTATTTCATGCACTTCGCTCGCAAAGCTCGTAAAGCTTGCCGCGATAAAGTCGCAGTTCATCTCTGCGGAAAACGCGATATCGGCCTTATCCTGTTCGCTCATAATCGGAAGCCCCGCGTGCAGACCGATGAGGTTGACGTTTTTTTTGCTGCCGATAGTCGCCGTATTCGCCGCCGTGCACACGACCTGTGTTCCGTCCGACGATTCGACATCCAATTCGAGAAGGCCGTCCGCGATGAGGATTTTATGCCCGCTTTGAATACGCTTCGGCAAATCGCGCCATGAAAGGGAAATATGTGCTGCATCCTTTCCGTTTGCCGCCGTAACGGGACTGTCGTCGGCAGTGACGATGACGCGCTCTCCCTTGTTTACCCTAATCGTTTTATTGTCCGGCACGATACCCGTCCTGATTTCAGGACCCTTGGAATCCATCATAAGCGCAACCGGTTTTCCGATTTCGCGCGACAGACGCCGGATACGCTCCATCATCTCTTTTTGGCTTTCGTGCGTACCGTGTGAAAAGTTAAAGCGCGCGATATCCATACCCGCGCGTATCATCTTTGCCGCAATGTCATCGTTATTGCTTGCGGGTCCTATCGAACAGACGATCTTTGTTTTTCGTAACGACATGATGCGAGTATAGCACAAAACGCGCTTTGTGTAATCACGGGGAAAATTGCAGGTGAGGGGGCTTTTAGGGCGCCGTTATGTGATTTTTTTTATTATATCATTTATAAACATTTTGATTTTACTTCGATAAATCCGAATGTCGTTTCCAAATCTATAACCCCATTTTTCATAATGCATTTTCCATTCATCGCAAAATGCCTTAAAGCCTGCTATATCGTGTTTGGCACAATCCGAAATATTGCGAGGCAAGCCGGAATCATAAAATTGTTTAACTTTATCCGAAAATGCAAACACCTCCGTTTTATATTGAGCAAAAGGAACGGAAACTGTTATATCATTCTTTGAAATTAAACGGATAAAATTACCATCATGCTTTACCGTCCAATCTAATCCATCGGGACAACCTATAATTTTACAGATTTCACCAAATCCATCAGGTTCTTCTGAACACATACCAAAACCGCAACAAGGAACTATCTGTATTTCCGTCCCTAAAATATGATCGCGTGCAAGTGTTTTTAAGAGGTATAAAGCCGTTGCGCTCACGCAACCTCCAAAATACTCATCTGAATATGAACCTATTTTGACCGTAACATGTCCATGAGCACATAAGTCCCATTTATTTTTACTTTTTCCATCTAACCAACAGATATCGTTCACATCTATCTTAAAATCTTTCATATCTTCGTTCAAATAGTAAAGTTCAATTTTATTAATTCGGCAAACTTGACTTGGTAAATTAATATTCCTGTTCTTTTTCAGAAAGTCCATATTCTTTATTTAAATCCAATACATGATGTCCGAATATTTTTTTCTTTATTAAATCTATTACCACCACAAAATATATATTTTTCAAATCTGTAGTAAAAACTATATGTCGATAGCTTCCGTCTTTTGCATCATATATATAGCGAATATGCATTTTTCCTAATTCATCAATTAGATTATTATTTACATATTCATCAAATTCTTTTGTATTAAAATTTTCCGCTGTTTCTGTAACATCTAAGAACCCTTCCGATGGGAATGTTGATTTAAAATCATACTCGGATAATAACATATTAAAAAATAAGTTTGACTTGCTTTCTGAAATATCTTTGTTAATCTTTGAAAGATTTCTCTGTTTCTTTTATATGCTTTTCCAGAACAGGAATTTGTTGATACAATTCCGATTCTGCATCTGAACATATACCATATTTTTCAAATTTTTTCTGTAATCTCAATGAAATGTTGTATATTATTTTTATAAAATCTAAATACTTCCCTTTGTAAAACAGTTTCTTTTTCGTAGATCTGTTTTTCCATTCTACAAAATTCTCATTGATTTTATTCATACAATACTTCCATTGATAATAAACATAAATTTTATTACCTTTTTTGCAAAGAATTAATACATATTCTCCATCAAATATTCTTACTTCCGTTTCTTTATTTTCTTTTAATAAGCGGACTGTAAACATCAGTAATCTGAATGTACTATTCGGCAAGCCAATAAAATCTTTATTTGGTATTTTCTTTATTGAATTTGTAAAATAATAATTTGCGGTAATACCGGGAAGATCTTCATATATTTTTCCGATATAAATATCGAAGTAATTTTTACTAAAGGCATTTATAATTTTTTTTAGCATAATTTTTTATTCTTCCCAGCAGACCGGTGGCCTGTCGCTATAACTGGCGTTTAACCTGCATTGCGGCTTGTCCTCAATGTCAGGTTGAAGCGGGTGTTAGACAACTTAGGCATAGGCGTACATTTTTATTGTTTCAAATTCTCGGGAGTGATTATTGTTTTCTTCTTCTAAATCATACAGATTCTGAAGATTGAGCCAGAATTCTGCTGTCGTTCCAAAGAATTTTGAAAATCTGATAGCGGTATCCGCAGTAATTGAACGCTTTCCGTGAATTATTTCGGAGATTCTTGTTTCAGGAACATTGATTTCTTTTGCCAGACGATATGCAGAAATGTTCATTGCATCTAAGAAATCTTCTTTAAGAATTTTTCCAGGATGAACATTGGGTAATTTTTCATTAGTGATAATTTGTGATTCTAACATTTTCTGCACCTCCATTTTCAAACTTAAAGATAATTCTCCGTTGATCATTTATTCTGATTGAATAAAATCCGTCTAAATTCCCAGCAAGTTTTTCTAAACGATTACCTGGAGGGATCCTTAAATCTTCTACAACTTTTGCAGCTTCAATCATTCGAAGTTTTCTTCTTGCAACATTTTGAATAGTCATCGGTAACTTTTTACTTTTATTACCTTTGCATATTGATGCTGTTTCTATATCATCAAAACTTCTTATCATATATCCATGCTAATGCCAAACAGAAGTATTTGTCAAGAAGAAACTAATATTAAAATACAAAAATTAGCGTTTGATTTTTTAGCTTAACTTTATACAGCCACCAAAAGAACCCGAATGACCTACAGTTTGTTGATTTTCTTAGCCGTTTTAAGAGTCCCTGGATCGAAGTTTTATCTTTCCGTGCACGAGCAGCCATTATATAAAACATACGTTCATTCAAAAAAACTAAGTTACTAATTTTAGTTTTAAGCTTTAATTTATAAAAATAAATCCTCTTTTTTAAAGTTACAGTTTATTGTGCCGTAAGGCATCGGTCTAACATGCAGTTAAGCTGCATTTGCGACTTGTCCGCAATGTCAGGTTGAAGCGGGTGTTAGAACGCTCTTACTCAATTAACTCAATCATTTCAAAAATGATTTTATCGTCCGGGTGTGTATTTCTTTGATTAAAAATACCCAAAATAACATCTAAATATGTAAAATTCAAATTACTTACAAGAACCTTTTTTTGTATTTCCTTATTTTTACTATTGTTAATACCCTCAATTAACGAATTTGTCAGTATCCAAATTCTACGTTCTAGTTCTTGAAAATAATCGATTTCATTTTTTGGTCGTTTAAGGACTCTACAAAAATTTCCTTCATAAACAATGGTATCATTTTCTTTACAAAATAAATATTCTTTTTGATTAGGCTTTTCATCCCCTTTATTACTATCACATTTTAACGACAAACTTGGATTTAATTGATATATTTTTAATTGTTTTATAACATCTAACTTTGTATAACCTTTAGCGGACGTAGTTTCATGATTATATTGAATAATAATATCTAATGAATTATTTATTTCCTTTAACTCTCTTAAAAGTAGCATAAAGTTTTCATTATCATTGTTTATATTATTAGACTCTTGAATCTCTAGTAATTCTTTAGTCTGCAAATTAATCGATTTTTGTTGTTCTTTTAATGAATAGAAAAATAGAACAGAAGCAACTATTGAAGTTAATGGTCCAAGTATTGAACCGATAAAAGTTGAATATGAACCAAGAATATCACTGTTATAGACTCCATTAAAAAGTGTGTATCCACTTTTTAAATAGCCAATAAAACTCGACAATAAAATAATACTTGCAATGATAACTATCGAAGCAATGAGTCTTTTCATATTTCCTCGTATCAAAGACGTCGTTCTAACATTGTTTTAAACCGCAACACCATAGGTGTTGTCGGCTTTGAAAATGGTGTTATGTGTTTTTAAATTCTTTTTCAAGTTTTGATTCTTTTATTAACTCATCAATATCGTTTTTTACAAAATAGTACGGCGAATCTTTTCTTGAAACTTTCTTATAAATGTACAATGGTATTTTTACTCTCCCAGATGATATTTGATATGGGGTTTCTACAAGTTTTTTCTCACTACAAAAAATCGATTTTGTAGGATAATTTTTTAGTCTATAAATTTTTAAGATTCCGTTTTTTTCAGAATTATTATACGCTTGTTCCAAACGTGTCCATGAATCTCTAATCTTTTCTTTTAATTGCTCAGTTTTTATCGCCGTTTTATTCGCTAATACATCAACAAAACATGAATCTGGATCAACTGTAAAAAATAGAGTAGTAGTTTTTTGGTTAAATCTATTGGTTAAAGATACCGAATGATTTCCAACCCAACGTTGCCCATCATTCATAATAATTGATAACTCATTTGAATCTTCAATCAAATTTATAAATGAAAATGATTGTACATCACTTTCGATTGCTTCCAAACCAAGTTCATCAACACTGTCATGAATACGCATTAATCTTTTCAATGTAGATTGATTTTCTTTATCTTGAAAGATTTTAAATAAAAGGGAAAGAAGTCCACTAACTAAAACAGCACTTGATAGATCTCCCAAAAATTGGTTCCATAGACTTAATTCAGGAATTTTTCCTTTAAGAAACATGGATAATAAGCCAACAATAATCATTATTGATGCAATTACATATTGTCTCATTATTATACTCCTATTTTTATAAATATTCAGCGTTCTGCGCTATGCACATAACTACGCGCTTAAACGGTGGCGGGTGCAGACCCGACATCCGATTTGAAGCGCATGTTATGTGTTTTCCTTATTATCTAATTTTAATATATCGTATTTCCATAAAGCAAATCTAGAATATATTCCTAAATTTAACAGGCTCATTCCGATACAAAACTGAATGCAGTTTTTGCTCAATTCTTTTAACGAAGCAACGCTTATTATAATTGAAACAAAAATGAATATATAAGTGAATGCCTCAAACTGAAAATTCATACCGACATAAATCATAAACAAGAGAACTAGAACCATTACAATGTGAACAAGACAAAAAGAACTTGCTATTTTTATTTTACTTAGAATACTCTCTGTTTCTGCATAGAAAAACAGAAGCAATATAAAAATAGATATAGAATTTATTATGTTGAAACAAAGATAAAATATAAAATCCCGACTTTTTGTTTTCATAAATCAACTTCTTTTTATGCTCAAACACTCAATTAGTTTTTTCAGCAAATTTGACTTACTAATGAAATACATAAATTATTTTCCATAATTTTTCCTATTTATATTTACAATAAAATCTAAATCTTCTTCTGCAATTTTATTGAATAAATCCTCCACGGAATGTTCCAATTTATATTCAAGTTCTTCTTGATACAGAGGATAGAGCTGATAAAAATTTACTTTTTCGAATAAATTGAGTTTTAACGGTTCTACAACTTGATTGTTTTTTCCAATAGAATTAAGAAGCAAAAAACTGTTAAATTTTGTGTTTTCCGCTACTGGACTTGACTCTTCATTTGCTGTAACAGTATGTCCAAATGCAAGCCAAGAATTACTGAAAATTGGCAGACGG
The DNA here is from genome assembly GCA_000413015.1 of Treponema socranskii subsp. paredis ATCC 35535. Classification (GTDB taxonomy): domain Bacteria; phylum Spirochaetota; class Spirochaetia; order Treponematales; family Treponemataceae; genus Treponema_D; species Treponema_D paredis. Next base: position 196,851 of record KE332515.1, read on the forward strand.
GCTATAGATTTCAATTGTCTAATTGGCCAATAATATTTCTCTTTATCAGATTTTATATCCCATTCTTTTGGAAGAAAGATTATATATTCTGCACGTTCAAGTTTATGTTTTTTAAGTTCATTTGGAACATTCATTTTATATGCTCCTGCTCCCATTGTAATCAGCTTATAATATGGTTGTTCATCAGTCGGAGGGACTATTACTATATCAAGGTGTACATCTGGAGAAACTATTTCATGGCATACTTCGTCATAGACTCCATAGTTTTTTTCAATAAAACTTTCAATTTTATCTAATTGTTTTTCTGTATATAAATATGATGGAAGATATTTATTTGTATCATTATCTTTTTGCATTTTTTATTCTCCAAAAGCGCCCCAGTGCGGGCGTCCATATAACATCCGCTTAACCTGCATTTGCGGCTCGTCCGCAATGTCAGGTTGAAGCGGGTGTTAGACGAATTTCTCCCAATTTTGCTTCATTAAAATCTATATTTGTACGAAGCTTAGAATAGAATTGCGACGGAGTTATTATACTAGTAATTTCGTCCCAAAAAAGTTTTTTAAGTCTAGATTGCTTTATTAGCGAGAGATTCTTCCACCATAGAGGATTAATCGCAGAATTTTCAGAAAATAAAAACGAAAACTGGATCAATAAAGATACTAATCTATTCTCTGAATACATATCTAGCATCATCTTAAAATAATTATCTATAACATCTGCTTTAATCCATATAAATACATAGTAATATTTATTTTTATCTACTGGGATTACATTAAAACTGAAACTACGAACAAATAAATTTATATCATTATAATCTTGAATTAACTCACCTTTGAGATTAACTGCTGGGTTAACAATACTCGAATTAAGAACACAAGGGCTCCCATTAATTTCAATTATTAATGAGTTTACAATCTTATTATTAAACTTATAATCTACAGCAAGATCTAGTTCTCGTTGTAGGTCTTTCTGCACAAGCTGATTGCCTATAGCATAGTTTGCAAAGTGAAGCCCTGCAATTGTTTCTGAGTTATTATTTTTAGGTCGTTTATTCTTTACGGCATTAATCCCACGTAATGCGGACTCTTTTGCATACTTTTCCTTTAAAATTGTCCTAAGATGGATATCAAGCAATTGTTCATTTGAATATACAAATTCATTTTTTTCAAATGAACTAAATAATATATTGTCATGATGCTTACATAATCCAGTAAATATTGACACATCATTTATTCCTATTTTTTGAGGATCAGGTAAACTACCAATATCAAAAGTTTCATCTATCGTTGATGCATTAATATTTTTCATGAATGATAAGACATGTCCTTCATTAGAAATATATGATAAATATTTTTGTGAAATACTATGTGCTTTTATAATATCTCCCGAACAATTTTTATCATATTGATTAAACATACATATTTTTTTTGAACCAAATTGTTTAATGCTTTCATGCATTAATTGTTTCGGATTGTATTCTTGCTTGCTATACATGATTTTGCAACAATCTTTAAACAGCTTCCCTGACCCACATATACATGTATCAGTAGAGCAAGTGGCAATATACTTACTAATTATTTCTGGATAAATAAACATATTTTTGTTCCTTTTTCGCGCACACAGTGCGTCCGTCTAACTACCGCTTAACCTGCATTTGTAGCTTTGCCGATGCGCATAGCAGCGGCAAAGTTGGCGCGAAAGTTGCATCAAAAGGGAGCTGCGTCAGCAGTGACCGCCTCCAGCAACTTTCGTGACAAAACAAATGTCAGGTTGAAACGGGTGTTAGATGTTTATGTAGTTTTTATAAAAGAAATATTTTTATCTTTATATTTTATAATCTCTTCATCAGGAAGCATACCTAATATTAGACTGGCATTGTAAAAAATACAATTTCCAGTTTTAAATGGTTTTATATTAAATGGCTTTCTATTACATACTTTTACATCAGCTAAACCATCTTGCAAAAATTTACAAACTGGAATCTTTTCGATAAAAATACATTTTTCATTCATTGGAGTAAAATCTTGTTTTATATATGCGTCTAATAATACAGCTACACCAAAAATTAGTGCTAATGCATATGAGTTTGTTTGATCGTCCAAAGTGGAAACTTTTGTATTACCTTGAAACGTTTGAATGATTACTGGAGATAATATTACATTTGCTAATAGTTTTAATTTATTAATGTCTTGAAAATAACAAAAAAAAGTTCTTTTGTTTATATATTCATTCAATCCTGTTATACATCGTTGCAAATAATTTTTAACAAAAACAAAATACTCATTATTTTTTCCTAAAGAATTAAGACTTTGAATATCTTTCTTTAGTTTCTCTATAAGAGAAGACAGTGCTGATAAGACATAAGGATTTTCTCTATGAAATATTTGAAAAAATGTTTCCGTACATAATATTGATGTTTTCGAACAGGATTTTAGGCTTTTAAATAATAAATTTAAAATTTTTCCTGGATAATCTGATTGTAAAGCTGTTTCGGTAAAAAAATACGTAAATCTAATTAAATCATCAATGTAAGGAAAGTTTTTGTTAAAGTATAGAAATAATACTTTATAAACTGGGAGAACATTTGAAGTTTGTAGATATTTAAGAGCATCTTCCTTTTTATAGTTTCTTGCTATAAAAAATGTCATCATCGCCATTGTTTCTCTTAAGCATTTATATGAAACATGATATTGTTTTTCTTTTATGACTATGAAATATTCTGTTACTTCTTTTTTATAAATTTTATGTTGAATTTTTTCGCACAATAAGAAATAGTCTGATCTATGCCCTAGATTTTCTCTGTCCAAATTGTAATTGTATAGGTACATTAAATCATTATATTGTTCGATATAAGAAGACAAATAACCTATATCATATTCATTGTTATTACAGATTTTTAAATTTAAGTTTGCATAAATATTTTTTACAAAAGAAAAATACTTAAACAGTAAAGAAATTCCACTCACTGTACATATACTTTGCAAATAATGTGTATATTCATGCACAAACAATGAATATTTATTAATATCCATTGACTCAATATTAAAATTTAGATTTAATATAAATTTAAAAATATTAAAATTATTACCCTCTTCTTTTGAAAAACAATCTATTTCTTCCATTTTCCAACCTTTCATCTCAGCATGCGTGAGCATGTCCATCTAACATTCGCTTAACCTGCATTTGTGTCTTTGCCGATGCGCATAGCAGCGGCAAAGTTGGCACGAAAGTTGCATAAAAAGGGAGCCGTAGGCGACCGCCTAGCAACTTTCGTGACAAAACAAATGTCAGGTTGAAGCGGGTGTTAGACGTTTTTATTTTTTTACTTTATATTTGTATCTTCCCATGAACAAAATAATAAGTCCAATTATTGTAAATATAATACTTATATATAATTGTGTTGCTGATATTTTGAATATTGAAAATGAAATAACAGGATTTTCTATAGTTGAATCTTTAAAAAAAAAGATTATTATTCCAATAATAATACACAACGAACCTCCAATTGAATATATTAGTGATAAAATAAATTCATGATTTTCAGATTTTATTTTAATTTCTTTTTCGGTTTTTTCTGTTAATTCCACTGATAATGAAGTACTTTCATCATATTTTGCGTCATTTTCAGTATCAAAAAAGTCTTTTTCTTTATTCATATATCTCTTCTCCTGTTATATTGTTTACTTCAATATGTAAAGCAATTGTAATTTTTTTTAAATCAATTCCATATATAATATTTTTTTTAATTTTATCTCTTTTTACAACAAGTGATACAAGGTTTCCATTTGAGTCCAAAATAGGAGAACCACTGCAACCTTTTAAAATTTTATTATCTTGATCAATAGAAAATTTATGATAATACCCTTTTGTTTCTATATATTTCATATTATTTATATACAATTCCTTACATCTATAATTATCTTTTCTAGTTCCTAATTCAATAAGTCCATAAAAAGAATAATTCTCTTTAATAGTAGGTTCTTTTACATTTTGATAGTCAAAGTATTTATATGGAAGTCCGACATATTGAGAATTGATAGGTAAACTTAATACTGGATCATATGGTAAATATACAGCACTTAAAGCAAAATCAACCCCTCCCATATATTTCATTACTTTTGACAAAGGATCAATTTTTTTACTTAAGCCTAATTTATTGAATAGTTTAATTATTATCTTTCCAAACCAAACTGGATATTTTGTTCTATATGATTTGAATTTCATGGGATTTATTATGTACCAATTTGGAATTTGATTTAACTCTGGTAAATTATGTAAAATTAAAACTAATTTACTTTCTTTAGTTTTTTGAATATGTGCAACTGTGAGAACAAAATAAAAATTTCTAAAAAGAACTAAACAACCACAACCAAAACTTTCAGGCTTTTTACTTTTATCAATTGATATTATATGCAAAGAATGTAGTATTGCTTCTTCCTTTATATTCATTTTTTTATCCTTGTGCCGTAAGGCATCCGTCTAACATTCGCTTAACCTGCATTTGCGGCTCGTCCGCAATGTCAGGTTGAAGCGGGTGTTATGGCAAAACTATTTCTTTTACAGGATTAGATTTCTCAATTCCTTTTTTCTTTAAGAAATATTCTGTACTATTTTGAAGCGCACGCTTCTATTATTATACTTTTTTCAAGCGGCGTAAAGCCCCGTTCTACCGCGATTTTACTCTAAAGTCCAATTTCATTTCAGAAAGCAAGCTCAGCTTACTTTCTGAAATATATTTTTCCTTCTACAGCCGCTTCTTCGTTCAAGTTCGAAAGTTCTATTTCATAATTTCATTGAGCTTGAATTCGATTAAAAAATATTCACCAATTACTTTTTATTTTCAATCATGTATTTTTCTTTTATAAGCTTTTCTATTTTTTCCTCTTGTTCTTTTGATTCAAAAAAATGTCTAGGAATTACAATAGCTTTACGATTTGATATGTAAATTGCAATGACTTTTTTTGAGAAAAAGTAGCTTCTGAAATCTTCAATCTTATAATTATATGATCCTCGATCTGTTGCCCAATAAATACCTTCTTCTGAAAAAGTATAAGACATTTCTTTTTGTATCACAGAATCTGTTTTATATGAACATTTTGTAAATACTTTGTAAATTATGAAATAAATCAATATAAGGACTATAAAAGGAAAGAATTCTATAATTGCTGTTAACATATTTGGAGCTTTTAATGCTGTTGATACACAATTAAAAATTATTAATGCAAAACATAAAATTAAAATGATCAATCTATGTTTTTTATAAATTAACGAAGCTAACAGAAAGTCTTTATAATCTGTAAAAGAAAGTCGCCCTTTAATCGTATATTCCATTTTTCCCTCCATAGCAGGCCAACGGCCTGTCACCATAACATTCGCTTGACCTGCATTTGTGCCTTTGCCGAAGCGTATAGCGAGGCAAAGTTGGCGCGAAAGTTGCGTAAAAAAGGAGCTGCAACAGCAGCGACCGCCCAAGCAACTTTCGTGACAAAACAAATGTCAGGTTGAAGCGGGTGTTAGATGTTTCCATCTATTTTATTGGCTTTTAAAACTGCATGTATCATATCATCATTTTTATACTGCTCGCCTAATTCTTTTATATTCTCAATAAATTTCTTACTATCTTCAATATATTCATAAAAAGAATACACCTCAAGATTTCCTTTTGCATAACAATAAAATATGTCATTATATTTTTTACACAATTTGAAAAATAACTTATAGTTTTTTGTTTTAATTAAATAATATAATAAATGCATTACAGGGTGTATAATAGTATCCATTACCATATACCGCCATAATTCAAATGAAAAACCTGTTGGCAAATCTTTTCTTTGTAAATCCGTTTCTGTATACAACAGCACAATATTTTTATATTCATTCAGTTCAAAGATTAGTTTCTTCTGTAATTCTATAATATGCCTATTCTTATTTTTTATATAATTTTGTTTATTGAATATATCGATATTACTTATTTCTTGAAAATCTTGGTTATGTACAATAGCGTTTAGTTTATTTTTTGAAAACATAATCCATTCAAAAAGATGCGCAATGACATCTTTATAATTCCAATCATTGTAATTACTGTCAAGTCGTTCACTTCTGTAACTACTTATAAAATCAACAATATCTATTTCTATTTTATTGATTTCTGTTATTATTTCTTTAGGTTTCATACTTCTATTATACCTTTTTTTAATATTAAATCTAGATTTATACCTGAAAAATTCAGCTCGTGCAGTAGCACGAGTCCATCTAACATTGTTTTAAACCGCAACGCAGCTTGTCTGCGTTGTCGGCTTTGAAAACAGTGTTATGTGAAATTATAATTTTTTATATAGTAAAAGAATTTCAGAATCAATATTCTTAATTTCTTTCAATAATTCATTTTCTTCCTCTGAAACTTCTTTAGGACCTTCTGAAGATGAAGTCAAAGGTCTTGAATTCATACGAATTTCTTTTAATTTATTCTTTGAAAGATTTCGTTTATTTTCTAATAAAGAAATTTTTTCGAGTATTTTATTTATTTCTCGATTTTGATTATTTATTATATGTTCTTTTAGTTTATTATTCTCTTCTATGATTTGATTGTAATCATTTAATAAAACATAATTATTATTTATTTTATTAGCAAAATCGTCCATTGTAATATAAGATCCTTTTGTTATTACTTCTTGATTTGTATGTTCATATATTACAGAAGGAGTCTTAAACCCGGAAAGATAACATATAATTGCAATACTACAATAGATAATAATTGGAGAATTTTTAATCAAATTTTTTAAGCCTGATATATTTTTTTCTTTTTGTAAACGTTTAAGTACCTTAGGAGGAATTTCTTCTAAAGCATCAATATTTACATTTGTTTTTTGTTCAATGCCTTGTTGATCAAAATATCTACAATATGCTAATTTAGAAGAACTAAGTATTTGAATACCTGTAATCGTCATTGGATTTTTACTACTTTTTAATCTTACAACAGAACCTATTTCTAACATTTTATCCTTCCCAGTGCCCCAGTGCGGTGTCCACATAACATTCGCTTAACCTGCATTTGCGGCTTGTCCGCAATGTCAGGTTGAAGCGGGTGTTAGACGCTATTCGTTCTTTTTTCTTCTCCAAACAAAACACGAACAAAATCTCTTCTTGAATACAAAATTCTTACAATTCTTATAGCTTCGTTTTCAATTCTATAAAATATTGAATAATTATTTGCAAGCACGAATTTATAATCCGTAGGAAATGAAACATATTTTTCCACAGGAATCCCTACATTTGGGAAAGCCGTCAAATTTTCATAAGTTTCTATAATCTTTGAAATGGTATTATGTGCAGCAATGGGATTTTGAAGTTCATTCTCTATATAATCTTTGATTTCAAGTAAATCTGCTGCCGCTTGCGGAGCAATCTTCATCTCAAACATCAAAGTCCTGCCATTTTTCTGACTTCAGTTGGATCCAGCCATCCGTTTTGCAAAGCAGATTCTTCACCTTTCTTCAATTCAGAAAAAAGAGTTTTCGTAGCCGTCAATTTTTCGTAATCTCTTATGGAAATTACCGCATAACACCCCCTGCCATTTTTAGTAAGAAAGACCGGCGATTCATCAGCAACATCCTGCAAAACTTCATTATAATTACGCAAATCAGAAACAGGTTTTATAGCGATCATACTAACCTCTAATATTCGTAATATTTTACGAAACAAGTATCTTAAAATACTTATCAAATGTCAAGTACTTAACCGCACATACTAATACAAAGGAATTTCGCCCTCATATCGTTCAGCTTTTTCCAGCAGAGGACCTTTTACCCCCATCGTAAACGCAATATCACTGCTTCTTATCGAAAGAAGTTGCATTTTCGATTTTATTTTCAAGAAATTCATCATATTCTTTGATAAAACCAGCTGTCCTTCTTTTGAAATGTTTGTCCAACAATAATAACGACCTTTATATGCTATGAACTCACCATTTTCAGAAGAATAATTATCCAGCTGAGGAATATCGGTAAGAATATATGCAGGTTTTGAAAGCTTTAAAAGCCCCTTTCTCGTTACGCAAAAACCGCCAGTGCTTTTGCTCCCTGTACATAAATATACTTTTCCTTCGGAACACATATCATATTCTTCGATTGCCTGCGGCGGAAGTTGAATACATCCAGCATATTTTATAATTGATTTTCCAAATATAAATTTTCCGCCTTTATTCATCTGTGGCATTTTTTCATCTCCAAAAATACAGCTCAAACAGTGCCGAAGGCATCCGTCTAACATTCGCTTGACCTGCATTTGTGCCTTTGCTGACGCGCATAGCGGCAGCAAAGTTGGCGCGAAAGTTGCATAAAAAGGGAGCCATAGGCGACCGTCAAGCAACTTTCGTGACAAAACAAATGTCAGCGTTGAAGCGGGTGTTAGTTTGCTGATTTTCTATAATCTTTACGGATAAACGGCTCTTGTTTCTCTTCCGATAATAAAATCTCATATTTTGTCGGCTGCCGGTATGCGTTACCATGAACTTCTCTACTTCTATACTTTCTTAATTCCTCTATATTAAAAGTTGCGATATATATTCCTTCTTCCTCTCCGGCTTCTATTATTAATGTATCTCGTGAATATGGTTCATCAATTTTATAGGCAATACCGTCAAATGCTGTAGAATGACCATTACAATCGGGTTTTCCTTTTGGATAATTAACAGTTGCAATGCCAACCATATTTTCAAATGCTCTTGCTCTTAATTGTGAAATCCTATTAATTTCCATTGGACATGCATTCGGTACAAGTAGTATTTCTGCACCTTTGAGCATGAGTATTCGTGCACTCTCAGGAAATTCTCTATCATAACAAATCATTGAACCTATTTTTACACAACCGTGCTCTGTGTCTAATTCAGATACATAAAAATCATTACCGGGCATTAAATTTTTTTCATCTCCAAAAATACATGTATGTACTTTTGCATAGGTATATAGTTCTTTTCCAAATCTATCAAACAGACATATACTGTTTCTTGGTAATGGCTCATACTTTTCAAGAAATGTTATACCGATAGCCATTTGCAATTCTTTTGCTAAATCCGAGAATGAATGTATAAATGCATCATTTTTACTAATTGCTTTACTCTTTAATTCATTGACAGATTTAGGGATTTCGTAACCAATACTCCACATTTCAGGAAATAATGCTATATCTGCCCCCATATTTTTTGCCTTGCGACAAGCTGCTATACCGATATGCATGTTTTCAACAGGAGATTTCCCCGGCAGTAATTGCAGTAAAGCAATGATAATTTTGCTCAATTGCGTATTCCTTATTGTATTAAATCTTGTCAAACTAACTACCGCTTAACCTGCAACACGGCTTGCCCGTATTGTCAGGTTGAAGCGGGTGTTAGATGTCATTTTTTGTAATCATATTCAAGCGAACTTAATTTCATATTGAAGGAAGCCGCAATCTGCTGTTTCTCTTTATATTTTACATGATGTAGATCAGTAAATTCTTTTAAAAACCTCTGAATTATATGTTGAACAGAAATAGGAAAATCCTTGTAATGTTTCTTGGCATCTTCAACTGGGACAGTCTTATTGTACCACATTTCACATTGCAAATAAATACAGTAAGTAAATGGATTTTGAATATCCTCTGAAACTTCTTTAATTATTTTCATCATGCCTTTAGAACCAACAGAATCAGCAGTTCTTTTTATTGTCGCATAGATTATTGATAGATTAAAAAATGAAAAAAATCTTTGTGCGTATTTAAAAATATCTTCTCTCGTAAATGAGTTCTTTTCCATACTTTCTATACGATTAACCACAAAATCCACAAAATCTTTTTCATATTCTTTAAATTCAGTAATGAATTTATTGCACATTCTTCTGTATGCATTTATTGCATTTATATAGCATTCTTTAAGATGTTTTTTCTCAAGTTCTCCACTGTGATTTTTTAAGATATGCCCCATAACTTCAACAGTTCTTATAGCTTTCTTTAAGTTTAAAAGTTCGGCATTTATTTCTTTAGATTCATTTATTTCATTAGAATATTCATTAATATCTTCATTTTCATCCCCATTTTGAGAGTCTTTATATGAAAGTAAGTTCATTCTAGCTTCTCGCGATTTATCATATTTTTCAATTACTTCATTATTTAATTTATTTGCATAATCATCAATATGCTGTATTTCATCTCTTGTAAGACTAATTTCTTCATATTTATCATATAAAATCATTGTATTTACTAAAACTTCTTCTATTAGTCTAACATCTTTTGAATGATGAATTAGAAATATACCAATATATGCATTCATTTGAATATCTAGATTACTATATATTTCTTCAATATATTTTTGCATATCTTTATTCGAAAGTCGATCTGCTATATATTTTGCAACAAAATAATGATAAAAATATGGAGCACAAAAAGTGTATTGACCTATTGAGTTCTTATAAAAAATAGTAGAACGCGATATTAGTTTAATAAAATACTTATTATCAAAAGGTAAATTATACTTTTCTGCATAACTTTCTAAGAAACCATACAATGCATCTTCGTTGAAGGAAGATATGGCGTTTTGATAAAAAGTAAATGAAATATTACTTAAGATATTCAGAAACGCACCTATTTCTGACTCAGGGATATTTGATTTTCGAAAGGAAATATAGATTAACGCTTGATAACAATGGCCTTTTGAAGTAATATCACCATTTAAAGGTACAAAGTCCGTTTTAGCAGCTAGAGCTGTTAGAATATAAAATGGTGTAAATGGAATAATTCCTTTTACAAAAGTAGTTTCAAGGTATTCTGTTAGTTCATCTTCAGTACAATAATTGTCTTCATTAATGCCATTAAATTCTATCCATTTTTCAATAATTTTCTTTCTTAATACATAACCGAATGGAGTAATTGTATAGCTTTTAAAGTAATCAACCAATCTTTGTTTATCTATTGCTCCATTAAACAATGAATCTACAAATATTATCAAAAATACATTTTTTTCATTTTTTAAAAACTCAAGATATTTTCTCTGATATACATTATCTAGATAATGAAAGTCATCAAGTATTATAACCTTAATCTTATCATCATAATTGTGATTAACATCTTCATTATATTCTAAGTGCAATGCTTTATAAATCTTCTTTGAAAGCTCACCTTTTTCACTTACTGTAAATTTTATGTATATCGGAACATAGTCATTTGTTTCATAAATCTTCTTAAACATTACTTTCGCTAACCCAGTTTTACCACTCTGATCATCTCCAGAAATTACAATATGTGAAGGGTTTTTTATGAATGATCTTAGAATCTCTTCCGTTGATACTTTATAAATTGATTTTGATTCGGGGATATCTGTAACAACATCCGGAAAAACATAAAATGTTGAAAGATTGCTTTTTTCCTTTTCATTTTGATATATGAAATCACTTTTTTCTAAGAAATTTGAGAAATCAGAGCTTAGTTTAAAGCTGTTGTTTTTCTGTATTTTTTCTATATCAGGCACGATCTCAATATTTTTTGTATTTAAAAAAATTAAATTTGAATAATTTTTAACTTGAAAACCATATTTTGTATAATCATTATTGTCAAAATATTCTTGGTCAAAGACTTGCTGATAAAATTCATTACTTATTCCATAAACAAAGTTAGTAGCACTATTAATCCTAAGCAATTCTTTGAGACAAATTGCATCTAAATATCTTGCAGCACAATTTATTCCATCTCCTGCAAAACCAGTATCTTCTGAAGAATTTTCTGAAAAAATCTTCCGTGTTTCTGAATATTTACCAATATGCAAAATCGCCCGAAAACGTATTGTATCATTTTTACTGGCATTTTCTTGTATTTTATTCATTGCATACAATACATCTTCGTATTTGCTTGTTTCTATTAAAATAAAACCTCCATCACCTGTATCAATAGTGTCTTTTTTTTTGAATATCTCAATGTTCATAGTTGATTCATTAATAATTTGAGAAAGAACCTGTCTTTTAGATTTCATTTCATCTGTACGGTCTGTTTGAGAATATTTTTCAATATCTATACCTATTATCACACCAAACATAATAACTCCCTTAAAATCATTCAAAATATTCACGTGCTTATGGTGCACATCTAACATTGTTTTAAACCGCAACGCAGCTCGACTGCGTTGTCGGCTTTGAAAACTGTGTTATGTGCTTTTCTTATCAAATAAAGGAGCTCCTTGATTCAGAATATTACTTTTAGCGAGTAAATCTAATACTTTACTTCCTGGAGCCAAGCTAATTGCCGTATATTTATGAGCCAAAACCGTTGGAATAAGAGAATTTTCAAACAATTCACATTCAAAATCGTTTAATAGATTCGTATAAACTTCAATATTTTTATAGTTCATTATATTTGCTTTTTCCAAAGAGAAATTTTGAACAGATGATTTACTTAACCATGGATAAGGAGCATTAAAAACAAATACTTTTCCAGATTTGCTTTTATATAAAAAATCCTGCCCAAAATATGTTTCAGCACCATATGTATTACTTGATTTTGGCTTTTTTTCGAAATTTATATATTTATTTCTATAATCATCTGTTAGTGAATAAATAGAATTATTTGGAACAAATTCTTTTATATTTTCAAAAAAATCATTTACGGCGCCACTTTTCTGAATTCCCATCATCAAAATATCTGTTTTTCCATGCTTTCTCATTTCTATATTAATCTTTTCTAAATATTTCATAATACAGGAATGTAACTTTGCTGGTTCACCAAAAATTGCAAGAGGTCCATCTATGAAAAAACAAATATTTTCTAATGCTTCTGTATATGATTCAGGGGACTTTTCAACAATTGTGCGAATATAATGTATAGCAATTAATCTTTCTACTACATTCATCGTTCTTGTCATTGCGGAAATATTTGATATCATGCCTTCTACTTGTTCCCAAACTCGCAGAATATCAGTAACATACAAAGGCGTACCACAATGAGGGCAACTTGAATACCCTTTACTCTTGATTTCTGCATACGACACAACAATATTTTCATACTTTTCACAGCATGGACATTTGGAAAGTTTTATCATTTCAGATGAACTTCCTTCTGAAAATGAAGCAAGTTTAAAAAGTGTCATTCGAAGACTTGAGTCAGGATTATTCTTTTCTGAACGAAATTTATCAAACTGTTCATCTAAAGCCCTTCTGAAACTTTCTTGAACATCTTCACAATTATCATATACAATATTCGCGCTTGGAAGAATTAATGTATAAGATTCATTATTCTCCTTAAATTTTGCAACTTCGAATGGATCAATAAATGGAGCATCTTGCCTCATATTTTCAAGTAATTCACATTTTAAAAGAACAACTCCAATTTTTATAAATCCAATTTTTCTGCTTGGAAATTTTTCTGTTATACTTGACTCGTAAAGACTTCCATCTATTGAAATAATATTTTGCGGTTTTTTAAAATGAGATTTCCATGGATTTGAAAAAATCTGAGAAATTGTTTTTTTCTCTTTATCTTCAGGATAATCTATTTTATGACATCTTTTCAAGAAATCTTGAACGTCAGGATTTTTGACTATATCTATATGCGATGTTTTATTAGCGATTTCTTTCTCGTATGGCATCTATTATCTCCATTGAGCAGGATCAAATTTATCAATTTGAACTGGAACAACAAATGAACTTGAAAGTGTTTTTACCCGAGCAAAGCCAACATCTTGGGCTCGTATAAGAGATTTACTAAAATCAGAAAAATCATAGAATTTGGCAAGTTCACGTATTTCATTTTCACTATTAAGATGAGTTACAAACCAGTTTTCTGTATTTGCCAATATATTTGGATGCACAGATGACACTTCTTGAGTTGCATAAACAAGACCTATTTTATATTTTGCCCCTTCTTTTGCAACGCGGGGCCAAGTTTCAGTTAACTCCATACGTTTACCTATAAGGTTATGAGCTTCTTCTATAAAAATCATAATATTTGGAGGAGTGAGATTATTTGTAAAAATATCCATTGATTTATTAAAAATATATTGGGCTAAATCTTGACTTATCTTTTCTCTGAGATTAGCTTTCCCTACTGATAAATCAAGTATAACAATCTTACCGTTAGCTAAATGATTATAGATTTCTTCTTTAACATCCGAATTTCTTGATGAAGTATGATAATCTTTTGAAGACAATAAAGCTTTATAACCAAACATTGCTGTACCAGTTGAATTCTTTTTAACAATCATGTTTAGCATTGCAATATCAACATCATCAAGCCATAATTTATCTTTTGAAGATGAAGGCAATACCTCATACCATAATTTTTTTATTTCTGAACCTTTATTTTCTTTATTTATAGAATCTGCAAGTTTCTGGGCATTTTCTCGTAATTTAATAAACCAGAAAAGAGCATCATTTATACTAATGGGTTCTTTTATCTTTTTTAATTCATTCTCAACTTCTGCTTGTGTCTTTCCTTGTTCAAGTGCGTATTCATTTATGTTTTTACCAAACGATTGTATACATTTAATTTTAGGATTTGCACTAAATGAAATTTTAGTAGTATTTTCAGTTTCAAAGCCGGCAACTTTTAATAAACATTTGTAAATTGTTATCTTAACATTATAACGATTACTACCACTTAAATCCCCAGTTTCAGATTTTTCAAATGACATTCCATTGGCAAAAGTTTTTATATCTTGAGCAGAACTTATTTTTTCTTCATTTATTTTATCGGAAATAATTAGGAAACCGTCTTCCAGCTGTTCATAGAAATTAATAAGCAAAGATTCGAATCCTTCAGTTTTTATCATACGATAACGAACACAATCACTTTTAAAAATATCAGAAATTGCACCATGATCTTGGTTGTTAGCATTTGCATATTCGCCATTTATATCAAAAATTAATTGTCCTATAGGAAAATTCGATTTATTCGAAATATCTTTTACAACAGAAACTGTTTGCTTCACCATATTAGATTTACCTGTTCTTGTCATTCCAAGCACAGCAGTTCTTCGAGATAAAAAATCTGAAGGTTGAATTTCAACTGGTACTTTAATTTCTGTATCACTTCGTTGTAACCTATCTGATGATGTATAGCGAACCGTTCCTATTTTAAATGTTTTTACTTCACTTGTTATTCCAAGATTCTTAAAATCTTCTTTTGATTTGTTTTTTCGTATTGGATCTACATAGTTTACAATTGTATTTAGTGCATCTCCCTTAGGTAAATAAACTCTTTGTGTCAAAGAAGTTGAAAAATTCTCAATGTCAGAACCAAGTTGTAATTCTTGATTTTTCATATAGAAAGTTCCAAGAACCCTACATTCTAAGCCACTGAACTGAAGCATATTTTGTGTAAGCTTATCAAATGTTTGAGTATTATCTACAAAAGAAGTTGCATCCTGAATAGAATCAAGTTTTGTTCTAATATTATCATCATCTTGAGGTAATTTGCATGAACCTATAACCCTAAGAAGAATAATCTCTTTATCAAAGAGAGCTTGCTTTGAATAATTGTCAGGATTTATGTTTGTAGCAATTAAAAAAGAATTTTGAGGAACACCATTTACTTTTCTTTTTCACATATCATTTGTCAATACAAGGGCATTCTCATAATCAATTGAAAATATTCTTCCAATTTCATTTCCTTTTTGTACCAATTTTACCAAAGAATCTTGATTTGATACCTGACTAACAATATCCATCTTTATCTCCTCTCTTTTAAATTTATCTTATTAAGAATAGTAGTTGGAATAGCTTTTATAAAATTTGAATCACTCATATACATTAATTCCGTTGCTTTACGCACATTTTTCGAATTCACAGAATAGGATAATGTAAACTCATAAGCCTTTGAATCCTTATAGATACTTGCAATTTCACTCGCATTATCATAAGTCAATATCCAAGGTTGTTTTACAGATTTTATAGAATTATGAATATTTATATGATCCGTATGTTCTAAGAAATTTGTATACAAATTTTTACCTTTTATATAATATGGTGGATCATAATAAACAAATGCATTATTTGTTTTAGTTACAATAGTATTATTAAAAATTATGATATCTTTATTGTATATTTTGATATTATGCTTATATTTTGATATTTTTTTTATTTTTTCGGCAAGAATGTCTTTATTGTAGCGTGCATCCATCTTGAAATTTCCGGTCTGTTCCATACCACCAATAGGTCCACTATCAAGTATCCCTGAATAATTTGTCCGATTTAAGAAGAATGTTGAAAATCCATATTCTAAGGAATATTTATTTGAAGATTGATATATGTTTTTTTGTATTAAATAGGTTTCTTTATTTATAGAAGTTTTTTCTAAAAGACTTAGAAATTTATCCGTCTCTGTACAAATAGCCCTCCAAAATGAATAAACACCTTTATTCAAATCATTTATAATAATATTTTCAACTTTTTCATTTAAAAGTAAAGAAATGCCAATACCTGCTCCACCTGCAAATGGTTCAATATATGTATTTATACTCTTATCTTGACTAGCAATAATTGCTTCGATAAAACCATATAATTTCGATTTACCTCCTGGATATCGTAATGGCGAACAAGTCATAATTACCTCAACTGTTATTATATCATTTTAATAATATATCAATATAGAATCGTGCACCACTGGTGCATCCGCATAACTTCCTTTCGACCTTTCCTTATAATATCACAAAAACCTATGCTTTTCCATCTAAATTGCTGCGGATTAAAAAATCAGATCTTTCTACCATAACTGTTCACAAGAATAAATCAACAATCGGCAGATTAGGCCTATCCTCACTAAACGGAGCAAAGAAAGATCACATCCTGTCTATAGGGCTTTGAATGCCTAGAGACCGCCGCGGTTTAGGACATGGGTGTAAACCATAGTAGTTTTAACATCGCTGTGGCCGAGAAGCTCTTGGATGGTGCGGATATCGTAACCGGCTTCAAGCAGGTGCGTTGCAAATGAGTGGCGGAAAGTGTGACAGCCGATTGGTTTTGGAATGCCGGACTTTAAAACCGCTTCATGCAGAGTTCGCTGAATAACCGAAGGATCGATATGGTGGCGCCCTTGCTCGCCGGTTTCTTTGTTACGCCATCGGCGTGCTTGAGGAAACACCCACTGCCATATCCAAGTTTTGCCGGCATTGGGATATTTTTTTGCAAGAGCAAACGAAAGCGGCACCGAACCGAAACCGTCCTTGCAGTCTGCCTCATGAATACGCCGGACATTTTCCAAATGTTTTTGAAGCGGAAATTTAAGCGAAACAGGCAGTACGGTTTTACGGTCTTTCGCACCTTTTCCGCAGTGTACCGTAATTTCGTTTTTCCCAAAATCAATATCCTGAATTCTTAACCTCAAGGCTTCCATAAGCCGCATTCCGGTTCCGTAAAGCAAACGGATAAGAAGCCCATAATCGTTTTCAGGCAAAAGAGAGAATATCTTTGCAGTTTCCTCACGGGTCATTACGGCAGGAAGTTTTTTAGGTTTTTTAGCACGGACTATATTTTCAGGAGTCTTTATATTTAAGCCTAATATGTTTTTATATAGAAATAAAAGAGCCGCAAGAGCCTGATTTTGGCTTGAAGCGGCAGCCTTTTCCTTCACTGCAAGACGGCTCACAAAGGAATTTATTTCCGTATCGGAAAGAGTTTTAAGATTTTTATCCTCATGTTCTCGGATAAACCGGCTTATCCAATAGCTGTAGGCCTCCATTGTACGCTTACTGTAGTGTTTGGCAGTAATAACTTCTTCCAACTTATTTAAAATACACTGAACATCGCTTGCAGTATCATTATTCCTTTCTCCAATAATTTCGGTATTCAAAGACTCAGTATTATTAAGTTCAGAATTTGTAAAATCAAAGCAGGAATCAGCCCTGAAAAGACCTTCATTATAAAGGTTGTTTAATAAAATATCGCAAGAATTACGGTCGGCAGGTATAATCCAAAAACATCCGGCCGGAATCCAAGCTCTATTAGGTACTTTTTTTATTGATTGCAGAATTTTGGAAAAATTTTCTCCCTCAGCTTTAAAATGCACCGATAAACGTTCTTTTTCATACGGTCGAATTTCAATAAACATAAAAACCTCCTTTCAGATGTCATTACCTCTATTAAATATAACAAACTATTGATAGGCTTCCGCTATAGTTTGATTATATTACATCAAGGGATCTGTCCGCGATCGTAAAAGGGAATCTTCGTATAGAGTACCTTTTGCGGAAAGCAGAAAAGCCCGCGCACAATAACAAATCTCCCCATGTTAACTCCCCGTATTGAGTACGTACGTCCTTTTTGTTATCATATTAATTATTCTTTAAGAGGAAGATTATGATTACTTTAAAATTCGGCGGCACATCGATGGAAAGCGCACGCCGCATCCTTTCATCCGCGGATATTATTATCTCTCGTGCGGAGAGCGAGCGCGTAAGCGTCGTCGTTTCCGCCGTCGCGGGCGTTTCGAATAAATTGCAGGAAAGCATCGACGCGTGCGTAAAAGGCATGCACGCCGGAAATTTCGTTCACGAACTGAGAGCTGTGCATTCGGATATCTGTTCGGAACTCCAGTCGAAGCTTCCGCCTTTCGACGCCGCATCCGTTTTAAAAGAGCTTGAGCCGATTTTCGAAGAATACGAAAAATTATTAACCGGCTGCGTGTCTTTCGGCGAATGTCCCGGTACCGTTCACTGCCGTATCATGGGTATGGGAGAGCTTTTAAGCGCGCCGATCATGAAAGCGGTTTTGCTTGCAAAAGGGCAGAGCGTCATTTTGCTCGATTCGCGGAAATTCATTTTTACGACGGGAAATCACAGAGAAGGGGATCCCGATTATGCAAAGTGCGCCGAAGCGATGCTGCCGTACCGCGACGGTGAAAATCAATCGCAAACGCGCATTTTATTGTTTCCGGGCTTTATCTGCTCGTGGATACGAGGCACCGGCTGCGCTCCCGTTCCGGGTCTTCTCGGCAGAAACGGTTCCGATTTTTCCGCTTCGATCATCGCCGCATCGCTGGGTTCTTCGAAAGTGGAATTTTGGACGGACGTCGACGGCATCTATACGGCCGATCCGCGCGTTGTAAAAGATGCGATCCTCGTCGAAGATATGAGTTACGAAGAAGCGCTCGAACTCGCGTTTTTCGGAAGTAAAGTGCTGCACCCGAAAACGATTGCGCCGCTTGCAGCAAAGGATATCGAAGCGTGGAGTAAAAACAGTCATCGTCCCGATGCCCGCGGCACGAGGATCGGTCGCGGTCCGTTTGAAAGCGAAAAAAGAGTCGGAGACGTTTGCGGTATTTCGTGTTTGAAAAACACGGCGATGATAAGCGTGAGCGGAACGAATATGCGCGGAAGAACCGGTATGGCAAGCAGAATCTTTGCCGCCGTTTCCCGCGCATCGATTTCGATTTTGCTCATCACGCAGTCGTCGTCGGAATATACGATTTCATTTTGCATCCGCGATACGGAAGCCGACCGCGCCATCGATGCGCTGAAAGCGGAGTTCGAACTGGAAATAAGCGACGGCGTCATCAATCCGATCGAAGTACAAAAAAATTGCGCAATCGTTTCGATCGTCGGCGATAATATGATTCAAAAGCGCGGAGTGGCATCCCGGTTTTTTTCCGCGCTCGCTTCTCAAGACGTCAATATCATTGCGATCGCGCAAGGATCCTCTGAGCGCTGTACGTCCTGCGTCGTGCTCGGCGAATACGGAGACACTGCCGTTCGCGCAGCTCACCGTTTCTTTTTCAACACGGCGCAGACTATCGAAGTGTTCGTGTTCGGTGCCGGAACGATCGGCGGCGCGCTCCTCGATCAAATCCGCGACCAGAGGGAAAAGCTGCTTTCTGAAAACGTCGATATCCGCGTCATGGCGATTTCGACGGTCGACGGCATGCTCGTCGAAGCCGACGGTATAGATCTTGCGTCGTGGCGGGAAAAAATAAAAGAGGTACCGCAAAAGTCGAGCGTCGATGAAATTATTAAATTCGTCAAAGAGACGAAACCGCTCAACCCCGTATTCGTCGACTGCACCGCATCCTACGATTTGCCGGAACGCTATATCGATCTGTTCAAAGCCGGTCTTTCGATCGTAACTCCGAACAAGAGAGCGAACTCTATGAAGATCGATTATTACCGTGAACTGAGGAAAACCGCAAACGGCATGAGGCGCCGCTTTCTCTACGAAGCGAACGTCGGGGCGGGACTCCCGATCATCGACACGCTGCAGAATTTATTTAAAAGCGGAGATAAGCTTACGGGTTTTACGGGCATCATGTCGGGATCTCTTTCGTATATTTTCGGACGGCTTGACGAAGACGTGCCGTTCAGCAAAGCGGTACAAGAAGCGAAAGAGCTTCGCTTTACGGAACCCGATCCGCGCGACGATTTGAACGGCATGGATGTCGCACGAAAAGCGCTCATCATCGCGCGAGAGGCGGGGGCTGCGATCGAACTCGACGATGTCAAAATCAACAAAGTGTTTCCCGATTCTTTCGATTCGTCGGGCACGGTCGAAGAGTTTATGAAAAAGCTCGAAGAAGTTGACGGTTATTTTCATAAAAAGATCGCCGATCTTCGAAAAGAAGGCAAAGTGCTCCGTATGGGCGCGTCGATCAAAGACGGCGCCTATACCGTCGGTATGCTCGAAGTCGGCAAAGACGATCCGCTCTACGGCGTAAAGGGCGGGGAAAACGCTTTCGTATTTCACACCGAGCGCTATCAGCCGATTCCGCTCACCGTGCGCGGTTACGGAGCGGGTGCGGGCGTGACGGCGGCGGGCGTTTTCGGAGATATTTTGCGTACGGTAAGTTTTAATCCCGAAAAATAAGGATTGTATCAAAATCGGCGGAGGCGCGCTATGGTTATCGTTTTAAAAAAGAATATTTCCGAAGACGACAGAAAAAAGCTCGCGCTCTTTCTCGCTCAAAACGATTTTAAAACGAATGAAATCGTCGGAGAAGAAGCGACGATCATTGCCGCCGTCGGCAAACTCAAAGTCGATCCGCGCGAAGTCGAAATACTTTCCGGCGTCGAGCGCGTCATTCCGATTTCAAAACCCTACAAGATGGCGAGCCGCGAGTTTAAGCCTGAAAACACCGTCGTCGAAATTCTTTCGAACCGCGGTCAAGTTGTCAAAGTCGGCGGCATGCGCATCACGGCGATCGCAGGCCCCTGTGCCGTCGAATCGCGGGAGCAGATGATGTGCGCGGCCGAAAGCGTTGCAAAAAGCGGAGCGGCCATGCTGCGGGGCGGTGCCTATAAACCGCGCACTTCTCCGTATTCGTTTCAAGGCTTGGGCGAAGAAGGTTTGAAATTATTAAAAGAAGCCGGCGATGCGTACGGTATGCCGGTCGTCACCGAAGTCGTCGCATCGGAGTACATCCCCGTTATGGAAGCTCACGGCGTCGACGTGTACCAAGTCGGCGCGCGCAATATGCAAAACTTCGAATTGTTAAAGCGGCTCGGAAAAATCGACAAGCCGGTGATTTTAAAGCGCGGGCTTTCGGCGACGATCGAAGAGTGGCTTATGTCCGCGGAATACCTCCTTTCGTCGGGCTGCAAAAACGTGATTTTGTGCGAACGCGGCATCCGCACTTACGAGCGGGCGACGCGCAATACGCTCGATCTTTCGGCGATCCCGATTTTGCGGAGTATGACGCATCTTCCGATCATCGTCGATCCGAGCCATGCCCTCGGCATCCGCGATAAAGTGTCGCCCATGGCCCTTGCAGCCGTCGCCGCAGGAGCCGACGGGGTCATCGTGGAAGTGCACTGCAATCCCGACAAAGCGCTTTCCGACGGAGCGCAGTCGCTCTATCCCGAACAGTTCGACAAACTCATGCGCGATGTGGAAGCGCTTTCGCCCGTCGTCGGAAAAGCTCTCGTGCGTGTAAGGAATACGGAAAAAAAACGCGATGTGCTCGGCACAACAAAAGCGAGGGAAGGCCTCGTATGCGCGTTCAGCGGAAAGCGGGGCGCCTATGCGGAACAGGCGATATCGCGTTATTTCGACGGGGAAGCGGCTTCTCTTCCGGTCGATTCGTTCCGAGAAATTTTTCAAAAGGTCGCAAGGGGAGAAGCGGATTACGGCATGGTGCCGATCGAAAATACGCTTGCGGGGTCGGTGTACGAAAATTACGATAACTTGACGCAGTTTGAAGACGTGAGCATCGTCGGCGCGGTGCTGCTTCGCATTCAGCATTCTTTGCTCGGCGTAAAAGGCGCGTCGCTCGATTCGATAAAAACGGTGTATTCGCATCCGCAGGCGATCAGTCAGTGTTCGAAATTTCTCCGCCGTTATAATTGGAACAAAATCGAATGCGTTTCTACGGCAACGGCTGCGAGCGAAGTCGCCGAGCTCGCGTCGAAAGAAAACGCCGCGATTGCAAGCGCCGTCAACGCCGATTATTATAATCTTGAAGTGCTTAAAGATTCTATCGAAGATGATGCGGCAAATTATACACGCTTTGTCGTCATTGCCCCGAATCACTTTGTCGATTCGGACGGCGGGAAGCGGACGGCCGATAAAAATTATGAAGCGTGGAACGCAAAGCCGAATACCGCGTCGTTTATGTTCTGCGTAAAAAACGAACCGGGCGCGCTGTGTTCGTGCCTCGGCGTATTTCAGTCGTCCCGTCTCAATTTGACGCGGCTTGAATCGCGTCCGATTCACGGAGAGCCGTGGCGTTACCGTTTTTATGCTGACGCGGAACTTCCGGAAGACGGGCGCGACGCCGCTTCGTACGTCGACGGAGTTATGACCGCGCTCAAAGCGGAAGCCCAAGACGTGAGGCTCCTCGGCATCTACGCCGAAAGCCGAAAAAAAATATAAGCGCGACAATGAGGTTTGTATGAAAAATTACGTGATATCGATTCTCGTGGAAAATCATGCGGGCGTTTTGAGCCGCGTGTCGGGACTTTTTTCGAGGCGCGGTTATAACATTGATTCTCTTACCGTGTGCGCGACCGAAAATCCCGAACAGTCGCGCATGACGATCGTCGTAAAGGGCGACGAATACATCCTCGATCAAATCGAAAAGCAGCTTGCAAAGCTCGTCGAAGTGATTTCGATCCAGCACTGCGATCCTGCGAAAACCTGCGAACGCGAAATGGCGCTCATCAAAGTAAAGGCCGGTGCGGAAAGCAGGGCGGCGATCATCGGAACCTGCGATATCTTCCGTGCGCACATCGTCGACGTAAGCACGGGATCCGTGATCATTGAAGCGACCGGCAGCGAAGAAAAAATCGCGAGCCTCATCGCCCTCCTCGAACCTTACGGCATCCTCGAATTTGCCAAAACGGGATTGAACGCGATGGGGCGCGGCGAGGACGTTTTAAAATAATCATGCACGGCTTCGAACCGCTTCCGGGAACGGAAAATGCCTGCGCAAAAAAATCCGGTAAAAAGATCCGGCGCGTGCTCGGCATCGATCCGGGACTTGCATCGACGGGATTCGGCGTCGTCGATTATAAAGACGGCCGCTACCGCATGGTAAGCTACGGCGTCATAGAAACCGCCGCCCGCACTCCGCACGGCGAGCGCCTTTTGGCGCTTTACGCACGGCTCTGTTCGATCATCGAAGAATTTTCTCCCGGAGAAGCGGCGATGGAAAAACTGTATTTTGCGCGTAATACGTCTTCCGCGATGGGAGTTGCCGAAGCGCGGGGAGTGGCGACGCTGTGCATCGCTCAGCACGGCATTTCACTCGGAGAATATACGCCCAATCAAATCAAACAGGCGGTGACGGGGACGGCTGCAGCGGACAAGGCTCTCGTCGAAAAATATGTAAAACTCCTTCTCGCCCTCGAAACCGAACCGAAGCCCGATCATGCGGCCGACGCGCTTGCGGGTGCGCTCACGCATTTGCACTATGCAAATGTTTTGTGATATAGTGATCTCATGTTCAACAGCCTTACCGGCACGATTACCGGAAAATCTCAAAATACGGTTTTGATCGATACGCACGGCATCGAGTGGATGCTCACCGTACCCGGCTCTTCTCTCGATGCGCTTCCCCGCGTCGGAGAAGAGGGCAGGATATTTACGTATCTCGTGCATAGCCAAGATATCATGTCGCTTTACGGTTTTGCGTCGGACGAAGAGCGCTCTCTTTTTTTCGATCTTTTAAAAGTCGACGGTATCGGGCCTAAGGCTGCGGTAAAGATACTGACGAATATCGCGGGAAGCGATCTCGTTTCGGCTCTCGACAAGGGAGACGTTTCCGTGCTCGAGCGGATTCCGGGTATCGGGAAAAAAACCGCGGCGAAAATGCTGCTTGCACTCAAAGGCAAACTGACCATTCCGGGCGCCCCCGATACCCGCCGCGTAAGCGCAAATCCCTTTGAAGCGGTCGTTGCATCTCTCGTATCTATGGGCTATGAACGAAAGATATGCGAAGGTGCGGTCGCATCTTCGGCTTCGAGTCTTTCAAAGACGGACGGCTGGGACGCGAAAAAACAAACCGAAAAAGAGGATGCGGTGTTCCGCCGCGCTCTCACGGAGCTTGCACAATGAGCGGTAAACGCAAAATACGCACCGATGCTGAAATCCACGATGAAGATGCCGGATTTGACTCATCGGCAGCCGAGAATTTTTCCCGCATCGTCCGTGCCGACTTTTCCGGTGAAGATGACGCGCAGGAAAACAAACTCCGCCCTCAGCTTTTAAACGAATTTCTCGGACAGGAGACGACGAAAAAAAATCTTTCGGTTTTTATCGCCGCGGCGCGGAACCGGGAAGAAGCGCTCGATCACCTATTTTTGATAGGGCCGCCGGGTCTCGGCAAAACGACGCTCGCTCAGATCACCGCGCACGAACTCGGAGCGGATTTTAAGATAACGTCCGCACCCGCGCTCGACAAACCCAAAGACCTCGTCGGCATCCTTTCGACGATTACGCCGCGGACGGTATTTTTTATCGATGAAATCCATCGGCTCAAGCCCGCGATCGAAGAAATGCTCTACATCGCGATGGAAGACTTCGAACTCGACTGGGTGATCGGTCAGGGAGCGGCAGCCCGCACGGTGCGCATTCCGATTCCTCCGTTTACGCTTGTCGGAGCGACGACGCGGGCGGGCAGCGTATCGACGCCGCTTGTCAGCCGCTTCGGTATCATCGAGCACTTGAATTATTATACGGGCGAAGAGCTTGCTTCGATCATTCACCGTTCCGCGAAGCTGCTTTCCGTTTCGGTAGACGACGATGCGGCCTTTCTCATCGCATCGTGTTCGCGCGGAACGCCCCGTGTCGCAAACCGCGTGCTCAAGCGTATGCGCGATTTTGCGCAAGTGGACGGACGCGGCAGGATCACAAAGGATATCGTCGAAGCCGGCCTTTCGCGCCTCGAAATCGACAGTCTCGGCCTTGAGCGCTACGACAGAACGATTTTGCGTTCGGTTATCGAAAACTTCGGCGGCGGGCCGGTCGGAGCGGAAACGCTTGCGATATCCGTCGGAGAATCGCTCGACACCCTCGTCGATTATTATGAACCCTATCTTATTCAGTGCGGGCTTTTGCAGCGGACGAACAGGGGCCGTCTTGCGACGGAAAAAGCGTACAAACATCTCGGCATCGAAGGAGCGATTCGTCATGAAAACGATGGACTTTTATTTTGATCTGCCGGAAGAGCTTGTAGCGCAGCACCCGTCGGGTATACGGGGCGAAGATAAACTCATGCTCCTCGATAAGAAGAGCGGAAGCGTTTCGCACTTCGATATGCGCGATCTTCCCGACTTGCTTGAGCCGGGCACTCTTGCCGTCTTTAACGATTCCCGAGTCCGCCGTGCGCGCGTGTTCGGCGTAAAAGAGACGACCGGCCGCGAATGCGAGTTTATGTTTTTACATCAAATCGATGAAAAAGGCTCTCTGTGGCGTACGATGGTAAAGGGCGCAAAAAAGCAAAAGCGCGGTATGCGCTACGCATTCCCGGACGGCTTATTCGGCGTTATCGAGGGAGAAGATACCGGAACGGAATTCCGAAATCTCAAATTTGACCATCCGATTTCCGAAAGCTGGTTTGAAAAAAACGGTCACATACCGCTTCCTCCTTACATCAAGCGAGGCGATACGGCTTCCGATGCGGAGCGCTATCAAAACGTATATGCAAAGACGACCGGGAGCGCAGCCTGTCCGACTGCCGGCCTTCACTTTACCGAAGACATGCTTTCGCGCCTGAAAGAGAAGGGAATCGATATCGCGTGGGTGACGCTCCACGTCGGACTCGGAACTTTTTTGCCCGTGCGCGAAAGCGAAATCGAAAAGCATAAAATGCACGAAGAAGCCTACACGGTTCCCGACATTACCGCGCAAAAGATCAACGATGCAAAACGGAGCGGGAGGCGCGTGCTCGCCGTCGGAACGACGTCCGTGAGGACGCTCGAATCTTCATGCGACGAAAACGGCTTTGTAAAAGCGGGGTCGGGGAGTACGCATATTTTTATGTATCCCGGTTTTCGCTTTAAAGTTGCGGACGAACTTTTTACGAATTTTCACACGCCCGAATCGACGCTCATCATGCTTGTGAGCGCTTTTGCGGGACGCGAACATATTTTAAACGCGTATAAAATCGCCGTAGAAAAACGCTACCGTTTTTTCAGCTACGGAGACGCGATGCTGATCCGCTGACGAAAAAAATCGGTATGAAAAAATATCCTGCGCGTATTTGACACGGCGGATTAAAATTTGTATAATAATTCGATTTATGATGACTGAAGTCTGTGTAAACGCTCCTGCGAAGATAAACATCGGACTGCATGTTTTACCGGAACGTGTAAACGGATTTCATACGATCGAAAGCATTTTTCAAACGGTAACGCTCTTCGACACGCTTGTCGTGCGCGCGTCCGAAAAAAAAGGCTGTATCGTCGAGTGTGAAGATATGAAGCTTCCGAGCGACAATACGATTTTGTCATCATATAACGCGTTCCGTTCGGTTACCGGTATGGATGATTTCGGCGTGCATGTCGCGCTCGAAAAACGAATCCCTTCCGGCGGCGGATTGGGCGGCGGATCTTCCGATGCGGCTGCATGCATACGGGCGTTCGAAGCGTTGAATAAAATAACGCTTTCAGTTCGGCAGCTGGAAGACATCGCGTCGAAAATCGGCAGCGATGTATTCTTCTTTCTATTGTGCGGTGCGGAGGGGTGTGCAGTTGTTACGGGCCGAGGTGAAATCGTAAAACCGATTCATGCGCGTGACGACCTGTTTATACTGCTTGTTTTTCCCGGCGTTCACAGCTCGACGCAGGAAGCCTATGCGCTTCTCGACGAGGGCTTTGCGGCGGGAAAGATAGTGCCATGCCCGGCTTATGCGGATTTGGAAACCGTATACAAAACTCCGGCTTCAAGCTGGAATTTTGCGAACAGTTTTACTCCGTTCTTAGTAAGTCGGTTTCCGGAAATCGGTTTTGCATTGGACGACCTTCGTCGGGAAGGCGCTTTGTTTGCCGAAATGTCCGGATCCGGTTCTACGGTCTACGGGATTTTCGCTTCCGAAAAGGATGCGGAAAATGCCCGCTCTGCGCTTGCTTTACGCTGGAAAGGAATCCTTGCGGTACGTCCTTTTCATTGCAGATAAGCTCGTTCGAACAAACGGAGGAACGTATGCAAATTACGGAATTGCGCATTCGGAAAGTGGAAGGCGAGGGTAAATTACGCGCCTATGTGACGGTCACTTTTGATAATTGCTTTGTCGTGCATAACGTAAAGATTATCGAAGGGAAAAACGGTTTATTTATCGCCATGCCGAGCAGAAAGACCGCAAACGGTGAATATAAAGATATAGCACATCCGATCTGTCCTGATTTCAGAACCGAGCTCCAAAAGAGAGTGCTGGATGAATACAACGCCGGTCACGTTGAAGAAGCGGACACAGGCGACGATGCTCCGCTGTCTCCCGTAGACGGCAGCATATAAGAAAAGTTTTTTATTGGGACGTCGGCAAGCGGTAAGCCCCCGGCTTTTGGTGCCGGTATTCCACAGGTTCGAATCCTGTCGTCCCAGCGAATAATCGGAAAAACAGCGGATTCCGAAAAAGCTTCTGCTGTTTTTTTTAATGTAAGGAGTCCTAAAAATGGATCAATTGGTTATCAATGCAAAGACCCGCACGACGACGGGAAAAACAGCGGCGAAAAAATTACGTGCTGCAGGTCGCCTTCCTGCGGTCATGTACGATGCGAAGGGCAAGTCGACGATGCTCGAAATCGATGAAGTCGAGTTCAATAAAGTATGGCGTTCGATTACGCCGACGACGCTCGTCTCTTTGAAAATAGACGGACAGGAAGCTCGCGACGCTTTTATTAAAGATACGGAATACGCCATCCTCCGCGACAGAGTGCTCCATGCCGATTTTTTCGAGCCCGATGCGGATGAAAAGCTTATCGCCAAATTCAAGCTTTCATATACGGGAACTCCCGCCGGCGTTTTGAAGGGCGGCTATATGCTCAAGCATTTGCCGGAAATCACCGTGCAGGCGGTACCTCGCAAAATGCCGCAGTCCGTTACGGCGGACGTATCCGCGCTCAACATCGGCGATACGTTCCGTGTAAAAGATTTGAAATTGAACGAAGGCGTGACCGTCCTGACCGACGGAAACGCATCTCTCGTGAGCATTACTCCCGCCCGCTGAACGAGCGGTAAAAAAGCATGCGGCTGTCTCTTGCGGGGCGGCCGTTTTTGTTTTAAAATACCGAGTGCATGAAAAGCGATATTGTCTCAACCGATGATTTTATCGACGATTTTATAGAGCGGGTGCGCGTCTCTTTGCGCTCGTGTACGGGATGTGCGTTCGATGCCGCATCGCCTGAAGCTCGTGCGATTTTGCACGAAACAGGTGCATCGGGAGCAGAGGGCGCATTCGATGCCGCATCGTCTCAAGCCGCTTCGATTTCGCTCGGAGCTGCGGTGTCGGGAGGAGCGGATTCGGTTGCGATGTTCGTTTCCCTTGCCCGCATCGCGCGTGAAAAAAATATTGCGCTTCACGTCATCACGGTAAATCACAATATCAGAGACGAAAAAGAAAGCGAAGGGGACGCACTCTACGTACAGTCCTTGTGCGCCGATTTTTCAAGCAAGGGATTTCCCGTCGACTGCACGTGCAAAACGTTTTTGCCGGGCGAAGTTTTCGGCGAAGCGGAAAGGCGCAGAAAGGGTTTGGAAGAAGCCGCGCGCCATCTTCGCTATAAAGCGTTCGAAGAATTCGCCAGAGAAAAAAAAACCGCCTTTATCGCGCTCGCGCACACCGAAGACGACCAGCTTGAAACTCTCCTCATGCGTTTTTTCGAAGGGGGAGGCGCGGATGGAGCAGGGGGCATAAAAAAAACGCGCGGTATGTTTATCCGTCCGCTGCTCGGCATTTCGAGGCGCGAGATCGAGCGGTTTTTGACGCTTGAGCATATTCCGTGGCGTGTCGACGGTACGAACGGCGATACGTCGTATTTCAGAAATAAAATCAGGTGCCGCCTCGTTCCCGTCCTCGACGCCCTTATTCCCGGATGGAAAAGCGCCGTTTTAGCGGGAGCAAAAAAAGCTCGCGACGACGACGAAGCGCTCACGCTTTTCGCCGATTCTTTTCCGTGGAGCGAAAGCGGGAAGGACATGCGTATGCCGAGAGCGGATTTTTCTTCCGCGCCCCGTGCGCTTCAAAGGCGGCTTTTATACCGTGCTTTTAATAAAATCGGAATCGAAGCGCGCGTACCCTATCGTTTTGTCGAGCGCATCTGTAACGCAGCGGCCTCTTCCGGAGTTTTTTTTGAAGAGGCGTCGGGTATCTCCGTTGAAATAACGTGCGAATCGATTTCCGTAAAAAAATCGCAAAAGGACGCGACCGACACGGGATTTTCTGCTATAATACGGAAAACGGGCGCTTATGAAATGCCTTTCGGTTTGCTCAGTGTCGAGCAAAAAGACGATGCTTGCGGGGTTAAAAAAGCGGCTGTTTTTTGCAAGGGGCAAGAGGGGGAATCTTCCGTGCTGTGCGTTTCGCTTCCGTTTTGCATACGGAGCAGACAGGCAGGCGACTCCGTTACGACGGCTTCAGGCGCTGAAAAATCCGTGTCCGATATCCTCTCGGATTGGAAAGTTTTTCCTCGCGACAGAGAGCGTATCCCGGTCGTGCAGGAACTTGCAAGGGCCGAACAAAAGATCGTATGTATATGGGGAAGCGTATTGGGCATGCGCGATTGGATCGTAAACGATATCGAGGTTTGAACTATGAAAAAGACGGCGCTTGCCGCAGTATTTGTATCGATTGTTTTTATTAATTTTTCCGCATCTCTTTTTGCCGAGGATAAAGGGCTTGCCGCGGCGAACAGAAAAACCGCCGTGAGATTTTTAAAACTCGCCGAAGATTATTTTGCCGAGTCCGCGTGGGATGCCTCTCTTGCTCAGGCGAAGATGGGACTCGCATACGATGACAGTGTCGCCGACCTGTATTATATCGAAGCGGCCGCGCTCGAAAAGCTTAAACACCCCCGCGCGGAAATTCTCCCGCTTGCGGAAAAAGCGCTTACGGGAGGCGTGTGGACGGGCTATAACCGTGACGGAGCTCGGCTTTTGTACGCGGATTTATTGTGCGATACGGGATCATACGAAAAAGCCGTCAGCGTGCTCGACGAGCCTTCGTTTATTTTTTCCGCGGACGCCGAATATGTGAGAGTAAAAGCGTATTACCGTATGAGGAGTGCGGACGCCGTCAATAAAGCGCGGAACAAAGTGAACGGCGCGCGCAAAATCTATTCGAACGATATGCGCTTTCCGCTTGTGTTTTTCCGCTATGAATACGCGATGAGGGGCGACGATGTTCCGCTCATCGTTCAGTCGATAGCCGATTCGCTTATTGCCCGTATGTCGCGCTTAAATCGTACCGATGCCGAGCTTGAAATCTATGCATGCCTCTTTGCATCGGGCGACGCGCAAAAGCGTATGCTCCAAGCCTTTGCGGCGGCAGGCAAGAGGCATCCGCTTTATGCCCGCGCGGCTTTATCTGCAGGACTTATATCGCAGGAGGAAGCTCTTTCGTATTTTTTTGATTTTGCCGATAAAACGATTTCGCTCCGCGTACTTTCAGACTTTGCAAGTGCCCTCACCGAAGAAAACGCAAAGCGCATCTTCGTCGAACACATCGCATCTTACGGCGGTGTGCTCACGGTCGATACGGACGGCGATTCGGAAGCGAACCTCACCGTCCGCTATGAACGGGGGAGACCCGCGTCGATTTCATACGACAAAAACACCGACGGCGTCGACGAATGGAGCGCCCTGTGCGATTTCGGCGCTCCCGTGTCGCTTTCGATGCGGAACTGTAAAATCGAATACGGAAATTATCCGTCGGTTTTAAAAGCCGAGTTTGCCGATTCGAATTTGAAAAATCATACATCGTCATTCGATTTTGCCGACGGCGCATTTTTGTGGTCGCCCTTTTCGATGGATGTCTTTCGCGAGTTCAAAGACCGTTTCGGTACGGATTTTTTCGTTCCCGTCGTAAAAAACGATGCGCCGCCGCCCGATACAGCATCTCTTTTGCTTGCCGCATCGAAGTATGAAGTGCCGTCGACCGAGCGGGAAGGAGCAAAAATCGCATTCGGCGTGCTTGACGGAAAAGTGCAGACGGCCGATTATTACGCCGGCGGTAAAGCGTATGCGAGAGCCGTATTTGAAAACGGTTTTCCGAAAACGCGTTCCGTCGACCACGACGGCGACGGTGTTTTCGAAACCGTCGAAGTTTTCGGAAGAGATATCGAAAATGCGATGCACCTTTCGGCCGAAGAGCGGCTTCGCGTTTCGAAAAACATACTCGGCTCTCCGAAAGACGAAGGCGTCTATATCAAAGCGATTCAAATCGACAGAGACGGAGATGCGTCCGCGGATTTTATCGAAGAATACGCAGCCGACGGCGCGAAAACCGTTTCGTGGGATACCGACGGCGACGGTTTATGGGACGTACGCTATGAGCGTACGGCGCAAAAGACGGGAGAAGCCTTAGTCGAAACGGCTTCGTTTTATCTCTTTCCCGAAAGACGCCTCGTCGTCATCGGAAGCAAAAACGGTGTGCCGGTAAAAGTCGTTTCGGGCGGCATCGATTATAAGGTCCGAAAAGGAAAGCGTGCTTCCTTGTATTGGATAGGAGACGAAGGAACGGCCGAAGACGAAGCGCGTACCGCTTCCGCGCTTGCATCCGTTTCCGAAGAGGGAAAAGTGACGCCCGTTCAAGGTGCTTCGAAACCCATGCTTGCAGTCCGTATCGGAAGCGTGACCTATGTCGCCTTTGTGCCGGACGTTCCGAAAGAGACTTCTATCTCTGAAACGGAGGGAGACGTTTCGAAAGCGGCTCAGACTTCTCAAACGGCGGGCGAGACGGAAAATGCGGGAGCCGTAAGCGAAGTGCAAAACGGAGTGCGGGGTAATTGAGGTTTTCATGTATGTAATAAAATTAATAAAATATGTTTTTATCGCCGTCGTTTTATCCTTTGCGCTTTCGTCATGCAAATCGCTCGGCGAGCCGAAATCGGTTTATGAGCGATTGAACTACACTGAAAAAGACGTATACGAAAACGAAAAAAAACGCATCGCGGATCTTGTAAAAACGGAACCGGTAAACGCGCTGTGGCATGCCGAACTTCTCGGAGATGCCGATGCGATTTCTCTGTGCCGGACGGCGGTCGCTCAAAAATACGACGAAGCGATGGAAGCAAAAGACTATCTGTCCGCTTTGAAATATTACCGCTCACTTTCCGCAGTCGGTGCGGCATCCGTTTTACGCGGCAGCATGAGCGAAAGCGAATTGAGTGCATTGTGCGCTTCCGGCGTTCCCGGCCTTTCGGTCGATGCGGGCTGTCTTCCGAAAACGATCGCCGATTGCATCGATGCGACGGTGACGGTGTGGATCGACCGCGGCATATCGATTAAAGACGGAGCGGGATACGCCGACCGCGTTATCGGTTCGGGTTTTTTTATTTCAAAAAACGGCTATATCGTAACGAACCATCACGTCATCGAAGACACGGTAAATCCGAAAAACGAAAAGTATTCGCGCCTCTACATCAAGCTCGCTTCCGATCCCGACACGCGCATTCCCGCAAAAGTCGTCGGCTACGATGCGGTGCTCGATTTGGCGCTGCTGAAAGCGGAAGTGGACGCGCCCTTCGTTTTTGCACTCGGTTCAAGCGCGGAATTGGGAATAGGCGACAGAGTGTCCGCTATAGGCACACCTCTCGGACTCGGCGGCACGCTTACGCAGGGCATCGTGTCGAACGTCGAGCGAAAGCTCTTTACGACGGGAAGCGTTTTTCAAATAGATGCCGCGGTGAACTCCGGGAATTCCGGCGGCCCCCTTATAGATGCTCAAATGCGCGTGCAGGCGGTCGTGTTCGCGGGCATCGTACAGTACCAGGGCTTGAACTTTGCGATCCCCGTCGAATATCTGCGGCAGGATCTGCCGATGCTCTTCCGCGGCGGAAAACGCGAGCATCCGTGGATGTGCGCGTACGGGCACACGAAAAAGACGAACGACGGAAAACAGAATATCGGACTTGAAGTGCAATACCTTATGCCCGGCGGAAGCATGTACCGTGCGGAATTCGCTGCAGGGGACGTCGTCACGTCTGCCGGCGGAAAAACGGTCGATTCGATCGAAGCGATGCAGGATATCCTGCGCTCTCATATCCCCGATACGATCGTAAAATGCAGTTACGTGCGCGGCGATGCTTCGGGCGAAAAATACGTCTATCTTGCGCCCCGTCCCGACAACCCGGGCTACGAAATATATAAAAGCGATTTGATTTCGGGTTCGTTCGTTCCGATTTTCGGCATGAAGCTCGCTTCTTCTTCGACCGTAAATCACCGCTCGTACACCGTCGTCGACGTACTCAAAGGCGGCATCGCCGATGAATCGGGGTTTTCGGAAAATGATCCGGTGAGCGTTTCGCGCATCGTATTTGCGGACGATAACGACGCTATGCACGTTTCGTTGTATACGCGCAGAAAGAAAAAAGGTTTTCTCGACATCGCGATGGGATTGACGGCTCCTCTCGACAGTCCTTATTATTTTTAATAATTTCGGAAGTGCTATGGATTTAAAGTACAAACGCAATTTTTGCATTACGGCTCATATCGATCACGGAAAGTCGACGCTTTCCGACCGCCTCATTCAAAAGGGAAAAATCATCGACGAGCGGAAGATGAAAGACCAGCTCCTCGATACGATGGATATCGAACGGGAGAGAGGCATTACGATAAAAAGCCAAGCGGTGACGATTCCGTATACGGCAAAAGACGGAGTCGATTACGAACTCAATTTCGTCGATACGCCCGGCCACGTCGATTTTTCCTATGAAGTGTCCCGCGCCATCGCTTCGTGCGAAGGAGCGCTGCTGTTGATCGATGCGACGCAGGGTGTCGAATCGCAGACGGTGAGCAATATGTATATGGCGGTCGAACACGATCTCGTGATCATTCCGGTCATCAATAAAATCGATTTGGCGTCGGCCGACGTCGAGGGGACAAAAGCGCAGATCACCAAAGAGCTCGGTCTCGACGGAGATGAAGCCGTCCTCGTGTCGGCGAAAACCGGCGTCGGAGTCGATGAACTTATGGAAGCGATTGTCGCCCGCCTTCCGCCGCCCAAGGGATCGCCCGACGGAAAACTCCGCGCGCTCATTTTCGACTGCAATTACAACGAATACCGAGGCGTCGTCGTTCACGTGCGTATTATCGACGGAAGGGTAGAAAAAGACGATGTGATCCGCATGATGGCGGGTTCCGCCGATTACAAAGTCGAACAGGTCGGCGTATTTAAAATCGATTTTGAAGAAACCGACTGCCTCGAAGCGGGCGACGTCGGCTATATCATCGCGGGGATAAAAACCGTAAGCGACGTGCGCGTAGGAGATACGATCACGAATGCGGCCGATCCCGTCGAAAAAGCGATGCCCGGTTTTAAAGACGTAAAGCCCGTCGTCTACTCTTCCATCTATCCGATGGATTCGAACGAATACGAAGAGTTGAAAAACGCGCTCGAAAAATTAAAGCTCAACGATGCGAGTTTGATTTACGAAAAGGATAATTCGCTTGCCCTCGGAAACGGTTTCCGCTGCGGTTTTTTGGGACTGCTGCATCTCGAAGTCGTACAGGAGCGGCTTGAACGCGATTACGATCAGTCGGTTATCTTTACCGCCCCTTCAGTGCGCTACAAACTCGTTTTGACCGACGGCAAAGAGACGTACATCGATAATCCCTCGGAGTATCCTTCAGGCCGCATCAGAGAAGCCGAAGAGCCGTACATCAAAGCGTCGATCATAACTCCGTCTCAGTACCTCGGCTCGCTCATGGAGCTGTGCAAACAAAAACGGGGCGAGCAGACGAATATGATGTACCTCGATGAAAAGAGAGTCGAACTCGTCTACGAAATGCCGCTTGCCGAAGTGCTCTTCGATTTTTACGACAAACTCAAAAGCTACAGCCGCGGCTACGCTTCTTTCGATTATGAACTCATCGGCTACCGGCCGACAAAGCTTGCCAAAGTCGATTTTTTGGTAAACGGCAAACCCGTCGATGCGCTTTCCCAGCTGACCTTTGAAGGAAACGCGACCGAGCGCG
This sequence comes from Treponema socranskii subsp. paredis ATCC 35535, assembly GCA_000413015.1. GTDB lineage: Bacteria > Spirochaetota > Spirochaetia > Treponematales > Treponemataceae > Treponema_D > Treponema_D paredis. The sequence continues at coordinate 232,421 of KE332515.1, forward strand.
CGCGGAGCGTATGCGAACGGCTCAAAGGCGAGATAAGCCGCGAACAGTTTAAGATCGCGATACAAGGCGCCATAGGCGGACAGATCATCGCGCGGGAAACGGTGAGCCCCGTCCGCAAAGACGTGCTTGCAAAGTGTTACGGCGGCGATATCACGCGAAAGCGTAAACTCCTCGAAAAACAAAAAGAAGGAAAAAAGCGCATGAAGATGGTCGGAAACGTCGCGATCCCGCAGTCGGCTTTCCTCGCCGTTCTCAAAGAGGGTGAAGAAAAATAAGGGTCAGCTGTCTTCCAAAATCGATTTTCCGACTGCAATGTCTTTGATAAAAAAATCGATTTCCGCTCTGACGCGCTTTAAAAACGACAGATCGAGAGAAGCTTTTAAGCCGTCGGGAAAATGCAGATAGAGGTATTCGCGGGAGGCGAGCAGCTTTTCGATTTCGGCGCTGCGCTCTTTTTCGCTCATGTTTTGCCCCGACGATAAAATATTTTTTAAGCGTTCGAGCTCTCTCTCTTCTTCTTCGTAAAAATTTCGGACGGAGAGCGCTTTTCGTTTTGAGAACGCCGTCCCTTCGGCAATGGTTTTTTCCGCATATACCGCTTTTTCGTCCGCATCCTTTCGAGCACTATCCTTTTCGTCTTTCACACCGGCCGTATTACCGCTTTCCCGAATCAATTCGTCCGCACCTTTTTGCGGGATTCCCAAGTCGATGCCCGTCGTTCCCGCATCGAAGAGATTCGGCGATTCGGAAAAATAAGCGCGGAAGGTTTGGGCGTACGAGAAGAGGGCGGGGGAAGTGAAAAAAGGTATATCGCCTTTTCCGATAATTTTTTGCATAAAAGGAGAGAATGCCGCATCGTAATTTGCCGCAGGTGCGGTTTTGAAACTCGATGCAAGGCGCGCCGTATGAGCTTCGGTTCCGCGTGCGTGCGTCGTACCTGCGCGGTATGAAAAATCGAGTCCCGTAACGAAGACGGGAACCTCTTCGGTTTTCCGAAGCATGAGAGCAATCTTCGTCGCGGTGAGCCCCACCGAACCGAGGGGCGGCATAACTTGAGGCAGGATGCGCCTTGCTACAAGAGAATCGAAAAAGACCGTGTCGTCGTAGTGCGGCGAAAAATAGCAGATATCGGCGCCGCACAGGTCGAAGAGTTTAGGCCACGACGTAATGCCCGCAAATACGCGAAATCGCTTTCCGTTTGCGCCTAAAAAAAACGGAGCGATGAGCGACTGCGCTTCTTCGCACACGACTGCGTCAGGCTCGATGCCGAGACGGAAAAGCGGGGCAAGAGCGGCATCGGCTGCAACGATGTAAAACGCGCTTTGCACATTTCGGATGCTTCGCCCTGTTTTTTCCATGCTTTCACCCGCACCGAAAACGATGATCGGTTTTTCAACCGACTGTGCAAGGCTTTCGATCGGGACGGAGCGGCTTATGCGCGCTATGTTACGGAAAAGATTTTTCGAAAAACGGCGTCCGAATTTGATGAGCGTAACGCGATTTTTCCAAAAACGCATCACGGCATTTTCCGCAGCTTCCGTAAGCGCCGCATAGTACTGCGGAAAAAACTGCGTGCCTGCCGAAAAGTCCGCGCGCAAAACGCGGCGAAAGGTTCCCGCAGGGGGAAGGAGAGCTCCGCTTTTTGTTTCGGCGCGGCGGCTTGTGAGCATAAACGGGAGATTCGGCAATTCCTCCGGCGAAAGCATCGCGAAATTAGGGATGGATGGAGGAATATATTTCAGCGAAAAATCGTACAGCGCCGTATCGAATTCGCATCCCAGTACAAAACAATTTTCAGGAAGCGAGGCGCACAATTCGGCAAGGCATAAGCACAGGACGGGGGAGCAGGCAAGCACGAGGGTGCCCGGTGCGACCGATTTCGACAAAACCGTGCGCTTGACCGATTTTTCAGGCGCGTATTTTGAATAGAGGTATCTGTCCTTATACAAAACGGAAAGCCCCCCTTCCGTTTGTACCGGTCGGGGATTTCCGTCATCGTTTTCAGTTAGTATTTCCCGCATTCATAAAATAATTGAAGTATACCGTAAAGAGATCGTTTTTCAATTTCGGGCTCGCCATGAGCGCTGCAGATGCCGACTCTTCGTCGCTGCTTACGATCTGTCTCTCAATCGATGACGTGTTTTCCGACGGCTCGTCTTTTACTTCGTCCGTATACTGCAATACAAGCACGTTTTTTCCGTTAACGACGGGCGATGAGATTTCATTGGACTTTAAGGAAAATGCCGTCTGCAAAAAGTTTTTGTTCGTATCGGCACCGGAAAGTCCTTGTATGCTCGTATCCACGGGATTGGCAAAGGGAACGTTTCCGTAGTTGAGCGGGAAGGGCGCGATGTCCGCGTTCACCGTATTGAATTTTTTTGCCGTTTTTTCAAAGCCGTTGATTGCGGCTTCCGCTGCAAAATTCTTTGCGATATCCGTATAATAATCTTCGATGCGTCCGGCTTCATTCGAGCGCAGATAGCTCCACACGTCTTTTACCGTCTGTTCATTTGAAAAATCGGGGTCGGAAGCGTTGCCGTCCGCATGAAATACGGAAAAACCGATATTCGTTTCGATGACGGCACTCGTTTCATCTTTTGCAAGGGAAAGCGCTTTTTCGATATCGTCGGAATTTTTTATGATACGTTCGATTTCATAGCGATATGAATTCGTCAATTTTCCGTTCGCATCGCTGTAGTTTTTTGAAGAATATTCGTTTACCGCGTCCGCAAACGTGATTTCGTTATTTTTGAGACGCTTTGCGACGGTTTCCGCTTTCGATTTTTCGCCGCACGTGATGATCGACATATCGTATTTGATAAATTTCTGCGCGTTTGCGCGGCCGTAGGCTTCCTTTTCGCTGTCCGGATAATCGTCGGTACTGAAAGACGCCATATCGAATCCTCGTTTTTCGGTACCGAAATTTTTAAAAAAAGCGATTTCGTTTTCGGACGATTTCAATCCGTAGAGCGCGTTTCCCGCAAACTGTTCGGAAGAACCGAACATATCGCCGGTATAACGGCTCATCGTAAGTTCTTCACGGATTTCCTTTTGCTTTTGTTCGATTTCCGACGCGGGGGTTTCTCTGTATTTGCGCTGCGAGTATTTGCCGTTTTCGAAAAAGTCCGGAAGCATTTCGCGGTTTACTGCGCTCTGCGGTACGGTATAACCGCTTTCGGCTACCGCCTGCATATATGCCAGTTTTTGCACGACGGCATTGAAGGCATAATTGAAAATATAATAATTGGACTGCGGGTCGAGTTGTCTGCCCTGATTTTGGAAAAACTCCGCATATCTTGAAACGTACTTTCTGAAATCGGAACCTTCTTCGAATTTTATTTTTTTGCCGTTGTACGATCCGAACGGAGGAAGCGTGTCTCGATTACCCCGTCCGACCAGGGCGGGAGCGAGGATGAAAGCAAAAGCCGATACAGCCAAAACGACGATAAGACCGGCAGTGTAAAATCCCTTTTTCATGATAAAATCCTTATACCAATTCGTGTAAAATAGAAAATTGTATAATTTTATCACGATAAGGACGGAGTGTCAATTTACGGATCGCCGGCCGCCGTTCCGAAACGCTTTTGCGCACTTTACCGACGGAGCTGCTTTCGCGTGCGGTAATACGTCTTTTTATCCGCATAGAGCATATCGTCGGCTTTACCGATAAGAGAAGAAGCGCATTCCTCGGGTGTTGTACATTTCGAATATCCTATACTGATCTTCAGTTCGTACGGCAGATTGAGCTTTTCAGATTTTTCGGCAAGGGTATTTCTGATTGCAGCGATGAATTGATCGGGTTCGGGTATGTGCTGAGCTTCGGCTATTATAATAAATTCGTCGCCGCCCCACCGGGCGATAAAGCTGTGATACGTACGTCCGATTTCCTGAAACGTTTCGGCAATGATTTTAAGCGCCCTGTCGCCTTCCAAGTGCCCGTAGGTATCGTTGATGTGTTTGAAGCTGTTTATATCCGCGATAAAAAAATAAAGCGGACGGCTCTCGGAAACCGATGCAAGTTTATTTAAAAGCCTTTCGTCGGCGAGCCGTCTGTTGTTCAATCCGGTGAGCGCATCCCTGTAAATCTGCGATTCCTGAAGATTTGAAAAAACGATAAAAACTGCAAAAAGCATCGCCATTTCCAAAACCGGCAAATCGGGAATTATTTTATCGACAATGCCTGCGGCGAGCGGACAAAATAAAAAAGCGATGAGTGTAAAATATTCTTTTTTCTTCGTTGCAATTTTTGTTTGCCGCCATGCGATAAGAGCATGGACGGAGGCGAACAGAAGATAGGAAATGTCGAAAACGAGTTGAAGAGCGTAGAGCGGACCGCGAACGTATTTGCCGTCTGCGTCATAGTAAAAAAGCCATCCGGTAAAAGAAGATGCAAAGGCAAGGAGAATGATGATGCACATCGGTAAAGGGTACAGGTAATGAAAATATTTCGATTGCCATAACGGCGACTGCAGTTTCAATTCGGTATATTGAAACCAAAAGAACGCGCACACGCTGATCGAAATTATATTCATGATACTGAGCGCTTTGCCCCACGAAGAGGGAAGATAGCCGTGATTGCACCATATCCATACGCTGTTCGTTATTAAAAAAACGGCATAGCCTGAAATGACGCCTCTGAATGCGCGCATTTCCGATTCGCTTCCGACATCGCTTGTAAGTTTCGTTGCGATGACGGAAGCTATGGCAAGACATATCACGGCTACGCAAAAATATGAAACGACATACGTGAATAACACAAAACTCTCCCTCTCGTGTACTCCATCGAACGGTAAAATTATTTTTTATGGTAAAATTTTCGTGATTATACTATAAAATAAAAAAAAGTACTATCTTTTTTGAACAAATTTCGCTACAGTATATTAAAGAAAACGGCAAGCGATGCCGTGCGATTTTTTGAGGTCTTCATGAACGATTTTATAAAAACGGCCATACCGCATATATCGGGACTGCAAAAAGCGGCGATTTTGCTCGGCGAACTGGACCGAGATGCGAGCAGCGCCGTTTTCGCATGCCTGAATCTTTCCGATTCCGAGCGGAGAACGCTTACTTCCGCGTTCAAGCGGCTCGGACGGTACAATCCCCGCGACGAGCGGCAGGTTTTGCGTGAAAATGCGGTTTTACGGGAAGCGCTCGACTACGGAGCGGCAAAGGGTATTTTCATTGCACCGCGGAAAGGAGCGGGGAAGACAGGCGCGGTGCGGAGTTCCGGCGACATCGCGCATATGGCAAAAACGGATCCCGATGCGGTTGCGAAAATAATAAAAAATTGGCTTGAAGCGTAATCGTACGCTTCGAATCCGCGGTAAAAGACCGCAAAACCCGAGCGCACGTATTTGGATTCGGTTCGAAAAACGGTTTCAATAGTCTTCCGCTGTCTGCGTTTTAAACTTGCCGACTTCGGTAACGAGACTGTCGATCGAATCTTTGTTTTTTGCCGCGATTTCAAGAGATTCCTGCGTCGCCGAATTGATAAGATCGACTTGCGATTCGATGGAATCCATCGTTTTGCGCAAAACGCGCGTGAGTTCGTCGAGCTGGGTCGCTTGTGTTAAAATATTTTCGCTGCTCGCGAGCATTTCCGCGGAATTGTATTTTACGCCGTTCGTTATGGAGCCGACATTTTTTATCATGTCGCGGACGCTCGAACTGTTTTCTTCCTGCTTATCCATCACTTTGACGACGCTTTCGATAGCGTAATGAATTTCATTTGAATAGTCGGAAATATAGTTGAATTTTTCAACCGCACCCGATGCCGAAGATGCAAGCAGTTCGATTTCATCGATGATGTTTCTGAGCGTCGTCGAGATTTTTTTACCCTGTGCACTCGAGTTTTCGGCGAGTTTTCGGATTTCCGCCGCAACGACGGCAAATCCTTTTCCCGATTTTCCCGCATGCGCGGCTTCGATTGCGGCATTCATAGCCAAAAGGTTTGTCTGGTTTGCAATATTTTGGATAACGGCGCTCGCTTCGATCAGACTGCCCGACGCTTCGGAAATCCGCTGCGATATGTTGTTCGCCTGCGTAAGCGTTTCGCGCCCGGAGTCCGTTGCGGATGCGAGGTTTTGCATCGTGTTTTGTGCGCCCTTTATATTTTCTTCAACCGAGCTTACGAACTTCGTCATGCCGTCAAGCGAGGAAGTCGATCTTTCAACGACGGACAGCTGCCGGTCGATGCTTTCGTGCAAGGCTCTGATGGATTTGATGACTTCTTCGATCGCCGATGCGGTTTCGGAAACGCTTTTTTCCTGTTCGGTAAAATGTCCGCGAAGCTCTTCGATGCTGTCGGTAATCGCCTTTACGAATTCGCTTACGGACACCATATTGCTTTCAAGATCGGAACCTACCGTTTTCATTTCCGATGAACCGACGCTTACGGTTTTTATCGCGTTTCTGACTTTGAATATGGTTTCGTTAAAGTACGTTGAAAGCATACCCGTTTCGTCTCTTCCGATAACCGGCAGATTTATAGTGAGGTCTCCTTCTCCTTGAGAAATATTGCGCAGCGCGTCGATCATCAAATTGAGCGGTTTTACGATATTGCGCGCTATAAAAAATCCGATGACGGATGCGATAAGAAGCAGAATAACCGAAATGAGGATAAATGTCCGGATAAGCATCGTTATGTCTTCGGCGATGAATTCGGAAACAGGCGCCATGATAAGCAGCGTCCAGCCGGAATAGCGCATGGACGATACCGCCGAAATATAGCGCGTATGGTTTATTTCGGAAATGCTTACGCGTGATTTTCCGGAGCTCAATGCGTTTCTCAAAAATCCCTGGAACTCTTTGCTTTCGTGTTCGAATACTTCGGTAAAAATATCTTTATACAATATTTCCGGCTGTCTGTTTCCGAGTACGATGCCTTCGGGACTGATTAAATATGCCGATCCGGTTTTTCCGACGGTCATATCGCTTACGAGATTTGAAAGTGAACCGCCCAAAAGCTTTGCACTCAGAACACCGGTAATTTTGCCCTGAAGGTCGCGCAGAGGAATTGCTATCGTAGACACGTACATGCGTTCCGTTGCGGAAAAAACGGGCTCGGTGATAACATACTTGCCGGCTATCGCATCGCGGAACCATACTTCGGCCGAAATATTTTCGGTTTTATTGTCGGTACGGTAGAGAATGCCGTTTTTTCCGCCGATGCCGAAATCGATCCAACCGCGCTGGCGCTGCATTTGAATTTCGTTTTTTAATAATTCGATTTTTGCCCGATACGAAAGCGAATCTTCCTGAATGTCGGGAATATTCGAAAAGGCTTCCAATTTTTCGAACATCGCTTTCGAACGTTCGTCAAGCACTTTGGAAGAGCTGAATACCAATTCTTTGAGGAAGTAGCGTGTATTGCTCATGAGCGAAAAAGAGGCGAGCGCTATAGAGGCGATACATGAAATAACGGCGATCGAAAGAGAAAAAAACGCAAACGCCGCTATCATTTTATTTTTGATTGAAAATATTTTATTTTCTTTTTCGTCTGAAGAAACGTGTTTCATATCCCTTCCTTGAAATGCGGCATTGCAGAAAATATCAATTTTCGGAAATGCCGCAGCCGTGCGCGTTCGCGCACATGTATATGAGCGAGTTTTCGAAAGAAAACTCGAAGTTAAAAGAGCCGCGCAATTTAAGCGGTTCTTTTATACCTTCCTTGAAATGCGGCATTGCAGAAAATATCAATTTTCGGAAATGCCGCAGCCGTGCGCGTTCGCGCACATGTATATGAGCGAGTTTTCGAAAGAAAACTCGAAGTTAAAAGAGCCGCGCAATTTAAGCGGTTCTTTTATACCTTCCTTGAAATGCGGCATTGCAGAAAATATCAATTTTCGAAAATGCCGCAGCCGTGCGCATTCGCGCACGTTCTTTATTTTTTTAGAGTTTCGTCGGCGTTTTTGACAAACATATTTAGTACGCTCTGTATGTTTTTTCCCGTTGATGCGCTTTTCAGAGCCGCATTCCAATAACCGCGCATTTCCGCAAATCCCGTGATATTGTTGTAGTATTGCCCGAAAAATTTTTGCAGCACCGAATTGTACAGAATTTCGGGATCGTCGGTTCGGATTTCGATTTTTGAAGTGACGGGAAAACCTCCGGTCGCCTCGACAAGTTTCGGAGCCCATACTTCATCGGTCGCCATAAAATGCAAAAATCTTTTGGCAGCTTCGACTTTGTTTTGATTTTTGTTTTTAAAAATGCATGCGCCGCCGACGATGAATTCGAGCGACGGAGCGCCGGAATTGTTCGGAAACGGCATATAAATCGGCGTAAAATCTTTGCCGCGGTATTTGCGGTTTCCGTCATTCATTTTGTTCAGCTGGGGCGAATAGAGGATCGTGTGTGCGGCATCGGATGCGACGAACATAGCGATGGCATCGTTCGATGTAAGTCCCGCTCCGTCGAGCAGCAAACCTTCCTGCATCGCCCGCGCCGTCCACGCCAAATTTTTTACGGCTTGAGGAGTATTGAACGTATAGCGGGAATAATCGTTATTCAAAAGCGACACGTCACCGAAAAGATTGACCAAAAAAGCCCGCGTACCCTGATCGCCGCCTTGAGTTTTATAGTAGAATACACCGGGTGTTTTGCCTTTCGGCAATTTCGCTTTGAGTGCGCGCAAAAGATTTTCATATTCCGCGACTGTCCACTGGCGATCCCGCCGAGTGTAGGGCAAAAGCGGGAGAAGGCCCAAGTCTTCGAGCATCTCTTTATTGAACGCCATTGAAAAGGGACCTTCGTGCATCGGATACATATACGTACGCAAATCTTTGCCTGCGGAAACCGCAAGCATACCCGTCATGATATAGGGCTTTTCCGTTGCGAGTACGTCGTCGAGAGGCTCGAGCAAACCTTCGTCAGCCCAAGTGATGATGCGGCCGGGAGCGTCGTATACGATATCGGGAACATTGCCGGAGGCGATCGCCTGTTCGATTTTATCGGCCCCGTCGATATAACTAAGCGGCGTAAAACGCACGCTGATCGACGGATTTTCTTTTTCGAAAGCGGCGATGAGCGCTTTTTCGAAATCGCCCTGAATGCCCGTTTCCGAAGTGAAGTTGGGGAAGGACCAAAAGTCGATGTCCGCCGCGACGGAATCGGTTTTTCGATTCATACAACCCGTTAAAAGCGATATGCACACGATGATTGCACTATGCTTCAGCAAAAGTCCCCATCGCCCTTTGTTCATAAACACTCCTAAGCTGCGCAATATTTTTTATATTAATTATGCAGATGTATAAATATCAATAATAGTACCGAGTAAAGGAGAGTCTGTCAATCTTTAAAATGAATTTATTTGTTTTATTGTATTTAAAATCCGTACAAGGCGGAGTGTTGAAGAAAATAGGGTAAAGAATCAGCAGTCGGGCAAGGCGGATTTGAACCGCCGACCTCTTGGTCCCGAACCAAGCGCGCTACCACCTGCGCTATTGCCCGTTCGTCGTTTTTTCCGGCGTGAAAAAAATACCCATTCCTTGGAATGGGTTGTTACGGGAGCGACGGGGCTCGAACCCGCGATCTCCGGCGTGACAGGCCAGCGCGATAACCAGCTTCGCTACGCCCCCGTGATTTGAACACTATAGCATAATTTTATTTTTTGTGTCAAGTATCGTGAAAAAAATCGGGCGGAATTCAAAACGGTGTCGAGCGTAATACCGTATAAACGGTCTCCGTTTTTTCATATACAAACGGCCGGCACCCTGCTATAATCGGCGATATGAATCGCATCGATGTGGACGACATACAGCAGATCGCTTCCGCCGCAGGAGCGGTAGTACTTGAAAACGGCGGGGAAACTTATCGTGCGGAAAAAACGGTTGTGCGGACGGCCGCCGCTCTGGGCGCGATCGAGCCTTCTTCGTTTATAACAACGACGGTCGTTATGGTTTCGTTTCTCGACGAAAAGCGAAAGCATTATTCGTATTTCAAACGCATATACAAGCGCAATATCAATCTCAATAAATTGACGATGATCAACAGTCTGTCGCGCGCTCTCGAGCGGAGAAAACGCGTTTTGGACGCTGCGTTTATCGAACGGCGCATCGCACATATCGGCGATGCGAAAGAGTATTCGTCCGCCTTTATCATCGCTTCCGCCGCGTTCAGCTCTTTTTTCTTTACGCTGCTTTTCGGCGGGACGGTACTCGATGCGCTGTGTGCGCTCGTTATCGGCGGTATCCTCCGTGCTGCGATCCGTCTTCTCGGAAAAAGCACGGTCAACAATTTTTTTGTCTCGCTGTGTGCGGGTTCGGCCGCTTCGATTATGACGGATATTCTCGGCATTACGCCGATTCCCCTTCATTCGTCCGTCGTCATCATCGGCGTGCTCATGCAAGTCGTCCCCGGTCTTGCGCTCGTCAATGCGATACGCGACAGCATTGCAGGCGATTTCGTCGCAGGAACTTCGCGTCTGGTCGATGCGCTTTTGACGGCTCTCGCACTTTCGGTAGGGGGTACCGCCGGCCTGTTTGTGACACATGCGATACAAGGAGGGGTGCAATGACTGCAAAAATCGCGCTTGAAATTTTCTGGGCATTCGGAGCGTCCGCCTGCTGTGCCTTTTACTTTAACGCGGAAAAAAAAGACGCGCTTATCGCTTCTGCGCTTGCAGGCGTCGGTTGGTTTTTGTTTTGCGTGTTTAAGATAAACGGCGCACACGAATCGTTCGGATGCTTTTGCGCTTCGTGTGCGGTTGCCTCCGGTGCGGAAGCGTTTGCGGTGATCGTAAAGCGGCCTGCGACCGTCTATCTCGTACCGGGGATCATTCCCCTCGTACCCGGAGGCGGCGTGTTTTTGATGATGAGGAGCGCGGTGCAAGGGGATTTTTCCGCGTCCCTTTCATACGGTTACGGCGCGCTCGGTGCGGCGGTCGCGATCGCGCTCGGCATCGCAATTGCATCGTCGGTTGCGAGAACCGTGAGAGCTGCGATCGCAAAACATCGCGGAGTGCATCGATAAACGTTTGCGGTCAATCGATTTTATTTTCGGAGTTTTCGATATGCGCCGTCATTCCATAAGGTAATTGTAATCAGCGCCGGAATCTGCGGCATCGTCTTCCGTTTGTTTTCCGTTTCCGCCGTCGAAAAGGTCGGACGGAATCGTCAGCGGGGATGTGTCGTATGCGTCCTCATAGCCGAATCCCGATTTGTACATTTCCTTTTGCAGCCGGTCTATAAATATGGCGGTCGCGTTTTTATCCGAATGAATCGTACAAATCTCCGTCGGTGCGGTTCCTTCGAGGAACCACTGCGTCGTTATGTGGTTGCCGCATTCGGGCGTCGGCAAGAGTCCGCTTTCGGTGCAGACCGTCGCGCGGATAACGCCCGATGCGGGAACGGGAAAATCTTTTGACGGAAGATCTTTGTGAATTGCGCCCATAAAGTCGCCCATCGCGGGACCGGCAAGTGAGGCTCCGGTTATGTTGAGGCCGAGCGAATTGCCTCGCTTATCGAAGCCGAACCAAAATGCCGACGTGTAATACGGACTGAAAGCGATCGTCCAAGCGTCCGCCCAGTTTTGCGTCGTTCCCGTTTTGCCCGCGAGCGGTATCGCATAGGATTTCCCGCTTTCCGTTTTATATGAAAGCTTCGCTCCCTGTCCCGCGAGCGTTCCGCTTTTTACGGTATTGGTCAAAAGCTGCGTCATAACGTATGCGGTTTGGGGCGAAAGAATTTGCGCAGCACTGCCTTTTTGCTGCTGAGCCAAAAGGATATCGCGTTCTGGGTTTAATATGACGTTTCCGTTTCTGTCTTCGACCGTACGGATCGCCATAGGTATGACTTCTTTGCCGCCGTTTGCAAATATCGCAAATGCGCGCGCCATTTCGATCGGCCTCACGTCGCAGACGCCGAGACCGAAAGGATAGACGGGGATAAAGCTGCGCTCGCGGTATTCTTTTTGCGGAATGCCCAGCAGTTTTGCCGCCCTGTCGATTGCGGCGTCGAAGCCGACGGCATCGAGTATTTTTATGGAAGGTACGTTCATCGAATGGGCGAGCGCGTACCACAGTTGGACATTGCCTCGATAGACGCCTTTGAAATTCTGCGGAATGTAGGGAGTTCCGTCGGATTTATGAAAAACGGTCGGCGTATCGGATATAATCGTCGCGGCCGTAAATTTTTTCGAATCGATCGCCGCCGAATAGTAAAGCGGTTTGAATGTGGAACCGGGCTGGAAGCGCGACTGGACGGCGCGGATAAATTGATTGCTTTGTCCGTATTGACTGCCGCCGACGAGAGCCGTGATATAGCCCGTATCGTTTTCGATCGCGATCATCGTTCCTTCGATCGTCGTCCGCTCGCTTTCCGCCTGCGAAATTTTCGTCGCATTGTTGACGATCTGCATTTTCAAATCTTCAAGTCCGAACATGAGGGAGCAGGTGTCGAGTACGGGATTGATCTGATCGACAAACGCTCCGTTCGCCGTTTTTTGTGCGCGTTCGGCCGAAAGCTTTATACCCGGCAGATTGAAGGTGAGTGCGATGAGTTCGGAAAGGGGGACGTAGGGGCTGAATGTCGTTACCGCCCTGTTTCCCTGTTCCCGCCGCCACATTCGGTTCGCCTGCGAAATGTATTTGTCCATAACCGCCTGCGCCGCCGCCTGATGCGAGAGATCGAGGGTCGTATTGACGGTAAAGCCGCTCGTGTAGATATCTTCCGAACCGTAGATCATATTGCCGAGTTCGCGCCGCACGTATTCGCTGAACCACGGCGCTTTATCGTCCCTTGTAAAATATGCCGATGCACTCGTTCTCGTATAATCGAAATTCGCCCAGTACTCGTCGAAAGATTCGTCGGCGTCCGCCTTTGTGATGTAGCCGCCGTTTACCATGGAAGCGAGGACGTCGCGCTGACGGTCCATCGCTCTGTTGGGATGATCGAAAGGATTGTAGTACGCGGGATTCGACAGCTGGATGACGAGGATCGCGGCTTCCGCCGGAGTGATTTTGGTCGCGTCGTGTCCGAAATAATATTTCGATGCGGCATTGACGCCGTAGGTGCCGCCTCCGAAGTAGATGCGGTTGAGATAGGTTTCGAGAATTTCGTTTTTGGAGAGTCTCCTCTCCATCTGCATCGCCCACCACAGCTCTTTGATCTTTCGCTTTATGCTTCTGTCGGAGCGGTCGCAGTAGAGCGTTCCCGCGATCTGCTGCGTCAAAGTCGAACCGCCGCCGAGACCCAAATGCAGCGCTTGTCCGATTACGGCGCGCACGATCGCCTTTGCAGAATAGCCGCGGTGTTTGTAAAAGACGCGGTCTTCGCGCGTAAGAAGCGTATTTACTACGAGGCGCGGCAAGCGCTCGAAACTGATGATTTCGCGCTTTTCGTCGGATGCAAGCTCCGTAATGAGCTCGCCGTTTATGTCGAGGAGTTTTGTCGGCAGCGCCGTTTCGAATTCGGTGATGTATTCGGTGTTTTTAATGTTGATCGTTTCGGACAATGCCCAGCCGAGCGTTCCGCCCGTCACGAGTGCAAAAAAAGCGAGCAGTGCAATCTCTATAATTGTCGATTTTTTAATCGAACCGGTAATTGTATTTCGTATCATACGCGTCAATACGGGTATAGTAGCCCGAATAGCGTATTTTGTAAATCACCCGATTTTAAGGAACCGTATTCATGCAGCGATCTGAATAAAAAAGGAGCCGGTACGCAAAACGCATATCGGCTCCAATGCCCATCAGGCAATCGGGGACATGGGTGGGAGGGGAAATGCCCCCGATATATATAATATCGACTTAAACGACGAAAAAGAACAGCGGATTTTAAAAAAATACCGCATTTTTTGTTTTTTACGCGGGGACGATACGCGCTTAGTCTTCGCTTATCTTCAAATCGACTGCGACCGAAACCGTATAGGATTTTCCTTTTTGCGCGTTGATCGTACGCACGATTTCGTAATCGCCCATGACGAAACGCACCGTATGTTCGCCTTCGGAAATCTCGAACGCTTTACCGAATACGCTGCATTTTTGCCCGTCGACGTATACCGCAGCATTGTCGGGAGAAGCGACGGTAAGCGTCGGAACAAGGCTTTTGAGTGCGACGGTAAGCTCCGTCGTTTTCGCCTGATCGATACGCACGGTACGCATTTCATTGCGGTAAAAATCGGATACGATATTTACTTCATGCGTACCCGGCGAAAGCGAGTATCCGTTCGCATCTGCTTCGGTTTTATTTCCGTCTATAAAAATCGTATAAGGGGAAGTTTCTCCCGTCAAAGCGGCGGCTGAAATACACAGCTTCCCTTTATTTATTAAAATCGGTTTTACGGTAATTTTTAATTCCGCATTGAACGTTTCGTCGGGAATGCCTTTCATGGCCGGCTGCAGGCGTACGAAGACGAAGCCCCGTTTCGTATCGGGAACGATACCGAGTTTTGTTTCGTATGCGCTTTCTTTAAATGATACCGATGCCGAAAGCGGAATCCTGATGATCCACGAAAGCCTGGTCGGAAGCGGTTTGACAAAGGAGCGCGTTCCGCCGTAATCGATTTGAGAAGACGAGGGGCGGGGCGTTATATTGTCGTAGAGGGAGAGGGCGACCGAATCCTGCCATGCGGCGACCGCTTCGGGTATTGTAATTTTTATTTCGATACCTTCAATCCAGCTCCTGTCGTCCGGTAAAAAAATTGCGATACCGTCGTTGATGCCCGTTACGAAAGTCTGTTCGTTTTGTACCGTACCGGTGAGCTTTATGGGAAAAAGTTTCCGCACGCGGAATGTTTCGGAAAAAAGCGGAAATGCGGCGCATAAAAGTGAAAAGACAATAATTTTACTGCAGATACCCTGTGTCTTCATCGTCCCTGCCTGCCGCCGTAATCCGGCAAAAGACCGCGGGGGTCGGTCGAAACGCCGTTTATACGTATTTCAAAATGGAGATGCGGCCCCGTCGCAGCTCCCGTTTTTCCCACGCGTCCGATTTGCGCTCTGCCCGTAACTATGTCGCCTTCGCGTACGAATACGTCCGAAAGGTGCGCGTAGATACTCGTCATGCCCTTGTCGTGTTTAAGCACGACGTAATTTCCGTATATCGGATCGCCCTTCGTGCATCGTATGACGCTTCCGCTTTTGCACGAATACACGAGCGCTCCTTCAGCCGCCGCCAAATCGATGCCGCGGTGAAAACGCATTTCGCCGGAGAGAGGACTCATCCTCATGCCGTATGCGGAGGAAAGCCACGAAGCGTCGAGCGGCATTTTAAAATCCGCATCGAGAAAGTATGCTCGCTCGGTCGAACCGAAACGCTCTCCGTGCAGAAAATAAAAACGTCTGCCGTTTATACTATACCACTCTTTCGCCGAATTTTCCATAACCGGAAAATATTTTTTTTCTATTAAGATTTCGATGGACGATTCCGGCCTTTCCGGAACGAATAAGCCTGCGTCGGTCGGAAGAATTATCGTTTTGCCTTCGGTCATACCGCCTATATTTTCGATACCGTTTACGGTCGCTATCGTTTCATAGGGGATAGAACAGGCTGCCGCGACGGTAAAAAGCGTATCGGCGGCTGTCGGCGTGTATGTGTAAAACTGCACGCTTTTTATTTTTCCCGCAGCTGCACGTTTATAGTTTTCTTCGACGTCGGCGCCGTATTGTTTAAAAACGTCGTCGTGCGACGAAAGCCGCGGAATGCGCGGAAGCTTTTCCGTTTGCAGCGTAATGCTCTTCCGTACGGATGACGGAGAACTTTGTACGGTATTTGAAACCGATATGTGCCGATCGTTTACGATTGTTTGCACGTTTTTATTTTGCAGCGCATATACTTTTCGGGGCTGCGCAAAAAAAAGGGAAATGAGGATTGCCGTAAAAAAAAGACGGCGTATCTTTTGCATGGCGGATGTTTATTGTCCGTCCTGCAAAAGGCGAGAGCAGATAATACAGAGTAGGGGGATGATTATAAGGACGGGGATCGCGATAAAGCGCGCGCCGGCAAATACGAGTGCGATCGAAGCCGCAAGCCCCGATGCGATGATGACGATGCGGAGTACGAAACAGAGTGTCCGTTTCCACGTCGATTTTTTTACCGCCGCGGCAATTTTATAAAGAATATATCCGCCTGAAAAGACGAGAACGAGCGCCGTGTAGAGCGACGGGAGCGAAGTTGCAAAGCGCCACAACGGAAGAGTAAGGACAAAACCTGCGAGCGCACATGCGGCTATAAGGCCAAGCGCTTTTGCCGCCTGTGAAAACGCTCCCGCTATATAAGAAAAAAAATGTTTTGCCATAGTTTTCCGTAAAAAAAGGGACGCAGGCAAAGCGATTTCCGCTTCGCCACATGTCCCTGTTTCAGAGCGATAAAATTTACACTTCCGAAATCGCCGACGTCGGGCATTCGCCTGCGCAGGTTCCGCAGCTGATGCATTTTTCTTCATCGATGATGCGGGCGTTATCCGCTTCCGATATTGCGCCGACCGGACAATCGGGTTCGCAGGTTCCGCAGTTTACGCACTGCGATTTGTTGATTCTGTACGCCATAAGTGTTCTCCTGTTATAGCTTGAGTTTTTTATGCGCCGTAACACGGCACGAGCCACGTATAAAATAATACACTATTGCCGAAAACCGCGCAAGACCGTTATACTGTATTCGTTATAAATTGATTATTTGGCAGGGGTGATTATGAAAAAAGAAACTGTTGCATCTATGATAGACCACACGCTTTTGGCGCCGGAAGCGGGAATCGAAAAAATCCGCGAACTCTGCGCGGATGCAAAAAAATATCGTTTTGCATCGGTATGCGTAAACCCCGTCCATGTACGGCTGTCGGCTTCCGAACTCGCAGGTTCGACCGTCCGCGTCTGTACCGTCATCGGTTTTCCCCTCGGTGCGAATGCAAGCGCCGTCAAAGCTTTTGAAACCGACCAGGCGATCGCGGACGGAGCGGATGAAGTCGATATGGTAATCGATATCGGTGCTGCAAAGGACGGCCGTTTCGAAGACGTGGAAGCGGACATCAAAGCCGTCACCGATTCGGCGCGGAATGCCGCAAAAAAAGCGGGAAAGAGCGTCGTCGTTAAAGTGATTCTCGAAACCTGCTTTCTTTCCGATGAAGAGATCGTTTCGTGCTGTACCTCTGCGGTAAAAGCCGGAGCCGATTTTGTAAAAACATCGACGGGTTTTGCAAATCCGAAGGGAGCCGACGGAAAACCGCTTCCGAACGGCGCGACCTCTCATCACGTCGCTCTTATGCGGAAAACGGTCGGCACATCTTTCGGCGTAAAAGCGTCGGGGGGTATACGCTCGGCCGAAAAGGCTTTGGAGATGCTCTCGGCCGGTGCGAACAGGCTCGGAACATCGAGCGGCGTCAAAATCGTCGAAGATTGGGACGAAAGCGCTGCGGTAAAAGGCTGTTAAGTTGAAATCGAAAAACGGGGCTGTCTTAAAAAGCGCTTACTTTTTCAATAGCCCCGTATCCTTTGTGTGATGCTTGAGAAAAGGCCGTAAAATTATCTGCGGTATTTTTCTTCTATGTCCGAAATCATCCGTACGCGGTCGGCATGGCGGCCGCCTTCGAATTTCGCATCGAAAAAAGAGTCCACGATCATCTTTGCCAACTCGGAACCTACGACGCGGGCACCCATCGCGATGATGTTGGCATCGTTGTGCTCGACGGTGAGCTTTGCCGTATAGGGTTCGCTGCACACCGCAGCCCTGATGCCCGGCACTTTGTTTGCGGCGAGCGAAATACCGACGCCCGTTCCGCAGATGAGAACGCCTTTTTCAACTTCATTCGATTTGATCGCTTCGGCGACTTTTAAACCGAACTCGGGGTAATTCACTTTCGCCTTCGGATCGGCCGTACCGTAGTCGATGCATTCGAATCCTTTTTTTTGCAGATGCTCCATCAAAATGTTTTTCAATTCGACGGCCGTGTGATCGCATCCGAAACCGATTTTCATATTGCCTCCTTAATAAAATGTATGGATCTTTTTTATTGTCCGTACGGCAGCACGCAGCCTGCGGCAAGCAGCGCCTGTGCCGCGATATACGTAATCATAATGATAAAGCGCGAGTGCGGAATATCTTTTTTGAATACGGTATACGATAGAATGCCGTCCGATATGAAAAATAAAATCGATCCCGCCAAATAAAAAAGCGCTGCTTTTCCGTTTATGCCGCTGACGACGGCGTTGATCGCGGTAAAGTTCAGTGCGCACAATATGCCGCCGTAGGCGATGACGCCCCCGCCCAAGACTCCCTTCGGTTTTCCGAGCAGCACGTATGTCGAAGCGAGTACGATACCGTAGCATATAAAACAGATAAGCGCAATGAAAAAAAACATCCGTCCGCCCGAAGCGTATGCCGATGTTCCGTCCGGAGAGAATACATATTGTACGATCCAAAATATGTGACCTGCGAAAAACGAAAGAGCGCCGGCCATAAAACGTTTTTCGCTTACGGAAAGAAGCAATACGTCGCCGATGCAGCCGAAACCGAGTGCGCAAAGCGTACACGCAAACGCAGTTCGCGATCCGGGCAGGCTAGGGGCGAGAGCGAGTGCCGAAGTGAGCGCAAGCAGCGGCATTAAAAATACCTTTGTCGCATCGGCGGCTTTATTCCGTTTGAGCGCGCAAAATGCAAGATGTACGATACTTGCCGCGATAAATAAAATTAAACCGCAATATAGCATAAATTCAGTATAGCACGACTTTTCGAAAACGCAATATGCAAAAACGATCGAACCGGAGCGATTTTCAATCGCGCGGAAAGGCGATAGCCTGCTTGAAAAAAAGAGCGCTTTATTCTAAAATCGAAATAATCGTTTTTTTAATCAATAGGTATTGCAAGTGCAATACCGCGTTGGAGGAAATATGACAATAGCTGAAATGCTTCAGCAGAGCGGCATATTGACGCTGCTCGGAATGGGCGTTGTATTCTCTTTTCTTATTATCATGATTGCGTGCATGTACTTGCTTCACGTTGTGCTCCGTGCGCTCAAACTCGATAAAGAAGGGAAAAAAGAAACTGCGCAATCTCCCGCACCTGCACCGGTCAGGCACGACGACGCGATTATCGCCGCGATCGCCGCCGCCGTTCACAAATAAATCATCAAGGAAAACACCATGGCAAAGAAAGTCCACATTACGGAACTCGTTTTACGCGACGCGCATCAGTCGCTTTTGGCAACGCGCATGACAACTGCGGATATGCTTCCCGCATGTCCGATGATCGATAAAATCGGCTACTATTCCGCCGAAGCATGGGGAGGCGCGACTTACGATTCGTGCATCCGCTTTTTAAATGAAGATCCGTGGGAACGCCTGCGCAAACTTCACGCGGCGATGCCCAATACGAAGATCATGATGCTGTTGCGCGGTCAAAACCTTTTGGGATACCGCCACTATGCCGACGACGTCGTCGATAAGTTCGTCGAAGCCGCCGCAAAAAACGGTATCGGCATTTTCCGCATTTTCGATGCGTGCAACGATCCGCGTAACCTCGAACGTTCGGCCAAAGCCGCAAAAAAAACCGGCAGACACGTGCAGATGGCGATTTCCTATGCGACGACGCCTTATCACACAAAAGAAGTGTACGCCGATTTGGCCAAGCGCTATGCCGAATTCGGCGCGGATTCGATCTGTATCAAAGATATGTCGGGTTTGTTAAAACCCTTTGAAGCCTACGACCTCGTAAAAGCGATCAAAGCGAAAGTCGACATGCCGATCGAAATTCACTCGCATTCGACGACGGGCTTGAGCGTTGCGACGCTTTTGAAAGCCTCGGAAGCGGGAGCCGATGTCCTCGATACGGCTATTTCTTCCATGGCGATGGGAACGTCCCACAGCCCGACGGAAACCGTCGTCGAAATGCTCAAAGGTTCCGAATACGATACTGGCCTCGACACGAAAGCGCTCCTCGAAATTGCGGCGTATTTCCGCGATGTGCGCGAACACTATGCGTCCCTCGAATCGAAATTCCACGGAGCCGATACGCGCATCCTCGTTTCGCAAGTACCGGGCGGTATGCTTTCGAACCTCGAAAACCAGCTGAAAGATCAGGGCGCGGCGGATAAAATCGACGACGTATTGAAAGAAATCCCGATCGTGCAAAAAGACGTGGGCTATGTGCCGCTCGTAACTCCGACAAGCCAAATCGTCGGTACGCAGGCGGTGTTCAACGTGCTTTTCGGACGCTATGCGCGCCTCACGCAGGAATTCCGCGATCTCCTTACCGGAAGATACGGAGCGACTCCCGCGGCGGTCAACGGCGATTTGCAAAAAGAAGCGCTCAAACAAAACAATATGGATGCGGTCGTTACGTGCCGCCCCGCCGACCTCATTTCAAACGAATGGGACAAATGCGTCGAAGATGCGAAAAAAGCGGGCGGAGACGGAAGCGACGAAGACGTTTTGACTTATGCGATGTTCCCGAAAGTTGCCGAAAAGTTTTTCAAAGAGCGCTCAAAGGGTCCCGTCGATGCGCAAAAAACTTTCGGCGCAAAACCCGCTTCCGAAAGCGCGCCTGCAAGCGCTCCGAAATCGGGATCGTACACGGTAAACGTCAACGGCACTCCCTATTCGGTTACGACGAGCGCGGGGAGCGATACCATCATCGTAAACGGTACGTCGTATAACGTTTCCTTCGGCGATGCCGCCCCCTCATCTGCGCCGGTATCCGCACCCGTCGTTACCGGCGGCGCCGATATCAAAGCGCCGGTTGCCGGAACGCTTTTGCGCTACGTGGCCCAAAACGGCGCCGAAGTAAAAAAAGGCGATACCGTTTTGATGATCGAATCGATGAAGATGGAACTCGAAGTAAAAGCTCCTGCCGACGGAAAGGTAAACTTTATCGTCCAGCCGGGCTCTCAAATCACGGCGGGACAAGTTATCGCAAGTCTCGGAGGCACCGTCGCTGCGGCCCCGGCTCCCAAGCCCGCAGCAGCTCCTGTTCCGAAAGCGACTCCCGTTTCTCCGGCCGCTTCGACGGGCGGAAAACCCGTAAACGCGCCGGTTGCCGGAACGCTTTTGCGCTATGAAGTCGCTGAAGGCGCTCAAGTAAAAGCCGATACGACGGTTATCATGATCGAATCGATGAAGATGGAATTGGAAATCAAAGCAGGTGCGGCCGGCGCCGTTCACTTCCTCGTTCAGCCGGGTTCTCAGATTACGGCGGGTCAGGCGCTCGCTGAAATCAAATAAGGGAAGGCAGTATGAATACGACAAAACCCAGTACGCGGCACATCTTTATTACGCTCTTTTTGATGCTCGGCGTTGCATCGGTCTTTGCCCTTGTGCGCCCTGCGGCCTTTGCGCAAAACACGTATGAAGAGCACGCGTCGTTCCGCACGATAAATACCGCAAAGATTAAAAATTCCGAAGGAATCAAAAATATCGATGTCGGCACTTTTATCGAAAACATTTGGGAAAATACCGGCATCTACCAGATGATCCACACGAAAACCGTTGCTGAAAGGGCGGCGGAAAAAGCTGCTGCCGCCGCATCCGCTGCAAAGCAGGCGGACGATCCCTTTGCGGGAGTTACGGTTCCCGCATGGTACAGCCTCATCATGATCGCGATCGGATTTTTAATAATCTATCTCGGAGCCGCGCGAGGCTTCGAACCGCTCCTTTTGATTCCGATCGGTTTCGGCACCGTCTTCGCAAACATCCTCGGAGCGGGCATGATAGAAGCGCCTCACGGCATGCTGCACATCATCTATACGGCGGGCGTCGGAAACGAATTTTTCCCGATGCTCATCTTTATGGGAATCGGCGCCATGACGGATTTCGGCCCGCTCATCGCAAATCCGAAAACCGCGCTTCTCGGAGGAGCCGCACAGCTCGGCGTCTTTGCGACGATGTTCGGCGTCGCCCTTTTCAATTTGATTCCCGGCGTCGATTACAATATGCTGCAGGCCTGTGCCATTTCGATCATCGGAGGCGCCGACGGTCCGACGACGATCTACGTTGCCGGAAAGCTCGCTCCCGAAATGATGGCCGTCGTCGCCGTTGCCGCGTATTCCTACATGGCGCTCGTGCCGCTCATCCAGCCGCCCATCATGAAACTGCTTACGACGCATCACGAGCGGCGCATTGCGATGCCGCAGCTCCGTCCCGTTTCGCGCACCGAGAAAATTCTCTTTCCGATCATGCTGCTCATCCTGACCATTTTGCTTTTGCCGCCTGCCGCTCCTCTTATCGGTATGCTCGCTTTCGGTAATTTTATTAAAGAAGTCGGTGTCGTCGAACGCCTTTCTAAAACTGTACAAAATGAATTGATGAATATCGTTTCCATTTTGCTGTCGCTCGGCGTCGGCGCACAGATGACTCCCGAAAAGATCATCAATCGGGGATCGCTCGGTATCATTGCGCTCGGCCTCATCGCGTTTATCATCGCGACGATAGGCGGTCTTTTGATGGCGAAGCTGATGAACGTCTTTTTACCGAAAGATAAAAAGATCAACCCGCTTATCGGATCCGCAGGCGTTTCCGCAGTTCCCATGGCCGCCCGCGTTTCGAATAAAGTCGGTATGGAATTCGATCCGTCGAACTTCCTGCTCATGAATGCGATGGGACCGAACGTTTCAGGCGTTATCGGAACCGCAATCGCGGCCGGCGTCTTTATCGCAACGTACGGTTAAGACCGTGCGCGATGCGCACTGTATAAATTAATAATATCGGTTTTGCCGATCGAAGGGGCTGTCGAAAAAGCTGACGCTTTTGGGCAGCCCTTTTGCTTTTGGGAAAAGCTTCAAAGGCGTGCAGTTTGTATGCGGGAGTTCCCATGATAGTATCATATTTGTTTTTTGCATTTATCATTTTGTGTGTTCTATGCGGTACGATTATCCTCTTGGGAATCATGCTTTTTCGAAAAAAACGTATTGCCGGTATTATTACGATGATTCCGGGAATAACGCTTGCGATTTGTATGTTGTGTTTTACGGGAGAATTTATTTCCGACATCATAAAAGAAGTAAAACCCGAAATTTGGCCGATGACGGACGATGACAGATTTTATGAAGCGGTAACGGATTCTTCTACGGAAAAAATGGCGGATATGCTTGCAAGAGGACATAATCCGAACAAAATGTCGCGAAACGACGGATATAATCCATGGCCATATCATAATCCGCTCTGGATAGTAATTCAAGAAAAGGATACCGATGCCGCGTACGAAAAAGCTGAATTATTGATTAAATACGGAGCCGATTTGAAAACGCGGCCTTTTGTCGCGCATGTCCTCTTTTCGTCGGTGATACGATCGGAAAAATTTCCCAATCTGCATTCTTCACGTGCTTATTCGGGAATAGAAGAAAAAAAATTGATCCCTTGGTTGAAATTGCTTTTGGATAACGGAGCGGATATCGATGCGCGAGTGTACGGATGCGATATTGCTCTGTGGGATTGGAATTACAGGCGGCAGGCCAAAAGAAACGGATATACGGCATTGAATATTGCGATACGTGAAAATGCATTCGTCGTAGCGGATTTTCTTATAACGCACGGTGCTGTTTTTGATGAAAAAACGGATGAGTGTGTAGAAGCTGCGACAAAACTCAGCGGCTCGAATGCGATGGAGCAATATATTTCCGGCTTGCTGCGTAAATGATTGTTTTGCATTTACGAAAACCTAAAAGATGTATAGCGTGCTTGAGGATACCTGCAGTCGGATCCCTCGCAAGTTGACGCGTTCTTTTCAATGTGCGACAATAAGCTATGAAGCGTATAGCGATATTTGCCGCGTCTTTGCTCTGCGTCTGTACTTCGTGTACGCGCGTTCCCGAAATGACCGAAGAAGAAATCGATTCGGCGATCGAAGCGATGAACGGCGAAATGCTTTCGCATACTCGAGCGAAACCGTGGACGGGCGGCCCCTATGTTCCGGGTAGGGCGGGCGGTACGTGGTACGATTCGGTTATGACCGATCCGAAAACCTTCAATCACTATATCGCCGAGCGCGACGCCTCTTCGAGTTCTCTCATCGCGCAGACGACCGATTTTCTTTTCGATTACGATCCGACGCTTCGAAAGTGGTCGCCGCGCGCCGCCTCTTACGCGATCGACATCGACAAGCAAAAAGGAACGCTCACGCTGCACTGTACGCTCCGTGACGATATGTACTGGACGTATTACGATTCGCCTGAAAAGATCCCCGTTACGAGCGACGATGTCGTTTTTTGGTATGATGAAATTGCGGGCGACAAAGCCTTTCAAAGCTCAGGCTATCCGCAGCAGTTTATGAGGATGGACGACGGTTCCGTCCGCCATATCGATATCGTAAAGATCGATGAAAAGCGTTTCGATTTTCTTTTCCCGCGCATCGTCGCCGAACCCCTCCTTGCAGTCAATATGAATATCTGTCCGTCTTTTATCTATCGTCCGGCAAAAGAGGCGGGCGGCGTCGACGCTGTAAAAAATCTTTTCAGCATCGCGTCTTCCCCGCGATCTCTTCCCTCGGCGGGCAAGTGGTATATCGTAGAATATGCGCCCTCGCAGCGCATCGTACTCAAACGCAATCCTCACTATTGGAATAAAGACGCAAACGGAATCTCGGAACCTTATCCCGAAGAAAAAGTTTTGCAGATCGTCGGAGATGAAAATACGGATTACCTTTTGTTCCGTCAGGGAAAACTCGAAACGTATCAGCTCCGCCCCGAAGACGTAAACGAAGCGGTCGCCGATCAAAGAGATTTTACGGTGTTCAACGCCGAAGGCTCGCTAGGATCTTCTCTGTGGTCGTTCAATCAAAATCCCGTAAACGAAAAAAAATCTTTTTATTCGTGGTTTACGAAAAAGGAATTCCGCCAGGCGATGAGCTGCCTTTTAAATCGCGAGCGCATCGTCGTGCAGACGTATCGGGGACTTGCCGAGCCGATGTACTATTTTTTTTCTCGGGCAAATCCGTACTACAATCCCGACATCACGCTCCGTTGGCGCTACGACGTCGACGAGGCACGGAAATTATTAAAAAAATGCGGCATGGAAGAGAAGGGCGGCGTTCTCTATGATTCGAAAGGCGCTCTTGTCGAATTCGATTTGGCGATTCCGTCGACGAGTACGCTTGCAAACGATATCGCGCAGATCATCGCCGACGAATGCGCAAAGGCGGGCATAAAGGTAAACGTCCGCCAAGTCGATTTTCAAAAGCTCGTCGAATCTTTGACGGCAACTTACGATTGGCAGTCGGTGATCATCGCGCTCGGCACTCCGCTCTTTCCGTCGCAGGGGAGTAACGTGTGGCCATCGTCCGGAAACCTGCACTTGTGGCACCCGCTGCAGGCATCTCCCGCAACCGAATGGGAAGCGCGTATCGACCGGCTCTACAGTAAGGGAAACTATACGATAGATCGAGAGGCTGCCTTTGCGATTTGGAATGAATACCAGCGGATTTTGCTCGACGAGTGTCCCGTCATCTATCTCGTCCGTCCCCGCAGCTTTTTTGCGATTCGAAACCGATGGGATCAGTCGAACGTGTATTACGACAATCTGAACGGCGCGATGCTCGATTACGTTTTTTTAAAACAATAGGACACTGTGATGCGTAGTACGGATAAAATCAATATTAATAATATAATCGCCGCCGTCTTCGGATATTTTTCGTTTCCGTGGCGGAGGTTTCGAAAAACCTTTCCGCTCGCGTCGTATATAAGCGCCCGTTTTATCACGATGCTTGCCCTTCTTTTTTTGCTCGGCCTTTCGATGTTCGCTCTGATGGCGCTCGCTCCCGGCGATATCGTCGACCGGATGATGACGCAGCAGATCATGTCGAGTGCGCAAAGCGCTCCTTCATCTTCCGGCGCGAAAGCCGACAGCGCGTTTTCTTCCGAACAGATGGCATCCCTCCGCGCGGAGTACGGACTCGACCGTCCCTTTTTCGTGCAGTATTGGAAGTGGCTCGGCCGCGTCGTCGTCCATCGCGATTTGGGCGTCTCCCTCGTTTCTCGCGCACCGGTTTCGTTTTTAATAAAATCGCGCCTGGTCAATTCCGTCGTGCTGAATCTCATTTCGCTCGTGTGCATTACCTTTACGTCTTTTTTGCTCGGCGTCTACCTTTCAAGCAAAGCGGGCACGAAACTCGATGCGGCGGTAACCTTCGTCGCGCTTTTTTTTCACGCGTTTCCGGGCATACTGCTTTTGATTTTACTGCAGCTCTTCGCATCGGCTACCGGTCTTTTTCCGGTGACCGCTTATCCCGATTTTCCGTTTTCGCTTTCTCCCGGGCGATTTGCGCTTTCTTATATGCATCACACATTTCTTCCGCTCTTCGCTTCGTTTTTGGGCGGCACCGTCGCAACGCTCCGCATGATACGCGCGACGATGCTCGATCAAATGGGAATGCCCTATATTACCGCATTGAGATCCCGCGGTACGAGCGAAAAGCGGGTGTACTTCAATCATGCGTTCCGCAATACGCTCAATCCGTATATCACGGGAAGCGCGAATTTGCTTGCGGGTCTTTTTTCGGGCTCCCTCGTGCTTGAAATCATCTTCGCTTATCCGGGCATCGGGCGTCTCATGTATGAAGCGGTTTTGCAGGAGGATATCAATCTCGTGCTTGCGAACAGTATGTTTATTTCGTTCCTCGTTCTCGTCGGTATGATCGCTTCCGATATCGCGCTCGCCTTTGTCGATCCGCGCATCCGCTACGGAAGTCAGTGAGGCGCGCATGAAAAAATTTGTTAATTTTTTAAAGACGAAACGCATCGCATTCGCTTCGCTTATCGTCATTGCGATTTTATATATCATAATGCTCTTTGCGGAATTCGTTGCGCCCTATCCCGCGTCGATGAGCTTCGGCCGCGATACCTTTCATCCTGCGAACCTCCGCATAACCAAACGGGGAATCGCAGCTCAGCAATGCCGCGTCCTCGATCCCGTTTCATGGAAATACGCGCGCGTCAAAGGGAAGTACCGAACGGTAACGTTTTTTGTAAAAGGCGAACCCTACAAATTGCTCGGGTTTATTCCGTGCAGCCGTCACCTTTTCGGCACGATCCCCGACGAAAAGGGCGAACTCCATCCCGTCTTTATCCTCGGCGCCGATAATCTGGGACGCGATCTTTTTTCGCGCATCGTTTACGGAAGCCGCATTTCCCTTACGATAGGTTTTGCCGCATCAGCCGTTTCGCTCCTGCTCGCCGTCCTTTTGGGCGGGCTTGCGGGCTTTTACGGAGGGGCTGCGGACTGGAGCCTCATGCGCCTTGCGGAATTTTTTATGCTCATTCCGAGCCTGTATCTCATTTTATTTTTGCGTTCGCTTTTGCACACGCAGACGGACAGCGGTACTTCTTACGCGCTCATCACGCTGATCCTCGCTTTCGTCGGCTGGCCCTCGAGCGCCCGAACGATACGCGGCATGGTGCATGCGATAAAGCGTGAAGACTTTATTCTCAACGCGCGTCTTGAGGGGATCCCGCCGGCAGTTATCATCTTCGGCCACATCATACCGCAGACGGCGAGCCTTCTTATCGTAAGCGTTGCGCTCAGCGTACCGGGCTTTATCATGAGCGAGACGACGCTTTCGTATCTTGGATTGGGTATCAGCGATCCTGCCGTCAGCTGGGGTTCTCTCATCAACCGCAATATTTCGACGCTTTCGAATCTGCAAAATTATCCGTGGCTGCTCGCTCCGGTGCTTTTGCTTTTGACCGTAACGCTCGCGTTCAATTTTTTAGGCGACGCACTCCGCGATTACTTCGATCCGTATCACGCGGTTTTCGCCGGAAAAAAGTTTCGGCGAAAAAAAGCGCAGGCTTTCGGCGAGATCGGACATACCGCTCCCTCCGCTTTCGACATAGGCGCGGCGGACGATACGGAAAGTCCGCCGGATGTGCATAGCGTGCATCCGGAATCACGCAATTTTCTTTCGGTCGAAAATCTTTCGGTTACCTTTACCGTTTTTCGTGAAGGAAAACGCATCGATGTCTATGCCGTGCGCGGCGTTTCGTTTTCGATGAAAAAGGGCGAAGTGCTCGGCATCGTAGGTGAATCGGGAAGCGGTAAATCGGTGACGGTAAGCGCAATCCCGGATCTCCTTCCGCAAAACGCGTTTCGATCGGGACGCGTGTATTTCGAAGGGACGGAGCTATCTGCGCTCGGTGAAAAAGAGATGAGAACATTCCGCGGTAAAAAAATCGGCATGATCTTTCAAGAGCCTGCGCTTTCCTTCGATCCGCTGCAAACCGTCGGAAGCGTGTTTTTCGAAGCGCTCCGTACGATTGATAAAAGCTGTACAAAGGATGCTGCGTACGAAAAAGCCGAAGCGCTCTTGAAAGAAGTAGGGCTTCCCGATCCGCGAAAAAGACTTGCAAGTTATCCGCACCAATTTTCGGGCGGTCAGCTGCAAAGGATCGGCATAGCGCTCGCTCTCGCACAGGGCTGCGAACTGCTCATTGCGGACGAGCCGACGACAGCCCTCGACGTGACGATTCAAGCGCAGATCGTTTCGCTTCTTATGCGTCTGCAAAAAGAAAAGGGACTTTCGGTCATCTTTATCAGCCACAATATCGATGTCGTTTCTCGCATCGCAGACCGCATCATCGTCATGTACGGCGGAAAAGTGATGGAAGAGGGAAGCGCCGAATCGATCGTGAACACCCCCCGCCATCCGTATACGAAAGCGCTCCTCGCATCTTCCGCAAACTTCGGCATGCATTATACGAAAGAGCGCATGAAATCGATTCCGGGAAAAGTATGCGATCCGTCCGCTCCCGAGCGGGGCTGCCCCTTTGCTCCGAGATGCGCCTTTGTGCGCTCATCCTGTGCCGCAGACGGAGAGCCGTGCCCTGAGATGAAAATCGACGGAGGAGCAAAAGAATGAGCGGCGCGATAATCGAAGTACGGCATCTTTCTAAAACGTTCAGCTTCGAAGCGGGATTTTTTGCGCGCGGCGAGCGGACGGTGTACGCGGTAAACGACGTATCCTTTTCGATACAACGAGGGTCGACATACGGCCTCGTCGGAGAATCGGGCTGCGGCAAAACGACGACGGCGCGTCTTTTGGTCGGCATGTACTCACCGACATCGGGGGAAATACGCTATGTGCCGGAAGCGGGGGAAGCGCGGAACATCGCATCGTACACGAAAAACGAAATGCGCGCTTACCGCGAAAAAGTAAAATATATCTTTCAGGATCCCGCGCGTTCGCTCAATCCGCGCATGAACGTTTTTGAAATTATAACTTCTCCGCTTCGCTATTCGTCGAAACGACGCGGAAAAGACGATGCAAAAGAAAGGGCGGTAAAAATTATTAAAGAAGTCGGTATGAGCGAAGCCGACCTTTTCCGCCGCCCGTCGGAATTTTCAGGCGGACAGCGGCAACGTATTTCGATCGCGCGCGCTCTTATTATGGAGCCCGAAGCGCTCATCTGCGACGAAGTGATTTCGGCGCTCGACGTTTCGATTCAAGGACAGATTATCAATCTGCTCGACGATCTTCGAAAAACGCGGAGTTTAAGTTTTTTGTTTATCACGCACGATTTGAAAGCCGCTTCTTATTTTTGCGATGTGATCGGCGTCATGTACCGCGGCATCCTTGTCGAAGAGGCGCCTGCCGCCGATCTGTATGCGACGAAATTGCATCCGTATACGAAGCTTTTGTTCGACGGCGCGCTCGGAAAAGAAGCGGCATCGAACGCGGAAGTAAAGACGACGCTCGAAGCCGAAAAGGGCTGTCCCTTTGCGTACCGCTGTCCTCATGCGGAAAAGGCGTGCTGTGAAGCGCTTCCCGAATTGACGGAAACGGAAAGCGGTCACCGCGTGCGCTGTCTACTCGTACAGTAGCGGCGGCTTCCTTAAAATGCGGCATTGCAGAAAATGTCGATTTTCGAAAATGCCGCATTGGTGCGCAAGCGCGCACACGTACATCCGCGAGTTTTCGGAAGAAAACTCGAAATTAAATTGAACGGCGCTATCTCAGATGTTCAATTTAAACCTTCCTTAAAATTGCACAGCGAGTAAATCTTCGAATTTAGGAGCGTGCAATTTTGCGCGCCGGTATTATGCGATGGGCGAAGCCGTATGCCGACTTCCTATTTCGTTTGCGTTTGTTCTCTTTTTAATTTTTCGAGCATGCGGCGGAACGCGCTTTCTTCTTTGTGCAATTCGCGCGATCCCCTCGTGATTTTGCACAGCGACATACCGAATCTCCTTGCAATCTCCCGCTGCGTCGTACCCTTATCGATTTCTTTGACGAGAAGCCATCTGTTTGCAAAGTCCTTCCGTTCCGCAGGCGTAAAAAGACAGCCGAAAAAATCGCGGATAAAGCGCTCGTCGTCCGTTTCGGCGATGAGACGGCAGAGCTCCAGAAAACTTTCTTCGAGCGATTTTTGTGCCGCTCCTTTTTTTATTTTTTTTACCGCCTGTGTGCTCATAACCCGTTTCCGCCCCTGAGTTGAAATCCTATGCATAGTATCATGAAAGCTTGTAAAAGTCCAATATCTTGTGTAATATGTCCCCATGACCGATGCTTTAACTTCTCTCGAGCGGCAGTACGACGAATGTTTTGAAGGCGAACTGCGCATGCTCGCCCGCCGGCGCGAGCAGGATAAGAATTTGACGATCGAAACGCTCGAGATGACGCTCAATGTGCTGTATGAAATCGACGGAAACAATTGGGAAGGACGCAGCGCCGTCGTACAACGCGCCCTCGACGCGCAGATCGACGCATACGAAAAATTTATCAACGATTGGAAAAAAGAAAAAGATGCAGGGCAGGTGCGCTCGATGTGACGCAGGAGCGGGGGAGGGGTACGTTGATTGCTTTGTGATTTCCTCTATATCATAAAAACTGATTTTTTATCCGTCTCGCGTAACCTGCGACAAGGCTTTGTCATCCTATTTTTATAATATTAAAACTGAACAAATAAATAATGAATGCACAACCGATATTTGTTATTGCATTTACAGACAGAGAAATGAAAAATGTTTGTTTGGGATGTATGCCGAGTTTTCGGAACAATATTATATTTATCGGTATTTCTATCAATAAAGTTATCGCGAATATAATGAAGAAATATAAAATAAAAAACGGACTCATAAACTGTATTTCGTGGGAACCTATCCACGGAAACCAGAAAACACCCAGCCAGCCCCCATTTAAAACCAATGACAATATAAATCCCGATATTCCGCTCACCAAGTTTGAAACCGTTAATCGCCAAAATATTTTTTTAAATTTATATTCGTGTTTTAGAAAAAGATAAAAAAGACCTGCTTCAAGCAATAGTATTGCCGCAATGATAGCCCATCCCTGCGGCATCAAAATAAGAATTGCCATTGAAACATTCAATGTCGTCGCAGACAATTTTGTTATAAAATCGTGCAATTCATTTTTCATTTTTCTTTCCTACCGCTTTGCGTTTTCCGCAGCTTTCAGCACGTCCGCCGCATCGTTTCGCTTCCAGCGGAGAGCCGTCATATACGGCGTTTCGCCTGAAATGTTCTTCGCGTTTGCGTCGAGTCCGTATGCGAGGAGTTTTCGTATCGTGTCCGCCGATGCCGTGCGAGCTGCGTAGTGCAGGAGGGTATTGCCTTGTATGTCGGATTTCGTTCCGGCGTATTTTGCTATATCGGCAAGTATGGGCTCTTCGTTTGCAAGCGCGATCGTCGCCGCGTTCCGCCCTTTTTTGTCGATCGATGAAAAAGGATTCGCGCCGTGTTGCAGTAAAATGCGCGCGTAGTTTTCATTGTTGCCTTCGACCGCATAACCGAGCGGTGTCATGCCTTCGGCATTGCGCGTGTCGAAAGGATAGCCGAGAGAGGCGAGCAGGGAAAGAATTCGGAGCGGACCCTTCGCCTGGACGATTATGTGAAAAGGCGTATTACCGTCGCTGTCGGTTATCGTCTTGTCGTTTCCGAGTACGGTTTCTACGAGGTCGTCGCTTTTATCGAAGGCGAGCGAAAACGGCGTGTTGGCGTTTTTATCGCGGGAGAGCGCTTTGCCGCCTGCGTTGCGCACTAAAGCGATGATGCGTGCGTCTCCGGTCAGCACCGCTTCGTGATACGCGTTCCGTCCGTTGATTTCCTGAATCTGAGGATTCGCTTTATTTGAAAGCAGCATCGCGATGACGTCGGCATTCCGGCTTCGAATCGCATCCATGAGAATCGTCCGGCCGGTATTATCGCTTGCATTGATATCGGCTCCCGAATCGATTAATAATTTTGCCGTTGAAATTTTTTCCGCAAGTACGGCTTCCGAAAGCGCGGATTTGCCTGCAACGTTTTGTGCGTTTACGTCGATGCCGAGGCGCACGAGTTCCCGCACGGACGCATCGGCATCTCGGCGGACTGCAGCGTGAAGCGGACTGCTTCCCAGATTATCCCTCGCTTTTATCGATGAACCGCCCTTTACAATGAGTGCGATCATGGCCGGATCGTTCGTTTTTACCGCGCTGAAAAGCGGTGTTTCTCCGTTTGCGTTTTTTGCTTCGGGGTTTGCACCCTTTTCGATGAGCGAAAGCGCGGCTTTTTTTAAATCCCATTCGACCGCATAATGCAGCGCCGTGTTGCCGCTTCCGTCGGTCGCGGTGATCGTGCGCGATGTGACAAGCCAGCCTTGTATATCGCCTCCTTTTTTCAGTGCAAGGTGGAGCGGCGAATCGTTGGCATTGTTTGTCGAAAATATATCGGCATTTTTTGCAAGCAGGAGTTCGCCGATTTTTTTATTGTTCCTTTCGACTGCGAGATAGAGTGCGTTGTTGCCGTCTTTGTTTCGCGCGTTTATATCGTCGGTGAGACTTACGAGGTATCGGATCTGTTCGATCGATGCGTTGACGATAACCGCTGTGTGAAGAGGAGTGTTGCCGTTCGAATCGTGTGAAAGCGCGTTCATCCGATTGACGAGCATTTCGAGCATGGCCTGTCCGTCTTTGAGTGCAAGCGAAAGGGGAGTGGTGCCCGCTCTATCGGCAGAATTGATATCGGCTCCGCGTTCGGCATAGAATTTGACGTGGCTTAAATTGCGTTTTTGCACCGCTATCAAAAGAGGTGAAACGCCGTCTTTATTGCGGGCGTTTACATCGGCTCCCGATGCGGTAAGCATTTCGAGGATGGCGGGAGAGAGAGAGGTCATCGTCGCGCTGTGCAGTACGGTATCGCCGTATGCGTCTTTTTTTGCGGTATCGGCTTTGTACGCGAGGAGATTGCGGTACATCGCTTCGCGCTTGTCTTCGGGTATGACGAGCATGACGGGCGTTTTTCCGAGATTGTCTTCGGCGTTTACATCGGCGCCGCTTTCAAGCAGCGCTTTTGCGATATCGGTATCGCCGTAACGGACGGCTTCGTGAAGCGGCGTCGCTCCGGTTATGTCCTGAGCCGATGTGTGCGCACCGTTTGCAATCAGGTATCGCGCAATGCTTTTGTGATTTTTTATCGATGCTATATGGAGCGGCGTCTGTCCGTCTCCGAATCGATAATTGAAGTTCCGCTCCGAAACTGCCGTTTGAAAATACGAAAATTGACTGTCGTTCGTTTCGGCTCCCGCCATTATTAAATCGGCTGCGATGGCGACGGATTTTTCGTCAGCGGAATTTCCGAGCGCGATATCGAGCGGTGTTTTTCCCGCTTTGTTTTGCACGGAAACGGCTATGCTTTTTTTTATGCATTCGTGCACGGCGCCTTCGTTTTGCATACGGACGCAGTAATGGACGATCGTGTTGCCGTCCGTATCGCGCGCGCTGCCGGTCTTTTGCGTGATAAAGATTCGTTCATACGCTTCGCTTTTTTCAAAGCCTTCTTCGAATGCCGTTTTTCCGTATGCATTGCGTACGAAAACGCCGCTTCCGTTTTCGGCAAAAATGCGTGCTGCGCCGAAGCTGTCGTTTTTGATTGCGGCGTGCAGAGGCGTATCTCCGTCGAAATTGACTTTCGTGTCGTCGGCGCCTTTTATCAATAAAAAGAGCGCCAAATCCGCATCGTCTACGATCGCCGCCGCGTGGAGCGGGGTATTTCCCGATGCGTCGGTTTCGTTTATATCGTATTTCGATTGGAAAAGGCTTTTCGCTTCGTTTCCTTTGCCGCTTAAAATCAATGCGACGACGGATCTTTCTTTCGGAGTCGATGCGCATCCGAATATAAAAAAGCAGAAAATAAACGCCGGAACGTATGTGATTATCTTTTTAATCATTGTGTTTTCTCCCGAATTTAATTATCGGGAAAAAACGGGAGACGATTGAGCGAAATCGCGTCAGCTCTTTGCACAGTCGCGGCAGATACCCCACATATTGGTTTGCATTTTTGTCATGACAAAACCTTGGGGAAGGGCGTCCGTGCTTTTGAGCATATAGTCGGCGATGTTCGCATCGTCGAATACGTCGAACACTTTGCCGCATTTTTCGCATTTGAAGTGAAGGTGCGGCCGTATGTCCGCGTCGTAGCGCAGTTTATCGTCTTCGATTTTGAGAGAGCGTACGAGTTTTTTTTCTTCAAATAGTTTCAGCGTATTGTATATGGTCGTTTTCGAAAGCGTCGGATATTCGGGCGACAGGGAAGCGTAGAGCGTTTCCACTGTCGGATGCACGGGGTGTTCGCACAGATAGGAGTAGACCGCAACCCGCTGTACCGAGGGTCTGACGCCGGCTTCGCTCAGTGTGGTGTGGTAATTTTTCATAATTGAACCTCTTCCTGTTTTATATCCGGTTGATTTATATATCCGTTTAATTACTATAGCCGTTTTTAAAAAGAATGTACAGCCCCTGATTATAAATATGAATTGCCTATAAAACGGTAATAAGTATAATTTACGGCTGCTATGCGCGTTTTATAATCGATGGGCGGATAAAAAATCGGCGGCGGAAAAGGGATTCGAAGCGGCCGGCAGGTTTGTCTCGCTGTTTTATTTCAGCTTTTCCGCGGCGCTTTCGGCACGGTAGCGGTTTGCATGGATAGTGACGGCGGATTCGGGAAGCCAGCCGTCTTTGAATTTGTACCACGTGCCGCTTTCTTTTACGGCGGCTTTTCCCGTCACTTGTAAAATATCGCCTTTTCGGCAATAACCCTCGGCGGCATCATCCCATGACGGGAAGCGGCGGTATGCGGCGTAGGGATCGAGCACGACAGCCCAACTGATATCCGGCGCGAGAGCGAGCGGATCGGATAAATCGAGCCGAATCGATTCCGAGGATTTTTTCATACATGAAACAAAAGAAACGAGGGCTGCAAAAAGCAGCGCAACACTTACAACTCGCATCGATGCACCTAGAGCAAAAGCACGTCGGGAAAACTGAAGTGGAGGACGGCGGCTGCAATACACGCATAGCCGACGTATTTCCGCCTTTCGACAAAGCACAAGTCGATCCAATGAGGAAGGGCGAGTTCGGATGCGGAATTCGTTTTGTAGAATTCGACGAGGATGCAAAAGCCTCCGAACAATCCTGCCGCCGCCGGAAGCAAATCTCCGACGACCGGCACGTCGGTACGCACGACCGAAAGCAGTTTCATAATGCCGACGAAAACGGTCAAAATGCCGAGTACGAGGCGGAAGGTTTTGTCGTCGAAAAACGCGTTTTCGCCGAGAATGCCCCGCGCTTTACTTTCGGGACTTTCGCCTGAGATGAGATTTTTACCGTAGACGAGGATGATTCCCGTAATGAGATTTAATAAAATCGATAAAAAATAAAACTGCAGCATAGCATATCCTTCCTTAAAATTATACAGCGAGTAAATCTTAGGATTTAGGAGCTGTATAATTAGTGCGCGAACGCGCACAGGTATATGGGCGAGTTTTCAAAAGAAAACTCGAAGTTAAAAGCGCTGCGCCATTTCAGCGGCGCTTTTCATTTTTTACTCGCGCACGACGCGCGCGACGAGCGTTTTCGTTTCGCCTTGAAAGCGTATTTCCGCCCGTACCGCTACTATATCATAATCGGGAAACTTTGTCCGCATCGACAGTTCTTCTCCCGTATAACTTTGCGCATCTTCGGATTCGCCGACGATCGCCTTTTGCACGTCGATCGACGAAAAGCGTACGGTAACCGTGCCGCGTTTTATCGCGTCGGCTTTATCGTTTCCGTTTCGGACGGTGAGGCTTGCGTATATTTCATCCGCATACGAAAAAGCCGCAAGCGTCGCTTCGGCTTCTCCTACGGTTTTGCGGTAGGGCTTTTCGCCGACAAGCGAATAGACGTAGATAAACGCGCAAAAAATCGCGACGGCGAAAAGACCGAAACGGTTCGCTTTTGTCGCAACGAGCGATTTTAAAATCCCTTTCGGGCTTTGAATCCCCTCTCCGTTGTAATAATCCTGCACGATTTTCGGCGCTCTCTTTATACGCTCTTCATGGCTGAAATAATAATGCAGCGTTTCTTTTCCGTCTTCGCGGCCTTCATCCATATTTGTGAAATCCATCGACAGATCCTTCTTTGCGCTTTACGCGTTCGTCGCCGCGCTCTTACGATTTTACGATCGCGGCCGAAAGCGAATCCGTCCGCCACCACACGACGCGCGCTTTTTCTTTTTCGATAAACAGCGCTGAAATGATACCGCTGTCCGACAGCGAAAGCACGTAGTAGAGGATATCGTCGTGCATCACATTGAAATGCCGCTTGATAACCTTTTGACCGGAAGGCTGCACCATTTCGATACCGAAACCCGTATCCGTCGAAATGATAAAAAAGAGCCAGCCGCTGTTCGAAACGCCGAGAAAATCGTAGGGCAGGCGGAACACGAGTTTGCCGTAATCGGCGGAAATCGTTTCTTCGTAGGGAGGGACTGCGACGGGATTGCCGTATTTGCCGGTTTCGACAGCGAGCGGAAATATATAGGTTTTTACAAAATCGATGCCGGCTTCGGTTTTGGAATCTTCATCGATACGAGGTTCATAGTAATCGACTTTAACAAAAAGCTTCCTCGACGTGCAGTCGGGTATGACGTCTTGCAAAACGGAAATAGTGTTTGCGCCCGCTTTGGCGTCGGGTATTTTCGGCGCGTCTTTTATTAAAATCGGAATTTGATACATGAGGAATCCCGCTTCGGAAAACCAATAGACGATCGTTCCCTCCGTAGTTATGCAGACGACGACGAGTTCGTCGCTCGATGTCGTATAGATATTTTTTATAAACGGAAAGGGAGTGCCGCCGATGCCCTGCTGTCCGATATAATCTTCCGATGTGCCGTCGCTTGCAAAGCGCAGTATGATTTGACTGTATAAAAGCGTTCCTTTTTCATTTTCTTCCTGCCGCTCTTTAGGCATCGTACTTACGACGTATATGCGTTTTCGCGAATCGACGGCGACAGCTCCTGGATTGTTGAAAGGGTAGGCTATCGCTTTGCGTTTGCTCGCCGCGCTTTCGTGAGTTTGGGTTTCGGATGCGTCTTCCGTTTCGTTGTAGTACAGCGTCAAAAGATCGCCGTACGAATTGAGCTCCATAATCTTTTGAGCTTCACCGTTTGCGATGTAAAAAAAACCGTCGCGCATCGTCATGCTCGTATGTACGTTTCCTATATCCGCAAGGTCGAACATATTGAGCTGATCTTCGAAGCGTCCGTATGAAAGCGAAAAGAGTTCGTCTTCTTTTACCGATTCCACCGACGGTGAGTTTTTGCAGGAAAAAAAGCAGACGGAAAAAACGATCATACACGCGGCGATTTTTTGTATCATGCGTCCAGCATAAACATTGATTTTCGTCTTGTCAATGCACTGCAAAATATCGTATATTTATAGGTATGTTTATCGATAAGATTCTTACGTTTTTCTTCGGCTCTCAAAACGAACGAGATGTCAAAGCGCTTGCTCCGATCCTCGCAAAAGTGAATGAAAAAGAAAGCTGGGCAAAATCCCTTTCGGCGGAAGATTTTCCGAAACAGACTGCGATTTTTAAAGAGCGCATCGCAAAAGGCGAAACGCTCGACGACATACTTCCCGAAGCTTTTGCGCTCGCGCGCGAAGCGTCGTTCCGCGTATTGGGCGAACGTCCTTACGACGTGCAGATCATGGGTGCGCTCGTGCTGCATTCGGGGCGCATTTCCGAAATGAAAACGGGCGAAGGCAAAACGCTTATGTGCGTCGCTGCAGCCTATTTGAACAGCCTTTCGGGAAAGGGCGTTCACATCGTCACTGTAAACGACTACCTTGCCGGGCGCGATGCCGAATGGATGCGGCCTGTTTACGCTTATATGGGTCAGACCGTCGGCATCATCCTTTCGAATATGGACAACGCGGCTCGGAAAGCGGCGTATGACTGCGACATCACGTACGGAACGAACAACGAACTCGGTTTCGACTATCTTCGCGACAATATGCAGATAGAGCTTTCGCAAAAAGTACAGCGCGGATTCAGCTTTTGTATCGTCGACGAAATCGACTCGATTTTGATCGACGAAGCGCGCACGCCGCTTATCATCAGCGGGCAGGGCGAAGACGATACGTACAAGTATCACGAAGTCGATAAATATGTCGGTCAGCTTGTCGAAGTGGAAAAGGATCCCGTGACGGGACTCTATCCCGACGAAGTGAACATGGATCCCGAACAGCGAAAAAACATCAAAGGCGATTACACGCTCGATGAAAAATCGAAGCGCGTGTCGTTTACCGATGCGGGTATGAATCACATCGATGCAATCCTCCATCAGCACAATTTGATAACGGGTACCGTCTTCGACGAAAACAATTTCGAATACGTCCATTATTTTACGCAGGCGGTGAGAGCGCACACTTTGTACAAAAACGATGTCGATTATCTCGTCAAAGACGGACAAGTGCAGATCGTCGACGAGTTTACCGGCCGCATCCTCGAAGGCAGACGTTACGGAGACGGACTGCATCAGGCGATCGAAGCGAAAGAGCATTTGCGCATCGCACAGCGCAACAGAACGCTCGCAACGATCACTTTCCAGAATTTTTTCCGCATGTACGACAAGCTTTCCGGCATGACCGGAACGGCTGCGACGGAAGCGGTCGAATTTAATAAAATTTACAAGCTCGACGTCGTTTCCATTCCGACGAATAAACCGGTTGCAAGAAAAGACGAAAACGATGAAGTCTACCTCAACGAAAGCGATAAGTGGACGGCTATCTGCGACGAAATTGCCGCAGCTCACGAGAAGGGACAGCCCGTACTCGTCGGTACCGTTTCCGTGGAAAAATCGGAACACCTTTCGGCGATGCTCACGCGCAAAGGAGTCCGCCACGAAGTGCTGAACGCGAAAAATCACGCGCGGGAAGCGCTCATCATAGCCGAAGCCGGCGCAAAAGGCGCGGTGACGATCGCAACGAATATGGCAGGCCGCGGTACCGATATCAAGCTCGGCGGCAATCCCGAATTCCGCGCGCAAAAAAGAGCGGGAACGAATGCGACGGCCGAACAATACGATGCAGCTTACAAAATCGAAAAAGAGCAGTGGAAAAAAGATTACGAAGACGTAAAAGCTTCGGGCGGACTGTACGTCATCGGCTCCGAACGTCATGAAAGCCGGCGCATCGATAATCAGCTGCGCGGACGTTCCGGACGACAAGGAGACCCCGGACGCAGCAAATTCTTTATTTCGATGGACGACGATCTCATGCGATTGTTCGGCGGCGAGCGCATGAAAGTGATGATGAGCAGGATCGGCATGAAGCCGGGCGAGCCGATCGATCACCCGTGGCTGAACCGCGGCATTAAAAAAGCGCAGGAAAAAGTCGAAGACAGAAACTTTGAAATCCGCAAAAACCTGCTCGACTACGACGACGTTTTAAACGAACAGCGCGGCGTCGTCTACAAACAGCGGGACAGCATTCTCGCCGACGACAATCTTGCCGTGCGCGTTATGAACAACGCAAAAGACGCCGTAAACGATATTTTCGACGAATACGAACTGCACTCGAAAAAACAAAAGGATGCCGCTTTGGCGGAGCTCAACGACCGCATCAGAAATATGTTCGGTATACAGCTGGCACCCGAACAGCTTTCGCGCGAAACCCTCGAATCGATGCTGCAAAACGATTTGACGGAAAAGGAAACGCTTGCAGGCAAAGAAAATCTCAATATGTTTATCCGCTACCAGTACGTGCAGACTATCGACAAAAAATGGCTCGACCAGCTCGAAGAGCTTGAAAGCCTGCGCGATGCGGTGCATTTGCGTTCTTACGGCAGCAAAAATCCGCTTACCGAATATAAGATCGACGGTTTTAATATTTTCGACGAAATGATGGATTCGATCCGTACGACCGTTATGTCGCGCGTGTTCAAAGTTCGCATTCAGCTTTCGCCGGCTGCAGTCGAAGCGAGAAAAAGGATGAGTTCGCGCGATATGAGCGCCCAGCATTCCGAAGCCGCGTCTTTTGCAGGAGGATCTTCGGGCGAAGCGCAGCGGGAAGCTTCCATGCAGATGAGCGGAGATGCCGCTCGGAGAGCCGCCGCAGGCGGGGCGATGCAAAAGCATACACAGGGACAATCGGTGACCGTCCGGAGAACGGTGCCGAAAATCGGCCGAAACGATCCCTGTCCCTGCGGCTCCGGGAAAAAGTATAAGAACTGTCACGGACGTAACTGATAACAGAGTCCGTGACAGTTCTCGTCAATGATGCGCGGCGAGCGCATCTCCCTTGCACGGACGGAACGGATAGTAAAAGGACGGGGCAATTTTCGTCAATGATGCGCGGCGAGCGCATCTCCCTTGCACGGACGGAACGGATAGTAAAAGGACGGGGCAATTTTCGTCAATGATGCGCGGCGAGCGCATCTCCCTTGCACGGAAGAAACGGATAACAAAGCCCGTGACAGTTCTCGTTAATTGATGCGCGCGAGCGCATCTCCCTTACTTTTTTTACAAGTGTACTGTCTAAGGACACGCAATTCCTCGCTTACCGTCGGTACACGATGTCTTCCCAATCGACGCCCGCCCCCGCGCGGACGTCCCGTGAAAGGCGCGCGTTTACAATCGTTTCAAAGTATTCCGGTGAAATGCCGGGCGTAAGCGTTTTTTCGGTGCGGAGGACTGCGATATCGTTTTCTCCGACGACGTCGCCGGCTTTCATCGCATGCATAAAGTGGAGCGATCGGTTCGTCCTTCCGTAGTTTTCGATTTCCGACGGTGCAAGCGTTTTGATTCCCGTGCCGAGAACTTCACGCACTTTTTTTCTGCCGTATTGTTCGCGCATCTCTTTTAGTATGCGCGCCGCTCCTCGCTTATCGCCGTAGCGCCGTTTTGCCGCTTCACACTGGCGGAGAGAACGTACCATCAGGGCGAACTGTTCGCCCTCAAGCGCGACGGGGTCGTCGAGTCCGTCAGTCTTTTTGCTCAGCGTAATGTGCTTTTCGGTCATAACGCTTCCGCACGAAGCCGCGAGGACGGGAACGAGGACGGGATCGAGCGAGTGATCGCTGATGCCGCAGGGTACGCCGAACATATCGCCGAGCGTGGAAACGAGGCGCACATTGTATTCGGTTTCGGGAGCGGGGTAGCTTGTGATGCAGTGGAGCAGCGTGACGTTTTCTTTTCCCACGATGTCGAGAGAGCGTTCGATGTCGGCGAGCTTTGAAACGCCGCTTGAAAGGATGACGGGGACGACGGTATCTCCGAGCGCTTTTTGCACCGTACGGAAATCCGACAAAGCTCTCAAAAGCGGGATGTGATTCAATTCGGGAGATGCGATTTTTACGGCATCGGGCTTTAATGTGAGCAGTTCA
This sequence comes from Treponema socranskii subsp. paredis ATCC 35535, assembly GCA_000413015.1. Taxonomy (GTDB): domain Bacteria; phylum Spirochaetota; class Spirochaetia; order Treponematales; family Treponemataceae; genus Treponema_D; species Treponema_D paredis. Next base: position 273,974 of record KE332515.1, read on the forward strand.
CGGAGACTTTTGAGACCGAAAGGCGAACAGACGAAGAGGAGATTTTTTTTGTGAGCGTACGCCATTACCGATTTAAAAAAATCGATCGGAACTTCGAGCGTTTTAAATCGATCGTAGAGCTTTATTTTTCCGCCCGGCAAATCGACCGTTCCCGTGTCGGGGTGCAGGATTTCATCCGCATACACCCATTGGAATTTTACGGCATCGGCTCCGGCAAAAAAAGCCGTGTCGATGAGCTTCTTCGCTTTTGCAAGCGAACCTCCGTGTGCCGTTCCTATTTCCGCGATGATCATACCGAAACTATAGCGATTATCTAAGCCGATGTCGAGATAAAAAAAATTATTAAAAAATATCAAAAAGAATTTTTATAGTAATTTCCGTATCGTTGACAGGTACCTTCGTTTTATGCTATAGTTACAAAACAATCATTATTCAGTAATTTTTTCATAGGAGTTCGATAAACCATGTCAGGACACAGTAAATGGTCAACAATTAAACATGCAAAGGGAATCGCCGATGCAAAACGCGGTCAAATGTTTACAAAATTCATTAAGGAAATTTCAATCGCTGCGCGCATGGGCGGCGGAGACCCGAACTCGAATCCCAGACTTCGCACCGCCATCTTAAAAGCGCGCGCGTCGAGTATGCCGAAAGACAATATCGAACGCGCGATCAAAAAAGGTACCGGCGACACGGACGGAAAAACCTACGAAGAACTTGTTTACGAAGGATACGGACCGGGCGGAGTCGCAGTCCTTGTCGAAACGCTTACCGACAATAAAAACCGCGCGGCAGCCGACGTGCGAAATATCTTCGACAAAAACGGCGGAAAGCTCGGAGTAACGGGTTCGGTTTCCCGTATGTTTGCGCGCAAAGGCACGATCGAATACGACGCCGAAAAAGTATCGGAAGATACGGTTATGGAAGTCGGTCTCGAAGCCGGCGCCGACGACATCGTAAACGACGGCGGCATCATCACCGTAACGACCGATCCTTCCGCTTTCGACGGCGTGCTCGAAGCGCTGCAGGAAAAGGGACTCGAGTCGCTTTCCGCGCAGGTGGGCATGGTCGCCGATACGAGCGCACAAGTCGACGCGGCGACGGCCGAAAAAGTGCAAAAGCTCATCGACAAGCTCGAAGAAAACGACGACGTACAAAACGTGTATACGAACGTCGAATATCCCGACGATTTCGCGCCCGCAGAGTAAAATCGATTCGATTTTGCCGCCTGCCTTTTTATCGCGAGCGGTATGTACGAACCTCTGAAAACCTATCCGGTTTTCGGAGGTTTTTTTGTTAGGAAACGATTATGTTTTTGAAGCAGGAGATAGAGTTTGATAAAGTAGTTGCAGCACTTATTGTTCGGACTGAAGGAGTAATATGATGAAACAGCCATTATCGGTTGTTACAATTTTTTTATGTACATTTCAAATCATATTTGCACAAGCACCTGAACTGAAAAACATGATGCCGAACAGCTGGCAAAAATTAACACGATTGAGCGCGCAGGAAGAAAAATCTTTTTTTGAAAAAGATGAAGTACGAGATGCAATTCTCAGTATTGATAATTATTTTTTCAAAAAAAAGAAAATTGAGGAAATGAACTACCAAGTCTTTACTGAGACAAATTGCGGATTACAATTTTACAGATTTTTGATCAGCGTCAGCCCGTTAGAAACTATTTATAATGCAGAGTATAAAAATAAAATAATAAGTAAAGAAAAATGTTTAAAAATGCAGGGGGAGGAGAACTGTATTTGGCAGATCGTATTTTTACAAAACAAAAAAAATGTTCTACAAAATATTTGTATCCGCTCATATTCGCAGTATTGGGTTTCTCAGGGAGAATGGGAAGGCTATCATTTTAATGATTTGATGATAAAACCTCTTAATAAAAACGAAATAGGTTTTTTTATAACAGAAGTTACAGTCACTTTTACTGCAGACAGGCAAAAAATAAATGAAAACATTGTTCCCATAACCTATCATACTTGCAAAAATCAAATAGATGCATCATCTTCTACATGGTTTTCAAAATATAACATAAACGACGATATCACAAATGCCTGGAGCAAAGAAGGTATAAACATACAGGCTTCAAACTATCTGTTTGACCCCAAATGTCCGCTTAAATACAGTATACAAAATGCTTTTGACGGAAATCCTGCAACAAGCTATGTGGAAAATACCAAAGATGATTTGATGCAGATTACATTCGGCGGTTTTAAATCAAAGTTTTCAAAAGTTGTAAATATTGCAATTATAAACGGATATGCATTGAATGAGAAATATTATTTTGCCAATAACAGAATCTTAGAACTAAATGCCGATATTTATGAATTTAATGATACAAAAACAGAATTAATTCTCAGCAAGCCGATTTCATTAAAACTAAAAGACGGCGTTGTACGATATCAGGTAGTAGCGTTTGATTATAATAATAGAGTCGGACCGGTTTCATTTAGTGCTGCAAAATTGTGCAAAGGAAATTCTTTTAATGACACTTGTTTGGCGGAGTTAAATCTCAGTGAATCTACAACCTATGTTTTTGGAGAGATAGATGAGTAATCAAGATTCTATATTTTATAAAAGAAATCTAGCCGTTCCTTTTTTTACCCAACGAGATAATACGTATCAAGCCGCCGCCTTCGGTGACGGCAGTTGACTTGATTCGTTTTCAAAATTCGCCGTTCGTTGATGTATGATACGGTGCGTATATCGGAAAAATCTGCCGATATGATAGATATGGGTAAATCTCTTCGCCTTTTGCCTTTTTTTATTTTTTTCTCCGCTTTTCTTTTTCCGCAGACGGAACTCGATGCGCGCACGATCGCGGCTATGTACGGCTGGGACTACGTGAGCGTTCCCGAACGGGAGACGGTAAACTTTCCCGCATTGCTCGAAGGCATTTGGACGGGCAGCGACCGCTATGTATTTTTCGTTCCGGACAATACTGCGGCGGGAACTTCCGCAGCTGCGCAAGCTTCGTCGAAAAATGCGAAAATTATGCCGACCGATATCGCCCTTATCTTAAAAACGTATTACGGCTGGTTTTACGACAGAGCGGCGGAACCCGAAGCCTTTGCATCTCAGTCCGAACGATTTTTGTGTACTGCGACGACAAAAGAAGCCGAGCGTCTTACGGTGACGGCGGAAGACCTTTTGAATCGTCCCCCGCGCTACGATATGAACGGAAATGTCCTGCCTTACGACAGCGGCGCGTGGGAACTCGTCGTCAAATACAACGGCAAAAAAAAATACGAAACGCGCATCCCCGTCGCCGTCATCGGAAACGAACTTTATCTCGATTTCGTACTCCGTTTCGATTCCGAAGACCGTCCCGCCCCCTCCGGCGGCGAGCTTGGGGGCTATTGGCAGGGTGTGTGCAAGCGGGAGAGCATAGGTCTTGCACCCTATCCGAGAGCGTCTGAAATACGCTCGTACTATGTAAGCGATGACGGCATGTACGTGCTCCGTTTTTGGGAAACGACGATGCCGTACACGGACGACCTCGCGTCCTTTGACGACACGGGTAAAACTTTTTCCGTCGCAAAGCATATCGTTTCGAGCGCGAGTATCTTTACCTGCGTGACGGGACGAAGTAATCGCATAAGAAATATCGTAAAGACGTCGCTCGATTTCGGCGATTACAAGCTCGATAAAACGGGGACGATATGCGTTTTCGGAAAACCGTATATGACGAAAGTGCTCGGTAAAGACAGCGCGCCCGGATTGATGCAAATCGTCGCCGAAGCGAACTCGCGCCGAAAAGATCCGCCTCCGCCGCTTTTTCCGCCGAGCGATTTGAATTGGCATTGGGATCTCATCGCCCTTCTTGAAAAAGACAATACGCTCGTGAAGGAAGTCCGCCTGAGACAGCGCATATTTGCCGAAACGAAAGGCGAGGGCGGGAAAATCGATGCGCTTGCGGCGTCAATGTACGGCACGCATTTGAAGCTGCAGGAAGATGCACTGAAAATTTCCGATGAAGCGCGAAAAAAGGCGCGGAAAGAAGCCGGACGGTGAGCTCTGAATACCGCGGGCGTGCAGCGATTTTCAGCTCATCCTTGGGAGTACGCGATTTTCAGTTCATCTTTCTAAGCTCTTTTTTCCCCTGAAGCTTTTTTTCCATTCCCGGCACGCCCCGCTTTGCGTTATACGATTCGACGCGCGCTTTTATATCGCGGTAATTTTCCGGATAATACGCATACTTACGGACGAGGCGGCGCACTCCGTCTTTTACGCCGTAAAGGCGCAGTTCGTCGAAAGGCGGATCTGAAGCGAATACGCTCCCGTCGACGATCGACGAAAGACCGTTTATCGCTATCCAATTTTCTTTGAGATTCCGCCCTTCGCGCATCGGAGCGTCGAGCGGCACGGCGATATAATCGCTTTCGCTTCGATAGGTTCTGTGATGCGATTTTGCGCGGTATCTTTCGAGGATGAGTTTTTCGTAGCCGAGCTTATCGATTTTTTTTGCGCCTTCATACGTTTGAATATCCGCACGCCATTTGAACTCCCGAACGTTGACGACGACCGAAGCTGCTGCAGCCGAAAAAATGAGAGAGGTGATAATGCCGAGCAGAACCGTCACGCTTCGAGTCCCGGAATCTTTTGCCTAAGCGATTTTAAAAACTGCGCGCCGCTTACCCCTTCGCGAAGGCATGCAAAAAGGCAATTGTCGCCTGCAACCGTGCCGAGTATATCGTCCAAGTCCATATTGTCGAGCGCGTTGCTGACCGTATTCGCGTGTCCCGGAAAAGTTTTAATGACGACGATATTGCCCGAACAGTCTATGCTGATATAACCGCGCAAAAAATCCTGAATGTAAATCTTTTCCGCTTCCGTGCGCTCTTCTTCTTTTTCGAGCGTGTAGATATAGCCGCCTTTTCCGTCGCTCATTTTGCCGACTTTGAGCAGCTTCAAATCGCGCGAAAGAGTCGCCTGCGTCACATCGTACCCCGCTTTTTGCAAGTGGGCGAGCAGCGACTCCTGGCTTTCGATCCTGTTGTTTTTAATAAGTTTTTCTATCGCGCTAAGTCGCGCACGCCTTTCTTTTACAGCCATCGTATATTGTATACCTCATTTTCGCCGAACATACAATCGCCCGCGGCGCAAAAATTTTTTCGATGCGTGTTGTGAGCATCGATTCCGGAACGATGCTGCCCATTTTTTTTCAGGGCGACTTTTTGCGATTGCATCGCAAAAACCGGGCTTTGCGGGGTTCCGGCTTTCGCCTCCATTCCTCTTCTCGCCTGCGGCTCGCTTCGGAACTTTCGCCCCTCCAATCCCTGTCGCATTAAGCCCCGCATTCGGCCGAATGCTTTTTCAATGCAGTTCGACGTAGGTTTTTCCCGCTCCTCCGTCTTCGGGAGGCGCAAAACGGAACGCTTTTACACCCGTACAGTGCGAAAGATAATTTTGCACCGCCTGCTGCAGCACGCCGTTTCCCTTTCCGTGTATGACGCTGAAACGCTTAAAATCGTGAATCGTGCAGAGGTCGAGCTGCCGTTCGAGGGCGGCGATCGCTTCGGCTTCGCGGAGTCCCAAAAGGCGCAGTTCGAAGGCCGGATGTTCGAGCGCATCTTCGCGCTTCGTTTCGACGGTGACAAGAGGTGCGGATGAAAGCGAGATCGAAGCGGCGGGCGTCAAATCTTTTTGCTTCATTTCGATTTTTATCGAACCGAACTGTACGAGAAATCTTCCCTTGCCCGTGCGTGAAACGATCGTGCCGCTCATACGTTTTTCGCCTGCAGTGACGGCAGTCCCCGGCTCAAAAGCCGGCGCTTTGTTTTTCGCTTCGTTTGCATTGTCGGCGCTTCGGAGCGCGCGGAGCGCTTCGGCGTTTTTTACGCGGCGTTTTGTCGGCTTTGCGCTTTTCGGGTGCGGCATCGGAGTGATATTTTTAAATGCGTTTTGCGCATCGGAAAGTTTTTCGCCTTTTTCATCGAGCTCTTTTTTTTGCGAGGCGACCGCTTCCGTCAATTCGTCGATATAGCGTTTTACCGCGAGCGTTTTTTCCCTCGTGATTTCGCCCTCTCTGATGACGCGAACGAGATTTTCAAGGCGCTTCCGGCTTTCCGAAAGAAAGACTTCGGCTTTTGCGTGCGCCGCCTCTTGCAGCTCGTGTTCCTTTTGCCTGTTTTCGAGCTCTTTTGCGTCGAGAACGTATTGTCTTTCCGCGAGTTCCGTTTCTTTCCGACGGCAGTCTTGCACGAGAGAATCGGCTTCGGCATGCTTTGCCGTAAGTCCCGTGATAAGAGCGGAAATATTGGCGGTATTTCCGGCGATATACTCTCTCGCTTTTTCGACGACGGAAATAGGGAGTCCGCTTTTTTGCGCGATGTCGAGGGCGCGGCTTTCACCCGGAACGCCCATGAGTATGCGGTAGGTAGGCGCGAGGGTTTTCCCGTCGAACTCGGCCGACGCGTTGATGCAGCTTTCGTGCGTCCATCCGTAATTTTTGAGTACGCCCTGATGCGTCGTCACAAGCGTAAAGGCTTTTTTTTCGATAAGCGCGTCGAGAACCGCCATGCCGATCGCAGCACCTTCCTGCGGATCGGTACCGCTTCCGAGTTCGTCGAGGAGGACGAGGCTTTTTTCGCCGCATTCGGCGATCGCACGCGCGATGTTTTTCATGTGAGAGCCGAATGTCGAAAGCGACGAATCGATCGATTGTCCGTCGCCTATGTCGGCGAACACTTTATCGAAGATCGGAAGACGCGAACCTTCCGCTGCGGGAATCGGAAAACCGCTTTGGTTCAAAAGCGAAAAGAGCGCTATCGTTTTGAGCGTAACCGTTTTGCCGCCGGTGTTCGGCCCCGTGATTATTAAAACTTTTTTCCCGCTCATAAAGCGCACGTCTATCGGTACCGCTTTTTCTCCGAGCAGGGGATGGCGCGCCCCGAGCAGCGTGAGCGCATCTTCCTTTCCGCAGGGAAGCGCATAGGTTGCGCGGTGTTCGCCGCCCCATTTCGCCCTCGCATAAGCTTCGTCGATCGCGATCATAGAAGGAAGAGCCGCTTCGAATAGGGGCGCATAAGGCGCAAGCGATGCGGTAAGTTTTTTCAAAATCGCTTTGACCGCGATTTGAAGATTAGCTTCTTCTTCGAGCAGTTCGTTTCCCGTCCGTACCGATTCTTCGGGCTCTATGTACACGGTTTGCCCTGACTGCGACACTTCGTGCACGATACCCGCAATGCGGTTTCTGTGAGAAGCTTTGACCGCAAGCACTTGATGACCCGAACGAAGAGCGGGCACCGTCGATTCGAGGGCGGAGGATAGCTTTTGATTTCCCGTATACGAGCGCATAATGCTTTGAATTTTTTTATTGAGGTTTGCGATTTTCGTTTTTATTTCGCGGAGTTCGGGAAGATCTTTCAGCTCTCCGTCGGGAGCGATAACCCGTGCGATCTCGGACGCGGGTTTTGCTAAATCGGGAAGGCGTCGGACGGCTTCGGAAAGCGTTTCTATCGAAAGCTCTTTTTCGGCTCCCTCGATGGATGACGAAAGTTTTTTAACCGAAGCGCAAAAGAGCGAAAGCGCGTGAAACTCTTCGACGGAAAGAGAAGAACCCGGAACGCTTATACGGGAAAAAAGAGGAGCGACCGGAGGCCACGAAAAAAGCGCGATTCCGAATGAAGACGAGTTGTATGCGCTCCAATCGCGGCTTATATTTTTAAGCGCTTCGATTTCGGCTTCGTCCGTAAGCGGAAGCCGTTCGCAAAAACTCTTTTTCCCTTCTTCGCTTACGCAGTAGGCGGACGCTTCGTCTCTGATACGGAAAAAGTCGAGCTCCGAAAGTGCGGATGCGTCCATGCTAATCTTCCCAGCTTTTCGATTTCATTTCATCCTTTATGCGCATCCAGCTCGAAAACCTTTCTTCGGTGATCACGCCCGCGTACACGGCTTCGAGGATTTTGCAGCCGGGCTCCGCCGTATGCGTACAGCTCATGCCGAAAGTACAGCTGCCGACGATCGGTTTGAACTCGCGGAAATAAAGCGCCAAATCTTCCGGAGCGATATCGTGCAGTACAAAGCGGCGGATACCCGGCGTATCGATGATCGAAGCCTCATCACCGTCTCGTCCGGTAAAGCGCTTATCGATGACGATCGTATTGAGCGAACCTTTCGTCGTCGTATGAGCACCGCGCTCGTATTTTCGGCTTAAATCCCCCGTGCGGAGCGCTTCGTTTCCCGCAAGCGCGTTTATAAGGCTCGACTTTCCGACGCCCGACTGCCCGACAAAGGCTGCGACGTGCCCTGCGAGAGAGCGCGCCAATGCATCGAGACCCGCACCCGTTTTTGCCGAAACATACAATACCGCATATCCGAGGTCTTCCCATATTTTCGCTCTCGCTTGAAAATCGATGTCGTCACCGGCTGCGAGGTCGCATTTATTGCACACGATAATCGGTTCGAGATTTTGACATTCGGCTTGCGCGAGTTCGCGGTCTATAAAGCGCGGACGGAACGGCGGTTCGTCGGGAGTTGTCACCAAAACGATAAAATCGAGATTCGCCGCAAGAAGCTGCGGACATTTGCGTTTGACGTTCCAGCGCACAAACGAATTTTTGCGCGGCACGAGGGAGAGGATTTGTCCCTTCGAAGAATCGAGCTTATCGGCTTCGACTTCCACGATGTCGCCCGGAGCGAGCGGATTGTAAAATCTGTCTTCGCTTTTTAATATTTTTCCTTTGAGCGAACACGAGCGCAGTTTTCCGTCACTGCAGCGCACCGTAAAAAAATTATTCGTTCCGTCGAAGACCGTTCCCTGCATAAAAATATCGTAATAAAAAGGACGCGATTTTGCAAGCGGGGACATATCGTTTTATCCGATCCGTCCGCAAAAAGCCGCCTGTACGGTAAAAGTCTTTTTTATATCCCCTCCTGTTTCCCTTCTGAACGAGCCGAAGCGGTCGTCGCATTTCGTACAGTCGTCGCATACGGCGATGTTTTCGTCAAGGATGCCTTCTTTTTCCAGGAGAAAAAGATTCGCTCTTTCAAGCGAAAGCCGGTAGCGTTTTGTCCCGTCGTAGTCGCTTACGCAGTCTTCGCAAAAATTCTTTTTAAAATACGAAGCGCGCTCTTCATCAACGATATAGCAGCAGTTTCGTATATGAGAGCCGAGGGCGACCGAAATGCGGCGCGGATCTCCTTTGTATATTTTTTTTATCATGCTTATCGCTTCTCCGACGATGCCCGTTCCCTTCCATCCCGAATGAACGACGCCGAATACGCCGCGTTCGCGTTCATAAAAAAATATCGGCATACAGTCCGCTGCCGTAAGGACCGGCATGAGAAGTGCGTTTGCCGTGAGTATGCCGTCGCCCTGCAATCCGTAAACATCGCCGGCGGAAGAGACTGCGTATACGGTTTTTGAATGAATGAGTTCGAGCGGAACGATTTCGCAGCGAAGGTTTTCCTGAAAATCGCTTCGCTTTGAAACGATTTCTTTCAGAAGATCATCGCGCGCTTCATTCGTTTCATCCCATCGGAATCGCATGCTTCCCGCTTTTTTGAGAGTCATGCCCCAGCGAAACGGATCTGCGAAAAGGGGTTTTCCGTCCGCATAAAAAGGTTGTACGACATAGCGATCGGCACGGGCGAGGGTGATGTGTTTCATTGCCTGCCTGCCGTACCGGAAGATGTTTCACTCGGCAGATCCAAGGGTTCTATTTCCGCCAGAAGTTTTAACGCGTTTTGCAGCAGGTTCCGCACGTCGAGCATTTTATCCCGGAAATCCTGATTTTCCCGTCCTTGGATAGTCATAAGATTTTGCAAGGCATCGTATTCGTCGCTTTTACTTTCGTTAAAGATACCTGAAAAGATGTTTTCGATAGTGCGGCAGGACGAGCAAAATGCATTTGCGAGAGCGCGGACTTCGCCTTCCATCCTGACCATGAGAGAGTCGATGCGCGCCTGTCCCTGCAGCGAGCGCATGTGTTCGGCTGCCGTATCTTCGAATACGATCCCTCTCGTACCGCGCGGTGAAAGCGAGTCGGCAAACGCTTCGATTTTTTTATTTACCGCCGAAAAATCGTTGACCGCTTCGGAAAACTCTATACGGTTTTCATTTTTCAAAAATATTCCTTCGAGCATCAGCGTCGTAAGCGTCGGGATCGCATCCTGATATTTATGCGAGGCGAACCACGCCAAAAATCCTCCGGTCATTTCGCAGCGGAACGGAATGCCGCCCCACAACGAAGTCCACGGACGATAGGGCAGTTCGGGAAATTCTTTGAGATCGAAATGTATCGTAAGCGTGTCGAGGAGCTGATGTTTTTTTCTGTCCGCAAGCCATGCATTCCATCTTTCATCAAAGACCGCTTTCCACTGTCCGCGGAATTTTATCGTCCAGTCTTCCGCTCCTCCGAATGGATCGGGAAACCACGTACAGTTTCCGTATATGATGCGTCCGAGCGCAACGACGGGAACGGTTCCCATAAACATTCGTATTCCCGAAAGCATTGCACCGGATTTTGTTAAAAATTCCCTCAGCGCATTTTCGGCATCGATATCAATTGAAATCGCTCGCATCGTTTTTTTTCGTACGAAGAAAAATATACATTGAAGGAGTTCGTTTGAAATCGGAACACCGTTCGAAAGCAGACGTGCAAAAGCGGCGTAATCGACGTGGGCGTTCGCAAAGGGGCAGGTATGAGAACTCGATGCAATCGCCGTAAATTGCGCGATAAAGTGGAGATAGGGCAGGGCGGTAAACTGCCTGAGCCATTCGGTACTGCGTACCGCTTCATACATTGCAGCTTTCGATTCTCTTGAAATATCGCGTACTGCCGCATCGAGTTTTCGCATGAGCGAAACGCGAAGTTCATTTGTCAGCGGACGGTCGAACGGAATCGTATACGGATCGGCTTCATTGTCGATGTGCTCGGCAATTTCCGGTGCGATAAAAGTGCTTAAAAACACATAGAATTCGCCGGGCGCATCGTAGACTACGGCGAGGTAGGGTTTAAAAAAAGACGCGCAGTCGTGAAGGTCTTTAAGTTTTTCATAAAAGACCGATTCCAAAACGCTGTGAGAAAAATCGATGAGCCCCGGATGTGCTCGTGCCGTTTTATGTGCCGCGTCCGCGATAAAATCTTTATTGTAGAGCGTTTCCCGGCTTTGAGTTGTAAATAAGGATCGCAGCCACAACATAAATCGATAAAAAAGCGGTTCGGTTTGTATGCGCGCTTCCAGCGTTCTCGTATCCGATATTTCGGCATCGGCCGGTTCAAGCGTTTCGGGCGGCGCGGCGAGGTTTCCTTTTTTCAGCTTTTCAAGTAAAAACCGGCGTTCTTCGGCGCTTATACCTGAAACGAGTTTATCGAAAGAATTGCCGAATGTTCCGTCTTTGAACATAACTTTGCCAGTGTACTTTATATTCGCTTAAATGTCGAGTTTTCAAAGACACCGTTTTGTAATTTGCAAGCGGACAAATGATGTGTTTCGTTTCGGTTTTTGCTTCGGCGGAAAATCGTATTTTGAGGCCCGCTTACGCTTTTGTACACGCGTCTTTTTGCGTACAGTTATCGCAATGTGTCGCGCTTCCGCTTCCGACGGATTTGTTTTTGTCGAACATTTCCATCATCGTCCGCCAGCCGAGTACGGCGCATTTGACGCGTGCGGGCATTTTCGAAACGTCTTCGAGGGCAGCCGCTTCGTCGAGTTGTTCTATGTCGGATGCGGCCGCATCGCCTTTTATCATGCTCATAAAGATGTTTGCGAGGCGGAGCGCTTCGGTTTTATTTTTTCCGACGACGAGATCGAGCATCATATCGACCGACGCTTGGGAGATGGCGCAGCCGCTTCCGGTAAAAGAGCCGTCGGCGATCGTGCCGTCATCATCGATCTGCAAACTGAGCGTGATATTGTCTCCGCAGCTCGGATTGACGCCGTTTAAAACGAGAGACGGGCGAGCCATCGGCTTTTTGTGAGAGGGGTTTAGATTGTGTTCGTTGAGAATTTCACGATAGAGTTCTTTCGTTTCCATGGCAATGCCGTCCTTGTATTCGCGTTTATGCGCCGTGTTTTTTTTCGCTCCGTATCCGAAAGCCTTTGCCGTCAGTCTTTAAATCCCATCCACGAGCGGATGTTTTTTACTTTGCTCAAAAAAACGTCGGCTTCGTCTTCGGTGTTGTAAAAGTAGACGCTTGCGCGCGCCGTTGCGGGAACGCCGAGGTAGGCACCGAGCGGCTGAGCGCAGTGGTGTCCCGCCCTGATCGCGATGCGTTCCGTATCGAGCACGGTTGCGATGTCGTGCGGATGCACGCCGTCTATCGTGAAGGTTACGATGCCGCAGTGCCGGTTTCCGTCGGGGTTTCCGATAATGTGCACGTGCGGGATGGTTTTCATACCTTCGATGAGACGGGAGGCGAGCGCGTTGTCGTGCTTCGTTATGTAATCGTAGCCGACCGATTCGATGTATTTGACGGCGGCTTCAAGAGCGACCGCTCCGCCTGCGTTTACCGTACCCGCTTCGAATTTTGCAGGGAGAGGCGCCCAAGTCGCGTCTTCTCTCGTAACGTATTCGATCATCTCTCCGCCGCGCAAAAAAGGCGGCATATTTTCGAGGAGCGATTTTTTTCCGTACAAAATACCGCAGCCCGTGGGACCGGTGAGTTTATGGGCGCTGAAGACATAAAAGTCGGCATCGAGGGAACGTACATCGGTTTTGATGTGCGGCACGGCTTGCGCACCGTCCGCGACGACGACCGCTCCCGCTTTGTGCGCGGCCTTTGCGATCTTTTCTATATCGTTTGTGATACCGAGCACGTTGCTCACGTGTGCGACGGCGACGAGCTTTGTGCGGCTTCCGATCTTTGTCGCGATTTCTTCGTCGGAGATGACGCCGCTTTCCCTGTCGCACTCCAAATAGACGAGCTTTGCGCCCTTCGCTTTTGCGACCATTTGCCACGGAAGGATGTTCGAATGGTGTTCCATGATCGAAACGGCGATTTCATCTCCTTCTCCTATGTTCGCCATACCGTAGCTGTACGCGACGAGGTTCAGCGATTCACTCGCATTCCGCGTAAAAATCACTTCCGAGTCTTCGGCCGCGTTGATAAAGCGCGCGACACTGTGCCGCGCTCCTTCGTAAGCTTCGGTTGCGCGCACGCTTAAATCGTAGAGGCCTCGGAGGGGATTTGCATTGTTTTCTTCGTAAAAATGCCGTATAGCATCGATTACTTGATGCGGCCGCTGCGTCGTCGCCGCGTTATCGAAATAGATGAGGTCTTTGTTTTTTTCATTCGAAAAAAAAGGAAAGTCGTTTCTAAAATCATTCATGTGAAAATACCTCGTCCAAGTACGCATTGATTTTTTCGACAGTGCCTTCGTCGGGAATGCCGTCGGCGATTCGTGCGACTTTTGCGCGCGCCATAAGCATTTCCGCTTCCCGTTTTGCGATGCCTCGCGACTGCATATAAAAGAGCGTATCTTCTCCGAGCTTTCCGATCGTCGAACCGTGTTCGCCCGCGATATCTTCTTCGCCGCAGAGGATGAGCGGAATCGATTTATTGACGACATCGGGTGAAAGCAAAAGTACTTCTTCGTATTCGTTTCCTGCAGCGCCTGCCGCACCCTTTATAAAATCGATCGAGCCGCGGTAGGTTTTTACCGCTTTGTCCTGCAGCGTTCCCCGGGCTGTCATTTGACAGTCGGTCTTTTTTCCGCTCAAGCGCGCGACATAATTCATGTCCAGTTTTTGCTCTCCGCGGCAAAAATAAGCGGTATCGGCTTTGAACGAACTTCCGAAAGAAGGAAGCGCTCCGGCAGCTCCCGTATAGGTTTCTTTTCCTCCGAGGATCACCTGCGTCAGTTCGACGCGGCCGCCTTCGGCGCAAACGGTGCCGATATCGTCTGCTTGAATGAAACCCCTTCCCAAAAGCTGCACTTTTATCAAACGGATGAACGCGCCTTCTTCGGCATCGCAAATCGTGCGGAGAATCTGCGTACCCGATGAAGTGCGCTCCGATTCGTATCTCATGATAACCGTGACGGAAGCGTTTTTTTCGGCTTTAATGATATGGAATGCCGACGTTGCGCTTTTATCGCCCAAATCGAAATCGATAAAGACGGGCTCTGCAGCATGCACGCTTTTTTTTACCGTGATGCGCGAAGCTTTCGCATCTTTAAAAAAATGCTCTCCGAGCGCTTTTCCGCAGCCCGTTTCGAGATTACGATAGGCATCCGCGTTTGCGCTCCGATCGTATTCGACGCCGCGGGGCAGGGCGCTCATGCGGGGATTTCCGTCGCCTGAAAAGAGAGCATCTGTTGAAAAGGGTGTCGAATTTATTTTAAGCCAATTCCACGTGAGCGTCGGTAAATTATTAATTGTTAATGTATCGGTCATACGCGATCCTTACAGAGTGCCTTTCATTTCGAGGCGGATGAGATTGTTCATTTCGACGGCGTATTCGAGCGGCAGCTCTTTACTGACGGGATTTGCAAAACCGCTGACGATCATGCTTCTCGCTTCGTCTTCGGCGATGCCTCGCGACATGAGGTAAAAAATCGCATCGCCGGAAATACGTCCGATTTTCGCTTCGTGTCCGACATCTACGTCGTCGGTATGAATTTCCATAGCGGGTACGGTATCGCTTCTTGAGTTCGGATCGAGCATGAGCGATTCGCATGAAACGGAAGCTTTGCTCCCGTGCGCTTTTTTATCGATATAGATGGCCGAACGGTATGTGCTTACGCCGCCGCCTTTTGAAATAGATTTTGTCGTAATGACGCTCGACGTATTGGGAGCGCTGTGTACCATTTTCGCGCCCGTGTCGAGGTTTTGTCCGCTGCCTGCAAAGGTGACGCCCGTGAATTCGGCTCTCGCGCGTTCGCCGACCAAATCGCTTTCGGGATAGAGATACGAAATGTGAGAGCCGAACGAACCGGATACCCATTCGACCGATCCGCCTTCTTCGACCCGCGCGCGCTTCGTGTTTAAATTGTACATATTTTTCGACCAGTTTTCGATCGTCGAATAGCGCAACCGCGCGTTTTTTGCAACGTAGAGTTCAACGGCTCCCGCATGCAGGTTTGCGACGTTGTATTTCGGTGCGGAGCATCCTTCGATAAAGTGCAGATCCGCTCCTTCATCGACGATGATGAGCGTGTGTTCGAATTGACCCGCGCCCTTTGCGTTTAAACGGAAATACGACTGCAGCGGAAAGGAAAGGTGAACGCCTTTGGGCACGTAGACGAAGGAACCGCCCGACCACACCGCTCCGTGGAGGGCTGCGAATTTGTGCGCACGCGGCGGAATTAAGCGCATAAAATGTTTTTTGATCATGTCCGCGTATTCGCCTCGAAGCGCGCTTTCGAAATCGGAATAGACGACGCCTTGCTTTGCAACTTCGTCGCGTATATTGTGGTAGACAAGTTCGCTGTCGTACTGTGCGCCGACTCCCGCAAGCGAAGTGCGCTCCGCTTCGGGAATGCCGAGCTTTTCGAAGGTTTCTTTAATATCTTTGGGAACGTTTTCCCAATTGTTTTGCATTTTCGTATTCGGGCGCACGTAGGTCGCAATGTGTTCGATGTGCAGTCCGCTTATGTCCGGTCCCCAGTTCGGCACGGGCATTTCGTTATAGATTTTAAGAGAGGCGAGACGGAAATCTCTCATCCACTCGGGATCGTTTTTGTCTTTTGAAAGTTTTAAAACGATTTCTTCGGTCAAGCCCGGATCGTTTCGATAAGAATCTTTTTCATCGTAACGAAAATCGTACATCGACGTATCGATATCGATTTTTGAGGCGGAGTTTCTGTCTATGACTTCGCTCATTGCCCGCCGTCCTTTTCAAATCGTTCGAATCCGTTTTTGTTGATTTCATCGACGAGAGAGGCATCTCCCGTTTTGACGATTTTGCCTTTGACAAGCACGTGCGTAAAATCGACGGTAAGGCTTTCGAGTATCTTCGTCGAATGCGTGATGATGAGCAGCGTGCCTCCGTTTTGTTTATACGCTTCGATACCCTTCGATACCGTGCGCACCGCGTCCACGTCGAGTCCCGAATCGGTTTCGTCGAGGATTGCAAATTTGGGCTTGAGCATGAGCAGCTGCAGGATTTCGCTTTTTTTACGTTCGCCGCCTGAAAAGCCGACATTCAAATCGCGCGAAGCGTACGACGCGTCCATATTCAGCAATTGCATCGCAGCTTGCAGATCTTTTTGAAA
Organism: Treponema socranskii subsp. paredis ATCC 35535; assembly: GCA_000413015.1. Taxonomy (GTDB): domain Bacteria; phylum Spirochaetota; class Spirochaetia; order Treponematales; family Treponemataceae; genus Treponema_D; species Treponema_D paredis. The sequence continues at coordinate 290,150 of KE332515.1, forward strand.
TTGAAAAAGTTTTATCCGTTCGCCCGTTCTCTGTTGGAGCGCGCTTCTGATAAAAGTTTCGAGGGAAATGCCCGGTACTTCGAGCGGATTTTGAAAGGATAAAAACATACCCGCTTTTGCGCGCACATCCGTCTTTTCTTCGGTGAGATCTTTACCGTCGAATATGATTTTTCCTTCGGTCAAGGTGTAGACGGGGTTTCCCATAAGCGTATTGCCGAGCGTCGATTTACCCGCTCCGTTCGGCCCCATAAATACGTGCGTTTCGCCTTTATTGATTTCCAAATCGATGCCGTGCAGTACTGATTTTTCGTTTATATCGACCGAAACATGTCGGACGTCGAGCAACAGATCACTCATAAATACCGGAACTCCTGATTGATACGGAATATAAAAGCTTAATTATCTACAAAATAAGTAGGTAATTATTCTCTCGTTCAATATAACGATATTATATCAAAAAAGCAAGCGTGCATACAGCGTCCGGCATCCTCGTGAAAACAGGGCGGCCGTGTACCGCCGTTATGCGTGCGAAAAAGCGATACGTCGTTATACGGCAAATATATCGATTTCGAAAACGATATGTTCGATTTTGCTTTTATACGATTTTTAATACAGCTCTTTCATCCGATAAAAATTGTCGTACATCTTTTGCCAACGCGGATTGTTTTGATGCGGAACGCAGTCTTCCTGCCAGCACCACCAAAAGTATCCGCCGACATAGCGGTCGTTATACGGAGTCATGAGGTAATACGCATCGGCTTGTTTGTTAAAATCCTTTCCCCCCTTGTGCGGAGAAGCAAAGCCGCATTCGCCGAAGCCGAGCAGCGAATTGGGAAAAAGCCGGTACAGGTTTTCGAATACGGTGTTCCAGTCTTCGTGTTCGCCGTCGTTGTCTTCGTTGTAATAGCTGACAAGCACGTAATCGAGCGCGGCCTTCATATCCGAGGGAACGTACTTTGCAAGCCACGCTTCCATCGTCATGCTCTGATCGCCCGGCTTGAACATATATGCCGTCAGCGCCGTCTTATATCCGCGCGAATGCAAATATGCCCACGCCGCGTAGACTTTTTGCGCATTCAATGCGTTCGTACCGCCGAGCCATCCTTCACCGTTGATTTCGTTGCCGACTTCCCAAATATCGACATAGGGAGCGAGGTGCAAAGCGCAGTCGGCAAAACGCGCGGTATACGCTTTGACGGTTTTATAGCGTTTCATATCTTCGGAATCGCAGGGACACAACATGATGTATGCGACTTCGTGCAGGCGGGAAAGCAGCGGAATAAAATCGGCAGGCTTTCTATCGGCATCGACGACGACGCGCGCGGCGGGTTTTACGGGAAGCGCCCGTATCGCATCCGTAACGGCATCGATTGAAGAGGATGAAAGCGCATCGAGCGTTATGCCGTACACAGGCGCGGCTTTTTTTTGCAGCTCCTCTGCGGCCGTCGGATAAGCGCAAAGGCTCACCGCCGCGATAATCGAAAACAGCGTATGTCGCATCATAATTTTCCGTCCTGATTTAAAAAAAATTCTGATGCCGAAAGATTACAAGGGTAATCATCGTCTTGACAGAAACGATGTAAAAGCATATTGTTACCCCCTGCTAATTATTTTTTTCTGCGAGGTATGTCCGTGAGAAGGATTGCAATTTACGGAAAAGGCGGTATCGGAAAATCGACGACTACGTCGAATCTGTCGGCCGCGCTGAGTACGATGGGATATAAAGTGATGCAGGTCGGCTGCGATCCGAAATCCGATTCCGTAAAAAACCTTATGAGCGGGAAAAAAATCGTGACGGTACTCGATCGGCTGCGCGAAGATGAAGAAGCCGAACTGCACCTCGACGATATCGTGTTTAAGGGCTTTAACGATATTTTGTGTGTGGAAGCGGGAGGACCCACTCCGGGCATCGGCTGTGCGGGACGCGGCATCATCACCGCATTCGATAAATTGGAAGAACTCGGAGCGTATACGACATATCGGCCGGATATCGTATTTTACGACGTTCTCGGAGATGTCGTATGCGGCGGCTTTGCGATGCCGATCCGAAACGGCTATGCGCGCGACGTGTTTATCGTTACCTCGGGCGAGATGATGTCGCTCTATGCGGCTTCGAACATCGCGCACGCTATTTCGAATTTCGGTTCTCGCGGTTATGCGCGGTATTCCGGAGTCATCCTCAATTCGCGCAATGTTGAAAACGAATTGGCGACCGTAAACGAAGCGCTGAAAGAAATCGGCGGAAGCGTCGTTTCCGTCATTCCTCGCGACGGCGTCGTACAGCAAGCCGAAGATCAGGGCAAAACGGTGATCGAAGCCTTTCCGGAATCGCATCAGGCCGATTGTTATCGCAAGCTTGCCGAAGAAATCCTTGCGCGAAGCGAAGACGTCGCTCTTGAAAACGGAGTCGCGTAATGGAGTGCCGTTCAGCCTGTTTTACGACGACGCTGCACTACGAATCTCCCGCTCACGGCGGCTGGGGCGTCATCCGTGTCGCCGCCCTCGTACCGGAAGTATATATGCTTTTCGTTTCTCCCTTCGCCTGCGGCAGACACGGCGCGCTCGGAGGAATCATCAACGGCGTAAAGGATAAAGTATCCTATCTTTTTATCGGCGAAAAAGAGATCGTCTCCGGCGATTATGAAGCTCAGGTTTTCCGTGCAATCGAAGAACTCTTTGCGTTTTTGAAAAAAAAGCCGCGTGTGTTGTTTTTATTCGTGTCCTGCCTTGACGATATGCTCGGCACCGATCATGCGGCGCTCGATGAAAAACTTGAGCAAACCTATCCCGACGTTCTTTTCCGTTCCTGTCACATGAATCCGATTCAATCGGATACGCCGCTTCCGCCGCTCGTGTCGCTGAATCGAAATATGTACAGTCTGCTCTCTTCTTCCGACGGAAAAGAAGCCGAACACTTTAAAAACTATGTAAATCTCATCGGAAACAATGTGCTTCCGGCAGCCGGTTCCGAACTCTACCGCATCATGGGCGACAACGGTATCCGCGTACGCCACATAAGCGAATGCAAAACATTCGACGAATACTATGCGATGCGGACGAGCGGTATGAATATCGTACTCTCTCCCGCCGCGGCTTTTGCCGCTCGCGATATGGAAAAAAATCCGGGCATTCCGTATTTTTTGTCGTACGTCACCTACGATCCGGACGGCATAAAAGACATGTACGGAGAGCTTGCGAAAAAACTTTCCGATGCGGGGATGAACGTATCGTTTGACATCGAACGCGATTATGAAAATGCAAAAACATCTCTCCGTGAAACCGCGGCTTTTTTAGACGGTACGCCGGTTGCGATCGATTTTCAGTCGGTAAAGCAGCCGTGTGCGCTCGCGAAGACGCTCATCTCTTACGGCTTTACGGTAAAGCTGCTCGCAGTCGATAAAATCCTTCCGTTTGAAAAAGAAAGTTTCGAGTGGCTTAAAACGCACGCTCCTCATTTGGAAATTGCAAGTCCGCTGCATCACGACTCTCCGAAATTCGCGTACCGATCGTACTCCGACTGTTTGTGCATCGGTTTCGACTGCGGCTATATGACCGGATCGGAAAAGGTCGTCAACATCATGGACGACGAGGGCAATTTCGGTTTTTCAGGCGTCGTCCGTCTTATGGAAATGATGCGGAGCGCAAATGCCCACCGAGCCGATGTCGCCGAAATGATCAGGGAGGCAAAGCTGATTATATGAATAATTTGTGTTTGGTTTTGCCGCCCTTCGCGCCCGATTATTCGGGTGTCGCTTCTTCGCTCTTTGAGCTCGGAGGTATGATCGTTATCCACGATGCGTCCGGCTGTACGGGAAATTATTTGGGATACGATGAACCTCGCTGGATGAATTCGAAATCGATCGTGTTTTGCTCGGGGCTGCGCCACATGGACGCGGTGCTCGGAAACGATAAAAAACTTGTCAAACGGATGATTGAAGCCGCCGAAAGTTTACAACCCGCTTTTATCGCGCTGCTCGGAAGTCCCGTTCCCATGGTCATAGGTACGGATTATGACGGCATCGCTTCGGAAGTGGAAGAAGCCACGGGGATTCCGTCGTTCGGCTTCGACACGAAGGGTACGGTGTTTTACGATAAAGGCGTTTCCATGGGGACGATTGCGCTTTTAAAGCGTTTCGCTCCGGCTTCAAAGCTCTGTGAAAAGCAAAACAATGCGATCAATCTCCTCGGCTTGACGCCGCTCGATTTCGGCAACAGCGGAAACGCAGAAGCTGTACGCGCCCTGTTTGAAAAAAGCGGTATTGAAATCATTGCAAGCCTTTCGATGGGTCTTTCGCTCGACGATTTGAAACGCAGCCCCTCTGCGGCCTTGAACGTCGCACTTTCGTATGCGGGGATCGAAATCGCAAAATATATGGAAAGAGTGTATCGCATTCCCTACATTGCGGGCGTTCCGCTCGGAGACGGAAAGACGATGCTTACGGCCGTACGGCGCTTTCTTTCAGGAGAGAAAAGCGATTCGGGGAGCGTATGGGAAACCGCTTCGAAAGCGAATGAGGCGCAAACTTCGCACAAACGGATTTTGATTGCGGGAGAGCAGGTTACGGTATGTTCGATTCGAAACGAACTTAGGCGCATCTCTCGAACGGCGGACATAGAAGTGGCATACCTTTTCAATTCGTTTCCGGAATACGCCGAAGCATGCGATCATAAAGCCGTGTGCGAACGGGAACTCATGGATCTTGTAAACGGCGGTTCGTACACCGACATCGTAGCCGATCCGCTTGTGGGAGAATTGATAAAAGATTCTTCCGTCAGGTTTCACGGTTTGCCGCACGTAGCCGTTTCGAGCAAAGTGTGCTGGGACGACACGAAGTTCGTCATAGGCGATGACATGACGAAATTTCTTTTTGAAATCGCCGAAAGATGATTATTAATTAATCGGTAATGGGTAATTTGTAATTGATAATTTTAGGAGAATGTATGAAAAAAACAATCGTAAAAGCTTTCGTTGCGCTTTGTCTGTTTGTATCGTCCCTTGCTTTTGCCGCGCCGAAAACGCATACCGTTGTCGACCACGCGGGCAATACCGTTGAAGTGCCGAATAAAATCAGCAGGATCGTTATCGCAAGTCTCTATCCGCTGCCGTCGGTCTATTGTCTGTATGCGGATTCCGCAAAAAAACTCGTCGGAATTCCTGCCAGTTCCATGGCGGCTGCAAAAGCATCGTTTCTTGTAAAAGCGTATCCCGAAATTGCAAATGCGAAGACGGGATTCGAAAAGGGCGGCGTCATCAACGCGGAAGAATTAATGGCGCTCAAACCCGATGTCATTTTTTACAATGCCGGAGCGAAATCGTCAAAAGCGATCTTCGATAAAACGGGAATCCCCGCCGTCGGCTTTTCAACGTCGATTGCGAAGTTCAATACGATCGAAACCTATGCGGCGTGGATCGATCTTTTGGCAAAAGTGCTCGGCGAAACGGATCGTTCGAAAAAGCTTATCGAGTACGGAAGAAAAATCGAACGCGACGTCAAAGCGCGCATCGCTTCGATCCCCGAAGAAAAAAAGCCGAGTGCGATGATCATCTATTCGTACGATAACGGAAAGATTACGACCTACGGAAAAAAGATGTTCCCCGAATATTGGATTACGACGGCGGGCGGCATCAACGCTGCGAAGTCGGAAGGCGGAGTCGTGGAACTCAATATGGAACAGATTTATGCATGGAATCCCGATATCGTAATTTTAACGAATTTCAATACCAAACTTCCCGAAGATTTCGACGACGGCATTGTCGACGGCAACGACTGGTCGAGCGTGAGCGCTGTACAAAAAAAACAAGTGTATAAATTTCCGCTCGGTATGTACCGCTGGTGTCCGCCGTCGTCCGATTCGCCGCTTTCACTCGTATTCCTTGCAAAAACGATTCAGCCGAAATTATTTGAAGACTACGACCTCGATAAAATCATCGTCGATTATTATAAAGAATTTTACGGAATAACGCTCACTTCCGGCGACCTCCATACGATTTATCATCCGTCGAGATCCGCCGCAGGTTTGTAAACGAAAAGGAAAACGCAATTATGAATTATACTGCAGGGCAGCGCAAAATCATCTTTGCAGCTCTCGCCGTGCTGCCGCTTTTTACCGCGCTCATCTGTCTCGGATTCGGACGCTATGCGCTCGGCGTTTTCGATACGGTTCGCATCCTCTTTTCCGGCGTGACGAAGGCGGAGATAACTGCGGTTGAACGCTCCGTCATCTTCAGCGTCCGCTTACCGCGCATCATTTTGGCGGCTTTTGTCGGAGCGGGTTTAAGCTGCGCGGGTGCCGCGTTTCAGGGTTTATTTACGAATCCTCTCGCGACGCCCGACACGCTCGGAGTGGCAAGCGGCGCATCCTTCGGCGCGGTATCGGCGCTTCTTTTTCGAAGCAATTTGATCGTCGTCCAGCTTTCGGCTCTTGTATTCGGACTCGCCGCCTGCGCCGTTACGTATTCGGTGGGGCGGTTCCGCGGACGCAGTTCGGTCGTCATGATCGTGCTTTCGGGCATGGTCGTCTCGGCACTCTTCCAAGCCTTTGTGTCCCTCGTCAAATACGCCGCCGATCCACAGGATATTTTGCCGTCGATCACGTATTGGCTTATGGGCAGTATGTCGGGGGCGAGCTATAAAACGCTTTTGCTCGGTCTTCCGTTTATCGTCACGGGAACGCTCATCATCTTTGCACTCCGCTGGCGGCTCAATATTTTATCGCTGAACGAAGACGAAGCGCGTTCGATGGGCATGAATATCCGCTTGATGCGCCTGCTCGTCATCGCCGCATCTTCTCTTATCACCGCGTCCGCCGTGTCGATGTGCGGTTCGATCGGCTGGGTGGGCTTGCTCGTTCCGCACATGGCGCGTATGCTCATGGGCAGCAACAATCGCACCGTCATTCCCATAAGCATCAGTTTGGGCGCGGTTTTCGTCATCATTATAGACACCGTTGCAAGAAGCATGAGCGCGGCCGAAATTCCGATTTCGATTTTGACGGCGGTTATCGGCGCGCCGTTTTTTATCGCGCTCTTACGAAAAACGGGAGGTTCGTGGACATGACTTTTTCCGTACGGGGCGGCTCGTTCGCCTACGGCACCGAACGCGTACTCAATCGCATTTCGTTTTCCGTCGAAAGCGGAGAAGTGTTGTGCGTACTCGGTCCGAACGGCGTCGGTAAAACGACGCTGCTCAAATGCATGATGGGATTATTAAAATGGGATGAGGGCGATACTCTTATCGACGGAAGACCGCTTGAAAGCTGGAGGCAAAAAGATCTGTGGCGACGCATCGCATACGTTCCGCAGGCAAAGGGGATCGCGTTCGGTTTTACCGCCTTCGACATGGTGCTGCTCGGACGAAGCGCTCATCTCGGTACTTTCGAACAGCCTGATGAAAAAGACAAACGCATCGCCCTTCGAGCAATGGAAGACACGGGTATCGCATCTCTCCGCGATAAGCTCTGCACCGAAATGAGCGGCGGGGAACTGCAGATGGTACTTATCGCTCGCGCTCTTGCGGTAGAGCCTGAAATGCTCGTATTCGACGAGCCGGAATCGAATTTGGATTTTAAAAATCAATTGATAATTTTAAATACGATTTACCGTCTTGCAAAAGAGCGGCGTATTTCGGCGGTCGTCAATACGCACTATCCCGCCCATGCGATGAAGATCGCCGACAAAGCGCTCATCCTGAACAGGGACGGTGAGAGCACGAGCGGTGCGATCGAAAAAGTCATCACCGAAGCTTCGATGAAAAAGACGTTCAGCGTGCAAGTACACATCAACGAGTTCGAATATCAAAACACAAAATACAAGGACGTCGTCCCGCTGTATTTAGTGTGAATTATGGAAAAACGCGTGCGCTTTCGCGCACGGCTAAAAACTTTTTCGAAAGTTGTACCTTTCTGCAAAAATTTTTTTGGAGGAATTATGAAAAAAAATATTGTCAGTATCGGAAGTGTTCTTGCGTGCTTGGCGCTTTCGGGTTTCTTCGTCTCCTGTTCGAAGACGGGAGCGGCGAAAGAAACGACGCGTACCGTTATCGATCACGACGACGAAAGCGTCGTCATCCCGGCAAAGGTCAACCGCGCAGTCGTCGTCGGCGTGTGGCCGCTGCCGTCGGTCATCACGGTATTTTTGGGAAGCCCAGACCGTCTCGTCGGCATTCCGCCCGCATCGATCGGAGCTGCAAAAGCGGGACTGCTCGGAGAGCTTTTTCCGTCTTATTTGAATATCGATTCGCACTTTCTTGCAAACGATACGCTGAACGTCGAAGAAGTGCTTGCTCTTAAACCCGACGTCGTCTTTACGACGGCGCATCGTTCGCAGCAAAAAGAAGAAATCAAAAAAGCGGGACTCGCCGCGGTCGCCGTCAGCGTCAACAAATGGAACTACAATATCCTCGATACCTACGACGGATGGATCGACGTACTCAGTCAGGTTTTTCCGGAAAACGATAAAAAAGACGCGGTAAGCGCTTACAGCCGAAAAGTCTACGAAACGATACAATCCCGCGTTTCCTCTCTTCCCGAAAGCGGCCGCAAAAAAGTGCTGTTTTTATTTATGTGCAATGAAAAGACCATCGTTACGAGCGGCAAACGTTTTTTCGGGCAATTTTGGTGCGATGCCGTCGGTGCGAAAAACGTTGCGGAAGAAGTCGGAGCCGAAAACAGCAACGCCGTCATCAATATGGAACAGATCTACAAGTGGAATCCCGATATTATTTTAATAACCAATTTTACTTCGCAGACGGCCGACGATCTGTACAATAACAGAACTGCGAATTACGACTGGTCGCCGATCAAAGCGGTGCAAAACCGCACGGTGTACAAGATGCCGCTCGGAACTTACCGCAGTTATACGCCGAGTGCGGACACGCCGGTAACGTTGTACTGGATCGCAAAAAAAGTCTACCCCGAACTCTTCGGCGATATCGATGTCGAAAAAGAAGTGAAATCGTATTTTAAAGATATGTACAATATCGATTTGACCGACGAGCAGATAAACCGTATGTACAATCAGGATTCGAAAGGCGCCGCCGGAACAAGGGGCGCGTAAGGATCCTTATCCTGCGCACGGAAAGCGCCGATAATTGCAGTATGAGAGATATTGTTTCGACGCTTTCCCTCGCCGGATCCGTGCTCACCGACGCGCGCGTCATCGGCACGGCGATCGCCGTATTTTTAGTTATGGACTTTGCCGTCTTTGTCGTAAATTATACGAAAAAACCGAAACGGAAAAAACGTCGGCGTGTGGAAGCGGCGCCGCCAACGCAAAACGCGGAAGCGGCTTCGGAATCGGATGAAACGGAATCCTCTTCCGCATAGTATATAAAAAAACGGGGCTGTCCGAAAAGAAAGGGCGGCCTCGTTTTATCGAAAGCGTTTTTACACAAGGGTGCGGTTATGTAAGCGCTTATTTGAACTTTACGGCCGTTCCGTAGGCGATAACTTCGGCTGCGTTTTGCATAATCGCTGCCGACGAATAGCGGATGTTTACAACGGCATCGGCTCCCAGTCCTTCTGCTTCCTGTACCATACGCTTTGTCGCAAGGGCGCGCGCTTCATTCATCATTTCGGTGTAGCCTTTTAATTCGCCCCCGATTATCGTCTTTAATCCCTGCAAAATGTCTTTGCCGATATTTTTCGACTGAATGGTGCTTCCTTTTACCAAACCGATCGTTTCCGAATCTTTGCCGGAAACATAATCAGTATTTACCAAGATCATCTTCTTCTCCTCCTTTAATTTCTTTTATACGTTGGATAAGCAGCCATATAAAAGCCGCCGAAACCGCAGCGGGAACAATGATTCCGATGAGTTTGAATATGAGCGGCGTAGCGAATTTTACAAAAAACACGCCGAATGCAATATAGTATGCCAAATTCAAAAAAACGATTATTATCGGAGCAATCATTTTTTTCGTATGTATATGCATATACATACAATAGCATACCATATACAAATTTACAAGGTGCGATTTCGTGTGTGCGATTTTGTAATGTTTTGTCTAAATCCGTTTCCGCGCAGTGTCGTATGTCCTGACGCTACAGCTCAGTCGTCCGCGTGGCGGGGCCAATTCAGATTTTCGGTATTGCAATTTTTATGATTAAACAGATTTATAAGCTGTACCTCTGCATCGTCGGATATTTTTACATAGGTGATTAAATCTTTTTTTTGAGTTTCACTGTAAATGTGTATAAAATCGCCGTCGATTTTCAGAATCAGCGATTCATATTCGTTTGAATCTATTTGATCATACGAAAAATACGAGTCCCAGTCGGTTTCATCTATCAAATCTCTGCTGAATGAAGGCACTCCGTATCCCGTACAACGATATACGGTATCGGATATTTTTTCAATTTTATTGAACAAAAAAGAATTGTCATTATGGAATCTCAATCCCATATTACTGATAACGGCATAAAACCGATCTTCCTGTAAAGCCCGTGCTATATATTCTTCGGTTTCTTCCTGTATATCGGGATTTTGATTTTCCAATGCATATTTGTGATCATATTTTTTTATTATTGAAGTATCGTTATTTTTTAATGCCTCGAGAAAATATGACGGTACATATTTTTTTGATATACCGATTTCCGTTACTGAAATTATTGATTCGGGGAGAACCTCGTTGCAATCTTTTATCTTGAGATTTTTTATTGAAATAAATCCTTTGTATGTATTACCGCCATAAACAAGGGAAAGCAATTTATTTTGTTTGTTTTTATCGGTCAAACGAATTCTGCACTTTTCGCAATCCAAATTCACTGCCGCACCTTTTCTTATTATTTTTTTATTATTTAACGACAATATCAAATCTTCATCTCGAAAAAATACGGCAATATCTTTTTCGGCAACATAATGAAAATCTTCAGCATATAAAAACAGTTCGAAAATAAAAAAAACAAGCAATAAAAATTTTTTCTTAAACATACTTTACCTCTTCAGTTTTTCCGAGAACACGTGTTATGCTGACGAAAGCCTGTCCTAAAAGCTCAAGGCATCTGTTCGCCTTATTATATCGATTAGAAACTTTTTTTCCATATTTTTGATTTTTCGCCGCGCACGATGCCGACTTTTCCTTTCCACGGAAATGTTTTTATACAAATGCGTCCGCTTTTTTCAAGCTGAAAGACGAGTTCTGAAACGGTATCGTGTTCCCATGTATTGAGGCCGCAGATTTTTTGCGAGCGTTCGTTTAAGAGAGGCAGCAGCATTCCTTCCAGTTCGATTTTCGTGTATGCGTTCCGGTGATTTGCAATAAAACGCAATGCGAAGTCTTCATCTCGCTCCGCCGGGAAAAAGCGAGCTCGTGCGAGGTGACATATTTTTTTATACGGCGGCATCGTTCGGAACATCTTTTTTTCCGCTTCGATTTTCTTTTCGGCATCGCAGATATCGCAGCCGCTGCATACCGCCTCTTCGGCACCGAGTGCGTCGAGGAGCACTTGCCTGCGGCAGCTTTTCGTTTCGGCGAATTCTTGCATCGCATATTCTCGGCTCCCTTTCGGAAAGCGCAAAAAACGGGCAGTGTCCGCGGGGCTCCACAGCAAAATCGCATTCGCGTCTTTTCCGTCGCGTCCGCTCCGTCCCGCTTCCTGAATATATTGTTCCGCCGTGTTCGGCGCATCGATGTGAACGATCGTGCGGATGTCTTTTTTATCGACGCCCATACCGTAGGCACAGGTCGCGCAGAGGACGGCATCGGTTTTATCGTAAAACCATTTTTCGATTTTATCCTTTTCCGATTTTTCCAAGCCCGCGTGATAAAAACGCGCCGCTTCTTTTCCGTAACAGAGCATAAGATCACGCGCCGTGTCTTCGGCGCGGACTCGCGTGGAGCAAAAAATTATCATCGGTTTTTGTTCGGTGTAAGCGAGCATGAGCGCCGTATGCTTTTTGCAGCAGCTGTATTCGACGCGGTAGCGGATATTCGGCCGATCGCTTTCCGAGCGCACGATGCGCGCGCTTCCGTCGAAAAGCACGTCCGCTATGCGGGAAAGCACTTGAGGAGAAGCCGTCGCGGTAAAAGCTGTGACGAGGGGAGAGCCGAGTTTTTTGATGATGTTTCCGAGCGTCAAATACGAAGGGCGGAAACTGTCGCCCCATTCGGAAACACAGTGCGCTTCGTCGATGGCGACGTGCGCGATTGCGCATTCGGAAAGGCGGGCTACCAGTGCTTCGTTTTGCAGCACTTCGGGATTCGCCAAAATGATTTTCGCACCCGCTTTTATTTTATTGAAATTTTCCGCCCGCTCTTCGGCGCTTTGGTTGCCGCGAAACGTAACATTGCCGATATTCCCTTCTTCCATACGCCGCCTTTGATCGGCCATGAGCGCAAGGAGAGGATAGATGATGAGCGTCGGCCCGTCCAAAAGCAGGGCGGGAACGAGAAAGCACAAGGATTTTCCGGCTCCCGTCGGAAGGAGAACTATCTGCTTGCCGTATTCGGCCGAGTCGGTTGTGCTGCCGTCGTTCGATTTCTGAGCGCCGTTGTCGTTCGCATCGGCCGCGTCTTCGTTGACCGCGTCGTTTGTAATATTCTTCGCTTCGGCCGCAATGCCGCCCGCATCCGAAACATCCGCCTTCGCCGCATCGGCCGCTTTCCTGCTGCGGTACGCGTCGATGATGTTCGCGATGACGAGGCGCTGCCACGGATAGAGATAGCTTATGCCGAAAGCGCGTTTTGCCGCACCGAGCGCTTCATCGTCCAAACCTGCTTCGCCGTCGCTATAGATTTCTTTTTCGATGTGCATAGTTTTTCCTTTTATTTTTTTCCGTTTCCGTACCGGGAGAATGCCGAACTCGGCATTCATTCTCACTGTAATAATCGGTTTAAAAAGCAAATTTACGCGGAATTGCGGAGCGCTTTTCGGCACTGCCGCTTGCAAAGGGTACGAAACGTGAAGTTCCTTGCTCAATTTGTAACGAGCGCGAAGTTCCCCGCGCCACTTGCGACATGATTGGCTGATTGAAAAAATGAAGAATACGGGTATAATAAAAAGAGGGCTGATATGTGTTAGGCTGACGCCCGCATTGGAGCGCTTAAGGAAAAAATGAAAAGAATTTTTTTTATATTTTACATAATTATATTTTGCATTATTTCCGCTTTTGCACTTAATCCGGAAGAAGAATATGATTGTCTTTATAAAGATTTAAGAAATTTGAGCACTTTTGGATATAAAGATACACTTGATTATAATACAGGAAAATCCGATGGGACTCCTATTTTAACTCAAGGGAGGTTTTATCAAACATCCCAAAATACAGATTTTGCTATAAACGGGAAAGGCTTTTTTAAGGTTTTAGATGAAAATGGAAAAATATTTTATACCAGATATGGCTATCTTATAATTAATACAGATTCCAGATTGGCTATTCGCTGTAATAATAAAATATACTATCTGCCGGTAGAACCTCTTCCTGATAGTTATTCGTACGAGGAAATCAGAATTTATTCAAACGGTAATATCGCGAGTAAGTACTACACGGGAAATAATTCTAAAGTATCTAAGGTACTAGGAACAATTGAGTTATATGATATTACTGCAGATAATATAAAAAGTTATGACGGATTTGTTATACAAACAAAAAACGAACCTGAGAAAATTCAGAATGGTAGAATTATACAGGGTTTTTTAGAAGGTTCTTCTGTATATCTTAATCAAACCTTATTGCGAATGTTATTTTTGTTAGAGCAGATGGATAAGACTCTTGTAAAGTGTAAAGAAACTAAAATTTATATCATCAAACATTTAATGGAAACTGATTTTCAAGAATACTATCAAAAGTTATTAACTGATGATATATTGGGTATACATAATCTAAAATATTTAGATGGTTTTACTATTTTTCTGGAGAGAAACTATAAGTAAGATTTTTATAGGAAATATTTTTTAATCGAGCTTGACTCGATTAGAAAATGAAATTAAATTTTAGAGCTAAGTAAAGTAATGATGATACGGGGATTGAAGCTGCACAAAATTAAAAAAAGAAGTGTTGCGTCCTGAAATATAATTTTTTCTTTTTCAAATATATAAAAAAGAAATTAATTATTCAGGAATAAATAATTTCGTATAACACAGGTTCAAAACCGACACGCGGACAAGCCGCAAATGCAGGTTAAGCAGATGTCAGGCGGACGCTCCGCGCAGGGGGAGAATGTAAAATTTGCTTTGTCTTATCGTATACCATCTATAAAAACCCATATTATTCAATTAATATAATATGGAGGAGGTTCTATGATTTCTATTGAAAAGACATTAACGATATTGAAAATTGTTTTTTCTGTTTTTATGGTTTTCCATATTGCTATAATAATTTCAATAATATTTTTGGATATTATACCTGTAGACTATTTATGGGGCGGACAACTGAAAACAAAAGGTGAACTTTTTATATTCGAATTAATTTCAATTTTAGTACAAACAATTTGTCTTCTGTATGTACTCTTATACAAAAAATATTTCTCAGAAAAAATAACCGGTAAAATTATTGCGTGGATTTTGTTTATAATATTTTCTTTTAATACTGTTGGAAATATACTTGCAAAAACACTTTTTGAAAAAATAGTATTTACACCGGTAACTTTATGTTTAAGTCTGCTGATGTTACGCATAGCATTGACAAAGAAGACCGAGAAATAAATAATGAGTATTGGAAAAGCCGTATTTAATTATCAATAACAGGTTAAGCGGAAGTTATGTACACAACGCTAAGCGTTGGATTTAGGTGAAAAAAAATAATATGATTTATCCAAAAAATAATCGAATAACTCTTGAATGCAATGAAGAAATTAATAAAAACTTACAAGCTCTTTTGAATTATCCGGAACTTGAGTCGATACATATTGGTTCATCTCGCAAAAAAATCAAATATAATTCATCAATTTTTAACAATTTCAAAGATTTAACAGAACTTGGTTGTGATCTAGAAAATGTAAAGTTAAATCTTCCAAAGTTAAAAAGTTTAGGTTGTGGTTTTGGAAAAAATACGGAAATAACTCCTGAATGTAAACAACTTGAAAAAGTTTCCATTTGTAGATGTAAAGATTATGAAAATTTTTGGTTACAGATGCAAAAACTTCCTTGTGTAAAAACGATTCATATAGGTTTTGGGAATATGTTAAATCTTTCTTCTATTTGTGAATTACCAAAACTTGAGGAACTTAGATTTTTTTATATCAAAAATCTTAATGATATAAAAGGTATAGAAAAGTTAAAAAAAACATTAAAAAGGCTTTGGTTTGAAGAAGGTGCAGGAAAAAATATTTCAGATTGGTCAATTCTTGGCGAGCTTACCGAATTACAAGAACTTGTAATAGGAAATAATTCAAAAATTTCTAATCTTCATTTTCTTGATACATTAAATAAATTAAAAAGTTTTAGGTTTGTATCAGTAAAAATTACAACAGAAGATTTGTCACCGCTAGATTCTATTCCAGAAGTAGCATATTTCCATACAGGTATTGATAAAGAACTTGATTTATATTTAAATGAAAAACAAAGAGAATTAAGAACTAAGATTCAGAACAGAGTAAAAGAGCTTGGGGAAAAATATAAATAAATAAAATTAAAGGAAAAACATATAATACCGTTTTCAAAGCCGGCAAGCCTTGTTGCAGGTTAAGCGAATGTTATACGGACGCTCCGCCGGGGCGAAGAGCTGGGAGTAATTATGAAATTTGATATTGATGAAAGTTTGCTTTGGAAAGGAAAACCCAAGCAAGGTATTGTATTTACAAAATCAGATATTTTTATGATTCCTTTTTCTGTATTATGGGCGGGATTTGCTGTTTTTTGGGAAATAAACGTATTACGAATAAAGGATGCTCCTGTTTTTTTTACGTTGTGGGGCATACCTTTTATTTTAGCCGGAATTTACATTACGATAGGACGCTTTATACATGATTACTTAGCTAGAAAAAACACAGAATATTTTGTTACGGATAAACGAGTAATAATTGTAAAATACAAAAGAATCGAAAGCATACCGAAGGGAAAATGGACTACATTAAGACTGATAGAATATGCAAACGGAACAGGAACTATTCTGTTCGCCGAGCCGCCGAGTTTTTTTCACCGATCCGGATTTACGTCATACGGATTATCCTCTGAATTAAGCGTTCCGGGGTTTTACAAAATAAAAGATGCCAAAAACGTAATGAAATTATTAGAGGAATAAACCGTGCGGGGCAATTTGGAGAATATATGATTTTTAGTAAATTTGAAGATACGATATTAAAAGAATATAAAAACAAGTTAAAAACTGATAATTCTGTAAAAAATATAGTAAAAGTTTTTATTGAAAATTATTTAAAGGAAAGTAAAAAATATAACCGCAGGGAAGATGCAGATATGTTACTTTTCCAATACGGTGTTTACGATTGGGGTAACGGCAAGAATTTGGAAATTGATTTTGTTCGACAACTGCTAAAAGATGAAGATATAATACAAATACATATTACATTGACAATCCCATTTGAAGAAAAATTTTCAACAATAGAATCATATGAAGAATGGTATAATTCGTTCGAAAATAAAAAAACACTTGAAGAATGGAAAAACGAGATCGAAACCATGCAGATATTTCAACAAATAAATTCTTTAAAATATAATTTAGAAATCTGGAAAGAGAATGCAGAGTGATAGCAAAGACTTAATTTTAAACTCGACGGGCTGTCGAGAAAGTAACCGACTTTTGAGACAGCCCCATTTATAGAGTATATATTCTGAAAAAGACGAAAATTGATTTCTAATAAAATTTTAGAGGTTTTTTATGGGAAATAAAAAAATATATAGTTGTATTACAAAAGCCACAAAAAATGAAAACGGTAATCCCAAATATTCTGCAAATTGGATTGTTGCAAAAAGAGGAGTATTTTCTGTTTTTGAAGACTGTATAGAATGTGGGAATTGGAAAATATTGTTTTCTGAAATAAAAATTGCTAAACTTTACAAGACAAAACAAATGTTTATTCCTGTAAATGTTCTTGAACTGCAAACCGAGAAAGAAACGTTTCAATTCGGTTTTAATCCTTGGGCAAATCCATTCAAACATTTGAAAATAGACTATGAAATTGAAAATGTAAAATTAAAAATGTCCAAATTCAGTTTAATTTTAAGGGTCGTTTTATTTTTCAGTCTTATTTTAATGTTTATATTAAAATATTTTCAAAAATAAAGTCGGCAAGCGTCTGATTACGATGAAAAAGAAAATCATATTACCGTTTTTAGTGTTATCATTTTTTCTATTTATAGTAAAATTTATTAACATATTTAGAGTGATATTTTATTTAATTATTACAGGAAGTTTACGAAAAACATACCTTTTACGCGGTGTTGTAACACTTATTAAGATAAATGATACAACCGTATTAAAATTACCGACAGAATATGACTTTATCGTTTTATTGGAGATTTTGTTAATTTTAATTATATGTATAATTTTGTTTGTAAAAACAATAAAAAAGAATAAGCGAAATACAAAAGCGGAAGAGATCGGTAATCAATTGAATTTTTATACTTACAAAATGCCGAAATCAAGAACAGCAAAATATTGTTTGGGTTGTTATGAAGGAAGCGTTTTTATTGATTTTAATAAAAAAAATAATTTGATTTATTTGGAAAGAATTTCATTTGATGAATTCGGTTGTTTGAATATCGGTAATTCCGAAAATACGCTTTCAAAAGCGGAAACAAATGTTTTCGAAAAAGAAATTAAAAAAAATAAAATAGATGAAAAGAAAATGAAACCTTTAGTGTTAAAATTAATTCGGATGAATCAAGAAAAAATCGGCAGTGATATTTTTGAAAAATATACATTATTAAAATAATTTAATGGAAAAAATCATCTTCGGCGAAAAAGACAGGGTAGGGCTGCCGAGTGCGTAAACCCCGCATGAAAATGCGATCCGTTGCCGTTTAAGTTTTTTTCGGATAAAATAGCAAAGTACATTTACTTATTATGGGAGGCGGATGCATGATTGCCGCGATTTTATTCGGATTGCTTGCAGCGATTGCGGGATTATTGTTTTGGATTTTTATCGTCATGCTGATCGTAAAAACGATAAAAAAACAGCCGAAAAAAAATACGCTCATACGTTCGGGCGTTTCAGGGCTGTTGTGGATCGTCTTTTTTTCATGTTCGATCGTTATCGGAACAAAAGCTTTGATAAACGGCGATCCGCTCGTAAATAAAATCGCCGAAAGCGTCGGAGAAACGACGGCAAATATCGCGGAGCATTCATACGAAGGTATAAAAAAGGGCTGGAATAAAGCGCTGCTCAATAAAATTAATAAACTTTCCGTTTCTTTCGTTTCCATACGGGAAATCGATAAAGACGAACGGGACACGTTCGATTTTGCGGATACGAACGGGAAAAAAATATTCGAAATACTGTTGTCGATCGACAATCCTTTGGACGCTTCGAAAAAAATTCCGTACCGAAAAATAAATAAAGAACAGCTGATTTTCGGAAAAGATGTAAACGGAAACTACATACCCGTGTTTATCATCGACGATTCGGGGCTTTCAACCATTCCGTGGATTTTTACGTTTTTTCTTCCGACGTACAGAAAAGACGGAGCGTCGGTGAATATTCCGACGGGTAAATCCGAACTGCGCCTCAGGCTCGACGCGGCTGAAAAAGATTCGATAGAAAAAATCATCTTCGGCGAAAAAGATATACCGATTCCGAAAACTCCCGCCGATACAATCGATTTGTAGATACCTCTGCGCTTTGCGACGAGAGCGGAGCGCGAAGTTCCCCGCGCCACTTGCGACGAGAGCGAAGCGCGAAGTTCCCCGCGCAACTTGCGACATGATTGTCCGATTGAAGGGATGAAGAATACGGATATAATAAAAAAAAGTGAGGAGGTAAAATGAATAAAAAAATACTGTTTTTTTATTTGATGAACGTATTACTGACGGTTATTCTTGCGCTGACAGTCGGAGGTATTCTACAAAACAGCAGGGGTAATGAATTACTGTCAGGTCTTATCATAATGGTTGCAGTACAATTATCTCCGTTGATAACAACTTTGATTTTTAGAAAAAAATATAATGAAAAAAAATCTTATTCTTATAAATTGGATAAATACTCGGTAATGAGTATTGTATTCCCCATAATACTGGTTTTACTGTCTTCATTTATACTCGGTTTAACGGGAAGGCACTATGTTAAGTCGGAGTATACGGGATATTTATTGATAATCGGCATTATACTGACTATTGTCGGATCTGTCAGTGAGGAAATCGGCTGGCGAGGTACATTATTATCAATTTTGGAAGATAAATATACTGCTTTTACCGGTTCATTATTTGTCGGAGTATTTTGGGGTGCATGGCATTTTTTCAAAATAATGAATGTCGGATTTGTAGGATACGTATTATTTATTCCTACGGTTATTATGCTCAGTATTTTTATTACATATTTTTATACAAAATCAAAAAACAATATTTTAAATGCGATTTTTTATCATATTTTTTTTAATATATCGAATCTGGTTCTTTTGTTTACCAGAGAATCAATACAACTGTATGTAACCGTATTGGGTGTATCTATGATCTCATTACTATCATTATTTATATATGATAGAGATTATTTTAAATTAAAGAAATGACGAGCCGTTCATATGTGCAATACGCGCCGCTTCCAACCGTGGTTTTGCGGTTGAGAAAGATATCGTTTTATTATATAGTATAAATATGAAGCTCATACAAAAAGCGGCTTTCGCATCGCTCGTTCTATCCGCATCGCTGTTGCTTTCGTGCAAAACGCTCGTCGGCAATGCGCTTTCCACGGCGCTCGCGGGTGCGAACGGCAAGGGCGTTCCGCAAAAGAAAAAAACGTCCGCCGCCGATCCTATGATCGCGATCACCGGCGAAACGGACGTAACGCTCGTCGGAGAATTTTTTCCGACGGTACTCAAAAGCTATGAAATCCTGCAAGCTGCGAATCCCCGCCATATCGGTTTGATGACGATGACGGGTTCGCTCAATATCATGTATGCGAACGCGTTCGTGCAAACTCCTGCGGAAACGCTGCCGAATGAAGAATTCGACAGGCAGCACGAAGCGTTCGAACGCGCAAAGCTGCACTACCTGCGCGGCCGCGATCTCTGCCTTAAAGCTCTCGACGGAAGGCACGCTGGTTTTCGCGCCTCCGTTTTGAGCGGAGACGAGGATGCGGTAAAAAAGGCATGTGTAAAGCTCGGTAAATACGACGTGGAAGCTGCTTATTGGGCGTGTGCGGGCTGGCTCGGCGCGTTCAGTCTCGATCCGCTCAGCGCCGATCTTCTCGGTACTATCCGTTCTCCCGCTCTCATCCTCGAACGCGCCGCTTTTCTCGCTCCCGATTACAATGCGGGTGCGGTTTGGGAGCTTTTGTGCAATTTTTATATGAGCGCTCCTCCCGAGTTCGGCGGAGATACGGAAAGGGGACTCCGTTGTTACAACGAAGCGCTCCGCGCATCGGGCGGAAAAACGCCGGGGCCCTATGTCACCTATGCCGAGGCGGTATGCGTTCCTGAGGGAGACAGGGAAGGCTTTGAAAGCTCTCTTCGTAAAGCGCTCGCGATCGATCCCGATGCGGATCCGTCGAGCCGTCTTATGACGACGATTGCGCAAAAAAAAGCGAAACGGCTGCTCGAACACGCGTCGGATTATTTTCTTGAATGGTGATTTCCGCAGCTTTCGTCTGCCGTTTTTATTAAATCGATTTGAAGTTTGAGGGATTTGATATGAAATTACGTTTTATTGTTTTTTCGATACTGTTTGCCTGCGCTGCCGCATTATCCGCGCAGCAGGTTAAAACGCTTAAAATAGCGACCGTTGCGCCGAGCCGTTCCGCATGGGATGTGCAGGAGCGCATCCTCGCGCAGGATTGGGCGAAAGGTACCGGAGGGGCGATCCAAATGCAGTTTATGGGAACGAACGCGATGGGAGGAGAGAGCGGTGTCGTTCAAAAACTCAATGCCGTTCGCCCCGGTCAAAAGGCGCCGATCGACGGAGCTATTTTTACGACGCTCGGTATCTCAACGCTCGCGCCTGAAACGCATATTTTGACAACGGCCATTCCGTTTATGTTCCGGAATCAGGAAGAAGTCGATTTGGTACTGAATACCTTCGCGCCCGATTTTCAAAAAGCGATTGCCGCAAAAGGGTACGTGCTGCTCGGCTGGTTTAACGTCGGCTGGGCGTATTTTTACACGAAAAAGCCGGTGCATACGCCTTCCGATTTAAAGACGCAAAAACTTTCAGTTGCGGGCATGGGACTGCCCAAACTTTCCGATGCGTTCAAAGCGGCAGGCTTCCGCACCGAAGATATTTCGCCCGATAAACTTTTGCAGAGCGTAAAAACGCCCGGCGGCGTCGAGGGGTTTTATTCCATTCCGATGTACGCCTATGCGGGACAGTATTATAAATCGCTTCCGTATATTCTCGACGCTCCCATTTGTCCCGTCATGGCCGCGCTCATTTTATCGGAACAGGTATGGGCGGATATTTCCCCTGCGCATAAAACGGCCATGCTGAACGGAGTCAAAAAAGCGCAGGCGAATTTTATCGCGGCACAGAATACTTCCGATAAAGAGTATCTCGACCGCTGCGTCGAAGGCGGCTGTACGCTTGTAAAACTTACCGCTGCGGAGCGAAAAGTCATGGAAGAAACGCTCAGCAAAGACGCCCTCTCCATGATGAAAACGGGTATCTTCGATGAAAAATTGTATATGTCCATCGAAGCCGTCTTAAAGCGTCACCGCGGCAATTAACATGATGCGAAAAATCGAAAACGCTTTGGCCGTCGCTCTCATTGCGATCGTCGCTGTGCTCCCGCTTTTTTTGAAATTTATGCAGGGAGTGTGCCGTGTGCAAGTGCCCGGAGCCGATATCGCCGTGCTTCACTTCGTGTTTTTATTTGCAAGCGTTGCGGGTCTTGTAACATGGCGCGAAGACAGGCATTTGAGTCTTGCGTCGCTGAGTTCCGTGTTCGGCGAAAAGATCCGCTGTCCGATCGAATCGGTTAAAACGGGAGGAGCAAGCTGCATTCTTTCGGCGCTCTTTATCAATGCCTTTTGTCAGCTTGTCAATCCCGCTCAGTTCGACGCCCGCTTTTGGGGCATGAGCGTTCGGTTTTTTTTCGCGTCTCTTCCGCTGTGCTATTTCGGCATCATCGCCATGCTCGCGTGCAGAAAAGGTAATCTCATCGCTTCTCTCATCGGTATGGCGCTCGGCCTTTTTATTTCGATGGGACCTTTTACCGGCATTCTGTATTATCTTTTCGGCATGGAAAACGCTCCTGCCCTGTACGCGATAAACGATGCATGGCTTTCGTTTTCGAAAATCGCGCTTTTGCCGATCATCGTCATCCTTTCATCTCTCGCATTTTTCGGCATGCCGCTTTTTCTCGTGCTCGGCGGTATCGCGTACGTGCTCTTTTCGGCAGGCGGCGGCTATGTCGATGTCATCCCGCTTGAAACATACCGCATACTTACCGACCGCAATATCGCGGCAATTCCGCTTTTTACGATAGCAGGCTATATTCTTTCGCAAAGCAGTGCGGGAAGCCGTTATGTCGCCGTATTCAAATCGCTTATAGGTCCTTTCCGTGGCGGAACGGTTATCGCGGCCGTCATAGTGACGACGTTTTTCAGCACTTTTACCGGCGTTTCAGGCATAACGATCCTCGCGCTCGGTCCGCTGCTTGCCGTCGTACTCACGGGTTCCGGCTATTCCAAAGACAGAGCCGAGTCTCTCGTAACCGCTTCCGGTGCGATAGGCCTGCTTTTTCCGCCGAGCGCCGCCATCATTATGTACGCGACCGTCAATTATTTTTCCGTCGACGTGTTCGACCTTTTCAAAGGTGCGATTATCCCCGGCTGTATTATGGCGCTTTCGATGATGGCGACGGGCGTCGTGCTGGATAAGAGGGGAGAGCGGCCGAAGTTTTCCGGAAAAGAAGCGCGCGATGCCGTCCTTCATTGCATTCCCGAACTGCTCATGCCGGCCTTTATTTCGGTTCTGTATTTTAAAGGCGTGTTCGATCTTTTTGAAGCCGCAGCTTTCGCAGTCATCTACGCGTTTTGTCTTTCGGTATTCGTCCGCCGCGATTTTACTTTAAAAAAATCGGCTCGTGTCGTCGCTTCGAGCGTTCCCGTTTCAGGCGGCGTTCTGTTTATCCTCGGCGCCGCATCGGGCATTTCCTATTTTATGCTCGATGCGAACGTGCCTGCGATCCTGTCGGGCTTTATCACGCAGTACGTAAAAAATCCGTATGTGTTTTTGATATTGATGAATCTCGTTCTGCTCGTCGTCGGCTGTCTCATGGATATGTTTTCCGCAATACTCATCGTTTCGCCGCTTTTGCTGCCCCTCGCGGAATCTTTCGGCGTGAGCGCGGTCAGAGCCGCCGTCATATTTTTGATGAATCTTTCAATCGGATTTTTGACGCCGCCGGTCGGCATGGATTTGTTTATTTCGTCTTATACTTTCGATAAGCCGCTTTCCCGCGTCGTAAAAGGCATCTTTCCGTTTTTGATCGTACAGTTTGCCGTACTCATGCTCGTCACCTATGTGCCGTTTTTTACGGAAGCGTTTTTGTGACGGAATCGGAAGGTTTAAAAGCGCCGCTGAAACGGCGCGGCGCTTTTAACTTCGAGTTTTCTTGCAGAAAACTCGCGGATATACCTGTGCACGCTCGCGCACCAATGCGGCATTTTCGAAAATCGACAGTTTCTGCAATGCCGCATTTTTCGGAAGAGTACTGCTGTTGTGCGACAAGTCCGCAAGCTTGAGATTTTACGCACTTTTGCCGATATTTGAATAAGGAAATCATACTCCGCATGCACGCGCTATTTAAAGATTCTGTTCGGATATCGCGTGAACTTTGAGCGGTATTTTCAATTTTCTTCGAGGACAATATGGCGGATGAACGGACGGTAATGCAAAGTGCGGAAAGCGCGGTAAAGACAAAGCGCAATTATACGGCGGGCGAATTCGAAGGCCCGCTCGATTTGTTATGGACGCTTATCAGGGAAAGCAAAGTAAATATTTACGATATCCCGATTGCGGAAATCACCGATCAATATCTTGAATATCTCGATTATGCCGTGCAAACCGATTTAGGCGATCTGTCGGAATTTTACAGTTGGGCGGCAAAGCTTCTCTCTATCAAAAGCCGTATGCTCCTTCCCGTTGAAATCGAATACGACGACGATGACGAAGATCCTCGGCAGGAGCTCGTCGACCGCCTTATCGAATATCAAAAATTCAAGAGACTGTCCGAACTTATGGAAGAACAGGAAGATACATCGGAGTGGAATTTCGAGCGCGCGAAAATTCAGCGCGTGCTGCCTTTCGACAAAGACGACGGCATTTGGGAACGGATCGATACGTGGGATTTGCTTCAACAGATGCAGCGTATTTTCCGCGACATGGTTTCTCAGTATTCGAATGAAAAGATACTGAACATGTACGAAGAGATTTCGATCAATGAAAAGATCACGCTCATGAACGAAAAGCTCGAAGAATCGGGCGAGTGCATGTTTACGGATTTGATTACGCGGCCGGGAAACGAAATGGACATCATCTGTTCGTTTATGGCGCTGCTCGAAGCGGTAAAAGACCGGATGATAGCGGTCTTCCAAAACAGGCTCTTTGGTGATATAAAGATATGCCGGATCAAAGAAGAGCATGCGGTCGCCGAAACGGCCGCCCTCGATGCCGGCAATACAAATACGTAAGGTGATTGAAGCGGTATGGAGCTTGAAAAAGAAACTGCATTGATCGAAACGATTCTCTTCCTCGAAAGCGAGCCCGTAAGCGAGCGCTCTCTTGCAAATATTTCGCAGCTGTCGAGCGAAGTCGTCAAAAAGTGTATCGACGCTTTAAAGGAGCGTCTCGCCGAAAAGTCGAGCGGCATCGAACTGCAGATGATCACCGGCGGCTGGTCGCTCGTTCCCAAAAAAGAATTGTGGCAGGCGCTGCGAGAACGTTACGGTTCCAAAAGCGAAGGAAAGCTTTCGCGCTCGGCTATGGAAACGCTTTCGATCATCGCGTATTCGCAGCCGATCACCCGCGGCGAAATCGAAGCGATTCGAGGCGTGTCCGCCGATAATATGATCCGTCTGCTTTCGGAGCGGAATTTAATAAAAGAAGTCGGCAAAAAAGATGTGCCGGGAAAACCGGTACTCTTCGGTACGACAAAAGAATTTTTAAAATTTTTCCGTCTGAACAGTATAGCCGAATTGCCGAAGCTCGATGAAGACGAAGCCGAGAGGTTCGAGCTTGCCCGCTGATTTTTCCTTTCCGATGAGGCTGCAGGCATATCTTGCGCGATCGGGCGTCGCAAGCCGCCGAGCATCGGAAGAGTACATCCTTTCCGGCCGCGTTTCGGTAAACGGAGAAATCGTTACGGCGCTCGGTACGAAAGTGTCGTCCGGCGATGAAGTAGCGGTCGACGGCAAAATCGTTTCGCCCGAAAAAGAGTTCCGCTACGTACTTCTCAATAAACCTGCCGGTTACGTGTGCTCTCTTTCCGATGAAAAGGGACGGCCCGTCGCATCCGATTTGTTAAAATCCGCATACGCCGAAAGATTGTACAATGTCGGACGCCTCGACATGTTCAGCACGGGATTAATAATTTTTACGAACGACGGCGGCTTTGCGGCGACCCTTTCTCATCCCTCGGCGGAACTCGAAAAAGAATACGCCGTCGAAACTAGCACGCATATCCCGCGTACGCTTGCAGCCGATTTTGAAAAAGGCATCCGCATAGACAATATATTTTACCGCTGCATAAAAGCCGAAGAGCGCAATGCGCGCAAAATGCACATCGTTTTGATCGAAGGCAAAAACCGTGAAATCAGGCGCGTGTTCGAATATTATCAAGTCGGCATCAAATCGCTTGAGCGCGTGCGGATCGGAAACGTAACGGCCGACGGTCTTGCGAGGGGCGAGTTTCGTGATTTAACGAAGGGCGAAGTGCAAGGGCTTCTCGTGCTGTGTAAAAACAATCCGGTCGAAAGATTTTAATAAATTTTACGGAGAACTGCGGGAAAATCCCGCCGTGAGGATAATGGGGGAATATGGTTATTGCGATAGACGGACCTGCGGGTACCGGTAAAAGTACGATAGCATCTCTTCTTGCAAAAAAGCTCGGCATCACGTTTTTAAACAGCGGCAGTTTTTACCGTGCGCTTACGCTCGCGCTTTTAAAAAACGGCATCGATTTGAATGACGAGGAGGCGGTCGTCGATTTTTGCAAAAAACAAAAGCTCGATTATGTCGATTCGCATTTGATTCTAAACGGCGATGACGTCGAATCCTTACTGCACTCGGACGAAGTGAGCGCTCATGCGGCAGGCGTGTCCGCATTTCCCGAAGTGCGCCGCTTTGTCAACGCCCGTCTTCGTGAATTAACAAAATCGCTCGATATCGTTTCGGAAGGGCGCGATATGACGACCGTCGTATTTCCCGATGCCGATTGCAAATTCTATCTCGACGCTTCCCTTGACGTGCAGGCGGAGAGGAGATTCAAACAGGGTGTGAGCGGCATGTCGCTTGCAGAGATTAAAGAAGCGATAAAAAAGCGCGACGAAATCGACAAAAACAAAAAAGAGGGCGCTCTGGTCGTCGCTCCCGACGCCGTATATATCGATACGTCCACCTTGACGATAGAGAAAGTTTGTGAGATAATATTAAATCAAATTCACGTAAAAGGGTCAAAGATGGAAACACAGGAAGTGGAAAAGGAACAAAACCGGGACTCCAAGGATAAGTTCCAGACACAATTAGAAGAATCTCTGAGCAGTTTGAGCACGCCGGAAGACGGTCAGCTCATCGACGGTACGATCGTCGCCGTTACCGACGACACGGTATTTATCGACGTCAACTGCAAATCGGAAGGCAGAATCCCCAGATCGGAGTTCGGCTCGAAGACGCCGGAAGTCGGGGATACGGTTACGGTTAAACTCATCAAAAAATTCGGCAAAAACGGTCCGGAAATTTCCAAACGTCAAGCCGATGAAAAGCGTTTGTGGAAAGATATTTCCCAAGCGTTCAAAGATAAAATGCCTATAGACGGCACGGTGACGAAAGTCGTCAAAGGCGGCTTCGAAGTCGATTTGGGCGGCGGCATCCGTGCCTTTTTGCCGATCAGTCAGTCGGACAGCCAAAAGGTCGAAAAGCCCGAATCGCTGGTCGGCACCGAAGGCAAAATGTATATCGAGCGGCTGTACTCCGACAACAAAGCGAATGTCGTCGTCAACCGCAGAAAATATCTCGAAGAGAGGATCGATAAAGCCCGCGACGAATTCTTTACGAACGTAAAGATCGGCGATACGGTAAAGGGTACCGTAAAGAGTTTTACGAGCTTCGGCGCCTTTATCGACTTGGGCGGCTTTGACGGCCTTTTGCACATAAACGATATGAGCTGGGGTCACGTCGCCCGCCCGAAAGATTTCGTCAAAAAAGGACAGGAAATCGAACTCAAAGTGATCCGTATGGACGAAGCCGAAAAGCGCATCAACCTTTCGCTTAAGCACTTTACCGAAGATCCGTGGATGCACTTTGAAGATACCTATCACGTCAACGATGTCGTAAAAGGCAAAGTGACGAAGCTTACCGATTTCGGCGCCTTTATCGAACTGGAAGAGGGTATCGAAGGTCTCGTACACATAAGCGAATTTTCATGGACGAAAAAAGTCAATAAACCGTCCGATATGGTAAAAGTCGGAGACGAAGTCGAATGCATGATTCTCGGCTACGATATTCAAGCAGGCCGCGTTTCTCTGGGCTTAAAGCAGGTTACCGCGAATCCGTGGGATACGATCGGCGAAAAATATCCTGTCGGCAGCCGCGTAAAGGGTAAAGTCGTAAAGATTACGAATGCGGGCGCTTTTGTCGCTCTCGAAGACGGCATCGATGCATTTTTGCACGGAGACGATATTTCGTGGACGAAAAAAGTAAAACATCCGGGCAGCGAACTCGAACAGGATCAGGAAATTGAAGCGGTCGTCATTGAAAACGACGCGGAAAGTCATCGAATCCGGCTCGGTTTGAAACAGCTTACCGACAATCCGTGGAAGCTGTTCGCCGAAGCGCATAAACCCGGTTCGACGCTCGAAGGCGAGGTTACGTCGATTACGGAATTCGGACTTTTCGTCAAAGCGCCGGAAGGCATTGAAGGTCTCGTCAATAAAACGAATTTGAGCGAAGACCGCAACGTACCCTTTGAAGAGGCGGTAAAAAATTATAAAGTCGGCGATAAGATCAACGTGTACGTCGTCGACGTGAATGTCGAAAAGGAAAAGATCGCTTTTTCCGTGCGCGAATTCAAAAAAGCGCAGGAGCGGGCGGCCATTTCGCAGTATATCGCAAAGCCGGATGAAAACGACGGCGCGTATACATTCGGCGACTTTCTGCAGACGCAGAAAAAAGACTGATACTTTTACCGAAAGCTGCGATGACTTCGATTGGTTTAGATGAACTCAATACGCTCATCGAAATCAACAACAGAATCAATTCGAATTACGCGGATTTGGACGCGTTGCTTGCATATATTCTCGAAGCGGCGATGCGTCTCGTCCACTGCGAATCGTCGTCGCTTCTTTTGGTAAACGCCGACGGTACGCTGCGCTTCGTTATCGCGCTCGGACCGAAAGGTGCGGAAGCGAAAGACATCCCTGTAGACAAAAGCAGCATTGCGGGCTGGGTTTCATCTCATAAGCAGCCGCTTATTCTCCGCGACGTCGTACGCGATCCGCGCTTTTCCGATCACGTGCAGCATAAAACCGGCTACGTTTCCAAAACGATGATAGCGGTTCCGCTGTGCGTGGGTGACGAATGTATCGGCGTCATTGAACTGATAAACAAAGCGGGCGGAAAATATTTCGACGACGACGATCTTGAAATACTCAATATGCTGTGCAATCAGGCGGGCATAGCATATAAAAACGCGGCGAAGTATCAATCCGCACAAAATAAAATTTCCGCCCTGCAAAATACGATTTCATCGGGAGGCAACTATCATCCGTTTATCGCAAAGAGCCCGGTCATTTCGGATCTGCTGAAAATGATCGACGGTATTGCGAAGACGAATATTTCGATTATCATAACCGGCGAAAGCGGTGTCGGAAAAGAACTCGTCGCCGAACAGATACACAGAAAAAGCGATCGCTCGGGAAAGCCCTTCGTGCGCGTCAACTGCGCGGCTCTTTCTCCTTCGCTGCTCGAAAGCGAACTGTTCGGTCACGTAAAAGGCGCATTTACCGATGCGAAAGCCGATCATAAAGGCTACTTTGAAGCGGCCGACGGCGGAACGATCTTTCTCGACGAAATCGGAGAGATGCCGCTCGAACTGCAGGCGAAGCTTTTGCGCGTCATTCAGTCGAAACAGTTTCAAAAAGTCGGATCGAGCAAAACCGTATCCGTCGACGTGCGCGTCGTCGCCGCGACGAACCGCGACCTCGAAGCGATGATGAGCGAGCAAAAGTTCCGAAGCGATTTGTATTTCCGCCTGAGCGGCATACCTTTAAAAGTGCCGCCGCTTCGCGAACGGAAAGAAGATATTGCCGCTCTTGCCGATTTCTTTTTGCAAAAGTTTTCGGGAGAGACGAAAAAGAATTTTACCGGCTTTTCGCGTTCGGCTATGGATGCCCTTTATTCGTATTATTGGCCGGGTAATATCCGCGAGCTTGAAAATTCGATCGAACGCGCATGCGTGCTCGGCACGCCGCCGCTTATCAATGCGTTCGACCTCCGCATCGGTTATGAAGAGCGCGGAAGCGGGAAAAACGAAATCGAGTGCATGGCGGAGGAATACGCGTCGGACGCGAGCGGCGACCGCTCTCTCAAAGAAGCGGTGAATAAATTTAAAAACGCTTATGTGCGGAAAATTTTGGAAGAGACCGCTTGGAATAAAACGAAAGCGGGAAAAATACTCGGCATCCAGCGGACATACGTTTCGCGCTTGCTGAACGATCTTCGCGATCGTGAAGAAGAATCGGAAGAGATGTGATTATGGGAGTATAGTATGGCTGAAAAAAAATTTGAAAAAGCGACTGCGGGCGAGCGCCTTTCGCAGTTTATGCTGAAATACCGCATGCAGATCATCATTTTGACTGCGGTAATCGTTACGGGTATAGTAGCATACGGTGTATCCGCCGCCGTTGTGTCATCTTTGACGGCAAAGGGTATTTCGTTTGTGGATACCGTCGAATACGAGTTTACAAAGGATTCCGATTCTCTGTCGGACGCGGAAATCGAAACGCGGAGAGGAGAGGCGATGACGAAACTTACCCCTTATCTTTCGAAAGGCGGTATCGTCGGCGTTCGGGCAAATATGCTTGCTGCGGATATCACATACGCGCGTAAAGATTATACTGCGGCAAAATCGTATTGGAGTGCGGCGGCATCAAAGGACCCGAAGTCGTATACGGCGCCGCTTGCTTATTACAATATGGCCGTCTGCGACGAAAATACCGGAAACCTTGCGGAAGCGGCCGCGAACTACGGAAAAGCTTCCGACGTAAAGGATTTCCCGCTCGCATCTCACGCGCGTTTTTCCGAAGCTCGTACTTATGAAGCGCTCGGCGATTATAAAAAAGCGTCGGAAGCGTATACGAAGCTTACGGCCGCCGCGCGCGCGGATGCGTGGACGAACCTTGCCGAAACGCGTCTTATTGCGCTGAAAGCCGAAGGTAAAATCGAGTAACATATACATCGATCGATTTGTTTTTTTTAGTATGAAGACGGGCGGCAGCGTGCGGAGAAAATATCACTTATACGAATTATTTTCTCTTGCAGCGTGCTGCCTTTGTTTTTTCGGCTGCGGACTGGAAGAATATTACGTAGTCGAAGCGCCTTTTATCATACAGCAGGAACCGAAATACGACAGTGAGTTTACCCTGCGGTATTTCGATTTTAAAACGAATGAAACTGAAAATCCCGACAGGGGATCTTTTGTGTTTTTAGGGACCGCCGTTTATTATAAAATCTATAACCGGCATGAATCCATAACGAGCGTTACTTCAGCGCTGAGCTCCGCAAACAATTCGACCGACGCTTCATACGCGGCGAACCTTCTAAAAGACACTTATAAGTACAAGCAGCTCGGAAGTGAAGCGGGATCGACTCCGCTCATCAGAGCTACCGGTGCGGACAGGCGTATCTTTATCCGCTTGACGAATTATCAAAATAACCGGTTTTATCAGGCAAAGATTATCGTCGGCTATGCGGGGGACAGCAGCGTTGCGCCGACAAATGTTCCGAAGCGGGCGGGAAACCGCTACTCTTTCGATTTCGGCCGCGACGGTGATAACGACAAAGCTTCCAAAACGCTTTTTTCGACCGACACCGACTACAATTATTCAAGTTCCGGTTTTTCAAGCGGTTACGACAATACGTATTTTGTCGATATGTATGCCGTTTCCGTCGGACGCGATGAAAATTATACGGAGCACAACAGCAAAGTACTGCATCTCGGCACGGTTGCAATCAACGCTTCATCAGAGGATAACTGACCTGAGCATAGTCGATTTTTTATATTGATTGCCGTTTTTTGAAAATGCGGTTTTCGGTACGGTTGCTCCTCATGCCGTCTTTGTGCTATTGTATGGCATATGAAATTTTGCATACACAACGCGACGGTGCTGAACGGTATTTCGCAAATGAACGACTGCGCCGTTTTGATCGACGGCGGAAAGATCGCCGATATATTTTCCGAAAACCGCTTCCGGCAAAAAATATTCGACAATGACGTTACCGTTATCGACGCGCAAGGTATGTACGTCGCTCCCGGTTTAATAGACACGCACATACACGGATTTAAAGGGCACGGCACTGATGTTTGCACGACCGAAGGCATACTCCGCATGTCGGCGGATCTTGCGGATTACGGCGTCACCGCTTTCAATCCGACGATGTATCCTTCCGACGAAGAGACGATGATTTCTTCGATCAAAGCGATCGTGCGCGCTATGGGACAGGAAAAGGGCGCAAAGATTATGGGAATCCATCTCGAAGGTCCCTTTATCTCGCCGCATAAACTCGGCGTGCAGAGGCCCGAAACGGTGAAGAGCGTCGACCTCGATTTGATGGAACGTCTTTGGGAAGCCTCCGAAGGACACATCGTCAATATGACCGTCGCTCCCGAATTGAAAGATATGCGGCGCCTCGCGCTTATGTGCATCGACAAAGGAATCGTGCTGCAGGCGGGACACACCGACGCCGCTTACAGCAATATGGTCGAAGGTATGCAGGCGGGTATTTTTCACTCGACTCATTTTTTCAACGCGATGAGTCAAATGCATCACCGAAACCCGGGCGCGGTCGGAGCGATTCTCATTCATTCGGAAATGACGTGCGAAATCATTGCGGACGGAGTACACGTACATCCCGATCTTTTTAAACTTTTGCAAAAAGATAAAACGAGCGATCAAATCGTTCTCGTTACCGATGCGCTCACTCCGACGGAAGAGGCGGGCGATCATCTTACGGCGAACGGAGAAGAAGTCGTTTTCAAAGACGGCTGCTTTCATCGGAAGTCCGACGACGTCATTGCCGGTTCCGCGCTTACGATGATACGCGGGTTGAAAAATCTTGCATCGTTCGGCTTTCCGTTGAGCGATGCGGTAAAATGCGCGTCGGCAAATCCCGCGCGTATTATGAAGTTTCAAAAAAAAGGTATGCTCGTACCCGGTTACGACAGCGATGTTATCGTTTTCGATAAAGATTTTACGCTGCATTTTGTCATGGTGCAGGGACGTACGATAAAAAATACATTTGATTGATCGTATTTATTTTAATAATTATTAAATAATACGGGAGGTTGTATGCGTGTTATTGTTAAAAAAAATTATGATGAGTGTTCCGTATGGGCGGCGCATCATATTGCGCGGCGCATAGTCGATTATAATCCGACCGAATCGAAACCCTTCGTGCTCGGTCTTCCGACGGGCAGTACGCCTCTCGGAACGTATAAAACGCTTATCGAATTGTGCAAGGCGGGAAAGGTTTCATTTAAAAACGTCGTTACGTTCAATATGGACGAATATGTCGGTCTTGACGATAGGCACCCGCAAAGCTATCACTCTTTTATGTTCGACAATTTTTTCAATCACATCGATATAAATAAAAACAATATCCATATATTGAACGGACTTGCAAAGGATACGGAAGCCGAATGCGCCGCTTATGAAAAAGCGATCGAAGATGCGGGCGGCATACGCCTTTTTTTCGGCGGTATCGGAAGCGACGGACACATCGCGTTCAACGAACCGGGTTCCTCGCTCGCTTCTCGTACCCATGTTGCGATACTGACAAAAGAGACGGTCGGAGCGAACGCCCGTTTTTTCGGCGGCGATCTTTCAAAAGTTCCGACGCAGGCGCTGACTGTCGGTGTCGGAACCATCTGCGATGCGGATGAAGTCGTCATCATGGCGACGGGCAGGGTGAAAGCGCGCGCGGTCGCCGAGGGCGTTGAAGGCTCCGTTTCTCACCAATGGGCGGTAACGGCGCTTCAACTGCATAAAAACGCAGTCATCGTCTGTGACGACGAAGCGGGCGAAGAGCTCAAAGTGAAAACGGTGCGCTATTTTGCGGAAATCGAATCGCATATTGAAGAGAGGGCGCTGTGACGCATTCCCGCGTTTCGTCGTTTTTGGAAAGCTATGGGTTTTCTCTTGCTTCTTACGATACGGAAAAAATCACGTGCGCTCTCCTTGAGGATATGTGTCTCTCTCTCGAATCGGAAGACGGCGGCGACGAACTCATGCTGCCGACATATATAGGGCTTCCGGAAAAAATCACTCGTGAAAAAAAAGCGATCGTCATCGATGCGGGAGGCACGAACTTCCGCTCCTGTCTCGTTTCGTTTGATGCGGACGGAAAGCCGGTTATCGAAGAGGCGCGCAAAACCGTGATGCCCGGAACGACGAAAACTTATTCGAAAGAAGCCTTTTTCGATGAAATTGCGGCGAACCTCGATTATGTCAAAGATACATCCGACACGATAGGTTTTTGTTTTTCGTTCGGCATGGAAATGCTTGAAAACGGAGACGCGAAAATTGTCGAACTTTCAAAAGAAATCAAGGGCGAACGCATCATAGGTTCTCTTGCCGGCGCATCTCTTTCCGAAGCGCTTTTACGGCGGGGCTGGAAAAAAAAAGTACGCATCATTATCGTGAACGATGCGGCCGCCGCTCTTTTGGCGGGATTTGCGGGAAAGGCGGACGGCAAAACCTACGGTTCGCATGCGGCCTTTATACTCGGTACGGGAATCAATTCGGCCTATATCGAATACGGAAAAATCGGAAAGATTTCGGGTATGTCCCGTCTTAAAAATCAAATCGTCGTGTGCGAGTCCGGATCTTTTTCCCGTTTGCCGAAGAGCGTATTCGACGACGAGATCGATGCGGCATCTACGACAAAGGGAATGTACGTACTTGAAAAAATGTGCGGCGGCGTTTATCTTTCGGAGCTCGCTTCCTGTGCGCTCTCTCATGTGTGTGCGTCGGATCTTGTTTCGGACGAAGCGGCAAAGGCGCTTTCGACCTCGGGAAAGATTTCTCTTTCCGATATGGACGGCTTTTTAAATGCTCCGTCGGCGGATGAGGCGGTTCTCAAAGGTGTCCCGTTCGGAAAAATGCCTTCCGATTTCGATATCCTGTATTCCGTTTTCGATTCTCTCATAGAGCGTGCCGTACGGATTTCGGCCGCCGTCGCTTCCGCCGCCGTGATAAAAACCGGTAAAGGAAAAGAGGCTTCGCTTCCCGTGTGCCTTTTATGCAACGGGACGACTTTTTATAAAACGCACGACTTTGAAAAACGTTTCCGTTTATACATGTACGAAACGCTCACCGAAAGGCGAAGAATTTATTTTGAGCAAGTGTCGGTAAAAGACGATATAACGCTCGGTACGTCCGCCGCGGCGCTGAAAGATATGTTTTCGGTACGCTGAGAGAGGCTTGGAAATCTTTTTCCGTATTTTAATAATTTTTTTACAATTGACATTTTCCCGTTTACTTTCTATCATCTGCGTATGACAGATATACAAGCCGTATCGCTTTTCCATATGTACGGCGTTATTTCACTGATTGCTCTTATCGTATATATTCCTCGTCTATTGTATTATGTAAGCGGTTTTAAAAAACCGCGGCATTTAATAAACAGTGTACAAAATCGTTTTGCCGTCGTTATTCCCGCGCGGAACGAAAGTGCGGGAATCGGTCTTTTATTGGACAGCCTCGCGCGTCAAACGTACGATCGCAAAAAATTCGACACCTTTGTCATAGTCGATTCGGAAGACGATCCTACCTGCGTCATAGCGGAAAAATATGAGCGCACTTATGTGCAGGTCGTCAAAAATCAAACGTGCAAGGGAATGGCGCTCGACGGTTCGTTCAAAGAACTGCTTTCGGGTACATACGGACGCTATGATGCGTATGTCATCATCGACGGAGACAATATCGCTTCGGACAATTTTATCGAAGAGATGAACAACGGCCTTGCCTCCGGCGCTCAGATCGTGCTCGGTAAGCGTGAAGTAAAAAATTATCTCCTCGGCGGTAAAAAACTCCGCTCGCTTGCGACGAACTGCAGTGCGCTTACCTATACCTTTCTCGACAAGCTGGGAAACGCGTTCAGAACGAAAGCGGGTATCCCGTGTACGATGTGCGGGACGGGCGTTATGATCAGGCGCGACGTTATCGAAGAGATAGGCGGATGGCCGTACCGCAGTTTTACCGAAGATTTTGAAATGACGATCAATGCGATCCTTCACGGCTGGTCGTCGTATTTTTACGAATATGCACTCGTCTATACGGAAGAAGCGATTTCGCATAAAATGCTTGACCGGCGCCGTGAGAGATGGCTTATCGGTTATATGCAGATTTCATTTAAATACCGCAATAAAATCGTAAAACAAACCTATGCGTCGCTGCACGATCCCTCTCTTTCGTTTTCGAAAAAGATAAAAGGGATTCGATTTAAAAACTTCGATTTTCTGTATGCGCTTAATCCGCTTTTTTTATATTTCGGCAATACCGCCGTTTGTTTTTTGCTTTATATAATCGCTTCGTGTATCGATTATTTCAATCGCGGATTTATTAATTTTACCGCTTTAAAATACGGCATGATCATCATGCTCATACTCTACGGCGTACTCGTGTTCTATACGTTTATGGCGCTTGCAGTCGATCCTAAAGCGCTTAAGATTACGTTTGTCGAAAAGCTCGCCGTACTTTTATACAATCCGTTTTTTATAGCCGAATACGCATATTTTTATATTGCGGCATTTTTTACATTGCTGCGTGATCCGCATTACGGTGAACAAGAGATGTGGCAGCAAATCGATCGCATCGAAACGGTGATAAAGGAAGCCGAATGACGGATATCGGCGGTATCAAAAGCGATACCCAGCGTAAAATACAAAATCGCATCCGAGAGCTTGAAAAAAAAGGCGAGTTCGACGGAAACGTTCAGCCGATCGACTACGCTGCGATGATTCGGGTAAGCGACGATTATGTTTTTCTTCCGCGTACGTTTTCGTTTTTTTTATGGCACGTTTTTATCCGCGCGGCGGCGGCGGTACTCGGTCCCGTTTTGACAAAACTTGTGCTCGGCGCACGCGTCGAAGGGCGGAAAAATCTCCGCGGCGTAAAAGGTTTTGTCGCGGTATGCAATCACGTGCATTCGCTCGACAATATGATCGTGCGGCAGGCGGTGTTCGGTCATACTTTGTATATCACGGTTGCGGAATTTAACAATATGAAAGGCCCTATCGGAAACATCATGCGCGGGGCGGGGACGCTGCCGTTCAGCGGAAATGTTAAAGCCATGAACGAGCTGCAAAAAACGCTTTCGCTTTTGCTCAAAAAAGGCTGCGCCGTACTCGGCTATCCGGAGCAGTCGCTGTGGCTGCGCTATGAAAAGCCGCGCCCTTTTCACAACGGTATGTTCCACATCGCCGCCGCAAACAAAGTGCCGGTTGTTCCCATGTTTATCACCTTTTCCGTGCCTTCCAAACTCCGCTCGTTTTTCAGCAAAAAAAAGGTCGCGACGCTCCATATTTTTCCGCCGATTTATCCCGATGAAAATCTTTCGCGCAAAGAAAACGCCGCTTTTGCGATGGATAAGGCGGCGAAAGCATGGCGAGACTGTTACGTTTCGGTTTACGGATGCGAAGCCGATATTCCCTCGATTCTTTGATTTTGTAAATTAATAAGGATAGGTATGAAAAAGATTCCGATACTGTTTGATTTGTATTTTTCCCTTGCCAAGATCGGTTCGGTTACATTCGGCGGCGGTATGGCGATGATGCCGATTTTGCAGCGCGAACTCATCGAAAAAAAGAAGTGGATGACCGAAGACGAACTGCTCGATTATTATGCGATAGGTCAATCGACTCCGGGCATCATTGCGGTAAATGTCGCAACCTTTGTCGGCTTTAAGCAGGCGGGGATAATAGGCGGCATTGCGGCTACGCTCGGCATGATAACTCCGTCCGTCATTATCATTTCGCTTATCGCGCGCTTTATCAGTTCGGTCGATCACTTGCCGCTTGCGCAAAAAGCGCTTCGCGGCATCAACGTATCGGTTGCGGCGCTTCTCACATCGGTCGTATTTCAGTTTTCGAAAAAGACCGTAAAATCGATTTTGGGATTTTTGTGTCTTGCCGTTTCGTTTGCGGCGATATGGTTTTTCAAAGTGCCCTCGTATTGGATGATCATCGCGGGGGCTATGACGGGTGTCATCGTTTCGGTGCTTTCCCAAAAAATGAAAAAAAGGTGAGGTACGATAAAAAGCGCCGCCTGAAATATCGCCGTCGCTGGAGTCTAGAGCTGAAAAACGCTGAAGCGTTTTTCTTTTATCGGAGACACTCGCGATTTCTGTGCATTGCTCGAAATCGCAGCGTTTTTATCTCGAGTTTGCTCGGATGTTTGCAGAAGACGTGTATACGTATCGTTCCCATAAAACTCGTATGAGTACAATACACTGTATTTGCAAACTCGATTATTGAACGTGTGCGCGTTTGCGCACGGCTAAAAACTTTTTCGAAAGTTGAAACTTTCTGCAAAAGTTTTTATGGAGGATAAGTGATGGAAACGACATATTCGCTTTTTCAGCTTTTTTGGATTTTCTTTTATATCGGTGCGTTTACGATCGGAGGAGGACTTGTAGCCGTAACGCTCATGCAGCAAACCCTCGTCGACAAGGGCGTCATTTCCGCCGAACAGTTTTACAATATGGTCGCGATTTCCGAATCGACGCCGGGTCCGATCGGCGTGAATATGGCGACGTACATCGGCTATTCGCAGTACGGCGTTTTCGGCGGCATCGTTACGACGCTCGGGCAAGTGCTCCCGTCCGTTATCTGCATTTTAATAATCGCGCATTTTTTTATGAAATTTCACGATACGCCGCTCGTCAAAGCAGCTTTTTCGACGCTTCGGCCGACGACGACGGGGATCATCCTCGTAGCTGCGGCGCAGGTTTTTATCGTTGCGCTTATGAATATGTCTTTGCCGCACGGTTCTCTTTCGACGCTCGAAGGCTGGAAAAATCTTTTCGTATGGCCGAGTCTTGCGTTTTATATTGCAGCGCTTATCGTTTTGATGAAGACGAAAATCCATCCCGTATTCGTCATGCTGCTCGGAGCGGTGTTCGGCATCCTGTGTCTGTAGCAAGGCAAGCGTACCGCACGATAGGTTGCCTTTTCGTCGATTACGCTTTATAATCGATAGCTATGAGTACTCACATCAATGCGCCTGAAGGCGCGATCGCGGAATCGATTTTACTTCCCGGCGATCCGCTTCGGGCAAAATACATCGCCGAGCATTTTTTGGAAAACCCCGCGTGCTATAACGAAGTGCGCAATATGTTCGGCTATACCGGCACTTATAAAGGAAAGCGTGTTTCGGTGCAGGGAACGGGCATGGGGCAGCCTTCGCTTTCGATTTACGTGAACGAACTTTTCCAATTTTACGGCGTGCAAAAAGCGATCCGCGTCGGTACCTGCGGCGCGATCCAAGCGTCTTTGAAATTGCGCGACACGATACTCGTAAACGCAGCTTCATCCGACTCCTCGCTTATGACGCAGCGTTTCGGCAATTTGCATTTTTCCGCTTCCGCCGATTTTTCGCTTTTGTTGTCGGCGTATGAAAGCGCCGAAAAGCTCGGCATAAAAATTGCCGTCGGCCCCTGCGCGTCGAGCGATCTTTTTTACGATGAAAACGCGAATTGGAAAACGTGGGCGAGATACGGCGTACTCGGCATAGAGATGGAAGCGGCGGAACTGTATACGCTTGCGGCGAAGTTCGGACGTAAAGCGCTCGCGATCCTCACCGTGAGCGATCACATAGTTTCGGGCGGAGAAACGACGGCAGAAGAGCGACAGACGACTTTCGATAATATGATTAGGCTTGCGCTGGAAAGCCTTTTGTAAGCGGCGATTCGGGAGGTAAAGATGAAACCGACATTATTGGTTCTTGCAGCGGGAATGGGAAGCAGATACGGCGGGGTCAAACAGATCGACGCGGTAGGGCTGCACAACGAATGCCTGCTCGACTACGCGACGTACGACGCAAAGGAGGCGGGTTTCGGAAAAGTCGTTTACATTATCAGAAAAGATATCGAACACGATTTCCGCGAACGGCTGTTCGACCGCGTTGCGCGCAATTTCGATGCAAAATATGTTTTTCAAACGCACGACAGTCTGCTTTCCGAAGAAGAAAAGCGATTGTCTGCAAACCGTAAAAAACCGTGGGGTACGGTGCACGCCGTACTCTGCGCAGAAGATGCGATCGCCTCTCCCTTTGCCGTCGTCAACGCGGACGACTATTACGGGAGGTCTGCTTTTAAAACGATCGGCACCTATCTTTCGGGGATCGCAAACGATAGTACCGCCCACGCGATGGTCGGCTATGTGCTCGGCAACACGATGAGCAAAAGCGGTTCCGTTTCCCGCGGCGTCTGCACGGTAAAAGACGGTTGTCTCGATTCCATCGTCGAAAATCTGAAAATCTATTATGAAGGAGAGGGCATCGTAAGCGAAATCGACGGTGAAAAAAAATCGATGACGGGAAAAGAATGGGTGAGCATGAATCTCTTCGGATTTTCTCCCGCGGCATTCGATTCGTTTAATAAATTCTGGAAAGATTTCATTGCGCACAACGCCGAAAGCGAAAAAGCCGAAGCACTCCTTCCCGTCGCCGCAGGCGAAATCGTCAAAAGCGGCAAAGGAAGCATCCGATTTTTTACGTCGGACGAAAATTGGTTCGGCATGACTTACCCCGAAGACAAAGCGATCGTCAAAGCGGAAATCGCAAAAAAAATCGAATCGGGTTATTATCCCGAAAAATTGTGGGAAAAATAAAGGTCGGCCGGAGCTGACTGTCCGTATGACTTTTTCTTACCGCTCGCCGCTTCCCGAATATACGACGCTGTGCGTTTACAACGGAGATACGCTCATCTTTTCGAACGGCGGCAAATGGCTTATGCCGCTTTTTGCCCTTGAAGATTTTTTTAAAAGCTATGACGGAGCGACGGACGATTTGCGTGCGCACGATACGGCTGTGGGAAAGGCCGCCTGCGTTTTGATGAGCCGCATGGGTATCAAAAAAATACATGCGGATATCGCAAGCGTTCTTGCAAAAGAGTATATTGACGAACTCAATGCTTTTCGCGGCGGACACGATACGATCGAACTCTCATACGATACCTGCGTGCGCCGTCTTTTGTGTGCAACCGAAGACCGCCTCGAACCGATGCACGACAGCGATGAAATGTATACGCATCTCCGCCGCCGCGCAAAACTCGTGCAGGGTGTCGACGTGCGCGTTCGAAACCTGTGTTCGCCGTACGGATTTATTAAAAATATTTCTTTTTCCGTAAGCGCGGGCGGACGCCTTATCGTCGCAGGTGAAAACGGCGCAGGAAAGACGACGCTTTTAAAATTACTCATGGGTATAAGCCTTCCCGAATCGGGAACGATTTTGATTGATAATGTTCCGCCTTCAAAACTTACCAAACGGACAATCGGTTATATTCCGCAAACTGCGGATAATTCGGAGTACGGTCTTTCGGTCGACGAAGTCGTTTCTCTCGGTTTACCGCCGTTCGTAAAAGAGAAAAAAGCGCGTATTCTAAAAGCGCTTTCACGTGTCGATGCGCAGCATCTTACCGGGAGAAGTTTTTTGAGCCTTTCCGGAGGTGAAAAGCAAAAGGTGTCATTTGCGCGCTGCCTTGCGCAAAATGCGAAACTGCTTTTGCTCGATGAGCCTACTGCAGCTTTGGATGCGGAAAGCCGGTCTTGTGTTATTGAAATTCTTCATTCGCTTTCGGTTTCCGAAATTCCGACGATCATCCTTGTTACGCATGACGACTCTCTTTTACGTATGCGGGGATGGGATATTTTTCACATGAAATCGTACGATACCGAGTCGGAACTAAAAGGGAACGCGGATGGATAGGCTTCTTATGCTTTTTATGCTTCCGCCCGTGCTTCGCGGGGGAGCGGCTCTCTTCATTTCGGGCGCTTTTTTCCCCTTGTGCGGAGTTATGCTGCTGCGCTTGCAGCTTGTGCCGCTTCGTTATATGCTCATGCACGGCGTTATCTTGGGAGGTGCGCTTGCCGTCGCGCTTTCGCTTCCGCTCGTTCCGCTGACCGTTATGGTAAATCTTGCACTTGTTTTTGCGATGACATATTTTTCGAAAAACGAAAGCTTTTCTTTCGGAGGCGTAAGCGCAGCTTCCATGGTTTTCAGTATGGCGCTTGCTTCTCTTATCACGCGCATTGCGGACGTTCCCGCAAAAGACACTCTCAGTTTGCTGTGGGGGAGCCCCTTTGCACTCGGTAGGGCGGATATCGCGCTTCTTGCCGTGCTCGCTATTTTTCTCGCCGCATATATTATTATTAATTTTAAAAATATTGCAGCTCTCTTTTTCAGCAGAGATATCGCATATTCACTCGGTGTACGCGTACGTACTCACTATACGATCATGGTATCGATTATCGCACTCACCGTAGCGGCTGCGATGAAACTGCTCGGTGCATTTTTAATCGACGCGCTTCTCATATTGCCGGTACTTTCGGCTTCTTCTTTTTTACGGCGGAGAAAAAAGGGGCAGGGGATCCGCTCTCTGTTTTTTTTAAGCGCCGCACTGGGAGCCGTCTTTGCCGTTTCAGGATATGTGATTTCAGTCGCGTTCGATTTGCCGCCCGGAGCCGTAATCGCGCTTATTGCGGGAATTGCGTATGCCGCGTTTAATGTGATATAATAATTCCTGTTTTGAAAACGGAATATCGACTATGACAAATGAACTACTGCTTATTATTTCTCTTGCCGCTTCTTTCGGCGGTCTTCTTTTATTTTTTTCTTTTTTCGGAAAGACGGGCTGCACTGCGTGGATCGTGCTGTGTACGGTTTTGGCGAATATCGAAGTTGCCGTTTTGATAAAGGCGTTCGGTATGGAACAGACGCTCGGCAATACGCTTTTTGCATCGAGCTTTCTTGCAACCGATTTTTTAAGCGAACTTTACGGCAAAAAAGAAGCCGATAGAGGAGTTAAAATCGGCATCGCGACAACCTGCATTTTTATGCTGTTTTCTGCGCTGTGGCCGCACTATGCTCCCGCTTCCGGCGACCGTGCCATGACTGCCGTTAAAACGCTTTTTTCGAGTACTCCGCGCATCCTTACGGCAAGCCTCGCCGCGTATGCCGTAAGCGAACTGCTCGACGTACGTCTCTATCATACGCTGTGGAATTTAACAAAAAAGAAAAGCGGCAGCGAAACAAAATACCTGTGGCTCCGCAACAATGCGGCGACGCTCACATCTCAAGCGGTAAATATCGTCATCTTCAATTTCGGTGCGTTTTTCGGCGTCTACGATATGAAAACGCTTTTTGCGATAACCGTATCGTGCTATATGATCTATATCGTTACAAGTCTTGCCGATACGCCCTTTTTGTATATCGCGCGGAAAATACACGCACGGCGCGAGTTGCACGGCACGGCGCGTTGACGATTCGCAAAAGTCTTCTTACAGATGCGCCGTATCGCTTTCTTTTTTTTGAGAGGCGTTTAAACCGTCTTCCTCTTCGTATGTCGTAAATTCGAGCCGCGTGTCCTGCGGTTTATTTCCGAGCAAAATCGCGACGGGATGTAAAAGCGGTATATTTTCGCAGATGATTTTTATAATGACGGTGAGCGGAACTGCGAGGATCATACCGACAAAGCCCCACATCCAGCCCCACAGTGAGAGCATGACGAGGATGACGAAGGGCGAAATGCCGAGGTTGTGCCCTTCGATGCGCGGCTCGATAAAATTGCCGAGCACCATATTGACCGTAGTCGTTCCGGCAACGATAAAGATGATGGGAGCGGGGTGCGGAAAAAATTGAAGAAGCGCAAATACGGACGTCGCCGCAACCGAAACGATCGAACCGAAGTTCGGGATAAAGTTCAGCACGAATGCAAAAAATCCCCACACGACAGCAAAGTCGAGATCGACGATTTTTGCCACCCCATAGATGAGCAGTCCCGTTGCAAGCGAGATGAAAAATTTTATCGAAACGAAGCGGACGACTTGGGTCATAATCCGTTTGACGATTTGGAAAAGCCGGTTTTTCATCCTCCCTTCGAAAGCTTCTCTGAGTTTTTCACCCGTTATGTGCATTTCGACGAGCAAAAAGATAAACATCAATACGATGACGAGGATATTGCGGGCGATGGACATCATATTCGCAGAAAGCGAAAAGAGCATGCGGCGCATCATAATGCCTATATTGAACTGCTCGCCGAGCGCGCTTTGTAAATTGTAAAAAAAACTTTTATCCGCGTCGAAACCCAAATTGAATCTGTTTGCAAAAAATTTATAGATCGAAAGAAACTTAGATTCGTATTTCGAATATTCGGAAAGAATCGTACGCAGGCTTGCGAATACGAGAGTGCCGAGAACCGCTATGCCGACGACGAATAAAATCGTTACGACGACGATGTTGAATATCCACGGCAAGTGAATTTTATTCATGCCGCGGACGATCGGCAAGAGTACGAATGAAAACATGATCGCGAGGATGACGGGGATGATGACGCTCGCCGTTACTTTCAAAACGACAAAAAGCAAAACCGTCGCGATAAAAATCAATAAATACGCGATCTGCCTTGAAATCTGTTCTCTGCCGGTCATCGCTTAGGCTCCGCGCTTTGCGCTTATCGTATCGAAGCCGCATATCGCTCGCAGCACTTCAGGTACGGTAACCGATCCGTCTTCGTTTTGATAATTTTCGATGACTGCGAGCATCGCGCGTCCGGCCGCGATTGCCGTTCCGTTCAGCATGTGGACGTATTTGTTTTTACCGTCGTCGTCTTTGTATTTGATGTTGAGCCGCCTCGCCTGGTAGTCGGTGCAGTTCGACGTCGACGTCACTTCTCCGTAGTCGCCTGCCGGATGCGCTT
The DNA here is from genome assembly GCA_000413015.1 of Treponema socranskii subsp. paredis ATCC 35535. GTDB lineage: Bacteria > Spirochaetota > Spirochaetia > Treponematales > Treponemataceae > Treponema_D > Treponema_D paredis. Next base: position 334,605 of record KE332515.1, read on the forward strand.
CGTCCGCGCGGCCGGGCATCCACGCTTCCAAATCCCATTTGCGGTATGCGGGCGCTCCCAAATCTCCGGTGCACGTATCGACGACACGGAAGGGGATACCGAGCCCGGTAAAGATCTCCTCTTCGATCATACGCAGCTTTTCGTGTATCGCATCCGATTCTTCGGGCAGGCAGTACACGAACATTTCGACTTTATCGAATTGGTGAACGCGGTACAGGCCTTTGCTGAAATGCCCCGCCGCACCCGCTTCGCGTCTGAAACAGTGCGAAAGCCCGCAGTAAAAAAGCGGCAGCTTCGATTTGTCGAGTATTTCGCCCGAGTGATAGCCTCCGAGCGTGATTTCCGCCGTCGCAACGAGGCATGTGCCTTCGTCTTCGATGCAGTAGACGTTCGATTCGTTGCCGCGCGGATTAAAGCCGATGCCCTGAAGCACTTCCTGCTTTGCGATATCGGGCGTTACGAAGGGTGTAAAACCGTGCTTCCGTAAAATGCCGAGCGCGTACATGATGAGCGCCTGTTCGAGAAAAACCGCTTCGTTTTTGAGATAGTAAAATTTTTGTCCTGAAACCTTCGTGCCTCGGTCGAAATCGATGATATCGAGCGCTTCTCCGAGCGCCACGTGATCTTTCGTCGGAAAAGAAAAAACGCGCGGTGTGCCGACTTTTTTTACTTCGAGGTTTTCTGTATCGACTTTGCCGATCGGAGCTTGAGGGTGCGCCATATTCGGAATTTTCCGCGCGGCTTCTTCGAGTTTTGCTTCCGTTTCCGTCAATGTTTTTTCAGCTTCGGCGACAGCGTCTTTGATCTCTTTTCCTTTTTCGATAAACTCCCGGCGCTTTGCCTCATCGAGCTTTCCTTTCATCAAGGCTGCGTTTTCATTGCGCTTTTCCCGGAGCTGCTGCAGGCGCGTGATGAGAGCAGTGCGCTCGTCGTAGAGACGTACGACTTCATCGGCGTCGGCCGTCATATTGCGGTTTACGATATTTTGTTTTACCGCTTCAAGATTGTCTTTGATAAATTTATAATCGAGCATATTTTATTCCTTATTAAATTAATAATGGCCCTCCGAAAATTCGGCGTTTTCCCCTGATTTTTCTGTGTGTTATTGCAAAGCGTAGGTGATTGTGACGGTCGAACTCACTTCGATTTTTCCGGACGATATAGGCGCGGCGATTTCGGTGCTCATTGCCGCAGGCCCATAGTTCATCATACCGATGGCACCCGCATCGCTTTTTTCGATGATCGTGATCGCTTCTCCGATTTTACAGCCGGCAGCTCCTGCCAAAAGGGATGCCGTCTCCTGCGCATGCCTTACGGCGAGCGTGCGTGCTTCCCGAACGAGAGCCGTGTCGTCCGCGACGGTAAACGTGAGGGAGGTAAGTTCGCTTGCTCCTGCCGAAATCGCCGTATCGATAACGTCGCTTACAAGTGCGGTGTTGTGCACGACGATTTTCATTTCATTTCGCACACGATAGCGCCCGATCGACTGCCTCCCGCCCTCCCACGATTCCTGCCGATATATGCTGTAGTTCGTCGTCGTTATATCGTTTGCGTTCACTCCCGAAGCGACAAGCGCATCGCGTACGCGCGTCATGATTTCACTATTCCGATCCGCGGCGGTTTTCGCAACCCACTCCTGCGTTACGACCGAAACGACGACGGACGCTTTATCGGGTTCTGCTTCCGCGACGCCGCGGCCGGTCACGGTTATCGTCCGCGAAGAGGCTTCCGATTTTTTTACGATCGAACACGACAGCGATGAAAACAGCACGATGGCCGCTATGATAATTTTAATAAACCGTTTCATATATTCCTCCAGTTCCTCCGTTCGATATAGCAACAATCGCCGCTTTCGATTTTTATTAAAATCAAAATCCGTTCGTTGTTTTCGCTTACCGGATATCGACGTACATACGTTTCAGATAAATGCTGCGCTTGCGTGCGGACTGCCACTGTTTGCTTTCCGGCCACTTTTCCAAAAGTTCATCGTATGCACCGATCGCACCTTTGATATTTTGCAGCGCGGATTTTGCTTCGAGCGTTTGTCCCTTGAGATAGAGTCCTTCGTCGATACGGCTTGTCGCCCTCGCAAAAAACAAATCGAGGAGGGCGAGAGCTCTCGCGTAGTTTTTTTCATCGTATGCGCTTTTTGCTTTTTCAAGTAAATCCGATTCGCCGAGCGTGTAGTCCTCCGCGCTGAGAGCGGCTGCCGATCCCGTTTGTTTTTTTGTGCTTTGAGAAGATGCGGAATCGTTTTCATCTTCGTTATCGCTTATACCGCCGGCTCCGCTTTCGGAATCCGCCGTTCGTCCGGAAATGGGAACGCTGCCTGTTCCCGCTTCCGAAAAACCTTCCGTACCGTTTTTTGCAGTTTTGAAAGGATCGGCTTCCGCATTTCCTCCTTCCTCGTCGCCGGCTGCAGGAGCGGGGCGGGGCGGAACTGTATCTGCATACGAAGGAGCCGTGATGCGTTCGGCCGCGCTTCCGGTTTTATCTTCAACGATCACTTCGAGCCAGTCGTCGATGGCGTCTCCGGTGAGTACATCGTTTTTGTAAAAATGCAGCATCGATTTTCCCGCATTTTTTGCACGGAGCGTAAAAATCGTGTCCGCATCTCCGAGTCTTTTTCCGAAAAACGACAGCAGTTTTGTGCCGTCTTTTTCTCCGAGATAGATCCATCCTCTTCCGGGATAGACGACGTCGAGGTATTGGTTTTTTGCGATATGTACCGACCGCGACGGAAGTATTTTCGTGCCGATTTCATCCGTGTCGGCAAGCGAATCCGCCGCTTTCCGAAGAGCTTCCGAATCCTTTGCCGATTTATCGGCTCCTCCGGCATCTTTGTCTTTTACGCTTTGCGTATCGGCCGCGCTTTTTGCGGGATTTATCGTTTTTTCGCTTGTACTGCCCTTCGTTTTTTGTGCCGCTTCCGTACCGGATCGTTTCGTATTTCCGGCAGCCGCATTTACGTTCGTTTGCGCCGAACTTGTGTTTGTCTGCGCAGCATCTTTTACGGCTTTCGACGACGGGTCTTTTTTACCTTTCGGTGCGGCCTCTTCTTGAGTCCGGCTCGCAATTGTGTCGTTTCGCGCGGCAGAACCCGCGCCTGCGTTTTCTGAAAATCCTTCCCGCACGACGGGTTCGTCTATAGAAGAGCTTACGCGCATTGCCTCTTCGCTTTTTTCAGGGAGATCGACTCGGACGCGCTCGGAAAGATTTTCCGCAGCCGAAACCGTATTTTCTTTTTCTCCGCCTGTTTCGGCAGCATCCTGCACTTTTTCCGCATTCGAAGCCGCCTCTTCGCTGTCGCCCGACTTTTCAGCCGGCGGCAAAGATGCATTGTTTCCGTACGTCGTTGAAACGTTTTCATTTTCCGCCGATTCCGAAACACCCTCACGATTTTCCGATTGACGGGAGGCCTCTTTGCTTTCGGTTTGCATAGGGGGATCTCCCGCTCGTCCGCTTTTCGGAAGAGACGCGCAGGATACCGATACTGAAAAAATCGACAGGCAGGCGAGCGCCGTAAAAAAGACTTGTATCGGTTTCCATACAAAAGTTCGTTTTATTGATTTTTTCACGGAGCAGCCCCCAATATATCCGAAACGATTTTATCGTTCGCGCGGCGCAGATCTTCCATCTCTTTGCCTCCGGGCGGCGTAAACCACCGATCCGTATCGGCATCGCTCCACGCATCTTTCGCTTCGCGAGAGGCGATATAATCCTTTTGCTCCTGCGGTCCGTCGGGAGTAAGGAGCTCCTGTGTCGGCGTAAAGGTGCGTTCGGCGGCGGGCGCTCTGCGCGTCTTTTTCGATTTTTGCACGATAAAAACCGCGAGCGCGATGCATGTCATCAAAATAAGCGTACCCGAAATAAAAGCGACGTATTTTTTCCTTCCGGAAAAGAGAGCTTTGATACTGCCGAAAAAATCACTTTTCCCGATCATCGCTTTTTTTCTCCGCAGCTTTCGCTTTTTGCGCCGCTTCTTTTTCGAGGCGTTTTTCTTCTTTTACCGCGCGCTCTCGATCGGGATCGGTTATCGTTCCGTCGGGATTGTGAATGCGCTTTGCGGGTCTCGGCGGAACGGTCGCCTCTTCGGGCGGCACGTCCTCTTCGATAAAGTCGTCTCTGCTTTCGGGGATAACCGCGCCGAGCTTTATATCTTTATCGAGGCGGAGCGAAAGTATTTTCGAAACGCCGGATTCTTCCATCGTGATGCCGAGCATCGTCGTAGCTCCCATAACCGTTTTTTTGTTATGCGTGATGACGATGTATTGACTTACGTTTGCAAAAGAGCGCAGCGTCGTCACAAAGCTTGAAACGTTTTTGTCGTCGAGCGCCGCATCGATTTCGTCGAGGAGACAAAACGGAGAAGGGCGCACTTGGTAGGTCGCAAACAAAAGGGCGACGGCCGTCATCGTTTTTTCTCCGCCCGAAAGAAGGGCGATGTTTTCGAGCTTTTTTCCCGGCGGCTGCGCGTAGATGTCGATGCCGCTCGTGAGTACGTTTTCCGGATCAATGAGTCGGAGTTCGGCTCTTCCGCCGTTGAAAAGGCGGCGGAACATATTGTGAAAATTCTTTTTGATTTTATTGTACGTCTCAAGAAACATTTCGGACGATTTCGATTTGATTTCTCCCGAAACGCGCTGCAGATTTTCGAGACTTTTTTTCGTATCTTCGCAGTTCGTCTGCTGCCGCTCGTAGCGTTCTTTTTCTTCGGCGAATTCTTCGACCGCCATCAAGTTTACCTGTCCGAGCGCTTTCAGCCGTTCTTTCGCGTCGGAAAGTTTTTCCCGAATTTCCGAAGCGGGTTTTGTAATTTTATACATGCGCTCTTCGAATTCCATAAGATCGCGCGAATGCGTATCCTGAAAATTCTGTTTGACGTTTTTGATTTCCGTATCGGAGGAAACGAGCAAAAGCGAAACGCGCTCGTACTGCGCCTGCAGCTTATTTTGTTCCTCCTGCTTTTGACGGAGCGCGTTCTGTTTTCCCGACACGCTCGTATTGCACGCGGCGATCGCATTGTCCAATTTTTTCAATTCGTCCGCGAGAGAGAGACCGCGCTTTTCTATTTCCGAAAGTTCCTCTTCGGCGCCGGATATTTCCGCATTCAAATTTTCGGCGCGCTTGTTTTCCGAAGCGATCTCTCCGTCGGTATCGGAAAGCGTTTTTTGCTGGCTTACCAAAGTACGGCGGAGCATCGATACCTGCTCTTCGGCCGCCGTAATCTGCTCGTGCATTTGCGCTTCGTTTACTTTGAGCTTTCCGAGCGTTTCTTTATATTCGTCGATTTTTTTCGAAAGGTTTTCGTTTTCCGCATGCAGTTCGGCTATGCGTTCGTTGATCCCAGCAACGCGGGAACGGTTGTCGGAAATCTTTTGATCGATGGCGCGCTTTTTTGTCATGATCCCTTCGGGTGCGAGGAATTCGGTGATAAAGGCGGGGGAGGCTTTCATATAATCGTCGAGCGCTTTTTCAAGTTCGGCGACAAGCTTTCCCGTTTCAAAAAACGCGTCGGATGCTTCCTTCACCGTTTTGACGCATTCGTCGGCGGAGTGCGACGGCGAGGCTGCAAAATCGCCAAAGATATTTTTGCGTCCCGCCGTAAAAATTTTCAGGCGGGCGATGACGTTGTCGAGCGTTTCTTTGGCGTTTTTCATCGCATTTTCGGAAAAGCCCGCGTCTTTCAATTTTGCGTCGAGCTTCGTAACGATGTCTTCGGTGATCGCCGTCAAATCTTTTTGCAAAAGCGTGCGCGCTTCACGCAGCGCTTCGATTTGCGATTGCGATTCGGAAACGAGTTTTTCGTTTCCCTCAATGCGGCTTCCCGCGTCGGTAATATGTTTGTCGAAAGATGCGATATTTTTTTTGATATCGTCGAGCTGCTTTGTCTTTTCGTAAAGCTGTGCGTTTTTTTCGTCGATTTCGTCGTTCAGCGCATCGATCTGTGCTCCGATCGCTTTTTTGTGCGCTTCGAGCTGTTCGAGTTTTTCTTTCGCTTCGGAAAGGCGTACGTTGAACTGCTGTATCAGATCCTGTTTGCCGCTCTTTTCTTTTTGAATGCCGATTAAATCCGCCTGCTTGGCATACACTTCTTCCTGCATGGCCTTTACTTTGTCCATGTTTTCCGAAAGCGTATTGCTGATCGCTTCGATTTCGTTTCGGATATCGCCCCGTTTTTTTTCAACTTGTTTGAGATGCTCTTCGTTTTGCGCTTTCGTCTGTACGAAGTTTTTTAATTTTAATAATGTCAAATCGAGTTCGTCGTTGAATATTTCGTCTTTGACCGCGCGGTATTTGATGGTCTTTTCGGACTGCACTTTGAGCGTGTCGTATCTCCGTTTGACTTCGGAAAGCGCGATTTCGATTTGCTGAAGATTGCTGCGCGTGCGTTCGAGTTCACGTTCGGCTTCCGCGCACTCGGCTTTGCTCCGGCTTATGCCCGCCGCTTCTTCAAAGAGATAGCGCCGGTCTTCGGGCTTCGACGAAAGCACTTGATCGATCTTTCCCTGCTCCATAACCGAGTAGGCCGCTTTGCCGATGCCCGTATCCATAAAGAGCGAACGTATTTCCCTCGGTCCCGCCTGCCGGTTATTGATAAAGTATTCGTTTTCACCTGAACGGTAGAGCCGCCTCTTGATCGCGATTTCGGACGCTTCGAACGGGATAAGCCCGTTTTCGTTCATGATCGTGAGCGTCACTTCTGCGACGTTGAGGGGAGGTCGGCGTTCGGTGCCGTTGAAGATGATGTCTTCCATCTTGTCGGCGCGCAGATTTTTCGAGCGGTTTTCGGCTAAAACCCATTTTATCGAATCGACGACGTTACTTTTGCCGCAGCCGTTCGGGCCGAGCAGGGCGGTTATACCGTCCGAAAAATCGATATGTGTTCTGTCGGCGAACGATTTGAAGCCGAATATGTCGAGACTTTTAAGAAACACCTGTCCCCTCGCAAAGTGAAAGCTATTTTTATATTATACACGATATGGCAGCCTCAATCAACTATTCGGAAACGGCATCGGGCGCGACGATCTCGCCGCGGTAGAGCATTTTCGGGTAAACGATGATTTTAAGTCTCTTTTCAAGCGCGCTGTAATGCCGCATTTCGTATTCATCCCCGACGACTATATTGATTCCCGTTTTGCCCGCGCGACCCGTGCGCCCTGCGCGGTGGATGAAAAAATCGTCGTCGTCGTTTAAATCCATTTGGATAACGTGAGAAACGCCTTGAAAATCGAGCCCGCGGGAAGCGACGTCGCTCGTAATCAAAATACGGCAGCTTCCGCTTTTAAATCGGTCGATCGCGCGTTTGCGCCTTTGTTTGTCCTGTTTTGCATAGAGGGCTTCGCAATCGATGTTTTTATATTTGAGTTTCGATGTGATGTTTTCGACTTGATCGCCGCGGCTTGTAAAGACGAGCGCTTTTTGCATGTCGAGGGCGGCAAAAAGCTTTTTCAGCGTATCGATTTTATCGCGGCTTTCGGCGTAAATTGCCCAGTGCGAAATGCGCTTTCGAAGCACGTCTTCTTCCGGCATCGAAATCGATTCGCATTCGGTAAAAAACGCTCTTACGGCTTTCGTTACCGTAGCCGAACATCCGACAAGCTGTACGTTTTTCGGAAAAAGCGAGACGAGGGATGCCAGGTCGTCTTTGATTTCTTTTTTGACGAGCCGATCGACTTCATCGAACACCGCCGCGCACAATCCGTTCAGTTTTAATTTTTTTAAATGTACGAGTTCCAAAAGACGGGCGGGATTTCCGACGGCGATAGCGGGATCCCCCTTTAAAAGCTCGGTTTGCCGCCGTATCGGCACGCTTCCCGTAAGCAATGCGCATTTTTTGCTTGAAATCGACAAGGCGGCATCTCTGATTTGGGAAGAAAGTTCGAGCGTCGGAGCGACGATGAGGATTTTTACGCCGCTTTTTTCAGCCTTGTCGATATTGTCGGCAAGCGGCAAAAGATAAGCGAAGGTTTTGCCGGTACCCGTTTCCGACTGAAAGAGAAGATTTTTCCCTTCGATAATGAGAGGGATCGTTTTTTGCTGTACGGGTGTCGGTTGTACGATCGAAAGCGCCTGCAGTTTTGTGCGTATTTCGGGAGAGAGGAGCGAAAATGCGTTTTGCGTGTCCATGGGCAAACTATAGCGTAAAAAAGGAATTGCTGCTATAATAATCGGCTATGAAGGCAGGCATAGATACATTCGGCTGCGATCACGGGCGCTCCGGGATCGGCTCATACCTCCATTCTTTTGCGGCTAATCTTCCGTTTTCAGGCGATGTCGAATTCGAACTCTTCGGTTCCGAAATCGATCGGTATACGTATAATTCGGTACGCGAAATTCCGTTTCGAGCGCTTTCCGTTCCCGACAGCCTTGCAGCTGAGCGTTTATGGCATTTTTTCCGCCTGCAAAAATTTGCTCAAAACGCAAAATACGATGCCGTACTCTATCCCGCCATCGAGCGCGTGTTGCCGCTTTCGTTTAAAACGCCCGGCGTCGCCGTCGTCAATTCCATCGTTTCCGTCATGCTAAAAGAAAAGAGCGACCGCATGATGCGTATGCAGATAAAGCGGGGGCTTGCAAAGATTCAAAAGATCGTCGCCGCAAGCGAATTTTTGCGAAATGATTTGATAGGACTCGGTATCGACGAATCGAAAATCGAAATTATTCATAACGGCATCGACCACAGGCTCTTTTTTCCGCAGCTGCAGATCGATGCGGAAACGGTAACCATAAAGCCCTTTGCGATAAAGCGGCCGTATTTTATCTACGGATCGCGCCTTTCCGGGCCTGAAAAAAAGCACATCGAACTTATAAAAGCCTTTGCGCTTTTTAAAGAGCGCACGAAATCTCCGCACCGCCTCGTTATCGCGGGCGCCGAAGGACCCTCGTCCGAAGAAGTGCACAGAGCCGCCTCCCTTTCTCCCGCCGCGTCGGACATCTTTCTTACGGGATTTTTTCCGCACGAAAGTTTTCCGCTTTTGTACGCGGGTGCCGATGCATGCATTTTCCCGTCGGTCAACGAAGGAGTGGGGCTTCCGATACTCGAAGCGATGGCGACCGGCATTCCCGTCGCGTGTGCGGCTTCGGGTGCGCTTCCCGAAATGGGCGGGGAGGCGGCGCTCTATTTCGATCCGAACGATATCGAAGAAGTCGCCTCCGCCATGGAAAAAATCGTCTCGGATTCCGCTTTCCGCGAAACGATGGTCGCATCGGGCCTTCAAAGGGCACAGCGTTTCAGCTGGGAGACGACGGTTTCCGAAACGATCGAAGTTATGAAAAAGATCGTACGGTAAAAAATACCGCGTTTTACGGCGAATATCGTTCCGACTATGTTTCCTTAAAAAAATATTACCTCTTTGAAAAGAAAGCGGCTTGCAGGATTTTTTTCGCACATCTGGATAATCGAAGAGGCGCTTGTCTGTTGTTCGATAAAAACCGTATAGTTTTGTAGACAGATTGAGAAAGATTTGAGGGAAAACGAGATGCGAGACAGCGGAAGAAGCGCCGCCTCGCTGCAGTTCCTTTCGACGCTCGACTTGATCGAATGCGCTTTACGGACGATGGGATCGTTTGTGCTTTGCCGGCGATGCGGGAAAATAATCGTCCGCATCTTCGCTTCGCGCTTACGCCGTCAAAAGCGAGCCTACGTCGAGATGGGTTTTATTTTGCACGATATCTTTCGAAACGACGAGCTTTTTCTGCTCGCGGTCTTTGATCGACGGGAGTTCGTACATGATATCCTGCAGCATTTTTTCGACGATGCTGCGAAGTCCGCGCGCGCCGGTTTTTTGACGGACGGCTTCGTCGGCGATTTCCCCGATCGCTTCATCGGTAAATTCGAGTTTGACGTTGTCGAGCGCGAAAGATGCTTGAAACTGCTTTGTGATCGCGTTTTTCGGTTCGGTGAGGATGCGCACCAAATCGTCCCGCGTAAGCTCTTTGAGCGCGACGGTGATGGGCATGCGTCCGATCAGTTCGGGGATGATGCCGAATTTGACGAGATCGTCGGGAGTACAGCGGTTGAGCAGGTTCATGCGCTCTTCTTCGTTCATCATGCCTACGTTGCTGCCGAAACCCATCGCGCGCTCTGCAGTGCGCTGTTCGATGATCTTTTCAAGACCGACGAAAGCACCGCCTAAAATAAAGAGGATGTTCGTCGTGTCGATATCGATCATCTCCTGATTCGGGTGCTTGCGTCCTCCCTGCGGCGGAACGCTCGCGTGCGTGCCTTCGATGATTTTCAAAAGCGCCTGCTGTACGCCTTCACCCGACACGTCGCGCGTGATTGAAGTGTTTTCGCTTTTGCGCGAAATTTTGTCGATTTCGTCGATAAAGACGATGCCGCGCTCTGCGGCTTTGATGTTGCCGTTTGCAGCGTTTATCAATTTTAAAAGTACGTTTTCGACGTCTTCTCCGACATAACCCGCTTCGGTGAGCGTCGTCGCATCCGCGATGGCGAAGGGTACTTTCAGCTTTTGCGCGAGCGTTTTTGCAAGCAGCGTCTTTCCGCTTCCCGTCGGCCCCATGAGGAGTATGTTCGATTTTTCGATGAGCACGTCGTCGTCTTTGCGCATGCTTTTCGGAACCGACATGCGTTTGTAGTGGTTGTACACGGCGACCGAAAGCGTCTTTTTCGCTTCGTCCTGTCCGACGACATATTCGTCGAGGTATTCTTTGAATTCTTTCGGAGTCGGCACATCGCTCATCGTAATCGGCGCGACTTCTCCATCTTCCTGATCGAGCATGCTCTGGCACACGGCGACGCACTGGTTGCAAATGTGGATATTGCCTGAAGGCGCTCCTACGAGATGACGCGATGCGTCTGCGGGCTTTCCGCAAAACGAACAAAACTGCGCGTCGCTTCCGAATCGTTTCATTGCTTTTTTCTCCCCGGCATAATGTGATCGACTATGCCGTACGCGAGCGCGTCTTGGGCGGACATATAAAAATCGCGTTCCATATCCGATGCGACCTGTTCGATCGTCTTTTTCGTGTGGTGCGCAAAATAATCGATCGTCAATTTTTTCAAGCGCACGATTTCTTTGGCCTGGATCGAAATGTCGCTTTCCTGTCCCTGCACTCCGCCCCACGGCTGGTGGATCATAACGCGCGAAGAGGGAAGGGCGAATCTTTTTCCCGCAGTGCCGCCTGCGAGGAGGATAGCACCCATGCTTGCCGCCTGTCCCATGCAGATCGTTTGGATTTGGCACTTGACGTACTGCATGGTATCGTAGATCGCAAGACCTGAGGTAACCGATCCTCCTGGACTGTTTATGTATATGCTGATGTCTTTATCGGGATTTTCCGATTCGAGAAAGAGAATTTGAGCGACGACCAAGTCCGCCGTAACGTCGTTTATCTCCCCGTCGATAAAGATGATTCTGTCTTTGAGCAGCCGTGAAAAAATATCGTAGGAGCGTTCGACGTTTCCGCTCCGCTCGATGACGGAGGGGACGAGCGTGTTCATCCGTTCATTCATAGTCACATCCTGTATGCGTTTCATTTATTATAATATACTGAAAAAATACGGCGGCGTGGGGTCAGTTGCTCTCCCCTTTAAATAAATCGGCGAACGACATCGTATCTCCCTTTACCGTTTTTACTTCTTTATACAGTTCATCGTAAAGCTTTTGCTCTTTTGTGTCGTCGATGAGATATTCTTTCGCTTTTACATCTTCATAGTGTTTTTTCACTTCGTCGACGCTCATGCCGCCGCGATCGGCGATTTCTCTATAACGCGCTTCGACATCTTCAGGCGTAACGGAAATATTGCGCGCGCGGATCAGATTGTCTACGATGATTCTGCTTTTAAGCATTTTTTCGCTTGCGGGCGCCCACTCTTTGAGTATGTCGGCTTTTGTCTGTTTTGCCGACGAAAACATCTTTTCAAGCTGCTCCGGCGTCGTTTGAAACTGCTGCGCCATCGAATACCAGCGGTTTTCGAGTTCCGCATTGAGCATGGAAGAAGGGATATCGAAGGGATTTTTTTCGACGAGCTGGGAAAGCAGATCGTTGTTTTTGATTTCCGCGATGCGCCGCTCCTTTGCGCTTTCCATATTTTTTACGATATCTTTTTTTAAGTCGTCGAGCGTTTTGTATTTTTCGCTCACATCCTGCGCGAGTTCGTCGTCGAGTGCGGGAAGATTGCGTATTTTAATTGCGGTAACCGTTACGCCGATTTTTTTCGTCGTACCCGCCAAACTTTCGTTTTTGTCGTCTTTTGCGTATGTTTTCGTAATCGTTTTCGTTTCGCCTTTTTTCATGCCGATGACGTCATCGTCGATGCCATAGAAGGTGCCGTCCGTTCCCGCCGTAAAGACGAAGTCTTCGCGCTTTGTTCCGGCGATTTCGTTTCCGTTTTCGTCGAGTTCGGCATAATTGATCGTAACGATATTGTCCTTTTCGACTTTTTCGTCGTCTTTTTTGTCGATAACGACCGCATTGCGCTCCTGTACGGCTTTGAGTTCTTCATCGATCTCTTTGTCGCCGATCGTGACCTGCGGTTCTTTTATCGTAATGCCCGAAAAGTTTTTAACGTCGACTTTGGGATACACGTCGTAGGTGAGAGAAAAGATTAAATCTTCGGCAGTGTCGAGTTCCGGCATTTTTTCCATGACGGGCTGAGCGTAGGGGAGCGGCCGGTTTGCTTTTTCCGCATCGTTTTCGAAGATTTCATTGAGCGCTTTGTCGATTATATCGCTTACCGTGTCGGCTTTGATACCGTCTCCGAATTTGCGCTCGAGAATATTCGCAGGTACGTGACCTTTTCTGAAGCCGGGGATCTGAGCCTGCTTTACGTATGTGCCGAGCGTTTCCGCGTATGCGGCCGCGACGTCTTTTTGTGAAACGGTGACGGTGAGTTTTACCGCCGATTTTTCAAGGTCCGTGAATTCTTTTTTGAGTTCCACGTTTCGCTCCTTACCAATAATCTCCGTACGAATAAAAAAAGCGATTCAGATTGCTCCGAATCGCTTTTGGTTTCAAGCGGGAAACGGGAGTTGGACCCGCGACATCCACCTTGGCAAGGTGGCGCTCTACCACTGAGCTATTCCCGCAAATAATTCTTTGCGTTTTCCGGCGCTGTAAGCTTCGGTACTCGAGCGGGAAACGGGAGTTGGACCCGCGACATCCACCTTGGCAAGGTGGCGCTCTACCACTGAGCTATTCCCGCAAATTTTGTATGTCGCAACACCTCGGACGGAATTGCGAGAGAAGGGACTTGAACCCTTACGCCGTAAGGCACCGGAACCTAAATCCGGCGTGTCTGCCGTTTCACCACTCTCGCATAAAGAGTGCGTGCCTTCTCGTCTCACACAAGGCTTGAGCCATGCCGGCTTCGAACCGACGACCCACAGATTAAGAGTCTGTTGCTCTACCAGCTGAGCTAATGGCCCGTACTCAATCCACGACAGTGGCTGAATGTTATAACTATATCAAAAATAAAATAAAATGGCAAGTACGTTATGCGATTTTTTTGCATAAAAACTGCGTTTAGCGTGACTCGAACACGCAACCTACGGATTCGAAGTCCGTTGCTCTATCCAGTTGAGCTATAAACGCTTTTAATAGATTTTCAAGCCGCGCCGAGCGTCCGTCCTGCCGGATACATCGCCGGGAAACCGTTTTATTTATTAAAGTAAGGAAAGCGGGTGCCTGGTGGGGATTGAACCCACGACAACCAGATCCACAATCTGGCGCTCTACCACTGAACTACAGGCACCGTAAACGCATTTGCAATGCCCGAAAACTATAGCAAATTTTGTAGAGGTACGTCAAGAGCGTATTGCAAAGCCGCATATCTTTTTATATAATATGCATAAATATGGAAAATTCTCCCAAAAAAGAAAATATCGTACAATCTTCGCAGGATGACGAGATTTCGCTTATCGAATTGTTTGCCGTTTTACTGCAGTATAAAAAACTTATCATTTTAACAACGGTTTTTACGGCGGCCGCAGTCGTTTTATTTTCCGTACTGTCGATCGCTCTTCCGCCGGAAAAGTCTCCGCTTCCCAACGTATACACATCCGAAGCACTTATGCTTATAAACGATTCTTCGTCTTCAGGCGGCTCTCTTTCTTCATTACTGAACTCAAGCGGTATGAGCGGACTGGGAAGCCTTATGGGGCTGTCGAACCTTTCAAAAGGCGCGACGTTCAGTGCGCTCGCCGTCTACATTGCCGGAACGAATACTTATCTCGATGCCATTATCGATAAATTCAATCTTACCGAGCGTTATAACGTAAAAGAATCTCCTAAAGCCGCAACGCGTAAAGCTTTACAGCAAAATTTGACTGCGGATTTTGATGATAAATCGGGTGTTTTTTCGCTTGCTTTTTCGGATACCGATCCCGTCTTTGCCGAATCCGTGGCGAACTTTGCGGCGGACTATATGGAAACAGTCTTTACTTCGCTCGGTATCGATAAGCATAAACTTGAAAAAAAGAATCTCGAAGAAAATATCGATATGAGCTACAAGCAGATCCTTTCGTTGGCAAAGCAGATTCGAGAAAACGAAAGTACGGCTTCATATCGCTACAATCCGAACGGTTCTCCCGTTATGGAAAATGCGATACGCGTATTGGAATTGGAAGCGCAGGAACAGGTATACAAGCAGCTTAAAACGCAGTATGAACTTTTGAAAGTACAGATGGCGAGCGAAACGCCGGTTTTTCAAATATTGGAACGCGCGGAAGTACCGGACAGAAAGTCAAAACCTTCCCGCGGTATGCTGTGCATAATAGCGACTTTTGCCGCTTTTTTTATTGCGGTGTTTATCGCTTTCGCATTGAATGCGGTAGAAAATATCAAACGCGATCCCGAAGCCGTAAAAAAAATTTCCGCTTCGCTGAAAAAAAATCGGACATAAATTATGAAAAAATATTTTTATGCTCTTGCTTTTTTCTTTTGTTCGGCCGTATTTGCTCAGACGGCAGGGAATTACGAGTCTTCCGCATCTGCAAAAGATACGGACAATATGCAAGCGGCAAATGTAGGTACGGTTCAAAAATTGACGGCAGGCGAAGTTACTGCCGCAAGAAACGCTTTGAATGCATCGATTGCGATGTCCTCGTCCGACTATCTTGTTACCGCGGGAGATATCTATACACTCGCGTTCGCGGTAAACGGAAATGTCGTAAGCTATGCCATACCGGTCGATGCTTCATACCGTATCCGTGTGGCAAATATTACGACGATCAATGTTGCGGGAAATACGTTTTTGCGCCTCAAACAGAGAGTGGAAGAACTCGTTACGCAAAATTATCCCCTGAGCGGCGTTCAGTTCGTTCTCACATCTCCTGCGGCATTCAAAGTCGTCATAGACGGTGAGGTAAAAGAAACGGCGATTAAACAGGCTTGGGCGCTTTCGCGTCTTTCCGACGTCATAGCGGGAACGCTCACCGATTACGCATCCGTTCGCAATATCGTCGTTACAAGCGAAGACGGAAAAAAGAATACGTACGATATTTTCAAAGCTTCCCGTTTCGGCGATCTGTCGCAGAACCCCTATGTGCGGCCGGGAGATCGCATCACTATCGGCAGGATGACTCGGAAAGTTACGATTCGCGGGGCGGTCGAGCGGCCGGGTACGTACGAATTGCTTGAAGGTGAAAACTTGAAGCGGCTCGTGGATTATTACGGAGGCGGGCTTACGGAAAGGGCTGACACGAACCGCATGGAGCTTTCCCGCACTTCAGAGCAAAGCAATCCTGCGGGGGAAATACTGTATTTGGATGGTACGGCGATTGCATCGGATTATACGCTCGTATGCCGGGATACGCTCAATATCCCCACTTATGCCGAATTGAAACCGGTTATGTTTATCGAAGGCGCGCTTTCGTCCGCAACCGGCACAGCTCTTGACGCATCGGCGAGACTTCCCGTCGTATTTGAAACGGGGGAAAATTACGGCACGCTTGTTCGGCGCAACAAAGAGCGTTTTTCTCCGACGGCCGATATAAAAAATGCATACATACTTCGTAAAGGTGCTCCCATACCGATTGACGTCAGTCAAATACTCTACGATGCTTCGTATTATGCCGAAGAAATCGTGCAGCCGTACGATACTCTTGTCATACCTTTTAAGCAATACTTCGTTTCCGTTGCAGGAGCCGTAGCGCGGCCGGGCAGGTATCCGTATATTCCCGACCGTACATGGGAATATTATATCGGGCTTGCCGGCGGTTTTATCAATGAAAAAAATTCCGGCGAAGCGGTAACGATACGCGACATAAACGGAAAGAAAATGCGGAAAACCGATCCGGTCACGCCGGAAACGACGATTACCGCTTCTGCGAATTCGTTTACGTATTATTTCGGCTTATATGCTCCGGTGATTACGACCGTGCTTTCGGCCGTTTCGACGACGGTCACGATCCTCATCGCAACGCGGAATATGCGTTAAGCCGGAATTATTTCATTTCCGCTATTTTTCTGTTAACGGCTCTGTTTATAAAATGAATTGCCGAAAAGAAAAAAATCATAAATGCGTATGTGATGGAAAGCAAAACCGTGCTTTGGGTTTTATTCAGATAAATCGTAAAGCAGACGCTGCTGCACAAAATCGCCTGAATGCCGACAAGCGCGATCATAGCCTGCTTTGCGCTGAAGCCGATGTTGAGCATTTTATGATGCAGGTGAGAACGGTCGGGACTCATAATGGGACGATGTTCGCGGACGCGTCTCCAAACGGCTGCGATCGTGTCGAGCATGGGAATGGATGTCAGCACGAACATGATAAGCAATTTGTTGAATTCGAGTTTTTCCGATGAAAAGCACAGGGGAGCGGTCGCAATGATAAAGCCCAAAAATTGACTTCCGCCGTCTCCCATAAAAATTTTCGCCGGCGGTTCATTAAATAAAAGAAAACCGAATACGCTTGCTGCGACGAGCAAAAATATTTCGGCAATCGGATTTGCATTGTGAAAGAGAACGAAAAGCGTCAGTATCGTAAGGAAAGCAAGTCCGCCGCATAAACCGTCGAGTCCGTCGATGAGGTTATACGCATTGATCATGCCGATAAACCAAAAAATCGTAAACGGAACGCTTATCCAGTTCGGTAAAACGAGTCCGAATATCTGGCGGAATTCAAAACCGCCGTATATGACAATGCATGCGGCGACAATCTGACCGATAAGTTTATACACCGGAGGCATGGGGTAGAGATCGTCGAGTACGCCGAACGCGAAAACGATCAAGCCTGCGATAAAAAGCGGGATAATAAGGGGCAGCATGAGCTGCTTTAAAACAAGCGCATAAACACTTAGACTGATATAATATGCCGCTACTATGCCGATGCCGCCCAAACGGGGAATATTGCCGGAGTGGATTTTTCGCGCGCTTACAGGATCGTATATTTGCCATCGTTTACACAGCGCAATGATAAACGGAAAAGAACATGCGCTCAACACAAACGAAAGAATCGTCGAAATCCACATATGGTTATTATTCTATCATACAAGCAGAATTCTAACAAGAGCGAAAAAATCCGAGCAGTGCGCAGGATTTTTTCGCCTCCCGACTTACAGAGCAAATCCGAGCAGTGCGCGACTTGCAACGAGCGCGTTAGCGCGAAGTTCCCCGCGCAGGATTTTTTCGCGTCTCCCATCACACAGCGCGCCGTAAACGTCGCGCTGTGTGTCCTCATAAGGAATTGCAGTCGGCTTTCATATCTTTTATTGCATCCGAAAGGATGAGATATAAAAGCCTCCGCACGGATAAAAGAAAAACGGCTCGGCCGTTTTTCGCCTCCCGACTTAAAAGGGCGATTTTGAGACGGTCCGCTTACTACCGCATTTTTACTGCGCAGAAAACGGAGTTGTTTAAAAGTCTTTGACTTTTTTCAACGTATGCGATTGACAACAGTGTAATTCGAAATTACAATCTGAACCGCTATTACGATATGAAGCGGGGAGCGAAATATACGGGTTTTGAGGCGGCATCAATGACGGAAATTCTTATAAACGGAAATTTTTTATGCCGGAATCTCACCGGTATCGAGCGCTTTGCATGGGAAATATGCAAGCGGATCGATTCTCTGCTTAGCTCATCCGATCGCGTGTCGATACTGGTTCCCACAAATGCGCCGAAAGTTCCGTCTTATACCCGTATCGCCGTCATACGATCCGATAAAGAAGCGCGCTCTTTTCCTTTTTGGGATTTGGGCGTTTTTGCAAAGACATGCCGCAGACGAAATGCCTGCGCGCTTTCGTTTTCAAACACCGCTCCTTTGGGCAAAAACTGCGGCATCGCATTTATCCACGACGTATATGCAAAGGATTTTCCGAACGATTTTACATCGTTTTACGACAAACTTATCGGCGCGTACAGCCGTTTAAATTATCGTAATATCTGCAAAAATGCGCGCTTTGTCTGTACCGTATCGAACTTCAGTAAAAAACAGATTATCGATTACTACCGCGTGCCGGAAGAAAAAATCCGCGTTATCTATGACGGTTTTGAACATATACTTACGATCCGTGCCGATGAAAACATTTTGAAAAAACTCGGTCTCAAATCCGGAGAATTTTATTTTACGCTCGGAAGTCTTTCTTTGCGGAAAAATCTCAAATGGATTATGAATCATGCGGAGCTTTATCCGAACGATTTTTTCGTCATTTCCGGTACGATGCTCAAAAACGTCGTTCCGAGCGAACTTGAAAAAATAAAATCATTGAAAAATATTATTCTCGCAGGTTATCTTTCCGACGAAGAAGTGAAAGCGCTCATGCAAAACTGCAAAGCTTTCGTATTTCCTTCGTACTTTGAAGGCTTCGGTCTTCCGCCGCTCGAAGCGCTCGCATGCGGCGCGCCCGTCGTCGTTTCGAATGCCGCGAGCTTGCCTGAAATATACGGAAGCTGCGCGCATTACATCGATCCCTTTAAACCGGACGTCGATTTGGATGCGCTCCTTGCCGAGTCCGTTTCATCGCCCGCACCTCTTTTTGAAAAATATTCGCTCGACGATTCCGCAAAAAAATTATACGCCTTGTTCAAAGAAGTGTAGTGCATTTTGCGGTATGAAAGCGTATAAGCGGGAATACTTTAAAAAATCTTCGTTCTCTGTATCCGTTATAAAAAAATTGAATATCAAAGCTTCTCCGACCGAATAAAACGGTTGGTGTTTCCGTAAAAAAAACCGTAAAGTCGTCGTTTTTCCGCACCGATAATCAACATGAGGTAATCTGTATATGGCGGACATAAGCGAAATGGAGCGGCTTCTTTTGCGCGAAAACGAAATTCTCGACAGTATGCTTACCCGGCAATCGGAACTGCGCGCTGCGGTACTGCAAAAAAAATGGGACGGCGTGCTTGAATCGATTTCCGCTATCACGAAACTTACCGAAGCTTTCGAAAAAACCGAAAAGACGAGAAACGCGATTTCGGATGCGCAAAGCGAGGAAGCGAAAAAAAAGGTTTTGCCGCTTTTGACGCAAGTGCGCGGAAAGCTCGTCAAATCGAAGACGGCGAACAAAACGCTCGGCAATTACATAGCGGTTGCGAGGGATTTTATTCAAAGCGTGCTCGACGAAGCCTTTCCTCAAAGCGGGGCGACGGTGTATTCGAAGGCGGGAAAGATCATGCGTTCAAAGCCGTCGAGCGTTGTCGTCAATACGCTGTATTAATAAGTATTTTGTGAGGTGATATATGGGTTCGACATTTTCCGGAATAGAGCTCGGTAAGCGCAGTATCATGGCGCATACGACGGCGATCACGACCGCCGGTCACAATATTTCAAATGCGAATACGGAAGGCTATTCGCGCCAGCGCGTCGCGTTTAAAGAATTCGATCCGCTGTATCTTCCTGAACTCGAACGGCCCGAAGAGCCGGGTATGATCGGGCAGGGCGTGAGCGCGTTCAGCATACGGCGGATCCGCGACGAACTGCTCGACCGGCGCATCGTCGAACAGGCGAATCAGGAAGCGTATTGGGATACGCGCAGCAAATATTATACGATGCTCGAGCAGATTTACAATGAACCCGACGACGTTTCGATCCGCAGCACTATGGATAAATTCTGGGAAGCGTGGCAGGAGCTGTCGATTCATCCGGAAAATATCGCATCCCGTCAGGCGATCGTCACGCGCGGCATTTCGCTTACCGATACGATAAACCAGCGCTACGAAAGTTTACAGGGAGTGAACACGCTCATAAACGGCGATATCGATGCGACGGTAAAGCAGATCAATAATTATGCCGAACAGATTGCCGCTCTCAACGGAGAGATCGTGCGTTCGCGCGGTATGGGAGACAATCCGAACGATTTGCTCGATCAGCGGGATCTCCTCGTCGATAAGCTTTCCGAGCTTGTCAATTGTACGGCGAGCGACCGCGATAAAGACGAATTCATGGTACACGTCGACGGGCGGGTGCTCGTTCAGGGCAGCATCCCGCGCAGCTTCGACCTCCGTACGGTTATCGACAATAACGGAAATCCCCGTCTCATCTGGGGCGATACGAAAAACGACGCCATTGTAAAAGGCGGGAGGCTCGGTGCGCTCATCGAATTGCGCGACGTCGATATCAGAAACGAAATGCAGTCGCTCAACACGATGACGATGAACTTTTCCGATTTGGTAAACGACGTGCACCGTAACGCAACCGGCATGAACGGTACGACAGGTCTCGACTTTTTTACGTCGCATCCCTTTGTCGAAAACGTGCGCGGCAATTACGATTACGATGCGGACGGCGTAATGGACAGGTCTTATATTTTCCGATTTACCGGACGGCATAAATTGAACTCGCAGGAGCAAATAGGACTTGCCGGTACGATGACCTTTTCCGCGCCCGACGGCAGGGTCGAAGTCGCATACAACGCTACCGATACGGTTGCCGATGTCATCGACCGGATCAACGATTCGAACGGAGAAGTAAAAGCCTATCTCGACAGAAACAACAATCTCGTGCTGAAAGCGACGACGGCTCTTTCGCAATCGAATCCCGATTTCGTCATACGGCATGTCGAAGACAGCGGAATGTTTTTGACCGGTTATGCGGGTATTTTACGCGAAAGCGGAGAAGAAGGCGCATACGATTATCTCCGTGCGGACGCGGTCGACGGTCTTTCCGACGGCGCTCAATTTGCGGTGACGCCGCAGGTAAATCCGTCTGCGTATATCGCGGTAAATCCGCTTATCAGAGGAGACGTCAAAAGCGTCGCTGCGGGCTTTGCCGATACGCGCGGCGCTCTCGCGTCGGGCGACGGACGGGCTGCGATCGAAATCGCTTCGATCAGAAACACGCAGGTGATGATCGGACACAAGCGTACTTTCGACGATTATTTTGCCGACAGTGTGACGAACGTCGGTTTGAAAGGCGAACAGGCGGCGACACAGACGGCAAATCAAAATAAAATCATGGGAGATTTGCGTACGCTTCGGGAGTCCGTCAGCGGCGTAAACATAGACGAAGAGCTTGCAGATATTATTAAATTTCAGCACGGCTACAATGCCGCCGCTTCGTTTATCAGTACGTGGGACAATCTCGTCGATACGATTATCAACAGAATCAGAGCATAAAAACAGGGTAAAGCCGAATACGGAGGTGCGATATGCGCAGGGTGAGTTCACAGATGAATAATATGGATGTGCAGTCGAATCTGCGGCTGCAGGAATCCCGTCTCAATAAAATCAACAATCAAATCGGCAGCCAGCGCCGTATTCAGGAACTGCGCGACGATCCGATCGCCGCTGGACACTTGGTACGCTATCAGTCCTATGCGGCGCGCATCGAAAACTTCGAAAAAAACGCCAAAACGCTTTCCGAACTTTTTATGCAGCGTGAAGGCTATATGACGAATTCGCTCGACGTGTTGCACCGCGTGAGAGAACTCGCCGTTACCGGTGCGAACGGCATCTACACGGGTGACGATATGAAAAACATGGCGGCGGAAGTCGACGAACTTTTAAAAGAGCTCGTGCAAAATGCGAATGCGATCGGCGAAGACGGAAACTCGCTCTTTGCCGGTACCGAAACGAAAGTGAGAGCCTTTGACGTCGAAATGGGAAATGTCGCAGGTTCCGGCGTGCCACTTATCGAAGGCGTGCGCTATAACGGAAACATTTCGGAAACGCAGGTCGAAATCGACGAAAACAAATATTTGACGACGGACAACGCGGGCGTGCGCACTTTTTGGGCGGAGCCGCAGCAGATTTTCGGCGGAAGGGATGCGACCGGCTGGAGAGCGGGAGAAGATTCGGTTATCGCCGTAGACGGAGCGGAAATCAAAATCAACTCAGGCGACAACGTGTATTCGCTTATCGCAAAGATAAACGACAGCAAAGCTGCGGTAAAGGCGACGCTCGATCCCGTAACTCGCGCTTTGAACTTTACCGCAACGGATGCGCGGCAGCTGTGGCTCGAAGACGTTTCGGGATCCGCACTCGCCAATCTCGGCATTATCAAAGACGCAAGTCAAAAGCCGCCGTACAATCTCGCTTCCGGCGTGCGCGCTTCAGGCGGTTCCATGTTCGATGCGGTCATCTCGCTCCGCAATGCGCTTTTGGCAGGCGACCACGAAGCTATCGGAGGCCGCGTGCTCGGTTCGATCGATCAGGGACTTAACAATTTGACCACAAGAATCGCAAAGTCGGGTTCCGAATACGAGCGGGCGGAACTCAACGTAAAGCGCAATTCGGGAACGGCTCTCAACGTAACGCAGCGTATTTCAAGCGAGGGCGATCTCGATTTGACGAAAGCCGCATCCGATATGAAGATGATGGATTTTACCCATCAGGCGACGCTGAGTACGGCCGCGCGTTTGTATTCGAGTACGCTGCTCGATTATTTGAGGTAAGCTTCGATGGACGTTAAGACAAAGGCGATGGGCGTAAAGGACGTCGAAGAAAATCACATCGTTACCTTTCCCGAAGGGCTTTTCGGTTTTGAAGATTATAAAAAATACGCGACGATAGAATCGGAATGGGCGCCGCTTATCTGGCTGCAGTCCCTCGACGACGAACGCCTTGCATTTTTGCTTATCGATCCGTTTTTGATCTGTGACAATTACGAAGCGGACATCGACGACGAAAGCTTGCAAAAAATCGGCGTGCACTCTCCCGAAGACCTTATCGTTATGGCGGTCGTCACCGTTCCGTCCGACGGGAGCGCCGTTACCGCAAACCTGCAGGGACCGATCGTCATCAACAAAAAAAACAATCTGTGCGTGCAAGTGATTTTGAGCGATGTCCGCTGGACGACAAAACACGCGATACTCGACGCGCTAAAAAAACGCGGAGGAAAGTGAAATGCTTATCCTTTCGCGTAAAATCGACGAGCAGATTAAAATCGGCGACAATATAACGATTACGATCATTGAAGTCCGCGGCGATCAAGTCAAAGTCGGAATCGAAGCGCCGAAAAGCGTTAAAGTATTCCGCGAAGAAGTGTTCAAAGCGATTCAAAAAGAAAACAAAGCGGCTTCTTCTCCCGACACAGGTGCGCTCGCATCGATATCGGAACTTTTGAAAGGGCGGTGAGCGCTTCGGGCCGCGGCTTAAAAAATCGGCTGCTGCATTTATATGGCAAGTTTGCAGAACACAGTTTCCGGTGAAGCGAAGCCGAACGAAGCATCTCCTTAAGCACGGCTTTATCGGCACATACTTTTAAAAATCGCCATTTATCCGTTTATTTTTTTTGCACCGACTCGGTGTCTTTTAAACAGCGTAAAAATATTTTGCGGCAGGTTTTCGCGTCGTCCGATGCTCGGTGTGCGTTTTCCGCATCGATCCCCATAGCCTTCGCAAGGTATTGCAGCGAATGATGTTTTGCCGAAGGGTAGGCCCATCGGCTCAAATTCAGCGTATCGACCGCTTTGTTCGCCATGGAAGGCATACCGCTCCGTTCCAATTCTTTATTGATAAAAAGCAAATCGAAGGGCGCGTTGTGCGCGACGAGGATCGCGCTTCCGATAAATTCGATAAAAGCCGGAAGCACAGAAGATGCGGGCGGAGAGAGGGAAAGCATATCGTCGGTGATGTGCGTAAGCTCTTTCGTAAAAGAGGGCAGTGCGATTCCCGGATTTACGAGAGAGGCGAAAGTGTCGAGTACGCCCGTTTTATCGAAGAGCACGGCACCGATTTCGATGATACGGCAAGTGTCGGGAGTAAGGCCGGTCGTTTCGGTATCGATCGCCGCAAAAACCGCCCCGCCGTTTACGAGGCGGAGCAATTTTTTGTAATCGCGGAAAAGCTTATTCGGCAGCCGCATCGAGCGTGGATTTTATTTCCGAAGCGATCGCATCGCGGAGGAGAGCGGCTTCTTTTTTCGCTTGTGCAAGACCCGCATCGTTGTTGCCGGCGACGGGAACCGTGCAGTTTATGTAGAATTTGATTTTCGGCTCCGTACCCGACGGCCGCGCGCTTACGATCGTTCCGTCGTCGAGGAAAAACTGCAATACATTGCTTTTCGGAAGCTCGATCGGTTTTGTCGCCGACGGATTTGCCGGATCGAAGGAAACGCTCCGGTCGATGTCGCGAATTTCTTTTACGCGTTTACCGCCGAGCGTCTTCAATCCTTCGTTTCTGAGTTTCGTCATGATGCCGCGCATAGTCTCTCCGCCCGTCGATCCCGGAAAATACTGTTCAATCGTTTTGTCTTCGAAGTAGCCGTATTCTTTGTACATATCGTCGAGGTGTTCGAGAAGGCTTTTACCCTTGCTCCTCCAATAGAGCGTCATCTCCGCGCACATCGCGGAAGCGGAAATGCCGTCTTTGTCGAACACTTCTTTTTCGATTTTATAACCGTAGCTTTCTTCGAAGCCGAACACGTAGCTTGCCGAGTTGTCTTTTTCCATCGAAGCTTCGACGGCGGCGATCCATTTGAAACCGGTTAAACATTCGAAAACTTTGACGCCGTATTTTTTACAGATGTAGTCGATAAACGGAGAAGTGACGATCGTTCTGACGGCAGCGGGTTTTTCGGGCATTTTGCCGAGTTCTTTCCGTGAAAGCAAAATATATTCGAGAAAAAGCGCACCCATTTGATTGCCCGTTATCAAAACGAATTTTCCGTCTTTATCGGGGAATGCCGAGCCGAAGCGATCGGCATCGGGATCCGTCGCCATAATGCAGTCGGCTTTTTCCTTTTCGCCGAGCGCTATAGCGAGTTTCATCGCGGGCGCTTCTTCGGGATTCGGTTTTTCGACCGTCGGAAAGTTTCCGTCGGGGTCGCGCTGTTCGGGGACGGTGATCACGTTGAGTCCCAAATCGCCGAGCACTTTTTCGACGTGCATGCCGCCCGTGCCGTGAAGCGGCGTGTAGACGATTTTAACGTCTTTTGCGTGCGCTTTGATGAGATCGGGCCGGAAAAGCTGCGCTTTGCACATATCCCAGAATTTTTCGTCGATATCTTTGTCGATGAGGACGATTTTGCCGGCTTTTATCGCTTCGTCTTTCGACATCGTTTTGACTTCTTTGACTGCGTTCACTTCGCCGATAATGCCTTTATCGTGCGGAGAAATCACTTGCGCGCCGTCGTTCCAATACACTTTATAGCCGTTATAGATGCGAGGGTTATGGGAAGCCGTTACGATAACGCCGGTGTCGGCACCGAGCGTGCGGACGGCAAACGAAAGTTCGGGCGTGGGCCTCAGCGACGAAAAGAGATAGGCTTTGATGCCGTTCGCCGCGAAAATGCACGCCGCAGCTTCCGCAAACACATCGGAGTTTTTGCGGCTGTCGTAGGCGAGTACGGCAGAAAGCGTACCCGCTTTTGCCTTTTCGGGAAAGGCTTTGATCACGTAAGAAGCGAGCCCCTGCGTTGCGCGGTTTATGACGAGCGGGTTCATGCGGTTCGTCCCGCCTCCCATTATGCCGCGAAGTCCGCCCGTGCCGAATTCGAGCGATTGATAAAATCTGTCTTCGAGTTCTTTGATATCGTCTTTTGCGATGAGCGACTCGACTTCGCTCCGAAAGTTTTCGTCTTTTTCTTCGGCGATGTACGCATTCGCGCGTTTTAAGATTTCCGATTTTTCCATATTATACTCCCATAAAAAGTTTTGCAGAAAGTTTCAACTTTCGAAAAAGTTTTTAGCCG
Organism: Treponema socranskii subsp. paredis ATCC 35535; assembly: GCA_000413015.1. GTDB lineage: Bacteria > Spirochaetota > Spirochaetia > Treponematales > Treponemataceae > Treponema_D > Treponema_D paredis. Next base: position 360,643 of record KE332515.1, read on the forward strand.
TGCGCAAACGCGCACACGTCGAATAATCGAGTTTGCAAAATACGGTGTATCATATCTATTCTCTTTTTTATCAAAACGATACGCATATACTTCTTGTGCAAACATCCGTGCAAACTCGAGATAAAAAGCGACGGCGATTTTTCCATATCACACCCCTTTTCATTTTATTATTGTACGGTGCGTTCAAGTATAGCAGGTTTTTCGCATCGCTTCAATTTCGCGTTTTAAGCGAAGTAAACCTTCCGCGCGTCCGACGATTAAAATACCGACGCAGTGCTTTTTCCGCATTTACGCTTTGTCGGCCTCGTTAAGCATTTTCGTTTCCCATTCGATGAGCATCCGCTCTTCGGCCTGCGTGTCTCCTTTTACGTCGCAGAGTATGCGGAAAACGGGTTCCGTACCCGAACCTCGCATCCACATAAACGATTTCGGATTTTTATCTTTATCGAAAAAGATTATGCGGAGACCTCCTTTACCGCTCTTTGAAAAATCGGAAGCGTTCCGTGTTTCTTCCGTTCCGTTCGTTAAAACCGCTTCGTATGAGACGATACCGAATTTTTTTTCGAGTTCCGCTTTTTTCGACTTCCATTCGCGCTCGAAAATACGCTGAAATCTTCCTTTGAGTACCGCGTTGTCTGCGGTTTTTAGGCGGAGTACGGCGCCGGGTTCTGAAACGCCGGTTGTCGTGTAGACGGGAAGCGTTTCGAGAACGTCGGTGAGCGTAAAGCGTTCTTTGTATGTGTGATGCGATTTTTTGCACCACGCTTTATACAAACCGTCCGTAGTCAATAATTTAATAATTGCGAACAGCGTAGAAAGCGGATCTCGGACGGCGGACGGGTACGTGATGTTCCCTCCGTTTCCGCCTTCGCCGCAAATGCGCACGGTAAAGCCCTTTTCACGAGCGATTCGTGCTGTATTGACGACGTTCGCTTCTCCGACTTCTCCGTGAAAAACTTTTGCGCCGAATGCCTTTGCGATGTCGTCGACGCGCATGGACGTGCAGCAGTTGACCGCAACGGCGGGTTTATAGCCGTCCTTTGCAGCGTAAAGCTTGTCGGCGTATGCAAGCTCCGCAAGCACTGAAAGCGCAAATACTTCCTGCGCTTTCAGAGGAAGCGCTTTTTTTTGTTTTTCATTCCAATAGACGATATTGCCCCGATCTCCGTCGCAGTCAGGCATATAGCCGAGTACGGCGTCGGTTTTACCTTCGGCTTGGAGCCTTTCCATCTCTTGTGCGCACCACACGAGATTTTCCGGTTCGGGGATGATTTCATGCGCGATGGCGCCTGCTTTGTCGTTTATCGCATAAAAGCCGATACCGTTTTCGGCAAAAAAATCTTTGTCGATCGAAAGCGTACGCGCCGAACCGTTCATATCGCAGACGATACCGATATGAGCTTTTTCGGCAGCGCTTTTGATGTTTGAAAAAAGAGCGTCCTGTTCGGCGCCTTGGGGAAGAGCGGAGACGACTTCTTTGAGAAACGCTTTATATGCGGCAAGCGAATCTTTTTTACAGCCCGGCGATTCCGCGTATACCCATTCCGCATCGCGAATGCTGCACGAATTGAGGAGCGATGCCGCTTTTTGCATCGCTTCGGCATCGGCGCATTTTTCGACGAAGGCTTTGACCATTTTCGCATTTTCTTCGGCGTTTACGACGCCTCCGTCGCTCAAGCCGACTTTAAGCCCGTTGTGACCGATCGGATTATGGCTCGCGGAGATGTAGATAAAGCCGTCGAATTTTCGAGCGTACGCCATGATTTCCGGTGCGGCGACGACGCCGGGATAACGCACGATGGCTTTCCGTGCCAGAAGCGTGCGGACGATCGCCGATGCGACGGCTCCTCCCGTCGGACGAGTGTCCGTACCGCATACGATGACGGGATTTTTTTGTCCCGTTGCGGCGCTGATATAATCGAAAAAAACATCGGCGGCGATAACGGCGAGCGCCGTATTTTCAGACCCGATTTCGCTCGTCGTGTCCTGTTCGTCGCCCGATTTTGCAAAAACTTTGCGCCAACCCGACGCGGAAAGAATCATGTTGTGTTCCATAACCGCCATTCTATCATAAAGTTCGCCGAAATGAAATGCTTTGCAAAGTATTTCCGTTTTGCCGCATTGTGCATTTTCCGAAAGCGGACTATACTGGTTTTTATGAGCATCGACCGAAACCGCTACTATGAAAAAATGACTGCAACGCCGGCGCCGCGTCTTGTGCTTTCGCTCGGTTTTCCGACGACGGTCAGTATGCTCGTTACGAATATCTACAACGTGGCCGATACGTTTTTCGTAGGTCTCGTCGGCACGAGCGCGTCCGCTGCGGTCGGCGTGGTTTTCGGTTTACAGGCGATTTTTCAAGCCGTCGGTTTTATGCACGGTCACGGGGCGGGAAGCAATATTGCGCGGCATCTCGGAAAAAAAGAAGTCGATGAAGCGTCGGTTTACGCGTCGACGAGTTTTTTTCTCGCAGTGGCGGCGGGACTGTTTTTTGTCGCGCTCGGTTTTTTGTGTATCGATCCGCTCTGCCGTCTCTTCGGAAGCACCGATACGATTTTGCCCTATGCGCGAGCGTATGCGTTTTGGATTTTTCTTGCGGCGCCCGCGATGACCGTCGGCTGCGTGACGAACAATATTTTGCGTTATGAGGGCAGGGCGGCTCTTGCGATGGTCGGACTTGTCAGCGGCGGAATTATCAATATCTTTCTCGACTGGCTTATGGTGTGCGTGTTTCACGCGGGCATTTCGGGTGCGGGTTTTGCGACGATGCTAAGTCAATATATCGCCGTCGCTATTTTGATTTCGATGTTTTTGAGCGGAAAGACGCAAAGCCGCCTTTCGATAAAAGCGCTTTCGAAAACTTCGCGCGAAATCTGTTTCGATATTTGGCGTGTCGGCTCTCCGAGTTTGACGCGTCAGGGGCTGCACAGCGTTTCCGCTATGGTACTCAACAACTGCGCAGGCTCGTGGGGAGATGCGGCGGTCGCCGCCATGTCGATTGTCGGAAAACTTTCCAATTTTTTATTTTGCGTCGCCGTCGGCATCGGACAGGGGTTTCAGCCCGTATCCGCGTTCAACTACGGAGCCGGAAAATACAGCCGCGTGCGCACTGCTTTTTTTACCGCCGCCGTTATGGGAACGGTTTTTCTGTCCGTCTTCGGTCTTGCCTCTTTCGTATTCGCACCCGATTTTGTCCGTTTCATGAGGAACGATGAAGAAGTCGTTGCGATCGGCGCCTTTGCGCTCCGCGCCGCATGCGTGTCGCTTCCCTTCGTACCGCTGACGATCGTCGGCGAAATGCTGTTTCAGTCGACGGGCTTTGCGGGAAAGGCGCTCCTTATCTCTTCGCTTCGAAGCGGTATCCTTTTCGTTCCGATAGTTATCCTGTGTTCCGTGACGATGGGATTGTCGGGCATCGAAGTGTCTCAGAGTGCGGCGAACGTGCTTGCCTGTTTTTTATCGATTCCGGTTGTCGTTCGATTTTTAAAACACTTGCCGTGCGACGAATCGCTTGACAGAAATTAAAAAAAATCATACTATATTCACGTACATTTTAATTATCCTTTAAGATGGACTCGTGACACACGGGTCTTTTTTTTTGATATCGGGAGAAGATGGAGTATATTGTATTTGACGACATTCCGCATTATTCGGAATGCGCCCCGCTCGTGGAAGGGCTGGGCTATCATCTTATCGAATTGAAAATCGTTCCGGCAAAAACGATTACGAAAATTCTTGCGGTCATCGCACCGAAAGAGCCGGATAAAAACATAAGCGTAAACGATTGTTCGCGCGTTCACCATGCGCTGCTTCCCCGCCTTGAAGCGCTGCTCGGCACCGACAATACATCGATGGAACTTACTTCGCCCGGCATCGACCGCAATGTAAAAAACGCTGCGGAATTTTCTCTGTTTACCGGACGATTCGTACGCGTATGGAGTAAAACGATAAGCGATTGGATCGGCGGAAAAATCGTAAGCGCCGACGAAACGGCTCTTACGATGGAAACGGAAAAAGGAGAGACCGTAACAGTGCCGTACGGAGAGATGGCAAAAGCGAAATTTATACAGTAGGCGGTTTATACCGTATTTTTATTAATTATTAATTTGCGAGGACAGTATTAGGAGGTTTTCCATGTCGGAAATGGCAGAGGCAATCCGTCAGTTGATACAGGAAAAAGGATATTCGGAAGACTCGGTAAAAACGATCATCGAAAACGCGCTCAAAGCCGCATACAAACGCACTTACGGAACATCCGACAACGCTGTAGTAAAGTTCAACGACGATATGTCGGACGTATCCATCTATTCGCGGAAAACGGTCGTCGACGGAGTGTACGATCCGGTAACGGAAATCGAACTCGAAGATGCCAAAAAACTCAGCGACGAAGTGGAGCTCGGCGACGAAATCGATATTCTCGAAGATCCCAAAAGCTTCGACCGCTCGGCCGTTACGACGGGAAAACAAACCGCTCATCAGGAGCTCAACGAAAGCTACCGCGACACATTGTACAACGAATATAAAAATAAAATCGGCGAAATCGTCGTGTGTTATTGTCAATATGAACGTAACGGAGACATCTACGTCGATCTCGGAAATGCTGGGAAACTTGAAGGCGTGCTTCCGCAAAAATTCCAATCGCCGAGGGAACACTACGAAAAAGACGACCGCATCAAAGCGCTCATCGTCAACCTCAGGCGCATATCGACGGGACTGCAGGTTATCCTTTCAAGAAGCGATCCCGAACTCGTGCGTTCGATCATCGAAATGGAAGTGCCCGAAATTGCCGACGGTACGATCGAAATCGTTAAAATCGTCCGTGACGCCGGTCACCGTACAAAGATTGCCGTTTCTTCAAACCGCGAAGACGTCGATCCCGTCGGCGCCTGCGTCGGCTTAAAAGGCGTGCGTATCCAAAACGTCATACGGGAACTGCTCGGCGAAAAAATCGATGTTTTGAAATTCGATCCCGATCCGGCGGTATTTATTAAAAATGCGCTTTCCCCCGCTCAAGTCGAACGCGTGTTTATCCTCGATCAGGAAAAACGTCAAGCGCTCGCGATTGTCGAAGATAGTCAGTTTTCGCTTGCGATCGGAAAACAGGGGCAAAACGTGCGCCTTGCAAATAAACTGTGCGATTGGAGCATCGATGTCAAAACCGAAGAACAGGCGGCGGAAATGGATCTGTCCGAGTCGGTTACGATGCAGACGGCGCAAAATCTTTTCAACGATGATGCGGGCGACGAAGACTACGACGAAATCAAAACCGTCGCCGAACTGCCCGGCGTCGATATGCGTGTCGCCGAAATTCTTAAAAATGCAGGCATTGAAGATATCGAACAGTTCGTCGAAGCCTACGACAACGGCGGCTTAAAGCACATCGAAGGATTGACGGAAAGCGATCTCGACGGCGTCGATGCGATCATTAAAAATACCGTCGAGTTCGTAGAAGACGATAACGCTTCGCAGGAGAGTGCGGAAGAAGCGGCCGACGATGAAGAAGTATATCACTGTCCGGAATGCGGCGCGGTGATTACACTCGATATGACACATTGTCCCAAGTGCGGTGTCGAGTTTGAATTTAAAGAGGACGAGGAATAGAAAAATTTATGGCGGATGAAGTAGAGAAAAAGCCCGAATTCGTAATTCATCACAAAAGACAGGCGTCGGCCGACAAAGCTCCCGCGTCTCCTGCGGAAAAAAAGCAAAAGAGAGTCGTCATCGTTAAGCGCGCTCCGAAAGCCGCCGACGGTGCAAAGACGGAAAAAGTGCGCGTCGTTGCAAAACAGGATACGAAAACTGCGGCCGCGCAAAAACCGGTGTCCGAAGTATCCGATACCGTCGAAAAAAAGACTCCTGTCGAGCCGAAGACTTCCGTGCAGCAGACGCCGGAAGCTCCCGTTAAAGCGGTAAAAAGCGCATCCGAAGCTCCTGCGAAAAAAGCGTACGATTTCAACGCGGTTCGCCCGAACGTAAAAGCGGGCAATCTTTCCGACAGAAGCCGTTCCGCCTACCGCGCTTCGTCTCCTCGGCCTCAAGGAACGGGATACGGCACTCGGCCTTACCGCGACGGTACGGGCTTTACCGGAGCGCAGGCGCGCGCGGGTTATCAGAGCAGAGAACGTGAAAACCGGCAGGGCGGTTATACGCCGGCAAGAGGCGGCAAACCCGGATTTTCGGGTCCGAGGACGGGAGGCTTTCAGGGCAGAAGCGCTCGTCCGGGCTTTCAAAATACTCGTCCGGGTTTTGCGGGCGGGGCGAGACCGGGAGGATTCGGTTCTCCCGCCGCACTTCCGCCTCCCAAAGGACCTGCAAAAAAATCATTTAAAGGCAAAAAACAGGTTTACCGCAAAACCGACGAGCAGCTCGAAGACGATAAATTTTTCGAGCAGCGGAAAAAAGCCGAAACGCCTGCGAACGTTGTCCCGAAATCGATCGATATTATGGAATCGATTTCCGTTTCCGATCTCGCGCGCAAAATGAATTTGAAAGCGTCCGACATTATCCAAAAGCTCATGTCGCAAGGCATGATGGTTACGATCAACCAATCCATAGATTCGGATACGGCGACCCTCGTTGCATCCGAATACGGCTGCGATGTACATCTGGTCAGTTTGTACGATGAAACCGTTATCGAAAGCGAAAAAGACAATGCGGAAACGGTAAAGCCGCGTCCGCCCATCGTCACCGTTATGGGACACGTCGATCACGGCAAAACCAAAACGCTCGACGCGATCCGTCATTCGCACGTCGCCGAAGGAGAGTTCGGCGGCATCACTCAGTCGATCGGCGCGTATTCGGTTTCGACCGAAAAGGGTACGATCACTTTCCTCGATACGCCCGGACACGAAGCGTTTACGATGATGCGTGCGCGCGGCGCTCAGGTAACCGATATCGTCGTTCTCGTCGTCGCAGCCGATGACGGCGTTATGCCGCAGACGCTTGAAGCGCTTAACCACGCAAAGGATGCAAAGGTTCCGATCATCGTTGCGGTCAATAAAATCGATAAGCCGGAAGCGAATCCCGACCGCGTGCGCACCCAGCTTTCGGAGCGCGGACTTACGCCTGAGGATTGGGGCGGCGATACGCAGTATGTCAATATAAGCGCGCTCAAAGGCGAAGGCATAGACGATCTCCTCGACGCGATTTTGCTGCAGGCGGAAATGCTCGAATTGAAAGCCGATTACAACTGCCGTGCCGAAGGAAAGATTCTCGAATCGAGGATAGATCAGGGCCGCGGTATCGTTGCGACGGTGGTCGTACAGCGCGGTACGCTTCATCAGGGCGATCCTTTTGTCGCAGGTATTTATTCAGGTCACGTGCGGGCTATGTTCAACGATCGCGGAAAACGCATTCAGGAAGCCTCTCCGTCCATGCCCGTCGAAGTACTCGGTATTGAAAGTATGCCGAATGCGGGAGATCCCTTCCAGGTAACGGAAAGCGAAAAAGACGCGCGCGAAGTTTCGGTAAAGCGGCAGGAATTGAAGCGCTTCGAAGAAGCTCGCGCGGTCAAAAAAGTTACGCTCGAAACGCTCTATCAGACGATCGACGCGAGCAATGTCAAAGAATTCCGCGTCATCATCAAAGCGGATTTGCAGGGTTCGGCCGAAGCGCTCAAAACCGCGCTCGAAAAACTTTCGACGAAGGATATCCGCCTCGTCGTCATCCATTCGTCGGCGGGAGCCATCAACGAAAGCGACGTTACGCTGGCGAGTGCGGACCGCAATGCGATCATCATCGGATTCAATGTGCGTCCGACGGCAAAGGCAAAACTGCTGGCCGATCAGGAACGCGTCGAAATTCGAAAGTATTCGATCATCTACAAAGCCGTCGAAGAAGTGCAGGCGGCGATGGAAGGTATGCTCACGCCCGACACGAAGGAAGAAGTTACCGGTACGCTTGAAGTGCGCAATACGTTCAAAGTACCGCGCGTCGGCGTCATCGCAGGCTGCTATGTTACCGACGGTATCATCAAGCGGAGCGGCAGCGTTCACCTCATACGCGACGGGATCGTCAAATTCACCGGAAAGATTTCATCGCTCAAGCGCTTTAAAGACGATGCGAAAGAAGTCGCTGCGGGTTACGAATGCGGCGTCGGCATCGAAGATTGGCAGGATATCCAAGTCGGCGATACGCTCGAAGCGTTCGAACTTATTAAAGTGGCGAGAAAGCTCGGCGATTCGCTCGCCGAAGAAGCCGCTGCCGCAGCTTCCGGTGAGGGTGAAAAAGAGTGAAACAGTACCGCATGCAGCGACTCGGCGATCAGCTGCGCGATGAAATCTCAAAGCTCATCATCACCGAGCAGGTAAAAGATCCGCGCGTGTCGACGTTTTTGACGGTAAACCGCGTCGACGTGTCGAACGATCTGTGCTACGGGAAAGTCTATGTTTCAAGTTTTCTTCCCGACGCACAGGTAAAGACGGGCGTCGAAGGCTTAAACAGTGCCGCGGGCTTTATCCAGTCGGCGATTGCAAAAAAGCTTCGCATCCGTCAGTTTCCGCATTTGACCTTTTACGTCGATACGGCAATGAAAGAAGGCTTTGAAATGGTGCAAAAGCTGAACGAACTTGAAAGAGAAGGGCGTACTGCCGGAGAAGCGGAAAATGCCGATGCGGTTTCGAATCCTCCGGAAGCGGAGTAGACTCGGATGCAGGGCGGCATCGTTCTTTTTGCAAAGCGTCCGGGTCTGACAAGTTTTTCATCTCTCTTTTCGATCAAGCGCGCGCTCGGTACGAAAAAAGTCGGCCATACGGGAACGCTTGACAGTTTCGCATCCGGTCTTCTCGTCGTGTGTAGCGGCTCTCTTACTCGCCTTGCATCATACATTACTTCATTTCACAAAACATACGATGCCGTCATCGAATTCGGAAGCGAAACCGACACGCTCGAATATACCGGAAAAATCGTCAATACCGCGCCGCTTCCGAAAAAAGACGATGTCCTTTCCGCAATCAAGCATTATACGGGAGACATACTGCAGACGCCGCCGCTTTTTTCCGCGCTGCACATAAACGGCGAGCGGGCAAGCGATATTGCGCGGAGCGGCCGCAGCGCCGAAATGCCCTCTCGGCCCGTTACCGTATTCGCTTCCGAAGCGGAAGAGTTTTTATTCGAAGACGGTCGTGTAAAAGCCGTCCGTGTCCGCTTCAGCGTTTCAAAGGGGACGTATATCAGAAGCCTTGCCCGCGATATCGGCTCGTATTGCAAAAGCGCAGCCCACCTTGCGGGCTTGAGGCGGCTTTCGGTCGGAAGCTTTCGTCTCGAAGACGCTGCAGGCTTTTCATCGCTTGCGCCGTTTACGATTCGGTCGGTATATCAAACGATTTCCGATATGCAAAAAACGCAATCCGCTTCATGTAAGGCGGACGCGTCGGAATATACCCCGCATTCGAGAGAAGCCGAACAAAGCGAAGTGCGCGAAAAGATGCAGACGATGACCGCTCGTCTCGCAGCCGAATGCGGCTTCGACACGGCGTACATCCTTTCCGCATACGAAGACGATTTCAAACACGGGAGGCCGCTTTCGTCGTCGATGTTTGAAAAAGGGCCTTATGGCCTATGTGCGCCAAGCGATGTGTTTTCGGCGAACGGACATTGCGCTGCAGGCGGTGTGGGGTCGATTGCGGTTTTCGGAAAGCACGGTAATTTTTTGGGAATGATTTCGCGGAGGGGAGAGGATGCGTATTCGTACGCTTTCGTGGTTCCCGATTGACGGATAAAATATGCGGAAAATAATTTTTTTGATTTTAACTTTATCGGCTTTTCCAAGTTATTCTAAAAATATACTTCCCAATGTGCAAGGAACTGTTCGCATCGAAGATACTGAGTTAATATTTACGTTGGAAAGAGTGTTATTTAGCTATCCGTTTTATATTACAGGTTATGAAATTACTTTTGAAGAATACGATGAATACACAAAAGTGTATATTTCTTTGCTGTTTACAAATTATAAAACAAAAAAAACTATCGATGTAAAAAATGAAAAAACAGGTAAATATGAAATAAGAATACCGCGAGAAGGAAAATTAAAGTCTTCGAATTTATTATTCTTTTACAAGGATGATAAAGGGATTACAGAATTAGCGGTAGAAAAAACAGATCGATAAATTCTTTCAAAAATCGATAGTTTTTACAAAAAAAGTATAAATATTTTTTATACTTTTGACTAGAAATACGTATCTTTTATCTGTGATTTCTTTGTTTTGACCTCCGGTGCTCTTACCGTGATCCGGCTTCGCGCGTGTTGTAAAAAAGACGCTATCGTGATACTATAGGAATATGTTGCTGTCGGTAAAAGAACAACTGAAACTTTTTTTAGCGAATCCTATTTTTTTGGCGTGCATTTGCAGCTGGTTTTGTTCGCAGTTTTTAAAAACGATCATTGCACTGCTGTCTCATAAAATCCGCAGCTTGTCCGTACTCTTTGAAATGATGGTGTGGCGGACGGGCAGCCTTCCGTCAAGTCATTCCGCAATCGTTGCGGCTTTGACGACGTCCATCGGTTTTCATTCGGGAATTCATTCCGACGTATTCATTTTATCGCTGTGTTTTTTGCTCGTAACCGTCCGCGATGCGCTCGGAGTGAGAAGGGCGAACGGTATTCAGGCGAAGCGATTGAACGAAATCGGCAAAGAGCTCAACCGTCAAAATATCGTCGCGTATACTCCGATAAAAGAAGTGCAGGGGCATACTCCGCTCGAAGTCATCGCAGGACTTCTTATCGGTTTTTCGATCGGATTTGCATTTTCATTGCTGCAGTAGAGATTATGACCCCGGTAAAAAAAATAATAATTTTTTGCAGTATTGCCGCAGTTTTATTTTTTATTCCGCTTGTTTTTCGAAGCGTGCCGTCGGGAAATTTATGGAAAGGTTACCGCATCGTATATGTCGATGACACGGCGGACGAAGATTATGTATCAGGTATTTTAAAAAACGCAGGATGCGAAAACGTCATAAGCCTCGCCTCGCAAAAGTTTCCCGTTATGCTTCCCGTCGATTCGGTCGAACGCTCTCTCGCCCTCGCTTCGGCCGATGAAGACGGCTACCTTGCAAAAAGAAGGGCTTACTTTTTCGATAAGGGAAATCGATATCGCCTTTATTATATCGAAGACCGCTATGAAGAGCTTGCCGAAGATGCGCTTCGCGTTTTTCGGAACGCAGGTGTGGATGCGGGACTCGACACGCAAAGCGTATATCCTTTTATCGTGCCGCTTGTCTGTACCGCATTTGCGCTTCTTTTATGCGTTCTTTCTTCGCATCGTCTCCTCTTTTTTGTAACGGCGGTATTTCCGCTTTCGTTTACCGCATGTGTGCCGTTTTATTCTGCGGCATCGGCCGGCTGTCTTCTTCTGTATGCGCTTTTTATTGCGCTCAGACTTTGGAAGAGGCGCGGCGCTTTTTCTTTTATTAAAACGGATATTTCCGTGATTGCATTTTCCGCCGCCGCTTTTGCACTTGCATGTATATCGTCGCTGAGATGCGCATTGCTTTTTACTGCGGCCGCGGGGGGCATCGTATCTGCGCTTTTTGCGTTTTCCGAAGCGGAAAAGTTGTACGAAGCGCGCTACCGTTTTAAACCCGTTCCGATACGGCCTGCGCGGGAAATGCCGCTTTTTACGAAAAAGATAATGCACGCAGCCGCCGCTTGTGCGTCGAGTATCGCAGTTTTTTTGGCCGCATCTCTTTTTTCGAGCTTTTCAACCGCTTTCGCCGCATCTCCTTTTTCAAGCGCGGCTCAGCTCGAATTTCCTTCTGCGACTGCACGATCGATGACGGGAAGTTTTCCGACGCTCAACGAATATGTCGCATGGTGCTGGAATACGAAAACCGCGCCGTACCGTTCCATTTACGATCAAAAAAAATACGACAAAAATCCGAAATCCGGAGACAGCGTCGTCTTTCCCCGTTTTTCCGACAGCGAAAAGGGTATTTCCGCGACGAACGTTTCCATGATTTTCGATAAAAGTTTTTACGATGCGTCCGTCGGCGATATCGATGCGCTGCCGTATCCCGCCGTTGAAAAACTGATAAAAGTGCAAGGAGAAAATGCGCATGCGGGTTATGCGTTTTCGATTTCGGGAGGCGGGGGACTTTTGCATACGCTGCTTATAATCTTTGCGCTTTGTATGCCCTCTCTTTTTTTTGTACGGAGTAAACTGCGATGAAGATGATTCCCGTCATACACACAAACGAAGGAAATCTCGTTAAACGCGCCGTAAACGGTTTTTTGCAGCCGGTCGTGACCGTTCCCTTGCTGCATGAAACGTATGGGGATCTCGTTTGTCTCGTTCATCCCGGCGACCGCGTGCGCGAAGGGGAAACCATTGCGGTTCCTTCTTCTTCTCATCCCCTCCGCTCGGGTGCAAAGGTTCACTCAAGCGTACCGGGTATCGTCGAAGATATCGTTTCATGTGTCAGTCCGAACGGACGTGAAGAGCGCGCGGTACGGATACGGCTTGCCGGAAGATTTTCATATCTTGGGAAAAAGTGCTTTTCCGAAAATTGGCGTTCTCTTCCTCCTTCGGAAATAATTCGGAAAATTGCGGATTCGGGCGTCATAAATACTTTCGATACGACTGAGCCTGTTTCTCTTGCATCTCAAATAGAAGATACGGAAATGAAAGAGAGAAACGTGCTCGTCGTGCGCCTCTACGACGACGATCCCAAGCGCATTACCGATTCCTTTTTATCGAAATCGTTTTTTGACGATATCAAAACGGGTGCCTTTATCGTTTCCCGCGCTCTCGGAGGGGCGGGTATCGTTTTTGTATACGATGCCGAAAACATGCAAAAGAGCGCGAGGGCGGAAAAGAATGGAAAGCCGGGTGAAAAATCTTCGGCACAATCGGACGGAAAAAACGCTTCGAGTGAAAAAGAAGATCGGAGTTTTATGAACGTCGAAGGTGCTCCGGCTCCGGTATGTTTCGTTCCCGTCGATATAACCGAATATCCTGCCGGTTTCCGCAATGAAATAATCGACGCCGTAAAAAAATCGGCAAAAGAAAAACCGTTTAATAAAATCTCAGCCGCATGCGTTTTTGTCGATGCGGCATCGATGATTGCGGTAAACAATGCGATTTGCTTCGGCATACCGTCGGTCGAACAGTATGTACATGTTTCAGGCGAATGCATACCGGCGGAAGCTCTTATGAAAGTACGCGTCGGAACGACGATGCGCTACCTTGCCGAACAATGCGGCGGATTAAAGCGTTCTTCCGCAGCCGTCGTCGTAAACGGTCTCATGCTCGGAAGTTTTTGTGCAAGCCTTGACGCTCCGGTGACGAAATACGTAAAATCGGTTTCATTTCTTTCTGCACACCGTATTCCCGATCGGAATGAGCAGCCGTGCGTACGCTGCGGCGAATGTCGTCTCGTCTGTCCCCGTCATCTGTCGCCGGACATATTGTACCGGCATGCATCGGGCGGTGCGGAAGCGCAAAAAGAATATATCGACTCGGCGGTATTGTGTTCGGGGTGCGGACTGTGCAATTCGGTGTGTCCCTCACGGCTTCCGATAAGCCAGGCGATAACACGAATGCGGCATACGGGAGAATCGCTATGAATGATATGACTGACGCATTTTTCAAAAAGAAAAAACCGCTGCGGCCTTTTTTGTATCTTTCGCCGTCGGCTCAAAATATTTCGCTCGTTTCGCTGTGTTTGCTGTCGCTGCAAGTGCTTATGCTTGCACTTACCGAAAGCTGGAGCTCTCTTATCGTCATAGGCGCTTCTCTGTCGGGATTTATCGGAGCCGATTTGCTTCATGCAAAACTCGTATCGTCTTCCCGCTTTTCTTTCGTTTCCGCAATTTTTCAGGGAATCGTTACGGGTATGATTCTTCCGTCGACTTTTCATCCCGTGACGGTTTTTTGCATCGCATTTTCTACGATGCTTTTAATAAAATATCTTTCCGGAAATTTTGCGGATCATTGGATAAACTCCGCCGTTCTCGCCGTCGCTCTCGCATGGATCGTCGGTATGAGCGCATTTCCGGAAAATCCTTTGACGAAAGACATATTGCAGATTAAAAATCCGTCCTATATTTTAATTCAAAACGGAGTATTTCCGATTATGAACGGAGACAGATCGGTGACCGAAGCGCTCAACAATACGATATTCGGTTTTGCCAATATTTCTATTCCCGAAGGTTATATTTCGCTTTTGTGGGATACCCATTCTGTGATTCCCGCATTCCGCTTCAATACGCTCACGCTTTTGGCATCCGTCGTTTTATTTGCTTCGGGTATGCAGAGTCTTCTCATTCCGGCTTCGTTTGCAGCCGTTTACACTCTCCTTGTCCGCTTCGTTTCCCCCTTTTTTACGGGAGCTATGGCGGGGCAGGGCGATATGATTTTATCGCTGTGTACCGGAGGCACTCTTTTTTGCGCCGTTTTCGTCGTGCAGCAGTACGGCACGGTGCCGCTTTCAAAAAACGGAAAAATACTCTACGGTATTCTGGCAGGCATTTTCGCCTTTGCGATCGCCGGCTGCGGTACTTCTTCGGCGGGAATGATTTTTGCGGTTTTGTGCGCGAATATCGTTTCGCCTCTTATTCAGGCTGCCGAAGACAGGAGAGATGTGTCCCGTCTTCGTGCAATGCTCTCGTCGCTCCGAAGAGAAAAGGATTCAAGATGACCGAACGATTTTCAAAAGAAGCTCTGCAGGAATACGGTATTTTTGCGGGAAGTATGGTATTGCTTGTCCTTATACTTTCCGTAACGATAATTTTCACAAAGGGGATGTGGCGCGAAGGTCTTAAATCCGAAGTTTCCCGCGTACTTGAAGAAAGCGGAGGCGGAGTGTGGAGAGTAGGGGATTTTATCGATTTCGATTCTTCACTTTCTTTGTCCGCCGCGTGTTTCAGAGCGACGAGTAAAAATGAAAGCGGTTATGTCTGCGTCGTGCGCATACAAACGATATACGGTCCCGTTCCCGCCGTCTTTATTTTAAATGAACGCTATGCCGCGCGCTTTGCCGGTGTTGCGGGATTGCACGGAAGCATAGAGCGTGCGATTGAAAACGGAGCGGCGAAAAGCCAAATCCGCTATTGGGCGGAACGTATTTCCCGTATTGTGCGCGAAAAGGAGGAAAACTCGTAATGCATAAGAGATTCGTTTCGATTTATTTTTCGGCTTCGCTTGCCTGTATGATTCCTTTTCCCGGCCGCTTTGCATACGGTATTATCCTCGCCGTAGAACTTTTCGTCCTCGTTTTCGGTGCGACATTGTTTCGTGCCGCAATAGGAAAGCTCGAATTCGTGCGCAGCGGAAATCTTTTTTTTATGGTCTTTGTCATATTTCTTACGATGCTTTTCCGCCAGATTCTCGCAGCCCTTTTTCCTATCGCCGCCCTCAGTGCGGGCTTTGCCCTTTATGTGCCTGCAATTTCCGCGTTTACCGCAGGCTTTTTTTCGGAAAATGAAAAAGAAAGCGGAAAATCGATTTTAAAACGAAACGTCTTTTATACGGCGATTTTTTGCGCTTTCGTACTTGTGTTTTTTTTACTGCGCGATATCGTCGGTTTCGGAACGATTACCTATATCACGGCGCGCGGCATTGCGGAAAAAGTGCTTTTTGATTCGGAGCGAGTTGCTTTCGCTTCTTTTTTTGCGACTCTTCCCGGAGTCCTTCTTTCGCTTTCGCTTATCGCCTTCGTCCATGCGTTTGTCGCGTCAAAATCCATGCGTGAAAAAAAAACGGAGATGAACCGTGATTGATATTCTGTTTTACTATGTGTTTTATTCTTCCGCAGTTTTATTTTACGGTATCGGTTTTCGCCGTGCGGCCGCTTTGAGCGTGTCGTCTTTCGATAAAAGCGTTTTCCGTCCCGCCGTCCGATGCGGCTTTGCGGCTCTCGCTTCGACGTTTTTAACGGCGCTTATTACGGAAAAACTTTTCTCTCCGCTCGGCATTGCCGAACTCTTTCCGCTTCCGGCTTTTTTTATACTTGCCGCAGTTGCCGCCGGCACGGGAATAGTTTTACCGGCTAAAGCGGTATTGCAGACAAAGGAATTCGCCGTTTCATATCTTATCGTTCTCCTTGCGCTTTTCGAAAGCTCGCGGCTTTTCGATGCCGTTTTTACAGCTGCAAGCTGTATGCTTTCATTCGTATTTGTGATCCCCGTTTTATCCGCCGTTCGATACAGAATCGATATCGCGCGTTCAAAAAACGAAAAAGCGGCACGGGGCATGCTCATCATGATCGTTTCGGCAATTCTCATAATAGCCTGCAGCGCGTGGAACGTTTCCTGGCTCAACGATTATTTTGTGCGCTGACGTTTCGGCGCCGGAAATATTTTTTATATCGATAAATCCGAAGCTCGAAAAAAATTGAAAAGTAAATTCTTAAATTAGTATTGAAAAATGTAAAAAAAGGACTTTAAAATATGGCAAAGATGGTATAAAATAAGCGAAAGGAGTTTTAAAGCCAAAGTGAAGGCGATGTGTATCTGTTTCGGCCTCGAGTCAACACCGGCCGGCAAGGCGGTTTCCGTCTGTGAAAACGATTATGCGGATGTATATAAACCGGCTGCGAAATTTTTATACGCCCATCCGGATTTCCGCATGGCTTTTTCATTTACCGGAAACGAATTGCAGTTTTTCAAAAAAAAACATCCCGAATTTCTTGCGCTTTTGCAGGAACTCATTTCTCGCAGGCAGATCGAAGTTTTCGGCGGAGGATTTTACAATCCCGTTTTTCCGCTTTTGTATCCCAAAGATCGTACCGATCAAATCGAATTGCTTTCAGCCGAAATCCGGCAGACGCTCGGCAAGCGGCCTCGAGGCATGACGCTGTGCGCTTCGAGCTGGGATGCGTCGCTTGTAACGAGCTTTCAAACCAGCGGCATGGAATACCTCGCGCTCGACAGTTCCCTTATTCCTCCCGCAAAGCAGTGCTATCTGCCGGTTATCATGTTCGACCGCGGTAAATCCGTGACGATAGTTCCCGTCTATAAAAAACACAAACCCGTTTCCGACGTTTCACCGGAAGAGTATTTGACTTCCTTATTCACCGCCGTTAAAAAAACTTCACGGGGAGACGCATACGACGATTTCGCTTCGGAGCGTTTTGTCGACATTCACTTCACGCATGAGGAGTTCAAAAAACTTTTGCATTCGGGTTATCTGCAAAAACTTTCCGAATGCGCTTGTGCAAACTTTTCCGATACGCTGCGATTTTCATATCCGGGCGCATATTTGAAAACGGCGGACGCGAGGGTGCCCGCTTTTATCACGGCGGGCATCGACGCGGATATCGCACAGTGGGCGAAAACGCCGTATATTCAGGTTTCCAAAAACGACGGCTATCCCGTTACGATTTACGATTTTCTCCAAACCTATTCCGAAAGCCGCTCGCTTTCGAACAGAATGCTCTACGTAAGTATGCTCGTAAATCAGTGCCACGGCGATAAAGCGCGCAAAAAAGTAGCTCGTGAAAAACTTTGGGAAGCTCAAAGCGGCGGAGGTTTCGTATATACGGGGTCTATGTTTCCCGTATGCGCTTCATACCGTACGAAGGCCTTTAAAAATCTTTCCGAAGCTGAAACGATCATACGCGAATGCAGCGATTTCGAAGAATCGGCTTCACGCTTCGACTATAACGCCGACGGTATCGACGAATATATGTTCCGTATGGCGGGGTTTACCGCATGCATAACGAGGGAAGGCGGAGCGCTTTCCGAACTCGACGTCATGCAGGGATCGGGGAATTATGCGGACAATTTGAAGCGCGTGGAAGCTTTTGACGGTTTGAGCGACGCTTACACAAGATCTTTTTTTATCGATTATGCGTTTTCCGACTCGGATGTAAAAGAATACGTAAAAGGCAAATCTCTGCCGGAAACTTCGTTTGCAAACAATCGGTACGCGGAGCAAAAATTTTCTCCGCAGCATAAAGAAGTCCAGCTTTTTTCTTCGATCGAACTCGGTGAAAAAAAGCAGGCGCTTTCCGTACGTAAAAAATACGGCGCGAACGCGAACGGCTTTACGCTGCAGTACATCGTCAAAAACGAAAGCAAAGATGCGCTTCGAACGAATTTTATCGTCGAATCGAATGTCGCTCAAACGAATTACGATGCGGAGGGATTTACTCCGTATACGATCGAAATCGCTTCGGGAGATAAAAAATTTGAAAGCGATTCGACAAAAGCGTCCTCATCTCTTGCTCCGTCGGGCGTTCTTTCGGACGTTTCAGCCGTTCAAATCTCCGATTCCGAGAATTCGCTTTCGTTTGTGTTCGAACCGAACGAAAGCTGCGGTTTTTCGTTTATGCCGATCGTATTTCACCGCCCCGAAAAAGCCGGCGGCAAAGCCGTTCCCGCAGCGATGACGCTCTGTGCTGCGATGCACTGGGCGGTCGAACTCGAGCCGGGTATGGAAACGGAAAAGACCGTAAATTTCAGCATTATCGCCATGAAGCGAAAACGCACAAAGGCCGAAAAAAAAGGCAAGTGAGTGCCGCCTTTTTCGTATATTTTTATTGCTTTTGATCCAAAAGTGTATCCAAAAAAGAATGACTTGTCTGAATGACGTCGAGGATCGCGTGCGTATCGTGGAGCGAATCGTTTACTTTTTCAAGGGATCGCAAACCGTCTTCCATAGCGTGCGTCTGTTCGTGCGCCGCCGATGCGATTTCGGTAAGGGAATTCCCCGCTAGGTTGAGTGTCGAAGCGTTTTGATTGAAATTATTTAAAACTTGGGTAAACGACTGTTGGAAGCGCGAAAAAAGCCCTATAAACAGCGTCATGCTTTTATTGATTTCATCGACCGTTTCGCGGAATTCGGCAAGTTTTGCTTCGATTTTTTTCGTCGAATCGCCGGTCTGCGTCGCTAAAGTGCGCACTTCGTTTGCGATGATCCTGAAACCGCTGCCGACTTTTCCCGCACGTGCGGCTTCGATGGACGCATTGATTGCAAGAATGCCGGTTTTTACCGAAACGTCCTGAATACCTGCAAGCATATTTGCGACGTCGGATGTTTTCTTTTTCAAAAGTTCGAAACTTGCCGCGGCATTTTTTGCGTTTACCGATGCTTCTTCGATTTCATTTACGCGCTCGTTTATTTCCGCCTGCAGCTTTTTGTTTGTATTTACGATATCGCCCATCATCGCGTTGACGCGCGCGGTGTTCGAAGAGGAAGCGCTGCCGCTTGCCTGTATCTCTTCGAAAGAGGCTAAAATCGTATCGAATCCTTTTTGCAGCTGCACTACCGCTTCATCGATGATTTCAAAGGAGTGCGTCGTTACAAAATCAAGTACGATGCTTTTATTGTAGCGTACGACCGTTTTATCTACGATATCGGAAAAATTCCGGATAATTTCATTTTCGCCGTTTTCGCTCATCATGCTCCGCCTTCAATCAAAAAAGCGTATCTATAAAATCGATACCGCATTCGAGTCCGCCGAGCCAATTTAAAAACTTGTCCACATTTTCATCCTTATAGATGGCTCCGTGCTGAGGCGCGAGCATACGGGGAGAAAGAGCTCTCACATAATCGGTCCAGCGCCGTACGATTTTATTCGCCGCCATATAGCGCACGTGAAAATCTTTTATGAGCGGAACATGCGCGTCAAAATCTTTGACGAATACGGTTTCGTTCGTTTCATCGAATACCGCCGCCCCTATATCGCCGGTAAATAAAATACCCGAACGCTCGTCAAAGAGCCCGAATTGTCCGGGCGAATGCATAAAGTGAGAAGGTATGCAGCGCAGTTTCGAATTTGAAGGAAGCGTGATTTCGCCGCCTTTGTCGGGAATACCGACTATACGGTTCGTATCGACGATACCGAAGTGGGGTAAAAAACGTATCCACAAATCGGAAATATATACTTTCGCGTTCGTAATGCCGAGCCACAGCGCAATGCCCGAAGATACGTCCGGATCCTGATGCGAAAAAAAGATCGTGTCTATTTTTTCGACCGATATAAAGCGGCTGACGGCGGTTACGACGCGAGAAAACAGATGTACTCCGCCCGGATCGAGCAAAACACCCCTGCCGTGATCGATAATGAGATACTGCATGGTCTGCACCGCACCTTTTCGGTATTTGCTTTCGGATCCGAGCCAAATGAATCGATGTTCATTGTCTTCATATAAAACCGTTCCGTGTATTTCGCTGTCGTCAATCATCTTTTACCTCCGCATTTCAATACCCAGCCGAAAACTTTTAATAATGCAGCCCGATGCCGACCGATACTTCATACGGCGATACGTCGCTTCTCCAATTCATATTCAGTTGATTTTTCAAAAGGTAAGTTCCGACATCCAAACCCACGCTCGCCCGGACTTGTATGCTTTTCCAGCTTTCCGGAAATACGATCATCTCCAAACCCGCAGTATAAAAACCGTCTTTCGGTGAAAAACTCGTACCCGTCGCCTTATTGTTTGCAAGCGCAAAATCGATAAAGGGCGAAAGCTGCATTTCAAAATTGAGCTTTCGAAGCACTCTGTTTTTTTCAAAGCAGGTGGAAAAAATTCTCACGGGAAAGTCGAGGTTGACGACAAGGGCGCCGGAGGTTTTGGTCGCATAAGAGTCGGAGTGTCCCGACGAAGCGCTGAAATACTGTTTGTCCCGAATACCGCGCAAACGCGGACCTATGTTTTCCATGCCGTTTGCCATGAGAAAAAAGTACAAGTCGCTTGCTATGCCGATTCTTTTGAATCCTTTGAAAATCTGCAATTCGACGGAAAATTTCGGCTGCAGTTTCGATTCCTGAGCAATGTATGTAAATGACTGCGTTGTCGAAATCGATAAACCCGTGCGCAGATTGTTTTTCCAATTGATGCGCGCAGTACCGAGCGTCTGTCCGATTGCAAGCTGGGGACCTGCGAGATCCGAATTGGAATTGCTTATGCCGTTAAAATCCCAATAGTATTTTCCGCTCACATACGGTGTATAGTTGACGTCTCCCCAGTTTTCGATCCGCTGGAGAACTACGGGAAGCGATATCGTACCTCTTTCCGTAAAATAAATATCGTCTCCGTATTTTTTATAGTCGAAATTCCGTGTAAAACCCTGTGCAAAAGAAAAGTCGAGCGATGTGCGCGAGCCGAACGGTACGGAAAAATTTAAGCCCGTCGAAGCGTCCCATTCGGGAGACGAATGTCCGATCGTATATGAAATGCTGTAACTGTTTGTCCATGCAGCGTCGAGTTTAAAAAGCTTGAACGGAAGGTCGAAAGAAAAATTGATACCGGCCGTAAGTCCCATATCGTTGACGAGATGCTTCATTTCGTCGTCATCGTCATCTCGTTCGAGCAAAAAATTGATATCGGCCGACATATCTTTCATAGTGCCGAAAAAATTGGTATCTTTCAGTTTGAGCTTGAGCGTAAAGCCGGTGTTCGAATCATACTTCGGATAAGGCATACCGATAAAGTGAAACGAATCACGGAGACGTACCGTCACATCCGCGCCGTACAGATCGTTTTCTTCGTCGATAAGCTTTGTTTCATAATCGATTTCGACTTCGTCGAAAAGACGCGTATTCAAAAGGCGCTGCCGGTAATCTCGGATATAGTTTGCAAATGCCGTTTCATCCGGAAATACGGTCGTTTTGTCGATTTTTACTTCGCGTTCGACGCTCGCTTCTTTTGTTTTACCGTCTATGATATAGCGGACGGAGTTTATCCGGTAGGACGAAGAAAAAGCGAAGCACGAAAGCAAAAGGTAAACGGCGGCACGGGCAATATAGCGTTTCATATCAATAGGCGCCTTTTCTCTTGAATACGACCCACACGGTTTTAATGATGAGCCATATATCCAGCCATACCGACCAGTTTTGAATATAATACGTGTCCAGCGTAATGCGCTCTTCATATTCCGTATCGCTTCTGCCCGACGTCTGCCACATACCCGAAAGTCCCGGCGTTACCGAAAGGATATAGTCCGCCTGCTCTCCGTATTTGATAAGTTCTCCCTGGGTAACGGGACGCGGACCGATAAAGCTCATCTCTCCCGTAAGGATATTCAAAAACTGCGGCAGTTCGTCGATACTCGTTTTTCTGATAAACTTTCCGACCGCCGTTACACGCGGATCGTCGACCAGTTTCCGATCCCGCTCCCATTGTTTTTGCATTTCGGGATTATGCGCGAGAATTTCGTCGAGCTTTTTATCCGCATCTTGGCACATGGAGCGGAATTTCCAGCATTTAATCGATTTGCCGTTTTTTCCGACACGAAGGTGCCCGTAAAAGACGGGGCCGGGAGACGTAAGCTTGATTATAAGCGAAACGACGGCGCAAACGGGCAAAACGATCGGAAACGAAAGGAGGATGAGCAAGAGGTCGATGAGGCGTTTTGCAAAAAGATTCGTTTTTTTTGTGAGATTGTGAGTCGATGCGAAACCGACGATACCGCCGATGTCTTTTATCTGAGGAGAACCCGATACGGATCTCGTTTGATGCTTGGAAACGGTGATCGTATATCGATAGGTTTGCATAATATCCGATACGTCGGTTTCACCGTAATCGCATAGAATCGCGGCTTTTATTTTGAAAGTTTTGATGAGCCGAAGCAATTCTTCGCTCGGAGAAAATACGGGAATACCGCTGTAAAGGTTTGCAGCTATGCGGCCGCTGTTTATGATGACGGCGGGCTTATAACCCAAATCCGTCCGCTCGATCATACGGTTTATAACCGCGTCTCCGCTTGAACCCGTACAATAGATGACGGCGGGCAATCCCCACCATCGGTACCGGCCGAATGCAAAGCGGGCGGCTTGCCGTGCAATCGGTAAAAAAACGGTTGCAATCGGCACCGCAAGCATGAGCGCGACTGCGACCGCAATACTTTCCGTATTCGTGTCGACGAAAATACTTATGGCGATACCGACAAAGCTGAAAAAGGTACAGATGCCGAATCGCTTGATTTCTTCGACGGGAGAAATCATAATGCCCGGATACAGCCCCGCCGCATAAAACACGATGAGTATGAGCGGCAAATAGACGCTGTACGTGACAAAAGAGCGGAAATTAATAAAGGCATTGTTTATGGCATTGATGATAAAAAAACTCGTTCCGATGCTGAGCATAAGGGCTGCCGCATCGACGAGCATTAAAATAAAGCCTACGAAAAATGAGCTTGTGCGGTGAAAATTTCGTTTGTAGTAGTGCAGAAATTCGTCAATTGTCATAGCATTTTGTTTTCCATCTTATATTAAAAATACGGCACTGTCTATAGTTACAAAAGGGGTTTGCCCGCAGCGTACCGACAAATTGCTTTCGGCGGCCGCTCGTGTTATAATGCACACGGAATATGTTTGTAAAGTGCAAGGGGGAACGACTATGAACGAAATCATCGATGCAATAAAAAAGCGGCGGAGTACGAAGCGTTTCAAAAACGACGCCGTACCTAAAGAAATCATCGACTGCGTTATCGACGCGGGACTGTGTGCGGCGAACGCTCAGGGAAAGCAAGTGCCTGTCGTCGTCGCCGTCACGGATAAAAAACTCCGTGACAGATTGTCGGAAATGAATCGTAAAGTAGGCGGCTGGGAGGAGGGCTTCGATCCTTTTTACGGAGCGCCCGTCGTCCTCATCGTGCTTGCGGATAAAAATTGGCCGAACCGCGTCTACGACGGAAGCCTCGTTATCGGAAACATGATGCTTGCCGCACATGCGCTTAAAATCGGAAGCTGCTGGATTCATCGCGCACGGGAAGAATTCGACAGCGATGAAGGAAAAGCGATTTTAAAAGAACTCGGCATTGCAGGCGAATTCGAAGGTATCGGGCACTGCGTTTTGGGCTTTCCCGCCGCCGTTCGGGAAGCTCCTTTACGGAGGGAAGGCCGCGTTTTTTATGCCGAATAAACTTTCCGGCGAAACTTGTACACGTATCGACACTGATGCGTGTCGCCTGTCGGCGGAAAAAGCGGAAAGCCGCCTCGGAAAATCAAAAGCGGCGCAAAAACGCATAGGGATAGTTTTATGCTCCATCCTCGCTTGTCTTATCGCCCTGTATGCCGCTTCCTTTTTTCCGCGCAACGAAAAAAATATCCGTGCTTCGTTTATAAATAAAAAATACGCATCGTCGCTTGATGAAATCGAAATTACGGGCGGGGGTAAAAGAACCGCGCTCTATAAAAAAAACGGAGTATGGTACGGTTTTGCAAAGAGCGATATTTTTCCCGCCGAAAGCGAAAAAGTCAAAAATCTTACACAAAACTTAACAAGGGTTCGTAAGTCGTCTATTATTTTAAACGGTAATACCATTGATAAAATCAACAAAAACGAAGCCGTTTTATCTATATTTTTTAAAAACAATCTTAAGTCGTCTACAAAAATAGACGTTTTAAACCTAAGTTTCGACGAAACGAAGGTTTGTGTGCGAATCGAAGACGGAAAAACGAAGTACGCTTTTTATGAAATCGAAAACGATTTTTTTTCATTTATGCGAAGCGATGCCGATTTTTGGCTCGATCCGTATATCATTCCGCAAAATACCGAAGAAGGTGCGATCCGTCCTTCCGATATTCAAGCGCTCCGTCTAACGATAAGCTCGCGCGGCGAGGGAAAAATTCTTCGTGCCGGGCAAGAGCTTTTTTCCGAAAAAGTTTCACAGCTCGCTTCTCTCAGGCACGGAGGCATGGGGAATTTTGAAGATGAAAAAAGTCCCCGTCATACCGTTTTTTCTCTTTCGGTTGAAACGGGAAGAGGTTTCGCTTTTACGATGCACGCCGAAGACGCGAGGGACGGAAAGGTTCCGCTTTTTTTCGATTCGTTTGAAAATACCCTTACCGGAAGCCGCTTCGATTACCGCTATCGCGTTTACGTAAGTACATGGACGCTCGAAAAAATTCTCGCCCTTTTTTAGCGGGATAAAGCGCTCGAAAGACGACTGTTTTTCGACGTCCTCCCTTTCTCGATGTATGTAATCGACTGTATTACATTGCGATTTTAAACTTAAACTTTCGGACAGCTCTATCGTATAAGTGCGAACAAAATGAGGGACAGCATATTGTATGCAAAATGTGCGGCCGTATTTGTCCACAAGGTTTTGCTTTTTTTGCAGCAAATACGCAGTACGATCCCCGCAAAAAACGCGTTTGCAACAGCGGGTAAACCCAAATAGCGGTGAGAAAGCGCAAAAAGAGAAAGAGCACTTATTTCAGAAATCAAAAAAATATTGCGAGATCCGTGTTCCTTTGCCGCATTTTTTTTCTGCAGAGTATTTTCATGTTCCGATTTGTTTATTCGCTTCGGTAAAAGATCTTCCAAAACCGCACGGAGGCTTTCAGGAAGATAGAGGCGGTAGAGCGCTTCTTCGTAAAACGAAGCGCATGCGAAATTGACGATGCAAAAAAAGGTTTCGGCGATCGACGAAGGGAGGGCGGGTTCGAGGCTTTCTTTGCCGCCTGCAAGGCGGACGACAATTTCCATAACGGAAGCGATGACGCACAGGGCGCCGAAAGTTGCCAGCGTCCAGCCTGTGCGGACGAAACGGAATGCATCGCCTTTTATAGGTGAGGAAGGCGGAAAGGAAAAACGGACGAGTACAAATGCAAAGAGTGCATAGAGCAGCGGCTTTAGAGGAAATGTCCACGCCGAAAAAACGCGGGCGGACGCCGCACCGGCGAAAAGCGGGGGAATGACAAAAAAACATAAAGATGCGGCAAAGATCATGTTCCGCCGCAGTTTTATCGATATGTCCATATCCGTATACTATGAAAATCCGCAAATCTGTGATACAATCGAATATTATATAATATTGAGGCCGGTGTGTATATCCTGAAGATTCTCGCCGTTTTTACGGTTTTTATCATCGCTGTAAAACTCGTACTGAAATATCAAAAAAAAATTAAATTCTTTGCGACCGGTTTCGATTCCCGTTTTTCGTTTTCAGAAATAAGTCTTTTGTGGCAGACGGCCGTCGTATGCGGTCTTAACGATCCTCTTTCGCTTTTTTGGTCTATGCCCTCGCTTTCGCGCTGCATATCCGAAATCAAATCGGGAGCGGATCGCGCGGGCAAAACGGGAGACGGCGGTATGCAGCGCCTTCTTTCAAAACTCTATTCATACCGTACGCATATCGAATCCGCAGCGTCGGACAAACGGGGACTTTCCTCTACGAGGGCCTTTGAAAGCGGACTTCGTTTGCGGATCGTGCTTGCGGGAAAAGGAGTATTTGCATCGAAAATCGTCAATAACGCACGGGAACTTACGGTAAGCATTCCGATGCAAAACGGACAGGTGAGCGTCGAAGGCAAAGATTGGATCGGAAAATCGATAAGCGTGTACTTGTGGCGTACGGGCGACGCCCGTTATATTTTCGATACGACGGTGATCGGAAGCGGAGTTTTTTTCGGCAAAGCGGTGCTTTACCTCAAGCACACGGAAAAACTTTTGCGTACGCAAAAACGGCGCGCGATCCGTACAAAGTGCAATATATACGCAAGCCTTTTTATCATCAAAGATAAAGTTATCGATTACAACAGGGTGGAAACGCAGTCGGGATATCGCTGTCTCATCGAAGACATATCCGAATCGGGAGCGATGATAAGGATAGGCGGAAAAGGCGTGCCGAATATTCAGCTGAAAATGCAGTTTACCATCGAAGGAAAATTGATAATCATGTTCGGCATCGTCCGCACGGTCGAATACAACAGCGACATCGATCAGTCGCGGCTTCATTTCGAATGCGTACATATCGAACCTCAGATGAAAAACCAAATTTTGAGTTTCGTGTATAATATCATGTCGCCCGAAGAGCGCAAAGCGTACGAACTTTTTCCGGCGGATGAAGATTCCGAAGCGGCTTCGGAATACGAAAACTTTAGGGATGACGAGGAAAAGGCGGAAGCGGACGATATCGATGATGAAAAATCGGAAGGGGACGGCGACAAGTTTGCGTTTGAACTTTCAGACACGGATCCTCCCGATATGACGGATTCGCTTATCGGAGATATGCTCGGTAACGAATAAGCGAACGAAGTTGTTTTATTCGTGCGGAGGATTTTGACAGATATGGAAATAAAGCAGTGTTTTATCGGAACAATTACCGCGCTTTTATGCGCTTTCTCTTTTGCTTCTTCGGCTCCGCTTCGCGTACGGTTCGTCAAAGGCAATATCGCCGATAAAACCGCTGCGGTAAA
The DNA here is from genome assembly GCA_000413015.1 of Treponema socranskii subsp. paredis ATCC 35535. Taxonomy (GTDB): domain Bacteria; phylum Spirochaetota; class Spirochaetia; order Treponematales; family Treponemataceae; genus Treponema_D; species Treponema_D paredis. The sequence goes on from KE332515.1 coordinate 387,730, forward strand.
GGAAAGTTCGGGAGAAGATGCGGCTTTTCTTTCGCGTGCGGCCATAGATTTTGCGCTCGAACACAAAGCGATGCTCGGAAACGACCGCGATTTGGACACGCTTGCGCTTTCGGGCATCATCGCGCTTTCCGCCGATTCGCTTGCCGCTCTCGATTACGCGGGGCGGGAAGCGGTTTCGGAAAAATTGGTAAAACTTTTTTCGCTTTTTTCAAGCGATACGGTGCGCATTGCAGTCCTCAATAAAACGACAGCTCTCCGCGATTTGCTGCCGACGGAACCCTTCATAACCCTTTTGCACGATTATCTTGCCGTCACTCCGGGTTCCGGAAACGAAAATGCCGTCGTAAAAGCCGCCGTAAAGGCGCTCTCTGAAATAGGGGACAGCCGTTCCTTTGCGCTTCTTTTTTCATGCCGCAAAGAGCAAAAATGGCCGAAGTGTACTCAGGATATCGACGATGCGCTCGCCCTTCTTGCCGATAAATCGTTTCCTCAGATTGTCGGTATTATCCGCGAAGGAAACGTCAAAAGCGATATACGTCCGCTGTTCGATTTGTTTATTAAAAATAAAAAAACACCTGCATCGTTTCAATCGGAAATTGCCGAAAATGTGCTTTCGGAGACGATATATATAGCGAACAACGCTTCGTCGATAACGAGAGAAACGGTTTCCCTGCAAGTCGATGCGCTCGACGTTATCGTAAAAAACAAGTGGACGCGAGCGGTTCCGGCAGTCGTTTCATTTTTCGATCTTGCCGAACGCGAATATAAGGCGGGCGTTATGACCGACGGCGAATTCGCAAAAACGATATATGCGTTTGCCGAAATCGCACCGGTCGACGCTTCGTCGCGCCTTGCTTCCTACCTTGCGGCGTTGAACAGACAAACCGAAAGCGGGGCAAAAGTGTCGGAAACGATTGCCCTCGCTTTAATCGGCTCGCTCGGCAGGATCGGCAATAAATCGTCGTTCGATACGCTTTTGTACGTGACCTATGTCAACTATTCCGAACCGGTGATTGCCGCCGCCCGCGATGCCCTCGCGAGGCTTAAATGGTGATTGGAAAAAGAATTTATCATCCGCTTTTTTGTGCTGCGCTCATCTCATCGGTTTTGGTATACGGCCGCATCGTCCCCGTCAAAGACCGTCACGCATTTTCATCCCTCATTCCGCCGCTCGATATCGCGTCGATGTCCGGAAAGCTCGTTTCAAATCCCGTAAAATCGGAGCGTACGGGATTTTATTCCGCGGAATTTGCACCCGATGTCGCCGTATCGAAGTGCGGCGTAAAAAGTTCGTGCCGCGGACGCTTGGCGGTATGTATCGATGAAAAAACGGTCGAAGCGTATTTTCCCGGAAAACTGTATTCGGCTTCTTACGAAAAAGGAGCCGTACTCTGCGAAAGCGGCGCGAGGCTTTTCCTTTCGGGAAAGACGGGAAAGAACGGCGTTTTTTTCGTTTCGAAAGCCGAAAGTTTGGGCTGGGAAAAATCCTTTGCCGGAAAACTCGCTCATATCCGAGCGCTTTCCCGCCTTCAGTTCCGACGGCTCATGTACGCGTGGGGCGGGGCGGGCGGACTTTTGCTTGCTCTCCTTTCGGCTTCCCGCGAATACACCGAAGCTGCGGTTTCGACCGCGTTTCGTAATGCAGGTCTTTCGCACATCCTTGCGCTTTCGGGTATGCATTTGTCGCTCGTGTCGGGCATCGCGCTTTTTGCGGGTATGAGGCTTTTCGGAAAAACGAAATCGTATATCTTTCAATTTTGCGCCGTATCGCTTTTCGTGTGGTTTGCGGGCTTTTCACCGTCTCTCTTACGCGCGTTTTTATGCAGCGTGCTGCTCCTTTTATGTTCCGTGTGCGGCATCGCAGGGGCGGATACGGTTTTGATTTTGTGTGCGGCTTTTTTCCTGCACGCCGTGATTGCGCCCGCTCATATTTTGAGCGCGGCTTTTATGCTTTCGTACGGAGCGCTTTTAGGCATTTTGCTTTTTTCGGAAACGCTCGACGTTTTTTTGATCCGTGCTCTGCCTAAAAAACTCTCCGCTCCTCTTGCCGCATCCCTCGGCGCACAGGCGCTCACCGCTCCGGTAACGCTTTCGCTTTTCGGAACTTTTATGCCTATCGGTGTCATCGCGACAACACTCGTTTCGCCTCTTGTAACCGTGTTCATCTATGCGGGCATCGTCTGCATTGCGCTTTCGCTCGCCCTGCCGTTTTTCGCGCCCTTTGCGGGAGCGGTGATGAATGCGATCTACGGCGCGATAAAACTCCTCGTGCTTTTTTTCGCTCGCGCTCCGTACGTACGTATGGCGTAACGGGTACGGATGTCGTGTCGAAACTTTGCAAAATACAGTAGTAGGTGTACTTGCCTTGTTATGCAGGATTTACAAAAATCGCCGTTCGGGCTACTATGACTTTTGCGTATGACTATCCCTGATTATAATTCACCGGCAGCTCTCAAAGCTCTCCTCGATGCGAACGGCTTTTCGATGCAAAAAAAATTCGGACAAAATTTTCTCGTAAACGCACAGGCTCGTGAGCGCATCGTCCGTGCTCTCGAAATAGAGCGGGGGATGCGCGTGTGGGAAATAGGGCCGGGGCTCGGCTCCATGACAAAGCTTTTACTCGATGCGGGCGCCCGCGTTACGGCGTTCGAAATCGACAAGGGATTTATAAAACTGCTTTCGGATTTTTTTAAGGCGGAAATCGAAAAAGGCGCGCTGAGAATCGTTTCGGGCGATGCCGTAAAAACGTGGAAAAGCGCGTATGAGGATTCGGGACTGCCGGACAGATTTTTCGGTAATCTCCCGTATTCGATTGCGGCATCCCTCATCGCCGACACGATAGAGCGCGGCGCAAGATTCGACAAGGCGGTGGTCACGGTACAAAAAGAAGTCGCCGATCGGATGACGGCAAAAGAGGGCGGGGACGAACGCTCGTCTTTTTCGGTGCTGTGCCAGTGGGCGTACGACGTCAAAGGGCTTTCCGATTTAGCTTCCGGAAATTTTTGGCCGAAGCCGCACGTCGCCTCGCGCGCCGTCGTTATGACGAAAAAAAACGATTTTCCCGCATGCGAAAATCCTTCGCTTTTTATAAAAATGCAGCGCGCTCTTTTTTCATCGCGCAGAAAAAATGTCCGCAATAATTTAACGGCGTTTACTAAAAGCGCCGAAAGAGCCGAGCGTGCGCTTACGCTCTCGGCTCTCGATCCTTCGCTCAGAGCCGAGACGCTGTCTCTTGCAGAACTTTTGCGGTTGTCCGATGCGCTCAATAGCGTTATACTTTCGTGAAGTGCGATAAAAAGAAGGCGTTTATGGATACGGAACGGATAGCGGAAAATCTCAAGCGAGTTGTCGAATCGGTGCGGAACGCCGAACGGAAAGCCGGAAGAAAAGAGGGAAGCGTAAAGCTTCTGGCCGTAAGCAAATTTCATCCGGCGTCTTCCGTCATTGCGGCAATCGGAGCGGGGCAGAGCGCATTCGGCGAAAACCGCGTTCAGGAAGCATACGAAAAATTTAATAAAATTTATGAAGACTTTCCGTCGGCCGAACTGCACATTATCGGAACGCTGCAAAAAAACAAAGCCGCACGCGCGGTGCGGATCGCTTCGTGCATAGAATCGGTCGACAGGCTCGGCATCATCGAAGAACTCGAAAAACAGTGTGCGAAAATTGATAAATCTATCGATGTTTTATTGGAATACCACACGGGCGAAGCGTCGAAAGCGGGCTTTCTTTCATACGAACTCATGTACGAAGCGCTTCGCTATTGTGCCGAAGGAAATGCGCCGCACATCGTACCGAAGGGTTTTATGACGATGGCGCCTTTTACCGACGACGAAATTGCCGTGAGGAAGTCTTTCGTTTCGCTCCGCGATGCTGCGGAAAATCTGCAAAAAGAATTTCCCGTCTTCGATCTCACGACGCTTTCGATGGGTATGTCGGCGGATTATAAAATTGCAATCGAAGAGGGTTCTACCGAAGTACGCATCGGAACGGCGATTTTCGGAGAGCGGGAGACGGCGGCGTTATGAGGCTTTGCGTGAAAAGATGTGCCGCCCTGCTTTTATTGTGCGTTATCGCTTTTCCGTGCCGCGCGAAAGAAGCGAAAGATACGACGCCCGCTCCGTATACGGACGATGAGTTTCCTCAATTTATGAAAGACTTGCGGAGAGCGGAAATCGTTTCGCTCGGCGCGCTCCCCTTTGTGACGCTTACGTCGACGATCGTGTATTCGTCCGCACGCTACGCGCAGCACGGCTTCGATTCCGAGTATTTTCCGAATCCCTTTGCAAAAGCGTCGGCGAGCAACGGTTATTCGACGGCCGAACAGGCGGGCATTTTACTCACATCAGCGGGCATCAGCGTCGGTATCGGGCTTACCGATCTTCTCATTTCGGTGATCAGGCGGAACGCCGCAAAGAAAAAACTCGAGCGGAAAGAAAAAGCGCCCATCGTCGTCACGCCGATAGCCGAAGATAAAGATGCCGTCCGAATCGATATGCCGCCGCGAGAGACACCGCTCGGCGGAACTCGGAGCGATGCCGCGAATCCCGATGAAGAGGCACAAAAAGCGCCGCAGAAAAGCGCGGATAAGGAAAACAATGCGGGCGGAAAATCGGATGCGGCGGAATTGAATACGCTGTCCGATGAAAAATCTGTAAGCTCGGCGAAACAGAGCGCGACATCTTTCGAACTTGCGCTCGAAACGCAAAGCGGAGACTAGCGGTGCCGTCTTTCAGCGTACAAGTTCCCGCCGATTTTCAAGGCAGCATTCGGCTCGACAAATACATTGCCTCTCTTCCCGGCGGCATGAACCGCTCGAAATTGAAATCCTGTGCGATCGAAATCCTCGTAAACGGAAAAACGCAAAAAATTTCTGCCGCCGTAAAAGCTCTCGATATCATCGACGTGCAATGGGACGATAATGTCCCCGACGATATAACACCAGAAAACATCGCGCTCAGCGTACTGTATGAAGACGAAAACGTCGCCGTCGTCGATAAAGCGCAGGGTATGGTAACGCACCCGGCGGCGGGCAATTGGACGGGTACGCTCGTAAACGCGCTTTTATACCGCTGGGGCAGATCTTCGATTTCCCGCATAAAAGATACGCCCCCCTCTCTCGCCGCCTCTTCGAAGAGACCAGGCATCGTACACCGGCTCGACAAAGATACGTCGGGACTCATCATTACGGCAAAAAACAGGGATGCCGAAGACTGGCTCGGACAGCAGTTCGCCTGCCGCTTCGTGCAAAAAGAATACATTGCGATCGTAAAGGGAAGGCCGCCCGCTCTCGCAGGCGACATCAAAACGCAGATCATCCGCGATCCGAAAAACAGAAAGCGTTTTAAAGCCGCGACTCAGACGGAAGACGGAAAGAGCGCGCGGACGATTTACCGCTGCATCGCTTCTTACGGAAACTATTCGCTTATGCGCCTGCGTCTCAAAACGGGACGAACGCATCAGATACGGGTACACATGAAATACATCGGCTGTCCGATTTTGGGAGATGCGGTTTACGGAAAAAAAGACGATGTTTTTCCCGAAGCTCGTCTCATGCTCCACGCGAAAAAATTGACGATACGCTTACCGGGTAAAAAAAAGTTTTCGACGTTCCGCTCGGCCGTTCCCGATCGCTTTCGAACGACGCTTTCTTTTCTCAAAAAAAACTATCCGAAAGAAGTGCCCGTGTGGGGAAAAAATCATGCAAAAAAAAAGAGATGACATGCCGATTTCACGGATCGACGTGATCCGCGAAGCGTCTGCAGATTCGCCTTTTTTAATAATCAAAAAACCGCGCGGCACGGCCTCTTCTCCGCTTTTCGAAGGAGAAAAAAACTGCGCCCTAACGCTTGCGGTATCCCTCTTTCCCGAACTGCAAAACGTCAAAGGCAAAAAGCCGTGCGAATACGGTTTGATTCACCGGCTCGACACGCAGGCATCGGGACTTTTGCTCATCGCGGCGACGGACGAAGCGTATGCGTTTTTTTCCGAAGCGCAAAAAAAGGGCGATTTTATAAAGACATACCGCGCACTTTGTAGCGACGATGAGAGAAATGCGGCAAAGCTCGGCGGATTTCCGAAACCCGTTTCGCTGCGTCCGTTGAAAGAGGGGGATGAGTTTTCCGCATCGTCTTATTTTCGCGCATACGGAAAAGGGAGAAAAAGCGTAAGACCCGTTACCGAAGATTCGAACGAAGCGGCGTTGAAAAAAAAAGGAAGCGCGCTCTATACGACGCATATAAAAATCGCCGAGCGGACGGCGGATGGCATCATCGCGCAGTGTTCGATCGCAAAGGGTTTCCGCCATCAAGTGCGCTGCCATCTTGCGTGGAACGGACTTCCCGTCGTCGGAGACGAACTGTATAACGCAGGCTTCGGAGGCGAAGCGCTCGAGTTCGAATGTGTCGCCCTTGAGTTTACAAATCCCGTGACGGGAGAGCGGGTGAGGGTAGGTACGGATTTTTTTTAATTTCTGAAAAGCCAGCCGAATTTTTTATAATAGAAATCGACTTCAGACAAACATGTGTCAGAATACTTAGAACCTTTATAAAGCTCTTTCACTTCAAAATTACAGGCTCCGGAAATATAATCAATTTCTTGAAAAATAAAAGGTGTGTCTTTAACTGCTAAAATATCATTTGCTTTTGTTTTCCAGTTATAATGAGATATCGATTTTATTCTGTTATTAAAAACATAAAAATTCTCACTACGGGAATACCCGTTAATTATTTTTATTTTGGTTATTTCTTCCTTTTTAGGATCTTTAGTTCTTACATCGTTTATTGATATACTAAATAAATCATCATCAGTATTTTCCACATAAGCCGTCGCGGGATTTCCGTCAAACGCATTCTGTATCGTGTACATTAACGGTCGCTTTGTATCTATCAGCGGCCGCGTAGATTTTATTTCTATACGATTATGACAGCCGTCGAACAGATATATATTGTCTTTCACAAGAGTGTATTTTTTCGGATTTTGCAAATCTTTCCATTCATAATAATTTGCATTGGAAAAGCCTTTATTTTCTATCCAATGGCTTCCCGTATCTTCATTTGTATGCGTTCTAACTTCTACTTCAGACTTATGCTTCATAATTCCTTTTATTCGATTATTTCTGTTTATTACTTCCATACCTTCATAGACATCTACCTTACTTGAAGCAAACATGCCGTCATGGTCATCTCTGTAATGTAGAAAAGAATAATCGATGACATATAAATTATCTTGTTCTTTAAGAAAGGTGACTTGGCCTATATATTTAAAAGTCATATTTACAATATTATCCGTAGTTATCGGCTCGTCAGCTATTAAAAGCCTGTACACGTTGCCGTTTTCGTACTTTTCCGCATAAAGTTCATTGTATTTAAAATTCGGATATTCATATAAAACACACGGAGCATTATCGACTTTTTTCTTTACGACTGAAACTATTGCATTATAACTGTTTCCCAAAATACTTTCTTTATCCGTTACCTTTTCTATTCGCTCATAATTGTTGCTGAAAAGTACTTGCCGGTAATCTAAAGCCCACAGAGATGACAGTGCGATTTGTATAAAAATAATATACGCAATTTTTTTCATGTTTTCAAACCTGCCGATTCATTTGCTCTTTGCGAATAAAACTGTAAGACGTATCACTCATCGATATCTCCGAAGAGCCAATTGGAATTTTTAAATTTAAAATTCAACTCGGAAATACAGGTATCATTATACTTATTGCCAAAATATATCTCTTTTACCCAAATTCTGGAATTAGCTTGCGCATTTATATATTGGTAATTTAAATTATTATCCTCCAACAAATAATCATAGTTTATTTTCTTTATTCTATTATTTGCGTAATACAAATTCTTATTCAGAGTATATCCATTAATTATAGCAATACGAGGGTTAAATTCATTAGTGTGTACACTTATTTCAAATAAATCATCTTCAGTATTTTCAACAAAGCTTGTTTCAGAATTTCCGTCAAAGGCGTTACACAGCACATATTTCAACGGATTCTTTTCTTCCCACAAAAACTCGGATGCTTCGATGTATATCGGCTCCCATTCCGTTTCATCAGGTTTATACACATTAAATAACTCTTCAAATTCAAACATGGCAGGCTCACTTTCAAATTTATAATATCTGCCGGTACTCATTCCGACATACTGTCCTTTACATTGTTTTATTGTATAGCCGTCTTCAATAATATTCGATTTCCAGTAAATTTGCGCACGGTTCTCAAATGCGATAAATCCTTTTGCCTTATCTTTTCCTTTAATTATCATAACATTGTTAAACTGCAAAAAGAGGTGCAAGTCGCCCCAAATGAGACGGGTGTCGTATTTTACCAATAATTTATATATTTCGCCTTCCTTTTTTAAAAGAAAAACCCGGTTATCCGGCAATGAATCTTTTTTGTTGTAGTCGGGCGATATAAACCATATGAACTCGTCGCTTCCGACTTTTTCTTCATAAACGAAGTAATCTTTCAGGTCTTTTATTTCAAAAATATTTTTTTCTTCGACTTTTTGCAGTTCCGCTTTACATGTTTCTATAAGCACTTTTTTGAATTTGTCATCAAGCAGTTTCATAAAACCGCTTTCCGTCGGTAAGATTAAATTTAAGTTCGGTGCAACGCTTTTTGCACTGCATGCAACCAGCGATATTGTAAAAAACAAACAAACGATTATATTTTTTTTATTCATTCGGCCCCCGCTCTTTGTACCGACTTATAAAAACGGAATCGCATCGTTTACTCCGCTTCTTCATAATAGGGCGGATTTGTTATTGGGAAAATTTTTTGCAAGCTCTATTACTTGATTATAGTCCATCACATTTGAAAGGCGCTTTTTTTCCGTCGGGTGCAGTCAATTTGAACTGGGTAGTGACGCTACCCAGTTGATTATGTTCTTTTTTCAATTTTGCTTTCAAATATTTCCAGTAGTTACGGTTCTTTTCATATTCGCGCTGTTCATTCAAAACTCCGACAATATCAAGTACGCTGAACCGCCATTTGGAATTTTCTTCATCCCGGACGGCACGCACTTCCTGATCGTTGAAAAAGCGAATCGATATTTTATTTGTACCCACGAAACCATGATAGCATCATTTTCGAAAACAGGCTATTGATATCGTCGATTCTGCTTCAAACAACGCTTATGATTGAAATGACGCTCGTCTTTTTTGCTCATTCGACACCGCCGAAAAGCCAAGTATTTTTTCTCAACAGATAATCTATTTCTGCAATACATGTGTTATTGTATTTACTTCCTCTATAAATCTCTAAAACCTTAAAGCTTTTTGATGAGATCTGATTTTTTATTTTTTTTCGTTTAAAAAATTGATATGTAAAATATTCATCCCTTAAAATATATTCTTCGTTATATATTTTTTTAGTAATTTTATCTACGAATGAAGCACATATAATTTTTTTCACACGATTATTTGCTAAATAAAAACTTTCATTTAGGGCATATCCATTGATTAATGCAATCTTTTCTAAATCACCCACGCTCCCCAAATTTATCCAAATCAAATTATCATCAGTATCTTCTACATAACTTGTCGCGGGATTTTTATCAAATGCATTCTGAATCGTATATTTAAAAGTATCTTTTTCATCTATCAGCGGTTTTGAACATTCAATATGAATATCAGGATCGTTAGAATATTCATTTCGCAAATTAGCTGTAGAAAAATCATCACTCCAATAAACAGCAGCTTTGTGATACAAGTTTTGAGTAGAACCTGTATATTCCATAATCGAATTTTCTTTATCAAAGCGTTCAATTCCATAAATCATAATTCCTGCAATTTTATTCTTTTTAATTACAGGCATAAAATTATAATTTAACCGTACGCTTGTAACGCTTTGGCCAAAGGTTTCGGCTTCCGTATTATAAAAATCCGCAAAAATCAGATTCGGTTTTCCATGACCATTTGTATAATATCCTTTTTGAAATATTCCCGTTCTGTTAAAAGGAGCCGTTTCTTTTGTGCGTGAAATAACTCGGTAGATAATTTCATTCGTTTCTTTGAACGTCTGCTTAAAAATGTGTACCTCGGAATCAAAATCCGCTTCTTGTACCGGCGGAAAATTGGAATTAAATTCCAATACGCCATAAAATTCTTTGTTTATATCTTGCAGTTCTTTTTGTGAAAGCTGCAATTCTTTTACCGCCTGTTCAAGCGTCAACTCGATCAGTTTGCCTTTGTTTATATGCGGTGTAAGTGCAAATACTTGAATTGCAGACAACAGAACAACAAAAAATTGAATGGATTTTTTCATAAGTTCACATCTCCCGATTGTGCTTACGAAACCATGATAGCATGATTTTTGGAAACAGGCTATTGAAATGTGTCAATAAAAATGGTAACGACCGTAATAACCGATTGATATTTTGAATATAAATGAATATATTTGAAAAATGGCAAAGACAATTACCGTTCGTATAGATGACAGTACATATATAATATCATCTTTTATTATACAATTTCATTTTCTTAAGTTCTTCCACAGTATATTCAGGGTGATTTTTTACGTACTCTTCAAGTACGGGCATACCCCATTCTTCTATCCAAGTATATTTATACCGTAAAACATCACATCCTAATTTTGTTATCCCGTATTTGGTATCAAGGAACGTATCGGAAATATCAATTTTATTAAAATTAAACGGTATCGTTTGAATTAACGCAATCGGAAACTTTTCCGGTTTTCCGATTTTTATAAATTTTTCTTTATTAAAATATGAAATATCTTGAATTTCAGGATTTCCCCCGGAATGATACGCCTCTATAGAATCGTATCCCACAATAACCTTCGGTTGGATATATACCGTTTCATTTTCTATTTTCCATAAAAAATGAAGCTCAAAAACTCCGAATATTTTATTATCTCCCGCCGGAATTTCACCGGCTAAAACACCGATATGTTTTTTCCCGAACGATAAATCAAGATGACAAATTGATGAATGATACTGTTTTTCCAGCGGTTTTATATCGCCGTAAAATTCATAAATATTCGGATTATGTAAATAGACTGATTTCCAACAACCTAAGAGAATAATATCCTCTGCATTGCTCGACACATCATTAGTATAAAACGGTTCGGCATATATTTCATATCTATCCCGGCAGTAACTGAAATATGCATAAGCCTTCGGTGTCCAAAGGCTGTAGTCGGATGAAACCAATATAGAATAGTTACACGCCTTTATTAATGCCGAATCGTTATTACATGGATATTTTTTATTACATGATATAAAAAATATACTTAAGAAAAATAGAGCTGTAGAGAAAAATTTAACCTTATACACACATACACATTTACTCAACAAATTTCAACCAACCGTTTTTTGTAAAAAAATAGTTATACATTTTTTTACGGAATCTTCGAGTATGGTTCGCATCCTGATAACCGTTTATTATTTTTGGGGATATTCAAGATAAATACGTCCGCTTATTTTTTGTCTTTATGAAGAAAACTTTTCTTCTGCTGTGTAACTTCAGGTTTCTTTTCTTTAATAACATCCGCGGTTGCATGCAGTTCACTTATGCAAGTGTCATTATATTTTTCGCCGGGATAGACTTCTAAAATCGTTAGTTTTAGGAATAAACATACATTGCCTGTTGTATAAGTTCCCACTAAATTAAATTTTTTTTCTAAATATTGTGTTTTCATTGAATCATTAATAAAAATATCAATTTCAGCACTCTTTATGGGTTCTTCTATAGCCTCTGTTTTATGTTGTCCGACTTGTAAAGGTACTTCATATATAGATAGATTTGCTCTTTTTACTCTATTATTATTTTTAAATAATGTTTCTGTCCTACAAAATCCATTATTTATTTTCAAGGTAAGATTCATTGGTAAATTCTCTACATGGTCTTCATAATTTAAATATTGATAATCACCATCTATGAAAACGATTACCCACTCTCCAATACCATCTCCATTCACACCTTCAACCCAAGCTGTCGAAAGGTCATCATCATCCAACATTTCCCATTCATATTCTTTTTCATTTTTCTTTTCTTCAATTAAAACAGAACTTCTCCCTTGCTTCCAATGTATGATATCTGTCCAATAGTTTGTAATAGTATTTTTCGAAATATCATTCTTTTGAGAAAAAAGATTACACTCCATTAAAACAATAAAAATTATAAATAATACTTTTTTCATATATTTTTTTTCTCCAAATATTTAATCCAATGATTCCCGATCTCATATTTACTTTTAGGATATTCTACGAAAGCACCATTTCGATCAATTCCATAAATTAGAATTTATCCCTTTCTCAAGATTCCCATAAGGGTGATCATGAATTATTAATGTAGTTTTTGTACTAATATACGGCACGCCGGCCTTTTCGACGGTTGAAAACGTGATTGTCTGATCGTAGCTGTTATAACGGCTTCCGAGTAAGCGCTCTTGTATATGCATCGTATTTTCATTGAGATAATACGTTGCATCCTTATCGCCTGCGGAAAACGTATATACGTCGAATCCGTCAAATGAATTATCGTTCGCCGACCGGTTTTCTCCCGCATAGGCGGTCATTATAAGAAGAGCTGAAACCGAAAAAAGTACTGTCAGCGATTTTTTTGCTTTCATATACAATAATTCGCACGGCGGCCTGTCCGTGCGAATTTAAAAACGCATCAATATTTTTTGTCCGCGTAGCCGATCCAGCCGTCGTTTTCGACGAGCGTTTTTGCAAAACTGTCGAGCGTAAACGGATAGCTTTTCGAAAGGCTTCCCGCGATCAGCTTTACCTTTGCGCTGCCGTCGTCGTTTTGCACGATTTTGCATTCGGCCTCTTTATCCGAAAATGTGCGGAATATATCGTCTATCGATTTTTTATCGAGTTCGATCGCCATCATGCCGCAGTTGAACATGTTCTGCCGGAATATGCGCGCAAAGTTTACCGCGATGACGACGGAAATGCCGTTCACTTCGAGCGCCCACGGAGCGTGTTCGCGCGAAGAGCCGCAGCCGAAGTTTTCCCTCGTGATGATGACGCGCTTGCCTGCGATATCGGTTTTCGGATTAAAACCGTCGAGTTTTAAATCTTCAAGCAGATAGGGTTTGAGCGCCTGCTTTGAAATCTCGGTAAGATACTTCGCCGGAATGATTTCGTCGGTGTTGATGTCGGAGCGGTCGAGAAAGAGCACGCTCCCTCCGAATTGTTTCACCTCATACCTCCCAAAAAACTTTTGTAGAAATTTGCAAATTCCGAGAAAGTTTTTTGCCGTGCGCAAGCTTGGTAACGAAGGAGCTTTGCTCCGAAGTTCCAAGCGGCGCACATGTTAGATAATCGAGTTTGCAAAGTATAACGCAGCGTACTCATACGATTTTTATCAAACCGGTATGTATGCGCGTTCTTTTGCAAACGTCCGAGCAAACTCGAGATCAAAGTGCCGACGCTGTTTCTGTCGGCGCTTTGATCATACCTCCTTTAAGCCTCCGTATAAAGCGATGAATTGCATATCGTGCCGGCGATTGCCGTTGCGCTCGCCGTCGCGGGGCTCATCAAGTGAACCATGCCGCCTTTTCCCATTCTGCCGTTGAAATTGCGGTTCGTCGTGGACGCGCACACTTCTCCTTCTGCAAGCACTCCGTTCGACATGCCGAGGCACGCCCCGCAGGTCGGATTCGTAACGCAAAATCCCGAGTCCATAAAGATGTCGATAATGCCTTCTTTCAGCGCCGTTTTGTACGTTTTCGGAGTTGCAGGACTTACGATGGCGCGCAGGCCTTCGGCTATGCGTTTTCCTTTCAGCACTTCCGCCGCAATGCGGAGATCCGATATGCGTCCGTTCGTGCAGCTGCCGATATAGACTTGATCGACTTTCGTGCCTTTCATATCGCGCACGTTTTTGACCTGGTCGGGTTTGTAGCCGACGGTACACACGGGCTCGATTTCACTGCAGTCTATCGATATCGTTTTTTCGTATTCGGCGTCCGCATCGCTTGTCCACTTGGAATAGTCGGCGAGGGCGGCTTCTTTCGACGGATAATCGTCTTTAATAAATTCCCAAAGGTAGTCGACCGTGTGCATATCCGGAGCGCAGATGCCCGACGTGCCGCCGGCTTCCACCGCCATATTGCACAGCGTCATGCGCTCTTCCATACCGAAGCCTTCGATGACGGGACCGGTAAATTCCATAACGCGGTCGGTGGCTCCGTTTACACCGATTTTTGCGATGATAGAAAGGATAACGTCTTTGGCGAAAACGCCCGGACGGAGTTTTCCGTTTAAAATAAATTTAATCGATTTCGGTTCGCGGAAAGCGCACACGCCTTTTAATATGCCGACTTCTATGTCGGTCGTGCCGACTCCTGCGGCGAACGCGCCGAAAGCGCCGTGCGTACACGTGTGAGAATCGCCCATGATGACGGTAAAGCCCGGGCGTACAAAGCCGCTTTCCGGAAAAATCGCATGACACACGCCGTTTCGGCCGATGTCGAAAAAGTCTTTGATATGCTGCCGGTGCGCCCAATCGCGCAGGATTTTTCCCTGCGTCGCCGTTTTACTGTCTTTTGCAGGAGTGACGTGATCGATAACCGCTTTGATTTTATCGCTGTCAAATACGCTGTCTTTTCCGCGTTCGATCAAGTCGGTGATCGCGATGGGAGTCGTGATTTCGTGACAAAACACGCGGTCGAGTTTCAGTACCGATGTGCCGGAAAAGGGCGTGTCGAGCCGGTGCGCATCGAATATTTTTTGTGCTATTGTTTTACCCATGCTGCTGCTCCTCTAATGTTTTTTTTAATGTTATTGAATAACTACAGCATAGTTAAAATCGATACGGAGGTCAAGAACGTTACAAAACGCTAATCGAGTACATCGATGCCGAGTGCCGAAATGGCAGCGTTGATCGCAGGCAATACGGATTCATCTCCGTAATCGACAAGCACTTGCGCTTTATCGGGTGATGCCGTAACGCTTGTGACGCCGCTTACCGCACGTACCGCATCTTCAACTTTTTTCGCCGTATCGCCGTCGAACATACCGGCAACGTAAATCTTTTTTTGCATTTTTAGCTCCGCATTTCTTTTTTACTGCAGGCATTATAGATAAAAATACGCGGCATTTCAAGCGTTTTTCGGTTCTGATTTTTGTACAAATAAATACGGCATTCTTTTTCGGTTATGTGCTGCGCCCGCCCTTCACATTCGTTTTACCGAGCTGTCCGCAGGCGCCTGAAATGCTTTTTCCGCGGTGCATGCGGAGCGTTACGTTTAGGCCTCCCTTTTCAAGGCGCGAAACGAATTGTGCCGTTTCGCGTGCGTCCGGTGTCGCAAATGACAGCCCTTCTACGGGATTCCACGGAATGAGATTTACGTGAACGTCCAAATCTTTCGCAAAAGCGATGAGAGAATCCGCATTTTTTTCGCTCGTATTTTTTCCCGAAAGCAGTACGGCTTCAAGCGTAACTCTTTTTCCCGTTTTTTCGATGTAGTACGAAATCGCCTGCCGTAAATCGTGCAAAGAATTCGTCAAAGACGCGGGCATGAGTTCTTTTCTTGTCTCTTCATCCGCCGTCGTAAGAGAAAGGGCAAGGCGCACTGCCGGCCCCTTATCCGCCAAATCGTATATGCCGCTTACGATGCCTACCGTGGATACCGTAATACGGCGGCTCGAAAGATTTCTGCCGCGCTTATCGGTGAGTACGGCAATCGCTTTTCGAAGGGCATCGAGATTTAAAAGCGGCTCTCCCATACCCATAAAAACGATATTGTCGAGAGTGCCCGCGTGCTTTTCAAGATATAAAAACTGTTCGACGATTTCCGCTGCAGTGAGATTCCGCGCAAGACCGAGCGTTCCCGTTTTACAAAACGCGCAGCCCATCGCGCAGCCGGCTTGGCACGAAACGCAAGCCGTCTTCCGTCCCGCTTTATCGGTGAGAAGAACCGTTTCTACCGCAAGATCGTCTTCCGTTTCTATCTGTAGCTTTACCGTACCGTCATCCGCTTTCAGCACATCGGACACCCGTGTCGAACGGAGAAGCGCTTTTTCGGCAAGTGACGTCCGCAGCTCCGCGCTCAGATTCGTCATGGCATCGAAAGAATCGACTCCCTTTCCGATCCAGTGAAATATTTGATTTCCGCGGAAAGAAGGGGAGAGTGAAAAAAGACTGCAAATCTCTTCGGGTAAGAGAGCGGCGAGTGCGATTTTATTCATGCTGAGCGTCGCATCCGTCAAAAAAATTAATAAAACTCGGCATGCGTATCAATAAATCGGCTTATTGTTTTTGAGCTTGTCGAGCATATCGCTTATGGGCGGGCAGCGTATGCCCTGTTTTTGGAAATTTTCGAGAGCCGAAACGGCATCCTGTTTCCGGTTCAGCTTTATGTAACAGTCGGCAAGGTCTATGTACAGCCGGTAATTTTTTATGTCGTTTCGGATAAGATTTGAAAGCCGTTCGGCCGCTTCTTCGTATTTGCCTTCGCCTTTGCAGATAAGCGCGAGCCCCAAAGCCGCATATACGTCGAAAGCGATGTCGAGCGCTTTGTTATAGTATTCTACGGCGGTTTTGTAATCGCCCGTATTCCGATATGCGTCGCCCGAACGTGTGAGGATAACTTTGTTGTCGGGATCAAGCGCAAGAATTTTATTCCAATATTCGATGGAGCGATACTGCTGGTTCATGCCGCGGTAACAATCGGCCAGTCCGAACAGCGCGTAAAAATTATTCGGATCGAGGGCGAGGGCGCGTTCGAAATAAGCGACACCGTTTTCAAAGGTTTTCAGCTTTCTGTGACAGTTTCCGATCGACGTAAGCACGCGGATGTCGACGGCGCTTTCGTTGAGTTCGAGCATTTTAGCCCAATAGTAGAGCGCGTCTTTATATTCTTTAAAGTCGTAATGCAAGTGTCCGAGCCCGATGAGCGCGTAGGCGTTGTCCTGTTCCATATCGAGCACTTTCAAATACAGCTCTTTCGATTTTTTAAAGTCGTGTATTTTCCGGTAGGCGTCGGCCACTCTCGTAAGAACCGTGATGTTCCGATCGTCATGCACGAGATATTGTTCCCAGATATCGATCGCTTTGCGGTATTGGTTGAGCGCTTTGTAGCAGTCGGCAAGACCGAAGAGCGCGTAATTGTTTCCGGGATGATAGGAGAGACACTCGTTATAATAGCCTATAGCTTTATAATGATTGTTTTGTTTGCGTTCCGAATCGCCGAGCCCGACAAGGGCGTAGTTGTTGTTGTTTTCGATATCGAGGATTTTTTTAAACATATCCTTCGCATCGGTAATTTTATTATTTTTTAATAATTGATAGCCGCCCTTTGACAGTACGGAAATACGGTCGGCATCCTGATTTTCTTCCCCAATCGATTCTTCAAAAAAATCTTCTTCGGTTTCAGATTCGGTACTTTCAATGCTCTCAATTGTTGCTTCCATAAGGTGTGTACTCCTTTGTTGTAATTATGCGTTGTTCTCTCTTAATACCGCCGATATAACGCGGGCCATGCATTCATAAATCGGTTCCGACTTTTTTACATTGTGCGCAAGCACGTACTGCTTGAGCGCTTTGATCGTTTCGTGTTTTTTTGCGTATATATCTCCGATGCGCGTCAATCCGTCGGAATAACCCGTCGTCGAAAATATCCTTCGAGCCTGCTCTATCTTGCCTTCGTTGAAAAGGGCGTTGCCGCTGCGGTTGAGCGCCGCTTTTTGCCGTATACTGAGGGCGGAAACGGGAGCGTCGGCGGTTTTAATAAATCCCGCGTTTCCCTGTTTTTCGATTATCCGCCTTTTTAATTCATCCGTTGTCATACACCCGCAAAGTTAACAATAATTCCCCTACTATAATTATACTACCACGTTTTTCGTAAATGTCAAGGATTTTTTTACTTATTTTATAGAGTAAAAATCGACGACGGATCGCCCGTATGTGCGGATATCCGTTCGGAAAAGATTTCCGATTTTATCGGGCATTGCGTGTTCTTCGGGCCGGTGTACGATAACGGTGCCGCCGCTTTCGCACATGCCTTTTTCGGCGGCATTTTTTATTAATTCGGCATGAAATTTATACGGAAAAGGCGGATCGAAAAAAATATAGTCGAAACTCGTTTTGCACCGTTTGATAAAATATTCGACGGGCATAAAATGGCACTTGACGGTGATGCCGAGCTCGCGTTCGGTAAGGGCGACGTTTTCGAGTATGACGGGAATTTTGATTTTATCTTTTTCGCACAATTCCACGTGCGCCGCTCCCCGGGAAGCGGCTTCGATCGCTATGGTGCCCGAACCGGAAAAAAGATCGAGAAAGGATTTACCGCCGAGATCGCCGAGTATTGCGAACACCGATTCGCGCATTTTATCCATGGCAGGCCGGATGACGCCCTTGGGACATTTGATTTGCCGGCCTTTTAAAACGCCGCCCGTTATACGCATATTCAGTTGTCCGTGTTGAGCGAGCGATAAACGGCGTCCTTTTCCAGCGCCTGATTTTTTTTTGCGAAATCGAATGCACGAAGTCCTTCCGCCGTGCGTGCAAAAGGCAGCGCTCCCGATTCAAGAAGCACTGCGATAACCGCAGTCGATGAAGCCGAAGATGCGGCATACATGAGCGGCGTTTTGCCGTCATAAAAAACGTTGAGCGGAACACCCTTTGCTATAAAGCGCCGGATTTTTTCGCACTGAACTTGAAGCGGTACGTTCGAAGAGGTGATCGCATGGATAAACGCTTTTGCGACATCGTTTTCGGTCGCCGAATACGATGCGAGAAGAAGAGAAACGATATCGGGATTTTGCGAATATTCGGCCGCAATCAAGAGAGAAGATATGCCGAATGAATTCTTTGCGCGCACAAAAGCGCCCGCATCGATAAGCATAGCGGCAAAGCTTTTATCGTTTTGCGTTCTCACCGCATACATGAGCGGCGTCCAGCCTTCTTTATCGCGCGCATTGACGTCGGCTCCGTTTTTGATAAGCGTTTCGGCAAGATTTCGATCGGAACGCGTTAAGGCAAACATAAGCGGTGTAACGCCCCGAGAGTCTTGTTTGTTGACGTTTTTAATAATAAGTTCGTTTTCGGAAGGCGCGATTTCTTCTTCCGTATCGAAAGATGTGTCCGCATAATCGTATAAAAACATTTTGCCATAAGAAGCGGCCGGCCGGACTGAGGATGAGGGCGCGGAAGAGGGAGGAAGCGGAACCGTCTCGGATTCGTCCGCTTCTTTTTGCACGTTTTTTTCTTCATCGCCGCCCGATTCTTTTTTTTCGGAAAAATTTTCTTCCGCGTTTTCGTTTGCGGGAATATTTTTTTCACTTTCTTCGAGCGTTTTTTCGGCTGCGTTTTCGTTTACGGGAATATTTTTTTCGCTTTCTTCGAGCGTTTTTTCG
>KE332515.1:407091-812096 GCA_000413015.1 Treponema socranskii subsp. paredis ATCC 35535
CTTTCTTCGAGCGTTTTTTCGGCTGCGTTTTCGTTTACGGGAATATTTTTTTCGCTTTCTTCGAGCGTTTTTTCGTTTGCGGGAATATTGTTTCCGCTTTCTTCGATCTTTTTTTCATCCGAGCTTTCGGCTGCGTTTTTATCGGTTTCCGAATCCGCGGCGTCCGTTTCGGCGGCTGCGGGAGGGTCATTGCTTTCGGTTTGTTTCGCTTCGCTCTTTTTTGTTTTTTCGGTTTTTTGCTTTACGGCTTTTGAACTTTTTTCCGTCGAGCGATATGCGTTTGCCGCCGCGGCAAGAAGCGGAATACCGCCTTCTGTCGTTTGCTCGATGAGCGCAATATCGCTTTGCGTTAAATACGGCGCTACCGAATTACGGATTTCGCTTTCGCTGTTTTTTTCGGCATAAGATGCGGCATAGCGGCCGCTTTTGTCGCGCGTCATAAGACGGGAGCGTATCTTTCTTTTGGACGCGCCGCCCGAAGCGAGTATGAGGTCGAATCTGTTTTTGCCGGTGCAGTATTCGCATGCGTATGAAACGGCCGTCCGTTTTTCCCGATTTTTTTGATCGGCATCGATGCCCGCTTTGAGCAGCACTCGGATGACCTCTTCGCTTCTGTCGTATATGATTGCCGTAATGAGCAGATTGTTTCGTTCTTTTCCGATCGTATGAAAAGGAGCGTCGTCATCGAATAAAAACGCGCGTTTGATTTGCTTTGCCGTACCGGTTTGCATGAGTTTTAAATAAGTATCGGCTGCGGATGCGGCTATCGGAAAAAAGAGCATGACGAAAAAAATTCGGCAAAATAATTTCATATCGATTAAGTATACATGATTGACCATTTTTCATCAATCTGATAGTATAACAAGACACCCCTTGGAGCTTCGTATGAAGTTCCCGAATGTCCACAAGGAGATACCATGCGAAAATACGAACTGATGACCGTTTTCCCGCTCGACGAGGAAAAGTCAAAAAAAGGCGCTGACGATGTCCGAAGCGTTTTAAGCGAATTCGGAGCCGAAATCGAAAAAGAAGAACCCTTCGGCGACCGCGATTTAACTTATGAAATCAAAAAACAAAAACGGGGACGCTTTATCCTGTTTACGATGAAACTCAATCCCGCAAAAATCATCGAAATCAACAAACAGTTCAGACTGAACGCAAACATGCTCAAGTACCTGTTTGTAAAACTCGACGAAAAAGACGCAAACTAGCGTCGAAATTCCCGCTTTCGGAGGCTGAACGATGACGGACATGAATCACGTATTTTTGATCGGACGCTTGACGAGAGACCTCGGCGCAGACGAACGTTCTTTTGCGTATGTCGGCAACGGTCAGATGGCGCGCGCAAATATCAGTATCGCCGTCAACAGAAGCAAAAAAGAAGGCGAACAATGGGTAGACGAAGTCAATTATTTTGACATAACGATTTGGGGACGGACTGCCGAAAACCTGAAACAGTATCTGCTCAAAGGAAAGCAGATCGCCGTCGACGGTTATCTGAAGCAGGACCGCTGGCAAAAGGACGGTCAGAATTTCAGCAAAGTCGTCGTCGTTGCGAATTCGGTACAGCTGCTCGGCGGAAAATCGGAGGGCGGACAAGCGTCCGGGGGTGCTCCGAGATTTCAACCGAAAGCGTCGTCCGAAACGCAGGGACAGTACGGCGTATCGTCCTCTCCGTCCGATGACGGATTCCCCGAAGATATTCCTTTTTAATATTAACTGGAGATTATAATGGCAGACGAATTGAATAACGAAAGAGAGGCCGTTTCGGCTGAAGAAAAGATGAACGCGGCCGCTCTCGATGCAGCTCCTATGAGCGACGACGATGCGGAAGAAAAAGGAGCGGGAAGAAAGGGCGGAAAAACCTATTTCCGCAAAAAAGTGTGCCGTTTTTGTGCGAACAAAACGAAGATCGACTACAAAAATGCGGACAGCCTGCGCCGCTATATGACCGAACGCGGTAAAATTCTTCCGCGCCGCATCACCGGCACCTGCGCAAAACACCAGAGAGAACTCGCGGCGGCCATCAAACGCGCGCGCAATATCTGTCTTTTGCCCTACGTAGCGGACTGAAAACGATATGATTGATCGGGTATGCGATCCGACTCCTGGTGACGCACCCGAACGATACGAAGCGCCGCCGTCGAACGCGGATTTACGCGGCGCCATACTATTTTTAAGAGGAGCTTGAACATGAAAGTCATTTTAAACACGGACATTAAAACGCTCGGAGAAGAAGGAGACATCAAAAACGTTGCCGACGGATATTTCCGGAATTTTTTGCGGCCGAGAAGACTTGCCGTACCGTACAATGCGGCGACCGTCGCATTCTTTGAAAGCCGCAAAGCCGAAATAGAAGCGCGCAAAGAACAAAAGCGCAGAGATTCGGCGAGTCTCAAAGAAAAGCTCGAAGCGCTGCACTTGGAGATTACGATGCCGGCGGGCAGAAACGGAAAACTTTTCGGTGCGGTTTCCGCCCAAGTCATTTCCGATCTGCTTGCAAAAAACGGATTTGAAATCGAGCGCAAACGTATTGAAATTCCCGGCGTTTCGATCAAATCGGTCGGAAACTATCACTTCAGCGTTAAACTGTACGAAGCGCAGACCGCTCAGATGATCGTTTCGGTAAAGGGCGAAGAGAGCGCCGAAGCGAAAGATGCGGCGGACGACAAAGCGAAAAAAGCGAAAGCCGAAAAGGCCGACGCAGCTTCCGCAAACGAAAGTGCGGAAGCTGCCGCAGAAAAAGCTTCCGAAAACGTTTCGGAAGAAAACGTACCGTCGAACGGAGCCGAAGCGTAATTTTCCGTCCCGATACAACGGGAACTCGGGCTGTCTGAAAAACCGACAGGCTTTTAGGCGGCCCATCTCGTTTTTAATAAGCGAATATCGAGTCGATATGCGGCGAAAGCCGGTGCGTTCCGAAGGAGCGGCCGGCTTTCGCCGTCTAAAGATACCGACTTGTGGATATCTTGGGGATAATCTGTTGAAAGCGTGTGGAGAAAACTATGGCAGCTGCGGTGTTAAAAGATAAGGTCCCGCCGCACAATGCGGAAGCCGAACAGGCGGTTCTCGGTGCGCTCCTCCTCGATTGGGATGCCGTAACCGATATCGTTACGATCCTGCGTGCCGACCGCTTTTATTCGCTGCAAAACCGAATCATCTATGAAGCGATGATCGCTCTCGCTCAGCAAAATATCACGGGCGATACGCTCACCGTCATCAATCAGCTGACAAAAGACGGCAGCCTCGAAAAAGCGGGCGGGGCGGCTTATATTGCAGATTTGACGGGTAAAGTGCCTACGAGCGCGAATATCAAATACTACGCCGACATCGTCATCGATTGCGCATACCGCAGAGACCTCATCAAAATCGCATCGGAAATGCACGCCTCTTCATTCGATGAAACGCATGAAAGCGTCGAACTCATCGAAGACGCCGAACAGAAAATATTCGCGCTTTCGCAGCGCAACGAAGCGACGGAAATCCACAAAATAAACGACGTACTCGCGGAGACGATCGAACTTATCAACAAGCGATACCAAAGCCGTAATCAATTTACCGGCGTTCCGTCGGGATTTTCAAAACTCGACACGATGACAAGCGGTTTTCAAAATTCGGAATTCATCGTCATCGGGGCGCGCCCGTCAATCGGAAAGACCGCGCTTGCGCTTTCGATGATGGAATACATTTCGGTCGACAAGCGTATTCCGTGCGGTTTTTTTTCGCTCGAAATGTCCTACGAACTCATCGGGCAGCGTCTTTTTTCCCAAGTGTCGCGCGTTCCGGGCAATAAACTGCGTTCGGGCTTTTTGCAGATACAGGAATTTCAACGTCTTCAGGATGCTGCGGGCCGCTGCTACGATGCGCCGCTTTTTATCATCGACACGCCGAATATGAAGCTCCTCGACATCCGCGCGATGGCACGCCGCCTCGTCGCAAATCACGGCGTCAAAATCATCTTTATCGATTATATCGGACTTATCGTCACGGAAGACAGGAGCGCACCCGTATTCGAACAGGTAGCGGAAATTTCAAAATCGCTGAAAGCGCTCGCACGAGAGCTGAAAATTCCGATCGTAGCGCTTTCGCAGGTTTCCCGCGACGCCGAAGGCAACGAACCGACGCTCGCTCAAATCCGCGGTTCGGGCGCGGTCGAGCAGGACGCCGACGTCGTCATATTCATCCACCGCGACAGAAAACGCGACGATCCTTACGAGCCGCAGGACGCAAAACTCATCGTCGCAAAACAGCGTAACGGCGCTACGGGCACCGTCGAAATGACGTTTATCCCGCCGTGCGCAAAGTTCGAAAATAAAGCAGATCATTGAACGGAAACGAAGCATTTTAAGCTGCCTCCGAATCTCTTTACAAAACTTGAAATCGGCTTAAAACGGTGTGTGCGTCCGAAATTTTCGATCGCGCACGCACGGGGCAGGTGTATTTTTTTTTTGCACAAAATACGGGGGCAAGACGGAACGCCGTATATAAGCGTCCCGTTCAGCCTTTTTTATTTTTTTTGCGGCGGAGGCAGCTCGGACAGATCGTTTTTTGCAAGCAGTTTGATTCTGCCGTTCGTTCCCGTAACGACGATCGCAGTATCGGAAACCGAAACGGGAGAACTCTGCATGAGCGGCACCTTCGATTTCAAAAGCAATTTCAGCGTTTCGTCGTATTTTCCGAGTACCCAATCGTTTCCGTCGCGGATAATGCAGTAATAATCTTTGCCGTCTCGAGCGAGTACGGAACTTTCGGAAACGGTTTCATCGCTTTCCTTTATGATTTCCATATTGACCGAATCGAGGATAACGAGTTTTACCGTACCGTTTCCGGCATTTTTGCCGGCAATCGCGATAAAGCCGCTTCCTGCCGGATAATAGGTTCTGTCGCGGATAAAGGTAACGGGGGAGGCGTGTATGACTTCACCCGTCTGCGAATTGACTTTAACCAAACCCGAAAGAAGTTCTTTTTCGTCGGTCAGCTGCATACCGTATACGGCGCCGGCTCTCGCGTTTGCGGCATCTCGTTCGATGATTTCCTGCTGATCCTTTGCGATCTCTTTTCGCTCCTGCTGGGCTTCGGTTTCTTTTTTGTCGGCTCGAGCCTGCGCTTCGGAAGCTTCATCTTTTGCCTGCTTCGTACGCTCCGCCTGTTCGTCGGTTTTCTTTTGCTGTTCGTCCGCAGCCTGCTCTTTTTTTTCGGCTTCGCTCTGTGCTTTTTTATCGTTCGGATTTTGCTCGGCTTTTTCGCGAGCCGCTTCGGCTTCTCTCTGTGCCGCTTCGTTTTTCTTTTTTTCTTCGTCGAGTTTTTTCTGTTCCTCGGTCGCGCGTTTTTGCGCACTCTGCGCCTGCTCGCTTGCTTTGTCGGCTTCGCGTTCTTTTATGTCGACCATCTGTTTGCGGCTGTCGATATTCCGGTCGTTGTCTTCTTTCATGGATTCGACGACTCTTTTATCGCTGATCGCCGACGTATCGACCGTACTCAAGCCGCCGTTCACATCGGCGAGCGGAATGACGATTTGGCTTCGGCCGGGCCATTCGTCGTATCGAACCGAAAGACCGCAGTTTTTTTCCGTGAGATTTTTCGTTACGATATTTTTATAGCGCGATTTGAAATAATCGATATTGGAACGGTAGACCGCGTTGTACACCGTTATAAAAACCGCAAGCGTATCGGCGTCCCGTTCGGAATAATTGTAGGCAGCCGAAAGATATGCCGAAATGATGCGTCGGAGATTGACGATGTGATCGACCGTCGCGTTCCGTCCGATAAACAAAATATCGGCGTCGAGCTTGCCTTTTTCTTTCGGATCGACGGCATGGATGACATAATATTTCCCGCTGTCGCCCGCGCTCATATACGAACTTCGCGAGCGGGCGATGATGCGGCCGGACGACGAACCGAGTTCTTTGATCGCCGAAAGCGAATCGATCCGCGCATGCGGTCCGACGTAGTTGATAAATTCGACCGTATCCGAAACGCTCTTCAATTCGGGTTCATTTACCTGAGATGCGAGCGCCGATATGAAAAACACGGTGTAAGCAAAAGCCGCAGCAATTTTAAAAACAAAACGATTGTTCATCGGTATTCCTCCGCGAGTGGTACGATTGCGCGTCCGTGAAAATCCGACCGGCTGCAATTCTAACGATCGTTTTTTAAAGACGCCCGATCTTATATATCGGCATAATTATAGCATACGGCGATTATTTTTGCTATTGCAAAATCGTAATCGATAAAAAATTCTCATTGACTTTTCATACGATGTATTATACACTGACCGAAATTAAATTGTAATTTCGCGGTTTTTACTTTGTATAAACCGCATTTTTTGTATCAACGGCCTGTGAAAATTCAACCGATTTTTTAGCAGTACCCGTCATTACCCGGCGACCGATGTCGGATTTTTCAATGGAGTATGTGATGCGACCTGCACTGTACGATGCCGATGAGCCGTTTCCGTCCTTTTCCCGGCGGAGACTGTTGCAAAATCGCCTAAAAAATTATTTTACCAATCCGTACAATATCATCATGCTCGTTTCCGTAGCGATTTTATGCTATCTCATCGTCGTCCCGCTTGTACAGATGATCGGTACGACGTTTACGATGGCGAAATCCGACCTCCGTCGCGTGCGCGGCGCGGTCGAAGGGCAGTTTACGCTGTACTACTGGAAGCGGCTTTTGGCGAGCGACGTTTCGCGTAATCTCTTTTGGATTCCGCTCCGCAATTCTCTTGTCATCGCCGTTTGTACGAGTTCTCTTTCGATCCTCATCGGATCTCTTGTCGCGTGGCTTTTAGTGCGTACCGATCTGCCCGGAAAAAGATTTTTTTCGCTTGCGGTGATCGTACCGTATATGCTGCCGTCGTGGTGCAAATCCATGGCATGGCTCACCGTGTTCCGTAACGAAACGATAGGAGGGGCTGCGGGATTTTTAAGCTATTTCGGCATCAACGCTCCCGACTGGCTCGCCTACGGACCGATCCCGATAGTATTTGTGCTTTCCATACATTATTACGCCTATGCGTATCTCCTCGTCTCCGCAGCTCTCCGTTCGATCAATTCGGAACTCGAAGAGATGGGAGAGATCGTCGGCGCGTCGAAAGGGCTTATGCTCAGAAAGATCACCTTTCCGCTCGTACTTCCGGCCATCCTTTCAAGCGTCATATTGACTTTTTCAAAAGTTATGGGCACCTTCGGCGTCCCGTCTTTTCTCGGTCTCAAAGTCGGCTACTATACGATTTCGACCTCGCTCTATGCGACCGTTCAATCGCAAAAGGGTACGGGCTTTGCAATCAGCATCATGCTCATCCTCATCGCGTCGGTGAACATCTTCGTCAATCAAAGACTCATCGGTTCGCGGAAATCCTATGCGACGATCGGAGGAAAGGGCGGCCGCTCGACGCCGCTTTCGCTCGGTTCATGGAAAGCGCCGATTGTCGCCGTACTCTCCGCGTTTTTGGCCATAGCCGTCGTGCTGCCGCTCGGCATTTTGTTCTATCAAACCTTTATGCTCCAAGCCGGCGATTACAGTTTTTCGAATTTTACGCTGCATCCCTGGCTCGGAGAAAGCAACCCCGCGATTTCCGACGGACTTCCCGGCGTCTTCAAATCCCCGCAGTTTTGGATGTTCGTTAAAAATACGCTTTTGCTTGTAGCGTGGACGGCCGTCATTGCAACGATTTGCGGACAGATCATCGGTTATATCAATTCGCGCGGCAGACATTTAAAAAGCGGAAAGCTCGTCGAACAGCTCGTGTTTATCCCGTACCTCATTCCGTCGATCGCTTTCGGTGCGATGTACCTTGCCATGTTCGCCTCTCCGACCCGCATTTCGTTTTTCGGACATCCGCTGACGCTCATTCCGTCGCTGTACGGTACCTTTGCCGTACTCGTTCTCGTTTCTATCGTAAAGCATTTGCCCTTCGCTTCTCGCGCCGGTACGTCCAATATGCTCCAGATAAGCACGGAACTCGAAGAAGCGGGACAGATTGCGGGTGCGAATTTTTTGACGCGCTTTTTCAAAATCGTGTTTCCGCTTTCCAAAAACGGTTTTATGAGCGGTCTCATGCTCATTTTGATAAGCATCGCAAAGGAACTCGATTTGATCGTCATCCTCATGACGCCGACGCAGGCGACGCTGCCGTATATGGCGTACACGTATTCGACGAACGGCTTTCAACAGCCGGCGAGCGCCGTCGCAATCGTACTTTTTATCCTCGTATTTTTATTCTATTGGATCGCAAATAAATTTTTCCACGCCGATATTGCCGGCGGGCTCGGAGGCTGAAAGTTGAGCAAAATCGTATTGACCGGCATCAACAAATATTACGGAACGAACCGCGTTTTAAAAGACGTCGATTTGACGATCGAAGACGGAGAGTTTATGACGCTGCTCGGACCTTCGGGCTGCGGCAAAACGACGACGCTGCGCGTTATCGCAGGACTCGAAAAACCGCAGTCGGGCTCAATCGTTATGAACGGAGAGCGCATCGTAAACGCGGCCGAAAGCTTTTTCGCACCTCCTGCAAAAAGAGGTTTAAATCTCGTGTTTCAATCGTACGCGCTGTGGCCCCACATGACGGTATTCGATAACGTCGCCTTCGGTCTTCGCGTAAAGCATACGCCGAAAGACGAAATCAAAAAGCTTGTCGAAAACGCGCTCAGCCGCATGCAGATCGGCGAATACTCGGGGCGCTATCCGTCCGAACTTTCAGGCGGACAACAGCAGCGCGTTGCGATCGCCCGCGCTATAGCAACCCCTGTCGAACTCCTTTTGCTCGACGAACCTCTGTCGAATCTCGATGCAAAGCTCCGTGTCGATATGCGCAGCGAACTGAAGCGATTGCACGAAGAGATGGGCACGACGATCATCTATGTGACGCACGATCAGGTGGAAGCGCTTACGCTGTCCACGCGCATCGCCGTTTTTTTCAACGGACACATCGAACAGGTTGCAAGTCCTATGAGTTTGTACCAAAATCCTGCAAGCGTGCGCATCGCTGAATTTATCGGAAATCCGAAAATAAATCTCACGGGTGGAAAAGCGAAGCGGACGGAAGCGGGTCTCGAAGTCGAAAGCGCATTCGGAAATTTTTCATTCCAAAAAAGCGACTGTACCGATAAACTTCCCGACGGAACATTCGACTGCAGAATAGGTTTTCGGCCGGAAGAAGTGACGGTTTCCCGCACGGCTTCCAAGGGCGCCGTCGAGTGCCGCGTGTATTCGAGCATGCCTGCGGGAAGCGAAACGCTCATACGCCTTTCCGTCGCCGGAGAAGCTTTCCTTGCAAAGCGGCTCGGCATCCGCCACTACAAAGCCGATGAAAAGGTTTACGCGGCGATAGCTCCCGAAAAGCTCAACGTATTCGATACGTCGTCGGGCGCTCTCATAAAAAAATCCGCCGAAGGCGAAAGCGATTGATCGTATCGAGGCAATTACAGGATTTTATAATTTATTAATTATTAATAAAGGAGTATATAATGAAAAAGATTGCAGTGACTGTACTGTTGGCGGCGGCGATGCTTTCGTCCGCATTTTCGGTAGGCCGAATCGAAACGAAACCGAACAGCCGAGAAGCGAAGTGGGCGAAGGAAAACGGTCTCGATAAAGACGAAAGCGTCGAAGAGCTCTATCAAAAAGCGAAAGCCGAAGGCGCGCTCGTTATCTATACGATTTCGAGCCGTACGCAAAAAGTTGCAAACGCTTTTAAAGAAGCGTATCCCGGCATCAACGTGGAAGTATACGATATTTCTTCCGGCACATTGAAAGAAAAATTCGCAACCGAATATAAATCGGGCATCCGCACGGTGGATATTTTGCATTCGAAAGAGCAGGTCGGCGAATATACGTATGAAATGTTTTCCGAAGGTATGCTGCATAACTATCAGCCTGCCTCGATTTTCAAAAACGTTCCGTCTCTGTACATGTCGCTCACGCCGCTCATGCTCGAACTCAATTTGTGGTTTTACAATACCGAAGTGTACAAGACGTGCCCGATTACCTCGTGGTGGGATTTTACGAAGCCCGAATGGAAGGGACGTGTCGTTTTCCAGGATGCGGCGAGCAACGATGCCTACTGCGCTCCGCTTACGGCTATGGTGCAGCACGCGGACGAAATGGCGGCCGATTACGAAAAAGTATTCGGTAGGAAAATTCAGCTTGCAAAAGACGAGCCGAACGCAGGCTATGCTTTTATCAAGCGCTTTCTTGCAAACTCTCCGATCATCGCAAAGGGTTCCGATGAAGTTATCGAACTCGTCGGTGCAAAGGGACAAAAAAATCCGCCGGTCGGCTATGCGTCTTCCGTAAAGCTTCGAAAGCAGCGCGACGGCTACGCGATCGATTACGGTCCGAAGTCGATGCACGTGTCGAACGGTATTCCCGCGTTGAACTTTCTGTCAATCGCAAACCAATGCAAACATCCGAACGCCGCAAAGCTTTTTATTAAATTTTGGATGGGAGGAGAAGACGGAAAAGGGAAGGGCTATGAGCCGCTCGTTTCACTCGGTTCGTGGTCGGTGCGGCCTGAAAATCCGACGGCAAAAGGAAATATTCCGCTTGCCGATATTCCGCTGTGGAAAATCGACTTCAACTATATCTACAACAATATCGAAACCGTCCGCGATTATTGGATCGCGCACAGAAATTAATAATAAATAGATTATACGGCGAGTTTGCTTTGCAAACTCGCCGTTTTTATCAAAACACGAAACCGTTGGAAAATTTCCTGAATCGACGAAAATTGGAAAATTTCCGCTTGCGGATGCGGCGTAAAAGAAGTAAAATCGAATTATGACATTTACACGAAAAAGCGGCATTCTTTTGCATCCGACATCCCTTTCGGGAAGTCCCGGCATAGGAACGCTCGGAAAAAACGCATATCGATTTGTAGACTGGCTGCACCGCTCGAACCAAAAACTGTGGCAGATACTGCCGCTCGGCCCGACCGGCTACGGCGATTCTCCGTACGCATCGTTTTCAACTTTTGCGGGCAATCCGCTTCTCATCGATCTTGAACTGCTTGCCGAAAGAGGCTGGGCGTCCGCAAACGATACGGTTCCGCCCGATTATATACGCTCCGACGGACCGGTCGATTTCGGCTCGGTCGTTTGGTGGAAGCTGCCTGCGCTTTCAAAATGCGCTCTTTATTTTTTGTCGCACGCAAACGAGGCCGACCGAGATGCCTTCACATCTTTTAAAAACGACAACGCGGCATGGCTCGACACTTACGCCGTCTTTATGAGCGTAAAAAACTTTTTCGAAGAAAAAGCGAAAGAGCAGGGAGACAATTCGGGCGGAGCGAATGCGATGTGGAACAACTCGTGGCCGAAAGAACTCGCTGCCTGCGAGCCGCAAGCGGTCGAGCAGTGGAAAGATGAACACGCGGAAAAAATCGAAATTATTAAAGCGATACAGTTTTTTTTCGCGGTACAGTGGGGCGACTTGAAGCGTTATGCCAATTCCCTCGGTATCGATATCATCGGCGATATTCCGATCTTTGTCGCCCCCGATTCGGCGGACGTGTGGGCGAACCAAAAACTGTTTCAGCTCGACGAAAACGGTATTCCGACGCGGGTAGCGGGAGTGCCGCCCGATTATTTTTCGGCGACGGGACAGCTGTGGGGAAATCCGCTTTACGATTGGGATGCGATGAAAAAAGACGGATATGCGTGGTGGATTTCGCGCATACGCCGCGCGCTCGAACTTGTCGACTGTATCCGTATCGATCACTTCCGTGGCTTTGAATCTTATTGGTCGGTTCCGTACGGAGAAGAGACCGCCGTAAACGGCATGTGGGTAGGCTGCCCCGGTGCGGATTTTTTTGCCGCCGTCAAAGTATCTCTCGGCGATATCCCCGTCATTGCCGAAGATTTGGGCGTCATCACCGACGAAGTGCGCGCACTCCGCGACTCCTGCGGTTTTCCGGGCATGAAAGTGCTCGAGTTCGCATTCGATCCCGAAGAAGCGGGGCGCGAAGGCATGACGAACGTTTTTTTGCCGCACGAATACGAAAATACGCGCTGCGTCGTTTATACCGGCACGCACGACAACGATACGCTGCAGGGCTGGCTCCTCCGAGAAAGAGACGACGTCGTGCGGGTGACCGCAGAATATCTGTGCGGAAAGACGCTTTCGAATGAAGACGCGCGGGCTATGGTCGCAAGCGGCGAATTATGCGGAAAGCTCATAAGGGAAGCGTTCGCATCGATCGCATCCTACGCCGTCATTCCGCTGCAGGACGTTTTAGCTCTTGACAACGGCTCGCGTATGAATACCCCTTCGACGGCGGGCGGAAATTGGATGTGGCGCATGGATGAAAACTCTCTCACCGACGAAGCGGCCGCCTCTCTCGCGTTTTTAAGCAAGCTTTACGGAAGAAACGGGGAATAACGTACGCCCGCCCGGAGTGACTCGGCGACCGGAGCGAAGCGAGGACGCAGAGCGTGAGCGAATCACGGAAGGCGGGATAGCAAACCGGTTTCGTCCGAATAATTAAAAAAAAACCGCGTAAAAATATAAAACTCACGCGATATATAAAGTGTGAAACGCTTCTTTTTTGCATTGAAAGAAAGGGCAATGTATGGGATGCGTTCGGCGCTGTCCTTTGTTGCCGGAGGAAAGCTTTGTACGGTCTGCGGTATGCAGTCGAAAGTGATTCCCCTGTGCACCCGGTGTGAAAAGAGGTATTTTGCGTTGCCTCCATGCGAAGGGGAAGAGCGGTGTTCGGTGTGCGGAAAGACGCTTATATCCGAGCACGGCGTATGTATGCGCTGCCGACGCGAGCGTCTTTTGGTACATACGGATGCCGTTTTTCCTCTCTATTCGTATCGTTTGTGGAACAGCGTGCTTTTATTCCGCTGGAAAATACAAGGAGAGCGCCCCCTCTCTCCGTTTTTCGCCTCGCGTGCAGCTTTCGCCCTTAAAGCGCTGCCGAAATCCTGCGTTATCGTTCCGGTACCGCCGCGTCCCGGTAAGATCCGCAAAAAAGGTTGGGATCAGATCGAAGATCTTTGCCGTTTTTTCGAATACCGATACGGATACGATGTGTGCAGAATTCTTGAACGCCGTACGACAGGCGAGCAAAAACGACTCGGACGGGAAGCGAGGCTCGAATCGATCGGAAAAACATACGCGCTGAAATCGATGAAAAAACTGAAAAAAGAACTCAAACGCTTCGGCGGCAAAGTACCGAAAAACCTGTGTATCGTCGACGATCTTTTTACGACGGGCGTAACGCTTGAAAGCTGCGCCGCCGTTTTAAAATCCGCAGGAGCTGAAAAAGTCTTCGCCGTAACGCTCTTTATCGCGGATTGAATGTTGCAAAATGTGCAAATATAGTATATGATGACAGGAACAGTTTTCAAGGAGCGCATATGGCCGGAGAAGATTCCCAATTTCAACTCGTGACGTTTCAGCTCGGCGATGAAATATACGGTGTCGACATTATGGATGTAAAGGAAATCGTAAAAATACAGGATGTGCGTCCTATTCCGAATGCGCCGTATTACGTCGAAGGGATTATCAATCTGCGCGGAGAGATCATTCCCATCATCGATCTGCACAAGCGCTTTCGGCTGAAATCGCTCAGAGATGAAAATATCGACACCGATATCGAAGGCGGCTTTATCATCCTCAGTATCGAAAACAATAAAATCGGTATCATTATCGACCGCGTCGCGCGGGTAGTTCCGGTGACGGCCGATGATATAAAAGATCCTCCGCAGATGTTCAGCGGTATCGGCTCGGAATATATTCAAGGCGTTATCCGCGCCGACAACGGTACGTATCTCATCATGCTCGACATACATAAGCTGTTCAATCCGAAAGAACTGCAAAAGATTGTCGATTTTTAACGGCCGGAAATGATTCGAACACACAGCACAACGATCAGACGGAAAGAGATGGACGCCGTGCTCACCTGCATGGTCGACGAAAGGATCGGCCCGGGCGAGCTCAACGCGCGTTTTATTCAGTCGGTAAAAGAATTTTTCAAATGTGACGGCGCCGTCGCCGTGCGAAGTCCTTCCATCGCGCTGAAATATGCGATGAAAGCGCTCGGTGCGGAAAGCGGTACAGCGGTCATGATTTCAGCCCTTGCACCTTCGTGGCAGATACTCGCACTCGAAGAGTTCGGCTATACGCCGCTCGTACTCGACGTCGACGAAGCGACCGCTCTCGTGACGGCGGATATCGTTTCCGAAGGAATCAAAAAAGGCGGGCGCATCCTCCTTCTGCACGAAGCGAACGGTATTATGCCGGATATGGACGCGATCGCTTCTCTCGGCATTCCGGTTATTGAAGATATTTCGCAGAGCGTCGGATCTTCGGCACCTCCTCCTAAGGGAACCGAACGTACGCCTGCCGAAGCCGCGCGTGCGAGGGCGGGCTTGTACGGCGTATTTGCGATTTTAAGCCTCGAAGAGCGCGATGTCGTCACTGCAGGCGGGGGAGCCGTCGTCATGGCGGGAAGCAGGCGGGATTGGATTCCGCTGAAAAAATACACCGACGAAGCGCCTCTTACGGATTTGCTTCCCGATTTAAATGCCGCCCTTGCATGGGTCGAACTCCGCGAATTTAATAAAAACGAAGAAAAACGCAAGGAAATTTTTGCGCTTTTTCAGCGCGCCTGTATGTCGGGCAGGCATAAAATGCTCGTGCGCGATCTTGACGGAGCCTCGACGATGTGTACTTTTCCGCTCGTCCTTTCGAGCGCGTACAAAGACGTCAAACAGTATACCGACCGCAAAGGTATCGAAATCACCCGCGCTTTCGAACATTCGGTTATCGCGCTCCGCGATGAAGCGCTTTCACCTTCGTGCATCCGCGCAAAATCGCTCAGTCTGCGCTGCGTTTTGTTTCCGCTCTATCCGCGGCTTACGCACGCCGAAACGGCGCAGATCGTCAAAGTACTCGGCACGCTGCCGTGAGCGGGGAGCCGTATGAAAAACTGCCGTATCGTCGTCAACACGTCAAAGAGCGAATCACAGACGCTCGGAAATGAAATCAAAGCCTTTTTGGCCGAAAAAAATATCGCATCGTCGTTTTACCGCTTTGACGGTTTCAGCGATGCCAATCCGTTTTCCGGTTCGGATTTTGCGGTAACGCTCGGCGGCGACGGCACGGTGCTCTTTGCCGCCCGCGGTTGCGCATCTCTCGGCATTCCCGTGTTTCCGGTCAATTTGGGCGAATTCGGTTTTATCGCGAGTATAGAAAAAAACGAATGGAAAGAAAAGCTCGAACTTTTTTTATCGGGCGCGCTTTTTATCGGCGAGCGGAGTATGCTCGAAGTTTCGTTTTCGCGCGGTCTACAAGGGGATTTTTCCGCCGTCGCCTTAAACGATGTCGTCGTCAGTGCGGATACGGCTGCAAAAACCGTTTCACTTGAAGTATCCTACGACGGCGTGCCTCTCGGCGTTTTTAAAACGGACGGCATCATCGTCAGTACGGCCACCGGTTCGACCGCATATTCGGCGTCTGCCGGCGGACCGATCGTCGATCCTGAACTCGATGCGATAATCCTCACTCCGATAAACGCCTTTTCGCTTTCATCGCGTCCCATCGTACTCGATCCGCGCGAAGAAGTGAGCATAAAGCTCCTTTCGATGCGGAAAGAGGACGCGCTTATCACCGTAGACGGGCAGACGCCCTTTGCGCTGAAAGCGGAAAGCGTCATCACCATACGGAAAGCCGCGCACAAAGTAAAGCTCGCCGGCTGTACGACGGAAAAGTTTTGCAGCGCGCTTCGTTCAAAATTGAATTGGTCGGGAGGGCCTCATGCTCGAAGACCTGACGATTAAAGATTTCGCTCTCATCGATTCGGTTTCGATAGAATTTCCGCGCGGCTTTACCGTGCTTTCAGGCGAAACGGGTGCGGGTAAATCGATCCTCATCGGCGCCCTGTCGTTTTTGCTCGGCGGAAAGGCGGATGCTCAGATGATCCGAAGCTCCTCTCACGAAGCGTCGGTGACGGGAACCTTTTTGCTCGGCGGAAAAAGCGAAGACTGTAAAAACAATGAGTCGAAAGCTTTGCAGACTTCACTCGTCGAAGAAGAAGCCGTAACGGCGGAAGCCTGGCTTTTGCAGCACGGCATCGAAAGCGACGACGGACGCGTACTCGTACGCCGCACGCTCCGCGACTCGGGAAAGTCATCGGCATGGATCCAAAGCACACCCGTTACGAGAGCCGACTTGGCTTCTTTTTCGGCACTGCTCGTCGACATTCACGGACAGCACGATCATCAGTCGCTCATGCGCGTTGTGCAGCACCGCGTTTTCCTCGATGCGAGAGCGGGCATCACCGAAGAAGTGCGCCGTTTTACCGCACTGTACGCCGAACTCGTCGAAAAACGGAAACTCCTCGACGAACTCAACGCATCGAGTGAAGAGCGTTCTCGGAAAATCGAAATGTATTCGTTTGCGGTAAACGAAATACGAGAGGCCAATCTCAAAGCTGATGAAGACGTCCTGCTTGCCGAAGAGGAGGGGAGGCTTTCGTCTTACGAAAAGCTCGCTTCCGACATCGATACGATCGTGAATATGCTTTCCGACAACGAAACTTCCGCCGTGTCGATTTTAAAACAAGTGCGGCGCGATGCGTCCCATGCGCTCGAAATGGATAAAACGCTTTCCGATTTGGATTCGCGCGTGGAATCGGCGTTTTACGAAGTGTCCGATATCGCCGAAGAATTTTCCGCGTATAAAGACAAACTCATCTTCGATCCCGCGCGCCTTGCCGAAGTACAGGAGCGTCTTTCCCTTATCTATAATTTGAAGAAAAAATACGCATCGTCCCCGTCTGCGCCTCTTTCCGAAGTTTTGCAGTATGCGGCCGAAGCAGAAGAAAATCTCGAACGGCTCGGCGCGGGGACCGCCGATAAAGCATCTCTGGAAAAAGAGGCGGCGGAAACCGAACGGCAAGTCTACACGGCTGCAAAAGCGCTTTCCGAAAAACGAAAGGCGGCGGGAGAGGCGATGTCGAAAGAAGTCGAATCGGTGCTTTCAAAACTCGGCATGAAGGGCACTCGCTTTTCGGTGCGCGTCGAAGAAAAACCCGGAAGCGGCGCGGTACAAAAATGCGGTCCCTACGGCATGGACAACGTCGAATTTTTGATAAGCGCGAACCCCGGCTCTCCGCTTTTACCGCTCGCTCAAATCGCGTCGGGAGGAGAGCTGTCCCGCGTCATGCTCGCGCTTAAAACGATATTCGCCGAAACCGATCCCGTAGCAACTCTCGTCTTCGATGAAATCGATACGGGTATCGGAGGGGAAGTCGCGGTATCGGTCGGAAGCCATCTCAAAAACCTTGCAAAAAACCGGCAGATATTGTGCATAACGCATCTTGCAAGTATTGCCGTTTATGCCGATAATCAGATAAAGATCGAAAAAGCCGTGTCTAACGGAAAAACGTCGTCCGAATGCCGCAGCGTTCGGGGGGAGGAGCGCGTAAAAGAAATCGCGCGTATGCTTTCCGGAGAAAATTCGAGCGAATCGCTTGAACACGCGCGCTCGATGCTCGAACGGTTCGGTAAGATAGGGTAAAACGGGACGTTGAAACTTCGCGTCCCATTTTACTTCGAGTTTTCCTAAAAAACTCGCAGATATACCTGTGCGCCGCTCGAAACTTCGCGTCAAGATCGAAGCGCTTCGGGCTTTTTAGAATGACTTTTATTCGGGGGATATATGGCAAAGATATCGGAAACGACGAGGGAGCAGCTTGCCGAAGCGATTAAGCCCTATCAAAAACAAATCGACGATCTGCTCGCAAAAGAAAAAACGCTCATCGAGCTCATGAAAAGCGATCACGCGGGCGAAGCGTATAAAAAGCTGCAGCTTGCCGAAGATATGGTTTTCGTTTCGAGCCTCTACATGGCGGAAAACAGTTTGTCTCTGAAAATACTCGAAGTAAAAAATAACGATGCGCTCAACGAATCGCGCAAAACGCTTTACCGTGCTATTATTTATCTCGAAGATATCGTAACGAATTTTATCGATGTGCCGTACTCCGAACTTTCGTCCAAATGGGAAAACATCGCGAATACGCCGATCGCAAAGCGTTATCTGCTCATGAGAAAGCTCGGGCTCGCCATACGTCTTTTAAAAGACGCGTTCGGCGAAAACAGCAAATGGAAATGGTCTTTCGTCGAACTTGAAGGACGCTTTACCGCCGTTGCAAAAAATCTCATCGACATGAAAAAGGGTGCGCGCGATTATTTTGAACCGAGTTCTGCCGATTACGAAACGACGGTGCTTTACGTGCGTAAACTGCAAAAATTGCTCGACGCTTCGGCAAACGGTTACCGCGATAAATACGAGCTTTCTACGAGGCGCATCGACGATATGCGCAACGCGATCAAATTTCTGCTTGCACGCCATAAACTCTGTCTCGCGATCGGCGATAAGACAAATGCCGAAGATATCAAAAAAAAGGCCGTCATCTGGAAAGATAAAATGGAAGCCGATCAAAAAGCGGGTTCAAGTTCATAATGATCAATAAAGCGCTCGCCCTCAAAATTTTCGAAGGATTTTCCATTCAGCGCTGGAACGATTTGATCCGGCCTTTCGATTTGATCGAAATGGATAAAGCTGGCGAAAAGATGATAATCGCCTACATCATCGGAAAATTCGAAGAACACAAAGGAGGGGCGATCGATTGGGAATGGATGGCGTATGCATCGCTGTTCGACCTGCTCCGAAAGATTTCCCTGTGCGATATAAAAGCGCCCGTGCAGCGTTTGTTAAAAAAAGAATACACCGCCGAATATCTTCGGCTCGACGAATGGGTGCTTTCGCAATACCGGCCGCTCATAAACGACGACGAACTTTTTTCCCGCTTTACGATCTATGTCGGACAAAAAGCGGAAACGCTTCCGATCCCCGCATCTCTTACGGCATCCTACCGCGTACTGCAGGCGGCGCACAAGTATTCGACGATGCGCGAACTCCAAATGCTCTCCGTCGTCAACGAGCGGGAGCGCCTGGTAAAGATCGAAACGGAACTCCAAGCGCAGATCCGTCCCTACCTCGATTTGGAAGGGCTGCAGATGATGCTCACGCATCAAAAGACCTACGATTTTTTATTAAAAACGGAACAGCTTCGCTTCCAAACGCGCTGGAATCAAACGCCGCGGGTGCCGAAGACGAACGTGCTCGGTCACAGCTATTTTGTCGCGGTCATGACGCTGCTGCTCGCGCGAAGCACCGGAATCGAAATGTGTTCGAGGCGGATCATCAATAATTTTTTCTGCGCCCTCTTTCACGATTTGCCGGAAGCCGTTACGCGCGATATCATCTCTCCGGTCAAACAGGCGACCGACGCGCTGCCCGACATCGTAAAGCGCATCGAAGACGAAATCGCAGGCAGAGAACTCGTTCCGCTCATGGAAGATTTTTTTGCCGACGAACTGCGCTATTATACGAACGACGAATTCGTAAACCGCATACGGCGGGAGGGAAAGAGCGAAGCGGTTTCATGGGAAGATTTGAACGGGCGTTTTAACAGCGACGCTTTTGAACCCGTCGACGGCCGTCTCGTGCGCCTTTCCGATCACCTTGCGGCCCTTCTCGAAGCCGACAGTTCGATCAAACACGGCATTACGTCCGAACACTTGGTACACGGTCGGGAAAGCCTTCTCGGTCACTATAAGCCGGGCGAAACGATAAACGGCATCGATGCGGGAAAATTATTTCAGGATTTGGTCGCACTTTGACGCTGCCTCTCGATTGGGGCGAATGGTGTTTCTCAAAAGGAGGTTCCTTTTTCGACAGTCGTTTGGCCGTCTCATTAAATTCGCTTTTTTTGCCGATATTATAACGGTATGAAAGTCAACGGAAAAAAATCGTCCTCATTTGCAGTCTGTATTGCCCTCATCTTTGCGCTTGCCTCGTCGGCTTTTGCGGACAGCACGTATATCGTCAAAAAAGGCGACACGCTTTATTCGATAAGCCGCCGCTACGAGCTTACGGTTGCAGAGCTTCGAACTGCGAACAATCTTTCGGAAAACGATGTGCTTCAAGCGGGGCAAAAATTGACAATTCCGTCGGCCGATATAACGAATGCGGCTGCATTGAGCGCCGTACCGGAAAAAAAGGAGAATGTGCCCGTTTCAGAAATCGCAAAAAATACGGAAACCTATACCGTTCAAAAAGGCGATACGCTCTATTCGATCGCGCGGAGATACGATATAAAATTATACGATCTGCTTTCGATAAACAATATGGCAAACGATGCCGTGATCAAAGTAGGGCAGCACATAAAAGTGCCCGCAAAACCCGCAGCTCCCGCAAAAACTCTTCCGAACAATGCTTCGTCCGGCAAGAGTGCATCTTCATCTCAGAGCCCTGCCAGAACGGGAGACTCTTCGCTTTTATGGCCGGTAAAGCATCCGTCCGTCGTCTACACGAAGGGTAAAGTGTCGGGCGTCGAACTTTCGGCCGAAAAAGACGAACCGGTAAAATCGATCCGCGCGGGAACCGTCATGTACACCGGAATGTACCGCGGCTACGGAAACATCGTGTTCGTCGAATCGAAAACGGGATTGATCTACGCGTATTCGTGGCTCGGTTCGGTTCATGTAAAAAAAGGCGATTACGTCGTGTGCGGAGATACGGTCGGCACTGCCGGAAAAAATGCGGCGGGAAGTCCGAGTTTGACCTTTATGGTTTTTCAAAACGGCATGCCGATCGATCCTGCAAAAGCGCCGCGCGGCTAAAAGACGCATCTTATAATTGACAAAACCGATATGCACGAATAAGATAACGATATCCGCGCCGCAAAATTTTCGTATCCGATACCTTTGCTTGTGTGCGGCTCAAAGAGGTTTATATGAAAAAAACGGCGGTTTTTGCGGCGGTTTTATTTTTCGCATTTGCGACGGCGGCGTTCTGCGACGGCGGCATGGAAATAAAAATTGACAACTATTCCATAACGGTTCCTTCGCTTTGGCTCGCACAGCGGACGGATTCCGCAACCGTGTTTATCCTGTATTCTCCGATCGAAGAAAACGATACGTTTCAGGAAAACGGTAATTTGACCGTAGAAAAACTTCCGTCAAAATATTCGGTAAAAGCATATTTAAAAGCGGGAAGGGAAGTGCTGAAAAAGCTTTACGCGAATTTTAAACTCATCGAAGAAGGCGCCGACTATCAGATATTTTCGGGAGAACTCAACGGAATCGCTTTGCAGCAGATGCAGTTCGTGACGATCAGCGGAACCGAAGCGTACGTATTGACTTTTTCTTCGACTCCCGAAGATTTCGACCGCTACGCGGATACGTTTAAAGCGATTTACAGCACGTTTACGTATTGAAGGAAAACCGACGAGCGAGGCACTCGTTGAAATGAGAAAGAGAATTACAATTTGAAAAACTTGACCATGTATCATAAATATGGTACAATTGCACTATGGATGAGAAAAGCTCTTTAATTTACGAGGGCGATTGTTTTAGAATAGAATGGTTTTACGATCAAAACGGTTTTAGTCAAGCTTACGAATATTTTTTAAAAACATCAGATGTGCAAAAACGAAAATTATTGATCCTCATCAAAAAGATGGGAGATTTCGGGAAAATATTTGATAAGACGAAATTTAATTATGAAGGTGATCAAATTTATGTTTTTAAACCCCAGCCCGATAGATACTTGTGCTTCTTTTTCAAAGGCAAACGGATAATAATAACAAATGCTTTTTATAAAAAAACGCAAAAGCTGCCGTTATCGGAAAAAAAGCGTTCAATGGAAATTCTAAAAAAATACGATGAAATGCATATAAAGATTTCAACGGATGACGGTAAATAAAACAACGTTAGGAGACATTGCTGTATGAAATCAACCTTTGATGAATTTATTACAAACAATCCGAAGCAAAAGAAAAAATTTGAAAAAGAATACAATGATTTTTTACTTTCGGAATTTATTTTGGAAAAGATGACCCAAGAAAATATTTCCGTCCGCGAATTGGCAAAAAAGGCCGATGTTTCTCCTACAATTATTCAAAAACTTAGAAACAGTCGTACGGCCGATAAAATAACGTATCACACATTCATTGCCGTAATCAATTCGCTTGGGTATAAAGTAAATATCGAAAGGATTAATTAAAGATATACGCCCCTTATTTACCGGTCGGATTTACCCGGTATCATCTCTCACCGCACGAGCTTTATGACAGCCGCGATAACTCCTAAAAAAACCGCAAGCGTTACCGCATATACCCAAAACGGCAGCGCGCTGCCCGAACCTCGTGCGCGTTTTCGCCCGTATGCGGCAAAGGCTTCTTTTATCTTATTTTGTTCGGCGCCCGTCAATCGTCTGCGGACTTCTTCTTTTTCTTCTTCCGAATACGCCTCTATGTTGAAAGTACCCGAATCCATCGCGTAACCGCAGACGGGACAGCCCTTTGCAAATTTCGAAGCGCTTCCGGTAGCACCGCAGGAGGGGCAGCGTACGGAAGCAAAAAAGCGGCCGCAGTTTTTACACACGCGCGCATCCGCAGGGACTTCCGCACCGCAGTTTTCACAAAAAAATTTTGCCCTTTGTTTTCCTTTCATGCTTTATCCGGCCTTATAATAATTTCATTTCCGGCGCTTACGACGGAAGCCGTACAATACGTCGGCACGCCCGATGTGCGCATCGAAAGCTCTTCTATTCTGTCTCCGGAAGCAATTTCGGCGGTAAGAGAGGGGATATCGGCCGTAAACTCCGCGCTTCCGTCGGAAAGATTGCGTATCGTTCCGGTAACGAAAGCTCCCGTCTTCGGGTGCGTAAAGACTGCTGTTCCGATTTTGCCGGCCGAAAGCCCTTCCGCCGCTACAGTTTCCGACATCGAAGCCGCTTCCGCATACTGCCCCTCGTCCGGTACCGATATCGAAGCCGTTTCTATATTTTGTACCGCATCCGTTTCGGCATTTTCGAAATCGGGCGAAAGGACACCTGTCGGTGAATTGACTATGGAACGGAAAAGCGACATACCGTCTTCATCGCACGAATCGAATATGCCTTTGATGCCGAGCTTTTGTGCTTTCATTTTTTCCGTTTCCGAAAACGATTTCGGCGCATAGAGGATGACGTCGGGAATCTTTCCCGCAATGCCGCTTTTAATAAACTGCGTCAATGTTTTCCAATGGCGGGGATAATCGGAAGCGCTCACGACGACGATATCGGGCCGGATCTCTTCGATGTTGTCGAGCGCTTTTAAAAGCCAGCGGTAGATGATCGTATCGTATGAGAGAGAGGCGAGAGCTGAATCGACTTTACCGATAAGCTCTTCGTCGTCGCAGATGATGATCGCTTTCATTCCGTCCCCAAATTGACGACCGTGTAATCGTAGATTTGCCAAACGCCTTCCCTTCGGCGGAGGCGGTACGTATAGCTTTTCTTTTCGTAATACGTGCGGTTGTTGAACCATTCGGTAACGAGTACGCTTCCTTCCGTCTGCGAATACACCGTCTTTTCGATTTGAAATCGCTCGGGTACGGCAACGATTTCGCCGTCGATCCGAGACTGCATCAAATCGGATTTATACGCGCCGATCATGCGCTCGCGTTCATCGGCTGAAGCCGCTCGGTAGCGCCGCTTTTGCGCGCTTGTACGTTCGAGCATCGCTTCGACGTCCATATACAAAAAGTATTGATCCCACAGCGATTTTTGGCGCGCAACGATAGTCCGCTCTACGACTTGATCCGGCGGAATCATCTCCGGCTGCAGGATACGCAGGGTGCCCGCTTCGACGGGAATCGATGAAGACGAAGCGGCCGACGGAGAAGGACGTACTTCGAGCGTGAGTCTGTTCGATGCGATGCGCTCGTCGCGGAAACGGTAAAGCTCGGGATAAAATGCGAGATCGACATAGTAAACCGACGGATTTGCAACGGTAAGATATTCTTTTAAGTTTTCGACGAACGAATATTCTTCACCCGCTTCGAGCGCGATTTCCCGGAAATACACCGTTTGATTTGTCGTGCGTTTTCTGACAAGCGTTTCGGTTTGCAACAGGCGTTCGTTTTTGATCGTGTACGCGTTGAAATCGATCGAAAACATTCTGTCGTCGGCGAGCTTAAAACGAAGCGTATCCGTCCCGGTATTGCGCACCGTTATGTGAATAAATACGGGATTCGAATCCGCAGCATCGGGATAATACATGGTTTTATCATAAAACTTTATCGAAACTGCTGCGTTTTGTACGCGGCTTTGCGCGGATGCCGACTGTCCAAAGAGGGCTAAACACGATATAATCAAAAAAACAGTACGTTTCAATTACGTCTCCCAAAAGGTATAAGGGTAATAGACCTTTCTTATAATATCGGACAAACCGTATGTATACATTATCGACAAATTCTATCAAAGAAGCAATACACTCATGGCCTCCCATGCGCGATG
Organism: Treponema socranskii subsp. paredis ATCC 35535; assembly: GCA_000413015.1. Lineage (GTDB taxonomy): Bacteria > Spirochaetota > Spirochaetia > Treponematales > Treponemataceae > Treponema_D > Treponema_D paredis. The sequence goes on from KE332515.1 coordinate 431,458, forward strand.
CCGTCTCCCGTTTAACGGATGCTTCGGCCCGCTTTCCTTTTTCGGTAAGAGGACTTCACGGCTCGCTTTCGGCTTATTTTACAGCCGAATACTTTGAACGCATACAATCTTCGGCGTTCAAAGAAAGCGTATCGGGGGCGGTATCGTTCGATTCCCGTTCATCCGATATCGTCATCGTCACGCCCGGAGAAAACGAAGCAATCGATATCCGCACCGATTTGACTTCGATTTTTCCCGAAGCGGAGATAATCGATATACCCTGGTGGGGTATGATCCCCTACAGACCGGTATCGCGGGGAGCGGCCGTGTTCGGAGAGCGCGCGGCGGCTCTCGCAAAACTTGCAGGAGCGGGGAGGGAAGGTTTTTCTCAAAAGCCGAGAATCTTTATCGTAAGCGAGCGCGTTTTTCTCTCGCCGCTTCCGCCTCCCGAATCGGTAAAGTGCCGCGTATTTTCTCTTTTTTGCGGTCTGCGCATCGACACGATAAAAACGGCGGAAAGGCTTTCATCTCTCGGCTATACGAGAGCGCCGCGCGTCTACGTGCAGGGAGAGTTCGGTTTGAGGGGCGAAGTGCTCGACGTATTCGTCCCCGGCAGCGCCGCTCCGTGCCGTATCATTTTCGACTTCGATACCGTCGCGCAGATTAAAACCTTCGATACAGATACGCAGACGACGACCGGCTCCCTCGAAAGCGTTTTTATTTCTCCGATGCGCGAAGTGATTTGGGACGATGCGCTTTTGGCCGATTTGAAAAATGCGATCGAAGCCTACGAATCGACGGCAGTGAGCGCAGAAACCGAAAAGGAACTGTCGGATGCGGCATTGCAAAACGGGGCAACGCCGTATTCCGATGTGGACAGGCACTCCGATACGGCGGATAACACGAGTGCCGGCAAGATACCGTCTTCCGACGAAGATGATCTGTCCGATACAGGCGTACCGGAAGACGGAGAGCCGCTTCGAAAAAGTTTTCGCGCGCACCTTCCGTTTACAAAAGAAGCGAAAGCCGTCCTCTCGAATATGCTTTCCGAGCTTGAAACGGCAAAATCGTGCGAAGGGGAAGAACTCTTATATCCCGTGTTGTGGAAAAAACGCTGTACGATTTCGGACTATATCGGCAAGCGGACGGCCGTTTTTTTCTTCGATTACGACCGTCTCGTAAATGCCGAAGAAACGATCGTTCGGGAATATGGCGGCATGTACCGGAAAGCGCGTCTTTCGTTTCCGGCCTTTCCGCCCGAGCAAATGCTCTCCGACTTTCAAAAAAACTTAAAAATCGTCTCAAAAAGTATACTTTTTCATACGGTTTCCCGTGCGGACACAGCTTCAACTGACGAATCTCCTTCCGATATCGCTTTTCCGTGCGAAGTGTCGCGGAGCTTTTTCGGCAATATTCCTTTTTTAAAAGAGGAAATCGGAAAACTGCAGGATGCCGGCTGGAAGATCGCAGTCTTTGCGGACGGCGAAAATCAGGAGCGGCGCATAGCCCAACTGCTTTCGGATTTTGCCGAAGAGCGCGGAAACGAAATCGCTTTAAACGGACGCGATGCGAAAATACATGAAAGCGATGTAAAACCGCACGAAGAGCGTGCGCATGAACACCGCACGCTCGAGCGCTCTTCCGTTCCGATCGAAAAACGCTGTGCGCTCGCGGTGTTTCCCGAAGCGATATCCGAAGGTTTTTCGATCCCCGACTTAAAGCTCATCGTCATACAGGAAAACGAAATATTCGGCAGAAGACGGACGGTGCCGAAATCGCTGAAAAAAGCGAAAAGCGCCGTAATCGACACTTTCGTCGAACTCACCCCCGGCGACTATGTCGTGCACGTACAGTACGGCATCGGCATATTTTGCGGCATCGAGCGCGTAAAAGCCGGCGGCAACGAGAGGGACTATATAAAGCTCGAATACGCGGACAAAGAGGTCGCCTTCGTTCCCATCGAACAAGTGAACATGGTACAGCGCTATATCGGAAGCGAAGGAGATGCTCCGAAGCTCGATAAAATCGGCAGCAAAAGCTGGGAAAACCGAAAACGCAAAGTACAGGAAGCCGTCGAAGATTTGGCAAAAAAGCTTGTCGATCTCTATTCGAGGAGAAAAGCGTCGAGGGGATTTCCCTTTCCGAAAGATACCGAATGGCAGACTTCGTTCGAAGCGGCCTTTCCCTATGAAGATACGAAAGATCAGGCTTTTGTCACCGAAGAAGTCAAACGCGATATGGAAAAACCCGTTCCGATGGATCGCCTCATCTGCGGAGACGTCGGCTACGGCAAAACCGAAATCGCGATGCGCGCCGCGTTCAAAGCGGTAATGGGTGGAAAGCAAGTCGTTTTTTTGGCGCCGACGACGATCCTCGCCGAACAGCATTACGAAACCTGCGTCGAGCGCTTTGCGAATTTCCCCGTCAAAATCGCAGTCCTCTCGCGCTTTGTGCCGCACGCGGAACAAAAAAAGACTTTGGCGCTCCTCGCATCGGGCGATATCGACATCCTTATCGGCACGCACCGCGTCATTCAAAAAGACGTCGTCTTTAAAAATATCGGCCTCATGATAATCGACGAAGAGCAGCGCTTCGGCGTAAAGGATAAAGAAAAACTCAAAGAGATGAAAGCGAATATAGACTGCCTCACGCTTTCGGCAACGCCCATCCCGCGTACGCTTCACATGAGCTTACTGAAAATCAGAGACATGAGTTTACTCGCGACGCCTCCGCAAAACCGGCAGGCGATCGAAACGTCTATAGAGCCGTACAGCGACGAACGCGTAGCTTGGGCGATCAGACGGGAAGCGGAACGGGGAGGGCAAGTGTTTTTTTTGCATAACCGAGTCGACTCCCTTTTCGAAGTGCGGCAAAAAATCGAACGGCTCGTCCCCGAAATGCTCGTCGATGTCGCGCACGGACAAATGATGAGCGGAGAACTCGAAGACATCTTCCGCCGTTTTAAGCTCGGCGGATTTCACGTACTCGTTTCGACGACGATCATCGAAAACGGCATCGACATACCGAACGTCAATACGATCATCATCGACCGGGCGGATATGTACGGCGTATCGCAGCTCTACCAGCTCCGCGGGCGCGTCGGGCGGAGCGACCGGAAAGCGTACGCCTATCTTTTATATCCCGAAAATACATCTCTTTCCGAAGTCGCGATGAAACGCCTGCAAGTCATCAGCGATTTTACCGAACTCGGAAGCGGTTTTAAAATCGCAATGAAAGATATGGAAATCCGCGGGGCGGGAAACCTGCTCGGCCGCGACCAGTCGGGAGACGTATATGCCGTCGGATTCGAATTGTATTTGAAATTGCTGAACGAAGCGGTTGAACGCCTTACCGCCTCTGAAAATTACAAAGCGCAGAGCGAAGTGCTCATGGAACTCGAATATACGGGTTTTATCCCCGACGCCTACGTGCGCTCGGCGGAGACGAAAATGGAAATCTACAAAAAAATCGCATCGGTGCAGACGGACGACGAATTGATTGCGGTGATGAACGAAATCGAAGACCGCTTCGGCCCCGTGCCCGACGAAGTTGCGAGCCTCCTGTCGCTCGCCGAAATACGTATTCTGTGCAAAAAGCTTTCGGTGAGCGCGCTCAAAGAATCGAAAGGCGTCATCGAAATCGAATTTGCAAAAGTGTCCGACATTTCGGTCGATCGCGTATTGCAGCTGATAAAAGAAAGTTCGGGCAGCGTATGGCTCGACGCTGCAAAACCGAATATGCTGTTTTTAAAACTCGGAAAAATCGGTCTCAAAGAAAAAAGCGAATTTATCAGAGAGCGGCTCGAAAAACTTGCATAAGGTTTGCAGTGTCGGTTCGGAACGCGGTATAATGAGGAAGCGAACACGTGAAAGATCGATTCTTTATAGAACGATCCGGAGGCTCTAATTTCTGCAAAAAATTTTTATGCGAGGTAAGTAAGGTAGATATGCTTTTATTCGGAAAAAAAGTCGAAATTTACGAAGGCCGGAATTATGAAATATTCAAAGCGCTCAAAAAGCTGCTTAAAAAAAACGGCATTTCCTACGGTACCGGCTGGGTACAGACGGAAGTCGCATGCGGCTGCGGCGCAAAGATCAATATGCGCCAAGTCATCAACCCCGATTACAGTCCCTATGTATGGTCCGTATACGTGAGACCCGAAAACGAAAAAGAAGCGCGACGGATCGCAGAAAATCTCAAAACGAAATCGACAGGAAGCTGAGACAAGGGAAAAGGCCGGCTGCAAAAAAAGTTTTTTACTCGATAAAAACCGCAACGTACTCGATTGCGTTTCGGAAATCGTCAACAAAAAATAATCGGATTCTCCGCGTTTGCTTAAAATGCCGGCGGTTTCGCATGTTTATATTGCCTTTTATTTTTACTTAAATTACATCCTATAATGTATATTCTGTCTACCAAAAGATATAAAAAATACCCCTTAAAATAGGCTGTTTACCCCGCTTTTTAGGCGGTAATTTTGAAATGTCATTATGCGTTGAATTCTGTCTACCGAGATACAGGAAAAGTCTTTTTAAATTTATTCAAATGATATTGCCTCCTCTCTGCAGGAAATTTGATAATTTACCCTGTTTGTTTTAGAGCTTTCAACTATGCGTCAATCCGTATTTATGGTAATTGATACTCATAAGAAGTCCGACGGCGACCATCGCAGTCCACAGAGATGACCCCCCGTACGACAAAAACAAAAGCGGTATTCCCGTAATCGGCATGATGCCCATAACCATACCGATGTTGACAAAAAAATGAAAAAAGAACATGCCGAATATACCCGCTGCGATATACGAACCGTAACCCGTTGAATTCCGCATGATTTTCAGTGTTCTAAAAAAGATAAGGCCGTACAGAGCAAAGACGATGAGACCTCCGATAAAACCGAGCTCTTCCGACAAAATGCTGAATATAAAGTCCGTGCTCTGCTGCGGTAAAAACCGATAGTGACTCTGCGTACCGTGCAAAAACGACCTGCCGAATATGCCGCCCGCGCCGATCGCTATCTTCGATTGGATGATGTTCCATCCGCTTCCTCTGGGGTCTACGGACGGATCGAGAAAAACGATGAGTCGGCTGATTTGATATTGTTTGAGTACACGCCCGGCACCGTATGAGCAAAAAAGCGAAAGCGCGGCGATAAAAGCGCCGTATGAAATCCAGTAAAAATACCGCTGTCCGCGCAAATAGCGTCGTACAACGATACCGATAAGCATAATGGAAACGGAAGCTGCGATAAGCAAAAGACGTAAGCGTATGTCGGTGAGCGCTCCGATCGCGGGAATCTTCCGATGCGCGATGACGTCGTTCCATACCGGAAGCACGGTTAGAAAAATCGTCCCCATACCGACGGCGAATACAAACAATATGTAGCGAAGCGGAATATCGGCCATAAAGCACATGACGAGAAAAATGGGAATATAGACGCTTGCCGTTCCCAAATCGGGCTGAGCGAGTATCAATAATACGGGAAGAGCGAAAATAGCCGCCGCAATTAAAAAACGCTTTAAAGGGGCTTCGCCTGCGCTTTCGGAAAGATATTTTGCGAGAAATAAAATAAAAATGATTTTACCGAATTCGGACGGCTGTATGCCGAAGTGACCGATGCCGATCCAGCTGTTCGCACCGTTGACGTGGCGGCCGAATATGACCGTGTACAAAAGCACCGGAGCAAGGATCGCATATAAAATATAGCTATAGCGTGTCGTTTTCCGATAATCGTAGAGCACCGTTATGACGATAAGAACGATACCTATGGAAGCCCAAACCGTCTGTTTGACGTATTCATTCGTAACGAGCACGCCGTCGGAATTGATTGCCGACGAATAGATAAATGCAATACCTGCCGCGGTAAGCACGAGGACGCAGACCAAAAGAATATAATCGAATGCATCGATGATTTTAAGCTTCACTGCCCTACTCCTGCCTGTTTCCGTTCGCAAGAAGATAATGAAAGCCGAGCGCATTTACGGCTTCTTCATAGGTTTGATTCGCCAATGTACCCTGTATGATGATGTTCGTCGCATAAGGCGCCCACCATTCCCACGGGTTTACCGCTTCGACAAGGGTCGAAACGACGATCTGATCTTCAACGGGAGCGTCGTAAGGTGCGTAGGCTACCATCCATGAATGCCAGCTTTTCGTATATTGCGCGACTTCGGACGTTCCGGTTTTACCTGCGCTTTGAAAACGTTTATTGCGCATCGGGTACTGGGGTGTGCCGTCGGTGATCGTATAGCGGCAGTCTTCCTGCACGGTTTTCCACACGTCGGAGGGTATATCGGATTTAAATAAAACTTCGGGTTTTACTTCCGTGATGACTTCGTTTGTCACGGGATCGCGCACTTCTTTAAGCAGATGCGGTTTATAGACGACTCCTTCCGTACACACCATCGCCATCATGTCCGCAACTTGGAGAGGAGTGGCGAGGATATAGCCTTGTCCGATGGAAGCGGACATCGTATCTCCTCCGAGCCACCGCTCGTGATACTTTCGCTCTTTCCACTGCGCGGTCGGAATAAAGCCTGAGGCTTGGGTCGGCAAATCGATTTCGGCGCTTTTTCCGAGTCCGAACATGGTCGAATACTGCGCGATTTTATCGATACCGAGGTAATCGCGTCCGATCGTCCAAAAGTAAACGTCACAGGACTGCGCAAGCGCATTTTTCAAATCGAGCCAGCCGTGACCGGGCTCCTTAAGGTGGCAGTGAAATGTACGGTTTCCGTAGAGGAGTTTTCCTTTGCATTCGATTTTTTCAAAAGGTGAAAAACTTTTTTCCTGCAAAAGAGCCGATACCATGATGATTTTAAACGTCGAACCGGGCGGATACTGGGCGGCGACGGCTCTGTTTAAAAGCGGCTTTTCGGGACTGTCGCGCAGCTTTACATACTCCTGCGAGTAGTCGTCGGAATTGAATATATTCGGATCGAAATACGGATAGGAAACGAGCGCGAGTATTTCACCCGTCGCAGGTTTTAAAACCACGACCGCCCCTACTCTGTTTCCGAGCGTTTTTTCGGCAAGCGTCTGAATACGCGAATCGATCGTAAGCACGAGATTTTTCCCCGGCTGCGGCGGGCGTACGTCGGCTTTGTCGGAAAGGATTCTTCCGCGAACGTCGACGGTGCGGCTTTCAAGTCCGCTCGTCCCCTGCAAAAGCTGATCGTACTGCCGCTCGATTCCGGTTTTGCCGACGACGCTGTTGCGCGTATAGCCTTGATTGTATAAAACGTTGATTTCTTCCTGCGTTATGTCTCCCACGTAGCCGATGATATGGGAAAGAGAACCGGTTTCGACATAGTTCCGCCTCGGACGCGACACCCATGAAACGCCGGGCAAATCGATTTTATTTTCAGCAATGTTCGAAATCGTTTCAAACGAAACGTTCGAGCGCACGGGAATCGCCGTATACGATTTTCGAAGTTTTTCCGGAATGCGCTTATCGATATCGAATTTAGAAATGCCGAGATACTGCGCAAGACGCGAAGCGACCGTATCGTAATGTCCTGCCGGTATTTCCGCAGGCGTTATTTCGACGGCAAAAGAATCGGTGTTGATGACCATCGGTACGTTCGCATGGCAGTCGAATATTTCCCCTCTTTGTGCGGGGATGCGGGAAACTTGGCTTGAAATTGTGCGCGATTGCGTGCGGTACGTATCGGAGAGAACGACCTGCATCGAAAAGAGCCGGTAGATATAGAGCGCAAAACAGAGTACGATCGCAATCCGCAAAAAGATAATGCGCTGTGTTTTGGATAAAACGGTTTTTCGTTCTCCCCGTAAAAAGTCTTCGGTCACAGCGCGCTCCTCCTTTCGGTCGAAAGCACGGAACGGAAAAGCGACAGAAATTTAAAAACGAGGGGTGCAAGAATCGTGTTGCATACAAGTTCGAAAAGAAACGGAAAGGATAATACGCGGTAAACTGCGGGTGAAGCCGGAAAAAGAAGCGAAATGAGCCACACGAAAAACGCTTTCAACAAAGTGGCACAGAACGCGTACAAGGCCGGCATGACGATTCCGTCGGAATTGAAAACGCTTCCGAGCGCACCGAAAACGTAGCCTATGAGCGTCCGGTACAGACTGTGAAAACCCAAGGGAGCGGCGGAAAGAAAATCCAAAAACGCGCCCGAAACGAATCCGTTTATTTCACCCGAAGTTTTGCCGTTTAAAAACGATATGTAGAGCGAACATAAAAGCACGATATCGGGTACGGCCGGAAGAAAAGCGATATTCGAGAGAACCGCCGTTTCGATGAGCACTGCGCAAAAAAGTATGAGAGCGGATACGATGTATGACTTCATCGCGTTTCCTCCCTTTCGCTTTTGACATCGACGACGATAACCGTTTCAAGTCTTTCAAAATCGATGAGAGGAGCGACGTCTATTTCGAGAGACGAATCGTATTCGACGACGCGGATTTCTGAAATGGAACCGATCGGTATGTTGCGCATATAGTTTCCGTTTTCACCCGATGTCACGATGACGTCTCCGTAATTGAGCGTATCCATAACGCGTTTTTTGATGTATTTCAGTGAAAGCTTCGTATCGTCTCCGAAGCCCGATAAAAGTCCCAAATCGCGCGTATTTTGAATGCGGGCCGAAACCGTGCAGTCGATGCTGTAGATCGGCATAATCGAACTCGTAAACCGGCCGACTTCTATGACTTTACCGACAAGAGCTATGTTTCCGCTTTGATATGCTATAACCGGCATGTTTTTGCCGATGCCGTTTACGCTTCCCTTATCTATGGTGAGCGACGCGTAGAGCTTATCCGTATCGCGGGAGATAATCTGCGCGGGATAATTCTTTTGTTCGAGCGATTTGACGAAATCGAGCTGCTCTTTAAGCTGTTCGTTTTCTTTGCGTATTTCCGCGTTCGTCCGCTGCATCTGTTCGTAATTTTGCAATTTGATGACGAGTTCGTCGTAATTGCGTTTGAGTTCGGACAGTTCACGCACGGCGGCAAATTGCCGTCCGACGGAATTCGTTACGAAAAAAATACCTTTTTCCGCCGAAGAAAAGATAGAAAAACCGATGCGGCTGAAGTTGACGACAAAACTGCCGGTCGTGAATGCGAGAAAAACACCCGAAACGATGACGAGCAAAGCGAGTATGAATTCGGGAAACCTGAATCGGAACGACGATTTTACACGGATGTGCATGATGCGCCGCTAGTCGTTGAGGTTCGCGTAAATCGCGCGGTCGACCGACCTGTCTTTAAATAATTCGAAGGCTTCTCCCGATCCGATTGCAACGCACTCGAGCGGATGCTCGACGAGGATGACGGGAACACCCGTCTCTTTCGAGATAAGCTTCGGAAGTCCTTTGAGCATGGATCCGCCTCCGGTCATAACGATACCGCGGTCTACGATGTCGGCCGCAAGTTCGGGCGGCGTGTGTCCGAGCGTGCTCTTGATCTCTTCGACGATCCGCGTAACGGGGTCTTTGAGAGCTTCTCTGACTTCGACGCTGTCGATTTCGAGGCGGCGCGGAAGACCGGTGATCGCGTCCGTTCCGCGCAGTTCCATCTTTTCTATCGTTTTATCGGGAGTGGCGTTTCCGATTTGAATTTTCAAGCGCTCCGCCATCTGCCGGCCGATGATTAAATTGTGAACGCTTTTGACGTGCTTGACGATCGCTTCGTCGAATTTATCGCCGCCGACGCGGATCGAATTCGTGATGACCATATCGCCGAGAGAGATGACGCTCACTTCGGTCGTACCGCCGCCTATATCGCACACCATGTGACCGGCAGGTTCGAAAATGGGAATCTTCGCACCGATCGCAGCGGCTCGAGATTCGGCTATCGTTTCGACTTGTTTCGCTCCGGAACGGAGAGCGGCTTCGATGACGGCCCTGCGTTCGACATCGGTGATGCACGAGGGAATTCCGATCCTCATGCGCATCGGGCGGAAAAACTGATGGCGGGGCGTAATCTTCGAGATAAAATATTTGATCATCTTTTCGGTACTGTCGATATCGGCGATAACGCCGTCGGCAAGAGGTCTGATCGCGATGATACTGCTCGGCGTTTTATCGAGCATGCTTTTCGCTTCGGCACCGACTGCTCTGACTCTCTTTGTCCCTTTTTCGACGGCGACAACGGACGGTTCGTCTATAACGATGCCCTTGCCGCGCACATAGATCAGCGTATTGCAGGTACCGAGATCGATTCCGATATCGATCGAAAAATTATCAAACAGACCCATTTTATTATGCCTCCCGAAACGATTTAATCCGTAAGTTTTTCCAGAGCTCCGCGGTGATTTACCTGTATGCGGAGCGCAGTACGCCACTCCGATCTGGCTTTTACCATATCGCCCTGTTTTTCATATAATACGCCGAGCTTATAATGCGCGTCGGCGGAGTTTGCATTTTTTTCCAAAACGCCCGCAAATTCTTTTGCGGCATCTTCATATTTTTCTTCGGCAATGTAAATACTACCGAGGAGCATGCGGCTTTTCAAGACCAAATTTTCATCGTCGCATTCTTTTATGACGCGGAAAAGATACTGTTCGGCCGCCGCATTTTGTCCCGCTTTATAATACTGTTCCGCAATCGAAAAAAGAAGCGTATCGGATTCCCTGACAAGGAGCGCTTCGGTAAACGAAGCTATGCTGTCCATCGTCATACCGAGCGCGGCATAACTCATACCCAGATATTCGGCTATGTCGTCGGCTTTGTAGCCGAGCGTTTTTGCCCGTTCAAGATATTTTACCGCGAGGTCGGCGTAATAATACGATGAAACGGTATTTTTATAAAAGTATGCTCTGCCGAGCATATAGGAAAGCTGCGGTTTGAGCGAGTTTTGCGCATCGAGAAGCGCAAGGCGCAAACTGTTGATCGCTTCGTCGAGATAATTCTGCTCGTCCATTTTATCGAGCGACGATACGCCGAGGTAAAACGCCGCATATCCGTGATACGTGAGCGCAGCGTTATTGAACGGAGAGGTGTTCAAAATACCCTTGCTCGTTTCATATACGCTTTCATAGTCGTATGCCTGCCAGCTCTTACGGAGAGAACGCACAGCACCTGCAGGCAGACGCGGAAAGATAAAACGGCAAAACAAAAACACAAGGGCAGCTAAAGAAGCGCACGCGGAAAACGCGATGAGTGCATTGCGTACGAGATTGCTTTTGCGTTTGAATATGTGCGCTTGTTTGCTGCTGCCGTTCATACCGTTTAATAAAATCACATTACCGACGTCAATCCGGAATTTTATAAAAAAAACAGACGGGACGGTAAGCCGGGTTCTGGCATCGGCTGTAATCCGACATAACCATCTGTCTGAAACGCAGATTACCCTGCGCCTCAAGCAACCTACCCGCAGTTACGGTCCGGAAAACCCGCTGCCGCTTGGTTTTGCTCCAAATGAGGTTTGCACTGCCGCACCCGTTACCGGATGCGCGGGGGTCTCTTACACCGCCTTTTCACCCTTACCCGCCATAAAAGACGGGCGGTATATTTTCTGCTGCACTGTCTGTCGAATGCGGACTTTGCATCGCTGCAGTTACCGCATCCGCCCGGTGATTACCCGGCATTTTTTCCGGCGGAGCCCGGACTTTGCCTCACGGGTTTTCTCTTTCATCAGAAAAAATCCGCGCGGTTATATCCCGTCTGTTATTACCGATTTTTATGCGCGGCGCTTATCACCGCATACCCGTATCTCAAAAAGCGTATATGCAGCAGGAACGTCCGCGCCGTCAGGAAACGTTTAGGACTGCTCGTCCTCATCTTCATCGCCGCCGTCATCTTCATCGTCTTCGCTTTCGTCTTCTTCGTCAAAGATTTCATCGTCGGCAGCGGCTTCTTTTTCTTCGTTTTCCTCGTCTTCGTCTTCTTCGTCAAAATATTCGTCGTCGAGGTTCGCAAGACTTTCCGTATCGTCAAGTTTGAAAAAGCTTTCCTGTTGTTCGGCTTCGCTCGATTCTTCGTAGTAGAGAATGCGGCTGCAATACGGACAAAATAAAATATCTTCGTTTTTGTGCACTTCGTTTGCAAACTGCGCAGGAAGGATCATGCGGCAGCCCTGACAGACACCGTTTTTAACCGCGACGATACCCTGTGTATTGCGCTGGATGATGCGCTGAAATTTAAATAATATTTCCTGATCGAGATCGGGCGTAATTTTATTTTCTTTTTTTTGCAAGCCTGCAAGTTCGCTTTTGTAGGAATTGAGCTCTTTGTCCAAAGAGGTACGGCCGGCGTTGAGGTCGGCTTCCTGCGATTTGATCATCGCTTCAACCTGCTTGAGATTGTCGTTCAAATCGGCGAGCATTTTTTCTTCTTTTTGCAGATCTTTTCGGATGTCCTGCTCTTTGAGCGACGCTTCGGAAATCTGCCGATCGAGCGCTTCGTATTCGCGGTGCGTCGTGATGTTGTCCATGCCCTTTTCGCCCGATTCGCGCGATTTGACCGCTTCGTCGAGTTCGTTTTGCAATTGAGCGACTTTTGCACGCGCTTCTTCGTAGTCGGTATTTTTACCGATGAATTCCTTTTTCATGCGCTCAAGGAGTTCTTCCTGCGACGAAAGCTGTTTGGGCGCTTCGTTTATCTTTTTTTCGAGGTCGTATTTGTGTACGAGTATTTCCTGCAGATCTTTTAATTTGTCGAAAACCTTTGTCATCACCATGTCGATTCTATCCTTCCAGATTCATAAATCTAAGGAAGACCTCTGAAAATTATAATTTTCCGGAGGTCCGTAACAGCCTATCTTATAATAAAAAAAACGTTGTGTCTATGGGAAGTGCTGATTAAAGCGAGGAGCGCATTTAATCAGCACTTCCTCTTGTTTCTCATAAGTCTTTAATTGCTTATAACTTATAATATACAGATTTATTACGAAACAAGAAATTTTTATGTTAACATTGATTAATTCGCATTCGAATTAATCAATGTTTCCTATGCTATTGCTGCGCCGGATCGATGTAGTCGCGAAGACCGTTTGCACGGCGCGGATGGCGGAGACGCCGGAGCGCTTTCGCTTCGATTTGCCGGATTCTCTCTCTCGTAACGTTGAAGTACAAGCCGACTTCTTCGAGGGTGAGCGAATAACCGTCGTCGAGTCCGAAACGCATTTTAAGCACTTCCTGTTCCCTCGGAGGCAACGTATCGAGCACCGAGCGGATCTGTTCGCGAAGCAGCGTGTCCGCCGTTTGAGACGCGGGATTTTCGACTTCTTTGTCTTCGATAAAATCTCCGAGAAGCGAATCCTCTTCTTCGCCGATCGGCGTTTCAAGCGATATCGGTTCGCGTGCGACGTTTTTCACCTGCTTGACTCGGGTTACCGGCCAGCCGAGCTGCTGCGCGATTTCATCGTCGCTCGGCTCGCGTCCGAGCTTTTGCATGAGCTGGCGCGACTCGCGCACGACTTTATTGATCTGCTCGATCATGTGCACGGGAACTCGGATCGTGCGCGCCTGATCGGAAATGGAGCGCGTGATCGCCTGCCGTATCCACCACGTCGCGTACGTCGAAAATTTAAAGCCTTTGCGGTATTCGAATTTTTCGACCGCTTTGATGAGACCGATATTTCCTTCCTGCACCAAATCGAAAAACTGCAAACCGCGGTTCGTGTATTTTTTTGCGATCGAAACGACGAGGCGCAGGTTCGCATTGATGAGCTTGTTTTTCGCCTGCTCCATCATAGCAGACCCTCTTTCAATCTCTTTGCCCATGCTCAAAATTTCGTCGACGCTGTTTTCGAATTCGTATTCGAGACGGTAGAGCTTTCTGTCGATCTTTTGAATCTGCGTGTAGATGTCGCGGATATCGTCCGTCGTCATATTGAGCTCTCTTTCGAGCTTTGCCGATTCGGAACGCACCGCGATTCGCCGGCCGAGGCTGCGGAGGTCGGCTATATTGACGACGCGCAGCTCTTTCATTTTCCTTTCCTGCTTTTGATGATAGTCGGCGATTTTCCGCATCGCGTCCCGGAACTTCATCGTAAATTTATCGAGCTCTTCGGACTGTATGTCGATCCGCTGCAGCTGCGGCTGAATTTTTTTGCGAAGAGAAACGAGCTGCGGCGTATCGAATATGCGCACGGTTTGATCGGTTTCGAAAAGCTGCTTTTTTATCGTCATGTACTGCTTCATTTCGGGCAGCGCCGGTTTGATGTATTCGCTGTAACAGCTTTTAAGCCGCCTTTTTTCCGCCATCTCTTCGTTTATTTCTTTTCGCGGACGGCCGGGTTCGTGGATGTCGATCCTTGTAAAAGCTTTTTGCGCGACGATAAAAAATTCGGGAATCATAATGCCCGAGTTTTTTATGACGTCTTTGATGATGTTTTTGCCGTTTTCCATTTTTTTCGACAGGATGACTTCCTGTTCGGCGGTGAGTAAATTTTCTTTGCCGATTTCACGCAGATAAAGGCGGATCGGATCGTCGATACTCGCATCTTTATCGCTGTTGACGAGTCTGCTTTTGACGATATCGGCGGCTTTTGCAGCGTCGGCGCCGTCGCCCGGAACATCGTCATCGGCAATGCCCTCGTCGTCTCCTTCATCATCATCTTCCGGCTCGTCGCCGTCTTCTTCGACGAGCAAATCGTCGCTTTCGACGATTTGCAGATTTTCGCTTGAAAAAAGACGAAGCACGTTTTCCATCTTCGGGGAGTTGACGAAATCCTGCCCCAGCATATCGATCACTTCGTCCCACGTGACGACGGACTTTTCTTTTGCGTAGTCCAAAAGTTTTTGTACGTTGGGATCCTTTTCCTGCTCGTTCTGCTCTTTTTGTTGATCCATATTTTTTTCGGTACCTGTTTCGTTACTGTTTTAATTCGTTGTCGAGTTTCATTTTTTCCGCAAGAAGCGATTCGAGCTGTTTGCGGTCGCTTTCGGTCGCGGGATTGAATAATCGGATTCTGCTCATGAGCGCGCTCCGTTTGCGTTCGAGCGCGTTCCGCTTGATAAGCTTTATGCCGTCGTTTACGATGCGCCTTCCGTTTTGGGAAAATTCACCCGATGATATGACACGTGTGATCATCCGTCCGAGTTCTTCATCGTCGCATCGGTTCAGAATGCCGCTTATCGATACGGTCTTTTCTCTGAAACAATCTTCCAAAATAATAAATAATTTTTTTGCGAGAGGGTCTTCGAAATCGTCGACGGCGATTTCCGCGCGCATGACCGTGTACAGGTCGAGTTCGGCAATGGCGGCGAGAACGGTTCGCAATTCGGCGTTGAGGGAGATATCCGAATTCTGTCTGCCTGTCGGTGATTGTTGCCGGTTTTTTAAGCGGTCGCGGGCTTGTTCGCGATTTACAAAATCTCTCTTCACAGCCTCCGGCTTTAGATTGAATGCCTGGCACAGCTGCTCAAGGCATGACTCTTTTTGAATATCGGAGCGGAGCGCGTCGACATACCGAAAAAACTCGAGCGATGCCTTTGTTTTGCCTTCGGGGGTATCGACAGCAAAATCGCTGCCCAATTTGGATAAAAAAAAGTCGCTGTCCAATATAGCATTATTTACGTCATTTGTCAAGGCTTCACTCCCGTAGGCCGCCATGATCTCCGCGGGATCTTTGCCTTCCGAAAGTTTGATAATTTTTACCGTAAAATCGAACGAGCGGCACATAATGATCGCGCGCACGGTCGCCGCCTCGCCCGCTTTGTCCGAATCGAAAGAAAGCAATATCGTATCCGCAAAACCGCGCACCATGCGGAGCTGCTCTTCCGTAAGCGCCGTTCCGAGAGGCGCTACCGCGTATGTGATACCGCACTGGTGATAGGCGATGCAGTCCATATAGCCTTCGCAAAAAATCACTTTTTTTTCTTCGCGGATTTTGTTTTTGGCAAAATTGAATGCGTAGAGCGTTTCGCCTTTTTTATACTGGATCAGATCGCCCGAATTCAAATACTTAGGTCCGTCTCCGTGCAGCAGGCGGCCGCCGAATGCGCAGCACTGCCCTCTCCTGTTGAAAATCGGAAACATGAGGCGATCGGAAAAAAAAGCCGTGTCGGGATAGTTTTTGCTGAAAAGTCCCGATCCTGCGAGGAATTCGTCGCTGAAATTTTTTCCGCGCAAAAATTTTTTAAGCCAGCTTCTGTCGGCGGGCGCATAGCCGAGTTTGAACGCCGCTATCGTTTCGGCCGTGATGCCGCGGCCGGTGATATACGAAAGCGCATCTTTTCCGCCGGGCGTCTGCGTGAGAAGATAGTGAAAGAGAGAAGCCGTGCGTTCGTAGAGGTCGATATAGAGATCTTTTATGCCGTCGTCTTTCGGCCGCTCGGGTATGTCGCCGCCCGAATACGTCACCTCGATTCCCGCGCGTTTGGCAAGGGAGCGCACGGCATCGGCATAGGAAATTTTTTCCGTTTCCGTAACGAATTTGATGACGTCGCCGCTTGCATGACAGCCGAAACAATAATAAAATTTTTTATCGCCGTCGACGTGAAACGATGCGGTTTTTTCGTTGTGAAACGGACAGCAGCCCCACCAATCGTTGCCGCTCCGCTTCGTCAATTTCGTGTATTCGCCGACAATCGAAACGATATCGGACGTATTGTGAACGGCTTCGATCGTATCTTGCGATATGAGAGAAGCCATCAGTTTTCCGCCGCCTTTTTTGTCGTATAGCGCACGCCTTCTTTTATGTGTTCGCCGAAGTATTCCGAAAACGCGTGCCTGCCCGACGCTTCGTCTATGAGCCGAAAATAATAATAATTCGTCTTAGGCGCTTCGGCGGCCGCTTCGAGCGCGACCATGCCGGGATTTGAAATGGGAGTCGGCGGAAGCGCCGCCCACTTATATGTGTTGTAGGGACTGTCGATTTTCAAGTCGTTATATGTGATGACGTCGGGGTGCGCTTTACCCTGTATTTCGGTGATGATGTATTCGATCGTAGCGCATGAGTACAAGCCGATATTTTTTGCGATGCGGTTTTTGAAAACGCTTGCAATGAGCGGCGCTTCATCCGCAACACGGTATTCCCTCTCGACGATGGAAGCGAGAACGAGCGTCGTTTGAAGTTCGGCAGGAGAAAGGGCTGCGAGCGCAGGATTTTCGCGTATATGTTCGAAAAAATTTTTGACCATCATATCGACGACCGATGAAGAGGTCATGCCGGGTGTAAAAAAATAGGTATCGGGAAAGAGATAACCTTCGAGCGTCGTCGAGCGGATATCGTATTTTTTTATAAGTTCGCCGTTTATCGCTGCGGCTTTAAAATCCGCTGCGGAACAGATACCCGCCCTTTCGAGGCGCTCGGCGATTTTCGAAATCGTCAATCCTTCGGGAAAGGATGTGCGTACGTATTCGTTTTTTCCCGACGACGCAAGTGAAAATATGTCGGCGACGCTCATGCCGCTTGAAATGCGGTATACGCCGCTTTCGAGCTTGAGCTTTGCACCGCCTGCAAGAATGCGGAAAAAGGAATAGCGTGCGGCAAGGTAAAACGCATTTTCGTTTTTGATGAGTTTTTTTTCTTTGAGCGCGCGTGCGAATCTTTTTACCGTCATCCCCTCCGGAACTTCGACGCGTTCGGTTATCGCCCTCTCCGCGCTCGATACAGGCCACGTTTCATATATAAAAAAAAGAGAAGCGATAATTGCCGAAAGCGCGAATGCGGAAAGAGCCGCGTAAAAAATACGCTTCCCTTTTGTACCGAATGCCCTTATGCCGCGCCTATCGCGCCCCGCCGTTCCGCTTGTTTTTTTTTGTCTCATGAATAAAACCGCTCCGCATCTCCGATCGAAATGGAATTATACACCGCTTTTTCCACGGCGTGTGAAAATTTTTCAAGACCCGAAGGAATGCTTTCTTCGTGGGCGCGGAAAAAATTCGCGATAAGCGCCGTTTCGTTCGGTGAAAAATCGTATGAAAACGAAAGAGAAGCGGGTTTTGTTACATCATCCGTCATAGATTTATCTCCGCGCCCTCCACAGCGAGGTAGACTTGCATATTCGTGTGTTCGATGTATTTCGAGTACCACCGCGCCGCGTGTAAAATCGAATGAAGCTTTTTATCGTCATACGTCGGTTCATGATGAAAAAGATATACCGATTTGATGTTCCAGTGAACGGCAAAATCGATCGCATAGCAAAACGCCGAATGTCCCCAGTTTTCTTTTTGATAAGCTTCGGCGACGGTATATTGAGAGTCGAGCACGATAACGTCGGCGTCCTGAAACACTTTTATGCGTGCGCTCGTCTTTTCAAAATCTTTTTGCGAAAGTTCGACATCAGTCGCGTACACGAATTTTTTTCCGTTTTCGCTTATCGCATAGGAATACGAATTCCCCGGATGCGACATCTTACAGCAGCACACGGGAACTCCTCCGACGCTGAACGGTTCGCCCGCTTTTACCGTGTGAAAGGTGAGCCGCTTTGCACATACGTCAAAGGGCGCCGGAAAATACGGACGCGACATTTGAGAAGCGAGGATACGATCAGCTGCGGGAAAGGCGGAATAGATATCGATTTTGACCGAAGGATCGTAGATCGCGTCGAAAAACGGAAATCCCTGCAGATGATCCCAGTGAAAATGCGATAAAAGCAGATTATAATGATTGTCGGCGGGTTTTGTGCCGTTTTTTCCGAGTACGCGCAAACCCGAACCCGCATCGAGCACGATCTCCGTACCGTTTGCACTTTTTATTTCAACGCAGGGCGTATTGCCTCCCGTCGTGCCGTACAGCCAGTCGGGAAGCGAAGCGATAAATCGTTCGCGGGCGTCTTCCGATGCGATGTCTTTTTGCGTAATGCGCTGGACGACTGCGGTTATTTTTGCCTGAATCTGCCGAGGCGTAAGAGGCGTCGGAACGGAACCCCTCACTCCCCAAAAATATACCTTCATCTGCACTTCCCTCCGCGCTTGAATTTGATCGGTTCGTTATTTTCGTACGCGGCGCGTGATGCGTTTATGGCCTCTTTCGTCCAAAGCTTTCCGCGGTTTATGCCGGGACACGCATCTCCCTCTTTTTCCCAGGATTCTTTGTCCGTCAAAAATCCCGTCCAAAAGGGATATGTTCTGCACTGCACCGGCCTCGCGCCGTAAGCGGTGCAGCCGTCTTTCCACAAAATGCAGTCGTAGTTTTCCGTATCTTTTAAGCATAAAAGGTATTCATCGTCATATTGAGGAACAAGACGGCAATAGGTTTTAATAAATTCATCTTCGGACAGATTAAACCATCGGCACAGATCCGTCAAATCGCTTTGCGAGAGAAAAACAAAGCCCGGTTCGATTCTGCAACAGCGGGAACATCGGTTACACTCAAAATGAAGACCGTCGTCAAAAAAAGCCGGCATAGTATCAGTATAAAGAAAAAGCCCGTTACAGGCAACGGGCTTTTTGCAATGGGGAGTGAAGGATTCGAACCTACGAAGGCATAGCCAGCAGATTTACAGTCTGTCCCATTTGACCACTCTGGAAACTCCCCAAAAAGCCGACTCAGGGATTCGAACCCTGGACCTCGAGATTACAAATCACGCGCTGCTACCAGCTGAGCTAAATCGGCGCTGCAGGTCGGTACATAGTATATAATAATATAAATCTCGTCAAGTAGTTTTTTTAAAATCATACGGCTGCCGTATACAATTTCAAATCGGGAAGCGCGGACTGCATGAGTTTAAAATGCTTATCGTCGGTCCACACTTCACAGTTGTTTTTTATAGCAAGATATGCAATGACACCGTCTTGAAACGGAACAACAAGACCTTTCTTTTTCAATACGATAAACTGTTTTGCAAGATTGAGCCAATCATTTTCAGCAAAATTAAGATAGGCAAAATCATCCAGCGCTTTTTCCATTTGCGAAAATTCATAATTCGAGTTACTGCCGCGCAAAAGTTCCGCCTTGATGACGCCGCAAACAGCTACAGGATTTTCGGCAAAAATCTTTTCGACTTCGATCGTCGGTTTGTCCCAAAAATCGATGATAATATTCGTATCGACCAAAATCATAAAATACTCGTTTCGCGAAATTTTATAACGGAATTGCGGTCAAGATGTATTTTCCCCGCTAATGAGAAAAATGCCTGTTTATTTTTCGATTTCGTATGCTCTACAAAAACTTCGCCTTGCTCCGTTTCAAGCAGCTTTATAAAAGCCGAAACCGATATCAGAAACTCTTCAGGCAGTTTTTTTACCTGCTCGATAACCGTTTCGTACGACATTTTTACCCCCGTTTTATTATGATTACTTTATCACATCTTCGGGAATTTTGCATCATCCTTTGATACGGCTTTTTACCGCGGAGATTTATGCGATGCGTTTATTCACCTGCAAAATCGGGGCGCAGCGTTTCCGCTCCGTTTATGTATACGTGGCGGACGGAGGCGCCCTCGTCCATGTACGCGGTAACGAGAGCGCGGATCATACCCTTCGCCATGCCGCGGACGGAGGCTTCCTGACTGCAAAAAAGCGCGCAGGCGGAAACGTCGATTTCGTTTTGTCCGCATCTGAGCGCGGAAGCGGGATTTTTTGCGTCCAGATCTTCGGTCATCGTAAACTGTATCGATACGACGTCTTCCGGTGCGATATTGTTAAGTTTAAAAAGAGATGTGCACATATCGCACACCCCTTTCGTAATCGATTCGGCCGTATTTTCCGCGCCTGAAGCTCCGCGTAAACCGAAGAGACGCTTTGTCATCGGCCGCTTTTTCCGGTACCCGAAAAACTTCCCTGCAATTCGGGATAGGTTTTTAAAAGTTCGGATACGTCCCTGTTCCGCGCTTCCGTACGTACCTGCTGTATGTGCTGCGCTTCGATATACGCATCGCGCGCGCTGTTATACAATGTGCGGTCGGGCAGTTTTGACGAAAGAACGGCAAAATTGTCAAAGACGATATTCGGATAATCGGCCGCTGCGCGAACTCCTTCAAGGAGCTCTTCCGACATAACGGTTTCGGGCTGGAAGTCGGTATTGTCGGAGGATTTTATTAAAATATACGACGCCGCTTTTCCCGCAAGGGCCGTGCACGAAGAATCGAGATATGCATCGAGGCTTTCGGCATCGGTGACGATACCGTTTCTTACGAGGGCGATGATGTTTTCAGGCGTAACGCGCGCCGTACAGATAAAATCGAATCGATATGAAAAATCGGGAGCCGATTGAAAAGCGGTACTGTACACATCAGCCGAAGGGAGAGAACCCGATACGGTTTTCGTTACCGTGCGCGGCTTTAAGCTGAATACGCGGAGTACCGCGTTTGTCGGAAGCAGGCTTTCCCAATGCCATGAAAATTTGCCCGGCAAAACGGGTTCGCTGTTGACGCCGCTCGTCTTCGATATGAGCACGCCGCATTCGCCCGCTCCGACTTTGAATTGCGTCCATCCGAAATAGAACACGACGCCCGCTGAAACAAGTAAAATAAAAAATATTGCGATAACCTTTTTCATACTTCCTCTACGTAGGTATTTGCTGTATACTTAAAATTATAATCTTTTTTACGATAACTGCAAGGTGGGGCGATGGGCGGCAAAGAAATTGAAAAGGACGATTCGAAACCCGTTTTATACAGGCTCGTCATGCGCACGGTTTTATTTTTCGCCCTCTTTTTGTTTTCACTTCTTGTTTTTTATGCGATCGGAAATTATCAAAATTTTCTCGACGAAAATCAATATATTATTTTAAGCGCAGCTTCTCTCGCGGCTATTATACTCCTCATTTTTTCAGTTTGGGGCTTTGCCGTTTCGCTTTTCTATGCGCTCAAAAAAGATACCTCCCGCCGCCCTCTCTATATCGTATCGGCGGCATTTATGCTTTTTACGGCGGCTTTCGGTTTTGTATGCATGTTCGCATCCCGCCTCATCGATTTTCTTGCGGACGGAATGTAACCGATGCGGACAATGGCAGGATGAGCAAAAAATCCGCTTCGCATGCGGTAAGCGTCACGGGCTTTCGCTCCGTAAAATAATTTTCCGAAATGCGGTTAGTGATGCTCGGCATACCCTCTCTTCGAAAGTTTTCCCAAAAAAGACCGTGCGATATGAGCTTTCCTTCGGTTCGGGAAAAGGCCGTGCGGGCGACGGAAACGATGTCACCCCGTTTTAAATCGGAGATGTCGCAAGCAGTTCCGCTTTTGAGCAGCCGGACGGCTTCGTTCGGAAGGAGCCATAGGTCGGCATGCTGCGGAGAACAAAACGAATCGCATATCGCCAAAAGGTGGTCGAGCCTGCCGCCCCCGCCGCCGATGAGCGTGATAAACGGAATTGCATTTTGTAAAGAAGCTTCACGGAACGCCGCATCCAAAGCGAGTTCCGTGTCGGTAAAATCTTTGTCGCAAGAAAAGCGTTCAATGCGCACCTCTCCCCGTTTTTCTCCGAGCTGCGGACTTTCATCATCGCTCCGTCCGTACATATCGATAAGCTTTACATCGGAAATGCTGTCGAAGTCCCCGACGATAAAATCGGGCGTCAAATCGATGTGCGCCGCTTCGCCGTTTTTGAACGCGTCCGCATAACGCTTGAGCGTATCGAGTCCCGAATCCGCAGCGATGATGATGTCGGGCGCATGGGAGACAAAATACGATTCGGCCGCTTCGGGCTCCGGGGCATCGCCTCCGGTAAAAATCGTGCAGCGTATAGACTTTTTCCGCTCGGAAAATTTATAATCGCTCATACATGTATAGTAGCGCAAAAAATATAAAAATTCCCCCCGTCCTCAAAAAAATGCACGAGATTTTTTCCCGCGGCGGTTTCCACTCCTATCTCGTCGGAGGCGCCGTACGCGATATGCTCATGGGCATCCCCCCGCACGATTACGATGTCGCAACCGACGCAAAGCCAGAAGACGTCATGCGTCTCTTTCACCGCGTCATTCCGACGGGGATCGCGCACGGAACGGTAACCGTACACCTCATGGGATGCCACATCGAAACGACGACGTTCCGCACCGAATCGGGCTATTCGGACGGACGGCATCCCGACAGCGTTGCCTATGCGGCGTCGATCGAAGACGACCTTTCGCGGCGGGACTTTACGATGAACGCGGTCGCCGTCGACCTCGCAGACGGAAAACTCGTCGATCCGTTTTCGGGCAGAGGCGACATCAAAGAAAAACTCATCCGTGCAGTCGGAAATCCGCATGAGCGCTTCGGCGAAGACGGACTCCGCCCCGTCCGCGCGATCAGATTCGCTTCTCAATTGAAATTTCGTATAGAAAAATATACATATTCGGATATTTTCGAGGAGAAAACGCTTGCCGTCGTCAAAAAAATTTCGATCGAACGCTTTCGTGACGAATTCATCAAAATGCTGGCTTCCGACGAACCCTCGGTCGCGCTGAAAATGCTCGAAGAAACGGGTATACTCGCTTTTTTTATCCCCGAACTCCTCGAAGGACGGGGTTGTCTCCAATCCGATGCATGGGGCTTTCACGACTTCGACGTGCTCGACCACCTCTTTTACGCCTGCGACGGCGCACCGAAAGATAATCTTGCCGTACGCCTTGCAGCCCTCTTCCACGATATCGGAAAGCCGAAAACAAAGCGTGTACTCGCGTCAAACGGCATCGAAACGATAACGTTTGACAACCACGAGCGGACAGGCGCCGACATGACGAAAAAAATCCTCACGCGCCTTCGCTTTCCGGCAAAAACCGTCGCTTCGGTTTCGCATCTCGTAGCCGAACACATGTTCCACTATGAAAGCGCATGGAGCGATGCAGCCGTCCGCCGCTTTATCGTGCGCACGGGAACGGAGTGTATCGACGACCTCTTCGATTTGCGCATTGCCGATATTTACGGCATGAAGAAGGAACCCGTCCGGCTGCACGACAGCGCTGTCGGAAAAAATCTCGTCGAACTGAAAAAGCGGATCGAAGCCGTGCAAAAAGAAAATTCGGCGCTTTCGCTCAAGGATTTGGCGGTAAGCGGAGATGATCTTGCACAAGCCGGAATACCTCGGGGAAAAGAGATGGGGCACGTGCTCAAAGAACTCTTCGACACCGTACTCGACGATCCGAAAGAAAACACGAAAGAAAAGCTTTTGGCGATCGCACGGAATATATATCGAAAAACCGATACGGAGACAAAATGAAAAGCCGCAGATTTCCGAAAATGTTTTTTATAACGTATGTCGCTTTATGTCTCGGCATCATTTTATTTGCGTCGATACATAAATTCGGATTTTCCCTTTCCGCTTTTTTTACGACCGTAGCGACGATCGTTTTACTGGGTGCTGCATGGTATATTTCGATTGCCTCTGCGGTAATCGTTCACGAATTCGGGCATTTGATTTTCGGTCTTTTGACGGGTTATAAATTCGCTGCAATCGGTTTCGCCCATCATCTTTTTTTGCGGCGGGACGGACGCATGCGGCGCTTTGTCTATAAACTTCCGGGAGCGCTCGGCTTTTGCGCTATGGAAGTGCCCGATATGAAAGACGGAAGCTTCCCCTTTGCGCTCTATCTTTCAGGCGGCGTTTTATGCAACGTATTTTTCGCGCTCATCTGCATCTTCGCCTTTGCATTCGACATCGGCAGCGGCATATTGTTTTTTCCCCACTCATTTTTGCTTTTCGCTTTCGTCAATGCATATCTTGCAATCGTTTCGATTTTGCCGATAAAGACGAAATTTCTCAATACCGACGGAAAGCAATTGTTCGATTTATTAAAACATAAAAATATACGGAAATCGTTTTGGATTTGCGAAAAAATAAGCGCGGCGCAGTACCGGGGCGTAAAATTCGAAGACATCCCTTCCGAATGGTTTAATGAAACCGACGATACGCAGAGCGTCTATGCCGCATCGATACGTGCGGTGCGCCTCCTTGCACGGGCAGAAACCGAGAGCGAGCCGAAAGAAGTATGCGCTCTCATCGAAAAAGAGCTTTCGGAAAATCACGCTCTTTCAGGCACTGCCAAAGGCTTATTGACTTGTATGCGCATCTATTATGAGGCGATCGGCGAACGGGATGCCGGCACATTGAAAAAATTAATAACGCAAACGCAAATCGATTTTATGAAACGAATTAAAAATATGCCTTCGGCCATACAGAGCGAATACGCATATACGCTCCTCGTAGAAAAAGACGTTCACGAAGCTTCCCGCATAAAGGCTCGCTTGGAAAAGATTTCGAAAAAATATCCTTTTCCGGCTGAAATCGATACGGCAAAAAAGCTTATCGCCCGTGCGGACGAAATCTCGAAGCGTGAAAACCCGAATGAAAACGAGGATATGTGAGGCAATGGCATCTGGAGATTTTTTCAAATATCGTTTATCATCCGAAGCAAATATCGAAAGGTATAAAATACCAGGAGGCTTAATTTTATGAAAAAGCTGTGTGTAATTGCGGCAGCTGCCGTGATCGGAATGTTTTCGCTGTATGCAAGCGGTAAAGGTGTTTCGTACAAAGCGGGAACGTACAAAGGAACGGCGAAGGGTAACAACGGAGATATAACGCTCGAAGTAACCTTTTCAAAAAATGCGATCAAAAGCATTAAAGTCGTTTCGCACAAAGAAACGCCCGGTCTTTCCGATCCCGCGTTCGCAAAGATTCCCGAAGCGATCGTAAAAAAACAAACGCTCGCCGTCGACGCCGTTTCGGGAGCAACGAATACGTCCCGCGCGATCCTTGAAGCCGTTGAAAAAGCGGTCAAAGCTGCAGGCGGCGATGCCGCGGCTTTGAAAAAATAAAACCGCCGAAACGTGCCGCACATTCTAAGCTTTGAATGTGCGGCGGCGTTACGCATCAGCTGTAAGCCGTATCGGGCAGTGATCGCTTCCCGTAACGCCGCTCAAAATTTCGCTCGATATTACGCGAGGCGCAAAGCTTTCGTTTACGCACTGGTAATCGATTCTCCATCCGATATTTTTTTCCCTCGCGTGAAAGCGGTAACTCCACCACGTATACCGTTCGGGTTCCGCGCAAAACATTCGGAACGTATCCGTATAGCCGCTTGATGTAAATTCGTCCATCCACGCCCGCTCTTCGGGAAGATAGCCCGCATTGCCTTCGTTCGCTTTAGGATTTGCCAAATCGATCGGTTTATGCGCGATATTGTAGTCGCCGCACAGCACGACGTCGAAACCTTTTTTGACGAGCGTATCGAGATATTTTAAAATCGAAGCGCAAAAGCCGAGCTTGTATTCGAGCCGTTTGCCGCCGTCTTGACTGTTCGGAAAATACGCGCTTATGACGACGAGTTTTCCGAAATATGCGCTCACGACCCTTCCTTCCGCGTCGTAAGCGGCGTCTCCGAGGTATTCGACTTTGTCGGGCGTTTTTTTCGTATAAAGCGCCGTGCCGCTGTAGCCCGCCTTTTGTGCCGATGCGAAAAAGGACGTGTAGGTGCCGGGCTGCAAAAGAGCGGATGAAAGCTGTTCGGGTTTGGCTTTCGTTTCCTGAATGCACACGATATCGGCACCGCAAGAGGCGAGCCAGTCGACAAATCCTTTTTTTTCAACGGCTCGGATACCGTTTACGTTCCACGAAATGATGTTCATACTTTCCCTATATCGCCATGTTCATGACCGTCCGCACTTCGTCGAGCGTTTGTTCCGCAACGGCGCGCGCGCTTCGTATGCCGTCGGTGAGGACGCTTTTGATATACGCTTCGTCCTTTTCGAGTTTTTTCCGCTCGGTGCGGAGCGGGCGGAGCTTTTCGTTGAGGCTTTCGGCAAGCAGGCTTTTTAGCATTTTTCCGCCGCCGTCTCCGATGCGCTCGGCAATCGATTCGGGGGCTTCGTCCGTACACAGCGAAATAAGCTGTAAAAGATTCGCCACTTCGGGACGATTTACCGGATCGTAGGTGATCCGCCGCTCGCCGTCGGTTTTTGCTTTTTGTATCAAAGCTGCCGTTTCATCTTCGCTCGCGCACAGCATGATCGCGTTGCCGCGACTTTTGCTCATCTTTTGGCTGCCGTCAAGCCCTTTGATGTTCGGCGTTTTGGAAAGGAGCGCATAGGGTTCGGGGAACACGGGAGCTTCTTTCGCAAAGCGGTCGTTAAAGCGCCGCGCGATCGTGCGCGTCATTTCGAGGTGCGGAAGCTGATCCTTTCCGACGGGAACGACGTTCGCTTTGCAAAAAAGGATATCGCATGCCTGATGCACGGGATAGGTGTACATGCCGGCGTTTACGTTTTTTATACCGGCGGACTGTATTTCCTCTTTGACTGTCGGATTCCGCATAAGCTCCGCGTTCGACACGAGCGTCAAAAACGGCAGCATGAGCTGATTGCATTCGGGTACATAGCTGTGCGGATAGATGACGACGTCTTTTCCCGGTTTGATCCCCGCCGCAAGATAATCGATGACGAGCTGTTTCGTATTTTGGCTGATTTCGCGGAAAGCGTCGTGATCGGTGAGCACTTGATAATCGGCGATCAGCACCATGGTCGGAACGCCGAGGTTTTGCAGCCTCACGCGGTTTTGAAGCGAGCCGAAATAGTGCCCGATGTGCAGCCTTCCTGTCGGACGGTCGCCCGTGAGTACGCGGTATTTTTTCGGATTGAGTTGAATGTCTTTTTCGATTTCCCGGCTTTTGGCGAGAGAAGCTTCGTAGGTGCCGCTCTCGTCGGCATATTGTATTTCATCGCGTTCGTTCATTGCTCGAATATAGCACATCGCAAAGATGTAAGCTATACTGTCGCTATGGATTTTACGGATTTTGCTGCGGGAAGCGACGACGGCGGAAGACGGGTCGACAAAGTGCTCCGCCGCTTTTTACACGGTGCAAACCTTTCTTCCGTGTACGGAGCTCTCCGCAAAGGACTCATCCTCGTCAACGCTCGACGCGTAAAACCCGATGCGCGCATCGAAAGCGGAGACGTCGTATCGATCGCATCGTTTTTACTGCAAAACGAAAAATCCTCCGACAGCGAAAATGACCCGATCGAAAATCGACAAACGCACAAAGCAGCATCCCTGCCCTGCACCGTCGTTTTTGCAAACGAACATTTTCTCGTCATCGACAAACCGTACGGAATTCCGGTTCAGGGGAAAAATTCGATTGCCGAAAAAATCGCCGCCTATTACGAGGCATCCGTACCGAAAGAAAAACGCTCGCTCTCTTTTGCCGCGGGTCCCCTTCACCGCCTCGACAGAAATACGACCGGCATCCTCTTTTTTTCTTGGAGCCTTGAAGGAGCTGCGTGGTTTTCGAGAGAGCTGAAAGCGCATCGCATACGAAAAAAATACGTCGCGCTCGCCGAAGGCGCTATGGAAAGCGAATGCGTGTGGGAAAATTTTATTAAAAAAAACGATGAGCCAAAAGCGCTCTTTTATACCGTGCGCGTCGTTTCAGGAAGTACGGCCGGCACGGACAACGTACAAAACCGCGCAAGCGGAGCGGCCGGCACGCGGGATTGCAATGCGGCAGGCGCCTCCGTTTCGGCAAAGGACGTCTGCGCCGCAATACACGGCGCAAAACGCGCAATCACAAAAGCGAAGCCCCTTTGCCGCGCATCGTACAAGGGACGAAGCGTAACGCTCGCCGAATACGAAATCGAAACGGGACGCATGCATCAAATCCGCGCCCAGTCCGCGTTTCACGGTTTTCCGCTTTTGGGCGATACGGCGTACGGAGGAAGCCGCATCGATGAAGTCCAAGATTTTTTTCTTCACGCATACGAAGTGCGAGTCGGAGAAAATCCCGTCGGACTTCCCCCCGTTCTCACCTCAACGCTGCCTGCCGCTTTCGAATCGTTCAACGATAAAATATTGCCCAATTGGCGGAAGTCCTTTATACTTATAAATTAAGGATGTAAGGCAAAGCAGTGCGGATATTTCGTAATGTCGTAAGCGAATTGATTCAGCCGTTCAAACCGGATACCGTATACGCGCTCGTCGGCGGAAGCGGCACCGGCAAAAGCTATAAGGCAAAACTTGTCGCCGCCCGTTTTCGGCTTCGCGCCATCATCGACGACGGTCTGCTCATCCAAGCTGATAAAATTCTTGCGGGGCATTCGGCAAAAAGCGAACAGTCGTTTTTGGGTGCCGTCCGCGTCGCACTTTTCGACGACAAAGAACACCGCGACGAAATCGCGCGAAAAATCAAACGCTACCACATCAAACGCATCCTCATACTCGGCACCTCCGAAAAAATGGTTATGCGTATCGCCTCCCGATTGCAGCTGCCACCGCCGTCGAAGATAATCCGCATCGAAGACATTTCGACCGAAGACGAAATCGCGCTCGCCGTAAAGTCGCGCCAAATCGAAGGCAAACACGTTATCCCCGTGGCCGCGGCGGAAGTGCGGAAGCTCGATCCGAAAATATTTTCAGGGGGCATCCGCTTCCGCTTTCACCGCCTCAATCCCCTGTCGCTTATCCGAAAAGAAAATAAAGTCGTCGAAAAATCGATCGTACAGCCGGAATTTTCAAAGCAAAACCGCCTGCACGTTTCCGAAGCCGCGATCGTAAAACTTACCGTTTCGTGCATATCAGGCTGCGACGGAGCCATCGTCGTTAAAAAGATTTCGATTGCGGCGGACAACCGCGGCTACAAACTCACGATCACGATCGACATTCCTTCGGACGCCCAGTCCGCATCGGGCACTCCGCTTACAAAACGCGTCGACGGACTGCAAAAATCGATCATAGATGCCGTCGAAAGCACGACCGGCACTTTTATCGAAGAAGCGAATATCATCATCGACAAAGTAACCGAACGCGCGTCTGTGTAAGGCTGCCGGAAATTTGTTTTAAAAAAATTAATAATTTTCCGATTTTATCTTTGACGTTTTCGGACGGCACTTTTTTGCCATCCCGCCTTCCGCATCTCGCTCACGCTCGGCCGCGCATCTCGCTCTTCTCGCTCCGGCGTCCGCCTTCGGCGCCGCTCCACGCGGGCGTAAGCGATATTTTCATTTTCAGTTTTATTAATTAATCAACACGAATAAAAATCAAGATTCTATTGATTGTCTGCGTGTCCGACCGGCTTTCGCCGTTTTTTTGAAGAGCGGACTGAAACGCCGAGCGTTTGCAGCACCGAGCGTACGGCGAATTCGAGTTCCGTTCGCTGCGGGTTCATCGGAAGCACGTACTTTCTGCATTCGCTCCACGTCCGCATATAAAGCTCGCTCGAAGGTGTGCGAAAGGCGACTTCTTTTTTCCAATCGGTGAGCGTTTCGATAAAATCCTGTACGATAAATACGAGCTTTTTTCCGAGCCGAGCGCCGCCGTCGGATGCGTTCAACTCGTCGAGCGCTTGCAAATGTTTCATATACGAGCTTTCAAAATCTTTGCTCTCATACATGAGAGAAGCCGCCGCGGGCTGCAAATACATATACAAGTCGGTTTCGAGCGCTTCACGCACGATATCACAGGCGCGGCCGCTGTTGATGATTTTTAAAAGCTCTTCGGTCAAGCGGGACGCCGACACCGTTTCGAGAAGATTTGCATTTTTTCGGATTTTATATCGAAGCGAAAAAGGCATGCGTGCTCCCGTCATCGCCGAATACTTTACCGCGCGCAGCATACGCACCGGATCTTCGACGAAGATGCGGTCAAGCGCGATGACCGGACGAAGTACGTGTTTTTTGATGTCACGCATGCCGCCGACGTAATCGACAACCTGCTCTTTTACGGGATCGTAGTACAGCGCGTTGAGCGTAAAATCGCGCCGCTTTACGTCTTCGTCCATAGAACCGAATTCGTTTCCGACGGAACCGTCGACAGTCGACCGGAAAGTGCTTACTTCAAAAATTTTCGATCCGAATATGACATGCACGAGCCGGAAACGGCGCCCGATAATGCGCGCATTTCTGAATATTTTTTTGATACGGTTCGGCGTTGCATCGGTGACGATATCGAAATCTTTCGGAACGTTTCCGACGATCAAATCGCGCACCGCCCCTCCGACGATGTACGCGCTGAAACCGGCACCGCGCAGCCGTTCGATTATCTTGAGCGCGTCGGCGTCGATTTTATCTTTTGCAATGCCGTGTTCAAGTTTTGTGTAGATGAGAGCCTTTTTGACGGGTTTGCCCCGTTCGTCCGTTCCATAGCGAATAAGCACAATAAATTAATAATAAGGAATGCGCATTCCCGCGTCAATACGTCGCCTCCGATCGTGTAATGATTTTAATATGAAATACTACAGCGAGGCGAGCCACGAAAGCACGTCGCCTTCGACTTCGGCTTTATTGATTTCGTTGAAAAGCTCATGCCTCGCGCCGTCGTATTTTTTGACGGTGAGATTTTTTACGCCATTTTTCCGATAGATCGCACAGAGTTTTTCTACCGTTTTGCCGTAGCCGCCGACGGGATCGGCAGTGCCGTAGATTATTAAAATCGGTAAATCGGACGGGATCTTTCGTATATTCGACCTTTTGTGGATTTTTATAAGGCCGTACGTCAAATCGCAGTAAAAGCTCGCCGTCGGATTGAAACCGCAGTACGGATCGGCGATGTAACGCGCGACGGCGTCTTTATCGCGTGAAAGCCACTCCTGCCCGTTTACCGAATCGGGAATTTTTTTCGTATATGCGCCGAAGGCCATCTGTTTTAAAAACGGGGACGCGCGTTTTTTTCCTTTGAAAAACGCGATCACGCGCGCAACGATATTGCCCAAAGCGACAAGAGAAAAGGCGGGACCGGCCGTACCGCATAAAATGCAACCGTCGATGAGGCGGGCATAGGTTTCGATAAAAGACTGCGCGACAAAGGAGCCGAAAGAGTGCCCTAGCAGCACCGCCTTTTTGCCCGGAAAGTCGGCTTTCGCTTTTTCGAGCGCTTCGCGCACGTCTTCCGTGACGCGCTCGAATCCGTTTTTATCCGCAAGAAGTCCGAACATGCCGGTATGTTTTTCTTCGGCGCGCTCGGCGGTTTTTCCGTGTCCGCGCACATCGTGAGCGTTCAGCACAAAACCGTTTTCCGCAAGCACGGTGCCGAGCCTCTCGTATCGCCGAGCATGTTCGACCATGCCGTGAGAAAGCTGTACGATTCCTTTTACTTCACCGTCCGGAATCCACCGCACGACGAAAACTTCTTCGCCGTCGCTCATCGTTTGAAAAAATTGCCGCATTTGCATGATGTTATTATAACGGAATGCGGTATGAGGTGAAAAGAGCGCTTTTGAAAACCGAGTGTGTTTTCGGCTGGCGATACGACCCTCTCGCCTCGTTGAAAAGGGCTGCGTTTCGCGCTATCATTATACACTATGTCTATAACCGTTACGGCGGAAAAGCTTACGTTCGGAGGCGACTGCATTGCGCGGGTAAACGGAAAAGCGGTTTTTATCCCCTATGCGATTCCGGGCGAAACGCTCGACATCGAAATCATCTCTTCAAAACGCGATTACGATAAAGCGCGGATCGTGAGCGTTTGCGCGCCTTCGCCTCACAGACAAATCCCGGAGTGTCCGTATTACGGAATATGCGGCGGCTGCAATATGATGCATATAGACGATGCATATCAGCTCTCGCTTCGAAAATCGGTACTCGCCGACTGTTTTTCACGTGCGGGAATCGATGTACCGGAAATCGATGTGATTGCGGGAAAAAGTTCGGGCTATCGCGCACGGTTTTTGCTGCACGACGGCGGGCTTGTCGCGCGCGACGGAAAATCGATAGTGCCCGTAACGCGATGCGCCGTCGCAACGGATGAAGTGAACGCATGGTTTTCCGAAACGGCTTTCGAAAATCGTCCGCACGGTCTTCTTCGCATATTCGGGGATAAAAAGCTCGTAGGATCGGAGGCGAACGGTAAAAAAATCGTTTCGGCTCAATGCTCGAAATCGGAAAGCACGGAAGAAGCCGTAAAAACCGCGGCGCAAAACGTACACGGGAAAAAAATCAAAACGCCTCCGAAGCGCTTTTCGGGAATGCTCTCGTCTCCCGATACGGCGGTAAAAATCGCGATCGGCGGAAAAGAAATCGGCTTTGACGTGAGGGGATTTTTTCAATCGAATACGGACGTGCTTGAGCGCGCGATCGAAAAAGTATGCACTTCTCTTTCGGGTAAAAACGTACTCGATTTGTATGCAGGATGCGGTACCTTTTCCGTGTTTCTTGCGGATACTTTCGAACACGTAACGCTCGTCGAACACAACCGCGACGCCCTCGTTTTTGCCGAACAAAATATGGCGGAAAAACGGCACGCAAGCTTGGGTTTAAGCGGAAAAACGTGGGTACGCGATTTTGCAAAAACGGCACCGCTTTTCGACGCCGCCGTCGCCGATCCGCCGAGGAGCGGAATGGAAAAAGAAGTGTGCGAGTGGCTTTGCAAAAGCGGTATTCCGCACATACGCTCTCTTTCGTGCGATCCCGTAACCCACGCGCGGGATGCGGCAAAACTCATCCGTTCGGGTTACAGCCTCGCCTCTCTTTCACTGCTCGATTTTTATCCGAATACGTGCCATATCGAAAGTTTGGCAATCTTTGAAAAACGAATCAAATAAGGTAGACAGAATGCAAAAAACGTCTAAATTTTTATACAACTTAACAATCTTTTTAATACTTTCAATGGGAAATGTACTTTTTTCGCAAACCGATGCGGCAGCCCGGCGCGATTTTGCGACCGAAGAGCCGAACTGGTCGCTTACGCTCAACGGAAAAATCATCGCGCCCCCGCAGGCAACGTCCTACGGTTTTGCAGTCCTCACCGACGGACGCACGGTGTACGCCGCTTCCGACGACGGCACCGTCCTCTGGCAAAAGGAACTCGGAGGCAGGATCGCTCCTTACCTCACCGTTCTTGACGGCGATTTTTTACTGACCGTTTTCCGCGGCAATACGCTTACGCTTTTAAATCCCGAAGGACTACCGCTGTGGTCGGCTCGAGTGCCCTTTACGCTTGCAGGTGCTCCGTTTATCGGGCGCGATGCGCGCATCTTCGTGCGAGGAAAAACCGACATCGCATGCTACGGAATCAAGGGCGTGTGCAAATGGCACATCCGAACCGAGGAGCAGGATATACATCCGATACAGGAACTCCCCGACGGGAGCGTCGTCGTCCTGCTCGTAAAACCCGATAACGGAAAAACGGCGGCGCTGCGCATATCGCCGTTCGGGGAAATCATCGAAAAATTCGCCTTTACCGGGATCGTCGCATCCTGCGTTTCGTCTCCCGAAGGCGGCATCCTCGTTACGCTGAAATCCGGAGGTGCGGGACTTTGCGCACTCGACGGCAAAAACAAAACCTCGACAAAGTGGGCTCTTTCCCGAACCGAAGGCTCCCTTCCGCTTCCCGCAAACGACGGCAGTTTTTTTATTCCTTATTCGTCGACGCGGGCCGCGCTCGTGCAGGCGGCAGGAGAAGATGCCGCCGTCACGTTTTACAAATTGTCCGACGGAGAAGCGTCAACGCATTACCGCGTTTCGGACATCGACGTTTCGCATATTTCATACGTACAGCCTTTTTTGCGCGGCATGGCCTTCGCAGATCGAAACAGCGCGGTCTTTTGCACAGAACGCGAAAGCACCGTATGGAACGTGCATCTGCCCGCAATGAACGGTTCGTCCGATCCGTGGAATTATCTTTTATATACCGAAAGCGGCTACCTCATCATGTGCAAAAAATCGTGGACGATCGCGGGTTTCCGCGTCGTACAAAACGTCGGAGGAGAACAACTGCAAAGACAGGAACGCGGAAATTACAATGCTTTTTTTACAACGGAAACTCCGCTCTACGATATGTATGAAATCGAAGGAAAGCTCGATACGGGATTGACCGGAACCGAACGGCGCTCGGCGCTCGAGAGCGGCATGTACGGTCCGCTCGAAAAAGCGTGGGCGGCGGAATTGAAAAGCGCATGCGAAGCATACCGTTCGGCGCGTACAAGCGCGCAGACGGCTGCCCGCACAAAGCGTTCGGTTTTTATCGAAGACGTTGCCGGCACCGATGCAATGTTTAAACAGCTTTCCCGCTACGGGACAAGCACCGAAAGCGAAATCATCGCGCGCCTCATCGAAGCCGAAGGAGTCGGCGTACATTTACCCACGCTCATCGCACAGGCAGGAGAATGCGCATACGATCCTGCAGGCAGCATGCTCGATTCGCTCGACAAAGCGTTCCGCTCGATTCCCTCTCAAAATACGAGGCTATTGCAAATCCTTTGCGACACCGTCTTTTCGATATGCCGCTTTATGGGACGGCCCGCTTTTTACCGGCACGGTAAAGACATACTCGCCCGCCTCCTCTACCCGCAGTACGACCCGAAAGTGAGAGTATACGCGGGGCAGACGCTGCAAAAAATCGCAGCGCTCGGAAAAGATCGATCGGAAAAAAGCAAATGAATTGACGCGGCACAGATATTTTGCTATTATAACGGAACGTCGCCCGGATGGTGGAATTGGCAGACACGCTAGTTTCAGGTACTAGTGAGTTCACGCTCATGGGGGTTCAAGTCCCCCTCCGGGCAAGAGCGAGCAAATCCGAGCAGTGCGGAGGATTTGCGAGCGTCTCCTATCACACGGAGCAACGCAAGCGTTACTCCGTGTGTCCTCATAAGGAATCGCAGTCGGCTTTCATATCTTTTTATTGTATCTGAAAGGATGAGATATGAAAGCCTCCGCACGGATAAAAGAAAAATGCTGCAGCCGTTTTTCAACTTCCGACTTACAAGAGCGATTTCGAGCAGTGCGGGACTTGCAACGAGCGCGGAGCGCGAAGTTCCCCGCGCAGAAATCGCGAGCGTCTCCTGTTGATGTAAATCATTATTTAAAACCAATTTGTATAACCGATAGTTATTCCGATTGAAAAACCGGTTTCTGTTTTTTCAAATTTTTTTGACATATTATTTTTTTTATTGGAATGATGCACAAACGTTAACGGGTAATAATTTAAATTAAGGCCAATGCTGAATCCGGACTTAAAAAAATATATAATATTACTTCCTATTCCTAGATAAGCCAGACCAATTGTGCTTTTTATATTCGTCTCTTCATGTGAGGATCCCCCAAGAAGGAAACCGAATGAAAATCCGGGTGAAATTATGAAACCGCTTTCATTTCCCAAGCGTAAAAGAAAAGAAGGTGCAAGCAATGAAGCAAATCCCAAACATAATTCTTTTTCGTTGTGTGAAAAAATTATACTTCCGTCAAAATGGAATCCGATTTTTGTATCTTCCTTAAAGATATTAAATCCTACATACATGGCTGGTTTTGGAATTATTATACCGATTTCGTTAATAACTTCTTCATTACAATTAAAACCGAAATCAATATTCAAACCTGCTGTGATATAATTTTGAGCTGACAAGTGTTGAAAAAGAAATATAAAAAATATCAAAAGCAAAATACTTGTTTTTTTCATTTTTTCCTCTTACCAATCAAGCCGGGGAGCTGTCGCGCCATAACATTGTTTTACCCCGCAACGCAAGTGAAGACATGCATTGTCGAGCTTCAAAACTTTGTTATGTATTTTTATATATTTATAAATAATCATAAATTATTATTTTTATATAATTTTGATTATTAAAAAATTCAGACGAAGTTATACGATCAATCTTTTCATTGATCTCTTCCCTTATAACTTGGCCTTTGTTATTATAAAAGATATTTTTTATATATCGAATATCTTCCGTCTCATCTTGCTTTTGAATTAGTCGTTCTTGAATTATACGGTTATTTTTTTTCTTATATTTAAATACTTTTCTGTTATTTTGATTATCTACAATTTCAATTAAATCACCATTTTTATTATAGAAATAATTGTATTCGGAAATAAAGGATTTCTTTTTTGATAATCTTTTATTTTTATATTCATATTTGACTGTATTTACAATATCTATTTCGTTGTCTGTATAAAAATATTCTTCGATGATTTCATTCTCATTATTAATTTTATAAGAATGTATTTTATTCCCATTTTTTAATTCAATAATTTGATTATTTATATACTCATAATCAATTTCTTCTGAAATATAAATTTGTTCGTTGTATGGAATATATGTTTCTATCGTTTTTATTTTCTTATTGTGCTCATTAAATAAATTAGTTATAATTGCTTGCAATCTTATTTCGTGTTCAAATTTATAAAATATATATTTATGATGAAAGTCTTCGGCAAAACAAAAAAAGAAATTACTGAAAATAAAAAATACTGAAAAGAACTTTTTCATTTTTTCTCCATAAGCGCCCCGGTACGGGTGTCCGCCTAATATTCGCTTGTACTGCACGCGGCTTGTCCGCGTGTCGGTTATAAAAACGGTATTTTGTGTTTTAATTTTTCATTTATTACATCTGTACAGTTACAACAATAATACATAGAAAAATTACAATTACATATAAGATGCTTTTATATCTATTTATGCGGATATATTCACCATATTCAAAATACTCTTTTTTGCAGGTTTTCTCGTATTGCGAATTTAACCTTTCTAGAGCCGCACCAAGCGAATAAGACTTTCGTAAGCCGTATTCTTCGCCATAAAATTCTTTATACCCAATATAGGACATAGTTTCTGCATCGCCTTCCAAACGACAAAAATCAATGAAAGTTTTGTATCTATTACTCCATAAGATCAAACTCCGAATAAGTGTAATAAAAAAGTATACTGCACACAATCCACTAAAAAGTTTTAATACAATCATTTTTCTCCCAGCGGCGCAAAGTCGTGTTCTATGGCTGCCTTGTTTTGCCTAAAGTTTAATACCATTTCAGA
The DNA here is from genome assembly GCA_000413015.1 of Treponema socranskii subsp. paredis ATCC 35535. Classification (GTDB taxonomy): domain Bacteria; phylum Spirochaetota; class Spirochaetia; order Treponematales; family Treponemataceae; genus Treponema_D; species Treponema_D paredis. The sequence continues at coordinate 468,937 of KE332515.1, forward strand.
AAGCAAGTTGAACTTGCTTTCTGAAATATTCTTCTTTTCCTACAACCGCTTCTTTTGCTTAAACCCTAAAGTCCAATTTCATATTTTCATCGAGCTTGACTCGATAAGAATATATTCTTAATTTTTTTTCAATTAGGTATCTTATTCGATATAATTGAATATCCCCCCATAAAAATTAATACTCCAACAACTACAAAGACAAAACCCCATTTTATTTTACCACTTATTTTATCAAAAAAAGGATCAATATATACAACTTTTATAATACCTATAATAAAAGGAATAATGAAAAAAACTAGTATTCGTAATGCTGCTGATTTAAAGTAAACTTCAATATTAAAGAATTTTTTTAAAACTAAACCTATATCTATTAATAATCCGAATACAATCCATGAATGGATTGCATTTATCTTAAATTCTCTATACTGTTCGTTATAATTATCTTCATTATTCATTTTTTATATCCAAACAAGCAGACCTCCGGCCTGTCCGCCTATAACATTTGCTTGTACCGCACGCGGCTTGTCCGCGTATCGGCTTTGAACCTTTGTTATCGCAAAAATATTTCCTATTCTTTTTTAAGAAGCTACGTTTCTATTATTAAAGTTTTTCCAAACAGTGTAAAGCCGTACTACAGCTTTCTATTCAAATAAACACCGTCAATTATGTCTAAGCAAAAAATGAATGCCAAAATACTATGTATAACGGTAATTTTTTTAGAGATTTCTTTTTGTCTATATTTTGCTATCAATGCAAATGTCATCGGCAAGCCTGTAAAAAATATACTCCAACAGTCTGCAATAAAACAACATATGGTAATAATAAAACCAAGCGGAAGGGTAAGCATTGCAAACCCAAGAACAAAAATAAAAATATAAGCCGGTACATGAAGAAATTTTACATAAAGTATATTTTTCATAAAATCGGTATTACAGTTATTGTTAAAAGTTTCTACTCCAATGTTTATCAAACATTTTACGGCAAAAAATAATTCCATTATGTTTGCGGCGAGAAAGAAAAAACAAATTAATAAATTGAGAAGATTCGGAAGTTCCGACAAATAACCAGAAAACAAAAAAGCTAATATATTTATCATTGCAAAATACGGAAACAAAATTAATGTTATATATTTTTTCATTTTTTTCCTCTTACCAAGCAAGAAGGGGAACTGTCGCCATAACTACGCATTTAAACAGCGCACGGCTTGACCGTGCGCCTGCTTTGAAATACATGTTATGTGATTTATTATTTTCTAAGATTTAAAATATCTGCATAGGTTCTTCCGAATTTTGTTTTTATATTTTTATCAGCCCCTTTAGATATTAACAATTCGATCAATCCCTCAGGATAAGCTGCTGACGCATAATGTAAAACCGTCCATCCAAAATCATCTATTTGATTTACGTTTATCTTATTATCCAACAAGAACATTACAACTTCTACTTGAGCTTTTTGAATTGCCCTTGCATTCCCATAATAAGGCATATCTCCGATAAAGTTGATTTTTGCTGATTCTTCATTTTCATTAACAGGATTTTCCCAATTAATTAAAGGTCCGTAATATGTAGCTGCGAATAACAAAGCTGTTTGATTTGAACTATTTAAACAATTAATACCAACACCTTTTTTTACAGCATATTTTATTAATTCCAAAGAATTTTCATTTATACTTTTTGATGCAAGATGAATCAAAGAATTTCCCATTTCATCTTTATAATTGAAATCCGGATTTAATGCTTCACAAACCGCATCATATTTATCCGGAGTAACTAAAGACAGAATCATTGGATTAGTCAGTTTTCCAACTGTAATGGCTTTTACTTTCGCGCAAATATCTTCAATTGATTTTCCATTATCACGAAAATAGTTTCTAAAACCCCATACATATTTATTTGAATCTACAAAATCATTTTCGCAAAAATATTGAATTATTTCGTCATCATATTGATTCCAAATTGCATTTGCAAAATACTTTTCTTTACCTTCAGCTCCTGCTTCAATAAGTATTTTTACTAATTCAAAATTATTTTTAACGCGTTCGATAGGGTAATAACCATAATACTTTTGGTTAACATCCTCACCGGATGCAATTAATTTCTTCACTGTGTTTATATTAACTTTGTCTTTCATTAATGCGCTATTTAATTTCGATAGTTTTTCAGCTGCAAAAATCATTGTTGTACTTAAAATACAAATAATAATACCGAATACAATTTTTTTCATTTCTTCCTCCTAAAGCACCTCACTGCGCATATCCGTCATAATCCTCATTATCCGGCAAAATCGTCGTATAAGAATCATACAACGATACCGTTATTTCTTTACTATACCACGATATCACCCGAAAATACAGTACTTATACAGTCCACCGAAAATTACAGAAACAACCTTTGTTCGTTCCGATACATTCAAAAACCGCTCGTTTTTCCTAACCGCAAACCTGAATAAATTATTTGTATCTTCCCTGCCCTCCCGATTTTTTTAATTTTTTTGCTTTACATTTCCGGGATAATGCTTTATTATTTTTTTTGTGGATGTGCCGTCGGCACAAGAGGGAGCAATCCCCATACAAGACTTGCTGTAGCAAAGTAGCAGTGCAGAGGAACAAAAATTGGCATTCAAAGTCACGATCATCGGAGCCGGTCAAGTAGGCTCTACGATCGCGTATTCGCTCACCGTTAAAGGCATCGCGTCTGAAATCGTAATGATCGATATCAACACGCAAAAAGCTTTGGGCGAAGCGCTCGACATCAGGCAGGGTACGCCGTTCTGCGACCCCGTAACCATCTATGCAGGGACATACGCCGATGCAAAGGATTCGGACATCGTCATTCTGACATCGGGCGTCGCGCGGAAGCCCGGACAATCCAGGCTGGATTTGGCGCAGACGAACGTCGACATCACGAAGAGCATCATCCCCGAAATCGTCAAGTATGCTTCTACGGCGATTTACGTGATTGTTTCGAATCCTGTCGATATTTTGACGTATCAATTTTACAAAATGTCGGGACTGCCGCAAAATCAGATTTTCGGTTCGGGAACGATCCTCGACACTGCCCGCCTTCGCGCACGCATTGCCGAATACTACCACATCGCACAGCAAAACGTACACGCGTACGTTTTCGGCGAACACGGAGATTCGTCGTTTATTCCGTGGTCGCTTGCAAATATCGCGACGATTCCCGTCGACGAATACAAATCCTGTCTCGAAGACAACGATAAACTGATTCCTCCGCTCATTCACGAAGAAGTCGAATCCTATATCCGAAGTTCGGGCGGAAAGATCATCGAGCGCAAAGGGGCGACTTTTTACGCCGTGGCGATTTCGGTCGCGCACATCGTAGACTGCATCAATAACGCCGCAGACACGACGCTCACCGTTTCCGCTATGGCGAACGGCGAATACGGCATTAAAGACGTAAGCCTTTCGATGCTTTCCGTCATCGGACGTACGGGATTTCACGGGCACTTGCTCGCGCCTCTTTCCGATATGGAAATCGTACAGATGCGGCGCAGCGCTGACTGCTTAAAAGACGCGATCAAACAGATACGGTTTTAGCATCGGCGATTTGATGTGATTGCGGACGATCGTTCGCAGGATCGGAAAAATGCGCCGAACATAAAAATCCCGTTTTAATAAAAGCAGGATTTTAAAAACCTGTTTGACATCTCGCGTCGCCGCTCCGTTACCGGTTTCTTTTTCCGAATATCATCCGCACCCGCAATCATTTCAAATTATTGATTATCAGATCGGCGAATTTCGATTTTAATAAAATTCAAAATTGAATTATTAATTTTCGATAATAATTATACGGGGAAAAGCGATGGGCGATTTCAGAATTGAACACGATTCGATGGGAGAAGTAAAAGTTCCCGCCGATAAATATTGGGGAGCGCAAACCGAGCGCAGCCATGAAAATTTCCGCATCGGTGTCGGCATTGAAACGATGCCGCGGGAAATCACAAAAGCGTTCGGGCATTTGAAAAAAGCCGCCGCGCGCGCGAACTGTGCGTTAAAGCCTGAAAAGATGACGGCGGAAAAACTTTCATGCATAGAAAAAGCCTGCGACGAAGTGATCGAAGGAAAGCTCGACGAACACTTTCCGCTCGTCGTATGGCAGACGGGAAGCGGCACGCAGTCGAATATGAACGCGAACGAAGTGATCGCAAACCGTGCAAACGAAATCGCGGGTAAAAAGCTTTGTCATCCGAACGACGACGTCAATATGAGTCAGTCGAGCAACGATACTTTTCCGACGGCGATGCACATTGCGGCCGTCGTCGAAATCGAAGATAAACTCTTTCCGGCGATCGACTTGCTTGTATCGACGTTTAAAAAGCTCGAAGCGGTAAACGAAAACGTCGTCAAAAGCGGGCGCACGCACTTGCAGGATGCCGTCCCGATTTCGTTCGCGCAGGAGATAAGCGGCTGGCGGACGTCCCTCGAAAAAGACAAAACCCTCATTTCATTCGCGCTTCCCGAATTGAAAGAGCTCGCTCTCGGCGGTACGGCCGTCGGTACGGGGCTCAACGCGCCTCGAGGCTTCGACGTAAAAGTTGCCGAAGAACTGTCTTCTCTCACCGGAAAGCGCTTTATCACGGCTCCGAACAAATTTCACGCGCTCACGAGTAAAGACGAAATCGTTTTTGCGCACGGAGGCGTAAAAGCGCTCGCGGCGGATTTATTAAAAATCGCAAACGACGTGCGCTGGCTCGCTTCGGGACCGCGCTGCGGACTCGGCGAAATACATATTCCCGAAAACGAGCCGGGCTCTTCGATCATGCCGGGAAAAGTCAATCCGACGCAGTGCGAAGCGGTGACGATGGTCGCAGTGCAAGTGATGGGAAACGACGTCGCAGTAGGTATCGGCGCGAGTCAAGGCAATTTCGAACTCAACGTATTTATGCCGGTCATCGCGTATAATTTTTTGCAGTCGGTACGCCTGCTTTCCGAAGCGATCGTGTCGTTCAACGACAACTGCGCGTCGGGCATTACGGCGAACAAAGAAAAGATGCATTTCAACCTCTACAATTCGCTCATGCTCGTCACCGCGCTGAACCCCTACATCGGCTACGAAAACGCGGCAAAGACGAGTCACAAAGCGTACGAAGAAAACATTTCGCTGAAAGACGCATGCGTATCGCTCGGTTTTTTGACTGCGGAAAAATTCGACGAAGTTTTTCATCCCGAAGAAATGGCGGGCGTAAAGCGTTGAAGCGCGGTGCCGAACGCGGCGGGCTTTGCAAAGAGCACGACGCGCTCGGAGAAAAGTTTTATTGAGAGGTTTTTGAGTATGGACGATCACCGTATATATTCGTATTTTCCGGGATGTACGCTTCGGAACAAAGCGCTCGATTTGGATCGCTATGCCCGTTCCTCGGCCGAAGCGCTCGGGTTTACGCTCGAAGAGATTCCCGATTGGCAATGCTGCGGCGGAACCTACCCGCTTGCAAAAGACGAAATCGCGACGAAGCTTTCATCGGTGCGCGCGCTTGCAGCCGCTCGGGATGCGAAGCGGGAACTCGTTACGATATGCTCGGCGTGTCACAACGTCATAAAGCAGGTAAACGACGATATGAGGCGGGACGACAACGTCATCGTAAAAGTCAACAACTATTTTAAAAATGACGGCATCTCCTATCACGGGGAGACGAAGGTACTGCATTACCTCGAAGTGCTTCGCGACGCAGTCGGCTGGAAAAACGTCAAAGCGAAAGTGACGAAGCCGCTTGAGGGCAAAAAAATCGGAGCGTACTACGGCTGTCTCCTGCTGCGGCCGGGACGCGTCATGAAGATGGACGATCCGGAAAATCCGAGCATCCTCGAAGATTTTATATCGGCGATCGGTGCGACACCTGTGCGCTATTCGCTTCGGAACGAGTGCTGCGGCGCGTATACGATGTTCGACGGCGGAGACATTCCCGAAAAGCGATGCAAAAAAATTTTGGATAATGCCGAATCGCAGGGAGCCGAGCTGCTCGTCACAGCCTGCCCGCTCTGCCGTTATAATCTCGTAAAACACCGGAGCGCCGAAAACGCCCCTGTGTTGTATTTTACCGAACTGCTCGCCGAAGCTCTCGGCGTCAAGGAGCAATGCCGTGCTGCAGTCTGAACTCAATAAGATCCGCGATGAAATACTTTCGATCAGCGGAGTAAACGTGCGCAAGTGCATGCAGTGCGGAAAGTGTTCGGGTACTTGCCCGTCCTACGACGATATGGAATATCATCCACACGAATTCGTGCACATGGTCGAAACCGGCGATATCGAAGCGCTTTTGAAAACGGAATCGACGTACCGCTGTCTGTCGTGTTTTGCGTGCATGGAACGCTGCCCGCGCCAAGTCGAACCTGCGAAGATCGTGGAAGCGGTGCGCACGGTCGTCGAACGAAAGCGGGGTGCGGAACACCTCGCTGCGGAAAAAGTGCCGCTTTATATCGACGGCGATATGCCGCAACAGGCGATCGTCAGCGCATTCAGAAAGTATAGGAAGTGAGTATGCGGAAAATCGGAGTTTTTGTGTGCCACTGCGGCACGAATATAGCGGGCACGGTCGATGTCAAAGCCGTCGCGGACGCGCTCGGAAAAGAAGCGGGCGTCGTCTTTTCGACGGACTACACCTATATGTGCTCTCAGACGGGTCAGGATCTCATAGCCGACACGATAAAAGAACATGAGCTCGGCGGAGTCGTCGTGTGTTCCTGCTCGCCTCGTATGCATGAAGCGACATTCCGAAAGTGTGCGGAAAAAGCGGGCATCAATCCCTATCTTCTCGAAGTCGCAAATATTCGCGAACAGGATTCGTGGATATGTAAAGACATGCCGACGGCGACGGCAAAGGCGATTTCGCTCGGAAAAGCGGCTATCGCAAAAGTGCTGTTAAATGAACCGCTCACTGCAGGCGAAACGCCGGTCACCAAGCGCGCTCTCGTCATCGGCGGAGGCATCGCGGGCATCCAGACGGCGATCGATATCGCCGACGCGGGTTTTCCGGTAGATATCGTCGAAGCGAAGCCGACGATCGGCGGCAAAATGGCGCAGCTCGACAAAACCTTTCCGACACTCGACTGTGCGGCCTGTATCCTCACGCCGCGCATGGTCGAATGCGGACAAAATGAAAATATCAGAATCCTCTCGTACAGCGAAGTGACGGATATCAAAGGATTCGTCGGAAACTTTACCGTGACGATAAAGCGCAAAGCGCGCTACGTCGACGAAACGAAATGTACGGGCTGCGGCGAATGCGTGCAAAAGTGTCCGCAAAAAAAAGTGCCGAACGAATTCAATATGAATCTCGACAAGCGCTCCGCAATCTATATTCCCTTTGCGCAAGCCGTTCCGAAAATCGCGACAATCGATGCCGCACACTGCATGAAGCTCACGTCGGGAAAATGCGGCGTCTGTTCGATGGTGTGTCAGGCGAAGGCGATCGACTACGGTGCGAAAGATACGTTCATCGAAGAAAAATACGGAGCCATCGTCGCCGCAACCGGCTACAATCCGATCGACTTGTCGAAGTTCGACGAGTTCGCGTATTCGCAAAGCAAAGACGTCGTATCGTCCCTCGAATTCGAACGCCTTATGAATGCGGCAGGCCCTACCGGCGGTACCCTGCTCCGCCCTTCCGACGGCAAGCATCCCAAAACGATCGTATTTGTCCAATGCGTCGGAAGCCGCTGTTCGGCGGATGCGGAAAAAGGTCATGAATACTGTTCGAAAATCTGCTGTATGTACACGGCAAAGCACGCGATCCTCACGAGAGACCACTACCCCGATACGGAGTGCTACGTATTTTATATCGACGTGCGCACACCGGGAAAAAACTTCGACGAATTTTACCGGAGGGCGGTCGAACAGTACGGCGTACACTATATCAAGGGTATGGTCGGAAAAGTGTCCGTCGAAGAAGACGGCACGCTCGACGTGCAAGGCTCGGATCTGCTCATGGATAAGCAAGTACACATCAAAGCCGACATGGTCGTGCTTGCCGCTTCCATCGAAGCGGATAAGTCCGCGCGCTCATTGGCGACGATGCTCACCGCGAGTATGGACACGAACGACTTTTTTACCGAAGCGCATCCGAAGCTCCGCCCCGTCGAAAGCCCGACTGCGGGCGTCTATCTTTCAGGCTGCGCGCAGGGACCGAAGGATATTCCCGAAACGGTTTCGCAGGCAAGCGCGGCGGCAAGTAAAGTCATCGGCCTCCTCGTAAAGGATAAACTGAAAAACAATCCCTGCGTCGCCGAATCCGACGAAGCGATGTGCAACGGCTGCTCGCAGTGCGAAAACGTATGCCCCTACGGCGCGATCACGTATATCGATAAAGACTTCCGCGGCATAAACCGCACGACGGTAACACGCCGAGTCGCGCAGGTAAACCCCGCCGTCTGTCAAGGCTGCGGCGCGTGTACGGTCGCCTGTCCCTCGGGAGCGATGGATCTCAAAGGATTTACGAATAAAGAAATCATGGCGGAGGTCGATGCTTTATGTCTGTAAAAAACGATATGCAGCCGAAGACTGTCGATTCGGCTGCCGGAAACGATGTTCCCGAAAAAAGAAGTGCATTCAAACCGAAGATCGTAGCCTTTTGCTGCAACTGGTGTTCGTACGCGGGAGCGGATTTGGCCGGCAGCAACCGCCTCGAATATCCCGCCGATGTCAAAATCATCCGCATCCCCTGTTCGTGCCGATTAAACCCGATCTTTATCCTGCGCGCGTTTCAGCGGGGAGCCGACGGCGTCATCCTCTGCGGCTGTCACCCCGGAGACTGCCACTATACGAGCGGCAACTATTTTGCAAGACGGCGCATGACGCTCCTCTTTTCCATGCTCGAATTCCTCGGAATCGAAAAAGGAAGGACGAGAGTCGAATGGGTGTCCGCGGCGGAAGGTGCGAAATTTGCCAAAACGATGCATGAATTCGTCGAGACTATAACGGCGCTCGGAGAAAACAAACGGCTGGAGGATTTACGATGCAAAGCGAAATGACCGGCGAATTGGTAAGCCGCGCAAAAGCGCTGCTTGCGGATAAAACCGTACAGCTCGTGCTCGGCTGGAGAAGAGGCCTTTTCGATTACGATGTGACGCCTTCGCTTTTTACGTCGGCGGACGATGTCGAAAAAAACTTCGTATACAACGAATACAGCGCGGCGAACTTGTCGAAATACCTCGTCAAAGAAACGCGCAAAATCGAAACGGCGAAAAATACCGTGCGCGCGAACAACGCGCTTGCAAAACAAAAAGACGCAAACGCCGAAACGCAGGCGGAACCCGAAGCGAAAATACTCGTGTTTTTAAAACCCTGCGACACCTACAGCTTTACCGAATTGCTGAAAGAACACCGCATTTTCAGAAGCGATGTATACGCGATCGGCGTTCCGTGCGACGGCATGAAAGACCCGGAAAAACAAGAACTGTCCGAACGCTGTGCCGTGTGTAAAAGCAAAAAACACATCGGCTGCGACGAACTTATCGGAGAAGACGGAGACGTACGGGATTCCGCGCGATTCGACGAAGTTGCAAAGCTCGAAGCGATGACGGAAGAAGAACGCTTTGCGTTTTGGCAAAACGAACTTTCGCGCTGTATCCGCTGCAACGCGTGCCGCGACGTCTGTCCCGCCTGTACTTGTACGACGTGCGTATTCGACAACCCCGCATCCGGCGCTGCACAAAAAGTCGCCGCATCGAGTTTCGAAGAGAGCATGTACCATATCATCCGCGCGTGGCACGTTGCAGGCCGTTGTACCGACTGCGGCGAATGCTCGCGCGTGTGTCCCCAGCATATCCCGCTGCACCTCATCAATCGAAAATTTATTAAAGACATCGACGAACTCTACGGTTCTTATACGGCGGGAAGCGATATGGAAACAAAGCCGCCGATGCTCACGTATCGGACAGACGACGCGGAGCCCGGCATCATCTATTCGCGTTCGGGAGGTACGTTATGAGAACTTTCGTATCGCTGCCGTTTGAAAAACTCGACGAACTCTTTGCCCTCATCGCACAAAAGGAAGCGCTGTATATTCCCGTAGACGACGCATCGGGTAAAGCCGATTTTAAACGCTGGAAAAAAGGCGCCGTCCTTTCGTCCGAGCTTAAAACGGTGAGATCGGCAAAAGATTTTTTCTTTCCGAAAATCGAAAACCTCGTGCACTACAAACTTTCAGGCAAAAAAATCGAAGTCGAAGATCCGCGTACCGAATCGGAAGACTTTATCGTTTTCGGAGTGCGCGCGTGCGACGCTGCGAGTTTTGCGATCGTCGATGCCGTGTACATCAATATGCAGCCGGTCGACACCTACTACAAAACGCGGCGTGAACACGGCACCGTCGTCACGCTCGCCTGCTCGGAACCGAAAGAAACCTGTTTTTGCAAACTCTACGGGATCGATGCCGCCGAGCCGCAAGGAGATGCGAGCGCATGGATCGCCGACGGAAAGGTCTTTTTCCGCGCGAACACCGAAAAAGGCGACGCGTTTATCGAAATCATCAAAAGCATGACGAGCGAGAGCAGCGCGGATATCGTCGAAAAACAGCAAAAGGCTACGCGGGAAAAAATCGACAAACTGCCTTTCGTCGATATCGACCTTTCGAAATTTCGCGGCGAAAACATGCTTTCGATTTTCAATCTGCCGGTGTGGGAAAATCTTTCGGAAGCATGCTTGGGCTGCGGCACTTGTACATACGTGTGTCCGACGTGTATGTGTTTTGACATCAGGAGTTTCGATACCGGATGCGGCATACGGCAGTTCCGCTGCTGGGACAGCTGTATGTTTTCGGACTTTACGAAGATGGCGGCGGAAAATCCGCGGCACACGCAAAAGGAGCGCTTCCGTCAGCGCTTTATGCACAAGCTCGTGTATTATCCGATGGATCACGGCGGCGTTTACAGCTGCGTCGGCTGCGGAAGATGCCTCGAAAGCTGCCCCATCCGCATGAACATCGTAAAAGTTATGAAAACGATAAACGACGATGCCCGAATCGAAAAGCCGGAGGTACACGATGGAAAATGACATGTTGATTCCGTACATCGGCGTGATCACCGACATACGCGATGAAACGGGAGACGTAAAGACTTTCCGCGTAGTCGGACGCGACGGAAAAAAATTGTTTTACCACAAGCCCGGTCAGTGCGCGATACTCTCCGTTCCGGGCATCGGGGATTCCATGATTTCGATAACGTCTTCTCCGACGGTCGAAGCATATCAGGAGTTCAGCATAAAAAAATGCGGATGCGTCACGTCGTGGCTGCATGCGGCCGAAAAAGGACAGGAGATAGGCGTGAGAGGCCCGCTCGGAAACGGCTTTCCCGTCGACACCGTTTTTAAAGGCAAAGACTTGCTCTTTGTCGCAGGCGGCATAGGCTTGGCTCCGCTTCGAAGCGTCATCAATTACGTCCGTTCTCACCGAAGCGATTACGGCAAAGTGACGATCGTTTACGGTTCACGCTCGAAACAGGATCTCGTCGCATACAAAGAGATCACCGAAGAGTGGATGAAAGCTCCGGACTTTACCGTATATTTAACGATCGATAAAGCCCAAGACGATTGGGACGGTCACGTCGGTTTTGTGCCGCCCTATGTCAAAGAGCTCAACCCCGATACGAGTATGACGGCGATCATGTGCGGTCCGCCCATCCTCATCCACTTGACGCTCGCCGGACTCAATGAGCTCGGCTTTAAAGATACGCAGATATTTACGACGATGGAGATGCGTATGAAATGCGGCATCGGAAAATGCGGCAGATGCAATATCGGCAACAAGTACGTATGCAAAGACGGGCCGGTGTTTTCGTTCGACGAACTCGGAGCCCTTCCGCCCGAATATTGACGGGCAAAAGGAAATCAAGGAAACGCGATATTAATAATTTAAAGAGGATTATGCCATGTCGGAAAAATTGATAAACATTTACCTGTTCGGAAAACGATATGAAGTGCCCGAACATCTGACGATCATGAATGCGATGGAATACGCCGGTTACGAACTCGTGCGCGGCTGCGGGTGCAGAAACGGTTTTTGCGGCGCATGCGCGACGGTGTACCGCATCAAAGGACAAAACCGCCTGCACACGTGCTTGGCGTGCCAGACAAAAGTCGTCGACAATATGTACATCGCGACGCTGCCGTTTTTTCCGCTCGTAAAACAAGTGTACGACATCGACGCGGTCACGGCCGAACAGCGGATCATGATGGAGCTCTATCCCGAAATCTACGCGTGTGTCGGCTGCAATGCGTGTACGCGCGCATGTCCGCAAAACTTGCGCGTCATGCAGTACATCGCCTATGCACAGCGCGGCGAATTTCAAAACTGCGCGGACGAATCTTTCGACTGCGTTATGTGCGGCATCTGCTCATCGCGCTGTCCGGCAGAAATCAGCCATCCCCAAGTAGCCGAACTCGCGCGCCGCTTAAACGGCAAATATATCCAGCCGGAAGCAAAGCATTTGACCGAACGCGTCGAAGAGATCAAAGACGGAAAATTCGAAAGTCTGATTCAAAATCTCATGGCAAAGCCGATCGATCAAATCAAAGAGCTGTACAACAGCCGCGACATCGAAGCGTAACGAAAAGGAGCGTGAATATGTATACGGGCATTATGAACGAGTCGGCGGAAAAGGTCGCCGCAAAGAGAAAGGAAAACGCCGCATTTGAACCGCGCCGCATGAGTGCTGAAGAAAAAGACGCCGTACTGCGGGAATATCATCCCGATCATATAACGGAGCAGTTTACCGAACTTACAATCGGGCCGAATAAGGGTGAAAAAACGCCTCTTGAGCTTGCGGAAATTTTACAAGGCATGCCGCGCATAGAACCTGAAAAAATCGATTTGACGAAAGCCGATTACGAAACCGACGTACTCATCATCGGAGGAGGTGGTGCGGGAACGGCGGCTGCGATCGAAGCTGACAACGCGGGCGCAAAAGTGCTCCTCGTCACAAAACTCCGCGTCGGAGATGCGAACACGATGATGGCCGAAGGCGGCATTCAAGCGGCCGACAAAGCGAACGATTCGCCCGAACGACACTTTCTCGACGCTTTCGGCGGCGGTCACTTCGACGCAAAAAAGGAACTCGTTTACGAACTCGTCACCCGTGCGCCCGAAACGATCCGGTGGCTCAACACGCTCGGCGTCGAATTCGACAAAGAAAAAGACGGCACGATGATTACGACGCACGGAGGCGGCACGAGCAGAAAGCGCATGCACGCGTGCAAAGATTATTCGGGCGCCGAAATCATGCGCACGCTCCGCGATGAAGTTTTAAATCGCGCCGAGCACATCACCGTCGTTGATTTTACGAGCGCGGTGGAATTATTAAAAGATGAAAAAGGAAACTGCGCCGGTGCCGTACTCATGAACATGGAGACGAAAGAGCTGCTCGTCGCAAAGGCGAAAGCCGTCATCATCGCGACGGGGGGAGCCGGACGCATGCACTATCAGGGCTTTCCGACGTCGAACCACTACGGCGCGACGGCGGACGGACTCGTGCTCGCGTATCGCGCGGGCGCAAAACTCCTCTATCAGTATTCGCTCCAATACCATCCGACCGGCGTCGCCTATCCGCAGCAAGTGTTCGGTGCGCTCGTTACAGAAAAAGTGCGCTCACTCGGCGCAAAAGTGTGCAATATCGACGGGGACGCTTTTATCCATCCGCTTGAAACGCGAGACGTGGAAGCGGCGGGCATCATCCGCGAAGTAAAAAAAGGCAAGGGTATTCCGACGGGTATGGGAGAAGGCGTGTGGCTCGACACGCCGATGATCGAGTTGAAAAACGGCGAAGGTACGATCGAAAAACGCATACCCGCAATGCTGCGCATGTTCGAAAAATACGACATCGATATCAGGCGCGATCCGATCCTCGTCTACCCTACCCTGCACTATCAAAACGGCGGTGTCGAAATCGACAGGGAGTGCAAAACGAATATCGGAAACCTCTTCGTCGCAGGCGAAGCATCCGGCGGTATTCACGGAACGAACCGTCTCATGGGAAACTCGCTTTTGGACGTCGTCGTCTTCGGACGCATCGCGGGAACGGCGGGCGCACGAGAGGCGCAAAAAAACGCGATGCCGGAAAAGCTTTCGCTCGAACACGTAAAGGATTTCGAAAAAGAGAGGGCAGCGGCCGGCATAAAAACGCAAACGCTCTCGCCCCGCCTTTTGCCGCATTATACGCATAGAGACGGCGAACTCTAAAAAACGGGTTCGGCAAAGCGTTTTTGCCGTGTGACAAAGGACAGAGCTGCCGCCGAAAGTGCAGCTGATTTTACATTACAGGTTAGGAGGAACTATGGAACATCAAGTACTTGAATTTCTCGGCATTCTGAAAGGCGGCGTATTTTACCCCGCGAGCATTCTCGAATCGATTATGATTTTGTGCTTCGGTCTTTCGTGGCCGATGTCGATCGCTCGTTCGCTGAAATCGAAATCGACAAAGGGCAAAAGCCTTTTGTTTATGTGCTTTATCGCGTTCGGCTATATCTGCGGCATAAGCGCAAAGCTCCTCGAGCACAAATACAACCTCGCCTTTTGGTTTTATATTCCGAACATCGTCATGGTGACGACGGATATATGCCTTTACTTTCGGAATAAGCGAATCGAAAATTCGCTCGGCGAAACGATTATCGTCGAAGCGTAATTTTCATTCACCCGTCCGCTTCGATAAGGTCGCGCAAGCGGACGAGCCTTTTTTTCCGTCACTTCGTCGTCATATTCATCACTCCGTCCCAATCGTCGGGAATGCCGTGCTTGAGGTAGTCTTTGCAGCGTTCTGCGAACACGAGAGACGCTTCGTCGGCAGGATTCAGTTTATTCGCATTCATAAACATTTTTCCCGCCTTTTTAAAATCCCGTGCGAGATATCTGTCGAGTGCTTCGTGAAATTCGCCGAGGGATGCAAGTTCATCGGGCGGCATTTCGTTTTTAAACCCGAGTATATTGTACAGCTGTACGGGCTTATTGATACCGACGACGCGCACTTTATCGAGTCTGCGGGAGACGAGTTCGCCTTTATGTTCGCCCGAATCGGCTTCGTTCCACGTCGTTTCCGAAATGAGGATCCACGATTTGTAGATTTTATTGACGCCTTCAAGGCGGCTCGCGAGGTTGACGTCGTTGCCCATGATCGTATAATTCATCTTCATACTCGTACCCATATTTCCGACGACCATATTGCCCGTGTTGATGCCGATCCGCGTTTCGAGCTCGCGCGGGATGTCTCTGTGAGCGAGATGCTTTTCGTTGTACAGTTTTTCAGCCTGCTTCATGCGCACGGCCGCGGCACAGGCGCGGTAAGCGTGATCGGGCAAATCGATCGGTGCGCCGAAAAACGAAACGATCGCGTCTCCGATGTATTTGTCGATCGTGCCGTTGTAACGCAAAATCGTATCGCTGAGCAAACCGAGGTATTCGTTCAAAATCGATACGAGCTGAGTCGGCGTGACGAGTTCGCTGAACGATGAAAAACCTTTGATATCGGAAAAAAGCGCGGTTATGTGTTTGTCTTCTCCGCCGAGCGAAAGCTTTTCGGGATCTTCGACGATCGCGTTGACGACGTCTTTTGAAAGGTAGGTCGAAAATGCGCGGCGCAAAAATCTTTTTTCGCGGTCGCTGAGCGTAAAGCGCAAAATGATTCCCGCAACATATATGAAAAGCGTAAAAAGGCAGGATGCGACGGGCGGAATATAATAACCCGGCACGATCATAAAAAATACGAAGACGCTTACGATGAGAAAGACCGCTATGCCGGTTACGACATTCTGCATCATATCGGATCTGCCGTAGGTGATGAACATGACGAAAAACATTAACAAAAAGGCTGCGATCATACCGAAATACCACGGAAACGGAGTGATAAAATCGCGCTGCAAAATCGTGTTCATGACGTTCGCGTGCGTGCCGACGTTCGGATAACTTCGCGTAAACGGGTTCGTTCCGAGGTCGGTCGTACTCGATGCGGTGTTTCCTATGATACAGTACGACGCGCGGTATACGTCTTTCATATCGTTTACGTACTGCCGGTAGGTTTTATAATTGTCGGAAAGGAGTCCGAATTGCTCTTTCATGACATCGATAAAATTTTCACCCTGCTCTTCAGGCAGTCCCGCTTTTAAAAGTTCCGCAATACGCGCTTCGATCGAGTTCATATATCCGGCATCGATAAACAAACCGATATCGTCGTAAAAGGCTTCTCGTGCGGCAAAGTAGGCTTCGTATTCGTTTGCGTTTATCCCGTCGATGAGCTCGCCGTTTTCGTTGAAACCCGCGCACCGCGCAAGCAGTATCTGTTTTTCTTCGTCGATCATTTTATATTGTTTTAATAATTTTTGTGCCGCTCCCATATAGCCGAGTGCGCTCCCGTCGGAGGCGAACAGTTCATTACCCCGTATATTGCCGAGAGTTGTGACGACGGCTTCTTCGATAAAATCGAGATCTTTCAAAAAGACCACCGATTCGTTTTTAAACGATTTTCCCTGCTCTCTATGGAGCCAGTTGATAAGCATGCGTCCGTGGCCGTCGAGCGGGATCTTTACGGTCGTTTTCTCCGTCTCTCCGGGAAAGAGCGCGTTGAACACGATGAGCGAGTTTTGCGTGCGCTCTATGCGTTCCGCATTGAGTATGTGCAAAAGCGGGGCAAACGAAAGCTGAGCCGCATATTTTCCGCCGTAATCGTAGAGCAGTTCGATCCTCCGCCGAGTACCGTCGCTGTCGATGACGACGTTCGTAAAGCCCGCGCCCGCCGCACGAGAGATGAGCGTATGAAGCGCCGGAGAAAATCCCGTCTTTTGTCCGTTATACTGTTCGTCTGACGTATATTGATTGGCGCGTGAAATAAAACCGCCGGAGTCGGTGACGTTCGAAAGCAAAATGCGTTTTTGCGCGTAATTTCTGTCTTCGTCGGAAAGCGTGATCGCAACGTCGCGCGTATTTACGGTAAGCCACGTGTTGCCGAAAAATTGGATCGCCCGTGCGAAATAGTCGTCGTTATCGCGGTATATTTTCGATGCGATATCGGTCTGCATATTCGAAAGCGCGGGATCGATATAATTGGCGATCATATCTTTCGTCACGGCCGAAAGCTCGGAACGGGAAACGAAACCGCGCCTGACCGATTCGGAAAACTCGTTGATGACGCCCGTGATGTCGTTCCGTCCGGCCGAAATCGCAGCGTTCATATTTTCTTCGGCGTTCGGCGCCACCCCGCGCGGAGAAGGCGAAAGGTATTCGACATCGAAAACGACGCTTTCCGCGCCGAGCTCGCGTATGCGCAAAAGACAATCGGCGATGATATCGCGGCTCCACGGCCATTCGCCGAGCGCTTGAATCGATTCGTCGTCGATGTTGACGAATAAAATCTTTTCCGATTGTTTCGGTTCTCTTCGGAGGCCGAGCAAAAAGTCGTACATACGGTAATCGAGTTTTTGGAAAAATCCCAAAGCGCCGAGCGCCGAAAAAACGGCTGCGGCCGCAACGAGAACGATAAAACCGAGAGATTTAAAAAAAGACGAGCTTTTTTTTGTTTTCTTTTCCTGTGCCATACTGTCTTTCAGTATAACACAAATTTACGCATCTGTCAGAGAGTCTGTCTCAAAAGTCGGCTACTTTTTCGACAGCCCGTCGAGTTTAAAATTAAGTCTTTATATTATAATGACTTAATTTTAAACGTCGCACATAAAATCAAGGAAGCTGTCCAAAAACTGAAGTTTTTGGACAGCCCTTTCCTGTCAGAATCGTATACGCTTTTTTGGCGGCTTTCTGTTCGGCTTCTTTTTTGCTTTTGCCGCTTTCGGGACCGTATGCACTCTCTCCGAGGTAGACGGTAACGGAAAACGTACGATCGTGATCGGGACCGGTGACGCTCACCGTTTCGTAGCGGGGACACTCTTTTGTCTTTTTTTGATACAATTCCTGGAGCAGCGTTTTATAATCTTTCGAACCGCGGTCTTCCTGCACTTTTTCGATTTCGGGGACGAGAAACGAAAGCACATATGTTTCGGCAGCCGCGTAACCCGCATCGAGAAAATAGGCGCCGATGATCGATTCCATGCAGTCCGCAAGGATGGCGGGTTTTTGCCTGCCGCCGCTCAACTCCTCCCCGCGTCCCAAAACAAGCATTTTGTCGATGCCGAAGCGGAGTGCGATCGGCGCAAGGGTTTTTTCGGAAACTACGACGGATTTGATTTTTGCCAAATCGCCTTCGGGATTGTTTTCGAAAGTTTTGTATAAATACGTCGCAGCGGCAAGTCCGAGTACCGAATCGCCTAAAAATTCGAGACGTTCGTTGTTTTCAGGACGTTTTTCGGAACTTTCGTTCGCATACGAGCGGTGACGGAACGCAAGGTCGAGCAGCTCAAGGTTTCGGAAGCGCAAACCGAGCGGCTTGCAAAACCGAATAAGTTTTCGTTTTCGTTCGGATAAAATCGTTTTTCGCTTCATGCGTACAATCCCGGATAGGCCGGTATAAAAAAAACACAAGCGCTGAAGGCTTGTGTTTTTTTATAAGTCGCCTCAACGGCGGATTATTTTTTTGCCTGTTCGGCTTTGATGAATTCGTAGGCGTCGCGGACGGTTTCGAATTCGTTCGCTTTGTCATCGGGAATGCTCACTCCCAATTCTTCTTCGATAGCGTAGACGAGCTCGTAGGTATCGAGACTGTCCGCACCGAGATCGCCTCTGAATGAGGAATCGAGGGTGATTTTGCTTTCATCGATTTCCAGTTTCTCGGCAATGAGTTTCTGGATTTTGTTGAATAATTCGTCCATGTTCATGCTCCCTGCATCAGCCGTTTGATTCCGGCGTAATTACCTGACGTCCGCGGTAAAATCCGCATTTCGGACACACATGGTGCGGCTGCACAAGGTTCCCGCAATTGTTGCACGGAACAAGCTGCGGTGCCTCAAGATGCATATTCACACCCTGTCGTCTTTTCGTCACGGCTTTTGAAGTTTTTGATCTGGGTACTGCCATTATACTTAAACCTCGCTTTTTTCTGAATAACTGCGGTCAATAGTACAACAGTTTCCAGCCGAATGTCAATCTATTATAACATTTTTCCGTTTTTAGTCAACGCTTTTTTCGGGCATGTATCGGCACGGTTCATCTGCCGAATTTTTCTTTCAGAGCCGCTTCGACGATCGGCGGCACCATCGACGAAATATCTCCGTGATACTGCGCGAGCTCTTTTATCGAACTCGATTTGACGATGACGTAACGCTGCTCCGTCGGTATAAAAAGCGTTTCGATGTCGGGATTGAGCATGTGATTCATCAGCGACAGATCGAATTCGTATGCGAAATCGTTCGTGTTGCGGATACCGCGCAGCAGTACGTTTGCGCCCGTTTTTTTCGCATACTGCGCAACGAGTTCACTGCACAAATGGAGCGTAACGTTTTTGTACGGTTTGATGATTTCTTCCATCATGCGGTAGCGTTCTTCTTCCGTAAAGAGATACTGCTTGTTCGAATTTACCGCGATGACGACATCGATTTTATCGAAGAGCTTGCTCGCCCTTTTGATAATGCTTAAGTGCCCGTTCGTCGGCGGGTCGAACGAACCGGGAAATACTGCGGTTGTCATGCGATTATAGTAACGCGGAGAGGGAAATTGTACAAGGCAAAGAGCACATCGCTCTATAGCCGTTTTATTTACAGATGAGTATACTGCTCGTGAGGTAAAGCGATGAAAAAAACGATTGTACTACTGCTGCTGTCCGTAAGCGTGCTCGGCGTCGGGTTTGCCGATGACGGCGGTACAAAGTACCTTGAAGATTGGTCGTACGGAAACATTTACGTTACAAAGTCGAGTATGGAAATTGCGCTGGAAAGCGAGTTTTTGTATGTCAACCAAAAGCGGCATACGGTGCGTGCGCTTTTCGATTTTAAAAATCTTACGGCGCAAAAACGAAAGGTGCCGTGCGCGTTCCCCATCGTCATTACAATTCCGTATGAATTTGACGGTACACAAATCGTTACAAGCGATTTTAGAGCCTTTTACAATTTGACGGCTTTAAACCTTGCATTCGGCAGGCAAACGCAGCCGGTACGAGACGAAGGGCAGGCGTTCAAAACAATTCCCGTCAATCCTTTGGAAGCCGATAAAAAATTGCGCGTTATTCCCTATGCCGAATATAAAAAGCAGCTTGATGAGTTCTACGGTGAAAACGTTTTTCATAAGGATAAAAATAAAACCGTTTACGAGGGTGTAAACATCCTCTTAAACGGCAAAAAAGTTCCGATTACGCACGTCGGCATCGAAACAAACGTCGTTCAGGAAAGTCAAATGAAAGTCCCCGAAAAATGGGGCGGACAGCCGGTTTATAACGGCGAAATCACGCTAAAACTGCACTTTTACCACGAACTGGAGTTCCCCGCTTCTTCATCGTCCGTCGTCGACATTACCTACGCAACGGATACCGACAAAGGCGCCAAACGCGGAGAGGCTTACAAAAGCGTTTACGACATTTCGACCGGCGGTACGTGGGCGGGGAGCATTAAGAACTTCGTCTTGCTGACCGATGACGAGGTTACGATGCACAATTCCGTCGCACAATTTGAGCAAAAGAGTCTTTTCGGCTTCGGCAGCTATTCTTATGACGCCGGCACTATCCTGTGCGCGCGAAATTACAAACCTTCCGCACGCGAATATTTTGAATTCACCGGGTACACGTATGACGACGAAATGGGATGGGCTTTTATGCAAAACCGCGAAAAGCAAGACTTTGTCCGAAATATCAGCGCTTCCTCTTTTCTCGACGGAAGCTTTAAAATCACCGATGAAAAATCTTCTTCGTATAAACCCGAATGCTCTTTTGACGGGGTGTTTTTGAACGGCTGGGTCGAGGGCGCAAAAGGCGACGGTATCGGAGAATGGATCGAGTTTACGCTGACATCGACGGTTTTCGGTCCGTTTATGACCAACGGTTTGACACGGAATTATACGGATAAACAAGAGTCATGGGTCGAAGATTCCGTAGTGCTTTCCGATATTCACGATCGGAAAGAGTTGACGTGGGCAAAGAACAATCGGATAAAAACGATGACGCTTGAAAACGTCAAAACACATGAAAAACGGAAATTAAACCTCGTCGACTTATATGCGGGCTTCCGGCTTGACGACCGGGAAACCGAAACAAGATGGCTCTCTGCCAATGCGAACAAAAATCCCTGCATATTGCTTCCGGGCACCTACCGTCTCTCTATCGACAGCGTGTATAAGGGCACAAAATGGAGCGACACGGTTTTGGGCGAAGTATGGTTTTACGATTTGGGAAAGACATTCGGCGCCATCGCTGCGGATGAACTGAAATCAGGCAAACCCTTTATCACCGCCGAAGTCGAAAAACTGTTGTTCCGCTTCAGCGATTATACTGAGGGAAATGTAAAATATATGGAGGAAGAGTTTATCAACTTGGCGCGGTAAACAAGACAGCGGGCACCGTCAATTTCTTTTCCATTTGACGAAACAGATAAGTGATTGTATATTTAGTGCATTATGAAAAAAATAAAACACAGCGCAATCATCGCACTCTGTATCTTTTCCGCATTTTTGATTTCGGCGTGTGCATCCGCACGGCGGGAAAAAGACTCGCCCGCACTCCCGGAGAAAAAAATGCGGCCGGGAACGCCCGCCGTTTCGCAAAAAACGGATGCCGAAAACGCAGAATACCTCCGCTCGATCAATCATATCGACGTGACAAAAAAAACCTTTGAAGACGATAAAGCCGCAATCATGGCAAGCATCGATGAGCTTTCTTCCATTATGGCGGGCGGACGTTATGAAGCGTGGCTCAAATTTATCGATGAGGAATCGATCCGCTATTGGTCGAATCCCAAAAACCTTGAGCGCGCATCCAAAATGCTTCCGGTCAAGGGACTGCGCATGAACAGTCTGCGCGATTATTTTACTTACATCTTTGTTCCTTCACGAAAGGGACGCAAAGTCGACGAAATCAGATACGATTCCAAAACGTCGGTAAAAGCCGTTCAAGTGCGGGAAGATACGGACATCATCTATTATTATTTTAACAAAATAAACGGAAAGTGGCTCGTCCATATTCCGCCCATCGATTGACGGAGACCGCGCGCGCAATTCGAACATTGATTTTTTTTTTGATTTTTTATAGAATAACGGAAAGGTTAAAAACTTTTTGAAAGCTGTTTTTTTCCGAAAAAGTTTTAGAGGAGATTGTGCAGATGAAATTGTATAAGATTGCGCTTTGCGCCGCCGCTTTTGTTGCTTCTTCTTCGCCGTTTTTTGCACAGGAACAGCGCGTTCAGAAAAAAAACGATTCCGCGAAACGGAGCGAAAGATCCGTTGAAAACGAATACTTGAGCGATGTCGACGGCACGGTCGTGCTGACCCTCGCCCGCTCGGATTCGTACGACAACAAACTCGTTGCCCTCGAATATCTGGAAAGCATTATCAAAGACGGCAATACGTCCGAAGACGTCGCCGCGGCTCTCGATCAGCTTGCAGGCGAAGGTCTTTTGACTCAAGCACGAATGGGCGGACGGCTCGTCAACAATTTTCCCGACGTAAGACGGAAAGCATGCCTGCTTCTTGCAAAAGTCGGAGGCGAGCATTCGAAAAACACGCTCATCAATATCGCGATTGCGGACAACGAACCGATGGTACAAGCCGCCGCGATCCGCGCGCTCGGAGAGATGGGCTTAAACGAAAACGATGAAGCCGCCGACGCGATCGCATTCGCAAATCACCGAAACCGCGTATTGAATCCTACGAGCAGCATGGCAATCGAAACGCTCGACGCGTTTGAAAAACTTGCAGGCAGTACGGAAAACAAACGGGCTATGGTCGACGAAATTTCGCGAATCGCATCGGACTATCACTATACGAGTGCGGTACGCAAGCGTGCGCTCGAAGTACTCAAAGGCATTAAGCTCGATTCATCGTCTTCGGGAAGCGCCAAGTAAAAAGTGATACAATCAAACGATATCGTTTCGCAGTGTTTCCGAAAAAAGGCGGAAATCCTCAAGCGATTTTTTTGATCGTATGCGTGCGGAAAAATACGGAGCCCGTTCGAATTTCAATCTTCGGCTTCCGTGATTTTATCGGCACGCATAAGAGAGATTAGCTCATCTGGATAGAGCGTCAGCCTCCGGAGCTGAAGGCGGTGGGTTCGAATCCCATATCTCTCATCTTTCAAAGATAAGGATGTAAAAATATTTATGGAACCCGTTATTTTAGCGTCGTCGTCGCCGCGCCGTCAGGATATATTGAAACTCTTGCACATTCCCTATCAAGTGATCATGCCGAATATCGACGAAACGGTATCGCCCTCTCTTCCGGCCGAAGACGTTCCGGAAATTTTCGCGCGGGAAAAAGTCGCGGCCGTCGTACATTCGCTCGCCGCCGACAGGGAAATCCCGTGGGTGCTCGCCGCCGACACGGTTATTATTTTCAACAATAAAATCTACGGCAAACCTTCGGATCAGGAAGAAGCGGCGGCGTTTCTCCGCGAATTGAGCGGAAAAACGCATACGGTCAAAACGGTTATCGCACTCTACAGCGGCAGGACGAAAACGACGGTCGTCCGCGAAAGCGTTACGGAAGTGACCTTCAAAGAGATGAGCGAACGTGAAATCGAATGGTACGTCGAAACGGGTGAATGGCACGGAGCCGCAGGCGGCTACCGCATTCAAAGCCTCGCTTCGTGTTTTATTAAAAAAATAAAAGGCACGACGAGCGGAGTTGAGGGCTTGCCGATTTCGGAGCTTTATGATATTCTTGCGTCGCAGGGTTATTCGATTATCGAATAGCTTTGCCGTGCGCCCGGGGCCGTAGGCTTAACGGGCAAACGATCTTCCGTACGTCGATCTTTTTAACAAGAGACGGCGCATCGAGAAACAGAGTTCGGGGTATCGTACGATACCGGTGAAGGAGTACGTCATGGCAGTTGTAACCATGAAAAACCTGCTTGAATCGGGAGTTCATTTCGGTCATCAGGTAAAGCGGTGGGATCCCCGCATGAAGAAATATATCTTCGCGGAGCGGAACGGGATTCACATTATCGATTTGCAAAAGACGATCGCAGCCATAAAAGAAAGCTACGAAGTCGTACGCAAAGCGACGACGGCGGGAAAATCGATCCTCTTCGTCGGAACGAAAAAACAGGCGCAGCAGGCGATTCAAAAAGAAGCCGAACGCTGCGGTCAATTTTACGTCAACAACCGCTGGCTCGGCGGTATGCTCACAAACTTTTCAACGATCAAAAAATCGCTGCAGCGGCTTAAAAAAATCGAAAAGATGGAAGTCGACGGCACTTTCGACAATTTGACGAAAAAAGAAGTTTCCGCTCTGCAAAAAGAAAAGGCAAAACTTGAAAAAAACCTCGCCGGCATCAAAGAGATGAAAGAATTGCCGGGCGTCGTGTTCATCATCGACACGCACAAAGAACAGATCGCCGTCGCCGAAGCGCACCGTATGGGTATTCCCATCATCGCCGTCGTCGACACGAACTGCAATCCCGAAGGCATCACCTACCCTATTCCCGGCAACGACGACGCTATCCGCGCCATTTCGCTGTTTACGTCGATCATCGCAAATGCGGTCATCGAAGCGGACAATGAACAGGGCTTAAAGATCCTCGAAAATTTGAACGATGAAGACGAAAACATACAGACGGATGCCGCCGTCAAAGACAACGACGTCGAAATCGAAGATTATTCGAATTACGAGCCTGCGGAAACTAAAAAAGAAGAAGACGCCGAAACGGAATCGAAAGAAGCGGATCAGCTTATCGACGAAGATAAAATCTACGGCGACAAATAACTAACGAAAGGAGATATCCGAAAGCGTAAATTTTCGGATATCCCCTGTCAATTTTGGAGTTACGATAATGAATATTAAAGCATCGGATATTAAAACGCTGCGTGAAACGACGGGCGCCGGTATGATGGACTGTAAGCGTGCGCTTGAAGACACGAACGGCGATATCGATAAAGCGGCAAAACTTTTAAAAGAAAAAGGACTTGCCGCCGTCGCAAAAAGAGCCGACCGCGCGACCGCGGAAGGACGCATCTACATTCAGAAAAAGGGAAACAAAATCGCGGTCGTCGAACTCGTGTGCGAAACCGACTTCGTTTCCAAAAACGAAGAATTCATAGCGCTCGGACAAAAGCTCGTCGATTTGACGTTTGAAAAAGGCTACACGAAAGTGGAAAGCGAGCATTCCGACATGCTCACCGTTTTTGCGACGAAGGTCCGCGAAAATATGTCCGTGCGCCACGTATCGCTTATCGACGTGCCGGAAAACGCGGTTGCGGGCACTTACGTCCACAGCGATTTCAAAACGGGAGCCCTCTGCATCGTCAAGGGTTCGACGGATCCGAAAGTGCAGGAATTCGCAAACGACTGCTGTCTGCACATGGCCGCTTTTACTCCCGCATATATCACGCAAAAAGACGTTCCCCAGTCCTATACGGACGAGCAGATGGAAATATTTTCAAAGCAGCTCGATCAGGATGAAAAGATGGCGTCAAAACCGCAAAACGTCAAAGACGGCATCTTAAAGGGCAAATTGAAAAAACATCTCGAAGAAGTGTGCTTTGTCGATCAGATGTTCGTAAAAGACGACAAAATGAGCGTTGCCGCAAAACTTGCGGAAGTGTCGAAAGAAGTCGGTACCCCGCTCGAATTCGGAGAAGTGCATCTCTACGTTCTCGGAAGATAGGCGCACAATGCAAAGCGTTCGTGAGCTTTCGCGTCCGCTTTGCCATGCGTTTGTTTTAGGAGTGTAAAAATGGCAGACAGTGAAGAGAAAATGCAAAAAGCGATACATTCGCTTACCGATACTTTCGCCGCAATCAGAACGGGAAGAGCGAGCGCAGCTCTTTTCGATAAAGTGCGCGTCGACTGCTACGGTCAAAAATCACCGCTCAACCAAGTAGCTACGATCGCGATCCCCGAAGCGAGGACGGTCGTCATTCAGCCTTTCGACAAATCGCTCATCGGCGATATCGAAAAAGCGATTCAGGCTGCCGACCTCAGCTTGAATCCGTCGAACGACGGCAAAGTGATCCGCATCGCGATTCCGCCGCTCACGGCCGACAGACGTAAAGAACTTGTCAAACAGGCGAAAGCCGACGCGGAAAATTACCGCACGCAGATACGCAACATCCGCCGCGACGGAAACGACGCGCTCAAAAAACAGCAAAAATCGGGAGAGCTGACCGAAGACGGTTTGAAGTCGGAAACGGATAAACTGCAAAAGCTTACCGACAAGTATATCGCGGAGATACAAAAGCTCTACGATGCAAAAGAAAAGGAAATACTCGAAGGTTGACCTCTCTCGATACGACTCGCCTGCCCCGCCACGTTGCGATCATTATGGACGGCAACGGCAGGTGGGCTGAAAGGCGGCATAAAAACCGCAGCGCAGGGCATTATGCGGGCGCCGAACAGGCGAAAAAAATCGTCGGAGCCGCTTCATCTCTCGGCATCGACTACGTGACGCTCTATATCTTTTCGACGGAAAACTGGAAGCGCACCGCCGAAGAGACGGGTTATCTCATGAGTCTTATCAAAAATCACTTGAGAGCGGAGTTCGCATTTTATAAAAAAAATAAAATACGGCTTTTGCACTTGGGCGATATAGCGGGTCTTCCGGAAGATATCCGCGAAGAGATACGGAGCGCGACGGCGGAAACGGCGCACTTTACCGGAACGACGCTCGTCATGGCGATCAATTACGGGGGCAGAGACGAAATCGTGCGCGGCATCAAAAAACTTGCCGCCAGCCGAACGCCGGCGGAAGCGATCGACGAAAATGCGCTCGCTTCTTCGTTCGACATAGCGGATCTGCCCGACGTCGACTTATTGATCAGAACGGGCGGCGAAAAACGGCTCAGCAATTTTCTTTTGTGGCACGCTTCCTATGCTGAGCTCGTGTTTACGGATACGCTGTGGCCCGACTACGGCGAAGACGAATTTTACGGTCATATCGAGCAGTTTCAAAAGAGGACGAGACGATTCGGCGCAGTGCTCGCCTAAGTTGACGCGCTTGAAGCTTTCTGCAAAGCACGAGCAAAAGTTTTTATGGAGGACGGTACGATGCCAAAACTCGTACAACGGCTTTTGATTTTTTTTATCGGCATACCGCTCGTAATCGGTCTTGTCTTTCTTCCGTTTTTTTACCGGCTGCCCTTTCACATCGCCGTGTGCGCATTTTCGTTCATCGGCAGTTTGGAACTCTACGATATGTTTTCAAAAAACAGTCCGCTTTTGCCGAAACCGCTCGTCGCGTTTTTAAACCTTTTGATCCCCGTTTCGGCGTACGTCTGCGTTTGCTTTTCGTTCCCCTTCGGTATCGTAACGGTCGTTTTCGTTGCGGGAACGTGCATCCTCATGGCTTACAACGCGCTTACGGTAAAATCTTTCGAACATTCGAATACCGCAGTTTCTCTTTCCGTATCCATTTTATTATATACGGGCTACCTCATCACCTTTATTTCCAGGATGACGGCCTATGAACACGGAAGTTTTTATATCGCCGCATTTTTATGGATGACCTTTATATGCGATTCGGTCGCGTGGCTTTTCGGCATGCTGTTCGGAAAAAACAACCGAGGCGTCATCGCCGCAAGTCCGAATAAAAGCGTCG
Source organism: Treponema socranskii subsp. paredis ATCC 35535 (assembly GCA_000413015.1). Classification (GTDB taxonomy): domain Bacteria; phylum Spirochaetota; class Spirochaetia; order Treponematales; family Treponemataceae; genus Treponema_D; species Treponema_D paredis. The sequence goes on from KE332515.1 coordinate 496,547, forward strand.
CGGGTTTTGCAGGCGGCTATGTCGGCTGCATCCTCGCTTCGCTCATCGCGCAGAAAGCCTTACCGCATATTTTTCCGGGTTCTCTTTGGAAATCGGTTTTTTTCGGCATCCTCGTCGCAAGCGCAGCCATCGTCGGAGACCTTGCCGAATCGGTATTTAAGCGGAGTTCAAACGTAAAAGATTCGGGCGGCATTATGCCCGGCCGCGGCGGTGTTTTGGATTCCATCGATTCGCTTTTGTTTGCGGCTCCCGTGTTTTATCTTTCGCTCCTCATGCTCTACGGAGTTCCGATCTTTTTACGATGAAAAAAGTTTTCGTTTTGGGCTGTACCGGCTCCATCGGTACGAGCACGCTCGACATCATTAAAAATATGCCCGCCCTCTTTTGCGCGTGCGCCCTCGCCTCTCATACGAGCCGCGAAAAAACCGAAAAGCTCGCTTCCTCTTTCGGCTGCGATTTTACGCTTACGGCATACGAGGAGCACGGCATCGAGCGTCTCATAAAACAAACGCGCCCCGACATCGCGGTAAACGGAATAGCCGGAAGCGCGGGTCTCCTCCCGTCGAAAGCGGTGCTCGAAGCCGGAGTCGATTTGGCGCTTGCAAATAAAGAAACCGTCGTCATGGCGTGGCATCTCATACGGACTCTCGCCGAAAAATCGGGCGCCCGCATTATCCCCGTCGATTCGGAGCATTCGGCGATCTTCAGTCTCATCGAAAAAATCGGCAAAGAAAATATTGCAGAAATCCTCATAACCGCAAGCGGAGGTCCTTTCCGTACATACGCAAAAGAAGATCTTGCGCGCGTTTCAGTAAAAGACGCCCTCGCCCACCCGACGTGGAAAATGGGCAAAAAAATCACAATCGATTCCGCGACGCTTGCAAACAAGGGTCTGGAAGTGATCGAAGCGTGCCGCCTCTTCGACGTATCGCCCGAAATCGTAAAAGTCGTCGTCCACCCCGAAAGCATCGTGCATTCGCTCGTGCGAACAAAGGACGGCATGCTTTACGCCCAGCTTTCCGATCCCGATATGAAACACCCGATCCTTTCGGCGCTTACACTGCCCGAAACGGCGGAAAATTATCTGGAACCTTTCGACCTCTTCGATAAAACGCTTTCGTTTTTCCGTCCGCGCACCGAAGATTTTCCGCTTCTTGCATATGCATACGAAGCGGCAAAACGGGGGGCATCCTATACGATCGCGTACAATGCCGCCGATGAAGTCGCAGCCCTCGCATTTCTCGACGGAAAGCTTTCGTTTACCGATATCGCCCGCGTCGTTCGAAGCGTGCTTGACGAAGATTGGAGCCTGTTACCCGAAAGCTTCGAAGACGTTTTTAAAGCGGATGCAAAAGCGAGAGCTCTTGCAAAAACTCTGATATGAAATGGATTTACGGCATCGTCTGCCTCGGTTTTTTGGTTTTTTTTCACGAACTCGGACACTTTCTCGCAGCGAAATTATTCGGCGTAAAAGTCGAATCCTTTTCGCTCGGTTTCGGCCCCGCCCTATTGCATAAAACGATCGGCGGTACCGACTACCGTTTATCGCTTTTACCCCTCGGCGGATACTGCGGCATGAAAGGAGAGCGTGATTTTCAAGCAGCGCTCGACTCCTCTTCTCCTCGCATCGAAGCCGAGCGCGATTCGCTCTACGGCATCAACCCGCTCGGACGAGCTCTCATCGGATTTGCAGGTCCCTTTTTCAACGCGCTCTTCGCCTTTGTCGCCTTTTCGGCGGTTGCGATGACGGGCTATACGTATTATTCGTATACTGCAAAGATAAAGCTTGCGGACGAAACCCGCCCCGAAGTGCATTCGGCGGCTCGGGAAGCGGGATTGAAAACCGGCGACACTATCGTATCGATCGAAGGAAAACCCGTCGAAGATTTTTCCGATATCATTCTGGAAGTCGCGTCGAACCCCGACAAGGATTTGCATATCGTCGTATTGCGTGACGGTGAAAAGCTTTCCTACACCGTTCACAGCGATTTCGACAAATCGACAGGGAGCGGAAAAATCGGCGTCACGCCTTTTTCGAACGCGCCGATAATGCGTGAAGCGAAACGTTATCCGTTTTTTAAAGCGCTCGTTGAGGGGATAAAGCGGACGGGAGAAACCCTTTCTCTTACCGTAAAAAGCATAGCGCTTTTATTCAAAGGAGCCGACGTGCAAAATGCGATTTCAGGTCCCGTCGGCGTTGCGGGCATGCTCGGAAACACCGTCGAAGACGGATTCGGAGCGGGGTTCAGGCAGGGCATTACGGCGATTTTGGAGCTCATGGCCTTTATCAGCATTTCGCTTTTTATCATGAACCTGCTTCCGATACCGGTACTCGACGGCGCTTTGATTTTTTTCGCGTTCGTCGAATTCGTTTTCCGCCGTCCGATCAATCCGAAAATACAATATTACGCGCAGTACGCGGGGCTTGCGATCATCGCAGCTCTTTTCGTACTCGGCATAACAAGCGATATTCGGCGCTTTACTGCGGCGCTGCAATCGCACTAGGATATCAGTATGAATACATTATTAAATTTCCATCCGTTTCACGTTTCAACAAAGGCGAATATTTTCAAAAATCGATATGCGATATTTTTTATTGCAGCCCTTTTTTGCGCGCTGCCGCTCGCATCGGAGTCTCACATTTCCAATCAAAAGCACGAAGGAGAAATCAGAGCGGTTTCAGCTTCCTTCGACGGAAGCGCATTTTTTACGGCGGGAGACGACGGATTTTTAATAAAATGGACGGACGACGGACAGGGCGAACATTATCAAATTTCGGATATGAGCGTAAAACTCTGCGCCCTCTCCCCAGACGGCAAAACGATCGCCGCATACGAAACGGACGGAGGACTCGTAAACCGCGTGAGCTTGTGGGATTTCGATACGCTGCAGCGGAAATACGCACGGCGCTTTGCAGATGCGGTGACGTCTTTGTCGTTTTCGGCAAAGGGCACTTATGTCATCGTCGGAACGGCTTCCGTAGAAGGGGCGATTTTTTTACGCGCTTCCGACGGACGCGTCGCCGACGTTTTAAAAGATTCGACGGGAATCATTTCGTATGCTGTAACGAGCGCATCGGAAAAAACGCTGTGCACGTATTCGCCTGTCGGCTTTATTTCGTATTACAATATGACCGACGGAAAACTGAAGCGTCGCTTGAACTGCGAAGCGAATCTTTCGGATATCGCATCCTTCGACGGCGATATGTTTTTTGCAGGCACCAAAAACGATACGGTGTACGCCGTGTCGGCACTTTCGGGAAAGACGGCCGCTTCCGTTTCCGCACGCGCTCCGGTACTCCTGACGAGTGCCGACGATAAAAACCTGTACTATATCGCAAGCACTGCATCCCGAACGTACTCGCTTTCGATGCTTGAAAATCGAGGAGACAAAACGTTTTCATCTCCCCTCATTTTGAAAAATTTCAAACCGCTTCCGAACGGAGAAGCGATCAGAGCGGGCGCAAAAGCGGGAGACGAAATCGCACTCGCCTCTTCGGGCGGCAACGTATTTCGAACGACGACTTTTCCCGATACGGCGCTCCTCTCTCTTTCCCCGCTCACCGACGATATCTACGAAAAAATTTCCGATGCGGCGAGCGCCGAAGACGGCTTTTATTTTTTGACGAGCGGCGCGCTCTATGCGTCATCTTACGATACCGGCACAGTCGATAAACGCGCATCGAATGACGCTCACACGAATATGAGCGTCTGCGAAGGGGGCGTCATCCTGTGGTCGCGAGGCACGAAGCGGGCGCTCGAATATTTCGACTTTACTGAGAATAAAACGACACGGCTTTTTACGCCCGAAAGCGGCGTACAATCCGTCCGCGCCTTCGGAAATGTGATTTTGACAATGGAAAGCAATGCCGTCGTCCGCGCGTATTACAGGGACACGGGCAAAATTGAAGAGCTGTATGCGGGAGCGGGATTGCAGGATGCGCTCATTTCAGGCGGCACGCTCTACGTCGCAAAGTCGTCCGCGACAAATCCTCCGTCCGCCCTTCTCAGCATCGATATGCGTACAAAAGAAATCGTACCGCTGAAAATCGCAGCCGACATCGTCTATGCGCTTTCGGCTTCCGACGGCGAATTGTACGGTATCGCCGTGCAGTCAGGCGGAGATGAAAAAACGACGAATCTTTTTTCGTATACACCCGCACTTTCGAAAACGACGATGCTTTTAAAACTCAACGACGAAGATACGGGCGCTTTTACCTACTTTTACGACGGACATATTTTGACGGATATCGGAAGCGAAAAAGTATATTCGTACGATCTTTCGCGAAAAAAAAGCAGATATTACGGACGCTCCGCATCGCTTCCGGTAAAAGCCGTGCAAAACGGAGAGCGCATCGCGGTGCTGAATCGAGACGGAAGCATTTCGTGGTACGATACGGAAAAGACCGAAGTGCTCGCCGATTGGTATTTGACAAAAGACGGAACTTGGTACGAGTTTTAAAAAAATCGGAACAACTCGCATTCAAATCGATTTTATATCTTCCGATATATTTTCCCGTTCGACTTACTTGACAGTTGTTGTATTCCCCGTAGTATTGCAGTACATGCGCTTGCCTCGGAAGTGCAATCGCATTACAAAAATTTTACAGGGGGATACTTATGTGTACTGAATGCTACGCCGACGAAGACAGGGTAACGCCGCTTTTGAATCCGGAAGAATGTTTGAAAAACCACACGCAATACATCTGCGGAACGTGCGGACGGTGCATCTGCATCGACCGTACAAAAAACGGATTACAGCGCTGGAACTTTCCGTTTAAATCTGCGGCAATCGCAAAATTATATATACGCACGGCCGATTTCACAATGAAAAAAAGCTGCGGCGTATATGAAATAAAAAGCGCTTCGGGAAGAATTTTTTATAAAATATTTTCGGATGAAGCGGAATTGAAAACCTATTTGCAAAACAACAAAGATAAAACGTGCAGCGGAAAAAAGCCGCTTTTTTCTCAAAGCCGCTACCGCGAATTTCCGAACACGCAAGTGCGGCGCTTGAGCGATGATGAAGCGTTACTCTATATGAGCGAACGCAAAACGCGGCAAAGCCGGCGCTGAAACCGTTGTCGGCAGTCCGTTTTCGTGGTATCATAAAGCGATGATTACGGAAGAGATTAAACGGATAACGGAAAAAATCAAAGAAGCCCTCGATCCCGAGCGCATCTATCTTTTCGGTTCGTATGCGCGCAACGAAGAAACCGAAAAGAGCGATTATGATTTTTATGTCGTTGTCGATGAGGAAAAAGGGAATCCTTTGCTTTTGTGTGATAAAGCTTATTCGGCAATTTTCGATATACAAGAAAAACCGTGCGATGTTATCGTAAATCATAAGTCGAAATTCGATATACGAAAATATCGTCCGACACTCGAAAAAACAGTTGCAAATGAAGGTGTATTGCTTTATGAAAAACGATCTTAAACAAGACGTAGCGGAATGGCTTCGTATTGTCGAAATGGACAGGACAACCGCTTATCACCTTTTTAAAACCATGCATCCCAAACCTTTGGAAATCATCTGCTTTCACTGTCAGCAGGCTGCCGAAAAAGCAATTAAGGCTTTATTTATCTTAAACGAAATTGAAATTATCAAAATACACGATCTGGGAATGCTTATTAAAACGATACAACCGAAAACAGCGTTTCCCGAAACAGTGAAACTTTCTGCTATCAGTTTAACAAAATTTGCCGCGACTTTTCGATACCCTGACTATCCTGATATCGATGAAGAGCTTACAAAAAAGGCGCTCGCCGATATGGATGTCGTAGTCGATTGGTGCAAAGAACAAATCGAAGCTTAAAATACGCACTGCTGCGGTATTTTCAAAAATTGATATTCTCTGCAAAGCCGCTATCGCGAATTTCCGAACACGCAAGTGCGGCGCTTGAGCGAAGATGAAGCGTTACGCTATATGGACGAACGTAAAACGCGGCAAAGCAAGCGCTGATACCGTTGCCGCCGCTTGCATTTTCAAATTCCCGCACCGCGCGCAAGGGCTTCTTTATAGACGGCGACGTACTGCTCCGCCGATTTTTTCCAGCTGAAATCTTTTTTCATACCGCGCTTTCGCATTTCGGCGATGTGCTCTTTTTTGTTATAATACGCGTAAACCGCCCAGCCGCAAGTGTCGAATACGGCGGAAGGCGTCAAGTTGTCGAACATAAAGCCCGTACCTTCCCCCGTCTTTTCGTCGTACTGTTCGACCGTATCGGCGAGTCCTCCCGTACGGCGCACGATGGGAAGCGTGCCGTACAAAAGCGAATACATTTGATTCAATCCGCACGGCTCGTATTTTGACGGCATCAAAAAGAAATCGCTGCCCGCTTCGATGAGATGACTTAAGCTTTCATCGTAGCCGATATATGCGCGCATATTCGGAAGCTTCGACTGAAGCGCGAGTATTTCGTTTTCGCACCACTTTTCCCCGCTTCCGAGGACTGCGACCTGCACGTCGATTTCGCTGCACAGGCGGTACATGCAGCCGTAAGTCGGTGCAAAAAGTTCGGCGATACCCTTTTGATCGGCAAGACGCGTTACGATTCCGATAACGGGAACGGCATCGTCTTCGGAAAGCTTCATACGTTTTTGCAGTTCGCGTTTGCATACCGCTTTTTTTTCAATCGATGTTTCGTCGTAGTTTACGGGAATGAGCGTATCCGTTTTCGGATTCCACACATCTTCATCGATTCCGTTTAGGATGCCGCGGACGACGTCGCGCCTTACGCGCAAAAGCCCGTCCATACCGAAGCCGCCTTCGGCAGTTTGGATTTCTTTCGCATAAGTCGGAGACACCGTCGTGATCATATCGGCGGAAGATATGCCGCCCTGTAAAAAATTGATACCGCCGTTATGTTCAAGTCCCGCGCCGTAATACAATCCCCAATGAATGCCGAGAGAAGGAAACCAATCTTTTGCGTATTGTCCCTGATAGCCTAAATTGTGAATCGTCAAAACGCTCGCCGTCTTTGCAAAGAGGTCGTTTCGGATGACGTGCTTTAAAATGATCGGAGCGAGGGACGCCGACCAATCGTGCGCGTGGACGATATCGGGATACCATCCGAGCTTTCGGCACAGCTGGAAAGCGCCGTGACACAAAAGCGAAAAGCGGTACGGATTGTCGTGAAAATCGGTTTCAGACTTTGTACCGTACACACCGTCGCGTCCGAACGCGCCTTCGTGGTCGAGAAAATAAACGCCGACCTTTGACGAAGGCAGCACGCTTTCATAAACGCCGACCCACGATTCAGAAGTTCCCGCAGCGACGGCAAGAGGACCGGGGATCGCCTGTAACTTTTTACGGTCGATTTTATAATAGCGCGGCATGACGATTTTTACATCGTGTCCGATCTTTGAAAGAGACAGCGCCAAAGCGGACACCATATCGGCAAGCCCGCCCGTCTTTGCAAAGGGTACCGCTTCGGCCGTCACCATAAGGATTTTCATATCGCCTCCGTAAAACCGCTCGTATACGCCGCAGCGCTCAAGCTTTGTCGTGCACCGCCTTATAAAAGGCCTCACGCGAACCGATAATCGTCCGCTCGCTCACGCAGTACGCGATCCGAAACCAGCCCTCCCCGCCGAAACCGCTTCCCGGCGCGCACAGAATATTGTATTTTTTCAAATGATTCGTAAACGCAAGATCATCACCCTTCCACGCATCGGGCACTTTCACAAAAAGATAAAATGCGCCGTCGGGTTTCGCATAGTCCAGTCCCGCGTAATCCATGATTTCTTTTAAAAGCGCGCAGCGTTTTTCATAAGGCGAATAATCGCACGGTGCGTTCCAAGAAGATGCGACGACTTTTTGAAAAAAGGCCGGCGCGTTGACGTAGCCTAAAATGCGCGTCGAAAAAATCGCTGCGGCGATAAAGGCATCCGCTTCCGTACATGCGGGATTCAAAGCGAGATACCCGATACGCTCTCCCGGCAAACTTAAATTTTTTGCAAAAGACGTGACGATGACGGTATTTTCGTAAAACGGAAATACGGGCGGAACTTTTTTGCCGTCATAGACGATGGCGCGGTACGGTTCGTCGCAGATGAGATAAGGCATGCGTCCGCATTTTTTTCCGTGTTCGAAAAGTGCATTCGAAAGAGATGCGATATCTTCCGCGGAATAGATCCGCCCCGTCGGATTGTTCGGAGAATTGATCAAAACCGCGCAGGTTTTTTCGGTAAGCGCTTTTGCGATTGCACTGCAGTCGAGCGAAAAATCCTCTTTCGTCTTTACGCGCACGATAGCGCCCGCATGATTTCGGATATAGTGATCGTATTCGGCAAAATAAGGAGAAGGAACGATCACTTCGTCGCCCGCATTTAAAAGCGATTTTAAAACGACGTTGAGCGCACCTGCAGCTCCGCACGACATAACGATGTGAGTCGGCGGAACGGACACTCCCTGTTCGGCTTCCGTTTTTTTCGCCATCGCTTCCCGTGCAAAAATATAACCCGCGTTCGGCATATAACCGTGTGTGCCGTGAGAGTTATCCGAAGCGATTCTCTCTATCGCTCGGACGACGCTGTCCGGCGGATCCAAATCGGGATTTCCGAGACTGAAATCGTAGACGTTTTCGGCTCCGTATTTTTTTTTGAGCAGCGCTCCTTCTTCGAACATTTTGCGGATGACGCCCGCTTTGGGATTTTCGACCGAATCCCGTATGTATGTCGCTATCATACCTACAGTATAGCACACGTATAAGATTTTGCGTAACTCCTTTTCCGCGTTTGTGTTCAAGGGAAAAAAGTAAGCGACTTTTTCGACGGTACCGTCTTTTCTCGATACCGTTTTTCCTCTATAACCGTCTGTCCGTACCTTGTGCCGAATTTTCGTTTTCGATAGAATAACCCTCATGGCAAAAAGTTCTGCCGAAAAAAAAGAGCCTGCCCTGCGGCCGATCGATTCTTACGGCGCCTTTCTTCCGTATTTGATTATTCCCTTCCGGCTGAAAAGCGCAAAAGTGCTTTTCCGTTTTTTGCGTACCGTCGTGCGCGATTTTTTTTGGCTGCAGTTTTCGGTAAAGTGGCGCTTCAAAACAATTCCCGTTTTGGACGTATCACACCCGTTGGACGAACTGATTCCCTTTACGCCCGACAAAGTGAAAATCTATTTGAACTTTACAAACTTTTGGATCCGGCCGATGACTTTTTTATTTCGCAGACTCGGCGTAAAAAAGGCGCTGCCGTACTGCATCGAATATCTTTCGCTTATCGAAACGGCGTATGCAAATGCCGCAAAAGTGTACCGCTTTTGCATGACGACGACACAGCGTCCCGATTATAAAACGGACGCGGCATTCAAAATGATTCACACTTTCGATCCGCATCTCCTCTGTGTTCCGAGCCTGCACGTTGCGATCGTTATTCTCTCGTCCGTATATTACGCGGACGTTTTTAAAAACGACGATTTTACCGCAGAGGAACGAAAAACGTATACGGCCGAACTGCGTGAAGGTGCGCGGCGCATTATCGAAAGCGTGTTGTATGTAAAGCAGCACAGCGTAAACTGCATTCCCGCGGCGATGTATATGATGCTGTATGTGCTTAAAAATCGATTTACGATAAGCGCGGGCATCGATATTATCAACAGTCTGTTTGAGGACGACGAAACGCTTTCCGATCCCGATAAAAAGAAAATAAGCGCCCACATTCACTTTATGTTCGAACGCCTGCTTTTGGAAGGTGCAAACGAAAACGATTGGACAGTTCCGGTTAAGCGCTGGCTTAAAAGTTATGCGCGCTCGAAAAATATCGTTTTGCCGCTCGACAGCCGATAGGGGCATAGAATTTTACGCAGTCCGTTTTTCGAGTAACTGTCTTGCTGCCCGACTGTTTACTCGGTATAATGCAAACCATTAATATGAAAAAGACAGTATTTGTTTCATTTATTTATGCCGTACTCTGCGCGTTTTCCGCTTCCGCACTTCCTTTCAACAATAAGCTTTCGAAAGCGGAACTTGCCGACCTTGAAAGCGGCAAAGTCGTCGTTCGCAATATCAGCCGCGCGTCCAATATGTGTCTTGAAGCGTCAAGCGAAAGCGCCAAAAAGATCATACGCGACATAAACGATCTCAATCCGTCCTATCTTGCCGAAGTGATCCAAGTCAGACCCTATGCCGGCAACGAAGATTTGCCCGCACGGCTCGAAGACTCGCTCATGAACATATCCGATTACGTCGGTATCCCGTACTATTCGGAACACAATAAAACGTATTACGATCTGTATTCATCCGCCGTGATTAAAAACGATTTTATTGCAGAAGACGGCGTTACTCGAAAAGTAAAAGCCGATTTGACGATGGAACCTTTCGGTCTCATCGAAACGTCCATATCCGTAAGCGCAAACGGAGAGTGCGTATACTATGTTTCGACAAACGACAATACGCTTATTCGACAGGATATGAAGATCAAATGCGTCAAACCGAACAATATGAAATCCGCCATTCTGCTCTTCCGCGACGGCGATAATTGGATTTTATACGGTGCCGGCGGCGTCAAAGCGATGAAAATTATTTTTCTCGAAAAGCGTATCGAAACGTCGTTTATAAACCGCATAAAAACGTTTTGCAATTTTATCTTTGAAAAACTCTAATTAAAAGGAAGCGCGGTATGCTGTGGCTTATCGGCTGTACGGGAATGCTCGGACGCGAATTCGCGTACCGGCTTTCGGAAAAAAAGATTCCGTTCGTCGGTACGGGAAGCGAAGTCGATATAGCCGATGCCGAAAAAATCGAAGCGTTTATCAATAAAACCGAAAGCGCGTCTTTTTATGCGTCGCGCGATGTAAAAAAAGACAATAAAATCGATTGGATCATAAACTGCGCGGCCTATACGGCGGTCGACAAAGCCGAAGAAGAAACCGAAAAAGCATACCGCACGAACTGCACGGGCGCCCTCAACGCCGCGCGTACGGCGAGAGCCCGCAGCGCAAAGCTGATCCACATTTCGACCGATTACGTATTCGACGGAAAAGAGCGCACTCCGTATACGGAAGACGTACCGAAATCTCCGATAAACGCATACGGAAAAACGAAAGCGGAAAGCGAAGATCTCATCGCTCAGGCAATGACGCAGTATTACATCATCCGAACCTCGTGGCTCTACGGTTTCGGCGGCCGCAATTTCGTATATACGATGACGCGTGCGATGAACGAGAGAGAATCGGTCAGCGTCGTAAATGATCAAAGGGGAACACCGACTTTTTGCGGTGATCTCGTATCCGCCGTCATAAAATTAATAAAAAAAGAAGCGGGCGCGACGAGCCTCTTCGGAAAAAAAAGCGCAGCGCCCTACGGCATCTATCACTTTTCGAATTCGGGAGAAGCGACGTGGTTCGATTTTGCCGAAGCGATTTACGGCTTCGGAAAAAAATACGGCAGAATTACAAGAGATTGCAGCGTACGGCCGTGTTCATCCGCCGAATACGAAACGAAAGCCGAGCGCCCGGCTTACTCCGTCCTCGACTGTACGAAAATCGAAACGGAGATCGGCATCAAAATACCTTCATGGCGCGCAAGTCTTGAACGCTTTATAAAAAACGAAAGATTCGAAAGCTTTTAACTTTTTCTTGCACGTTTTGCACTCTTGTAGTATACTTATACGGATATAGATTTTCCAAAATACGGAGGAAAAAAATATGAAAAAAATGATGATGCTGTGCGCGCTCGCCGCTGCAGCGCTCATGGTGACTTCGTGCAGCAAAAAGCCCGAAGCCGTCACCATTGAGTTTTGGACGCATGAGGACGCAAACCGTCAAAAACTTGAAGAACGCTACATTCAAGAATTTACGGCCGCTCACCCGAACGTCACCGTAAACGTAACGCGACAGGGCGCCGCAAAGCTCATTGAGCTCGTTCAAACGGCTTTTGCCGCCGGAAGCGGTCCGACAATGTTCAACCTTTCCATAAACGACGAATATCCTTATATCACGGCCGGCCGCGTCGCTCCGATGAACTATAAAGCCGCAGGTTATAAAGACGCTGCGGAAGTCATCAACGCGTATGCGCCGAAAATGCTCGATCCCGTTACGGTAAACGGTAAAGTATACGGCCTCCCGCTCGAACTCACAAACTGGTGCATCTTTATCAACAAAAAAGTGTTCCGCTCCGCAGGTCTCGATCCTGAAAAGGATTATCCGAAAACCTGGGAAGACATGGTAAAAATTTCCCAAAAAATCGTTATCCGAAACGGCGACATCATTACGCGGCGCGGCTACGACTTCCGCTACAAATATTATCTTGAAAACAACGTTCCTATGGTGGAACAGCTCGGCGGACAGCTCATCAGCGACGACGGCAAAGAAGCGATCGTCGGAAAAGATGCGTGGGTCGGATTTCTCACGTATATGCAGCAGTGGGGCCCGAACGGCTTGAATCTCGGCTCTCCGACCTATAAAGCCGCCCGCTCGGTATTCAACGCCGACAACAACGACCTTGCGATGTGCTCGACCGGTTTGTATCAGGAAGCGCGCATCCGGCACGACAACCCCGCATTCTATGACTCGGGTGAATGGATGGTCGTTCCCTATCCGAAATTCGAAAATGCCGTCAAAGACACGGCGGCATGCTATTACGGTCATTACTACATGGTAAATGCCGATGCGACCAAAGCCCAGCAGGAAGCGGCATGGCAGCTTATCGCCTATATGCTCAGCCACGGCGAAGAATACCTTTCACAGGTCAATATCATCCAGCCGACGACGGCGCTTTTAAACAGCGACACGTTTAAAAATATGCCCTACTCGAGCGTATTTGCGGACGATCTCGAACGCGGTCACATCGTTTACTACGGTGCGAATTCAACCGCAATTCAAAGCGCGATCGGATCGGCGGTGGAAAGCGTTATGCTCCAAAGCGTAGCGCCCGAAGAAGCTTACAATAAGCTTAAAAAGACCGTTCAGGAATTGATCGAACAATAATTTTTCGCTTCGGAACATCAAAAAAACTGCCCGAAAACTTCGGTTTTTGGGCAGCCCCTTTTTATCCGAGTAAAGATCGATTTCTCCTATATTAAAATCTGTTATTTTATTTGAGGATTACACATGAAAAAATTTATCCGGCTCTGTATGGTTTTTACAGCCGCTTTTATTTTATTTCCGTCATGCACGAAAAAACAGGAAAATGTCGTTATCGAATTTTGGACGCATGAAGATGCCAACCGCCAAAAGCTCGAAGACAGATACATCAGCGAATTTACGGCCGCCCATCCGAATATTACGGTAAACGTAACGCGCCAAAGCTCTTCGAAACTTATCGAACTGCTTCAGACGGCTTTCGCCGCAGGCAAAGGTCCGACGATGTTCAATACGATCATCAACGAAGAATATCCGTATATCGCCGCAGGCCGCGTAGCGCCCGTCAATTACAAAGCCGCAGGCTACAAAAATGCCGAAGCCGTCGTTGCCGCCTATGCGGACAATATGCTTGATCCCGTTACGGTAAACGGTCAAGTTTACGGTCTTCCCCTCGAACTTACGAATTGGTGCGTGTATCTCAACAAAAAGATTTTCCGAGAAGCGGGCTTCGATCCCGAAAAAGACGCGCCAAAAACGTGGGAAGACGTCATGAGCATTTCACAAAAGCTCGCACTGCGCGACGGCGATATCTTAAAAAGAAGAGGATTCGATTTCCGCTACGGCTATTATCTTGAAACGCTCGTTCCGCTTGCCGAACAGCTCGGCGGACAGCTCATCAGCGACGACGGCAAAGAAGCGATCGTCGGAAAAGATGCGTGGGTTGCCGTCCTGTCGTATTTAAAACAATGGGGACCGAAAGGTTTGAATCTCGGCTCTCCGACCTATAAAAATGCCCATTCGCTCTTTAACGCCGACAACAACGATGTGACGATGTGTCTGTCGGGATTGTATCAGGAAGCGCGCATTCGAAATCAAAATCCGAACTTTTACGACAGCGGTGACTGGATGATCATTCCGTATCCGAAATTTCAAAACGCCGTCAAAGACGTTGCGGCATGCTACTACGGCCATTACTATATGGTAAACGCCGATGCGACGAAAGCCGAGCAGGAAGCTTCGTGGCAGCTCATCTCTTATATGCTCAGCCACGGCGAAGAGTACCTTTCCGAAGTGAATATCGTTCAGCCGACACTTGCGCTTTTAAACAGCAAAACATTTAAAGATATGCCGTACTCCGAAGTGTTTGCAAACGATTTGAATCGTGCGCACATCGTGTACTACGGTGCGGCATCCGCATCGATCCAAAGCGCTCTTAAAACGGCGCTGCAAAACGTTATGCTCGGAGATGCTTCGCCGGAAGCGGTATACGAGCAGCTTAAAAAAACGGTTCAGGATTTGATCGACGAACAAAAATAATCGGATTATTTTGAAAGATCCGAAATTATGCAAAGCGGACGGTAATCCGTTTGCCGTCCGTTTTATTATCGGAGAATTCGGAGCGGAACGTGGAAGTTTTTACGCAGGACGAAGTGAATCTTCATACACATTGCAAATACTGCAGACATGCCGTCGGTGAAGTAATCGACTATGTCGAAGAAGCGGAAAAGGACGGTATCAAAGTGCTCGGTATGAGCGATCACTGCCCCGTTCCGGACGACAGATGGCACAATGTCCGTATGTTTTATTCCGAACTCGACGCTTACCAAAAAGACTGCGAAGCCGCCGCCGAACGTGTTCCGCGCGGCATGCACTTTTTCCGCGGATTTGAAACCGACTATCACAGAGACTACGTTTCATATTATCGCGACGAATTGCTCGGAGAACGCGGCTTCGACTATCTTCTGCTCGCAGTCCACAATTATTATGCGCCGGACGGAAGCGATATCATGATTCCGGATTGTCCGGTAAACGATAAAGGCGTTCTGCACACATACACGAAAACGCTCATTGAAGGTATGCAGACGGGATTGTTTTTATATGCGGTACACCCCGACATTTTCGCCGCATTTTACCTCGAATGGGACGATGAAGCTGAAGCCTGTTCGCGCGACATACTCGCATGCGCCGCTTCATTGCGCTTTCCGATAGAGATAAACGGTCAAGGCATCCGCGCGAAAAAAGTCGTATACTCGGGCGGAGAACGCTATCGCTATCCGTTTCAGGAATTTTGGAATCTCGCTTCGGAATACGATGTACCCGTCGTCACGGCGGCAGACTGCCACAAACCCCAAGATATGCTCACGTCGAGGAAAGCATGCAAAGAAATCGCTGCAAAAGCGAATCTCACGTTTGCCCGATATGCGATTGACGAAAACGGAGACATCGTCATACAATAGTGTGCTGCACCGAGAGACGCCGTCGGTTTTTATAGACGGCAAACTGTTCTGTAAAAGTTTTTATGGAGGAATTAAAAATGGCTAAAACGGCAAAACACTACAGCATTGAAAAACAGCAGGCGCGATGGGGATTTATTTTTACCCTGCCGAGCCTCGTTTTCTTTGCCGTGTTCAGTTTTTATCCGATCATCAATGCGTTTCTTACGAGTTTGACGAACAAACAGGCAATTTCCAGGACGTCGAAATTTGTCGGTTTACGTAATTACGTATATCTTTTTACTCGCGACAACGGCGGCTTTTCACTGTTAAACTCCATGCGCGCGACGATCATGTTTACGTTCGGCACTTTCGTTCCGATGGTCATCCTCGCTCTCATTCTCGCGGTTTTGCTCATGCAGCTGCGCCGTTCGTCCCAAAAAGGCTTTTTTCAAATTTCGTTTTATATGCCTGCAGTTCTCTCGTCCGTCGTCGCGGCTGCAATTTGGATGATCCTGTTCGATCCGCGAGGCCTGTTCAATCAGCTTTCGAATACGGTTTTATTTACCACAGGAAAAGATTATCATTGGCTCACCGACAATACGATGCTGCAGATTTCCACCATGATCGTATACTTTTGGAAGTACATCGGTTATTTCGTTATCCTCTTTATCACGGGACTCGCTTCTATTCCGCCTTCGATCTACGAAGCCGCGACTGTAGACGGCTCGAATAAGTGGCACGCATTTTTTCATATAACGCTCCCGCTTTTAAAACCGACAATCGTACTCGTGTCCATCATGGCGATGCTCCAGTGTTTGAAAACTTTCAGCACGCAGTATATGTTCGCACAGGGAGGCGCGGCGCGCCATCCGATCGATGTCATCACGATGAATATATACTTTACCGGTATCAGAAACGGTCAGCTCGGCAGGGCGAGCGCCATGTCGATTATATTGTTTTTGATAATGCTGCTGTTCACGTACCTGCAGTTTACGCTGTCGAAAACCGACGACGTGGAATATTAATAAACGATTTTTATTGGAGTCAGTATGAACACAAATAAATATGTCGGAAGAATCGGTATCGGAGAAATCCTCGCGTGGATAGCGCTCTTTATCGTATTCTTTTTTACGATAACGCCCATCATTTTTATGTTCGTCGCGTCTTTTATGGATGCGCGCCAAATTCTCGCAATGCCGTTCCGCTGGATTCCTTCCCGCGCGTATTTCACAACCGAAAACAGAACGTTTTTAACGAATTTTATCAAAGCGATTTTCGGAAACAATCAAAATCCCATATACATGCGCAATATCTTAAACTCGCTCATCGTTGCCGTAACCTGCGCGGCGACGACGGTTTTACTCGCATCGCTTTGCGGTTACGGACTTGCGAAGTTTAAGTTCAAATCGCGAAATCTCATCTTTATGTCGATCATGGCGACGATGATGATTCCGTTCGAAGCGATTATGATCCCGCTGTACATGGTCGCAACGAGCATGCACATGATAAACACGTACCGCGGACTCATCATCCCCTTTCTCGTATCGGCTTTCGGCGTCTTTCAAATGCGCCAATACCTTTTGACTTTCCCGACCGAATACCTCGATGCGGCTCGCGTCGACGGTTATAACGAATTCAATATCTACAGCCGAATCGTTTTGCCGAACTGCGGACCGGTCATAGCGACGCTCGGCATCCTTTCGTTCAGAAATCAGTGGGATAATCTTTTGTGGCCGCTCCTCGTTGCACAGAGCGAAAAGATGAAAACGATTCCTCTGTACATTACGAAATTCAGCGAAGAAAAACAAACCGATGAGGGCGCTATGATGGCGTGCGCGCTGCTCGCATCGATTCCGATGTTCATACTTTTCGGCGCTCTGTCAAAATACTTTATCGGAGGAGCCGAAGTTTACGAATCGAGAAAAGGCTGAAAATACATTCGGGGCTGTTTCAAAAGTCCGTTACTTTTTCGACAGCCCCTTAAAAATCAGCGGCGTTTTTTCAACGCTTCGTACTGTTCCGTTCTCTTCATAAGTTCGGCATTTATTTTTTCAGCGCCGTATTCTTCCACGAGCGTTTTCTCTCCCGAATAAAGCGATCTGCCGAAACCCAGCGCGCGGCCTTCGATCGTACAGCCTATACTTTCGAGCATTGTCGGAAACATATCGTAGGGCGCAAAGCGTCTGTTTTTTTGTACGGGCTGCGGAGGAATTAAAACCGAATTGACGATAAGGTCGAGCCATCGGCGCCGGGCATTCGCTCCGTGAACGGGACTTTCATCCGCAATAAAATTATTGTGCGGTGCGGTGAGAAAATTGTGATCGCCCATGATGACGACGGTCGTATTGTCCCACCACGACTGCTCCTCCATCCAGCCAATGAGATCGCTTACTTGCTTGTCGGCACAGCGGACGACGTTCATAACTTGGCGCTTATCGATTTCGGGACAAAGGGGACACTTGTAGCCGTCGGGAAAATGCGTGTCGACGGTGAGCATACCGAAAAAAAACGGAGCGCTTCCCTTTCCCAACTCGTCGAGTTCTCGCCGCACAAGCGGAAAAAGCTTTTGATCTTCGAATCCCCAAAACACTTGGTAGTTCATCGGAATCAAACCCTGCGCCTTATACCAATGAATGTCGTGAATTTCGACACCGTGATTTTCGAGAAAAATATCGCGGTTTTCAAATTGTTTGTCGCTCCCGAACGCAAATCGGCAGCGGTAGCCGTTTTCGCTTAAAATATCGGTGAGCGTAACGGCGCCTCGAAGACAGCTGAGACTGCCGTCTTCGGTTTTTGCAAAGGGAGCAAAATACGGTAAGCCGCTGAACTTCGAAATGATACCCGCAGCCGTCCATGAAGTTCCGGCAAGGTTTTCCCCTCCGCCGAGTTTTTCGTTTTGGCTGAAATTGACGTTCGCTTTTGCCAAAGACGTGATGCCGGGTATGAGATTTTCGCGAAAAAGACCGCCTTCTTCGATCGATGCAAAAGAAGACTCGACCGACTCCATAAAGATAACGACGAGATTCCGTTTTTTTTCAGGGAATGCGATACGGGTCGATGCGGGATCGACATAGTGTTTATCGTAAAAATCGGAATGCGCCGGAGTTTTCCGTACTTCGTATAAAATCGCGGGGTATTTCCATGCGCGAAGCATGACGAGCGTTATGACAACGGCAAAAACCGCATACGAAATGCCGAATACAAAGCACTTGTCCGCATCCGCCAAAACCGAACGGAATTTTTTCCCCGTCGCTTTTTTATACAATTTTGCAAGAGCGAAGTTGCCGAGTAAAACGAGCGCATATATGATTCCCGCCGGTACGATAATGTTTTTAAAAAACGATAAAAAGGTTCCCGAATCGGATCCTTTCGTATTTGCGCCGAGAACAAAAAACACGGCATAAGCGTTATCCATCGGATACTGAATCCGCGACCAGCGGAGCGAAAATAATGTCAGTATTGCAAAGATACATAAAAGATGGGCGATAATCAGTTTAGCAGTTATTCTACGCATGTATTACAATCCGTTGTGCTACTGTAGCAAAAATGCGTAATCTGCACAATAGGCAGTTTTTCCGACAGAGACGAAATTGATAAAAAATACTTGAATGTTTTTACCCGAAAGACTTTTAACGCAGTTACAGCATCGTATAAGTGCATGAAAAGGAAAGCTCGACGCCGTGTGCAAAAGAGGCGCTTGTGTTTTTATTATTAAAAATAAACATATATGAAGCCCTCCCTCCGAATTGAAAATGCTCATTGAGCGTATAACTTCCTTTTAGGGTAATGCAATTCGTATACTGCACGATTCCCGTCAGGCTTTTGTTTCGTGCGATTTCTGCAGCTTCCGCCGCCGTAATTTCTCCGAACCTGAAGCGCATCAACGGATAATAATTGTAATACTTTTTACCGCCTACGTCGATCTCGTTTCCGAACAGGCCGAACGAATTCGTGCCGTGCGCGACAAAAAGGTATTCGAAATCCGCCGACCATTTGTTCGGCTGCACGTAACCCGCTCTCACCTGCGCTCCGATACAGTCGGGACCGAAAGGCGTTCCTATCCATGAACAGATAGGTATCCTCGTATTGCTCTGCATATCGAGGCGGGAGCGGTACAGCGACCATTCGGCGCCCTGTTTGATATAGCAAAACGGCGTCGTATAGACGGCTTCCGCCGTCGCAATCCAATAGCCGCCTCCGCTTTCCGGGAAAGTAAGCTCTACGCCGAGCTGAGCACCGAAACTGTCCGGCATCGCTCTTCCCGTATCGTCGTTGAGTTCAAGCGGCGCCTGTATTTCGTTTTGCGCATACAATCCGTATATGCGGACATTTTTACACGGTACGATATCGAAATCGATTCCCATATATGCACAGACGTACGCCTCACCGTAATAAGGCTCTTCTTCCGGGCTGATATATTCTCTCCATGCGCCGAACGAGTGCATAATCATAAGCGGATTTAAAAAACGGAATTCGAAAGGACGGGCGACGAGGGTTCCTTCGAGCACTCCCAGTCGTATCCATTTAAAAGGCACAGCTTCAATCCTGTGAATATACATGAATTTGTCTTTTGAAATTTCAGAAACATACATGCCGTACCTTATATGCGGCGAATAAAGATTAAGCTGAACATAAGCGTCGGTTTCAAACGTCGAATTGTAAATAACGCTGCCCGTCTGCGTTTTTCCGACGCGCATTCCTGCCCGCGCGATATTGACATTGACACCCCAGTTGTTAAAACACATGCCGATACTTCCGTATGCGCTGCGCGGCCAAAAAAACTCCACATCGCTTGAGCTGTACGGAAAATTGATAAAGTTTTCAGCTTTCGACATACCCCAAAAACTTTTGCCGACAAACGGATCGGCCGACAAAACGATATAATCGCCGAAAGAAAGCGCAAGCGGCAGCGTAATGAACGGATCGGCCCCATCGCTTCCGATAAACGATGATGCCGCTCCGTAGGGTTTCGGCCCCGCGTGCCCCGTATAATCGCTTGCGAACGTCCAGTTTATATCTTTATTGCTTTTGTACATGAGAGCGGGTTTCGCAATGACATTGAAGTCGAAAGAGACTTCTCCCCATTTCAAAAGAAAAGCATCGCGCTTTAGAAAATCCCGCGCTTTTGCATAGAGTTTTTTTCCCGATGCCGAAAGAGCGTCTTCATCGACGGCATCCAAATACATTTTGATTTCCGCAGCCGAAAGGGGCGCATTGTCCGCGAGAGACGTTCTTCCCGATTCGGCATTCAGCATATACAGCGCATCGTATATCCAATGACCCGACGGAAGGAGCTGTTGAAAACTGTGAATTTGTGCAAAACAAAAATGTGAAATCGACAGAAACACACACAGCGCGCAGAATTTTTTCGCCCTTGTCATATCGTTATGATAATGATATTCGAGCGGAATGTCGAGCTTTTATCCAAGTAAAGGTGATCTTGCGTTCGCCGTAAAGTGCGGACGCATTTTCTCTGCGTGACCGGTATAAGCGATTTTAAAAATAACGCTTTACGTAGAGTTTCAAATCGCTTGCCGTTTGAAAGACGTCGGATCCTTTTTTGTAAAATCCGAATTTTTGATACAAAAAGAACGACAGACCCGCATAATAATTTTTATACACGCAGTGTTCGTAGGCTGCGTTTCCGTACCAGATGAGGTTGTATCCGGAAGAACCTTCGGGAGGAGCGGAACCGGGTATCGTATAAAACGCGCTGAACGATCCTTCAAGCAAAAAAGTTCCCGCCCAAAGGTTCGCCGCTTTAAATCCCGCCTTTACGTTTCCGCCGATTCCCAAATCGTAGAGGCGCTGCTCGCTTCCGTCGTATTTCGATTTTCGCTTGTTCGCTTTGAGATTAAAATAATAATCCGACGCGCCCAAGTACGTAGCTCCCATGCCGCTTTTCCATTCGATCGTCCACTTGTGCGGCAAAGCGTATCTTTGACGAACCGAAAAACCGAGTGAATTGTTTTGATAATTCAAATCCGTCGCCATGATAAAATCGTATGAAAGATCAAGGGCGAGCGCCGTCGCAAGGGTATCGTTCGTTTCAAAAACCCACGAACGCAAAAAGCCGTTGGCAAATATTTTTATGCAGTAATAGTTTCCGTCAAAACTCGCATCGGTCGAAAGCGTAAACCGTTCGAAAGGCTTTTTTACGTCGCGCACATAAGGATTTCCGTACAAAATGTCGAAACCGATACCGCCGGAGACGGCATTGCGGTAGCCTTTGTCTTTATATGCGTTGTCGGAAAAGCCGAACGCGCTGTCGATGTGATCGGCCGACAAGCGAAGCGAAAACTCTTCGATCGTACCGACCTCTCTCGGCGCTTTTTCTCCGGTAAGGAGCCTATTTAAAGCCGCCTGAGGACTTGCGATCCACGAAAGATAGGGATATTTGTCGTCGAGCGAAAGATAGATGCGGTGGAACATTTCGCCCAAAAAACTTCCGCCGATCGGAGTATGGATGACGTCGTTGAACGAAGGCGGTTCGTTTTCCATCGTATATTCCCACATAATCGAGCCGAATGCCGCAAACGCAAACGATTGCCAAAAATTAAAACCGTTCGCCCTGCCCGCCGCAAAATAAATCGATCCCTGATACGGATGTCCGATTTGGTTTATTTCGAATTCGTCCTGATCCCACACCCACGGATGCACTATATTGCGGCCCATCGTTTCAAGAGAAATATCTGCAAACGGCGATCGCGTGATAATTCGATTGAACGTCGTTATGAAAATATTGAACGAAAAGACTTCGCCCGCGGCGATCACGCCGTGCCGGAAATCGGCTTCGGTAAATTCCGCTTTTCCGAAATTGCGCTCGTCCTTTTTGCCGGCAGAGCCCTCATCCGCTTCTGTAAAAGAGGACGCATCCTTTTCGGTAAAATCGCTCGCTTGGGTTTCAGCGGCTTCGCTCCCGTCCGCTTGCGCGTAAAGAACCGTAGAAACGCATAATAAAATTACACAAGCCGACAAACGTATCGTTTTTTTCATAGAACCGCCTTTCCGTACAGCCGTACGTTGTTTGAAATAAATTCGACGTGAGGAGCATCGCCGTAAAGATTCCATTTATGATATATAAAATCCCGAACGCCGATCGAAAAATTTTTCCAAAGCGAGTGTTCGTAGCCTATGTCGGCATACTGCACAAAGAGCGCTCCTCCGTATCCGCTTTTTCCGTCCGGCAATTTAAATAAAAAATCGCCGTTCACCGACGCTTGGAACGTACCGAATCTCCTGTTTTCGATCGCTATTCCGAGTCTGGCATACGCGCCGCTATAATAATCATAAGTCCGCTTCGAATCTTTTTTATAATTTGTTAATTTTTTCATATAATAATTATTTTCAGTCGCATTGATGATATCCCATCCGGCAAAGGCTTCCCATTTTAAATTCCACTTTTCATCTGCCGACGCGATGTATTGCTTGACTCCCGCTCCGGAAGCGGCGGTCGCATAGTGTATATCGGATGCGAAAATGACATTATACGCCGCTTCGACGCCGAAAGTCGACTTCGCACGTCCTTCGGCCGGTATCGGAACGGAATACAAAAGCCCGTTCGCAAAAACCCTCAGACAGTATGAGTCGATAAATCCCGCAATCGAAAGATCGAGCGTAAACTGATCGAGGGGAGCTTCGGTTTTGTGAGCGTAAGGATCGCCGTAGACGGCTTTTACGCCCGTCGCAAAAACGGGAATATCGATGCCGTCGGCATTGTTATACGTATCGGAAAATTTAATAAAATTCGAAAAAAGATCGACACCGAAAAAAAGCTCGACGGATTCCACTCCGCCCGATACTTCGGGAGCTTTCGTTCCCGTTACAAAGCGGTTGAACGCATCTTGAGGACTTATGAGCCATGTGAGCGGCTTGAGCCGTCCCTTAGTCGATAAAAAAAGACGGTGCAGCATCTCTCCGTAGAGCGCTCCCGCAAAGGGCGTTACGATCATATCGTTGATCGAAGGCAGGCTCGTTTCCATAAACAGTTCCCAAAAAAGAGAACCGGCTGCGGAAAACAAAAAACTTTGATAAAAATTAAAACCGTTTGCCCTGCCCGCATTGAAATAGAGAGAACCGGCATAGGGATGGGCGAATTGATTGACGACGAAAGTATTTTGATCGAACTCCCACTTGCCGCTTGAAAGATGCTTCCACATAAATGACGGATTCGTCTTGGCAAAATCCGCATTGAGTACGATGCTGTCGAACGCGTTTACGGCGAAGTTTACGCCGAGTACTTCGGCCGATGCGATAAAAAAACCTTGGACGCCGGGCTTTGCAACGGCAAGAGCCTTTTCGGTTTCGATGTGTTCTTTGCCGTCTTCCGCACCGCAAGGTAAAACGGCGATGCAAAAAAGCAGCAAAGCGATACGGGATAATTTTCCAAACACGGTAATAATTTAACATAAAAAATGCCGACTGTAAATCCGAAGCTTTATAGTATTGTGTCGCTGCTTTTGACGCAATTTTATATCTGTGCTAGAATGTAAATCCGTGGAAATTTCAATTTTCAGATTTTTTCCATAATCAATTTAAAATCTGATTAGGAGTTTGCTGATCGATGAAAATCGCCGTCGATGCGCGCATGCTCGGTTCGGGCGGAATCGGCACCTATATCGCCTCGCTTTTGCCGTATTTTTTGGAAAAAAACGAATGCTTTATTTTCGGAGATGGAAGTGCGGTCTCTCCGTTCGGAAAATACGAAAACGCGGAAACCGCCGAATGCCGCGTCAAAACCTTTTCGCTTGCCGAACGCTTTGCATTTCCGCGTGAATTATGTAAAAAAATCAATTCGTGCGACGTGTACTATACGCCCTATTGCAATATTCCGTCGGGTATCGAAATCCCCGTTTTTTCAACGATCCACGACGTCGTCTTTCTCGATGTTCCCGGCCTTGCATCGAAAGCGGGAGTTGCCGCACGGAAATATTTTTATCAGCGTGCCGTCGACAAATCCCGCACAATCTTTACCGTTTCGGAATTTTCTCAAAACCGCATCAGAGCGACGCTCGACTGTAAAAATCTGCCGATCGTCGTCGCATACAATGCGCTTCCCGCGTGGTTTTATTCGAAACCTTCTCAAGTTGTACACAAAATCAGACAACTGCTCTTTGTCGGCAATATAAAAAAACACAAGGGCCTTTCCGTTTTGCTTGACGCACTGAAAAAAGCGCGGAAAACAGGCTTCGATATGCCGCTCGTCATCGCAGGAAACGCCGACAATTTTCGAACGCGCGACACGACTGTTGCCCGTGAAATCGCCTCGCTTCCCGAAGACGCCGTGCGCTTTACGGGACGCATTTCGGATGCAGAACTTTCGGAACTGTATCGAAGGTCGACACTGCTCGTTCAGCCTTCGCTCTACGAAGGATTCGGACTCCCTCCGCTTGAAGCTCTGTCGCTCGGCACGAAAGCGCTCATATCGGACATTCCGGTATTTAAAGAGATATATGAAGGATTTCCCGTCGTCTTTTTTAAATCAGGAGATTCGGACGATTTGGCCGAAAAGCTCATCGCGTGTGCAAACGATACCGCACCGCTTCCGCCCCTTCCCGATCGCTATTCGTATAAAAAATCCGCCGCCATCATACTGGACGCCCTCGATTTTTACCGCGCGTAGAGCACACCGATGCGCATAACGCGGCGATTGTTTTTCCGTGCGCTATGCGATACAATCGAATCGTATGATTGATTATATTTCCGTTTTACTGTCACGCTACCCTTCTCTTTCGGTATGCGGAAAAGATATCCGCCTCGCCTGCGAACTCATCAAAACCTGCTATGAAAACGGCGGAAAGCTCATCGTCGCCGGAAACGGCGGAAGCGCCGCCGACAGCGATCACATCTGCGGAGAACTTTTGAAAAGTTTTGTAAAAAAACGCCGGATCGAAAAATCGTTCATCGACGCGCTTAGTGCAATCGACGCCGAAACGGGAGCATATCTTTCGGATAAACTCGAAGGCTCGCTTCCCGCAATTTCGCTCGCAAACCAAAGCGCCGCAATGACGGCAAGTTTAAACGACGTCGACGGTAACGTACTCTTCGCGCAGCAGCTTAACGGCTACGGCAAAGCGGGCGACGTTTTTTTAGGTATTTCGACGAGCGGCAACGCAAAAAACGTTTTCTATGCGGCGGTTGTCGCAAAAGCGAAAGGAATGAAAACGATCGCTCTTTCCGGCAAAACCGGCGGAAAAATCGCGCCCCTCGCCGACGCCGCAATCGTCGTGCCGGAAAACGAAACATATAAAATTCAGGAACTGCACTTGCCGATATATCACGCGCTCTGCCTGCAGATCGAAGAGTATTTTTTTGCCGACTAATTTTTTTCATCGTTGCAGGGGATTTTTATGCATATAAAAAAAATTACTGCCGTGCTCGCCGCGGCAATCTGTACCGCTTTGCTTTACGCCGCTTCCCCCGAACCGTACAATTACTACGAATCCGCTCCCGGTTATACCGAGCCCTTCGATTCGAATGACGATGCATCTACTTTCGACCGAAATATTCCGATCGAAAGAGAATATCAAGGAAACGATCCCGTCGAAGGTTATTGGATTGCGACAAACCAGCGCACGGGAGAAGCGCTGTGCGGCTGGCACATGTTCGTAAAAGACGGCATATTGTACGGTGTTATCCTCTCGGCAAAGGATGCAACGAATGAAAGCATCGCTTTCCGAGCAAAAGGCCCCTATCCCGATTTTCCCGAAAAAGGCAAACTCGACAAAAAACCGATGTTCGGTCCGACGTGGATTTACGGTCTTAAAAATGCGGGAACGGGTCGATGGAAGAGAGGCTATATCATAAATCCCGACGACGGAAATTGTTTTCGCTGCAAAATTACGTTTTGTAAAACGGACGGCAAACGGTATAAACGCGATTATATAAAAATGTGCGGCTCGCTTCGAGGCATCGGTATCGGCATAACACAGCTGTGGCCGGCAGCGACAAAGGCTGAAGCATCGGGTATACGGTAAGGAACATACATTAAGGAGAAAAGCGTGAAAATTGCAATCGTACACGACTGGCTCGTCAATTACGGAGGCGCGGAATCCGTAATCGAATCGATTTTAAAAATATATCCCGACGCCGATATTTTTACGCTCGTATACGACAAACGCAAAATCGGAAATCATTTTCAAAACAATACAATTTTCACGAGTCCGCTTCAAAAGCTTCCGCTCGCGACAAAGCTGTACACGAAACTTTTAAAGTTTATGCCTAAAGCCTTCGAGTCTTTCGATTTTTCGCCTTACGACCTCGTCATCTGCTCTTCTTCATCGTGCGCAAAAGGCGTCATCACCCCGCCGGACGTTCCTCATATCGCATACGTGCACACGCCGATGCGCTACGCGTGGGATCTCTTTTTCGATTATCGAAAGCGAAGCGGCCGCCTCACCCGCTTTTTTATGGATAAGTGGATGACCGAAATCCGAGAGTGGGATTATATTTCAAGTCAACGGATAGATAAAATAATCGCAAATTCGAAATACATCTCGCGGCGAATCGAAAAATTTTGGAAGCGGGATTCCGAAGTCATCTACCCGCCCGTGCATCTCGAAAAATTTACACCGATAAAAAATCCTTCTCTCGATTATTATGTCGCCTTTTCACGCCTCGTTCCGTATAAGCGAATCGATATCGCCGTCGACGCCTGCAAAGCGCTCGGAAAAAATCTTATCGTTATCGGCTCGGGCTCGGAAGGAAAAAATTTAAAAAAACGCGCGGCGAACGCAAAAAACATCACGTTTACCGGCAGGATAAGCGATGAAAAACTGTGTTCATACCTGCAAAACTGTAAAGCGCTCATCTTTTGTGCGGAAGAAGATTTCGGCATCGTACCGCTTGAAGCGCAGGCGTGCGGGAGACCGGTCATCGCCTACGGAAAAGGCGGCGCGTGCGAAACGGTCCAAGACGGAAAAACCGGCGTCTTTTTTTCGGACCAGACGGCAAGCTCCGCGAAAGAGGCAATCGAACGCTTTGAAGCGCTCGATAAAAAAGGTGCATTTAAAAGCGAAAAAATCGTACAACACGCCGCATCTTTTTCCGAAGAGCGCTTTATCCGCGAGTTTAAATCGGCGGTTGAAAGCATGCAAAAAACGCTGAAACAGCAAACGCTTCACAAATAACAGCGCCCATAGGCCGTATGCACGACGGGAATACTCATTGCGCAGCCCTTATTTCTGTGTTACTATAATCCGCCATGAAATTATGTAAATATATTTGTGCAGGACTTTTCGCTTCGATATCGGTATTTTCAATTTTTTCGCAGGAAGCGTTAAAGTCGACGGAAGAAGAGTACTATGATTTTTTAGCCTTGCAAGGTATTACAAAACGCCCGTATTTGAACTACAGAACATTGAGCGATTCGGATTGGGTGTTTATTGATGACGGTACCGATACGGAAGAAAATACAGCCGCGGATAAAAATATCGATGCGGCACACGTCTGGCAAAATAACTATCTCGGAAAACGGCGTTTTATAAACGGCAATAAAAAGCTCGCATGGAAAATCTACGGCCCCGAATGGTACAACAGCTTTAATACCAGTGCCCCCTACGGACAAAACGACGGCGCTCTGTGGCAGGGCCGCGGCTACAATACGAGCTTGACAGGGGGAGCGCGCTTTGAAGCGTACGGAGTTGAGCTGACGCTGAAGCCGCAGCTCAGCTTTTCGCAAAACATGGCCTTTGATATTATGGCATCAAACTACGACAGTAAGTACGGATATTTTTGGGGATATAGTCACAATATCGGAATAGATGCACCGCAGCGTTTCGGTGATAAACCTTTTTTTACATTCGACTGGGGCGATACCGAAATCCGCTATACGTGGAAAAATTTGACGATAGGATTCGGAACACAGAGCGTATGGCTCGGCCCCGCATACCTTAATCCTATGCTCGGAAGTAATAATGCACCGGGATATCCGAAACTGGATTTAGGACTGCGGCGTACTGAAATACGGTTACCATGGCTTAAATGGTATATCGGAGATATTGAAGGGCGCATATGGACGGGGATGCTGACGGAATCGGATTATTTTGATACCGACAGTTCAAACGATCATACTATGATAAACGGTATTTCGATAAGCTATGCCCCGTCGTTCATACCGGGACTTACACTCGGAGTCAATCGAATATTCTTAACAAAATGGGCTTGGAAAAATCTCAAATACATCGGCAGATTGTTTACAACGACAAAAGGTAACGATGTGTATGGAGACGGAGAAGATCAAAAAGTTGCACTTAACGCCGTATGGCATTTCCCAAAAATCGGTTTTGAAGTATACGGAGAATTAGGAATCGATGATTATGCGACAAAAGAAGTAAATCCGTTTCATACTGCGATTTACACTGTCGGCTTCCATCAGTATATTCCTTTACCCATATACAAATTATTTCCGAATAAAAAGATAGACCTTGATTTGCACAGCGAGCTGATATTTGAATGGAACAACTTCGAAATGTCTCAAGACTTTCAACTGCAATGGGTATATATGGGATACTATGCGCATCACCAAATACGACAGGGTTATACAAATAGAGGACAGATATTGGGAGCAGGCTCGGGCTATTTCGGCAACAGTCAATTTTTAGGGTACCAAGTATATTACCCGCGCGGAAGCACAATGCTTTCTTTCCATCGATTTTGTCCGGATAACAATTATATACTTAATAAAGCCGTCGGAACAGATGCAAATACGGTAAATAAAGATTACTGGGAGCGTTACGAAAGCTATATCACATGGAAACTTGAATCGTCATTTTTTCTTTTCAAATCACTATGTCTTACCGGCAGTATTGCATATACTCACGTATATTACCGAAATTATATAAAAAATAATGAGATGCACGGTATTACATGCACTTTGAAGGGGAAATATAATTTTTAATTTTCCAATTCAATAAATGTAGTCATTCAGCAGCGGATAATCAATGAAAGCTTTTTTGAAAATATTTACAATCCTTACTCCCAAACAGATGCGTATGTGCTTTATACTCATCTGCTTTATGTTTATCGGTGCGGCATTCGAAGCGGTCGGTATCGGCGCGCTCTATCCGCTTATAAACATCATAGGCCGGCCGGACTGGCTTGAAAATCACAAAAAAATATTCGATATAGTTTCGATCGTCGGAATAAGGTCTCATCGGAACTTTATCATTTTTTGTGCAGGTGCTCTTATCGTTTTCTATTGCGTAAAAAGTCTTGCGCTCATTATTCAGACAAAACTGCATCTTCGCTTTTCCCTTGAAAATCAAAAAGACTACACGGAGCGGCTTTATTCGTATTATTTACGGAAACCCTACCTTTACCATGTAAACATCAATTCCGCCGTTTTACAGAGGAATATAACGACCGGCGGACGCATCGTTTTCGCCGATATCCTCGTTTCCGCGCTGTCGGTCATAACGGAATTGATAACGGTTTTTATCATTTGGCTCATGCTGCTTATTATGGATTGGGTCATCGCGATCTCTTCGCTGTGCGTCATCGCGCCGCTTATCATTTTGATTTTAAAATATTTTCGAAAGCGTATTACAAAACAGGGAGAAATTCAAAATGCCTGTATAGCCGACTATACGAAATGGCTTTTACAGGGCTTGGGTTCCGTCAAAGAAACCAAAGTGATGCAAAACGAAAACTACTTTTGTAAAATGTTTTCCGCCGCCTATACGAAATATGCCGATACAGCACGGGAATTTATGTTTATCGATAAGCTGCCGCGCATCATTGTCGAGCTCACGGGTGTGTGCGGCATACTCCTGCTCGTAATCGTAAAAATCATGACGGGCGTCATGCCTGAGTCGATCGTGCCCTCACTCGGCGTTTTGGGACTCGCGGCGGTGCGTCTTATGCCGAGCGTCAACAGGATCATCAGTTTGTTCAATACGATCAAATTCAATATGCCGCTGTTCAACGAAATGTACGACGATTTGCTCGCGATCAAAAACGAAAAAGATAAAGACGAGCAAAAGCGCTTGCATGCGGACGTAGGAAAAATATCCTTTGTTAAGGAAATCACCGTACGGGATTTGACGTTTTCCTATCCGAACACGAAAAAGACCGTCTTTAAAAATATTTCGTTTTCCATACCCAAGGGAAGCTTCGTCGGAATCATCGGCGCGTCGGGCGCGGGGAAAACGACTTTTGTCGACATACTGCTCGGACTTCTGCCGCCGGAAAGCGGAGCGATCCTCGTCGACGGAAAAAATATTTACGACGATATTTCGTCGTGGCTTTGCAATATCGCATACGTACCTCAATCGATCTATTTGATCGACGGTTCGATACGCGAAAATATCGCGCTCGGCATCCCGACGGACAAAGTTTCCGAAGAACGCATACGCAAAGCATTGAAAATGGCGGAACTTTCCGATTTTATCGAAACGCTGAGTGAAAAAGAAAATACGCGGGTCGGAGAGCGCGGTGCGCTGCTTTCCGGAGGACAAAAGCAGCGCATCGGGATTGCGCGGGCATTGTATGCGAATCCGTCGGTGCTCGTTTTGGATGAAGCGACAAGCGCTCTCGACAACGAAACGGAAAAAAGCATAACGTCGACGATACTGAAATTGAAAGGCGAAATAACGATCATTTCGATAGCGCACCGGCTTTCGACGCTCGAAAACTGCGATTTTAAAATCAAAATCGAAAACGGTAAGGCTTTTCGAATATGAGTTTATTCGAATATGTTTGACGCTTTCCGTCGAAACAGTTTTATACTGTCGTGCGGCAGACAATATATTTTATTCGGAGCAATACAAGTATGGCAAAGATTGTAATCAACGGAATTTTCTACAACAAGCGTCTGTCCGGAATAGAACGGTTTGCGCATGAAATCACAAAGCGCTTGGACACGCTTACATCTCCGAACGAATTCATGCTTGCCCTTCCTCCTGTTGTACAAACAGATATTCCGCAATTTAAGAATATACATACTGTTCACCTTTTTAAAGCACCGGATTTTATCGGAAAGATAGAATTGTATATATATCTTTATCTGTACTTATGGCGCACACATTCCCTTTGTCTGGACTACGGAAACAGCACACCGTTTTTGGGACACAATATCGTTTTTTTACATGACATCTACTGCCGTGTTTTTCCGGAAGATTTTCGTACGGCAAGAGACAAATATATTATGAAAAAGACATGTAAAATGTATGAGCGTATCGCTAAAAAAGCGCGCCTCATCTGTACCGTGTCGCACTTCAGCAAAAAGCAGATTATGGATTACTACGGCGTACCCGAAGAAAAAATCCGCGTCATCTATAACGGCTTTGAGCAGATACATACGGTCAGTGCCGATGAAAGTATTTTGAAAAAATTAGGTCTTAATTCCAAAGAATTTTATTTTACACTCGGAAGCCTTTCCCTGCGAAAAAATCTGCAATGGATTATGAAACATGCGGAGCTTTATCCGAACGAACTTTTCGTCATATCGGGGGCGATGCTCAAAAATGTCATTCCGCCCGAACTTGAAAAAATAAAATTATTAAAAAATGTTGTTCTCGCAGGCTATCTTTCAGACGGAGAAGTGAAAGCGCTTATGCAAAACTGCAAAGCGTTCGTATTCCCGACATACTTTGAAGGCTTCGGCATACCGCCTCTTGAAGCGCTCGCATGCGGAGCCTCCGTCATCATTTCGAATGCCGCAAGCTTGCCTGAAATATACGGAAGCTGCGCGCACTATATCGACCCATTTAAGCCGGACGTCGATTTGGATGCGCTCCTTGCAGAACCCGTTTCATCCCCCGCTCCTCTTTTCGAAAAATATTCATTCGACAATTCGGCAAAAAAGTTATATGCGATTTTAAAAGAGATAGAGGGCGAGCGATAATCGGCAATTTAGGAAAACCCATCAGCCTCTATTTTTTTAACATTTTCTTTACTTTGCGATAAAAATATACAAACATATACAAAGGCGGAATATATGAAAATATATAAAACATCTTTTGCTTTGCAGTCGGAGATTTCAACTCTTTGAAAAGCAGGCGTATCATCTTTAAATCGGAAGAATTCGGAAAATGCAATGTCATACCGGCTTTTATCGACAGATAATTTCCCAAAAACATATCGCCCAAATCTTTTTGCAACGGGAAATCATATTTTCGTGCAAAAAAATTATGCACATCGCACAGAGAATCGACAAACTTCTTTTGCTTTTCAATATCCGAAGAATGGCAGGCGGAATCGCGGAACAGGCGGTAAACGGCAAGAGCTTCGGGAAAATATTTTACTTTCGTATTTTTCGTAAACCACAACCACAAGGGACAATCTTCCATCAGCCAATTTTTTTCCAACGGCCGCACATCGTCCATATAGTCTAAAAAAAGGCTTCGCCTGTAACAGGGGGTCGGTCCCGGCACTACCCCGCCCTTTGTAATAAAACTCTCAAAATCCGTATAGCGATCGGGGTTTTCCAAAACTAATTTCCCGTCGATTAAATCATAGACGTTTGTAAAACACATTCCGTAATCGGGACGGCTTTCCATAAAACCGATTTGTTTTTCGACTTTGCCGGGCAGCCAATAGTCATCGCCCGCACATTCCATTATATATTTTCCCGATGCGCTCGCCAGTGTCTTATAATAGTTTCCGACAATACCGAGATTTTTTTCATTTAAAATCAATGTAATGATGTCGGGATATTTTTCTTTATAATATTCGAGAACGGTTTGCGTTCCATCCGTCGAAGCATCGTCGCCGACAATAATTTCATACGAATAGGGATGCTTTTGAGAAAGTATACTGTCTAAAGTTTGCGCAATAAAATCTTTTTGATTATACGTAATAATAACCGCAGAAAAAACCTTTTTATCCATAAATATCTTTTTTCCAAGTACCGCGAATATTTAAATCGTCTTGTTGCTATTATAGCAAAAAAGCTGTACGATTGTACAGAATATATATTAAGGAATACAGATATTCCGTTTTATGAAAACCGGCAAGTACATGACTATGAATCATATATCCGAACCGAAAATAATCGAACTTCCCAAATTTCTTGATGCGCGCGGAAATCTCTCGTTTTTTGAAAACCGAACGCATATTCCGTTCGATATAAAGCGTACCTATTGGATTTACGATGTTCCCGGCGGAGAAGAACGCGGCGGACACGCTTTTAAGAAAACGGAAGAATTTATCGTTGCCTTAAGCGGAAGTTTTGACGTCGTGCTCGATGACGGAACGTTTTCAAAAACATACACACTTAACCGGTCCTATCTGGGTTTGTATGTTCCTAATATGTATTGGCGGGTAATGAATAATTTTTCTTCCAATTCACTTGCGCTTGTTGCGGCTTCTACGGAATTTTCTGTCGAAGATTATATTTACGACCAAGAAGAATTTGCGGCGAAAGTAAAATCCGCACGGAAGGCAGGAAAGCGATGACAGGCGAAAAAAATACCGTTTACGGCTGCTCCGTAATCGAATTGAAAAAAAATCACCGCGAAAAAGGCAATCTCACCGTCGTGCAGAACAATATCGAAGTGCCGTTTGCGGTAAAACGATGCTATTACCTGTACGATGTCCCCGGCGGAGAAGAACGCGGCGGACACGCGCACAAAGAATTACAGCAGCTCATTGTGGCAGCTTCCGGCAGTTTTGACGTAATTTTGAATGACGGGAATATAAAACGCACAATTTCGCTGAACAGACCCTATTACGGGCTGTTGGTCGTTCCCGGCATTTGGCGCGAACTGAACAATTTTTCAAGCGGTTCCGTCTGCCTCGTACTCGCCTCCGAAGTCTACAAAAAAGAAGACTACATCCGCAGTTATGACGATTTTTTGGAATGGAAAGGAAGATGATACGGATACAAAAATATTCGGCCGGTCAAAAAAACGAATGGGATTTGTTTTGCAATAATTCAAAAATGCCGCTGTTTATGTTCAACAGAAATTTTATGGATTATCACAAAGACAGATTTACCGATCATTCTTTGCTTTTTTATGACGATGACGAACTTACTACGATTTTTCCTGCAAGTGAAAAAGAAAAGATGCTTACTTCTCACGGCGGACTTACATACGGCGGTTTTATACTCGGAACAGGCGCAAAACAGCACACCGTAAACGATTGTTTTACCGCTTTGTTAGATTATGCGAAAACAAAGGGTCTTACAAAAATCGTTTATAAAAATATTCCGCACATTTACCACAAACAAGGCGCGGAAGAAGATTTATATGCTCTGTTTTTAAATGGTGCAAAAATATTAAAAGTAGAACCGTCAACCGTAATCAATTTACTAAATCCGTTAAAAATGCCGAAAGGCAGAAAGGCGCAGATAAGCAGAGCAAAGCGCGAAGGCATAGAAATAAAAGAATCGACCGATTTTAAGACTTTTATGTCGATTGAAGAAGAAGTGCTTGAAGTTCGGCACGGAGTAAAAGCCGTTCATACCGCAGAAGAACTTGCATTATTACATTCGTATTTTCCTCAAAACATCAGCCTTTTTGCCGCCTATCATCAAAATAAAATGATTGCGGGTTCGCTGATTTTTGAGTACGAAAATGTCGTCCACACGCAATATATGGCGGCAAACGATACGGCTCGGCAAATCGGTGCATTGGATTTAACAATATCTTTTATAATCGATAAATATAAAGAAACAAAAACATGGCTTGACTTCGGCATATCTTCCGAAAACGCAGGCAAAATTTTAAACGAAGGTTTAATTTCTCAAAAAGAAGGTTTCGGCGGCAGGACAAATACGTACATGACGTGGGAGATAGATTTATGAAAAATGTTGCGGTAATTTTGGCAGGAGGAAGCGGGATAAGACTCGGAGGAGAGCTTCCCAAACAGTTTTTAAAAATAGCGGGGAAAAAGATAATTGTGCACACGATAGAAGCGTTCGAACAAAATGAATTTATTGATGAAATCGCTGTGGTCTGTAATCCGCTTTATATGCATTTGCTTGAAAATCTTCTTGTAGACAGCGGATATAAAAAAGTAAAAAAAATTTTGAACGGAGGAAAAGAGCGCAGCGATTCAAGTCTTGCGGCAATAAATGCTTATCCGGAAGATGTAAATCTTATCTTTCACGATGCTGTAAGACCTCTCGTTTCTCAAAGAATTATAAACGACTGCATAAAAGCTCTTGAAAAATATGATGCCGTCGATGTCGCAATAAAAACCACCGATACGATAATTCAAGTCCGGCAAAAAGAAATAGAAAATATTCCGGATAGGTCTATTTTGAATAACGGGCAGACGCCGCAATGTTTTAAACGTGCGCTTATTGCAAATGCGTATGAAAAGGCCTTGCAGGATCCGCATTTTAAGACGACGGATGACTGCGGCGTTGTAAAAAAATATATGAGCGGTACTCCAATCTATGTTGTTGACGGAGAGCCGCTAAATATGAAAGTTACCTATGAAGAAGATTTATTCCTTGTAGATAAACTTTTTCAGATGAAGCGGTTTGATATTTCGCAAAAACTTAATGAACTTTCATCTTTTGATTTTTACGGAACCGTAACCGTCGTATTCGGTTCAAGCTCCGGCATCGGTATGTGCATTGCGCAAAAGATCAAATCTCTAAACGGGAAGGTGTACGGGTTTTCCCGCTCGGAAGGAAACGTAAACATTCAAAACCCCGGCGACGTAAAAGCTGCATTGAAAAAAGTTTTTGATGCGGAAGGAAAGATACATTATGTAGTGAATACGGCGGGCATCCTTTCCATACAACCTCTTGATATGATGGATTATAAAGATATTACGGATTCCGTTTCGATAAATTATCTCGGCTCCATAATCGTTGCAAAAGAATCTTTTGAATATTTGAAACGTTCTCAAGGCAGTCTTTTGCTCTTTACATCAAGTTCGTATACGCGGGGAAGAATGCTGTATGCGCTTTATTCATCGGCAAAAGCGGCAGTCGTAAACCTTATGCAGGCGTTAAATGAAGAATGGCACAGCTCAAGCGTAAGAATAAACTGCATTTGTCCGGAGAGAACAAAGACACCGATGCGTATAAAGAATTTCGGCAATGAGCCGGAAGATTCTCTTTGCTCGGCAGAAAAAGTTGCGGATTACAGCATTGCAGCCCTTATTTCTGAGATAAGCGGTGAAGTAATCGATGTACGAAAATAAAAATAGGACTGTAATACTATGAAAGAGATAATAAAAAAATTACCCTTTGTGCGAAAATTACAGAACAAATTTAACCGGCTGGAAAAGCAAATAGAGAATTTGAAAAATGAAAATAATTTTCTTGCACGGGAAGCCGTTCAAAATAGAATTACCGTAAAGATTCTACAGGGAAAGAAAATAAATATTGTTTTTGTATGTCATCGCCCTGCAGTTTGGGGTTCTCTTGCAACGGTGTACGATGCACTTAAAAATGATGACTTATTCAATGTAAAAATCGTTGCAATTCCGAATAAAAAAGAACTGCCCGGATTCGCCTTAAATCATGAAGAATATATTTCGGAAAATGCCGAAGAATTTTGGACAACTTACGGTTGCATAAACGGATACGACTATCAAACACACGAATGGTTTGATTTACGTACTTTACATCCGGATTATATTTTTTTTCAGCAGCCGTATAATATTGAGCGTTCTCCACAATATAAAAGTTATATTGTTTCAAAGTATGCAAAATTATGCTACGTGCATTATGCTTCGAATTTCATCGGTTCCGGCATACTTGAAGAATCGACTCCGATGGATTTTGTTCAAAATGTTTCAATGTTTTTTACACAGAATGAGATTGACGATAAACTCATCCGCGGCGTATTAAAAAAATACGGCAATAATTTTACAAAAACTTTTCTTACAGGTTTTCCGCGTTATGACGGTTTGGAAAAATACAAAGATGCCGACTCGCCTTTGTGGAATTTTCCTCGAACCGATAATAAATTCCGCGTAATATGGACTCCGCGCTGGTGCACGAACGAAGGAAATTGTCATTTTTTTGACTATAAAGATAAACTGCTTGACTACTGTACGGCTCATCATGAAATCGATTTTATTTTCCGTCCGCACCCGCAGGCTTTTATCGGATTGAATGCGACCGGAGAGCTGGCCGAAAAAGAAGCCGCCGTATATAAAGCCGAATACGATAAGCATCCGAACACGAAAATCGACTATTCAAAAGAATATCTTACAACGTTTTATTCTTCCGATTGTATGATTACCGATATTTCAAGTATCGTCGCAGAGTATTTTCTAACGGGCAAACCGATCATCTACTGCCATAAAAAAGACTGCTTTAACGATTTTTCACGAAAACTTTCCGAAGGGTTTTATTGGGTTCGTAATTGGCAGGAACTTGAACGTACTTTGCAAATGCTAAAAAGCGGCGATGATCCGCTGAAAGAAAAAAGGCAAGAGCTCATCAAAAGCGAATTTCAAATTTCAAAAGCCGGAGCCGGAAAAGCAATTGCCGCATTGATAAAAAAAGACGCATTGGGAGACTCGGCATAGAAATGGTCAAAATCAGTTTTTTAGTAACGTATTATAATCAAGCTCAATTCGTTTCTCAAAGTTTGGAAAGTATTTTAGCGATAGATTTGCCGACCGACTGCTTATATGAAATACTCGTCGGAGATGACGGTTCAAACGACGGAACGCAAGCGGCAGTACAAAAATATATGGAAAAATATCCCGGTAAAATAAAATTATTTGAAATGCCGCGTGAACAAAATATAAAATATAATTCCATTTTACGTGCAAGTGCAAACCGTCTTAATCTTTTATCGCATGCGGCGGGAGATTATTATTGTATTCTTGACGGTGACGACTGGTATTGCGAGAAAACATTTATTTCCGATGCGATTGAAGTAATGGAAAAAAATCCTAAAATTTCCGTGTGTGCATTTAATTTCCAATATTCCGAGCCGAATCAAATAAAAATAAATAAATGTTCGCTCAAACGCGGCCGTCTTTCGGCAAAAGCATATTTACGACATATGTACCTTCCTGCCGGCTCGTCTGTGTTGAGAAATGTTTTTGATAAAAAGAAAATTGAAGCAATGCAGGAAACCGGATATTTTGACGACCAAAATATTACGATTGCAAATTTAAATTTCGGAAAAATGTATTTCATCCCCAAAGTCGTTTATTCTTACCGGCAGACGGGAGAAAGCGTTTGGACGGGAATTTCGGAATACGAACGGAATGTTATAAATGCTCTCGATTATGACGTAAATATTCGATACGCACCCAAGTATTCAAAAGAAATAAAGCAAAGACATTTCGGCGCGTTGGAATATGTGTACTGCCATCGACATAATTTTTATTCGGTTTTGGGCAGTGAAAAAGCGGATAAGTACCTTTCGATGGCAAAAAGTATTGAAGATTCCGTGTTTTGCAATATTATAAACTTTGATACACTCAGTGTTCCCGCACAAAAAAATATCAAAAACTTTTTCAAACCGCAGCCTTTAAGCAGGATAAAGCGCGTTATAAAACGTATACTGCATCTTCATAAATAAACACACGATACAAGGAGTATAATAATGACCGTACCTTTTTTAAGTTTAAAAGAAGTTACAGCAAAATATTCGGCCGAAATACACGAAGCTCTTTCCCGCGTCACGGATTCGGGCCGGTATTTACTCGGCGAAGAAAATGCAAAATTTGAAAAAGATTTTGCAAAATATATCGGTACAAAATATTGTATCGGAGTTGCGAACGGGCTTGACGCTCTTATTTGGATTTTGCGCGCGTATATCGAAACGGGGCGCTTAAAAGAAGGCGATGAAATTCTTGTCCCCGCAAACACTTATATTGCGACGATTCTTGCGATAACGGAAAACAATCTTGTGCCCATTCTTGTGGAGCCCGATGCAAAAACGTATCAAATCGACGGCACTTTGATTGAAGCAAAAATTTCCGAACGCACAAAGGGAATAATGATTGTGCATTTGTACGGACAGTGCGCTTATACGGAACGAATTGAAGAGCTTTGTAAAAAGCATAATCTTTATTTATTTGAAGACAACGCGCAGGCGCACGGCTGTTTATTCGGAACAAAGAAAACCGGAAGCCTCGGCAATGCCGCAGCTCACAGCTTTTATCCGGGAAAAAATTTGGGTGCGCTCGGCGATGCGGGTGCGGTTACGACAGACGACGAAGAAATTGCAAAAACAATCCGCGCGCTTGCAAATTACGGTTCAAGTAAAAAATACGTATTCGACTACACGGGAAGAAACAGCCGCCTCGATGAAATTCAAGCGGCTGTACTCGGCGCAAAATTAAAACACCTCGATGAAGATAACGCACGACGGAAGCAGGTTGCAAAAATGTACATCGACGGCATCAAAAATCCTGAAATAGTTTTGCCTTCCGTGCCGGACTTTAATGCAAACGTCTTTCATATTTTCCCGATCCTTACAAAAAAGCGCGACGAACTGCAAAGCTATCTTGAGCAAAACGGAATCGGCACGGTGATTCATTATCCCATTCCGCCGCACAAACAAAAATGCTACGGAGCATGGAATTCGCTCAGTCTTCCGATCACCGAAATGCTGCATGAACGAGAACTAAGTCTTCCGATAGGACCGACCATTACCGATGAACAAGTGCATTATGTGATCGATGTAATAAACTCCAAGACCCCCTGACATAAATCCGCTTTATATGCAGTCCTGCGCGGACTTCAGAGATTCCGTTTTACCGCCGCTGCGTTTGCCTCTCCCTCAGTTTTTTTTCCGCAGCGGTTTTATCCGCACCGCTTTCGTCGGCAGCTCCGCTTTTATCCGCAGTAGCTGAGGTCTTATCCGCTGCGTTTTCTTCCGAAGCTTCGTCTTTTGTATCCGCAGAGCCGCCTTTCGAAGCTTTTTCATCGGCCGCCTTTTCCAAATCGGTCAAGTGCTTTTCGTAATCGGCAAGGGATGCGCTTTCGGGAAATCGTTCTTTTAAAAGCGCGATCGCTTCTTCCGCGCCGGCCGTATCTTTTTGAGAGAACAAAACGGCGATGAAGTTTACGAGTACCGTTTCATTTTGCGGATTTTCTTCGACGAGCGTTTTATACGCCGTCTTTGCGCCTGCAAGATCGCCCGACATCGCTTGTATGTACGCAAGCGACATCCGTATACTCACGTTTTGTGCGTCCCGTTCAAGCAGCCGTTTGTAGATTTTTTCGGCGTCCTTCCAATTTTTTGCCAGAGCGTACATCCTGCCCAATTTGTATAGCGCAGTCCAATAGAGGCTTTCGTCCTGCATTGCACGCTTATAGTAAGGAGCGGCTTTATCGTATTTTTCGAGTTCGGCGTATGCGTCGGCGATTGCCATGTATTCGGCGGCAAGGGATGAGCGGGTGACGGAAGCTTCTCCGGGGATCGGAAAATGAGCGCCCGTTTTACACGAAACGATCAACAACGCCGCTAAAAGAACAGCCGCTTTCCGCATCATCAACCCAACACTGTCTGTTCGATTTTGTACAGCTGCGAGCGGTACAAACCTGCGATATTGCTTCCGTAATCGGCGATGAGCTGCATGATATTGCGCGGCGAATCTTTTGCGTCCGTGCCGTTCAAGCGGTCGCCCGCATCTCCCAAGCCCGGCATAATGTATGCGGATGTGTTGAGCGCGGGATCGAGCCACAGCGTATAGCACGTGCAGTTTTCGAGAGCGCGCGTAACGCGGATGCTGCCTTTGAGCGCGGAGATCGTGTTAAAAAATTGAATCGATTTCGGACGGACACCCTGCCCCTGCAGATATTTTACAACGGTGACGAGAGAGCCGCCCGTTGCATTCATCGGGTCGGCGAAAATCAAATCCTTTCCGTCGAGCTCTTCGAGATTGAAAAAGGATTTTTTCAAATTCAAAACGTATTCCATATCCGCTTCCGATTTTTGATCGTTGCGGCTGATCTTAAAAAGCGCAAAGGGCGTTACGTAATCGTGCGACGAATACTCTTCGATCTCTTTCGATATGATCATGCTCGGAAGGAGCGCACCGCGGAGCATGACGCACATTACGGCGTTTTCGATTTTCGAATCGATATCGGGTATTTTGTGAACGGCGTAATTCTGCACCGGATAAGTTACGGGCGTTTTGACGATCATATAATTTTTTTTCGACGAATGAGCATCGGTATATGCCATACGAAACAGCATTTCATACGCGCGCTGGCTGTAATAGATAAATTCCTGATGGCTCGTATTTATATCGCGCAGTTTGGAAATGACGCGGGACGCTTCGGCATGCGCGCCCTCTTCGGTGACGAAAGAATAGACGCGTATATGCGGGTGTCCGGCGCAGATTTCCTGCATTTTGTGTCCCATCGCGTTGAATGCATCGATGATCTTTTGTTTGTTTACGGGATCGAACGACTTCATCGTTTCTTGGTACATTTTATCGAGATCATCCAAATCGATTTGATCCTGCCGCGTCAAGTATCCGTCGAGGTCTTCCGCTTTTAAGATAACTTCATCGCCTGCCATAGTTCCTCCGCGATTATTTAATATTTTTTTTAGTGCCGCTCCGATTTTTCATTCGACCGGTGCGGCGTATTTTTACAATACGAACAATTTATACAACTGCCGCTTATTGATCCGAATACCCGATACCGTAATATTCGTCGGCGAATTTCTCGTAACTTGTGCATTCGTCAAACCGAATGCGAGAGCGAGCATCGCCTCTCCCGCACGCACGACATTTTTATTATTAAAATCGAATTCGATCGACATGAGATACTGATCTTCATGCGCGCTGTCGCTTATCATCGCGCCTTTGACGTAATTGAGCTGCAGATTTAAATTCGTGCCCGTAAGGATCGTCAAAAACGAAAGAGGATTCGGCGCGTAAAAACGTATTTCGCTTCCCGCCGCATCGAGCCAGTCGAAGACGGCGTCGCTTACATTGTGCGAAAGACTCCCTCTAAATGCATGCGCATCGAAAGCGGAAAGCATGGGCCTCACATCGTTTGCGGCACACACGATAGACGGCGACGGAAAGGCAAGAGAAACGCCGGCGGACGCATAATAAATATATGGACGTATGCTTCCTACGGGTATGTGGGTTTCGATTTTCCACTGGGCGCTTTTCAGCAATAAGGCTCCTGCCGTCCGTCTCGGAATATTTCCGGAAACGGCGGCTTCGACCGAAAAATTCGTTTTCGTCCTCGTGAGCGCGGCGTAAATCGTGTCGATTCTTCCCGCAATGAGTTTGGCATCGCTTTCGGAAATATGCTCCGCGATCGAACGTAAAATCCGCTCGACGAGCTCTCCGTCCGTTTTTTTCGGGATCCGCATATAAAAAGCCGCGTCCCCCGAAAGCAAGTCCAGCGGGTTGACCTCCGCTCCTTTCGGAAGCGACGCACAAGACCCCAGCACAATAAGGATGAGAGAAGCAAAAACGGCCGCATATACGGACGGCAATTTACGCCTTTTCAATTTGTACCTTCCACAGTTTATCTTCGGCTTCGACATCTCTTCCCGAAAGGGAGGCGAGCCAAGAAGACGAAACGGCGAGCGTTTCGTTTTCGATAAAGGGCGCAAAGAGTTCGTACGCGGATTTGAGTTCCGCATCGCCTGAAAGCGAA
This sequence comes from Treponema socranskii subsp. paredis ATCC 35535, assembly GCA_000413015.1. Lineage (GTDB taxonomy): Bacteria > Spirochaetota > Spirochaetia > Treponematales > Treponemataceae > Treponema_D > Treponema_D paredis. The sequence goes on from KE332515.1 coordinate 539,292, forward strand.
AGACGGATCCGATCGGTAACGGCAAAACCGCTTTCCTTTCTGAGATTTTGTATGCCGCGCACCAAATCGCGCACCCAGCCTTCTTTTTTAAGTTCATCGGTGATCTTCGTGTCCAAGCCCACCGTCAGCGTGCCGTCGTTCAGCACTTTCAAATCGTCTTTTTCGATGCGCTCGACGTTCACTTTCGTGCCGTCGAGGTCGATACTCTTCCCCTCGACTTCGATCGTCAATTTCGAACCGTCGAGGATCGTTTGAATGGCTTCGTGGTCGAGCGAAGCGATCTTTGCCGACGCCTCTTTCATGAGCGGACCGATTTCTTTTCCGAGTACGCGGAAATTCGCTTTCGCCCGGTATTCGACCAATTCGTCTTCCCGTTCGTGAAAGATGATGCGCTTGACGTTGAGCTCTTCGCGGATGGAATCTTCCATTTCGGCGAGGACTTTTTTTTCTTCGGGATCCCGCGTTACGAGAGCCGCGCTTTCAAGCGGCTGGCGGTTTTTTATATTGAATTGATTTCTGAGCGCGTGTCCCATCGAAACGGCTTTTTGCACCGCTTCCATTTTAAACTCGAGCGCTTCGTTCCGCAGCTTTTCGCCGTATGCGGGATAGTCTTCGAGGTGCACCGATTCTTTATCGCTTTTCGTACGGAGATTTTGCCAAATGGTTTCGGTGATAAAGGGAATAAAGGGACACGCGGCGAGCGCAAAAGTTTTAAGTGCAATGTACAGAGCCGCGTACGCTTCCTTTTTGTCGCTGTCGTTTTCGCTTTTCCAAAAACGCCGGCGGCTTCTTCGGATATACCAATTGTTAAGTTCGTCGATAAAGTGCACGATGGGATCGATCGCGCCGGAAAGATCGTAGGAGTCGAGCGAAGCGCTTACGCTTTTGACGAGCTTTTGCGTGATCGAAAGGAGCCACGCATCGAGCGGATTTTGCGGAAGCGCTTCATCGAATTCACGGCCGTCGGGGGAAATGCCGTCGATATTCGCATACTGCACAAAAAAGCTGTAGCTGTTCCACAGCGGGATGACGATGCCTTTTAAAATATCGCGCACGCCGTCGTCCGAATAGCGAAGGTCATCCGCTTTGACGACCGGAGAGTGCATGAGAAAGAGGCGTATCGCATCGGCGCCGAATTTTGAAATCGCTTCTTCGGGATCCGTGTAATTGCGGAGGCTCTTCGACATTTTTCGTCCGTCCGAAGCGAGCACGAGACCGCTTACGATACAGTTTTTAAATGCGGGTCGATCGAAGAGTTCGGCGGCGAGTACGGTGAGCGTATAAAACCAGCCGCGCGTTTGATCGAGTCCTTCCGAAATAAAATCCGCCGGAAAATGCTTTTCGAAATACTCTTTATTTTCAAACGGATAATGATTTTGCGCATAAGGCATGGAACCCGATTCGAACCAGCAGTCGAGCACTTCGGGAATGCGCTTCATTGTACCGCCGCAGCTTTTGCACGGAATCGTAATCTTGTCGACGAACTGTTTGTGCAAATCTTCGGGATAGACGCCCGAAAGCGCTTCGAGCTCTTCCCTGCTTCCGACACAGATCGATTCTTTGCACGAATCGCATTTCCAAATCGGAATCGGATTGCCCCAAAAACGGTTTCGGCTGATCGCCCAATCGCGCGCGCCCGAAAGCCATTTTCCGAACCGCCCGTCTTTGATGTGCGGCGGCCGCCAATTGATTTCGGCATTCGCTTTGAGCAATACGTCGTGCTCTTCGGAAACTTTTACGAACCAGCTTCCGATGCTGCGGTAGATGAGCGGAGAAGCGCACCTCCAGCAATGCGGATAGGAGTGCACGATCGTATCCCGTTTGACGAGTTTTCCTTCGGCTTTCAAACGCGACATGATATCTTTGTCGCAGTCTTTTACGAAGCGGCCTTCGTAATCGGACACTTCATGCGTAAATCGGCATTCGGCGTCGATCGGTTCGGCAAAGGGAATACCCGTCCCCTGAAAAAGCTTGTTGTCGTCTTCACCGAAAGCCGGCGCCGTATGGACAATGCCCGTACCGTCTTCGGTCGAAACGAAATCTCCGTTGAATATCCTAAACGCGCCGGCCGATCCGTCGTCCATTACCACCAGATGTTTAAAATACGGAAAAAGCGGTTCGTAGGTCGCACCTAAAAAATCGCTTCCCTTTCGGGTATAAACGATCGAATATTCTTTTTCGTCTTTATAATATGCGGAAAGCCTTGCCGCCGCGAGGATATAATAATCGCCTGAAGCCGTATCGCGCACTTTAACGTAATCGATATCCGGCCCCATCGCAAGACCTTCGTTCGAGGGAAGCGTCCACGGAGTCGTCGTCCACGCAAGAAAATACGTGTTCCCGCTTGCAAAATCCGCATCGTTTATGGCATCGGGAGCTTTCGTTGCCTTAAACCGCACCGTGATCGCAGGATCCTGCACGTCTTTATAGCCGAGGGCGAGTTCGTGATTCGAAAGAACCGTCGCGCAGCGCGGGCAATACGGCAGGATATAGCTTCCTTCGTAGATGAGGTTTTTATCCCACAGCGCTTTGACGACCCACCAAATCGATTCCATATAGTCGGGCATCATCGTTTTATAATCGTTGTCGAAATCGACCCAGCGTCCCATGCGCGTGATGATCCTCCGCCACTCGTCCGTATAACGCAGCACGCTCGCACGGCATGCATCGTTGAATTTTTCGACGCCGTAAGCTTCGATTTCGTGCTTCGAATTGATGCCGAGTTCTTTTTCGATTAAATTTTCGACGGGAAGCCCGTGACAGTCCCAGCCGAAGCGGCGTTCGACTTTTTTACCCTTCATCGTTTGATAGCGCGGAATAATATCTTTGATCGTCGAAGGAATAAAATGCCCGAAATGCGGCAAACCCGTCGCAAACGGAGGTCCGTCGTAAAATACGTATTCTTCGGCGCCTTCGCGCTGAGCAAGGGACTTTTTAAACGTATCGTTGTCCCGCCAAAACTTCAGAACCTCTTCTTCCTGCTTGGGAAAGTCCGCTTTCGGATTTACCGGTGTATACACAAACTGCCTCTATCAATATGAAATGAAAATCATTATATCGGGAAAAGGGAAAAATTACTAGAGCACATAAAATCCGAGCAGTGCGCAGGATTTTATGTGCGTCTCCTATGAGAGAAAAACGGCTCGGCCGTTTTTCAACTCTCGACTTCCAAAGAAAAAATCCGAGCAGTGCGCAACTTGCAACGAGCGCGAAGTTCCCCGCGCGGGATTCGGGCGAGTCTCCTATAAAAGAAAAACGCGCCAAGCGTTTTTCAACTCTCGACTTTAGCGCCGCGATATTTCGGACAGCGCTTTTTATCCTCCTCCTATATACCGCAATCGTTTCTTTATACATCGCCCGAATCGATTATATTGTACGTCCGTTATCTGCGTAAACACAAATACCGCTCGGTTTTTCGACGGATCATCTTTGTCTGCAGTTTTTCATACCTGCCGATTGAAAATTAATATTTTTATGATATAATGGGAAAAAATTGGTAAAGTAAATACACTGATAAATATTACGGTTTAAAATGCAAGTTATATACACGTACGTCCCCGACGGTATACAGGATTAAGATATGAAAAAAAACTTTTTTTTTGCGGTTTTGATTTTTGCAAGCGTATCTTCTTTTGCGGGAGAAAAAATAAAATGCGTAAAAGAAACGTATACCTATCCCGACTATAACGGCGGAGTTTATACAAATGAATTTTATTTTATAGAAAACTTTGTCATTCATCCTCTTAATTTTGCAGGCAGAAAATATATTTTGTTTTATAAAGATGAAGAGGATGAGGATTATCGTTCGTTCGGAGAATCTTACCCGAAATATCTCGGCGGCGGAATATTTTCGGGAGCAGTTTACGGAGTCGGAGATCCGCCTGAAAGGTTGAGTAAAAAAACCGAAGAAATTTTATATGACAAAAACGACTTTTATCGTATTTTGGCAAATGAGTTCTACAGATGGTATTTAAAGAAAGAATCATTCAGCTCCGATTTTGATTGTTTGAAAAATTTTATCTGCGGTACTATGAAAGTATTTTCAAAAGAAGATTTACGTATTTTGCGGAATACGATCTACGCAAAATACGGCTACATTTTCAAATCGAAAGATTTAAATGATATTTTTTCAAAAACCGAATGGTATACGCCGAAAGAATATTTTAATGAAAGCTCCTTCAGCCGCTTGGATGATTGCTTTCTTGAAATCATTAAGCTGTTGGAAAAATGAATGTGATTTAGCAATATGCTTTTGATACGAACACAGAGGAGTTTTTTATGCCCGTCATTCTCGTTTCACCGTTAATATTAATAATTGCGCTTTCAGTCGGAATTATAGTTGCAACAAGGCTTTTTAATCAACAACCCCGACGCGAGCGTCGGGGTATGTTGTTCTCATAAGGTGGTTGCAGTCGGCTTTAATACCCTTTCTTACGACGCAGAGCGTCAGGGTATTAAACCCTCCGCACGAATAAAAGAAGTGCATTTTCAAAGGATGAAAATGTAAATGAAACGGACGGAACGCTCATATCCGTTAATATACGTCGAATAAATTTTCTTGCATATATCAATGAATATGACTATACGTATACTGTCAACGGCAACCTTTATTCAGGTAACGATACGGAAGGTTTTTTCTTTGAACAAAAACGCAATTCGCTTCCGAAAGAAAATGTAAAAGTGGAATACATTAAAGCTCATCCTGAACAATCAAGGTTGAAATTTATTAATCATAAAAATGAAAAACTTCGCTTTATCCTCGCAGTTACGCTGTCCGTATTGCTCATAGTATTTCTTATACGATTTTAATAACATTTTCCTTAGCTTAGTGTCGAAAAGCACAGCGCTATTTGATGAATATTTATCGACCTGCCGATGCAAAACGCCGATACGCTGATGCCGCCGATGTACAAAACGCGCTATTCCGGTTATCATAGAATCATGCCGCGAAATTACGTTACGGAGGCGATCGTTTTTTCGGTAAAGCCGCTCGGAGAACTCAACAGCTCGGTTTGTTTTTTGACAAAGGAGCGCGGCACGGTCTACGCGACGCTTTACGGAGGGGCAAAGAGCAAACTGCGCTCCCTCGTTTCCGTTTGGAACGCGGGTACGGCGTATTTTTACTGTAAAGAAGCGGACAATTTCGAACGCAACGTAAAGATATCGGATTTCGATGTAAAGCGCTATCATCTTTCGTTCCGCGAAAATCTCTACAAGTCCTACGCGGCCTCTCTCGCGGCGGAACTCATCATCAAAACGAAGTGTACCGGCAGTTTCGAATCGTGCTGGTGCCTCGCTTCGGGATTTTTCGACGGACTTGAAATTGCGCAGGGAAGCCAGTGCGAACGGGGTCTCGTCCGCTTTTTATGGCGCTATATGGAACTGCTCGGTATTCAAAGCGACGCTTCCTCCTGTGCGTCGTGCGCTCGCAGTTTTGATGCTGGAAATTTGACGGGCGATGCGGTAGTATACAGTGCTGTTGAAAACGGTTTTTTCTGTCCTTCGTGCGCCGCACGGGAAGACAGCGCCAACCGTTTTATGCTTTCACTCGAAGCCGTACGCTACCTCGACGCGGTTTCGCGTTTAAGTCCGCACGAATCCCGCTCATTCGAAGTGTCGGACGGAGCGCTCGGTGAACTCAAACGGCTCGTCTTTTTTCTTTCGGAACAGGCGGCCGGTACAAAATTACAATCGCTTGCAACAGGGATGGGTATATTATGAAAGCGACGGATATCATTGCAAAAAAGCGCGGCATCTTTGTCCGCGGCGAAGACGGAACGAAAAAGATCGCACAAAGCACCGCTCTCACTCGGGAAGAGATCGCGTTTATGGTTTCGGGCTATGTCGAAGGAACGATTCCCGATTATCAAATCGCTTCATGGCTTATGGCGATCTATTTTAACGGCATGACATTCGAAGAAACGGGTATGCTCACCGACGTCATGCTTCGCTCTGGCGATGTCATTGATTTGAAAGCGGCACGTCTTTCCGGTCCCTTTGTCGATAAACATTCGACCGGCGGCGTCGGAGACAAGATTTCTCTTCCGCTTGCGCCGATCGCGGCGTGCTGCGGCGTACAGGTTCCGATGATGAGCGGGCGCGCGCTCGGCTATACGGGCGGCACTCTCGACAAACTCGAATCGATCGAAGGCTACCGCACCGATCTCACCCCTGAAACCTTTGCGAGACTCATCGCGAAAACGGGTTTTGCGATGACGGGTCAGACAAAAAAAATCGTCCCCGCCGACAGGCTTTTGTACGCGCTCCGCGATGTGACGGGAACCGTCGAATCGGTGTCTCTCATCACGTCGAGCATCTTATCGAAAAAGGTTGCGGAAGGAAGCGACGCGCTCGTCTTCGATGTAAAGTGCGGTTCGGGCGCGTTTATGAAATCGATGTACGATGCGGAGTCTCTCGCTCTCTCGCTCGTAAAAACGGCATTCGCCATGGGCAAAAAAGCGTCCGCTTTCATCACCGGCATGGACACGCCGCTCGGAAAAAAAGTCGGAAACTTTCTGGAAATCGAAGAGACGATCGAATGTCTCGAAGGGCGCGGGCCCGAAGACGTTATGGAAGAAACGTACGCTCTTTGCAGTGAAATGCTTTTGCTCGGAGGCAAAGTGAAAACGGAAGCGGACGCGCGTTCTCAATGCAAGCATGCAGTAGAATCGGGAGCTGCCCGCGAAAAGTTTTTACAAAACGTCGAAGACCAGGGCGGTAATCCTGCAAAGCTTCTTTCGGAAATCGGAAAGAGGCGGTCGCCCCATCACGCATCGCTCGAAGCTCAAGCAAGCGGCTTTCTCACGCTCGACGCTCTTTCAGTCGGTCTTGCGGGGATCGATTTGGGTGTGGGGCGAAACAAAACGAGCGATGCCGTATGCCCCGACGCGGGCTTTATCGTGCATGCGAAAACGGGAGACTTCGTGCACAAGGGGGATCGCATCCTCGACATATACGGAAAAGACGAAGCCTGTCTTACAAGCGCGAAGCGCAAAATCGAAGACGCCCTCGCCTACTCCGACACGGCTCCCGATAAAAAACCTCTTATTCTGAAAACGATACGGCAGTAAAAAAAAATGAAAGGATTGTGATTTTGAAAGAATGGCGTAAAAGAGAGATATCGAGGGAATCGGTAAAAGAATTGTGCGGCCTGTACGGAGTCGATGCGCTCACCGCTTCGATTATGGTGCGGCGCGGCATTACGCAGGCGAACGACATATTGTATTTTAAAGAAAGCGATCTGCGTTTTTTACACAACCCTTTTTTGTTTTCAAATATGGAAGATGCGGTCGACCGCATTACGAGTGCAAAAGAAGAAGGCGAAAAGATATTGATTTTCGGCGACCGCGATGTAGACGGCGTAAGCGCAACGGCCATCCTCTACACGTATTTGCAAAGGAGCGGCTATGACGTTTCGTGGCGGCTTCCCGTCGGAGACGATGCCTACGGTCTTTCGATGCAGGCGGTCGACGACTTTGCGAAAGACTACGGCTCGCTCATCATAACGGTCGACTGCGGCATTTCAAACGCGGCCGAAATCGCGCACGCGAACGAACTCGGCATCGACGTCATCGTCACCGATCACCACAATCCGCCCGAAACGCTTCCCGATGCCTGTGCGATTCTAGACCCGAAAGTAAAAGATTCGGGGTATCCCTTTGCCGATATTTCGGGGGCGGCGGTTTCGTACAAACTCGTCGAAGCGCTCCGCTTCAGCGAATCGGAATTGTACAAAGCTGAGATCGCCCTTTTGAACGTGAGACCCGCCGAAACGGAAGGCGTATACATCGACTGCCTAAAAGTGCGAAACCTCGTCCGCACGGCATCCCTTTCGGAGCACATAAGGGGCGGGAGCATATCGATAGCGCAAACGAAACTTCCCGAATTTCTGAAAGGCTCGCAGATTTTTACGTGGAACGAAGAAGCGGTAAAAAAGCAGCTTTCGGGCATATTCGGACGCGGCGTCGAATTCAATACGGCCGATCTCCGTCCCGAAGTTTCAAAGCTCATCCCCTCTCTTTCGCGCATGAGCCTCCTTGCAGCGAAAGACGCTTCACGTATCGCAAAATACAGCTCGCAGCCGATAAGCGAAATCGACGGTTTTTACAATATATTCGTAAGCTTTGCCGAAAAAAAAATGGAAACGAAGCAAACGCTTGCCGACCGGCAAAACGATCTCGAACTCGTCGCCATCGCCGCGATTGCCGATATCATGCCGTTGAAAGACGAAAACAGGATCCTCGTGCGGGCGGGACTGGATGCGATAAACGAAGGAAAGGTGCGGCCGGGACTTGCCGAATTGTTTTCGCGTCTTTCCATTGCGGGAAAAAAGATAAGCTCTTCCGATTTGTCGTGGACGGTCATCCCCGCTCTCAACGCCGCAGGCCGCATGGGGCAGTCGAACTCCGCCCTCGAAATGCTCATCTCGCCCGATGCCGCCGTGAGGGAAAAGAGAGCCGAAGAGATCATAGAACTCAACGAAAAAAGAAAAGCCTTTGTCGGAGACGCGGCGAGCATAACGGCAATCCAAGCGGAAGAAAGCTTTGAGCGCTGCGGAAAAAAACTCTGCACCGTCGTCGATGAGCGGATAAATAAAGGCGTTACGGGCATACTCGCTTCGCGTCTCATGGCAAAATACAAAGTGCCTGCGATCGTCATCACCTTTATCGACGGAGACATTGCCGTCGGTTCCATGAGAAGCTGCCGCGGTCTCAATGCCACGGACTTCCTCGCCTCTCTCGGCGATATCTTTATAAGCTACGGCGGGCACAACTGCGCGGCGGGCTTTTCGTTCCCGCGGGAAAAACTTCCGCTTTTTACCGAAAAGCTTAAAAACGCGGTTTCGCATATAGCTCTCGACTCCGAATCGGATACGCTCGATGTGGATGCGGAGCTTCCGGCAAATTACCTTTCGCCCGAAATCCTCTCGGTTGTTGACGCGTTCGAACCCTTCGGCGAAGGCAACCGCGAAATCGTTTTTTTATCGAAAGCGCTTCCCGTATTCGATGCAAGCCTCGTCGGCAAAAGCGAACGGCGTCATTTGAAAATTACGTTCGATTGCGGAAAATATAAATTTCCCGCGCTCTTTTGGGGCGAAGGAGAGCGGCTCGGACGCGACTTTAACAAGGGCGATGCGCTCGACGTTTTATATTCGATGAACAGAAATACATTCAACGGCGCGGTAACGCCGCAAATGATAATCACCGATTTCGTTCGGTCAGGAGAATACGGACATGCATAAGTTTTCTGCAATTTTCAGAGATTCCCTTAACAAATTTTTCTGTATTGCGATTTTCGCATTTCTCTGCGCGTCGTATACATCAGCGGATACGGCTTCGTTTGAAGGAAGCGCGTGTACGCTCGGCGTGCAGTACAATTCCAAAGCCGAACCGGGAGACGCAATCGTCGTCCGGATGACGCTTCGGGGAAAAGAAAGAAAGCGCGCCGTCAAAGACACGATCGCACAAGCGGAACTCCATACCGAAACGAAAAAAATCGATTCGGCACAATTTTTTTATATCAATCAAAAAGCGAAAAAACAAAACGTTCAGGAACTTTTAGCATACGTACCGATTTCAATGTGGGTTTCAGACGGAGCGTATACGATCAAAGTCATCTACAGCGCATTCGGTGAGGAAGCCGAAGAGTTTTCGCTTCCTATCACCGTTATTAAAAAAGACTTTATCAGCGAAACGATAGCGCTCGATGCGAAAAACACGGGAATCAGAACGAATACGAGTCCCGAGCGCATCGCACAGATCGAAAAGCTGAACGCGGTTTTGGGAACGGTCATCCTTTCCGACGTCTACACGGTAAAACCCTTTGTGCCGCCCGTCGCACAGGACACGAGGAGAACATCGCTCTTCGGCGACAGACGCGTCTACCGCTATACGGACGGAAAATCGGCGACGTCCGCGCACTACGGCATCGATTACGGAGTTCCCGAAGGCACAAGCATTGCCGCCTGCGCGGACGGGAAAGTCGTCATGGCGGAAAACCGCATAACGACGGGCTTCAGCGTCGTCATTGCCCACGCGCCGGGCTTATACAGTCTCTACTATCACTTGAGCGCTTTAAACGTAAAAGAGGGACAGAGCGTTAAACAAGGAGAGGCGATCGGGCTTTCGGGCAAAACGGGACTCGCAACGGGGCCGCATCTGCACTGGGAAGTGAGGCTCAATATGTGCGCCGTCTCTCCGGATTTTTTTACCGGCGATTACGCGTACACGAAACAGCAATAAACGCGGCAAAGAGAGCGTCGAATCGGCAGGTATGCATCTTGGCGCTCCGCCTTTTTGTCTATCGATTATCTTTCTCACGATACCGTTTTTCGATATCCTTGTTCCGTCAATACGCCGCTTCGATTTTCAGCGTTCCGTCCGTACCCACGATAATACTGTAATAGACGCCCGCCCTGCACTGCGCAAGATCCGCCGAATAGCTCTTCGAAAACCCCGCGGCAAAGACAGAAAAAGGTGTAAAAGCAAAACGGGCGAGCGTGTACAGATCATAACGGTCTTCGAAACTTGAAGCCGAACTCAAAAGCATACACTGTGTATTTTCATTGTAATAACGGAAAAGTTCGGTGCCGCGCCGACGGAAAAAAGCGGAAGAAGCGGATACGATTTCCCTGCCGTAGAGTTCACACGGAAAATAAAAACGCTTACCCGAAAACTCCGCACTTTTAAAATCGACTGCAAGTGCGGAACCTCGCCATGAACGCTCGATTCTGGCGCATTCGTTACCGCTCGTATCGAGAATCGAAACGGAAGCGCTCACCGTATCTCCGTCGGAGCCGACGCTCGTTCCGTACAGTAAAATCCGCATGATTTCATAGCGCTCGATGCAGGGAAGTCTTTCGGCGGCACCGAAACAGTTTGCAAAACGAACGGCAAACACGATAAACAAAGCGAGGAGCGATGCAAAGACCGCGTTGAAAATAAAATAGCCTGCCGTTCTCTCCCGTACCATATTCCGCCCAGTCTTAACGCGCTGTTTCAACATTTACCATTTTAATAAATTCTTTTTCATCGATAACGGGGATGCCGAAGTTTGCAGCCTTTGCGTTTTTCGACGAACCGCTTTCTTTATCGTTTGTGACGAGATAAGATAAATCTTTCGTCACCGACGATTTGCAAATGCCGCCCCGCTCTTTGACAAGGCTCTCCGCATCGGCCCTCTTCATCGTCGAAAGCTCTCCGGTAAAGCAAAAGGATTTTCCCGCAAAGACTCCGGCTTTTTGCTCGATGATCGCTATCGTCCCGGAAGAAACGAGGGATCGCATTTCAAGCGCGTTTTCGGAAAGCCCTTCGACCGCAATTTTCGCCGTCTTTTCGGCAAAACCGTATACACAGGCTATGTCCGCTTCGGATGCCTGCAAAAGTTTTTCGAGCGTGTCGAAACCCGAAGCGACGAGTTTTTCCGCCATCGTCTCCCCTATCCCTTCGATATCGAATCCCGCGACAAAAGCCGAAAGGCTCATACGTCTCCTGTTTCCGATCGACGCGACAACTTTCGCCGCTCCGAGCGATTCTTTTTCCGCGGCGATGCTTTCTTCGTTCAAAAAAAACGGCGTAAGCGCATCGACGGTAAGAGAATAAATATCGGTGATCGAAGAAAGCTTTCCCGCATTGAAAAGAGAAGTGACGAGAGTTTCTCCCAAATCGCGGATATCGACGATCTGCACCCACTTCAAAAGCTGGTGCAGCACGCGCTTCGGACATGATTTATTCGGACAAAAAAGACGCGAGCCTTCATCGACGAGAGAAGTGCCGCAAGTTTCGCAGGTTTTCGGAAAGACGACGGGAAAAGTCGCATTTTCGTTCGGAACGACGCTTTCGATTTTCGGGATGATCTCCCCCCGCTTTACGACGACGACGGATGAACCGACGGCAACGCCGAGGGCGCGCATCGTATCGGGATTTGCAAGGCTTGCACGCTGCACGGTCGTACCGGCAAGTTCCACGGGATCGAAAATCGCAACGGGTGTATAGGTTCCGCCGTTTTTACTCCATTCGACGCTGCGGACAACGGATACCGCTTCTTCGAGACTGAACTTGAACGCGATCTGCCGTTCGGGGCGCGCTCTCGCCGCATCGTCCCTGCGGATCGTCCGCTCTTTTACGACAAGACCGTCTATGTCGTAGTCGAGCGATTTTCTTTTTTCCATGACGCCCGCACGATATGCGACGACTTCATCGGCTGTTTTGCAGATTGCAAGAGGCACGACGGTAAAACCGCACGATGAAAGCCACGAGATTTTTTCCTCTTCGTCCCGAAACGGAGTCTCGCCTTCTGCCGTCCACGCGTCGTATGCGATCATCTCCAAGTCTTCGCTTCCCGTACCGTCTTTCCGTTTCATGATGCCGTTCGCGGCATTCCGACAGTTCGCTTTATCGCCGTATTTCGCGCGATGAACGCCGTGCGTCATAATCACTTCGCCGCGCACGGCTCCGGTAAAATTTTCCGCGCCGGAAAGCTTCGGGAGGACGCCTTTCATCTTTTTTGCATTCGCTGTGATATCGTCTCCGATCGTACCGTCGCCCCGCGTTACGGCGCGTACGAGATTTCCTTTTTCGTATTGCAGTTCGAGAGAAGCGCCGTCGAGTTTGTATTCGACGAGGTATTCGCCGTAGTCGTGCTTTTGCGCCCAGCCTAAAAACTGTTCGGAATTTGCAACTTTTTCCTGACTTCCCATCGGCATGATGTGGCGGACTTTTTCGAAATTGCCCGAATCCTGCCCTATTTTTTTTAAGAGCGGATCCGAGGGATTGAGAGACTTAAGCTCATCCCACAACGCGTCGAAGGCTTCATCGCTTATTTCGCTTTCGCCGTTATAATAGGATTTTTGATAGCGCCGTATCGATTTACGGAGTTCCTCGATGCGCTTTTTTTGCTCCGTTTCCGCTGAGCGTTTTTGTACTTCCGCCGTATCGGAAGCAAACAGTTCGTTCATACACCCTCATCGCCGTTTAATCAACACCCCCGACGCAAGCGTCGGGGTATGTTGTTCTCATAAGGTGGTTGCAGTCGGCTTTAATACCCTTTGTTACGACGCAAGCGTCAGGGTATTAAACCCTCCGCACGAATAAAATACAATTCGCGAATTTCTCTCGCCTCTCGTATTCCGCGCACTTCGAATTTCGTTTCGGGCCGCCACGCCTGTTTTTCGGCAAAGCCTTCGTACGCGTTCACAAAGCCCTCCGTTGCGGCAAGTTCGGAAAGCGCAAAATCCGCGTATTCGCTCCAATCCGTTGCCATATAAAAATAGCCGCCTTCTATGAGCTTCGATGCGAAAAGATCGGTTCGCGGACGCTGCACGAGACGCCTTTTGTGATGGCGCTTTTTCGGCCACGGATCGGGAAAAAATACGTGAAAGGCGGAAACCGAAGCGTCGGCTATCATATTCGAAAGCACGGCAGAGGCATCGCCTTCGATGATACGGAGATTTTCCAAACCGAGCGATCGGATTTCGCCGAGCAGCTTTCCGATTCCGGGCTTATGTACTTCGATGCCGATATAGTTTTTATCGGGATTGTTCGAAGCGATTTCCGCCGTCGCGCTTCCCATACCGAAGCCGATTTCGATCGTGACGGGCTTGTCGTTTCCGAAAAGAGTCGTATAATCGATAAGCGATTCCCGGTACGGAACGCACCACTTCACGCCAAGCTCCGCATAATTGCGCTTTTGCCCGTCGGTCATGCGCGACGCCCTGACGACATAAGTTTTTACGTCGCGGAAAGAGCGCTTTTCTTCGAATACCTCCGCCTCGTTCAAAACGCTCACTCCCCGTTCGCCGGCAAAATTTCAGAACGATCGATAAAGGGCATAAAGCACAGCACCGATTTGTCCGCGTTTAAAAAGCAAAGACGCATACGAAAAGCGTTTTCCATGTCGTGCCATACGTCGTCGTCCGTTTTCCACTCGGGTTTACGCACATCGAAATAGATGAGAACGTCTTCCTTGTCGTAGACGGCTATCCGTTCCCGCACCGCTTTTCCGAGAGCCGCTTTCGCCTCACCCGATCGCGTACGCGCAAGAGATGCGGGATAAAAAACGGAAAAAGAACTTTCCGCGTCATGACCGAGCGCATCCGTAAAAAAAAACGTGTACGCTCCCTGCGGGATCGACCGATCTTCGGGCGAAACGAAATTCGTATAGCCCGCCCACTGCTTCGTATCCGAAGAAAAAATTTCGACGCCGTCCGCTTTCCATTCCCAGCCCGTCTCCTTCGATACGATGCGGATGCTTTCGGCTCTCCGCACATCGCTTCCCGCTTCGGTAAAAACCGCAAGGCGCATGCGCGGATAGGAATCGCCGTCCGCATAATCGAAAATCGAAACGGCCCGCACAGCTTTCACATCGGGTGCCGAAGACGAACAGGAAAAAAAAAGGAGCGAAACGACGAATGCAAAAAGCGGTACGGACGATTTCATAGTTAAAAATTGAATATCAAATTGATAACGGTTAAATCGCTTGCCGTAAACTGACTCACAAGCGATTCGAATTTTACGCCGACTTTTTTGCACGCGTCGTCGAGATAGGACAGGTAGTACAGTCCCAAGTCGATACCCTCCTGTCCTTCGGGAAGTTCGCGGTAAAAATCGATGAGCGACTTTTTACTCGTGTCCGCGGTTTTTTTCGCTTCGATCGTCTCTTTGATTTCCTGAAACGCATCGTCTTTATTGTACAGAGTAATCTGCAGTCTGCCCTGCCTGCCGATCGACGAAGCGCCTCCTCCGATCTTCCATGACAAAAACACGAGCTCTCGCTTTCTCTGCATTTCTTTAATAATTTTTTGGCGGATGACGGTATCGAGGATGAGCGAATCGATATTATCCACACCCCGATACATATTGCGCGCCTCTTTTCGGATGTTCAAACTTTCGCTGTTAAGCGCAAGCTCCATGATCATGACGGAAATATATTCGGCGACCCGCGATTTTTCCATATACGCGATGAGCTTATTGCGTATCGTAAGGAGTATTTCCGAAAAGCCTTCGTTTTTGCAGAACAGCGTAATGACATACCAATTCATGAGACCCAAACGATTTAAAAATTTTTCGCTCATCAAAAGGTTGATATTTTTTTCTTCGGCGGAGTAGCTTTTATTGTCCACAATACTCTGCCAAATCGGATCGAGAATCTGCTTACGCGTCTGAGCGATGATCGGGTCTTTATTTAAAAGCATGAGCTTGAGCTGACGATCGCTTATCGACGTTTCTTCATCGATGAGGTGTGCGGGATTTGCACGGTTATATTTTCTCACGCATGTGCACTTAATCAGCGCCGAGTACACTTCCCGATCGAATTGTTTGTAGAGCAGAGAGTATACGAGTATCTTCGACAGATCCATCACTTCCTGCCGCGCCGAAACGAATTCGGTCATCGATATTTCTATTTTGGAAATGTAATCGAGCAAAATCATGCGTTGAACGGACTGAGGAGAAAACTTGTTAAAGAAAAGACCGTATTCGTCGGCATTGTCGGCAAGTCTGAAACGCAGCAGCTTTTTTTTCCGGCTTATAAAATAAGAAGCACCGTTTTCGGTCAATATGACTTTCAGCGGCAATCCGAACATGAATTTTTTTTCAGTCGTACCCATAATTTTTTCCAATAAAACATTTAAATATGGTTCATATTATATACAATAGGACTTGCATTGTAAACACGTTATACAATACACTTGACGGCATGAAAACGAAGCGCTTGGCATTGTGCTTTTTTATCGGTATTTTCGCTTCCGCTGTTTTCGGAGCGGAAAACGCGCCTACCGGCCGCGAACTCTGCCGCGAAACGGCTTCGTTTCTTTCGTCTTTCGGTTTCAAAACGCAAAGCGCACCGCTCGTATCCGGCGGTCAAAACGATTTTCCGTACAACGTTTATACCCGCATTTCCGCATCCGAAAAAAGCGCCGAACCGAACGAGCGCACTTCTCTCATCCTCGCTTTTACGATGGAAGACGCGTACACCCGCCGTGATTTTTTTGCACCGTTTTTACGCCGCTTAAAAGAGCTGAAAAACGACTCGGATATCATCCTGCTTTTTTCCTACGGCGACGAACGAATCGATCGAAGCACGGCGCAGATACGAGGCACCGACGTTTTCGCAAAAAACATCGAAACGCCGGACGATTATGCGGCCGTGTGTTTTAGTTTCAGCTCAGGAGAAAAAACGGCAATCGAACCGGGCGGCGGCGGAACGGTTTCGCCCGATTGGCTCGTGCTGCGTCTCATCCGCGCGTGCGATGAAAACAATGAAGCCTATACGCTTCGCGGCGGCGGCTTCAATTCGCTCTTCCGTCTCTCCCTTATCGAAAGCGATGAACGCACGGATTTTTTTCTTACACGCGAAATTCCGTGCGCGGCGGTTTCCCTTCCTTCCGCCGTCGAAAGAGCAAATGCGCTTTTGACGTCATTCGTTTTTTCATATACTGCGGCGGGAAGTGCAAGCTGGGACAGGCATTACATACTCCTTCCGACGAAGAGCGCCGTCGTAAATTTCGACGAACGATTTATCGTGCTGTGTTTTATGATTATTTCATTCGTAAGCCTTTTTATCCTGTGCGAATTTTCGTTTATCGCCGACAAAAAAAACAGAAAAAAAATACGGCGCGACGTACTGCGCTTGTGGTACATACTCCCGCTTACCGCTCTTATCGCTTCTCTTTCTCTCGAAGCAAGTCAAATGCTCGCTCATTTTTTTGCGGCGGTATTCGGCATCGGAACGCTCGTGCAGTTTATCTTAAAAATTACCGCGGCTTTTATCATAGTAACATCGCTGTATCTCTTTCAAATACGGCAGCAAGGCATACTGAAAAAACAAGCCTACGCATATATTCTCACGCTCGCTTCCGTCGTCAATATTTTTATCTTTGCCGCCGTCGACATATCGCTTTTTTTCCTGTTTACGGCGGAATATATCATCGTCTATCTCTCGCGCCCGCTCAAGCGTACGGGTTTTCTCATAGCGCTTTTTTTTATAATGGGACTGCCCTTTTTGCCCTACGCTGTGCAGATAATCAATTTCGGACGGACGAACGCATTCCGCACAGTCGCATACAGTCCGTTTTCGGTAAACGTGCTCCTCGCCTTTGTTTTCCTTCCGTTTTTAATACAGTGGTTCCGCATTATAGCGCGCATGAACGAAAGGTGGAAAAACGTATCGCTCAGCGCCTTCGGCATGCGCATGCGCAATACCGTCCTCTCCCTCACGGCTATTGCAATAATCGCGGCTTTGATTTTTGCGGCGATCACCTTTATTTCAAACCGCTTTGAAAGCGGAAGAGAAAAACGTTCCTCAGTTTCCGAAAACATAAGGACGGACGATGCAAACGATATTTCGTGCAGCATAAGCGACAGAACTTTTTTCGGCGACACATCGCGCAGCCTCGTCGTGCGGCTCGGAAAAAATGCCGTCCTGTGTTCGGTCGCGCTTGAAGGCGAATCGAAAAATCCCGTACTCTACTCCGATTCCGAATACGCATCCGATACGGGCACAAACACCGATACCTTTGCGATCCCGCCGTACCCGCCCGAAATGCTCGTCTTTGTATATACCGCCGACACTTCGGTTTCGACGACGGTAAAAGTGAGTGCGCTCTACGAAGCAGACGAAAAAAACACGTACGTCAAAAGCACATACACTTTCGACATTCCTTCTCAAAAAAGCGGCGGCTTTTCATGACAAAGCGCTTTCTCCACGTCGACATCGACGCCTTTTTCGCTTCAGTCGAACAGCTCGACAACCCCGCTCTCCGCGGAAAACCCGTGATCGTCGGAGGACTGCCCGGAGAGCGGAGGGCTGTCGTTTCAACGGCATCCTACGAAGCGCGCGTATACGGCGTCCACTCGGCTATGCCCGTCGCCGAAGCGTACCGGCTCTGCCCTTCGGGCATCTACCTGCACGGAAGACATGAGCGCTATCACGAAGTCTCCGCTCGGATCATGGATATATTCCGTGAATATTCTCCCGACGTCGACCAGATTTCCATCGACGAAGCTTTTATCGATTTGACGGGTACCGAACTCCTTTTCGGAGATCCCGAACAAACCGCGCTCCGCTTAAAAAAAGAAGTACGCGATACGACGGGACTCACCGTGTCCATAGGACTTGCAAGTACGAAATACATCGCAAAGCTCGCGTCCGAAATGTCGAAGCCCGACGGATTTTTTGAAGTCGAATCGGGAGACGAAGAGCGTTTTATGCTTTCGCTGCCGCTGAAAAAAATATGGGGCATCGGACACAAAACGCTTTCGCGCATCAACCAGGCGGGCATCTTTACCGCGCGCGATCTTCGGGAAAAAAGCGAAGAACTGCTTTGCGTACTGTTCGGAAAAGCCGCAGGCAATTTTTTATACAACGTCGTGCGCGGAAGAGAACCCGACACTTTTATGAGAGACGCCGCTTCCCATTCGCTGAGTTCCGAAAAAACTTTCGCATACGACCTCACCGACACATACGCGATAAAAACCGCAATCATGGAACTCTCGCACACCGTCATGTTCCGTATGCGGCGAGAAGGCTATACGAGCAAAACCGTTTTTGTAAAAATACGCTACGAAGATTTTACAACCGTTTCCGCCCGCGAAACTTCAACGTCAAAGATAACGTCGATCGACGACCTCTACGCACGCGCATGCGCTCTGTTTGAAAAAAAATACGAATCGGGACGCGGCATACGCCTCATCGGCATCGGAGCCGATCACATAAGCGGCGCATCGGAGCCGCACCAGGAAGAGCTCTTCGATTTCGGAGAAAAGAAAAAAGAAACAGTCGAAAATGCGATCCTCGATTTGGCAAAAAAACACCCCGACGTCAAAGTGCATAAAGCGCGCCTCCTCGCAGGAGAAAAAACCGCCCGCGCGGAAACGCTGAAAGGACAAAAATAATTATACGGGCGAATGTCAGGAAACGATTGAACATTATGAAAAAGAAAATGATAATAATTTTTTATGTATCCGCATTTTTTATTTTATTCACAGGCTGTTTTTTACTTGAATATATCACATCCGTCGAAAAGCCGAGTCCGATATATCTCATACGGAAAGATTTTCTCAAATACATTACCGTTTTTCCGTTGGCTGCCTTTTTTCCGAAAATCACAACGGCATTACTGTTTTTTAAGGACACTATTATACTCGTGTGGATAGGGTTATGTATTCTTACGGGAATTGCCGCACCCGTATTTTTATCTTTGAAAAAGAACAAGCTTTTTCCGTACAATATCGTGTTTATCCTATCCCTCGCCGCGTACTTTTTTGTCGGGCTCTTATGCTTCGGATTGAGGTACGGGGAATTGTGAGTGCCGCAAATTATACAGAAGAAAGAATTTGCTTTTTTTCCTCTTGTGTAAATTGCTCTAAATACTCTTCCTTAGAAACATAAATAACCTTACCGTTTATTAATTTTGGAAATTTTAAACGCCCGGATTTATATTCAGTCCACAAAGTTTGTGAATTAACAGAATAACCTTTTAAAATAAAAAGTTTTAGCAACCGTTTGAATGTTTTTATTTCCGAAATCGGCAACAGAAACAATGCCATCGTATAAACAATTACAGGTTTTTTATTTTTAAGAAGTTCCACAAACAAATCTAATCTCTTGCAATAAATCAGTTCACAAATTTTTTTTATGGAAAAATCGAAAGCTTTATTTGCTTTTTCAATATTTCCGCAAGAATCGACCTCTGTTGGTAAAATTCCATCTTTTTAATAATAATATCAACATCGTTATTTGACAAATTCAATTTTAGCTTCTCCCTTTTTAGCAAACTCCATTAATTTTTGTAATCCGATTTTCCATTGATTATCTCTCTTGCGATAGAAATTTTATAATAAGTAAAACATCAATATTCATACATATTCAATACAGCCAAAAAACGTCATTCGTAAATGCAATCATCAGTTTTTATTCCAATTATAAAATAATTTTGTCGGATCACTCATAAATGATAAATTATATAAACGCGAATCCTGCACGGCATCGGTATACGGTTCGGTGACAATAAGGTATAGCAACTGACTTTCATCAAAAAAGACCTTGCTTTTATATGTATAATAAACGAGGACAATATCCCCGTCCTCCGATGCTCCGTGTTCTATAATGTAAATATCGAAGGTTTTGCTGTCAATTTCATTCTTCGTACACAAAAGGAGATTTGCGCATTCCGTTCGTATCTTTTCAATAAGCGCAAATCGTCTTTCAAATTCATCGACAGACAACGGTTTGATCGTTACGGCATTTGTTCCTGCCGTCAAAAACAAATGCAATCCCGCAAATACGATACATAGTGCGACTGTTTTTTTCATTCATCTTTCTCATTCGGATAAATCATCCGTAATTTTTTATTTTTTACCGAGACAAGACATACTTCAATAATGCTTATAGCATCTGAAGAATCGATCTGCCATTTTACGCGCAGCATAGTATTGCCGTATTTGATTTTATAATAATAGGTACCGTACTCTTTACTCCCCGTCTCTTTTTTTCTTATACACATTTTTGTCTTGGAATAGCGATTTAACGTAATCACCAACGAATCTTCATCATAATCATTTTTAACGACGGGGATATCGTTGAACATTACCGCTTTGACAATTTCCGCCTGCCTATATATGTCGGCGGGATCCGGAAAAAGCTCGGGAATAAAGTGCTTGCATAAAAGAAATATTACATTAATCACGACAATAATCGTAAAAAGATAATATATATTTACACGGGTTTTATCTTTAGTCGGCGTTTTCATATCGTTGCTTTCCCTGCGCTATATCACGCACGTCGTTCCCATCCGTATAATTAATAATTTGTATATTGCCGGTAAAGCACTTTTTACCCTGATCTTTTGTTGTAAACTCAAAAGATTCTTAAAACATACGCTAAAATAATAAAAACAACGAAAAAAATCAAACCTATAAAACTGCAGAGTAACAGTCTATCCGTTTTAAGTTTTGTCTTAAATTCACAACCCCTACTATTCCCTTTGAGCAGTTCAAGAATTTTGTCAATTGCGGTAGATGAGATAAATGCCAATAGAAGGAACACCATATCCTTCCAGGTTTTAATACGGATATTCATTATACCAACCTTTTTTTATTCATCATTCACCTTGCAACGGATATGCTCTCGATGAAACCGTTTTGCAAAGTATAAATATTATCAAAACGTGAAGGATATTCAAGCCCCAGTCTTTTGCATTCCGAAACAAATTCATCATGATTAAAATTCTCACCTTGTTTCGTTTTGCGAGCATAAATAAAACCGACTGCATGTTCGGATTCATATCCGTCAAAACCGTAAATATACTCATCCGTAATTGTCCATTCAAAAACACCGTCCGCAAGCATTTTGCCTTTTTCGTCCGCCAAATAATATTTTTTTTGAAAAAGATGTTTTTTTATCCGGCACTCGTTCGTAATTTTATATCCCCAAAACACTCTGCTCTCGTACGGTAAATACGGCAAAATAATAAGAGGCAGAGCAACAAAAAACAATATCTTTTTTTTTCTTTTTGATCGCCGGAACGACGAATAAAATAAAAGGCACCGCGAGCGGTATAATAATAACGAGATGAATCATTAAAAACGCAAAAACATATCCCAAAGTACCGGCGCTCCTTCATAACCGTTATAATTTATACGCTATTATTCTATTCATCGCTCTTTTGTTTTCCGTCAAAAAGCTTTTGTATTTTTTCAACCATCGCTTCTTCTCCACTTAATTTTGCTGCTTCAAGACAACTCTCGTCTACAGCTGCTCCGTATTTCAGTAATAGATCAACCTGACTTTCCCATTGCATTCCCTTTTTTATCGCCTCATACAAAGGGGTTGTTGACTCGGATGTTTCACACAATTTACAGAACTCTTCATAAGACAAATTATCGTTATATGTTTGCCAATCAAAAGCAATATGATTCCCTTTAGCATCTACACTCGCACCCATTCTTATAAAAGCAGAAAGAAGCCTGTTAGCATTTTTAATATAATCCGATATATAATAATCCATAAGATTTTTATCCTGTTCTTTTAATTGTTCATCGTGTATATAATAATTTCTATAACGATATACAATAATCCATGCATAAGGGTATTTATGTATATCTGCTCCATAATTTAATAAATCAATCAATCTGCCTTCATCAGGGAGCGGGTTCGGAACATATCCATAAACCTCTTTAAAACCCGCGGCATCGAAAAACATCGATCGTGCTGTTTCAATCAAAGGATTATTTTGAATCCAGCCGCATTCCCCGTAACAGTAATTCGGATCCGCTCCCGCAGCGAGCATTTCTTTTACCTTTTCCGGTTCCCATTCGTATCTTACAATCGCGTTATAAAATGCTCTCGCTTGCTTTCTCTGTTCGTTGGAAATATTGTCAGGATTTTTTCGTATGTTCAAAAGCAGCAACCGTATAGGGTTTAATCTATTCAATATTGTACCTTCCTCAAACTTTTCGCACGACGAAAACAATACACAAATCAAAAACACCGCTATAATCTTTTTCATCTGCCGTGATTCCTTATTATCAATAAATCCAATTCATTTTGCAATAATGTCGCCGATTTTCGGCAATTCGATTTTCTCATCCATAACAAACCTCGCTTAGTGATAATCCGTCGTCCTTTTCAGCTTCCCCTGTGCGAAATCACCTTACCATTCGCTTAACCTGCATCAAAGCCTGTCTTTATCGTCAAGTTGATGCGGGAGTTAGACAAATTCTTTTAAAATAATTCGTCCGTCCTCAGTTTTTATTTCTCTTGGAAAATTTCTATAATTTAGTTCAAACAGCTCTATTCCTTTGAATTTATTATTTTTATCAACTAAAATTTGCTTTATCTGAACAACATACGCATTATATTCTTCATAATTTTCGGAATCAAAATCTTCATCGTTATCGCTATCAAAAAAATTCTCTACCTTTACAGAAAGGATCAAATCATCGCTATAAAAAAATATAAAATCATTTTTTTTACTATTTGATATTTCTGAAAATAATACGGCCATATTACTTTTTTCTTTTTCTGTAAAATACATAAGTCAACCCTCTTCTTTTGAAAAATTTTTATAGATGTACGCGCTCTGCCACGGTGATGCAGAAGTAGCCGGCAACATAATTATCACAGCCCCGCCTCATTGTTCATTATCAATCAGCGCATTACCGATTGCAAATTATTTTATCGCGCGCGTCGCAATGAACGACGGGATGTGCAGTTCGTGCAGGCGTCCTTCGCCGTTCGTATCTTCGTATATATCGGTGAGCGTAAAGCCTGCGCGAAGCTGGCCTCCAATTTGTTCGCTTACTGTATGAGAAAATTGCCAACCGCTGTCCGATTCTTCAAGCTGTTTGCGGTGCGCTTCGTAAATGAGCGGATTAAACGGAAGCGCGTTGATAATCTTTTCTTCTTTTTGATCGACAATATAGTTTATGCCGATATCAAGTCCGCACAGCAAAACGCCGCCTTTTCTAAGCACGCGGAAACATTCGGCAAATACCGGCTCGACCTTTTCGATATAACAGTTGCTCACGGGATGAAAAATAATATCGAAAGATGAATCGGCGAAGGGCAGCGGTTTTGACATATCCGCGCGCACGATATTTATGCGATAGCCTTCGCGCTCGGCAACAATGCGTTCCGATTCAAGCTGTTTTTCCGAATAGTCAAGCACTGTACATTCCGCTCCGGCGGCGGTAAAAATCGGCATTTGCTGACCGCCTCCCGACGCAAGACCTAATAACTTTTTGCCTTTTAAATCGCCGAACCATTCGTGCGGCACCGGTTTTGTCGGTGTCAATACTACAGACCATTGTCCGTTTTGCGCCTGCACAAAGGTTTGATGATCGACGGGCTTACCCCATTCCCAGCCTTCCGCAATCCATCGGTCGATGACCGCCGCGTTCGCATCTTGATAAGTTTTCATGATTACCTCTCATAAAACCCGCAATTACCGAATCTGTTCAAAAGAAGCGCCGTTCCAACGATACTCGGTTTGCGAAACGGTTTCGCTTTCCGTTTCATACTTATCGTTCTCTTTTCCGTCTTTCGTTATCTTGATAATGATATTCTTTCGACCTTTTTCAGAATCACTCCATTTTTGATTATACACATCGTAGGCTTTATTCGGAAAAATGAGTTTCGTTTTTTTGTAGTAATATCCCTCCCAAAAAGAGCCGGCTGAAATTATCGGTGAAAATGTATTATCTTCATTGAAAAAATAAAAATCGCATATACAACTGCGGCCCGATCCGTATCCGAAAAAGTTTGAAAACAGTATAACGGGATTTTTTATAGGAAGTTCAAGATCGGCAACAACGGCAATATCTCTCGGTCTATACGGATGTCCTTTTTCTTTGGGTATAAAACTGAGACCTTTCAGTTCCGAAACGGCGCCGCCTTGTATCAGCAAAAACGTATCGTTTGTAAATATATATTCATCAAAATCTTCCGCACCGTACGGAATGCGGTAAAACGCTTGATATGTTATGTAATCGATTTTTCCGTCCGCATTTATATCACCTGCGGCATATTTTGACGTAAGCCAGCGTCCGCACATAAAACCCGTGCCTTTACCGCATGTAATTTTATACCAATACGATAAAGCACCTTCGGCGAGCAAAGGCGGCACATCGCATTTTTCCATAACGGATACAACATCGCCTGCATTCAGCTGAAAAAGCTTTGCATATCCGCTTCCCGCTCCTGAGCGGACATTTACCGCATTACCCGTAACGATACATCGCGTATCTTTATACGTAAACCCCTGATAATACAAATCGGTGTCGGTATTTTGTGCATACACGCACATACATACAACGCACATAAGGGCGAATAAAACGGTCTTTTTCATCGGTCTTGCTTCCTCCGAAAAATATTTATACTTTAAGTACGTATACGTGCAAGATTACCGAAAAACCGGCAGGGGCGATCGTAAGCCGTACGCTTTTACTCGAGCGGTGCGAAGTATCCGCTCTCGTCCCTGCCGCTCCGGTTCATAAGATAGGTTTCGGCTTCAATCGGCAAAAATGCCCGCCCCATATCCGTGTTGAGTGAAGACATATACGAAAGCTGATAGCGTCCGACGGGAAGGTTCCGCAAATCGTCGATGACGGGGGCAAGTCCTTCCTGTCTGAAAACGTAATAGGATTTGCCTTTCGTATTTTCTTCGAGGTAAGCGATTTCGGGATCGGCGGCGCCCTGCGTGAGGAGGACGGGTGAAAACGCGATCGAATTGTTATTGAAATATGCGGTAAGTTCGGAAAGTCCGTACTTTTTAAAGGCGTTTTGCGTCACGCGTCCCGCGCTTAAAAACACGACGGCGCGTTTTGCTTCCGCGTTTATGAGATCGTTTGCGGCAAGGCGCAGGGCGAGGTCGAGGGGCACTTCGGCCGACACGGGCGTTTTTAAAACGTTTATGCCGAATTTCTCGGCCGCGCGCGGAGAGCCTTTATATTCCGTCGCGGGAACGGCGCCTGCGCAGACGATGCGGAGCGTCCCTTCGCCTTTCATTGCAGATGCAAGAGAGCGCACGGCGCTTTGGATTTGCGCTCCGTAAGCCGCGCTTTCTTTCGACCGATCGATAATGATCGTAATATCTTCGATTTTATTGTTCGACGCGGCTCCGATAAGCTTTTGCTGCAAAACGGGACGCTTTCCTTCCGTCAAGTAAAAGTTTTCTTCGCCGAGACCGACGACGCTTTCGCGGCGGCGGTTTTCGACGGAGAGTTCGACGACGACGAGCGGAAATTTATCGGCATTGACGCGTTCGATCTGTACGAAAAGTCCGCCGATAAGCTCCTGCATCTTCGTCATCACATACACTTCGTTCGATTTCATATCGGTGACGAGGACGTTGCCGTTCGCATCGGGCACCGCGCTCGTCAGGCGCGACGGAGCGTTTCCCGTTTTCGCGCTTTCGTATGTCGCTCCCGTTTCGAGGTCGACCGAAATCACTTTGTTCGAATCGCAGACGACGAGAAAGCCGTTCCACGCTTTCATCGATTCGGGAAAGCGGAAAGTTTTTTCCCTCACCAGCGTGCGGATGAAGTTGCCTGCAGTATCGAATTGATAGATGCCGCCTGTCACGTTGTCGGCGACGTAGATGCCGCCCGAAACGGCTGCGATGCCGGTAGGTCCCTGAAAGCCGGCAAAGCCGTTTTGCGCCCTTCCGAAATAAAAGAGCGCGTTTCCGTCTTTATCGAATACGTCGACGCGGCTGTTTCCGTAGTCGGTCACGTAGATGTTTCCGTTTTCGTCTTCGGCAAGATACTGCGGCCCGACGCATTGACCGACGCCGCGTCCTTTCGAGCCGATATATTTAATAAATTTTCCGTCAGGATTCAAAAGCGAAAGCCTGTCGCCCGCGCTTTCGCTGACGAGCATATTGCCGCTTTGAAGCGCAATCACGTCGAGCGGCCGGTCGAATCCGTTGATCGGTCCTTCGGCGCGGAGAACGACGGTACCGTTGACGTTTATCTTCAAGAGTTCGTTGGAACCGTAAGCGACGACCCACAGAGTGCCGTCGGCAAGCGGAAGAGAGGAAACGGGTTCGCTGAACACGAGGACATCTCCGTTCATCCCGGGAAAGCTTCCCGCTTCCGTATAGCGCGCGTCTTTTCCGTAGGCATCGCCCGTCACGCGCCGCTCGCTCACGACTTCGATCCTGTTTTGCATGAGGATGCCGCCCCTGCCGTTTTCGTAAGCTCTCTTCCACGACGCGAGCGCTTCGCCTTCAAGGCCGCTTCGGTAATAAGCTTTGCCGAGCCAGTCGAGAATCAAATTATCGTCGCTCTTGTATGAAAGGGAACGTTCGAACTGCAAAATCGCTTCGTTGAATGCGCCTCGATAATAGGCCTGTACGCCGCGCCGGAATTCTTCGGCCGCAAAGCCTTCATCGGCCGTGCGCATTCTTCCGGGAGCGGAAAGCCCTGCCGTATCCTCTGCAAAAAGAGAAGCGGCGAACAACAGCAATAAAAGAAGCGCTTTTTTTGCCGAGCGGAAAGCATTTTTACGTATCGATTTTTTTGCCGAATGAACGGAATGCGGTGCATGGGAAAAAATATTTTTCATCGGTCGTCCTTAAAAGCCTCAAGCTGCGCGATGTGTTCTTTGATGACGGCGTTCGAACCGTCGAGCTTTAGCGCTTCCGTAAGATATTTTGAAGCTTCTTCCATGAGACCGAGTTTGAAATACACCCACCCCAGCGAATCGAGGCATGCGGCGGATTTCGGTTCCGATGCGACCGCTTTTTTGCAGTAGGACAGAGCCTTTGTCAAATCGGTATTTTCGCACGCGAGCACGTATCCCATGCCGTTCAGCGACGTGAGATTTTCGGGATCGGTTTCAAGCGATTTTTCGTAGTATTCGAGACATTTTTTGACGTCGTTTTGCTCCCACGCGATAAAGGCGATTGCCGCATAGACGGACGCGTTGCGGTAGCCCGTTTCGAGCAGTTTATTAAGCTCGAATTCGGCAAGACGCCTGCGACCGGAAAGCGCGTAGATGACGGCGAGGAGAAAGCGGCACTGCAAAACGCGCTCGAGTTCCGTACCCGACGTAACCACCTGTTCCAAATACAAAAGCGCGTCGTCGTAGCGTTCGAGCTTCGCATAGCACAGCCCTATGTAATACGCAAGCTCTATGCCGTCGATCCCCGTATCTTGAGGAAGCGCGAGAAAAAATGCGAGAGAGTCCGCATATTTTTTTTGCTTATACAGCAGTATGCCCTGCCGCAATATGTCGGGAGTTTCGGATGTTTTTTTTGCTTCTTTTGCCATAGCCCCACCGCCGCATTATTTTACACCGAAAACGAAATGCCGTCCACTCCTTTCGCAGCGCGCACTTCGGCATAAATGCGCGAGACGGCGACAAAACCTTTTTCGCATACCGCATTGTCGCTTGCATCTCCGCCGTGCGTAACGATGTCCCCTCCGCAAAAAAAGCTGTAGCGGTCGCCGTCGGGTCCTTCAAGCACGTGAACGGCATCCCTGTATTCGCGAAACGATATTTCATCGGCAAAGGAAGCGCCGCCGTAGCGATCGAGAGACAAGCCGTTGACGTTTACAAAAACGCACAGACCGTCGGGAGTGCCGTCTCCGTTTGCCGTATGAGTAAGCGAAATGAGAGAAGAAAGATTGGAAGAAGCAAAGCGTGCCATCGCATCGTAACGACACAGGCCGTCCGAAGAGCGCACGCTGAAAGCTATCCCCGGCACTCCGTAAAGCACCGCCTGCCTCGCTGCAGCCGCAGTCCCCGAATAGAGAATATCCGTTCCGATATTTGCACCGCGGTTGATGCCTGAAAGAACAGCGTCCACGCCGCTTCCGATGATGCCGCTTTTGAGTGCGGTGATGACGCAGTCGGCGGGCATACCCGAGCACGAATAGATACGCTGTCCGTGCTCCTTTATTCGAAGCGGCTTATCCATCGTAATGCGGTTCGAAGCGGCCGAGCGGTTTCTGTCGGGCGCGAATATCCACACTTCGTGTCCCGCATCGGACAAGTGCCTTGCAAGCGTTTTTATACCGTCGGCGGAAAATCCGTCGTCGTTTGTTAAAAGCAATTTCACCGTGAAATCCTATTAAGTTCAATTTCGAGTTTTCTTAAACTCGAAATTTTCCAACTGTTTCATTTTATTTTACGATGTGCGCGCCGTCGGCAGGCTGTACGCGGTACGAAGACGGATGAAAGCCGAATATCCTTTCGTATTCGGAAAGCTTCGTTTGAAACGCTTTTTCGTCTTCTTTTCTGATAAGCGTATACAGGCAGCGCCCGAAACCCTTTCCCGTAATGCGTCCGCACGTAACGGGATTTCGAAGCTGTTCGAGATTCGGCTCGAGTTCGCCGACGCGTTTTAATATCCAGTCGATTTCCGGACACGAAATTTCGAATAAGTCGCGCATGCTTTCGTGGCTGTGATTTACCGCGCGCGCAAAGGTTCCGAAATCGTTTTTGACCAAAGCTTCCCGCGCATCGATGACATCGTTGTGTTCACGCATGATGCACAAAAGCTTACGCCTCGTATCTTCGTTTACCGCCGAAAGCGTTTCGTTTATTTCGGTAACATTGTTTTCGTACTGCCAGCCGCCGTATACGCCCTTCTTTCGTTCGCGGAGATCGCCGAGCAAAAGCGCGTTTTCCGATTCGTGAATCGTGTTTTCATCCCATACGGACACCCGCGGCACTCTCGCGTCGGTAAGGAGGACGAGAGAGTCGTCGAACGGGAAATCGACGTAATCGTAGGAAGCACGCGCGTGATCGGTGATGAGCAGCTTTCCCGCTTTCGAATAGAGGGCGGCAAAATTGTCGGCATTGTAGTTGCCCGTTTTTAAAAACGATTTATTGCCGCGCGCAATCACCTGCAGTACTTCTTCGTCGCTGATACCGAGCGAAAAAAGTTCGCGAAACGCGAGGGCGCTCGCGGCTTTGATCGCCGTCGTAATACCGAAACCGGCGGACGGGAGAATATCGCTGTACACGGTGATGTTCATGCCGCCGAGCGTACATCCTCCCGAAAGAAATCCCGAAATGACGGCTTTGATCGCATTCGCCCAGCGGTCTTCGCGTCTGAACTTCAGCGATGAAAGATTCGCCCTTTTCCGCTCGTTCATCTGCGAAAAGTAAAATTTCAGTACGGAATCGTCACGCTTTGAAACGGAAACGTAAACCGGAAGGTTTACCGCCATGGAAAGCGTTTTATCGCGAAAAAACCACGAATGTTCTCCAATGAGATGAAAACGTCCGGGAGCGACGGCCGTCACTTTCGGATAAACTTCATATTCTTGTTTGTGGGCACCTCTCACCTGTTTCATACGGCAGTCCGAATCCTTAAAACGCCGCTTGTACTCGGCGGCGTTATATATTATACTGTTTTTCATTGTATACCAATGAGTAACTTTTTACAAGTTTTCCGCGTACTTTTTTCGGCGATTCTCGTGTCCGCATCCATTCCGAACGAGTTTTTTTTACTCGGATGCCCTTATATCACCCTCATTTCGCTTATTCCTCTCTATATCGCACTCGCCGAATGCGCCTCCTACCGGAGCGCGTTTCTGCTCGGCGCCCTGCATACCTTTTCCGTACACCTGCTTTCAAGTTTTTGGCTCGCATTTTTTAAAGATTTTGCGATTTTTACACTCGGCGCATCGGCACTGGGAACCGGCCTCATCGGAGGTATTTTAGGGCGCATGCTTTACGTACCCTACGCACGGTACGGCGGAGGAAAAAGTCTTTGCAAAGAGACGGAAGCGGTCTGTTCGCGAAAACGCCTTGAAGAAGGGGCCGGACGCACGGCATACGGCATTCCGTTCCGCATTTTTTGGTTTTCGTGTACATACACGCTCTACGAATGGTATAAAGCGTCGGGAACGGGCTTTCTCGCATATCCCTGGGGTACGCTTTCGTCGAGCGCATTTCCGTGGCGGCTTTTTATGCAAATCGCCGATCTTTCGGGCGCATACGGCGTTTCGTTTTTGCTTGCGCTATGCTCGGCAGTCTGCGCGGAAGGTCTTTTGCTGCTCAAGCGTGCGCCGAATCTTATCGCACCGCGCGCTTCTCTTTCGGCGCTCAAGCGTACGGCGGGCGTATGTGTCGCCCTCTTTGCGCTTTCGTTTTTATACGGAGCTTTTCAATACGCAAAACCGCGCAGGCCTGAAAAAACGCTCAACGCCGTTTTAGTGCAGCAAAACAGCAATCCGTGGAACGAATCTTCCGATGAAGCGTCGATCATCGCATCGGAAAAACTCAGCGAAGAAAAAATCGACGCATTGAGAGAGAAAGGAAAAGATGCGCACCTCGTCGTTTGGAGCGAAGGCGTTCTTCGTCACTCGTTTCCGAGCGGTCAAGCGTATTATTCGCTCTATCCTCCCGAAGAGCCGCTTGTGCGCTTTATCGAAAGGATGAACGTACCTTTTATCATCGGCGGTCCCTACGTCGCCGACGGAGAGAAGCGCAGATTCAGCAATGCTTCGCTTCTCTTCGATGGCAAAGGCAATTTCCGCGGCGCGTACGAAAAGATTCACCTCGTCCCCTTTGCCGAAGTTCTTCCCGGAGAAGAATACGAATGGGCGGTCAATCTGATGGATAAGCTCGTGGGAATTTCGGCCGGATGGAAAGCGGGCGATCAATACATCCTCTTCGATATCCCGTGTGAATGGAACGAAGGGCGCGCAAAGAACGCGTCGAAAATCGTATCGCTTGCAAAAGATGCCGAAGAAGATGCGCAGGAAAAAGAGCTGCCTCTCGTGCGCGTCAGCACGCCCGTTTGCTTCGGAGATGCCTTTCCGTCGGACGTGTGCGGTCCGCTTCACAGATACGGCAGCGACGTATTTATCAACATAACCGACGATTCATGGTCGAATACGAAGTCCGCCGAATACCAGCACTTCGTTATCGCTTCTTACCGCGCGATCGAATACCGCACGACACTCGTGCGCTCGACGAACGCAGGTTATTCGGCAGTACTCGATCCTGCGGGAAAAATCGTAGCCGATATGCCGCTTTTCGAAAGAGACGCTCTCGCCGTTTCGATCCCCGTTTACAAACGTTCGATGACGGTCTATGCGCTTTTCGGAAATTGGCTTCCCTTCGTCTTCGGTGTTTTAATAATCGCCTATTGCATATATGTTTCGCTCGCCTTCGTTTTCGGCGACGACTTTATCTACGAAGCGCATTAACAGCAAAGAATACTTTCCGAGGAATATAGGCGAAAAATATAAAGTATCAATGGGTGAATTAAAAAAGCATTGACAAATAAGAAATTTGAAAATATTTTCCTTAACTTCATTTTTATCCGAAACGAGTAACAAATTCCTCACGAAACTAACAGCATAACAACGGGAATCACCGCGATAAATAAAATGGTGCTTGTTGTCACAACGTTCGTTGCATACTCAACGTCACCCTTGCCTTCATCGGCCAATATCGGCAAAACTGTTAACGCCGGTACAGCAGCTTGAACAATTACTGTCCGGCGCAAAACGCTGTCGATTATCATCCCGGTCTCGGCGGAAACAAATATAATAAATGCCGTCACCAGCGGACTCAACACAAATTTTCCAAGGAGCGCCGTCACGGTATCCCTGTCGAAATGAATGCTCTTTAAGCCGGCCTTCGATAAAACAACTCCGATATAAATCAATGAAAGCGGCGTTACAAGATTCCCGAGATAGGTAAAAATGTCCGTTATCATCGCAGGAATTGTAATTCCCGATAATAAAACAGCGATTGCAACGATGAATCCGATGATAGGCGGAGATAAAATCTTTTTGAAATTGATTTTTCCGCAGGAAACGCTCTCCGCTTTGGAATCGTTCGCAATAAGGATGGAACCTATCGTCCATGTCGATATCGTGTTCAATACGTAATATACGAGAAAATATTTGATTGCAGCCTTTCCAAACAGCGCTTCATTCAAGGGCATTCCGATAAAAATCGTATTGGCATTCACAATGGTGTTGACAAATATCCCTCGCCTCCCCTTAGGGATCTTTGTAACCTTCATGAGAAAAAAAGCAAATACATAATTAACTGCAAATGCGGCAGCTCCGATTAACAAAGGAAACGCAAGAGTTTTAAATTCGGACACGGTCAGGTTTTTTGTGACGGAAATAAAAACGGATGCCGGCAATGCGATGTTCATTATAAGATAGGATACATTCGCATTGAATCCGTCATCAATTCTTTTTTTTTGATGAATCAAGTATCCGATTACGACCAAAATTATAATCGGTACGATGCTTTTTATGACACCAACAATTACCATAACCGCCGCCGCTTGCCCGTATAAGCCTCTGTATCAGCCTTACCTTTCCCGTATTTTAATACTCCGGTTTCCAAATACAGTCTTTAACCGTTTTTTCCGCATCATCCGTTGCAACGCGGTTTAATTTTTGACGGATGGCACACGAAGCAACCGCAACTGCAACCGCTTCGGAAAATTCCGTCAGCCGTGCTACCGGCGGTAAAACCGCCTCTCCGGGCTTACCGGTTTCGAGAAATGCTCCAAGCGAGTGTGCGGCTGCCGAGATCATTTCATCGGTCATGAGTTTTGAATTTACCGCGATACTGCCTAATCCCAATCCCGGATAAATCAATGCATTGTTCGCCTGTCCGATTGTGTACGTGACGCCTTTGTATTCTACCGGATCGGCAGGAATTCCGGTTGCCACCATGGCGCGGCCGTCCGACCAATGAATCAAATCCGAAGCCGTAGCTTCCGCCAGTTCCGTAGGATTGCTGAGCGGGAAAATAATCGGGTGCTCGCACCATGACGCCATAGCGCGAACGATCTCTTCCGTAAAGGTTCCCGGTGTTGTCGATGTTCCCACAAGAATCGTCGGCCGAATCGCCATAACCGCTTTTGTAAGCGAGGTAAGATTTACGGCGTCGGCAAATTCGCTGCGCTTCCGCGCAAACGGTTTTTGCTCGGGTGTCAGATCGTCCATGTCATCGAACAAAAGTCCTTGCTTATCGACCATATAAAAATGACTGCGGGCTTCGTCTTCGGAAAGCCCTTCGGCAACCATTTCCCTAAAAATACGATCCGTAATTCCGGCTCCGGCAGTTCCCGCACCGAAGCACAGATATACCTGCTCCGTAAGCTTTTGCCCGTTGATTTTCATAGCGCCGAGGATTCCCGCAAGCGTAATGATACCGGTTCCTTGGCAGTCATCGTTGAATACGGGAAAAGTCTTCCGATACGTTTGCAAAACCTTTGCGGCGTTCGATCTGCCGAAATCTTCAAAGTGAAGGTATAAGTCGGGGAAAAGTTTTTCCGCCGTCGTTACAAATTTATCGATAAAGCGGTAATATGTGTCGCCGTATATTCTCTTGTGGCGATTACCGAGATAGAGCGGATCATCCAGCAGCATTTGCCTATTTGTTCCGCAATCCAGTACAACCGGCAGCACTGTTTTCGGGTCAATTCCTGCGGCGGCAGTATAGACCATCAGTTTGCCTACGGAGATGTCAACGCCGTTCGTCCCCCAGTCGCCGATACCGAGAATTCCTTCCGCGTCTGTAGCGACGATAAGTCTGATATGTCTTCCGCCTGCGGCATGCCGAAGCGTATCTTCAATTTGCTCCGGAGCATCAATCGACAAAAATGCCGCCCCCTGCGTATCGACAAACTGTTCGCTGTACTGCTCGATACTTTCCGCGATAACCGGATCATAAACAATCGGCATCAGCTCCACAATGTGTTCATGAAATACATAATAGAAAAGTGTTCGGTTGTGATTGAAGATATCCATAAGAAATCTTCTTTTTTCTATTCCGGAATTCTTTCGTTCCATCTGGCGGTAAATTCTGTCGGCCTGCGTTTTAATATCGTCAATACACGGCGGTAGCAATCCTTCCAGATGATACTTTTTCCTCTCTTCGACAGAAAATGCCGTTCCCTTGTTCAAAAACGCATCGTTGATAAGATCATACCCATATTTTTCCATAAAGATTCCTCCATGATTTTCATTTACAGGATTACGGATATCCGTTTCGGCAAAAAGTATAACACGGGTCCAGCGTGTTGTATAGTCGAACATCGATCAACAAAAATCCGCACCCGTGCTCCGCTGATTAATAGAACATCGTACCTTTTTGTCCCGCGGCAATACTGAAGCGATGACAGCTTGTCACGCGCTCGATTTATTTTTATAATAAACGCGATAAAAGGAGGCACTATCGCCATGAGCAAATTTATCATCAAAAAGGCAAAGACGGGACTTATGTTCAACTTTGTCGCATCCAACGGTGAAGTCGTTGCAACATCGGAAGTGTACACGACGAAAAAAGCGTGCAAAAACGGTATCGCAAGCGTTCAGCGGAACGCGGGATCCGACGTCGAAAACCTTGAAGACAAGGCCGGCGTTCACGTCAAAGGCGCAAAGTACGAAACGTATAAAGACAAGCGCGGCGAATTCCGCTTCCGTCTCAAAGCGACGAACGGTCAGATCATCGCCGTCGGCGAAGGCTACAAAGCGCTCGCAAGCTGCATGAACGCGATCAAATCGATCAAAACGAATGCACCGAACGCGGAAATCGTCGACGAAACGAAAGCCGAAAAAGCCGATGCAAAAAAGCCGGCGGCAAAAGCGAAAAAGGCCGACTGCCCCGTCTGCGGCTGCAAATCGAAAAAATAAACAACCGCTTAAAGCAAGCGGAAAAGAGCTGTTCGAAAATCGCAAGTCTGTCGGCTTGCTCTGAAAAGAAGTTTATCATAGTATCCGTAAAATCGGATTGCGAATCGGTTTTCGGACAGCTTCGTTGATTTACTATGCGATGTTTAAAATCGAGTCGTTCAATATACGACTTCATTTTAAACTCGACGGGCTGTCGAAAAAGCAAGCGCTTTTTGAGACAGCCCCTTTTCATTGCCTGAAATAGATTGAGGAGATCTAACAAAAATGGAAAAATTTTTCAAATTAAAAGAACGCGGAACGACGGTACGCACCGAAATCACCGCCGGATGCACGACCTTTTTGGCGATGGCCTATATCCTCGCCGTAAACCCCGCGATCCTTTCGCAGGCGGGTATGAACGCGGCGAGCGTCTTTACGGCGACGGCGATCGCGGCGGGCATCGCTACGCTCGTTATGGCTTTTACCGCAAACTTGCCGGTCGCCCTTGCGCCGGGCATGGGACTGAACGCATTTTTTACGTTTACCGTCGTTTTGGGCATGGGCTATTCGTGGCAGACGGCGCTCACCGCCGTTTTCCTCGAAGGCATTTTATTTATCGTTTTATCGATTTTTAAAGTCCGCCAAGCGCTCATCAAAGCGATTCCGGCAAACTTAAAAAAAGCGGTCGCTGTCGGCATCGGTTTATTTATCACGCTCATCGGTCTGCACGGCGGCGGCATCGTTTCAGGAGATACGGGAACGATCATCGGTTTCGTGCCGATGAAGGGCACGGCACTCGTTGCGATCATCGGTCTTATCATCACGATCGTTTTACTGTGCTTGAAAGTAAAAGGCGCGATCATCATCGGCATGATTTTAACGACGATCATCGGCTACCCCTTCGGCGTAACGAAGATTCCCGAAAACTTCAGCCCCCTCTCTCTTCCCGCAGCCCCGCTTTTCTTTCAGTTCGATTTTTCGACGGTGCTTTCGCTGAAATTTTTTACCGTATTTTTTACATTCCTCTTTGTCGATATTTTCGATACGATCGGAACGCTCATGGGCATCGCCGAACAGAGCAATCTGAAAGATAAAAACGGCGACATCAAAAACGTCAACGAAGCGCTGCTTTCCGATGCCGTCGGAACAGTCGTCGGAGCCGCACTCGGCACATCGACGATAACGAGCTTTGTCGAAAGCACCGCGGGCGTCGCGGAAGGCGGACGCACGGGACTCACGTCGGTGACGACCGCTCTCATCTTTTTCATCGCGCTCTTTTTGAGTCCGCTCTTTTTGCTCGTGCCCTCTGCAGCATCCGCTCCCGCGCTCATCATCGTCGGCTTTATGATGATGAGGGCAGCGGCAAATATCGAATTCACCGATCTTTCCGAAGGCATTCCGGCTTTTATCACGATCATGACGATGCCGTTTTCGTACAGCATCGCAACCGGCATTTCGTGGGGCGTTATGAGCTATGTCATCTGCAAAGCCGCTTCGCGCAAATTCAAAGACATCTCCCCGCTGACGTGGATACTCTTTGCCGTCTTCGTCGTAAAAACCGTACTCGACGCAGTGTAAACTATGGCGGACGAAACGAAATACGCGCGCCCGAGCTGGGACGAATATTTTATGGAAGTATGCCGAACGGTCGCAAAAAGGGCAACCTGCGACCGCGGCAGAAGCGGCTGCGTCATCGCGCGGGATAATCAAATCCTCGTGACAGGCTACGTCGGGAGCCCCGCGGGGCTCCCCCACTGCGACGATGTCGGACACTTGATGAGGAAAATGATCCACACGGACGGCACGATTTCACAGCATTGTGTCAGAACCGTACACGCCGAACAGAATGCGATCTGCCAGGCGGCAAAGCGCGGCATCGCGATCGACGGCGCAACGGTGTACTGCAAGATGACGCCGTGCCGAACCTGCGCCATGCTCATCATCAACTGCGGCATAAAGCGCGTCGTATGCGAAATGCACTACCACGACGAAAAAGATTCGCTCGATATGTTCAAACAGGCGGGCATTCCGATCGAACACGTAAACGATAAAACGCAAACCTACAGCAATATGTAGCTCGGTTCGCATATCAGTACGCTTTTATCGGAAGCGCGCTTATGTTCCGCCTTTGGCGTAAGCGGTAAGCAGTCCTTCGGCAACACCGGGATTCGTGATGACCGACGGACCTCCGATACAGCCGCATTCGCACGCCATCACTTCGATGAGGTTCGGAGTGCTTTCGTTTTTCGCAATCTTCCCCTGATTTATCATTCCGTATGTCGCAAGCTTTTTCATACCGGCTCTGTCGAGTCCGTTGATTTTGGCGGCTTTGAGGATGCTTTGATCTTTCAGACGCACCCGCACCGCTTCGGCTACCCCGCCCGTCTTTGCAAAACCTCTTCCCGTCGCAGTCGGAACGTGTTCGGGCAGCTTTGCCGGAAGAGAAGCGATATCGATATCCTTTGCGATAAAAAACGCGCGGAGTTCTTCGACCGAAAGCACGTAATCGACCGAATCGTCGTCAAAGCCTTCCCTCCGCTTTGCAAGGCAGGGGCCGATAAACACGGTAACGCAATCGGCATCTTTTTGTTTTGCGATTTCCGCAGTATAGTGCATGGGGCTTCGCGTTTCGGACACGCAGGGCTTCAAAGCCGGCACGTGAATGTTTACGGCGCGCACGTACGCCGAACAGCACGACGTCGTCATAAGGATATCTCCCCGCTCCATACGCTCTTCGAATTCTTTCGCTTCTTTATCCGCGCAGATATCCGCTCCGATCGCGACTTCGAGCACGTCGTCGAAACCCGCGGCTAAAAACGCAGCTTCAAGCTGACCGGGAGCGGATTTGAATTGAGCTGCGATCGACGGCGCATAAAGGGCGACGACACGCCGTTTTTTTTGCATGATATGTTTGATAACGTCGACGAGCTGGCTTTTATCCATCATCGCGCCGAAGGGGCATTCGCTCATACAGCGCCCGCAAAAGATGCATTTATCGTAATCGATTTTTTCGAGTCCCGTTTCGTCTTTGCTGATGGCGCCGACAGGGCACGCTTCTTCGCAGGGTACGGGAATTTTAATAACCGCGTGATACGGACAGTTTTGCATACACAGCCCGCAGTTGACGCATTTCGCTTCATCGATAACCGCTCTCCTGCCTACCGTGATCGCATCCCGCGGGCAGTTCATCATGCACGGCCGCGCAAAACAGCCCTGACACGCGTTCGTAATCATATAGTGCGTTTTTACACACGCGTTGCACGCATCCTGCAAAACGGTGAGCATGGGCCATGTCGGAGAATCCCGTTCGAGAGCATCTTTCGCGTATTCTGCAAGCGGGCGGTCGTCGTCGTAATTTTCGACCGACATACCGAGACGGGCAAGGACTCTCATGCGCAAAATCGCCCTGTCGTGGTAGATACAGCAGCGTACCGATTTCGAGTCGAGAGGCGCCATTTCGCGCGGGATATAATGCACTCCTTCGGCAAGTTTTCCGTCGAGTTGGAGCCGTGCGATACGCACGAGAATTTCGCGTTTTACGTTTGCAGCGTAATTGTTGATATTGAGCATCGTTTTTCCTTATGCAGTATTTTGTTTACGTGCGGCAGTATAGCATATTTTTAGTGTTTAGGCCAGAAAAACGAACGCACGGCGCAATTTCAAAGCTCGTGCCGGTAAAACATTCGCATTCCAATTGTCAACCTATTGCACATATAAAACACAGATTGTAAACTAAAGACATGAAAATAAACAACACTCGTTTTGTATTTATCGTTTTGTTTGCGGCGATCATCTGTGCCGGCTGCTTTATCGCAGTCCCCATAGGCCCCGGCGGTATTCCGATCGTCATGCAAAATATGTTCGCCGTTCTCGCAGCGCTCACGCTCGGCGGCTTCGGCGGATTTTTTTCGGCGCTGCTCTTCGTCGCAGCCGGCGCGCTCGGACTTCCCGTCTTTTCAGGCGGTGCGGGCGGAATCGCGCGTCTTTTGGGGCCGACGGGCGGATTTCTCATAGGCTATATACTGGCCGCCCTCGTCTCAGGCTGCATCGCACGAAAGCCCCGCGCAGGTGAAAAAGCCTTCAGCGCAAAAAACATCGTAAAGCTGTCGCTCGCCTCTCTTGCGGGATTTACACTCATCTATGTTCCGGGCATTCTCCGCTTTATGCAGCTGACTCACAGAAGTTTTTCCGCATCGATTGCGGCCTGCCTCATTCCGTTTATCCCCGGAGATCTCATAAAGCTCGTTCTCTCAGTTCCGCTTGCGGCAAAGCTCCGTACGATTGCCGCTCGCTATTTTACCGACAAAGGCGAATGACTCGGGACGATTCACTTCCATACGATACTTCGTTTCCGAACGGAGCTTCTCTTTCCGTCGAAAAGGTGACGAAAACCTTCCCCGCGTATGAGGGGGAACAAAGGTTTACAGCGCTTTCGGAAGTATCTTTTTCGCTTTGCGAAGGAGATACCGCCCTCATCGCGGGAGCGAACGGTTCGGGAAAAAGCGTGCTAATGTCGATCATCGCTTCCCTCGACAAAGCCGATTCCGGTACGGTGGAAATCCTATGCGGCGGAAAGGCGGCGCACTGCGGACTTGTATTTCAAGAAGCCGAAATGCAGCTTTTGGGAGAGACGCCGATCGAAGACGTGATGTTCGGCTTAAAAAATATCGGCTTAAAAAAACGGGAAGCCGAACGAAAAGCGCTCGATGTGCTCGCGGAAGCAGGTCTTGCGGGAAAAGAAAAATCGAGCGCGCGATTTTTGTCGGGAGGTGAAAAAAGACGGCTTGCCGTCGCGGGCATCATAGCGCTCGATATGCCGCTCGTCATATTCGACGAACCTTATGCAAACCTCGATTATTCGGGCGTACGGCACGTGAATGCTCTTATCAAACTGCTGAAAAAAAAAGGAGTGACGATCATCATCCTCACGCACGAACTCGAAAAATCGCTTGCGCTTTGTAACCGCTTTATCGTGCTCTACCGCGGAAAAAAAGTATTCGACGGAAAGCCCGCCGAAGGATTGGAACAAAAGCTCGAAGCTTGGGATATCAAAAATCCGCTCGCTTCCTACAAAGGTCTTCGGGATCTCGAATGGTAAGACTTTTCGCTTATCGAAGCGGTTCGTCTTTTTTGCACAAATGCGATGCGCGCGTAAAACTCATTTCGCTTTTTGTGCTCGGCACCTTCGTTTTCATCCTGCCCCGAAATGCCGCGATCGCCTGCATCGCAATTTTTTTTGCGCTTTCCCCGGTAATACGTTTTCCTTTAAAAGAAATCTTTTTATCGCTCAAGCCCGTTATGTATTACGCGCTTATACTCTATATTTCGTCGATAGTATCCGCCCTTTTCGCTCACGCACCCTTTCCGCTTCCGTTCATCCCTTCCGAACGCGACATCGTCATTTTGTGCCGCCTCGCC
The DNA here is from genome assembly GCA_000413015.1 of Treponema socranskii subsp. paredis ATCC 35535. Lineage (GTDB taxonomy): Bacteria > Spirochaetota > Spirochaetia > Treponematales > Treponemataceae > Treponema_D > Treponema_D paredis. The sequence goes on from KE332515.1 coordinate 579,818, forward strand.
CTCGCCTTTTTAATTGCAAACTCGATCTACCGCACGACAAGCCCCCTCGAACTTAGAGAAGCCGTCGAATCGATTGAAAAAGGCGTCGTACGGATCTTTCGAAAAAAAACGGAATACCACCGTCTCCTTTTTTCGGAATCCTTTTCACTTTTAATCGTACTCATCCCGGAAGTATTCGCCGTGTGGCAGGCGGTTTTTCGCGCGTGGAAAGCAAGGCGCGGAAAAAAAGGCATACGCATGATAATAACGCTTTTTCCGGTTTTTATCTCCGTCTGCATGAAGCGTACCTATGTAATGTCGCTCGCTCTAAAATCCCGGCGGCCGGAAAATACGTAAAAATCGCAAAAAAACGGAAAATTTTCGATGCGGCATCTTGCCAGATCAGCTATAGCGTTGTATAGTATTAGCATATCGTTTAAAACGCTATATTTAGAGTACAAATTTTAAATAATTTGTTATAAGGGATCGATATGCGGTGTCCGTATTGCGGAAGTCTTGACGACAAAGTTATAGAATCGCGTGCGATGGCGAACGGTGAAAGCATCAGGCGGCGGCGCGAATGCCTCGGCTGCGGCTACCGTTTTACGAGCTATGAGCGTATCGAAGAAAAACCCTTTATGGTCGTAAAAAAAGACGGAAGGCGCGAACCCTTCGAGCAGGCAAAGCTCGAAAAAGGCATCAGCCGCGCCCTCGAAAAGCGGCCGGTGTCGATGCGGATGGTCGAACAGATCGTATCCGAAATCGAAGACAAAGCCGTTATGAGCGGAAAAGTGAGCCGCGAAATCTCGACTGCGGAACTGGGGGAACTCGTGCTGCAGCGTTTGTATGAAATCGACAAAGTGGCGTACATCCGCTTTGCTTCGGTATATAAGCACTTCGAAAACCTCGACGAATTCATCACCGAGGTAAAAAACATAGAGGGGAAACGGATATGAGCGGTCAGGCAGTATTTCCGGAATGGCGGAATTTTTTGGGCGGGAGCGGAGACAAAGAAACGGCGGGCTTTATTAAATCCGTCGTAAAGCGATCGGGCGATATAGCCTCTTACGATCGCAAAAAAATCGAATCGGCGATCGGACGCGCAATCGAAGCAGTCGAAAAGCGAAAAGATCCCGAACGGGCGGAAAAGCTTACGGACGCAGTGGAAGAACGGCTCCGCCTGCGCCTTGCGGGAAGCAGGACGCATTCTATCCCCGCCATCGAAGAGATTCAGGACGATGTCGAAAGCGTCCTCATCGAAAACAACGAAGTCGAAGTCGCAAAAGCGTATATCCTCTACCGCGCGCGGCACGAAGCCATCCGCGATGCGAAAAATCTCATGCTCGACATCAATAAAACGATGGACGAATATTTGAGCCAAAGCGATTGGCGCGTCAAAGAAAACGCGAACGTCAATTTTTCTCTCGGCGGTCTCATTTTGAGCAATTCCGGCGCCGTTACCGCAAACTATTGGCTCAACAATATCTATCCGAAAGAAGTGGCGGACGCGCATAAAACGGCGGCGTTCCACATTCACGACCTTTCGATGTTTTCCGGCTACTGCGCGGGCTGGTCGCTGAGACAGCTCATTCAGGAAGGACTCGGCGGCGTTCCCGATAAAATCACATCGACGCCGGCAACGCACCTTTCGACGCTCGTCAACCAAATGGTAAACTTTCTCGGCATCATGCAAAACGAATGGGCGGGCGCTCAAGCGTTCAGCTCTTTCGACACCTATCTTGCGCCCTTCGTCAAAATCGACAATCTTTCGGAAAAGAGCGTGCGGCAGTGCATTCAAAGCTTTTTGTTCGGCGTCAACACTCCGAGCCGCTGGGGAAGTCAGGCGCCCTTTACGAACGTCACGCTCGACTGGGTATGTCCCGACGACCTCAAAAACAAAAAAGCGATCGTCGGCGGCCAAGAACAGGAGTTCACGTACGGCGACTGCCAAAAAGAAATGGATATAATCAATAAGCAGTTTATCCTGCTCATGCTCGAAGGAGACGCTTCCGGACGGGGCTTCGGCTACCCCATTCCGACGTACAATATCACAAAGAATTTCGAATGGGAAAGCGAAAACGCGGAATTGCTCTTTAAAATGGCCTCCCAATACGGCACTCCCTATTTTCAAAATTTCGTCAATTCCGATTTGAATCCGAGCGACGTGCGCTCCATGTGCTGCCGCCTGCGTCTCGATAAACGCGAGCTTCGAAAACGCGGCGGCGGACTTTTCGGTTCCGACGAATTTACCGGTTCACTCGGCGTCGTCACGATAAACCTTCCGCAGATCGGTTTTCTCGCAAAAGACGAAAAAGCGTTTTTCAGACGGCTCGATTACCTCATGGACATCGCGCGCGACAGCCTGTGCATAAAGCGTAAAGTGATCAAACACCTCCTCGATACGGGGCTCTACCCCTATACGAAGCGCTACCTGCACACGCTCGACAACCACTTCAATACGATAGGGCTCTGCGGTATGAACGAATGCTGCCTCAATTTCCTCGGCACATCGATCGTCGATCCGAAAGGCAAAGCCTTTGCCGAACACGTGCTCGACTATATGAGAAGCCGCCTCGCCGACTATCAGGAAGTAACGGGAGAGCTTTTCAACCTCGAAGCGACGCCCGCCGAAAGCACATCCTTCCGCCTCGCTTCCCACGACAAAAAGAATTTCCCGGGAATCATCACGAGCGGCACGGACGAAAGCCCCTTTTATACGAATTCGACGCAGCTTCCCGTCGACTATACGTCCGACATCTTCGAAGCCCTCGATTTACAGGAAAGCCTGCAGACGCGGTATACCGGAGGCACGGTTTTCCATACCTTTATGGGCGAACAGATAAAAGACTGGAGGGCGTGCCGCGATTTGGTAAAAGCGGTTACGGCGAACTACCGCGTACCCTACGTGACGATTTCTCCGACCTATTCTATTTGCCGAAGCCACGGCTATTTGAACGGCGAACACTTTGAGTGTCCCAAGTGCAAAGCGGAAAAGGAAAGAGAGCTGCGTTTAAAGCTCGAACGGCTCGAAAAAGAAAAAGAGGCGGTCCTCACATCCGAGCGAGTATAAAAATACGGCGATCGGAAAAACTGCCGCCGGGAGAGCTGCCGTACGGCAGGGCTCAGAGTGGGACTGCCGCCGGGAGAGTTGCCGCCGTTTTTTACCTTAGGCGCGTTTTCGGAGCATTTTCAGGTACGCACTGCTAAATATAGCGTAAAAAGCTTGACAGGCGGTCAAAACAACACTATAATTAGCGTATAGCATTTATGTAATACATATATGCCATATCTACAACTATGGGCTTAGGGGGAAATTGCCATGGCTGAACTGAAACGAACCATCAAAGAAATCGATGCGGATATCGAAGCGACGAGGGCGGCGCTTACGGACGTACACGGATCGGAAACCGAAGTGTACGCGCGCATAGTCGGCTATTACCGCGCAGTCCGCAATTGGAATAAAGGCAAACGCGAAGAATACGATCACCGGAAAATGTTCGCCGTTCCCGAAAATGCGGCGTACGAAATTACCGAAGCGGACCGCACATGCGAGTGTGCATCCCCCGCGCGAGTTACGCAGCCGGCGGCGAAAGCGGCGGTTTCGTACAAGGCGGATTTTGAAAAAGAAGGCAGATGGGAACTATTTTCGAGAAAAACCTGCCCGAACTGTCCGCCGGTAAAAGCGTATATGACAAAGCTTTCAATGAGCGGTAAAACGATCGACGTCGATACCGAAGAAGGTCTTGCCGAAGCCGCCAAAAAAGGCGTATTCGCTTCTCCGACGGTTATCGTCTATGACGAATCGGGAGAAGAAAGCGCGCGGTGCCACAGCGTTGAAGAGCTCGACGCAGTATTCGCTTCCGTCACGGCATGACGGAAAGTTCGATTCCCGAGTCTCTCCTGCACGCAAAAGCCGGTGTTCTCGTAAAGACGACGCTCGTCGATTTTCCCGGCCGCGTCGCCTCTTCTCTTTTTTTGCGCGGCTGCAATCTCCGCTGTCCCTATTGCTATAATACGGGTCTCGTACTCGGCGGAAAAGCTGCAGCTGACGATATCTATGCGACGGCGGAAGAAGTTTTTTTACACCTCGAAAAACGGAAAAACGTTCTCACGGGTTTTGTCGTAAGCGGCGGAGAACCCCTCGTAAATCCGCTTACGCCCTACCTCATCCGTTATGCAAAAGCGCTCGGCTACCGTGTAAAACTCGACACGAACGGCACACTGCCCGACGAACTGAACGCTCTTATCGAAAACGATACAATGCGCCCCGACTTTATCGCGATGGATATAAAAACCTCCCCGTCGCGCTACGGCGAACTTTTAGGCAGCCTGAAAACGCAGGACAAATCGGCTGCGGTAAAAACCGCGGAGGATTTTTTTTCCCGCATTGCAAAAACCGCCCGCCTCACGTCTTCTCTCCCGCCTTTTTCGCGCGAATGGAGAACCGTGCTTGTCCCGACTCTCGTAACGAAGCGCGACATACGGGAAATGGCCGCCCTGCTCCCTTCCGACGCATCGTGGAGATTTGCGCAGTTTCGAAACGAAAACTGCATCGATCCCGCATATAACGATATCGCTCCGTACTCCGACGAGGAAGCCGCATCTCTTGTCGCATACGCAAAAACCTTTATTAAAGATTCCGAACTCCGCTGATACGAAACCCGCAAGACAACTGTATTTTACCGATACGGTTGTTCACGTACATTCCCCCTTTATCGAAGCGGTATGCCGCCGGTAACCGTTTTTCAAATTGCAAGAATCTTGCAGTTCTTGCACAAAATCTTGCAAATCTTGCAATTCTTGCAGTTTTAGAAAATTTAATGTACCCAGGGCAAGTGTACCGGAAATGTATGCATAGAAAACATACGTATAAACAAAAAGGCGGAACGCGAGGCAGCGGCACTGTCGCCGGGAGTGCAGCCGATTTTTACGTTACTCACTGTTTTTTAGAGAATAGTTTCTGATACGGTTGCCATATATATATACTGTCGGCAACCGTTTTTAAAATTGCAAGAATCTTGCAGTTCTTGCACGAATTCTTGCAAATCTTGCAAGAGCCGAAAACTTACCGGACGCAGGGCAAAGATACTTGTACAAGGTTTCGAAAACCTTATTGACAAAATAAAGCGAAATATGCTATGCTCGGTTTTATCATGGCGGCATAGCTCAGTTGGTAGAGCATACGGCTCATATCCGTAGTGTCTGTGGTTCAATCCCACATGCCGCTAAATACGCTCACATACTTATGTACAATAAGCAATATACGAATAAGCTTTCGCCTTGAAAAAGCCCGGCTTTTTCAAGGACGCGGCGGTGCGATGCTTGCGCATCGCTTAGGGTAATCCGCCGCACCTTCAATCCCACATGCCGCTAATAATTTTACACGATTGTGCTTAGGCAATTTACAAAACTTTCCATTCAAGCTACTATATCCCTCATAAGTTATGGAAATATTTAAAGCTCCGTTTAAGGGGAGATCGCTCCTCAATTGGATCGATTGGTCGCCGGACGAAATCGAAACGCTGCTCGACATCGCATGTACCGTAAAAGCGGAAGCGAAACGGGGAGAAGTTCACGCACGCTTTGCCGGTAAAACGATCGCACTCATTTTTGAAAAACGATCGACGCGCACGAGAAGCGCATTCGAAAGCGCGTTCGGCGAAGAAGGCGGTCATCCGGTTTTTATGTCGACGCAGGACATCCAGCTCGGTGCAAAAGAATCGGTTAAAGACACGGCGCGCGTACTGGGCAGGATGTTCAACGCGATCGAATTCCGCGGTTTTAAGCAGAAACACGCAGAAGAACTTTCTCTCTGGTCGGGCGTTCCCGTCATCAACGGACTGACCGACGCCTTTCATCCGACGCAGGCGCTCGCCGATGTGATGACATTGAAAGAGAGGTTCGGAAAACTGAAAGGGCTCAAATGGTGTTTTTGCGGCGACGGAAGAAACAACGTCGCGAGAAGTCTCATGCTCATTTCGGCAAAGCTCGGAATCGATTTTTCGGTCTACAGTCCGAAAGAGCTTTTTCCGGACCAAGCGATTCAAAACATCTGTGCACCCTTTACATCTCAGTCGGGAGCAAAGATTGCGATAAGCGACGATAAAAGCGTCGTCCGCGGCGCCGACTGCCTTTACACCGACGTATGGGTATCGATGGGAGAAGAAGCGCTCAAAAAAGCGCGAACAGAGCTGCTCTCCCCTTTCCGCGTAACGGAAGAACTTATGAACGAAACGGGAAAATCGACATCCGTCTTTATGCACTGTCTGCCTGCGGTAAAAGGCGAAGAAGTGAGCGAAGCTGTATTCGAAAGCGAAGCGAGCATCGTATGGGACGAAGCGGAAAACAGAAAACACACGATAAAAGCTATTATGCTCGGTATAATGTGACGATACATAAAATAAGCGGTTTTTCCGCGCATAAAGCGCGCCCCGCAAACTCGATTACCGGTTTTTAAGGAGTTTTTATGGGAGTTGTTATGAAAAAGATTGCCCTGTGTTTTGCAGCCCTTGTGCTGGGCGCCGCAGCTTTGACGGCGCAAAAAACAACGCAGCCGAAGCTCGACGAAAGCAAATGGTCTTCCGTTACCTATTTTACCGTCCCTCTGTATAAAATCCTGCAGACGGAAGACGCATACGTCGTCATCTATGCAAAAAATAAAGTCGGAGCGGCTTCGACTATAATTCCGAAAAAATGGGCAAAGGGCAATGCCGAAAATCCGCGCAAATTGAAATTCCGCACGGTGCGCGGAACACTCCAGCCCTTTATGACGATCGTCAAAGATAACGGCAAATTTTTACGCGTCATTTTAAGCGTACCCCCGACGAAGAATACCGATTTTTGGGGATTGGCCGATCCGAATAAAGTGACCGATACCGACAAAGATACGCTCGAAGAACTCGACTTAAACTGAGTAATTTTTTATGAAAGCACTCACCGAAGCGGATGCCGCATCGTTCCGCGATTTTATCGACCGGCATGATTTTTTTTACATCTGCGGTCACAAAGAACCCGACGGCGACTGCGTCTGTTCGTGCATCGCGCTCGGTATGCTCGTACAAAAAAAGGGGAAAGAATTCCAACTGCTTTCCGCAGGACCCTTTAAGCGTACCGAAATAAAGCGATATGAAAATCGTTTTTCTTCTTCGATGCGCTTTTTAAGCGAAGAAGAACGCAAAAAGAGCGCTCTCATCATCACGGACTGTTCGGAATACGCGCGGCTCGGAGACATCGACGGCGACTTGCGAAATCTCGATACTTGCGTCATCGATCACCATAAAACCGCTTCCGCACCCGAAGGCGCGCTGTGCATCATCGACTCATCTTCCCCCGCCGCCTGTGCAATCGTTCAGCTTTTATATGAAAGCCTTGTCGGGTGCATACCGAAAGATGCGGCGGAAATTCTTTTTACCGGCTTGTGTACCGACACGGGATTTTTCCGCTTTCTCGAATCGGATTCCGCCGAAGTGTTCAAAGCCGCCTCCCGCCTCGTCGAAGCGGGAGCAAATCCGAGAGCGACCTACGACTTTATTACCGGCGGAAAGCCTTACGAAACGCGGAAACTGCTCGGCACCGCTCTTTCGCGTGCGGAACGCTACCTTGACGGAAAACTCATCGTCACGAGCGAAACGACGGACGATACGCAAAAATGGGGCACCGAAGGCCGCGATTCGGATGCGCTGTATACGCTGCTTCTCGCTTCGGAAAAAACGCTTGCAGTCGTTTTCGTGAGGCAGGAAAGCGAACATTCATGTACGATAGGTTTCCGTTCGCGCGGAAACGTCGACGTAAGCGCCATTGCGGCAAAATTCGGCGGCGGCGGGCACAAAAACGCGTCCGGCGCAAGTTCGTGCGGAAAAATCGATACGCTCATCCCCCAAATCGTCAAAGAATTCGCCCGCGTTTTATAATTCATAGAGCATCCTCCCCGCTTTTCACAAGCATTCCGATGTATAATTCGTTGACATCGCCCGTTCGGGAGGATAAGATATATTCATCGGAAAGGATTATCGATATTCAAAGGAGCGTACACTATGAGCATTAAAAAGGTAGTTGTTGCGGGCGGCGGCGTTTTGGGAAGTCAAATCGCATTTCAAGCGGCATACAAGGGATTCGATGTTACGATATGGCTGCGTTCCAACGCATCTATCGGGCGGTCTCAGCCGAAAATCGATCGGCTGCACGGAATCTATCTTGCCGAATTGGCCGATGCCGAAACGAAAATCGGTACGAAGGGCGCGAGCTTTTCAAGAGGACTCATAGATGACGGCGAACATATAAGCGCCGAAAAAATCGCCGAACTTAAAAAAAATACCGAAGCGGCGTATAAAAATCTAAAGCTTACAACCGATCTTGCTTCGGCAGTCAAAGACGCCGACATCGTCATCGAAAGTATGGCCGAAAATCCTCAAGCGAAAAAAGAATTTTACGACGCCCTTTCGGCAGTCCTTGAAGATAAAACCATCGTCGCGACAAACTCGTCTTCTATGGTGCCGAGCATGTTCCGCGATCACGTCAAAAACCCGAAACGCTATTTGGCCATCCACTTCGCAAACAATATCTGGCGCAACAACATGACCGAAATTATGGGGCACGACGGAACCGATCCTGCCGCATTCGACGCGGTCGTAGCCTTTGCCAAAGACATCGGCATGATACCGCTCAAAGTTTTAAAAGAGCAGCCCGGCTATCTTCTCAATTCCATGCTCATCCCCTTTTTAACGGCCGGCGAAGCCCTGCTTGCAAACGAAGTCGGAGACGTAAAAACCATCGACTTGGCATGGAAGCTCGGCACGGGAAGCCCGCTCGGTCCCTTCCAAATCCTCGATATCGTCGGCTTAGAAACGGCGTATAATATCACGTCGAATTATCCCGACGCATCCGATCCGGCTTCTCTCCACGGCCGCATCGCGAAAATCCTCAAAGCTTACATCGACCAAGGAAAAACGGGCATAAACGCGGGCGAAGGTTTTTACAAATACAAATAAACTCATTTCCGCAGCAGTTTTTTCGAAACACCGATCGATATCCGGTCGGTGTTTTTTTTACGCCGCATAAAAATCGATCCGCACATAGCTTGGCATAAACATTGCTATTCATTTTATACCCTAAACGAAAGGAGGTATGGATATGAAACGAATCGATGATTTGCCGAACTTGTTACAAGCGGGAACGATTTCAAAAGAAGAAGCGGTAAAAAAAATTGCCGAATATATTTACCGCGAACCCTACCGTTTCGGACTTGGAGGATTCGACGACGATTTTAAAAGTGAAATCATCCTCACCGTTTTGCAAAAAGGCGAACAGGTTTTCAAACGATTCGATAAAAATTGCGGCGCTTTCGGCTCTTATCTCTACGCTTTCGTGCGGGGTTTGATTTTGACGCAAAAACGCGAAGAAATACGGAAATTTATCGCCGACAGCAATATGAAAGCTTTTTCTTGCTGCGAAGATCCGGAACGGACGGATGAAAGTCCTCCCCTCATCGTCGCGGAAACGAAAGCCCGGTATGCTCCCGTTTCAAATACTAAAATCTGGAAAGCGCTTACGCGAAGATGCAAACCGAAAAGCGCAAGCGATGCGAAAACCGCTCTCATCCTCGCGCTGAAATCGAGCTATTATATTCCGGCTTCTTCGGTCGATGAAGTAAGTTCATATTGCAAACTGCAAAGCGCGGAACTGCAGCGTCTCATCGCCGAACTCAATTCGCTTTTGTATTCGAGAATCGAACGGCGCAATATGATCGTCAGGCGGCGGGACAACGCGTATTATTTTCATCGAAAATATTATATGCAGCTCAAACTCTGCGATAAAGAAAAAACCGATACCGAACTGCTACTGAAAAAATACCGCAAGCAGACGGAAAGCTGGAAACGGAAAAACAAAGAATTGCAGCAAAGCCGCTGGCGGGTATGTCCGACAAACAAAATGATTTCGAATATACTCGGCATCTGCGAACGGCAAGTAAGCCACTACATCACGAGAGCGCAAAAGCTCATACGCGAAAAAGAAAAAGAAACCGAAACGGCGGATATCCCCGAATAAAGCGCAGAAAGGACACGGAAAATAAAAGAGCGAAGTTCCGTTCTCGTTGCGAAAATCTTGCTTCCGCTGTATGATGGATGTATGAAGCTCTACCTTGCTACGAACAATGCGCACAAAAAGCGCGAAGCGGCTAAAATCTTTTCGCCGCACGAAATCGTCATTCCGGCGGACGAAGGAATCGATTTTGATCCTGAAGAAACGGGTGCGACGTTTTTCGAAAACGCTTTGATAAAAGCGCGCGCGCTCTACGATATCGTACATTGCCCCGTCATCGCCGACGATTCGGGCATTTCAGTCGACGCGCTCGGCGGGAAACCCGGTATTTTCTCTTCGCGTTACGGCGGGCCGGACTTTCCCCGAGGCAGAGCGGACGGTAAAAAAACCGCCCAGGACGCGCAAAACCGCTTTCTCATCGAAGAGCTCAACGATGCGCTTTCCGGAAATACGGGCGGCTGTCGTTTTTTGCATGGCGAGCGGAGCGCGCATTACACGTGTTCGATGGTACTCTATTTGGGAAGCGAGCGCATGTACGCCGCGCAGGAAACGATGGAGGGAACAATCGTCCCGTCGATCGAAGATGCACGCGGAAACGGCGGCTTCGGCTATGATCCGATTTTTTTTATCCCCGAAATCGGAAAAACCGCAGCTGAACTTTCCGACGAAGAAAAAAACGCAATTTCCCACCGCGGAAAGGCGGGCCGCAGTATGCAGCGCATCATCGAAATGCTCCGGTGATACACATAGAGCAACCGTACCGGAAACCATATTCTCTAAAAAATAGTATGTAGTAAAAAAATCGGCTGCACTCCCGGCAGCAGCCCTGCCGTTTGCGCGGGGAACTTCGCGCTTCGCGCTCGTTGCAAGTGCCGCGGCTGACCGTAATCGGAATCGGACTGCGCGAACTTTTTTGCAAAAAGTTCGCTTGCCATCCCTTATAGTGCGGTATTGCAGAAAATATCAATTTTCGAAAATACCGCACTCGTGCGCGTAAGCGCACACGTATATACACAAGTTTGCTTCGCAAACTTGGAGTTAAACTGGATGCGCTATTTTAGCGTCCAGTTTAAACTCGGTCAGAACGGCTCTGCGGCAGTACCGCTGCCTCGCGTTCCGCCTTTTTTGTTTATCTGTGCACTTTTTTATATATACATTTCCGGAACGATTACCCTTAATGATACATCCCCAAAAGTGAAAAAAAAATTAAAAAATCGCTAAAGTTTTTCGTTCTCCGTGCCGATATTGAGTAAGGATTGGAATTTGCGGCGCGACTTGTCAAGCCGTACCGCCGTAAATTTACGATCCCCTTGCAGAAAAGTGTAGATGTAGCCTTGTAACACAGATGCACTTTTTTGCAAACCGGCAGAAAGGATTCTGCCGTACATCTATTCCACGGAGGAATACCTATGGTTATCAACCACAACATGTCGGCATTATTTGCCAGCCGCCAGCTCGGCGTCACCGGTGTCAGTCTTGCAAAAGATATGGAAAAGCTTTCATCGGGCGAACGGATCAATCGCGCCGGAGACGATGCGTCGGGACTCGCCGTATCGGAAAAGATGCGCAGTCAAATCCGCGGTTTGAACCAAGCGTCGACGAACGCACAAAACGGCATCAGCTTTATCCAAACGACGGAAGGTTATCTGCAGGAGACGACGGACATCATCCAGCGCATCCGCGAATTGGCAGTCCAATCGTCGAACGGCATCTACAGCGATGAAGACCGCATGCAGATCCAAGTCGAAGTTTCTTCTCTCGTGGAGGAAATCGACCGCGTTGCAAGTTCCGCTCAATTCAACGGCATGAACATGCTTACCGGACGTTTTGCCCGACCGACCGGAGAAAACTCGGTCACCGGTTCCATGTGGTTCCACATCGGCGCGAACATGGATCAGCGGATGCAGGTGTACATCGGCACAATGTCGGCGACGGCGCTCGGACTGCGCGTACTCGGTACTGAAGAAAAGGTTTCGGTCGCGACGCCGGAAGAAGCGAACCGCGTCATCGGCACGCTCGACGAAGCGATCAAGCGGATCAACAAACAGAGAGCGGATTTGGGTGCATATCAAAACCGTATGGAATACGCAATCCGCGGTCTGGACATCGCAGCCGAAAATACGCAAGCTTCCGAAAGCCGCATCCGCGACACGAACATGGCAAAACAGATGGTCGAGTTTACGAAAAACACCGTTTTGCAGCAGGCGGGAACGGCGATGCTCGCACAGGCGAACGCCCAGACGCAAAATGTCTTGTCATTACTGAGATAGTGTAGTACACTTTATAGAGGAGAATCGGGCACTGCCCTTTTTCCTTATATAATTGCAGCTATCGAGCATGCATTCGGACATGCTTCGTTCTTTGACAGTGTGCAATCCATAGGTTGTGGCGGCAGGAAAAATCGGCTTGCAAAAAGGCTGATTTTTCCTGCCGTAACGGGTCTGAATCTGCTTTCCGGGGGCGCACTAACCGGAAAGACAGCCCTCACGGCAAGGACGCAGAGCATGATGTTCTGCGGGTACGTAAACATGGAGGGCACAAATTATGATTATCAATCACAATATGAGTTCGCTCTATGCGGAACGTGTGCTCGGCATTTCGAATGCCAACATACAGGGAAACATCGAGAAACTCGCTTCCGGCGAAAGAATAAACAAAGCCGGAGATGATGCATCGGGTCTTGCAGTGTCCGAAAAGCTGCGGAGTCAAATCCGCGGTTTAAATCAGGCGGGGCGCAACATCGAAAACGGTGTGTCGTTTTTGCAGACGACGGAAGGCTATCTTCAGGAAACGACGGATATCCTTCAGCGCGTCCGCGAGCTCGCGATTCAAGCGGCGAACGGCATCTACAGCGATGAAGATCGTATGCAGATACAGGTTGAAGTTTCTCAGCTTGTGTCGGAAGTCGATCGCATCGCAAGTCAAGCGCAGTTCAACGGCATGAATATGCTCACGGGCAGTTTCGGCCGCTGGGACGGCGCAAAGACGATGCAGTTCCATGTCGGTGCAAACGTCGACCAAAACGTCCGCGTATACATCGGCACGATGACGGCAACGGCGCTCGGCTTGAAAAACGCAGACGGCGACAACGAGCAGATTTCGATCGCAACGCCGGACTTGGCAAACGCCACACTCGGTGCCGTAGACAGCGCGCTGCTTCGGGTAACGAAACAGAGGGCGGATCTCGGTGCGTATCAAAACCGCTTCGAGATGGCGTCGAAAGGCGTAAACGTCGCTGCGGAAAACATGCAGGCGGCAGAATCGCGTATCAGAGATACCGATATGGCTGCGGAAATCGTGGACTACACGAAAAACTCGATTCTCACACAATCGGGAACCGCGATGCTTGCACAGGCAAACAGCCAAACGCAAAACGTTTTGGCGCTGTTGCAGTAAAAAAATCGGATTATTGTCCGAGAGACAACCGGATGTCGTCTTTTTGACAATAAACGTAACGGAAAGGATGCGCCCCTTCCCGTTCTTTTTCAGGAGGATTGCCCTATGAATACAATTACAAACAGTATCGGGCAGGCTTTGGCAATGGATGGCCAAAACTACTTCAAAGTCGCTCCGCAGATACTCGGTTCCGGAACAACGACGGCGGGAGTCGCCCGCTCGGTGCCGGGAGGAGCTGAAGTAGCGCAAAACATTGCACAAAATCTTGCCGAAATACGGGAAAACGCACAGCAGCTCCAGCGGCTGTCCGATATGGTGATGGGTCGCCGTTCCCTGCGCTTCAGCGTAAATGAAGAGCTCGGAGAAGTCGTCATCAGCGTATTGGATCCGAGCACCAACAAGGTGATCAAGGAGATACCGTCCGAAGATATACAGAAGATGAAAGTCAGCATGAAAAAAGCGATCGGTTTGCTTTTTGATGAAATGATTTAATCGCATCGATCGGACAAACGCGGATTATGCCAGGATTGAACATACCGGGTGTCACCGATAAATACAACACGAACGACACGGTAGAAAAACTTATGAAGGTTGAGCGTGTCCCGCTCGTAAGGGAGCAGGATACGCTGAAAACCTACCAAGCGCAGCAAAACGCGTGGCGGGACGTCAACAGAAAGCTGACGGAATTCCGCGACAGCGTTAAAACGCTGTATTCCTACGAAAATCCGTTCAACAACAAGCTCGCCTCCTCGTCCGACGAATACGCGATTACGGCGGACGCGAATCGGGGCGCGCAGTATCAATCATTTAAAGTCAACGTCATACAGCCGGCGACCGCCGACCGTTTTTTATCGTCCGAACTTCCCGATAACACAAAAGTCCCCCAAGGCACTTACACGTTTCGCGTCGCAGACAAATCCGTTTCGTTCAACTGGAAAGGCGGCTCTCTTACCGATTTTTCGAAAGCGCTCAACAAGAGGGGCGGCGATCTTATCAATTCGCTCGTTATCGGATCGGGAGCGGGTACGAAAACGATCCTCATCGAATCGAAAAAAACGGGAGAAGCGAACCGTCTCACCTTTGAAGATGAAGCGAAAACCTTTGCGATCGAAACGGGGATGATAAGAGCGGTAAAATCGGATGCTGCGTCGTTCGGAAAAACGCAAGCGGAATTCCGTCCCGCTCCGCCGCAACAGGCCGCCCTCGAACAGGAAGGACTTCCGCGCCTCACGAATACGCAGATCACCGTTTCAAACGGAAAAGTCGCGATCCCTCCGAGAAGCGGATTTTCACTTGCAGTGCCGCAGGGAAATGAAGGAAAACGCATTTCGTTTACGCTCACAAAAGAAACCGCAGCGGATATAACGGAGGTACTCAACAAAAAAGCGCTTTCCCCCGAACTTCCGAATGCGGGCTATGCGTCGTTTAAGGACGTCGTCATCGACAACAATCCGTCGGATACCCTGCTTCCGAAAAGCCAAGAGACGAGGAGCGCGAATCTTTTACCCGTAACGTCGGCAAGCGTCGTCTACGCGGACATGAGCGACGGAAGCGAAAGAGAAATCGCGACGCCGAATATATTGACGAACGACAAAACCGAGATCGACATCGACACGAACGATTATCCGGGTATCGCTTCAATCGTCATCCGAAACCGGAATACGGGTACGGCTTTTACGATGTCGTCCGTTTCGCTCTACGATCCGAAATCCGCAGCCGGGTTTATACCGAACAATGCCGCGTCGACCGCAGGCGATGCGATCATCACATACGAAGGCATCAGAATCAAGCGGCCGACGAACGATATCGACGACGTCGTACCCGACGTAACGCTGCACGTACACGAAAAAACCGAAAGGACGGCGACGATCAAAATCGATCTGGACGTCAAATCGGCAAAAGACGCGCTCATCACTTTCGTCGGAAAATACAACGAATCGATTGCGCAGATCAATATCCTTTCGCAAAATAAAAGCGAAATCGTGGACGAGCTCACCTATCTTTCGGACGAACAGCGCGAAAAAGAAAAAGAGCGGCTCGGCCTTTTTATGGGAGACTTTTCCCTTACGAATATGAAATCGAATTTTCAATCGATCCAAAGTTCCCGCTATCAGGCGAAAGAGGATGCGGTCATAACGATGCTCTCCCAGCTCGGCATTTCCACGAACGCGAGCGGAAGCACCGGAGGCTATACGGCCAGCCGCCTCCGCGGCTATCTCGAAATCGATGAAAAAAAACTCGACGCCGCCCTCGCCTCTCACCTCGAAGATATTAAAAATATGTTCGGCTATGACAGCGACGGAGACCTCATAGTCGATTCGGGCATCGCGTATCGATTGGATCGGGAACTCGGCGCATACGTTCAAACGGGCGGCATCATCGGCACGAAGATAGGCGCACTCGGTACGCGCATCAAATCGTCGGAAACGAAGATAGCACAGCTTGAAACGCAGATGGACAAAAAAGAAAAAGAACTTCGAAGAAAGTTTGCGAGTATGGAAGGGTCGCTGAACAGTCTCGAAAACCAGCAGACGACTATTTCGAATTTTATGCGGCGAAACAACGGAAACAACGAATAAAAAATCGATCAAGGAAGTGTTATGGATTTATTTGTCAACGGTGCAAAAATCGACGTGACGCTTGAAGGCGAAAAAACGATCGGAGACGTACTGCGTTCGTTTGAAGCGACCTGCGAAGAAAACGATGCGGCGGTTATCGCCATCCGCGCAGACGGGCAAAAAGTAGACGCTTCTTCATTCGACGAATACGCAAAGCTTCCGCTTGCACCTTCGACGAAAATCGAATTCGAAGTCGTGACGAAACAGTCGATAGCCGATTCTTTTAAAGAGCTTTCCGTTCTCTTTTCATCGCTTGCCGAACGCATGGAACGGGTTCCCGTCGATCTGCAAAGCGGCAAAGGAAAAGAAGCGACCGCCGCCATTGCGGAGCTTGCCGACGACATCGAAGTTTTCTGCCGCACGGCCTCTCTCGCATCTCTTTTTCCCGACACGTACAGCGCTATCGTCGTGGACGGAAAACAAGTGTCCGATTTTTTTGCCGATCTTACGCCCGTGCTTTCGGAATTCGAAAATGCGCTCAAAGCGAACGATACGGTACTCGTCGGTGATTTGGCAGAATACGAAATATGTCCGCGCTTAAAGCTTGCCTCAAAAGCGCTCGAGGTTTTCCATGCGCTTTAACGCACCGAGCGGCATCACACCGCTCCAAGCACGCCTTGCGACAAAGTATTACGCGTACCTGCTCATCCCGGCCTTTATCATTCTCGTATTTTTTGTAATCTATCTGTTGTATCAAATTCGCAAACGCATCCGCACGTCTCCCGAATGGCTTGAAGCGCAAAAAAAACGGCCGACGACGTACGGCGACATTGAAAAAACGGCAAAGCGGCTTTCGCTTTCGAAAGCCGAAGCCGCTCTCTTATGGGAAATCTGCCGAGAAAATAAAGCGCCGAATATAAGCCACCTTATTTATAATGCGGCCGAAGTCGATAAACTCTTTTGCGCCCGCTACGCCGCAATGCTGCAAAACGGCACCGCCGAAAAAAAAATCACTTCCCTTTTCAGGCTTCGCCGTAAAATCGAAATACAGGACGCGGCGGATACGTGGATCACATCGACGGCGGGCATACCCGAACAAACGAAACTTTTCTTTTTATCGCCGCAGGGCGCGCAGATCCGATGTTCGCTGAAAAAAAATACTGCGGAAAATATGACGGTTTCGATTCCGAGATCGCTGTACAACGCCGAAAGCAAACCCGCCCCGCTTTCAAAAGCCGATTTCGTATTTACGACGAAAAGCGGCATGACATACCGCTTTCAAACGCGCGTCATCCGTTATTCGATCGGTTTCGACGACGGCACGGAAATGATACTGTCGCACACAAACGATTTGAATCAGCAGACAAAGCGAAAATCGAAGCGCAGCGATATCAACGTTCCATGCGTCTTTTCCGCAGCGAACGAAGCGCATAAAAAAACGAAAGCGCACGACGGCGTCCTCGCAAACGTTTCAGGAGACGGATGCGCCGTCATAACAAATCTCCCGATAAAAGAAAATCAGCGCATTCGCGTTTCGATCATGCTTTCCGAAAAAACGTATGAAGCCGAAGGTCTCATCGTTTCAGTCCGTAAAAACGCATCAAACAATACGTTTTCACTCGGCATCCTTTTTACGGACATATCGGACGAAGCGCGGAACCGCATATTCGCATACGTGTATCGATACGGCGCCGCACAGAACGCGGACGGAACTCACAGACTTGATTATTAAGCTTTATTACGGTATCGTACAGAAATGAGAGTTGTGGAGATTCGGAACATCTGCCGCGAAGAAGGCAGTATTTATTATCTTCGGAAGTTCAAAGGAGAAGCCGTCATAGAGCTTCCCGGAGGCGATTTTGAAAGTCCGGTCGAATTCAGTATAGAAACCGATCCTCTGGGCGTAAAAAAAATCGACGTAATTATTTCCGAAACGATCAATTATCCCGTCGTTCCGATAAAAAACGCATTGAAGACGTATATTACCGCAGCGGATTCCAAAGGGAAGCTTCCTTTATGACGCTTTCGTTTACGACGAAGAGCGCCGAAGAAACCGAAGCGATCGGTCAAAAAATCGGACGCTTTCTTCAAAAAGGCGACATACTCGCCATGCGCGGTCCCCTTGCCGCAGGAAAGACTACGCTCACCAAAGGCATCGCCCGTTCTCTCGGCATACGCGATGAAATCACGAGTCCCACTTTTTGCCTCATCAGCGAATACGCAGGAAAGATGCCTCTCTACCACATGGACGTCTATCGCCTCGACGGCGCCGAAGATTTTATCAATCTCGGAACGGACGATATGCTCTACGGAGAAGGCGTGTGCGTCATCGAATGGAGCGAAAAGATCATGAGCGAACTGCCCGATACGGCGATCGTCCTCGATATAAGCGTAAACGGCGACGGTTCGCGCACTGTCCTCATTTCCAACTGGCCGCACGAAGCGCTACGATAGACGTACGCATCTTTTTCGGGAGGATTATATGAAAGCGCTTGCCATAGATTCGGCCGGAACGCGCCTTACGGTCGCGGCAAAAAACGACGATGCCGTCGTCTCTTCGCTTTACGATATCGGCATGAAACAATCGGAAACGCTGCTTCCCGCAATCGATGCCGTCGTATCGAAGGCGGGCTTACGCATCGACGAGCTCGACTATACGGCGCTCTGCCGAGGCCCGGGATCTTTTACGGGACTCAGGCTCGCCTTTGCCGCGCTCAAAGCAGTCGAACAGGCGTCGAATGCGCCGATATACGGCATCCCGACACTCGAAGTCTACGCTTACCCCTACCGTGTCCTTCCCCTCCCCGTCGTTTCCGTAATCGATGCGAAAAAAAACAGATTCTATGCAGCCGTATACGAAGCGGGATCGGAAACTCTTAGTGCAGGAGACTATGAAATCGAAACGGTACTGGACTTTTTAAAAGATGCCGAAAAAGCGCTCTGTACGGGCCCCGATGCAAAACGCTTTGCCGAAGCCGCCCGACAAAACGGTATCGGCACAAAGCTGTATGCGCTCGATTTTTCAATTCTTACGACCGACTCGCTTTTTGCGCTCGCCGAAGCGAAAATCGAAGAAGGAGAAAAACCTCTTGCCGATTTCGACGGCCCCGTATACATCCGCGCAAGCGAAGCGGAAGTCAAACGGAAAGCGGCGGAATTATAATCAATTTTTATCATCGCTGCCCCCCGATACGAATCCGACGAGGACGGACGCTATAAGACGAGCGGCTTCCGTGCGCTTAAAACAATCCCGAAATGACCCCGTCGTCGTCCACGTCGATATTGAACGCGGCGGGCTTTTTCGGCAGACCCGGCATCACCGTGATATCGCCGGAAAGCGCGACGACAAAGCCCGCGCCCGCGTAAAGCTGCACGTCGCGGATCGGAAAGGTATAGCCGCTCGGAGAAGCGAGCAGTTTCGGATCGTGGCTCAGCGAATTCTGCGTCTTTGCGATACATACGGGAAGCGCTCCGTACCCCGCCTTTTCGAAAGCCGAAAGCTTTTTCAAAGCGGCGCTTTCAAACGATACCGAAGCTGCACGATAGATTTCCCGTGCAATGCGTTCTATCTTTTTCGAAAGGGGCATATCGGAATCGTAGAGCTGACGGAAGTCCGTTTTTCCCGCATCGCAGAGCGCGCTCGTTTTTTCGGCAAGCAAAACCGCTCCCTCGCCTCCCTTTTCCCAGCTTTCGCAAACGGCGCTTTCCGTACCCGTTTCCGCAATGAGTTCGGCGAGGAGTTCGAGTTCTTCGTCGGTGTCCGATACGAACTTGTTGATCGCGACGATCGCGCTTACGCCGAATTTGCGGATGTTTTCGATATGCGTTTTGAGGTTTGAAAATCCCGCCGAAAGCGCTTTGAGGTCGGGACGGGCAAGATCGGATTTTTCCGCACCGCCGTGCATTTTAAGAGCTCTCACCGTTGCAACGATAACGGCACAGGACGGAGCGATGCCCGACGCGCGGCACTTGATATCCATAAATTTTTCCGCGCCCAAATCTGCGGCAAATCCCGCTTCGGTTACGACATAGTTTCCCGAAGCGAGAGCGGCGAGCGTCGCATTGATACTGTTGCAGCCGTGCGCGATATTCGCAAAAGGGCCGCCGTGCACAAAAGCGGGAGTTTTTTCGAGGGTTTGCACGAGATTCGGCCTCAAAGCGTCTTTGAGCAATGCGGCGATCGCGCCGGTGCATCCGAGTTCTCCGAATGTAACGATTTCCCTGTCGTAATTTTCCCCGATGACGATATTCGAAATGCGCTCTTTCAATTCAGAAATCGTGCGGGAGAGGCAGACGATCGCCATGATTTCGCTCGCGACGGAAATGCAAAAGCGGTCTTCGCGCGGCACTCCGTTCATTCTGCCGCCGAGCCCGACGACGATGTTGCGCAGTTCGCGGTCGTTCAGATCGACGCAACGCTTCCACGAAATCGTGCGGGGATCTATCCCCAGTTCGTTACCGTGGTGAATGTGATTGTCTATGAGAGCCGCGATCAAATTATTTGCAGACGAAATCGCGTGGATGTCGCCCGTAAAGTGTAAATTGATTTCTTCCATCGGAACGATCTGCGCCCTTCCGCCTCCGCAGGCTCCGCCCTTTATGCCGAAACAGGGCCCCAAAGACGGTTCGCGGAGCGCGAGCACCGTTTTTTTTCCGATACGGTTGAGCGCATCGGCAAGCCCTATCGAAACGGTCGATTTCCCTTCCCCCGCGCTCGTCGGCGTTACGGCGGTAACAAGGATGAGACGAGCGCGCGCGGTTTCGTCCGCAACTCGTTTTTGCAAAGTGCGAAGGGTTTCTGAAGTAAGCTTTGCTTTATACTTTCCGAAGGGTTCGATTCCGTCCGCATCAATCCCGATACGCTTTGCGATGTCCGCGA
Organism: Treponema socranskii subsp. paredis ATCC 35535; assembly: GCA_000413015.1. Classification (GTDB taxonomy): domain Bacteria; phylum Spirochaetota; class Spirochaetia; order Treponematales; family Treponemataceae; genus Treponema_D; species Treponema_D paredis. Next base: position 600,668 of record KE332515.1, read on the forward strand.
TCGAAAGCATTTTATTCTTTTGTGCTATTTCAATATCCGATAACATAGCGTAATTATACGCGCGAAGGCCGGCCTTTGTAAATCGTTCGGAACGCTTTAATCAAGGCAATCGATCCGATTCGCGCATAAGTTTTTCCTACAGATGATTTTAAGCCGCGCATCTTTAATCTGCAGCTTTTAAAATCGCCGTTTCAAACTTGACACCGCAAAGATTTTACACTATTATCTTGACACTGTAAAGATTACAAGGAAAAAGGAGCCGCTTATGCGAAAATCGAAGTTGCCGTATCACCGCGAAGGATTGAAAAATCTCCTAATCGAAAAAGGTATCGAAATCGTCAATACCGACGGCGTGCAGTCTTTTTCACTGCGGAAAGCGGCGGCGGCTTGCAAAGTCAGTCATGCGGCTCCCTACAGTCATTTTCGCAACAAAGAAGAATTGCTGAACGCGATGCAGCTGCACATCACCGAACGTTTTTCGAAAACGCTCGAAACGGCTGTCGCGGAAAATAAAAAGCCTGCCGCATTGTTAAAAAAATTGGGTATAGCCTATGTTTCTTTTTTTATTGACAATCCCGCCTATTTTCAATTTTTGTATTCAAAATCGGATATAAAGGTCGATTTAACCTTATCCGTGCCGGATGAGGAAAACTATAAACCCTATATTCTGTATAAAAATAGCATCCTGTCACTGCTTAAGGAAGCCAAGGTTCCGAAAAAAAAGCAAAACGATATTTTAATAACGATATGGGCTTTTATTCACGGGCTTACGGCGCTGGCGGCAATGAAAAATGTTCACTACGACAAAAATTGGAAAGAAAAAATCACTGATTTTATGGACTTGCTCGAGCCGTCATTTTTAAAGTAAGGGCGCACGGATTATTGCAGGAGGCGATATGAACGGAATTTATTTCAGCGGAACGGGAAACACAAAATACTGTACGGAAGCGCTCGTAAAAGCGACCGGCGGCAAAGCTTGCAGCATGGAATCGTGCGAAGCGCTTGAAGTTTTACGCGCGTCGGATGAAATCGCGCTCGGCTATCCGATTTATTTCAGCGACATCCCGCGTATCGTAAAAGCGTTCATTACGGAACACGCCGCTATGTTCCGCGGAAAACGGGTTTTTATTATCGCGACGATGGGCCTTTTCAGCGGAGACGGCGCGGGGCTTGCGGCCAGGCTGCTTCGAAAATGCGGAGCCGCCGTTACGGGAGGCTTACACCTTCGTATGCCGGACTGTATCGCCGATGTAAAGCTCTTGAAAAAAACGCCGGAAGAAAACCGGGCGCTCATAGCGGCGGCACAAAAAAAAATTGCACAGGCAGCGGATGCCATAAAACGCGGAATCTATCCGAAAGACGGCTTATCGTTCTTTCACAGAATCGCAGGTTTATTCGGCCAGCGCCTGTGGTTTAAAATGCATGCGAAAAAATTGTGCGAACGGCTTAAAATCCGAACGGAACGCTGCATCGGCTGCGGCATATGCGCGGCACATTGCCCTTCAAAATCATTATATATCGAAAACAATAAAGCCGTATTCCATCCCGGAAACTGCACGATATGCTATCGATGCATAAACAACTGCCCCGCAAAGGCGATTACGCTTATCGGTACGGACGTATTCGAACAGTGCCGCTTTGAAAATTATGCAGCGCAATAAATAGGAGGCACTATGAAAAAAATACGTACTTTATTTTTCTGTATGATGATTTTCGCTATGCTTTATTCCTTGTATCCTCAAACGGCGGACGGTGAAGCGCTCTCTGACGTGGAAATCGTCGTTGCCGGCATAAAAAAGAATTCGGGAACGATTGTCATAAGCATCCATGATTCGGCTGAAAGTTTTCGTAAACACATTCCGTATCGAAACGTCGAATTGGCGGTGACGGGAGACAAAGCCGTGTATCATATACGGCTTAAAGCCGGCGACTATGTTTTTTGCGTTTACCACGACGTCAACGAAGACGGAAAATTAAACGCGAATGCGATCGGCATACCGAGAGAGCCGTTTGGCTTCAGCAACTACGACGGCAAGGGGCCGCCCGGCAACTTCAAAAAACACAAGATTTTTATAGACGGAGCTGCGGCGGTAAACATCCCGTTGGTAAAAATGAATTAATCCATTACTCACACAAGTTTTCCGATGCGTCCAAGCAGTGCTATTTCTTCTTCCGAAAGTTCGCGCCGGCCGCCCCGCTCAAGGCTTTCATCCAACCGGAGCGCACCGATCGCGATGCGTTTCAAATAAACGACTTCGTTTCCGAGCGCGGAAAAGATACGCTTTACTTCGTGAAACTTTCCTTCGTAAATCGTAAGCGTGCATTCGTCTTTTTCATCGCCGCTTCCGAGCCATACGAGTTCGGCGCTTTTGCAGTCGGCTTCTTTTTCTCTTCCTTCCGCCGCTATGTGCACGCCTTTCGCGCACTCGGAAACATAGGCCGATCCTTCCGCGCTTCGCACTTTCTTTGCCAGGCGCACAAAATACGTTTTTCCGCATTCGCTTTTCGGAGAAGTGATACGGTGCGTGAGTTCTCCGTCGGTTGTAAGGATGACGAGGCCTTCGGTGTCGCAGTCGAGCCTTCCGATCGTGTGAAGATTGTCTTCGAAAAAAGGCGTACGGTACGCGTCGTCAAGCAAATCGAAAACCGTTCGGTGAAGTCCGTCGCGCTTTGCGCACACATATCCCGAAGGCTTGTGCATCATGAGATAGATTTCTTTTCGGATTTCGATTTTTTTACCGTCCGCGGCGACGGTATCGTTCTCTTCATCGACACGCATCGATGAGTCGAATACGCTTTTGCCGTTTACCGTTACGGCACCCGAACGGAGAAGTTTTTTTACGGAAGAGCGGGACCCCAAGCCTCCGTGCGACAGCAATTTGTCGAGACGGATCATGAACGATTACTTTACGCGCTTTTCGATAGGAACGTAGTCGCGCACGTCGCACACGTTTTTGTATGCAGGCCGGTAAATCCTGCCGCCTGCGACGATTTCTTCGATGCGGTGCGCACTCCAGCCGGCGATGCGCGAAATCGCAAAGATGGGCGTGTAGAGTTCGCGAGGAATATTGAGCATGGAATACACAAAGCCCGAATAAAAATCGACGTTCGGACAGATTTTTTTGTCGGCGCCGTGCACTTCGGCGAGAACTTCCGGAGAAATATCCGCAATGAGATTATAGAGCCGGAATTCCGCTTCGCATTTTTTTTCTTTTGCAAGTTTTGCCGCCCGCTCGCGAAGGAGTACCGCTCTCGGATCGTTGATCGTGTACACCGCATGTCCCATACCGTAAATCAAACCCGTGCGGTCGAACGCTTCTCTCTTTGCAATTTTAATTAAATAATCGCGAATCTGCTTTTCGCTCGTCCAATCATTGACATGGGATTTGATGTCGTCCATCATTTCCATAACCTGGATATTCGCTCCTCCGTGTCGATGTCCCTTGAGCGAACCGATAGCCGCGGCGATCGCCGAATAGGTATCGGTGTCGGCGGATGAAACGACGTGCACCGTCAAACTCGAATTGTTTCCGCCGCCGTGTTCGGCGTGCAAAATGAGGGCGAGGTCGAGGATTTCCGCTTCAAGGCGGGAATAGTTTTTATCCGGACGAATGAGGCGCAAAAAATTTTCCGCAGTCGAAAGCTCGGGCAGCGGATTGTGGATATACATGCTCTTGTCGTCGTAAAAGCGCCGCTTTGCCTGATACGCGTAGGCGGCAAGCGTCGAAAAGCGCGAAATAAGTTCGATACATTGTTTGAGTACGTTTGCAATATCCCGTCCCTCAGGATCGGTATCGTACGAATAACTTGCAAGCACACCGCGCGCCATTTTGTTCATAATATCGCTCGACGGCGCTTTCATGATCATATCTTCCGTAAAATTCGGCGGAAGGTTTCGGCGAAGTCCCAAAAACCGTGTAAAATCATCGAGCTGCTTTTGCGTCGGAAGCTCTCCGAAAAGAAGGAGATAGACGCACTGCTCATAACCGAACTGTTTCGTGCGCTCGGCATCTTTTACAAGGGATACGACATCGTAGCCGCGGTAAAAAAGCTTTCCGGCAATCGGCGTCTTTTCACCGTTTATCATATCGTAACCGACGACATCTCCGATGCGCGTAAGCCCGACGAGCACGCCCGTTCCGTTCGCATAGCGCAGCCCGCGCTTTACGTCATACTTCGTATATAAAGCGGGAGAAATCGAATCGTTGCGCAGAGCAAGCACCGAAAGCTTTTTTAAAAATGCGTTTTGAATCTGTTCTTTCGTCATACATAACCCGCTATAAAAATATGCGCGCATTTCTCCTTTGAAGCTTTACGGAAAACTTGCCGCCGCGTATAAAGGAAGAGCGATGCGCGATAAAAAGTGTTTTTATTATACAGATTTTTTGCCGCCGCGGCAACGGCAAGAGCGGGATTTTTTAAAACTCACTTGGTTTTTCGACAGCCATCGAGTTTAAAAATCAAGTTTTTAGGCGGCCGTAAACGTACGCATTGCTCAAACGGCATAAAATCGCTACAATCATACGCATGAAACCGACACTCATAAAAGATCTGCTTGCATCAAAGCCCGACGGAAAAACCGTCACGGTGTGCGGTTGGGTGAGAACCGTGCGCGATTCGAAAAACCTCGTATTCATTCAAGTAAACGACGGCAGCTCGTTCGCATCGATCCAGCTGACTTTCGACCGTACCGCCCCTTCTTCCGCAGCCGATGTGAAGTCAATAGAAGAAAACCTCGCAAAAGCGAATACCGGCGCTTCGGTACGTGCCGAAGGACTCCTCGTTCCCTCCCCCGCGTCGGGACAGGCGGTCGAAGTAACGCTCGAAAAGCTCACCGTCTTAGGCGAATGTCCGAGCGAATCCTACCCGCTTCAAAAAAATAAAATGTCCATGGAATACCTCCGCGAAAACGCTCACCTCAGAGCGCGGACAAATACCTTCGGTGCCGTGTTCCGTATGCGCAATCAGATGGCCTTCGCCGTTCACTCATTTTTTCAGGAAAACGGCTTCCAATATATCAACGCGCCGATCATCACGTGCAGCGACGCCGAAGGCGCGGGTGAAATGTTTCAAGTGACGACGCTGTCGCTTGAAAAAATCGCGGAGATCGGTGTGAAAGCGGGGAATGCCGGCAAAAAGGTTGAAAGCGCTTCATCCCTCGTCGACTATTCGAAAGATTTTTTCGGTAAAAAAGCGAGTCTCACGGTAAGCGGTCAGCTCGAAGCGGAAACGCTTGCGACCGCTCTTTCGCGCGTGTACACATTCGGACCGACATTCCGCGCCGAAAATTCGAACACGCCGCGGCACTTGTCCGAATTCTGGATGATAGAACCCGAAATGGCCTTTTTCGATTTGGACGACGATATGGATTTGGCCGAAAGCTTTATCCAATACCTTTTGCGCTGGGCGCTTGCGAAGTGCCGAAGCGATTTGGAATTCTTCGACAAACGCATCCAAAACGGTCTCATCGCAATGCTCGAACACGTCGCCGAAACGCCGTTTAAGCGGGTTTCATATACCGAAGCGATCGAAGCGCTCGAAAAACACGCCGATAAATTCGAATACAAGCCGTTTTGGGGCTGTGATATTCAAACCGAACACGAGCGCTACCTCACCGAGCAAATCTACAAATGCCCCGTCATGGTCTACAATTATCCGAAAGCGATCAAAGCTTTTTATATGAAGCAAAACGACGACGGCAAAACGGTAAAAGCCCTCGACGTCCTCGTTCCGGGCATCGGCGAAATAATCGGCGGAAGCGAGCGCGAAGAAAACTACGATAAATTGCTGGCGGCATGCAATGAGCGCGCTATGGACATGTCCAATTATACGTGGTATCTCGATTTGCGCAGATTCGGTACGGTACCGCATTCCGGATTCGGTCTCGGATTCGAGCGCCTCCTCCGCTACGTTACCGGTATGTCGAATCTCCGCGACGTTATCCCCTACCCGCGCGCGCCGAAACTGGCGGATTTTTAAAAAGCGCGCTATAATAAGCCGTTGATGGAAAGGCGGCACAAAAAGCGCTCCGCAAAAAATACGGTCGGCGCGCTCATCTATTTGACGGCATCGTTTTACGCGCGGAACAATCTCTACACGTGCGCGGCGGCGTGTACGTTCGGTTTTCTCTTTTCATTTATACCGATCGTAATGACGGTACTCACAATCCTCGTGCGCATCATCCACGCGTCGCCGGAAATCATCGCTTCGGTTTTGTCGCGCATTTCCGAATACAAAACGATGTTCGATGCCGAATCCTTTATACGAGCGCTTTCGAAAATGAAAACGTTCGGCTGGATCGAATTCGTACTCGCGCTCTTTATCGTACTCATGGCAAGAAAATCTTTCGCCGCGGTCATGCAGGGTATGCAGCGCATCTTTCACAAAAAAATAAAATCCCGCGCGCTTTTCAATCATGCACTCATCGTCATCGGCGAACTCTCTCTCATCTTCATCGCTACGGTAATCATACTCGCGGTTTTTACACTGAGAAATTTTTTTATGCTTTCACCGCTGTCATCGCTGCCCGCAGATCTTCCGGCAAAGCTCGGCATTTTATCCGGTACTTTTATCACATCATCCGAGTTCGCCCTCATATTTATCATCGTACTGCTCGCTTACCGTTATGCGTCGGAAACGAAACCGAACGTAAAACTCTGCGCAGCTTGTTCCGCACTGTGCACGCTTTCGTTTTTTGCGGCGGCAAAATTGACGAACGAATTCCTCAATATCGCAAATTACAATATCATCTACGGCGTGCTCGGCGGACTTATGGTTTTTCTGCTTCAAACGTATATTTTTTTTACGCTGTTTTTTATCTTCGCACAAGTAATCTATATCGTACAGTTTTTCGATCCTCTCGTTTTGAGCGAATTGTATCTCCTGCCCGGCCGCGACGACACGAAACTCAATTCGATCATAAAGCGCATACTGTTCATAAGACCCTCATCCGTCATGAACGAAGGCAACGTCGAAAATTATAAAGCGGGCGCGATCATCTACTCGAAAAACGAGCGCTCCGACGATTCCTACTATGTCGTCAGCGGAGCGGTACGCATCAACAGAAACGGAAATCTTTCATACTGCGATACGGGTTCTTTTTTCGGTGAAGAGACTTGTATACTCGATCAAGTGCGCACGTCCGAAGCGAAAGCGGAAACCGACTGCAAATTGATGAAGATTTCGGCAGATGAGTTTCGAAGCCTCCTCGAAATAAACCACAAAACGGCCGAAAAAGCCCTGTCGCATATCTCCGAATATGTTTCGCACGTTTATGGACGAACGGAAACTTTCCTGTTATAATAATAAAAATGGCTAAGTATATATTCATCACCGGCGGAGTCGTTTCGGGACTCGGCAAAGGCATCGCAGCGGCATCTATCGGACTCATCTTAAAAAGCCGAGGATATAAAGTCGTCAATCAAAAATTCGACCCGTATTTGAACATCGATCCGGGAACGATGAATCCCTACCAGCACGGTGAAGTTTTCGTCACCGACGACGGAGCGGAAACCGATCTCGACTTGGGTCACTACGAGCGCTTTACCGACGCCTCGCTTTCCCAATCGTCGAACACGACCGCAGGCCGCGTCTATCTCGCAGTCTTGAACAAAGAAAGAGAAGGCGGATTTCACGGCGGTACGGTACAGGTCATTCCGAACATCACCGAAGAGATCCTCCGCCGTATGATGCTTTCGACGGAAGAAACGAAAGCCGACGTCATCATTACCGAAATCGGCGGCACCGTCGGCGACATAGAATCGCTGCCGTTTATGGAAGCGATCCGCCAGATGAAATACAAAGTCGGCGAAGAAAACTGCTGCTACATCCACTTGACGCTCGTGCCCTATATAAAAAAACCGCAGGAACTCAAAACGAAGCCGACGCAGCATTCGGTAAAAGAACTGCAGGAACTCGGCATCCAGCCGGACATCATCATGCTCCGTACCGAAGAACCGATCGATACGGCAACCCGCGAACGGCTCGCATCTTTTTGCAACGTCGACACGAGCCACGTTATTCAAAACCTCACCGCGAGATCCATCTACGAAGTGCCGCTGCAAATGGAAAACGAAGGACTCGGCAAAGCGGTGTGCGAAGCGCTTTCTCTAAAAAATACGGCGCCCGATTTTGCCGATTGGCAAAAGATGGTCGACAAATTCAATAACCCGAAACACAAAGTGACCATAGCGCTCGTCGGAAAATACGTCGAACTGCACGACGCCTACCTCTCGGTCGCGGAATCGCTCGTGCACGGAGGCATCCATAACGAAGCGGACGTAACGATCCATTGGATCGGATCCGAAACGCTCCCCGACGATAAAACCGCTCTTGCGCGTTTAAAAGCGGCGGACGGCATCATCATCCCCGGCGGCTTCGGCGGCCGCGGTATCGAAGGCATGGTCTACGCCGCAAAGTATGCGAGGACTCACAAAGTGCCCTACTTCGGTGTATGCCTCGGCATGCAGATCCAAGTCATCGAATACGCGAGGAACGTACTCGGCTTAAAAAATGCGAACTCTTCGGAGATGGATAAATCGACGAGCGATCCCGTCATCGATTTGATGCCCGACCAAAACGGAAAAATACTCGGAGGTACGCTCCGTCTCGGAAAATACGAATGCAAAATAAGGCCCGGTACGCTTGCCGAAAAAGCATACGGCGCCGAACGGATTTGGGAACGTCACCGTCACCGCTACGAATTCAACAATGCCTACCGCGACAGATTGATACAAGCGGGTCTCATCATTTCGGGTGTAAACCCCGAACGCGATTTGGTTGAAATATGCGAAGCGCCCGATCACCCGTGGATGCTCGGCGTACAGTTCCACCCGGAATTCAAAAGCCGCCCGAACAGAGCGGGTCCGCTCTTCCGCGAATTTATTAAAGCGGCGTGCGATTACGCCGAAAAAACAAAAAAATAACGGCGGAAACGGACACGGGGAAAGCGCTTCGGACAAAATCGTTTTGCCGCCGTAAAAAAAACGCGGTAAAACGATTCACGCATTATTAATTAATAATATTTTATCAAAAAATTATCATAACAATAAAAAAGAACAAAAAACAATTTTAAAATCAATACGATAATCGGCGTATAACCTTCACGGTTGAACGTTGTTATAAAAGCGTACGGCGTTTTGCAGCGCATATTGCGAAATACGGTTTTTCGCAAATATTGACTTACTTACAGCCGTGTGCTATTCTTTATTGGTTTCGTATGTAAAGCGCATCGCTTTCCACACGATGAATACCGATAACGGATAAAACGGAATTTGACATTTTTGTTAAATTTATTTTATTGTTAAATTTATTATGATTGACGGATAATAAATTTTAGGAGATCAAGTATGAGTACATCAATGAAACGGAATCGCCTCGCGATTCTTTTGGTTTCCGTTTTTTTTGTTTTAACAAACTGGTCGGCTTTTGCAAAAAAAGCGGAACCCGCTTTGGTACAACAAGAAGAAGGTTATTACTACGGCTACGGTAAAGGAGCTACCGCAGCTGAAGCCGAGCGCGCCGGAAAGCGCGATCTCGTCGAAAGCGCGCTGACCGCCGCTGTCCGCTCCGTAAACCCGAAAGCGTCAAGAATACAAGTGAGCGACGCATCGGTGAAAGCCCGCATCAACGACATCAAGCCCTACGTTCAATCGAAAAAGAATGAGCCTCCGGCAGTCACGTATCGGATGAAAATCGTCGATTGGGACAAAAAAGAAAAAGTATACGCCGACGCGCTCCGCGCCGATTTAAGCGCCCGCCTTGCTGCAGGCAAAAACAAAAAGAATCCCGCGGACAAAGTTTCGGCAGCCCTCGCAGTTCTTGCAAGATTGGTCGAAGAAGGAGAAACGGAACTTCTTTCGGCCGTACCCGACGGTACGGAACTGCTTTCGCGCAGAGCCGAAGCGCTGTGCACCGATGTCGAAAAAAGTCTCGTCTTTACGTTTTCGGCGCAAGACGGCATCGTCAATGCAAAGACGAAATTTTCGGTAAAAATTGCCGACGATTCGGGCAATGCCGCAGGCGGACTTCCGATCGAATTTATATGGGAAGCTGCCGATCTCCCCTCGGTTACGACGGAAGAAGTCGCCGACGTACGCGCACTTGTCAAAACCGATGCGCTCGGCAACGCATCCGTCGATTTCCCCTCCGATGAAAACTTCCGCAGCAGAGCGGTAACGCTCACGGTAAAAACGGCATTGGCAAAGTCCGTTCCGTCATCCGCCGTTTTGAAAAAACTCGACGCGCAAACGTCCGCCGATGCGCATTATGTCCGCTTCGACGATCTCGATGCCGCATTCCCCTCGGTCGTAGTTCCCGAAGGCGAGTTCAATGCAGGAGCTGTTCCCCAGGATACCCGCGCACAGAAAAAAGAAGCGGCTCACACGGCTTCGACCCTTTCCTACGCTATCGGCTTGACGCCCGTGACGAATGCGCAGTATGCGGCTTTCCTTCACACGACGAGAGCCGAAAGCGCTCCCGATTATTTCGACAATCCCGATTACAATCAGGGAAAGCAGCCGGTCGTCGCCGTAAGCTATGCTGACGCCGAAGCATACGCCGCGTGGCTTTCCGAACAGACGGGTTCGACCTATCGTCTTCCGACTGAAGAAGAATGGGAAAAAGCCGCCCGTGCAGGTGCCGACATAATCTATCCGTGGGGAGATGAAAATCCGACCGACGGAAAACGTGCAAATTACAAAGGCAACGGAAAATTTTCAAAGACTTCCCCCGTCGGCTCGTTTGAAAACGGCAACAACGCATGGGGTCTTGTCGATATGTCCGGCAACGTCGCCGAATGGACATCATCGAATCACGGTATCGAAGGCGAAACGAATCTTCGTACCGTCAAAGGCGGATCATGGATGGACGGTCCGACGGAATTACGCATTTCCAATTTCCGCAATATCAACAGCAAAAACGGATATGCCGACGTCGGCTTCCGTTTAGTTAAGGAGGTTTCAGAATGAAAAAATACGCTGTTATCGTTTCGGCAATTTTAGCCGTTATGCTTATTTCCTGCGCCACGACGAGCAAAGAAAGCCCCGATCAAAGGGCGATCGCCGCAGGCGTAAAAGCGTGGAACGACCGCGAGCCCGAAGCGGCCGCCCCGTATTGGAACGAAATTAAAGACGAAAAAGTAAAAAAGCAGTATGAAAATTACATCACCGCATACAAAGCCGGAGCCGATGCCCTTGAAAGCACCGATTCGACGAAAAACGAAGCGAAACTGCTTGCAGCCTGCAATACGGCAATCGCCAAATTCGGCTCGCTCGATCCCGCTTTGAAAGTTCCGTCGGAAGTCGCGGAAAAAGGCGCTTCTCTTTCGGCCGGCCGCATTGACGGTTTGGTTGCGGCGGGAAAAACGACTCAAGCGAAAAAGCTCTACGAGTCCGCAGTAAAACTCTACGGAAACACCGACGAGCTCACGTTTGCAAATAAAGAAACCGATGTCGTAAGCTCGCTTTTGGCGAAAAAGGCTTCTCTCAGCAGCCAAATCGAAACGGCGCGTGCAACTCCGAATTTCGAAGAAAAGATTGCAGCATACGATTCAGTACTCGCTTCTTATGCGAGCGCCGAAAAGGAAATCGATGCGGCGGCAAACAATGCAGGCGTTGCAAAAACCGCAGGCGTTTCGTCGAATATCCGCTCGTTCAAAAAGACGCGCCAGGATTTTGCGATCGAACGCGCTTCGGCTATCCGCGCTCGCGCATACGAATATAAAACGCACATCGACGAAGAATTCGCGCGCACTCCCGAAAACGCAGGTGAAAACGGCAAGATGCCGCTCGAAGCGATTCTCGCACACTATCAGTCGGTTCAGACGAATATCGACGCGACGTATCAGGATTTGCTCGGCTTCGCATCCAAATATCCGAACGATATCGGCCAGGATATCATCGACGATATAAACGCACAGAAAAAAGATCTCGAATCGAAGATCGCGCAGGTCAACGCCGAAATCCGCACGGCTCAGGAAATCGCGAGCCGCGGCAAAGTCGTCTTCCCGCTCATGATCGGTCTTTTCAACCCCGACCCGCGTTCGACTGCGGAAAGCAAAAAAAGCCGCCCTGCAAAATTCAGCGCGAAAAATGCTAAAGGCAACGAATACTGGTGGGGCATGGTTTCCATTCCGAAAGGACAGATGAACGACCTCGTCGTCACGCTGAAGGATAACCGCACCGTCCGCGTTTTCGCCGAAAACACAAAGAGCGGAAGACTTATCGAAAAAAACAATATGAAAGATCTCGTCAACCGCAGTTATAAAGTCGGAAATTCGTGGCCTGTCCTCAATGCGGGCAGCACGCTGACGACCAACAAATATTTCTTTGAAATACAAAAGGGCAAAACGCCCGACTATGAAGGCGAAGTCGTCGTCTACAGTTCATTCATTGTGAGGATGCGTTAATGAAGTTTAACAAAAAAGGCCTTATTGCCATTATTATCGTCGCACTTATCGTACTCATATCGGCAGGTGCATTTATCGTCTGGAAAGCACAGCCTAAGGGAGTCGTCGTCGCGGTTTCCACGCTTCCCGATTCATTGAATCCCGTGCTCGAACAAAATACGTCGGGCTTAAATGCGGATGAGCTTTTGTTCGACGGTCTTGTCAATTTCGAAGTCGATAAAGAAAGCGGCTCTCTCTATTCCAATCTCGCCCTTGCGGAAAGCATCGTGCAGAATCCCGCAGATAAAAAAACCTATACGGTAACGCTGCGTGATGTGTCATGGCACGACGGAAATCCCGTCACTGCCGACGACGTCGTCTATTCGTTTGCCGCATACACCGACGAAGCGAACGATTCGCCCAAACGCGGTTATCTCATGTCGTTTATCAAAAGCGTTTCCGCCGAAAACGACAAAACGGTAAAAATCGAATTCATCAATCCCATACCCGAATTCCGCGCCTACCCCGTCTTGACGTTCAAGATCGTTCCGTCGAAATACAACGGTCAGAAAATGCGCGTCAATATGCGTGCCGGCGAAAACGAACGCAAGTTCGCAACCGAACCTATCGGAACGGGTCCCTTTAAACTCGCAACGTGGGAAATCGGAAAATGGGTTACTTTCGATGCCAACGGCACCTATTTCGGAAATACGCCGCAGATGAGCAATCTCGTCATGACGCGCGTCATCGACCCGATCATCCGTATGAACGAAATGCGTAAAGGCCGTATCAACGTCATTCTTGAAACGAAACCGACCGACCGCGCGGACGTTGCAAAAATTCCGAACGTCGATATCAACTCGTACATCCCGTACGCGTTCTATGAAGTGGCGATCAACACGAAGCTTTTCCCGAACGCCGACGGACGCCAGGCTATGGCTATGGCGCTCGATCGTGAAATGCTCATTCCTTCGATCACCGATCAAAAATCGGGCGTTATCTTAAACTACGGACCCTTCCCGTCGAACCTTTTCGCGGCGAACATTCCCGAATATGTCGACAAACCCATGCCGACCTTCCTCTCCTATGATCTGGCAAAGGCGAAGAGTCTTGCCTCTTCGGGCGGTATTTCGGGTCAAAACGCCATTCTCCTCTACCCCGACTCTATGGGTGAATTCGGCGATAAAATGGCAAGCGGCATCGTCAAACAGCTCGCCGAAATCGGCTTGAACGTCGAAGCGAAGCGTACCGGCGACAGGGTTTTCGACCGCATGGTAAACACCGAAAAATCCTTCGAACTCGCGCTCGTATATTGCGACGGTTTCGATAACCTCTATTCAAGCTTGGGCGACTGGTACCGTTCGAACGGTTCTAAAAACGTTACCGGTATCGCGGACAGCAAACTGAACAGCCTGTTCGACGCATGGGAAAAAGAGATCGTTACCGCAAATTGGATCGACCTCACCCTTCAAATCGACAAGCGCGTATGCGAACTTTCGCCGGCACTGTACTTGTGCTCGCTTGAAAAAGACGTATACTCGCGCGGTTTGGAAAATGTCGCGATCGCTACTGACAATCCTTTCCTTTCAGCCGAAAACTGGAAGGTCAGATAGGAAGCGGTATGCGTTTTTTACGCTTTTTAATCCGAGAATTCATTGTCCACGGCATCATATTTGCCGTGGCAGGGACACTCGTGCTTTCGGCATTTTATCTGCTTTCAATCGGTGCGCCGGCTGAAAGCTATGCCGAAGCGGCACGATCGTTTTTGTTGCTTATTTCGGGTTCGGAAGATTTTTCCATCGCGCATCCGGGTTTCAGCTCAGGTCAAATCATCGCATCGGGAGCAGCCGTCACCTTACCGCTGACGCTGCTCGCGCTCTTTATTTTGACCGTTATAGCCCTTGCCGCCTCAGCCTACGCCGTAACGGGACAGTATATGGCCGAGCACCACGAATATGCCGGAGCGGAACGCTTCAGCGGATTTTTGGGTTTGGTCACGTCGGTTCTCGCCGCCGTACCGCTGTTCGTCGGCTTTTGGGTTTTGGCCAATGCATTCGGAAGCGACGCCCCGTTTATTATCATCGCGTTTATCACCGTTGTACTCGGCGGACTTTCATGGGATGCGACAAACTTTCTCAAAGCCGATATGCTCAGGCAAGTCAACTCGACGCACGCTGTCGTGTTTTCGACGCTCGGCCGTAATTTGGGACGTTTGTTTCCGCTGCCTGAAACCTATTCGGGATACCTGTTTTCTTCGAGTCTGCCGCGCTTTATCCCCTATCTTGCGGGAAAAGTACCGGCTATCATCGGAGGAGTTACGATTGCGGAAATCGTATTTTCATTCCCGGGTCTCGGCAGTACGCTGCTCGACGCGCTCCTTGCGACGAATACCGATTTGCTTGTCGCATCGGTGTTTATCCTCCTGTGCGTCAACGCGGTCGTAGCGTTTTTGGTGAAAACCATTCTATTCCTGATTTATCCGAGGTGGTATGAAAAAGCTATTTAAAGTTCTCAAAATACTGTGCATCGTCGTTTTGATATCGCCTCTCGCTCTTTCATGGCTTCCGTCATCTTATTTTGCAGGCCTTGCGCCCCAAAGAATCGTCGACTCCGGTTATTTTGCTTCGCTCGTTTCATCGTTTAAGGAGCTTTCGATTACGCTTGCGGCGACCTTACTTTTCGCGATGCTGCTGAGTTTTATACTCGGCTACATAAGCGTTTTGTGGATGAAAGTCGGCAGAGGCTTTGCAAATATTCTCAACGCGGTAGAATCGATTCCGGCGATCCTCGTAGCGCTCTTTTGCTACGCACCGGTATCGGGTTACCTCGCACGCCATACGAGCGCGGCTTCGACGATCATGTCGCTCGTCGTATTCGTGCTCGCGGCGACGGTGACGACGCTGCCGGAAGCGGTTCGGAGTATTGCGATCCCGCTCATCGATCTGTACAACCGAAAATACAGTTTGTCGTTCCGCTCATACGGTTTTCCGAAAATGCGTATTCTCGCTATTTTGATGACGACCGATTTGATGCGCAGCACATTCCGCCGTGTTGCAGCGGGTATTTTGCTGAAAACGCTCGTCCTCGACTGTTCGTTCGGTTTTATCATTCAGCTCGGTTTCGGCAGCTACGGTACCCCCGCTCACTTGAGCCCGGGCGCTCTGATCGCCGCTCACCGCGACGCTTTGTTTGAAGGAGGCGATCCTATCCTCTTTTGGATTCCGTCCGCCGTGCTTATCGCGATCAGCGTCGCCTTTTTAATCGTGCTGAACGAAAAAGAGGGAGGAAACGCATGACACCTATTTCTCTTAACAATTTTTCGATCCGGCTCGGTGAGCGCGTGCTCCTTAAAAACTGTAATTTTTCGATCGAACCGCACGCTTCGGCCGTCATCATGGGACCGACGGGCACCGGCAAATCCGTGTTTTTGAAATCCGTCGCGGGCATTCTCTCTACGAAAATTTTTACCTTCGAAGGGGGCATGAAAGTAAACGGTATCCCCGCGTATTTCAATCATAAACTCGGCTTCAGCGAATGGTCGCAGATTGCGCAGTCGGGACTCATGTTCATACCGGCGGAAACAGCACAGGTTATGAACCCCGCTTTAACGCTCGATCAAAACCTCGCATTGCTCGCTCCCGGACAGAGAGCGGTTATCGTAGAGCGCTTGACAAAATATTTTTCACTAGATTTTGAAGCCTTTGCCCGCCTCTACCCCGATGAAATTTCGGGCGGCGAAATGCAGCGCATTACGCTCATGATTCTCCTGTCGAGAAAAGGAAATCTCATCCTCTTGGACGAGCCGACCGTAAACCTCGACCGGAACCTGAGAAAGCATTTCGTAACGTTTTTGAACAACGAAATACTCGGGCCGAAAGATAAAACCTTCCTCATGGTCAGTCACGACCTCGACTTTATCAAGCGGCTGACGCTCGACAAAGCGTTTATGCTCAAAGACGGCCTTATCGAACAGATGAAAGAGCTTCCCGAAATGGAAGGCTATGAAAAGCCCGAAGCGAAAAAAGGCGCGTCGGGAACCGCGATCGAATTGAAAAACGTGTCGCAAACGTATTTTAAGCGCGGTATTTTCGGAGAGCGCACTTTCACGGCATTCAAGGGATTGAACCTCAAATTCGAACGCTCGACCGTGTACGGACTTACCGGACCTTCCGGCTGCGGAAAGTCCACGACAATCAAAGCGATCCTCCGTCTGCTCGACAGCACAAAGGGACAAATCCTTTTGGAAAATTCCGATTTGGTCGCTTTAAAGCCAAACGAAACAGGAAGAGATCCGAAAGCGTTTAAGCCGTTCCGCCGCCGCATGACGGTCGTACAGCAGGACTCGCGCTTTTCGTTTTTCCCCGACTTGAGCATCCGTGAGTCGTTTAAGCAGATTTCCGCGTCAAGCGAAGGCGGAACGATCGAAGAGCTCGAAAAAAATCTCGAAAAGGTCGGTCTTACAAGCGCACACCTCGACGAGCGGCCGCAGCAGTTGTCGTCCGGAGAGATGAAGCGTATGGATATTGCGCGCGCGCTTACCGCAAAGCCCGATATTCTCCTTCTCGATGAACCTTTCGCGCATATCGACTTCGACACAAGATTGAAAGTCATGCAGTCGATTTCCGAATACCTTGCCGTCCACGCGACGATTTTAGTTATCGTCACGCACGAAGATTTCGACCTCCGCTACTTTGTAGAAAAGAGTTTCGATTTCCCCGAATTGGTCGGTCAGTTTACCGGAAATTAAGCGACTCGTATGCGTCCCGCGTAAAAGCGCGGGTACGTCTACCGTCACTTATAAACGTCCCGCTTCCCGCGGGACGTTTTTTTATCGAAGATATCGGAAAGCAGGCAAGTTTTGAAACGGCTCATCTTTTATTGCCGGACGGATGCGCGATAAAAAATGACATACACGCGTCTTACAAAAAAATGATAATGTGATACAATAAGCGGACGGCTCGCGCATTTTTGTAAAATCGATATTTTTGCAATGCCGTATTTTAAACAATAGGGCACCTCTAAAAACTGCAGTTTTTAGAGGTAACTTTGAAAGTGCGATGTTGTAACTTGAGATACTACCGGCGAGTTACAACTCGTCAGCATTTCGAAAAAATCGCTAAAGGTGAGTTTTTCGAGATGCCCAATATTTTTTATAGACAGGAAACACTATGCCGCTCTCAAAAATCATCGTTCTCGATTTCGGAAGTCAATACGCACACTTGATCGCAAAGCGTTTCCGCGCTCTCGGTTATTATTCCGAAATCGCCCTCCCCTCCGCTTCTCTTTCGGAAATCGAAGGGGCAAAGGGGATCGTTTTAAGCGGGGGTCCCGCTTCAGTGTACGACGCGAATGTCCCCGCCTTCAACAAATCGATTTTGGATTCCGACATTCCGATTTTGGGACTCTGCTACGGACACCAGCTCATGGCGCAGCATTACGGCGGAAAAGTGGAAAAAGGAGAGGCGGGAGAATTCGGAATCGCGTACCTTGCGATCGACAAAAATACCGCATTTCCTCTCTTTTCCGGTATCGCTTCTCCTATGCAAGTGTGGATGAGCCATCAGGATGAAGTGACGAAGATCGCGGAAGGATTTGAAAAAACGGGCAGCACTGAAAACTGCAACTACGCAGCTTTGCAGAACCTTGAAAAAAAGCGCTTCAGTCTGCAGTTCCACTGCGAAGTCGCCGACACGCCGTGCGGCAATGCAGTGTTCGAAAACTTCGCTCTATTTTGCGGTATGGAAAAAAATTGGGATGAAAAAGCGGTTTTGGAAATGATCATCGCAGACATACAGCGCGAAGCGAAAGATAAAAACGTGCTGCTTTTTTTAAGCGGAGGCGTCGACAGCAGCGTCACCTTTGCGCTTTTAAATAAAGCGCTCGGACAGGATCGCGTGCTCGGACTGCATATCGATAACGGCTTTATGCGTAAAGACGAAAGCAAAGCCGTTGCCGAACACTACCGTGCGGCG
Organism: Treponema socranskii subsp. paredis ATCC 35535; assembly: GCA_000413015.1. Classification (GTDB taxonomy): domain Bacteria; phylum Spirochaetota; class Spirochaetia; order Treponematales; family Treponemataceae; genus Treponema_D; species Treponema_D paredis. The sequence goes on from KE332515.1 coordinate 619,025, forward strand.
GGCTTTACCAATTTTATCGTCGAAGACGCGAGTGAGCGTTTTTTGAAAGCCGTGAGCGGACTTACGGATCCGCAAAAAAAGCGCGTTGCGGTCGGAGAAACCTTTATCGCCGTTCGAGACGCCATCGTCGCCGAGCGGCACTTGGACGGGGAATCGTGGATGCTCGCGCAAGGCACGCTCTACCCCGACATCATCGAATCGGGCGGCACGAAAAATTCGAAGGTCATCAAAACGCACCACAACCGCGTCGAAGGAATTCAATCGCTCATAGAAAAGGGTTTGATAATCGAACCGCTGAAAAATCTTTACAAAGACGAAGTGCGGAACATAGGAAAAAAGCTCGGCCTCGCCCCTTCCCTCATCCGCCGCCATCCCTTCCCCGGCCCGGGCCTTTCGATCAACGTATTGTGTTCGGACGGTACGATGAGCGAAAAAGACAAAACTGATTTTGAAAATGCGGAAAAAGAAATAGAGGTGATGCGCATTCCGCTTTCACAAACCGTAACGGAGCGATATGCGCTTCCGGTACGTTCGGTCGGCGTGCAGGGAGATTTCCGCACTTACCGATTTCCGGCAGTGCTTTCATTCGAAACGCTTGCAGACGGTTTTTACCGCATACCCGAAGATTGGGACGCACTCGAAGCTGCATCCTCGCACATCACAAATAAGGCTTCTTTTATAAACCGCACGCTCATCCGCCTCTACCGAAAGCCGGGCGTAAAGCTTTCGCTGCAAAAAGGCTATTGCGATAAAGAGCGGCTCGACAGGCTTCGCGAAGCGGACGACATCGCGCTCGAAGCGCTTCACGAATCGGGGTGGTACGATAAAGTCTTCCAGCATTTGACGATCGACTTGCCCTATGCGTCTTCGCCCGACCGCGCAAGCTTCGTGCTCCGTCCCGTATGCAGCGAAGACGTGATGACCGCGCGCTTTGCACACTTGCCGCAGGATGTACTCGAGCGCATCGTACAAAAAATCGCAGCCCTCCCCTTTGTCGATGCGGTTTACTACGACGCGACGAATAAGCCGCCTGCGACCTTCGGCTGGGAATGATCGGTACGCGCGGAATTATTTTTAAGGAAATTATTTTCTACTTGACTTTTCGGTACGCCTATAGTATATTTACAGTAATCCTTGCAGGGTTTTTCCTGCTTCGATACGCGATGCCGTACGGGGTGTGTTTTTGTTGTATACTCCGTATTGACAGGTTTTTCCGAAAGGCAGTCGCGTCATTGGCAATCCGGCGCAAAGCCGGAAGAGGGATTCACTATGCGGAACCGGACCGCAAATCCGGAATTGCGGGAAAGAGCAAGTAGGCATTTTGCCGAACATCTTTCCCTCTTGTTTTTTTTAAAGCACAGACCCGCGCGACGCAAATCGTGATAAAGCCTGTACGGCTGTACACGCGGCATAAAATCGCTTACAATAATCCTATGATTTTCCGTGCAGCCCTTCCGTCGGATATCCGCTCCATTATGGATATCGAAGCGGCATCTTTTGACACCGCCACGCGTGAAAGCGAAGAGGTGTTTTTATCGCGCATCGAAATCTGTAAAAATTGTTTTATTGTCTTCGAAGATGTATCTTCTCACGCACTTTGCGGCTATTTCAGTGCGGAAAAATGGGAGTGCATTCCCGACAGCGATAAGGCATTTTCTCTCGAACACGACCCCGCCTCTTCGCACCGTCCTACAGGCAGCGTGCTTTATTTGAGTTCATTTGCGCTCCTTCCCGCCTACCGCTCAAAAGGCATCGGAAAAAAACTTTTTTCTCAATCGGTCGACCGGTTTTCATCCGGCAATCCGGAAGTAAAAACCGCGCTCCTTCTCGTAAACGAAGCGTGGCGCGGCGCGCTGCATATCTACCGAAAAAACGGGTTTTCGGAACTCCGCCGTATCGCGAATTTTTTTTCCGAAGACGGGGTACAGACCGACGGCATCGTCATGACGAAAGCGCTATAAAACGGTATCACCTACACACTCGATTCGGATTTTGACTAAATACGGTAAATCAATTACAATACGGCTTGTCAGGGAATGCAGCGTAAGACGGATGCCGGCAAAGCGCGCAAAAAACCTCTCTGAAAAATCGCGGATATGCGATTATCGATTTTTATCAATGAGGTATTTGTATGAAAGAATCCGAAGCGAATTTTTCCCCGGCGGAAAGATGCGGCATCACGAGCGCGCTCTTTACCGATTTTTATGAACTCACGATGGCGCAGGGTTATTGGAAAGAAAAGATGAATCATCCGGTCGTCTTCGATATGTTTTTCAGGCGGCAGCCCTGGTCGGGAGGTTTTTCCGTTCTCGCGGGAAACGAAACGCTCCTCGACCTTCTCACATCTTTCCGATTCGGAGATGCCGACATCGCCTACCTCGCCGAACAAAAGATATTTGAAAAAGGTTTTCTCGATTATTTAAAGGACTTTTCGTTCGGAGGGGATGTTTACATGATGGACGAAGGTTCGGTGATTTTCCCTCAGGAACCGCTCATCCGAATTCACGCAAATCTCATCGAAGCGCAGATCGTCGAAGGATTGATTTTAAATTACGTAAACTTTCAAAGTCTCATCGCGACGAAAACTTGCCGCGTGTGGCTCGCATCGAACAAGGGCCATCTCATGGAATTCGGTTTGCGCCGAGCGCAGGGTCCCGACGGAGCGATGAGCGCGTCGCGCGCGGCTTTCATCGGCGGAGCGGACGGAACGTCGAACACGCTTGCGGGAAAGCGCTACGGCATCCCCGTCATGGGAACGATGGCGCATTCGTGGATCATGTCGTTTTCATCCGAACTCGAAGCGTTCCGCGCGTATGCGAAAATCTATCCGGAACATTCGGTCTTTTTGATTGATACGTACGATACGCTGAAATCCGGAATCAAAAACGCGATCATCGCGGGCAAAGAACTCGCCGAAAGAGGCTGCAATTTCGGCGTACGCCTCGATTCGGGCGACATCTCCTATCTTTCGACGGAAGTGCGGAAAGCGCTCGATGCGGCGGGTTTACCGAATGCAAAGATTTCCGTTTCAAACGAACTCACCGAAGATATCATTTCGGCGCTTGTCGCCGAGCGAGTTCCGATCGACAGCTGGGGCGTCGGCACGCACATGGTAACCGGCGGAAAAGAATCGTCTTTTACGGGCGTGTACAAGCTTGCCGCCCGGCACGATGAAAAAACGGACGCGCTCATCCCCTCGATGAAGTTTTCGGACAATCCCGCAAAGACGACAAATCCCGGCATAAAAAACGTATTCCGTCTCTACGACGAATGCGGTATGGCAAAAGCCGACATCCTCGCACTCGACGGAGAAAAAATTGAAAAAGGAAAAGAATACCGCTATTATCACCCGATGATCGACTACCGGCAATTCGCTTTTACGGCATCCCGCGTCGAGCCGCTTTTAAAAAAGCGAGTCGAAGGCGGAAAGCGTACGAAAGCGCGCATTCCCGACAGCGAACAGCTTACGATAAGCCGGAAAACGATGCGTGAGCAGCTCGAAACGCTCGACGAATCGTATAAACGCTTATTGAATCCTCACATCTATAAAGTGTCCATAACGGAAAAGCTCAAAGATTTGAAGCTGCGCTTTATTAAAGACAATATCGCGCACGGCGAATAAGAAAAAAACATCCCCTGCGCCGAGCTTTGCAAATGCAAAACCCGGTACAGGGAATCAAAAATCAATTATTATTTTTTGACGCAAGCGCGGTACACGTTTTTGAGAATCGCATTTCCGAGCATGCCGCCGGCAACGAGTGCGATTAAAAAGATCCATCCTGAAAGCGAAAAGTTTGCAATCGGCGTATAGAGCGCTCCGACGTTGCAGCCGTTCGAAAGGCGCGTGCCGAATCCCATGGCAAAGCCGCCCAAAGCATAGACGAGTGCGTCCAGAGGCGTAATTTTAAGGCCGCTTGTAAACACTTTCGTAAACATTCCCGCCATAAGCAGATAGATAAGAGTTCCGACAACGATACCGATATTTTGCATATTCATCGGATTTTCGGCAAAGGGCATCGTAAAAGGACCTGCGGGTTTATTCGTAAACGACGTAATCGCATCGGTTGAGACGCCGAAAACTCTAAGGAGCCTTCCGAACCAAAAACCGAAAGGTGTGGACGCGCCCCAGCCTTCTTTCGTCACGCCCATGAGCAGCGTAAACAAAACGGACAAAATCACCGCGCCTTCGACGAGCGTCCACGGTTTTACAAAGATGCGGTCGTAAGTGGCGCCGCTCAAAAGCTTATAACGAGCGCTGTCGAGATCGGACAGTTTTTCCTGTACGGTTTCCGTGTCGACGCCGGTATACGTATTCGATTGCTTGCGCTTTTTTTCATAGAGATACGAAAGCGCGATAACGATGCCGGCAAAGACCATCGTTACGGCCACCGCACCGATGTATTCGATACGCTTGTTGCCGCCGAACCAGTCGGGAATAAAAACGCCGCTCGGAAAAGTCGCCGTCGAAACGAGCGATTTTTTTACCCAGTCCGCTTTTGCTTGGATCGGAAAACCGACGAATACGCCGATACCGAAAAAGAGGAGCGTAATGAGCGCGCGCGGTAAACCGGTTACCAAATCGGTAAGCGTCCCGGTCGCACAGCACGACGAACAGCTCATACCGAAGCCGAACAAAACGCCTCCTATGACAAGTCCGGCATTGATCGGGTTTACCCAGAGATCGTATTTTGTCGCGTCTGCGAAAATCAAAAACGATGCGGAGAGGATCGACGAAAGGACGAACATGAGCATGAGCGCTCGCATGAGTTTCGTCGAACCGGTACGATAGGCGCGGTTAATGCTGCCGGCAAATCCGAAAAAGGATCGCGAAAGCACATAACCGAGAGCAAGTCCCATAACCCAGCGGAAAAAAACCATATCCGTTTTTAATAAAGCGGATCCCGACGCGATGCACAAAATAAGCAGCGCGACTCCGATAATCTTTTCAATTGTTTTCATATCATCTTCCTCTTTAATAATTAATAATTATTTAAAATTATATGCCGTAACGATAGGCTTCCGATTTTGCACTTTATCGGTAAAGTATTCGTATTCGCTCACGCCGAGAAAAGAACCCATGATATTGTACACGTTTTTCCAGCCGCTGCCCTGCAGCGCGCAGAGCGCGTTGTAGCTTCTCTGACTCGAACGGCAATGCAAGTACACGGGTCTATCTTTCGGTATTTCGTTCATGCGCTCGCGCAGAACGCTCAGCGGAATGTTGACCGCGTTGACGATGTGCCCCGCTGCATACTCTTTCGGCTCGCGCACGTCGACGATGCACGCGTTCCGCTCGACAAGTTCGCGCACTTTCGTGACGGGCACTTGCTTAAACACTCCGTTCAAAATATTGAGGCCGACGAGGGCTGCGTGATTGACAACATCTTTTGCGGTACCGAACATCGGCGAATAACACAATTCGAGCTCTTTCAAATCTTCGAGCGTTCCATGCAGCATAATGCAGGTCGCAATGACGTCGATTCGCTTATCGACGGCACCCTTACCTATCGCCTGTGCGCCGATGATCGCTCCTGACGGTTTTTCGAAAATCAATTTGAAAAAGAGCGGATTCGCATTCGGCATAAGGCCGACTTTATCGCCGGGGATGACATACACGTAATCGTAATCGATTCCCGCATCTTTACACGCCCTTTCGTTTAAGCCGGTACATGCCGCATTGAAATCGAAGCAGCGGATAACCGACGAACCGATGACGCCGGTGTTGCGGTGCGGAATGCGGTACATATCGTCGGCGGCCGCTCTCGCTTCTCTCTGAGCGGGACCTGCGAGCGTAAGGCGCGTTTTTTTATTTGTGATAAAGTGCGTCACTTCGATCGCATCGCCTACGGCGTAGATGTCGGGAACGTTCGTGCGGTAATTGTGATCGACGAGGATACCCCCCGTCGTGCCAATTTCGACGCCTGCCGATTTTGCAAGTTCGGTTTCAGGCCGCACGCCGAGCGCCATGATGACCGCCCCTGCGGCGATCTTCTTTCCGCTTTCGGTCGTAATGTCTTTTTCGCCGATCTCTTTGATGCCGTCGCCGAGGACGAGAGCGACGCCTTTGTCGTACATTTCTTTGTGCAAAATCTGCGCCATATCGTAATCGAAGGGTGCAAGCACTTGGTCGAGTTTTTCGACGAGCGTGACGTTTTTTCCGGCAAGCTTAAAGTTTTCGGCGACTTCAATGCCTATAAAACCGCCGCCGACTACGACGATATCGCTTACCGAGTGTTCCGTAACGTAATCGTCGATCTTTTTGATATCGACGACGTTGCGTACCGAAAACACGTGTTCCCGATCGATGCCCGGAATCGCTCTCGGCATGACGGGAGAAGCGCCCGGAGAGAGGACGAGCGTGTCGTAGCTTTCGTCGAACTCTTTTCCGCTCGTCAAATCTTTTACGGTAACGGTTTTTTGCTCGGCGTTTACTTTGAGTACTTCGTGCGACGTTTTCGCAACGATATTGTACTGTTTTTTAAACTGTTCGGGCGACATAAGCACGAGATCGTCGCTTTCTTTTACGATCCGGCTCAAAAAAAAGGGCAGCGAACAGTTCGAAAACGAAACGTTCGGCCCCTTTTCAAACATAATGACTTCAGCACTTTCATCGAGCCTTCGGGCTCGAGCGGCAACGGAAGCACCGCCTGCAACTCCGCCGACGATTACGATCTTTTTTACCATTTTTTTTCAATTCCTCCTGTTTTTTATAGCGAAATATCGTATCCAGTATACAACTCGAAATTAAAAACTGTCAAGATTTCTTTATTGCATTTAATTCAAATTTTATAAAAAAACGGCGGCGATTGCTTTACATTTTATCCATAATGTTTGAAAGCAGTACATTGCACGCGTCGTCGTTTATACCGAGTTTTTTGGCAGCTCGTATGTCGGCAAGCGCGCTTTCGTATTCGCCTTTTTCGTAATAAGCTTTCGAACGGTGATAAAACGCATGCGACTGATATTCGTTGATTGAAAGAGAGCGCGAAAAACAATCGATTGCTCCGTCGTTGTTTCCGAGAATGCCGTGTACGATTCCTTCGTAATAGAGCGCGCGAAAATTTTTCGGATTATATGCAAAACTCGCTTTAAAATCTTCAAGAGCTTTTTGATATTCGCTGTCGGTAAAATACGCCATACCGCGGTGCTTATGAATGACCGACAAAACGACATCGCTCGGTACAGGCTTCGATTCGATGATTTGAGTATAGATTTTGATCGCTCTTGCCAAATCTCCCGTATTGTGCGCATGGATCGCTTCGAGAAGTAAATCGTCGATTGTGCCTTTTGCAAAAAAAGAAGGGATATCCGGTTCGGCCGATATTTTTTTTATTCCGCGTTTTACCGGATCAAGTTCGTCGACTTTTTCATAAAATAATTTTCGCCGCTCGTTTACTTCACCTTGCAATTTTTTTTGATAATCGCGGATTTCCTGAAAAATCGTATCGGCAAGGGTGAGCGACGCATTGATCGACGCGAGTTTTCTCCGAAGCGGCAGATCGAACGGGGAAAACTCGCTTTTGTAGATAAGTTCGTGCTCCACTTCCGCCCATGCGTCCTGCAAAATCGTTCGAACCTGTATTTCGCATACGATATCTTTCAAAACGGGAAGCGAAGGAAAATCGGACGGCGGCGGAAAACACGAATCCGGAATTTTTACGAGGATGTGAATCGATTCGTATTCGAATGCTTTGAAATTCTCGGCCGGCCCTTTTTGTTCGATTTCCCGCACATCGAAAAGATTTTTAACTTGCGCCGAAACTTCCGAGAGATCTTCGAGAAACGCACAGATGATGCGTATGCCGACCATATCGGTAAGACAAATGAGAGAGCCGTCTGACGGCGGCGGCACTTTTAAGCGCAGTATCTTTTTATAATAGCTGTCGAAAGATTTTATGCGCGCTTTATATGTCGGAGGAGAAGAGAGCGAAACGCCGTCTTCCAGTCGTTTTTGAATATTTGCCATGACGGCATAAAAATACGGCGCATAAGATTCATACGTTTTTTGAATATGGATTTTTGCAGGCAGATTATCGTAAGACTTGTGTTCCATAACTCGAAATCAAATTATAAAAAAACGTCCCCCAGCCTTGCAACAGGGCAGGCATAAAGGACGTTTATTAAAGAAAACTCAGGGTTTCTTATTTTGCATTTGCGGAATTGCCCGACGAACGTGCGGCATTCGACGTAGAGTCCGGATTGAGACTCGAAGTAAAGCTTTCTTCCGTCGCCTGTTTAACGCGTTCGAGATAGCGGTTCACCTGTTTGTTGCCGAAGCGCTCCATTTCGATGGCTTGGCGTTTCTTTTCGCGCGCGCGGACAATGCCCCACAGATCTTCGTCGGCGATATCGCGTTCGGACGTCAACACGGCTTTGTCGTAGATGATTTTAACATCTTTGAAATAGCCGATATAGTCGCCGCCGATGTGAGCGGCGTCGCGCGTAATCTGGAAGCCTGCGAATTTTACGTACGGAATACCGCGCGGATAGATCGGGTACACACGGATTTCGCGGTTGCGGATATCGGCGATGTACTGCGGGTTATTCCACACAAGCTCTTTCCAGCCGTCGAATCCGAGATAGCCCATAAAATAGCGGCGTTCGATTCCGTCGTTGTCTTTGAGCAAAACGTACAAACCTTCGGGATAGTTCATGCCCATCGTCGTAACGGCGATCGATTTGATCGCGCCGACGTTTCTGACGATACCGTAGCCGTCTTCAAAGAGGGTTTTGCCGCCCGCTTTTTCTTCATCGGTCTGCGCCTGGCGGTTGCCGTCGGCATCCGCTCCCGCAAGCGGTTCAAATGCGGGAATGTCGAACGGCGGTTGAATACGCGCGTTTGCGTTCGAATTCCATTCGGGGAAAAGAATGCGCACGCCCATGACGTTCGAACCTGCGAACGGCACATCGGCTTCGCTGCGTACCGGAGCTGCGACGACCGTCGAAACTCCTACCGCTTCTACGTTCTGGGCCGAAGAATTGAGTATGACTTCCCATTCGGGGAGAGCGAGAGATGTTTTCATAAGATCCCGCTGCTCTGCGGTGAACGTAGCGCCTGCAGCCGCAGCGTAATTCATTACAGTACGGCTGTTCTGCGTCGGATTGCCGTTAGCATCGGCGACGATGTCCGCATCGAGCTGCGTAAAATCGATAACCATCGATTCGGCAGCAAAAAGCCCCGCGCCTCCTGCAAGCAGCATACCCGCCGCAATCACAAAAAAAGTCTTCTTCATTTTGGAAGCTCCTTATACTATTCGATGTAGCCTTGTACCGTTTATCACGATATTACAAAAGAATCCGTTTGTCAAGGATTTTCTTTACGCAAATCCCCGACGGCGTTTTTTTCGTACGCATGATTGCCGGCAACAAACACTTCGATAGTATGAATATTTTTAAAATTATACAGGATATTTTTCCTGAATAATTCCATCCCTTGTCGTATTTCGGATGCACCGTCCGCTTCGGAAATGAGCGCGTCCGAAAGATCGACATACAGAACGCCGCCGCGCACAAAACACGATTGCGCACGGGTACCCCGCGTAAACAGCGGGCGGTATTCCGCAGTCAAAGGCCCGAGCAAAAGTTCGTCCACGTAGCAGTTCACCTTTCCCTGCACGGGATGCCGCGGTAAATACCTCGACTCCATGCAGATTTTGCCGGTTGCAGCCGACTTGAACATAAACACGTAGCGAATGCCCGGAAAGCGGATCATCCACAACACAAGAGACAGAACGAAAGAAGCCGACACGATCGCGATAAACGCCGTTGTTTTTCTTTTCATAGCGCCATCGTACAAAATCATTTTGATGATGTAAAGCCTCTCGACCGCTCAAAGTGCGTGATAAAATCGCTTATACCGTTATATATGCCGAATGCGGCTTTTTGCAGATATTGCGTATCGCTTAAATTCCGCGCTTCGGTATAATTCGTTAAAAACCCCAATTCGACGAGTACGCTCGGCATGTTCGCGTTTCGAACGACAAACCACTCTTCAGCCTTTATGCCGCGCGCTTTCGACTTGTCGCCTATCTGCGCCTGCAAACCGTCCATAATAAATTTTGCGATGAGGACGCTTTCGGTCGTATACTCTTCTTCCGTCAGTGCGTTCAAAATCGGAAAAAGCGTTTTGTCCTCTCCGGCAGCGGCCTTGTCGATAACGGTGCGCCGATACCCCGGCGACAGATACCACACTTCATAGCCGCTCGCTTTTTTATCCAAAGAAGCGTTTACATGAACGGAAACATACAGCACCGCTTCGTTTTTTTTCAGCTGTACGGAATTGGCAATATCGGTCCGCTGTCCGAGCGAAAGAAAGGTATCGCTGTTTCTCGTCAATATGATTTTTTTGTCGGGAAACGCCGTTTTGAGTTTTGTATACAGCATTTTTCCGACGGCAAGCGTTACGTCTTTTTCCCGAATGACGAGCGTCTCCCCGTTTTGCCGGAACACTTGGCTCGCACCGGGATCTTTTCCGCCGTGTCCCGGATCGATTAAAATCGCGCCTACGCGGTAGTGCGCTTCTTCGCTTTCCGTTTTAAAAAACGATTCCGCCGTATCTATAAAAGCCTGCGACACGAAAACCGCTCCCGCTTTTGCAAGGGGTGCATCGGTTACCGAAAGCTTTCGGTTATCGAGCAGCACGACGCTGTCGCCCGCACGGAAACTTATTTGGTGTCCGTTTTTTTCCATAAGACCGGTTTCGGATAAGCTGTCCCAATACAGGAGAATGCCCGACGCTTCGGCTTTTTTGAGCAGTTCGATCGTTTCCGCCGCATAGCTTTGCGCCGCCGCTGCAAAAAGCAAAAAAAGAGAAGCGAATATAATCGTATGTCGTTTCGGCATGTTCATAGCCTTTTTCATTCTCCGATAATTTTTTTCCAACCGTTCCGCGAATCAAGTGAATACCGGCTAGCGTATATTTTCAAAAACCGATATTTGCCCTATCTATAGTATCGGCAAAATACAGCATTCCCTGCACCCCCCCACGCAGTCCCGCGCGCCAAAATTTTTTCGCGTCGAGGTCGGGATGATCGGGACAAAGTTCGTCGAAAAGTACGCAGCTTTCGGCAAAGCTTCGATGATTCCAGTCGCGCTCATCCGATTCGTAAAGTCTGCGTAAAACCCGCGGTACGCAATCGGAAACGCGAATGCCTTTCGCTATGACGCCCCCTATGGACTCCGTATCGGCGACGAGCGTGTTTTCAGCGATCGTATCCGAAAACGGTTTTTCGCCGCGTTCGTTTTTTGTTCCCGCTCCCTTTGCGGTACCTACGGCACTATCCTGCCGCAAAACCGCATCATACGCCGCTCCGTATGCGTCAGGCGGAAAGTGCGTATCGGCAAAAAACGCATCCGTTTCGGGAACGCAGGGTTCCAAGCGCAGCACGATTTTAGAAACCGCTTTTTCCGCAGCGGCAATCGAATCTTTACGCGACGGAGACGATGAAATCACATTGCCGCATTTTTGTACGTTGTTGTGAGGAAAGACGACCGTATCCCCCGCACCGCTTCGCGGAAAAACGTCTTTGACAAAGGGAACAGAATGCGCCCTTTCCAAGCCCGATACTTCTTTAACGATTCCCGGAATTGAAATCCACGCGCCCTCCGCGCTCGCATCAACACACGGAAGTTCGTACAGTTCGTAGGGCGCAAGACGGTTTCCGCACGAGGGAGGCGGCGTAAACGGAATGCGTTTCCGATGCATTTCAAGAAACGAAGGCTTTTTTCCGCACGCGATGAGAAGCGCTTCTTCGGTAAGATTGCAGTGCGACGCGTAAGGATATGTCCAGCCGGACATAAAACCGCCCGAAAGACGCGCAGCCACTTCGCCTATCATCGGCCCTTTTTCCGTATATTTGATGTCGGCCTTTGCCGCCCCGCAGGAAAGACCGAGCGCTTTTGCCGCAAGCGCAAAGACCGCAATGAGTTCGTTTTTTTTCTCATCGGATATCGCAGTCGGCATCGTGTGCCCCGTTTCGATAAAGTACGGCGGAAAAAATATGTGACGATCGGCAAAGCCCGTAATCGTCATCGCTCCGTCACAGATGAGCGCGTCGATCGAATATTCATCACCGTCCATGTATTCTTCGAGGATGGCGTTTTCCGTCCGCGAAGACGCGAGCGCCGTCTGCAAAGCCTCTTCCGCTTCGTCTTCGCTCCTTATCATGCGGCAGCCGCGGCCTCCCATATTGTCCACGGGTTTTACGACGCAGGGAAAGCCGAGTTCTCTCACGCATTTTTTAATAAAATCGCGTTCGCTCTCTTTTTTCGTTACGCCTAAAAATTTCGGAGAGGGTACGCCCGCTTCCGAAAACTTTTGCCGCATACGCACTTTGCCGCTCGCGTTGCACGCAGCTTCATAGGAATGGCAGAAAAGTCCGAGCTTTTCTCCCGCGTATGAAACCGAAGCGGAAAAATCGGTTCCCGCCGTAAAGATCGCCCGAAGCCCTCCTTCCCTTTGTAATTTTTTTGCGAACTCGTAAATTCCTTCTTTATCTTTTAAATCGATGCGTTCGAATCTATCGGCAAGTCCGACACAGACGGCGCTTTCGTTACCGTCCACGGCGACCGCGCGGCAGCCGATTTTTTTCGCCGCTTCGATTGCGGGTTTTTGCAAAAAGCCCGCGCCGAGTATAAGAATGTTTTTATCCATGCGATTTTTCTCCCTCTCCCGCCCCGCCCGTTTTTCTGCAGTACACTTCGAAAGTATCGCCGAGCCGCTCAATGCGGCTTCGGAAAGCGTAGAACGAATACATAAGCGAATCTTTTTTCCAGCCGTGTTTTTTCACTTGCGGAAAACGCTCGGGATGATGTCCCGTCGAAATTATCTTTTCAACCGTAAAACCGAATCTTTTGAGTATGTGTTTTGCTTTGGACGGTTCCCACAAAGTATAGTGATCGGCGGGGCTTTGCGCGTAAAAATCGTCCGTATTCATAAGAGCGGAAACGCCTTCTGCTGACGGCGTCGAAAACGCAAAGATACCGCCGTCTTTTACCAAAGCGCGGGCGCTTTCGAGGACGCGATCAAGATTTTGAAAATGTTCTATAACATACCACATCGTAAGCGCGTCGAATTGCCGAACGCCGAATTCCGACGCGGGATCGAAATCGGGAAAAGAAGCGCAGGATGCGGGAAAGAGAAGCGAAGACTGCACATAGGATACTGCGTCTTTCGATACGTCGGTACCGAATGCCTGCCATCCGTCTTCCGATGCGGCCGCAAGGAAGGGACCGTAGGCACAGCCGACGTCGAGTACGGAAAGTTTCGATGCAAAGCGTTTTGTATTTTTGACCAGCGAATCGATTTCACGGATACGGCGAACTCCTTGCGCCTTTATCGCATCGAAATCTTCGAGATAAGTTTTGCCGTACTGCGCTTTATACTCTTCGGCAAAATAAGTTTTACCGTAATCGGGTGCCGCGTTTGAATCCGTCCACGACATATAAATCATGCCGCACGAAGCGCATCTCCTGAAGGTCCGGTGCAGCGTGCGCGATACGACGGCGTTTTTTTCGGGATCGCTTTGTCCGCAGACGGGACAAGAAAAACGCTTGCCCTTTGCAAGGGATGCGATAAAAGCGCCGAGCGAAGCGTGCCGATTTACGGACTCGATATGCGGATAGAGTTTTTCGCTTTCGCTTAAAACCGCATGCAGTTTTTTTCCCGCCGTATCTTTTTTTTCGAGAGAGACGAAGCCGTATTTTTTTGCAAGAGATGCATGCAGCTTTGTCGGTGAAAACAAAAGCACTGCGCATCCGGCGTAAAGAGATTCGTATGCGGTAAGCCCGTAATGCGTTACGACAAGATCATAAGATGAAAGCATTTCGCGCAAAACGGGAACGGGACGCATACACGTCACACCGGCTTCTTCCGCTTCCGACGAGTCGATGCCTTCGGGGACGACTGCGCTCACAGAGAGACCTTCGCGCCGAAGCGATATCGATACGGGAACGGTAAGAAAAGCGGGATCTTCCCCTCCGAAACACACGAGGGCGGTTTTTACATCGGAGCACGTTTTGCTTTCTTTCCCGCTCCTCGTGCGGGATGGCATCGTCATAAATGCGCTTTCGCTTATATTCGATTTCCGCGAAAGATTCGACGGGATTATATCGATAAGGTAATCGCAAAAGCACGTATTGTCCGACCCCTCGTCGATCGCGGCAAGGGGGGCTGCGGCATACAGGGAAGATGCCGTATGTTTATCGAGAGAAAAAAAATCCGAAACGATGAGAGAATATTCTCCGGGAATCGGATACTCCGTAACGATCTGCCAATCCGAAAGCCCCCTTCCTTTCGCCTGCTCCGTAAGTTCGCCGCATTCGCGAAGCGACGCATCTTTCGGAATATACACAAGGGCGCCCGACTCGATCGCGGCGTCAAGACACCTTCTCAGATGTCCCGTCCCTCCCCCTTCCTTTACCGACGGCATAAAAAGTACGGGATGCGTAACGCTCGGCTCGGAAAAGGCCGATAAAATCTGCTCCGTCGTATAGGGTTCATCTCCCGCTTTTCCCTCGGAAAGAAAGCGAACGGCTGCAAGCGCTCTTCGATAATCGGAAGGCGTATCGATCGTCGTGCGGTAATCGGGATAATAAAAACGAGCAGGCGCTTTTTGCATCACAGCCGAAAAGCGGTTTCGGTGATTGTAGAGAGAAGGCGCCACGTGTTCGCGGTCGTAAGGTATGCTTGTCGATTTTTCGGCCGCGACGAGCGATTTGCCGCTGAACACTTCGACTCCCGAACCGTGCGGCAGTCCCGTCCACGTCATATAATCGCACGGAGAAAGTGCAATGCGGCGCATATATTCGTCGAGGAGAGACTCCGCCGCTTCGTAAAATAAAAAGGGATTGTCGGCGGTCGCGCGCACGACGATGTCGGCATCGATCTTTTCGATCAACAAGCAAAAGCGCTTTAAAACATCGTCGAGCGGACCTGAAAAAATTTCCCAGCCGCATGAGCGCGCGACCGGCTCCAGTTCGGAAAAGGACGCTTCATCCGTCGCAACGTAATACGCATCGGCTTTTACTTTTTTCATCGCCGAAAGCGTCCACGCGAGTACCGGGCGACCGCCCAAATCTTTGAGCGCTTTTCCGGGAAAGCGCGTCGAAGACATTCTGCACTGAACGATTACCGCCGTCATCATTCTCTCCATTCTTCTATCAAATGCTTAACGTCCGTGTGGAATCTCGCACGGTTCGTATGCACCCATTTTTTCGCATCGGAAAAACGCCGCTTCGCTTCGAAAAAGCCGCACGACGAATGCGCCAGAAAATTGAAAAACGAAAGAGAGGCGACGGTTCCGCCCGAATCGGATTTAAAACGCGGCGCTAAATTTTTGAGATAAAACTGCAAATAGGTTAAGTCCGCCGTCGTATCTTCGATCGGAACTCTCTCGTCGTAAGAAAACAACATCGACGTCGAAAGGCAGGTCTCCTCTCCCCACAGCCACGAGCGCAGCGCCAAATCGAGATTTTGATAATACGAAGACGTGATCGTATAGTCGAAACCGCCGAGCTGAATGAATTTCGTTTTGTTGTACAGACCGATATAATCGAAGGGATAGAGCGTGTGCATGCCGTCTTTGACGACTGCGGACTGAAAAACGGAAAACTTTCCGCGAGAGGCTTCGGGCGTAAAGCGCACCGGAAGCGCTTTTTTTTCCGCATCCGAAAGGCGCGGCGCGATGCAGTATTTTCCGGTTTTTACGAGATTTTCGGCAAGGTGCGGCGGCAAAATCCCCTGCGGGATGTAAAGCGAATCGCGCAGTACAAGCACGTAAGAAGAAGGCGCTTCACCGATACCGATATTGATCATATCTCCGTCAGTCACCGATTCGAGGGGAACTACGAACTGCACGGACGGTATGCGCCTCGAAAGCTCTTCGATATTGCAGCTGCCCGAATTCGGTTCGATCGAAACGACGGAAGCGAAGCCGCATTTCGAAAGCGTTTCAAGTGTCTGGGCGTGGAAACGGCTCGCGTTCGAATTGAGGAGAACGGCGGAAACGTCCATCTTTTTTTCCGACGGCGACAAGCCGCCGATAACGGTGCGGTTGATCTGCCGTTCGTTAAAAATTAAAGGTATAGTATTCATCGCATTTCCCGCATACTTCCCCGTATTCGCACTTCATATCCTTTTCGGCATAAGAGGTCATCTTTTCCCAAATCGATTCGAGACTTTCCGTAAACGCATTGCCGATGATATTGTTAAAAACGTATTCGCGGCACGGCGGCACATTTCCATCCGCGAGGATCGTCATGTCGCGCCGCAAATGCCAGCACGGATTGCGTTCGAGCGGTGAAAGGTCTGCGGGTTTACACTCGAGAAGAAGGCCCGAAAACCAATCGTATTTTTGGATTATCACTTTGCCGCCGTTTTTATCGTCTTTCCAAAAGCGGTAAAAAGCTTCGAGTTCCTCTTCGTTGTCGTTCGTCCTGACAAACTGGGGATAGGTCGTATCGGGAAAGGTGCGCCGTAAAAGAGTTACGGCTTCATGAGCTTTTGAAAGCGAGCCTTCAGAGCCGCGCATCTTTTTGTACGTCGCTTCGCTTGCCGCATCGAGGAGTACGATCCAAATGATTTTTCCGCCCGAAATCTCTTTGACTTTTTCGCACAGTTCTTCGGTTACGTGAAGACCGTTCGTTTCGACAAGAAGCGAAAGTCCGTCATAAGAAGCGACCTCTTTGACAAAATCCGTAAAATCGGGATGCAAAAGCGGCTCACCCCACGCCGAAAGCGAGACGACGGCGCTTTCCGAAAGGGATGCCATTTGCGACACGAGCGGCCGGAATTCGGCGAGCGTCATATCGCGCGGATTTTTTTCTCCGTACGTTTTTTTATATGCTTCACTATACGGCGAATAAATGCACTCCCCCTCTTCCCTGCCTGAAATCTGCACGTTGTAAAAGGCGGGTACGGTTTTCAAAACCGACACGAGGGATACCGCTTTTTCAGAAAGGCTTGCCGCGTCTTTTCCCTCTCCGCACGCATCGTAGAGCGCACGAGAAGCGATATAGCCCCCCTTCGTCGAACATTCGAATGAAAGGCGGTAGAGACGCCAGTCTTTCGGCGCGAGTACGGTTTCGATTTCAAACGAATTGATATCGGTTTTTAAAATCTTCATGACGGCATCCCGTGTGACGGCTTCGTCTCCGAGATTTTTTTGCCGCGAAAGAGAAGCTATGATGGCAGCCGCTCCCGTATCGAGCGCTTCGGGAGCCAAGCCGTAGGGATAGCCGTCTGCAAAGGTGTATTCGGCTGCATAGGTTTTATGTACGCGAAGAATTTCATCGCTGAGCGCTTTGTCCAAAAAGGGACAGTCGGCGGCGGTATAGAGTGCGGTTTCCGCTTTTTCACTAAAACTTGCAATTTCGTCGAGCACATCGGCCGTCGTCCACACTTTCCTTTCTTTTACGGAAACGGGCACGGAAGAGGAAGCGGCTTCTCTTTTACACCTTTCGGCATTATCGGATGCGGCGAGAACGATGACGGGAGTACTTCCCGAAACGGAAGCCGCCCATAAAAGCGCCCTATCGTATGCGGAGCGTCCGCCGAAAACTTTTTCGAACATATACCGAGCGCCGAATGCGGCATTTAAAATAACGACGGTTTTCATCATTACAGTATCGGCATATTTTTATGCGGGTATAAACAGTCTTTGAAAAAGCCGAATAAAAAGTGTCAATAAAGGACTTGACAGATTTTCCTAAAGCGGGTATAAACATTAGTTTATTTTCGATATAAAATTATAATTGACTAAAAAAAATCCTTTTGTTATAATAAAACGTGCAGCTATGAAAATTCAAACGGAAGTCGGGCTCAAAAAAGTCATCGCCTGCATGGAACGCGCGGATCCCGCAGAAGCACAGAAAATACTTGAAAACCTGTTCGAAGACGAATTCGAATGCGGCGAACTCGTGTTTACCGCCGACTGCTGCAATTTTTGGATCCCGCACATACGGCAGATCAACGCGCTGGAAAACGCGTTTGAACGCGGTGAAAGCCTCCTTGCCGATTGGAAACGCTTCCGCTCCTTTCTTTCGCGAAAAGCGAACGTATACAACCCTGCAGTCGAAGCGATAGACCGCGGCGTTTTTTTGTACGCACTTGAAAATTACCGGCAGCTGTTGGACGAGCGGGACACCGCACAAAAAGCGGAAATCTACCGCAAAGCGGGCTTATGCTGCAAAAAGCTCGGCAAATTCGAAGAGGCACAGGAATTCCTTACCGCATCGAACAATGCGCAGCCGGGGATTCCTTCGGTACTCGCCGAACTTGCCGACTGTTTTGCTCTGTGCGGACACGAGCGGAACGCAAAAGTGCTTTTCCGCGAAGCGTTTTTTATCGATCCGGCAAAAATCGACGCGAGCTTTCTCGACTCCGAGCTGATTCGGGTATTGTTCGAAAAAACGGCGGAAAAAGGCTACACGGGTATGACGCTTCTGCAGTGGCTTCCGGTATACGGAGTGCTCTACGGCGTTTTTAATGTGCGGCGCGAACTCAAGCTGCAGGAGATCAGCAAATTAAAACAGGAAATCTACGCGATCGAAACGGAGATGAAAGATCCTTCATGCGATTCGGTAAATCTTACGCCGCGTCTCATCAATCTGTATTTTTGGCTCATCGATTACTATCTCGCTTCGGATGACAATTCGAAGCCGGTGAACGATACGCTGCTGAAGATAAAAATACTCGATTCGGCCGTTTACGAACAGTATATGAAGTGAGTGCAAAAGATGTAAATCCGTCGGAAGATAAGCCGGAACAAGAGGCTGTAAACTTTATTTATAAATCAACAATAATTTACGATTATTAAACAAGGAGTATCGTATGGCAGATGAAAATCTCGTAACGCAGGTTCAAAGCATGCTCAAAGAGGAGACGTGGACTCGCGCGGCGATCAGCAATTATACAAAGAACAATCTTACGGAGCTTGCCGATATCGTGGAAAAATCGCGGGAAGCCGGATGCGCCGACGAACTGCAGCAAATCTGCGACGAACACCTCGCCCATACGAAAGACAGCATTATCGCGCTGTACCTGTCGGGCATGGTATCGCTCGGCAAAGGGGCGCTCGACAATTCCGCGCTCGAAAATCTTGTCGATATCTTCCAAAAAAATCACAAAGAAAATATCGTCGTCTATCTCTGCGAAACGATTCTCGCCGACGACCCGAACAATAAATTCGCTCTTCGTACGCTCGCCGACTGCCTGCGCGCGGACTCAAGCGATAAAGTGTGGGAACTTTACGAAAAGATCGTAAAGCTCGATTTTGAAGAAGCGGATTTGGCAAAATTGCTCGCCGAACACGCCGAAGCGGCAAACGATGCGGAAACGGCGATCGACTACTATAAAAAAGCGCACCTCCGCTACATCACCGCAAAAAACATGAACGCGGTAAAAGAAACGTGGTCCCGTCTCGTCGAACTCATCCCCGAAGAAATCGATTTTTTTATGCTCGCCAAACGAAAAATCGCAAAGACGATCAGCGAAGAGCGGAGCGCCGTCCTCATGCAGGAATTATACACGTGGTACAAAGACAATAAAAAATGGGATACTTCGATCGATATCTTAAAGCAGATCCTCGAAATCGACCAGCACGATACGTGGGCGCGTAAAGAGCTCGTCGACTGCTATCGCGGAAAATACGAAGGGAGAGCGCATCTTGAAGATTACATCCGTTCGTCGAACCTGTCCCAGAGTTTCCGCAACGTATTCGAAGCGATAAACGATTTTGAAAAGCACATCGCCTTCGATGCCAAAAGCTACGTATTTCACCGTTCGTGGGGCGTCGGCATAATCCGCTCGGTCGAAGACGATACGCTGAAAATCAATTTCGGAAAAAAATACGGCGTGCGTTCCATGTCGCTCAAAATGGCGGTAAGCGCGCTCCAGCCGCTTGCAAAAGATCACATTTGGGTACTGAAAGCGACGAAAAAGCGCGAAGATCTTGCAAAAGAAGTAAAGAGCGATAAAACGCAGGCGCTTAAAACGATCATCAAAAGTTTTGACAACAGCTGCGACCTCAAGCGCATCAAAGCCGAACTCGTTCCGGCCGTCCTCACTCCGGGCGAATGGACATCGTGGAACAGCGCGGCAAAAAAGATTCTCGAATCGAATCCTCAATTCGGCGTGGACACGAACGACGTCAATATGTATACGGTACGCGATCACGACGTGAGCAAAGATATAAAGCTCGCAAACGAATTCAAAGCGCAAAAGCAATTTTTCCCGCGAGTCGATATGTTTTTGCGTTTTATCGAAGACGACGAAACGGATAAAAGCGGCGAAACGTTCAACGAAATGCTCTCCTATTTTATCGGATTCGTAAAATCGGTTTCACACATAAACGAACAGGTCGTCGCTTCCTTTTTGACCATTCAAAAGGTAAATATGCTCGTTCCGTCGTCCGCTTATCAAATCAAATTCACATTTAAAGAATTGTACGACAAAATCGAAGAGCCGCGCAAAATGTATCTTTCGCTCAAAGACACGAAAAACACGACGCTTCGTGAAGATTTTATTAAAAATGTAAAGCTCCTTCCCGATTGGGACAAACAATACGTACGTCTGTTTCCGACGGTACTGAACCGCGCCATGCTCACTTCTCTTATCAACGCCGGAAAAACGGATATGGTTCGGCGTCTTGCAGCCGATTCGTTCGACAATTTCAAAGACAATCGCCAAGCCGTTTTGTTTTTCTTCCGCGAATGCAAAGACGACGATTGGTTTAAAAATGCGGGCATCGCCTATGAAAAGCAGCTTATCGCGCTGATCAATATCGTCGAACTCACGTTCCGTGAAATCAGCAATCACGTAAATACTACGGAAAACAAAAAAATCAATAAAGCTGCAATCGATTTGTTGTTCACGGACGACACGCTCATAAGCTATATGCTCGAAAACAACGAAGATACGGTAAAACGCATGTATACGCTCGTCGCCGACATTGCGGATCTCGATCCCGCAAAAAAGGCGCAGTTGCGTAACAGGATCCTCGAAAAATATCCGGACTTCAAATTTCAAGCGTCGGAAGAAAAATCTTCCATGCAGCAGCGCGGCATGCTCGTTACGGCGAAGATGCTCGAAGAAAAGAAAGCGCAGGAAGAGCAAATACGCACGGTCGAAATTCCGAAAAACGCCGAAGAAATCGGTGAAGCCCGCTCTCAGGGCGACTTGAAAGAAAACGCCGAATATAAAGCCGCGCGCGAACACCAGCACTTTTTAAACGAACGGCTTACAAAACTGCAGGAAGAGCTTTCGCGCGCGGTCGTCTTCGATCCGACGACGATTACGACGGCCTTCATTTCGTTTTCGACGACGGCGACGCTGCATAACAACGAGTCGAACGAAGACGAAACGTACACGATACTCGGTCCGTGGGAATCGGATCCCGACAACAATATCATCTCGTATATGTCGCCGTTCGGAAACGCGCTTATGGATAAAAAAATCGGCGAGCGCGTCGCCTTTACGATCAACGACCACAACTACGATTACACCGTAAAAGAAATAAAAGCGGCAAAACCGTAAAAAAATACGTTTGAAACTCGGCGGGCTGTCGAAAAAGCAACGGCTTTTGAGACGGCCGCTTCGAGCTTTTTAGAATTCGAAAGGCGCGGCACTGTCGAAGAGCGCGTAAAAATCGTTTATCGTAAGCGTATGAAATATCGAAAAATATTTTTGACCTCCGCCATCCCCCTCGCGGGTGCGCTTATCTTTTTTTTATACGGCAAAAAAATAATCGGAGCACACATGACGGAAAGCACTTCATCGGTGAATGCGGCAGACGCAAAAAGACGGGCTGTTTCGGAAAGCGATATAAACGGAAATCTTCCCAGGCACGTTTTCGTCGCTACGCTCACGCAGACTTTTTCGCGCGGCTGGGAGTTTTGCCTCTCGGACGGAAAAATCATGATAAAAAAAGCGGGAAGCGAAAATTGGACGCTCTTTCAAGGAACGGGTCTTCCCTTTCCGAAAAAAAAGCGCATAGCCCCCGGCGACCGTTTCGACATACCGAAAAAGATCGTCGAAATCGCGGCCGACGACGATATGCTGCTCGTATTCGACGACGAAAAAAAAATGTTCGTCTGTCCGCTCGCATCGAACCGCGTCGACAAAAAATTCGTGTGGACGAACGGTTTCGGCTGGCCGGAAAAAAAGCAGCTCGTGCAAAACGATCTCGTCGCACATAAGCGCGGCTGGGCGACCGGCACGAGGAGAGCGAGCATCCAATGGTATACCGACCGCTTCGGCAACGAACACAATTGGGGAACGATGGGCGTTACGACCGTCTACTTTCTCACCGAAAACGGACGGGAAATACGCTTTACCGATTCGGGGCTTCCGACCGATTTGAGCGATACGATCCTCGGCCCCGAGCGCGGCGCCTTTACCGCGCAAAACATCAGCGCAAGCGGTTCAACGCTTTTTCTCATCGGAGACGACGGCACGATGTACACTCGCCTCATCGATTACGACACGATGGGATGCGACCCGATGTTTTTCAAATACACCTATGTCGCCGAAAAACAGCGCTACAAAGGCAGCGACTATCGTTCCAATTTTACGCGCTGGGGACTGCCGAACGAAGATTGGCGTAAACAGCCGGACATAGAGCTTTCGGGCAATGCACGCCTTTCAAAATACATCTGCATATTTCAAAACGGCAAAGGAAACGATGCGCGCACTCTCCGCGTTGCAGGTACCGATCCCGCGGGAAAAACCGGTTTTTATTATAAAAACCTGATCGATACCGAATGGCGTTTCGAGCATTATCCCCTCGTCCTCTCCCCTTCGGCTTTTCTTTCAGGCGCAAAAGCGGCAGCCGAAAAGAAAAACGAATACGCCTATGTCGGCACCGTCGCGCTAAACGGA
Source organism: Treponema socranskii subsp. paredis ATCC 35535 (assembly GCA_000413015.1). Lineage (GTDB taxonomy): Bacteria > Spirochaetota > Spirochaetia > Treponematales > Treponemataceae > Treponema_D > Treponema_D paredis. Next base: position 641,901 of record KE332515.1, read on the forward strand.
AAAACGATAAGCGGCGTCACCTCTTCCGTAAGCGATATGACGCTCACAAGCGAAGGTTCCTGTACGCTTGCGCTGCACTGCGGAGACGAAACGAAATCGATTCCGCTCTACCTCGTTACGATGTGGACGTATATGACGCGTTACAATCCGGTATTCGACGGAACGCCGAAAAGTTTTTTTGCCACTCCTCATTTTTCCGAAGCCGATATTTCATCGCAAAACGAAACCTTCGATGCCCTCCTTCACGGCGCCTTCGGAGGAAAGAATCTCGATCTCTTTTCGGCGAACGCGACGGCATGGGGTCCCTATCTCATATTTACATTCGGAAAAAAACCGAACGAATACACGATATCGCTCAGAGCGACAAAAGATTCCGAGTCCGAATTTAAAAAAGAAATGGCGGCAAGCTCCGTGCAAAACGAAGCGCTCCGCACCCTCGATACGGCAAAAACCTATACGGCAAGCGACGTGCCGCTTCTCGACAGTATCAGACAAAAAAATGAAAACGCCATCGCAGAAGCCGATGCTCAGATGAAAACCTATCTCAAAAACGCCGCGAGATCCGAACTTTCCCGCTGGGGCTACAATATCTTCGATACGATTGCAGCGGTGACGATGCTGAACCGTGTCGACGTGCCGAAAATCAAAACGATGACGTCGTTCGGCGGACAGCTTATGGCGCAAAATGCGGACAATTTCAAATTCATTTCCATGTTCGAACTGTATGCGAACCCGTATAAAATCTCCGCGGCGAAAAATATCATCGACGAATGCGATTCGCTCAAAAACCGCATAGCGGAAACGGGCAGCGCGAAAACCGATGAGTTTTTCAAAAACACTTACGGCGAATATTTCGACGCGCTGCATATCCCCGACTTAACCTACGGCACCGTCACATATAAAAAGAAACGCTACGAAACGACAATCCGCAGAATAAGCGCATCGCTTCCCGCTTTGCGTATGGAATACGCCGACGAAACGAATGCACAATCCGTCATCATCGAATTCCCGTCGCTCATCGACGATATAAAAAAAGGACAGGATCCTTTTACCGCCTCCGTCGTATTCCGAACGATTTCCGGAAGCGGTTCGGCTTTTATTAAAACCGGTATCCGCTCATACATCATGAGCAGAACGGGTACCTATACGTGGGACGGAAAAGAAGCGAAAATCGAAGTCAATAAATCTTTAACAAAACGGCTCCCGCTCTTTGCGAGCGGAAAAGACAGATAATATCGCGCGGCACGACGAACTATGTGCGATAAAAGTGCGGAGTCCGGAAGAAAGCGGCTTCGAACATACTGACGCCGAATCTTTTATCTGATATACTTTTATGCGTTATGGCTGACATACAGGAACTCATCCCCGACGTCTACGTGATCCCCGGCGGAACGAACGTCGGCGTCATACGCGTAAAAAACGAAAGCGGATGCGCTCTCTATCTCATCGATTCGGGCGGAAGCGAAAAAGACGCGCGCAAAATCGAAACGATTCTCAACGCTCATTTTACCGACTGGCAGCTCCGAGCGGTCATCAACACGCATTCGCACGCCGATCATAGCGGCGGAAACGCCTATTTTGCCGAAAAAACGAAGTGCGGCATCTGGATGCCCTATCTCGAAAAAGGAAGCGTCGAAAACACGCTTTTGCAGCCTTCCATCGTATGGGGCGGCTTTCCCCTTCCCGAACTGCGCGTACCCTATTACGTACCTGCGTATGCGGAACCTACGCGCATCATACGCGCCGAAGACTGCGTCGAATTCTCCGACGGAAAGAAAATACGCTTTATCGCCCTGCCCGGCCACTATTTTGAAATGCTCGGCGTTATGTGTACACTCCCCGACGGAAGATGTGCGTTCTTTGCAGGAGACGCCGTATTCGGCAAAAAATTTATCGCAAAATTTTCGATTCCGTTTATGTTCGATGTCGCTTCTTTTTTGGATACGCTCGAAAAACTCTGCTCTATAAGCGCGGACTGGTATGTGCCGAGCCACGGGGATGCCGTCACGCGGATCGACGAAACGGCGGAGATGAATCAAATCGCCGTTTTACAGACGATAAGCTGCATTATAAAGATATTGAAAAAAAAGCCGCATACGGCCGAAGAATTGTTAACCGAAGTCGCAAACGCAAACGGCATTTCGATGAAGCTCGCTCAGTACGTACTCATCGGCTGCACGCTGCGCTCCTTTCTCACCTGCTTGTATGAAAAAGGACGCATAACGTACGAAATCGCCGATAACAAAATGCTTTGGAAAGCGGTTGTCTGAAAAATCCGCGAGTTTTCGAAAAACTTGACGAGTTTAAAATTAAGTCCTTATATTACCGATGACTTAATTTTAAACATCGCCCCCATGCAATTTTTTTACAGAACGCAGATCGGAACGAAAGTGTCGGCTTTCAGAGCCGCCCCTCCGATGAGTCCTCCGTCGATATCCTTTTGAGAAAGCAGTTCGGCTGCATTTGCCGCTTTCATCGAACCGCCGTACTGGATGATCGTTTCGTCGGCGACTTTTTTATCGTAGAGCTTTTCGATATGAGCTCTGCAAAACGCGTGGATCGCCTGCGCATCTTCGGGGGTCGCGGTTTTTCCCGTACCGATCGCCCACACCGGCTCGTATGCGATCGTAACGCGCGCCATTTCGGCGGCCGTTACGCCTGAAAGTCCCGCATCGAGCTGGAACGCGCACACGCTTTCCGCCTTTCCTTCTTCACGTTCGGAAAGCAGCTCTCCGATGCACAGCACGACATCGAGACCGGACGCGAGCGCTTTGCGCACTTTTGCGTTGATGAGCATATCGCTTTCGCCGATTTCATGCCGCCTCTCCGAATGCCCGATGATCACCGCCTGAACTCCGATGTCTTTGAGCATTTCCGCCGACACTTCGCCCGTGTGCGCTCCGTTTCCGGTAGCGGCGACATCCTGAGCACCTAAAATAATATTGCTCCCTCTTACAACCTGCGCGACCGCGTCGAGGTAGACGAAAGGCGGAGCTATCATATACTTATTCGGTTTGCCTTTCAGCTGCAGAACCAAATCCTTTGCGAGCGCGACCGCTTCGGCTTTGCTCGTATTCATTTTCCAGTTTCCCGCAATATAATGTGTCCGTGCCATAAAAACTCCTATAAAAACTTTTGCAGGTACTTGCAGCGAAGCTTCAAGCAAGTTGCAACTTCCGAAAAAGTTTTTAGTCGTGCGCAAAAGCGCACACGTTCAATAATCGAGTTTGCGAAACTATACTGTATCGTATTCATTCGATTTTCATTAAAACAATACGTATACATAGATTCCGCAAACACCCGTGCAAACTCGAGATAAAAAGCGACGACGATATTTCAGACGGCGCTTTTTATCGTATCTCCTATAAAAAATTAATAATTTTCAAACTCGCCGTTTGACCACCGATAATTTATTTTTGCGCCAAAATCGCGATGCCCGGAAGCGTTTTTCCTTCAAGGAATTCGAGAGACGCGCCGCCGCCCGTGGAAACGTGGCTCATCTTATCGGCAAGGTGAAATTTGTTGACCGCAGCGACCGAATCGCCGCCGCCGACTACCGTCATAGCGCCGCGAGATGTCGCTTCGGCGACCATACGCGCAACCGCTTCCGTTCCTTTCGAAAAGGCTTCGAATTCGAAAACGCCGACGGGTCCGTTCCAAATGATCGACTTCGCTTCTCCGATCGCCTTTTTGTACAGTTCGAGGGTTTTCGGCCCCACATCGAGCGCCATGAGATTGTCGGGAATATCGGTACCGTCGATCGAAACGGCGGAAGCGTTCGCATCGAAAGACTCGGCACCTCTGTGATCGACCGGCAAAAGGATGTTTACGCCTTTTGCTTTCGCATCGCTTAATAATTTTTTTGCCGTATCGATAAAATCGTCTTCGACGAGCGATTTTCCGACGCTGTGTCCCTGAGCTTTCAAAAACGTGTACGACATACCGCCGCCGATGACGAGCGTCGATGCGTTTTTCAAAAGACTTTCGAGGACGGCGATTTTCGAAGAAACCTTTGCGCCTCCGATAATCGCAACCATCGGTTTCAGAGGATTGTGCAGCATCGGATCGAGATACTTTACTTCTTTTTCCATGAGAAAACCGCCGACGCATTCCGTTTTCATAAACTTTGCAATCGTCGCAGTCGACGCCTGATCGCGGTGCGCGGTGCCGAACGCATCGTTGACGAAGATATCGCCGTAAGTCGAAAGCTCTTTGGCCATTCCCTCGCGCTCTTCGGCCGTCTTTGCCGTCTCTTCTTTATGAAAGCGGACGTTTTCAAGCATCATAACTCCGCCCTCAGGCAGAGCGTCGACGGCGGCTTTTTGACCGAGCGCGTCGGGCGCAAACACGACGTGCGTACCGAGCTTTTTTTCCAAATACGCGGCAACGGGCGCCATGCGGTTTTTCCCCGCGATGAATTTTTCTTTGTCCTCTTCGGTAAACGGCTTTCCCGCCTTTTCCGCTTTTTCGGCGGCTTTTTTTACGTCTTTCGCAGGATCGCCGAGATGGCTCATCAAAACGAGACTCCGCGGTTTTTGTTCAAGGATATATTTGATCGTCGGCAGCGCCGCCATAATGCGCGTATCGTCCTGAACGACGCCGTCTTTCATCGGAACGTTGAAATCGACTCTCATGACGATGCGCTTGCCTTTTAAATCCACATCTTTTACGGTTTTAATCATAATGCCCCCTGCTGTATTGTTTCAAAATTTTTTTGCGATTCGATTTTTCATTATATATTTTCTCGGCGCAATATTCAATCGTATGAATGAATCGTCTCATCCGTTTTTCATTGCGACGCTTTTAATAAGCCTTTATACACAAAGATGTATTAAAAAATCGATAACACTTCTAAAAATCCAAGTGCATTTTCAAAAATATCCGCTTGTCTTTTTTCAGCCGATTCATTATTTTTTATATGAAATGAAACGGATTCGAATAACGCTTATATGTATTTCGGTGCTGACACTCTCCCTCGCTTCTCTCTTTTCGGAAGCGATTTCCGCCGAAGCGCAAAAGGAAATCGACGGCTTTATGACGCTGCGCATGAACCTCGCTTCCTGCGCTTCACCCGAAACTGCGCTTTCGGAAATCGAAGCGTACGCAGCGGAACATTTTTCAGAAAACGCGCTTGCATCTTTTACCGATGAAGAAAAATTGATTTTCGAGAATTTTAAAATCCTCGAACAGTACAATTATATGCGGCAAATTCCGTCGATGGAAGGTTCTCTCAAATCGCTCATACGTACTCAGTACGATAAAAACGACGCATATTTTTCGGCACACAAAAACGGCGCGATAAACAAATGGCTGTGGTCTACAGCGGCCGATATGCTTTCGTGCAATTTGAGCTATGCGACGGTCGGCGTCATCATGCGCGACGGTATCGCCGTAAAAAAATATTATGAAAAAGCACTCAACGAAGATCCCGCCATGTCGTACGCGCTCACGAACATCGCGCAGTGGTATTATTTCGCACCGTCCATCGGCGGCGGGAGCAAAACGAAAGCGGGAGAATATTTCGAACGCGCGGTAAGGGATGCGCGCACTGATGCGGAAACGTATTTTGCAAAGATTTTTCTTTCTCAATTTTTATTCGACGACAAAACGCAAAAAGCCGAAAGCGCAAAGCTGCTCGACGAAGCGGACTCGCTTCAGAAAGGCGGAAGCTATATCGCGTGGATCAAAAAAGTCAATAAAGCCGGGTATTCGCTTTTGGAGTACAACGCCAAAAAGATGACACCCGACAATATCGAAAAAAAACTTGCAAAACAAAACAAAAGTCTCTAAAAACAGAAGCTTTCGGAGATTTGAAAAAGCGTTTTTCAGCGGTATACAAAAAAATTAAGGGACCGTATCCTCCTTGCGGCCCCTTTTTTTATCCGCGCGGAAAAGCATATCGATTGAAACCGTTTAAACAAAAATCCGCTATCGTATCTTTGTAAGGCTCGCGTTGAATTCGGCACCCGACATCTTTCCTTCGGGATAAAAATTGACTCCGTCGCGGAGCGTCATAAGTTCGTTTTCAACGCAGCCGAGCACCGCATCGAAATCGGGAGAATCCAGCGGCACATCCCGTATGGGACTCGAAAGCATTCTGCGCCGGTAGCGCTCGGAATATCTCAGCGGATTCGGATTTTTTCCCGCAGCCGTCCGTAAGTTCCATAAAAAGCGCGCGCAAAGAATACGGCTCGCTTCCGAAGACGAGCGAAGCTGAGCGTCGTCCGAAGCGCCTGAAACGCTTTTCAGCAAACCCGTACCCCGCACAACGGAGAATAATTTTTCACCGCCGTACTTTTTTCCGCCGGTATAGATATCCAATAGCTGTGTCGAGGCCTGCGTTATTTCGATCATCTGCAAAAGCGAAAGCGACTCGAGCGGCAAAAATTTCGAAAGCGCTTTGTCGTCGGAAACGGCATCTTTAAGACGCCACGCTTTTTCGCGGAGCGGCGAATAGGCGCTTTTATAAAAAGGCGCGAGGAGCAAAAAAGCCGTATCGAAGAGACCTGCCGCTTCATCGTACTTTGCGTCTTTGTATGCACGGAGCGCGGATTCGAGGACGAGAACTCCGTCTCCGCTTCGAAGCGAAAGCGCTTCTTTTAAATTAACAATTCCCAAGCGATGTCCGAGCACGATCGCTTCGCTGTCGTCGGCATAACGCCGGACAGCCTGATCATAGCATTTTCTGGCTTCGTTCGTATTTCCGCCGATAAAATACACGCGGCCCAAAAGCGCATAGAGACGGGAAGCAGTTCGTTTTTCAAGTTCGGGAAATGCGAGACGCTTTTGTATCTCCGAAATGATATGCGCCCTTTCAGCCGCATACGTTTCAGGACTGTCTCCGCTGAAAAAAGCGGCATCGAGAGGAACAAGACGCGACTGCATCGAAAGCGAAAAACCGCCGTCGGTCGTTTCATCCGAAGAGACGAGTACGTCTTTTTGAAACGTCATACAGGAAACAAGAGCTAACGTAAACGCCGCAAAAATAATAATTATTAATTTTTTCATTGTATATCCCAGGCATATAAGTTTTTATCGAACGAAAGAACGATACATTCGCCTTTTTTATCGCCGTTGACATCCGCTATGACGGGTACGCCCCTGCCCGCGACGGGAAATCCGGGTACGAGTTCGAGAGACTGCATAAAACCGTAGAGTACGTTTTCGTCGGCGCACGCATACACGGCATCTCCCGAAGCGGAACGTACGGAAGCGATTTTTCCTTGCCGTGCAGAAGATGCGCCGGGAATCTTTACCGTCGTAAACGTGCCGTCAAGGGCGAAGCGATAGACTTCCGCATCCTCTGAAAGCGCAAAGAAAAAAGTTCCGCATGAAACGACATTCGTATAAAATACGCCGTTCGTTTCTATCGGAAAACCTTCTTCGAGCTTTGCGTCTTTGAAAAGGTAAAACCTGCCCGATTGGGTTATAAACGCCGTATAGAGAAAACCGCCGCTCTCCAGCAGCGCAGGCGAATCGAAACCTATGCCGTCTATTTCCATCGGCTCGGAAGGATTGATAATTTTTTGATTTTTCATAAGATAGATCGAGCCTGCAAACGACTTTTCGTAGACTGCAGCCGTATCGCCCGAAAGAGAAGGCGCGGAAAGGATTTCGCCGTCGTCCGGAAACTGCACTTCGTCGTAAGTACCGTCGTCTTTTACGACGACCATAACCGAACCTCGCGACGGAATCAAAAGCGTTTTACCGAATGCCGCAGGCCGCGCGGACGGAGCGGCGCCCGTGAGGATCGGAAAGTTTCCGACGTTTTCGAGAGCGCGGTTCAGCAAATGTACCGCACCGTTCGCACCGACGGCCCAAAGCACCCCTCCTTCCCTGCACTTTTCCGCAGCCGAAACGATCGACGCGGTTTCGGTCAAACCGAGCTCCGTCTTCTTCATGGACGCAAGTTCGAAAGAGCGTATCTTTTTTCCGTTTTCAAGCCAAAACACCGCACCGGGATTTTTTCCCGCTTCGGCGTGCAGCAAAAAGTCGGTCGCCCCTTCGATCGCGATCGGAAATCCCGGAACGAGATGCATATCCGATACGGAAGAAGCGACCGCATGCAGCTGACAGGTGAGCACGGAATTTTTTAAACGGAAATCGCAGCGGCCGACTGTATATAATTTGAGCACGTCGGCAAGCAGCGTACCGTTTCGGATAAAAAACGGAATGCTCCGTTTCAAATCGTAATACACGCTCACCGTCGCTTCCGCCGACTGATTGCCGGACACCGTTTTCCAATTTTCGTTCCGCGCAAGCATTTTGCGATCTTTCAGATCATTGTACACTGTCGAAAGATTTTGCGGCGACTCGGAAAAATAAATATATTCTCCCTGCACGAAATAATACGGGCGAGGCAGATCGACGCCGAACGACGAAAGCAGCTCGCGAAGCAGCGGCGGCATATCGATGCGGGGAAGGCGCACGCCTCCGATTATTAAATTCGTATTGTTTTCGATCGCAAACGACGAAAATATGGAATCGAATATTGTTTCTCTCTGACGCGCATCGCGTATTTGCAGCACAAAAACGGGATCGGTATTGCCTTCGATACCGAGGACTGCGCACTCGCTTCCCGTCCATGAAAAAACGATATCGTCGAGGGATACCGAAAAAAGCCGCTTGCACCAAGCGTTCGCTCTTTGCCATGTGCGCTCGATATCGCTCGTCTTTTGCAAAAGCGGAAAAAGAGCATCTTTCAATTCAGTGAACTGCCCTGCGTTCAGCAACGTATAGTACTGCACACTCTCTCCGAGCTGCGAAAGAAGCGCGGGCATTTTCGAATTTTTTATTAAAAGAGGCGCGAGCGGAGATACGCTCGTATCCGAAATCGCAAAAGGGAATTCGGCTTTGACCGTAATATCCGCATCGGTGATACCGAATGAAACGACGCTGAGAGCCGTTTCATCGAGCAGCGAGGAAAGAGCCTCAGTGACATCGTTTCCGGCGGTAAACTGTTCGGCAAGCCGCTTTCCGTTAGCAATAATGCGGATGGGATCGTTCGTTTTTTGCAGCAAAACCGCCTTTTCTTCTTTTTTGTACGCATGAGCGTTATCGTCCGAAATCGCACGGGAAAGAGAAGAAAGCGAATCGGATGCTACGACGAGATTTCGCTTTTGAGCGATATAATACGCGCTGTTTTTTTCGGCAGAGTATTTGAAATACGGAAAATCGTAATCTTTCACATACTCCAAATTATTAATATTCAAATGGGGCGCGATAAGAGGAGCAAGACGCGTAAGCGCGGAAAGAAAACTCATATCGATGAGGGCGATATACGACGAAGTCCCCTTCCCCGCATAAAACGCCGCATACACGCTTCGGGAAGCGGCGAAGCGCAGATATTTGTTGCCGCGCAGAGCCGACGAGCGGAACTCCATAAACGGAGCGCGGTAATTCGAAAGCAGCGGATCGGCAAGCAGCACGTCGGCGGCTTTCAAATCGATTATCGGAGAGACGGCATCCCACACGGAATCGGTATGTACGAAAACCGAATAATCGGACGGAATCACGTCGAGCGGCGACATTCTGTCGAGAGCGGAAAAACCGATCCATCCGAAGAGAGAGACGAGGATAATACAGAAAAAAATTAAAATTCCTTTGAAAAGCCGAATAATGAACGGCGATTTTTTCTTTTCATTCATAGCATACAGTATAGCAGATATGTAATATTTTTTCAGTATCTGTTATAGTTATTTTTATATGAATGAAGAACGAAAACAATTTTTTATCGAACTCGAAAAAAAAATCGGCGACGCCGTCGAAGAGCTGGAATTCGTATGCATCAATGCCGATAAAAAAACATACGCGGCTCTCTCGCTTGTTTCTTCCCGCAGCGAACTTTGGGGGCTCCTCGTCTTTTGTGCGCACGGACTGTATTTTTACGTTTCCCCGTCCGAAAATTTCATGGCTCAGATGTTTCGCGAAATGACGCACGGAAAAAAGCCTTCCGAACAGCTCATCGATTTCGGCCGAATCGAAGCGTTCGAAACCGAACTGCCTCCGAAAAAATGGTACAATATATTTTTTACCGATGTAAAACACCGCGTCGACGCATCGTTCGCTCTTGAAAAAAACCGATATTATTTTACGATGACGACGCTCGCTCCCGCCGCCGGTGTACAAGAGCGGATTCAAAAAAAACTGCGCGGAATATCGGCGTCTACATAAACAAACTCGCCGCAAAGCAGCGGACTTTCAAACGGAATCGCGCATAAAAAAACCGGCCGTTAAAATTGCACAGCGAGTAAATCTTCAGATTTAGGAGCTGTGCAATTCGTGCGCGAGCCTCGCAACGAGCGCGTAAGCGCGAAGTTTCAAGCGACGCACACGTATATCCGCGAGTTTTCAAAAGAAAACTCGCAGTTAAATTGAACGGCGCCATTTCAGACGTTCAATTTAACCGGCCGACATGCATCACGCACCGGCCGGTTTTGTCGATTAGGTCGAACGACGGGCTAAGCCCTTACTTGCTGATCACGCGGATCATTTCGCAGAGCTTGTTCGAGTAGCCCCACTCGTTGTCATACCCACGGTCGAAGCAAGTGCGTACGACCGTGCACAACACTTACTTGCTGATCACGCGGATCATTTCGCAGAGCTTGTTCGAGTAGCCCCATTCGTTATCATACCCACGGTCGAAGCAAGTGCGTACGACCGTGCACAACACTTACTTGCTGATCACGCGGATCATTTCGCAAAGCTTGTTCGAGTAGCCCCATTCGTTATCATACCATGCAATCAGTTTTACGAAATCGTTTTCGAGCGCGAGACCCGCGTTCGCATCGAAGATCGACGTGCGGCTGTCGCCGGTAAAGTCGGTCGAAACAACCTGATCGTCGGTATATGCAAGGATGCCCTTGAGCGCGCCGTCAGCGGCTTTTTTTATCGTTTCGCAGATATTTTTGTAGGCTTCGTCTTTGTCTTTGCCGGCGGGTTTTTCAAGCTGGCAGGTAAGATCGACGACCGATACGTCGGGAGACGGAATGCGCATTGAAATACCGGTGAGTTTGCCGTTGAGCGCGGGAATAACTTTACCGACCGCTTTCGCAGCGCCCGTCGTCGACGGAATGATGTTGTTGTATACGGAACGGCCGCCTCTCCAGTCTTTTCCGCCCTTTGACGGACCGTCGACCGTGAGCTGCGTACCCGTAGATGCGTGTACCGTCGTCATAAGACCGCGTTTAATGCCGTATTCGTCGTGAATCGCTTTTGCAAGGGGAGCAAGGCAGTTCGTCGTGCAGGATGCGTTCGAAATGATCGTCTGTCCCGCATAGGTCGTGTCGTTGACGCCGTAGACGAACATCGGCGTATCGTCCTTTGAAGGCGCCGACATGACGACTTTTTTCGCACCGCCCTTGATGTGCGCTTCGCACGCTTCTTTCGTCAGGAAAAAGCCGGTCGATTCAACGACGACATCGGCTCCGCATTCGCCCCATTTGATATTTGCGGGATCTTTTTCCGCAAAAACGCGGATTTTGTTGCCGTTTACGATGAGGTGCTGATCGTCGAATTCGACTTTGCCTTCAAAGCGGCCGTGAACCGAATCGTATTTGAGCAGATATGCAAGATAATCGATCAGCATTTTCGAAGGATCGGCTTTATTGAAAGCGAGCAAATCGTTGATGCCGACAATTTGAATGTCGTTAAAGTTTGAAACCGCAGCGCGGAATACCATGCGCCCGATGCGACCGAAACCGTTGATACCGACTTTAATCATACTAATAACCCCTTATTAATAAAAATCATTTTACGGCAATAATTTTACGCTTTATAAATGGCAGTGTCAAGGCGGCACATTATACGGTATCACATTCGGTTTTTCATATTCCTTGACAGCATGCGGTGAACCTGTTAAAATATATTATTATATTCGATGCTTGAAATCGTTCGGGCGGTTAACTCAGGGGTAGAGTGCTACCTTCACACGGTAGAAGCCATTGGTTCAAATCCAATACCGCCTAATATGCCGGGACATACGCTTTCCGTCACTTTTCCGTCAGGCAAAACGTTGTGTGTGCCTTCCGGTACGCCGATCAACACGCTGCTTTCGCACTTTTCCGAAAAGAGCGAACACATTCTTGCCGTAAAAGTGAACAACGGAATCGAGCCGTTCGACAAACCGCTCGAAATAAATTCCTATCTCGAACCCGTCCTCGACTCGAGCAAAGACGGTGCGCAAGTGTATCGACGCTCGCTCTGTCTCCTGCTCGCCGCAGCCGCGCACAAGCTCTTTCCGCTGTCGAGGCTTTTGTGCGGACACAGTCTGGGAAGCGGCTATTATTATACGCTCGAAACGGGAAATCCGATAAACAAAGAGCAGATCGCCGCGCTCGAAAAAGAGATGCTTCTCCTCGTCGCAAAAAATCTTCCGATAACCGTACAGTTTCTTTCTTACACCGACGCGGTTTCGCTTTTTGAAGCGCTCGGGCGCGTCGAAACTCGGTTGCAGCTGAACTATTTTTGTCCGCCGCGCGTTAAAATCAATTCTCTCGACAATTTTTCCGATCTCTATTTCGGTCCCCTCGTTCCGTCGACGGGCTTTTTGAAAACCTTCGGTCTCCTTCCCTACGGCAAAGGCTTTTTGTTGCGCTTTCCGCAGCCGTCGGATCCCGACGAGCTTCCCGAATTCGTCGATCAGCCGCAGCTTTTCGAAATCTACAGCCGCTACAAAGAATGGGGAAAACGCATCGGCGTAACATCGGCGGCAACTCTCAACAAACTCGTCAATGAACGCAAGATAAACGATTTTATCGATATAGCCGAAACCTTTCAGCAGCGGCAGTTCGCCGATGTCGCCGATCAGATCGCAAAACGAGAACAGGTACGCGCCGTATTGATCGCAGGTCCGTCAAGCTCAGGCAAAACGACGTCTGCAAAAAAACTTGCGCTCGAACTCGAAGCGATCGGTTACTTGCCGCACGTGCTCAGTCTCGACAGCTATTACGTCGGCCGCGAAAAAAATCCGAAAGACGAAAACGGCAATTACGATTACGAATGTCTCGAAGCGCTCGACATCGATTTGCTCAACGACAATCTGCTCGATCTCTTTGCCGGAAAAGAAGTGCGCATACCGTCATATAATTTTATACGCGGAGAACGCTATTACGAAGACAAAAATACGATAAAGCTCGCCGACAACGAAATTTTAATAATCGAAGGAATCCACGGCTTAAACGATAAACTGACCTCTCGCATTCCGCACGAACTCAAATTTAAAATCTACCTGTCGGCGCTCACGCAGCTGAACCTCGACGACCATAACCGCATTTCGACGAGCGACAACCGTCTCATCCGCAGAATCGTGCGCGACTCGCAGTTTCGAGGTAAAAGCGCCGCCGAAACGATTTCCATGTGGCCGAGCGTTCAAGCGGGAGAACAAAAACACATATTCCCGTTTCAAATCAACGCCGACGCGATGCTCAACACCGCTCTCGACTACGAGCTTGCAGTTCTCAAAGTCTACGCCGATCCGCTTTTGCGCTGCGTCAACCCGACGCAAAAAGAATACGGAGAAGCGTGCCGGCTTTTGAGCTTTTTATACAATTTTTCTCCGATTCCGCCGACTGCAGTTCCCGCGCGATCGATCATGCGCGAATTTATCGGCGGCAGCGCATTCCATTATTAATTAAACTCTTCCCCTAGCTGCGCGTGCGTTTGTCACGTCGTCGGCGATATCGTTCGCTTCGTTCATCTCCGCGTCTTTGTACTCATCGAACTGCCGCTCGCGCAGCTTATGGAGGCCTTCGGTTTTTTGCATCGCTTCCTGCATTTCTTTGCGCCTTTGCTCGGAAACGAGTTTCGCTTCCGCCATCTTTTTCAAGAGGTAATCTTTTTGCTGATCGAGGAGGACGTAAAAATCGTTTGCCCGCGCTATGTCGTTGAAATCGGTAGAACCGCGCATCTTTTCGGCGAGAGCGGCATATTGAAAAGCGACTTCGTCGAGGCGCATTTGAATATCGTGTTCGACCGCCATCGCTTTACCGAGCGCGAGTTCCGCTTCGTTTTGCAGATACTCGCGGTATTTCATCACGTCTTCGAGGGCAAACGTAAATTTTTTCATTCGGACTCTTCGGCGATTTCCGCGGCACCGAGAGAAGGAACGACGGGAGCCTCTCCGTATTCTTCGGGCGGGATCGCAACCCCTGAAAGCTCGGAAAGTTTTTTAAGCGTTTCGTCGAGCGGGCACTTTTCGTATTCTTCCTGCATTAGAAAATCTTCGATAGCGGCGTGCTTTTCGAGAGCCGCATCGATTTCAGCAGAATTGCCTTTTTGATAGATGCCCGTCGTGATCATCATTTCGTTGTTCGCATAAGACGCCATAAGCGTACGCAGTATGCCGACGGCTTTTTGCGTTTGGCGTCCGGTAACGCGCTTGGAGAGACGGCTTATCGACTGCAGTACGTCGATCGCGGGGTAATGGTAGGACTGCGCGAGACGGCGGTTCAATATGATGTGCCCGTCCAGCGTTCCGCGCACTTTATCGGTGATCGGTTCGTTGAGATCGTCTCCGTCGACGAGTACGGTGTAAAACGCCGTAATGGACCCCTTGTCGTTTGTACCGGCTCTTTCGAGCAGCTTGGGGATCATATCGAATACGCTCGGCGGATAACCGCGCTGCGCAGGCGGTTCGCCGTTTGCAAGTCCTATTTCCCGCTGCGCTTGTGCAAACCGCGTAACGGAATCGAACATGAGCATGACATCTTTACCTTTATCGCGGAAATATTCGGCGACGGCGGTCGTCACGTAGGCTGCGCGCAGGCGGCAAATCGACGGCTGATCGCTTGTCGCCATAACGACGACAGAACGAGCCAAGCCTTCTTTTCCCAAATCGCGGTTTATAAAATCGAGCACTTCGCGGCCGCGCTCTCCGATCAAACCGATAACGTTGATGTCGGCGTCGGTATTGCGCGCTATCATACTGATGAGCGTCGATTTTCCGACACCGCTTCCGGCAAATATTCCGAGCCGCTGCCCCTTGCCGACGGTGAGCATCGCGTCGATCGCACGCACTCCGGTCGCTACACGGCGCACGACGGGAAGACGCTTCATAGGATCGGGAGGAGATGCGACTGCAGGATAATAAGTTTCCGGCACGATTTCGCCGAGTCCGTCGCAGGGTTTTCCCGTCGCATCGATGACGCGCCCCAAAAGCGATGAGCCGACGGGAACGCGCAGTACGGAACCCGAAGCGACGACTTCGCATCCTACTTCGAGCCCCTTCGTGTCTCCGTATGCGGTGAGCTTTACCGTCGTACCGTCAAGGGCGACGACTTCGGCCGCAAGCGTTTCATTCAAATCCGGCATGCGGATCGTACACATTTCACCGATGACCGAACGCGGACCGCGGCTTTCGATTTCGAGACCGTTGACCGCCGTCACGTGTCCGATGTATAAAATCGGATCGATCCCTTCCGCCGTTTTGAGGTATTTTGAAAAATCGAATTCTCCCGTATACGATGAACGCATGTCCCCACCCGCGCCGATTTTATTAATTCAGGAAGACGGTTCGATCACGTCGGATTTTGCAAGCGTTTTTACCGGCGAGATTTCCATGACGCGGTTTTCGAGTTCGCTGAGCTGGCTCGAAATGCGCGCGTCGATTGCGCCGAAGTCGGTTTCGACGATACAGCCGCCCTTTTCGACCGTCGAATCTTCGACGACCGTAATGCCGCGTATATTTTCGACCCGCTTGATAAAATCGTCTATGTGTTCCGTCGTAAGCTTGACGTCTTCGAGATTGACGCGCAGCGTCACCTCACATCTGCCTTTTACCTTTTTCAGAGCAGCGAGCACGTTGCTCATGATGACGCTCTTTTGATTTTCGGAAATGATTTTGACGACTTTGCGCGTCATCAAAATGACAAGTTCGACGATCTGCGTTTCGGTATCGCGCAAAATCTCTTCGCGGCGGCGCATGACGGCTTCGAGCATTGCATGCATACGCTCGATGAGACGGTTCGCTTCGGCTTCTCCGTCGCGGTAGCCGCTTTCGTGTCCTTCGTCGAAGCCTTTTTTATACGCGTCCGATTCGACTTTTTGCCGCTGAGACTCGGCATCGCGGACAATTTCCTGCGCCGATTCCTGTGCTTTTTTTACGATCTCTTCCGCGTTTTTTTGCGCATCTGCTTTAATAATATTCGCTTCGTCGGTTTGACGCTTTACTTCGGCAAAGGCCGCCTGTTCCGCTTTCCGCACGATTTCATCCGCAGACGCCTGCGCTTCGTCGAGCATCCGCTTTTTTTCCGCTTCCCAATTTTCTTTATACTCTTCCGCTTCCCGACGCAAATCGTCTGCCGTCGGCCCGGTGTATTCCGGTGCTTTTTCGACTTTTTTTTCTTCTACGGGCTTAAAGTCGTGGACGAGCTTCAACATAACTTCGCCCTTTTGAGCTTTGACTTCATTCGGGCGGAAAACGGTTTTTGCCATCTGCTTCCTCTATAGTGCCGTCAAGTTACGAGTTCGTCTTCACCGGAACGGGCGATGACGATTTCACCTGAATCTTCAAGACGGCGGATCGTCGAAACGATTTTTTGCTGCGATTCTTCAACGTCTTTGAGGCGCACCGGCCCCATGAATTCCATATCCTCTTTTAACATACTCGCCGCGCGCTTGGACATATTGCGGAAAATTTTATCCTGCACTTCCGTATCGACGGATTTGAGCGCTTTTGCGAGTTCCTGCGTATCGACTTCGCGCAGCACTTTTTGAATGGCGCGGTCGTCGAGCATAACGATATCTTCGAAGACGAACATTTTCTTTTTGATCTCTTCGGCCAAATCGGGATCTTCTTCTTCAAGCGATTCGATGATCGCCTTTTCGGAAGAGCGGTCGACGAGGTTCAAAATTTCTACGATGCTGTCGACGCCGCCTGCTGCAGTGTAATCTTCGCTTGAAAGCGTCGAAAGTTTTTTTTCGAGCACGCGTTCGACTTCGCGCAAAACATCGGGGGAGGTTCTGTCCATCGTCGCAAGGCGCTTCGAAACTTCCGGCTGCATTTCTTCCGGCAGATTTTGGAGTATGACGGCGGCTTTGCCCGGTTCGAGATACGCGAGGATGAGCGCAATCGTCTGCGGGTATTCCTGCTGAATAAAGTTCAGCAAGTGCGCGGGATCGGTTCTCCGTATAAAATCGAAGGGGCGCACTTGGAGCGAACTCGTGAGGCGGTTGATGATGTCGATCGCTTTTTGGCTTCCGAGCGATTTTTCGAGGAGTTCGCGCGCATAGTCGATACCGCCGGTCGTGATGAAATTCTGCGCATTCATCAACTCTTGGAATTCTTCAAGAACGGCGTCTTTAAATTCCGCATCGATCGTTTCCAAACGCGCTATTTCAAACGTCAGCGTTTCGACTTCGTCTTCGCGAAGATGCTTCATGATTTCGGCGGAAACGTCGCTGCCGAGCGACACAAGAAAGATCGCGGCCTTTTGCCGTCCGGTTAAACTCTTGTAATCTTTTATGCCTTTTTTGCCGCCCGCCGATGTCGGCGTTTTTAAGCTGCCGGGCTTCGGAATCGGCTTCGGATTGTTCGATTTTGCACCTGCACCCTTCGCTTCTTCTGCCATACTGTCACTCCTCCATCAGCCACGTGCGTATGAGCATCGCGACGTCTTCCGGATGCTCTTTTGCCATCGCGATCGCGTTTTCCTGAAGCTCCGCCCTCCGCGACTCTTCGACGGACATCGTAACGCCCATGCCCTCCTCTTTTGCGTCCCACAGCGCCTGCTCGCGGGCAGCCTGCTGCTGGCGCAAAAGCTCTTCTTCGCGAAGACGGCGCCTCCGTTCACGCTCCCGCATGATAAGACGGATGACGATAAACAGCAAGAGGACGAGCGCGATCGCGCCGAGAGAAATCATAAGTGCAAGACGCCGCCTGATGCCCGCAAAATACGCTTCGTCTTCTGCGGCAAACTGAGCGGTTCTGTCGTACGGAATATTCGTCACCGTTACGATATAGTTTTTGCTGACATCGTAGCCGACAGCTCCTTGAATATAGTTCGCCGTCTGCACGAGCGTATCCGTCGGAACGGGCGTATACACGCGCCGGATCCTGCCCGTTTCCGGATCGATAACCGGCTGATGGGTTTTCGGGTCGAGCTGCGTCGTCCACGTACCGTCGACGTTCGCCGCAACCGAAACGCGGTCTATCTGCGGACTCGTCTCTTTGTGCTCCTGAGTAGTGTTGACGACGTTGTTTTGCGTAACGCCCGTTTCTGTAGAACGCCCGATGACGTTCGACATATCCGAATACACGGGCGGCGTCTGGCCTTCGGTGCCCGCGGGCCCTTCGGGATTAAAGCCCGTACCCTGCCACTCTTTCGTAACGGTCTGCTGCGCAATCGTGAGCGAATCGCGGAGCTCGGAATCGTCCCATGGAGTACGCGGATTATCGGCGCGGATTTGAATCGGCGTGTAGATCGTGGAATCGCTCGTGCGCTTCGACATATCCATATCGATTTTGATATTCAAATCGCGCATGCGGTCTTCGGTATACGTACTTTGCAGCGATTTTAAAATCTGCGCGCGGTAGTAGGCTTCGAGCTTTTGAATTTCTCGCTGCTGGCGTGCGACGAGATTGACGGTATCGATCGCGTCCATCGCGGCGAAATCGTTCAAGACATTGCCGTCGGCGTCGGTGATCGTGATGTTTTCGGGACGCAATCCTTCGACGGCCGTCTGCACGAGGCTTTGGATACCGCGTATGCGCCTGGGATCTTGCAGCAGAGAACTCATAGGCTTTACGCGCAAAATGATGCTCGCAGTTACCGGATTTTGCTCGGAAATAAACAGAGAGTTGTCGGGCAAAACGATGTTGACGTCGGCCTTCGTTATGTCATCGATCGCTTCGAGGTGCTGCTTTACCGTCTGCGTGATCGCGTTTTTAAGACGCACGTTTTGTTCGGCGTCCGTCGTCGACCAGCTTCGATTGTAAAACGATGCGAACGGATCGATATTCGACGGGACAAGCCCCTCGCCGATGAGCACGTCCCTCATGCGCCGCGCGGTGCGTTCGTCTCCGACGGAAATATAACCGTCGTCGGTCACGTAGGCTTCGACGTTTTGTTCGCTCAGTTTGTCGAGGATTCTCGTCCGCGCCGTTTCGTCGGTAACCGGCGAATTGAAAAGCCGTACCGTCGTCGGACGCGACGAAAGAGATGCCGCAAGTACGACGGCAACGATGACGAGTGCAACAAGGGCAAAGAACACGATCTTTTGCACGACCGTTCCTTTCGCCCACAAATTTCGTACGGATTCAGTAAGCTTTTTGAGCCATTCGTTCATCTACCCCTCCCGTGAACGAATACGTAAAACGGTAAATCGCACCGTTAAAGTATAGGGAATTATACCATATTATTATATTTTTGAAAAGCGAAAGTTTTATAAAACGGCCGATGCCTCATACCGCCTCACGGTATGCGAACCGATACGAGGAACCGCCGCTTACCGCGTGGTCGTGATTTCGTTCCAACCGGAGACGATACGATCGATCACGTTTTGCGCAAGACTGAGCGACATCCGCGCTTTCGCCATCGCGATCGTCACGTCCTGCGGATCGACCGATTCGGGTTCGGTGAGAATCTTTTGTTCGAGCGCGTTGACGTCGAGCTGATCGGCGTTCATCGATTTTACCGCGTCGATGAGGTAGGATTCGAAATCGATTCGCTTTTTTTCGAGCGCGTTTTTTGCAGCGGACGGAATGCCGTTCAGCGGAGCACCCGCTATATCCGAAAGATTTGCGCGGCCCGTGTGAGCGGAGAGCGTGCGGTTCATTTGCAATGTGCCGAATTCCGGTATTTTCATAATTTTCCCCTGCGCTCAAATCGTCCGAGCGCTTTTACCCGCCGTCATTATAGCGCTTTTACCGTCCTATTTCCAGTGCGGAAGCAAACATATCTTTTGCGCCTTCGATGACCGTCGAATTGGCTTCATAGGCGCGCGAAGCTGCGATCAAGTCGACCATTTCGTTGACGATGTTGACGTTCGGATATTCGACATATCCCTTGTTCGGACCAGACTGTATCGCGTCGGGATGCGTCGGATCATAGACGAGACGGTTTTTAGTATCGGTATCTTTTACGATCTGCAAAACGCGCACGCCCTTTCCCGGACCCTCGTCCAAGTCTTCGGGACAAAACGGCATACGCCACTGCACCGACTTTTCACCGATCGCCTGCAGTATGACGCGCGAGCGTTTGAAAGGACCTCCTTCCTGCGTTCTCGTCGTAGAAGCGTTCGCAATATTGTTTGCGATAACATCGCTTCGAAGGCGTTCGGCTGCCATCCCCGTCGCGGCAACGTTTATACTTGAAAAAAGTCCCATACAGTACTCCCGTAAAGTGCGCGCTTTTTAGGCGCGGTTAAGCTATAGTTTAGAAATGCCTATCAGCCTTTTTGCATCGCAGTGTTCACTTGCGAAAATTCGAAATTGATAAGAGAAGCCATCATGCGATACTGCATCTGCGACTGCAAAACGATCATCGCTTCGGTTTCCGCATCGACGTTGTTGCCGTTCGGCTTCGCAGTCGTCGTATAATCGAGGACGCGCCTCGGCTCGACGTCGCGGTAATCGTAGGGCTCGTTGAGCGCAAAATGCCTTTCGTCGGTTCGCGTCAGCTGAAAACCGTTTTTCGCCTTTTCTTCCGATTCGAACGCGCGTTTGAGTTCGCTTTCAAAATTGACGACGCTGCGTTTGAAATTCGGCACGCCGCTTGCGGCCATATTGTTCGCCGACACTTGATAGCGCAGCGTATTGACATCCATGCCGCGGTGCAGTAAATCGACCGCCCTCGTGAAGGTACTCATACTACAAATTTCGGCAGATAGAGGAAAGGGGTTTAGCGGAAAAAGAGCGATTCGTACGCACGCGAAAGAGCTTTATAGCCTGCGACGGAAAAGGGCAAAGCGGAATCGTTTTCAATTTTTTTCAAAGCGTATGCCGGATAATATTCGTCTGCAATCGCTTTAAGAACATCGTATTGAGAAGCCGAACCGCACACGAAAACATCGAAATGCGCGTCCCCTATCGCGGCATGAAGTGCTTGCAGTACGCCGCCGTTCAACACGCCTTCAAGATAACTTCGCCGATCGCCGTCCGTCGACTCGGTGAAAAGATGAAGCGCTCTCGTTATATAAATCGCACGGTTGAAACCGTAGGTGATGAGATTTTTATAACCCAGCCGTACCATGGACGCATCGATGCCGGAAGAACTTCCTTCAAGGCTCGCACTCAATATCGTCCCGCTCTTTATCGCTTTAAAAAGCTCGCCCGTAATCGTCGAAACGATATTCGTAATTTCATAATTTTTAACAACGGCGATCTGCGTATGAGATCCGGGCAAAATAAAAACACAGGTATCGGGAACGGTAATGCGGCTCATGATCCCCATAATTTCGGTTTCTTCGCCGCGCATATTATTTATCGCATTGACGTTCGAAAAAGTGATTTCCGTTTCGAAAGGAACGCTCTTTACGCCGGGAATAAATAAAATCGTGCGTTTGAAAAATCGGTTTTCGTCGTACGCATAGACGTTCTCTGCGAGTTTTTGTATGCCTGCAGGCACACAGATGTGCGGAATCTCAACGATACCGCTCGGACATGAAACCATTCCCGACATCCACACATCTCGTATATCCGCATCGCTGAGCCCTTTTTCGGCAAGCATGGAGACGTAAAGCGCATAAAGCTCGCGAGCAAGCAGCGAGCGGTCGTTCGCTAAAGCCGCATCTTTGGAACCGACGGCTTTTTCGGTTTTAAAAACGACGCGTCCCGCTTCGTCGACAATATACACCCGCGTATTCGTCGTTCCCGAATCGAAATATACGTCATACATAGGCTTTACAGGATTTAACAAATTTTTCGGCAAGTAAAGTAAGCGCTTCGTATGAACCCGCTTCAATCAACGCATTTTTCATAATATTCGATCCGATACCGCAGCTGCAGTACCCCGCTTCGAAAAAAGACGCGACATTCGTTTCGTCTATACCGCCGACCGCCATGAGCGGCACGTGATTGATCGGAGCACGTACGGCTTTATAATAATCGATACCGAGAAAACCTGCCGGAAACAATTTAACGATATCGGCACCCGAATTATAGGCACTCATTATTTCCGTCGGCGTCATCGCTCCCGGCACGGAAACCATACCGAGCTTTTTCGTTTCGGCAATGACAAGCGGATTGGTGTCCGGCGAAAGTACAAAGTCGGCGCCCGCCTCGTACGCGGCTTTTACCTGTTCGATCGTAACGACAGTCCCTGCGCCGACGCACACATCATCTCCGAGAGCTTTTTTTACCGATGCAATCGAAAATGAAGTATCTTCGATACACGACGGAGAAGCTTGGTCGAACGTGATTTCCAGACAGCGGATACCGCCCGTCCGTACCGCCTCCGCCGCACGGACAATGAATCCGGGAGCGATTTTCCGCGCAATCGCAACGAGTTTATGTTTTTTAATAAAATCGACTGCATTCATATGGTCACCACTCCGCTATCGTTCCGTCATAATTGCGCCACACGGGATTCCGCCATGCGTGTCCTACAATATATAGCGCGACATATCGCCGTCGGTGACGATATCTTTAAGCTTATCGTCGACGTATGCCGCGTCGATATCGATCGTTTCACCTGCGTGTTCATCCGCAGTGAACGAAATATCGTCGAGCACTTTTTCCATGATCGTGTGGAGCCGCCTCGCACCGATGTTTTCGCTCTTTGCGTTTACGTCTTCGGCGAGAAAACTCATACGGTCGATCGCATCGTCGGCAAAACGCACCGTAACTCCTTCCGTCTGGAGGAGCGCGACGTATTGTTTTGTGAGCGCGTTTTTCGGCTCGGTGAGGATTTTTTTAAAATCGTCTTTTTTGAGCGCATCGAGTTCCACGCGCAGGGGAAAGCGCCCCTGCAGTTCGGGAATCAAATCGCTCGGAGCCGAAACGCTGAACGCGCCCGCCGCAATAAACAAAATATGAGAGGTATCGACGACGCCGTACTTCGTATTTACATTGCTGCCTTCGACGATCGGAAGGATGTCGCGCTGCACGCCTTCGCGGGAAACGTCCTGTCCGCGCGATTCTCCGTTTTTCGTCGCGATCTTATCGATTTCATCGATAAAGATAATGCCGTTTTGTTCGACCCGCTTTTTTGCTTCGGCTGAGACTTTATCGCGGTCGATCATCGTGTCGAGCACTTCTCCGCTTATGATTTTCCGCGCTTCGTGAATAGTCACGGTTCTCCGCTTCGCTTTGTTTCCGCCCGAAAACATACCGGCGATGCTCTGCATACTGTTTTCAAGATCTTCCATATTGCCGCCGGCGATGATTTCCATGCTCGGCATTTGAAACTGAGGATGCACCGTAAGCTCTACTTCTCTCTCTTCGAGCTTTCCTTCGCGCAGCATCGTGCGGAACTTTTCCCGCGTCGAGCTTTCTTTTTGCCGGCTTTCACTCTGCGCTTCCGCATCGGATACGGCACTCCCTTCCGAAGACGCACTCTGCGCATCATCTTTTTCCGAAGTGCTGCTCGGCTGATCGGGAAGAGATGACGTCTTCGATTCCGCATCGCCCGCTCTATTTCCGTTTATAAACGTAAAAATATTTCCGAGGACAGCCGCATCTTTTTTTTCGTTCGCTTTTGCAGCCCTGTCTTTTTCGGAGGAACCGGGAAGCAGGAGATCAAGCAGACGGTCTTCGACTAAAGGCACGCTTTTTTCGCGCAGACGCTCTTCCATTTCCGCTTTGACATCGTTGAAGCCGACCGCCATCAAATCGCGAATCATCGATTCGACGTCGCGCCCGACGTAGCCTACTTCGGTGTACTTCGTCGCTTCGACTTTTAAAAACGGCGCCGAACACAATTTTGCGAGCCGCCGCGCGATTTCCGTTTTACCGACGCCGGTCGGTCCTATCATGAGTATATTTTTCGGCGCAACTTCGTCTCGGATATCTTCGGGAAGTTTTAAACGGCGGTAGCGGTTACGCAGTGCAACGGCGACCGCTCGCTTCGCCTTTTCCTGTCCGATGATGTATTGATCGAGCCTGAGGACTATTTCCTTCGGCGTCAAATCCGTGTGTACTTCTGCCGGTACGTCGCTCATGCGTTTATGCCTCCCATAAAAACTTTTGCAGGAAATATCAATTTCCGAAAAAGTTTTTAGCCGTGCGCGTGTGCGCACACGTTCAATAGTCGAGTTTGCAAAACAAAACCTATCGTATTCATGCAATTCTTATCGAAATAACACGTATACACGTCTTCTGCAAACATCCAAGCAAACTCGAGATAAAAAGTGTCGGCGATATTTCAGACGGCGCTTTTTATCGTACCTCCTCTACCGTCAAATTGCCGTTCGTATAGATGCAGATTTTGCCCGCAATTTCAAGACTCTTTTCCGCAATTTCGACAGCGCTCATATCGGAGCTTTCCAGATACGCGAGAGCCGCCGAATACGCATAGTTTCCGCCGCTTCCGATCGCGCACACGTCGTTTTCCGGTTCGATGACGTTGCCGTCTCCTGAAATGAGCAGTATCTTCGTTCCGTCGGCGACGAGGAGCTCGGCTTCGAGCTTTTGCAGAGAACGTTCGGTACGCCACATTTTGGCAAGCGCGACGGCGCTGCGCATGATATCGCCCGAATACTCTTTCAATTTTTCTTCGAATTTGTCGAACAGCGTAAACGCGTCCGCAACGGAACCTGCGAATCCGGTGAGCACTTTGCCGTCGTATATTTTGCGCACTTTGCGCGCGTTGCCTTTTACGACCGTATTGCCTGCGGTCACCTGTCCGTCGCCCGCCATCGCAACCTTTCCGTTCCGGCGGACGGCAATAACCGTCGTACTATGAATTTTTCTTGCAGCCATATACACTCCAATCAAAACAAAAAAAATCAACGGTGATTCCGTTTTACCCCGACGCATCTACCGCCGCTTCACAATCGATTCGATTCCACACACAATTAACAATTACACATTACCAATTATTAATTATCTCATCCTTTTCCGTGCGGATGCGCTTTTTCATACAATTCGATAAGGCGCTCCGTCGTGATATGCGTATAGCGCTGCGTCGTCGAAATACTCGCATGTCCCAAAAGCTCCTGCACGACGCGCACGTCCGCGCCCTGTGAAATCATCGCGGTCGCAAAGGTGTGGCGCATCGCGTGCGGCGAAATATGGCGAGCCGTTCCTTCCGCACCCGAATAGCGCGACAGTATCCAGCGGATACCGTGGGCGCCGAGAGCGGTACCTCTCCTGTTGACGAATATTTCGTTCACGTTGTCCGTCAGACATTTTTTTGAAAAAAACTTTTTCCTGTCGGCAAGATACGCTTTGAACGCTTTTTGCGCATCTTCTCCGAAATACACGCGGCGGTCTTTACTGCCTTTTCCGGTGACGAGAGCGGAAGAAAAATCTTCCGCCATATCGCTTAAGCGAACGGAAGCGAGCTCCGAAACGCGGCACCCCGACGAATAGAGCATTTCCAAAATAGCGCTGTCGCGAGATGCCCACAGGATTTCTTTTTCTTTCGGTACGGCGCACAGCTCGTCGACTTCCGCGCCGGTTAAAAAGCGCGGCACATGACGCGGCATCTTTACCGTTTTGATTTCCTCTGCGGGATCTGTATTAATATACTCAAATTTTTTACAATAGGCAAAAAAAGTTCTACACGCGGCGATAAAACGGTTTACGGTTGCGCTTGATTTTTTTTCTTTTGAAAGGACTCCGATGCAGCTTCTGATATCTTCGGCGCTCGCTTCCTTCACGTCTTTTTCCGCGCCCAAAAAAGCCGAAAGGCGTCGCAAATCGTTTCGGTACGCACAAACGGAATTGAGCGAAAGCCCGCGCACGGCTTCGAGGTAGAGCAAAAATTCGTCTATCGCATCCGAAAGTCGCATCGGTTTGCCTTCTTTAATAAGCGGTATGGAAGCGTTTCGAATTCCGAACACGCAGCAGCAACGCCTATGCTGCGTTATTGCCGAGAGTCGGGATCGCCTTCCGACTCCTTTTCAAAAGCCGCAGCATCGTCTGCGGAGTGCAAAAAGGTGCAGTCGGGATTGATGCACGATTTATACGTGCCGTTCTTTTTGTCGTATTTTTCGACGAGGAACCATCCGCACTTCGGACAATACTGATCGATCGGTTTGAAATGCGAAATAAAATTGCACTTCGGGTAATTCGTACAGCCGTAGAATTCTTTGCCTCTTCCCTTCGTCTTCCGTGCGACGATCTCTCCGTCGCAGCCGGGCATCGGGCACTTCGCAAGCGGGATCGAACGCGTGTTGCGGCATTCGGGAAATCCCGAACAGGCGAGAAAGTATCCGAAGCGGCCGAGTTTTTTAACCATGGGCTTTCCGCATTTTTCGCACACGATATCGGTTCTTTCGTCGAGAAAGCCTTTGACGCTTTCCTGCGTTTCCATCACGTCGTCGACACGTTTTTTGAACGGGCCGTAAAAATCTTTTATCATCCCGTTCCACACGAGAGCGCCCTGCTCCACTTTGTCGAGATCGTTTTCGACTTCCGCGGTAAAATGTTCGTTGATGACGTTCGGAAACGATTCGACGAGGATTTTGCATATCATGCGGCCGAGGACAGTCGGCACGAGTTGTCGGTTCGTCCGCGTCACATAATAGCGGTCGAGCAAAACCGAAATGATCGGCGCATAAGTCGAAGGTCTGCCTATCCCCTTTTCTTCGAGCGTTCGAACGATGGACGCGTCGGTGTAGCGCGCGGGCCCTTGAGTAAAGTGCTGTTCGGGATAAAATTTTTCGCACGCGATTTTTTCGCCTTCTTTCAGCGACGGGAGATTTCCGGTTTTATCTTCTTTCGATGAAAGGAGTTTGATGACATGATAAAAACCCTTGTCGACTATTTTGCTTGCGGATGCGCGGAAAACCGCATCGCCCGAAGCGATTTCGACGCTCGTCGTCCGCGTCTTCGCATTGTTCATCTGACTCGAAACGAAGCGTTCCCAAATGATCGAATAGAGGCGAAGCTGATCGCGCGTCAAATATTCTTTTATCGAATCGGGCGTATACGACACGTAGGTCGGGCGGATGCCTTCGTGCGCGTCCTGAGCCGCTTTTCCGACTTCATACTTTACGGGCTCTTCGGGAAGATCGTCGGGATAATTTTTTGAAAGCCACGAGCGCACTTCGTCGAGAGCGGTTTGCGAAATGCGCACGGAATCGGTACGCATATACGTAATGAGACCTACGCGGCTTTCGCCGACGTTGACGCCTTCGTAGAGCTGCTGTGCGATCTGCATGGTTTTCCTCGACGTGTAACCGAGACGGTTTGCGGCCGCCTGCTGCAATTTCGACGTCGTAAACGGTGCTTTCGGTTTTACCGTTTTGTCGGTCGTCTTGACGCTTACGACCGTGCAGTCGGAATTTTTTATCAAGTCGATGATTTTATTGACTTCGGCTTCGTTTTTCAATTCAGCCTTTTCGCCCTTGTAGGAAACGAGCTGAGCGGTAAACGTCGTTTTGCCTTTTACAAAATCCGCATCGAGCGTCCAATATTCTTCGGGCAGAAAATTTTCCACTTCTTCTTCGCGCTCGCAGATGAGACGAAGCGCAACCGACTGCACGCGGCCGGCCGAAAGACCGTTTTTCACTTTACTCCACAAAAGCGGACTTAAATTGTAGCCGACGAGACGGTCGAGTACGCGCCGCGCTTTTTGCGCGTTCACTTTGCTTTCGACGATTTCATCGGGATGCTTGACCGCTTCTTTGATCGCGATCGGCGTAATTTCGTTGAATACGATGCGGCTGATCGGAGCGCTCGTCTTTTCTTTCAACGCCTTATTCAAATGCCACGCGATCGCTTCTCCTTCGCGGTCGTTATCGCTTGCAAGCAGGACGGCCGTCGATTTTTTCGCATCTTTTTGCAGCTCTTTTAATAATTTCGCCCTGCCTCTCACGGTGATGTATTCGGGTTGAAAATCGTGATCGACGTCGATCGCGAGGCGCGACTTCGGTAAATCGATCAAATGCCCCATGGACGCTTTTACCGTATAGCCCGGTCCGAGATATTTTTCGATCGTATTCGCTTTTGCCGGAGATTCGACAATCACGAGCGTCGATTCTTTTGTTTTTGAAGCACGTTTTTTTGCTGCATCAGCCATAGCTTTCTCCCATAAAAATTTTAACACGCCGGCACGGCGTTCCGCACCGCACTTGTATAAGGGCATCTTAAAAAACTTGCCCTCGGCGATTTTTCAAAATTTCGCCCTCTTAAAAAAGAGAGAGCTTGCCGCTTCGCGCACCGGGGGATTCCGAGCGGCAGCGGCGGTAATCGGCATAATCTTTTATAACCGGAGCGCCGTCGGCGACGTATTTTTCCGCCGTCCGCTCGGCTTTTCCTTTTGCGGCTTCTCCCCTCTCGATCTTTTTTTCAAGCTCGAGCCGCCCCTGCCGCGAAACCGCCTTCGCAGGAACGGAAAACGCCGCTTCGTGAATCATCACGTCGCGGTTATAATCGAGGGCGTACTGCGCCGTAATGAGCGCGCCGCTTCCCGGGGGCGATTCGACGACGACGGTCGCAGGCGACAGAGCCGCGATAATGCGGTTTCTGTGTACGAATCTCCACGCTTCGGCAGGGACTCCCGGAAGATATTCGCTTACGAGAACCCCGCCCGTTTTAATAATTTTTTCCGCAAGCCTTTTATGCGAAGACGGAACGATCATATCCGCTCCGCACGGAAGGATCGCCGCGGTCTTTCCGCAGTTTTTTTCAGTTCCCGCTTCCATCGCATCGAAACAGGCATCGACGGCTCCCGCGTGAGCCGATGCGTCGATTCCGTACGCGAGACCCGACACGACCGTAACTCCGTTTCGAGCGGCATCGCGCGCAAACGAAAAAGCAGCTTCTTTTCCTTCTCTCGTCATGCGCCGCGTTCCGACGACGGAAACCGTTTCGCCTGAAAGACAGGATGCGTTTCCGCGGCAAAAAAGCATAAAAGGCGCATTTTCCGCTTCCGCAAGAAGAGCGGGATATGCGGCTTCCCCGTTTAAAATCGTTTCGATGCCGAACGCTTTAATAATTTTCTCGGCCCTTTCCGCTTCGTGCACGCACGAAGGGCCGTTCCACACGGCGGATCGAAAAGTTCTTCCGACAAGCATTGCGATATCGTCTATAGACAGTAGCGCAAGGGCGGCGGCGCTGTCAAGCTTCTTCAGTAAAATATTTTTTTCGCGCAGCGTCAAAAACGATACGCCCGCGAGACACAAAGAAAGAAAATATTTTTCCTTTTCAACGCCCATAGGCCGCATCCAAAGCGATTTTTTTATTTGCTTCCGCGAGCGCCTTTTTTTCTTTATCTTTCGTCGTTTTAATAATGGAATCGTACATGTCCGCCGATGCTTGAAAATCTCCGGTACGGAAATACGCGTTCGCAAGAACGAATTTCGCATCGGTGTGTCCCGTGTCGATAGTCAAAAGCGTTTTAAGATAGGGAATCGCTTTTTCGCTTTCGTCGAGTTCGAATACGTAAAGCACGCCGAGTCCGTAGAGCGCGCGGACATAGCGGTTTTCGATCGCGATCGCGCGGAGATATGCAGACTCCGACAATTTCAAATAATTATATTTTTTTGCCGTACTGCCCGTCGCATCGTAATCGAGCGCCGAATGCGCCATGTAGCCCGCGCACACGCCGACATAGTAATAGAGGTTTTGATTTGTCGGATAATACTCGATCGCTTTTTGATAACACGAAAGCGCTTCACCCCACATCTTCAAATCGATATAGCGCGAACCGAGTATCTTATACCAAATGCCGATTTGCTCGTTCGCAAGCGTTATATCCGCGACGCGCTTTTCGTATTTTGCAATCGCTTCTTTGTATTCGTCGATCGTCGTCGGAGACGAAACGCCTTCTTCCGTCTGCTGCAGACGTTTGACCGCCGCGTTAGACGATCCGCATGAAACGAACATTAAAATTAATAATAATAAACTTGCCGTTATATGTATTTTTTTCATAGCAACCTCTATTTTCGGATTCTTCCATTTACTATATCAATATATACTAAAATTGCAAAAACAAGGCAATCGAAGAGCAAGACGACGCACATCGCGCACGGATGCGTTTTATTTTTGCCGAACGCATGTACACCCGGCGGCAGACGCAGATTAGGGCGCGGATACGTCGTCTTTTACCGCATGGCCCGGAAAATATTTTTCGTGATTTTTCCGAAGCTGCTCGTCATCGACGTGCGTATAAATCTGCGTCGTCGAAAGATCCGCGTGTCCGAGCAATTCCTGAACGGAGCGCAGATCAGCCCCTCCTGCGAGCAAGTGCGTCGCAAACGAATGACGCAGCGTGTGCACTTTCGCGTGAACGCCGCTTTTCACTTCGTATCCGCAAAATCGCTTCCATAAACCTTTTCGCGAAAGAGGATCGCCGCGGTAATTGACGAAAACTTCGGCGACCGTTTTTTTTCCGACAAGGAGCGGCCGCGACTCGGAAAGGTATGCGGAAAGTTTTTCTTTCGCCGCATCTCCGAAGGGCACGATACGTTCTTTATCGCCCTTACCGCGCACGAGGATGATGCGTTCGTTCAAATGCACGTTTTGCATGAGAAGAGAAGCCGCTTCGCTTGCGCGAAGTCCGCACGAATAGATAAGTTCGAACAGCGCCGCATCGCGAAGTCCTAAGGGCTCCGACGTATCGATGGATGCAAGAAAGGATTCGATCTGCGAAACGGAAAGGACGCGCGGCAGCGGACGGGCGGCTTTCGGACGGTCGAGAGCGAGGGCAAAATTCTCGCTCCATATACCGATCCTCGTGAGATAAGATCCGAAAGCGCGCAGCGCCGAAATCTCTTTTGCGATCGTAAGCTCCGTATCGCCTTTAGTCTTTTTCCATACGAGATAATATGTGAGTTCGCGGGAAGCGACATCGTGCAGCTTTATTTTTTTTTCGACGCACCACGATAAAAACTCACCCGCAGAAAGCCGATAGGTTTCCGCCGTTTTCTGCGAGCGCCGCAAAACAAGCACGATGTCCGTATAAAAGCGGGAGAGTATGACCGGAATCGTCAACTTTTCAGCCATACGGATCCCGCTCTAATCCTGCAGTCTGATCGTCCGCGACAATTCTCCGCGTCCGCTCGTCCGCCAGCACGCCGGCTGTGCGATGTCGTTGCCTCCGGTAAATCCCGCAGGCGGTTTTATGCCGCTCGCCGAATATCGGGGGACGGAAGCCGAAAGCGCTTTTCCGAGCGAGCCGATTTTTTGATTCGCCTGTTCGCGGACGGAAGGAGCGCCGACCGCAACGGGAACTTTTTCCGCATCCGCATCGACGGAATCGAAAAGACTCGTTTCAGCGGCGGAGGAAAGCTTTTGCCGCATGCTTTCGAAACCGCGGCCGCCGAGTATATCGGAAAATTCGTCGCTCGTGACGACGGACGAATCGCGCAAAACGGAAGCGGACGAAGATGCGTCTTCATCGGCTCCCCTTTCAAAGCCCGTATGAAATCCGGTTGCAATGACGGTAACGCTAACGCTTTCGCCGAGAGAAGGATCGATGGCTTGTCCCCACAAAATATTCGCACCGGGATCGATAGAAGCTCTGACGACTTTCATGATTTCCGATACTTCGAGCATGGATATGTCGCCGCTCGAGCAGATATTGATGAGAACGCTCTTCGCTCCGTCTATGCTCGTATCTTCGAGCAGCGGATTTTTAATCGCCTTTGTTGCAGCGTCGACGGCGCGGTTTTCGCCGCTCGCATGACCGACGCCCAGTATCGCTTCTCCCTGTCCGAGCATCGTATTTTTGACGTCGGTAAAATCGCGGTTTACGTCTCCCGGCTTTGTGATGATATTCGAAATGCCTTCGACGCCCTGACGCAAAACATCGTCCGCGACGAGGAAAGCTTGCCGTATGGGCATATTTTTATCGACGACTTTCAAAAGCTGCTGATTCGGAATGACGATGAGAGAATCGACGTTTTCATGCAAACGGTTGATGCCTTCGCGCGCTTGACGCATGCGTACCGGTCCTTCGAATTCGAAGGGAGTCGTAACGACGCCGACGGTGAGTACGCCGAGACTGCGCGCGATGCGGGCGACGACGGGAGCCGATCCCGTGCCCGTGCCGCCTCCCATACCGGCAGTGATAAAGACCATGTCGGTGCCTTCGAGCAAATTGGCGATCGCCTCTTTATCTTCTTCTGCGGCTTCTTCTCCGACTTTCGGATTGCCTCCGGCGCCGAGTCCCTTTGCAATCTTCCGTCCGATAGCGATCCGCGTCTGCGCTTTCGATCGGTTCAAATCCTGCACATCGGTATTCAATACGATAAAATCGACGTTCGCGATATCCGCATCGATCATACGGTTTACCGCATTCGATCCGCCGCCGCCGCAGCCGATGACTTTAATAACCGCGGGGCTCACCGCATCGAGGGCGGTACCGCTTTCATTGATCACCGAAAAATCCATCATGTTTTCCTCCCAACCCTTTTTCCCCTCAGAAAAATGATTTTTTCAACCTTGTCAACAGATTTTCTTTTTTTCCGCTCTCTTCCGACGAAAAAAGTTTTTTATTTTTACGGCCGTTCTTTTCCTGAACGGCATTTTTATTTGCAATCACGAGCCCTATCACCGTAGCGAATTCGGGGCGCCGGTATTCGGCTTCCGCGCCTCCGAGTTTTTCAGGCGTGCCGATCCGCACCGCGCTCGTTCCGAAAACCGCCTGTGCGCATTCGACCACGCCTTCCATCTGCGCGCCTCCTCCGGTCAAAATGATATTGCCGGAAAGGCGGCGGATATTCGAATTGCTGATGACGGCGCTCCGCACCATCGAAAAAATTTCTTCGACGCGCGGCTGAATGATAGTGCACAGTTCGGTCTGCGTCGTAAGCTCGGGATCCCTTCCGCCGACGCCCGGTATTATCACTTCGCGGTCGATTTCGATATTGTCGATAAAGCAGCATCCCGATTCGATTTTTATCTTTTCCGCAGCCGATACCGGTATGCCCTTTACGATCGCGATATCGTTCGTAACGAGGTTTCCGCCGACGGGAATGGACACCGTACACACGGGCGCCCCTCCCAAAAGCACGAGTACGTCGGTCGTTCCCGCACCCATATCGATGAGGATGGAACCGAGATCCATTTCGTCGTCGTGAACGACAGCCTGCGTCGCTGCAAGCGTTTTCAGCATAATGCCCGACGATTCGTAGCCCGCGCGGCTCACGCAGCGTTTGATGTTTTGTATCGTCGTCTTTGAAGCGGTGATCACGTGCACGTCCGCTTCGAGACGGGCGCACATCATATTCGTCGGGTCTTTTATATTTTTCAAATTGTCGACGGTAAAAGACTGGGCGACGACGTGCAGCAATTCTCTGTCTTGAGGAATAAAAACCGCGCGCGCATTATCGATCGCCCGCTCTATGTCGCCCCTCGTCACTTCCCTCGGAGGCCGCCCGGGTTCGGTCACGGGCGTTATGCCCCGCTGATTCAAACCTTCGATCTGCGTACCGCCGATGCCGATCGCACATTTGGTCACTTCGGCTCCGGCATTTTGTTCGGCGTTTTCAACCGCTTCTTTTATTGCGGCGGCGGCGTCTTCGATATTGACGATGACTCCGTTTCGGAGCCCCACCGACTTTCTCGAAGCCGTCCCTGCGATTTCAATGCCGCCCGAATCGTTCAGTTCTCCGATCGCGACGCGTATATGGTTCGTACCGATATCAAGACCGACAATCATACCTGCTCATCCTCGCTTCAGCGCGTCCGGTAAGAAACGGAGCCGTAACGCAGATCGATTTCCGATACGTCAGGCTCGATCGAATTGACGACGTCGAGCACAACCATCATATACTGTAACGCGTCTTCGTTCAATGCGCGGTCGGTCAGCACGCGCATCCTCGTGTGCGCAGGGATAAGCGCGAGTTCGTAGTTTCCGTATTCTTTCGGAACGACGCAGATTTCCGCGAGCGCGGCAAAATAGCGCCTGTCGCGGTTTTGAATTTCCGAAATCTGTTCGATAAGCGTGCGGTACTTTGCAGGGATCCGCATACCTTCCGAAAGGTGTTCTATCGGAAGCCCTGAGATGATCGGCACGGCTCCGCTTTTTCTGTCGACAGCCGCATCGTCGAAGAGCACTCCGTTTTTATCGATGCACACGGGAATGCTTCTTCCCGCAGACGAAACGAAAGTCATGGCGACGCTTTCGCGTTCGGCGATGCGCACGAATATTTTGTCGGGAAAACGCTTCGACACGGTAACCGAATCGATCACCGGCACCGACGATAAAATCGAAACGGCTTCTTCGGCGTTGAATGAAAACCAGTTCGCACCGTACATCGGCTGCAAGAGCGAGCGCACTTGTTCGTCGGAAAGCGAGCGTTCCCCGCCGATGACGATCTTCGGAGCGTGCATGCTCGGAAGGGCGAATTTATAGACGACGATTTCGATCAAAAAAATTACGCAAAAAACAAAAAAGAGCGTGACAACTATTTTCGTCTTTACATCGCTTTTCGTTTCGGTTTTTCCGGCGGCAAAGCCCGCCATGCTCACATCACTCATTCTGTCCCTCATAGACGGCATCTTCAAATTCGTTTTCGTCTTCTTCCGCCGTACAACGCGACGCGTTGACGATAAAGCCGCACATACAAAACGTTACGATTATCGACGAACCGCCGAGCGAAAAAAACGGCAGCGGTATGCCGGTTGCCGGAAGAGCCCCGCAGACGACGGCGCAGTTCATCAGCGACTGCAGCGTTACTGCGGCGACACAGCCGAACGACGCATAGGCGGCGAAACGGTTTTTACAGACGAACGACGACCTCAATCCGCGCCATGCGAAAGCTGCGAGCATGGCAAAGTACAAAAGCACGCCGAAAAACCCCATCGCTTCGGCCCAGCCGGCGAATATGTAGTCCGCCTGTACTTCGGGAATACTGTTTATCCACACGAGACCGCTCCCGATGCCGCTGCCCCAAAAACCGCCGGAACTGATCGCGCGCTTTGCCGCAATGCTTTGATAATTGTACGTGCGCACGTGTTCTTCCGGCCGCAAAAATCCGATGATGCGTTCGATCCGATACGGCTCCTGCAAAATCATAAAAACGAGAGCCGGAACGATAAGGAGGAGCGCAGGCGGAAGCCACGTAAGCTTTGCACCCGACGCAAAAAACATCAACAGACCTATACAAAAAATAAAAACGCTCGTGGAAAAATCGCGCTGAAAAAACACGAGGAGCGAAACGAAAGTCAAACCGATGACGGCCGGCAGCACCGATTTTTCGTCGGGGTTTTCGATACGCGCCTGCTTGTCGAAAAAATTCGCAAGAAAGAGGATGAGCGCAAATTTTGCGAATTCGGACGGCTGCAGCGTAAATGCAAAAGGCATGCGTATCCACCGATGTGCGCCGTTCCTTTCAACGGCAATGCCCGGAACGAAGGTCAAAAGACAGAGTACGATCACACCGAGTACGAAAACGGGCAAAATCTTTTTAATAATTTTTATACGCACGCTCGCAAACAAAAAAAATCCCGCAAGAGAAGCGGCGATGCTCACGAGCTGCCGCTTTACAAAATAAAACGGATTGCCGAACATACGTTCTGCGTAATTTTGAGAGCATACGAAAAGCGCAAAGATACCGAAACCGCACAAAAGGATGACGCATGCAATAAAAGCGGAATCGCTTTTTCGGTACGACGAAACGGGCTTGTCGGCGAGGAAAAGATAATCACGCATCGCGCCCCTCCGCCGCAACGAGCGGAACGATCCGCTCAAGCGCCATACCGCGGGATCCCTTCAAAAGAAGCAAATCCCCGTCGGAAGCGTTTGCAAGGATAAAATCCGCCGCTTCACGCATCGCGTTTTCGGAAGAGCCTGCAATATACAGCGCGCCCGTAAAGCCCGAAGCAAGGGCGGCATCGTAAGCGTATTTCATGTCCGTGCCGATAAATACGATTTTATACGCGTTCGCTTTGCACGCATCTCTGCCCGCTTTCTCATGCACGCCGCGGGATGCTTCTCCGAGTTCGAGCATATCGCCGAGTACGTATATCCTCCGCTCGACGTTTTTTGCGGACGCGCAAAATGAGAGAACGCCGGCAGTCGATTCGGCATTCGCGTTGTAACAGTCTTTGACGAGCGTAACGCTCTTTCCGTTTTTCAATGCGACAGTCCCGCTTTCGCTCCTTCC
This sequence comes from Treponema socranskii subsp. paredis ATCC 35535, assembly GCA_000413015.1. Lineage (GTDB taxonomy): Bacteria > Spirochaetota > Spirochaetia > Treponematales > Treponemataceae > Treponema_D > Treponema_D paredis. Next base: position 678,060 of record KE332515.1, read on the forward strand.
CGAAACGCCGCCGAAAGACGAAAGCGCCGTTTTGATTTCGGCATCGCTTACGCCGAAATATTTTCCGACGGCGACGGCGGCAAGAGCGTTTTCATAATTGTACATACCGGGAAGCTTGAAATGTACGCGCTCCCCTCCGACGGAAAAAACCGTCCCCGCAAGACCCTCGTCGGACACGAGAGAGACGCCGCTTTTTTCGGCGCTCACGTCGCCTCCGAAATAGACGATTTGTCCTTTGCAGTTTTCGATTAAAAACGGTGCGAAAACGTCCGATGCGGGAACAAAGGCCGCACCGCTTGAAGGAATATAATCGAATATTTTCCGCTTTTCGGCGGCGATATTTTTTTTGCTCCCCAGTATGCCGATATGCGCGCTTCCGATATTCGTAATGAGGGCGTATTCGGGTTTTAAAACGCCGGCGATTTCCCCGATTTCGTTCGGCCGATTCATGCCCATTTCGAATACGCCGATTTCATCCGTATCCCTGATTTTAAAAACGGAAAGCGGCAGCCCCGTTTCGGAATTGAAATTGCCGTCGCTCGAAACGACTCGATATTTTTGTTTTAAAACCGCAACGACGAGTTCTTTTGTCGTCGTCTTTCCGCTCGAACCCGTAATGCCGATTTTTTTCAAGCGCGGAAATTTTGCGACATAGGCGGCCGCCGCATCCTGCAGCGCGTACAGCGTATCGGAGACGATTACAAAAAACGCAAGAGGATATTTTTCCGCCAAAAGCGAATACGCGCGCTCATCGCCTGAATATTCGCTTTCGTTGATGAAAACAGCGGATGCTCCCTTTGCAAGAGACTCGGGAATATAGGCGTGACCGTTTTGCACGGTACCGACGAGCGGAACGAAAAGACTGCCCGGGACGACAAAGCGGCTGTCGGTCGTAACTGAAGAAAAACAAAATCGGCTTTCGGCTGTGCTGCGTCCGACACATTTACCGCGGACGGCAGCGACGAGCTCATTTCGCTCCATCAGACTTTGCACTGCCATTCCCCTTCATTTCGACGCGGACGATATCGTCCGTCTGCGCTTTATGCATACCGAGTTCGTTTTCGGCTATTTTTTCGATACGCTCGGTACTCGCCAAAAGGCTTATATCCGTGACGAGTTTTTTATTTTCTTCGACGAGCGCTTCCTGTTTTTTTTCAAGCGCCGAAACTTCATCGGACAAATCTTCGTATTTTCTCGCCTGCATGCCGCCCGCGATAAGTAAAAGCGGAATCGAAAGCGCGATGAGGCAGACAACAAGCGTTTCGCGCACGCGGCCGTATTTTCGTTTCATATCCACTCCCATAAAACTTTTGCAGAAAATTGCAATTTCCGAAAAAGTTTTCGCATCGGGGCTGTCTCAAAAGTCGATTACTTTTTCGACAGCCTGTCGAGTTTAAAATTAAGTCTTTATATTGTAATGACTTAATTTTAAACGTCGCATAGTACATCAAGGAAGCTGTCCAAAAACTGAAGTTTTTGGACAGCCCCATATTTATCGGTTCCCGATTACACGGCAGTGCTTAAGCACCGCGCATCTTCGGCATCGCGCAGTTTTCGTACGACGCGAAGCTTCGCGCTCCGCGACGGCGAATTGACTGAAACTTCCGCCGCCGAGGGACTTACGGGTTTTTTCGTAAGTACTTCGGCGCACGGCGTCCCTCCGCAGCGGCAAGCCGGAACCTCGGGCGGACAGACGCAGGACTTTCCGAGATTCCGGAAATAATTTTTTACGATGCGGTCTTCGAGCGAATGGAACGTAATCACGCCCATCTTCCCGCCCGCCTTCAAATCGTTGAACGCATCGTGCAGCGAGCGCGGAAGCCGCGCAAGTTCGCCGTTTACCGCAATGCGGAGCGCTTGAAAGGTGCGCGTCGCCGGATGTATCGATCCGTGCCGGTACTGCGGAGGCACCGCATCGTAAATAATATCGGCGAGCGCTTTCGACGAACGGATTTCCCCGCTCGCCCTCGCCTTTACGATAGCCCGCGCTATGCTGCGGCTCAGTTTTTCTTCGCCCCAGCGATATATCAAATCGGCAAGCGCCCCTTCTTCGGTACCGTTTACGATATCGGCGGCGCTTTTTCCTCCCGACGGCGTAAGGCGCATATCGAGCGCTTCGTCGTGTCGAAACGAAAATCCCCTGCCCGACAATTCGTAGTGGTACATCGATATGCCCAAATCGAACAGTATGATATCGGGCTTCGGAAAATCCGCAGGGTAGGACGCGTAAAAATCGTCGAACCAACCGTTGTAAAACATCGTCCGTTCCGCAAAGCATTCGAGCCGCTCTTTTGCACGCGCTAAAATGCCCGCATCGGCGTCGATGCCGATTATCTTAATATTCGGGAATCGTGAAAGAAATGCGAATGAATGACCGCCTTCACCGAGCGTCGAGTCGCACATGACCGCTTTTTCGGCGCCGCACGGGGCAAGCAGTTCAAGACATTCCTGCAGTAAAACAGGCGTATGAATCGCTTCCATGCGCTTTCCTCCCCTGCGCTAAAAAAAGATCGAACCGAGCTCTTCCGCAGCCCCGCGGAACGACGCTTCGCTTTCCTCGATATAGTGCCGATAACTTTCCGCGTCCCACAGCTCGATGTATTTGCTGACGCCGAGCAAAATGCAGTCTTTGGAAAGCGCGGCATATTCGCGCAGACTTTGAGGGATCGAAAGCCGCCCCGATTTATCGAACTCAAGTTCCTGCGCCGGCGCCACAAACCTCCTGAGTACGAGGCGGTTTTTTTCGCTGAACGGAGACGCGGCTTCCATGAGTTTCGAAGAAACGGTTTTCCATTCTTCGGGAGTAAAAAGCCATAGGCAGCGGTCAAGAGCCTGCGTCACGATGAGCACGTTTCCGACAAGTTCGGAACGCAGTTTGGCGGGAAAGAGAATTCTTCCCTTTTCGTCAAGCGTATTCCGAAATTCCCCTGTCAGCATACTCATGCCACTGCCTACCACTTTTCCCCAGTAATTCCCACTTAGCAACTATTTTATAATAAAAACATCGAATGTCAACGGATAAAATACCTTTTTTTACAAAGAAATTTGCAATATTTACCGATTAGCTATATAATTGTATTGTGGAATTCGAAAAATAATGATAAATACGCTCAACGAAAGCTCGCTCCACCGTTCTTTAAAATCGCTCTATGCGCTCGAAAAAGGATGTATGACGGAAGTGAATATCGACGGAAAAATTTACGACGTCGTCGACGCTCTCGGAAACATCACCGAAATACAGACGAAAAACCTTTCGTCGCTGCTCGTAAAAACGCTCGGCGCGATAAAAAGCGGACGCAGCGTTAAAATCGTCCATCCCGTCGCCAGAATCAAATATATCGAAGTGTATGACGAAAAAGGAGTGCTTCTCTCAAAGCGGAAAAGTCCCGTCCGTGCTTCGATCTACAGTATATTCCGCGAACTCACCGGCCTCTATCCCGTGCTTTTAAAAAAACGTTTTTCGCTCGATGTACTCGAAATCGCGATGAGCGAAATCCGCACGCTAAGCGAAATGCCGGTACAGTCGCCGAACGGACGGCGCCGTTTTTTAAAAAATTGGAACAAAACCGACAAAAAACTCGAAACGATATTCGAAACGCACACCTTTACAAAAGCGAGCGACTACCTTTCGCTCATCCCCGAATCCTGCCTGCCGCGTTTTTGCGCCCGCGATATCGCTTCTTCTCTCGCCGAAAACAAAGATCTTCCCGCTTCCGCAAAAGCGCAAGCCAATCTCATGCTGTGGGTGCTTTCGCACATGAAGCTCATCGAAGCCGAAAACGACATTTCCCGCCCGCGATATTATAGGATCAGATAAATCAAAAACGCCGACGCAGCCTCGCAGCGAAGCTTCAAGCGGCGTAGGAGTATTAAACCCTCCGCACGAATAAAAAAGCGGCACCCCTCAAGATGCCGCCGTATAAAAATCGAAATTATTGCACGCGAAAGCGCTTACGGTCATTTCGAAAAACTCGCTTTTAGCGAATTTTTCGAGATTGCGACGAGTTGTAACTCGCTGTATTATCGCGAGTTACAACATCGCCTTTTCAAAGTTACCTCCAAAAACTGCAGTTTTTAGAGGTTCCCTTACCAGTTATCGGACATATCGTCTTCGTCGCGGTACTGCAAATCGTACAAGTCGGTGACGACGCGGAGTGCATCGAAATACACATAGTACGAACCGCGCGCTTGCATCGGATTGCAGTCGATTCTGAAACCCACGATGCGCAAACCCGGGCGGCTGTTGTAAAATGCGCTCTGCTGTACGATACCGTGTTCACCGTCCGGAGAAGGAGGAACGACGGCCGTCATCTTTTTCCAGCCGGCAAAACCGAGCGTTCCCATGTACAACTCGTAATTGCGTCCGAACATATCCTGCACGAGTACCGTCAGATGATGATCCTGATTTCGTCCGCACACCCACACGCTGATCGTTTTCGCAATGCCTTCGACCGGCAGCGGACGCACCGACGTGATGTAAAAAGAATTGACGCCGCGGCGGAAAAATTCTACTTTTACGCCGTATACGAACGAATCTTCGTCTTCCTTACCTTTATCTTCTTCGAGCGTATCTTTCATCGCGGGATTTCCGTCGAAAAGGCGCGACGTAATGACACCGTAATCCGAAGAAATTGTAACGTCCCACGAACCTTCGCGTTCGAATTTATCGACGTTTATTTCACGGAGCGCCATAGCGGCGGAATCCGCTCCGATCGTTTCGGGCGTCGGTTCCAAAAGGCTCGAATTCTGGGCAAAAACCAAACCGCCTGCAAGTACGGCACAAATCGCCAGTATATTTTTTTTCATTTATTTGCCCTCCGCAGAATTGCCGAAATCAGCATCTTTGAGTTCGTAACCGTCGAAGATATTCGCAAGCGCCCTCGTAACGTATTTCAACTGATCGAAGAAAATCGTATACGAATCGACGAACTCTTCGGGACTCGTGCGGATTCTGAAACCGAGAAACGACATCGAATCCCGGCCGCTACTCGACCTCGAATGCTGCCTTATCCAGCCCGGAACGGAAACGACCATGTTTTTCCATCCGTCGAATGCGAGGTTGCCTGCGGGAAGCGCATGAACGCGGCCGTCGGCATCTCTGACAAGCAGGTCGAGGAAATACATATAATGCGCTCCCCATACCCAAAAATCGATCTGCGTCACCGTTCCTACAAAGGGGATCTCATACGCTTTTCCGTCTTTTACCGGATACACTTCAAACCAGTTATCGCCCTTCCGCTTAAACGCGATCTGCACACCGAGTACTTTTTGGTTGTCCTTGCCGTCTTTGAGCAAGTATTTGAGCGAATTCGGAATACCGTCAAAGTACCCCGTTTTCGGATAGCCGTCGGCGATATAGCGGCTCGCGCTGACATCCCACGTCCATTCGTTTTCACCTTCGCTGTTGAATTTGTCGATCACAAACGATTCGGTACTCTTTTGCGTCTGCAGCGTATCTTGGCTGAAAGCCGGCGCCGCAAACACCAAAAGCAGTCCGAAACACATACAGACTACCAAGCCCTTTTTCATGCAAGACTCCTATAAAACTTTTGCAGGAAACATCGGCTTCCGAAAAAGTTTTTAGCCGTGCGCGTACTCGCAACAAGCGCGTCAGCGCGAAGTTTCGAGCGGAGCGCACACGTTAAATAACCGAGTTTGCAACGCAAACTCGAGGTAAAAAGTGCCGACGCTATTTTGGGCGGCACTTTTTATACACTCCCATAAAAACTTTTGCAGGAAACATCGGCTTCCGAAAAAGTTTTTAGCCGTGCGCGTACTCGCAACAAGCGCGTCAGCGCGAAGTTTCGAGCGGAGCGCACACGTTAAATAACCGAGTTTGCAACGCAAACTCGAGGTAAAAAGTGCCGACGCTATTTTGGGCGGCACTTTTTATACACTCCCATATCATTCCGTCGGGAATCGTCTGACAATACAGACTACCATACTCTATTATCGGACGATTTTGTAAATTTGATTATACCAGACGATATTATATTTTGAGATACGTGCTTTGTCAAATCGTCGTCAAACAGCGAGCGGCCGGTACCTTTTGACACTTCAAAATCCTCCGCGCATTCCAACACAGCCGTGATATCCCTACACCCTATTCAATTCCTGCATCATTGCAGGGCGCCGCCGATAAGCGCTGCGGAATTCCGCGATAAGCGTTTGAACAAGGTCTTCGCCGCCCGGATAGCGCTTCATTCTTTTTAATAAATCGGCTATCTCCTGATAGACACCCCGATCCGAAGTATATGCGGCCTTTTCCCGTACGACCTCTTCATACCGCTTCAGAATTTTTTCAGGCGCCAAATCTTTTATAAGATCTTCATATTCGAGAATATAATAAATCCCCCGAGCTTCCAACGCCAATTTTAAAAGCCGATCATATAATCCGTCGTATGCATATAAGTGATCAATGCTATAAATATCTTTTTGTTTGAAAATGATTTCCCGTTTTTCTTCCCATTCATCGGCAGTGTAATATGTTTTTAATTCTTTATAGGTATCGATATCTCCGGGATCATATTCCAACATACTACGCCATAACTCATCTTTATATTTTTCACGCTGCCCCGTTTGCGCATATATTTCTTTTAATTTTTCACTATACGCCAGTATCAGACCGCGGTAGCCTGTATCGGCAAGCTTCCCTTCCTCCAGCAGCTGAATCGCTTCTTCATATCGCTTCATTCGTATACATTCGTCTACATAATATTTTCGGATGTCGCTCAAATCGATATATTTTTTACAATACGCATCAATATCTTTTTGCGAAAAGTTGAGCTGTCTCATAACCTGCAAATGATATTTTGCCCACGTTTCTGCAGCGTATTCATCGATGCAATCTTCTTCGGAATGCAAAAAGGCTTCAACTTGTGCCTCTGAAAATACCAGTTTATCCCGTAAAAATTCCTCTTCGGGAAAATCGGAAAAAAACAGCTCTTCAATATAATCCTGTAAATAGTCGAGCGTATCATCGCCCATCATCAAGCTTTTACATTCCCGATACAATATTTTTTTTACTTCCGGATCGCACCGTTCCAAGATCGTCTGCAGCAGTGTAATACAATCGCAGGCCAATGCTCCGAGCGTACCGTTCGAATCGTCTATCGCGATGTTTCCTAATGCTATGAACACGTACCGTATCAACTGAAACGCATTGATATATTCTTTGTTGTCAATGATTTCCGTGATCGTTTTTTGCAAAAATTCCGACAGTTCGTTATGAAATCCGCGAGATTCATAATACGAAATATACCCGTATTTATCGGCATAACATTTACCAATCCTGTCGATTGCCTGTTCATATATTTTCAGATCGTCGCTTGAAATGCCACCGCGCATTTTTAATTTAAATTGCTGTAAAAGCATCGGATCGTCTGTCAGCACATCGATCAAAAAAGCCCTGATGTCCGCACCATCGGTATTGTCAACAAGTTCTTGAATCGAAAAAGCCGCACAGGATTCATCACTGCTCGCCGTCTTATTTTCATCATTTTTAAAAGCGGCATTTTCCGTCTTGTTCATAATACTCCAAACCTCGATCCGATATTTCATCATCGAATAATTTTTTCCGCTCCATAATTACGGTATAGTATACAACAAAAGGGATCGTCAATATGTCGTTTCGTTAATATGATCAAGCTCGCAAAAATTTTATAAATCCGACAACTAACGAAATACAATAACAAATTATCGCAATGTAAATGGCGATAAAAACCTTCTTTTCCTTGATTCTTTTATAAGCCGTTTCATCCTTTACTATTACAAACAATATAAAAATCAATGCCGCCGGTATAATATTCATTTCAATATAGTTCAACGGCACTTTCATATTATTTCCCTAATGAATATTTTACCGGAAAGTTCCTTAAATTATTAATATTACGTACTATACAATCCGCTCCCCCTTAAAACGGTTCCAGAGGCACGAAACGCTTATACGGTTTTTCATCGGTTATCCTTGCTTCTTCAATAAATATTTTATCTTGAGTTCCAATAGAATCCATAAAAAATTCATATCGGGTATAGGTCTCACCTCCGTATCGGTAATCGTAGAATTCCATATACCTGCTGTATGTTCCGCGCTTATTGGTATAAAACACAAATCCTGCCGTCCCCGCTTGCGGTTTTACTGTCCTGTTATTCGGATACATTTTGTAGATATCGGAAATTTTATAATTATTCGGATCCCATAGTATTCCGTTCTGTGCTTTAGGATCAAACCCGTTTTCAAGCGCAGCTTTCCCCGCATAAAAGCCGCATGTCGTATTTGCATCATAAAAAATAAGATTATAGAGCCCAGAAGCGAATATTCCATTGATAATCCATAAAATACAACCAACCGAAAAAATCAAGTCATTGTGATACATTCCACCGAGACACATGACCGACAATGTCGGCAGAGTTACAATAAAATATCCCCATTTTTCTCGTATTCTCATATTCACTTTTTTATTATAATGGCGGGCGCTCTCTTTTTTTCATTTCCCTTGACAGCCGAGATTATACATTATATACACTTAATATACGAAGGTACAGTATGCAGAGGATAGTTCAAAAATGGGCAACAGTCTCGGTTTTAGAATTCCTTCCCTTTGGGTACAAAGATAACAATGTAAAGAACGGCAGCAAAATTGAAGTAATTGCTGAAATAAGGAAAAACAGTCATTCTTTCTCAGAAAAAATCGCTTGATAGATGAATTACCTACATTTTATTATCATCATAGTAATTACTTTTTTCTTTTCTTTATATTTTTACAAAACAAACAAGAAAAATTCTAATGTGTATATACCACAGAATAAAAATGATGATACCGTGAAAGATCAAACACAAAGAACACCTTTTGACGAGAATAAAGCTGAGAATACGGACAAGAAAGAAACCGATGATTATAAAATTGAAATAATATATTATTGGATAACACAAAAAGTCTTTCCTAATAAAAATATAGATTACAATATTCTAAAAGAAAAAATTATCAAAACAATTGGTTTACTTCCGGAAATTCTAGAAGATAAAACTACATTCATCCAAAAGGAACAAGATGAATTTTTAAAGGAAATATTAGGCAGAATAGAATATTCCTCTTCATTTAAATATTTTATAATACACAAAGGGCGCAAATTATTTTCAATTTTAAAAAATCTTTTGATTATTATCGGAATCATGTTTTTTATTCTATTTCAGATCGAAATCAGAAAAGAATATGATAATTTCGGTCTTATATATTTTTTATTTTCGGTAATTTCTTTTATGTTCTCATTTTTATTCGGAAAATTTTCAAATAAATTTCTTTCTTCTCTTTTAAAAACATTAAAACCGGGAGACTATATAAAAATAATTTCCGAACCGGATGAACTAATCGAAAAGGAAATCAAAATAAATCAGTTGAGTAAAAACGAAACAATTTTTAATAAAACAACTGTTTTTTTAAGCAAGAAAAAACTGTTATGTGAGGATTTTTTATCTCACAGTTCAAAAATGCCGGATACAATTAATAATAAATTATGTTTATACATAGCTATGGATTATCTGAAAACTTTTTATTCTAAAGAAGCCTACAAAGATTATCTGCTTGAAAAAGAAATCGATGTTTTAGAGTTTATCTGCGGATTCAATCCGAAAGCCGTATCTGTTAATTTTGAACTTGCGCTATTATATTTTGAAAACAAAAGGTTTGACGATTTTTATGAAACATTGATAAAATGTCGAAATATAAACGGATACGATTGGATTATAGAATCATATATCAAATCATATGAATTCTATAAAGCGAATTGTAAAGCCTAACAAAACTTCATAGCCGACATGCGGTCAAGCTGATTTTCGGGTTAAAACAATGATAGACCTATGGCCCTGCAGGCTGGATAAAAGTATAGAAACCGAACGGAAATTAAAATTATGGAAAAAAAATATTTCCCAAAAAACACACACGGAATAATAAGTTTAATAACAGGCATTTTTATGATTTGTCTTGTCCCCTATGCCGTTTATGATTTGATAAAACAATTTTCGATCTTCTATTTTGGAGTTTGTATAGTATATACCGCATTTTCATTAATATTTATTTTTAATTTTTTCGGAAACAGGCTTTTTATAAAAGAAAATACTCTGTACGTAAAAGAAGGGTTTAGGATTATATATGTAATTAAAATTGACATGATAAAAGAAGCTGAAATCGGACATTTTTGTAAAGGTTGGTGGAGCCGCGGTCATACGGTATTATCAATGAAAATAAAAACTGAAAATACAATAATTAAATTTCCGATCGCTCTTTATTCAGGTAAACAGATAAGAGAGATATTACATTTATTAAATCAACACCCCCGACGCAAGCGTCGGGGTATGTTGTTCTCATAAGGTGGTTGCAGTCGGCTTTAATACCCTTTGTTACGACGCAAGCGTCGGGGTATTAAACCCTCCGCACGAATAAATAAGATTATACCCAAGTCGAGGTTCAGGCGGCAATCCGTTTCGCGCGCGATAACATCCGCATTGCGCTTTTAGCTTTCGGGTGCTACACTGTACGTATGAATTACGGATTTTTTCGTACGGCGGCGGCAAGTCCTGAAACCGTCGTTGCGGACTGCACGGCAAATGCAAATCGTATCATAGACGCATGCAAAAAAGCGGGCGCACAGGGCGCATCTCTCATCGTATTTCCCGAACTCGCCGTAACGTCATATTCGTGCGGCGATCTCTTTTTACAAACGACGCTCCAAGAGGCGGCGATCCGCGAAACGGAGCGCATCGCAAAAAAGACGGCTTCCCTTCCGATTCTCATCGCAGTCGGTCTTCCTTTCGCATCCGGCCGATCGCTGTACAACTGTGCGGCTTTTATCTTTGCCGGAAAAATCCTCGCGCTCGTACCGAAAACCTATCTTCCGAACAGCGGAGAATATTCCGAGCGGAGATGGTTTTCGCCCCCAAAAAATGCCGAAGCCGAAACGGTATATTTTTCGAAAGCACATCCGGCCGTTCCGTTCGGATGCGATATCCTCATCTCGGATGCGGACGATGCACGCTGTGCGATCGCTTTGGAAATAGGCGAAGATCTTCGGGCGCCCGTCCCGCCCTCTTCATACCACGCGCTTTCGGGCGCCGCAATCGTCGCAAATCTTTCGGCGAGCTCCGAAACGGTCGGCAAAGCCGAATACCGTAGGCTCCTCGTCAAAAGTCAGTCGGCACGTACGCTGTGCGCCTATGTCTATGCCGATGCGGGACACGGGGAATCGACGCAGGACGCAGTATTCGCTTCTCACAAGATCATCGCCGAAAACGGAACGATCATCGCCGAATCGAAATCGTTCGACGATACAATTTGTTTTGCCGATATCGACATCGAGCGGCTCGCTTTGGAGCGGCGGAGAGAGACGACGTTTTCGGACTCTGCGGCAAACGCAAATACGCGGCCGTACCGGAAAATTTCGGTAGACCTTTTATCCCGCGCAAAAGCTTTTTCAAAAAATACGCCGCTTTTCCGAACGATCGATGCTTCGCCTTTTGTTCCGAACGACGAAAGCGGGCAAAGCGAACGGTGGAACGACATACTTACCGTACAGGCCGAAGGGCTTGCAAAACGAATGCGCCACACGGGCGTAAAAAATGCCGTGATCGGTCTTTCGGGCGGACTCGATTCGACGCTCGCCCTCCTCGTCACAGTCAGAGCTTTCGGTCTTTGCGGTTTAAATGCGAGCGGGATTCACGCGATTACGATGCCCTGCTTCGGCACGAGCGACAGGACTTACCGAAACGCATGCGCACTCGCAAAGGAGACGGGAGTTGCTCTCACGGAAATCAACATCGCCGAAGCGGTGCGCGTCCACTTCCGCGACATCGGTCAGGACGAAAGCCTACGCGATGCCGCGTACGAAAACGCTCAAGCGCGGGAGCGCACGCAAGTGCTCATGGACATCGCAAACAAAATAAACGGCATCGTCGTCGGTACGGGCGATCTGTCGGAACTCGCGCTCGGCTGGTGTACATACAACGGAGACCACATGTCGATGTACGGCGTCAACGGCTCGGTGCCGAAAACCCTCGTCCGCCGCTTGGTGCGATTTTGCGCGGACAGTACGGACAATAAAAACCTTGCGGCAGTCTTAAACGATATCCTCGACACTCCGGTGAGTCCCGAACTGCTTCCTTCCGAACGGGGCAAGGTTTCGCAAAAAACCGAAGACATTCTCGGTCCCTACGAACTCCACGATTTCTTTTTGTACTATATGCTGCGCTTCGGTTTTTCACCTGCAAAAATTTTATATCTCGCGGACAAAGCCAGCCTCCCGTACACGCATGAAGAAAAACTCCGCACGCTCCGCATATTTTACAAACGCTTTTTTTCGCAGCAGTTCAAACGTTCCTGCATGCCCGACGGCGCAAAAGTCGGATCGGTAAGTCTATCCCCGCGGAGCGACTGGCGTATGCCGAGCGACGCAAGCGCTTCCTTATGGCTTACGGAAATCGATTCGCTGAAATAATATGCTGAGCTACCGCCACGCGTTTCATGCGGGAAATCACGCTGACGTTTTCAAGCACACGTTCCTCATCATGCTGCTCGAACGCTTTAACGCAAAGGAAGCGCCGTACACCGTCATCGACACGCACTCAGGATCCGCGCGCTACGATTTGAATGACGAGCGTGCACAAAAAACGCTCGACGCGCAAAGCGGCATTTTGAAATTGCTCGAGTCGATTCCGCACGCGCAGAAAACGCAACTGCCCGATTGCAAGCAGCCTGTCCCGGAGTTATCCCTGATATCGCGCATCGATTTGCAGCCGCCGCATAAATCGTCCGACGAAGCGGCTTTACGGGAATTACATTCGAAAGAGCGCCGAAACGATTTTATTAATTTTCAAAAATATCTTCGCTTTGCAAAATCCTGCCTCGATGCGGGCTTTTATCCGGGCTCTCCGGAAATAGAACGCGCTTTTATGCGGACAAAAGACTGCCTCATACTCTCCGAACTGCACCCTGATGAAATCGGCGCGCTGCAGCGCAATATGCGCTTAAACGCCGTAAATGCCGAAAACTTGCCTGCGGTGCACATTCATCATCGGGACGGGTTTGAAGCGCTCCGCGCGCTCACGCCTCCGAAAACGAAGCGCGGCATAGTATTCTGCGATCCGAGTTATGAAGATGCGTCCGACTGGGAGCGGACGTCCGCATCGTTTATAGAAACGCATAAACGATGGGCAGGTGCGACGCTTGCGCTTTGGTATCCGCTCGTCGCGGTAAAAAAAATCGAACGGGATGCAATGAAGCAAAAGATAATAGCCGGAATAAAAAGCGGAAAAACCGAAAGAGGCATACTCGATGCGCTCTTATGCGTAAACACCGAAAACTCGCACAGGGAATCGGCGTTGAAAGATGTGAAACGCTCCGAACCGCCGCGCCTCTACGGAAGCGGTATGCTCGTCGTCAATCCTCCGTGGAAGATAGACGACGAACTCGCAGCCGTACTTCCGTATCTTGCCGAAACACTCGGCAAGAACAACACGGGTTCATACCAAATTAATAATTATTAAAACCAAAAGCGCAAACCGACGCTGCTCGGAAAGTACACGGGTATATAGAAAACGCCGCTTGCTTTACCGTCCTCTCCGAATGCAAACTGCAGTTCGGGCTGAATCGCCTGCTGTACGTAGAGTTCCAAAAAGCCGTCGGCAAAAAACCAGTTCATGCCGGCAACGGCTCTCGGACCGGTCGAAAAATAAAAGTTTTTCCCGTCGACGCTGAAATCCGTCCTCACCGCTCCTCCGAGACCCCAAAACCAATGCCACAATCCTATGATTTCAGGATTCATAAACCAATAGTCGGCGGTAAGCTGAAGACCGAGCCGCGCGGTCACAACGGGGGTGCCGTCCGATTTTACGTAAGTATACGGGGCTATAATGTTGAAAGTGCCCGCAAAATAGAGCGGGATGTCGTCGAACTTTGCGGAACATGCAAGTCCCCATGCAGGCGGCGTAAAGCGAGGCGCGGCAACCGGATCGAAGTTCAGCTGCGGACCGATCCCCGTCGCAAACACTCCCGCGCTTGCGGATAAAAGTGCAGCTGCAAAAAGAGCAGTCAATTTCTTTTTCATAGGTTCCTCCATAATTTTTTTCGGAAAGATATATCTTCCGAAAGAGCTTTCGAAAATCATAACAGTTTTTATCAAGCGGGTCAAATATGCCGCTCCCCGTCCGCTTTCCTGCATTATAAATTTCCTCGGAGTATGCAGCCCCACCTTTCGCCTGATTCCGGCCGAAGCGGTCTATTGATTTTTATTTTTCAGTTCATCGAACTTTGCGATCATCGTCGGATTTCCTTTTGTGAGTTTTTTTATGGACAGATCGTCGGCTTTGTCGTTTGCGAGACGCAAATTATTTTCACTGCCGATCAGCGCATCTTTAATTTTATTCAAATGCGCAATCGACTTATCGATTTCATCGATCGCGGTTTTGAATTTTTCGCTTGCCAAACGGTAATTTCTGCCGAAGCTGTCTTTAAACTCCGTCAGCTGGTCTTCAAAATGAGTGATATCGAGCGATTGATTTTTTGCTATCTGAAGCTGCTTTTGATATTCCAACGAATGCTTCGCCGCATTGCACAAGAGCGTTATCAGCGGGATAAAAAACTGAGGCCTGATCACATACATTTTTTCAAATTTGTGCGAAACATCAACGATGCCGTTATTATACAGATCGTTATCTTTTTCAAGCAATGACACGAGAACCGCATATTCGCATTTTTTTTCTTTTCTGTCCTTATCGAGCTCTTTAAAAAAAGCTTCATTCGTGTGCTTTGTCGCAGTTTCATCGGCTTCGTTTTTCATTTCAAACATGATCGATATGTATTCAAAACCGTCCGCAGAATCGCGGAAAATAAAATCGCCTTTCGATCCGGACGATTTCGACACCGCATTGTCTTTTTCAAAATAAGCGCCGGACATGACGGGACGGAGATATTGTTCGAAAGAATTTTTGCAATGCGCTTCGAGCGTTTCTCCGATCATCTTCGTCGAAAGCTTCGCTTTCAAATCTTTATAATATGCTATCTGTTCGTCTTTATCTTTCAGCTGAGCTTCGAAAGTCTGCTTCATGCTGTCTTCTTTCAGTTTTGCTTTATCATTCGCTTTTTCAAGCTCATTCGATAATTTTTGAAGCGCGAGAGTTTTTTCGTTTTCAACCTTTTCGATCTTTAACTGATTTTGCGATTCGCTGCTCGCAATTTTTTGTTTCAGTTCGGCGATTTCCGAATCTTTTTTCGCAGTGATTTCGGTTATCGCCGATTTTTTCGACGCTTCGAACGATGAAAGTTTCGTCTGTAAATCGGCAATTTGTTTGTTTAACGCGATCTCCAATTCGTGCCGCTCTTTTTGCGAATCCGAAACCGACTGCGCCCTCACCTTTTCAATTTGCGCTTGCAAATCGGCTTTTTCTTTTTGACTTACAAGTTCGAATTCGGCTTTCGCCTGCTTGAGCTTTTCGAGGTATATTTTATCGGCTCCTTTCGAAAGAGCCTCTTCAAGCGAACTCGTATCGACCGAGTTTATATCCGAAAGATCGATAAAATCGCCTTTTTCAGCGTCTTCATCCAAAACCAATTTGTTTTTGCTTTCAGCCGTTACGCGAATCTTTTTCACCGCTCGCCTCCCTTAAAACCGCCGCAGACAGTACGCAAATGTGAGTATATATTCAAAAGCAAATCGCGTCAAAAGAGTTGACCGCTTCGATTTTTTTCGATATAGTAGATAACCGTATCGGTTTTACCGGTGCATTTCGGGCTATAGCGCAGCTGGTTAGCGTACAAGTCTGGGGGACTTGGGGTCCCGGATTCGAATTCCGGTAGCCCGACAAAAAAGGCGGAATCGAAATTTCAACAAATTTCCGATTCCGCCTTTTTATTTTTTATTAACCGTATTACTTCGTTATAAGCATTACCGAAACGGGAATGGATGATGCAACCTTTTCTCCGCTCATAAGTTTAACGGCCGTCTGCACGGCGATTTTTCCCATTTTGGCGGGCATCTGCGCGACGGTCGCGGCCATGCGTCCTTCTTTTACGGTGGCAAGAGCATCGTCTATAGCATCGAATCCCACGATAACGATATCTTTACCGGCAGCGGAAACCGCATCGACTGCGCCGAGAGCCATTTCGTCGTTATGTGCAAAAATACCTTTTACCTTCGGATTTGCGCGCAAAATATTTTCCGTCGCGATCCTTCCTTCTTCTCGTTTGAAATTTGCCGTAACGCTCGCAACGACGTTCGCCTTTCCGTCGACGGCCTCGTGAAAACCTTTGCCGCGATCGGTTGTAGCGGACGCGCCCTGGCTCCCCTGAAGCTCGGCGATATCGGCATTTTCACCGACGAGTTTTAAAAGATACGATCCGGCTATCTTTCCTCCTGCAACGTTATCGGATGCGATTTGCGAAGTTACGCTTTCACCGATAACGGTACGGTCAAGCGAAATGACGGTAATTCCCGCTTTTTTCGCCGCTGCAACGGACGGTGCGATCCCCGCAGAGTCTACGGGATTAACAATAATGACGCTGACCTTTTTCGATATAAAATCTTTTATATCGCTCGCCTGTTTTGCTGCGCTATCACCTGCATCCGCAACCGTAAGCTTGACTCCCTGTGTCTTTGCTTCCTGCTCGGCACCTTGGATAAGCGCAGAGAAAAACGCATTTTGAGCCGATACGGCAAGACCTATCTCACCCTTTTTCATGGCCGACTGTTTCATACCCATCTGCTTTGTACATCCTCCCAGCAAAAGCACGGAAAGTACAGCAGCACTCATAACCTTGTTCATACAACCTCCTGAAGGATATCCGTAAAAATTCGACTTTTGGCAACTGCTTTTATTCTAATCTCTTTTCTCCGATTTTTCTAGTGGCGGAAGTATGAAACGGCCGAAAAATTTTCGATATTTTCCGTATTTCGATTTTTATACGATTCGAGTACGCCGAAAACTCTCATGCATACAAAACGATTTTATTTGACGATTTTAAAATATATCGATATAGTATAAGTATTGCAGAGCGATCTGCAAGAATTTTACAAAGATGCGGTACAACGCAATCTTAAGGAGCGTAGCTATGGACAAATACGAATGCACCGTATGCGGGTACGTATACGACCCGGCAAAAGGCGATCCCGACGGCGGCATAGCGCCGGGCACAAAGTGGGAAGACATCCCCGACGATTGGGTATGCCCGCTGTGCGGAGTCGGAAAAGATTCGTTTCAAAAACAATAAATCGTTTTGAAAATCACGGCAAAAGAGTATAGCGTGCCCGCTCTCCGCCGATAAGACGCGGACGAGTGCGCGCGCATACGATGTGTGCGGATCCTATGCTTTTTTGTTCGATGCGGACGGGAACGGCCACATCGCGCAAATGCATGCCGATAAGCGTATCGCCGATGTCGATTCCGGCATCGGCTTTTATATGCTCGGTAACGGCGGGCTTTTCAAACATACGGTACGCCGCCGACGCAAACGATCCGCCGGCGTGAATCCACGGAACGACGGAAACCCTCTCATAACCGTATTTTTCGAGGCAAGCTTCTTCAATGACAAGCGCGCGGTTCAAATGTTCACAGCACTGCGCTGCAAGGAATATGCCGCTCGGACGAACGATATCGTATATCGCTTTAAAGACTTCCCTTCCCGTATCTTCGCTCGAAGCCGTTCCGATTTTGTTTCCGAGAATTTCGCTCGAAGAACATCCGACGACAAGGATACTTCCGGTTTTCAATTCCGCCGCCGAAAGCAATTGATTGACGGTATTTTTTACATCTTCGATAATTCGACTCATATTCATCTTTTTATCCTTGAACTTTTTTTACGGCGTATTTGTCCATAAATTCCATTATCTTTTTTTCGTACTCCTTTTTACCGAGTACATAATTGGCCGCATGAGGAGAACCTTTTACAATGAGCAGCTCTTTCGGAGCCGAGCACGCTTCGTAATTTTTTTCCGACATATACGGAGGCACGAAAGTATCCGCATCCCCGTGTATAAAAAGCACGGGGATTTTATTTTCGGCAAGCGCATCAAGCGTCGAATATTCGCTCAAGCCGAAACCTGCGATCGAGCGGGCAAGCATATCGGAAATCGCGAGCGTCGGAGAAATCGGCAAGCGGTATGAAGTTTTGAGCACATGAGCGATTTCATCGCGCGCGGAAGTATAGCCGCAGTCTGCGATGATAAACGCAACGTTTTCGGAAAGCTCCGTACCGGAGGCCATGAGTACCGTAGATGCTCCCATTGAAACGCCGTAAAGGATGATCGGCAGCGCCCCGCCGTTTTTCCGATCGGCTGCCGCAGTCCAATCGCGGCAATCGAAGCGCTCTTTTATGCCGAACGTAAGATATGTTCCGCAGCTCTCCCCGTGTGCCCTCTGGTACGGAAGCAAAACATTCCAGCCTCGCTGACGAAAAAATCGTACGGCAAGGGAAAAGTTTCCCGAAGGACTTCCGTGATAGCCGTGCATGCAGATGACCGTTCCTTTCGCGTTTTCGGCGCTCACGTACAGGGCGGCAAGCTTTATACCGTCATAAGACGTGATATACACGGTTTCCTTTTCCATCAGGGAAAACGAATCGACGGCGGCACGGAGTTCGCTAAGATACGGTACAAGTTTTTTTTCGCCTTCAAAAAAATCGGACGTTTTTTGTTTACGGCGAAAAATCGTCGGGCGGAAAAGCAATGCGTATACGAGCAGCGTCAGGACGGCAAACAAAGCCGCACATACGCCTAAAACGATACAAAACATACGTACAGCGCGAGTATACCGCTTTTTTAAAATCATCGCACTACCCCTTTTCGCTTTTTCGCATCGCGGAAAAACGCGTTCGAAAGCCGAGAGGAAAGCGTTTTTTCAAAAAGGGCTTTCGAAATTCCGCACTTCGATTTAAGGATTAAAATTATCGGAAAGTGCAAGGGCGGCCTTTTTTTTCCAATAGCCGTCGGGCACGGACTTTGCCATCGCGGTATAAAGGTCGAACGCAAATCGTTCGTTTCCCGCTTTTCGTACACAGTCGGCAAAATCCGTAAATCCTTTCCAAATCCGCCTCTCGGATGCCCAATCGACGATGTCGGAAAATCGGGTAATTTCCGTAAAAAGGGATTCGAGGTTTTGATATTCGAATTCGGGATCCCTCGCTTTTACGGTATTGTACATTTTCGTAAAAGCGGTAAGAGTTCCGAGCGCAAACGCTTTCAGCGCTTTATCGGCAAAACCGTGCTCGCCGTAATACGATGCGAGTTTAAAATACGCATCGAGCGCCGTATAATCTTCCGACCGGAAAAGCGTAAAAAATTTTTCCATCGAACCGGCTTTTCCGTTTTGCACGATAAGCATAAAAGCTCTTTCGAAACTTTTATTTTTCAATAAACTGTCGCCGCTTACGATGAGAAGCAAATTTTTTTCATAGCCGTCGAAATCCTTTTCAATAAGCGCGATATCGGAAAGCGCATATAAAATATCGCAGCGTTCGTCGGGAACGTCGAGAAGCTCCGCGCTCTGCCACGCATTTAAAAGATATTGTTTTGCAAGCGCGTATTCGCCTTCCAAAAAGTAAATGCATCCGATAAGGCTGTCGGCTTCGGGAAAAACGCGGCGTGTCGAAACGTAGGAGACGAGGGCGTCCGCCGAATTATTAAAAAACGAATTCGTTTTTTTTCCGACATAACGCTCGACGATTTCAACGGCGTCGTAGTCTTCACGCTTTTTGAAAACTGCGAGCACGTCGGAAAGTACGCCGTTCGCCTTTTGCACTTCGCGCGGTTTTAAAGCATACGCAAGCGTATCGGCTTCCCACGCGGACAGTTCCCGCCGAGCGGTTTTCGCTTCATTTGCGAGACGGAGCGCTTCTCCGTACTTTCCGTTATCGAATTCGACGCGCGAAGAACGAAGCAGTTTTATATCGCTCTCAAGATCGCGCGGCTTTTTGGGCCGCACTTGCGCGCATAAAGAGGAATACGCCAGTAACAATACGGAAAAAACAATAATAATCTTTTTCATAGGTCTACCGGTTAGGAATTGAAAAAAACGATTAATCGAAACACTGAAACAGCGTGCTTCGTTTAACGACCGCTCGCTCAGTACAACCGATACGTTTTACAGCGTGTCCAATTCTTCTCTGAATACTTTATCGGCATCTTTTGCGTCGACGGTTCGCACTATTTTTCCTTTTTTAAATATGACGACTTTATTGCCGGAACCCGCTATCCCCAAGTCCGCGTGCTTTCCCTCTCCCGGTCCGTTTACGACGCATCCCATAACAGCGACGCTTATGTTTTTATCGATCGACAAAAGTTCTCTTTGCCATTTTTCGACAAAGGCGTGTACGTCGAATCCGATCCTGCCGCACCTCGGACAGGAAATGAGCTTTACGCCGCCCTCTCTTTTTCCGCATTCTACAAGTATTTCGCGGCCGGCTATCACTTCGTTTTCGGGGGATGATGAAAGGCTTACGCGGATCGTATCTCCTATGCCTTTTGAAAGCAGGGCGCCGAAAGCGAGCGTGCTCTTTACGATGCCGGTGATGAGAGGACCGGCTTCCGTCACTCCGATGTGAAGGGGTATATCGTATTTTTTTGCAAATACTTCGTTCGCTTCGATCGTTTCACTTACCGAAGACGCTTTCATGCTGACGACAAACTGCGTAAAGCCGAGTTCGTCGAATACGGCGGCTTCGCGCGATGCCGTTTCGGAAAGCGCTTCCGCTCTCGACATGGAAGCGGACTCGACTTTCGCCGCAAGGTCTTTCGGAAAGCTGCCCGCATTGACGCCGATTCTGATCGCGGCGTTTTTTTCGCGGCACGAAGCGACGACCTTTTCGACGTTTTCACGAGAGCCTATATTGCCAGGGTTGATTCTGATCGCGGCGACGTTGCCGCGGAGACATTCGAGGGCAAGGCGGTAGTCGAAGTGGATATCGGCGACGAGGGGCACCGTGCATTCGGCGGCTATCGCGCAGAGTGCATGCGCGCTTTCCATATCAGGAACGGCAAAACGCACGATGTCGCAGCCTATCCCTTTGAGTGCGTGTATTTCTTCTACGAGTAAAGTGCGCTTTTCGGAATCGGCATCCAAACCGACGATGGATTTTTTCCACATCGTCTGTACCGAAACGGGAGCATCGCCTCCGACGGCAATCCGCTCCGTTTTACCGTTTCCGCCGAGGTAAACTTTTTTCGTCATGCGCACTTTTCGAAAGAACGATTATCGGCAAAAACCGATGCCGAAGGCCATGACAAAGAGAGCGACCGTTTCGCAAAGACCGACGACCATGATATAGCTCGCAAAGCCTTTGCCCGTTTCCCCGAGCGCATCCGAACCGGCTGCTCCCGCCTGTCCCTGAGCGACGGCAGACGCGCCCATCGCAAGTCCTGCCGCAACGCCGAGTCCGAGTAAAAACAGCGGATTTTTACCCGAATTGAGGATGCTCCTCGTCAAAAGAAATCCGTAAATCGTCTGCGTCAGCGGCGCGCCTGCAAAGACGGTGAGGATAAAAGGTGCGGGCTTATTGTTTACGTAACAGCGTTTCCATGCACCGATTGCACCCTGACCGGCAATACCGATTCCGAACGCGCTTCCGATAGCGGCAAGCCCCATCACGACACCTGCACCAAGCATTCCCAAATTCATAACAACTCCTATTATTCCTATAACGCCGCTTCTCTGAACGGCTCATATTTATATCCCGACCACGACATACCGAGGTGGCTCGAAAATTCAAGCGTATTCAATCGCACTCCGTGAACGATAACCGAAAGCACGTTCAATGCGACGTTGAGTCCGTGCCCCGTTACGAGCAGGACGAGGGCGACGACAAAGAAAATCGCGTGTCCCAAAAGCGGGCCCGCCATCGTGTTGACCGTACTCGAAATCGCGCTGCCGGCCAAGGCGACCGCCCACAGGCGGATATACGACACGATATCCGAAAACACGTTTACGACACCGAGCACTACCGAAATGATGTTTTTACAGCTTTCGAGCACCGCCCTTGCGACGCTGCCGTCGTAATTCGAAAACACGAAGCTCATCAAAAAGCCGCCTCCGACGAGCGCAAGAGAAACGCTGCCGACGGGAACGCCGTACACGACTTTATCGAGCGAAAAGATTTCCCCGCTGATGACGAGCATGAGCACGATGTAAAACATACCCCACAGCATGAGCATGGACCCCAAGTCTCCTATGCACTTCGGAGAGCGTATATCGTTTATAAAACACTTGATATGCGCGACCGTCAGCTGCACGAGCGCGAGCGTAAAGCAAAACACTTGCAGATTTTGATCGGTCGTAAGAAGGCTCCGCACGCCGTCGTAGCGGGAAGCGTATGCCGAAGAAATCGGCGGAATCGAAAGAGAAGTGAGCCACGAGGGAAGTTTGTCGGCTGCGATGCCGAACCACGTACACGTGAGCGTTCCCCACACGACCGTCGAAAAAGAAAGGAGCGCAAGGAGACTCATCATCGGATTCGTTTTTTTGCCTGCAGCCTTCGATTTGACCGTTACGGCGAGCGCAAGCGCGAGCATAATGAGCCCGTAGCCCGCATCTCCGAAAATCATGCCGAAAAAGATCGTAAAGAAAAATAAAAACCATCCTGAAATATCGAATTCGCGGTAGCCCGGAACGGTGCCGAGAAAATCGGTGAGCGGATAGATGATGCTTACGAGCGGATTGTTTTTAAGCTTTGTCGGCGGATCGTCGGTCTCTTCGACTTCGCTCGAAGAAAGGGCCCAGCCGTTTTGTTTTGCCGCCTCTTCCAAAGCGGAAAAGCCGTCGGACGGAACATAGCCTGAAAGCCATGCGAGATCGCTCTCTTTGCCTTCGTTTTCTTTTCCCATACCCGCATACACGTTTTCGAATTCGATTTCTTTTGCGAGCTTTTTCGCATACGAATCGATCTGTCGGCCATACACCGCCTGTGCCGAAAGTTCGGTTTCTATTTCACGGATGCGTTTTATATTGCCTTCGATTTGCTCGGAAAGTTTTTCCGTAGCGATTTTCGGAAGCGGCACTTCAAAAGCTTCGGGCGGAAGATTTTCAGGCCGCTCTTTTCCGATAAGCAAAAATCGTACGTCGCGCTTTCCGGTATTGACGAGCACCGTATCGATGGAATCGTCCAAAGCAGTGTATAAATCGGCCGGCATTTCGTACATCGAAAGCGCTATGCCTTTTTCGGAAAGATAGGCGAAATCGTCCGGATCGACGCTGCCCCACTTTGCAAAGCGTTCGAGTTCGACGGTGTCGGCGCCGAGCGCATCGATGAGCGATTTTTTTTCCTCGAAAAGAGATGTAACCGTTTTGCTTTTTTCGGCGATTCCGGCTTCATCGAGGTTTTCGGCGCGGGATGTCTTCGGCGCTTTTATCTCGGAAAGGATCGCGTATGCGTTTTGCGCGCATGAAAAATCTTCTTTCAAAGCGGAAAGCTTTTCGCTTTCGCCTTCAAGGCTTTCCAAGTGCATGACGCCGAGCTTACGCAATTTTTCGAGCGCGTCTTTTTTTTCTTTTTCGAGAATGACGACGGAAACTTTTTTCATCGCTACGATCATTTCGCTTCAGCCTCCAGTTTCCGCTTCGATATCTTACTGCGCACGACTGCGGCGACTCTTTCATCGCCGAGAAATACGGATATCTTTCTGATATTTTCTTTCGCTTCGGGAATCTTCACTTTTTCGAAAAGATTGACGCGCTGCGTCGTCGTACGAAGCTCTTTCGAAAGGAGACGTACCTGTTCGTCGAGCACTTCCGCTTCCAAATCGAGTTCGAGCGCTCTTTCCATGCGATCGGCCGCCATATCGATCCACACGGGCGTTTCGTAGAGATCGTACTCGGCTCTCGTAAAATCGGCGCCTTCGTAAATCGGAATCTTGACGCCCGCGATATTGCCCGTGCCTTTTCGTATATTGCTCACGCGCACCGTATCGCGTCCGAAAGATTCGGCATCGGCAAATACGGCGATCCATTCGTCGAATTCCTTTTCGAGCGCTTTACGCGCATCGCGCACTTCACGCGCTTTTGCATCGATGGCGCGGATTTCGGTTTGGAGCTGCTGCTTTTTGAGCGTAAGCGTCGGAAGATAGCGCTGATACATTTTCAGCGCATCTTTTTGAATCTTTTGCTCGTTTTTCGTCAGCTTGATCTTCGCCATACGTTAATCCCTTTTCGGCCAATACTTATCGAGCAATCCCGTTTTTATACCCGTTTCCTCTTTGTCGAAACAGTCGGCGAGAATCTTCCAGCCCGAATCGAGGGCGTCTTCGAGCGATATGTTTTTCGACAGATCCATCATTTCGTCTTCGAATTCTTTGCCGTATTTGATGAGCTTGTTATCCCATGCGCTCATCATAAAGCCCATCGATTTTTTTTCAAGCGTATCTTTATACGAGGAATACAGGCGTATCATGCCGTCCATGAGAGCGCGATGATCGTCTCTCGTCTTTCCGTTGACGTTTTGCTTTAAGCGCGAAAGACTTCCGAACGGTTCGATGCGGCCGCCCTTGAGATAATACTGCCCTTCGGTGATATAGCCCGTATTGTCGGGTACGGGATGCGTTACGTCGTCTCCGGGCATCGTCGTCACGGCGAGGACGGTTACCGATCCCGCGCCTTCGAAGTCGACGGCTTTTTCATAGCGGGAAGCGAGCTGACTGTACAAGTCGCCGGGATAACCGCGGTTCGACGGAACCTGTTCCTGCGTGATCGCGATTTCTTTCATCGCATCGGCGAAGTTCGTCATATCGGTCAAAAGGACGAGCACGTCTTTGCCCTGCAGCGCAAACTGTTCGGCGACGGCAAGGCTCAAATCGGGCACTTTCATGCATTCGACCGTCGGGTCGGCTGCCGTGTGGATAAACATAACGGTGCGGCTCATCGCTCCGCCGTTTTCGAGCGTATTTTTAAAGTACAGATAATCGTCGTATTTTAAGCCCATGCCGCCGAGCACGATGACGTCGACTTCCGCCTGCATCGCAATGCGCGCAAGCAGCTGGTTGTAGGGTTCTCCCGAAATGCTGAATATCGGCAGCTTTTGCGAAACGACGAGCGTATTGAACATATCGATCATCGGGATACCCGTGCGGATCATGCGGTTTGCCATAATGCGCTTGGAAGGATTGACCGAAGGCCCGCCTATCGTTACGAGATTGTCCGAAAGAGAAGGTCCCGCGTCGCGGGGAGATGCGGAGCCGTTGAAAATGCGGCCGAGCAGATTTTCGCTGAAACTCACTTCCATCTGGTGGCCGAGAAATTTAACGTGATCGCCGGTGGAAATACCGCGCCCGCCTGCGAAAACCTGCAGCGACACGACTTCTCCGTCGATTTTATTGACTTCCGCAAGCGATTTTCCGAACCTCGTTTCGATTTCCGCGAGTTCTCCGTAGCGGACATTGTCGGCTTTTACCGTGATGACGTTGCCGGTGATCGATTCGATTCGCGAATATATTTTATTCATATCATTCACCGTCCTTGAGCAGCGCCGCCGCTTCTTTTTGCAGTTTGCCGTTTTTTTGCGCGTAAAGCTCGTCGATCTTTTTTTCGAGAGAAACGAACGCGTCGTCCTTCCACGTCGAATAGTTCCAGTCGATAAAGAGCTGACGCAGAGAGTTGAAATAAGAGCGCGCGTCGTCTTTCGAATTCAAATCGAAATCGGATCCGAGTATGCGAAGCACTTTTTCGAGCGTATAGGTTTGGCGTTCGACGCTGACCGAATTGTCGATTTCGTCGAAAGAGTTTTGCTGAAAATACACCGAATCGAGAAAATCGCTTTTCAAATATTCGATATAATCTTCGGTCGTCGTTCCTTCTTCGCCGATGACTTTCATCATCTGGTTGACTTCCTGTCCGCTCTTAAAAAGCGTGCGCGCGAAATCCACCCAGTCTTCGCGGATAACGCTTTTGTATTTCGACCACGAATTAAGCGGGTCGATCGCGGGGTATTTTCGGGCGTCGCTCCGCTCGCGCGCGAGTCCGTGGAAAGCGCCGACGACTTTGAGCGTCGCCTGCGTAACCGGTTCGTCGAAGTTGCCGCCGGCGGGAGAAACCGTACCGCCGATCGTAACCGAACCCGTTTTGCCGTCGCGCAGGCGCACGATACCCGCGCGTTCGTAAAAGGCTGCGATATAGGATTCGAGATAGGCGGGAAACGCTTCTTCGCCCGGAATCTCTTCGAGGCGGCCGCTCATTTCGCGCAGAGCCTGCGCCCAGCGAGAAGTGGAATCGGCAAGCAAAAGCACGTTGAGACCCATTTGGCGATAGTATTCGGCAAGCGTAACGCTCGTATAGACGGACGCTTCGCGAGAAGCGACGGGCATGGACGACGTATTACAGATGATGATCGTCCGCTTCATGAGCGACTCTCCGGTGCGCGGATCGATGAGCTTCGGAAAATCTTTGATCGTTTCGACAACTTCGCCCGCACGCTCGCCGCAGGCTGCGATGATGACGATATCGACTTCGGCGTTGCGGCTCGTCGTATGCTGGATAACCGTTTTACCCGCTCCGAAGGGGCCGGGTATGCAATAAGTTCCCCCGAGCGCAACGGGAAAAAACGTATCGATGAGACGTATCTTCGTAACCATCGCGTCAGACGGAGCGAGGCGTTCGGCATAGCAATCGACGGCGCGTTTTACCGGCCACTTGAACGTCATCGTAATCGTATGCGATTCGCCCTTTTCGTCTTCGAGGACTGCGATTTCATCTTGAATCGTGTACGATCCCGCAGGTGCGATTTTCTTTACGGTATAGGAACCGTACATATCGAAGGGTACGAGGATTTTATGCGTAAAGGGGCCTTCGGGAACCGAGCCGACTGCATCTCCGCGGTATACGGCATCTCCGACTTTTGCCGAAGGCGTAAAATCCCACTTCGTCGCTTTGGAAAGAGGCGCGACGTAGACGCCCCGCTCGAGAAAAAAGCCCGCCTGTTCCGCGACGAGCGGCAGAGGATTTTGCAAACCGTCGTACACTTGACCGAGCAAACCGGGACCGAGTTCGGCGCACAAAAGGTCGCCGTCGAATTCGACGGTATCGCCCGAACGTATGCCGTTCGTCATTTCGTAAATCTGCATTTGAGCGCCGTCGCCGCGGATACGGATGACTTCGCCTTTGAGCCGTTTGCCTTCGACGTTTACGTAGCCGACTTCGTTCATCGAAACGTTGCCGTCAAAAGCTATCGAAACCATGTTGCCGTTGACGCCGACTACTTTCGCTTTAGTACCCGTCATATTGTTTCTCCCAGTATAGAATCGTACATATTGCGGTATGCCAGAGTACCCGCTTCTTTATTGAATTTTTTCATGCGCGCAGTGAGCAAAAGCCGTATGCCGTACTCGTAGACGGCATCGACGGAAAAGCTGTCCAAAGGACGAAGATTGTCGAGCACGCTTGTACGGTATTCGTATAAAAACTTTTCCGCAGAAAGAGGACTGTCCATACCGACTGCGGTGCGGGCAGCCTGCATGATGTCGGCCGTACACGACGGCGGTACTTGCTGCGCATCGCGCTTCATTTTTTGCGCGCGGACTTGCGCAAGTGCAAAGCGGAGACTCCGCTCTCTGTCGTACCACGCATCGAGAAATTTCGAACCCGTCGGTTCCGGCTCTTTCGGCGGAACGAGCGACAATCCGTTTAAAACTTCGATTTCCGCTTTCGAAAGAAAGCGCGAACACAGATCGCGGTAATAGCTTTCCGTTATCGCAAGCGATCGCTCGGCGTTTGAAATGTCGGGCAGCTGCGAAACGAGATAATACTGCTTCACTCGTTTGTCCCTTGAACGGCGCCTTTTAAGATGGCTGCAGTGCGCGGATTGACGTAGGCTGCGAACAATTCGGCAAGGGAATCGGAAGAATAATCGTAAAACGCTCTGCCGTCTTTAACTCCGATCCTGAAACCGGCCGCGAGCGTTTTATCGCTTTTGAGTACGAGCCCCTTTGCGATTTCGTCTTTGAGCGCGGACGTAAGAGCGGATTCGAGTTCTTTCAAATCCTTTTCGGAAAGCAAAACGGAAAGCTCTTTCGCATCGGTATGCTTTGTCCACGCTTTTACCGTTTCGGGAATAAGATTTGCGAGCATATCTTTCGAATACGCTTTCGCCGTTTCAGTCTTAATAATTCTGTCGAGTTCGGCGGTGAGGGAATCGCGGAACGATAAAATCATATTGCGTCCCGCCTGTGCTATAGCGTCTTCGCTCGCTTTTTCCATGCGCTCCGTTTCGGCTTTTGCATTTTTGATGATGCCTTCGGCTTTTTGCTCCGCATCGGAAACGACGGCTCGCGCTTTTTTTTCGGCGTCGGCGAGTATTTCGGCAGCAGAAGCTTCCGCGCTCGCCACTCCGTCTTTTTTTATTTTGTCGATCAATTCCTGCAACTGGACATCCATACAACCCTCGCTGTCTCGGTAAAAATAAACGATATATAATCATACCGTCAAAAGCAATTTAATACAATGCCCCCGCCCGAGACTTTTATTCATCATTTCACTTTTATTTGTGCGGAACGTTTACTGCCCTCGTTCCGTCCTTTTACCATCGGAATCCGTAGACGGTAATCGATTCGTATTTTTTCCCGGGAAGCAAAACGCAGGACGGAAAATGAGCGATGTTCGGCGAATCGGGAAAGCACTCGGTTTCGAGGCAGAGAGCTGCGTGCTTGCCGTAGATGCGCCCGTTTTTGCCGCGTACGGCTTTCAGCATATTGCCGGTATAAAACTGTATGCCTTCCGCATTCGTGTCGACCGTCATCGCCCTGCCCGATTCGGGATCGCACAATTGTGCAACTCGGATTATTTTTTCAGCCGATCGGGGAACGCCGGCGCTTCCGTTTTTTCCGTCGTAGACTCTCGTGACAAAGCAGTCATCGTAACCCGTCCCCGTTTTTTTAATATCGCGGCCGATGCGTTTTTCTTTCAAAAAATCGTAAGGCGTATCCTTTACGGAAATAATTTTTCCGGTCGGAATCAAAGCGCTCGTAGTTTCAAGATAAGAAGGACAGTCCAGTTTTAAAACATGATTTTCGATCGTGCCTTTCCCCGCAAGATTAAAATACGAATGATTGGTGAAATTTACGGGACAGGCTTTATCTGTCGATGCCGTATAACGGCATGTAAGATTGTTTTTTTCGTCGAGGATGTAACGCACTTTTACGCGCATGTTTCCGGGAAAGCCCTGCTCGCCGTCTTTCGAAACGCGCATAAACTCGACTCCCGCGCCTCTTTCGGTCGAAACGGTTTTCGCTTTCCACACTTTTTTATCCCAGCCGTCAAAACCTCCGTGCAGCATATTGCGCCCGTCGTTTTTATCGAGCGTACAGCGTTTGCCGTCAAGCGTAAATGAAGCATTTTTAATTCTGTTCGCAAAACGCCCGACAAAAGCGCCGAAATAGCTCGTATCGTAAATATAACCTTCGAGCGTCGAATAACCGAGTACGACGTCGGTTTCGCTGCCGTCAGAATCGCGCAGCACGATGCTCGTAATCCTGCAGCCGTAATCCGTAACGGAAAAAGACATGCGCTTGTTTTTGACGGTAAAAAGCGAAACCTTTGTTCCGTCGGAAAGCACGCCGAAATTTTGCGCCGTTATTTTCATAACTTCTCCCATAAAAATTTTCAGAAGTTCACTATTGCATATCGAGTATCATCTGCACTTCGGTTTTCGAACATGAAAGCTGTTTTGCGATTTGCTCTATCGTAAGTCCCATTTCCGACATTTCGAGCACTTGCTTCGCGAAATTCTTTTTCGGCACCACGGGGGTTTCCGAAAAATACACGTCGGGTTTTATAACCGGCACTTTCGCGTACGACGATCCGTCGCCCATCACGTTCATCTCGGCCTTTGTGCTCACTTCTTTTTGTTTGTCGTCGAAAAGCGAATGCTGCATTTCCGAAAGCGCTTCCCCTTCTCCCGTTACGGCATAGGACGCGTCGGGGGAAGGCCTGGAACGAGGAACATTTTTTTTGTAAGTATTCGCGGCGCGGCGAGAGACTTCGGGTACCGTCTTTTTTTCAAGCGTATCGCGGAGAGCGGACAACGATTTTTTTTTCACTTCTTCGCTTTGCGCAAGCGCAATTCTTCTGTCGGCTTCTTCGATGAGGCGATCCAGCTGCTTTTTTCTGTCTTCGATGATATCGATCGCGCGGACGGTATTGTTGTTGATGTCGCGAAGTATATTGTCCATTTCGGCTCTCGCCTTTTCGATGACGTCGTCGACCGAAAAGAGACGTTTAAAACGGACGATAAAAACGATCCACAGAGCGACATTGATCGCAACGATCGCAAATAATACTGCCGGCACGCTTACCTCGTAATATCTATGTGCTGGCCGATATAGGATTCCCGTACGGCACGCTCGCGCCCTTCGTGTTTTTTTTCGCGCTCTCCGCCTTTGCCGCTTTCTTCACTCTCACCGTGAGAAGGAGAAGAGCCGTTGTTTTTTACGGCGCGCGATTGGGCTTCCGATTCGTCTGATGCGGGACGGGAGACACGTTCGGCTTCTTCCAAATTCTCGCGGACGATATTTTGCTGCTGCATCGCTTCGGCGAATTTACCGCCGTCTTGGGCTTGCGCGGCGTTTTGCGCAATATTCGCCATTTGAGAATACATCGTCTGAAGGTCAATTGGTTGTATAGCCATCGGGTCCCTTTACTTTGGAAGCGGCTTCGTATTTGCCGCGCTTGACGAAATTGTTATCGAAATAGAACGTTACGCCCGACACTTCGTTATGCACTTCGTCGAGTACGTCGCGCACGTAGATTTTTACACCTGCATATACCGTTCCCGAGGCTTTCACTTTTCCGACCGCTTTCAATTCGCGCAAATGCTCCTGCAGCGACTGAATCTCTTCGGTCATCTCCGCCGATTCCGAATCGATCTGCGCTTTGCGGTCTTTGAGTTTCGTAAGGTTGTCTTCTTTTTCTTTCGGAAGCGAGCGGCGAATCTTTTTTTGATTTTCGAGCGTCGAAATATCGAGTTCGAGATTTTCAAGTTCTTTGACAAGCGCACTCTGCTTTTCCTGCAGACTGTCGAGGCGTTGTTTTGCCCGCGGATCGAATCCCACTTCGAGTATCGTTTCCGCTCCCCCTCCCGGAGAACCGATACTCTTTGCGGAAATCTCTTCCGTCGCAAACAAATGTCCGCCCATGATCTGCGCTTTTTTTCCGGTCAAAACGATGTTTTTCAT
The DNA here is from genome assembly GCA_000413015.1 of Treponema socranskii subsp. paredis ATCC 35535. Lineage (GTDB taxonomy): Bacteria > Spirochaetota > Spirochaetia > Treponematales > Treponemataceae > Treponema_D > Treponema_D paredis. The sequence continues at coordinate 709,242 of KE332515.1, forward strand.
CGCCATGACTTCCGAATTCATAATGCTATCGGTAACGATAACGGATTCGTCGACTTCGACTTTCGCCGCTTGTATGAATTTCGCCCACAGAGATTTTTTACTCTTAAGCGTTCCGCCGTTTTTACCGAATATACCCTGCTGTACGATGATATTACCGCCCGCGTTGATTTTGCAGTTGCCGACCGTACCGCCGACTTCGATATTGCCCGATGCGTCGACGTTAAAGCCGTCTTCGACGCTCCCGCGGATGATGACGGAACCGAGGAATTTGATGTTTCCCGTTTTGATGTTGACGCTCATAAGCTGAAGTACGGGTTCCACCGTAATCTTTCCTGCAAAGAGCATAACCTGTCCGTCGGTATCGGCAATGACCGTCATACCGTCGGAAGCGAGAGAAACGTTTTGTCCGAGCGGGATCGGTATATCCTTTCCGTTTTTCGCTTCGGTATAGCGTCCCAAAAGCGTTTTACCGGGCTTGCCGCGCTCGGCGGGAATTTTTTGTGCAAGACGTCCGCCTTTGATGACGTTTTGAATGAGGTTCAGCTCTTTAAAATCGACCTGCCCCGTCGCAGATTCCGTAGCGCGCAGCTTTTTCGGATCCGTTTCGAAATCGTACGCTATATACGCGTCCCTCCCGTCCTGAGCGGGAGTGCCTGCAGCGACTTCATACGGAGTTTCGTAGACGGGATCGTCGACAAAAGCTTCGATTTTATCTTCTTCAAATCCCGTGACGACGCCTTGAGCGCGGAGCGCACGTTCGATCATCGAATAAGAAACGTCGGCGCCGCTCATCGAAGGGGCGGACGCGACGATTTCCGCTTTCATTTCGTCGCTTGAAATGCTCACCGAAACGCTCGCGTCTCCGGCGGCTATGTGCTTGTAGGTGCCGACTTCTTCATAGTGACCGGCCGTACCCTGTCTGATATATTTTTTTACAAGATCGTCTTCCACAGAAACCGTATCCGGCCGCGTAAGAGCTGTCATCACGTCTTTGCCGTCAACGGCTTTTCCCGCTCCCGAAGGAAGCAGCACTTTGAGCATGATCCTGTCGCCGAAGTGACGGACATAATACGCGCCGTCTCTGTCGATTATTTTTTCTTGGGTCGATTCCTCATCCTCTCCGAAAAGATCGTCCTTTGCCGACTTCCGTTTTACATGAACGGTATTCGGATTTTCATAGATGCGAAGCCGCCACGGTTTTTTTCCGAAACCGAGAAAACCGCTGCTTCCCTTTTCGATGACTTCGTATTCGAGATCGGCGGCTTTCGTGTCGAGCTGGACGGCGGCATCGGCGAGCGCTTCATCGATGCTTTCGGCATGGACGTCGACGTTGTGCAGCTGCTTGTCGCGTTCCAAGAGATGCTGCATATCCGCACGTATTTTCTCGAGCGATACCATCACATGATTCCTTTCCTGAGATTCGTCAACTTCGCGCGCATTCTGAGATTCGCTTTCGTATGCAGCTGGGAAATGCGCGATTCGCTTACGTTGAGCACTTGTCCGATTTCTTTAAATGTCAAATCTTCGTGATAATACAAAACGATGACCATCTTTTCTTTTTCCGGCAATTCGTTGATGGCCTGCACGATAACTCTTTTAATCTCTTCGCGTTCGACGATCGCATCGGGGTTCATGCTCGACGGAGATTCGATACTGTCTCCGATCGACGTGTTCGCGGAATCGTCCCCTCCGTGCCATACATCACTCAAAGAGAGGACACTCGTTCCCGACACTTTCATGATGATGCGGTGATAATCGTCTTCGCTTACGCCGAGCGATTCCGCAATTTCCGCATCGCTTGCCGTCCGTCCGAGCCGCGCTTCGAGCGTATTGATAGCATCTTCTATTTCACGGGATTTTTGCCGCACGGAACGCGGTACCCAATCGATTTGTCTGAGCTCGTCGAAAATCGCGCCGCGAATCCGAGTGACGGCGTATGTTTTAAATTTGACGTTTTTCGACGGATCGTATTTTTCGATCGCGTCGAGCAGACCGAATTGCCCGAAACCGACGAGATCGTCGAATTCGACGCTGCCGGGCATACCGACGGACACCTTTCCCGCAACATATTTTACAAGCGGCATATACTGCCGTATAAACGCGTCGCGCAGTGCCTGCGATTTCGTCTTTCGGTATTCTTCCCAGAGTCTGTCTTCTTCTTTTTCGTCGTTTACCGGGTCTGCCATAGTATGCACCTTATATTAAGTTTCGTTATCCTTTGCAAGCGCAGTGCTTATCGCCTTAGCCATAAGCGTCGTATCCTTTTCACTGTATTTACTCGCCTTATCGGATTTTTTGGGTTTATCCGAAGCGGCTGAAAAAACGGTGTCTTCGACGATTTCTCCGGACGGAGTCAAATCTTCGAGATCGGGCAAGTCGTCGAGCGTATCGTCTTTGAGCGAAAAACCGTCGTCCGAATCGCTGCCCGCTTCTTTTCCCGAAACCGTCCGGGCATTCTCATATAACTGAACCGGAACAAAACCGTCATCCGACTGATCCGCTCGTCCGTTCGGCGAATCCCCGCCGTCCGACGCATAAATCGTATCGATAGTCCCGTCCGAAGCGCCGGCAAAGCGCCCTTCTTTTTCTCCGCCCGAATAATCCTCTTTGTTCAGCATCTGGTGATTTTCACCGACATAAAATTCAGGAGAACCGTCTTCGGTCGGGAGTTCTTCATCCTGCACAACGATATCGACATTGCCTCCCGTTGTACCGTGCGCCGACGCCCCCGCACCGCCAGCCGACGCGTCGATATTCAAAAACGTCGTACCGATAAACTGCACGACAAATCCCACGAGGACAAACACCGCGGCAAATATAAAAGCAAAGAGCAGTATGCGTCCGATACCGCCGCGAGAAAAAAAGCCGAAGAAAAAAGAGACGAGGAAGCCTGCAAGAGCAAAACCTGCGATAAACCGAACCTGCTTCACCACACCTCCCTAAAAACTTTTATTATATTATATACCATAAAATAATAAAAATACAATGCCGCTTCTTCATGACCGCGCACGCACCGCATATTTTTTTCGACCGCACGCGCCGCTCGCCTTTACCGTTCGTATCCGAAACGCACACGGACAAAATCCCGCGTGCACCCTGCATTCTCCGTTTTCAAAGCTGTATGCTCAGTGCTTTCTGCGCAAAAACTTTTTCAAAAAGTTCGATACGCCTTCGTTTTCCGCCGGTTCCGTTTTTTCGATGCGGCCGACGATGTGCTTGATGCACATTGCAGGCTTCGACGTCGGGTTGATGACGATAAAGGGTTTTTGCCGGATAACGGAAGCCTGTACGACCGGATCGTCGTATACGAAGCCGATATAATCGACTTTATAATTCAAAAACTGGCTCACGATCGTGATAATACGCTCGGAAATGCGCTTACCCTCGTCCGCCGAATGCGCCCGGTTTACGAGCAGCTTTAAGTTGACCGGATGCTCGACTATTTCCGTCGTGATGATTTTAATAATGCCGTATGCATCGGTGATCGCCGTCGGCTCGGGCGTCGTAACGACGTACACTTCATCGGCGGCGGCGACGAACTGCAAAACATTATTCGTGATGCCCGCGCCCGTATCGATGATGATGATATCGGCGGAACCGAGAGACGCGAACTGTTTTGCAAAATCTTCGAGCTCTTTGACGGAGAGGTTTGCGATTTTTGAAAGCCCGTTTGCGCCTGCGATGAATTTGATATTGAATTCGGTATCGAGGATGATCTCTTTCATCGTCTTTTTTTTGTCGATGACGTGCATGAGATTGTACGGCGGCACTTGATTGAGCAGTACGTTGATATTCGCCATACCGAGATCTCCGTCGATCAAAATGACGCGCTTGCCGATCTGAGCATAGGCTATAGCCATATTTACGGCTATGTTCGATTTACCGACACCGCCTTTGCCGCTCGTGATCGCAAGGATGCGCGTTTTGTGCGCATCTTTTGCCGAAGATGTCCGTTTTTTTTCATGAGTACTGTCTTTCATCAATTCACGCAAACCTTCTGCCTGTTCTTCCATATTTTATTCTCCAAATTCATCTTCAATATGCACGCGATCCACATCGAAGCCCGAAAGCCTGATGAGAAACTGAACGACGTCCGCACGGTGGATGTCCCGCACGACTTTTTGTCCGTCGGCGATGTATGAAATTTTTTTGTTTTTTTCGTGGAGTACGCTGATGATATTTCCGTATTGCTTCGATTCGTCGCACTTCGTCACGATGACGGAATTGTATCCGAACTGCTCGTAATTTTGCATGATATTCGCCAAATCTTTCGCTTTCGTAGAAGCGGCGACGGCGAGGTGTATGTCGGGTTTCATTCCGCGCACGTCGAGAACGGCTTTCATCTTGCCGATGTTTTCGGTATCGTTCGGGCTGTAGCCGCTCGTATCGATAAAAATCACGTCGAGATTTTCGCGCTTTTCGTCGTAGAGCTTTTTTAAATCTTCGACCGTTTCCGCTTTTTCGAGCTCCGTTTCAAAGATCGTGCTGTAAGAAGCGAGCTGCTCGTAGGCTCCGACGCGCATCGTGTCGGTCGTGATAAACGCGAACGACGGAATTCTCCGCTCTTCTCTCTTCGCTTCGCTCACCATCTTCGTCGCAAGTTTTACGAGCGTCGTCGTTTTCCCGACTCCCGTGGGACCTACGATAACGACGACGTGCGGCGGTCGCTGGATTTTTTCCGGCGCGATCGAAATCGTCTTTCCGATCCAATCGACGACTTTGCGTTCTACGGCTTTAAAATCGTCGAGCGCATCGAGCGTAAAATTCGATTGCAGTTTTTCGGTTATCCCGTTGATGTACGAAAACGTAAATTCGTTTTCTTCCAAAAGACTTTCGATTTTTTTGATCGACGGATGCTTTTCCGAAGAAGCGAATGAAATATTTTTCAGCTGCTTCGAAATAGTATCTTCCATTTGGGAGAGACGGGTATTGATCGCCGTCACCTGGACCGCGCGTAAAAGATCGTCTTTGGTTTTATTGAACGCGGCAGCCGCATCGAGCGCATCCGTTCCGTCTCCGGATGAAAGCTTTGTCGTATATGCGGCCGTATTTTTTTGCACATCCTCTTCGCGGTCTACCGTGTAAGAAACTTCGACGACTTCTTTTTGTCCGATGCCGAAAAATCCGCCTTTGAGCATCGTGCGTTTTCCGCAGATCGTATACTCGTTATTGAATTTTTCAAACAGCTTCGCTTTGCATTCGTCGAGCGTCCGCCCCGTTATCTTCAATACGGGCATATCACGTCTTTCTGCGCTATACATTCTGTATCGTCACTCCTGCTTTATCTTCTGCGATTTCCCCGAGTACTTCGACTTTTATGCTTCTGCCGGCGGCGATTATTTCTCTGTCGGAAATGACGATGATGTCGGGCATTTCCCGGTTCGTCATATTCCACACAAGACGGCGCACCATAGACGAACACATAACGATCGGAAGCCAGCCCTTGCTTCGAAGCGCGTTATAGCCGCCGTGTATCGCACGCTCCCATATCCGCAAATCGACCGGATCGAGGGCGACGAAGGGCTCCGTGCCCCCGCCCTTTGCCGTGTGATCGAGCAGGAGCTGCGACAAGTCCTGAGACAAGCTCATAACGCGAAGCGTATTGTCTTCGTCGGCATACTGTTTGCATATCTGAAGTCCGAGAGCTTCGCGCACTTTTTCCGCAAGATCCCACGCGTTGTGCGTGATAGGTCCGAAGTTCGCGAGCGTTTCGAGGATGACGACGATGTTGCGTATGGACACGCGCTCCTGTAAAAGCATCTTCAAAACCTTTTCGATATCGCCGTAGGTGAATTTGCATTTTTCGCTGTTGAGCACTTCGTCGACGACGACAGGATTCGTTTCTTTGATATTGTTTATGATCCTCGACACTTCCTGCCGGCCGATGATTTCCGACGCATGCGCTTTAATAATTTCCGTCAAATGCGTCGCAATGATCGTCGGAGGATCGACGACGGTATAGCCGTTCCGTTCGGCTTCAGCCCGCTTTTCTTCCGGCAGCCAAATCGCATTCATACCGAAAGCCGGATCTTTCGTTTTTTCCCCCTGCAGCTCTTCGGTTACCGTACCGGTATTCATGCACATATAGTAACCGAGTCTGATCGTACTTCTTCCCGCTTCGATGCCGCGGATTTTAAAACTGTATTCGTTCGGATCGAGCGTCATGTTGTCGACGATGCGGATCGGAGGAACGATGAGTCCCATATCGAGAGCGGCTTCGTGCCGTATGCGCGTAATCCGCTCGAGAAGTTCCGCGCCTTTTTCTTTATCGACGAGCGGAATGAGCGCATAGCCGAGTTCGAGAGACAAGGTATCGAGAGGTGCTATCGCCGCTGCATCCGAAGGACTCGTGCCGCCCGTCTTTTCTTTTGCCGTAGCGGCGGCAGCCTGCGCTTTTTCGCGCACTTGAGAAGCTGCAATACGGTATCCCATAAAAAAGAAAAAAGCTCCGAGCAAAATCAAAAGCACCGTCGCTCCCGCACCGTTTCCGATAAACGCAATCCCCATAAACGCGAGAGCCGCTCCGACGATTTCGTAGATGTGCCCGTCGACCGTAAAGTTTTTCGAAAGCTGCTTATCGAAAGCTTCGTCGGTGCTGCTTCCCGTAACGATGAGACCGGTCGCAAACGAAAGCATGAGAGAAGGGATCTGCGACATAAGACCGTCGCCGATCGTAAGCTTCGCATAAGATAAAAGCGCGTCTCCCGCCGACATGCGGTTGATCGCCATACCGACGGCGAATCCGCCGAATATGTTTATCGCCGTGATAAAGATGCCTGCTTTGACGTTGCCCGAAACGAATTTCGAAGCGCCGTCCATCGTCGAATAAAAATCGACCGAACGATCGAGCTCTTCCTGTTCTTTTTGCGCTTCTTCTTCCGTTATGATGCCGCTGTTGAGACGATTGCCGATGTCGAATTTTTTCGTACTCATGGAATCGAGCGAAAACCGCGCGGCGACTTCCGATACGCGAGTGGCCCCTTTTGTGATGACGACGACCTGCACGACGATCAAAATAATAAAAATCACAAAGCCGATGACGACAGGCGTCGCACCCGCGCCTCCGCCGGTGACGATATTCGCAAATGCCTGCACCATAGCGCTTTGACTTTTCGAAAGCCCTGCGGGGTTTACGGGATTCGCGAGGATGAGGCGCGTCGATGAAATATTGATACCGAGCCCGAAAAGCGTCATAAACAAAAGCACGCGCGGGAATGTTATGAAATTCGTCGCGCGGGGCGTATACATGACGATGAGCAGAACGACGATCGAAAACGCGATATTGAGCGCCATCGAAAAATCGATGAGGATGCGAGGCATCGGTATGACGAGAAAAAGCGCTACTACGACGACTGCGACGCCGACGATATTGCGCTGCAAAAAATTTAAAATGCTTTGATTTGAAATTCGTCTTGCTTCATCAGGCATCAGTCCCCACCCGCCTACTAAAGCCGCTTATGCAAATTCATAACGTGAGCATAGATATCGGCAATAATTCTAAAGTATTCTTCCGGTATTATATCACCAACATCCGTGTTTGCATAGAGACCGCGCGCGACGGGGCGGTTTTCCACGACGGGCACGCCGTTTTCTTCGGCTATCCTGCGCATGGAAAACGCTGCTTCGTCTTCGCCCTTCGCCGTAACGCGCGGAGCTTCGTAACCGGCTGCCGCATCGTATTTCAGCGCAACGGCAAAGTGAGTCGGGTTCGTAATGACGACGTCTGATTCCCTGACAGCCTGCGGCATATTCTGCTGAAGGATGGCGCGCTGAGCCTGCTGCAGTCTGTTTTTTGTTTCGGAATCACCTTCCAATTCTTTGTATTCTTCTTTTACTTCCTGCTTTGTCATCTTCATCTGTTCCATGAATTCATGCCTCTGCACGAAATAATCGGGAATCGCGATGATGAGAAAGACAACGCTCGCCATTATTAAAATTTCCGCACTCATAACGCCGATGCGGCGGATCGCCATGCCGATGCTTCCGTTTTGAATTTCAAGCATGAGAATCGGAACGTCGCGCTTGAGCAGCATAAAAGCGAGTATCGAAATGACGGCCACTTTGCCGAGCGATTTCGCGACATTAAAAAGCCCGCGCAGCGAAAAAAGCGTGTTGCGGAAATACTGAACGAAGTTCGGAACGATTTTTTGAAACTTCGGCTCTATCGTTTTCGTCGTAAAGATAAAGCTGCGGTTTTGGATGATATTTCCCGCAACTCCGCCGACAATGCCGATAATGCCGATCGGCAGAACGAGACGCAAAAAAAAATAATAAAAAGCGCGCGCGATCGCGGGATCGTTTACGCTCGATGAAGCGCAGCATGAAAAATAATAACGAAAAATCCCCGCGCATTCTTTCAGCATCGAAGGAGCAAAGACGATAAGGAGCACCACGCACAAAAGCATGACAAAAGCGCTGTTGAGTTCGGCGCTTTTTGCGACGCGGCCTTCCTTTCTCGCTTTTTCAAGCTTGTATTCCGACGCCTCTTCGGTTCTGCCTTCGTCTTCCGCGGCGAACCACTGAAGGTCGATACAGAGATACGGCGGTACGGGAAGCACATCGTTCACGAAGAGCCTCCCGATATGATTGTAATAAGCGACGTGATGCCCGCATTGAACGAACGTTCGAAAAAATCGCAAAGCTGAGGCATAAGCACAGCGATGACGAAAAACGACGTGAGCAAAAGAAGCGCAAACCCTTCGGACAAAAGATTCATTTGAGGAGCCGCACGCGCAAGGATCCCCATGCAGATATTGATGAGCAAAAGCGTTCCCATAAGCGGAAGCGCGATGACGAGAGAAGCCGAAAAAAGCTCGGTAAGACTTCCGACCAAAAATCGCACGACGCGTTCTTTCGCTTCGAGGAGGGCAAACACGTTCATCGATGCAAAGCTTGAAACCAGTCCGCGCAAAAACAGTTTTTGGAACCACTTGCTCTGCAAAAAAAGCAGCATTGCGACGAGATTCAAATACTGCCCCATAAGCGGGTTTTCGATTTGCGCGAGCGCGTCGTACACTTCGGATGCGCTCAAGCCCATTTGAAACGCGAAAAATTGACCGGCGGTGCTGAACGCGGAAAAGAGAATGGTGATAAAAAAACCGATGATGAGTCCGATCATCGCTTCTCCCGCAAGTAAAAACGCGTATGACAGATCGAAGAGACCGCTCGATGAAATATACGGAGCGTAAGACGAAAAATCGACGTGCGGAACGAGGGCGTATGCCATATAACCTGCAAGCGCTATCTTCGCCGTCCTCGGCACCGAGCGCATCGAAAAAAGCGGCAGCGTCATCAAAAGCGCAAAACAGCGCACGGCAATGAGCAAAAATATCGGCGCATGACTTACGATACGATCGATCACCGCTTTCGTCCTTATCTCTAACGCGCCATAAGCGGTATGAGATTAAAAAGAGAAACCGTATAATTTCTGAGATGCGTAAACATCCAACCGCCGAGGAGCGCCAAAGCCGCAAGGATTGTCAAAACTTTCGGCAAAAACGTCAGCGTCTGTTCTTGAATCGACGTCGTCGCTTGAAAAATCGCAACGACAAGTCCGACAAGGAGAGCTGCTCCGAGCACGGGAGATGCGAGGATAAAAATTTCAAATACGCCGCCGCGGATTAAATTCACAAGCTGACCGATCGACATCGCTTTTTATCATCCTCCTCAACGCAAAACGGAAACGAAAAGCTGCTGCGTCAAAAGTCCCCATCCGTCGACGAGGACGAAGAGCATCAGTTTAAAGGGCATCGAAATCTGCACCGGCGGCAACATCATCATGCCCATGGACATGAGGATGCTCGCAACGACCATATCGATGATGATAAACGGAATGTAAAGCAGCACGCCTATTTTAAACGCGACGGTAAGCTCGTGCAAAATGTAAGCGGGCACGAGGATATGCGTCGGAACGTCGGCGAGCGTATTCGGCCGATCCATTCTCGCCATGGACATAAAAAGGGAAATGGAACTCGTATCTTCGGCCATCTGCGTATACATAAAAATGCGCATCGGAGCTTCGGCTTCACGGTACGCTTCTTCGACGCCGATCTCTCCGCTCGAAAGCGGACGGAACGAATTGTCGTACACCTTCGTAAAAGTCGGCCACATGACAAAAATCGTCATAAAAAACGCGATTCCGTTGAGTACGGCCGTCGGCGGCACTTGCTGCAGAGAGAGGGCTCGTTTAATAAAATCGAGGACGATCGAAAAACGCAAAAAGCACGTCGTTAAAATCAAAATGCTCGGCGCAAGCGTGAGCACCGTAAGCAAAAGGAGTACTTGTACCGAAAACGCGACTTCTCTGCCCGTTTGAGGCTGCGTAAGGGTTATACCGACGTTCGGCACGACAGGATTCCGCACATTGCGATTCATCTCCGTCGTACCCCTCGCAGACCGTTCGGGAAAATTATTATTTTGCTGAGCGGAAAGCTCCGCACCGCATAAAAGACAAGCAAGGACGACCGCCGCACGGACGATGCGCACCGTCCGCATCCGATATATTTTTTTTCCTGCACAAATAGATGACGCGCTCATATCAGTTTTCCGAATCGAGACGGCTTCTCTGCGCCCGAAGCATATCGCGCGCTTTATCGCCGTCGCCGCTGAAAACGCTTTCGCCTTTTTTCGCTCCCTGCGGCATAAAAATCGAAAGGATATCGCCGAAGTTCCTCGGTCTCTTTACGTTTTGGCGGGTGTCCGCATAGAGATTCATCGCGTGAATCGTCTCTTTATCGGTAACCTCACCGATGAGGTTGACCGCATTGTCGGTAACTCCGATCAAATACGCTTTATCGTCGAGGAGCGAAACGACGTGCACCGATTTTCCGGGCGCGATCGATACGGAAGATACGACGCGCAAAAATTGGTCGCCTTCCCCGACGTCTTTGTTCATACTGCGCTTCATGAGATAGACGACCGCATACACGCACGCGACGACGACGGCGAGAACAAGGATCATGCGGATAAAAAGCCAAAGCGTCGAAGACGGCCGTTCGGCTGCGGACGGCGAAAGCGCGGGATCCGTTATAGGAAAAGAAGATTCGTCGACGGGCGCACTTTCAGCCCGCTCGATGCGCGTATTTTCGGTCACCTGCGTTTGCGCATACGGCGGAAAAGATACGGCGACCAGCAAAAACGAAAACACCGCCGTTTTTAATAATTTCGAGTATTGCAACTGTTCCCCCACCCTGTAAAATTATCAGCGCAGTTCCGTCACCCTCTCAAGCGAAGACAGAATTTCGGTAACGCGCACGCCGAAGTTTTCGTCGATGACGACGACTTCGCCCTTTGCGATCGGCTTGTGATTGACAAGGATATCGACCGGCTCCCCTGCAAGCTTGTCGAGCTCTATGATCGTACCTTCTCCCATACCGAGAATATCTTTGATCTGTTTTTTCGTACGGCCGAGCTCTACGGTCATCTCCATGTATACGTCCATGATAAGACCGATATTGCCCTGCTCGCCGCTTCCGGCCATATTGCCTTGGAGCATCGGGTATTGCAGCGATTGTACGTTCGGAATGCCGCTTCCCATCTGTCCCATCATGGGCATCGACTGTCCCATATTCATACTCTGCCCCATACTTCCCATATTCATACCGGGCGAAGCCATCGTTCCCACGGATGCGATATCGGCGGCGCTGAGCGTTCCGCCCATACTCATCTCGGGAACCGAACTTCCGCTTCCGAGCGCTCTGATCATCTGTTCGGCAGCCGTTGCTCCGACCGCTTCCCATAACGTATAGCCCTGCCCGTCGAGCGAAAGCGGATAATTGAAAAGGATAAACTGATTTTGCGGAACTCTTATCATCGCTTTCGGATCGTTTCGCGCGGTAGGCGGATTGCACGAAATGCCGGAAATCTTGCCCGTCTTTTCGAGGGCTTGGATTTCGTCGTTCGTATGCGTCGACACGGTTTCGGCGATAACGGAAAGCGCCATATCGTCGATGTCCGCGTTATCCTCTTTGTTCATAAGACCGACGATCTTTTGCGCAAACTCGGGCGCGAGGATGTAAAGGTGATCGCCGACGAGTCCGCTTGAAAAGTCGGCGAGAATATTGACGACGACTTCAGGCAGCTTTGCCAAAAGGCGGTCGCGGTCGAGCTGCTCGACGACGGGAGTATCGGCCGAAAAATTCGCGCCGGTCATTTTGTTGAGATTTTCTGCGAGCGGCGTTTTGAGTTCATCCGCAAATTTCTGCAGAACGGCGGTATCCAGCTGTACGGAAGGCATTCCTCCGACCGTGCCGGATGAATTGAGGCCGTCTACGGACACACCCGAAAGCAGAGCATCAATCTCATCCTGCGATATTGCACCATCACTCATACGAATCATCTCCTTCTACAGAAAGTTCTTCAAAATCATCCGCCGAAATATCTTCCAATTTGCCGGTTACCTGCACGGCCATCTTTTTGCCGACGACGCCCGGCTGACAATAAAATTTCTTTTTGCTTCCCACGCTGAGCGTAAGCGGATCCCCGACTCGGATATTCGACAAGCGTACGACGTCTCCGGCACGGAGAGCGAGCACTTCGCGTATCGGCAAATCGATGGAACCGACTTCGGCGACGACGTCCATTTCCACCGACGAAAGTTTTTCTTTCAGCGTTCCGAGGTACTGTGTCGTCGAACTCCTGCGCACGGAGCTGAACCAAAACTGCGAGGACAGCTTTGAAATGATCGGTTCGATCGTCAAATACGGGATGCAGAAATTCATCATGCCTTCTTCTTCGCCGACTTTCATTTCAAGCGTAACGAGGACGACCATTTCCGACGGAGGAACGATCTGCGCAAACTGCGGATTCGTTTCGATCTGTCCGAGCCGGGGACGCAAATCGATAACCTGCGTCCACGCTTCCCGCATATTCGCGAGGATGCGCACGATGATGCCTTCCATAACCGACTGTTCGATATCGGTCAAATCTCGGTTTTTATTTCCGGTCGTCGAACCGCGGCCGCCGAACAGACGATCGATCATGCAAAACGTGATCGTCGGATCGATTTCGAGCACCGCGTTTCCTTTCAGCGGATCCATATTGACGACGGCAAGGGTCGTCGGCGTCGGAATGGATCGGATAAACTCTTCGTACGTAAGCTGATCGACGGAAGCGACGTGAACGTGTACCAGGCTCCGCAGCTGAGCGGAAAGACTCGTCGTCGTCAAACGGGCAAAAGTTTCGTGCATGTTCGACACGGTGCGCAGCTGTTCTTTCGAAAATTTGTCGGGACGTTTAAAATCGTAAATCTTGATTTTACGCGTATCGCTGACCGGCTTAAAATCATCGGTATCGGAATCGCCCGAACTTATCGCGGTGAGCAGCTGATCTATTTCATCCTGTGACAGAACTTCGTTCATGCTTTTTCCTAATCAAACCGCCGTGCTATTGCTCGATGACGTCGAGCTGTTGAAACGAAACGTCGCGGATCTTCGAACCGCTTAAAATTTCGTCGTTGATCGCGTTACGCAATTCTATTTTCAATTTCTGTTCGTTTTGCGGCTTCAACTCGTCGATCGTCTTCTGTGTAAAATATCGGCGCAAATAATCGGTGAGTTCAACTCTCCGCTCGGTTATCTCCGTCGCCGCAACTCTGTCGTCTTTTTTATAACCGAGGAACACGTTGACGACGACGCTCGCGGGAACGTCGTCGCTCGTTCTCGTTCTGATAGCTCCGAGCGATGAATACCAGTCGAGCACTTCCCGCTGGGCTTGGTATTCTTCGCTCATGGGGATAGCCGTCTGCGCCGACGTATTGCGCGAAACGATACGCACCGTAACGAATACGACGACGACGATGAGGATCACCGCACCGAGTGCTATGAGTATCCATTTTAATAATCCGGGAACGAGTCCGCCGATTCCTTTTCCTTTCGCACCGCTTCCGCCGTCGGATGCGCTTTCATCGAAATTAATATCGTTGTCTGCCATGATCCCCACCTATACAAACGCACGGTTTACATTCTAAGGAATATTTAATTATATATTGTACCATCAAAAATGTCCTTCGTCTAGGATAATTATATCGACCCGCCGATTGTACGCACGGCCTTCGGGCGTATTGTCGGAAAACATCGGGCGCGTATCCGCATAGCCTGCTATCGAAAACTGCTTTTCGTTTACGCCGAAGCCTGCAAGGTAGTGGAGCACGTTCATCGCACGGGCGGCCGAAAGCTCCCAGTTGCTTGCATACGGAGAAGACGAAGAAACGGGCGTATTATCGGTGTGACCTTCTATACGGAATCTCCTCGATTTCAATTCGGGATCCCTGAAAAATTCGGAAAGACGCAACAGAGTTTCGCGCGTTTCGTCGATATTGAGTTCCGCGCTTCCTTCGGCGAAAAAACTGTCGGATGCGAGCGAGATGACAAGCCCCCTCTCGTCGCTCGTTATCGTTATCTTTTTCGATTTGACTTCGGGCGCAAAGAGACTCACCGCTTTTTTTCGCGCGTTTGCGAGAGAGCGGCCCTTTTCCATCGCAGGCAGAGAATTAATATTGTTTCCCAAATCCGCAAGCCGCCCCGTCGAAAGCGACAAACCGCCTGCCGTCGTTTCCGTTTCGCGCATTTGGAGCGACTGTGTGATCGTCGCAAGCTGCGTTATATCGACTTCCGTCGGATTGTACAGCATGACGAAAAAACAGAGCATGAGCGTAATCATATCGCCGTAGGTCGCTTGCCAAGCGGTTGACGGCTTTTCAGGCTGTTTGCTTTTCCTCGCCATACTCAATCCTTCAAAACATCGGCTTCGATCGCGTGCCGTGCGACGGGATCGAGATACGTAAGCAGTTTTTGCGCCATGATGCGCGGGTTTTCTCCCGCTTGGATCGCAAGTACGCCTTCGATAACCATTTCTTTCGTCCGCATTTCAGCGGCGTTGTGTCCGATGAGTTTTTGCGCGATAGGACCGATAATCCAGTTCGCCAGCAAAGAACCGTAGAGCGTCGTAATAAGAGCGACTGCCATGTTCGGACCGATAGCCGATTTGTCTTCCATGTTGCGCAACATACCGATAAGACCGACGACGGTTCCCATCATTCCGAAGCCCGGAGCGAAACCGGCCCACTGGTTTACAAGTCCTATCCATGTCATGTGCCGCGCTTCGCACTGGTTCATTTCGTTTTCCATAATCGCACGGATAACCTGTCCGTCCGTACCGTCGACGACAAGCCGGAGTCCGCTTCTCATAAACGCGTCTTCGATATCGTCAAGTCCGTCTTCGAGTGCGAGGATACCTTCGCGGCGGGCTTTTTCGGAAAGAGCGACCATGTTTTGTATGATCTGCTTTTCGCCGAAATCATATATCCTAAAAGCACGCCCCATAATGCGGAAAAGGCCGATACACTGCGAAATCGGAGCGCAGAGCCATAACGAAAAATACGAACCGCCTACCGTCATAAAAAGAGAGGGCACATCGAAAATCCCTCCCAGAGAACCGCCGGAAAAGATAACCGACACCATGATACACGCGCCGCCGCCGACGATTCCGATTATTGTCGCAATATCCATACTTCCTCACACCTCTTGCGTATTGATGCCGATCTTTTTCCGATAGGCTATGATGTTTTCGATGATATCTTCAGGTTTGTCTTTTACGACGATTTTTCTGCCGGACAGCATCGCAAGCGTCAAATCGGGATTTTCTTCCATGCTTTCTATCATGTGCGGATTAATCCAATACTTTTTTCCGTTTAAACGCATCACTTCGATCATCGTTATATAATGCTCCGATTGCTTCGAGCCGTCAAGTATTTCAACGCATCGGCAGACCGCCCCTTCGTTGAATAAAAAAATCGCGTCATTTCATTATCGGTTGAGCCGACATACTTGTTTACGGATAATTTTCCGTTTTTTGCGCATAAAAAACTGTTATTACCCCGTGAGGCCGTGCGCTTCCGTTGCGTGTTTTTCCGTTTTATATTAAATTAATAAAAGGTCGAATGCCGAGTTGCAGTAAACTTGAAACCGGAGAAGGAAATTTTATGGGCGCCCGTATTTTTATCATAGAAGATGTTTCCGAAATTGCCAATCTCATTGCAATGTATCTGTCGAAAGCGGGCATGGACGCATTATCGTTCGGTACGGCTGAAGACGCGCTCGAAAAACTGAAATCGGATGCGGCGCCCGATCTCGTCATCCTCGATTTGAACCTTCCGGGCATGAGCGGTTTCGAATTTCTCAAAAAATTCCGCGCCGAATACAAAACGACGATTCCCGTCGTCATCGTTTCCGCGCGCGACGCCGACGAAGACATCATAAAAACGCTCGGCTTCGGAGCCGACGAGTTCGTTACGAAACCCTTTTCTCCGCGCGTTCTCGTCGCGCGCGTTCAGGCAAACTTGAGGAGACAGGCCGCAACCGAAGCCGCCGCCGAAGAAACGGTTTCGTTCGGACCGTATACGCTCCTTTTGAACAGCTGCGTGCTCAAAGAAGGCGCTCAAAAAATCGCCCTGTCGGCAAAAGAGTACGCCGTCCTCGAATACCTCGTCAAACATGCGGGGGAAACTCTTTCGCCTGAAAAAATTTACGCGGACGTGTGGAAAGCGCAGTACGGAGATATCACCGCCGTCGCAGTGTACATACAGAGGCTTCGCAAAAAAATCGAAAAAGATCCTTCGAATCCGGAATTTATTAAAACGGTGTTCGGACTCGGCTATTGCTTTTCAAAAGAATCGATCGCCTCGCGGCAGGGAGCGAAAAAAGACGCATGACGATCAGGCGCCAATTTCATATCCTGCTTGCAGCGATCATCGTCATTCCGATATGTTGCGCGCTTTTTATTCCGTCGTATCACTACTTTACGTCGCCGGGACGAGCGCTCATCCACGATTATAAAGAACTGCGAAAAAGCGATGCGTTCAAACTTTCCATGCGCGAATGGAGTAAGCTCCACGAATATATCCGCCGTATGCCGCCGGATGTGGAAGTCGCCGTTTTTTCGCTTTCAGGATCGGCGGATATTTTAATTTCATCGATCGCAGAGCTCAAAGCCGGCACTTCTCTCTCTCCGCTCGTGCTGTGGGGATTTGCATCTTCGACGAGCGATACGTATTTTTATCAATTTACGAGTTTTCGTTTTGCAGGGCGGAGCGATACGATCATCATTTTAAGCCGCGTCAATAAATTCACAAAGCGCGAAAAGCGCGGCATGGATTACGTCAATTATCTGGTCGGCATTTTGCTGTGCTTTGCAGTCCTCGTACTCATCATCATCGCAAAAATTTCCCGTGACATATTTACGTCGATCACGATTCTCGAACAGAGAACACAAAAGATTGCCGACGGGGATTTAAGCGTTCCTATCGCCGACGACGTAAAACAGTCGAAAGCAAAGAGCAACGAAATCATTTCGCTGACCGAAAATCTTGAAAAAATGCGGAACGCGCTCCTCGACGCGCACGAGCGGCGCACGCGCTTTATCATGGGGATCAGCCACGACCTCCGCACGCCCGTCGCCGTCATCAAAGGCTACACGGAAGCGATTTCGGACGGCGTCATCACCGATAAAAACGAAATCAAAAAATCGCTTGAAATAATCGCAACGAAAACGAACCAGCTCGAAAGCATGATCGATACGCTCATCAATTTTGTAAAACTCGACAGCGCGGATTGGCGGCAAAAGCTCGCTCCCGAAAGCGTCTTTGCAGTCGTTTCCGAATTCGCAAAAAGCGCCGAAATGACCGGAGCGGTTTTTAAACGCAAAATAAAGTCGGCGATCGCACTCTCTCCGGAATGCAAAGTGCCGATGGACAAGCAGCTTTTTTCCCGCGCGCTCGAAAACCTTTTGAGCAATGCGATACGCTATTCGAAAGACGGAGACGAAATTGCAATTTCGGCCGCGGAAACGGCTGACGCATGTATCGTGAGCGTCAGCGACACGGGAATCGGTATGGCGAAAAAAGACCTCGATCACATATTCGATATGTTTTACCGCGCGACCGATTCGCGCAGGGAAGAAGGCATGGGGATCGGGCTTTCAGTCGTAAAGAGCATCGTCGATACGCACGGCTGGACGATCGGCGTAACATCGGAAGCGGGAAAAGGTTCGACGTTTACGATAAAGATTCCGAAAAAAGCGGAGCGCGGCATTTAAGCTGCAAGCGTACAAAGCGGACGAAGCGGACGAAAGTTTCGCGCTTACAAAAGCGCTTCCAAAAATTCGTTGAGAAACAAAAGCCCTTCTTTTGTGAGCGCGTAAAAGCGCCGGCCGTTTTTATTCCGCCGCAAAGCCAAACCCCGCCCTTCCCATGATTTAAAAAGCGCTTCCGCCTTTTCGGGAAAAGCGCCGAATCGCTTTTCGTACGTTTCACGGCAGATGCCGCGCGGCATCCGAAGTCCCATCATAAAAAATTCAAAAGCTTCCGTTTTTTTATCGATGTATTCGACGGAAAAAGGAAGTTCTCCGAATCTGCGCTCCGTATATGCTTGTACCGCGTCCCCTTGCGTCGTACGTTTTTCATCCCTATGCTCCCGCTCCGCGGCAACTTGCACCGTGCGGAAATCGTCCGAAAAAAAGATGCGTGAGCGTAAATCATCCGTATCGATTTTTTTACTTTTCCAAAAGCGCACGTACGATCCTATGTCGCGCGTATTCGTAAATCTTGCGGACATATTTTTTCCGTAAAAAGTTCCCGTCGCACCGGCTCCTATTCCCGCATAGCTTTCAAGATTCCAATACGCGAGATTGTGCAGGCATTCGCCTCCCCTGCGGCAAAAATTCGACACTTCATACTGTTCGTATCCCGCGCCGCACAAAAAGTCGCGCCCCGAAATCCAAAGCGCATCGGACGCATCGATATTGTGCCGAATTTTCCCGCTTTCGATTTCCGTGCAAAGAGGCGTGCCTTCTTCGACGGTGAGCGAATAAAGGGAAATATGATCGGGCGCATACGAGAGAAGCGTTTTTAAGCCCGAAGCGAACGATGCATCGGTTTCTTCGGGAAGACGGGCAATCATATCGACCGACAGCGCGTGCGGCCAGCTTTTTTCAAAAAGAGAAAGCGCGCGGTACACATCGTCCGCGCGGCTCCGTCTCCGCACGCGGCAAAGAGAAGCGTCGTTGAACGATTGAATGCCGCACGAAATGCGCGTTACGCCTGAAGCGGATGCCGCATGGAGAAAACTTTCCGTTACATCCGACGGGTTCGCTTCCATCGTCACTTCAAGCGGCGACTTGCGGGACATTTTTAATAATCCTGAAAAAAGAAAATCGATTTGCTTTTCGGAAAGCAGACTCGGCGTTCCGCCTCCGACATAAATCGTTTTCCACGAATCGATATCGCAGAACGAAGATGCAAAAGCCGCTTCGTTCAAAACGGCATCGATATATTCGTCGCCGATTTTTTCGGCGCAAGGTACGCTGAAAAAATCGCAATAGGAACATTTCGAAGTGCAAAAAGGAATGTGTACGTACAGCGGAAAAGACACGCTCACTGCTCTACAAAAGGCGGAATTTTGCAAACGGAAAATATACGGCAAGCCCCTTTGCTTTTATGTCGTCAAGACGCACCGCACCCCACAAGCGGGAATCAAGGGCACCCGTGCGGTTGTCGCCGAGCACGAAGTATTCGCCCGAGCCGAGCGTACGAGATTCAAAGCTGCCGCTCACGCCGATTGCACTGTCCCAATCGGAGGGGACGGAAACGATGTGCACGTTATAAGATTTTTCGGAGCGTTCGAATTCGGTGAGAAAATGGCTGTCCCCCGCCGGCCGTACAAAAACGACGTACCCCTTCATATAGAGAGTGTCGCCGGGCAAAGCGACGACGCGGCGGATTTCGGGCTGTTCGCTCGCCGTATCGCTTCGAAAAAACGAATACTGCTGCGCGGTAAAAAATCTTACAACCGCGTCGGCAGCCGCCGTAAAAACGGACGGAGATGATGCGCGGCGCGGTTTAAGCATAACGACATCTCCGCGCAAAAGATTTTTCACAATCGGCGTAAATATAGCACACGAATCGGAAGGGATGTCGGGCTGCATGGAAACCGAGCGGGAGCGGACGGTAAAGAGTGCAAAATTGCGCACGAATGAAACGCCCGCAAAGACGAACAGAAAAAAAAGAATCACCGAAACAATGGTGCGCTGGCGCTGCTTTTTTACATCGAAAGAATAGTCGTACAGCTTTTGCTTCATGCGTGTAACATAACACAAAGGCCGCGAGTTTACAATATACAGGACAAATGCACCGGAAATATATGTTATAAAAACAGTCAGCAGTAGTAAAAAGGCTGCACTCCCGGCAGCGGCTCTGCCGTTCACCGCGGCAGACCGTGATCGGAATCGGACTGCGCAAACTTTTTTATCAAAATAGTTTGCTTGCCATTCCTTGTAGTACGGCATTGCAGAAAATATCAATTTTCGAAAATGCCGTGCTAGTGCGCGAAAGCGTACTGGTATATACACAAGTTTGCGAGGCAAACTTGCGGTTAAACGGAACGCGCTATTTTAGCGTCCCGTTTAACCTCGGTCTGAGCGGCTCGGCGGCAGTTCCGCTGCCTCGCGTTCCGCTTTTTTTATTTATCTGTATACAATTTTTGTATATATTTCCGGTGCCCTTGTCCCGACTGCAGAATTGAAACCTTTGCGACGATTTCATATAATGGGAAAGGTATGGCTGACGGAAAAAAGATCATCGCGGAAAACAGAAAAGCCCGCTTCAATTATTTTATCGAAGACTCGATCGAATGCGGAATCGAACTGCGCGGTTCCGAAGTCAAATCGATAAAAGCGGGCAATCTTTCGTTTCCCGACGGCTTTGCGGAAATCAAAGGAGGAGAAGTGTGGGTACAAAATCTGCACATTTCCGAATATTCGTATTCCTCGGCGTTTACCCCTTCTCCCGATCGGCCGAAGCGGCTTTTGCTGCACAAAGACGAGATAAAGCGGCTCTCACGGAAAACCGAAGAAAAAGGCTACACGCTCGTTCCGCTCGAATTTTATTTGAAAAACGGCCGCGTCAAAGTAAAGCTCGGCGTCTGCAAAGGCAAAAAACAGTACGATAAGCGCGACACGATCCGTTCCCGCGACATGGACAGAGAAGCCGCGAGAGAATTCCGCAGGGAGATAAACGGCTGATGAAGGAAGCCTTTCGCCGTGCGGCGGCGCTCTTCGTCGTGTCGCTCGCCGTATTCGGAGCTCAAAGTCAAGCTTCCCGCAATGTCGATTTTTTCGGCGTCATATCTTCCGATGCCGACGGCAATATGATTCAAATGACGGAAACCCTCTACCTTACGCAGCTCGGCGAAGTGCCGGGCATTTCGGTTACCGACAGGCGGCAAAGCGGTTTTACCGAAGCGTACAAAGCGCAAGGCGCTCCCGACTTTTCAAAAGCCGCTTCCCCTCTTGCGTTTTACGCGCTCATCGGGAAAAAAGATTCCACAGGCGGAAAGTGGGACTGCACGATCTGCGTCGCCGACGTACGGACAAAGGATATCCATTCATACACTCAAACTTACGATTCGTATTACAAAATTCTCATGGAATCGAAAAGCTCTCTGCAATCGATATTCGAAAGCCTTTTAAATAATCAAAGCCCGAAAGAAGCGGAACGGACGAACGGCGAAAATATACCCGACAACCGGAGTCCCGCTCTCTCGACCGATTCGATTGCGGGAACATGGGGCGGCGAAGATTATATCGATAAAATCGTCATTCTCAGGGGCGGACGCGGATTTATCATCTACAAAAACGGCGCAACGATGAATATTTCCGTTTCGGTTGCAGGAAAAGAAGTTACCGTAACACAGGCGGGAAAATCGAACGCATCTTTTTTTCCGGAACTGCCGCGCGAAGCCGCCCTCCTCGCAGCGACGGACGCACCGCCCCTTTCGTGGAAACTCACCGTACAAAACAGTTCGACGCTGTCGGGTATAAAAACGACCCTCGTGGAATCGAACGGCGGCATTGTCCCGGGCAAAGTGAGGATCGAGTGGAAACGAAAGTAAGCAGCCGGCTATCATCTCTGTATTCGCATAGTATCTGAAAGGCATTTTTCCGCCGGCTGTAATCAAGCCCGTCGCTGTCAGTCCGCCTCTTGACAATCTATATACCGTTCGGTATATTATATACCAAACGGTATATGACAATAAACGATAACAGCAGAGATGCAATTCTCAACACGGCAATACGTCTTTTTTCACAAAAGGGATACGAGGGAACGGGCGTGCAGGAAATTTGCGAAAACGCAAATATCACAAAACCGACCTTATATTATTTTTTCAAAAGCAAGCAGGGGCTTTTGCAGGCAATAGCTGATTCAAAGGGTGCGGAGCTTTTGCAAAAGTTCGAGCATGCGGCAGCGTACGAACACGATTTTCTAAAAACTCTGACAAAAATTCTGACCGCTGCAATCGATTTTGCGCTTGCGCATCCCGATTTTTTTAATCTGCACAGCGTGCTTTTAAACGCGCCCGGCAATGCGGAAACCGAAGCGGTCTACGCACCGTTAAAAAAACGCTTCGATTCGGTGTTTTCGGAATTTTTTATTAAATCCGCGCACGAGTTCGGAAATATGCGCGGAAAAGAAGCACTGTATGCCGCACTCTACCACAACAACGTTATTTCGGTTTCGCTTTTGTGCGTACATCAAAAATTGTCCGGAGACGATCAAACGATTTACCGCATCGTGCACAGCTTTGTCTACGGCGTAGCAAACTGATACCGGGAGATTTATATGTCAAATTTATTTTCGGATAAAATTTTTTATCACATCTATGCACTGGGAATGGGGAATTGCCCGAAGCATAATGATTTTGCCTGTCCCGCAGGGGATTTTTTTGAAAAGCTTTCGGAGCAGTTGGACAGGATCCGATCCTTGGGCTGTAACGCGCTCCTCGTCGGACCGATTTTCGAGTCGAGCGCGCACGGATACGATACGGTCGATTATTATCACGTGGATCGCCGCTTGGGGAACAACGAGCGCTTTAAGCGGTTTTGCCGTCTGTGCCGTGAAAAGGGATTTGCGGTAGTACTGGATGCGGTATTCAATCATACGGGGCGGGATTTTTTTGCATTTAAGGATATGCGGCAAAATGGCCAATGCAGCGCTTACAAAGATTGGTATGTCAATATTGATTTTTCCCGGCGGAGTGCCATGGGCGATTGCTTTGAATATGAAGGCTGGGCGGGCTGTAAGGATTTGGTAAAGCTGAACGTCGATAACGGCGCCGTACGGGAACATATTTTCGGTGCGGTAAAAATGTGGATCGAAGAATTCGCAATAGACGGCCTCCGCCTTGATGCGGCGGATGTGCTGAGCAAAACCTTCCTCGATGCGCTGGGTTCTTTTTGCCGAAGTATAAAGAGCGATTTTTGGCTCATGGGCGAAGTGGTGCACGGCGACTATTCGGAATGGGCGCGGAACGGCAGACTTGATTCGGTAACGAATTATCAGATTTACAAAGCGCTTTGGTCGTGTTTGAACGATCAGAATATGTATGAGCTTTCGTATAATTTGAACAGAGAATATAACGGCGAAAGCGGTATGTATAAAGACATCGCATTGTACAATTTTGCGGACAACCACGATGTAAATCGAGCGGTCAGTGCGCTCACCTCTCCGGAGAAGCATCTGCATCTGTTATACGGGCTGCTCTTTACCGTTCCCGGCATCCCTTCCGTTTACTACGGCAGTGAATACGGTATCAGAGGAATGCGGAAAGTCGATTGCGATTACGAACTGCGCCCTCCTCTTCCGCCTTTCGCTCAGCTTCCGGATTTTACGCAGCCGGGTTTCGACGCGGGCTTTATCCGTACGTCCATCGAAACATTTGCAAAAATACGGCGGAGTCATCCCGCTTTGCAGCGCGGTTCATATCGGCAGGAGTTTATTGCAAACAGGCAATTCGGATTTTGGCGCGAATGTTCCGAAGAGAAAATTTTGATCATCGTAAATTCTGATTTTGTGCAGGCCTGTGTTTTTTTACATTCGATTCCGGAGGGCGAATATGAAAATCTTACGGACGGAAGGATCTGTCATTCCGACGATTTGAAAGAGCTGCAAACGGCTCCGTGTTCAATACTGATATTGCGCAAAAACGAATGATCGGAAAATCATTTTGTTAAATTTATCCGAAAATCATTCCGTGCATTACACCTGCACGGCTCCTTGACGCAGCACGCGGAGGGTACCCGAACTTATATCGACGATGGTCGACGGAAGGGCACCCGACGTGTCGCCCGATGAAATTATTAAATCGACATCGTCTTCAAACGTTTCGATAATGTCGCTTATTTTTTCAAGCGCGGGTTTTCCGCTTTTGTTGACGCTCGTCGAATAGACGGGACCGCTTTGTGCGATGACAGCTCTCAGCCACGCATCTCCGGGGCATCGGTACGCGGCAGTCCCCCCCGCTTTGTCGTTTACGATGATCGTAAGCGCACCCGGCCATTTTGCAAGGAGTGAGTCCGGTACGGCGTTCTTTGCATAACGGCGTATTTCGTCGGGATGCGCGATGAGGCGGATAAAAGGCTTTCTTTCGTCCCTGCCCTTTATCGCCCGTATTTTTTCTTCGGTTCGGAATATTTTTTCGCCGCTTTCGACGATGCCCGAAAAACCGTATACGGTGTCCGTCGGTAAAATGACGATTTTCCCGCGCTTTAAAAAATCGATACAGAGGGAAGACGCTTTTTCGTCGGTTTTCTGCAATATCACCGCGTACCGCCGCCGAAAGAAGCTATGCGCATATTGCCCGCAGCATCGGGAGCGTTCTTCCCCATTGCCGAAGGAATCCGTTTTTCTTCCGCAAAAGCTCGCGGTTTTTTTCGCCGCGCCATAAGCTCTCCGCTTCCGCCCGTAAGCGCCAAAAGCACGAATGTAAGCGCAAAAAACGCGATGCCGCACGCTTTACATGTCCGTTCGCTCATAAACGCTATCGGCTCCCGCCGAACGACGGTTCCCGTATCGTAGAGCGTCGCTTCGTGAGGACGCAGCCCCGTTATTTTTACGAGTTTTTCCCCTTCGCTCACGTAATCGAGCTTACGCGCATAGGCTGCGATAACGTCTTTATCTTTTTCGAGCGCCGTGCGTTCGAGTAAAAGTTCTTCGTTTATTTTTTGGATGAGTGCCGTTTGTCTGCTTATCGCGCGTTTTTGTTTTTGCAGCCGATTGTATACGATGATGCCGTCCCTGCCGGCAAAAAACGAAAGGAGCACATATACAAGGGTGCCGATAAAAACGGCCGAAAGGATTTTTGTGCGTGTCATATTTTTTTTATCGGCCGTGCGCCCTATTTTCTGAAACGGAAATATATGTTATACTGTACCGATAGTATAGGCGGAATTTTCCCGACAGCGTACTGTTTTTTTGAAGCTTTTATGCCGATACTATAACGGATAAACTATGTATCTCTGCATACAGAGGGGAATGATATGGCAAATACCGATAACAAAAACGAACTCGACAGTTACGGTGTCTGGGTAAAAAAAGCTCCGGAATCCGACTCTCAAAAATCCGAGAGTATCGACGATTTTAATTTCGACGTCGATTTGCCCGATTTTTCGGAAATTAATTCACCCGTAAATGAACAAACGCAAAACGATGCGTTTGCCGTCGAAGACGTTTCCATCGAGGATTTTCTCGAAAACGGTTTTTCGGAACCGCCGGTTCCCGAAGATACGCTCGGCACGGGCGATATGCCCGATTTTTTCGGCGCTGCGGAAGAAATGAAAAACGATCCGGTATCTTTTCCCGTATCTTCCGAAATCGAAGATGCTTCCGTACTCCCCGAACTGCCCGAATCCATGGACGCAATGTTTACCGCTGCCGAAACTTCAGCGCCGGCAGAAGCGCCCGTCACCGAAGACGTTGATCTTTCCGATTTCGGAGTCGATTTCAGCGACGACGAAGCACCCACCGATATCGAATCGGGCGGAAGCGCCTCTTCTGCAAAAAAGGAAGCCTCGCACATCGATTACGATCTTTCCGTTTCTCCGGACGACGGTGCTCTTTCTTCGGCTCAAGCTCAAGCCGTACCCGACAGTTTTGACGAAGAAGCGAAATCGCTCATGGACAATATTTCAACTCCGCGTACGGAAAGCAACGATCTCCTGCGGCAAATCGTCGAAGATCTTTCCGGATTGAAAAACGAAATCTCCTCACTTAAAACGCAATTTGCGGAATTGAAATCGCGCGGAGGCGCTCCGGCAGCCGAAGTGCAAGCCGGCGGATTTTTCAGCAATCTGGACGAAGATGAAACGATTTCGCTTTCGGGCGACGAACTCGACAATATCATGAGCAGCGCCGATTTTTTAAATAACGAAAGCAAAGTCGACGAACTTGCAGAAGAAAACAAAATTGCCGAAGACACGCAAGCCGAAGATCTTTCCGTCGTTCCCGGTATTTCCGAAGAAAACAAAGCGGCCGACGATTTTTCCGTCGACAATTTTTTCTTGCAGGAAACAAAAACCGATACGGCCGATGAATTGCCTATCGCACCCGTCGAAGAAGAACTTGAAGAACTGCCCGAAGAAGCCGAACTCGAAGAACTTTCGGATGCCGAACCGTTCGAAGATATTTCCATTCCGAGCGTCGACGATATTTTGCGCGATGTCGCTCCCGCTTCACAAAGCGGGCCGAACTTATCCGGCAACGATCATCAAGGCGATATCGCCGATGACTTTTTCAAAAACGACTCGGCTCCCGAAACGGATGATTTTTTCAAAACGAACGTGCCAGCCGAAGATACCTCATCGCAAAGCGCTGCCTTTACCGACGCGGAATTGACTGCGGCAAAACCCGCATTGAAAACAACTTCACAAAACACATCTTCGAGTCTGCCTGCAAATTTGACGGAAGAAATCAAATCCGTCCTTTTGTATATGGATCAGCTGCTCGAAGATTTGCCCGAAGAAAAAATCGTCGAATTCGCACGTTCCGAACAATTCGCAACGTATAAAAAACTTTTTTCGGATTTGGGATTGTCATAACATGGGTTTGCTCAACCGCGTGTCGGGCGGACAGTCGAAAAAGACTTCGGGACTTTTGTCCCGTGCCGCTCCCCGTATGGAAAAACCCGCTTACGCTTCCTTTTCGGATCTGTGCCGCAATTTCGGCATTTTGCACGGATCGCTTTTTGAAATAACGGACGGCTCTTTTTCCGCAAGCGCATGCACCGGTCTCGACGCTCAAAGCATTGCGCTTTCCGTTTCATCTCCCGATTTTTGGAACGGAACGATAGGCGTCGATACATCGATAAAAACTTTTTCGAATTCGCTCGGAAACCTTGCGGCATTTTACCAGCTCTTTTCTCCGCCTATAAAAGACCGTCTTTCCTCCGTCCATTTTTTTCGTCTTTCATCCGATATCGTTTTTATGAAAGCCGATTTTACCGGCGAAAACTCTGCTCCTCCGTCCGAAGCGATAAAAATCGCCCTCGAGGATTTTATTAAAAACTCCGGGCATACCGGACGCTCAAAAAACGGCAATACGATTTTTTCAGATATCGCTTCTCTCCCGAACGATAAAAGCGCGCTGTTTTTTTTGCTTTCGACGAAAATCGCGATAAGCCGTACGCTCGTTTCGATTTCGCCGAAAAGCGTTGCCGTCAAAGAGAGACTGTTCAATGTCATCTGCAGCGAAATAGCCGATATGCTTGCCCATTCGTTCGCCGCTCCGAATATGTGCGTACAGGGAAAAAACGGAGAGCTGCATATCGTCCTTTTTTCTCACGACGATTTCGACGAAGCCGTTTTGCAGTTTCACATAAGCCGTTTTCTTTCTCCCTTCCTTTCCGACGCCGCCGATTCTCTCATGCTCATTAAAGCCGGGAGCGCGCGCAGTGCGGAAGAAATCGAACGCTTTGCCGCCGAAGGTTAATTTGGACATTCGTTTTTTTACGGCAAAAAACGGCAGCCTTTCGTGCAGCGCAAACGGCACATCACTTCATTCATCATATGATCCGGAAAAAGAAGGCGAGCGTTTTGCCGCATCCCTCGGCGCATCTTTTTATCCCGAATATATAATCGTAACCGAACCGGCATTATCCTATTGCGAAACTTTTCTCCGTAAGCGATTTCCGTCCGCAAAGCTGTGCGCCGTCCGCTACAGCGAAGATTTTTCCGAATCGAATAAACGATGGGATATCGTATTCAATGCGGCAAAAAACGAGGACGAGCTTTCGGAAAATCTTTTTGCCTCTCTCGGCGAAGAAGGTTTATGCAGCACTCTCTTTGCGTCATGGCATCCTTCCGCACGCGCATTTCCCCGAAAAAACGAAGCCGTTTGGAGGGAAATAAAAAATGCCGTCGATAAGGGACGCGACGTTCTTTTTACACGGAGCGCCTTTTCTTCGCGCTGGATACTGAACGCATTTTTTATCTGCAAACACATCGAACGGGTAAAGACCCTTATAAAAGGAACCGCTCCCCTCGTCGTCGCAGCTTCGGGACCGAGCCTTACGAATGCGCTTCCCCTCCTCGCCCGCTTTCGAAAATATTATTTTCTCATTGCCGTCTCTTCGGCTCTTTCGGTTTTGACCGCGCACGACATTGTCCCCGACCTCTGTTTTTCAACCGACGGAGGATTTTATGCAAAGGCGCACTTGACTCGGCTCGTTTTCGTTTCGGGTATACCGCTTGCGCTCGCGGAAGAAGCGGCCTGCGGCGGAACTATTTTATCACAAAACGATATCGTTCCCCTTTCATACGGCGACGGCTTCGCGTCAAAACTTTTTAAATCCTGCGGCATTCCCTCCGTAAAAATCGAAAGAAACGGTACGGTAAGCGGAAGCGCGCTTTCCTTTGCAAAAGCGATAACGGACGGTCCGATTTTTTTCTGCGGTCTCGATCTGGCGCCGGCTCACGGCTTGCAGCATGCCGAGCCGAACGAACTCGAACGCCGCGCGGAAATTTTTGACATAAAAATATTTCCCAAAGAAACGAGAGCTTCGATTTCGCGCTTTACATCCGGCGCGCTCATGCTTTACCGAAAATGGTTTCAAACGCTTTCAGAAGAGAAAACCCGAAACGTCTACCGCCTCGCGCACGAGTACCGTTTTTCAAATACGCTCGGTGCAATCGGCGACGTCGATTTCGATTTTTTCGAAAAATCGCTTTCACCGAACGGAACATTGCCGCGCATCGCGGATAAAGCGCTTGCGCAAAAAGAAGCCGTACAAAAATCCGCCCTCGACTTTGCAAAGCGCCACGGGCGAAGCGACGAATGGCTTCACGAATTTTTTCCTGCGGAATATATTTCATGGAAGCGGGAAACGGACGACGAAGAAAAAGAGCGCAAATCGAAAACGCTTGAACAAAAAAGCGATGAACTTCTAAAAAAAATTGAGAGGCTCTTTTCATGACATCGCTTTTTTCGTCGATCATAACGGCAAAAAACGGAAGTCCGGTTCCGCTTTTTCAAAACGGAAAAAGCATGCATTCCCGCTACGATCCCGAAAAAGAAGCCGAACAGTATGCCTCACGTATGGATGAAGCGGGCTTTTTTATCGTCGCGGGTGCCGGAGGCGGCTACTTTATCAGCGCGCTCAAAAAACGATTTCCCCGTTCCTTTATTCTCGCCGCGGAAAATTCTCAAAGCGATATCGATTTCCTGATGAAGATTCCCGTTTTTAATAATTTATCAGGCGACGAAACCGTCCGTATCGTTTCGACGGAAAAAATTTCCGACTCGATGCTCCGGTTTTATGTGCCTGCTTTTTACGGCTCTTTTTCGATAATCGAAACGCCCGCGTGGGCAAGCGAAAATAAAATCGGCATCGAAGCGTTTCGAATGCAGACGGCGAGCGCGGCACGGGCGATTGCTGCCGATTATTCGGCGCAAGCGCACTTCGGAAAAATCTGGCAGCGTAATATCATAGCGAACTTGGCTCAGATCGGCGTACAATCCGCTCCGGCACGCAGCGTACAAAACGATACGTCGTTTGCCGCGCCCGGCGGAAAAACGGCTTTGATCGCGGCGGCCGGCCCCTCCCTCGACACTGCCGTTTCGTTCATTGAAAAAAAAAGAGAGGAGCTTTACATCATTGCGACGGATACCGCTTACAAAAGTTTCAGAGAACGCGGCATAGTATGCGACGCCGTCGTATCGATCGACGGACAGCTTTTGTCGGCACAGCATTTTTTTTCGGATGTGCGAACGGAAGATACGCTTTTTATTTTCGACTTATGCGCAAATCCGAGCGCGGTCCGTTTTATTAAAAAATCGGGAGGAAAAATCGCGTTCGTTCAAACCGGACACCCGCTTTCGTTTTACGCATCGCTCTTTTCGGAACGTAAAACCGGTACGGCATTTCCGTTCATCCGCACGGGTGCGGGAACGGTAACGATTGCCGCTCTCGACTTCGCGCTGAAAGCGGGATTTTCGAAAATCGCAGTGTGCGGCGCGGACTTTTCATATTCGGAAAAACCGTATATGAAAGGCACTTATTTCGACGCGCTGTACAATTCGTTTTCCTGCCGCACCGAGCCTGTGGAAACGGCCTTCGACGCGCTTATGTTCCGCACCGAACTTTTTCGAAACGGAAAACGGCGTACGAGCGCAACGCTCGACGCATACCGCAAAACGTTCGAATCCGTCCTTTTCGAAGCGTGTACCGATATCGACTTCGACGGCTTTTTATACCGCGCAGTTTCCGAAAAAGTCCATCCGCCGTTTCGCTTTTGCCGCACTTTCGATATGCCGTCGTTTATTTCCTTTTTGAAAAAAGACTTTTTGCATTGCGAAAAAAAACTTTCGTATCCCGATTTTTCCCCGGTAATCGCTTCGTTTTTTCCCGCAGTCGCTTCGCTTCGAAAAAACAAACACTTCGACGGAGAGCATTGCGACATCGATGTTTCGGTGCGAATAAAAAATGAAAATTCATCCGCTGCATTTCCCGAACTTTTGAAACTTGCATACACCGAGATTCTGAGATATACTCGACAATATGAAACGTAAAAGCATTACCGTCTATTCGATCGTTATCGTCTCCGTGTTTGCCGCGGTGATTATCTTTCTTTCCTATAAACTCGGCTGTGAATATGCGGCGGGAAAAGAACGTACCGGACGCGAATTCGACAGGCTGGCATCTTCGGCACGAAACGCTCTTTTACGCTATGACGTTTCGTCTCCCGACTTCTGCGACGCATTTTCGAAAGCGTGCGGCAATTACGGCGACTACGCTTTTATCATATTAAAAAACGCATCGAAGGTTATATTCGTATACCCCGAAAACGCCGAAAGTTCGGAAATACGCGCTTCCCGGCTTTCGGAAATACATTCGAGCAGCTTCCGAACGGGAGAAGACACGTACATTCTCACCGCATCGATGTACTTGATCCGCCCTTCTTCCGTTTTTTATTATGCACGGTTTTCATTCATCATTATCCTCGCACTTACCGCCCTCACTTTGATTTTAATAATTTATCTTGAGTTTGCAAATTCCAAATATCCCGTTTCGTCATCTTCAGACATCATCGAAGAAAAAACGGGCGCGGCCTTTTCCGAAACGGCAGCCGACAACGCGGATCTCCCCTTTGAAGACGATTTGCCCTTCGACAGCGGAATTACTTCGGCCGGCAATGCCGTACCGAAGAACGAAACTCAAAACGATGCCGAAAAAAGCGTGCAAAAAATATCTTACGGAGAATTTGAAAACGATCTGCAGGATACCGAAAGCGAATACGTTCCTCCCGAAACGCCTTTTTGGGAAGATGAAATGCAAAACGGTTTTTCGCAAAACGATTTTACGGACAGGTTTTCGCCGCTGACCGGCTTCCATTTGGAACAAAATCTCGAAGAAAGACTCGACCGCGAATTGGTACGGGCGGCTTCTTCCGAACAGGACGTATCGCTTTTTATAGTTCGCATTCAAAACCTTTCGTTTGCTTCAAGCGCATCGAAAAGAATATGCGCGTATCTTTTCGAACGCTTTCAATCGAATGATATGCTTTTCGAATACATGACCGACGGTTTTTCCATAATCAAAATCAATATGACCGTTGACGGAGCGCTTGAAGTCGCATCTTCGCTGCGCGAAGATATTATTAAAATTATCAAGGGCGAAAACATGGAGCCGAAGTGTACCGTCGGTATTTCATCCCGATCGATGCGGATGCTTCCCGGAAAGAGACTTATTCAGGAAGCACGCGAAGCGCTCGAAAATGCGGAGGCCGACGCAGCTTCTCCGATCGTCGCATTCAGAGCGGACGCCGACAAATACCGTAAATTTATCGCCGAAAAAGAGTAGCGGGGTTTCCGAAAACCGAATCTTTCAAAGATACCGATTGCCGGATCAATCGCGCACAAGCATCAAAGAGTGCGATTGATATTCGGGCATAAAACGTTTTTTTGCACCGCTTTCAAATTGAACAGCAATAACGAATTCTCCGTTGCCGCTCGTATCCGACGAAACGATTTGTCCGTATCCCCAGTCGTCGTGATAAACTCGGCAGCCCCGCTTCCATTTTTCCGAAAGCTCGCTTGCCGCTTCGAAGCGGCCGCTTTGCAGGACGGATTTTTGCGGTCTTTCCCCGAGCACGCAAAACGCGCTTTCCGCCTCTTCTATAAAAATACTCGGCTCCATAAACTCCGTTCGCCCGTACAGACGGCGGCGGGCGCAGGAGGTGACATAAAGTTCGTTTTGCGCCCGCGTTATGCCGACGTAAAAAAGGCGGCGTTCTTCTTCGAGTTCGCTTCCCGTTTTGTCGCCCCGCGGAAAGATACCGTTTTCCAATCCCGTGATGACCACTCGCGGAAACTCAAGCCCCTTCGTGTTGTGCAGCGTAATGAGCGTTACCGCATCCCCTTTTCCGTCATCGCCCGTTTCAAACGAACGGTCGAGCGTGATCGAATCGAGGAACTGTAAAAGCCCGTCTTTCGTACACGCATACAGCGATGCGCTGTTCATCAGTTCCTGCATATTCGCCGCGCGCTGCGTACCCGATATTTCGTCCTGCATGCGGTGGTATTCGAGCAAGCCCGACGCGTCGAGCACTTTTCCGACAAAGTGCGAAAGCCGCTCGTCTTCCGAAAAAGATTTAATAATGCCGTCGTACGCACCGCAAAACTCACGGATGCCTTCTTTCGTTTTTTTTCCGACATCGTCGGCGCAGACTTTTGCGGCTTCTATAAAACCGATCGATTTTTCGCGTGCGCAAAAAACGATCATATCCTGCGTTTTTTCTCCCACGCCGCGCGAAGGTTTATTGACGATTCTGCGGAATGCGATTTCATCGCGCTCGTTTGCTGCAAGCGATAAAAATGCGAGCGTATCTTTAATTTCTTCCCGCTCGTAGAATTTCAACGAACCGACGACGGTATAGGGTATCCGCCGGCGTAAAAATTCGTTTTCAAATCCGAGCGACTGCGCGTTCGTACGATACAAAATCGCCCAATCGCCGTATGGGGTCTTTTTTTCCGCATGCGCTTTTTCGATGAGCTCTGCGCAAAATTTCGCTTCCGCATCCTGATCGGGTAAATACACGAGTACGGGATTTTTTCCCGCCCCTCGTTCGGCTTTGAGCGTTTTTCCGATGCGGTCTTCGTTGTTTTTTACGACGGCGTCCGCAGCGGCAAGAATTTTTCCCGTCGAGCGGTAATTGCGCACGAGTTTAATAATTTTCGTGCCGGGGAATTTTTTACGGAACGTCAATATATTTTGTACTTCGGCGCCGCGGAAGCGGTAAATCGACTGGTCGTCGTCTCCGACGACGCACACGTAAGTACCGCTTCCTTCGTCCCAACCCGAAAGCGTCTGCAAAAGTTTAAACTGCGCGACGTTCGAATCCTGATATTCGTCTACCATGATGACGCGGAAACGGAAACGCATCTGCTCTCGTACGGCGAGATTTTCTTCCATCACTCGCACCGGCTTTATTATTAAATCGCCGAAATCGGCGTTTCCCGTTTCGGAAAGCCTTTGTTCATACGCGCGGTAGATCGCAGACAGCTCTCCGGTCGAATCGACGGCGGATAAATCGTCGTCGGGCGTAAGACAGTAATCTTTTGCAAGCGAAATTTTATGCGCGGCGAGCTCGGCCTGCTGACGTCTGAGCGACGGAACGGCTTTCATCACGAGAGTGTCCGCATCATCGTCATCGTACACGGTAAACGAAGGAGAAAGGTTTGCGACAGCGGCATAGCGGCGCAAAAACCACGCACCGAACGAGTGGAACGTGCGTATTTCAGCAAAGCTCGCTCTGTCGTCGAGGGCGATCGCACGCGAGCGCATTTCGTTCGCGGCTTTTTTCGTAAAGGTCACCGCGAGTATGGATTCGGGGGGAATTTTTTTTTCGGCGATGAGATAGGCGATCTTTGTCGTAATGACGCGCGTCTTCCCGCTTCCGGCTCCCGCAAGGATCAAAAGCGGACCGGCCGAATGTTCGACCGCCTCTCTCTGTTCGGGATTGAGCGTTTCCATGTACGGAAGATCCGTCCGCACATCCGTCATCGGCTCTCTCCCGTATCGTAAAAATCGCTCGCATATAAAAGCGGCGGAATGGAAGCTGCTCCCCGGGCTGCGGCGGATGTTTTTTTATTTATTATTAAATTTGAAACAAGATGAGAATCGATATCGACGCCGCTCACGCCGTCGGCGAAAACGCGCACGACGTTTCCGCATTGCACGGCGTTCCGTTCAGTCTCGTCCTCCCTGTCGTAGCGGACGACGAACGAACCGTCTACATCGGGCGCTTGGAACCATGCGCGTCCTATCGCAAGACCTTCTTCCCCCGCGACGACTTCTTCTATAAGTACATCGTATTCTTTTCCGCACCGCATTTTCAAACGGTCTTCGGTGATTTCGCTTTGGAGCGCTTCAAGCACGCGCTTCCGCTCAAGTGCCGTCTTTTGAGACACCCTGCCCTTCATCCCGTAGGAGGCCGTATCTTCTTCGCGGCTGTACGTAAAGCAGCCCGACCAATCGCTTTGTATGTCGGAAAGAAAGCGCTGCGTGGAGCGGAAAGCTTCCTCCGTTTCTCCCGGAAAGCCCGTCAAAAAAGTCGTCCGGATCGCGGCATCGGGAAACGAAGACCGGATATCGCGAACGAGGCGCACGTATTCTTTTGCCGTACACTTCCGATTCATCGCTTTAATAATTTCGTCGTCGCCGGATTGAAACGGGATGTCGAAATACGGAACGATGCGCGGATCTTTTTGCATGACGGGAAAAATATCGCGGTTGAAGTGATCGGGGTGAATATAGAGGAGCCGCACGATAAAACGGCCTTTAAGGGCGGAAATCTTTTTCAGCAAACGGGCGAGCGCCGAAAGTTTTTCAGTACCTTCGTTGACGCCGCCTTCTCCGATGCGCGAAAGAGGAAATTTCCCCGTACCGAAAACGTCGTCTCCGTCTCCCGTACCGTAGGCCGCCAAATCCTGTCCGATGAGATTGATTTCGTATACGCCGAGCAAAAGCAGCGTTTCAATTTCATCGACGATGTCGTCCGCGCTTCGGCTCCGCACCGAGCCGCGGATGATCGGAATCGCGCAAAAAGTACAGCGGTTGCTGCAGCCTTCCGTAATCTTTACGTATACGGAATTGCGGTACGAAAGCAGCATCGTCCGCTTTCCGCACGATATGCCGCGCTGCTCCGCCGTAACGACGGGGCGCTTTCCCGCAAGAAGAGGACGCACGACGGAACCGATTTTCGAAAGATCTCCGTTTCCGAAAATACCGTCCGCTTCGGGAAGAGAATCTTTCAGCACGTCCGCATAACGTTCTGCAAGGCATCCTGCAAGCAATACTTTTGCATCGGGATAATTTTTTTTCGCGCGGAGAAGCGCATCGATCGATTCTTTTTTGGCGGGATTGATAAAACCGCACGAATTGACAATGATGATACGCGCTTTCGACGCGTCGAATGTTTGACGAAAACCCAGAGACGTCAAATGAGATATGATGATTTCACCGTCGACTTGATTTTTCGCGCAGCCGTGCTCGTCGATAAAAAATTCAGTCAAGTTCGACGACCACCAATTTGTATTTGCCTTCGGTATCGCGTACCCACTTGATGTCTTGAACGAGTACTTGCCCCGCTTTGCCGATTTCAAGATCGTAATTTTTGGTATCGGCAACGACGGTAAATTTTACGGTGTTTCCGTTCGACATCCACACGCGCACGCCGTTATTCGCCGTCATCATGACGACTTCTCCGTTCGTAAAATAATTTTCGCTCGAACGCTTTCTGTCCACTCTGTAGCGGAATTCGCACGGTCCGCGGAAGGTCGCATTGATCGTAAAGGGATAAGCGCGGTTATCTTCGAAAATAACCGACTGCGTATGCTTTTGCGGCGAAAGCGCATTTTGAGAAGCATCTTCTATCGGGATTTCATCGATAGCAAGCATATCGCCGCCTTGCCGTCGCACGAGCATACGCACCTCCGCTCCGCGCGACGCATCGGTCGATGAGATATCGGAAACATAGACGATGACGTCGCCCTTTGCGTCTCCGTCGACGTCGAGCTCCGCTTCTTCCGCCAAATCCGTACGAAGCGTACCGACCGGCGTATCCAAACCGAGCGACGTAAGCGTATCGCTTACGGTGAGAATGATCTTCCCTTTTTCCGACGGATAGACGATTTTATCGCCGCGGAACAGGCGCTTTTCAAGAGGCTTATCGGTGAGCTCGTAGGTTTTCGATTCCATACCCTGCGCGACTACGACGCTGCCGTTTTTATTCGCATGAGAAAATTTGAAAATTATTAAAACGGCAGCCACCGCCGCGACGACAAAGATACCGGAGCCGACGACGATCGGTATAAAAAAAGACGATTTGTGTTTAACGAACAGACCGTCGGGAACCGGAGCCTCCTGAATGGCTTTACTGCGGTACAGCGACATGACCGCGTCGGGGCTTACGCCCAGGTATTCGGCGTAATTGCGCAAAAAGCCCACCATATAGGGTTCGCCGGGAAATACGGACGTATCTTCCTCTTCCAAACCTCTGATACACTCGGCCGTTATCGACGTTTCTCTTGCAGCCGTATCTCTGTCGATATTTTTTTCTTCGCGTGCGCGTTTTAAAATCGTGCCGTAACTTTCCATAAGAACGCCCGCCTCATTCGGAGAGAAGAAAATTATTATACACGTTTGCCGATGAAGGCGGATCGTAGATAAAACGCTGATCGGGAATACCCTGATTCAATTTGTAATCGGAAAAAGTAAACACGTATTCCGTCCCCTGCGGAGTCGTTGCGGAAATCCGTCTGATAAGTTTCGTCTCCGCGTTGACGGCGATCCTGATCGAACGGAACGCTTCGGTCGTATTGCGCCGGTCAAGAACGAGTTTTATAACCTGCTCGTCGGATGTGTTATCAAGCGCTACGGGATCCTGCCCCGTTTCGTATTTGATCGTGTAGTAGCGGCTCATAAGCGAAAGCCCCTGTGAAGTCGCAAGCGATGCGCCGCCCGCGCTCGAAGACTGCACCGACTGCTGGAGTACGGCCGAAGAGCCGGGAAGATAGATCGTGAGGAGATCGCCGTTAAACAATACGACCTGTTCGGCGGGTGTTGAAAAGTCGATGCGGAGCAAGTCGGGCCGTTTGAACGACACGCGGGCTTTCATCTGCCGGCTTCCCATGGATATATTCATATCCGCTTCGTAGTCGCGTATGGTCGCGTAAAAATCGGAAACGGTTTTAAAATAATCGCCGGCAGTCGTAATCGTCTGCGCAAAAACCGATGCACAAAAACATATTGAAAAAAACGCTGCCGCACAAAGAGAAGCGCATTTCTTATTTAACATAGAAGTATTTTAATCGAGATAAATCATAAGGTCAAGGCGCGCTTGACAAAAAAAGCGCTTCGATACATAATAACGCACATTGTCGGAGTACGGCGTCAAAAAACGCGGCTACTTTTTTGTACGGCGTCTCCCTGCTTTTTATGCAAATCCATTTCCTATAATTGCATAAAAAAACCGTATCCAGCCGGAATCGGCACAATTGAATATCGCTAATTAAAGAGGTTTAGAGTATGTCGGTAAAACACCCTAAGGGTAAAATAGTCAGAAGACTCGGCACCAATATTTTCGGCAATCCGAAATACAGTAAGCTGTTGACCAAACGGCCGAACGCTCCGGGCAAAGAACGCGGAGCAAAACAGCGCGGCAAAACGTCCATATACGGCGAACAGTTGAAAGAAAAACAAAAGTTCCGTCTCGCATACGGCATATCGGAAAGGCAGTTCAGAAATATGTTTGCGCGCGCGCAGCGTATGGAAGGCATCACCAGCGACAATATGCTTTCATTGCTGGAACAGCGTTTCGATAATACCGTTTTCAGAATGGGCTTTGCGGTAAGCCGTGCGCAGGCGCGGCAGATGGTTTCGCATTGCTATTTTTATGTAAACGGGAAACCGGCGAACATCCCGTCCATGCGGATCAAAGCAAAAGACGTTATCACATCGAAAGAAAAGAAAGGTATCCAAAATCTTATCCGGCACAATCTGGTTACTTCGCAAGGCAACCGCGGAAGCTGGCTTACCGTCGACGAAGAAAAACTTTCGGCAACCGTTACGGCGCTCCCTGCAGCAGGCGATATCCAGCCGATCGGCAATATTCAGTACGTTATAGAATTCTATTCCCGCTGATAACATACCTTCCGACAAACGGCGTCCGCTCCGCGCTTTTGAAAAGCGGAAGCGGCAACAACGCCGAAAACATTCCGTATTTTTCAAAATCGAAAAATGCGGAATGTTTAAAAGCGCCGCTGAAATAGCGCGTTTCGTTTAACTTCGACTTTTCAAATGAAAACTCGCACATATACCTGTGCGCCGCTCGAAACTTCGCGCTTACGCGCTCGTTGCGAAGCTTGCACACTAATGCGGCATTTTCGAAAGTTGACACTTCCTGCAATGCCGCATCTCAAGGAATGTTTAAACGAAACGCTGAAATAGCGCGTTTCGTTTTACTTCCGGTTTTTTTGAAAACCTACACGACAAAAGACGCAAGAGCGATATAGCCGAAAATCGTAATGAGCGTATAAAGCGCCAAATACGCGCTCAAAAAAGCGCTTTCATCTTTTCCGTTTACAAATACACCGTACGCATACGTCGGCGGCATGATAAAATACAGGACGGCTCCGAAGCGATACAGAGGATCGGACGGGTACATCCGCCCGACAATATAATAAACGATACCGCCCATAAAAAGTGCAAAGACGATCATACGCGCCAAAACGGTTTTCAGCGTATCGCTCCATTCGATATTCGAAAAGGTAAGTCCGTAACCCACCGTCATGATGATAACCGGTCCGACGGGAGCTCCGACAAAGTTCAAAACGCCTTCGAAAATACTCCCTACCCGCGTCGATGAAAGATACGGCCCGAAACCGCTTACGGAGCAGAGTATGCCTGCAAGGATCGCAATATTCACCGGAGTCGCAAGCGATTTTCCGAGTTCCGAAGCGCTGAGCTTTCCTTTTGTGCGAAGCTGCAAAATCGTAATGATGACCGCCCACTGTGTGACGGCGCCTCCCGCATCGAAGAGCGCAAAGTGGTAGAGATCGCTTTGTCCGAAAAGTAAAATAAAAAGCGCATAGCCGATCGAACCGCCCTCTATCGTCGCGCACATAAAAGGCGCATCGGGCGTTTTAATTTTTAAAAGAGCGCATACAAGAATTCCGAGACCAAAAGCCGCGAGGTTCATCAGCGCAAAGACGCCGAGCGTGAGCGCTTCTTTCCACGTAAAGCGCATATTGTAAAAGGCCGCAAAAAGCACTGCGGGAAGACATACTTTTACGATGAGCGATTTGATTTCTTCGACGCCGCCGTCGCTTAAAAATTTCGTCTTTCGCGCCCACATCCCTATAGCGATCATGACGACGACGGGAAGCCCGACTTCCGATATTCCTAAAAATTTTTCCATAACAATTATCAATTAATACACATAAAACAAACACACATAAAAAAACCCCGCCGCGCAGAGCGCGGCGGGGTACAAAATCTTTCACTTATTTTTTATTGATCTGTTCGGTATAGAATTCGAACGCTTCTTTGTCGGTGAATTTTTTGTGAACGATTTTTCCGATCGCATCGGCCATCGCAACCGGATACGCGCTCTGGAAAATATTTCGTCCCATATCGAGTCCGCGAGCGCCGTCCCGCATCGCGCGGTACGCCATTTCAAGCGCTTCTTTTTCGGGAAGCTTTTTACCGCCGGCGACGACGATCGGTACGGGACAGGCCGCCGCAACTTCGTCAAACTCTTCGCAATAATACGTCTTTACGATATTTGCGCCGAGTTCCGCAACGATACGCGTTGCAAGTTTAAAATATTTTCCCGTCCGCTCCATATTTTTTCCGACCGCAACGACGCCCAGCGTCGGTATGCTGTAGCGCATCGCAGCGTTTATCGTCTTGGAAAGGTTGTCGATGCTTTCAAGCTGACCGTCGGCGCCGATAAAGGTTTGGACGGCGACGCAGTCCGCGTTCATCCTGATCGCATCTTCCATATCGACCGCAACGACTTCATGACTCAAATCTTCCTGTACCATGGACGAGCCGGAAGACACGCGGAGCGCGATCGCTTTTTTGCAATCCGGGCGTACACAGGTACGCAGTGCGCCCCTCGTCGCCATGAGAACGTCGACGTGATTGTTGAGAAGCGGAATTAAAAGGTCGAGGCGTTCGAGACCCGAAACGGAACCCATAAAATAACCGTGGTCGAATGCGAACATCACGGTATTGCCGCTTTTGGGATTGAAAATATTCGACAAGTGTTTTTTCATACCCCAGTCGAGGTTTCCCGCTCCTTTTACATAAAAGGATCCGTCAACGGCAAAACGGACATCCGTACGATAATTGTGAGCGACTTTCAAACCGTCTAAATCTGCCATACTGTATTCCTAAAATTATTAATATCGATAGCGATAACGGGCAAAGTTATCTCTGAAAACCGCAGTTTTCAGAGCTTCCCCAAAATCGCCGAAAGCCGGCACACGAAACGAATCATGCGCCGGTTTATTATGCGTTATAATTTCCTTAATTAGAAATTATACTTGTCCATATTTTCTTTTGTAAATACGGCGCGCTCCGGAAGAAGCACGACGCCTGAATCGCTTGCCGTGTAAGCTTTCGGATCGAGCACGGTGTTCGGTTCGACTTTTACGGTACCGATCGTCGGGATATCGATCGTATCGCCGACTTTCATGCTGTGTCCGGTCGCCGCCCAGTACGCGAGATAGCAGGAAATCGCGCCTTGGATACCGCAGTCCCACAAACCCCAGCGGGTAAGGATGCCTGCGCGGCAGTAATCTTTAATCGCGTTCGGTGTCGCAAAGCCGGTGATCGTCACGTTCTTTTGATTGAGACCGAGGTTTTGCGCGGCCTGGCACTGTCCCGGAAGAGCGGTCGAATCGTTGCAGATGATCAAATCGATGTCTTTGTGCGCGGAAAGAACCGCTTCGCCGACGGTGATTGCGCGCTCGGCATCCTGATTCGAATAGTAATTGGCGGGAGCGACGTTGACCCATTTCGGATACTTTTGGCGGATGTATTTTTCGCCTGCTACGTGCCACGAGTTTTGATCCGTAACCGTCGCCTGCGAATAGTGCCAGCAGTATTTGATCGCATCCGAATCGGGGTTTTTGCCTCTTTCTTTCAAAGAAGCGACGCCCATGTCGACGAGCATTTTACCGAGGATATCGGGTGTGCCCTGACTCGTCATAAGAGAGCGTGCGTCGGGATTGGAATCGGAGTCCCACGTCATAACGGCGAGTCCGGCCTTGCGCGCGGCTTTCAGCGCCTGATCGACGCCGGCCGCATCGACGGTCGAAATCGAAATCGCGTCCGCACCCTGCTGAATCGCATTGTTGATGATATTGACCTGATTCGCAACCGCCGCATCGGGGCTGCCGTCATATTTTACGGTAAAGCCGACCTGCTTTGCGAGCTTTTGCGCGCCTTCGTTTGCCACTTCAAAAAAAGCGTTGCCGCTGATTTTCGGAATGAATACGACAACAACGTTTTTTTTCGAACCGTTACCGCCTTCGTTCGCTCCCGTGGCAAATGCCGAAGAGCCGACCAAAAGCGCCGCCAACATAATCGACAACAATTTTTTCATGATTACCTCCTGATATTTTCGTCGTCTGTCAGTTTTATTAATAATAATTTTCCGAAAAGATTTATTTTCGAAAAATTATTTTCGCGCAGCAGTGAATTTTCCGGCAATGCGTTTCAGAGAAAAGCCCTGCGCGGAAAGACCTCGGGATGCGACAATGATGAGCAGCAGTATGCCGACGGGTATGTCGAGGTACTGCGTGTTCAATCCCGCCATGGATAAACCGAAGCGCATGATGCCGATGACGAGCGCCGACAGCGCCGTCCCCAAAATCGTGCCCGTGCCTCCGGTGATCGCCGTCCCGCCGAGTACGACAGCCGTAATGATCGGAAGCGTGAGCTCTTTGCCGAAATCGGCTTTCGCCGTACCGAGGTAGGACGTCAGCACGATGCCCGCAATCGCAGCCCCGATACCTGAAAGCGCGTATGTCGTCATCACGATAAACTTCGTATTGATGCCGGAAAATTCCGCGGCGTTCGGATTGATGCCGCAAAGGTAGACATAGCGGCCGTACTTCGTGCGGTGCAAAATAAAATAGGCGATAAACGCGATCGCGATAAAAAGCAGTATCTGCGACGGGATGATTCCGAAAAAGCGGAACTGTGTAAAGGCCGTAAACGAGGAAGGAAAACCGCTGATGCCTTTATAGAGTTCGACTTTTGCAATGCGCGTGATCGAAATCGCCAAACCCGAATACAAAAACGAACCTCCGAGCGTGACGACCATGGGCGGAACTTTCGCATAGGCGATGATAAAGCCGCTCAAAAGACCGCACAGCGCTCCCGCAACAACCGCAATGAAACAGGCGACATACACGTTCACGCCGCTTTGAAAGATAACGCCGATGACGATCGACGTAAGCCCGACGATGGAACCGGCTTGAATATCCATACCGCCTGCAATGA
Organism: Treponema socranskii subsp. paredis ATCC 35535; assembly: GCA_000413015.1. Lineage (GTDB taxonomy): Bacteria > Spirochaetota > Spirochaetia > Treponematales > Treponemataceae > Treponema_D > Treponema_D paredis. The sequence continues at coordinate 752,138 of KE332515.1, forward strand.
TGACCATCGTTACGAAAAGCGAAATGATGCATATCGAAATGAAATCGTTGATCGAACCGAGCAATACCATCGGGCGCAAAAAGCGCGGATTCAAGATGCCGAACAAAACGATTTCGCACGCGATGACGGCGATGAGCAGCAGTTCGTTTGTAAAAGTAAATCGTTTCTTTTCCATAAAAATTATCTGCTCCCCTCTTCCGCCGTCTTTGCCAAAAGCCGCGCTTTGCGCGCTTTTTCGATCGAATGATGTTCCAAAAGACCGTCTACCGTAACGATCGTTATAAGCAGGATGCCCGTAATCGTGCTGTCGTAGTCGGAAGAAAATTTTAAAAATACGAGGATACGGTCGATCGATGCCATGATGATCGCCCCGATGGATGCGCCGAACAGAGAGCCGACGCCGCCCGAAAGACTGATGCCGCCGAGCACGCAGGCCGCGATAGCTTTCATCTCGTAGCCGTTTCCGGCAATCGGCGTTACGAAACCGATGCGGCTCACATAAACGCAACCGGCAACCGATGCGAAAAGCGAACACAGCACGAACGCGCTTATCTTCGTCCTCTTTACCGGAATACCGATGAGTTCGGCGCCTCCGATGTTGTCGCCGACCGCATAAAAATTGCGTCCCAAAGAAACGCGGCGTAAAAGCGCCGAACCTCCGATCGCAATCGCAATCGTCACAAGATAAAACCACGTAATGCCGCCGAGCGTCGCCTGACTCAGCGCTTTATACGCGAACGGAACGTTTTCCACCCACTTGCCGCCGGTATACACATAGATAAGTCCGCGTACGACGCCGTTTACGCCGAGCGTCATGATGATGGAAGGAATGCCGAGATAGACGAGTCCCCAGCCGTTTATAAGACCGCACACGATGCCGATAGCGACGGCGGCGAAAATCGCGAGCGCCCAGGGAGCGCCGTCGCGGATCAAACTCGCGCTCACTGCGGAAGCAAGTCCCATAACCGCGCCGACCGACACGTCGATTTCACCGATGATCAGCACGAATGCGATGCCGATCGACAACAAAGCGAACACGACGCTCGAATTGACCGTCTGCATAAGATTCCGCGCGGCAAGAAAATCGTGATTGACTATGCCTACCAATAAAAACAGCACGATCACGACGATGAGCGAAGAAAGGCTTCTCATTTTGAAAAATCGATTAAAAGATATACGCCGCATTTATCCCACCTTTTCCGTTTCCACGCCGAACGATGCCGCCATGAGCGCATCTTCGTTGATTTCGTTTTTTGCAAATTCGTGATTGATCCTGCCGCGGTACATCGTAACGACGCGGTCGCTCATCGCGATGATCTCTTCCATGTCCGAACTGATGAGCAAAATCGCGATGCCCGTTTTTTTCAGTTCGTTGATGATCGCGTACACGTCGCTTCTCGCACCCGCGTCCACGCCGCGCGTCGGTTCGTCGAGTATGACGAGGCGCGGATTCGTCGAAAAGCACCTGCCGATGATAACTTTTTGCTGATTGCCGCCGGAAAGGGATCCCATCTCCTGAGTATCTCCGGTCACTTTGATGTGAAAGTCTGAGATATATTTTTCCGCAAGCGATTTTTCGCGCGCCGTATTGATGAGGATCTGCTTTAAGCATGCAAGCCGCACCGGCGTGATATTGTTTCGCACCGTCGTCAATTTGAAGATGCCGTTTAAAAATCTGTCTTCGGGAAGATAGTTGATACCCTTTTCGATAATCCGCTTCGTCTTTAAGCCGGTGATGTCTTCGCCGTTCAAATACGCTTTTCCGCCGAGCACTTTGTCGCGACCGTACACGGTCGTCGCAAGCTCCGTCTTTCCCGCGCCGACGACGCCCGTCATACCGAGTACTTCTCCCGAATACACATCGAGATTTATATCGGAAAAACCATAACCGCTAAAATTTTTCAAGGAAAGCACGAGTTCGCGCTTTGCAGGAGCCGAAGAAATATCTTCGACGTGTACTTTGCTCGCACTGTCCGGCGCAAGCCCTTTGAGCAGCATATCGTACGTAAAATCCTTTACGTCGCCGTTCATCGTAATCGTACCGTCGATCAAAAGCGCGATGCGGTTCGCAATGACGAACACTTCGTTGAGCCGATGCGTGATATAGATGACGCTGACCTTTTTTTTCTGCAGCTCTTTGATGATTTTAAAAAGCGAGTTCACTTCGTCGAACGTGAGCGAAGACGTCGGTTCGTCGAAAAACATAACGCGCGCGGATCGCATGAGACCGCGGAGAATTTCGACGAGCTGCTGTTCCGCGATAGAAAGCGTGCGCGCAGTGCGGCTGAAATCGAGTTTCCAGCCGAGCTGAGAAACGATTTCGGTGAGGCGTTCGTGCAGTTCGCTTTTATTGCCGGGGATTCCCATGACGACGTTTTCTTCGAGCGTCATATTCGGAAAAAGCATCGGCTCCTGCGGGATGAGGTAAACACCCGAAGCGAGAGAAGCCGACGGATTTCCGAAGTGCAGCGGTTTTCCGTCAACGAGTATTTCGCCCGAATCGGGCTTTTTAATGCCCATAATTGTCTTTACGAGCGTGCTTTTTCCCGCACCGTTTCCCCCGATAAGCGCAAGCACGTCGCCGGGATACACGTCCAAGTCGATGCCTTTGAGCACGGCGTTGGAACCGAAAGATTTATAGATTTTCCGTACCGAAAGCATCGGAAAAGTCTGTCCGTCCATAGTCCGTTTCCTCTGTCAAATCATTTTAAATATAGAACTTTTGTTTTATCCCAAAACATTTTCCGTTTGTCCAGTATAAAACGGAAATTTCGTTTTGTCAAATAAAAAGTATAAAATTTAGCGAAATTTATATATTCGATACCGATAAACCGATATACTGACAAAATACCGGCAAAATCGGCTGAAATTTATTACCGATATGTATATTTTTTTGTTGTGTTTTTTTCAATGTCGTGATATTATGTTCATAAAACGATATTTTGTTCGGATCAGGAGAAAAAAGACGCTTATGACGGCCGGCTGGGAAAAAGAACTTATCGTGCGAACTGCATGGTATTATTATATCAGAAAAAAGACGCAAAAAGAGATAGCCGATATGCTTTCCGTTTCCCGCATGCGCGTCATCCGCCTGCTCGAAAAAGCCGAACAGGAAAACGTCGTTCAAATCACGATCCACACGAACTTCCGCGGCAGACTCGAAGCGGAACAGGCGCTTATCGATTCCTACGCTCTCTCCGACGCCCTCGTCATTCCTTCCGATGAAATGTATACGTCGGCTTCGCTCAACGACGCAATCGCAAGAGCGGCGGCTATGTATATAAACGAACATTTTTCGGACAATCCGATCATCAATATCGGCTACGGAGATACGACCGGCCGTTTTATGAATTATTTTTCGCAGATTTCGAAAAAAAAGCCGACCTACGTATCGCTCACCGGAGGGGTCAGCATCTATTTGCTGAATACGCAGTCGTCGGCAGTCAACGCTTCCCTCTACCTTATCCCCGCCCCCCTTGCGGCATCGACGCCGGAAATCGTAGAGGCGATCAAAAAAGAAAGTGCCGTCATCGAAATAGCGCGCATGCATGCGACCGCAAGCTGTTCGGTTATCGGCATCGGCGGCGTCGACGACAACGCGACCGTCATCAAATCGGGCATCATACAAAAAAGCGATTTCGATTTTTTAAAAATGTGCGGTGCCGCGGGGGACGTACTCGCCCATTTTTTCGACGAAAACGGCAATTTTATCACGAGCGCCGCCGACGAACATTTGGTAACCTATCCGCCGGAATCGCTGAAAAAACTGCACAACGTTATCGCCGTTGCGGCGGGAAGCGCAAAATACGTCGCGATCAGAGCGGCGCTTCGGGCGCACTATCCCGACATCCTCATAACCGACGAGGATACCGCACGCTGGCTTGTAAAAAACATATAAAGGAAAACCTCTGAAAAATTCGGTTTTGGAGGTTCCGATATAAACCGACGACACGAGGAGGCACTGTTATGGATAAAAAGTATTTGATGGCCGTAGACGCCGGTACGGGAAGCGTCCGCGCCGTCATTTTCGACGTACACGGAAACCAAATCGAATGCGTGCAGGAAGAGTGGAAGCACCTCGAAGATCCGAAATATCCGGGCAGCATGAATTTCGATTGGGAAAAAAATTGGAACGCGGCAAAGCGCTGCATATCGGAAGCGATAAAAAAATCTAAAATCGACAGCGGCGATATCGCAGCCGTTTCCACTACGTGTATGCGCGAGGGAATCATCCTCTACGATAAAAACGGAAAAGAGCTGTGGGCTTGCGCAAACGTCGATGCCCGCAGTACGGCCGAAGTCATCCAATTGAAAAAGATGTCGCCGACGCTCGAACACGAACTCTATCTCGAATCGGGACAAACCTATTCGCTGAGCGCCCTTCCCCGCATCCTTTGGGTTAAAAACAATCTCCCGGACGTATACGAAAAAACCGCCGCCGTCGGTATGTTCAACGATTGGCTCATATACAAGATGAGCGGAACGCTCGCCGTAGAGCCGAGCAACGGTTCCACAAGCGGACTCTTTTCGCTTGCGACGAGAACGTGGGACAAAACGATAGCGGAACGCTGCGGCTTAAAAAGCGATATATTCCCCGAATCGAAAGAATGCGGTACGCTCGCCGCCTGCGTCAGCCGCGAAGGCGAAAAAGAAACGGGTCTCAAAGAAGGCACGCCTCTCATCGTCGGCGGAGGGGACGCCCAGCTCGGCACGATCGGCGTCGGAGCGACGGAAGCGAACGATGCGGCTGTTTTCGGTGGAACATTTTGGCAATACGAATACAATACCGCAAGCGGAAAAATCGATGACCGCTGTGACATCCGCGTCAACTGCCACGCTCAGCCCTCTCTGTGGCAATACGAAGCGCTCGCATTTAAGCCCGGCCTCTTTATGCGGTGGTACCGCGACGGATTTTGTGCCGAAGAAAAAAAAGAAGCCGCTTCTCTCGGAAAAGACGTATACGCACTTATGGATGAACACGCGGCAAAGATCCCCGCAGGTTCGCACGGCATGTTCTGCACTTTTACCGATGTTATGAATTTTTCCGCGTGGCGCCATGCCGCACCGACATTTACGAACTTCGATTTGGATGCCGACAAATTCAACAAATATACCTTTTACCGCTCCATTCTCGAAAGCACTGCCCTCGTCACTTACGGCCACATGCAGCTCGTCAAATCCGCGACGGGAAGCATGCCCTCCGTCGTCACCTTCGCAGGAGGCGCTTCGAAAAGCAGACTGTGGTCGCAGATCGTCTGCGATGCGCTCGGTCTTCCGCTCCGCATTCCCGCAGTAAAAGAAGCGACCGCGCTCGGTGCTGCAATGCTTGCGGCAACGGGAGTCGGCATATACGCGAGCATCAAAGAAGCGGCGGATGCCATGGTAAAAATAGAAGCGACGCTCGAACCCGACATGGAAAATCATAAAAAATATATGGAAATGTATAAAACGTGGCGGAAGATATACGATGCCGAACTCGGCTTAAGCGATGCGGGCGTTACAAACTATATGTGGTCCGCTCCGGGCGTCGGCAAACATTGAGTTTTCGGAGGCGGTTATTATTAATTAATATTTAATATCGGCTGCGATGCTTGCGCATCGAAAAGTTTTTATGGAGGATGATCAAAAGCGGCGTCTGAATTATCGCCGTCGCTTTTGACTTCGAGTTTGCGCGGATGTTTGCAGAAGGCGTATATAGGTATCGTTTCGACAAAACCGAATGAATACGATACATCGTATTTTGCAAACTCGATTATTGAACGTGTGCGCGTTCGCGCACGACTAAAAACTTTTTCGAAAGTTAAAACTTTCTGCAAAAGTTTTTATGGAGGAATACAATGTTTATTGTGGATGAAAAAGACAAAGAGTATCGATTTAAGGACAGCGGTCCGAAATATCTGATGAAAGGCCCCCGCATGAATTTCGCGATCGTACAGTTTCAAGCGGGACAGGATTTTCAAGCGCACTATCACGACGTAATGGAAGAAAATTTCTATATACTTGAAGGCGAAGTCGATATCGTCGTAGACAACGTCGTCCATCATCTGACAAAGGGACAGTTTATCCACATCGAACCGAAGGAAGTTCACTATGTGATCAACCGTTCGAAAAGCGTCATGCGCATGGTTTCATCTCTTGCACCTTATCGGGAAAATGATAAAATAGAAGTCGATAATCCCATACTCGACTGAGGATTTATAAACTTGACCATACAGGAGGTAGTATGAATTTATTGAAGAAAAAAGGAATCCGTCTGCTGTTTGCAGCGGCATTCGTTACGGTACTTGCATCGTGTACGTCGGTCCGCGTCGCCGAAGTAACCGGCCGCGTCCGCGTCATCCGTACGCAGGAAGATATGAACGCTCTCCTCGGTTTCAACGGAGGCTGGTCGGCAAACAGTAAAATCGGTTTTTTAAACGAAGATGTCCGCGAATGGAAAGCGGCCGATACGGGTTTGCCGTTTGACGGCGTCGTCATCGAACGCGGTGCGAATATCAAAGTATGCGTTCCGGGTAAAGTCGTATCTTACGGCGAAAAAACGCTTTTCGTTCCGGCAGGAAAATTTATTAAAGTCAAATCGGGAGCAAAACTGCAGATCTGGAGCGGCAAAACATTGTATGATTTCGATACGTTCCACTTTATCGTCGGCGGCACGGGCACAAACAATCCCGAAGTTTCGCAAAAAGTGAACAGCACCGCCGCGGCAAGCGTCTTGAACGATTCTTTCAAACATGCGATCGACATCGACAAGGGCGGCACGCTCATCCTCGGTTCGAACAGCGCAAAGGCGAACGACTCGGCGGTTCTCTGGCTTGCAGACGGGAGATCTACCGGAGCCGACGGAAATCCGAGTCCCTATGCGGGATCCATCCGCATAGACGGCGATCTTCAAGTAGTATGCGGCGCAGGCGCAGGCGTTGCCAAAATCCGCACGGTACAAAATCTCAGAGGCACGGGTTCTACACTGACGGGAAGCGGCAGACTGTACATCCGAGGACTGAATAAAATTCACGGCAACGCGATCTTCGCGATCAACGAATTCGACCGCGGAGAATATTCGGACGGTATGGATTGGATCGACGAGCCGTATATCAAACTGGGTACCATCGAAATCGTTGCGGACGGAATCGAAGGCATCTACAATCCCGACGGTACCGTCGACGGAAGCCCGGGATACAGAAACAATGCAACGGCAGGCTTTTACTATGTCGCACCGAGCGGTACGATCGACGTCGATCACATGATCGTAAAATGCACTAACAAAGGTACAACGGCGGATGCGACCGTTGCGTTGGCAAATTTCAATACGGAGCGCGGCATTCTCGGCGGTAAAGTGACGGAGACCGGACCGAAAGCCCGGCTCGGAGATGTGTACGTCTACAATGCTGCGGTAAAAGATAAAGACGGCCCGCTTTCGGCGATATATACCGTACAGGGCGTTTTCGATGCGACCGTCGACGGAAAAGTAAAAGTCGAATGCCCGAACGGAGGAGCGGCGGCAATCGTAGCAACGGGACACAACAGATGGACGGGCGCGGAAAAAACGATTTCCCGGATGGGTTCGGTCGAAGTGACGTCCAAAGGGAAAAACGCCTTTTTCCAAAGCGCGGCCTTTGACGGCTTCGGCACTTATGTAAAAGGCGACGTAACGGTCAGCGGCCGCAATGACGGAAAGATCGCTCCGTTTATCGGCGCGGTTCCGCCCGGACCGGATATGGGAAAAGGCGGCAAAAGCGGAGTCGCACCCGAAGCCGAAGATGTGCGCAACGAACAGTTCGTCGTTCAAGGCGGCATCGTCGACATAGGCGGAAAAGTTTCGGTCGTAAATACGGACAAAAATTTCTATACGCTCGTAAGCAATGAAAAAGGTTCGACGACAACGGTCGGTTCGCTTTTTATTAACGGAACGCCTCTCGGAGCGAGCGAAAACGCCGTAACGCTCGGAACGAGCGGACAATCGCGTTTTGTAAACGAAGGCACCTTTACGATTAAAAAATAAATCCCGCATTTTAAGGAATGTTTAAAAGTGCCGCTCAAATAGCGCGGTGCTTTTAACTTCGAGTTTTTTTGAAAACCTGCGGCCGCGCAGCATGCGCGGCCGTTTTCGTATGCAAAAAGGCCAAGCGCATTTGTCATTTTTTCGTTTTTTCATTATATTATAACGATAAGGATATTATCATGGAAAAAAAATTGACACCGATTACGCTCCTGTGCGGATACCTCGGAGCGGGAAAAACAACGCTTTTAAATAACGTTCTGACGAATCAAAAAGGCTATAAAGTAGCCGTCATCGTAAACGATATCGGCGAAGTAAACGTCGACGCGAAACTCATCGCCGACGGTGCGAAGATTACCGATTCGAGCAGTATCGTTCCGCTTACAAACGGCTGTATCTGCTGTACGCTCAAAACGCAGCTCGCACAAAACATCGAAAATCTTATTAAAACGGGCAAATACGATTACATCATGATCGAAGCGAGCGGCGTATGCGAACCCATGCCGATCGCCCAGGAACTCGAAACGATTTCAAACGGCAAACTCGACAATGTCGTCGGCGTCGTCGACGCGAAGCGTCTCGTCGACGAATTTTCCGGCGGAGACGCGCTGCTTAAAGAAAAAGAAGAAGACGATATAGAATCGCTGCTCGTTCAGCAAATCGAATTCTGCTCGACATTATTAATTAATAAAATCGATTTGGTTGACGAAGCCGAATTGAAAAAAGTCCGCGCCGTCATCAATACGATTCATCCGAACGTAAAGATCATCGAAACGCAAAACGGCAAAGTACCGGTCGAAGACATCATGGGAACGGGTTCGTTCGATTTCGAAAAAGTATACGGAAGCGCCGGCTGGTGCCGCGCGATCGAAGAAGAGGAAGAAGAAGGCGAACACCATCACAAAGAAGAAGGCGACAGCGGAAGCGACGAAGACGAATACGGCATAAGCACGTTCATCTATACGAGGCGAAAACCTTTCGACCGCATAAAACTCGATTCTTACGCGAACCGCTGGCCGAAAAACATTATCCGCTGCAAAGGCATTATGTGGTTCAAAGACGAACCCGATATGGCGTGGGTATTCGAAACGAGCGGCCGCCAAATCCAAGCGGGGTATTCGGGAGCATGGCTTGCAGCGTGTCCGAAAGCGGAACAGGAGCAAGTGCTTGCAGAAAATCCGCAGATGAAAAAAGATTGGGATGCGAAAGTCGGCGACCGAATGATAAAGCTCTGCATCATCGGACAGAATTTGGATAAAGAAAAAATTTCAAAAGAACTCGACGAAGTTCTCGCGGATTAAAAAAACGGAACGTAAGGTGCTGCCCGAAAAATTTGGGAGTCGGACAGTTCCCTTACGGCGCTTTATCCGTGCGGAAAGTTATCTCACATACCGCGTCGGGGTTGTTGATTTTTACGATTTGAATTCGATAACATCGAGCTGCGACATTCCGCTTTTATCGGAATAGGCTGCTAAAAGCCGATAGAGTATTCCGAAACGTTTGACGCTCTTCATATACCCCGCCATCATACCCTTTTTCCGCACGGAAACGAAATGATCGCACCAGCCGAGCAATTCCCTTTCCGGATCGTCGAGACAAAAATTCGTTCCGATATCGATTCCGGACGCTTTGATCGCTTTCAGATCGAGTTCCATGCCTTTACGATTTTGAGCGTCGAACGCAAGCCGTGCACCGGGAAAACGCTCGGCCATAGCGCAGAACAATTTTTTTACGTCATTCTTTTTAAAATAGATAAAGACGCCCGACGCTATGAAAATTGCGCCGTCTTCTTTTCGAAAATCGACGGCATCGAACCAGTGAAGATCGTTCAAATCCGATGCGACGTTTTTTTCACGCTCGCCCGAAGGAATAAGCGCTTCACGCACTTCGATGACGTTCGGGAAATCCACGTTGACAAAACGGCATGTTCCGTTGTCCGCCGGATGTCCCGTCGTATCCAAACCGCAGCCCGTACCGATCGAAGCGCATGATTACGGTGCGTAAACGGCGCTCATCCGTACGGACCGTCTGAAAACAATCGGATTTCGGGCGGCGCCTTTTGCACGCCTCCCGCCCGTTTGCGATTCCACGCACGGCAGCGGAACCGTCGATTACTTTTTCCCGATTTCGCCGATCGCCGATACTACGCCTGCAAGATTTTGAAAATCCGCCGGCACGATGATTTTCGTCGCCTGTCCGTTCGCGGCTTTTTCAAGCGTTTCAAGGCTGCGAAGTTTCACGACCGCTTCGTCGATGTGCACGTCTTTGATCATCTGCAATCCTGCTGCCGTCGCCTGCTGCACTTCGCGGATCGCCTGAGCTTCGCCTTCTGCTTTTCGGATCTGCGCTTCTTTTTCGGCTTCCGCATGTAAGATCGTCGCCTGCTTTTGCGCTTCGGCTTCGAGAATGCGCGCCTGCTTTTGTCCTTCGGCGACGAGGATTTCCGACTGCTTTTGCCCTTCGGCGATCAATATCTTTTCGCGCCGTTCGCGTTCGGCGCGCATCTGCTTTTCCATCGCTTCGCGGATCGCTTCCGGCGGCATGATGTTTTTCACTTCGACGCGGTTTACTTTGATGCCCCACGGATCGGTCGCTTCGTCGAGTATCGAGCGCATCTTCGTGTTGATGACGTCGCGGCTCGTAAGCGTCGCATCCAAATCCAGCTCTCCGATAATATTGCGCAGCGTCGTCGCGCTCAAATTTTCTATGGCGAGCATCGGATTTTCGACGCCGTAGGTATACAGTTTCGCATCGGTGATCTGCATATAGACGACGGTATCGATTTTCATCGTAACGTTGTCCTTTGTGATAACCGGCTGCGGCGGGAAATCGAGCACACGTTCTTTGAGCGACACTTTATTTGCGACGCGGTCGATAAACGGCGTCTTTACATGCAAACCCGTCTGCCACGTCGCAATATACGTACCGAGCCGTTCGATCACGAAGGCGCGCGCTTGCGGAACGATTTGAATATTCGTGATGACAAGCACCATGACGATGACAACCAATGCGATGACAACATATAAGTTCATAATTCCTCCAAGAATTTATTAATTAACCTGAACGGCGAATTTTGAAAACATTTTAAAACAAAGCTGTGCTTTCGGCAGGAACTTCGTTCGCAGGTTCACACCGAAAGCCGTGAGCGTGTTAATTGCGCTCATTCTTTTACGGGAACGACGACGGCGGTATTGCCTTCGAGTCTTACGATTTTGCACTCCTCCCCTTTTTCAATCGTTTCGCCGCTTTCCGATCGCGCTGTCCACACAATGCCGAGCGCTTTTACCGCACCCTTATCGAACTCAGTCATACGCTCCGTAACGAGAACCTTTTTACCGATAAGGCTGTCCGCATTCGTCGGCATTTTTTTTGCGAGTTTTTTTGCCGCAAGCGGCCGCGTAAAGACGAGCAGCACAAGCGAAAGAGCGGCGAAAATAAAAAGCTGCCACTTAAACGGAATCGGCGCGAGTGACAAAAAAATCATCATAAACGCTCCGCACGCAAACCAAATCGTCGTGAGCGCCATCGTAAGCGATTCGATGACGATACAGAGGATAACGACGATAAGCCACAACCACGGCAAATTATTTAAAATAAGCATCGGCATACTTATAAATATAACATAAAAAAAGTTTTTTGTATATTTTCAAAAGACAATCAGTCGGAGTATCGGAACACCCGCCTGCCTGCGACAAAGAGCTCTTTTACTTTGCCGACGAGTTCCCTGCCGTTGAAAGGGGTCGCTTTCCCCTTACTGAAAAAGGCGTTCGCGTCCACCGTCCACTTTTCTTCGGGATCGACGAACACGATGTCGGCGTCGAAACCGGGAGCGAGTACGCCTTTATTGAGACCGAGAATGCGCGCGGGATTTGCCGACATGAGAGCAGATAATCTCTTCGCTCCCAGCTGACCGCCTGCAACGAGGACGGTATTGCACACCGCAAAGGCAGTTTCGAGCCCCGTAAAGCCGGGACTACCTGAGACTTTGTCTTCGAGCGTATGCGGCGCGTGATCGGTCGCGATGACGTCGACCGTACCGTCGCGGAGTCCTTCGAGAAGCACGACCCTGTCGTCTTCGCTCCTGAGCGGCGGATTTACGAGCGCGCGTATAAAAGGTTCGTCGGTACCGCAGAGAGCCAAGTGATGCGGAGTGACTTCGCAGGTAACACGAAAACGTTTTTCTTCCCTCGCTTCGGGGACATAGCGCGTACCGTCGAGAAAAGTTTCGTAGGCGGCGTCCGCTTCGTCGGCGAGGTAGTCCGCTTCATCATCCGAAAGCGATTCTTTTGCGCTGCGCACGGCATCGAGAGCGGCAGCAGTACTCACATGTGCGATGTGTACATGGCACCCCGCTTCGCGAGCGATCATGATATTTCGGATCGTCGCGCTGTTTTCCGCAAGAGCAAGCAGATCGTTCGCCTTTGTCAAAAGGCTCGCGATTTTGTCGAGCACTTCGTCGGGAACGTCATCGTCGTCGTCCGCTCCCCATGCGGCAAGGTGATAGGCTTCCATCAGTTTGAGCGCTTCATGCCGATATGTCTTTGCCGCGGCGGCAAGCGATGAGTCTTCGCTGTGACAGCCTACGATGATGCCGCGGCGGGAAGCTTTTGTCATAGCGTCGAGCATGACGGAAGCGGATGCGACATCGTTTCCGTCTTCGGTGATAAGCGGCACGCGGGATGCGTCGAGCTCTTCGATGTGTCGGGTATCTATGCCTCCGAAATCCTTTGTGATGCTCACCGACTGTATCACGCCGGCAAGAGCGAGAGATGAGGCTTCCCGGTCGATTTCAAGCGCGCTCATCTGAGAGGAAACGACGGGAGCCGTATTCGGCATCGCAACGACGGTACCGAAGCCTCCGGCACAAGCAGCGCGCAAACCGCTTGTCAAATCTTCTTTTTGCGTCTGCCCCGGATAACGCAAGTGTACATGCATATCGATAAAAGCGGGCATGAGCGTAAGCCCCTGCGCGTCGACGTATTCGACTGAAGTCTGCTCGTAGCCGTCTTCGGCGAGCACGGAAAGCGCGAGAGCTTCCGTCGTTTTTTTATTCGTAAAATAGCCGGTATAGACCGCGCGGATTTTATCGTCCACGACAAGCAGCGCTCCGGGCGTGTCGATCGCTTCGTCGAGGAGGTGTGCATTGTAAAAAAGAAGAGCGCGCGTCACGATTTTGCCTCCACGGGATTTCCGTCTTCACCCGCCGTATAAAGCGCGTCGCAGTATTCGCAGCGGTACAATCTTTTTATGCGGTCGACGAGCAAAAAGGTCGACGGAACGAAATTTTCGCTCGCCGTGATGCAGCGCGGATTTTTACAGCGGAATACGTTTTGCACCCGCGGCGGCAGGGTCATATTGATTTTACGAACGACCTTTTCGTCTTTAATAATATTGACGCAGATATCGGGATCGATAAAACCGAGCACCGAAAAATCGATATCGATGATATTGTCGATTTTGATCATATCTTTTTTGCCGCTCTTTTGCGACGGCACGTTCATGATGAGCGCCGACGTAAAAGGAGAAGCGTCGAGACCGAGCCGGCGGAAAATGCGCCAGCCCGTTCCCGCTTTGATATGATCGATCACCAAACCGTTTTTAATCGCCGTTACGTTCATCACCGCCTCCGCTTGTATCGGGAACCCGAAAGACCGCAATTTAAGATCGCTTAAAAAACCGACCGAATTTTTAAAACCGTCCTATAGACAGCCCGTCAATTTTGCAATGAGCGCCATGCGCGCATACATGCCGTACTTCACCTGCCTGAAATATGCAGAGCGCGGATCGTCGTCTACTTCCGGCGCTATTTCGTTTACGCGCGGCAGCGGATGCAGCACGATCATATCCGGGCGCGCAAGCTTCATCTTGGCTTTATCGAGGATATAGCTGTCTTTTAATCGGATGTAATCCTGTTCATTGAAAAAGCGCTCTTTTTGCACGCGCGTCATATAGAGGATATCGATCGTATCGATAACGTCTTCAAGGCGACGTACGCTTTCGTATTCGACGCCGGATGCATCGAGTACGCTTTCCCGCATGTATTCGGGTATCGCAAGTTCGCTCGGACTGATAAAGACGAATTTATTATTTTTATAGCGGCACATCGCCTGCACGAGACTGTGCACGGTACGCCCGAATTTCAAATCGCCGCAAAAGCCTACGGTAAGATTTTCAAAACCGCCGCGCAGCTCTCGTATCGTCACCAGATCGGTGAGCGTCTGCGTCGGATGGAAGTGTCCGCCGTCGCCCGCATTTATGAGGGGACACGACGAAAAACGGGAAGCGAGGAGCGCCGCACCTTCTTTCGGACTGCGCATCGCGATGACGTCGACATAAGACGAAACGACACGGATCGTATCGGAAAGCGATTCTCCTTTTACAGAGGAACTCGACTGTGCGTCCGAAAATCCCTCGACTGCACCTCCGAGCCGGAGCATCGCCGCTTCGAAGGAAAGACGCGTGCGCGTGCTCGGTTCAAAAAAAAGCGCCGCGAGAATTTTCCCGCGGCACACATCTTGAAACGCTGCAGGATCGACGATCATCTGTTCGGAAAGGGAACAGATTTCATCGATCTCTTCGACGGAAAGATCATCCGGCTCTATAAGGTGGCGCCCTTCCAACATGCGAATCCTCCGCTCTTTACGCTCCGCCTTTGCACTCGGTACGAAAGACGGAGCGGTATTATTAATTAATAATTTTTATCGGCATCAAGCGCCGTTCAATCGATCGTATCCATGCGAGCGACGTCCTTATCGTAATCGACGCCCGCGATATCGAACCCGTTTGCGGCAAGAAAGTCGTGCTTGTAACCTTCGAGATCGCAGAGCTCGCGGAGATTTTCCTGCGTTACCGACTTCATGCTTTCGAGACATTTTTTCTGCACGTCGTCCGCAAGTTCGAGATCGTCGATTCTGATGCGGCGCTCGCTGTCGGTCGGAACCGTACCGTCGGCCCTATAGAGCCGCTCGGCAAAGAGACGTTCCATCTGTTCGATGCATCCTTCGTGCGTTCCCTTTTCTTTCATCACTTTAAATAAAATCGACAGATACAGCGATATGATCGGGATAACCGCGCTCGAACGCGTGACGAGTCCCTTGTTGACGGAAATGTACGCGCCTCCGCCGACCGAGTTTTTCAGCTCTTTGTCCAAGTCGAGCGCCGCTTTTTCCAAATCGAGCTTCGCAGTGCCGATCGTGCCGTCGCGGTAAATCGCATGGCTGAGTTCGGGTCCGATATACGAATATGCGATCGTGCGGCAGCCTTGTGCGAGTACACCCGCATCGGACAGCTGTTTGATCCAGCGTCTCCAGTCGTCTCCGCCCATTACTTTGATCGTGCTTGCGATTTCTTCTTCCGTCGCCGGCTCCGCGCTCGACTCTTTGAGCGTTTCAGTCATAATATCGATGCACTTTCCGCTGTAGGGTTTTTCGCGCGGCTTGATTACCGATTTGTAGAGTACTTTCGTATCGGGGTCGGTGCGCACGGGACTTGCAAGACTGTAAATTATTAAATCGAATTTGGCTCCGAGTTTTTTCACTTCGTCGATGACAAGCGCTCTCGTTTCGTCGGCAAAGGCGTCTGCATTCAGCGTAACGGATGCAAGACCTTCTTTTTTCGCCGCGCGATCGAAAGCCGCGTTATTGTACCAGCCGGGAGTGCCGCCCTTCGTTTCGGTTCCCGCTTTTTCGAAAGAAACGCCGATCGTGTCGGCTCCGTATTCGAATGCGGCGACGATGCGGCTTGCAAGTCCGTATCCCGTCGAACAGCCGAGGACGAGCACGGTTTTCGGCCCCGCCCCGCCTTCTTTTGCACCCTTGATACCGCGCTTCGTTTTTTGTTCCCTGATATACGCGATTTCGTTTTCCGTTTCTTTTGCACAGCCTACAGGATGCGCGTTGATACAGATACTGCTTCGAACCATCGGTTTAATAATCATAACTACCTCTCATAAAAACACTCATAAAAACTTTAGCGGACTTCGAATCAACTTCCGCCTTTCTTTATTCGTACCGCTTAACGATGACGCACCCGTTATGTCCGCCGAAACCAAGCGATACGCTCGCCGCCGCGTCGATGCGCATTTTTCTGCCTTTGTTCGGAACGTAATCCAAATCGCAACCGTGCTCGACATCGGGCTCGTTGAGGTTCATCGTCGCAGGTGCAAAACCGTCTCCGATCGCTTTGACGCAAAAGAGCGCTTCGATAACACCCGCAGCTCCGATCATGTGACCGGTCATACTCTTCGTCGATGACACCGCCAATGTATATGCGTGATCGCCGAAAGCGCGCTTTATCATTTTCGTTTCCGTTTCGTCGTTCGCCTGCGTCGACGTACCGTGTGCGTTGTAATACTGAACCGAAGAAGGCTGCATACCCGCGTCGGCAAAAGCGCGCTCGATGCAAAGCGCGCCCCCCGAACCGTCGGGAGTAGGTGCGGTTATATGATAAGCGTCGCTCGACGATCCGTAGCCTGCGATTTCCGCGTAGATGCGCGCACCGCGCTTTTTCGCGTGTTCGAGTTCTTCAAGCACGAGGGCGGCGCTTCCTTCGGCCATGACAAAACCGTCTCTCGTTTTATCGAAAGGCCGGCTCGCTTTTTCCGGACAATCGTTGAACGAAGAAGCGAGCGCTTGCAGCACTTGAAAGCAGCCGATGCTGAATCCCGTGATGCACGCTTCCGTACCGCTTCCGATGCACACATCCACCCTTCCGCTTCGAATCAAATCGGAAGCAAGACCGATCGCATCGGTACCCGAAGCGCAGGCCGTCGAAAGCGTCCATACGGGGCCGTGTACGCCGAGGAGCATGCTGACGTTCGCGGCAGCTTCGTTTTGCAGCATCATCGGAGCGGTAAGCGGCGGAAGCCGGCTCACACCGAAACGGGGATCGCAATATTTTTTAAAACCGTCTTCGATCGCATCGTATCCGCCGATACCGACGCCGTTTACGATGCCCGAGGCATCCGCCCCGAAAGACGATTCGTCATAGCCCGCATCGCGAATGGCTTGCAGAGAAGCGGCTGTGAGAAAGCGCGTAAACCGCGCCATTTTGCGCACGAGTTTATGATCCAAACCGTACGCGTCGAGTGAAAAATCTTTTACTTCGGCTGCAATCTTTACGGGATAATCGGAAGCATCGAAAAGGGTAATTTTCCCGATGCCTCTTTTGCCGGCTTTGATGCCCGCCCATGTCGATGCGACATCGTTTCCGAGCGGAGTGACGGCACCCAAACCCGTAATGACTACACGTCTTCGTGATTGAATATCCATTGAGTCAGTGTACAAGGTATGGCATTTTTATTCAATAAGCCGGATTGCATAAACGCATTATCTTAGAACAGCGCAATCTTTTTTATGCATAAGATACCATGCGAACGATATCGGCATGAAAACAATTAAAAAAAATACATAAAAACAGCATACTATTCGTTAAAAAAATTACGCAACCGTGCAGATCGCAATGATTACAGCCGCGGATCGGTCGGTTCGCTTTCCGTTGCGAGAACGGCAAAGACGCTTTCGTGGATGCGCCTGAGCGGTTCTTTTTTGACAAAACGTTCGAGAGCTTCGATCCCCAACGCAAATTCCTGTACTGCAAGCGCTCTCTTTTTTGCAAGCCCTCGTTTTTTCAGGCGGATAATGTTTTCTTTTTCGCAATACTCCGGGCCGTAGATGATGCGAAGATATTCTTTTCCGCGGCATTTAACGGCAGGCTGCAAAAGTCCGCCGCCTGCACCGTACGCGATAAAATGATACGGCTTTACCACCATGCCCTCTCCGCCTTTACCGGTCAAATCAAGCCACCATGTTATCGCATCGTTTATTTCCGATTCGTCTTCCAAATGCACGATTTTATACGGAGTCATTTTAAAAAGAGTTGAGTCCGCACGGCATATCTCCGCTATATGCTCCATATGCCATTGATGATTTTTATCGGAATGGACGGATCCCTCAGTTGCCAAAATATGGAAGGGTGCAAGTTTATAATCGTCTACGCTTGAAACTTCCCAGCAATAGGCTCGATATGCGGAAACGAATTTTTCCGCCGACTCCTTCTTTCCTAAGAACGTATGCAGCAATTCCCGAGAACCTTCAATGCCGCGCAGTGCCGTTAAACGTAAAACCTCTTCCGCTTCCGAAAGCGCGTTGAGCGCCGCAGATCCGGTTGCGGCATATTGATCGTGAATAAGGCTTTGCGCTTTTGCCGACCACGGCATGAGTTCGGTATCGAGGCACACCCAGTCGGTATCGTGTTTTTCCCAAAAACCGGAACGGGTCAACGCATCGCGTACTTTTTTTAAAAACGCTTTTTCGATTTCCTTATCGTTAAAAAAATTACGCCCCGTACGGGTATAGCAAATACCGAAACCTTCGCCTGCAATACCGAATCGGTTTTCGGCGGTCCGTTCATCCCGACAGATAATCAATACGGCTCGTGAACCCATATGCTTTTCTTCGCAAACTATTGTTCGGATGCCGCGATTTTTATAATACGCAAATGCTTCGACCGGGTATTCCAAAAAATCGTCGAGCGTACTCGTTTCGCTCGGCGACATGGTCGGCGGCAGGTAGATAAGCCACTTGGGATTAACTGCAAAACGACTCATCGCTTCAAGGGCGGCGATGGAATTTTCTTCCCGAATTAAAATATTGTTTTTAAGTCGCGTCTGAACGATACGCCGTCCCGTAACGTCTTTTATGTCGAGAACATCATCCTGATGTTGAAGCGTTATAGAGGCATGGCTGTCGCCGTTTGCGCGTGCCGTCTCTGTCTCCGACGAAAGCGCATTTCCTCGCTCCGCCTTTTCGTTTTCCAACGCATTCGCCGTTCCGAATCCTATCGCTTCAATCGGTTTAACCGGTTTGCAGTATATCTTTTGCGCTTTTACCGAAACGAGTTCCTCTTCGGGATAACGCAGCGCCGTGAGCGAACCGCCGAACACGCAGCCCGTATCTATATCGATCGTATTGTTGAGCCACTGGGCGGAGATGACGGGCGTATGACCGTACACGACCTTTGCGCGGCCGCGGTATTCCGATGCCCAGTTGTACCGCACCGGTAAACCGAATTCATCCGTTTCGCCGGTAGTTTCCCCATACAGGCAAAACGAACGCACCGCCCCTGAGCCGCGTCCCTGCATTTCCTCTTTAAGGCCTGCATGAGCGACAACGAGTTTGCCCGAATCCAATACATAGTGGCTGATTAAGCCGTATAAAAATTCTTTTACGGCGCTTTTAAATGCATCGGATTCTCCTTCAAGTTGCTCAAGCGTTTCGGCCAAACCGTATTTTTCCTGTACCGTCTTTCCGTTCAGTTTCTTTTGGAGCTTCATATCGTGATTTCCCGGAACACAGAGTGCCGTCCCGCCTCGCACCATACTCATAACGAGTTTTAATACGGCCGGAGAAGCGGGTCCCCTGTCGACCAAATCGCCTAAAAAAATAACCGTACGATTTTCGGGGTGGCTTACTTTAAATCCGAAGTTTGTTCCGTCATCGGCTGTCGGTTCTATCGCATAATGCAGTTTTTGCAAAAGCGCAACCAACTCTTCATAGCAGCCGTGCACGTCTCCGATGATATCGAATGGGCCGTGCAGTTCGGTTTTATCGTTGTATAATTTTTCCCGCACGATCGATGTAACGGCGTCAACTTCGCCTTCGGACTTAAAAACATACAGCTTTTTAAATCCTTCTTTTTTTAAGCTTTTGGAGGAACGCTTAAAATCCTGCATCTGCCGCCTGATGACATGGGCGGAAAGGGTTCTGTCCGTACGCGCCGCATTTCTGTTTTCGCACAGCTCCTGCGGCATATCGAAAACGATTGCGACGGGAAGAACGTGAAAAGAACGCGCTATATCGAGTAATTTTTTCCGTGCGTCGGCTTGAATATTTGTCGCATCGGCAACGGTGAGCAAGCCGTTTTTAAGCCGCATTGAAATGATAAAATGAAACAGATCAAAAGCATCACGCGAAGAGGTCTGATCGTTTTCATCGTTGGAAACAATTCCGCGACACGTATCCGAAGAAACGATTTCATATTTTGCAAAATGTTTTTTCGCAAAGCTGCTCTTGCCCGAACCCGAAACTCCCACGAGCAGAACCAAAGCCGTTTTCGGTATATTAATTTCCATATGTAAATACCGCCATCTGCGACGGCGCTCCTATACTTTCCTCTTCTTCGCCGACCGGAAAAAACGCAAGGGCATAATTGTTTTTGCGAGCAACCTCTTCCGCCCATGCTTCGAATTCTTTCCGCGTCCATTCAAAGCGATGATCGCTATGCCTCATTTTTCCCTCCGGCAGATTTTCATAACGTACGTTGTATTCGCTGTTCGGGGTGGTAAGCACGACTGTCTTCGGCTTGGCATACATGAAGATCGATTTTTCCAGTGCAGGCAATCTGTTCGGATCGAGGTGTTCTATCACTTCAACGACGGCTGCGGCATCGAACCCGTCGAAACGCCTGTCCCGATAGGCAAGCGAACTTTGAAATAATGAAAGCCGTTCGCGCTGCTTGGCAGGCAGTTCTTCCCAATGCAGTTTTTCTTTACATTTTGTCAATTCCGAATACGAAACGTCGGTACCGGCAATACGCGTATATTGTTTTTCTTTTAAAAGCAGCTTCAGCAATTTGCCGTCGCCGCAGCCTAAATCGATAACGCTTGCCGCCCCGCTCATACGCACTTTTTCGGCAACGAGCTTTAAACGCACGTCGTGCAGACGTTCTTTTTTTTCTTTTCGTGCAGGCGCTTCGTCGGCTGTTTCGCTTTCATCGCCGCCGCTTTCTTCTGCGTGGAGCACTTCAATGGCGGAACGTACGAGCGATTTTAAATTGATCAAATATCGCGAGACGATGGTTTCCTTTTCAGGATGCCCTTCGATCCAGCCCTTTCCTTTTCGAAGCAGCTTATCGACTTCATCCTGCGTGATAAAATAATGCTTTTCGTTATCCAAAACGGGAATCAAAACATACAGGTGCGACAGTAATTGCTTTAAAGGCAGTTTATTTTTGAGCGTAAGGGTAAAATATTTTCCGTATCCCCATTCGGAAAACTGCGTATCAAGCGGATGCCGCTTCGCTTCGACCGTGTAGCCGAGCGGTTCAAAGAGCTTTTTAATCAAGACTTCCCCGCCGTGCGGAGCCGGCAGCACGGAGATCTTTGCCGTTAATGAAAGCGGCAGATCGACGAATTCCGGTCGTTCTTTACAGTTTCCGTTTAAGGCACTTGAAAAGGCATTTGAAATTGCCGTACTCATAAATGAAGAAGCGACATAGGGACGATCATTGACGTATTGTCCGAGTAAAAAATCTTTTCCCGCAAAATTCTTTGCATTACGCACCATACCGACGGGATCGATATCCAAGAGGATGGCCGCCGTCGCTTTTTCTTTTCCGTATTCGGGGTAAAAAATATACGCCTTGCCGACCGACAGCTTCGCCGTCTGCAGCTTGTCGGGGTGCTTATGCAACAAAAAACTTAAAGCTTCGGCGTTATTTCCTTCAGCCCTTATCGTCAGCAACATATCCGCTCCGTTTTGATGTTTATGCGATCGAATTGGAAATTTCCAAAAATTGTGCTTATTTGAACAAGCTTAATTATATACAAAAGAAAAACGGCTTGCAATCAACGCGTATTTTCGTGCGTATCCGCTTTTTATCCGATATCTTTGACAATCGAGCACTAGACATTTCGATATATATTATTATATAATATCGATTACATTACATGGTAGACGTGTTTTCAGACACAGGGAGGATAGTTGGCCTATACTAACAACAATAAGGGCTTACGGATTAACGAACAAATCCGCGTACGGGAAATCAGGTTAATAGATGATGAGGGTAATCAAAAAGGAATCGTACCTACGATTGATGCGCTCAGAATGGCTAGGGATGAGGACCTCGACCTTGTTGAAGTTTCGCCAAACGCGAACCCGCCGGTCTGCAAAATACTCGACTTCGGCAAATACCGGTTTGAAATGGAAAAAAAGCTCCGAGACTCCAAGAAAAACCAAAAGGTATTAAAGCTCAAGGAAATCCGTATGCAGCCGAAAATCGGCCCGGGCGACCTTGACACGAAAGCCAAGCATGTGCAGGAATTCCTCGACGAAGGCAATAAAGTCAAAATCACGATCCGCTTCCGCGGACGAGAATTGGCTCACACCGAACTCGGATACGGAGTCCTGCAGGAAGTTCTGAAAAGGCTTACTTCCGCATACGTCGTCGAAAAACCGGCCGCTATGGAAGGCAAGTTTATGTCGATGATCATTTCGGGAAAGGCCAAAACAACAAGTGAGGTAAAATCGAATGCCTAAGATGAAGACGAAAAAGTCCGCCGCCAAGCGTTATTCGCTTACCGGCAGCGGAAAAGTCAAGTACAAAAAAATGAACCTCCGCCATATTCTCACCAAGCGTTCTTCAAAACGGAAACGCCAGCTCCGCGCTGCAGGAATTATGGCCGAAGACTCTGCTAAAAAAGTAAGAAAGCAGATGTTGCCGTACGGCTGATCTTTAGGAGTTAAAACATGTCAAGAGCAATAGACGGATCAAAACGTAAAAACCGCCGCATCAAAATCCTAAAGCTTGCAAAGGGTTTCAGAGGCGACAGAAAATCGAATTTCAAAGCCGCAAAAGACGCGGTCGTAAAAGCGCTGCGTCACGCCTATGTCGACAGACGCGACAGAAAGGGCAATTTCCGCGCGTTGTGGATTGCACGTATCAACGCGGCCGTCCGCGACGAAGGGCTTTCGTACTCCCGCTTTATCGACGGCTGTACCAAGGCAGGTGTCGCGATCAACCGAAAAGTACTTGCAAATATGGCAATCGAAGATCCCGCGGCGTTCAAAGCCGTCGTGGACATCGCAAAAAACGCACTGAAGGCATAATATGATATCGCTCGATCAGATTCTTCTTCTTGAACGAAAAGTGGAAAGCGCTGTGGAAAAAATCTCACAGCTGCAGTCGGAAAACGATGCTCTGCGCACCAAGTGTGCCGAGCTCACAAATGCGCTTGCCGACAAATCGGAGCGGCTTTCCTCCATCGAACAGGATCAGAGCAAGATCGAAAACGGCATATTAAAAGCGCTCGACCGGCTCAATTCCATCGAAAATTCCGTACTGAGAGCCGGAAGCGCAGCCTCCGCTGCAAAAACTCCGCAAAGTCCCAAAGCGCACGAGAGCGCGCCCGTCCGTGCCGACGAACCGAAAAAAGCCGAAGCGGACGGACAGTTCGATATTTTCTAAATGGGTTCCCTCCAAATCGACCTGCTCGGTTCTTCCTTTGCAATCAAAGCGAACGAAGAATCGGCTTACCTTGAAAAACTGCTCGGCTATTATAAGCGCATCACCGAAGAAGTAAAAAAAACGGGCGGCTTGACCAAGCCTGTCGAAATAGCGATCATGAGCGGCATCACGCTCGTCGATGAATTATATAAAGAAAAATCGAAAAACGCAAAACTCTTAAACGGAACGAAGGAAACCGACGATGAAGAAGCCGAACGCCTCACGCTCCGCATGATAGACAGGATCGATAAGGCGCTCGAGTGAAACCCGTACATGTGTGGGTGGATGCAGATTCCTGTCCCCGATCGGTACGCGACTATATTATTAAAAAAGCGGCGGATCTTTCACTTGCCGTCAGCTTTGTCGCAAACCGCACTGTCCCCGTCGATGAAAAATTATTAATTAATAAAAAATCGTCTTTCGAAATGATCACTTGTGAAAATACGCCCGGAGCGGCCGACGACTATATCGTAAGCCGTGCGGAAAAAGGCGACATGATCGTCACGCGCGACATTCCGCTTGCAGCAAAGCTTGCCGAACGGGACTTGTGCGTATTAAACGACCGAGGTATGTCGTACACGAAAGAAAGCGCGAAAAAAAAACTTGCCGACAGAAATTTCAATATGCAGCTTGCAGAAGCGGGTCTTACCGGCAATAAAAAAAACGTCTACGGCAAAAAAGAATTCGCGCTCTTCGCCGCATGTTTCGATAAAGAGATAATCAAATTGATCCGCGATCGATCGCTCTCGCTGCAGTAAACGATACGGCTTTTCGCAAAGTATTTGCAGTCGAAGATGTATGCTTTACAGCGGCATTATATTCGATTTTACGGTCTCGATGCTCAAAGACTTTTAAACGGACTATCCGAAATTTTCGGGAGCCGATTCTTCGTCGGGATATGCGAGCAGGATGGCCGAAATGCGGCTTTTTACCTGCAAAAACGCCGCGACGATTTCGGGGTCGAACTGCGTACCCGCTCCTTTTTCTATTTCTTCAAATGCCTTTTCGGGAGGCCACGCGTCTTTATACGAGCGGCGATGGCTGAGCGCATCGAACACGTCCGCGACGCTTATGATACGCGCGGCGAGCGGGATCGCATCCCCTCCCAGCGCTTCCGCAGGAGGAAGCGGCTCGCCTATTTTATAGGCGCGGTAATCGACATTGCCGGGATAACCCGACGGCGATTTATCCCACGCTTCGTGATGATGGAGCGCAACGTCGCGGCACATCGAGTCGAGCTGGGAAGAACCGTCTCCGAAAATCTGCGCACCGATGCACGTATGACTTTTCAATACGGCGCGGTTTTTATCGTTCGGACCGTAGCGCTTCGGACTGTGAAGCACCGCATCGGGAATGCCGACTTTGCCGATGTCGTGAAATTTTGCGGCTATTTTTAAACAGTCGCGGAAACAATGTTTTTCATGTTCGGGAATATTATGATCGAATGCCCATCGGTCGTAGATTTCAAGAGAATTTTCGGCGACGCGCATAACGTGCGGATACGTTTCTTTCGGATCGCGAAGCTCGGCCATCTTCAGCATGCGCTGCACCATCAAATTCGTCTGATACGTATTTTGCAGCGCTTGTCGGACGTTCGACGCAAAGTGCGTAATATAGAGTTCCGCCTCTTCATCGAAGCCGATAAGTTTTCCCGATTCGTCCTGTGCGTTTATGAGCTGCATGACGCCGAGCAGTTTTCCGGACTGCATTTTGAGCGGCAGCGTATAAATCGATTTTGTGTGATAACCGGTTTCGATATCGTTTGCTTTATTAAAAACATAAGGCTTATCGGCAGGAATCCGATACGCATCCTGAATGTTGACCGGCTCTCCCGACAGCGCCACATAACCTGAAATCGATTTTTCATTGATCGGGACGGAAAACGAAAGATACGGAAGCTTTTCTCCGGGTTTGAGTTTTTTCAGCTGCGTATCGTTTTGCGCGTATTTTATACGAAGTTTACCGTCTTCGATTTCGTAGATGGAACCCGCATCGGCACGGACGATGGATCGCGTTTCGGTAAGAATCCGTTCGAGAAGGACATCGATATCTTGGATTTCTTCAAGTTTTTTTTCAAGTTCAAAAATTTTCTGCAGCTTTTGCTCTTTTTGTTCAACACTTTTTTTGGACCGTTTCATGCGCAGTTTTCCTATTACGATATCGAATACAAATCCGCTTACTCCCCCTCCCCTTTATTATATCGGCGTTTAAAATAAAATACAATGTAAATTTATAGTATATAAATCATAATACCGTTTTTCGAATCAGTGAAAAATATATCGGCCCCGCGCCTCTTTGTGCATCGGGCAGAACGTGAAAACCGTATTTTGTCTTTTCGGCTTCGGGAAAAAGCGTATCGCAAAACGACAGAAGCCTCTGTCTTTCGCGTGGAACGGCATCGAGTGCGATTTTTGCCGTATCGAATTTTTTCAAAAGCCGCTCTACGATGCCGTCGTTTTCGGCGGGAGCAAGAGCGCACGTCGAATAAAGGATATAGCCTTCGGGGTTCAGCATACGGTAAGCCGACGACAACAGAGCCCACTGAGCGATCGCCGAAGTTTTTATCCGCGAAGGAGTCCACTCGGCAAGGTATTTTGCATCGGTAAAAACGTGACGTTCGGACGAACACGGTGCGTCGAGCAGGATACGGTCAAAACGCGCGTTTTCGTCGAGGCACATTTTCGCACCGTCGCCCAAGCTCGCCTTTACGCGCGCAAAAACGGTTTCGCAAAGACAATTTTCAAGGACGCGCTTGAGCCTCCGGCAGCGTTCACGGGAACGCTCGTTTGCAACGAGCATTGCATCCTCTTCCATAAGCGATGCGAGGACGAGCGTTTTGCCGCCCGGCGCCGCGCAAAGGTCGAGAACCGTATGCGCACCTGAAAGCGGAAGCGAAAAAGCCGCCAAAACGCTTGCGGCATCGAGAAAATACGGCTCCTTTCCGCCCGCGTTCCACACCGCATAGCGGACATCGCCCGAAAGCGCTTCTTTTATTTTCGGCCATCGCTCTCCGTACAGCGCCGAATAGTACGCTTCGAATCCCGCCCTTCCCGAAAGCTTTTGCGCTTCTCTATCTTTCCGCATATCGCGCTCCGTCCATAGTCCGCTAACGCTTTGAGTTTTTGTTCGTATCGGCATCCGATAGGCGCGTTCGCTTAGCGGAATACACTTCGGCGACAAAAACATCGTTTTCTTTTTTTGCAATTCGAAAGGCTTCCGCCCTCCTCTCTTCGCCGTACCTAAGTGCGTCCGTACTTTGAGAGGCAGTACCGACGTACGGAGAAGTACCTACGTTTTGAGAGACAGAGCCTGCGTACGGCACTGCGGATTTTTGAACGACACGCCAAACGCCGCCTCTTTTTTCAATCGAGAGAATACCCCGCTCGATTTTAAAATCGATAACGCGGCGTGCGGACTCTTCGATCCGCCTTGCAAAGGCTTCGTCTTCCCTCGCGCGCGAGACGAGCAGCGCATGTTGGCGTGCAAATTTTTTTTCGGAAATCATAATCACGTCGACGCCCGCTTCGATCGCCGAAAGCGCCGCACACTCCGGAGGATAGCCGTTTTCCGCAAGAGCCGCCATAAAGATATCGTCCGAAAACACGAGGCCTTTAAATCCGAGTTCGCCGCGAAGTTTATCGTCTATCCAAATGCGCGAAAGACATGCGGGTGTGCGGGGATCGGCAAGGGAAACGCGAGCGTGCGACATGAGCACGCCTGCGCTTCCGAGAGAGACAAGGCGGGAAAACGGATAGCGAACCGTTTTATCAAATTCATCTTCGGAGATATCGATTTCGGGCAAACCCGTGTGCGGGTCGGTATTCGTATTGCCGGGAAAATGCTTTATCACCGCGGCGACGCCGTTATTTTGCAGCGCATTGAGAGATGCCGTTCCGTATGCGACGACGATCGACGCATCGCCGAAACTTCGATCTCCGATAAAGGCTTCGTTCGATTCGGTACGCGTTTCGACGACGGGCGCGATATTGACGGTAAAACCGAGAAGCCTCATCTGCAATGCCTGCAGCGAATAAAGACGATACGCATCCGAAACGGAAAACGTTTCGGCGACGACGCCGTTTGCGGGAAGCTTTCCCGAAACCGCTTTTAGCCGGCATACGTCTCCGCCTTCCTGATCGAGGGCGAGGTAAGGCGGAATACAGCCGTGTGCAGAACAGTACGAAAAAATCGAATCGGTAAAATTAATAATCTTTTCCGGAGTGTCGGCGATATTGTATGAAAAGAAAATATAGCCGCCCGGCATGAGCGCTTTAGTGCGCGAAGAATCCGTCCATTCGACAGGCGTGAAAACATCGTCGCCGACGAGGTTTTCCA
Organism: Treponema socranskii subsp. paredis ATCC 35535; assembly: GCA_000413015.1. Taxonomy (GTDB): domain Bacteria; phylum Spirochaetota; class Spirochaetia; order Treponematales; family Treponemataceae; genus Treponema_D; species Treponema_D paredis. The sequence continues at coordinate 779,751 of KE332515.1, forward strand.
TAAAGAGCTGGGCGGCTTTATCTTCGATCGTAAGAGATGCGACATAGGAAAAAACCGCATCTCGTTTTGCAGCAAGCGTGCGGGCGGCATTTTCATGCACAACGCGCGCACTCTCTCTCATAGCCCGCTCGCGCCGCATTTGCCGTCTTTCGGACACGGAACACGAAGTAAAAACAAAAGCTGCAATCAAAAAAAACGTGACACCGTTCCGTACACTCCGCATACAACGGAGTATATGCCTTTTTGGGGGATACCGCAAGAGCGAGCAAATCCGAGCAGTGCGCAGGATTTGCGAGCGTCTCCTATAAAAGAAAAACGGCTCGGCCGTTTTTCAACGCTAGACTTCATCGAGCGATTTCGAGCAGGGCGCGACTTGCAACGAGCGCGGAGCGCGAAGTTCCCCGCGCAACTTGCAACGAGCGCGGAGCGCGAAGTTCCCCGCGCAACTTGCAACGAGCGCGGAGCGCGAAGTTCCCCGCGCAACTTGCAACGAGCGCGAAGTGCGAAGTTTCCCGCGCTGAAATCGGCACAAACGGGGCGTTGCGGGGTGTCCCCGCTGGAAGGGGCAGCGCGCAACGAAGTGCGCGCGAGGGGAAGGCTTTCCCCCTTATTAAATTTCGGCGCGTATTCGAAATCGTAATTGCCCGGAAAACGCTTATCGTTTATACTGAACGCATGAAAAAAATCGGCATCGTCACCGGAGCGAGTTCCGGCATGGGTGAAGAATTCGCGCTTGAGATCGCACGGCAAAAGAGGTGCGACGAAGTCTGGCTCATCGCGCGGAGAAAAGAGAGACTCGATGAGCTCTGCAAAAAAATCGAAGCGGAAAAAAGCGTCGTCCCCCGCGCCGTCTGCATGGACATAAGCGGGCGCGAAGGGGTCGAACGTTTTGCAAAGCTGCTTGAAAAAGAAGGCGGCGATTTTACCGTCGGCATACTCGTCAATAACGCGGGCTTCGGCACTTACGGCCCCTTTTCGGAAACCGACGTCATGCGCGAACTCGATATGATAGATTTGAACTGTACGGCGCTCACCGGTTTTTGCGGCGTATCTCTTCCGTATATGACAAAGGGATCGCTCATCATCAACACGGCAAGTCTCGCTTCTTTTTCGCCGCTCGGAAATTTTGCCGTCTACGCCGCGACGAAAGCCTACGTGCTGAACTTTACGCTCGCACTCGCAGCCGAAGTGAGGGATCGCGGCATACGGGTGTGCGCGCTTTGCCCCGGATCCGTGAGTACCGAATTCGCGGAAGTCGCATCGAACGGCGCGCGTAAAGAAGTACTGCACGGCGTCCCAGCCGACAAAACGGTCGCGCACTGTTTAAAATGCGCGGAACGAGGGGAAAAAACCGCGCTCATGACATGGAAGTGGAAACTTTTCGCCGCAATGAGCAGACTGCTCGGCCGCTATGCGATCGCGCGCTTTACGTACAAACATTGGAAGCGCCCGTATAGGAAATAGGATGACCCAATGCTTTACTTTCATCGTTATGCGTTCGGAACGGCTTTTTGAAATTCTCTTTATTTTCCAGCGAAGAACTTTTTTTCAAAAGGCGCCGGAAAATAAAGAGAAGACTGAAACGGTTCTGTAATGACATTAAAACCCTATTTTCTTACAAATGAGTTTAAGCGTTTTTTGGGGATATGCACTCGCATTAATATAAATGATTTGATTTGACTTCCCCCTAATATCCAAATGTAGATTTCCTTCATTTTTTATAAGTGCATGCCCCATAGAAACACTCGTTATTTCACTGAGCATAATTTTTTCCGTGCAAACAAAACGATAACGTTTCGTAAGAACACCATCCTTTATTATTATATGACCGGCATCCATAACATAAAACATAGTAAATGCCAAGAGCCAAGAAATCACAAATACACCTATCCAAGATTTCCAATAATCAATATCAGTCATCCAATCCAAAAAAACATCATTATAAAGCCCAGTCCCAATACTAAATGACAAGGCGATGAGGGGTATAACAATCATAATTACAACTGAAGCGGTTTTCCACCATACAGGCAAAAAGATTTCTTCATTTCTTTTTAATACTTTTCTCTCGTTAAAAAAAGCTCTGAAATTTAGAATAAAACTTTTCATTCGGGAGCCTTCATAATTAAGTCGCTTTGATTTATTTTCGCCTGTAGATAATTCTTATAGACTTTTTTCATTGTTTCCAAATCTATAACATTCAAATAAAAATCTTCTATCGTGGAAATTCTCTGATCGCCTTTATCTTCTCCCATAGCGATATAGACGAGATAGTATCGGTTTTCTTTTTCGACGGTGTAAAATCCCCATTTACATTCATCGAAATACGGTACTTTTTTATCGTTTCCGATGATTTCTATTTTATAGCTTGAAGGCAGATAGCCGACGGAAGTTAAATATAATTTTCCTACGACAGTTTTATTACCGCATTGTATGCTGATTTTCCATGGGTGATCCTCTTTGTAGCCTAAAAACGAATAATCGAAATTTGCCAATTCTTCTATCCGTTTTTCGGAAATCCATCTTTTGTCTTCTTCAGATAAGGCGTAAGAATAAAAAACGCTAACCGAATCTTTTTCTTCCCATGCTTTATTATTCAGTTCTAATAATGCATAACCGATTAAACGCTTATTGTCATAGTTTGTTATTATTTCGATAAAATGTGTTTTCCCATCCACTGTAACGGGAATAATCAGCCTGTAATCGCTTTCAAAGTATACGGCATATTTTTTACGATCGGAATCATACGTATAAATCGTTAAATACGGAAAACGTCCGCTGCCCGATATCTGCATCATTGCGAACGTTTTTCCTTTCAGATCGTCAAGAAATATTCGTTCGCAATAAAGATTTTCGCGTTTTGTATCGGGCAACCGATCTTCATCGAAAGCTGATCGGCTTGCTTCGGTATTCTCAACCGTGTTTTTATTTAATTCATGTTCATAAAAATCATATGTTTTCAGATCTTGGCGGATATTTTCAAGATTTTTTATCTCCTGCTTGAAATCGATTTGCGCATATATCGGTACAAAAACATACAAAGCGATAAGCGAAATAAAAAGTTTTCTTTTCATCGCTGTAGTATAACGCCGTTTGCGTTTGTTGTATATAAATCGATTATTAACTCTGCCGCTTATTGCCCCGTACATTATAATTTTTCGTAGACAATACGAACTTAGTGCGGTACAATTACGGCATCAAACTTGATATAAAAGCAGGCCGCCTTACCGATGCCGATGATGTGCTTGCAGAACTGAAGTCCAAGTATGGGCTATAAAGAGAGAATCGCCGATACGGCAAAGACAAACCTTGATGAAATCATATATTTTATGCAAAGTATGATTATGCAAAATCGGTGTAAAACACAGCAGTATTATTTTAGCAGTCGCAGTTAAACCGCTAAAGATTATAGAGCACGGTAAAAAGTATCTTGGCGGATTTTCAGGAATAACAAATGCACTTTGTTCAAGTAAAAGGAATTTTATCGGCTAAAAACGGCATGAACTTATACCGCGGCTGTACGCACGGGTGTATTTATTGCGACTCGCGAAGCGAATGCTATCGGTTTGCGCACGATTTTGAAGACATAGAAATAAAGGAAAACGCGATAGATTTGCTCGAAGACGCTTTGAGCCGGAAACGCAATAAGTGCATGATCGGTACGGGTTCTATGACCGACCCGTATATGCCGCTTGAAGAAAAAATCGGGATGACGCGGAAAGCGATGGAAACCGTATACCGCCGCGGTTTCGGTTTTACCCTCATAACAAAATCTCCGCGGGTACTGCGCGACCTCGATCTTTTGAAGGCCGTACACGAAAGGGCAAAATGCGTCGTGCAGATGACGCTGACAACATACGATGACGCTTTGTGCAAAATACTCGAGCCGAATGTCGCCGTTACAAGCGAACGGTTTGCGGCGCTTAAAACCCTGCACGATGCGGGCATTCCCGCTGTTGTGTGGCTTACGCCGATTCTTCCGTTTATCAATGATACGGCGGAAAACATCGAAGGTATTTTGCGCTATTGCATCGAAGCAAAAGTGATCGGCGTGATCTGCTTCGGCATGGGCGTAACCCTGAGAGACGGGAACCGCGAATATTTTTACAAAAACCTCGACAAATTTTTCCCCGGCTTAAAAGGAAAATACATCCGGCGCTACGGCAACAGCTATTCCCTTATGAGTGCGCACAATACGCGCCTTATGAATTTGTTCCGTATGCGGTGTAAAGAAAACGGTATCGAAACGAATACCGATAAAATATTTTCGTATTTGTCGGCTTTTGAAGATAAACAAACAAGCGCGCAGTTGACGCTGTTTTAACATCGCGCGGCGTTCCCGTGATCCGCTCCCCGCCGCTTTATTTTACGATGACGCGGATGATCCGCTTTTTGCCCGCTTTCAAAATAAACTCGCCGTCCGCATCCGCTTCTTTCATCGTGATGAGCGCGTGAACGTCTTTTACGACTCGGCCGTTTACCTGCGCGCCCCCCTGCTCGATAAGGCGGCGGTTATCGCTCTTTGAAGTGCCCGGCTGTGCGATTGCAAAGAGATCGACTACACCGATCCCCTCTTCGATCGCCTCCTTTGCGATTTCCGCCGTCGGCATGTGCGCTTTATCGCCTTCTCCGCCGAATGCGGCCTTTGCGCCCGAAAGCGCTCTATCGGCTTCGGCTTTGCCGTGAATTACGGCGGTCGCTTCGTATGCGAGCCGCTCCTTCGCTTCGTTGATATTGCCGCCGCATATTTTATCGATTTCTTCGATACTCAAAAACGTAAAAAGCAAAAGGAATTTCCGCACGTCCGCATCGGCGACATTCCGCCAATATTGGAAAAAATCGTACACGCTCGTAAGCGAAGCGTCAAGAAATACCGCGCCGTGTTCGCTCTTGCCCATCTTTTGTCCGTCCGCGCGCATGATAAGAGGAAAGGTCAAACCGAAGCATTCGTGTTCGATATTTTTTTCCGTCGTGCCGCCGAGCTTTCTCCTGATCAAATCGACGCCCGCAGTGATATTGCCCCACTGATCGTCGCCTCCGATCTGCAAAATACAGCCGTGCCGTTTGTGCAGCATGAGAAAGTCATAACTCTGCAAAAGCTGATAATTGAATTCGATAAACGAAAGCCCCCGTTCGAGCCGCATTTTGTACGCTTCGAACGACAGCATTTTATTGACGGAAAAACAGGAACCGATGTCGCGCAGAAAATCGATATAGTTCAAATCCGCAAGCCAATTTTTATTATTGTCCGAAAACGCCGTCTTACCGTCGAAACCTATAAAGGCGTCGAGCTGCTTTTCTATGCGCGCGACGTTTTTGTCCAGCTCTTCATACGAAAGCATTTTACGCATTTCCGTTTTACCGCTCGGATCCCCTATGCGCGCAGTCCCGCCGCCGATGAGCGCGATGCCGACATTTCCCGCAGAACGCAGATGCCGCAGCGCAAAAAACGGAACCATATGTCCGATGTGGAGACTCGGCCCCGTCGGATCGCAGCCGACGTAAAAAGTAATTGGACCCGAGTCCATGCGGGAAGAAAGAGAATCGATATCGGTACATTGAGAATAAAATCCCCGCGCTTTCAATTCGGCAAGCGTGCTGTTCATACGGCATCCTTAATTATTAAAATCACATTTTCAAAAATACGTTTTTAATTTTATATGATTGAGAGAATTAAGACAAGAGCGAAAAAATCCGAGCAGTGCGCAGGATTTTTTCGCGTCTCCTATAAAAGAAAAACGCTCGGCCGTTTTTCACCTCCAGACTTCATCAACCAAATTCGAGCAGTGCGCAACTTGCAACGAGCGCGAAGCGCGAAGTTCCCCGCGCAGGATTTGCTCACGTATCTTACAGCGCAGTCATTTCTTGACGCAAACCGCACTTTAGCGTTATATACTGTACAAAGAATATGTACGGAGAATAATAAGCAGTGCCGAATCAAACAGCCGATAGAACGATCCTTAAAGAATTAAGAGCGATAACAAAAGATAAGGCAAATTGGCAAACGGCAATCGATGATGTCGCACCAAAACTCGGTAAACACTATTCAGAAGATGTAAAAGCAAAAGCCTTGTGGCTCCTCGGTGAAATGGGATTATATTATCCTTCTCTCATACAACCGCATATTAAACAAATAGCCGACTATCTGAAGGACGACAATCCGAAATTGAGAGCGCGATCGGTAAACGCATTGGGACGAATAGGCAGAGCGGACAAAACTTTAATACTCCCCTATTTTGATACATTGATGGATATGCGCTGCGACACAGAGGAGGCGGTACGGCTTGCATTTGTGTGGGCTTGTGAAAATATTGCAACGAATGCGCCGGAGTTTTTTTGCGACAAATTGGATTTATTTTATGCGTTGATATCGGATAAGGGAGAGCGAGTACGAATCGAAGCACCTGAAATGTTTCGAGTGATGGGAAAACGGCTGCCGCATTCCGTAGAGCCGTATTTGGAAAAATTGCAACGGTTTGCCGAACATGATCCGCATCCCGTTGTCCGTATTCACACGAGCGGTGCAATCCGCATAACGAAAAAAGCATTGGAGGAAAGCAAGCATGCCGCAGATGAGTAAGGGCGGAAAATATATTTTCGGCTGGTCGGTCATACGAGAGAACGGAAAAATAATTTTTCCGGCATCGGCAGTAGAAGAATATAAATTACAAAAAGAACGGTACATTTACATCGTTTCCGGCAGCAAACAGACGGGCGGATTTTGCGTAATGAGCGAACCGCTGCTTTCCCGCTCAAAACTGAATCACATCCTGAAAGAAAATCCGAAGCTTTCGGACAGGAGCTTAAAAGAGGGAGAATTGATTTCATACAAGGGAAGAAAATACGGTTGGCTTTCCCTGAAAGATAACGGAGTTCGACTTACGCCGTCTTTGATGCGGACGCTTGATATAAAAGCCGGAGACAAATTATTGGCGATCCGAAGCAGCGACATTGCATTTACTTTAGGCGCCAAAGGCACATTGATACAAAAAGCACTTGAATACGCGGGAGAAATAGCAGTTTTTTAAAACGATACATCGATCACAGGGGATAAAATTCAAATCCCGCAGTTCTGAGCTTATCGCCGATGCTGCCGTCAGTCTCGTCGACCGCTACGATATAATACGTCGTGCCGCTCGCTCTCGTTTCCGTCGTCACGGCGGCGGTAAAGCCTTTATCTCTCAGAGCGGCGACAAGCCTGTCGGCATTCGCTTTTTCGCGGAACAAGCCGAGCTGCAATCTCCGAAGCGAACTTTCACGTCCCTGTGCGGCCGGCGTGCTTTGCCCTTGTCCGACTCCCGTTCGCGTCTCCTGTTCGCCGGCAGAACCTCCCCGCGCGGAAGCGTTTTGAGAGGTCTGCACTTTATCGGCATTTTTTTTCGATTCCGTTTTTTGCACCGCAGCCGCTCCCGCGTCTTTTTCGGTACTTACAATTTTTTCCGCTCCGCCGGAATCGATTTCGGGGAGAGCCGCTTCTTTCCTCGGCAAAAAATACCAAAACGGTGCCGGAAGAAGCTGTACGCCGCCTTTTACGATTCCCGTTTCAAGCGATGCGGGAAATTCTTTTTTTAACGCCGCGGCATAGGATGACTCCCCCGTAAGATACCACAGCGTCAAAAGGATCGCAGGTTTTACGCTTGCCATCGATTTGAGCGATATATACGCTTTCAGCATGACGACGCTTTCATCCAAATCGGCGCTCACATTTGCGCGGCAAAGGTCTGCCCAAAGCGCATAGAGTTTGATCCGCGCCTGAATCGCTTCGTCGTTCGAATTACGCACCGCCGAATTGAGATAGCGCTCCGCCGTCGTATAATCGCCTGAGCTGAGCGCACAGCGCACCGCATCGAGGACGAGCTGCTCCGACGATTTTTTCGGCATACGGTCGGCATCGCCTGCGCTGATAGAAGCGGCTTCGGCATAAGAAGCGCGAGCATCGTCGAAACGCGCAAGCTGTTCCTGAAGAGAGCCGAAAAACGCGTAAAGCGCACGCTTTTCTTTCGGATCGGAAACTTTCGGTAAGTTTTCCGCGATATACGCGATCGACGCGTCGACGTTCGGCTTTGCAGCAGCGGCGTCGGCAACGGCTCGGGCGGTAAGCGGACGCGCTTCATCCGCCGCAAGAGGTGAAAGAAAAATTATTAATAATAAAAAAACGAACAAGCGATGTTCACGCGTCATTTTTTTTCTTGCGGTTTTCGAACATCCGCCGGCATCTTACCGTCCGCACTTTCAGCGTTTTTCAGCGCATCCTTTGCCGCTTTCGCTTTTATCTTATCGATCTTTTTCGCGGCGATGCTTTTACCCTTGCCGAACGAAAACGGCAGCGCGACAACGATACCGGCGATAAACGATACGATAATCGTGATAAACACCGGCACACGGTGAAACGTGTGGAAAATCAAATTAACGTCGCAGACATTGCCGAGATTAAAGCCGGTAAAAATCGCAATCAATACCGCAATTATTATAAAGATTATAAGTCCGATCATGAACCCCTCACATGGATAATAAAATTTAAAACCGAAAATAATTGTACTTTAAAAAGACGGCTTATGCAATTGCGGACGCTCGTTTTTGCTTTTTTTTGTACGGTGCGGTATATTTACTATATGCGCAAATTTCACGTAGTGTCTCCGTACGAACCGGCAGGCGACCAAAAACAGGCGATCGACGCGCTCACCGAAGGTTTTTTACGAGGCGACAAATATCAAACGCTCAAAGGCGTTACCGGAAGCGGCAAAACTTTTACGATGGCGAAAATCATAGAACGAGTGCAGCGTCCGACGCTTATCATCAGCCACAACAAAACTCTTTCGGCGCAGCTTTACCGGGAGTTTAAAAGTTTTTTTCCCGACAATGCCGTCGAATACTTCGTTTCGTATTACGATTATTATCAGCCGGAAGCATATGTGCCCGCACGGGATTTATATATAGAAAAAGATGCATCGATAAACGATGAAATCGACCGGATGAGGCTCGCTGCGACGTACAGCCTTATGGAGCGGCGCGATGTCGTCGTCGTCGCAACGGTGTCGTGCATCTACGGCCTGGGTATGCCGGACTTATACAAAGAGATGCGCGTACACATCGAAAAGGGAGAATCGCGCACTGCGCATACGATCGCGGAAGAACTTATCGCGCTGCAGTACAAGCGCAACGATGCCGTATTGGAACGGGGCAATTTCAGAATCCGCGGCGACGTTATGGAAATCTTTCCGGCATACATGGAAACGGACGAAGCGTATAAAATCGAATTCGATTGGGATGAAGTCGCAAAGATAAAACGCTTCAACGTGATGACGGGAAAGACGATCGAAGATTTGGACGAAACGGTCATCTATCCCGCACGTCACTTTGTCGTACCGCAGGAACTGCTCGTCGCCGCAACCGAGCGCATACAAAAAGAACTGGACATTCGACTCGCCGAACTTGAAGCGCAAAAAAAGCCGCTCGAATACGAGCGCCTCAAAACGCGCACCACGTATGACATCGAAATGATGAAAGAGATGGGCTACTGTCCCGGCATCGAAAACTATTCCGCACCGATCACGGGGCGGAAAACGGGAGAGCCTCCTGCAACGCTCCTCCACTATTTTCCCGACGACTTTTTGTGCATGCTCGACGAAGCGCACGTCACCGTCCCGCAGCTCGGCGCCATGTACGAAGGAGATCGGAGCCGAAAACAAAACCTCGTCGATTTCGGTTTCCGCCTGCCGAGCGCGCTCGACAATCGCCCGCTCAAGTTTGCCGAATTTTCGGCAAAGCTCAATCAAGTCATCTACGTGAGCGCGACGCCGCGGAAAGAAGAGGTAAAACAGAGTACGCAAGTCGTCGAACAGCTTATCAGACCCACGGGCCTTCTCGATCCGATCGTCGACGTGCGGCCGAGCGAAGGCCAGATGGAAGATATCTACAACGAAATCAAAAAGCGCATCGCAAAAAACGAACGCAGTCTCGTTCTGACGCTGACAAAAAAAATGGCCGAAGATTTGACCGATTACCTGCTCGGCCTTTCGCTCAAAGTAAAATACATTCACTCCGAAGTCGAAACCTTCGAGCGCGTCGAATTATTAAAAGGACTGCGTGCGGGAGAGTTCGACGTACTCATCGGCATCAATCTTTTGCGCGAAGGAATCGATTTGCCGGAAGTGTCGTTCATCGCGATCCTCGATGCGGATAAAATCGGCTTTTTGAGATCTGCGACGAGCTTGATCCAAATCATCGGGCGGGCGGCGCGGAATGCGGAGGGAACGGTCGTCATGTATGCGGACAGGATGAGCGACGCGATGCAGGAAGCGCTGAACGAAACGAAGCACAGGCGGGAAATACAGGAAGCGTACAACAAAGAGCACGGCATTACGCCGAAAACGATCGCAAAAGCGGTGGAAGATATTTTAGTACATGAAGAAAAAGAAGCGGAAGAAACGGCCGCAGTCGAACTGGCCGTCCTCAAAAAAAGCACGAACCTCTTTGTGCCCTCTCAGCGCAAAAAGCTTATCGCCGCTTTAAAAAAAGAAATGGCGGAAGCCGCCGACCGTCTCGAATACGAAAAAGCCGCCGTCATCCGCGATCAGATACGCGACATCGAAAATCAATACGGCTCGTAGCCTCCGGATCGCGAAAAAGCAAGCGTTTTTTAAAGCCTGCCCTTTTTGCGAAATTTACGCTTACGGAACACGGATCGTAAAATGCGCCGATTCTTTGCCCCGTAAGCGTGCCGGTTTTTTCCGACGCTTTTACTCCTCTTCCAATTTTTGCGAAACGAATTTTCCCCAGATGCGGTCCGCGCGAGCGATGTGCATTAAAACCCAGTTTACGATAAACGAATAAAGTTTGAGCGCATCTTCCTGCGTGCCGCCGTCGAGTCTTCGAATCTGTATTTCGACTTCGCGCACAAATGCGTCGTGTGCAACCTTATGCGTACTCGTCGCGGGATAACCGTATTTCGCCATAAATTTTTCTTCTTCGGTAAAGTGGTAAACGGTGTAATCGGTCAGCGATTTAAGCACTTTCGACATCTTCAGTTTGTAATCGTCGGGAGATCCCGCCACTGCATCGTAGAGTTCGTTTGCAATAGCGATCAGACGTTTATGCTGTCCGTCAATCTCCGGTATATTCAAAAGATAAGAATCGTCCCATTCTACCTTTGCAACCTTTTCCATACATACCCCCATAAAGATTTTTACAAAAAACCTGCGCTAAAAAACATTTTCCGCACAGAAAAAATTATTAATTCAAAGACCCTTTAAAACCGTACTTACCGCAAGCAAAGCGCCGCCCGCAAAAGTAAGCCAATAATAGCAGCGGCCCTGCTGCAAAAAGCCCAAATTGACACGGCCCATCAGCACGACGCTGATAAAGCCGACGGCTATCAAAATAACGGAGATCCACCACGTCATCGACTTCGGTGCATTTGTTTTCATATTTATACCTCTCAAGATAATTTTCAGCATCGGCTGATTTTTTTATCATAACTGCATTTTCAAATCATGTCAAATATGTTTGCATATCAAACATATTCGTTTACGATGTCGCACACGGCGGAAAAATACGTCCCGCCGAAAAGGTTCAAGTGATTTAATAAATGATAGAGATTGTATAAATCGCGCCGCTCTTCTCTGCCTTCTTCAAGCGCAAAGGCGTCGTTATACGCATCGTAAAATGCGCGCGGAAATCCGCCGAAAAGCTCGGTCATTGCAATATCCGCTTCCCGGTTTCCGCAATAGCATGCCGGATCGATAAGCATCGCTTTGCCGTCGGAAGCGCACATAAAGTTCCCGCTCCAAAGATCGCCGTGCAAGAGCGAAGAAGATGCGGGTTCCGTGATAAAGTTTTCCAAACGGTCGAGCAGTTTAACGATTTTTCCGTTCATCGCCGTATCGAAATACCGAGAGGCTTTTTTAAACTGCGGAGCGAGGCGGCATTTACGAAAAAAATCGACCCATGAATCGGACGGCGTATTTATCTGTTCGGCCGCTCCGATAAAATTGTTTTCGATAAAACCGAATTTTTTACCGGAAGAAAAAGAAGTGCAATCCGCCTTGTGCAAAGCTGCGAGAGCGCGGGCGAAAGATTCCCAATATGAAGCGCTTTTTTCTCCGGAAGCGATATAGTCGAGGAGTAAAAAAGAATAGCCTACATGCTCTCCGTCGTCCGTACCCGCGCCCAAAACCTGCGGAACGGCGATCGTACCCGTCGATGCGATCGCAAAAAGACCTGCCGCTTCGGCGGTAAAAAAAGCCGCGTTTTCTTTTGCGTTCGCTTTCATAAAAATACGCTTACCGTCTGAAAGCGAAAGTGAGTACGCTTTGTTTATGTCGCCGCCCGAAAGCCGATCGGTATGCGAAATCGAAATGCCGCCCCCGAAAATATCCGTGAGCGCATGCGCGAGCGATGTATAATGTAAAAACGCTTCGGTCATAGGGCAAGTATAGCAAAAATCGATTTTTTTTAATATATTTACGCTTTCGCTTGACTAAAAGCGCTATATCTGGTAGATTACTTACAGTCAGGCGCTATATATAGCGCCAAAATTACACCGATATCAATTTTATATTGATTTCACCGAAAATATCAGGGAAATAAGGGGAATATATGAAAATCATAAAGCGAAGCGGCGCGGAAGTTCCGTTCGACCGATCGAAAATAACGGTTGCGATTTCAAAAGCAAACGAACAGGTGCCGGAAACCGAGCGGCTCACGCAAGCTCAAATCGATTCCGTCGCCGACGACATAGAAATCGAATGTGCGAAAAGCGGACACGCGCTCGATGTCGAAACGATTCAGGACCGCGTGGAAAACGGTATCATGAGGTGCGGCGCATACAACGTCGCAAAAACCTATATCACGTACCGCTATCGTCACGCGCTCATGAGAAAAGCGAATACGACGGACGCGCAAATTTTAAGTTTGCTCGATGAAAACAACGAAGAAGTCAAACAGGAAAACTCGAACAAAAATCCGACGGTCGTCAGCGTCCAGCGCGACTATATGGCCGGAGAAGTGAGTAAAGACATCACGAGACGATTTTTGCTCGACGAAGATATCGCAAAAGCGCACGCCGAAGGCATCATCCACTTTCACGACGCCGACTATTTTGCACAGCACATGCATAACTGCGATCTCGTCAATCTCGAAGACATGCTGCAAAACGGTACGGTCATCAGCAATACGAAAATCGACCGGCCGCATTCGTTTTCAACCGCGTGCAATATCGCAACGCAGATCATCGCTCAAGTTGCAAGCTGTCAATACGGCGGACAGAGCATTTCGCTCGCACACCTCGCGCCCTTTGTAGACGTGAGCCGCAAAAAAATCGAAAAAGAAACGAAAGAGATGATCGCGACGACAAAGCTTTCCGTAACGGATGAACAGTTTTCGTACATGGTCGAAAACCGCCTGCGCGATGAAATAAAACGGGGCGTGCAAACGATTCAATACCAAGTGATTACGCTGATGACGACGAACGGACAGGCGCCCTTCGTCACGGTTTTTATGTATCTGAACGAAGCTAAGAGCGCACAGGAAAAAGCGGACTTGGCGCTCATCATCGAAGAAACGCTCAAACAACGCTATCAGGGTGTCAAAAACGAAGCTGGTGCGTGGATCACGCCCGCCTTTCCGAAACTCATTTACGTGCTCGAAGACGACAACGTCGAGCGCAGTTCGAAATATTATTATCTCACCGAACTTGCGGCGAAGTGTTCGGCGCGGCGTCTCGTACCCGATTACATTTCCGAAAAAAAGATGCTCGAACTCAAAGAGGGTAACTGCTATCCGTGTATGGGCTGCCGCTCTTTCCTCACGGTTTATCGCGACGAAAACGGCAAGCCGAAATTTTACGGACGCTTTAACCAAGGAGTTGTTACGCTGAACCTCGTCGACGTCGCCTGCTCTTCGGGCGGCGATACGGAAAAATTTTGGCGCATTATGGATGAACGGCTTGAGTTGTGCCGCCGCGCGCTCATGATCCGTCACAAGAGGCTTCTCGGAACGAAAAGCGATGCGGCTCCGATCCTGTGGCAAAACGGAGCGATCGCGCGCCTGGCAAAGGGTGAAAAAATCGATAAGCTTTTGTTCAACGGCTATTCGACGATTTCACTCGGATACGCGGGACTCTGCGAATGCGTGCGCTATATGACAGGAAAATCGCACACCGATCCCGAAGCGACGCCCTTTGCAATGGAAATCATGCACCGCTTAAACGATGCGTGCGCCGAATGGAAAAAAGAAACGACTATCGCCTTTTCGCTGTACGGCACGCCGCTTGAAAGCACGACGTATAAATTCGCCAAATGTTTAAAACAGCGCTTCGGCATCATCCCCGGCGTTACCGATAAAAACTATATCACCAACAGCTACCACGTGCACGTCACCGAGCCGATAGACGCGTTTGCAAAGCTGGAATTCGAATCGCAGTTCCAAGAGCTTTCTCCCGGAGGTGCGGTCAGCTATGTCGAAGTGCCGAACATGGAAAACAATATGGAAGCGGTTATGGCACTTTTAAAACATATCTACAACAATATCATGTACGCCGAACTCAACACGAAAAGCGATTTTTGCCAAAGCTGCGGTTTTACCGGCGAAATCCGTATCGCTTCCGATACCGACGGCAAGCTCGTGTGGGAATGCCCCAACTGCGGCAACCGCGATCAGGCGAAGATGAACGTGGCACGCCGTACCTGCGGCTATATCGGCACGCAGTACTGGAATCAGGGACGCACGCAGGAGATAAAAGAGCGCGTGCTGCACTTGTAATGTACTACGGCGCCATTAAAAAAACGGATGTGGCCGACGGAGAAGGAGTACGCGTTTCGCTCTTCGTCTCCGGCTGCCGCAACTGCTGCAAGGGATGCTTTCAAAAAGAAACGTGGGATTTCCTCTACGGTAAGCAATTCACAAAGGAAACCGAAGATGAAATCCTGCGTGCCCTCGAACCCGATTACATCGCGGGTCTCACCGTGCTCGGAGGAGAACCCTTCGAAGAAGAAAACCAGCGGGAGCTTCTCCCCTTTTTGCGCCGCGTCAAAAAAGCCTTTCCGCACAAAACGATATGGTGCTACACGGGCTATGTGTACGAAGCGGATTTGCTTTCCGGAGGACGGAAACACTGCGAAGCGACGGATGAAATGCTTTCTCTCATCGACGTACTCATCGACGGACCTTTTATCGAAGAAGAGCGGGACATAACGCTTGCGTTCCGAGGCTCACGGAACCAGCGCATCCTGTATTTGAAAAACCGCAGCGAATAAATTGCCGTCCGCACGTTTTTTATATTGTGTTGCTTTTACAACATATTACTTTCATAAAAAACGATATGATTCAATCAACAACGTTCGCTTAAAAACGCGCGTTTATCACACGGAAACTTTTACGGAAAAATTATGAAACGGCAAATCATTCATATCGATGAGGAAAAATGCAACGGCTGCGGCGCCTGCGTGACCGCATGTCATGAAGGCGCTATCGCCATGGTAGACGGAAAGGCGAAGCTCATCCGCGACGATTACTGCGACGGCATGGGAGACTGTCTTCCCGAATGCCCGACGGGAGCTATCACCTTTGAAGAAAGAGAAGCTGCAGCCTACGATGAAAAAGCGGTCGAAGCGCACAAAGCCGCACGCGCTTCTCTTCAGGGGCGGGAGAGCGAGAGCAGACCCGAAAGAAGTTTTCACCGTGCGGGAGGCTGCCCCGGATCCGCTTCGCGCACCTTCGACCGGGATGCCGCATCCCCCCTGCATGTACACCGTCAGACTGCATGTCCGGGTTCCGCACTCCGAGCGTTTGACAGAGAAGACGCCGGCGCTTCGCCCTCCCCGTCTTTTCAAGCTATGTACGTCCCCTCATCGCAGCTTCGGCAGTGGCCGGTACAGATCAAACTCGCCCCGCTCCGCGCTCCGTATTTCGACGGCGCGCATCTTTTGATCGCGGCGGACTGCACCGCTTACGCATACGGGAATTTTCACAACGATTTTATTAAAGGTAAAACGACGCTCATAGGCTGTCCGAAACTCGACGAAGGCGACTACACGGAAAAGCTTGCTGCGATTATCGGCGAAAACAATATCAAAAGTCTCACCGTCGTCCGCATGGAAGTGCCCTGCTGCGGCGGCATTGAAAACGCTGCGGTAAACGCGCTTAAAGCGAGCGGAAAATTTATTCCGTGGCAAGTCGTCACCGTTTCATGCGACGGCCGTATTTTGGACGAGTGAAGTACTGCGGGTACAATCGCTGAACGCTTCGCGCATAATGTCAGCGGGCGCATCGCTTTACAGCTCGGTTTTAAATACGTATAAATATACTTTAACATCGTATATTTATACAATAAAATCGCCGAATGAAAATCACTCCGATCCTCTCAAAACAGGCGGATTTTTCGCACTCTTTTGCAAATTTCGGAAAAAAGTTATTAATTTTTACTGCCTGCGCCATTGCATAAATATACGGTTTATTGCGAAATTCTTTTTGTTTTGCTCGCTGGAAAAATCACTAAAGGAGAGTTTTTCGAGATACCCATAAAAAGGCGATGTCCGCAATCCGCTTTAACGTTCATATAACGTGATGCGTTACGATATTCGATTTTCGCATGATCTTTAGCTCCTATTTTATCGTACGTCAATGCACGAATCTCATAAAATTCGGAATTACAAAAATTAAAACCGATGTCGTAATTAAAAATACATGCATTGAAATCGGAAAGCGCTTTTTTATATTTTCCCAACGCATAATAACACAATCCTCGTCCATACAGAAAATCGGATTTTTTTATTATTTTGATTGCTCGATTATAATATGTTACAGCTGTTTTATAATCGGCACTGCAATAATGCATATATCCCATACGCTTATAAATTTCCGCATCAGCGGTTTGCAGCGTATATGCTTTTTCATAATATACAAGCGCATCATTGTAGGCATCTTTCATAGCGGAGATATCACCTAATACCGTATAAGCGTTTTTCAGCATAACAGCGTCACCGGACAACGAAACGAATTTTGTCAAATCAGATACCGCCGTTTCCGTATCGCCGGAATCGAAAAAGAACATACCGCGTTTATACAATGCGATTGGATCATCAGGGTTTTCGGAAAGAACCTTATTATAGCCGAGAAAGGTTTGTATATCTCTATCGTGAAACGTTTGCAATTCTTCATTCAATTCAATCGCGGCAGCATCGTTGTCATTATCTTGAAGAATCCTTTTCACATCGCGAAGGGCGGCATCGTAATCACGCATATCGGCTGAGACAAGAGCCCTGTTTAACAACAACGTTTTATCATCCGGATTTTTTTTCAAGAGATAACTTAAATCATCGACGGCATTTTGCATATATAATGTCCGGTAATAAATAAGAGCGCGTTTTAATCGTACCGCATCGTCATCCGGATATTGAAACAATATCCTCGAATAGAAATGAACGGCATCTTCATAGGCGCCCACTTCGGTTGCCGTCTTTGCACCTCTCATAAGGATATCGACGGCTCCGTCCGACAGTGTAAGCGTCCGGCAAGAAGACAATATCGTTACCGCGGCTATAATAATGATAGTTTTTTTCATCCCTTCCCTCTTAAAGTTACATAACGCCGCCACATAAATTTACGGTATATTATTGTGCAATAACCGGCTCCCGCTCAATCTTCCCGCACGCGGTACACGCCCTTCGTTTCGCACACAAAGTGCTCTTCGAGCAAACGAAGGGCGGCTTTTTCCAAACGCGAAAGAGAAATGCCCTCCGAGCGCGCGATTTCAGAAAGCGTGGCCGATTTTTTTTCGGTAAGCTGCCGAACGATGGCGCCGCGCGCTTCGCGGAGAGAGCCGCGGAAAGGGGACTGACGTACATAGTGCGCACTTTTTTGCGACGGATTTTGCACGCGTTTTTTAAGCTCGGCTCCGTAATCCATAAGAGCATAATACCATTCGCGTACATTCGTTTTGTCAAGCGTCCGTTCGACGAGAGGAAGAATCTCCGCATCGGATACTTTTTCGCTTGTGTTTCCGAAAAAGAAAAAAATAAACACGGAGCGGATATTCGTTTCGATAAAGACTTCGGCTTTGTTAAACGCAAAGGCCGCTACCGCGCCCGCCGTATACGGACCGATCCCGGGAAGAGATTCGAGGAGTTTTTTTTCGCGGGGAAATTTTCCGCCGTAAGAAGCGCACACTTCCCTGCACGCTTCCTGCAAATACTTCGCCCGCCTGTTGTAGCCGAGTCCGTTCCAGTACGCAAGCACATCAGAAAAAGGCGCCGAAGCGAGAGAGGGCGCATCGGGAAAAGCTTCGATCCACGCTTCATATTTCGGAACGACGCGGAGCGTCTGCGTTTGCTGCAGCATCATTTCCGAAACGAGTATTTTGTACGCGTCGCGCGTTTTCCGCCACGGAAAAACTCTCGCACGCTCTTTATAATTTTTAATAATCGCCGACCGAAAATCGTCCACCGCGGCTTGAGTCAATGTCATGCTTTTTGTGCAAGGCATCCGCTTAACCGGCCTTTTCGACAAAGCCGCGCGATACAAGCTCCAGAAGGATATCGTCCGCGATTTCTTCAGGCGTTTTGCGTTCGGTGTCGATGACGATATCGGCAACTTCTTCGTAGGCGTCGTTGTCGATACCGTAGATTTTTTTATAGCGTTTCGTATCTTCTCTGTCGCGCATCGCGGTAAAATCGGCTATGCGCTGCAAATCGCCTCCTTCGCGTTTGAAGATGCGCCGAGAGCGCGAAAAATCGCTTGCTTTGAGATAGACTTTTATGTCGGCTTTTTCGAGCATCCAAATCGCAAGACGTGAACCGAGTACGCAGGATTCCTTTTCGGCCAGTTCAACTTGATGCGTATCTATATATCTGTCATAGCCGTCGTCGCTTTTCGCGTTTTCGATAACTTGTTCGAGCGTAAGTCCTCTTTCTTCGGCGAGCTGACGGAACGTATAATTGACAAGTTTGATGCCGAGAGAACGCGCAAGGAGCGAACTCACCGTCGTATTGCCGCAGCCGGATTTTCCCGAAACTGCGATGCGGAGTTCCCTGCCGTCTTTGATTTTATACCGTGCCATACATTTTCCTTATATTTTCTTTTTATCGATTATTAATTTATTCGATATTTCGAGACTGCTCGCGTATGTTTTCGAGGGCGTCTTTTGCGGCGATCACTTGTGCGCTGACGTCGGCAAATTGGCTTTTACTGCCGATCGTATTGATTTCCCGGTTTATTTCCTGACACAAAAAATCGATTTTTTTACCGGGCGCGGCGTTCGTCAGCATTTCGTTTTTCAGCGCCTGTAAATGGCTTTGCAGACGGACGACTTCTTCGTTTATCGTATACTTTACGATCATGGCGGCGGTTTCGCTCATAATGCGCTGCTCGTCGGCAGCGTCTCCCAAAAGCTCGTTGAATTTTTGCACAATCTGCTTTTTAAAAAGAAACTCCATTTCCGGCTGCCGCTTTTTAAAAAAATCCGCAGCTTGGAAAAGCGTTTCGAGTTTTTCTTCTATATCGCAGGCGAGGTTTTCGCCTTCCCGTTTTCGGTCATCGCAAAAGGATTCGAGAGCTTCGGTAAAAACCGGAAAAACCATATTCCAATATTTTTCCATGTCATAGCTCATTTCGGTTTTGAGCACGCCGGGCTGTGAAACGACAATGGAAAGGATATCATCCTTTTGTGCACCGACAGCCGATGCAATCGTCGAAATCGCTTCGGCATAAAATTTTGCGGCGGGAATGTCGGCGGTAACGGTACAGTCGGCATTCGTCTCTTTTATGCGGATAAAGACATCGACTTTTCCGCGCACGACTTTTTCGGCGATCACTTCGCGGAAACGCTTTTCAAGCCGATTCAAATACGGCGGGAGGTTTATCGTCACATCGGAAAACCGCGCGTTTACGGATTTTATTTCGACCGAAACGGAAGCCTCTCCGCTATCCGCTTCGCTGTAGGCATAGCCCGTCATGCTCGTCATAGCGCATCCTTGCACGCAGCAAAAAGAGCGGTGCCGAGTTTCCAGTTGTCGCCCGCACCCATCGTTACGAAAAGACAACCGTTCGGAAAATCGGCTGAAAGCGGTTTTGCCAATTCTGAAAGCGCAAAGTCTTTCGCATCGAGCACTTCTTCAAAATAATGAACGTTTCCGTGATGCGCTTTTGTCTTTTCGAAAAGCGTTTTTCCGGTAACGCTCCTCCCTTCGGCGCTTTCACGAGCGGAAGCGTATATTTTATGCAGGATCACTTCGTCGGCATCGGAAAAAGCCGAAGCGAATTCTTCAAGAAGAGATGCAGTGCGCGTATAGGTGTGCGACATAAAATCGACAATGATTTTTCTGCCGCCGTAAAATTCGCGGAAACCTTTGAGCGTCGTTTTGATCGCCGTCGGGTGATGACCGTAATCGTCGATAAAGACGACGGAGTTTTCGCCTGCGAACGCTTTTCCGATAACTTCGCTCCGCCGCTTTCCGCCTCTGAAATTTGCAAGGCCGCGGACGATCCGCTCGCGGTAGAGATCGGGATTTTTTCCGTCGCTTTTAATAATTTCGCGCACGAGGGCTGAAGCGGCACAGGCGTCAAGCACTTCGTGTTTTCCGGGAACGCACAGAGACGCTTTTCCCAAAAAGCCGATCGAAAAATGCTGCGCTTCGTTTTCGGTTTTGCCGATCGTCAAGCGGTAATCGCCCTCTGCGCTTTCCCCGTAAGGGATCATTTCGATGTCGCCCCTCTTTTTATATGCCGCTTCGGCCGCTTCGACGGCGCCCCTGTCGTCCGCGCAGTAGATGAGGGTGCCGCCGGAGGGCAGCTTGCAGATAAAATCGATAAAGGCGTTTTTTATGTCTTCATAGGTCGGATAATAATCCTGATGATCGCTTTCGACACTCGTCAAAATTATCTTTTGAGGATGGAAGGACATAAAGTGGCGCCGGTATTCGCAAGTTTCCGCGACAAAATAATTGCGCGCTTTTTTTATGTCATAGGTTTTCGACGTCATCGTGCAGCTTTCGCCGAAAGAAGCGATGGCGGAGCCCGCAAGCACTTGCACGGGAATATCCGTTTCTTCGAAAATCGTTCCGACGAGTCCGGTCGTGCTCGTTTTTCCGTGGACGCCCGAAACCGCGGCGCTGTAAGACTGCGCGGAAACTTCTCCGAGCGCTTCGGTGTATAAAAGACAGGGTATGCCGCGCGAGCGCGCTTCGATCAAGTCGGGATTTTTTTCGGGATCGTATGCCGACGAATAGATGACATAATCGATATCGCCTGTGATGTTTTTTTCAGAAAACGCTTGGGCGCGTATGCCGAGCTTTTCGAGGACAGCGTCGGTGTAAAACCTTTCCGCAACATCGCTTCCGGTTATAAGGGCGCCGCGTTTTTTGAGGATTTCGACGAGGGCGGCCATACCGGTGCCTTTGATGCCGACGAAGTGAACGTGAACGCCGGTAAAATCTTTCGGAAGAGAAATCGATGACATGGCGCTATTTTAGCACAAGCGCAAAAAACGCACAATGCGGAGATTTTATATCACCGGTAATGAAAATATCGAAAAAATTACGCCTGCACGTTGAGCTGCAAATACACTTGATCCGCCAAACCGAAGCCGGCGTTTTTCGTAAGCTGTGTCGCGTATTCGTCATACATCATGTCTTCGTACATTTGTGAAGCGAAGCTGTCGCCGCCGAAAAGAGAGGTTTTCGTAACGGTGCTGCGCATCGACGATACCATGATTTTAACGATATAGGATTCGAGTTCGAGCGATTTTTCGTAGAGTTTGCTCGTCCTGTCGATCGTCGCGCTTTTTGCATGAACGGGAGCTCCGTTTGCCGCAGCTCCTACGGGAAGCGCTTTTTTATCGCTTTCGTTCCTAAACGTATTTGCAAAGCCCGAAGCGAAGTCTCCATTCAACCGCCCTTCTTCGACAACCCGTTCGGATGCGACGGATGAGCTTTGAAAGGAAGCGGATGAGCGTATACTTTTTACCAAATCGGAAAAAGAAGCGCCCTCGCCCGCTTCCCGCGCTTTTTGCATCGTTTCCGTTCCGTTCAATAACGACGAGTTGACGCTGCTTATTTTCATCATTCTTCTCCCATAAAAAGCGGCGGCGATATTTTAGACACCGCTTTTTATCGTTCCTCCAAAAAACTTTTGCGCAAAGTACGAATATCCCACGTCTTACGCATAAGACACGCTATTCTCTAAAAATAACGTACAACATAAAAAATCGGCTACATTACCGGCAGCAACACTGCCGTTTGCGCGGGGAACTTCGCGCTCGTTCAAGTGCGCGGTTTAGCGCTTTAAGCTCACAGCAGTACCGAGCATGGTGTCGGACGTTTGTATCGCTTTGCTGTTGAACTCGTACGCTCTCTGCGCGACGATCATCGCGACCATTTCGTTGACGACGGATACGTTGCTCATTTCGAGGAATTTGTGTTCGAGTTTTCCCATACCCTCAAAGCCCGGGCGGCTTGCGATCGGAGCGCCGGACGCGTTCGATACTTTAAAGAGGTTGTCGCCGTCGGCTTCGAGTCCGATTTCGTTCGGAAAGCGGTAGAGTTCGAGCTGTCCCACTTCCGTGGGTTCCGTCTCTCCGTTTATCTTTACGCCGACCCTTCCGTCCTGACTGATGACGAGAGTCTGCACGTCGTAGCCTTCCGGTAAAATGATTTCCGGCATAACGCGGTTACCGTCGGAAGTGAGGAGCTGGCCGGTCGAATCGACTTGAAACGAACCGTCCCTCGTATAAGCGTAGCTGCCGTCGTATTTTTGCACGCGGAAAAATCCGTCTCCGACGATGGCGACGTCTGTGGAAACTCCTGTGTGCTGGAGCGAACCCTGATGCATGATGCGCTGCGTCGCGCCGACTCTGACGCCGTGTCCCTGCTGGATGCCGACGGGCGTCACCGTGTCTTCGGTCGCGGGCGTGCCTGCGAGCTTTGCCGTTTGATATATCAAATCTTCGAATTCGACGCGCTGCTGTTTGTAGCCGGTCGTATTGACATTTGAAAGGTTGTGAGAAATCGCATCGATATTCGTCTGCTGACCGTTCATTCCCGTCGCAGCCGTCCATAAACTTCTGACCATATCGTCCTCGCTTTTTTTTGCTCAAGGCTTTTACTTTTACACGCCGGAAACCTGCAGTACCGGCAAAATCGATATTTACGAAATTCTAAAAACCGAAGTTTTCAGCAGAGCCTGTCCAAAAAACCGACTTTTGAGACAGCCCTTTATCCGTGCTGATAGAGCGCGACGCGCGACCACAGTGTTTCCATCATCGCGTCTTCGCTTTGAATCGTCTTTTGATTCGCTTCGTACGCGCGGTTCACTTCGATCATCCGCACCATTTCGTTGACGACGTTTACGTTCGACGTTTCAACGTATTCCTGCAAAACACGCGGGCGTTCGTTTCCTTCGGCGATATAGGCGGGACCTGCGATATCGTTCGTGTTGTACAGGCTCTCTCCCATCTTTTTCAAATAGCGTTCGTTGTCGAAGCGCACGATTTTCAGTCTGTCGATTTCGTTGCCCTCTTCGTCGATTATCTTCCCGTCTTCCCGCACGGTAAACCGATCGTTTTCAAGCGTGATGATGCCTTTTTCGCCCATAACGGGATAGCCGTCTTTCGTTTCGAGGATGCGCTCTTTACCGATAAAAAAGTTTCCGTTGCGCGTATAGCGCTCGCCGATCGGCGTCTGCACGGTAAAAAATCCCTTGCCGCCGAGCGCAAAATCGGTTTTCGTACCCGTCGTTTTAAATGAACCCTGTTCGAAATCGGTAAACTGTTCGTTCGTTTCGATACCGAGTCCGAGTTTCCCGATAATCGGAGCGGCGTCCGCGCTGCCGAAGGGCGTTTCGTAAACGCCGTCGGCATTCGTCCGCCGTAAAAGGAGTTCCGAAAACGATTTGCTCACGCGGACATCCCGTTTGTAGCCCGTCGTATCCACGTTTGCAAGGTTGTTCGAAATCGCATCGAGTCTGTTCTGCTCGCCGTTCATGCCGCTTGCGCCTATATACCAACCGCGTATCATAAATATCCTCTCATAAAAACTTTTGCAGGAAGTTGCAACTTCCGAAAAAGTTTTTAGCCGTGCGCGAAAGCGCACATGTTAAATAATCGAGTTTGCAAAATAAAGTGTATCGTATTCATATAATTTGTATCAAAACGATATATATACACGTTTTCTGCAAACATCCGTGCAAACTCGAGATAAAAAGCGACGGCGATATTTCAGACGGTGCTTTTTATCATTCCTCTTTCTATTGTATCGGCGAAGAAAAAGGCCGTGTTTAGCAAAAATAATTTGCAAAATACGCAGTCATGCTTTATACTGAAATACGAAAAAGGGGAATTACCATGCCGGATAAAGAAAAAGATTTATGCGTTCTTTCGATCATTCTCGGCGGCGGAAAAGGAACGCGGCTTTTCCCGCTCACAAAAGTCCGCTCCAAACCGGCCGTTCCGTTCGGCGGAAAATTCCGCATCGTCGACGTGCCGATTTCAAACTGCATCAATTCGGGTTATAAAAAAATATACCTGCTCACACAGTTCAATTCGTTTTCGCTGCACATGCACATAAGCAATTCGTACAATTTCGACCGCTTTTCCCACGGATTTGTCGAAATACTGGCCGCGGAACAGACGCTCGAACACACCGGCTGGTACGAAGGAACCGCCGACGCGGTGCGGAAAAATTTCCCGCACTTCAAACCGCAAAAACCGACGCACTATATCATCCTTTCAGGCGATCAGCTCTACCGCATGGACTTGCGCGCTTTTATGACATCCCACCTAGAAAGCGGCGCCGACGTGACGATTGCAACGACGGCGGTAAACAGGAGCGACGCGTCGGGCTTCGGCATTATGAAAATCGACGGCGAAAACCGCATCACGGAATTCATGGAAAAGCCCGCACGGGATATGAATATCGACGACTGGAAAATTCCCGAAAGTTCGCGCGGCAATCTTCCGCCGGAAAAAGAATACCTCGCGTCGATGGGCATCTATATATTCAACGCTCCCGTCATGGATGAAATGCTCGACAACGATATGACCGATTTCGGAAAAGAGATAATTCCCGCAGCGATAAAAACGAAAAAAATCAATTCGTACATCTTCGACGGTTATTGGGAAGATATCGGAACGATCGGCAGTTTTTACGAAGCGAACATCAATTTGACCGAAACGACTCCGCAGTTCAACATCTACGACGAAAACGAACCGATATATACGCATATTCCGAACCTTCCGCCGTCGAAAATCAATAAAGCCGATATAAACGCTTCGATCACTGCGGAAGGATGTATCATCACCGAAAGCAGTCTCAATCACTGCGTCATCGGCATCCGCTCGATCATAGAAACGGGAAGCACGCTCGACGGTGTGATCATGATGGGCGCCGATGCCTACGAAACCGAAGCGTCCAAACGCTGGAATGCCGAACACAATATACCGGATCTCGGCATCGGAAAAAACTGCCGCATCGCGCGTACCATAATCGATAAAGACGTGCACATCGGCGACAACTGCTCCATCAACGTAAGCGGAAATCAGTACGAAGAAGGCGATCACGGCTTGTTTTATTGCGCGGACGGCATCATCGTCATCAGAAAAGGCGCGGTCATCCCTTCGGGTACGGTGATTTAAGGCGGCTCCTTTTCGTGACTGATTCGATGTACGATAAGCTCGGCGATTTGCTCAAAGCCGCGCTCGAAAAAGGCGAGATTCCGAAAAAGGGCGAAAAAAAAGCCGAAACGAATGCAGTTACGGACGGGCGCCCGTACGGTTTCGAAACGCGGAGCGAATCCGAAGCGGAGGATATGCTTCGTGCATCAAACGGCGGCGCACAGACAAAAAACAAAACGGAAGCGCGGCGGGCGGCAATGCACGGCGGGCAAAGAGGCGGCACGAAACTCAAGATTGAAAATATCTTACGTACAAAAGATAAAAAAAATATCGGCGAAGTGCTCAAAAGCGAAAACGGAGCCGAGAGAGCGCGCCCTTTCGAAGCATTGCCCGCTCACATCAAAAAAGCCTGTGAAACGCTCGGCGTAAAAGCGGGCACGGACGAAAGCGAAATACGGAGCGCGTACCGCAAAAAGCTCAAGCTTTTTCATCCCGATTCGAACAGCGAAAACGAAACGGTACAGTGCATCGCGCACAAAAAGACCGAAGAAATCGTTGAAGCGTATAAAGCGATACTCGCGTATAAAGATTCGATCCGTTAAAAAAGACTGTCTTAAAAGTGTGCGGTTTTTCAATAGCCGCGTCGCGCTAAACGCACCGCACGAATGACGAGCCGCTTAAACTTCGCTTTCCTCTATGCCGTATTCCTGCAGTTTTCGATGCAGCGTTTTCCGGCCTATGCCGAGTATGTCCGCCGTTTTGCTTTTGTTTCCCTTGTTCGCGGCGAGGTTTTCGCAGATGATCGCTTTTTCCGCATCGTCGAGCGTCGTACCGACCGGTATCGTAATCGACGGCGCGGCGATCGATGCGCTTACCGTCGGCGGTAAATCTTCCGGAGTGATTTCGTTTCCGCCGCACATAACGACGGCGCTTTCGATGCAGTTGCGGAGCTCTCGGATATTGCCCGGCCAATCGTACTTGTACAAAAGCGCTCGGGCGCGGTTGTCGATGCCTGTGACGTTTTTGCCGTTTTCTTTTGCATATTCTTTTAAAAACGCATTCAATAAAAGCGGAATATCGTCACGCCGTTCGCGAAGCGGAGGCACGGCTATGTGTACGACGTTGAGCCGGTAATACAAATCTTCACGGAATCTTCCCTCTTTTACTTCTTTTTCCATATCGCGGTTCGTCGCAGCGATGACGCGCACGTCGATGTCGATCGTTTTTTCTCCGCCGACACGGATGATTTTATGATCCTGCAGCACGCGCAAAAGCTTTACCTGCACGCTCGCGTTGACTTCGCCGATTTCGTCGAGAAAAATCGTGCTTTCGTGCGCGAGTTCGAAACGCCCCTTTTGCATTTTTTCGGCTCCGGTATACGCGCCTTTTTCGTGACCGAACAGTTCGCTTTCGAGCAGGGTTTCGCTCAAAGCCGCACAGTGCACTTTTATCATTTCGTGAGCGCTTCTCGGAGAGAGATTGTGGATCGCGTCTGCGACGAGTTCTTTTCCCACGCCGCTTTCGCCGGTTATCAAAACGGACGCTTTCGTCGGAGCGACTTTTTTGATAAGCGTAAACACTTTTTGCATCTCAGCACTTTTGCCGATCATATTGTCGAGCGTATGAGCGCTTGAAACTTCGGCTTTCAGCTGCGTGTGCTGCAGCGAAAGCTCTCTGCGTTCGAGAGCGCGCTTGACGAGCATGGAAAGCCGATCGAGGTTGAGCGGCTTTGTCAAAAAATCGTAAGCGCCGTTTCTCATCGCGTCGACGGCCGCATCGATACTTCCGTGTCCCGTAAGCACGATGACCGGTATGCCGGGCGTTTCCGTCGTCACGCGGCGGAGCACTTCTTCACCTGAAATACCGTCCATGCGGAGATCGGTGATAACCAAATCGATGTCGCCCTTTGCAATAAGGTCGAGCCCTTCTTTTCCGTTCGCCGCGAGTCGCACTTCATAGCCTTCCATTTCGAAGGCGGCGCCGAGACCTTCGCGGATATTTTTTTCATCGTCGATGATAAGGATCGTGAATTTCATTTTTTCGCCATCTTGTCCGCAATCTTTGCCGAATCGTCTTCGATCCGTTTCGTTTTATGTTCGCCGAGCAATTTTCTGTCCGTCTGCGGCACGGGAAGCGTTATCGTAAAAACGGTACCTTCGCCCGCGACGGACGACACTTGAATATCGCCTGAAAATTCCTTAATAATTTTATAGGCGATCGTCATGCCGAGCCCCGTCCCCTTCGCTTTCGTCGTAAAATACGGTTCGAAGATGTGAGAAGCGGTTTCTTCACTCATGCCGATTCCGTTGTCCGAAATCGTTATGATATAAGCATCGTCCTTTACAAAGGTTTCGACGGCAAAGAGTCCCGGACACTGAGTACCCGATCTTGCCGCCGTACAGTCGGAATATTTTTCCTGTATCGCCGAAAGAGCGTTTTGCGCCATATTGATAAACACGTCTTTAAAAAGTTTTTCGTCGATGAGAAGACGCACCGTTTTCTCGCTTACGCGCACACTCACCGTAATACAGCTGTCGTGAAATTCGGGTACGATAAAAGCGGCCGTCTCTTTAATAAGCTTTCCGATATCGACGAGCTCGAGTTTTGCGTTCACCGGACGGACGGCCATGAGGAAGTCCATCACTTTTTTATTGAGGTTGTCGATTTCTTCGTTTACGGTATCAAGATGCGCTTCGAGGAATTTTTTATCGGGCAGCATGCCGCTTTCCTCTCTCGCTTTTTTTACCGCTTTTTGCACGAGCTGTACGTGAATGCCGATGGCGCCGAGCGGATTTTTGATTTCATGCGCCATGCCCGCCGCAAGGTTCGTTAAACCCGCAAGATTTTCCATGCGGCGAAGCAGTATTTCCCGATTGCGTTTTTCGGTGATATCGCGCACGGTAACGATGGAGCCGGACACTTCTCTCTTTTTAACAAGAGGCAAAACCGTAACCGTTATAAAACGAACGCTGCCGCCCGCCGTCTCGGTCGTAAATTCGTCGGAAACGTTCGAGCGGTTGTGTTCTCTGCAGTCATTTAAAAAATCGGCGATTTCGGCGTTGTCGACGAGGCGCGGAAGCGGAATGCTTTCCGCTTTCGGATCGTCGGGGCGGATCGAAAAGGGCACGTAGCGTTCGGCCGCTTTATTCGTCAAAATCAATTTCCAATCTTTATCGACGATGACGAGCCCCGTCGAAAGAGACTCCAAAACCGAATCGAAAATTTCGTTTTCGCTGCATACGTCTTCAAGAAATTCTTTTACCTGCTCGGAAGGAAGCTTTGCAATCTTTTCGCTGACACGCCTGAAATAATCACTCATAGGCGGCCTTAAAGACGAAATCGTGCGTTTTGTTGATTTTAAAAAATGTCCGCGTGAGATTTTCCAATGCGGCAAGAGGAGACTCGTTGTAGACGGAAACGGCGAGCCAGCACTCCCTGAGAGACGCCATACATTCGGCAGAACTTTCGGCGCCCGAAGCGCTTTTTGCAAGCGGCTTTTGCGCGCGCGCGATGCCGTCGATGAAGATACGGAACATGAGGCGCACTTCGAACGAAGCGCAGTCTTTTAATATCTTTGCGCAGTCGGGGATCGCGTTCGATGCGACACTCTTAAAAAAAGATGCCGCGCAGTCTCTGATTTTTTCGGGAGCGACGGGAAGAAAGGTTTCAAAGTATTCGCCGAGAGTTCCGTTCCACGCATCGTCATGAAAAATACGGCGTACGACTTCAAGCTGTTCGGCTTCCGTCCGCTCGCGGAATCGATACGGTCTTACACGCGAAAGGATCGTCGGCATAACGGACGAACGTTTTTCCGTCGTCAAAATAAAAACCGCGTCTTCCGGCGGCTCTTCGAGAATTTTCAACAGCGCGTTCCGCGCGCTTTCGTTCATGCGCTCGGCATTTTCCAAAACAACCGTCTTTTTTCCTTCGGACGATTTTATATGCGCCCATGCGGAAACGGCGCGTATGTGTTTTATCGGAATCGCGTCGGGCAAAAAATCGGATTCGAGTTTTCGGCACAGCTTTTGTATTTCTCCGCACGTTTTTTCAAGCGTTTCGGCGTCCGGTAATTCGTGCGGAAAATCGATCGTCTCCATGTATTCGTCTATGGAAGCGATGATGGGCGCGATTTTCGAAAGCTTGTCGTCGTCCTGCAGCACGACGGGATTAAAGCGCATCGTCAATTTTCTCACGCTGCGCAAAAAAAGATAGCGGGCGCTTCGTTCATAAGATGCGCTCTTTTTGTGCGCCGAAAGAAAAACCGAAAGGCACGAAGCGATTTCAAGAGTGCAGTCACGCGGGCCTGCGAGTATCGTATTCTGATGAACGAGGGCTTTATGGCGGAGACACGAAGGACACGTACATTGCCACGCGCCTTTTTCTTCTCCAGTGCACGAAAGAACGCGGGCACACTCGAGCGCGCATGAAAGTTTTCCCGACGACGAGGGGCCGTAAAAAAGAAGGGCACCCGGAAGTGACGATGAACGTATGTCGTTTTCAAGAAGCGAAGACGCTTCCTGTCGGATAATGTTTTCAAACATCAGGCAGGCAGCTCCTGAAGCTTCGTTTCCGAAACTCTGATAATGCCGTCGAGCAGCCGGTAAAAAATGCTTGAATCGAAGAGCGGGCGGGTATCGACCCACGGCTGCACTTTGAGTGCGACGATGACGAGGGAAATGACGGCAAGCCCTTCGACGATGCCGAACACGAATCCGAGCGCGCGGTCGAGTCCCTGCAAAATCTCACCGGAAAAAATACGGCTGACGATTTCCTGGACGATCTTTACGACGAGAAAGGCGATAACGAAAATCAATAAAAACGAAACGACTTTTGCCAAAAGCGCGTTACGGATGCCGTCGCGGACAAAGGGTTCGAGAAGCGGCGTACACAAAACCGCAGCGACGATGCCTGCGACAAAGGCGGCTTTACCGAAAAATTCTTTTATCAAACCGCGGGAAGCCGCCGTTATGACAAAAAAAAACAAAATCAATAAAAAAACGATATCGATCGGTGCATAGGAATACGGCATCGCTCATCATCCTCCGAGCATTGCAGTATACACGATTTCGGCAATATTTTCACCAGGCTTTCCGCTTCCGACAAGAGCGGCGCATTTTTCGCTCATGAGACGCCGCTCTTCGCTCGATGAAAGTTTTTCAAGCGCACGCAAAAGTTCTTCCGAATTCGCTTTTTCCCGCGAAAGCACGATTGCCGCCCCCCTCTCCGCAAAATAGCGCGCGTTGTCTTCCTGATCGCCTCTCGTACCCGAGCCCGTAAGCGGGATGAGTACGAGCGGCTTTTTTAAAACGGCGCATTCCCAAATCGAATTCGCTCCCGCACGCGAAAGCACGATATCGCTCGCTGCGATCACATCGCTCATTTCGGAATACAAAAACGGATACTGCGCATAGTCCGCGTGCCGGACGGTGTCGGCGTTTTTTACTCCCGTCTGATGTACGACGAAAAATGACGCGCACAAGCGGTCAAGATTTTCTCTGACAAGTTCGTTTATCTGCACGGCTCCGGAACTTCCGCCGAGTACGAGGAGAACGGGCTTTGTATTGCCGGAGATATGTAAAAATGCACGGCCGCGTTCGGGAGAGGCGCGGTAAAAAGCTTCTCTGACGGGATTCCCCGTTACGATTATCTTTTTGCGGTATGCCGCCTTAAAAAATCTTTCGGTTTCTTTGTACGACACGAGGATACGCTTTGCCGCAATGCTGTTGATTTTCGTCGCAAGCCCCGGCGTAAAATCGCATTCGTGCGTATATACGGGAATGCCGAGCAGCTTTGCAGCCGCGCACGGCGGGACGCTCACGAAGCCGCCTTTGGAAAAAAGAACGGCGGGTTTTAATTTTATTAAAATCGCAAGCGAGGCAAAAAAACCTCCGACGACTTTAAACATATCGGAAACGGTTTTCAGAGAGAAATAGCGGCGAAGTTTTCCCGCAGGAATTCCGTAAAATGCGTCCGCACTTTTCCGCCCTTCTTCATCGACGTTTTTTTCAACGATAGTTTTATCCATACCGGAAGAAGATCCGATCCAGCAGATAGTAACGGCTGTTCCGCCGGCCGAAGCCTTTTTGCGCAATTCATCTGCGACTGCAAGTCCCGGATAGATGTGTCCGCCCGTGCCGCCGCCCGTAAATACCGCTGTAATCGCTTTAGTGTTTTTCATATAGTTTTAAGTGCAAAGTTCCGACCGTATGCGTAAGATCGCGCGGCAATAAG
Source organism: Treponema socranskii subsp. paredis ATCC 35535 (assembly GCA_000413015.1). GTDB lineage: Bacteria > Spirochaetota > Spirochaetia > Treponematales > Treponemataceae > Treponema_D > Treponema_D paredis. The sequence continues at coordinate 811,579 of KE332515.1, forward strand.
CCCGACGCAGAATGCCGGGATATTAACCCTCCGCACGAATAAAAAAAACGGCAGCTGTGCTGCCGTTCGTATGCCACCAGTTGGAATCGGACCAACGACACATGGATTTTCAGTCCATTGCTCTACCAACTGAGCTATAGCGGCATATCAATTACTTTACCCTATTTGCATTTTTATGTCAAGCGTATAATCAGGTAAAGGGTAAAAAAAGAGCCCGGCAGCTACCTACTTTCCCGCTTGGAAGCAGTATCATCGGCGCAAGGGAGCTTGACTTCCGTGTTCGGAATGGGAACGGGTATTTCCTCCCCGCCATGGCCACCGGGCAATAATTGCCGTACAAAAAGAAAAAGGAAGAAGGGGGCAGACGAAAACCAAAACGCCTGCCGTCATTTCATATAAGCTTTTATGTGCTCGTAGGTATTGGTTTCGCGCATAGGCACGGGAACGATAATATGGTCAAGCCTCACGACCTATTAGTACTGCTCGGCTGTGCACGTCGCCGTGCCTGCACCTGCAGC
>KE332515.1:815231-1073584 GCA_000413015.1 Treponema socranskii subsp. paredis ATCC 35535
CCTCAGCGTCAGTCGTCCGCCGGTATCCTGCCTTCGCCATCGGTGTTCTTCCGCATATCTACAGATTTCACCCCTTCACACGGAATTCCGGATACCCTTCGGCAACTCTAGCTCGCCAGTTCTCAATATAGCTCCGGAGTTGAGCCCCGGTATTTCTTACCAAGCTTGGCGACCCGCCTGCATGCCCTTTACGCCCAATAATTCCGAACAACGCTCGCACCTTACGTGTTACCGCGGCTGCTGGCACGTAATTAGCCGGTGCTTATTCCTGCCCTACCGTCACCATGTCGGCATTTCCTCCAACACTTATTCCTCGGACAGAAAAGAACTTTACAACCTTCCGGCCTTCTTCGTTCACGCGGCGTCGCTCCGTCAGGGTTTCCCCCATTGCGGAATATTCTTACCTGCTGCCTCCCGTAGGAGTCTGGGCCGTATCTCAGTCCCAATGTGTCCGTCCGCCCTCTCAGGCCGGATACCCGTCCTCGCCACGGCGGGCCGTTACCCCGCCGTCCAGCTGATGGGCCGCAGACCGATCCCGTTGCGGAGCCGAAGCTCCTTTCCCGCTGTCTACCTATCGCAAACAGTGATCTATCCGGTATCACCCTCTATTTCTACAGGCTGTCCCGGTCAGCGGGGTACGTTATCCACGTGTTACTCACCAGTCCGCCGCTCTCGGCATTGCTGCCTGCCGCTCGACTTGCATGGTTAAGACGCGCCGCCAGCGTTCGTTCTGAGCCAGGATCAAACTCTCCATCATTATGTTCCCGGATTGCTCCGGGTCTAATTACGTTTCGTTTGTCCCCGCTTACTCTTTTGCTCTCGCTTATTTCAGTTCGGGAGACTTATATGTCTCCGCATGCGTCTTGCTTTCTTTCCTTCCCTTTGCCTGTCAAACAGCGCACCTGCGGTTTTCGCGGGTAGCTTGTAATTTACCGCTTTTTCCCCTTGCGTGTCAAGTACTTCCCACCCTTTTTTCAATATTTTTTTTCACCCCCGCTCCCCTGCCCGCAGGCACTCGCACCTCTGCCCCCGAATGCAGCCTGAAAATACAGCGCGCTCACACGGGGCATATCCGTACAGACAACGAGCGTTCGCCAGACTGCGCGGGGTATAACATACGCGCATGAAACCGTACGCAGATACACATGCCCGCAAAGCTCTCACACACGCAAAACGAAATACCCGCGCTTGGACAAAATTAACAATTATTAATTTTACGCGGATAACCTAATACACCGGACATTTTTTTATAAACTCTTCTTTTTAATAATCGATTTTATTTTCTCAAGACACGCGCCGTCCGGACTCTCGCGTTTTTTCCCGATTGCAAAGCATATTACAAAGTAAAATTTTCAAACTCCTTATCGATAACTCATATTTTTACACCGTTGATTTCATTTAATGCTCATGCTATAGTCGACATAACAGACTGCGATACACAAGCGCATCAAATACATTGCGATAAGGGTTATATATGAGTTCCGATTTTCCGCTCAAACGCGATGAACTTTTAAAATTAATAAAAGAATTTCCGACCCCTTTTTATCTTTACGATGAAAGAGCGATCCGCGAAAACATGCGCCGCTTTACCGAGTCTTTTTCCGTCTTTCCGAAGTTCCGCGAACATTTCGCCGTAAAAGCGATGCCGAATCCCTATATGCTTAAAATCCTCGCGGAAGAAGGATGCGGCGCCGACTGTTCGAGCTTACCCGAACTCATGCTCTCCGATTTGGCGGGCATCAAAGGGGAGAGCGTCATATTTACATCGAATGAAACGCCCGCTTCCGAATTTCAATATGCGTACGAGCACGGCAACCTCATCAACTTGGACGACATCACACACATCGATTTTTTAAAAAAAGCGTTCGGAGGCAGATTACCGAAACTGCTCTGTTTCCGCTACAACCCAGGCCCGCTCAAGCAAGGCGGTAACGCGATTATCGGAAAACCCGAAGAAGCGAAATACGGCCTCTCGCGCGAACAGCTTTTCGAAGCCTATGCACGGTGCAAAGAAGAAGGCGTCGAACGATTCGGACTTCATACGATGGTCGCTTCGAACGAACTCAATCCCGATTTTTTTATCGACACGGCGGATATTCTCTTCGATCTCTGTGTCGAAATAAAACAGAGGCTCGGCATAAAAATCGAATTCATCGATTTGGGCGGCGGCGTCGGTATCCCGTATAAGCCGAAACAAAAAGCGGTCGATCTCGGCTATGTAGCGCACGGCATCAAAAAAATCTACGACGAAAAAATTATTAAAAACGATCTCGATCCTATGGGCATTTACTGGGAATGCGGCAGACCCGTCACCGGCCCCTACGGTTGGCTTATCACGACGGCAATTCACGAAAAACACATCTACCGCGATTATATCGGAGTCGACGCGTGCATGGCCGACTTAATGAGACCGGGTATGTACGGTGCTTATCACGAAGTGACCGTCAGCGGAAAAGAAAATGCGGTAAAAGACAGGGTATACGATGTCGTCGGATCTCTGTGTGAAAACTGCGACAAATTCGCAGTCCGGCGGAGCCTGCCGAAAATCGATATCGGCGATATCTTAATAATTCACGATGCCGGCGCGCACGGAAGAGCGATGGGATTCAACTACAACGGAAAGCTCCGAGCGGGCGAAGTGCTCATGAGAAGCGACGGTTCATTCAAAGAAATCAGACGGCGCGAAACGATTGCCGACTATTTTGCGACGCTCGATTTGGACGGCGTAAAAAATTTCAAATAACAAAGGCTTACCGCTTTTCGATTAATCGGCACACCTCATAATAACACCATACCCCGATCTTAAGCGAAGTATGGTGACTAATCTATCGTCCTTGCATTTTTTATTTGCGTTTCAAATATTTAATCGAATCGAGGGCAACAGCAGCGATTAAAATCAACCCTTTAAATACAAACTGCAGATTCGTATCAATGCCAAGGAACGTCAGACAATAAGTCAAACCGGTAAATATGATAACGCCGATGACGGCTCCTCCTATTTTACCGATACCGCCGTTGAACGAAATGCCGCCGACGACACAGGCTGCGATCGCATCGAGTTCATACCCCTGCCCCGTCCCGGCGCTCGCGTTCGCTTTGAACGCTTCAAAAAACGCGCCGAAGCCGTAGAACACGCCGGCCATAGCGAAGATACCCATCGTTACCCAAAATACGCTGATGCCGCTTACGCTCGCAGCTTCCGAATTGCCTCCGACGGCATACATATTTTTGCCGAAAGTCGTTTTATTCCATATGAACCACGCGATAAATATCGCAATGACAGCGGGAATTATTAATTTCGGGAAAGTGACGAATTCGCCGTTGACGAACCCGAGTTCCCATCTGCCGCCGAGCATATCTTTAATACCCGCGTCGATCGAACCGACGGGAGTACCGCTCGTGCCGAAAAAGAGGAGACCGTAGATGATGAGCTGGGTCGCAAGCGTTGAGATAAACGGATGAATTCGAAGCTTTGCGCTGAACACGCCCGCAAAACAGCTGAATAAAACGCACAACACGATCGATATGCCCAAAGCAAGAACGAGCCGCACAGAGACGGGAAGCGGAGTGAAATCCCACGGACCGAGATGAAAAAACGTTACGATATTTTTCCCCGGATGCAAAATAAGTCCCGTGATGACGGAACCGAGGGCAACCATGCGTCCGATGCTCAAATCGGTGCCGGCTATGAGGATGAGCCCCGCAACTCCGAGCGCATAAAACATGCGCACGGAAGCCTGTTCGAGTATCGTAAAGATATTCGGCAGCGTCAAAAGCTGCCCGTTTCCCGAAACGGGAGCGACGATGATGCATACGATAAAAAATACGAGGATCGCCAAATACAAACCGTTATTTAAAAAGAATTTAGACGGCTTGAATTGATACACGTAATTTTGCCAGCCGAGCGATATATTTTCCGAAAAGCGCGTTGCGCCGTTTCTGAGACTGCGATTTTTTTGCACGCGGTCGACGTACGCCTGATTTTTCGCCGCTTTCGCGCGGTCGACGTCGGATACGTATTTGCTGTGCGCGTCGAAGAGAGACGCCTTGCATTCATAAGCGTTTATCGAAAGCGCTTCTTTTTTTGCCGCCCTATCCCCGCCGCCTTTTTTCCCTTCATAAGATTTGACGATTTCATCCTTTCTGCGACCGAAATCGGCTTTGATCGCCGCAACATCGCGTCTATATTTTTCGGAAAGGAGAGCGATCTCTCTGTCCTGAACTTCGTGCACGCTTTGTATATATTTTTTTGCAATACCGTCGGCATACGAAACCGCTTCCTTTTGTAAAAGCGAAATTTCGTTTTTATTTCGTGCGGCGACGGCACGGGCTTCGGCAATCTGCCGTACATTTTCCGCGATCCGCACATCGCGATCGGTCTCGCCGATGAGTTTATTGCGCTTGAGAGCCGCTATCTCCTGTTTCAGTTCCGAAATTTTATTAATTCCGTCGCGTCTCAGTGCAAAAAGTCTGTCGCCGTATTCTTTGAGTTTTTTGTCGTCGTCAAGATGATTGATGCGTTCGTTTTCCATACGTCCTCCACATTACAGATATTTCGCCGAAAGCCGTAAAAGCGCTTCCTGATCGGTATCGTTCGTATCGACAATGCCTGCAAGCCGCCTGTTCGACATGACGGCTATACGATTCGTTATACCGAGAATTTCCGGCATTTCGCTCGAAACGACGATGATCGTTTTTCCTTCTTTTGCCATTCTGATGATAAGCTGATAGATTTCATACTTCGCTCCGACGTCGATACCGCGCGTCGGTTCGTCCATGAGAAACACTTCGGGCGAACGCTCGATCCATTTGCCGATGATGACTTTTTGTTGATTGCCGCCGGAAAGAGACGTGATGATTTCATCGGCGGATACGCATTTCGTTTTCATTTGCGCGATTTCGCGGTTCGCCGCTTCGTATAATTTCCGATTCGACAAAATGCCGTTCGATTTATAGCTTGAAAGATTTGTGATCGTCGTATTGAATTCGATCGACGCTTTTCCGAACATGCCGTTGAATTTCCGTTCTTCGGTAACAAGCGCAAAGCCGTGTTCCATCGCATCGCGGCTGTCCGCAAAGTGCAGACGTTTTCCGCCGTAAATGATTTCGCCCGATGCGATCGTGCGTACGCCGAAAAGCGCTTCGAGCAATTCCGAGCGCCCCGCCCCTACAAGACCGTAGAGGCCGAATATTTCGCCTTTTCTGATGGTAAACGAAATATCTTCAAGCACGGGTTCGTACTTCGTCGTAAGCGCTTTCACTTCAAAAATATAATCGCCGGGAACATTATCGACGTCGGGATAGCGCTTTTCAAGAGAACGGCCGACCATAGCCGAAATGAGTTCGTTCATGCCCGTCGTTTTCGTGTCTTTCGTCAAAATCATTTTTCCGTCTCGAAGGACTGCGACGTCGTCGCACACGAGAAACACTTCATCCATTTTGTGGGAAATATAGATAAACGACACGCCTTTTTCTTTGAGATTTTTGACGATCGAAAAAAGTTTGGCAACTTCGTTTTCGGTCAGCGACGAAGTCGGTTCGTCAAGTACGATTATTTTCGCGTTGTAGGAAACCGCCTTCGCTATTTCGACCATCTGCCGCTGCGACACGGACATCGTCCTCATGATCGTGTGCGGATCGACGTTCATATCCAAAGAATTGAACAACTTAACGCTGTCTTTCAGCATCTTCGCTTCATCGATTATGCCGAAGCGCTTCGGATATCTTCCGAGATAGAGGTTATCCATGACGGAACGGTCGAGACATTGATTGAGTTCCTGATGCACCATCGCGACGCCGTTTTCAAGCGCTTCTTTCGGACTCTTAAAATCCACGGGCTTTCCGTCGAGCATAAACTGACCTTCGTCTTTCGCATAGATACCGAACAGACATTTCATCATCGTGGATTTGCCCGCTCCGTTTTCGCCCATCAAACCGAGTACGGAACTTTTTTTTACTTCGAGATTGATACCGTCCAAAACTTTATTTTTGGCAAAAGACTTCGAAAGATTTTTTACTTCGAGGACAATACTATCCATGAGCTCACCTTATTTTATTAATTTACCGTACCGGCTTTCAAAAAAGGCCACATCCTTTTTGAGGACACGGCCTTGTCCGATCCGATCAAGCCGAAAACGGAAAATTATTAATATTTGAGTTTATCGGTATAATCGCGGCCGGAATTCGTTTTGACCATATTGATCGCAAACGCATCGTAATTTCCGAAATTGGTAAATTTGTCGAGACAACTCGATTCGTTTTGTCCGTCGCCTTGCACGACAGTCAAATCGATCCCGATGAGCGGCGCATAATAATTGAGCGCCGGCAAATACGACGATGAGAGAAAATTATCCGCGGAGTTGTAAATGGTCAAAAGCACTTTTTTCTTTTCAGCCGTCGTCTGTTTGATGCCCGCGTCGCGGTTGCCGGCTTTGTACTGCTCCCAATTTGAAACGGTAACGCCGGAATTTTGGGCGAGAAGCGCGCGCGTATCGGCGATATAATCGATATCTGCGGAAATTTTGTTGCCGTACCGATCGGCTTCCGAAATTCCTTTCGTATATACGTCGCTGTCGGCAAGGCCGTCGAGCAGATTGCGCAGCACTTGGAGAGTCGCCGTCGCCTGAGCATCTACGTTTTGTGAAACGGTTCCCGTAAGTTTTCCGGCGCCTATCGCTTCGATCGCGTCCGCATTCGCATCGTATCCGAAAATCGGAACACCCGAAGGATAGTTCGACGCCTGCAGACATCCCATAGCCATACCGTCGTTATTGGAAACGACCAAGTCGATCTGCGAGCCGAACTTCGTCGCCCAGCCGCCCATCGCTTCCGTCGCCGCGTTCGCATTCCACGTCGAACCGTCCGTTCCCGTCATCGCCTTTCCTTCAAGCTCTATGACGCGCAGCGTTCCGCCTCCGACCGCTATGGAGCCTTCTTTTGCCGCACCGGGATCGGTCGAGCCGTTCCACGTTCCGAGCGCTTTGCGTATGCCTTCCGTACGCGCTTTCGAATCGTTGTGGCCGACGTCTCCGATACAAAGCACATAGCCGATCGCTCCGTCGCCGTTCCGATCGAGTTTTGCCGCATCCGCGCCTGCAAGATAATCCGTTATAAGCTTGCCTTGTACCGCTCCGCCGCCGGCCGCATCGAAACCGACGTAGTACGTCCGCGGATTCCAGTTCATCGAATCCATATCGATCTTTCCTGTCGTGGGATCCGACGGCTGCCGATTGAAAAACACGAGCGGCTTGTCTTTATTTTGAACCTTTGCCGCCTGCTTGCCGCATCCGATAAACGCGGCTCCGATAAGCGCCGTAAAAACGGCGCTCAATGCGATTGTTTTTTTCATAATATCTCCGTAAAAAGCTTTGAAACGACTCGTCGTTTTTTTAGCTTTTACATTATCTTAGTATATCGGCAAATGCAAATTTGTCAAATGATTTTTCATCCGCCTTTCTTTTCAGCATTTCTATTACAAATTATAATTCCGTGCTATAATATTCAGCCGAATGACGTTTGGAAAGTATCGGCTGATAAAACGGTGCTTTTGAAACGCCGCTCAGTCAGTGAGCAAAACGCATTGTAAAAGAGGTGATAGTATGACGAAAGAAACGGAATATAGGGCGGACGGTCTTGCCGCAGGTACGACAATACATGATGCGCGAAAAATGACACGGGAAATTTGGCTTCAAGAATGTTTTCCCGAATGGCACCACATGCTGAACAAACAGATTGAAAATATGCAAGTCCCTGAAAAATCTTTTGCGCTTTGGATGCTCGGAGGCCCTTCATGGGCATTCAAATCTTCCGGCGGCGCAACGTTTTTGATCGACAATTATTCAGGATCTTCATCGACAAGCGAATATTCATCGGACGGCGCGTGTCGTCTGACCGGTGCGTCGTATCTGTCATGGATCCGCATAAATCCGCATGTCATCGATCCGTGGAAATTTACGCAACTCGATGCGGTATTTTCGACTCATCCGCATTCCGATCATGCGGATTTTTACACGGTGTCCGCGACGCTCCAAACGACGAATTGCAAATTCATCGGTCCGAAAAACGTGTGTGCGCTCTTCAGAAAATGGAATGTTCCCGAAGACAGGATCATAGAAGTAAAGCCGGGCGACACTTTCAAGATAAAAGACGTAAGCGTATATGTGGAAAAAAATTACGACTATATGGCATGTATGACAGGCGATTATAAGGTCGGCGAACCTTTCGATTTCGACGCAAACGCCGTGTCATTCATCCTCGAAACGGGAGGACATTCGGTCATTTTCGTCGGCGACACGCTGTACAATGACGGTTTTTCCGCGGTCGGACATCGTCACGAAATCGATATCGTCATCGCGGCGATGGGACATAACGCGCCCGGCATTTCCGACAAAATGAATCCGTGGGATGTCATGCGCGTGGCGCAGAATCTTCGCGCAAAAATCGTCATCCCCGACCACTACGAAAACTGGTCGAGCAGCGCGATCGATCCGCATGAACTGCAAAAAATAGTCGATGCGAACGACAAAAATCTTAAGACCTGCATTATGAAAAGCGGCGGTATGTATGTATATCCGCGAGATAAAGACATGAGAGAATATATGTATCCCGACTGGCGTGAACGGTATGATTGGGAAAAAAGTATCGTGTACGGGAATATACACAAAGACAAATAATCGATATGTAAAAAACACCGACTGAAGCGAAAATCGCATAAAGCCGGCGTTTTTTCATACAGTTTTGCCGCAATAAAAATTGCAAAGTCCGCACCGATCGATGCGCATTCGAATCGATCGGTGTTTTTTAATAATTGTGCAGTGCGGCTGCACGCACCTGCTCGCGCTCAATATTTCAATTTATCGGTATAATCGCGGCCAGAATTCGTTTTGACCACATTGATCGCGTAGGCGTCGTAATTGTTAAGGTTCGTAAATTTGTCGAGGCAGCTCGATTCGTTTTGGCCGTCGCCCTGAACGATCGTAAGATCCAGATTCATCAGCGGCGCATAATAGCGGAGCGCCGGCACATATGCCGATGACAACCAGTTATCGCCGGAATTGAATACGGTGAGCAGAACTTTTTTGGAAGGTGCATTCGACTGCTTTATTCCCGTATCGCGCTGACCCGCCGTATACTGCTGACAATTGGCGATATTCACCCCGGAATTTTTTGCAAGCAAAGCACGCGTATCGGAAATATATTCCATGGGAGGCGTAATTTTATTGCCGTACTGATCGGGTTCGGAGATCCCCTTCGTATATACATCGCTACCGGAAAGTCCGTCAAGCAAATTGCGCAGTACCTGCAACGTTCCCGCAGCCTGTGCATCCGTATTTTGCGAAACCGTGCCGCTGAGCCTTCCCGCACCGATCGCTTCGATCGCGTCCGCATTCGCATCGTATCCGAAAATCGGAACGCCTGAAGGATAGTTCGACGCCTGAAGGCAACCCATTGCCATACCGTCGTTATTGGAGACGACCATATCGATTTGCGTGCCGAAACGTGTAGCCCAGCCGCCCATCGCTTCCGTTGCCGCGTTCGCGTTCCACGTCGAACCGTCCGTTCCCGTCATTGCACGACTTTCAAGCTCGACGACGCGCATCGTTCTGCCGCCGACTTGTACGGAACCCTCTTTTGCTACTCCGGGATCGGTCGAACCGTTCCACGTTCCGAGCGCTTTGCGTATGCCTTCCGTGCGCGCCGTCGAATTATTATGCCCCATATCGCCGATACAAAGCACATAACCGATCGCTCCGTCGCCGTTTCTGTCAAGCGATGCGGGAGCCGCTGCAAGATAATCGGTAATGAGACGACCCTGCACTGCCCCTCCGTCCAAACTGTCAACGCCCACGTAGTACGTTTGGGGATTCCAATTCATGACCGTCATATCGATCTCGCCGGTCGTCGGATCCGACGGCTGACGATTATAGAACACGAGCGGCTTGTCTTTATTTTGAACTTTCGCTGCCTGCTTGCCGCATCCGATAAACGCGGTTCCGATAAGTGCCGTAAAAACGGCGCACACTGCAATTGTTTTTTTCATAATGCCCCCGTAAAATGCCTTAAACCGACGAGTCGTTTTTAAGACGTATATACAGTCTTAGTATATAGCCAAATAAAAAATTGTCAAATGAAAAACGGACGGATAAAACGGACGGAAAACAACGCAAGTCCCGTCGCTTTCTAACGATAATAAGCAAGTTTCGTTTCGATTCGCACAAATACGATTTCGACACCCCAATTCATCGCAAGATAAAAAACACCTGCGACGAAGAGCGGCATAAACGAAAAGAGGCGGCTCTGCGTTTCCTGCGCGACGCGTAAAAGTTCGGATACACCGATAACTTGCACGAGAGCGGTATCTTTGACAAGGGTTATCACTTCGTTTCCCATAGCGGGCATAATTCGTTTGACGACTTGCGGCAAGACAATATAGAAAAAAGTTTGCCGCTTCGTATAACCGAGCACTTTCGCCGCTTCGTATTGCCCTTTGGGAATCGACTCGATGCCGCCGCGGTAAATCTCCGCAAAGTATGCCGCATAATTGACGATGAGCGCGACAATCGCCGCAAGAAAACGAGGCCATGCGACGCGAAAATCGGTACCGAAATTGTTATTGAACCAAAGGCACAAAAGACTCGGACCGAAATAGACGACGAGCAGCTGCAGCATGAGAGGCGTGCCGCGTATGACGAGCAAAAACGCTTTTATTATGTTTGAAAGTATTTTGTTTTTCGCCATACGCCCCGCGCAAAACGGAAAAGCAAGCGGGAGCGCAAAGAGCAGCGTCAAAAAAAACACTTCGAGCGATGTTACGCTTCCGCGCAGCATCGCCTGCAGCATCTTCTCCATTTATTTTCCGATCACCGAAATATCGCGGCCGAACCACTTTTCCGAAACGGCGGTAACCGTTCCGTCTTTTTGCATATCTTCCAAAATATTCTGCACTTTATCGCGGAGCGCTGCGCTCCCCTTACGGAACGCGATACCGTAATTTTCGTAAGAAAGCGCTTCATCGATGACGGTAAAAGGCTTTCCCGTCGCGGCTATGCTGTAATTTGCGACGACGCTGTCCATAACGACGCCGTCCACGCCGCGGATATCGAGGTCGTTGAGAGCGGTAACATTGTCTTTTAAAAGCACTTGTTCTTTGAGCGAACTCGAAAATTCCTTGTTTCCGTCCACGGCTTCCTGCGCGCTCGAACCGCTTTGCAGCGCAATCGTCTTCCCCGCCATATCTTTTAACGACGTAACGCCGCTGTCGTTTCTGACAACCAGCACTTGCGCGTTTTTCAAATACGGTTTCGTAAACGCAAGCGCTTCTTCTCTTTCTTTCGTCATCGTAAAGCCGTTCCAAATGCAGTCGATTTTACCGGTATTCAGCTCCATCTCTTTCGCACCCCAATCGATGGGCTGCGCTTTAAAATCGACACCGAGCCGTTTCGCAACTTCTTTTGCCAAATCGATATCGTAGCCGACGATTTCACCGTCAGCATTGCGAAAGCCGAGCGGAGGAAACGAATCGTCGAGTCCGAGTACAAATACGCCGCGCGAAACGAGATCGTCAAGCGACGTATCGCGGGCGGAAGCAGCATTCTGTTTTTTGCAGCTTGCGCTTCCCAAAGCGATAACGAGCGTAAAAAATAAAACCGAAAATACTTTTACCGTTTTTTTCATTTATTGTCTCCTGCAAATAAATTAATAATATTCATCTCATCGCCGCCGGATAAAAGAGGCGAGCGATTTTATATCCGCGCACTTCACCGTTTTGTCTATCCGCGTCAAAACCGTCTTTCTTTTGCAAAAATCTTCAGCGTCCGTATCTGCTCCGCAACGCGCTCGGCGGCAGGCCCGCCCTCGGTTTTTCTCGACGCGACACAGGACTTCGAATCGATGAGCGAATAAATATCGTCTTCGATACGATCCGAACAGAACTTGAAATCTTCGATCGGAAGTTCTTCGAGCCTGCATTTTTTTTCGATGGCGATGCGTACCGCCTTTGCCGCAATGCCGTGCGCCGTACGGAACGGAATGCCTTTGCGCACGAGGTAGTCGGCGACATCGGTCGCATTGAGATACCCCTCTTCACAGGAACTCTCCATGCGCTGTGTATTCCATGACGCGGATGCGATCATATCCGTAAAAACCGACACGCACATGCGAACCGTATCGAATGCATCGAAAAGGCTTTCTTTATCTTCCTGCATATCGCGGTTATACGCAAGCGGCAGCGCTTTCATCATCGTCAAAAGAGCTACGAGATCGCCGTATACCCTGCCCGTCCGCCCGCGGATGAGTTCGGCAAAGTCGGGATTTTTTTTCTGCGGCATGATCGAACTGCCGGTCGACCACGTTTCGCTCAATTCGATAAACGAAAATTCCGACGTAGACCACAGCACGACCTCTTCGGCCGCGCGCGAAAGGTGCATCTGCAAAAGCGCAAAGCACGATGCGAATTCGATGCAGTAGTCGCGGTCGGAAACGGTGTCGAGCGAATTGGGCGTCACGCCGTCAAAGCCCAGCAGTTCCGCTTCGAGTTTTCTGTCGAGCGGAAGGGCGGTTCCGGCAAGGGCTCCGGCTCCTATCGGAGAAAGCGAAATGCGCTTAAGCGCATCGGAAAGCCGTTCCCAATCGCGCGTAAAACTCCATGCCCACGCACACAGATGATGAGCGAGCGTCACCGGCTGAGCGTGCTGCATGTGCGTAAAACCCGGCATAATCGATTGCGTGTGGCGTTCGGCGAGGACAGCAAGCGTTTCAATGAGATGTACGATAGCGTTTTGCAGTTCGGGAATCGTCCGTCTGAGATACAGTCTTTCGTCAAGCGCGATTTGATCGTTTCGGCTTCTGCCCGTATGCACTTTTTTGCCCGCTTCTCCGATCCTGTCGGTAAGTGCGGCTTCTATAAACGAGTGAATGTCTTCGGCGGAAGCGTCCACGGAAAGTTTACCCGATGCCATGTCTGCATCGATAGAGTCGAGCGCGGCAATAATCGCGTCGGCTTCTTTGCGCGAAATGATGCCCGTACGCGCAAGCATTTCCGCGTGCGCTTTGCTTCCGAAAATATCGTCCGAAGCCATGCGCCGGTCCGCGTGAATTGAAGTTTCAAACGCGACTGCAGCGGCGTCCGGCCCTTCGGAAAAACGGCCGTGCCACAGAGCGGCGTGATTGTCTCCGGTGATCGTACCGTGTATATCCATAATTTCAAGAGTATACAATACATTGTTTTTTTTTACAATGATTTGTATACTTACCGGAGGGTAAGCGTACCAGAGAATATTCTTTTACGGGAGTGCGTTATGTTAAAAAAATTATCCGTCATCGTTTCGGTGCTGATTTCGGCAGGCTCTCTTTTTGCCGTACAAATCGATACGGCGCTCCTCGATACGGCAACGCGTCCGGACTATATTGAAGATACGTCCCCTGTGCCGAAAAACGAATTCAATACCGCAAAGCAGATACGCGATATGGGCCGCAGGCTCGGCGGAAGCATTAAACGGCAGGACGCGCAGCATAAAAACGACGAACTTTACGCATCGGGTGCTCCTTCGAAAAAATACCGCGCGCACCGCGTACCTTCGTCGGACTCGCTTCCGGGAGCCGACATCATCTATATCGCGCCGAACGCAAAAGTGGGCACGATCAAAGCCCTAGCCTTTATCGTTTCCGGCTACATCGAAGCGGCGTACGGCTTACCCTTAAACGAAGCGGATACCGTAGCGCAAAAAGTGTGCTGGTGGAATACGAATCATTACGACGATCGGAATTATTTTACAAAGCACTTCAACGCGCGCATACTCGAATCGTTTTCAGATGAAACGGCAGTCATCGGTCTTGCCGATTCGTACAAAAACTGGGCGGGACACGCGCGCATCGTCATCCCTTTTGAAAAAATGAAAGATACACAGACGGCGGCAAAAGACGGCAAAAATCAAAGCTCAAAAATCGATTCGAAAAATAAAGACGCACAAAAAAACAGCGATATCGAAAAAAATACGGTGCAAAATAAAAAAGAGGACGCAGGCAAAAGCGCGGCGCAAAACGATGCGGATAAAAACGCCGTAAATGCGATGCGGAACACGCTCCAAAAAGAAGCCCTTCAATTTAAAGCCGTTCCGGCGAATTATAAAATCCTCTTCGGGGCGCTGTGCCTTGCCGCTCTTTTACTTATCGTGCTGCTCGTGCGGGTCATCATCGATATGGCAAGAAATTAATATCGATCGTGTATCGTAAACGAATACTACACATTTTCGGCTCGTTAAATGCACGGCACGGATATCGTGTCGTAGTCTTGCAAAACGGCTGCGTATTTTTGCAGAGCAAAAATGCGGTAGTGAGCGGGCTGTCTCAAAAGCCGGTTACTTTTTCGACAGCCTACGAGTTTAAAATTAAGTCTTTATATTGCAGTAACTTAATTTTAAACATCGCATAGTAAATCAAAGAAACTTTCCAAAAACTGAAGTTTTTGGAAAACCGCGAACGAATACTGCTCGGATTTGCTCTTTTTAAGTCGGGCGGCGAAAAACGCTTGGCGCGTTTTTCTTTCATAGGACACGCTCGCAAATCCTGCGCACTGCTCGGATTTGCTCGCCCTTGCACGAGCCGGTACGATTATTTATACTGGCGCGTATGACGTATCTTGCAAAGGTCGGAGAGCTTTCTCTCAAAGGTTCCAATATCGAAGAATTTAAAAACCGTCTCGCTTCAAATGTGCGGCGCCTTCTCAAAGGGCGGAGCGCGAAAGTAAGCGGAGGTGCGGGAAGGCTCTATATCGACTGCGACGACGAAGAAGCATCCCGATTCGCGCTCGAACACCTCATCGGTATTACGGGCTGGGCGAAAACGGCGGTCGTCGAAAAAGACATCGATTCGATAAATCTGGCAGTCTACGAAGAAGCCGTGCGCGCAAAGGAAAAAGGCGCAAAATCGTTTAAAGTCGAAGCGCGGCGGCAGGACAAAGACTTTCCGCTCACTTCCTATGAAATCTGCTGCAAAGCGGCCGACCGAGCATCGCACGAAGGCATACTCGCAGTCGACGTGCACTCCCCCGACGTGCGGATCTACGTCGAAGTGCGCGACCGCTGCTTTGTCTTTTCGGATGCGGAAAAAGGCAGACGCGGTCTTCCCGTCGGATCGAGCGGCAAAGGCCTCCTCCTGCTTTCCGGCGGCATCGATTCACCCGTCGCGGGCTACCGCATGATGCGGCGCGGCATGAAAATCGACTGCGCATATTTTCACTCGTATCCGTACACGTCGGAAGAAGCGCAAAAAAAAGTTGAAACTCTCGCTTCATCTCTCGCAAATTACGGACTCGATACGTATTTGAACATCGTTCCCTTTACCGACGTGCAGATGCGTATCAAAGAAAAAGCGTCGCAAGCGTGGACGACGCTCATGCTCCGCGTGTGCATGATGAAAACGGCAAACCTCATCGCGGAGCGGACGCATGCGGACTGCATCGTCACCGGCGAAAGCCTCGGCCAGGTTGCAAGCCAAACGATCGCCAATTTGAACGTCACCGAACACTTTGCCGCTCGCCCGCTTTTGCGCCCCCTCGTCGGACTCGACAAAGAAGAGATCATCGACACGGCAAGGGAAATCGGCACATACGAAACGTCGATTTTACCCTACGAAGATTGCTGCGTACTCTTTTCGCCCAAGCATCCGGTTCTCCGCGCATCCGTCGAAGAAGCCGAAGCGATCTATGAGTCTCTCAACGCGGACGAATTGATAAAAGAAGCCTTCGAAAAACGCGAGATAAAACGCTTTTCGGTTTAAGCGCGCATTGCTATTTTTCAAGCAAAAGAGAAGCGACTTTTCCGGCGTCGGTGTCGAGATGCACGCTGTCGAAATTTTTTTTCATCTCCGCATCGAAATTTTCGTCTCCGAGCAGTTCGTTGATTTTCCGGTACACGTCGCGCGGCTTTCTGATATACCAGCCGACTTTATGATCGACTGCAAAACGCATATTGCCGAGTTCCTGATTGTGAATGTATTTGATGATGACGACGGGCTTCCGGCACGAAACCACTTCCATGAGCGTCGCCGGTCCCGCTTTGATGACGGCACAGTCGCATATTTTAATAAGTTCGTCGAGATAATCGATAAAGCCGAACACGTGCAGATCGAGCTTGGGATATGTACGCCGGAGAAGTTCGAGCGCGTCTTTAAAAGCCCTGTCGCGTCCGCATACGACGGCGACCGCAAAAGGCGCGCGGTGCAGCACGCACTCTTTAATAATTTCGACCGCGCCGGGAAGCCCTTCTCCTCCTCCGACGAGCAGTACGATTTTTTTATCGGACGCAAAACCGTACTTTGCTTTCATCGCTTCGATTTCGTTTTTTGACGGAAGCGGCACAAGATATTTTTCGTTCATCAAAAATGGAACGACGGTAACGTTTTGTTCGGGCACGCCGCAGACTTCGACGGCCTGCCGTTTCGCCTGTTCCGAAAAGACAAAATATTTTTGATCGTTTTCATAAAACCATGCGTTCGGCACCGTAAACGGATCGGTAACCATCACCGTAAAATTGATCTTTCGGGATATTTGCCGGAGCGCCGATTTAACAAAGGGCGTAAGCGCAAAGTGAAAACAAACGATATCGGTCGGCTGCTTTTCGCGGATGACGCGGCGGATATAGCGCGTCGTGTGAAAGCGCAGCGGAAGCACGAACATCGTCTGCCCCCAGCGGTGCTGCGCCATGTCATAGATGAGAGGAAAAGCGCCGTGAACGTAATTCGTCGCGTAATTATATCCCTTTTCGAACATAAAATGTCCGAAAAAATTATACTTATCGAAGCCGTTGAGCATTTCGATTTCGACGTCGGGATTTTTTTCTTTCAGAGCGGCGGCGAGTACTTTTGCCGCGGATATGTGTCCCGCTCCGGTGTTGAGGTATAAAAAAAGAAATTTCCGTTTCATCCTATCTCCGTCAGTATGTCCATTTTATGCCGAGCGACAAAAATATATCGTATTCTTCGTGCAGCTGATTTTTCCAAGCGGTACGCATAATGTTGAATTGCGCATCTGTGGTGCTTTTAGTCGCGCCGGGATACATCGGAGTGTCCATACCCGCGTTCCCGATATACGTGTACGAAAATATTCCGTGCAGTTCGAAGAGTCCCGCTTTGACGCGCGGAAAACGATATGAAACTTCCGCCCCTCCGCGTGCGGCATACATGATATGTTCCTGAGATAAAAGCTGCGTCGCCTTATAATACTGCGAATTGATGCTTCCGTCCGTTGCACGGTTACCTTCGGATAACATACCTCGCAATTCATCATTGGAATACGACTGATACACGTTCGCATGACGGGTAATGGAAGCGAACGTCGATACCGAAAAACGCTTTATCGGTTCGAGTTTTATCTTTAAGGAAAGTCTGTCGGAATTCGGCGGAAGGTTCTGCCCGATACTCCTTCCCCAATTCGTATACGAATGATAATTGTACGGTTCGCCGTTCGTCTCTTCGGATGTATACATATACGGAGAGATGATCGTATAACTGAAAGTGAGCAGTTTGCACAGAGAATCTTTCGGCGCATAGGAAAGCCCCGTTTTCAATGCAAGGCGGTTATCGGAATTGAGATGGAAGCGCGCAAGCTGCGCTGTATCCAGGCGGTCTATACTCACATCGGTAAGCCATGAAACGCCCGGGAAAAAATTATATTCGAACAGAAAACCCGCGATCACATTGTCGCCGTATCCGTTTGCCGATGCGATGAGCGCTGAGGGAACGGGAATCAAATAGGACGGATCGAATCGCTTTCCGTATACGACCGAATCATAATACGACAGGCGTATTTTCCGGTTCGGCGAAAAACGCAGCGCATGAAACGAAATGAATTTGCCGTAGGGGCCGTTTTTTCCGAGCATATCCGATGCGCGGAGCGCGGCAAAATACTGTACGAAATCAAAACGTTTCCCGTCATAGGAAAATGAAAATTCGGGTGCATGATATGCATACGGACTTAAAACATTGCCGCCGTCGATATAATTCGTATAGCCGGTGCGGTTATAGCCCGCGCTGATGCCGATTTTTTCATTCGCGTATGACACGACGGCATCGGCGCTGAAATCGATTCGAACCCGTCCCAGACTCACCGGATCGATAGTATTGTCATATGAAGGTATGCTCCACAGTTCGCGTACCGTATTATTTTCATCGCTGGAAAGACTTGATGAAATGCATGCGCGTCCGCCGGCACCGAAGCCTTTTCCGAAAAGAACATCGGCTCCTCCCTCGAGGGAAAGCGAAAGAGAACCGTCGGCTCCGTTTTCTTTCGTCGTTCCGTTCCGCCTTACGATACCCGCACCTTCCGTTTCCGCCGATATGTGCCACGTTTTGCCGAACATCGACTCGTAATATTCTCGCGCTTCGGCCTCTTGTTCACGATCTCCTTTTTCCATAACCGTAAAAAGAAGACGGCGGACGGTATCGTGAGGATAGGGCTTGAGCTGCGGCAGTTCGGAAACGACGCCGCCGATATACCAGCGCAGTGCGGCTTCGTAAAAATCGTCTGTCGGATCAACGCTCGCCTGCGCCGAGGCTGCCGAAAAAAACAGCGCCGACAACAAAAATAACGCGAATAATTTTTTCATACGCTAGTTTTTTACTATACTCTATTCTTGCGTAAAGCACAAGCAATATGCTATGCTTATCTCCTATGCTCGCTCCGGAAAAAAAAGCAGTGTGGAATCTCCTCAAAACGGCCTCTTCATCGCTGTGCGGTTATGTACCCTGCTCTTTTTCTTCGATGCCCGATTTTTCAGACGATGCCGAATCTGCGACAAACGCGGAAGCATCCGGTCGGACGGCGCAGGCTTCCGCATCAGGCGGACGCGCCGGCGATTATGCGGGCGCAAAACCGGCCGATCCCGCACCCGCCGAATCGGGGCGGAGCGGTATTACACTCGAAGAAGTTGCTCAAAAAATCGCCTCGTGTTCCCGCTGCGCGCTTTCGAAAAAGAGGACGCACACCGTAACGGGCATGGGCGTTCCCCATCCTGCCGTTCTCGTCGTCGGCGAAGGACCAGGAGCGGAAGAAGACGCTCAGGGACTTCCCTTTGTCGGGCCTGCGGGAAAACTCCTCGACAAAATGCTCGAAGCGATTTCCCTTTCCCGCGATGCAAACTGCTACATCGCAAATATCGTAAAATGCCGGCCGCCGAACAACAGGACGCCGCTTCCCGAAGAAGCGGATGCGTGCATTTCCTTTCTCGAAGCGCAGATCCACATACTGAAGCCCAAACTCATCCTCGCAGCGGGCAGGACGGCCGCTCAAAATTTATTAAAAACGACGGAAGCGCTCTCTCATCTTCGCGGCGCTTTCCGCGATTACAACGGCATACCGATCCTCGTCACCTATCATCCGAGCGCCCTGCTTCGGGACGTGTCGCTGAAGCGGCCGGCGTGGGAGGATTTAAAACTTTTCCGCGCGGAGCTTTTGCGTCTCGTTCCGGACTACGCAAAAGATTTTATTAAAAAATGATATATCTCGACGTCGTTTTAAACGTGCCGATAAACCGATCGTTTACGTATTCGTATACGCCCGACGAAAAAGAAAAAGCTGAAATCGGAAAGAGAGTCGAAGTACCCTTCGGAAACAGAAAGCTTACGGGCTTTATTACAGGTATCAAAGATACAGCACCAGATGACGTACCGAAAGAAAAAATCCGCGCCGTACGGCGCATCGTAGACGACGAGCCGCTTTTGACGAGCGAACTCTTTACGCTCGCAAAATGGATGGCCGATTACTATCTCTGCCCGCTCGGCGAAATCGTATCGGCGATGATTCCGTCGGGAAGACGCGAAACGGGTTCGGGAGGATTTTCGTTTGCCGACGACATTCCCTCAGGCGAAGCGCACAATCTTTCAGACGAACAGAGGCGGGCGGTTTCGGATATCCTGTCGGCAAAGACAAAACACGCACGGTTCCACTACGTGTACGGATCTACAGGAAGCGGCAAAACGGAAGTGTTTTTGCGCGTCGCCGAAGACGTACTCGCTCAAAACAAAGGCGTCATCTACCTTGTCCCCGAAATCGGCCTTACGCCGCAAGTGATACGCGCGGTGCGCGCCCGTTTCGGAAACACCGCCGCAGTCCTCCATTCCGGTCTTACGCAAAGCCGAAAGTTTTCCGAGTGGAAGCGCATCCTCCGAAAAGAAGCGCGCGTCGTCGTCGGAGCGCGGAGCGCGGTGTTCGCTCCGGTGCCGGATTTGGGGCTCATCATCATCGATGAAGAACACGACGCTTCCTACAAAAGCGGAACGACGCCGCGCTATCACGCGCGCCAAGTTGCGATGTACCGTGCATCGCGCAGCGCAATACCGCTCGTTATGGGAAGCGCGACGCCGTCGGTCGAATCGTGGCACCTCATGAACGAAGGAAGTCTCGTCCGTCACACGCTCACAAAGCGCCTTGCAGGAGGCGCCATGCCCGAAATCGCGCGCATCGATTTGACAAAGGAAAAACCGGACGGATGTCTTTCGCACACATTGACAAAAGAGATCAGAATAACGCTCAATCTAAAAAAGCAGACGATACTCTTTTTAAATCGGCGCGGCTTTACCCATTTTTTCCGATGCGGCGACTGCGGCTACGAAATGACGTGCAAAAATTGTTCCGTACCGATGACTTACCACAAAAGCGAGCGGCGGCTGCGCTGTCATTACTGCGGATGGTCGGTCGAACCGCCGGAATCGTGTCCCGCATGCGGTTCGCTCAATATCGGCTATTCGGGATTCGGTACCGAATACATCGAAGCGGAAACAAAGGCTAAATTCCCGAATGCGAAGATCGTCCGGATCGATACGGACGCTTTGACAAAGCGGGGCGAACTCGAAGAAAAACTTTCGGCTTTCGGGCGCGGAGATTACGACATCATGCTCGGCACGCAGATGGTCGCCAAGGGTCTCAACTTTCCGAATCTGCGTCTCGTCGGCATCGTACTTGCCGACACGGGACTGCATATGCCGGACTTCCGCGCTTCCGAGCGTACCTTTTCGCTTATCACGCAGGTCGCCGGCCGTGCCGGGCGTTTTTTCCCCGACGGAAAAGTGCTCGTACAAACGTACAATCCGTCGAGAGAACCCGTCGCGCTCGCCTGTGCCGGCAATACGGAAAAATTTTACGCGTACGAACTCGGGCAGCGAAAGCTTCTCGGCTTTCCGCCGTTCAGCCGTCTCATCCGCCTCGTCTTCCGCTCCGCCGATAAAAATGCCGCCGAAGAAACCGCAGCGGCGGGCGCGAAACTTCTCTCCGGCGAAGTAAAAAAAATGCGCTTCGAAAGCGCCGTTGAAATACTCGGTCCCGCCGAATGCCCGATTTTAAAAATATCGCAAAACTACCGCTACCACTTGCTGCTTCGAGGAAGCGATATCCGCCCGCTGCAAAAAGCCGCAAGCGCTCTTCTTTTCGGCTACAGTCATCCGCAGACGGTCTACATCGAATGCGACGTCGATCCCGTTTCGCTTTTATAAGACGGCAGAGTGTAGGAACAGCGACAGTTCGGCTGCTTCGCGTTTCGTCTTTAATTATACGCTTCTTTTTCGTGTATACATTTCCGGTCGTTTTCGCCGTCTCGCTAAGCGTGCCGCCGCGTTCCGTCGAATTTGACTTCGTGTAAAAACAATCCCTGAGGAGGAGCGGTTATGCCTGCTTTTCTCCGATCTTTTTCTTCGATGATTTTTTTAAGCGCATCATCGGGAGCTCCTTTTTTTTCGAGCTGTAAAAGCGTGCCGCAGATCGTGCGCACCATCTTCCATAAAAACGCATTCGCTTCTATTTCGAATACGACGAGGGAGCCGTACGTAAAGACTTGTTCGGAAAAAAAACGCGCACTCTTTATATAGCGATTCGTCGAAAGACTTTCGTCCCCCGAAGCGGCAAAAGACGCGCAGTCGAGTTCTCCCGAAAGGCATGCGGCAAGCTTATTGAGCTTTTGTAAATCGGGCATTCGGAAAAGCGGCCACACATAACGCGCAAGGTGCGCCGGAGGCGTGCCCGACGCGAACATACAATAGCGGTACACCCTGCTCGTCGCGCTGTAACGCGCGTTGAACTTTTCATCCGCACACGCGGCACTCATAACGCGCACGTCGGGAGGCAGCATATTATTGATTATTAAAGGATATTTTTCGATCGGGATCGAATCGATCGGAGAAAAAAAATTCGCCGCTTGAGAAAGCGCATGTACTCCGCTGTCGGTGCGCCCCGATCCGTAAAGCGTAATATGAGAGCCGTGCAGTTTTGCAAGCGCGTCTTCGAGGACTGCCTGCACCGTGCGTACGCTCTTTCCCGCATCGCTTCCGTCCTGCCGCTGCCATCCGCAAAAGTCGGTACCGTCATAGGAAAGGGTCAATACGATATTTCGCATCGGCTTCTCTAAATATTGTCGTCGCGCACTTCAGCCGAAAGCTTATCGTAGAGGTCGCGAGACTTTTCGAGCAGGGGACCCGGTTTCGCTTTCGAAGATTTTCCGAGACCGAAGATGCGTGCGATCGCCGTTTTCGACTGGCTCAATTTTTTAAGGCGGAGCTGCTGATCGTCCGTTTGTCCGTATTTGTATTCGAGCAATCCGCACAGATAGATGACTCCGTCCCAGCCGTAATTTTTATCCATATCGGGACCGCAGTTTACGAGCATGGAACTTTTTTCAACGCGGTTCATTTCGTTTACAACCGCCTGCTCGTAAAAAAAAGTCGCCTTTTGATAAAATACTTTCGAAATATAATCGTAATTGTGGTCGGGACACTTTTCGTTCAATTCTCCGGTAAGCCACGCGAGACGCAGAGCAAGGATCGCACGCTTCATCGTCGGAAGCATTTCGACGTTCGCGTCCTCGTAGGTAAGAAGCGCAAGATAATACATTGCGCAGCCGTCGAAAAGCGAGCGCCGGCGGTGCAGGTCGAAATACGGAAATACGGTGTTTACCGCTTTTCTCCTTTTTTCAGAAGCGGAATACATTCTTTCGACAGCATCTTTATTTTTAATATCTTTAAAATCGGACCACAGCATGGCCGTAAAGCAGTTCGGACACGCACCGATATCGTAGATAAGCGGATAAACGCGGCCGTACCGCTTCGACGGTTCGAAAATGCGGTGCAGTTCATCGGTGAGTTTTCCGGCTATCATCCTGCCCTGCCCCGAAAGCATGATTTCGCGGTCGAACTCTTTGTTGCACACGGGACACAGACATTTATCCTTCGACCAATACGAAAGCGCGGTTTTCTTTTTGTCGGACTCTTTTTTTACACCTTGTATTGTCATACTCCACCCTTTACGCGTGTCATAAAACGATTTTACACTTCAATGACGACAAATGCAACGGCATATTCTTTTTCATGACTGAGCGATACGGATATCCGCGCGCCCTTTCCGCAGCGCATTTCGACGAGGGCATCTGCGCGCCCTTCGAGATAAAGTTCGGGCTTGCCGTCTTCATTGTGTCCGACATAGATGTCTCCGAGCTGAAAGCCCGCGACGCCGGTTCCGAGCGCTTTCGAAAAAGCTTCTTTGACTGCAAAGCGCGATGCGTAGTGTTCCTGCAGTTTTTGGCGGGAACCGGAAGTTTTTATCTCTCGTTTATTGAAAAAGCGCTCGATCAAATCGGGGTTTTCGACCCATTTCGCAAAGCGGCGCACATCGGCAATATCGGTTCCGATGCCGTAGATCATCGGTTTTCCGCTCCGAGGTCGGCTTTGTCTTCGCTCCGTGCGCTTATCGCAACGCTCACCGTTTCCGCACTTTGATTTTCGATTTGAAAATACGACGGCAGCGTAATATACACGGGCAAATCGTAGGTACCTGTTTTATAGATCGCGCTGCAGTCGACGTATACGGCGCCGGCCGAAAGTTCATAATCTTCAAGCGTCGGCACAGTCCCCTTCACGTCGAAACTTATCTTCGGCGCTTCTCCCTCGGCTTCAAGCGATTCCGATAAAAACAAGAGCCGTACCGGTACGTCGGTAAACTTTTTTACGAGTTCTTTTTCGGCAAGTTCAATCCGTACCGTATAGGATTTCGCAGGATTGATCGCCAACAGCGAATTGATATTTTGCAGCGACGTTTCAAACGTTTTCGATGCGGAAAGAGAGGTCACTTCGATCGCGGACGTATACACTTGCTTCGTTTCGTCGACCGCTCTGCGAGGCCCCACAATTTCGACCGTCGCAGGTTCCACCGACATTTTCGTAACGGCATAGCCGTGCTGTACTTCGCCCGAAAGAGAAGGCGCGACCGAAACGTATTTCAATGTTTTTTCTTCGAGGCGCATGGACACCGATTCGGGATTCAATTTTATTTCAAAGGGATCCATGAGCAAAAGCTTCGGCGACAGATGCACGGACACGGGAACCGAAAAACTTCCTTCCTTTTCATACTTCGTCAAATCGATCGTCGCCGAAAAATCGCTTTGCAGCGTTTCCGCGATATTTTCCGCCGTCGAGCGCACCGTTATGCGCACGTATTCGGGATAATCGCTCATCGGATACATACCGCCGTCGGCGACAAGCTTTAACGGAACGGTGTACGTTTTCCTGTCGAGGAGAGAAGTGATATGCACGAGGTACAACCCGAGCGCGAGGCCGAAGCAGATCACTTTTGCCGGCCAATTTTCCATAATCTTTTCAAACAGCCGCTTTACTTTCATCTATCGTATCCTCTACCTGATATGCATCGGGCGTAATTTCAAGAAGGTTTTCGAGAATCTTCGTCAGCTCGGTAATCGTCAAATCGTAGTGCAGCTTCGAATCGTATGCGAGGCTTATCGCTCCGGATTCTTCCGACACGACGAGCACGACGGCGTCGGAAACTTCGGAAAGACCGAGAGCCGCGCGGTGACGCGTACCGAAAGTTTTTTTAATATCGTACTGTTCGCTCAGCGGCAAAAAGCAGCCCGCCGCGAGGAGCTTTCCGCCGAGCACAAAACACGCACCGTCGTGCAAAGGAGTATCCATACCGAAGATCGTCACGAGCAGGCTCGATGAAAGGTCGGCGTTGAGCTTTGTACCGGTATTGAGGATATCGTCCATCTTCGTGTGCCGTTCGAATACGACGAGCATGCCGCGTTTTTGCTTCGACAATATCTCCGCCGCGATCAAAACCGAATCGACGTAAGTGTGCTTTGAACGGCTGCCGAAAGCGAACCATCTGCTCTGCCCGAGTTTTAAAAAGAGTTTTCGCATTTCGGGCTGAAACACGATCGCAAAGGCGATGAGAAGCCCCGGCCCCATAACGGTCAATATCCACTGCAGCGTGTCCAAATGCAAAAAAATGGAAGCGGCATAGGCCGCGCCGACGATGACGGCGGCGCGGATGATCTGCATGCCGTTCGTTTTGACGATGAGTTCGTACGCTTTATACAGGATAAAGGTGAGGATGCCGATGTCGAGGATGAGCCGGATATAATCGTATGCCGCACGCAAACTGTCCAACGCTTTCAATGTAATCCTCCGTTACAATATAAAAACTTAATCGACCAATGCTTTCATCACGCGAAGCGAATCGAGCGCCGCTCCGACGTCGTGTACGCGCACGACAGAAGCACCTCTCATGACGGCGATCATATTTGCCGCAATCGTACCGCAGAGCCGATCTTCGGCGTCTTTCCCCGTCATCTCGCCGATGCAGGTTTTCCGCGACAGCGCCATGAGCACGGGATACGTACCGCCGCAAAGCTTTCCGCAATTTTTAATAAGAATGCGGTTCGCTTCGAAATCTTTGCCGAAACCGATTCCCGGATCGACGATGATTTTATTCGGTTCGATGCCTCGTGAAAGAGCATACGAAACGCGCGAAGCAAGATATGCGTCCACTTCCCGAAATACATCGCGGTACGACGTATTGTTTTGCATTATAGCAGGAATCCCGCGTTTGTGCATCAGTATGACGGGGATCCCCTTTTCGGCGGCAAAGGATGCGATGTCCTCATCGTCTTCGAGAGCGGAAACGTCGTTTAAGATATCCGCGCCTTCCGAAACAGCCGCTTCGATCACTTCCTTTTTCCGCGTATCGACCGAAATCGCTACGGCCGAAACGGATCGAATCTTTTTGATCACCGGAATGATGCGCCGTATCTCTTCTTCCGCCGACACGTATGCCGCCCCCGGCCTCGTCGATTCCCCGCCTATGTCGATGATGTCGGCTCCTTCATCGATGAGTTTCAGTGCAAGGTTTTCGTCTCCTCTGCTCCCTTCCCAAAACGAATCGGGCGTCGCGTTTACGATGCCCATGACAAAGGCGGACATTTCCGTTTTAATAATTCTGTCTTTGAGAAAAAGCGTTTTCACCGGCCGCACCCCTTTAGGCGTTTCGACTTTCGGCAAGACGCAGGGCTGAAAGCGCGATATCTTCGCTCGACATGTGCGCATCCCGGCAGATTTCGGATCGCGTTCCCTGCGGATAAAATCGATCTTCAAAGGCTTTTAGAGCGACAAGCCGCATACCGCTCTTTACCAAAACCCCTTCGAGGTACGACGCGATGCCGCCGGTCAAAACTCCGTCTTCTACGATGACCGCTCCGTCGTAAGAAGAAGCGATACGCGCAAAATACTCTTCGTCTATCGGCTTAATAAAACGGAGCGCGTAGATATCGGCGTATATGCCCTTCATCAAAAGCGATCGCGCCGCGACGAGCGTTTCCGCGTATATCCCGCCCGTACACACAAAGAGCATACGGAAAAAAGTTCCCGCTTTTTTTTCTTCGAAGTATGCCGTTTGCAAAGGCGCGATATCCGCTGCCGAAACGATGACGCCCCGCCCCTCTTCGATCGGAAAAGAAAAAGATGCCTGCTCCGACGGACAGGTAAGCTTCGGATACCGGATCACCGTCGCACCGTCGGACTCGACGGCAAAAGCAAGACAGCGCTTTAAATCTTCGGCACTCGCGGGGCAAAGAATGCGAAGATGCGGAATCGGGCGCAAAAGAGCGATATCGAACAAGCCCTGATGCGTCTCCCCGTCTCCCGGAACGGCGCCCGCACGGTCGAGTATAAAAACGGCATGAACGTCCTGCAGCGCGATATCGTGAATCATCTGATCGATCGCCCGCTGCATAAAGGTCGAATAGATGCACACGACCGGCACGAGACCGCCCCGCGCGAGAGCGCCCGCAAAAGTGACGGCATGTTCTTCGGCGATGCCGACGTCGAAAAAGCGGTTCGGATAACGGCGTGCAAAAGCGTTCAAGCCGGTGCCCTTTGCCATGGCGGCCGTCACGGCGACGATCTTTTCATTCTTTTCGGCAAGCGAAATGAGGGCGCCGCTGAACGATTCGGTAAAACTCAATTCATCGAATTTTTCGACCGTGCCGTCTGATATGAGAAAGGGACCGATGCCGTGAAAGCGTTCGGGATTGTCTTCGGCAGGACTGTAGCCCTTGCCCTTTTTCGTTACGACGTGGACGACGACCGGACGCGGAAGTTTTTCCACGCGGCGGAACACCTTTTCAAGCGTTTGTTCGTCGTGACCGTCCAAAGGGCCTACGTATTCGAACCCCAAATCGACAAACAAATTGTTCGTCAAAAACATACCCTTGAGGGCGCGCTTAAAACGGAACGCGAGTTTTTCAAGTTTTTTGTTAAAATACGGCACGCGGTCGATAAAGCGGTCGATTTTATAGCGGACGGTTTGATACTGAGCGGACATCGTCATCCGCGAAAGATAGCGCGAAATGGATCCCGTATTGTGATCGATCGACATCTGATTGTCGTTAAGCACGACGATGAGATTTTTTGCAAGCTGTCCCGCGTGCGACAGCGCTTCGAAAGCCATGCCTCCCGTAAGCGCTCCGTCGCCGATAACCGCGACGACCTTTCCGCCTTTGTTTTGAATATCACGGGAAACGAGGAGACCGAGTGCCGAAGAAATCGACGTGGACGCGTGGCCGGCGCTGAAAAAATCGTGCTCGCTTTCGTCTTTCCTCGTAAATCCCGAAAGACCGCCCGAAAGACGGAGCGTACCGAACGAAGCGTAGCGCCCTGTCAGCAATTTGTGCGCGTAGCATTGATGACTCACGTCCCACACGATCGCGTCTTCGGGACTCGAAAACACGCGGTGCAGCGCAATCGTAAGTTCCACGACGCCGAGATTGCTCGCGAGGTGACCGCCGTTTTTGCCGACGACTTCGATAATCGTTTTTCTGATTTCACGTGCGAGAACGGGAAGCTCGGATGACGGAAGTTTTTTAATATCTTGAGGGGAACGTATGCCGGAAAGAATCGTAAAAAACCTCCGTAATTACAAACAAAAAAGACCGCGGCGGTTACACGAACACACGCGGCCTATTCAAAAACGTAAGCAAAAATCACTTGCTCTTGTGTCTGTTTTTCCTGAGCATCTTTTTTCGCTTATGTGTCGCCATCTTTTGACGCTTTCTTTTTTTTCCGCAGGGCACAACATTACTCCTTACATCGAATAGTGTTTTCCAGTATCGCAAAATTCGCGCAATCCGTCAAGAGTGTGACGGAATATTATCAAATAAATTTGATCGGCTGACAGGCGATAAAACGTTTTGGGAAAAATACGCTTACATCGAATCGATGCCGCCGATTTCCGCTCCTCCTAAAAAAAAGAAACCGCTCCGTGCAAACGGCGTTTGCAGCAAAGCAGTCTTTTTTAAGAACTTCAGTGCAAAAAGGATCGGCGGCCGATGTACGGCTTTATTGCCGTTCGATCTTAAACGTCACTTCGTCGTCAAAAAGCTGGCGGGCGGCAAGAGAGACGACTTTACCGTCGTTTTCTTCGATTTCCGGATCTTCGACTTTTGCCAGCTGAAACGCACGGCGGCTTGCCGCAACGGTGACTTCATAAATATTGTCGCTGTATTTTACAAGTTCTTCAAGCGGAAATACCATATACTACCTCATGCGATATTATAACGATATTATAAGAAAAAGATGCGGCGTTGTAAAGGTCTTTGCCGGAGTTGCAGACCGTCGAAAAAAGAAGCGACTTTTAAACGCACCTTTTCACACACATAAATTTTTCGTCGCTTTTTCGTATATGAACCGCAAATCTTCTTCCTGCAGCGATGTATAGACGCAATCCGCGCAGGTTCGGCTCCCCCCATCCTCGCGGTATATCTTTGCAGGCACGCAGGTCGCAAAAACGTCGCGCTTGGCTACGGGGCCTTTTTTCAGTGAAAAGGACAATTTGAGCGCGTATTCCGCGCCTCGCGAAAGCTGAAAATTTTCATCGGCGCTTCCGAATACGATACGCTCGTGGTCGACATACAGGATGTCGAGCGGTTTTACGCTTCCCGAAAACGATTTTAGTTTCGTCTCCCTTTCCGTAAGATAGCGGCATATCGGAATAAGCTGCAAACCGTTGCCCGCGTTTTTTTCTTTTTTCGCTTCGGCGACAAATCGTTCGAGATATGCTTTTGCAGCCTTTTGATTTTCAAGCGCGATCGATGCCCACACGGGACGTGCAAAAAGTTCGCAGCCTTCACAGGGCACGCAGTCGAAATTGACGGTCGCCTTATTGCTGCACGAATAGTAGATCGTCGCGGAAAAATCGTAATCGTGTTTCACTTCGGCATCTTTTATGCGGCAAATCGATTCGGGCGCGGCAAAGGCAAGTCCCGATTTTACCGATCGCATTTCCGTGATAAAAAAAAGCCCGACACTGTTGAAATAGAATTCTATTCGCACCCGCTTTCCCGCAAAGCCGATCACCGACTGCGGTGGATTTTTTAATAAAATTATATCACCGCCGCCCGAAGCGAATTGTTCCGATTTAAGCGCGACCGGAAACACGGCGGACGAAGGCGGCTTCACGGTCTCTCCCGATCCGTCTTCTTTTTCCATCGGCGTTACGGTAACGGGAACATTCCCGTCGATCAAATACCGGAGCACAAGCTCGCGCTCTATACCGGTTAAATTATTATTTTCCATCGAACCGCTCCCATTTCCGTATTTCGATATTATTAATTTTATACGTTTCTCCGTCTTTTTCAAAATAGAGCAGCACGTCGACGCTGCCCCCGGAAAAAGCGAAGCGCACGGGAACTTCCGCGCCCGCATCGTCGATAAACGGAGAAGCGCAAAGAGATGAATTAAAAAGCGGCGTTTGCGCATCCGGGAAATCCCGGCCGAAATGCGTTTTCCATCCGCTTTTCAAATCCGACAGAAAAAAAACGTACGAAAATAAATTCTCCGGAGCAAAAGATGCGTCCGCGCTCTCGTTGCGGGAAAGTGCGGAAATAAAAGTATCGAGCGCATTTTGCAATTCGCGCGATACAAGAGAAGTATCGAGACTTCCCAATCCGCTCACAAAAGGATAAAGCTCTGGCGGCTGGGCAAGCGAAGCGATCACCGATTCCACTTCGAGCTTTACCGAAGAGAGGATGCCGTTCTTTTCCGCAATCGTTTGCGTAAGCCTTTCTTTTTCGATTTCGCGCGTCCACAGCGTATCCGCGTCTTTTGCAGCGGCTTTCGCGCGGAGCGTTTCTCCCGGATCGGAGACGATGACGGCTTGATTGTCCGAACACGATGCGGCAAAAAAGAGGATGCCGAACGCAAAAAAAATGAGCGGACGCTTCATACCATAACCATAACACAATATTGTGAAAAAATCCACGTATACGGCGGAAAGGGGGAATCGAGCGGCAGACGGTAAAATGCGCTTCGAACGAAGATTCAGCGGGCTTTCAAATCTACCGTTTCGATTCTCCGAAGCGCTCGGGCACGTACGTTTCGTCGCGTATACGTACGAGTGATCCGCTTTCAAGCGGCATCGAACTGTAGAGTACGCAGGGATGTCCGTCGAATGCCCACGGTCGAAGCGCACCCGTTTCGGGGTCTATAAGGAGCCACTCGCCCGCTTCCGCTTTTCGGAGCGCGCATCCCGGCGAAATGATTTCAAGCGTATCGGCCGTATCGATTTTATTAAAAGGCGTAAACTCATACATACGCCAGCCGTCTTTTTTTTCGGCTGCGACCGGTATTTTTTCAGGATGATTTTTCAAATCGCGTTCGCGCGCAAAGCGCGCTTGAGGATACAAAGCTGCAAGCGATTTTTGAAAGCCGCGTACCGTTTCTTTTCCGCGCAAAAAGATCGAACTTTGCTCAGCTTCGCTCACTTCGCTTCCGATTTCCGCCGCGAGCATATAGGGACTGTCGGACGCGCCGCCGGTCGTCACGTCGGCGTCTTCGCGGCTGTAGTAAAATCCCGTCGTCGATTCCCGATGCGGCACATTGTCGAGTTCTGCGATAAAGGAGGAAGCCTCTTCGGGAGCAATTTTGCCGTCGAGCGCATCGAGCGCTTTACGGTACGCCCTCGTTACGAGCGCAACGTAATACACGCTTTTCATCCGCCCTTCGATTTTTATCGCGTCGATACCCGCGTCTTTCATATCCGAAAGCTTATCGATCATATTGAGATCTTTGCTCGAAAGGACCGCGGTAAAATTATCGCCTTCAAAAATCGGAAAATATTCACCCGCTCTTTTTTCTTCCGAAAGCCGCAATACACCCGATGAGGCGAGGCGCTTTGCGGCATCCGCATCGAAAAACCGATTTTCGTCCGCGCTCACGCTGAAATTCCAACGGCACGTATGAGAGCAAAAACCGCTCTGCGCGCTCCTGCCTGTAAGATAGGCACTCATAAGACAGCGACCGGAATAGGCGATGCACATGGCGCCGTGACAAAAGGCTTCGAACTCCATATCGGGAACGGCGTCTTTAATTTCTCGGATCTCTTTTAGCGAAGCTTCCCGTCCGAGCACGATGCGTTTAAAGCCGAGCCGTTTATAAAACAAAGCGGCGGAAGCGTTCATGCAGCTCGCCTGCGTGCTCAAGTGAAGCGCCGCGTCGGGGAATTCTTTTTGCAAAATCGGCACGATGCCCAAATCCTGCACGATAAACGCATCGATCGGATAGCGCTTAAAATAATCGATATTGTTTTGAAAGGAAGCGATGTCTTCGTTATGAAAGGCGATATTGAGCGCGCAGTAGAGTTTTTTCCCGGGAAAGCATTTTTTGAGTTCACATACTCGCTCGTATTCGTCGTCGTAAAAATTATCGGCTTTGATGCGGAGCGAAAAATGTTTGAGACCGATGTACGCTGCGTCCGCTCCGTACGCGTATGCGTAATATAATTTTTTTACATTGCCTGCAGGCGAAAGAAGTTCCATCGCAAATCGCCGCGCGCGCTACGCATCCGTCTGCAAAGAGTTTTCAAGACGCGGCTTATTGTGAAACGATACGCCCGCATCCGTATCGCCTTCTCCGGATATGACTCTGCCTGCCTTTTCGATAGCGAGGTGCGTTTCCCAAAGGTGATCGTCGGCAAACTGAAAAAACGGCATCATCTTCGGCCATACGTCGAGTTCGCACTCTGCGCCGTTCGATGCGAGCAGCTCCGAAAACCGTTCGGTATCGCCGAGTAAAAGCTCCTTTTCGCCGCACTGTATATACACCGGCGGAAAATCCGAAAGCTGTTCTTTCGCCGCGTATAAAGGAGAAACGAGCGGATTCGCTAAATTGGAAACATAGGTATATATCTCTCCGCAGCGCAAAAGTGTTTCTCCGTTTATCAATTCGTCCGAAGCTTTTTTGCCCTTTGAAGCGGCGGCTTCTTCGGAAAAATCGAACCACGGAGAAAAAAAGACGAGACGGGAAACGCCTGCACGGTATTTTTCGCGGAGGCTGAACAGGAGCGCGCAGGCGATGGAAGCGCCCGAGCCGTCGGAGGCGATGATGATCTCGGGATGAGCGGCCGTTTTTTCCGCAGAAGCGTCGAGCGAACAGGCCACCTGCAATTCCGTGTACACCGTACGGAACACCGCCTGCACGTCTTCAAGCGCTGCGGGATAGGGATGAGCGGGCGCAAGGCGGAATTCCGGCACGACGACGCGGCTGAAAGATTTTGCGGCAAGGCGAGCGCAAAAGCCTCGCCACGAAGCGCGGGAGCCGGCGACAAAGGAGCCGCCGTGAATATAGATGACGATGCGCCTCGAAGAATATATTTCCGGCGAGAGAACGTCACAGGAAACCCCGCCGTAATTGTAATCCGCACAGTCGACGTGATTCGGCAAAACGGGACACGCAAAGGTTTCTTCGATTTTGCTTCGGAACGAGTCGACATTTAATTTCGGAGCGTAGACGAGAAGCTTGAGCCGTTTGAGCGCCGCCCGCCTGTCCTGCTGTACTGCCATTGGAGCAGTATAGCAAATTTGAGGAACTTCCGCTATACTCATTTATTATGCCAATTAAGATTCAATCGGATTTGCCGGCGCGCAGCATCCTCGAACGCGAAAACGTATTCGTCATGACCGACAAACGGGCAAAAGCGCAGGATATCCGTCCGCTCAAAATCGCGATCGTCAATCTTATGCCGGTAAAAGAAATAACGGAAACGCAGCTCCTGCGCGTTTTGGCAAACACGCCGCTGCAAGTTGAAATATCGCTCGTGCGCATGGAAAATCACGTATCGCGCCATACGAGCCGCTGCTATCTCGAAAAATTTTACATCACGACGAGCGCGCTTTTAAAGCACAAATTCGACGGCATGATCATCACCGGCGCGCCGGTCGAACAGCTGCCTTTCGAACAAGTCGATTATTGGGACGAGCTGTGCGCCATCATGGACTACGCAAAGACGAACGTATTTTCAACATTATACGTGTGCTGGGGAGCGTTTGCGGGATTGTATCACCTGTACGGTATCGACAAATACCCTCTCGATAAAAAAATGTTCGGCGTATTTATAAACACGCGCCTCACGGACGCGGATCCGCTTTTGCGCGGCTTCGACGACAGCTTTCCGATTCCGCAGTCGCGCCACACGACGATCCGAGCCGAAGACGTCGCATCGTGCAAAGCCCTCGTCGCCCTCGCCTCTTCACAAGAATCGGGAACAACGCTCATCAAATCGAAAGACAACCGCGAAATCTTTATGACGGGTCACCTCGAATACGACACCCACACGCTTGCCGAAGAATACGTCCGCGACAAAAAAAAGAATCTTCCCATTGAAATACCGGCGCATTATTTTCCGGGCGACGATCCGAAAAAAAAGCCCGCTTCGACGTGGAGAAGCACCGCGCATTTATTTTATTCGAACTGGCTCAACTATTACGTCTATCAGGAAACGCCGTTCAATTTCGTATGATCAACAATTTTAATCGGGAGACCGGATTATGAAAAATTATTTATTTATTTTCGATATGGGAAGCGTACTCGTCGAAAACGACGAACCGTGGCCCGAAGCGATGAAAGCGCTCGGACTTCCCGATGCTCCGAGAGAAAACTCGCCGTACATCCACCTGTACCGAGCGGCGGCACGAGGCGATATTACATCGATGGAATTTTCACTCCTCGTCGCCGAACGCGCAAAGCTCCCCCGTCCGACGGAAAATTATTGGAAAAAATTTTTTCGTCCGACGCTGAAAACCGAAACGGCAAAACTCATCAAAGCGATAAAAAAATCGGATGCGCGCATCGTGTGCGGCACGAACACGTTCGACGTGTATTACGACTATCTTTCGGAAGCGGGCTTTTACGCCGACTTCGATAAAGTATACGCATCCTGCTTTATGCACACGAGAAAGCCCGACGTATCGTTTTGGCAGTATATCCGCAACGAGGAAAAAACATACGATTTTTCCGATATGCTCTTTTTCGACGACTCCGAAGCAAACGTGCGCGCCGCGGAAAGCCTCGGCATACACGCGCACCGCTTTACGGAAGCCGATAAAGCGAAGGAATTCATTCTGTCTGTTTTGGGGAACGACTGTAAAATCGATTTTAATAAATTTTAACAAATAAGGCAAATGCGATGATCGGACACGGACTGAAAACGATGCGTGCGGCAAAACACGAAAAAAACAGTTTTCACGATGCGATGCTCCGCATCGTCGCAGTCTCTTCTCTTTTGCCGCTTTTTTCGGCGGCGATCGCATTTTGCATTTTCGCATACATCTACTTCAATGCGGGTATCCTTGCGGAAAACAAAAACGACAACGAAGCGGTCGCACACGAGCTTCGCTCGATCTTTCAAACGTATGCGCAGGAATTGAATGCTCCGGCCTTCGACTTCGAAGCGAAACTGCCGCAAGGTGAAAACGGCGGTACGTTTTTGACGCTTGAAATTCAATTTATGAACCGGCAGGGACATTCGGCCGATTTTTATCTCTTCGATGAAAATTCCCGACTGCTCTTTTCTTCCACATCGATGCCGCTCTCCTTTATGCCGCCCGATGTCGGACGGAACTGGGGTTTATACAAGCGGATGGAAGGGCGGCCGGGTACCGTTCAGTGCATATTTTTCCGCGGCAATCTCCTCATCGGAAAAAAACTTGCCGAAGGCTGCGCCGTGTTTGCGATTCCCGAATTTTATTTTACAAACCACACCCTCGAACGGGTTTCAAATATCGCCGTCACGAATCCCTACGGAGAAATCGCGATCGCATCGACATCGATGTTTACGGGTAATTTTAACCGTATCAATCCGCAGGCTGCAAAGGCATCGTCTTTTTTTTCATTTCAAAACAACCGCTATTTTAAAACGGAAAGCCGCATCCGCCTTGCAGATGAAACGTTTATCGTTTCCACTTTTTCCGCCGTTAAGCGGACTTTCGCAACGCTCATTGCGGGAGGCTTTTCGCTTTTGTGCGTCATTGCGCTTTCGGGTATCATCACCTATGCGGCCGTCACCCGTTCGGTTATAAAGCGAACCGAGTCGATCGACAAAATAACGGCATGCTTTGACGAAGTGCAAAAAGGCAATTTAACGAAACGGATCACGCTCGAAACTCGCGACGAATTCGGCGTCATTGCGGATTCGTACAATACGATGATTCAAAGCATCGACGATCTGCTGAAAAAAAACAGAGAGATAAACGAAGAGACGACGAGAGCGCAGATCAAACAGCTTGAAAGCCAGTTCAATCCGCATTTTCTTTCCAATACGCTGCAGGTTATCAAATACATGGTAACGCTCGAACCGGACGCCGTCCCTGCGATCATCGATCATCTTTCAAAACTGCTCCGCTACAGCATAAACGCTTCGGAAGCTCGGTGTACGCTTGCCGAAGATTTGGAATACACGAAACATTATATCGCGATCCAGCGCTTCCGTTTTACCGATACGCTCGCCTGTAAACTCGATATCGCTCGAGAGGCGCAAAACTGCATCGTGCCGAAACTGCTCATCCAGCCGCTCATCGAAAATGCAATCCAATACGGTTTAACGGGAACCGGCGAAAAAAGAAAATTATTAATTGTTATACGCGCTCATATCGAAAATGAAAACCTCGTAATGACCGTTACCGACGACGGTAACGGCATGGACGAAAAAAAAGTTTCCGAACTGCACGAGATGCTTTCCGAGCGTACGCGGACGACGAATCACTTCGGCCTGTACAATATCGCAAAACGAATACGGTTGCTCTACGGGGAAAAATCGGGTATGATTATTAAAAGCGGCTTGCATCGCGGAACTTCAATAACGATATTTTTTCCCGCAGTATTTTAATTATGTATAAAGTGCTTATCGCAGAAGATGAAGAATTGATCCGCCGCGGCCTCATCTACACGATAGATTGGCTTTCACTCGGCTGCACCGTCGCAGGAGAAGCGGCGGACGGTCTTGAAGGTTTACAAAAGATCAAAGAGACGCATCCCGACATCGTCATCGCCGATATCCGCATGCCGGGTATCAGCGGCCTCGAAATGATCGAAAAAGCAAAAGAATCCGGAGAACGTTTTTACGCGATCATTCTGTCGAGCTACAGCGAATTCGATTATGCGAGACAGGCGATCCTCCTCGACGTCGGCGAATACTTGGTAAAACCGATCGTCGACGACGAACTCGAAGAAGCGATCGAAAGAGCAAAAGATAAAATCGGCGAATCGGCAAAAATCGATATCGACGAAACGGCGGAAACGGAGAGCGATCAAAGCGGCCGCGTGCTTCGTTTTTTCAACGGCAGCGTACAAAGCGGAAACTTTTACGTCGCGGAAACGATCAAGCATATCAAAGCCGACTACCGGACGAAGATTACTATAGAAGATATAGCGGATTCTCTCGGCGTTTCCGTAAGCTATTTGAGCAGAAAAATCAAACGGGAAACGAATATGACCTTTATCGATCTGCTCAACGGCTTGCGTATCGCAAAGGCTGCCGAATTGCTGAATACGGGAAAATACCGCATGTACGAAATCGCCGAAATGACGGGCTTTACGAATTATAAATATTTTTGTACGGTTTTTAAGCGCTATACGGGTTACGCGCCGTCAAAGCTCGTCCGATAAACCGCTCGGCCGCCGGAATCCCCGCACCGAGCGATGATGCCGCCGTAAGCGTGTAAAGTTCATTTTTCCGAACCTTTTTACCGAATTTTAGGATTGCGTTATTAATAAAGCGGAATTATCATCAATAATAATTGCGTCTTTGAATTTTATAGCGGCAATTAGTACAGGTGTGTTCTATTAAAAAATAAAACTTTCATAAAACATGGATTTAAAAAGGAGGATCCCGTTCTATGTATGTGAAAAAGATTTCCGCTGCGCTCATCTTGCTGCTGGCGGCTGCGTTCGCGTTCGCACAAGACAAAAAACAAACGGAAAACGCTTCGAAAACGGTAACGCTTGTACTGCTTCGGCACGGACAGAGCGTTTGGAATGTTGAAAAGCGTTTTACCGGCTGGTCGGACGTTTCCCTGACGGAAACGGGCGTCAAAGGTGCGCAGGATGCGGGTGCCGCGCTTAAAAACGCAGGTATCGCTTTCGATGTCGTCCACGTTTCTATGCTCAGCCGAGCGATCAAAACGGCGTGGCTTGCGATGGAAAGCATGAATACTATGTGGCTGCCGACGGAAAAGCACTGGCGTCTCAACGAACGCTGTTACGGCGATCTTGAAGGTAAAACGAGAGACGAAGTCGCTGCCGCAGTCGGTAAAGACCAAGTGGATATCTGGAGACGCAGTTACGATGTTCCTCCGCCGCCTCTTTCTTTCGACGATCCCCGTTCTCCGATACGCGACGCGCGTTATGCGAACGTCGATAAAAAAATGATACCGCAGGCGGAAAGCCTTAAAGATACGATTGCCCGCGTTACTCCTTATTGGAAAAAGACGCTTATTCCCGCACTTAAATCGGGTAAAAACGTACTCGTCGTCGGACACAGCACTTGTCTTCGCGCGCTGTCGTCGTGCATAGATCCGGCACTGACGCCCGACGAACTCCAAAAATTGGAAATCCCCAATACGACGCCCGTCGTATACGAACTGGAAGTACGCGGCAACAAAGTGCATATCGTATCCCGAAACGTTATCAAATAGCATTTTATTTCTTAGATATAGAATGGAGGTATTCACTATGAAACGAAGTATTATTTTAACGGCGGCGCTCGCGGTCGCCGTGCTCGCAGGCTGCTCGAAAAAACCGGGAAGCGGAGCTGAAAGTGCAGCTTCGAGCTGGAAGCCGGAAAAAGACGTAACGGTTATCGTCGCATACAAAGCCGGAAGCGGTACGGATACGGGAGCGCGTATCCTGTGTTCCGTCGCCGAAAAATACGTCGGTAAAACGCTCATCGTCACGAACAAAGAAGGCGCCGACGGAAAAATCGGATATACGACGCTCGCAACTTCAAAGCCCGACGGATACACGATCGGCTTTATCAATCTGCCGACCTTCAGTTCGCTTTCCATCCAGCCGAACAGCCCCTTTACGAAAGATTCGATCGTTCCGATCTGCAATCACCTGTTCGAACCCTCGGTCGTCGTCGTACGCAAAAACGCGCCGTGGAACACGATCGAAGAGTTGATCGAATACTGCAAAGCGCACAAAAACGAAGTGAAGTGCTCGACGAACGGCGTCAAAGCGTCGAACCACATCGGCGCGCAGCTTTTGGCAAAAGCGGCAGGTTTTGAAATCAGCTGCATCCCCTACGGCGGAACCGCCGACCAGCTCCTCGCGCTTCGCCAGGGCGAAGTCGACATGTCCGTTCCGAAATCGGCCGACGTCGCACCGCTCATCGGAGACAACGGAGAACTCAAAGTGCTCGCAACCTACACGGAAAACCGTCTTGCAGAAATGCCGGATGTTCCGACGCTGAAAGAAAAAGGCTACAACCTCGTCTACGGTTCGGCACGCGCCCTTGTCGCACCGAAAGGTACGCCGCAGGCTGCAATCGATTTCTACGTCGATGCGTTCGAAAAGACGATAAACGACCCCGACAATATCGAAAAGAGCAAAAACGCGGGTCTTGCCCTCGACTTTATGTCGCCCGACGCGCTCGGCAGATTTATCGATGCGCAGGAAGACTTCGTCA
Source organism: Treponema socranskii subsp. paredis ATCC 35535 (assembly GCA_000413015.1). Lineage (GTDB taxonomy): Bacteria > Spirochaetota > Spirochaetia > Treponematales > Treponemataceae > Treponema_D > Treponema_D paredis. The sequence goes on from KE332515.1 coordinate 854,509, forward strand.
CAAACACGCTTCCCACATTGTTCAACTGACGGAGCGTCCCCTAAAAAACGCCGATCGATCCGCATATGCGCCGATCGGCGTTTTCGAAAAGCTGCGGCCGCCTGTTTTTTGCCGCCGCAGCTTTACCCTCTCCATCTTCGGAGGTTATATGAAAAAAAGCGACATCATTTTAATTGCGGCAGTCTATGCGATTACCGCTTTTTTCTTTGTATTGGTGCTGCAATATCCGCGCGACGTGCGCATCTACCCGATTTTTATCATGGTAATACTCGCCGTATTGACGACGATGCATTTGATCGAATGTCTCGTAAAATTGGCACGGGAGAAAAAAATCGAAAACGATATGCCTCTTCTCTTCGAGCATTTTAAAGCGAAACAATTCTTTGCCGTTTTTGCCATGCTCTCCGCATACGTCGTTTTAATAAACGTACTCGGCTTTTATATTTCGAGTCTTTTATTTATCGCGGGAACGCTTATATTTTTTAAGATTAAACCGCTGTACATCGTCATAACCACCGCCGTGTTTCTCGTTTTGATTTACGGCGGATTTTCAACGTTTCTGCATGTTCCGCTTCCGCGCGGTTTGCTGATCTGAAAAGCGGGAGGTACTTTATGGATTTTTCATTAATCGGCGCGGGTTTTATCAACGCCGTTATGCCGCTCAATCTGCTTGCCATGCTGTTAAGCACGACGATCGGCATTATCATCGGAGCGCTTCCGGGTCTTTCGGCCGCAATGGGTGTCGCGCTCATCATCCCGATCACCTTCGGTATGCCGCCTTCGACCGGTCTCATCGTACTCGCGGGCATTTACTGCGGTGCGATTTTCGGAGGATCGATTTCGGCCATATTGATTCATACGCCCGGCACTCCCGCTTCCGCGGCGACCGCGATCGACGGCTACCAGCTGACCCTCCAAGGCAAAGCGGGTAAAGCGCTCGGAACTGCGGTTATTTCGTCGTTTTTCGGCGGGCTTTTAAGCTGCATTTCGCTTTACTTTTTTTCACCGCCGCTCGCAAAACTCGCGATGGCCTTCGGAAGCCCCGAATATTTTTGGCTTTCGATTTTCGGTTTGACAATCATCGCCGGCGTCAGCTCCGACTCCATGATAAAGGGACTCATCTCCGGTGCGTTCGGTCTTTTGCTTTCGACGATCGGCATGGATACGATGAACGGCGTATTCCGCTTTACGTTCGGACAGGCGGCCTTGTATGAAGGACTCCCCTTTACCGCAACGCTCATCGGTCTCTTTTCGATGTCGCAAGTCCTCGTACTCGCCGACCACAAAATCCGCAAAGCCGGAGAATTGGTCGACTTCGACGACAGAGTTCTTCTCAACAGAAAAGAAATGAAGCAGATTACCCCGACGATTTTGCGCTCGTGGATTATCGGAAACGTTATCGGCATTCTTCCGGGAGCCGGCGCATCGATCGCATCGTTCCTCGGCTACAACGAAGCGCGGCGCGCGTCGAAGCATAAAGAAGAATTCGGTCACGGAAGCATCGAAGGAGTTGCCGGCTCCGAAGCGGCCAACAACGCGGTCACCGGAGGCTCTCTCATTCCGACGCTCACGCTCGGCATTCCCGGCGAAAGCGTTACTGCGGTTCTCATGGGCGGTCTTTTGATCCACAATATGCAGCCCGGTCCCGACCTCTTCAACAAATACGCTGCCGTCACCTATACCTTTTTTGCGGGATTCGTATTCGTGCAGTTTTTTATGCTCGCGCTCGGACTGTGGGGCAGCAAGTGGTTTGCAAAGATTTCACGCGTATCCGACGCGATTTTGATTCCGATCATATTCGCGCTGAGCGTCGTCGGCTCTTATGCGATCCGCAACAGCATGGCCGACGTCGTCATCATGTTCGTCTTCGGCGTCATCGGTTATTTCGTAAAGCTCTTCGGTTTGAACTCCGCAGCTATCGTTCTTGCGCTCATCCTCGGACCGATCGGAGAACGCGGTCTTCGCCGCTCGCTCTTGCTTTCGAAGGGAAATCCTGCTATCCTGTTTTCAACACCGGTTTGCTGGGTATTGATAGCCTTGTGCGTATTCAGTATATTCTCTCCGATGCTCATGCAAAAGCTGGAAAATAAATACAAGGAGCGCGATCCGAACGCGGATATGCCGAAAGATTGACGATGAGGAATGCTGTTTTTGATTTGCCGGAAATACTGACATCGCTGAATACCGTTTCGGTATTTGCACGCCTCTCGCTCGCCGTAGCGTTCGGAGGCATACTGGGACTCGAGCGGGGCAGAAAACACCGCCCTGCGGGTTTCCGCACCTACATGATCGTCTGCCTTTCTTCGGCTCTCGTCATGATTACCGACTTGTACCTCGTCGAATTTTACGGTACGGGAGATCCCGCCAGGCTCGGCGCGCAAGTTATCAGCGGTATCGGCTTTCTCGGCGCCGGCAGCATTATGGTAAGCAATATGCGCATCAAAGGCATTACGACCGCCGCCGGTCTTTGGGGATCGGCGGGATTGGGGCTGGCGATCGGCGCGGGATTTTACATCGGCGCATTTATCACCGGAATCTTTTTGCTTATCATCATGACGATTATGAGCAGGATCGACGCACGCATAAATTCGACATCCCGCTCCATGATCATCTTCGCCGAATTCAAATCGACCGAAGCGCTTACGTCGTTCGTAAAAGAAGCGCGCAAAAAAAACTATACGCTGTCCGATATCGAAATGAAAAAATCGCTGCTCGACAGCGATTACATCGGCGTCAACATCGCGCTTTCCCTTCCGAAACGGAGAAATCACGCCGAAGTCATTCAGGAGTTCGGAACGCTCAAAGGCGTAAAATATATCGAAGAATTGTAAAACTCGGTACGCAATCGCCACAGGGTAACCGGCTTGACTATATAGAGTCGTCTTAAAAGCCGGTTCCTTTTTTTTCGCCCCCATAAAGTGCACCCCGTGTCAAACGAGGGCGATCCGTGCTATACTGACGCTATGCGTACCCCTTACCGCGCTCTTTTGTTTTCCGCCTCGTTTTTCATTTTTACGGGATGCTTTCAAAAAACGAAAGGCGGCGGCGATGCGAACACGCTCGTCGTCGCAAGCCCCCACCCGCTCGTACTCATCGTCCCCGTCATAGAAAATTTCGAAAACGAAACGGGTATCGCCGTCGAACTCGTACAGGGCGGTACAAAAGAAATACTCAAAACGCTTCAAATGCATCCCGACGCATCTCCGTACGACGTGCTGTGGGGCGGTTCGTACGCATCGGTTCTTCCCGCTTCTTCTCTTTTCGATTCCTATACAAGCGCAAACGAAGCGTATATCAGGGACGAATATAAAAACGTCGAAGGCATGTTGAACCGCTTTTCCGACGTGCCGAGCGTTTTAATGATCAATAAAAAACGGCTCGGCGATATCGCTCTTTCAGGTTACGGCGATCTCCTCAATCCGAAATTAAAAGGCGCGATCGCGTTCGGAAATCCGGAAACGTCGTCGTCGGCATGGGAACATTTAATAAATATACTCTACGCCGAAGGCAAAGGAAATCCCGACGACGGCTGGGACTATGTAAAAAGGCTGTGCGGAAATCTCGGCGGCATTCTTTTGAACTCTTCGAGCGCGGTCTATAACGGAGTTGCGGACGGGCGCTTTGCCGTCGGCTTAACTTTCGAAGAAGGCGGCGCAAATTTTGCCGAAAAAGACGACAACATCGCCCTCGTCTATATGAACGAAGGCGCGGTCTTTACTCCCGACGGCGTCTATATGCCGAAAAAAATACGGCACAAAGACAATGCCGTCCGATTTATCGATTACGTTACGGGTAAAAACGTACAAAGCTATATCGCCAAGCGGATGAACCGCCGTTCGGTGCGAAACGACGTCGAAACGAAAAGCCTGCTTCCGGCAAAGAGCGCAATCAAGTGCATTTCGGTAGATTACGCGTATACGACGTCGCATCAGAGCGAATGGGTAGAGCGCTTTCTCGATATCTTTGAAAGCGCAAGGCAAAGCGATGAATAACACTGTGCACTTCAAAGAAGAAATACGCCGCTCGTTCATAGCGCACTCGCTCATCCCGTCCGTCGCATTTGCAAGCGTCGTCATCATCACGTCCGTTTTGGTGTGGAACGTAAATCTTTACCGCACCCTCGCGCGCGAAAACAAAAAGGCCGCGTCCGTCTTGAGCGCGGCCGTAGCTTCATACGGCAATTTTATTGAAGAAAAAAAACTCGCACCCGAAAAAATAATTTTTGACGACGCATCGTCCCTTTCCGGAGCGTATACCGTGTTAAAGGAATTTATCCATACGCAAAAAATCGCCGCGGATTTTACGCTGCTTTCTCCGTCGTATGCCGTCGTACTTAAGGGAAGCGCTGATGACGACTTTATCGTTCCCGAATGGCAAAATCAATTTATGTGGGGTGCGCTCGGCAGGATGCGCGAAAAACCCGATCAAACGGTGATAGAACTGTCGTCGGAATACAATACGGGCGGAAAAACCGAAATCGTCATCGGTCACACGCTCGGAGCACAAAACGGAATCGGCGGCTACATCGTCTTTACGATAGGCGAAAAAGACATACGCGCATATTTCAATCCGGCACTCCCCTTTGCAATCACCGACGCCAAGGGCACGCTCTTTGCCTCTTCGTTCCCTCACGCGGCAAACGCATTCGGAAAACTCGCGGACGGCTATCGAAGCGACAGGCGATATTATTTTACGGAAAACGAAGCGGTCTTCCGTGAAATGACGACGGGCGGCATCTTCGACGTCTATACGTTTCAAAACACACAGCAGATGCGGAGCGCTTTTTTAATAATCGTATTGACGACGCTTTCGGTTCTCGCTCTTGTTATCGGAGGACTTTTCGTCAGCGCGGCTAAAATCGCGGAAAAGGAATCGCGTTCTCTCACACAGATCGCAGACTTGTGCGGCGAAGTCGAACGCGGTAATCTCGCAGAACGCCTTTCGGCTTCCGGCAATATCGAATTCCAAAAGATTGCAAACGCGTACAACGATATGCTCGACACCGTACAGCGCCTCATCGATGAAAATAAAAAAGAAACGCACGAACGTTATGTCGCAGAAATCAAACAGCTCGAAATGCAGTTCAATCCGCACTTTTTATACAACACGCTCGAAAATATTAAATTTTTAATAAAACTCGATCCCGATAAAGCGCAAAAAACGATTTTGCGTCTTTCGGAACTCTTGCGCTACAGCATCGACAACGATGCGTCGACGGCCGCGATCGGCGAAGACATCCGCCGCATCGAACATTATCTGTACATTTTGAAACTCCGCTTCGGTAAAAAATTCGCATACGAAATCGATGTGCCGGACGAAGTGCAAAACTGCGTCGTGCCGAAGCTCATCATGCAGCCTTTAATCGACAATTCCGTCAAACACGGCTTTGCCGACAAAGAGCGCATGAAAGTTTCGATCGGTGCGCACACGGTCGGAAAAAAACTGCATATCGTCGTAAGCGACGACGGAGCCGGCATGGACGAAAGCAAACTGAAAGCGATGCGGAAACTCATCCGCGCGCAGAGCAATAAAACGAATCACATAGGCTTATACAACGTCGAACGGCGCATAGAGCTTTTGTACGGACGAGGATACGGTATGACGATCGACAGCGTTGCAGACAGCGGAACGACCGTGCGCATAAGCCTGCCGGTCATTCGGAGTAAAATATGATACGAATCCTAATTGCCGAAGATGAAGAGATCATCCGCTCGGGGCTTTTGTATACGATCGACTGGCTTTCCATGAGTGCCGTCGTCATCGCTTCTGCGGCAACGGGTACGGAAGGACTCGAAAAGATAAAAAGCCTGCGCCCCGACATCGTGATCACCGACATAAAAATGCCGGGCATGAGCGGACTCGATATGATAGCGGAAGCGCAAAAGGAAAAAATCGATTTTATCCCGATCCTGCTTACAAGCTATTCCGATTTCAACTATGCCAAAAGCGCCATCGCCCTCCGCGTCTTCGATTATCTTTTAAAACCCGTAGACGAAGAAAAAATCAAAGATGTCGTCTTAAAAGCAAAAGAGCAGCTTGAAAAAAATCGCATCGCACAAAAAGCCGAGCGCGCGGAAAATACCGACGGCACCCCGTCGCCGTTCCTTCCGCCCTTGGTTTCCGACAATCCGTATATCGCATCCTGCCTGGCCGCCATCGAACAAAACTACGCGGGGCATCCGAACATCGAAACGCTTGCCGAAACGCTAAAAGTGAGCGCAAGTTATTTAAGCAGATTATTTAAAAAACACACGTCGATGACTTTTCTCGATTTTTTGAACACGTACCGGATTCAAAAAGCCGTAAGCCTCCTTTCCGATCAAAAATACCGCGTCTACGAAGTCGCATCGATGACGGGTTTTTCGTCGTACAAGCGGTTTTACGAAGTGTTCAAATCCTACGCGGGCTTTCCCCCGACGGAACTCGTAAAGCCGGACGGAAAGCGGAAAAACCGAACGCCCGACTGAGTGCGGCCGATTTTTTCCGTTTACGTCATTATCCGGAAAATACGGTTTCCGGCACGCTTGCCTTGATCGGCGACAGTCCCGTTTTGCCGGCATTATCCGTTTCGTACTTCGGTCGGTTCATTTTTCGGGATATTTTTATATAAAATCGGCATTGCGGATACGGAATTCCCCCCTTACAATTTTCTTAAAGATATTCAATATCCGGAGGATTTCCATTATGAAAAAGATTTGTGCAGTCATCGGCTCGCTTTTGCTCGCCGGCAGCATGCTCTTTGCCGCCAACAACAAAAACGCGGGTTCCCTCGTCGTCTACGGTTCATGCGAAGAAGAATACGTCAGCGCCGTATGTGCGAAATTCGAAAAGCTCACGGGCATCAAAACGAGCTACCAGCGCCTTTCAACGGGTGAAGTGCTCACGAAGATCGCCGAAGAAAACGGCAAACCGTCGGCGGACGTATGGTTCGGCGGCACGACCGATCCGTACAACGAAGCGGCGGCAAGAGGACTTTTGCTCCCGTACAACGCGAAAAATGCAAAACACATCATCGCACCGCAATTCAAAGATGCGAACAACAACTGGTTCGGAATCTACCGCGGCATACTCGGCTTTTTTTGGAACACGGAAGAAATCAAGCGCCTCGGTATCCAGCCGCCGAAGGACTGGGACGATTTGACAAAAGCGCAATACAAGGGTTTGGTTTCATTCGCAAACCCGAATACGGCGGGAACGGGAAAACTCATCGTCAACACGATGGTGCAGATGAAAGGACACGACAAAGCGATGGAGTACTTCAAAGCGCTCGATAAAAACATCGTTCAGTACACGAAGTCCGGTTCCGGCCCGTCGAAGCTCGTTCCGACCGGCGAAATCGTCATCGGCATCGGCTTCCTGCACGACGTCGTCTATCAGATCGTCGACAACGGATACGACAATTTGGGCATGACCGCGCCCTCTTCCGGTACGAGCTACGAAATCGGAGCGACGGCAATTTTTAAAGGCGCAAAAAACGTCGCGAACGCGCAGAAATTCATCGAGTTCGCGCTTTCACCCGACTGCGTAAACCTCGCTCAGGAAAACGGTTCGTATCAGTTCCTCGTCATCGACAACGCGAAGCCCGTTAAAGCGGCCGTCAAAGCCGGTCTCGATAAAATCAAAACGATCAATTACGATTTCGAAGACGCAAAATACCACACGTCGCAGTACGTACAGGATTTCTTTAAAGTCATCGCAAGCGACGACCGCGTTAAGACCAAATAATAATTATTAATTTATCTGCTGCGGTGCGATCCGTGCCGCAGCACATCATCTTTTTTCGTGGATTTTTATTATGACAAAACCATATACGGCGGGAACGCAAAGCAAAACGCTCGACAGAAAAAAATTGCTTGCCGATCCGATCCTCATCACCGCAATATTCGGTATATTTTTATTTTTAGTTTTATTTATCGTCTATCCCCTGTCGATTTTGCTTGTCGACAGCGTGTACGAAGAAAATCAAATCACGCTTTCCGTATTCGCCCGCATTTTCGGGATGTCGGGCTTCCGAAAAGCGATTTCAAATACGCTGCATCTCGGCTTTATTTCAGGCATCCTCGCCACTCTTGTCGGCTTTCTCTTCGCCTACGTCGACATGTACGTCAGCGTCGGAAACAAATTTGTCAAAGGCCTGTTTAAAATCGTTTCCGTGCTGCCGGTCGTTTCGCCCCCCTTCGTCCTCTCTCTTTCGGCGATCATGCTTTTCGGCCGCACGGGTATCATCACGCGAAACCTGTTCAATTTAAGTACGACAAAATTATACGGTCTTCCGGGCATCTGTCTCGTACAGACGCTTACGTTTTTTCCCGTCTGCTACCTCATGCTCAAAGGCTTGCTTAAAAACATAGATCCTTCACTCGAAGAAGCCGCTCGCAATATCGGCGCTTCACGGTGGAAAGTGTTTACGTCGGTAACGCTTCCGCTTTTGCTTCCCGGTCTCGGCAACGCCTTTCTCGTAACCTTTATCGAATCGGTTGCGGACTTTGCAAACCCGATGATCATCGGAGGAAACTTCGACACGCTCGCAACGTCGATTTATCTGCAGCTCACCGGCGCATACGATAAAAGCGGAGCTACCGCAATGGCCGTCGTGCTGCTCTTTATTTCGATGGGCTTATTCATCGTCGAAAAATATTGGCTCGAGCGGAAATCGGTCGCCACCCTTACGGGCAAAGCGTCGCGGGAACGCATGCGCATAAAAGACAAAAGCGTACGCGTTCCGCTCGTCACGATCAGCATCGTCATTTCGCTGTTCGTTATCGTGCTTTACATCCTCGTCGTATTCGGCTCTCTCTTTAAGATTTGGGGACGGAACTACAGCCTGTCGCTCAAATGGTATCAGTACATTTTTAAAAATAACGGATACAAAGTATTCCTCGATTCGATTTGGCTTTCCCTCATCGCTTCTCCCATCACCGCATTCATTTCGATGATAATCGCCTACTTGGTCGTAAAGCGAAAATTCGCCGGCAAGGGATTTATGGAATTTATCGCCATGCTTGCGATGGCGGTTCCGGGAACGGTTCTCGGCGTCGGCTTTATCCGCGGATTCAACAGCGGCTTGTTTCATTCGGGTTTTATGCAGGGACTTTACGGCACGGGAGCGATTCTCGTTATCGTGTTCATCGTGCGCTCGCTTCCGATCGGTACGCGAAGCGGCATCGCGGCTCTCAGACAGATCGATAAATCGATCGAAGAGTCCGCCTACGATTTGGGTGCCGACAGCTTTACCGTATTTACGACGGTGACGCTTCCTCTTATTAAGGATTCGTTTTTCAGCGGACTCGTTACGACTTTCGTGCGTTCCATCACGGCGATTTCCGCGATCATTCTGCTCGTTACTCCGCAGTTCGTGCTCATCACCGTGCGCATCAACGAACACGCGGAAAAAGGCAACTACGGCATAGCCTGCGCATACGCGACCATACTGATCATTATCACGTATACGGCGATTACGCTGATGAATCTGTTTACCGGAAAATTCGGCACAAGCCGCAAACAAAAATAATAAGGAGAAATTTACCATGACAAAAGAACAGAAGGGCGTACGCCTCGATCACATAACGAAGATTTACAAAGATTATAAAACCGAAAAAGATTTTGCCGCAGTGGACGACATTTCGCTCGACATCAAACCCGGCAGCTTTGTCACCCTGCTCGGCCCTTCAGGCTGCGGGAAGACGACGACGCTCCGCATGGTCGCGGGATTTGAAAGCCCCGACAAGGGCGAAATCTACATCGGCGATCAAGCGATCAACGAACTTACGCCGAACAAGCGCGATACGGCAATGGTGTTTCAAAGCTACGCGCTTTTGCCGCACTACAACGTCTTCGACAATATCGCCTACGGCTTAAAGATCAGAAAAGTTGCAAAAAACGAAATAGCCGAGCGCGTTACGGCCATGCTCAAACTCGTCGAACTCGAAGGGCTCGAAGGCCGCATGACGAATCAGCTGTCCGGCGGACAGCAGCAGCGGGTCGCCCTCGCGCGTGCCCTTGTCGTGCAGCCGAGCGTTTTGCTTTTCGACGAACCGCTTTCGAATCTCGACGCAAAGCTCCGCGTCGCAATGCGCACCGAAATCAGACGCATCCAGCAGACGGTCGGCATTACGGCGATTTACGTTACGCACGACCAGTCGGAAGCTATGAGCATCTCCGACCAAATCATCATCATGAACAAAGGCAAAATCGCACAGATGGGAACGCCGCGCGAAATCTACTACCAGCCGAAAAACGAATTCGTCGCGGACTTTATCGGCGAAGTAAACTTCCTGACCGGAAACGTAACGTCGATCGATTCCAAAGCCATACACGTCGACGTCGGCGGCGTAGACATCACGGCCGAATCCTTTGAAAAAGTTTCAAAGGGCGACTCGTGCAAAATCGTACTGCGCCCCGAATCGATTACGCTCGCCGACCAAGGAGTGCTGCCGTGTACCGTAACGCTTTCGACGTTTATGGGCTCGTATCAGTATTATCAAGTCGACATAAACGGCATGATGATAAAGATCACCGAATACAACCCGAAAAATCACAAGCTTTACGAAGCGGGAGACAAAGCCTACCTCAACTTCGAAAGCCATAACCTGCACATTCTCTAGCGCAAATCCCGAGTGCGGATCGCATCCTGGTCGGTGTACGTTCTGTTTTCACCGACCATGCTCCAAATGAATGTGTAGTTTTTCGTGCCGCAGCCCGCATGGATCGACCAACTCGGATTGATGACGGCTTCGTCGTTATGCACGGCGATGTGGCGGGTTTCGGACGGTGAACCCATAAAGTGGAAAACGGCTTCGTCTTCGGCGATGTCGAAATAAAAATAAACTTCCATACGGCGCTCGTGCGTATGGGCAGGCATCGTATTCCACACGGATCCGGGGGCAAGCTGCGTCAATCCCATCGAAAGCTGACAGGTTTCCAAAACGTCCGGATGAATATATTGATTGATGACGCGCTCGTTGCAGCCTTCTTTACTGCCGAGATTCAAGTGCTTCGCATCATTCGAACTTATTAATTTTATCGGAAACGGACGATGAGCGGGCGCGCTGTTCATATAAAATTTTGCGGGATTCGTCCCGTCTGCGCTTCCGAGCAAAACCGATTTCGTACCCTGCGGCACATAGAGCGCATCCCGCCCTTTCAGCTCAAAGCGCTTGCCGTCCGCTTCGATAAATCCCGCCCCTCCGATATTTACGATACCGAGTTCGCGCCGCTCCAAAAAATAGGATACGCCGAAATCTTTCATCGCGTCGATATTTTTTTCGATATCGATTTTTTCCGTCGTCGGCATCGCACCCATGGTTACAATTCTGTCGATATGAGAATATACGGCGGATACATCGTTTGCTTGAAAAATATTGCGTACGAGAAACTCATCTCTGAGCTCTTCCGCCGTCATCCGTTTGAATTGCTCTTTTCCGACCGAATAGCGAATATCCATATATCACCCTTCCTTAAAATTATATAGATTAATAATTATTAATTTCTCACCCCGGCTGTCTGCCGATATACGCGAGGATACCCCCGTCGACATAGAGTATGTGACCGTTCACAAAATCGGACGCATCGCTTGCAAGGAACACCGCAGGTCCTTTCAGATCATCGGGAGTTCCCCAGCGCTCCGCAGGCGTTTTCGAAATGATAAACGAATCGAAGGGATGACGGGAACCGTCCGCCTGTTTTTCCCTAAGCGGAGCCGTCTGCGACGTTGCGATATAGCCCGGCCCGATGCCGTTGCATTGAATATTATATTTGCCGTATTCGCTGCAGATATTACGTGTAAGCATTTTCAAACCGCCTTTAGCCGCGGCATAGGCGCTTACCGTTTCCCGTCCGAGTTCACTCATCATCGAACAAATATTAATAATTTTTCCGTGACCTTTTTCGATCATCTGCGGGACAACAGCCTTTGCAGCGATAAACGGAGAAACCAAATCGATATCGATAACTTCTTTATACTGTTCGACGGTCAACTCCGTCATCGGCACGCGGCGGATGATACCTGCGTTGTTTACAAGGATATCGATAACGCCCAAATCCGCGTTGATTTTTTTTACCGTCGATTTGACATCGGCTTCATCGGTAACGTCGCAGAGATACGGACGCACATCAAGACCCGCTTCTTTATAAGCGGCGCTTCCTTTTTCAAGCTTATCCGCGCTGCGCTCGTTAAAGGCGACTTTGGCACCCGCTTCCGCAAGCGCCGATGCGATTGCAAAACCGATGCCGTGCGAAGCGCCCGTTACCCACGCCGTTTTTCCGGCAAGCGAAAACGACTTCATCACATCCATTTAAATACCTCCGTAAAAATCTTTGCAAAAAATAATAATTTTTAAAAATTTTCAATCATCCGGATATCCGTACAGTTTTCGAATAATCGAATTTACAGAGCACAGTATATCATTTTTATCCGTTTATCCGCAATGTTCGGATTTACGCGTTGAATCTTGCCAAAAACGCTTTCGTGCGCGCTTCTTTAGGACTGTCGATGACGTCTTTCGGAGAGCCCTGTTCGACGATGACGCCTCCGTCCATAAATATGATATGGCTGCTCGTGTCGCGTGCGAATGCCATTTCGTGGGTGACGACGACCATCGTCATCTTTTCCGCGGCAAGCGTTTTGATAACGGAAAGTATTTCGCCGGTCAATTCCGGATCGAGGGCGCTCGTCGGTTCGTCGAAGAGCAGCACTTCCGGATTGAGCGCAAGCGCGCGCGCAATGCCGACACGCTGCTGCTGCCCGCCCGAAAGTTCGAAAGGATAATTTTCGATTTTATCGGCAAGTCCCATACGCGAAAGAAGTTCGACTGCAAGCGCGTTCGCTTCTTCCGCAGTTTTTCCGAGAACGCGGCGGGGAGCGTCCGCAACGTTCTGTAAAACCGAATAATGCGGAAATAAATTGAAATTCTGAAAGACGAGTCCCGTTTTCAGCGCTATCGATCGGAGAGAAGCTTTGTCCGCATAGATGCCGTCTTTGACAAGATTTTGTCCGCATATGGAAACGGATCCGCCGCTTACGCTTTCAAGCTGCGTAATGCAGCGGAGGATCGTGGATTTGCCGCTTCCCGAAGGTCCGATGATGCCGAGCACTTCGCCTTTGTGTACGGAAAACGAAATATCTTTAATAATTTCCGTCGTACCGAACGATTTAGAAAGTTTTTCTATTTTAATAATTTCTTCGCTTTGCCGCATTTTTAATAATCCCGCTGTATATACGTGTCTTTCGGGCGCACGGTGATAACGACGCGCCTGTTTTGTCTGCGGCCTTCTTCGGTATCGTTTGGAGCGGCGGGAATCGTGCCGCCGTAGCCGCGGTAACTGAAAAGAGAAGCGGGGATGCCGTATGCGATGAGCGAATGCATGATCGTTTTCGTTCGCTCGATCGAAAGGTTCATCTGCCCTTCCGGCTTTCCGACATCGGCCGTATGACCTTCGACGAGTATCGTATAGCCGTCGTTATTTTTAATAATTTCTTTGAGCGATGACGCGATGCGTTCTATGCGCGCTCTTTCCGCCGGCAAAAGCTCTGCCGAATCGGGGATAAACTTTAAGTTTGCAATCGATATGACGATTCCTCTTACCCCGTCGTCGACTTTTGTATCGGGAACGCCGCCCTTTGAACCGTTTTGATTTTCAGCCGCACTTTCTCCTCCTGTGATTTCCCGGCGGAGCGTATCGTAGGCGGCGTAGTATGAATCGTCTTTGAGAGGAGAACTCACATCGTGTATAAGCTCGTCTTTATCGAGGATAACGACGACTTTGCCTTCTTTTAAAAACGCGCGGTTTTGCGCTACGGTGAGAATGCGAAGCGCATCGCTTGTGCGGATAACGGGATCGGTGCGGTTTTTTCCGTACACTTTATACGCTTTGATATACAGAGGATCATTGCCCGTGCGTTCGTGATATGCACGTGTATCGTCGGACTCTCCGTAGAGTACGATACCTCTCGCTTTTGCCGCATCGAATGATGCCATATCGCGCTCATAAATCAAATCCATGTTTTCATCCCAAATGCGCGGAAAAAAACAGGGAGATACGGCACTTTCGACGTATTCGCCGTGTACGGGCAGTTTGCCCCGCGCATCTATGACGATACCCGAATACGCGCGGGAGGCGGCCGATGCGATCGGAACGGGGGGCGCGTAGGGCGTGCGCTGTCTGAGCAGCATGCCGCTTATCGACGGGATGGAAATCGTATCGGTAAGGGAAAGCGTGAGTTTTCCGCCTTTAAAAACGGCGCTCGTCATTTTGCCGCCGTAAACGATATCGGTGATTTCTTTCAGCGTAAGCGTGCCGTCGAGTATCAAGTCTCCGAGCTGCTTTGCATTGTCGACGTACAGCGATAAAAGCGGATCTTTAATCAATGCGGGAAGCTTTAAATACATCGATTCCGATGCGGCGTTTTTGCCCGACGGCAGCGATATGCCGGCTCTTTCCGTATCGAAAGAAACGGACGAAACGAACTGTTGTTTTGTCCAATCGACGCGGCTTACGGACGTCATAGCCCCGCTTTGCGAAAACGCGCTCATCATCGAAACGAAAAAAATACACGCAAACAGTATAAATCTTTTTTGCATACGCACTCCTATAAAAACTTTTGCAGGAAATTAGAGCCTTCGGCTCGTTCTGCAAAGAACCGATTCTACGCGTCCGCTTTCGCGGACTTCGAATCAATTTCCGAAAAAGTTTTTAGCCGTGCGCGTGCGCGCACACGTTCAATAGTCGAGTTTGCAAAATAAAGCGCATCGTATTCATGCGATTTTTATCGAAACGCCGCATACACACGGCTTCCGTAAATATCCGTACAAACTCGAAATAAAAACGCTGCGATTTCGAGCAATGCACAGAAATCGCGAGTGTCTCCGATAAAAGAAAAACGCTTTAGTGTTTTTCATCTCCAGACTCCAGCGACGGCAATATTTCGGACGGCGCTTTTTATCGTACCTCTTTAGAAATATCGGCTTATTTTACGGGTATGTAGAGTATTTTTCCGATCCGCAAAACCGCGTTCGATTTTACGTTGTTCGCATCGCACAATGCATCGATCGTCGTGCCGAAACGCTTGGCGATACTCCAAAGAGAATCGCCTTCGCGTACCGTGTATCGCGTTTGAAAGCGGTAAGGTTCGATCGCCGCAATTGCTTCCGATGCCGAGCGCGCCATGCCTTCGGGTACGCGGATGAGCCAAGCGGATGAAGGCGGTGTGATACCGCGGAAGAGCGCAGAATTGAGAGAAGAAAGCGTGTCTTCGTCGATCTTCAATTCGTGCGCAAGCCGCTTGATCGAAATTGCGCCTTTAGTTTCGGCGTAATCGAACCGTCCGGCACGGGGATTTACGGGGCCGCCCCTTTCGTCTTTTGCAGACGGAATGGCGACCGCGTAGTATGCGGCGTTTTCCGCAGCGTCCGCGACGGCGAGGAGCTTAGGCACGTATTGCACCGTTTGCTCGCGCAGCTGTTTGTGTTCCGCCAAATACCAAAAATCTTTGCCGGGATTTTTTGCAAGCGCTCTCGCCATAGCGCCCGCACCGCAGTTATATGCGGCGATCGCGAGCGGCCAATCGTGAAACATATTGAAATTTTCCTGCAGCTTTGCAAGCGCCGCATCGGTCGATTTCCACGGATCGAGCCGCTCGTCGACAAAATCGTTTCTGACGAGAAAGGGCTTTGTACTGTTCGCCATAAACTGCCAAAGACCGACGGCTCCGCTCCTCGATCTCGCGTTTGTCGTATAACCGGATTCGACGACGGGAAGATATTCGAGAACCGAAGGCATACCTTTTTCACGGAGTTTTTCGCGTACGTAAAGCCGGTACTGCTCTCCGTTTTCGAGAACGGATGAAAGCCATTTGACCGCTTTTTCCGAAAGATAATAATCGCGGTATTTTTGCACGGAAGGTCTGTCCGCTCCGGGAATGTCGAGCTCCTTATATGCGACCGAAAGCGGCATTTCATCCCGTGCGATCGGTTTTGCATCGATTTGCGAATTTCCCGCCGTCACATCATCGGGTGCCGGCTTTTGATCCGTACCGTCTGCAGATACGGCGCCGTTCATTGATCCGTTTGAGGGGCGCGCGCTTTCCGGAATCACCTCTTCGCTTGAAAGGGAATTTCGGCTTCTTTCCGCATCGGCCGCCTCGAACGTTTGTACGAGCGGAAGAGAGGAGAGTTCGTCTTCGAGCGATGCGCGCTCTTCAGCTGCGGCGACTGCGGCATCCGGAAAAGGTTTTACCGGCTCGTCGATCGATGAGCGATCTTCGGAAGCGGCGCGGGAGACAAATACAAAAATGCACGCCGCGCACAAAAGGGACGAGCGGAATGTCCCCGTCATAAGAGCCGTTCGCCCATGTAGATGCCCGCCCATTCCCAGTTGCCGTTTATGTCGGGATCGATCGGAAAATCGACTTTGCGGAAATACAAGTACCACACGGGCGAATAGGGATCCCATCCCCTCGTACGCAGATATGCTTCATTCGGCGTTGTCCCCTGTTCAAGCGTGTCGCTGAACGTAATGCGCTGCCCGCGCATATAGACGCGCAGGGAAAATTCTTTTTGCGAGTTCGGATTGTTTTCGTCCTGCGTCCACGACATATAAAAGAAGTTGATCTTTGAGCAATACTTGTCGAGCGCTCTCCAATCGTAGCGCGTGATTGCGCTTTTAACCGCATCGACGAGGGCGTCCAGGCTTTCAAAAGTCCAGTCTTTCGAAGAATTATTAAAATCGACCAGGCGGCGCGCATCGCTGTATGCGTTCGGCTCTCCCGCTATCTGGATCGTCGGAGCGTCGCTCTGTTCGAGAAACTGGACAAAAGAACGCAGTGCCGCTTCCCACTCGCTGTCTTTTTCGTATTCAAGGGCACGGCGGTAATACAGTTCCGTTACGCTTACGTCGGACGGAAATCGATTTATCATTTCATTGAAATACGCGATGCGCGTAGAGGACGTTTTGCTTATGCGGATGAGATTTTTAAGACACAAAAAGTGAACGGAACGTCCCTTTACGAGCAAGTCGGGATAATGGCGCAGGATGCGGTCGAAATAATATTCCGCAAAGGGTTCGGCGCCTATGGAAAGATAGGCGTAACCGGTCATCAAAAGCCAATACGAATTGTATGCGTCATCCGGATGTTTTTGCACCCAATCGGTCAAAAACAAAACGGCGGATTGATATTCGTTTGCCGAAAGCATATTGTTTGCGATTTGATTGACGATCGCATACCGGCTGCCCTCTGCAAGATCGCTTTTTTTGAGAAGGGATGTAAGCTGCATCTGCTCTCTGCGATTCGGTTCGGCTGTAGACACCGATGACGGAAACGCGAAAATGCATACGAGCAGCACGGCGATCCCCGCCGCGTAAGAAACCTTTTTCAGCATACGTTTTTTCGGCATACGGTACTGTAGCACGAGCGGGACTTATTGGCAAGACGCCGTATAAAGTGTATTCTATAAAATACCATGAAAAGACACAGTATGCGCTTTTACAATATGATCCTCGCGCTGGGGATATTTTTGATCACCGCGGGATTTATCATGTTCATTCTGTCGCCGGGCGGAACCGATAGCCTCGTCATGACCGTATGGCCCATCGTGGGTATCGTCTCGGGTGCCGTCTTTTTATACTTTACGCTGTCTTTTACGCATAATTCGTTCCACCTTTTTCTCGGCATATTCTGTTCGCTTTCGGGAATCTTTTTCGGTCTCGTTACGGGAGGCGTCATTCCGAAAACGCTGCACGAATGGTGGCCCGCTTCGGTCATTTTCGCTTCCCTTGCGCTTTTAGCGGCGGGATTTTATAAAGCGCGGAAACTGCGCATCGCCTATACCTTTCCGGCGGTAACGCTGCTTTTATTCGGTATCGTGTTTTTGCTTTTTTCGTTCCGTATCATTCCCGGTTCGTTCAAAAGCTTTGTTCTCACGTTCATCCCGTTTTTTATTATCAGTTCCGGAATTTTTATGGTTGTCCTCTTTTTGCTGCAGCAAAAATACAATCAATTTTACGTCGAAGAGGAAAGCGAAGAAATCGACGTGGACGAAGAAGAATTTTTCGACAAAGGATTATAATCGGTGCGCACATATTTCCGAAGCGGAATAAAATTAATAATTCTCGTTACGGTGATATGTATGCTTTATACCGCTCCTCTGTGCGCGGCATCGAAAAAAAAGTCTCCGTCCGTGCAAAGCGCGGCAAAAAATTATGAAAACGAAACGGCAGACGATAAAAACACGGCGATCGCGATCGAAGTACCCAAGCGGACGCGCCGTACGTTTTTTTCCCGCATCGCCCCCGATGCTATGACGGCTGCAGAAAACGCATCCCCCGATTCCATACGAAGCGCCGTTTCTCTTTTGCGAAAATCGGGAGAGGAGTATACCGAAGCGGAAAAAGTGCTTTTAAACGTACTTGCGGGTATCATGAAAGCCGCATGGCCTTCCGAGCGCGTTGATTGGGAAACGCCCCCCGTAAGCGAAGCGACCGCGTATCTCGGTGCGATCGAATCGGCACAAAAGGGCATCTACGATTTAAGTACCGGCAATGTCGATTTTTTTACGCTCGTCCTGCCCTCTCTCGTCGTCATTAAAGCGGACGACGTTTCTTCTTATGCATCGATTGCGGAGCAGGCTCTCACGGCTTCTCTCGCGCTTCGCCCCGACTCCGCACTCGCTCATTATCTCATCGGCGTGCTGTATATAAAAACGATGCGGACGGAAAAAGCGCTCGATCATTTTTCGCGCGCCGCCAAATCCGCACTTTCATGTAAAGAAATCGCATACGCCGAAGCGGATTGTTTAAAGCGGCTGGGTCGAATGCAGGAAGCGCAGACGGCATCACTCTCTCTTTTACAGCGCTATCCTGCGGACATCGCCGTATTGAAACTCTGTGCCGAAACATCGTTTGCGCTTAACAATTTTTCCGCAGCCGAAGAATACGTCGGCCGCGTGCTGCAGCAGGCACCGAACGATTTGGATTACGTTTTGTTCCGCGCGCGTATTTTAGCCGGCAGAGGCGATTACATCAGGGCGGCTTCTCTTCTCGACGTGTACGCGAGGCAGGACACGTCTTCCCGTGCCTACCTTTTGCTCCGCGCACGCCTTCAGTACGAGTGGAGTAAAAACCTCGCCGCGGCAACGGAAACGATCGAACGCGCGCTTTCGCGCTATCCGGATGATTTGGACGTACTCCTCTTTGCCGCCCGCATCGCTTCCGTGACGGCAGCTCCCGTTTCAGGTTTCAGCGCCGAAACGCTCGCTAAAAAAGCGCTTGAAATCGATCCTGCAAATACGGAAGCGAAGCGTTATGAAATCGGCGGATTGATGCACGGCGGAAAATGGGAAAGCGCATACAATGCGAGCAAATCGCTCGTCGCATCAAGCGAAGCGATTCGAAGCGATATATTCGTACACATCCGTATCTGTCTTGAACTCGGAAAAAACGATGAAGCTTGGAATCTCATATCGCCTCTGTACGCTGAAAACCCCGACGACGAGGATATAGTGCAGTCATACATCGTCGTGCTGAGTAAAACCGGCCGAAATGCGCAGGCGCTTTCGCTTATCAATTCCCGCCTGCCGACATCTTCTTCGCGAATGCGGAGTTTTTTTTATTACCGAAGGAGTTTTTTAAATACGGCGGAAGAAGATTCTCTTGCCGATTTACGTTCGAGTCTCATCGCAAACCCGCGAAATGCGGACGCGCTTTTCAGACTCTATGAAATCTATTATGGAAAACGCGACTACCGTAAAGCGCAGTATTATCTCAAGCAGGTTGTCGCACTCGACCCGAACAATGCCGAAATGCGGAAACTGAACGAGGAGCTGTCAAAATTAATAAAATGATGTACCGTCATGAAAAACCGGGCGGAAAACCAGCCGCCGTCAAATTAAAAATCAATAATTTTTTTACGGCAAAAAACACCGCTTTAAAATCGCAAATCGGCAATTTTTTTGCGGCATTTAAAAAAAATATTTTCCGCGATAAAAAAATGCGGGTGATTTTTTTTACTCTCGCATCGCTTTTTTTCATCACCCTCGCCCTAAGAGCATTCCGCCCCGCAAGACTTTTCGTCCGCGTATCGGATGCGCTGTATGAGTCGTACAAAGCGGAATTTGAAGCGAGGCGGAACGACAAGCTTTCGTTCCGTTTTATAAAAGAAAGCGAAAACGTGCGCCTTCCCTTTTTCGGCGCCGTCCCCGTTACGATAGGACGCATTTCTGCAAAGACCGAAGTGCAAATAGCAAAAGAAGCGCGAAACGAAAACGAAGTCTATTATCTTTTATCCGAGACGGAACTGCTTCCTTCGGTAAAAGCCGATTTTGTAAGCGGCGGAACAGCGGCTTCATCCCTCCTTTCTCCCTATGCGAGCGTCTTTTTTTCCGAGGCGGCTTCAATGCCCGAAGGCAATCGCGCGCTTCCCGTTGACGGCGTCTATGCCGGAAGCGAGGGCTATGCACTTTCCGTAAAGCGCTATGCCGTGTGCGTCTCATACGATAAAAGATATGCGGAAAAACTCTCCGCACTCTGCGAAGCCGTCTTTGCGCCGAAAAGCGCATCCGCATGCAAAACGGTTTTCGTTGCAAGCGTCGGCGACATCATGGTTGCGCGCGGCGTACAGGAAATTTTAATCGGCCGGCAGGACGGGCTCGAAACGGTATTCGGAGATACGCTTTCGGTTTTGCAAAAAAACGATATTACGATCGGAAATCTCGAAGGCGTCGTAACGTCTTCAAAAAACAATGCGGTAAAAACTTATACGTTCCGTTTCGACGAAAGAGTGCTGCCGCACTTAAAAAACGCGGGATTCGATTATCTCATGCAGGCGAATAATCACGCGTACGATTTCGGAGAAGAAGGCTTTAAGGACACGCTCGCCGCTCTTGAAAAATACGGCATACCGACAAGCGGCGCGGGACGCAATGCGGATGAAGCGAAAAAGTTTTACCGTAAAACCGTCGGAGACACGACGTTCGCAATAATTTCGTGCGGCGCCTTTCCCGTCGAACGTTCGGGCTTTAACGGCAAAACGACTGCAACTGCAACCGACACGAGGGCGGGTATTTTGTGGCAGAGCGACGAGCTTTTGGAAAGCGTCAAAAAAGAAAAAGATGCGGGTGCTTTCGTCATCGTAAACGTGCACGGCGGAGAAGAATACCGCTTTACGCCGACACAAAGTCAGCGCCGCCTTTACGAAGCTTTGTGCAGCGCGGGCGCCGATGTGGTATTCGGAAGTCACCCGCACGTCCTCCAGCCCATAGAATGGTACGGCAAAAGCCTCATCGTCTACAGCCTCGGAAATTTTTTGTTCAACGGTATGGAAGGAATGCAGGGCGCAACCGAAAGCGAAATCGTGAGGCTCGGCATCGTAGATAAACGCATCGCTTACTGCGAAATCTACAAAGCCGAACTCAAAGGAAAAACGGTTACGCTCAAGCGGCGCGCAGATGCGGTAAAGTGAAAATTAATAAAAGCGCCGCCTGAAATACAGCCGTCGTTTTTATGGGAGAATATATGGAATTTACGATCAGTACGCCGGCCATCCTTTTTTCCGCCATTTCGCTTTTGATGCTCGCATATACGAATCGATTTCTCGCCCTCGCCGCCCTTGTACGGCAGTTCATTCAAAAATTTGCCGAAGAAAAAGACAAACATATTCTAGAGCAGATTCACAATTTCAAAAAGCGGCTTACGATCATCAAGTACACGCAGCTCTTCGGTGTCGTCAGTTTTCTCCTGTGCGTCATAAGTATGTTTTCAATTTTTATGCATATGATAATCGCTGCGGAAATAATTTTTGCGCTCAGCCTCATCGCGCTTTTCATTTCGCTGCTGCTTTCTCTGCAGGAAGTGCTTTTGTCGATCGGTGCGCTCAATATCGAAATGCGGAAAATCGAAGACGAAGCGCTGAACTGAGAGAAAGCCTGCGATTACTTTATGAGCAGTTCGGCATACGCTTTGAGGTTCGCTTCCATTTTATCTTCGAGAACCGCGCTTGCAAGTTTTTTGCCGAGCTGTACGCCTTCCTGATCGAAGCTGTTGATATTCCATAAAAATCCTTGGAACATCACTTTGTTTTCGTAATGCGAAAGGAGCGCGCCGAGCGCTTCGGGCGTGAGTTTTTCGCCGTAGATGATGCTCGACGGCCGCTCTCCTGCAAAATATTTATTCGGATTATCATCGTCTTTGCCGCATGCAAACGCGATGATCTGCGCGGCGACGTTTGCGCCGAGTTTTTTTTGGCTCGTCGAACCTTTGACCACGATGTCTTTGCCGGCTTGACTTTCTTTGAAAGCGATAAACTGGAGCGGCACGATATTCGTTCCCTGATGTAAAAGCTGATAAAACGAATGCTGTCCGTTCGTACCCGGTTCTCCGAATATGACGGGCCCCGTCACATAATTGATTTTTTTGCCGAAGCGGTTGACGCTTTTACCGTTCGATTCCATATCGAGCTGCTGTAAGTGAGCGGGAAAGCGAACGAGCGCCTGCGAATAAGGGAGCACAGCCGTCATCGGATAGCCCTGCACGTTACGCTCATACACTCCGATGAGCGCGTCCATGAGAGCTGCGTTTTTTGAAATGTCGGTTTCCGTTGCAAGCTTGTCTTCGGCCGCCATACCTTTAAGAATTTTTTCGAATACGTCGGCGCCGAATGCGAGGCTCAGCACCGCCCCTCCGACGGCGCTCGACAACGAATAGCGTCCGCCGATGTAATCGTCCATAAAAAACGCAGAGAGAAAATCCTTACTCTTTGCAAGCGGACTCGTTTCGCTCGTTACCGCGATCATGTGTTTTGCAGGATCGCAGCCGGCTTTTTTAATAAAATCGGCGACGAACATTTGATTCGTAAGCGTTTCAAGCGTCGTACCGCTTTTCGAAACGAGGATAAAAATCGTACGGGAAGGATCGAGAGAAGCGATGACGGCGGCTCCGTCATCCGGATCGACATTCGAAATAAAATGAGCTTTCATTTTGAACTTACCGTTCGCCTTCGCCCAATTTTCAAGGGCAAGGTAAAGCGCTCTCGGTCCCAAATCGCTTCCGCCGATGCCGATTTGGCACACCGCCGTATAAGGCTCGCCTTTTTCATTTACGAGTTTTCCCGAATGCACGCGCTCGGCGAAGTCCGCGATCGCTTTTTGCTGTGCGGTATAAAAATCGCGCTTGTTTACATTTCCGTCGAATACGTCTTTACCGAGCTTACCCCGCGTCAAATGATGGAGCACCATGCGCCCTTCTCCCGTGTTGACGACTTCTCCGTTGTAGAGCGCGGCAAACTTTTCGATAAGCGACGCTTCTTTGACAAGCGATTTGAAAACCGAAAGGATTTGCCGATTCACTTCTTTTGCCGCATAGTTATAAGTGAGGCCGGAACTCATCGGAATCGAAAAGTCCGCGATGCGCTTTGCGCCGGCCGCGCCTTTCAAAGCGTTTTTGACTGAAACGGCTCCTTTCAGCGAAAGAAGTTTTTTGTAGCTTTCCAGTTTGTTGAGATTGCACCATTCGACAGTTTTCATATAAATACCTCTTTATATCAATAAAATACGTTTACCAACCGTTTCTATGCACTTTCGAATCATTCCAATAATCGGTACTCGCACTCGTTACGGCGTCCGCCGCGGGAAACCCGACGATGACCATGATGTACGGCGTGACATAATTCGGCAAACCGAGTACGCTGCGCGTATTTTTGACGCGCGTCTCTTGCGGAGCGATACTCATCGGAACCGACGCGTAGCCGAGTTCGGACGCCTGTATCATAATACTCTGTGCGGCAATACCCGCGTCGAGTGCAGCCAAATCGTTGTGTACGATCGTTTTTTCATTTACGGCGACGACGATCACGGTAGGTGCCGTATTGAGCTGGCTCGTATAGGGATTGCCCTCTTTTAAATTAATAATTTTATTTCTGTCCTGTACGACGATGAATTCGGCAGCTCGGGAATTGTCCGCCGTCGGAGAAGCGAAGGCCGCTTTTAAAATCAGCTGAAGATCGCTGTCTGAAATTTGCTTTGACGCATCGTATACGCGGGAAGTTTTGCGGCTGAAAATACCGCTTTGCCCTACGGCAATTTTTACAGACGGCTTTATTTCGGCTTCCGCTTTTTTTGTACATGAAATGTACGCTGCCAGTAGAGAGAGACAGAAAACGAGGCCTATATGTTTTTTCACGGCAAATCTCCTTGATTGATACTCTCTACAAATAACATTATATGTGAATTATAGCGAAGACGCGCCTTTTTGGCGAGCGTTTTTTGTGTGGCTGCAAAAACCGTATATTTATGCAATAGCGCGGGTATCGAAAATTAATAATTTTTTTTAAAAATTTGCAAAAAAGTGCGGTAAATCGGCCTGCTTTGAGAGGATCGGGACGATTTTTACCGAATGATGTGTTTGTATAAATATGCGATAGTGTATCATATGTATACGATCTGGTGCGGTGCTTTCGTACGCGGAACGTACGTTGTTAAATCGCTCTTAAAATAATTCCGATAGGGCGTTACGTTTTTCTGTATCTTTTCAGCGCTTTTTTAACTGTTCGATTGTCCCTGTGCACCTGTTCGATGCCGCCGAAACAGCAGCTACGAACATCGTCGCGTGCCCATTTAATACTATATATATTTCGACAGTTGCCTTTTATCCGTGTCAGGCAGTGTATTGATCAGCCGTTCTAAAGCTGAAAGCGGTTCCGGCAGCATTTTTACTTGTTCAATAACTGTTTCGTAGGACACAGGGAGAAGTCCTTATAGATATAATTTATTCCTTTTCTATATTTTCTTTTCTCTCAGGTTGAGATATTTCAAGCATTTTGATAAGTTCACGTGCTTGCTCGTTTTTATCTGCCATACTTATAAGATGAGCTGAAAATGCTTGAACATCTCCAGCCTCTGCCTTCTGTACTATTCTCTTTATTGTTTTACTATATTCAAGCAGTAAATTAATATGCGAATCAACAATAGTATTAGGAAATATCGTACGCAGTGATTCTGTGTTCTGTTCAAGTTCACCTTTTTCCAATAGAAGAACTCCTATAACTGAAAAAAGGTCTTTTGTCATTTCTACATCTCCGCGGGTAAAAATATCTCTGATATTCTTTGCAATACTTTGTAACGAATGATGATCATTTTCTGCTTTTTTAATTAAATATGTAATTTGAGATGTACAATTTGTAAAGTTCGATGCTGCTTTCACATAATTTTTAATGACTTCTTCTAATGCTTCAACAGCATTATGCTGCAACGGTAGCCTACTGTATTCGATTGTTTGATAAGCAAAGCCTTCAGTTTTGATTTCTTCAATCCATTGTTCTTTAGTAAGGTTTTTTAGGTAGTCATGAAGTCTATTCATACAATGTTGTGTCAACTCATTATTAATGTCTTCCGTACTTACAACTTTAAAAAATTCAACGGGTATATTTGTTATATTAGATATAGTAATATCTTTGATTGCATACTTACTCCATCCATCTAAACGCGAAATCAATACTTCATGAGAAAGTCCCAGTTTTTTACTAATAACATCATATTTATTTAATATTTTTTCTATATTTGCAGTAGATATACCATAGTGGTTTTCAGTAAGTTTTTGTGCAACGTGTTTATAAAGTGGGAAGTCCATTTTCGGCAGATTAATAAGAATATCTCCATAAGTTGTGTAGTACTCAATTCTTTCCGAAATCTTTGCGGTGGTATTATCATCAGTGCTTTTAAAAATATTCTCAAAATAGCTTTGATATGAAAATTGATCAAATCGTGCAATTCCCATACAAATTAAATCATAATAGAAGTCATCTTGGCTATTAAATTGAGTAAATAGTGAATAAATAATATTATCTGGTAAAATATTTTCTGCAATGGGACGTTCAATTTCTTTTAGGCGAGTATATAAAAGTTTAATATATTCCTTATTGTTTTGATTTTTTGAGATAAGATCAACCAGATGTTCTTTATATTTACTGAAATCATATTCTTTTACGATATATGGTATAAAATTTATTTCTTCTAATTTTGCAATTTCCAATTTTGCTAAATATTCATCGAGGCTATCATTATCACAAGTAATTTTATATTTCTTGATGTTTTCTTTAGCAAGGTTAATAAAAGTAACAAACTGGCCTACCTGCAATTTTTTAGATTTAATATGATCAAAAACATTAATGCTTTTTAATTCAGTAAGTTTGATAATATCCATATAATATTGATTAGGATCAAAATACGTATCGTTTACTAATGTATTTAGAATACTTTCAATATACTCGATAGGATTTTCAATGTGTGTAAGTAATATATACTGATAATCTTCAAGTTTTTTTTCACTTGCTTTTCTTGCCTTCTCGTAAAGGACTTTCCAAATATGTTTGACATACGGATTATTTGTCTTATCATCAAAAATGTCGCTAATAACTTCTACAGCATTACTTATATTGGTAACAAG
Source organism: Treponema socranskii subsp. paredis ATCC 35535 (assembly GCA_000413015.1). Taxonomy (GTDB): domain Bacteria; phylum Spirochaetota; class Spirochaetia; order Treponematales; family Treponemataceae; genus Treponema_D; species Treponema_D paredis. Next base: position 880,936 of record KE332515.1, read on the forward strand.
CGGTACAGCAGATTCTAACACATCTCTAAAAAGGGGAGACTTGCTAATTTCTTTAGCGGTATTTATATCTTTATTATCAAGTGACTGCTTAAGTTTTTCCTTAAATATGACACTCTCTACTTGCTCTGGCGGTAGCTGGTAATACAACGCTGCAAGATATTTTGCTAAGTCACTATCATTTTTATATAGAAATTCAATAGCACCTAAAAAGGTAGGCAAGAAGATCTCAATAATACCTTTTTCAGTTATGCTTTGCTTACCGAATATGTATAACGCAATGTATTGATAAGGTATGGGATCTTTTACAATTTGTTTAATTGTTACTATTTCATTTATAAATGCAATAATTTTTCGAGGCGATTGTTCTATTGTGAGCATGTCATATATTTGCATGACATTTTCATAATTGTTTTGATCAATTGTATTTCCAAATGCTTCATGCCACTGCATTCTAAAATAACCTTTCCAGTCCGACATAATAGGCGGCGATACTCTATAAACAACATCAAAGGTTTTATTGATAAAATCATCACCATAGCATATGTATTTATCTGCAGAAATATTTTCTTTTTCTGTCTTAGGTATCTGTATATCTTCTTTCTTAAAAGCATTTCGTATATGCAATCTATCAAAAGGAACAATAACCCATATTCTCTTATATCTTTCTTCTGCAAAAAAACTATGAATAGATGACCAAAGTTCTTGCACTTTATCGGACGGGAGTCTATCCATATTATCAAAAATGATAACAAGATTATTGTTCTTTAAATCATCAGATATTTCTTTTATCCAATCCTTAAAATCTTTTGAAGAAGGATTGCGTTCGGAAATAATCTCACGTGTTACAATATCTTTTCTATCTTTTGTATAAAAAGCAAATATTTCATTAAAAATAGATTTAAATTTCTCTTTATTTTTCTCTTTGTTTTTCTCTTTATTTTTCTCCTTATTTTTCTCCTTTTTACAAAAACATATTATACAAATATATTTTAATATCTTAAAACACAATACAACTATTAATAAACATAAAGGTATAAAAAATATAGTATTACTAATTATTGGGTGCATTTCTTTTAGTAAATCAGAGGCAGGTTTCAAAGCAGGGGTCAGGATAAAAGAAAAAACACCTATAATAACGCCAATACTTAACTTTGGTATCGTTTTTACTTCCGTTTCTTTTGTTTTTGATTCGAGATTCTTACATTTTTCCTCCCATTTTTTGCTGTCAAGGATTTTTCTCTCTTTAACCAGAAAATTGGTTAAATTTTCTAAAATCGCACGTCGTTGGATATCTTCTTGATGTCCCCATGCGTCATATAGAAAAAAATAAAAGTTTTGTTGGGCATGTTCACCTTGTTGCGGATTAAGCTGTTTTTCAAGTATTTTTAACAAGTTTGATTTACCGGAGCCCCAAGAGCCGTCAAGACCTATCATATGGCAATCAGGATTATTTTTTATGGTATTACAGATATTCTGTGCAATTATTGTATGCGCTTTACCGGCAAATAAGTCTTCTGCACAAGGCATATTCTTGATAAGTTTGGGATATACCTTCGTTTCTGCATTCGTATTATCTTCCATAATTTTCCTACTTCCCCTCTACAACCTTCACCTCATCCGCAGTCAGCCCGTACAGCCCATAAACAACAGCATTTATCTGCTTATCCAAAACATCAACTCTTTGCTGCAAGAATTTTTTATCAGAATCGGAGATTGCACTGCCCAGCTGTTCCTGTGCAGCAATCATCTGGTCAACTAAAGCACTTATATGTATCTGCTCCGCTTCTGTCGGGACAATCAAAGGTAATCCAAGCAAGGGTTCTTTATCTACCTGAAAGTTATCCCCTTGCATTTTTCCCTTATAGCGCAGCCAGAACTTAATCACATTGGAATTTAATATGGCGGTTAAGGATTTAAGATTGAACCGTTCGGATTTAATAATATTATAACTTTGTGAAACATAGCAATCAAAATCAGTATAGGTAAAACACGGCTCCGCTGTTTTTCGTAATGAAACGATCTTTTCGCCTTTAAAAAATTGCTCTTCGCGTGCACGGTGCAGCCCATACGGTTTATTATCTGATGTAATCACTGGAATAAATTTATCAAGATGCGCTTTGAGATGCGGATATGGATTCATTGCGTTTTTATTTTTAAACTTTGACGTTGTATATATCACCCATAGTTTATTATTCTCGTTGCCGTAATATTTATACAGCTCTGTTGAAGTATAAAAAGGTTTTACCAACTCCTTTTCTTGGGACGATAAATTGAGCGCATTATATTCATCCATAGAAAGATTGAATATGCCTGTACCTTGCAGATTTTCATCACCTAATGTGAGAGCAGATGTTTTATTACAAAAATCTTGTGGCGCTACAATTCCTTGTGCAATTTCGTCTTCCGTAAGCATTGCATTACTTCTCTCTTTTATGCAATCGAGAGCAGTAGAAATTTTATTATTCAAAAAGAGAATGTATTTGTCTTTGCAAGCATCTTTTGTAATTTCCGCTTCAAATCGGGTTACATTCTTTTGTCCGTTACCCGCTAAAAAATCAAGCACTTCGGACAGTTCGGCACGGTCATTATTCAGCCGAGAATATTCAACCGAATACCGCTCATTCATTTGCGTTTTTCGCATAATGTATATCATCGTTTGAATTGAGGCGGTTTCAAATACCTTGTAATTGCCGAAGTCCGTATACGTTACTATCTTTGCATTATCCAATACAAAGTTTCTAAACAAGGAAGCGCCAGCATTTGTGATCCAATTATTCGGTGCGATAAATCCTATTAAGCCGTTTTCGTTTGTAAAGCGAATTCCTTGATACCCGAAAAAATACCACAAATCCATTTTTCCTTGATAGCATGGATGATTATGCAAACCTTCGAAGCAGCCTGTATCGGTATACTCTTTTACATACGGCGGATTCCCTATTACGCAGTCAAAACCGCCGTGTGCAAAAACATCAGGGAACTGCGCATCCCAGTCAAAGGCATTCACCTTGCGCTGCTCCTCGATGCCGAAGAACGTTAAATCTTTACCGGCGTAATAATCCGTTCCGATAAGGCTGTTCCCGCATTTAATATTGTGCGACATATCGGGCAAAATTTTTGCCTGTATGTCGCTCCCTCTGAATAGTGCCGCCTGTCCCGTTGCGGAAAGCGCCTTGCCTTCATTTTCCAAGAGCTTCAAAAAAAGCGAAAGCTTTGTTACCTCAACCGCCTGCGCGTCGATATCGACACCGTAGATATTGTTCAGCAAAATGCGCTTTTTCTCTTCAATACCCAGCTTATACCCTTGAGTTGCTGCATCCTTGTAGATAAGCCCCTTCTTTTCTGCCTGTGCACGCCGCTCTTCCGCATAATACCGATCCAAGTGCCAGTCCAGCAGATACTGATACGCTCCGACAAGAAAGCTCCCCGAACCGCAGGCAGGATCAACAAAGCGCAAACGGCTTACCTCATCGGGCGTTTTGCCTGCAAGTTTTTTACCGATCGTGTTTTCAACGATGTATTTAACGATATAAGGCGGCGTATAATACACGCCCCCTGCTTTTTGCACTTCCGGTTTTTCAAGGATTTCTACGCTGTGTCCGTTTTTTGTTTTGCGCGTAAAGCGGATAATCTTTCCTAAAAAACGCTCATAAATGGAACCGAGTATTTCAACCGGCAGTACACTGAACTCATACTGACATTCGGGGTAATAGAGTGCATTGATAATGGTGATGAGTGTTTTATCCGCAACGGCAAGCCCGTCAAGCCATGTATCGGAAGCAAACAGCCCCGCATTAAATTTAGCATTCGCATTTTCAAAAAGCTTCTGCACATTTTTATAAATATTCGTTTTTTGTGCCGCAATTTTTTTAAGCTGATTTCCTTCTTCGATTTCTTTATCTTCACAAATCCGCAAAAAGAGAATCCGGTCTATAATTTTCTGTACAGCGCCTGTCAAATTGAATTCATCGATTCCTTCGTTATGCAGAGCAATATCTTCGGCAAGCTCCATCCGCCATTTTTCGATCATATTCAAAATATCATCGTCAACGGTCGCCGTTCCCCGCTTATCCTTATTGCTTTCGTAATAGGTATCGAAGGTACCGAGATCAACGGCATCCCAGCTGATTTTATCATACAGCGATTCAAAATTTTCTGAGAGCTTATCGTAGGTCAGGTATTCAATGCGGGCGGTTGCAGCAGTGTCTTTTTCGGACGGTTTAATCCGCGTATCGTAAATTGCCAATTCCTGAAAATCCGTCAGCACTGCAATAGGCATCTTCGACGTATACGCATAACGCCGCACCTGCAGCGCCGGTTCGGGATTCGTTTTAAGGTCAACGCTCGGCTGCTTCGCTTCAACATATATCTTCCGCTCGCCCCCGTAACAGAGCGTATAATCGGGATGCTTTACCTGTCCGTTCATCACTACGCGGTCTTCGGTAATTACCTCCTGCCGGTCATGCCGTGCTCCTTTCTCGTTTTTGACATCCCACTTCAGGCATTCAAGCAGCGAATCGATAAACTTGTTGCGCACTTCGCTTTCCACAAAATTTTTGGAAAGATAAAAAGTCTCATTTTCCTTAAATTGCCTTACCAGCTGCGCCACACGCTCCTTGCGTTCAGCCATCGGCATGTCTTTTGCCTTAATGGACATCGTCTATTCCTCGTTCGATACTCTCTACAAATAACAATATATGTGAATTATAACGAAGACGCGCCTTTTTGGCGAGCGTTTTTTGTGCGGCTGTAAAAACCGTATATTTATGCAATAGCGCGGGTATCGAAAATTAATAATTTTTTTTGCAAATTTGCAAAAAAGTGCGGTAAATCGGCCTGCTTTGAGAGGATCGGGACGATTTTTACCGAATGATACGATTGTATAAATATGCGATAGTGTAACATATGTATACGGTCGGACACGATATTTTCATATTATTCGCGCCGAGCAGTGTATCGATTAGCAGCTTTCTTATAGTAAATATCCCTGCACCATAGAATCATAGAATTGCAATCTTGATTGTGCGCGCCTCTTGTGATATAGTTCGTCTATGAAAGTCGCAATCTTTTTCGGCTCGAAATCCGATACGGCAAAAATGACAAAGGCTGCCGATGTACTCAAAGACTTCGGCGTCGAATACGAAGCGTTTATCATCTCCGCGCACCGTGCAGGTAATCTGCTCCGTGCGGCGGTCGAAAAAGTCGAACGTGAAGGCGCCGATGTGATCATCGCGGGCGCAGGCCTTGCAGCCGCCCTCCCCGGCGTGATCGCAGGGATGACTGTGCTTCCGGTTATCGGCGTACCCCTTGAAAGCGTATCGGAAGGGTCAAACGGTCTTGCGGGTTTCGACGCCCTCCTTTCCATCGTGCAGATGCCGCCGCAAATTCCGGTCGCAACCGTCGGCATCGGAAACGCAAAAAACGCCGCCTACCTCGCTCTCGAAATTCTTGCATTAAAATATCCCGAAATAAAAACAAAACTTATCGAATTCCGCAAAAAGCTTGCGGAAGAAGCCGCTTTACAAGGCGGCAATGGAGTATCGCTATGAACGAAAACGTCGTAAAAAAAGAACAGCTCTACGAAGGCAAAGCGAAAAAAATTTTTGCAACTTCAGACCCCGACCTCGTCATCATGGAATACAAAGATTCCGCGACGGCGTTCAACGGCGCAAAAAAAGGCACGATCGAAGACAAGGGCATCATGAACAACGAAATCTCGGCAAAGCTCTACGATCTGCTCAATTCATGGAACGTGCCGACGCATTTTATTAAAAAACTTTCCGACCGCGAAGTACTTTGCAAAAAAGTGAAAATCATTCCGCTCGAAGTGATCGTGCGGAACGTCGCCGCGGGTTCGTTCAGCAAACGGCTCGGCGTACCCGAAGGCACGGCGCTTAAAACGACGGTTTTCGAAATATCGTACAAGTGCGACGAACTCGACGATCCGCTCATCAACGACTGCCACGCGGTCGCTATCGGAGCCGCAACGTGGGACGAACTCCACCGCGTTTACGAAATCACGGCTCAAGTCAACACAATACTCTCGCATTTCTTTTTGCGCTGCGGAGTGCGCCTCATCGACTTTAAGCTCGAATTCGGCAAAGATAAAGACGGCGCCATATTTCTCGCCGACGAAATTTCTCCGGACACGTGCCGTTTTTGGGATGCAAAGACGAACGAAAAGCTCGACAAGGACCGCTTCCGCCGCGATCTCGGCAACGTCAAAGAAGCTTATGTCGAAATGCTCGACCGTATCGAAAAAGAACTCTGATTATTAATTAATAATTTTACGGACGGCGGCAGTATGAATGATTTAACGGACGAAGAAGATGTTCTCCACGACGAATGCGGCGTCGTCGGCGTGTATTTGAACGCCGACCCGATCAATACGTCGGCAATGAGCGCTTCTTCCCTCGCCTACTACGGCATGTATTCCTTGCAGCACCGCGGACAGGAAAGCGCAGGAATTGCCGTGTCGGACGGAAGCGATGTCAAAGTGCATAAGCTTATGGGACTCGTCGCCGACGTCTTTAAACGCGAAAACCTCGATTCTCTTTCGGGAAGGATAGCGGTCGCACACGTCCGCTATGCGACCGCCGGCGGCTGTACGATCGAAAACGCACAGCCAATGGTTTACCGCTTTAAGCTCGGTACCGTCGCCGTTGCGCACAACGGTCAGCTTGTCAATTACGAACAGCTTCGCGAAATGCTCGAAGAAAGCGGCTCGTCGTTCAATTCGACGAGCGATACGGAAGTTATCGTCAAATTCATCGCAAAAAGCTATAAAAAGGGACTCGAACGCGCGCTCACCGATACGATTCAGCTTATCAAAGGTTCGTTCGCGCTCTGCGTTATGACGCAGGACTGCCTCATCGGCGCCCGCGATCCGAACGGTATCCGCCCGCTCTGTCTCGGAAAGCTTTCAGGCGGCTGGGTGCTTGCAAGCGAAAGCTGTGCGATCGACGCGATGGGAGCCGACTTCGTGCGCGATATCCGTCCCGGCGAAATCGTCATCATCAACGGCGACGGTGTGCTTTCGTTCGAGTTCGGCGAAAAGACGTCGAAGCGTTCGTGTATTTTCGAATACGTGTACTTCGCCCGTCCCGATTCGGTACTCGACGAAATCCCCGTGCAGGAAGCGCGGCTTCGCATGGGAGCGATGCTTGCAAAAGAAAATCCCGTATCGGCGGACGTCGTCATCGGTGTACCCGACAGCGGACTCGGAGCGGCACTCGGCTATTCGCGAGCGGCGGGCATCCCCTATGCAACGGGTATCGTCAAAAATAAATATATCGGCAGATCGTTTATCGCGCCGACGCAAAAAGAGCGGGAAAATACCGTATTCGTCAAACTCAACACGATCAAAAACGAAATAAACGGAAAGCGCGTCATCGTCATAGACGATTCGATCGTGCGGGGTACAACGAGCAGACGCCTCATTCAAATACTGCGCAAAGCTGGTGCAAAAGAAGTGCACTTCCGCGTTTCAAGCCCGCCGGTAAAATTTCCGTGCTATTTCGGAATCGATACGCCGCGCAGAGCGGAACTCATCTCATCGATTCACGACGTCGAAACGATACGTAAAGAGATCGGCGCCGATTCGCTCGCGTTTTTGAGTATGGACGGTATGCTCGAAGCGCTTCGTTCGTGCAATCCCGAACAATACGGTTACTGCAAAGGCTGCTTTACCGGCGAATATCCCGTAGCGGTGCCCGGAGAGATCCGAAGCGCACAGCTGCGGTGTTAGTTAAAATTATTAATTAATAATACCTGACTGACGTTTTTATGGGGGCGATATGGCGAAAACCATCGATTACAAAAAAAGCGGCGTCGACGTCGGCGAAGGATATAAAGCGGTCGACGAATACAAAAAATCGGCGGCGAAAACCGCGATCCCGGGTCTTTTGACGGGTATAGGAAGCTTCAACGGCATGTTCGCCGTGCCGAAACACATCAAAGAACCCGTCATGGTAAGCGGTACGGACGGCGTCGGCACAAAACTCGATATCGCCTTTAAGATGAAAAAATACGATACCGTCGGCATCGACTGCGTTGCAATGAGCGTCAACGATATCCTCTGTTCCGGTGTGCCGACGCTTTTTTTTCTAGACTACATCGCCTGCGGTTCGCTCGACGCAAAGATCGCGGGTAAAATCGTAGAAGGAATCGCCGCAGGCTGTAAAGATGCGGGCTGCGCGCTGCTCGGAGGCGAAACCGCTGAAATGCCGGGCTTTTACGACAAGGGCAAATACGACGTCGCGGGTTTCGGCGTCGGCATCGGTGAAAAAAAAGAGCTTATAACCGGGAGCAAAATACGAGCGGGAGACGTACTCATCGGTCTTTCGTCGACAGGCGTTCATTCGAACGGCTATTCGCTCGTGCGAAAACTCGTTACCGATTTCAGCGAACCTTTTTGTCCGGACGGAAAGCATGATCGAAAAACGATCGGGGACGTGCTTTTGACACCGACGCGTATCTACGTACGGCCGGTTATGGACGTGCTCAAAACATACCGGACTTCGATACACGGCATGGTACACATCACGGGCGGCGGCTTTTATGAAAATCTTCCGCGCATGTATCCCCGTGCAAAGGAAAATCAAAAACAGCTCATATCGATTATTAAAAACGGAAGCTGGGATGTGCCCCCTGTTTTTGCGGAGCTCGTAAGGCGGGGAGCCGACGAAAAGCGCATGCTCGAAACATTCAATATGGGGATCGGCTTTGTGCTCGCGGTAAAAAAAAGCGACGCCTGCGCGATCGTCGATCGGTTCAACAAACACGCAAAACGCTTTTCGGTCAAAGGCATCCCCGACATGAAAGCCTATACGATAGGGCGCGTCGCCGCATCCGAAAAAGAAATCCGCGGAAACGTCAAAGGCAATAAAGCGATGACGCTCTTTGAGGGATGAAATGCTTTCGATCGCAGTTTTCGTTTCGGGAAGCGGCACGAATTTGCAGGCGCTCATCGATTATGAAAAATCCCGCGCTTCGTGTCCCTACCGTGTCAGCCTTGTCGTAAGCGACAGAAAAGACGCTTATGCGCTCGAACGCGCAAAAAAGGCGGGAATCGCAACGGAGCTCGTAAGCGCGTACGCGGTACTCGGAAAAGAAAAAGCGGAAGCCGCTTCGCGCGATGAAAAGCGCCTTGCCGTTTCGAACGCAGCCCTCGCCGCATGCAAAAAGCACAAAGCGGACGCGATCGTACTTGCGGGCTGGCTCACGGTTTTATGCGGCCCCATAATCGGCGAGTACGGCGGAAAGATCATCAATCTGCATCCCGCCCTGCTTCCGAAATTCGGAGGCGTGGGTATGTGGGGACGGCGTGTACACGAAGCGGTCATTGCCGAAGGTGAAACGGAAAGCGGCTGTACCGTGCATTTTGTGGATTCGGGCTGCGACACGGGGGCGATCCTCGTGCAAAAAAAAGTGAGCGTCATGCCCGGCGATACGGCGGACACATTGTACGCGCGGATAGCGCCGGTCGAACACGACGCGATAGTCGAAGGTGCCTGCATCCTCGCGGAGAGGCTCTCGGAGAAGGTCGATTAGAGAGCGGGCAGAGACTTATTCTCTTTCCCTTCCGTTTTTACCGAACCCGGTTGAAGTCGGGAAAGTATTTCGGATGAATGAGCTCGTCTTTAAAGAGTTACCTTATAAAACCTTTTTAATATTTTTTGTTCCTGTTTACTCAGTTTGGCACGTGTTATCGGTTGATTGTACATCCGCAGCCAAACCTTTTTAGACGATACTTTTATATCCGGTATAAAATCAAAACGTTCTTTTAAGGGGTCTAAAACAAACAATTCCAAATCCGGACAAAAAGAAAAATCCAATCCTTCGGAACGTATCTTTTCAATAGTTTCTTTCGGCATATAACCATTATGTTCCACTTTTTTCAATTTTGTCATACCGGATAAAACAGAAAAATCAGAAAAATACACAGCGTCGAAATATAACTCTTCTAGAGTTGATATCTTTTTAAGGAAATTATAATTTTTAAGAAAAGCTAAATTTTGGAATTCCAGAATTTTTAAGTGCTTTAACTTTTCCAACCCCCGAATATCCTGTGTTCTATACCCGTTACCGTCCGAATCAAAAATAACCATCTTTTCGGTATCGGCTGAGCAGTATTCGACAATTTCAGTGCCGTCGGTCATCACCCTTATGATTTTTGCATCCTCGGCAAATGACCATACTGTCATCATAAGTAAAAACAACAATATCTTATTTTTTTTCATATACTACTCCTGTTATTACCGATTGAGCGGCACAAAATTGCGGTCGCCCCGGAGTTCTCCTCCCGTTAGAATCCCGTTGTCAATTTTTTTTACGGTTAAAACCCGAGCGCTTCTCCGATGAGGACGACTTTGATCCTTCCCGCAGGTTTGCACAAGCGCGTGCGCACGATGTACGAGCAGATACTGTCGGTGCTTTTGCAGTCGGCACAGCTTCCCGTCGTTTTGCAGGGCGTGCGTATGTCGAAGCGCTGCGCGTTGACGGGAGCCGCCGTATTGCGCGCACGAGAAAGCGCGTCTTCGGCGGTCTTTACGACTTTGTTCATGCCGCACGCGACGATGACGCTTTTCGGACCGAAAGTCATTGCGGCGACCCGGTTGCCGTTTCCGTCGACGTTGACGATTTCGCCGTCTTCCGAAATCGCGTTCGCGCCCGTCAAATACGTATCGCACAAAAGAGCGCGCCTCATGATTTCGATTTTTTCGTCCTGCGACTGCGCCGTACCGCGGTCGATGACGCGCCACCCGCCTTTTTTTACGCGATCTATGACGCCGAGCGCTTCCATCGTCATGGAGCCGCCCCAGGATACGACATCCGTCTGCGGTATGAGCGAGAGAATTTTTTCAGCCGCCTCTGAAGACGACGCACAGTAATAAGCGTCGAAGTGCCGAAGAGCGAGCGCTTTTATGAGGCTCGCGCCGAGTTTTTCGTTTCTGATCCGTTCCGCGTTATTCATAAAATCCTCCGCATAAAAACATATACGAATGCGGCCGTCTTGAAAGCCGGTTGTTTGTTAAGCAGCCGCGGCGAACGCTTCCGGCGAAACGATGCGCACACGCCGAGTCAAAGGCGCCGGCCGATACGCTTACGCGTCGATTTCGGAAGCGAGGTGATGCACGATAAAGTTTCTGCGCTCGGGCGTATTTTTCCCCATATAAAACTGCAGCACTTTCGGCACGTTTTTCAGCGATTCGATCGACACCGGAGTCAAACGCATACCGCGGTCTTCACCGTCGCCTTCTTTTCGCGGACGGATAAACTGCCCGAATTCGTTCGGACTGATTTCGCCCAAACCTTTAAATCGCGTCACTTCCGCGCCCGCTCCGAGCGCTTTCAATTCTTTGTCGCGGGACGCTTCGCTGTAGCAGTAGCGCGTCGTCGTTTTATTGCGCACGCGGAACAGCGGCGTTTCGAGTATGTACACGTGCCCCCGTAAAACGATCTCTTCGAAATACAGCAAAAAATATGTTAGTACGAGGTTTCGGATATGGAAGCCGTCGTTATCGGCATCGGTTGCAATGACGATTTTATCGTAGCGGAGGTCTTCGATATCCTTTTGAATGCCGAGCGAAAAGGTAAGGTTTTTCAGTTCTTCGTTTTCATAGAGCGCCGACTTCCGCCTGCCGTACATATTTTCGGGCTTTCCGCGGAGTGAAAAAATCGCCTGTGTCGCAACGTCGCGGCAGCCGACCATGGAGCCGGTTGCCGAATCGCCTTCCGTTATAAAGATCATCGACTCCGCGCCTTCTTCTCCGTCCTGCACGTGATAGCGGCAGTCTTTGAGTTTGGGGATTTTCAGCGTAACGCTTTTTGCCGCTTCGCGGATCTGCTTGTCGGTAACATTGTTGATTTCGGCATGCGCTTTTTGATTTTTAATAATTTTTTCTTCGATCGCGCCTGCGACGTCGGGATTGTGACGCAGCCAATCGTCGATCGCGAACTGCGTTTCTTTCATGATCGGCGAGCGCACTTCGACGTTGCCGAGCTTGTTTTTCGTCTGGCTCGTAAACATGGGATTATCGATGCCGATTTTGAGTGCGACGAAAAGTCCGCCGGCCGCATCGCGTACGTCGTATTCTTTTTTATAAAAGGCGCTGATGCCCTTCGTAAAGCCGTCGAGAAAGGACGTTACGTGCGTGCCGCCGTCTTCGGTGCTCTGTCCGTTGACGAACGAATAGACGAATTTGTCGAGGCTGTTCGTATGCGTGAGGACGAATTGAATCGCTTTGCCGTTATACGAAAACATCGGATAGAGCGGCTTGCTCTTTCCCATTTCATTTAAAAGCAGATCTTCCAATCCCTTTTCGCTTTTATATTCTTTGCCGTTGCAGCTGATGAGCAGACCCGGATTGAGGTAAGCGTAATTCCACAAACGCTTTTCGACCATGTCCATATTGAACGTGTACGGGCCGAAAATATCTTCGTCGGGAACGAATTCGAGATAGGTACCGTTTTTGACGCCGTCTTTCGCTTTGCCGAGTTTTTCGTCCGTCTTTTCTCCGTGCGCGTATTCCACGACGGCCATTTTTCCGTCGCGCACCGACGCCGCACGGAAATACGAAGAGAGCGCGTTCGTCGCTTTGATGCCGACGCCGTTCATGCCGATCGCCTGCTTGAACACCGTATTGTTATACTTTGCGCCGGTGTTGACGTTCGATACGCAGTCGTCGAGTTTGCCGAGCGGAATGCCGCGCCCGTAATCGCGGATTTTTACGCGCCCTTCGGTGATATCGATATCGATCCGCTTTCCGAAGCCTTGAGAAAATTCGTCGACCGCATTGTCGATACCTTCTTTTAATAAAATATAGATGCCGTCGTTTTCGTTCGATCCGTCGCCGAGACTGCCGATATACATGCCGGGCCTGAGCCGTATGTGCTCAAGCCCTTCGAGGTGCAAAATACTGTCTTCGTCGTATACACCGTGTTTCGGAGTCGGCCGTTTGGCAATGTCGGATAGTTTTTTCACAGCCGACGAACGCGTTCCGCCGGAAGCGGTTTTCACCGCCGTACGCGGAGCTTCGGCTGAAGTTTTCAAGGCATTTTTTTTCGCAGCGCTCCGAGTCGTTTTCGTCTCTTTTGCCGCGCTCTTTTTAGCAGAGGCGGAAACCGTTTTTTTCGCTGCCGTTTTCGGCTTTGCGCTCTTCGATTTTACGGATTCGGCGCGCTTTTCTTTCGCCTGAGTTTTTTTCGCCGGAGACGCTTTCGCTCCGCCCTTCGTATCGGTCTTTTTTGCGGCCGCCGCAAGCAGTCCGCCTTTTTTTTGAATGCCACCCATACCGGCAGTATATAACAATTTCCCGCATCATCGCAAGCATGCATAAAAGCGGTCAGGATATGTGCACGGCTGCCGTTTTCCGAGTATTCGGCATCTCATCACACCGCTCGGCGCTAAATTACAAGCTCCGCTTCCGCTTCGAGTTCGTCGCCCCGCCGTATCGCATCGGTACAAGGGTTCAGGATGCGCACGCGGATGTCGCTTCCCGGACGAGGTGCGGGGAGTTCCGCACAGAGGACCTTGCAGTGAATGAAATTTTCGGTTACCGCGCGGATATGAAAAGCTCCGTCGCCTTCTTTTGCGTTTTCCGCAATCGCGCGCACCGTCGTACCGCAAATCGATTCGATATAGGCCGTTTTACTTTGCAGGGCGAAATCGGAAAGCAGACGCACCCGCTCGCGCACGGCAGCCGAAGGAACTTTCGGCTTCATCGAAAAAGCGCGGGTTCCCGGACGCGGGGAAAACGGGAAGACGTGAACGTATGCAAAACCGCACGCGCGGCAGAGTTCGAGCGTTTTCGAAAAATCTTCATCCGTTTCGCCGGGAAAACCTGCAATGATGTCGCATGCAAAAAATGCATTGCCTTTTGCCCGTCTCAACATTGAAACCGATCGGAAAATATCGTCCGCGCGATAGCTTCTGTTCATGGCGGCGAGAACCGCATCGCTTCCGCTCTGTACCGAAAGGTGAAAATGAGGGCGTACGCGCTCGTCTTTGACGATGCGGCAAAAGCGGTCGTCGACGAGTTCGGGATACATACTCGATATGCGGAAAGCAAGGCCGCTCGTTTCATCGAGCGCTTTTTCGAGGAGGTCGGCGAAAGTATAATACGCACCGTCGTATTCGCCGCGGTACTGCGCGATATTGACCGCCGTAAAAACGATTTCGTTTTGTCCTTCCGCTTTGAGAGAGGCGATTCGGGAAAGCACGTCGCGCACCGGAAGCGAAACCGATTTTCCCCGTGCGATTCGGATCGCACAGTAGGAGCAGGCGCTGTCGCAGCCGTCCTGTATTTTAAGAGACGAACGCGAATGCGCAAGAAAGGTATCGGTCGCCAAACGGAAAGACGCTTCGGATTTTCCCGAATGCGATTTCGTATCGGTAAAAAGCGTAGACTCAAGGAGATTCGAAAAATCTTCCGCAGAAAACATTTCGTGCGTTTCTATAAAATCCGAAAGGATCGGAGGAACGTCTGCGAGCCTGTCTTTGCAGAGCCCCGGAAGGACTGCGACGCGGGGAGCGAGTTCGGCGATTTTATCCGCAGCGAGCTGGGCATAGCAGCCCGTAACGATGACGGAAGCTCGCGGACACTTTTGCAAAAGCAATCGAATTTCGCGCCGCGCTTTTTGTTCCGCCTTTTGCGTTACCGCGCACGTGTTTACGACGCATACAAGCACGTCGCGAAGGACTTCGCTTGCAGCCGTCGGAGGTATCATGGAAACGGAAAAACGGGCGTCGACAAAAAAACGCGCTGCCGACTCGCTTTCGATTTGATTGAGGCGGCAGCCCAAAGTTTCAAAGATGATTTGCGGCAAGGTACACCTTGACGATTATTGCAGGCGGGATGCGATGCGGGCTTTGCCGCTTTGCGCGTCGGAAGAAGCGGCATTGAGCAGGAGCGCTTCGTCGTAAGCTTCGGCCGCTTCGTAATAATTGCCCGCCATTTCGCGCGCATAACCCAGCCGAGTCCACCAGCGGTCGAGCAGCGGCTCCTTTTTTACCGCGGCGGAAAGAGAGATATCCGCGTGCTGATAGCGCGCTTGGCGGATATAGATTTCACCCATAAAATAATATGCCGCTCCGACGCGGGAACCGCTTTCGGGAGCGTTTGCGACATAGCGCTGAAACTGTTCAAGCGCGCCGTTATTTTTTCCGAGATAATATTTCGCTTCGCCCAATATTTCAATGAGACGCAGATCGTAGGGACTGACCGCCAGTCCGTCCGCAGCACGCTGCTCCGCTTCCGCGTATTGCCGGTTTCGAACGAGAGACCAGCACAAAACCACGTAAGATTCGATGCGCGTCCGATCACGCGCGATTTCCGTTTCACAGATTTGAATCGCCGCGGCATAGTCGCCGTTTTGATAGAGGACGAGCGCATCACGTTTTTGCGCGCTTTGCCTGCGCTGTCCCTGTGCGGGAGATACCGACTGCACGGAAGGCGTCTGAGGCGGAGCGGCTTGCGGAGAAGGCGCTTCGTTTTGCACTTGAGGCGCGGGAGCAACAGCGTCTCCGGGTACGGCTTGAGGAGAAGCTATTTGAGGAACGGGAGCCGTTTGAGAAGAAGACTGCCCCGCTTCACCCGACGTTTGAGAAAAAAGCGGAAAGGCAAAGACGATCGCCCATGCCCAAATAATCGACTGTCGTAAAAATCGCTGCATATTATTTTACCATCGTACATTTGCCGGTAAAGGTGCTGCCCGGTTCAAGGACCACCTGCTCGGCCGTGATATCTCCGTCGAGCGAACCCGAAGCCGTGACGAATACCATTTTTTTTGCGGCGACATTGCCCTTCACTTTTCCTTTGACGAGCACGCGGAGCGCCTTTATGTCCGCTTCGACGGATGCGCCGCTGTCTATAACCAGATCGCTCGTCGCATCGATGCTGCCTTTTACTTTGCCGCGGATCATAAACGGCTTTGTAAAGCGGATGCTTCCCGTAAACGTGATATCGCTTTCGATGACGGTATCGAACGCTTCTTCTTCGAGATCGAACAAATCTATATCTTTTACATCGAACATGTCTACACTTTAACGTGAAAAAATTGCTCGGTCAATACGGAAAGCAAAGATATATTTTTTATTTGTGCGGATTTATTAATAAATTGCCTATCCCTTGCTATTTTATGTGCGAGGGTTTATTATAAAAGCGTACGCATCGTATATTCTATCATATCGATTGCGCATCGATTGCAATACCGAAGCGGCGCTCTTTGCCGGAAGGGCGTACCAGGAGGAATGATAAAAAGCGGCGTCTGAAATATCGCCGTCGCCTTTTATCTCGAGTTTGCACGGATGTTTGCGGAAGATATGTATACGTATCGTTTTGATAAAATCGAATGAATACGATACACTTTATTTCACAAACTCGATTATTAAACATGTGCGCTTACGCGCACGGCTAAAAACTTTTTCGGAAGTTGCAACTTCCTGCAAAAGTTTTTATGGGAGGAAATATGGCTGTTGTAAAAAAATCCGCTGTAAAAAAGACGACGGTAAAAAAGACCGATACCGGGAAAACGGTAAAAAAAACTGCTGTTAAAAAAGTTGCTGCGAAAACGGCAAAAAAGACGGCTGAAAAAAAAGCGTCCGTGAAAAAAACGGTAAAAAAAGTTGCCGCAAAAAAAACTCAGGCAAAGGCGAAAGCCGCCGCAAAGCCTGCAGCGAAAAAGACTGCGGCAAAGAGCGGAATCGACTTTACCGCGGAAATGATCAAAAAAGCGAAATCGTATCAAAAGTCGCTCGTACTGCCCGAAGGCGATGAAGAGCGCACGATATGCGCCGCCGCAAAGATCGTCTCAAAAAAAATCGCAAAAACAGTGACGCTGCTCGGCTCCCGTGAAAAAATCGAAAGCCTTGCGCGTGCCCTTAAAGTTTCGCTTGCGGGTATCGACATCATCGACCCCATATCCTCTCCGTGGCTCGACGATTTCGGTCAAACCTATTTTGAACTCAGGCAGGGAAAAATCAATAAAAAAACGAACCAGCCCGAAGTGGGCGATGCGGCGGCGGGCAAAGCGTATATGCTTTCCGATTATTTGAGCTTCGGCGCCATGATGGTGAGAAAAGGCTATGCCGACGCCATGGTAAGCGGCGCACGCTCGTCGACGGCAGCCCTTCTCCGCGCGGGATTAAAAGTTATCGGCACGGAAAGTAAAACGGCATCTTCATGCTTTGTCATGGACATGCACGATTCGTCGTGGGGTCATAAGGGCTTGATGATTTTTTCCGACTGCGCGGTCGTTCCCGAACCGGATGCCGAACAGCTTTCCGACATAGCAGTCGCGGCGGGAAAATCGTGCAAAGCGCTTTTGGGCTGCGATCCGTGCATCGCACTCCTTTCCTTTTCAACAAAGGGCTCGGGCGGCGCTCAGCCTTCGGTTCTCACGGTACAGGAAGCGGTGCAAAAAGCGCACGCCAAAGCGCCGTCCCTGTTGCTCGACGGAGAACTGCAGGCGGACGCGGCGCTTATCCCGTCCGTCACCGACAAAAAAGCTCCCGGCTCTCCGGTAAAAGGCAAAGTGAATACGATCGTATTCCCGAATCTCTCGGCCGGAAATATCGGCTATAAACTCGTGCAGCGTCTCGCCCATGCGGATGCCTACGGTCCGATCCTGCAGGGATTTGCCAAGCCTATAAGCGATCTCTCCCGCGGCTGTTCGGTCGACGATATCGTCATAACGGCGGCAATCACGCTCGTACAGGCGGGAAGCGCCGTATAAATGAAAATCAGGAACAGCTTTTACCTGCTTTTTTGCATCATCGTTCTCGCTTCGTGTAAGACTGTTCCGAAGCAAAAGCCCGTATCGGAAGCACGCGAAACGCCGAGCGGGCAAAACCTTTCCGTTTCGGCCGAAGAAGATCCCGCACCTGCTTCCGGAAGCGAAAAAAACGATCGCGAAGAGATACTGCACAATCTTACGCTTTTGTTCGCGGGCGATATCATGGCGCATAAGCCGAACTATTCTATGAGCGATTATTCACTCATCTGGAAAGACATCGCCCCGCTCGCCCTCTCGTGCGATTTTTCGTTTGCGAACATCGAAGCTCCGGTCGACGACAGTATCCCCTATGCAACTTATCCGCGCTTCAATATGCACTCCGAATATCCCGAAGCGGCGATCCGCGCGGGCTTCAACGTCTTTTCTCTCGTAAACAATCACTCGAACGATCAGGGACTTTCGGGTATGAAGCATACGCGCGAGTGGGCGGAAAAAACGGAGAGCGCACACAAAGGCACGGAGCGCGAAGTCTTTTTTTCGGGATTGAAAAAATCGGGCGGAGATGCGATCGGATATAAAATTATTAAAAAAAACGGATGGACGATCATTTTCTGCGCGGTAACGGAAGTGCTGAACGAAAAAGATCATATCGAATATATGGACTATGTGCCGCCCGCACCCGATGCGAGGGAAGCGTTCGGAAACCGTATACGGCAAATCAGAGCGGAAAATCCGTGCGATATTTTTATCCTTTCGATTCATGCAAACGTTCCGGAATATATCAGAAGCATATCTCAGGTGCAGCGCTCGTATTATTATAAACTGCTCGACTGCGGAGCCGACATCATTTGGGCGAATCACCCGCACGTAGTACAGGAACGCGAGTTTATCGGAAAAAAATCCGAGCGGCGTTTTTCGAAACTCATACTCTACGCGAACGGCAATACGATAAGCGCTCAGCGGTATAAGCCCGCTTTTAACGCACCCGATGATCCGCACGAATATACGGGCGACGGACTTTTATACAAAGTGATCTATTATAAAAAAGAAAAGGGCGGCATCGCGATTCTGCACGAAACGAAAGCGCACTACATAACGACGTACATCACGACGGCCTATCAATTCGTCATAAAATATCTCGACGACGATTTTATCGCATATTTGGGAAACGCGGGACGGCGGGAGTGGATGCGCTACATCGCCGCGCGGAAAATCATCATGGAAAATACACGGGTACGGAAAACATGGCTATAGATTACAAATCGCTTCCTGTATACGAACAAAAGCAGCGTATTTTAGACACGCTCGCGCATAACCAAGTGATCGTCGTGCAAAGCCCGACCGGCAGCGGCAAAACGACTCAGATTCCGGTCATCCTCTACGAAGCGGGCTATGCCGAAACGGGCGTCGTCGCGGTGACGCAGCCGAGACGGATCGCAGCCCTTTCCGTAAGCGAATTCATTTCAAAGCAGCTCGGCACGACCTACCCCGGACTGGTCGGATATAAAATGCGCTTCGAAGATAAAACGGATGCGACGACGAGGATCAAAATCATGACCGACGGCATTTTGCTGCAGGAAATGAAGCTCGACCCGTGGATGTCGAAGTACTCGGTCATTATGGTGGACGAAGCGCACGAGCGGAGTTTGAATATCGACTTCGTACTCGGATTGTTAAAACGCGTTTTGGCCGAACGCAAAGATTTCAAAGTCATCGTTTCGTCGGCGACGATGAACGCCGAAGCCTTTTCATCCTACTTCGACGGATGCCCCATCGTTACGATCGACACGGTTACCTTTCCCGTTACTCTCGTATACGATCCGCCGGCCGTCTCCGCAAGCACCGTATCGGACGCCGCATGCGACGCGCTTTTAACGAAAATCGAAAACACGGTCGAGCGCGTCCTCGACAACAGAATCGACGGCGGCATTTTGATTTTTTTGCCGGGAGAAAAAATTATTAAAGACTGCCTTTTCCGTCTGGACCGTTCGCCCTTCGCACGGAAAATCCACACGCTGCCGCTCTACGGCAGGCTTCCGAAAGAAGAACAGGAACGCGTTTTCGCCCCTCCCCCGTTCGGAAAAAAGAAAATAATAATTTCCACGAATATCGCGGAAACGTCCGTCACGATAAGCGACATTACGACCGTCATCGATTCGGGACTGGCAAAGCTCAATTTTTACAATCCGCACACGTACACGTCGAGCCTCGTCGAAACGGCCGTTTCGAAAGCGTCGTGCAATCAGCGAAAAGGAA
This sequence comes from Treponema socranskii subsp. paredis ATCC 35535, assembly GCA_000413015.1. Lineage (GTDB taxonomy): Bacteria > Spirochaetota > Spirochaetia > Treponematales > Treponemataceae > Treponema_D > Treponema_D paredis. The sequence goes on from KE332515.1 coordinate 900,925, forward strand.
GGGCGGGACGCACGTGCCCCGGCAGCTGTTACCGCCTTTATCCGCGCAAAGATTACGAAACGCGCGAAATGTACACGACCGAAGAGATTTACCGCACCGATTTGAGCGAAGTCGTTTTACGCATGGCCGAACTCGGCATTACGAATTTTTACGACTTCAACTTTCTCTCCCCGCCTTCCCGCGAAGGGATCGCAGGCGCAATCGATACGCTCGTTATGCTGAAAGCGATAACGAAAGACAATACGCTCTCTTCGATCGGAAAACTCATGGTCGAATTTCCGCTCGAACCGAGGATAAGCCGCATCATCGTCGAAGCGATTATGAAATATCCCTCCGTTCTCGAAGAAGCTCTCGTCGCAGCCTCTTTTCTTTCGGCCAATTCCCCCTTCGTGCTTCCCCCCGGAGAAGAGCTAGAAGCGCGCCGTGCACACCACGCGTTCCGCGACGTGCAGGGCGACTTCGTTTCCTACCTGCACATCTTCCGCGCGTACCGCGGCGCTTCGAATAAAGCGCGCTTTTGCAAAAACAGTTTTCTTGACGAGCGCGTTATGGCGGAAATCGAAAACATAGACATACAGCTTTCGCAGATCGTCGCCGACATGCAAATCCCGATCACCGGAGGCGGGACTATGAGCGATTATCTGTGCTGCATAGCCGCGGGCATGATGCAGTTCGTGTGCGTGCGCGAAGGAAAAGACAATTACAAAACGCTGACGACCGAACACATCTGCATCCATCCGGGAAGCAGCATGTTCCGAACCGATCCGCTGTACATCGTCGCAGGGGAAATCGTGCGCACGTCACGCATGTTTGCCATGAGCGTCTCTCCCCTGACGAGGACTCTGCTCGACGCGATCGATCCTTCGCTGCGCGAAAAACTTGAAAAAAAATGTACGCGTAAAACCCAAGCACGCGAAACGGATATCCTTTCCCCGAAACAAAAGGCGAAAGACGAAAACGGAAAACCGAAAAAAATTATTAAAGAGATAAAAGACGAAGAGTGCGTTTCGTTCGGCGGAGAAACGTTCGCCCTTAAAAAGATAAAAGGCAAAAAGACTGTATTTTTACCCTACAAAGCTTTTATAAAGGCGGCAAAAAACGAAACTGACGAAAGCCTTGTAAAACAGGTCGGAGGACTCCGCTGCAAAATACTCTTTGAAAACGGCTATACGCTGCTCGACGGCGAAAAGCTCGAACTTGCTTTAAAACTTGCAAAATCGATTTCACTCTCTCCGATGCCGGAAAACAAATTCGACAAAAAACTCAACATAAGCCTTGCCGATGAAGGCTCATCCGCACGCCTTTCCGATGCACTCGACATCGTGCTGGGAGTGGCGGTCGCAAAACAAAAGAGTAAAGAGTACGGCTTCGTGTGCCTCTTTACCGACGGCAACGGCACCTATTGGTTTAAAGTGTCGCGCGGCTTTACCACGGCGCTCAACGAAAGCCTTTCATCGCTCGAACTCTTAAGCGACGACGTAAACGCCGACTTTACCGAAGCGCAAAAAGAAAAAGCGAACCGCGTATACCGTGCCCTCCACTCGCTGTATGAAAGTTAAGAGTAAGCAAATCCGAGCAGTGCACAGGATTTGCGAGCGTCTCCTATAAAAGAAAAACGACTCGATCGTTTTTCGACTTTCGACTTATCGCATAAATTCCGAGCCGCGCGGAGGGATTTATATGCGGATAAAAGAAAAACGGCCCAGTCGTTTTTCGCCTCTCGACTTATCATATAAATTCCGAGCCGTGCGGAGGAATTTATGTGCGTCTCCTATAAAAGAAAAACGGCCCAGCCGTTTTTCGCCTCTCGACTTATCATATAAATTCCGAGCCGTGCGGAGGAATTTATGTGCGTCTCCTATAAAAGAAAAACGGCCCAGCCGTTTTTCGCCTCTCGACTTATCATATAAATTCCGAGCCGTGCGGAGGAATTTATGTGCGTCTCCTATAAAAGAAAAACGGCCCAGCCGTTTTTCGCCTCTCGACTTATCATATAAATTCCGAGCAGTGCACAGGATTTGCGAGCGTCTCCTATAAAAGAAAAACGGCCCAGCCGTTTTTCGCCTCTCGACTTACCATATAAATTCCGAGCAGTGCGGAGGGATTTATATGCTGATAAAAGAAAAACGGCCCAGCCGTTTTTCGCCTCTCGACTTATCTCATAAATTCCGAGCCGTGCGGAGGAATTTATGTGCGTCTCCTATCACAAAACGCGCGTAAACGCCGCGCTTTGCGTCCTCATAAGGAATTGCAGTCGGCTTTCATACCTTTTATGGCATCCGAAAGGATGAGGTATGAAAGCCTCCGCGCGGATAAAAGAAAAACGACGCGGTCGTTTTTCGCCTTTCGACTTATCATATAAATTCCGAGCAGTGCGGAGGAATTTATGTGCGGATAAAAGAAAAACAACTCGATCGTTTTTCGACTTTCGACTTATCTCATAAATTCCGAGCAGTGCCGTGCAAATGACCGGCAATGCCGAATCGCAGCATCAAATACCGCTCTTGCAATATCGCCTTATCGATAAGGCAATCATCCCCCGCTGTAAACGCGAGTAAGTCAATCGCCGCCTACTCTTCACTCATGCCGAGAATCTTCCGAGCTCGCGTACCGTTCGTCCCCGATTTTTTATCGTTCGCAAGAGAGGCGACGGCAGAATATGCCGAAGCGTATTTCGCTTTAGCGTACATATCGAGCCCGAGACTCACCGTCGCCGCATCTTTTGAAAGCAAAAAATCGCGGCAGATATCCGCATAGCCCGCTCTCGCGTATTGGGCGAAAAGTTTTCCGAGCGCGTAGCGCAGCTGCTTCCGTCTATCGTCTTTGAGCGTCTCTCCGGCAAGAACGACCAGCTCTTTTTCTCCGACCGATCCTTGAGAAGCGAGCGCTTTCGCCGCATCCGCCTTTGCCGTATCGCCTGACTTCGGATCGGAGACGATTTCGATAAGATAGGAGTTTCCGTCTTTCGTGCCGAGGGATGCGAGGGCATCGTAGCATGCATTTTTGACGACTTTTTCTTTATCGTTTTTTGCGCGATAGACAAGGTACGGAGACGCTTCGGTAAATTTGAGTTTTTTTACCGCGGCTATCGCTTCGAGGCGGACTTTGTAGTGTTCGTCGCGGATTCCCTGCATGATCACTTCTTTCGCCTCTCCGCTTCCGGGATAGTGAGACAATCCTTTGATCACGTACTGACGGAAATTCGGATCGGATGATTCGTAGAGTTCGGCGAGGATAGGAATCGATTCGCTTTTTTGCATCGCGCCGATCGCTTCCGCTGCATACATCCGTACAAAAGCGTTTTCGTCTTCATTCTGCGCAATCGAAACGAGCTTCTCCCACGTTTCACTTGCATGCAGTTTTCCGAGCACGCGCGCAAGCGCTTGTTTTTGCGGCACGGTCAAATCATCGCGGTCGATATAGCCGGCAAGGTACCGAGCTTCTTCCGGTTCCCCGATTTCTCCGATCGTCGTAAGCGCAGCTTGAAAATACGCGTCGCTGTCCGTATCCAAAAGAGCGAGAACTGCGGGAAGCGCCTCTTTACACTTTACCGCGGAAACATAGCGGAACACCGCTTCGACCGTGCTGTTTTTAATATCGTAGGGATCATCCAAAACGCCGACGGCATAATCTTCCAAACACGGATCTTTCAAATGCGTAAAGTATTCGAGAATCTTTTCACGCACTTGCGAAGAGCGCGTCGTCTGAAATAAATCGTACGCATCGTCCGAAAAGCGGGGATCGTCGTTGTCGATGCACTTTTGCAAAAGCGACGTGATTTCGGGCGATACGCCGTAGCGGAACGTATCGCGGTATTCTTTTACGGTATCGGGGCCTTTATCGGAAAGAGCGGCTTTTTCGCTTTTTTCCCTGTCGGGAGCGGCCGGGCGCTTTGCTTGAGGTATGGTGACGGCTTTTTTGTTTCGGGAAATCTCTTCGATCGAAGTGCCGGCAGGTGCCGCGCTTTGAGCCGAAGCATTCGATGCGCTTTGGGCAAAAGCCGAAGCGTTCATAGCGCCGGGAACTCGGCAAAAGGGCTGCAGCACAAAAAAGGACAGGGCTGCTGCGGCATAGTGTATCTTCATAGGCAATCCTCGATCCGTCGATTTATTATCCGTCACCGGTATTATCGGATGGTTCCGGCGCCGAATCGCGCAAGAAAATCGCGCTTATACTCTAAAAACCTGTTCTCTTCGATCGCGTTACGGATTTCGCCCATCATCGCGTGAAGAAAATAGAGATTGTGATACGATGAAAGCATCGCGCTCAGTATTTCCTGCTCTTTGAAAAGATGGCGGAGATAGGCGCGGGAATAGGTGCGGCACACTTTGCATGTGCACTCGGCATCTATCGGAGAAAAATCGCGCGCAAAGCGTTCCTGTTTTATCGACAGCATGCCGTCGTGCGTAAAGTACGAACCGTTCCGCGCGTTGCGTGTCGGAAGCACGCAGTCGAACATATCGATGCCGGAAGCGACCGCTTCGAGTATGTATTCGGGCGTACCGATTCCCATAACGTATTTCGGTTTCGATTCGGGTAAGTATTGCACCGTATAGCGCAAAAAGCGCACAAAGTCTTCAGCGGGCTCTCCGACGGAGAGACCGCCGATCGCGATGCCCGCCGTATCGAGAGACGAAACGAAGAGAGCGCTTTCTTTGCGGAGATCTTCAAAAAAATTACCCTGAACGATGGGAAAGAGAAAACCGCGATAGCCGCGCTCGGTCTCCCGCTTCCATGCGGAAAGCGCCCGCTTCGCCCAATCCGTCGTAATCGTCAAAGCGCGCTCGGCTTCTTTTCTGCCTTCATTCCAGCCCGTACACACGTCGAGCTGCATTTGAATATCGCTGTTGAATTTCGCCTGCGTTTCAACGACGTTTTCGGGAGTAAAAAAGTGCCGCGAACCGTCAATGTGACTTTGAAAGGCGACGCCTTCGGCACCGATCTTCCGAAGCTTTGCAAGCGAAAACACTTGAAAACCGCCGGAATCGGTGAGAAAATTTTTTTGCCACTTCGAAAAGCCGTGGAGCCCGCCCGCTTCTTTTATCAAATCCGGACCGGGGCGCAAAAAGAGGTGGTAGGTATTGGCGAGGATGATTTCAAATCCGATCTCTTCGAGCGATTCTTTCGACACGGCTTTTACCGTCGCGTTCGTTCCGACCGGCATAAATACGGGAGTTCGGACAGTACCGTGCGGCAGCGTCAACAGCCCCGTCCGCGCCGAGCCGTCGGAGCTCGTACGGCGCACTTCAAAAATATTCACTTTTATGTCCTCGTAAAGCGCAAAAGGAGGGCGCTCATTATGATAAACAGGATAACCGGAAACCACGCTCCGGGAAAGGCTGTAATATAACCGAACTTTGCAAGGAGCATCGTGATCATCTGCGTAACGTAAAACAAAACCGCAGCTCCTATCGAAAGCGCGAGACTTATGAGCATGACGTTTTTTCTCGATCGCCCGGAAAGACCGATTGAAAGAAAGACGACGATAAACACGATAAACGGAAATGCAAACTTTTTGTAGTACAGCGAAAGCGCCTCTCCGAACGGCAGCCCCGTCCGCATCAAGTGTTCGATATATTCTTTCGCTTCGCGCACCGTAACCTCTTCGACCGAAACGACATTGTTCCGAAACGTTTCGAAGGGTTCGGAAAGGCGGGAAGTAAAAGCGGCATCGGGTGCTCCTTTTATAACCGTTTCTCCCGAAAGCGAAAACTGTACCGCGTTTTGCAGTCTCCAGCAGTCCGTATCCCACAGCGCGGAATCGGCATGGATGACGGCTTTAAGTTTTTTATCGCCGTCTCGAAAAATACAATACAAATCGTAGAGCCTCTTTTGCTCATCATCATAGACGGCCGCTTTGTAAATGAGGTTTCCCCGCTCTGCGAGTATGACGATCGCGTCGTTATCGAGCGTTTTTTCCTGATTCAGAGCAGTGCTTTGCAGATTTTGTTTTTGCGCATAGGTAGTGACGGCGAGCGCGTCGTCGAGAAAAAACAAACCGAAACTCAAAGCGAGCGACAAAAGCAAAAGCGGAGCCGTAAAACGGAAAAGCGAAACTCCCGACGCAAAAATTGCCGTAAGCTCGTTGTTCGCATAGAGGGCGCTCAGCGTATATGATGAGGCAAAGAGGATACCCATGGGAACGGCGTACCAAATCGTCTTCGGCGTATAGAGCGCCATGATTTTAAACACGACGGAAGCCGGTACTTGATTTTGAATATAACGCCACAAGTTCATCAAAAGATCGACGAGATTTAAAACGATCGCCGAAAAAAATACGGCGCCTAAAAAGACGGGTAAAAACCGTTTAAATAAATATTTTACGAGCGTCATCGCTTTTTCAGCGCAATATAAAACGCCGCCCCCGCCGCGCCCGTAACGATATTCGGAATCCACATGCTCCAAAATCCGTTAAAGCCGTTTCTGCTCGACGCATACTGTCCGAGTATCATCATCGTCCAATATAAAAAACTGATGATGATTCCGACGATCATACCGATCGTCTGTCCGTTTTGCCTGCCGAACAAAAATGCAAGCGGCAGCGCGAGGAGCGCGAAAAAGAAAGAGCCGAACGGCAGTGAAAATTTTTTATTGTATTCGAGCGTATAGTTATTGAGCGTGCGCTTGTCGGAGGAAGCGTCTTTGCGCATATCGCGCAGCGCCCTTCCCAAATCGTAAGACGTCATTTCACGCGGACTCGTACTTCCGCCGTCGCTGAAAAAAGCGCTTTCAAAAAGATTGAACGTCACCCTGTCGGATGAAAGCAAATCGTAATCGGAAAACGAATTGACGTTAAAAAAAAGCGCGAGGGCATCCGTCATCGTAAGCTGCATGAGCACGCCTTCTTTGCGCACGGATTTCAGTTCCGACTCTCCGGCAGAGATGATTCGCATTTTTCCGTCGCTTCCCATATCGATGATGACGAGATCGGAAACTTTCGTGTCGGACACATCTCCGGTAACGAGCGTCGCCGTGTTGAGCCGCTTTACCGAATGAGAGTCGAGAGCGACGGCAGGGTTCGACGATAAAATCATGCGGCGCAGACGATTGTAGCGGATCGTGCCGAGAGGCAAAAGATAATCGTTTACGAAAAAGGATGCGATCGAAATGGCGAGACCCAAAACGAGTACCGGGCACAAAATGTGAACATAGCTGAAACCCGACGCCCTGAAAATAATAATTTCGTTGTCGCTCATAAATCGCCCCAAACACATGAGAAAGCCGACAAGAGTGGCAAAGGGTGAAGACTGCGCGACGATAAACGGAAGACTGTACGTCATAAGCTTGACGACGTCCCACACGGGAGCGCCCTGCCGCAAAATATGTTCCGCGATGAGCAAAATCTGATTGACAAAAAAAATCGTAAAGAAAAATAAAAATGCAACGGAAAAATACAGTAAAAGCTCGCGCACGAGATAGCGGGTAAGAACGTGGGAGCGGAGAGAATCGGCGAAAAATTTTGTCCGCACATCCGCCATAAAAGCGGTAAAACGATTTTTTAATGCGGAAAGATACCTTTGAAACGCGGAAAAATACGGGCCGTCCGAATCGGCGCTTCGGCGCTTCATACGTTCACTCCGGTAGAACCGAAGCCGCCCTCCCCGCGTACGGTTTCATCGAGAAAATCCGCTTTGATGAAATTCGCCTGCGTAACGGGTGCAATAACGATTTGCGCGATGCGGTCGCCGTTTTGCACGACAAAGGGTTCTTTTCCGAAATTGACGAGGATGACTTTCACTTCACCGCGGTAGTCGCTGTCGATCGTACCGGGCGCATTTAAAACCGTAACGCCCGATTTTGCCGCAAGCCCCGAACGCGGCCTCACTTGCGCTTCAAAACTTTCGGGAATTGCAAAGCACAAGCCCGTCGGAATGAGCGCAAATGCGCCGCGCTCTATCGTTACGGGAGACGGAAGAAACGCGGATATATCCGCGCCCGCGGCTCCTTCCGTTTTGTATTCGGGAAGAAGAGCGCCCGGAAGCGCGGTACACGCAATAGCGACCGGTTTTGTCACGGTTCTTTCCTCGTTCGTTATTTCGCCTGTTCGTCGAGCGCGTCGATGTACGAAAGATTCAGCCGTCCCATCTTATCGACTTCGAGCAGCTTTACGGGAATCTGCTGGCCTTCTTTAAGCACATCGGTAACTTTTTCGACGCGGGAATGCGAAAGCTTTGAAATATGGCAAAGCCCTTCTTTTCCCGGGAGGATTTCAACGAAAGCGCCGAAGTCCATAATGCGCTTGACGGTTCCGTTGTAGATCGTTCCCGCTTCCGGATCTTCGGTGATGCCTTTGACGGCTTTTTTCGCTTCTTCGGCGGCATTCCCCGTCTTTCCGTAAATCGTAACCGTTCCGTCGTCATCCGTGTTGATCGTAACATCGTATTCCGCACAGAGCGCTTTGATATTTTTTCCGCCCGGTCCGATGAGCGCGCCGATTTTATCGACGGGAATTTTCATGGAAATGATCTTCGGCGCATAGCGGCTGATCGGCTGCGGCTTATCGATCGTCTTTTCCATAATCGATAAAATATGGAGTCGGCCGGCTTTTGCCTGTGCGAGCGCTTCACGCATGATTTCGGTCGTAACGCCCGCGATCTTTATGTCCATCTGGAAACCGGTGATGCCGTCTTTCGTTCCCGCAACTTTAAAATCCATATCGCCCAAGTGATCTTCTTCACCGAGGATGTCGGAAAGGATTTTATACTTTTCGTATTTCGGTCCGTCGGTGATGAGACCCATCGCGACGCCCGCGACCATCTTTTTCATCGGCACGCCCGCGGCAAGCAGCGAAAGACAACCGCCGCAAGTAGACGCTTGTGAAGACGAACCGTTCGATTCCATGATTTCCGAAACGACGCGGATCGTATACGGGAATTCGTCTCTACCCGGCACCATAGGCGCGAGCGAACGGCGGGCGAGGTTTCCGTGTCCGATTTCGCGGCGGCCGGTCATAAGCCTGCCGACTTCTCCGACCGAATACGGCGGGAAATTGTAGTGCAGGATAAAGTGTTCGCTTCTGTTTCCGTCGATATCGTCGTACGCCTGTTCGTCGAGCGTCGTGCCGAGCGTCGTCACCGCAAGCGACTGCGTTTCGCCGCGCGTAAAGAGCGCGGAACCGTGCGGGTGCGGCAGCACGTTGATTTCGCACGTGATCGGGCGGATTTCGTCGCACTTGCGCCCGTCTATGCGCACGCCCTCATCGAGGATCGCTTTTCGAAGCAGTTTATACTGGATATCTTCCATGAGCGCACCGAAAAGTTTTTTCTGCACTTCGTCCGAAAGCTGTTCGGCGTATTTTTCGGCGATTTTATTTTTGACCGCTTTGACTGCGGCGCTTCTTTCCGCTTTGCCGTCGCGGAAACACGCTTCTTTCATGAGCGGCGTCGCTTCGGCTTCGATCGCTTCCGCATTTGCAAGCGTCACCGAAAGAGGCGCGAGCGGAAGCTTTTCTTTGCCGCACAATTTTTGCAGCTCTTCCTGCAGTCGGCACATCTCCGTGATAAAGCCCTGCGCTTTTTCGAGCGCGCCGAGCATCACGTCTTCCGACGCTTCGTTCGCGCCGCCTTCGACCATCGTAAAGCCCTCGGCTGTACCCGCGACGACGATTTCCAAATCGGCCTTTTCGATTTGAGCGAATGTCGGATTGACGACGTATTCGCCGTTCAAATATGCGACGCGGCAGGCGGCAACGGGGCCGTGAAACGGAATGTCCGAAATCGTCACCGCAGCACTCGCCGCGATAACCGCAATGATATCCTGCGTGTGAACGCCGTCGGCGGAAACGCAGGTCGGCACGATTTGAATTTCGCGTCCGAACGCCATTTCGAACAGAGGCCGCATCGGCCGGTCGATAAGGCGCGATACGAGGATTTCTTTATCTTTCGGGCGCCCTTCCCGCTTTACAAAGCCGCCGGGAATCTTTCCCGCAGCGTAAAATTTTTCGTTGTAGTCGACGGTGACCGGAACATAATCCATACCCTCCACCGCATCGTGCGATGCGCACACCGTCGCAATGACGGCAGCTCCGCCCCACTGAGCGAATACGCAGCCGTTCGCCTGTTTGCCTATCCTTCCTGTCTCCAAAATCAAGTCGGCGTCTCCGACTCTCGCAGTTACTCTTTGTACCATCTTGTCCTTCCTAAAAATGCGGCATTGCAGAAAATGTCAACTTCCGAAGATGCCGCATTCGTGCGCGGGACTCGCAACAAGCGCGTAAGCGCGAAGTTTCGAGCGGCGCACACGTACATCACGAGTTTTCAAAAGAAAACTCGAAGTAAAACGAAACGCGCTATTTCAGCGTTTCATTTTACCGTTCTCAATTCTTTGTCGTTCTTTTCCGAAATTAATAATTAATAAAATTAATAATGGGCGGCATACGGTCGGAATCCGCATCCGCACAATTCGGCTTATTTTCAAAATTCAATCGACGCATAAAATGACCGGAATTCAAATCGATAACCGATCGATGCTATAAAAAAAGCCTGCGCCGCCCGAGCAAGCGGTCATGCAGGCTTTTTTGCTTGCGTTATTTACGGATACCGAGCTCTTTGATAAGAGAGCGGTACGCTTCGAGGTTCGTCCGCTCAAAATATTTCAAGAGCTTCCGCCGAGCACCGACGATTTTCAGCAGCGCGCGCTTTGCGCTTTTATCTTTCGGAAAAGCGCGTTCGTGCTCCGTAAGCTGCTGGATGCGTTCGGTAAGCAGGGCGACCTGCACTTTTGTGTTGCCGGTGTCGTGTTCGTTTACACCGTATTTTGCGATAACGGCGGATGCCGCTTCTTTCGAGAGTGCCATTCGTATACTCCTATTCTTTTATCGTTCTTATAAATTCTACAGCCTTTATATGCCGCACGTCTTTTTGCAAATTCTCAAGGCAAAGGATATGAGATTCTGCCGTAAAGCGGGCTTCCGAAACGCATCCGTCGGCTATGACGCGAACGCCGTAAGTACCGTGTTCGGGCAGCACTTGCACAAAAGCGCTTCGTTCGGCCGTAAGCGCGTCTCCGTCCCTTTTCCAAACGGAAGCGGAACAGTCGAGCGCGTATTTTCTGCCGAGCATGGCTTCGGCCGAACGGATGTCGCCTTCGAAAATGCGCAAACGGATAAGCGAAGAGCTTACACGCTCTCCCTCGTACAGCGTCGGTTCCGGAAACTCCGAAACGATGCCGCTTTCACGGGAAAATGCGCGGATTTCTTTCATACCGTAGGCACCGCGGTAACCGCAGCGGAAATCCCAGCCTTCCGCAATGAATTTCATGCCGCAGCCGCGCGCGAGCATCGATAAAAAACTGTGTCCCTCTATTTTACCGAATTTATCGGAAAAGTCAATCAGTATCGCGAACGCCATGCCCCGCCCTTCTATGACCGAAAGCCTCTGTGCAAGCGTCGAAAGATCGCCTTCGTAAAATCCCTTTGATTTAAAAGCGCCGAGCGATTGCTTAAACGCGACGACGCCGGGAGTAAGAGCGCATTTTTCCCCTTCGCTCAGGACGCGGGCAAACAGCGAATCGTGCCCTATATGCGGGCCGTCGAAATTTCCGACCGTGAGCGCCGTACCGCGCGCAAATATATCAGGCGGCGCAGTTTTTCCTGCGGCAATGCTTTCGATCTCTTCCCACGTAAAACGTACCATAAGATAGTATACTCTATCATATTTAAAAAAAAATGTCGCGCACTGCCCGGAATTGGTTGATGAAGTCTGATATTGAAAAAAACGGGTATGCGCGCTAAAATATATTAATTTTTATTAATACGTCCGCGGCGGCAAAACGGCGGGTGTACATTTTTGGAGCGTGAATATGGCGACGGTAAAAGCGGTAAAAAAATCGGCAAAGACGGCAAAACCCGGTACGAAAAAGACGGCGATAAAAAAATCCTCCGTATCAAAAAAACGGACGACGGCAAAGGCCGCTCCGAAAAAAACGTCCGAAAAGAAAACGGCAAAAAAATCCGCAGCGGTAAAAAAGAACGTTAAAAAGCCGGCGGCAAAAACCGCGGCGAAAAAATCGATCAAAAAAATCGACTGGGCAAATCTCCCCTTCGGCTACATGAAAACGGACAAGCGCTTCGTCGCCGAATTCAAAAACGGCAAATGGAACGCCGGCAAACTCGTTTCCGACGATACGGTTTCTCTTTCCGAATGCGCAGGCGTCCTGCAATATGCGCAAACCTGTTTCGAAGGTCTCAAAGCATACAGAACGGAAGACGGCCGCATCGTTACGTTCCGACCGAACTTAAACGCCGAGCGCATGGAGCGTTCGTGCGAACGTCTTGAAATGCCCGTATTTCCGAAAGAAAAATTCGTCGAAGCCGTTCTCGCCGTCGTAAAAGCAAATAAAACTTATGTGCCGCCCTACGGAAGCGGCGCGACGCTTTACGTTCGCCCCTATATGTTCGGTGCGAATCCCGTCATCGGCGTAAAGCCCGCCGACGAATACCAGTTCCGCATTTTCGTCACTCCCGTAGGCCCCTATTTTAAAGGCGGCGTCAAACCGATCGCCGTGCGCGTTTCCGACTCCGATCGCGCAGCCCCTCACGGAACGGGCGACATCAAAGCGGGTATCAATTACGCGATGAGCCTGCACAATATCGTCGACGCGCATAAAAACGGATTCGCCGAAAACATCTATCTCGATCCCGCGACTCATACGTTTATCGAAGAAACGGGAGGCGCCAATATCCTCTTTATCACGCAGGACGGTAAAATCGTCACGCCGAAATCGGATACGATCCTTCCTTCCGTTACGCGGAGGTCACTCGTCTACATAGCCGAAAACATCTTGCATATCCCCGTCGAAGAGCGGAAAGTCGACAAAAAGGAACTTTCATCGTTCGCCGAATGCGGCTTGTGCGGAACGGCGGCGGTCATCTCCCCCGTGTGCAGCGTATACGATCACGGCAGGGATATACGCTTTTCCGCCTGCGAAAACGGTATGGGCCCCGTACTCCAAAAACTGTACGACACGCTCACAGGCATACAGATGGGACACATCCCCGCGCCGCAAGGCTGGATATACGAAGTAAAATAACCGCTATCGATAAAAAAAGACCGCCTCGAACGAGGCGGCTTTTTAATAATTATTAATGAATCCGAACTCCGCACGAAATCAGCGGACTTTCCGGACAAACGCATCTTTATAACCGTACAACTTAAAACGCTCCAAAACGACCGCGTATTCGTCTACGGAAAGCGGACCGATCATAACCTGCGTCGCCGCTTTCGATGCGAGAGGTACGAGCGTTACCGGATAATCGCGGCCGTATTTGGCAAGCGTTTCGCGGATATTGGACGGATTCGCAAAAGAAGCTATCTGCACGTAATAGGTTCCTTTGTCGAGCGACGAAAGATTTTCCGCCGTACGTGCGCCGTATTCGCGCGCTATCGATGCCGCTGTTCCCGAATCGCGCGATGAAGAAACGGTACTTTGTACGGTGCTCACTTCGCTGACGGATTCGATTTGTACGCTTTCGGCCTTACGGACTTCATCCGACGTTTGAACGCTGCTTTCGGTTACGCTTTCCGAATCGTCCGTATTTGAAAGTACGATCGCACTATACGCTTTATCGTCGGCGGATTTATCGCTTTCGATCGTTTCGGCGACAAGCGTTTCCGTTTTTTCTTCTGCGGGAAGTTCAGCGCGCTCTTCGATTGTCTCGCTTGCAATATCCCGCTCTTCTTCAGGCGGAACGTCGGCGGCGATTTTTTCATCGGCAGGCGCTTCTTCGGCAGGAGGCACGCTTTCGGCAAGCGCCTTTTCTTCCGTCGGCGCAAGCGTTTCATCCGTTTCGGCTTCCGTCACAAGGGGTTCGTCCGTTACGCCCCTTTCCTCTTCAGTTTCGGCTTGTAGGGCTTCCGATACCGTTTCGGGAGTTTTCCCCGCGTCTTCGGGTATATCTTCGGCTATGATTTTTTCATCTTCCGAAACTTTTTCTTCCGCTTCAACGGCCGTTTCGGCGACGGCTTCGCTTTCAGCGGGTATATCCGTTTGCACAGGCGAGCGTTCGCCGTTTTCATCATCGGCTTCCGTAACGACCGGTTCGTCCGTCACGCGCTCATCGGAAATCGTCGCGGCTTCCGCCGGTATGTCATCCGTTACCGCTTCGGATCCTTCGTCCCTCTCTTCGGGAACGTCTTCCGCGATTATTTTTTCATCGGACGGCTTTTCTTCTTCGATTTCACTTATCGCTTCGGAAAAAGCTTCGCTGCCGTCGTCAGCCGGACTTCCCTCGTCTTCCGTAATAAACTTATCGTTTACGCTTTCGGCACTTTCGGCGACGGCGTCCGTTTCATCCGCGACGTATCCGCCGTTTTCATCATTCTCTTCCGTAACGGCCGGTTCGTCCGTAACGCGTTCATCGGAAACAGATTGCACAGCATCGCTTTCCGCCTTATCGACTTCGCCTTCGTCGTTTTGAACGTCGCCTTCGGCTTGTTCGGCATCATCTGCGCTTTCGGCAATCAAAGTCTCATCACCCGAAACAAGCGGCGATTCCTCTCCGCTTTTATCTTCACTTTCGGCCGAGTCGATTCCGTCAAATCCGCTGTCTGCAGCGGTACTTTCCGTGTTTTCTTCCGAGGGAAAAAGGGTCTCACCTTGGGCGATAACGGCAGTTCCCGATACCGCTTCGTCGAGCTCGCCGCTCCGCTTTGTGAGCTTTACGATTACGTTCGAATTTTTTACGATACCCAGTTCCGCGGCAGCTTCGGGCGATAAAAGGATCGCAACTCCTTCGGATTGATCGAGAGAACCGACGACGAGGATATCGAGCGTTTTTCCCGCGGCGAAGTTCGACACGATAATGCTGTCGCCCGGAAGATAGCCGACGGTTTTTGCAAAATAACCTTCGGGAAGCACACCGGAATCGGCAACGACTGCCCGGCCGTCAAGCGAAGGGCTGAACGAAGTAAAGAGCAGGCAGCTTATCAATAAGAAAAATAAATTGATTTTTTTCGACATGGCGTATCCTCGTCTCTTGTCAGCGTTTCGATTTTTTATCGATTTCCTTACGCAATTCTTTTCTCATCGCATCGGCGACGGAAGCGGCGTATTCTTTTACGCCTTCGGCATCGGTGCGGCCCGATGCGGGTTTCCGGACTTTCGTTTTTACGTCGGCAATTTTTTCGCCGCTCGCCGTATCGGTAATCGTCCACTGCACATGCACAAGATTTTTAAGCGATATATTTGCAGAATCCTTCGATCCTTTTCCGCCGTAAAAAAGCCTGAGCTGTATAAAATATTCGGCACCGCCCGACGCTGCAATCTCGTACGCCGTTTTCCGCAAGCCCTCGGCATCTTCGACGACAGCCGCAAGAGCCGGTTCGTTCGTAACGATATCGCCTAAATTAAAAAAATAATCGAGAATCTGATCTTCGATGACAAGCGTTTGTTCACTCACCGTATCGAGCGCATCATTGTGCTGAACGACTTGAAACGAAAGCTCCGTCGCCCAAGAGCAAACTGTGCCGAAAATCGCGGCGCACAAAACGAGTGATATTTTTTTCACGGATTCCTCCCTAAACTATACATATTCACACTACTATAATCGGAATAAAAGAAAGGCTTGTTTAGATTTTTTTACAGGCGGGGGAAGTCTCCCCCTCGCTCCAAAGTCCTCGCGCCGAGCGCTCCGGTCTTTTTTGCTACCCCCTCTTCCGAACGCAAAACCGTCGTTTTCCGCTCGCTCCGTTCATGTACTCGTCCGCTATCTCCTTCAGCAGGGCAAAACGGAATACTCCATTTGAAAATCATCTGTAAACCGCACAATCGATGCACGACACGGATGCAGTGTCGGATTTTGCAAAACGATTCGTTCGCTGTATTCGGATGCTGCGCAAACTTACCCTTGTCAATCATTATTATATGCCGTATACTGAACTTATGAGAGAGCGCATAACACATCTTTCCTCCGCTTTCCGCGTATGTGCAGGTGTCCGTCTGCAAAAATCTTGCAACAGAATGCTTGACAGGTCTTCGCGGGCGCGGCAAAATTCTCCGCTTCTCCGCTTCTCCGCTTCTCCGCTTCTCCGCTTCTCCGCTTCTCCGCTTCTCCGCTTCTCCGCTTCTCCGCTAAGGGTCTTTTCCGCTCATCCGCCGCACACCGACCGCCCGCACATAATGGGCACACAATATACACACCGCACCGTACGCACGAAGGACATCCCGTCTCCGTGCGTTTTTTTATTTTTTTATCAAAAAATTACGATAAAAATCGCCGACTGGAAAACTTTTTTTATGGAGAAAACACACGCAGATTTTTCCATTGCAAGATTCGGAAACCGAGCATTCCGCATATACTTGCCTGCCTTTATCCGCCGGGTTCTTAGAGCAGCGTCCTAAGCAGTGCAGGAAGAAGGATGGGGTCGGGAAGAAACTGCCCTGAACGGGGGTGTCGTCCTGCCCTTATGAAAACGGGGTCTAAGGGAGACTTTCCCCTTAAAAAAGCATAGAGGAGTTGTTTATGAAAACAAGCAACAAAAAGGCACACGTCTTTAGAGGAGCCGCGGCGCTCGCCACAACCGTACTGATTGCAGGCGCGCTTATTTTTGCAAGCTGTTCGGACGGCGGAGGCGGTACTTCAGACAAAACCTACACGGTAGACGGCGTAAGCTTTACGATGAAGAGCATTGCCGCTGTAACGAACGGTACTCTCGGCCGTGACGAAGAAAACCAGAACAAACCGCACACGGTAAGCCTTTCCGCTTATTACATCGGAGAAACCGAAGTAACGCAGGAGCTGTGGCAAGCGGTGATGGGCGGTAATCCGAGCAGTTTTCAAAATAAACCTGAAAGCGGCGAAAAACAGAGAAAACGTCCGGTCGAGAATGTAAACTGGTTTGAATGTATTGCATTTTGCAATGAGCTTACCGAAACGGTAAACGGCGGCGACGGTAGCGAATGCGTGTATTACAGCGACGCCGCTTTTAACACCGTATACACGAAAACCGATGCCGAAAATAAGACGGTGCCGCACGTAAAGTGGAATGCATTCGGCTTCCGCCTGCCCACCGAAGCAGAATGGGAATGGGCTGCCAAAGGCGGTATAGATTACAAATGGGCGGGAACCGATACCGAAAGCGAGCTCAAAAACTATGCGTGGTACTCTGAAAACAGCAACAACAAAACCCACGAAGTAAAGAAAAAACAGCCGAACGACTACGGCTTATACGACATGGCCGGAAACGTGTGGGAATGGTGCTGGGATTGGTACGATAATTTGTCCAATCCGCTGCCGCAAGACTATACCGGCGCTGCTACGGGTACTGTGCGTATCTATCGCGGCGGCGCTTATAAGCACAGCAAAGATAACGCCCTTCGTGCCTTTCGGAACGGCGGCAATCCTTTAAATGTGGAAGACCATATAGGCCTTCGCGTTGTGTGCAGGCCGTAACGGATACGGGCTGTCGAAAAAGGATGAGCCTTTGAGACAGCCCTATTGCCGCGTCCTTTGCGCTCCGAGCGATCTTGCTCTCCGAAACGAACCCTGAAGCGCACGCACGGACGTTCATGCACTCATCCGCGTACCCTGCCTGCATTATCGAATTGTAAAACGCGGACGGCTGTGCTATAATTAAAAACCGTGAACAGATCCGACAAGCATTTGTACATAATCGGCGCGGGATTTGCAGGCATTTCCATCGCTTCGGACATCAAGCGCAAAAAAATATTCGGCAAAGTCGCAGCCTTTCTCGACGACGACAAATCGCTCATCGGGCAGGAGTTCGACGGCATTCCGGTATTCGGTCCGGTCGCCGACATCGCAAAAATTCTGCGGTGTACCGACAGCGACGAAGCGATCATCGCGATCCCGAGCGCAAGCGTCGAACGGATAAAAGAGATTTACGAAACGCTCAAATCGGGCGGCTTCAAGCATATCAAAATTCTTCCGAGCGTAAGCCAGATCGTAAACGGTACGGCGCATTTGGTACAGGCGCGAGATATCGATCCGCTGGACATACTCGGACGCACGCCCGTAACCATTTCGCTGAAAGAAAGTCTTTCGTACTTGCGCGGAAAGCGTGTGTGCATTACGGGAGCAGGAGGTTCCATCGGCTCGGAGCTTTCGCGTCAGCTTTTGTCGGGAGGAGCCGAGCGTTTATACCTCTTCGGGCACGGCGAAAATTCCATCTATCAAATAGACCGCGAATTGCACCTTTTGCAAAAAGAAGGCGTCGGCGAAAAAGCGACGGTCGTGCCTATCATCGGCGACATGAAAGACAAAGATCATCTCGACTACATCGTTTCGCACACGAAATGCGACGTCGTCTTTCACTGCGCAGCTTATAAACACGTTCCGCTTATGGAAGAAAATCCCGTCGCCGCGATCGAAAACAACGTATTCGGCACGAAAAATCTTCTCGATGCGTGCATCGCTCACGGCGTCCGCCGCTTCGTACTCATTTCGACCGATAAAGCGGTCAGTCCCGTTTCCGTCTACGGCGTATCGAAAATGCTGTGCGAAAAACTCGTACTCTCTTATGCCGATAAAGCGCGGGACGGAAAATCGTTTATGTTCGTCCGCTTCGGCAACGTACTCGGCTCGCGCGGTTCCATTTTGCCTCTCTTTATGGAACAGATCAAAAACGGAGGCCCCGTTACCGTCACCGACAAAGCGATGGAGCGCTATTTTATGACGATACCCGAAGCGTGCTCCCTCGTCTTGCGTACGGGCGGCGTCGGCGAAAACGGTTCGTCCTACCTCCTCGATATGGGACAGCCCGTAAAGATAACGGAGCTTGCCGAACAGATCATCCGTTTCAGCGGTTTCGAGCCGTACAAAGATATCGACATCGTTTTTACAGGAGCGAGAAAAGGAGAGCGGGCCATCGAACCCTTACGGCTTCCCGAAGAAGAAGCACAAAAAACTTCGTACAAAAAAATCATGCGTTTGAAAAACACGCCGTACGCCGAAGCGCACTTGCGCTCTCTCCTTAAAAAGCTCTATCCCGTATGCTTCCGTACTTCAGGCGAAGAAGAAAAATACCGCAACAAACAATATCTCGTGTCCGTACTTTGCGAGGACGTGCCTTCTCTCAAAGCCTTTTACGCGGAGGCAAACCGTGGCTGACATACAAGTACCCTTTTCCCGACCCGCTATAGGCATCGAAGAAGAGCGGGCGGTGCTCGAAGTGATTAAAAGCGGCTGGCTTACGACGGGAAAATACGCGCTGCGCTTTGAAAGCGATTTTTCCGACATGATGAACGCTGTAGGAAGCGGCGTCCGGAGCGCAAGAAAAGCGCTTTCAGTCGACGTGCGGAACGTACAAAGCTTTGCCGTAAACAGCAACACGAGCGGTATGATCCTTGCGATGGATGCATGCGGCGTTACAAAGGGAAGCGCCGTGATCACGACGCCCTATACTTTCGTATCGACCGCCGCATGCGCGAGGCATTTGGGAGCGGACGTGTTTTTTGCCGACATCGAAAAAGATTCCTACAATATCGACGTGCAAAAAATCGAAGCCGTATTGCAAAGCGAAAAGGGAAAGAGAGTAAAAGCGATCGTGCCGGTACACATCGCCGGAAACGTGTGCCGCATGGAAAAAATATGCGCCCTTGCAAAAGCGTACGATGTCCGCGTCATAGAAGATGCTGCGCACTCTTTCCCTTCTCCGACAAAGCTCGGTTACGCGGGAACGATCGGAGACGCGGGCGTATTTTCGTTTTATGCGACAAAGACCATAACGACGGGTGAAGGCGGTATGGTGTGCGTGCGTGATGAAGAACTTGCAAAGCGCATCGCTCTCATGCGTATGCACGGCATGGACAGAGCGGCATGGGATCGCTATACGTCCTCTCGCGCTTCGTGGGAATACGACATCGCCGAATGCGGCTATAAATTCAATTTGCCCGATATCCTTGCCGCGCTCGGCATCGAACAATTGAAAAAAGCCCGCGCATTTTCGGAAGCGCGGAAAGCTGTTGTAAAAAAATACAACGATGCGTTTTCAAAACTCGACTTTATCGAAGTCCCTCCCGACGGAGAGGGGAACGCATGGCACCTTTACCTTATGCGTATAAAACCGGATGTGCTCACCATTTCCCGCGACGACTTTGCCAAAGAACTGCAATCGCGCGGCATCGGCATTTCGGTACACTTTATACCTCTCTTTCATTTTACGTACTGGAAAAAATTATATCCCGAATTTCGTGCAGAACATTTTCCGAATGCACAAAAACGTTTCGCGTCGACGATTTCGATTCCGCTGTGGCCCGGCATGACAAGCGATATGACGGACAGCGTCATCGAAGCGGTCGGATCCATAGGAGCGGCACACCATGCCTGACAAAGCAAAAAAGAAAAACGACAAAAAGGGAAAGAGAGATCCCCTCGTCGTCCACGAATACTACACCGACTGCACGAAACCCGACATGCTTTACGGCGCGCTAGTGAGAGGTCCCGTGTCGTCGGGTACGATCGTCGGCATATCCGTTCCCGCTCTTCCCGAAGGTTATGCATTTTTTACCGCGCGCGATATTCCCGGAAAAAACGCGATGCGGACGCTCACATCCGAAACGCCGGTATTCTGTACCGAGCGCGTTTCGTATTTCGGAGAACCCGTCGGCATCATCGTCGGCCCCGATGAAGAGACCGTGTACGAGCTGACGAGCAAAATCGAAATAGCCTTCGACAGCGCAACGGTCGAATCGGCGCTGCGCTCGGTCGCAAAGGGCTATGCGCTGCCTGCGGTGACTCTGCCGAAAGAAAAGAGCGAATCGAAAAAGCTTTTAAAAATCGCCCACGCGATGCACATCGACGATCCGGCGGATACGTCCGTTCCGCTTGCAAAAGAAAACACCGACGCACTTGAAAAAGAGAACGAAGCCCTTGCCGAACGCATGCTAAAAACACGCGAAGTCGTCGCGGAACGTACGGTAAAGACGGGCTGCTTTCTCTCGGAAGACAAAGCGAAAGCATTATTCAAAAATTCCGATTACACCGTGTCGGGTACATGGGTGCAAAATACCGTACAGCCGTCGTGGCCCGAAACGAACGGCGCGTTTTGTTTTACGGAAAACGGCATGCTCACGGTTTTTGCACCGACACAGTGGCCGCTCTATCTCAAAAGCGCTCTTTCCGCGTCGCTCAAAATCCCGGAAGACCGTATCGTCATAAAGGGAACAAACACTTCGGGGCACGATGCGAACGGTATGTGGCGGAACGCGACGCTCGTCATCCAAGCTTCTCTCGCTGCATATTTGACGGGAAAGCCGGTAAAACTTTCGCTTTCCCGCGAAGAACACAAAACTTTTATGAAGCCCGGCGTCGCAGCTTCCATCACGTGCGAAAGCGCCGTTTCAAAAGAAGGCGCCATATCGGCGACGAAAATTTCGATCGAAACCGACGTCGGATACTGCAATCCATTCGCTCAGGAAATCGTCGACCGCCTCGTAATCGCTTCGTGCGGCGTATACGATATCCCCAATATTTCAATAAGCGCAAAAGCCTTGACCTCTCCTTCTTCTCCCACGTCCGTGTTCGCCGATATTATCGACGCGCAGGCTTTTTTCGCAATCGAAAATCACATACAGCAAATAGCGGAGCGCCTCAACATGCTGCCGCCCGAACTCCGCATAAAAAATATGCGCTCGTCTTCCAAAGAACGTGCGATGCCCTTTACGTTCCGCACGGGAAAAGCGGACGGAGCAATCGCGAATGCCGCCAAAATGAGCGATTACAACCGCAAATACGCCGCATTTAAAATCGATGCGGCCAAAAAGTCCGATTCGCTCGAGACATTTTTCGCCCTCCCCATACGCGGTATCGGAAGTGCTTGTGCCTTCGGCGGTTCGGGCTATCTGAACAACGATCTCGTTACGGAAAAACAAAAGGTATCGGTGACGCTCGAAGAAGACGGTACGGTGACGATTCACTCTCCGGTCCCGTCCTCGACGATTTCGGATATTTGGACAAAGCTCGTCTCGTCGCTGCTCAAAGTACCGTCCTCCGCCGTATCGATATCGCCTGAAGAACAGGGCGGAAGCGATTTGCCGACGCCGAGCAGCATCTACGGCAACCTGAGCATTACGACGCAGCTTTTGCATCAATGCTGTACGGAACTCGAAAAAAAGAAAGCGGCAAAACAGGCTCTCCCGATCACCGTAAAAAAAGGTCTTCCGCCCGCAATCAAAAAGCTGTGGAACAAAGAAAATTTTTCAGGTACACCCTTTTATACGAGTTCGTTCGGATGCGCCGTCGTCGAAATCGAGCTGGATCCCTACACGTACAAAGAGCGCATCAAAGGAATTTGGATAACGATCGATTGCGGACAAGTATTCGAACTGCGCGCCGCCGAAAACACGATCCGCATCGCGATTCAACAGGAACTCGCGCAGCTCGTCAAAGGAGAGTCGATCTTGTGCGACGGCGTACACATTTCATTCGTGCAGTCCGACTCTCCCCCGTCTCAAATCGGAAACCTCGTACACAGTATTATACCGGCGGCTTTTTCGGCAGCGCTTTCACAGGCGCTCGGCTTTTGCATACGCGAACTGCCCTACAACGCCGAAACGATGCATCCTAAAACGCAAAATCTTTCCGGAGAAAACGCATGAAAATACCAGTGACGCTCGACGGTAAAAAAGCCGTACTCGAAGCTTTTCCGTACGAAAAATTAATAAACGTACTGAGGAGAAACGGACGTCTTTCGGCAAAGTGCGGCTGCGGCGAAGGCATATGCGGCGCATGTACCGTATGTCTCAACGGAAAAGCCGTTCCGAGCTGTCTCGTCCCTGCAGCCCTCGCTCGGGATGCCGATATCGTGACCCTCGACGCTTTTACAAAAACCGAAGATTACGGCGATATCGCAAAGGGATTCAATAAAGCCGGCATAAGACTCTGCGGCTATTGCAATGCGGGAAAAATATTTGCGGCGCGGACTGTTTTAAATACCGCCGTAAAACCCGCGAGAAAGATGATCACGGAACAGGTTTCGCATCTTTCGCCGTGCTGTACGAACACCGACATGCTCGTCGACGGCATACTCTACGCCTTTGATTTTAAAGTGCAGCGCATGGGAGCGCAAAAAAATGCAAAATAGCGATCATACGTTTTTCTTTGCAAAGACGATAGCCGAATTATTCTATCAGCTCACATCGGTATCGGGTCTCGAAGTCGTCGGCGGCTGCACATCCCTTGAGCGCATGCCTCAAAAAGCGATTTCCGTTCACGGCATCCCGGAGCTCGCTTCCATAACGATGCACGAACGCTATCTCGATTGCGGACCGGCCGTCGTACTTTCCGACATCCTGTCGCTTGCGAGCGCGCGCATTCCCGAAGCGCTTACCGAATCGGTTAAAAGCATAGCAAATCCTTTTGTGCGGAATATCGCGACGATAGGCGGCAATATATGCGCAGGCGGAATACGGCGGACGCTTTACGCCCCGCTCCTCGCGCTCGACACAAGACTTGAATTGAAAAGTGCGCTCGACACCGCATACATACCCCTGCTCAATTTTACCGGCATACCCCGCGGTTCGATTTTATCGAATATCCGCATACCGCTCGGAGACTGGGACATAACGGTGTTTCGCCGCCTCGGAGCCGACAGCAAAATCACCGAGTCAAGCGCTTCGTTTACCTTTCTTGCGGACAACGAAAAAAACATGATAACGAATATCAAACTCGCGTTTTCAGGTATCGTCACGTTCCGCTGTATCGAACTCGAAAACAGACTTATCGGAACGCACTTGCCGCTTGCAGCTAAAGACATCGCGCTCTTTACGGAGACAGCCGCTTTACAGTTCGACGAAGCGGCAAAAGACGTTTCATACAATCCGATTTTGCGGATGCAGTTTATCAATTTGACGCGCTATTCGCTCGAACAGCTGACCTGAGGTCGAAGCGATAGCGGTAAAAAAATTAATAAATTTTTATAACGAAGGAAGGTAAAAAGCAATGAAAGAAATTTTGTATCCGATTCTCGAACATATCGAATTTGTCATAAGCATTATAAGCATCGCCGTCGTCATCTACGGTGCGCTCATCGCCGTCGTGCAATTTATTAAAGGAGAAATGCTGCATTTCAGCGGCAAAGAAAAGATGCGCACGATTATGATCATCCGCTCGGATTTGGGCATCTATCTTTTACTCGGTCTCGAACTCCTCATCGCAGCCGACATCATAAAGACGATTTTAAATCCCGCGCTCATCGAACTTTTAACGCTCGGCGGCATTGTACTCTTACGGACGATTTTATCGGTTTTCCTCGAGCGTGAAATGAGAGGCTTAAAAGAGCTGAGCGAATAAACCGTCCGATTTAGGAACTGTGCAATTGGTGCACACGCCCGGCAAAAGCGCGTAAGCGCTAAGTTTCGAGCGCGCAGAATATACAAAAAGGGGCTGTCTCAAAAGTCGGTTACTTTCTCGACAGCCTGTCGAGTTTCAAATTAAGTCTTTATATTATAATGACTTAATTTGAAACGTCGCACATAAAATCAAGGAAGCTGTCCAAAAACTGAAGTTTTTGGACAGCCCCTTTGTCCGTATTTTTTCGATTAAAGAATCATTCGGCTTTGCCCCGAAAAGTAAAGCCGAAAAGTATAAAGTATTTCAGTCGCCGCGCTTTACTAAGCGAAGCCCTGTGTATACAAGCGGTTCCCAGACATTCGGACTGGGCGAACGCATGGCGATACGGCAGGATTTCGTATTAAAAAACCAGTCGCCGCCGCGCATGGAACGATTATCCCTGTCATCGACAGGCTTTTCCGCTCCCGTAGGATCGGTAAGACCGTCCGGCGGAGTTGTATTTTCATAAACGTCCCAGCATACTTCGCCGACGTTTCCGCTCATATCGTATAAGCCGTAGCCGTTCGGCTTTTTCTTTTTCACTTCGTGTGTTCTTTCTCCCGAATCTCCTCCGGTTTTGTCGTTATACCATGCGTAATATTTGAGCGCCGTCATTTTATTCGTACCCGCCCATGCGATATTGCCTTTTCCTCCCTTGGCGGCCCATTCCCATTCCGCTTCGGTCGGGAGACGGAAGCCGTTTTTACTCATATCCACTTCGACTCCCAGCCAGCGTTCATCCTTATCAGTAGGAATTTTGCTCACGTCGAAAGTGTCAAACTTGATAGGTTGGTCGCCGTTGTCTTTGTCCTTTACCGTATAACAGGGCTGAAGACCGAGTTTGATGCTCAGCTTATTGCAAAAAGCGATCATCTGGAAAAAACTTACATTTTCGACGGGGCGCTTTTCCTGCTCTTCCCCTAATGCGACCTTCGTATTAACCAGATACTCACCATCCATGCCCGGAAGCTGTTTGTTTCCGCTATTGTCGAAAAAGCTCGGATTGCTTCCCATAACTTCCTTCCACAGCTCCTGCGTCACTTCGGTTTCTCCTATGGAATAAGCCGAAAGATTGCGGTATAGGGCATATTGTCCGAAAAATCCATAAAGCCGGTTACATCTTTGTATCCCAACTGTGCGCCTTTTACGGCGGGGATCTGCCTCATGTCAAACGCTACGCTTCCGACCGTATAGGTTTTGCTCGGAAGATCGGTAATGTCGTCGTCTTTTGAATATTCGCCTTCATAAGGTCTCCCTTTCACTACAGGCAAAAAATCCGCAATGCCTGCCATCGGGATGATATTCGGTTCGCAGGTATACGGAATGTTTGTCGTATCGAATAAAAGCCGTACGTGCTTTGAAAGCTCGTTATTTTTCATCTCTTTTTCTTCGCCTTCGCTGTAACAGTTCACGAGCCATTTTCCGTCGCCGACATCTTTGTACGAAATGAGGGGATAAGAAAAGCTCATAAACGTACTGTTCAAATCGATTTTGTCGGCTTGAACGACAAGGCACATATCGGCATTTATAGAACCGACAAAGAGATGTCCCCAGTACGAACCGTAGAGCTTTTCTTTATTATCGGCCTGCTGCGGCGTCTCGGGGCTTACCGAATTATTGCAGCTTAAAAATACCGCGCCCGCCAACAGCGCGCACACACACAAGGTATATAACTTTTTCATAAAACCTCCGTCTTTTTTCAGGACATAAAGCATTCGGCTTTCTGATTTGCGAGCGTATCGGAAAATCCGATACTGAAGCCCCGAAAAACCGTTTTTATTAGTTAGCATAAGCTAATATTAATTACTTAATGCTAACTCAAGGATACGGATTTGTCAATAGTTTTTTTTATCAAATTTTTTATTTTTTATTTAAAATGAATTTTGCGGCTTCGCTCACCGTAATGCCCGCCGACATCTCCCTCGTCGAAAGATTTTTCAGATCGAACGTACCGTCTTTTTCATAATTTTTTCCGACAAAGATTCCCCACTGTATTTTTTTTGCATCGGCGAGCGCGTACTGCTGACCGATTTTTTTCGCGTCGGGAAACACTTCGACGGCAAGTCCCTGTGCGCGCAAAGATGCGGCGGCTTTTTGATAGAGGAGCGCATCCTTTGCATCGAGGCAGAAAATTTCCGCGTCGACATAGCTTGCGCGGCTTGAAACGATGCCGAGTTCGGACATGGCCGCAATGAGGCGGTCGAGTCCTATCGAAGTCCCTACTCCGGGAAGCTTTTCTTTCATATACAAGCCTGCAAGATTATCGTAGCGGCCGCCGGAACACACGGAGCCTATCTCGGGCAAATCGTTTAAAAACGTTTCGTAGACGACGCCCGTATAATAATCCAGTCCGCGCGTGATGCTCGGATCGAGAGTATAATTTTTTTCGATACCGGCCGCTTCGAGCATTTCGTATATGTCGCGCATACGCTCGCTGTCAGCCTCCTTTCCGCCTGCCATCTCTTCGATTTTTTTTAATGTCGCACCGAAGTCGCCTGCCCCCTCGGTATAAGAAAGGATTTCCGCCGCCCGATCTTTGCTTCCGGTGATTTCCGAAAGCTCCTTTTCCGTTTCGTCCCGGCCGATCTTCGCAAGCTTGTCGACCGTACGCAAAATATCGTCGCTTTTTTCATTTACGCCGAGCTTTGTCAAAAAACGGTTGAAGATTCCGCGGTGATTGACGCGCACGGTTATTCCCGAAACTCCTATCGCGGCAAAGGCTTTTTGTATGACAAGCAGTATTTCAAAATCCGATGCCGCGCTGTCGCTTCCGACCGTATCGACATCGCACTGAACGAATTCGCGGTAGCGGCCCGCCTGCGGTTTTTCGCCGCGCCACACTTTTGCTATGTGATAACGCTTAAACGGAAAATACAATTCGCTTTTGTGTTCCGCCGTAAAGCGCGCAAACGGAACGGTTAAATCGAAACGCATCGCGACATCGCGCCCGCCGTTATCTTCAAAGCGGAACACTTGTTTTTCCGTTTCGCCGTTACTTTTGCGAAGCAGGATTTCGGTATATTCGAGCACCGGCGTGTCGATCGGAACGAACCCGAACGATCGATACACCGCAGTTATTTTTTCAATTAAATCCGCTCGCGCGATTTCCGAAGCGGGCAAAAAATCGCGGAAACCTTTGAGCACGCGCGGTTGAATGATCGATTCCATAGCGCTATACTAACTGAAACGGGGGAAAATTACAATGATGCTCTGTTTCGACATCGGCAACACGAACTGCAAAACCGCGCTCTTCGACGGAGAAAAACTCGTCCACGTGTGGCGGATCAGCTCCGACGTAAAACGCACCGGCGACGAATATTTTTCGACGATACGGACGCTCATCCGAGACGCTTCCGTTTCCCTTTCCGACATCAGTTCGGCAGTCATAAGTTCCGTCGTACCGAATTTAACCGGCCCCTTCGTAAACGTCACGCAGCACATCATCGGCAAAAAGCCGCTCATCATCGGCCCCGACATGTACGCATCTCTCCCCGTAAAAATTCCCGAAAGCGCCGTCCACGAAATCGGCACGGATCTCTTGTGCGATGCGCTCGAAGCGTGGGAGCGAAACAAGTGTGCGTGCATCGTTTCGGATTTCGGCACCGCGCTTTCTTTTATCGTCGTCGATTCGCGCGCGAATATCGCGGGAGTGGCGATAGCGCCGGGCATCGGCACCGCATTCAAATCGCTCTTTACGAATACCGCGCAGCTTCCGTCGGTGCCCCTCGAAATTCCTGCAACGAGCCTCGGCACGAATACGACGGTCGCGATTCAGTCGGGCATCATGCTCGGCTATAAAAGCCTTACCGAAGGGCTCATCGAAAGGATGAAACGCGATTTGGAAAAATCGACGGGTGTCAGACAGGCCGATATAAAAACGATCGCAACGGGCGGTCTCAACAGCATGATAAAACCCATCACCGACGTTTTCGACGAAGCGGACAAAGAGCTTACGCTCTCAGGCATCCGCCGCGCCGCACTGTACGCGGGTCTCTGACATAAAAAACAGTCGGCATACATTAATAACGCGCTGATAAGTCATTACAATGCAACGACTTAATTTAACTCGACGGGCTGTCGAGAAAGTAAGCGACTTTTGCGACAGCCCCTTTTTATCGGCGTTTTCCTATTGCACCGATCCGGGAAAGCGGCCAAAAGCGGAAGAGCGTCGTGCCGAGTATGTATTTTTTTCCGACATACTGCGGACTCATATTCGATTCATAGGTTACAGAGTACGCATCGAGTTTTGAAAGAGGGGTGAGCGTCTTCGTATACGAATGGCGCATATCGGCGGAATTGAAGCGGTTGTCTCCCATCATAAAATAAGCGCCCTCGGGAATGTACTGCGCTTCGCCGTTTTTGTTTTCGGGAAAAAGCGGCATATTGCGCTGATCGAGGAGCATCACGTACAGGTTGAGCATTTCAGCCCTTTCCATAAGCGAGCGGATTTCACCGTCGCTTCTGCGCGCATCGGAAGAAGCATCCGCTTTTATCAATTCGGCGTTACGGACGACGAGACTTCCGACACATTCTTTTATCATGATATTGAGCCTGTAATTCGCATCGCTGTAGATGTCGCCTCCTGCATAGCTTCCCGCTTCCGGCTTCGACGCGATCCAATCGGTCATAAAGGATGAAAACCACGCAGTCCCTCCGTCCGCACTCATGAGACGCTGCGTGAGGGCATCGAAATTGACAAAGAGATAGTATTCGTGCATCGAAGAGGCATCCATCGTAAAGGTTCCGCTGCGGTCGGGAACTGCGCGTCTGAAGCGTTCGGCGAGAGCGCGGCACGAAAGGGATGCCGCATCGATATCGTATTCGCGGCGCTTTTTTTCGCATTCGATCATGAGATCGTATTCGCTTTGCGAAAGCGGAAAGTCCCGTATGCCGCGTTTCGCTTTTGGGGCAACGTCGTTTAAATTCCACGCGGCAAAGCGCGCATCTTTTTCGACCGCTTTGAAATCGCCCCCGTCTTTCGTGCGCGCATAGAGGACTCCGTCCTGCATCACCAGCTGCTCTCCCGGCACGCCCGCAACGCGCTTTACGAGAGGATCGGGTTTTGGCATACCGTTCGCATCTTTATTGAGATTTACCGCCATAAAGGTAAGGAGGTAGACGAGCTGGCTCGTAACGGTTTTTACTTCCGATTTTCTGTCCATGCTGTAATGCGGATTTCGGAACACGACGATGTCTCCCCGTTCGTAGGTTTTGAGCGAAGGAATGCCGACATCGGAAAGCGGGAACTTCGGACCGCTCGCCGTTTTTAAAACGACGACACGGTCACCGACGAGAAATTCGGGCACCATCGATTCCGACGGAATCATATACAACTGCACGATAAAAATTTGAATGAGTAAAACCATAAAGATAGCCTGCACGAGCGCGTCCGCCCAATCGAGGGCTTCAAAAGCGGCACGCGCAAAGCCGCGCGGTTTTACGGAAGGATTTTTTTCGCGGTATTTTTTCCATTCGGGAGACAGAGCATATACGCGTTTTTCGTTCAGATAGTACAGCGCCGCAAGCGACGAAACGAAGACAATGCACCACAGAGAGACCGTCGCGATATCGTACCAAAACGGCGTTCCGTTTTTGCCCGCCCTTCGAAGCACAAAGGATGCGAGGAGCACGTACGGGAGATACTGCATCATTTTCCGCACGACGGGGATAGCGGAAGCATCCTCTCTCTTGAGCAGTATCGATTTGTAAAAGACGATCGCCGTAAACGCGAACGAAATCGGAAAAGCCAAAATCGATATGTCGGCGGAAACGGGTATGCAAAAAAACGCAAAGAAAAAAGAAGATGCAATAGAGATGAACAGCGAAATAAACAATGCTTCGGTTTTTGATTCTGTCATAATGCCAGTATAGCAAAAATACCTTCCTTAGTGTATACTGCGAACACTAAGATTAAGGTAGGTAACGTCATGCCGCGTTCGATTTTAAATACGGTTTCCGGTCTCGCTATGGTTTTGGGCGATACGGAGCTGTATGAAACGCTCGTCGATTCTTTTTTAACGGAAAATGTAAACGACAAAACGCATTTTGCATCTCTTGCGGAAAACACAGCTCAAGACAAAGGCTTCGTTTCATTCGTACACAAAACAAAAGGATCTGCCGGACAAATCGGATGCGAAGCGCTTTACGATGCCGCCCTCTCACTCGAAAACGTACTTCGCGGGAAAGAAGCGGGAGACGAGGCGGCACTGACACGGGTATTTTTTAAAACATACGACGAAACGCTTTCCGCACTTAAGCAATACCGTAAGCTGATTTAAAATTATAAAAAATCGTATCGGAAAACGCACGCTTTTTTTCTGACGCAAATCCGTCATCCGTTTGCTCTTTTTCCTTTGCGCGGCATTCCTCTCCGTATCTCAACAAAAATGCCGTTTCATAGACGCGAGCGATTGCGCTCATTTTAGTTTCGGTTTCTCCCCGCATCGTTTGATAGGGCGCATCGGTTTCCATGAGGATGTGCCCGACGTCGAGTTTTTGCACGCAGCCGATCGCACTTTTATCGCCGAAGGTGAGCGGATTTCCGAAACTGAAATATGCGTTTACACCGCGTTTTAAAAGAGAAGAGGCATCCTGTACGCTTCCCGTAAACGAATGAAACACGACGGCAGGAATTTTCGAAAGCGCTTTCGAGTCGCGGAACATTTTATCGAGCGCTTTGCGGCAGTGGACGACGAGCGGAACGCCGTACACAGATGCGAGTTCGCACGAAATGCGCCATGCCTCTTCCTGCCGCGCGATATCGGCTTTGAATTCCTTTGTAAATAAATCGAATCCCGCCTCTCCGATCGCGCCGATACGCCGCTCTTTGAGAAGCATCTCCATAAAGCCTGCGTTTTCAACGAGCGGAAGCTGCGGATGCATACCGAAGGCGCACAGCACGTGCGTGTTTTCGTTTTCGTTCAGCTTTGCCGAAAGCGCTTCCTGCTTTATAAACTCGTCCCGATCGTGTGCGCAGGAAACGCCGTAATAGGATAAGGATTCAAGTCCGCGAAACGAATCTTCAAGGGAGTTTTCGGCGCAGCAGGCGAGGTGAAAATGAGCATCGGTCAACACAGAAAATGCTAACATCCGCATTGCATTGTACCGAAAATAAAAAAGCAATGCAAATATCGGGAGGTTGGAATTGAAAAGCTATACTTTAAAAAGCATCGGAAACTCATCGGACTATATGACGATTGTACGAGAAATGGAAGACGGATACGTCGTGCGCATCGTACGCGACAAAGACGGATATGACGAAGTGAAAACCGATTACATCGGCAAAGAACTCTTTGAAACCTGTATCCGCACGGGATACCTCGTCGAAATCGCGGAACCGGTAAAAATCGCCGTCAACGCGTAACAGAATACGATTCGGGCAATGTAAGCTCAACGCACAACAAGGTACTCATCGACCAACGAAAGCGCGGCATGTACGCGCACATCAGTGTCGGAAACGCAGGGAAGCCAATGAATCGAGCTTCCCTGCGTTTTCATTTTACGCTCCATTCCGCGAAACCATGTTTCCTGCCGCTTTGCAAATCGCCTTATGGCCGTAACGAGTTTTTCGTACAGTTCGTCGCGAGATGCGATTTTCCCCTGTAAATATTCGGCGACGAATCCGTATTCGAGACCGAGCGTTTCAAGCCGCTCCCACGATGCGCCGCTTTTATGCAAATTTTCCACTTCTTCTATCATGCCCGAGTCGAGGCGGGATTTGAGACGTTTTGCAATGCGCTCCCGCAGCTCTTCCCTCGAAAGCGTCGTACCGATGACAAGCGGACGGATGTCGGGACGGCTCGTCATCGTCTTTCGCACGATGTCCGCTTCAGGGTGCATCCGATACTCCGCTATCTCTATCGCACGTATGCAGCGCACTTTGTCGCGGAGATATTCGCGCGTGTGAAGATCCGGTTTCAGCGAAAGCAAAAGACGGGAAAGCTCTTCGAGCGGTTTCGCCTCAAGTTCCGCTCTCCGTTTTTCGTTTTCAGGCACTTCGATCAAATCGTAATTTCTGATAATCGAGTCGAGGTACATGCCGGTGCCGCCGACGACGACGGGTAATTTTTTCCGGCCGACGATATCCGGAAAGACGCGGTAAAAATCTTTTTGATATTGAAATACGCTGTATTCGCTTTTGAGATCGGTTATATCGATGAGGTGGTAGGGAACGGGAGTTCCGCCCGAAGCGTATTCGTCCAAGTCTTTTCCCGAACCGATATCGAGCCCCTTGTACACTTGCCTCGAATCCGCCGAAACGATTTCACCGTTCCGCTCCCGCGCAATCGCAACTCCTATCGCCGTTTTGCCGCAGGCGGTCGGTCCCAAAAGGATGACGCAGTTGCAGTTCTTTTCGCTCCCTTTCACTCAAAGTACCCGCGCAATCGCACATTTCAAATATTCCGATCGCTCATAGCCGAGTAGAATCGGATGATCCTGTCCCGCTCCCCGCTTTTCCAATATCTGCACTCGGCGGCCGCTTGAGGAGGCGGCGTGCATGAGCATATCGTAAAACGTATTCGCGTCGAAAAATGCGGAACACGAACAGCTTATTAAAATACCGCCTTCGCGGAGCAGACGCATCGCACGCAAATTGATTTCTTTATAACCGCCGTACGCTTTTTGAATGTTTTTCGCGCTCTTCGTAAAGGCCGGAGGATCGAGGACGATCACGTCGAAAGTTTCACCCGATTCTTCATATTTTTTTAATAAATCGAAAACGTCGGCGAGGACGGTTTTAACCTGATCATCTTTTTTATTGAGCGTGATATTTTTTTCGATCATCGAAACGGCGTCTTCGGAGATTTCCGCGGCGACTACTTCACGCGCACCGGCAAAAGCTGCCGCGAGCGCAAAGGCCCCCGTATGCGAAAATGCGTCGAGCACACGCTTTCCGTGACAAAACGGCATAATCGCTTTACGGTTATCCTTTTGATCGAGAAAAAAACCGGTCTTTTGTCCTTTTGCGATATCGACATAAAAGAGGATGCCGTTTTCGTTTATCGTAATCACATCGCCGCCGCTTCCGTATATCCAGCCCGTCCTTTCTTCGAGCCCTTCCTTTTCACGGACGGCGGCATCGCTCCGCTCGTATATCCCCTGAGGATTGCATGTTTTAATAAGAGCTGCCGTAATTTCTTCGCGGAAAACTTCACACGCGAGCGCAAGGAACTGAACGACAAGATATACGGAACCGTCGACGGATGCAAATCGTTCGACGATGAGACCGGGAAGCAAATCGGCTTCGGCAAAAACGAGACGGTACGAATCGAGTTCTCCGTAACGGATGCGCCGCATATTCGCCGCATCGCGGATGCGCGCATCGATAAACGATTTCGTATTTTCAAATACTTTGTCCGCATGAGCCGAAGAGAGCATGCGCACGCATATCTTCGATTTCCGGTTGATAATGCCCGTACCGATAAATCCGCCTGCAGCCGTAAACACTTCGCACGCGCTCCCATCGGCACTTTCGCATTCGGAAAGCGGCGCATCTTTTCGGCCGCTGCCGTCGGATGCAATATATTTTACATGAGAGATTTCGTTGTCGAATATCCACGGAAAGCCCTGTATGACTTCCCTTTCTTCTTTCGGTTTTAAAAATATGCGAGGCGCGTCATTCATAACAAAAGCATACTAGTGCGAATGCCGATTTTTGTAAATGACCCGATCGCACTGCACGGCGGAACCGTATCACAGTATCAGAGCCAAGGACGCACTTCGTTTCTCAGATCGTCCGCGTTCGTAAAACGGAAGGTGCGGATGCCGAGCGATGAAGAGGCCGCGCAGTTCGCTTCGTTGTCGTCGGTAAAAAAGATGTCCTCCGGCATAACGCCTTCTCCGAGCATGATGCGCTTCCAAAATTCGACGTCGGGCTTCGACGCACCGATCATATTCGACGCATAGGTTTTATCGAAGAGCGCATAATCGCCGCGGGCAAGGTGGATATCGTAATGACTTTGAATCGTGTTCGTTCCGCACACGACACGGTATTTTTTTCGGAGCGCTTTGACGATATCGACCACAGCGCCGTCGAGTACAGGATTAAAAAAGAGACCGAGGTAATCGGTCGGAACGCACACTCCCGTCCGCTTCTCAAACTCGCTCCAAAACTCACCGGTCGTCACTTCTCCGTTCGAAAGCATCGTCATAATATCAACGTCTCGAATATCGATTTTTTTGTTAATAATTTTTCCGCGGGCGGCCCTGTCGTATTTGCAGGCATCAAAGAATTCCTTTTCGCTCATACCGGCTGCCTTTGCGGCGGCGCCTTCAACCGCAACGTTATGGGCGACGACATTGCCCATGTCAAATATAAAAAGCTTCATGGAAAACGAGTATAGCGTATTTGGGAAAAAGAAACAAATGCGCGGTTCGTTTAATATCGAGTTTTTTTGAAAACTCGCGGATATACCTGTGCTCCGCTCGAAACTTCGCGCTTACGTTCATATCGCTTCGTCGAGCGCCGACGGATTTTCACGGGCAATCTGTACATACGAGTGAAGCGTCAAAACCGCTTCCCACGCGATGCAGATATCGAAATATCCCTGCGCGTGATCTTCTCTGTCGAAATAATCCCAATCGGTATGGTTGATCTGTTCCGGCTGCCAGCCCGCAAACTCAGCTCCTTTTCCGAGCCCCTCTTTTTCCGAAGCGACGAGCGCAAGGCAGGCGTGCATCATACAAAGCGCCGCATCGCGATAGAACGGATCTCCGCATAATGCATGCAAGCGCAAAAAATCGCGGGCTATATACATGCCGTAAAAATCGAGATGATGATGCGCGACCGAAACGGAGGTCATGCCGCGCGTTTTAAAATGCAGGCGGTCAAGCGGCGTCCCCTTCGGAAAGCGGACGTCGTACTGCCACATCCACGTATACGCGAAATTTGCCGCAGCTTTCGCATCTTCCAAAAAAGTCGTATCGCCGGTAAACGCGTAGAGATCGAGACTTTCGCGAAGGAGGACGGCGGCGGACTCTTTATCAAATGCGTCGGCGTCGAGCGTGTCCCCGTAATAGTCGGCATTTTGTATCATGCGGTGATAGTATTCGCCCGAAAGCGCGAGCGCGGTTTTGATTTCTTTTTGCAGTTTTTCATCCGCATGCGGATAGAGCGCTGTCAAAAAAATAACGATGTACGCGCCGTTCGTTCCGCTGCCGTTGACGGCTTCCCCGTCTTCGCGCCTCCACCTGCCGAAATTGCCCGAGTCCGCTTTTTGTTTATCGCGCGCATAGTGTGAAAGATAAAAGCGGGCGACTCTCTTCGGAAGCTCTATAAATTCGTCGACGCGCGTTCCCAGTTCGAGCAGCGCTTCATAGAGCGCAATGTACGCACTCATCGCTTCTCCGTTACAGCGGGCATTTATCAATTTCGCATAATCGGAATGCTCGGATACGCCGAGGTAGCCGCCCCACTCGTCCCTGGCGATGCTGTAATTGTCGCGGTAAATGCCGCTTTTTTCGGGTTGTTCCGCACGCAAAAAATACCGCCCGATCGCTTCGGCAAGCCGAGCTTTGCCGCTCTTTGCAAACACGACGGCGCCTTCGACGCTTTTTACGAGAAAGGACGCCGCAGTAAATTCGTATATAGACTGCAGATCGCCGTTACCCTTTCCCATGCGGATAAAAGCGCTGCCGTCGTCCGCCTCATCCGTAAGAAATTCGAGATGGGCGAGCTTACGGGAAAACCACTCGTCCCACACTGCGCGAGGCGAAGTGTGAGCGGAAACTGCAGACGGCACCGCACCGGCGGCGGATTCAAAATCCGCGGAGCATCGTTCGACCGCCGCATACGCAGAATCCGCACGCACCGGCGTCTTTTGTGTTTTCGGAAAAACGTTTTCACCGCAATAAAAATTATTAATTTTATTTTGCGCCGAAACGAGCGATGAAAATTCCCGATAAACCGAAAAAAGCGTATTCTCGCAAAGCTCGCTCACCGATGTCGTAAAAACAAACTGTACTCTCCGTATGACAAGAGGCTTTTCGGCCGAACAGCCGTCGGCGCGGAAGTGCATATTTTTCGAAGCGTGAGATACCGTGCGCGTTTTGCCGCAGTAGGAAAACGGATATTCGGAAGGCGGAAGGCGCATTTCGATTACGACCCCGTTTTCCGCCTCATACGCGCACACGTGCGCCGCTTCGGAAGGATCGCCCGCAGGAGAAATGCAAAAAGCGGTAAAATCGCATCCCGAACGAAGCAAAAGGCAGCCGGGAAGAGGTGTGCGCTCTTCCCGAAATGCAAACGCCTGCTCTATGCCGCCTTTGGGAAAAGCGCCCTGCCCGCAATTGTTTTCGCGGTACAGTACGGATGGAATAAAAAGCTCGAGCTTTCCGAATTTTTTCGAAAAAGAAATACAGGAAGCAAGCTCATAGCTTCCGCTTTCCGTGATCGTCCATTCGGTTTCGACGGCGGCAAAGCTCGAATCCTGAAAAACTACGCGGATCTTTCCGCTGCAGCCGGCACTGCAGGAAACACTCATCGCCGCGCCCAGCGCCGAAAGGATTTCCGTTTTTTCCATACGGCGTTAACCCTTTATTCCCGTCATCACGAGACCCGCGACGATCTGTCTTCGAAAAAGCGCGTAAAACACAAACTGCGGAATCGAAGCGATGAGAGCGCCCGCCATGATCATCGCGTATTCGGTTCCGTGCGTTCCTTGAAAATTGGCAATGCCGACGGTGATCGTATACTTTGCCGATTCGCTTACGGCGATAAGCGGCCATAAAAAATCGTTCCACGCGTTGATAAACGAAATAATGACCGTCGTTATCATCGCGGCTTTGCCGACTGGCAGCATCACTTGCATAAACGTCGTAAAGCGGCTCGCCCCGTCGATAAAGGCGGCTTCTTCGAGCGCATAAGGTATGCCTTCATAAAATTGTTTGATGATAAAGACGCCGATCGGAAGCGCAAGGCGCGGCAGCAAAACGGCAGCGAGAGTGTCGAGGATGCCGTATGCATTGAACTGCATATACAGCGGTATGATGAGCACTTGAAACGGAATCATCATCGCGGCCATAACCGTCCAAAAGACGATACGCCTTCCCTTAAAGCGTATGCGGGCAAGCGCGTATGCGATCGGTACGTCCAAAACCAGAGTACCCGCAGTGACGGAAAACGAAACGATAAACGAATTCAAAAGCCAGCGGAATATATCGGTCGATAAAAACGCTTTTTGATAATTGACGAGCGTCGGGCGCAGCGGAATCAAGGTAATGATGTCCGACATAACGTCCTGTTCGGTTTTGAGAGACGTAACGACGAGCCAAAAAAGCGGAAAAAGCCACAGCGTCAAAAGCAGCACCGTCAAAAAAATTAAAATATATTTTTTCATTCTTCGCCTGCCGAAATCGCTTTATACTGAAACAGCGAAATTATTAAGATAATAAAAAACAATACGTAAGCCATCGCGGACGAATATCCCATCTTAAAATATTTGAATCCCGTTTCGTAAATGTACTGCACGAGTACGCGCGTCGAACCGTGAGGCCCGCCTCCGGTCATCACGTACACTTGTCCGAAAATATTGAACGACGCGATGATCTGAAGAATGAGACAGAGCGCGGTCGTCGGACGGACAAGCGGCAGCGTTATGCGCCACACCGTCTGCATATAGTTCGCCCCGTCGATTTTTACGGCATCGTATATCTCCGATGAAATCTGTTTGATGCCTGCGGAAAAAAGCACCATATTGAAGCCGGCAGTCCACCACACCGTCGTTGCGATGATCGAAGTCAGCGCGTATTTCGTATCGGTAAGCCAGCCGACGGGTTCGCCGCCGAAAAGCTTGATGAATTGATTGACAATGCCGTAATTTTTTTGCAGCAGCCACGCCCACAGTGTGCCGATGACGGTAATCGAAAGGATGTACGGCAGAAAAAAAAGATTTTCCGCAGCATCTTTTAACGGAGAACGGGAAGTGACGAGGAGCGCCATAAGAAAGCCCGTTACCAGCAGGAGCGGCGTCGAAACGAGCACGAACACGAGCGTGTGGCCGAGGCTCGAATAAAAGGTTACGTCTTTAAAAAGTTTTACATAATTTCCGAACCCCGTCCACGTGCGAGTCGAAAGGATATCCCAATCGAAAAAGCCGATAAAAAGACCGAACAGCATCGGGAAGAGGAGAAAAAGTGCAAACACGATCATAAACGGAAGGCAAAACAAAATGCCGTCTTTCAAATCAGAATTTCCGGGAATCATAATTTTCCAAAAAAAATATTATTAATTAATAATTATCGCACGCAAAGGACGGACGCAGCGATATTTTTTTAGTCCCCACCGGGCTGCTGTGCGAAACGGTCAAGCCTATCAATCGGTTCAAGGGGCTTGCGCCAAAAGTTTTTGCTTTTTCGACAGCCCCTTTACGCAAACTCAATAACTTGAGAGTATTTCGTTTACTTTCTTTTCCATGCCGGCGACGGCCTGCACGCCGTTTTGATTTTGCGCAACGGCAGCTTCAAGCATATCGGAAAGATTGTCGTAAATTTCCTGCCATGCGCCCGTGTTCGGAGCGGCGATCACCGATTCGGCCGCGGCGACGTATCCAGCGCGGTACGGCAGCGCTTTGAACTCGCGCTTTTCGCGGACGGAAAGCATCGTCGGGATATGTCCCGCCTTTGCCCACATTTCGCCGTGCTGCGTCATCCAGATGATAAACTTCGCGGCGGCTTCTACCTTTTTGGGATCCATTTTTCTTTGTACCGGAATCGCAAGCGTATGAGAGCCGGCCCATGCGCCGGCTTTTCCCATCAATGCGGGAAAGGGCACTGCGGCGAAGTTCAATCCGGCCTGCTTTTCGAGCGCGCCGGTCGCCCACACGCCGTTGATATAGAACGCCGTCTTTCCGAGACTGAAATCCTTCATCGCCGAATCGTAATCGTATCCTTTCGGAGTAATGCCGTATCTGTTGACGGAATCGATAAGACCCTGAACGACTTCCGCACCGTCTTTGTTGTTGAACGCCGCTTTTTTGCAGTCGGCGGTAAGAACGCTTCCGCCTTTTTGTCCCATGCCCGACACGAATATGCGTGCAAGCGTATAGGCCTTATAGGTGGCGGTCGTGTTGTCCACACCCAATCCTACGGCACCGGTTTTTTCCTGAACCGCTTTTGCCGCTCTGACAAGTTCGTCATACGACTGGGGAACCTTTGCGATGCCCGCCTTTGCGAGCAGATCTTTGTTGTAATACATGATGATCGGATGCACGTCGAGCGGAATCGAATAAAGCTTGCCGTTGAAGCGGCACGCATTCAACGGAGCGGGAACGAAATCGTTCATCGGAGCGTTGATCTTTTTCATCACATCGTCGAGCGCGTAGAGCGTGCCGCTTTTGACGAAGGGCAGCATGCTGTCGCGGTGCACGACGACGATATCGGGTGCCTTTTTGCTTGCAAGCGCCGTCGTCAGCTTCGTGTAATAATCGGTGTACTTTGCGGAATCGCTTTTAAGCTGGATATCCTTGTGAGTGCGGTTGAATTCGGCGATCATGGCGTTGAAGAATTCTCCGTCACCTCCGGTAAACAGCGACCAAAACGTCAGCACGACGGGCTTTTCCGCGGCGTGCACGGACGGTACGCTGAACGCCGCAGCGGCAGCGATACAAAAAACGGCAAATAATTTTTTCATAAAACCTCCTAATTAAAACTCCTATAAAAATTTTGCAGAATGCTTACGTATCCGAAAAAAATTCAGCCGTGCGAAAACGGCGCACACCTGTCCCCTTTTGGGACCGTGCATCAATTTCCGCTTTCGTTCCGCATCGGAAGCTTTTTTTTCGTCGACTCCCGGAATATGATGCACGTATCGAGATGCCGCGTTTCATACGGCAGCTCCCGATCTTTAATATGGCGCAGCAATTCGAGCACCGCTTCTCGTCCGAGCTTATACTTCGGTACATCGATCGTACTCAAGCGGGGCTGCATATACTGCGATATGTTTAAATTATCGCAGCCGAACACTTCGACGTCGTCGGGCACGATCCGGTTGTTTTCATACAGCGATTTGAGTACGCCCATCGCAACCAAATCGTTAAAACAGACCACCGCGGTAAAATCCGTCTGCAAGTGCAGCGCATGATTTATGGACGCATAACCGTCGTCGATGTGCCCCGCAGTCTTCAATATGAGCGCACGGTCGGCTTTTTTGCCCGCACGCTCGAAAGCGCTCACATAACCGCGGAGACGGTCGAGCGAATTGCTGATCGTATCCGGGCCTGCGATATACAGAATGCGCTCGTGCCCGTTTGCAAGCAAATGCGTAACGACTTCTTCCGTACTCTCTCTGTCTCGGTGCAAAAGCGAATGCTCTTCGAGCCCTCTCACTTTTCTTCCCGCAAACACGAAAGGCACCGAAAGCTCCGTATACAGTTTACGCAGCGCATCGTTGTCGTACAGCGGCACGCTGATGATCCCGTCGACATTCCTGCCCTGCAGCGTCCTGAGCGCCGCGCATTCGTTTTCGATCTTTTCTTCCGTGTTCATCAGCAAAATATGATAGCCGTGCCGCTTTGCCGTATCTTCAATACCGAGGATGACTTCGGCAAAAAACGGATTCGACGAATCCGCCGACACCACTCCGAGCACTTTCGTCGTATGCGATCTCATACTCGATGCGGCATAATTCGGCGTATAGCCGAGATCGGATGCGGCGCGCTTTATCTTTGCGCTCGTGCTTTCGCTGATGCGCGTATCTCCGCGCAGCACGCGGGAAACGGTATTGACGGAAAAGCCGGTTTGCGCTGCAATTTGCGAAAGCGTCACATTCATCAGATAACGTTACTCCATAAATATCGATTTGTCAAATATTTTTTTTATTTTCAATGAAAATCGACGACTTTTCTTTAACTACACTTAATTTATTCAGTATTTATTCATAAAAAAAACATAATAATGGGATAACGATAACCCAATAATCCGTAATATAACTTTTTCAGTAAGCGTATGTGATCAGCGTGCGATTTCCCCGCCCCACCATTCGCCGAGCAGAGTTTTCGCTTCCGCTTTAAGAGAAGGATCGACACAGATTTCCAGCTGCTTCAAATTATCGGCATAGTATGCGCGGCCTAAAGCTTTTACGGCTTCGCGTATATCGCTTCCGACAGCGGGATGCTCGTCCAAGTAGGAGAGAATGATCGTAAACACCGACGAAGCCGAGCACACTTTTTGCCATGAAGCAAGGTCGGCAATTTGTCGGCGGGAAGAAATGCCGGTATTGATGCGGTAGTTGTACACGGCATCGCTTATGCCGATGTATGTACACGCGCTTCGAGTACGCCCGTCCGCCGGCACATCGGCAAACTTCGATGCCGTCAATGCGATAAAAAAATAGAGGAGCATATCTTCCGCCATCGTACAATAGGTAAACGGAATTTCGCCGTACGCTTTTTGAACAAGAGCCTTTCTAAAAAGCTTACCCCACACAAAGCCGTTATATGCGCTTTCAACGATAAACTTACGAAGGATTTCGCCGCCCGCTAAAACGCCCTCGTATACGTTTTGCGCTTTTCGCGCAAAGGCGACAATACGTGCATCAGGCTCACCTTCCATGCCGCATACCGTACCCGCACCGTGCACGATGTCCGCCGACGACGCAGAGGCAGTTTCGTACAAAAGACGAAGAGCTGAGGGCGGAAGTTCGTCGTCGGGGTCTGCAAAGGCGATGTATTCGCCCGATGCGGCGTTCACCGCCGTTCGGCGCGCTTCAAGCGTACCGAGATTTTTTCCGTGTTCCAAAAACACGAGAGGAAGAGCGCGCTCTTTAAAGCGCTTTGTGTATGTTTTAACAATGCGCCCGAGCTCTTTTGTACCGGGGCTTCCGTCGTTGACGACGATCGTTTCAACAGGCGGAGAATCCGTCTGCTGCAGCACGCTTTCAAAGAACCGCCCGATAAGCCCCTCCGTCCCGTACACGGGAACGCAAAGGCTTACGAGCGGCTTTTGCCGTGCCGCTCGCCCGAAGCGCGCGGCGCGGCGTTGGAGAAAACTCATCGTACGGTTTAGTACCAGCTAAAACCGGTTCCCACTATATGCGTTAATTTCTGAGAAAAACTGCCGCCTGAATTCCTTTCGACCAGTAAATTTCCCGCTAAATCGTACTCCAATACTTTGTCGGTATTTTTCGGATCACCGTGCGGCTCAGCAGTACCGCCCGTACCCCATACGCCGTCCGAAGCGATGATGAGCTTGATCCGTTCGGCTTCGTCGTATTTTACGGCGATAAACCGGCAAAATCCGTAGCCGGTTTGAGCATCATCATTTGCACCTTTACCGATCGTTTTTTCGATACCGCTCAATGTCGAGGCTGTAGCACCGATCTTATACAATTTGCTGCTGTTTTTAAAAACATCGGTTTCATGATGAGTGGGTACGTATTTCCGTGATTCGGTTGTCTTTGACGAAATACCGTACAACACGCCGTCGATTACCTGCAAGTCTCTCACGGCTTCTTCATAGCACTCGTAATCGCCGGTAGCGGGATGCGGAGACGGATTTTCTGCAGGAGAGGCAGAAACCACCGTTATTACTCCATCTTGAACGGGAGAGCTGCCCTTCTTGTATTTTGCTACCTTGAGCGTATAGGGAGCTGTAAGCAGTGCTTGCTCTTTTGTAGCAACAAATACCCCATCCTTGTTTGCGGCAAGCGCGGTAATCTCAGTCAAAGCGGTTTGTATTTCATACGGCGGCGTCGGAAACGCAGCACTGCTGAAATCCGTATTCCACACCAGAGACTTTACAAACCAATTGTTACTAATCTTATAGCTATAATACAAAGTCTTTTTTCCGTCGGAAATATCTACAGCAACAGCGCT
Organism: Treponema socranskii subsp. paredis ATCC 35535; assembly: GCA_000413015.1. Lineage (GTDB taxonomy): Bacteria > Spirochaetota > Spirochaetia > Treponematales > Treponemataceae > Treponema_D > Treponema_D paredis. The sequence goes on from KE332515.1 coordinate 944,020, forward strand.
GATGTCGAACAACGACCCCAGAGTTTTATCGTTGTCCTTGACATATCCGTTTACACCCAAGATAAAGCGCCTGACAAAATAGACATTCGAATCATCTCTGTATACTATGTACAGATTGCCGTCCTGGTCGTAACAGAACATATCGGTAGGTCGTTCGGAAAAAGTGTCTGCAAAAAGCTTGTTTGCTTCGGAAAATGCTTCCACTCCGTCCGTACCTGTCCAATAGTGCATACTATAGATGCTCTTTTCCCACAGCAACATTTTCGTATTTGGCTTTTTATAGACGGAATGTTCGGCAAACCACGTCGTATCAGTCGCAGAGCTGAACGTAAGACTCTTATCTTCGCGGTTGAATGCGGCGATGCGGTTTTCATTACGGGTTATGCGCCAGTTTTCATTGATATACCCGCTGCTGAAACCGTCGTCCGCAATGTAGATATTTTCTTCATCATAACCGATAAAACCGATGGGATTGGAAAAAGCTCCAGCCTCAAAAGCAAGGGAGGGATCCGAAGTTCCGGCTTTGGAATGAAGTCCTGCCGTATTTTTCTTGGTAAGCGTACTGCCGGAATATTCATAGCGGACGAGCTGCCCAAGCGCGTACTTTTTTCCTGCTTCATCTTTCTGCTGGGTGAGCAGACAGTACACGCCGTCATCGTCGGCAAAAAGACCTGTGCACTCGGGGAGATCATTTCCGAAGTTTGAGTGCGAACGAAGTTTATCCAAGTTCTGATTCGGTGGTGTAGCCGATTTAAATTTTAACCTCTTATCGCCCGGTGTAGGGAGATCTGTAAATTCAAACTCACAGGCATATAAAATCTGGTCATACACGGCAAACAGTACATCCTCATAAATCGCAACGGCGCGAGCCTCTGCGGATGACGGCACAGTCGGGAATACATCACTGCTAAAAGATTTAAACGAATGATCATCTTTCTCTTTGAAGCAATAGACGGTATTCTGTTTAAACAAAAAGATATAGTTATCGTCTATATCTATTGCGATATTATCAATATTACCGATAGTAACACCGGCGGCTGTCAACGCAGTAGTAAGCTTTGTTTGAAAGTCAGTATCCTCATTTCCATCCACATCAAAGCGTTTAAGATGAGTAGAGGAAGTATCTTCATACAGCACATATATTCTGCCGATTTGGTCTCGTACCGTTACCGGTTTTTTGCCGATAAGAATTCCATCGAGCAATTTTTTACCGCTTTGCGTACTCAAGGATACGATATTGCTCCCCGAAGGATCTTTCCCGGTAATAGAGAACAGCAGATTGGCGGCAACTTTCGGTGTTTTCGACAGTTCCAAATCGATATCGTTTACACCCGGTTTTACCATGTGCGATTTCGTTTTGCTCCACGTACCCGATGCCGTCCGGACGGTCGCCCGAACGACGATTTCCACTCCGATCGTAACTTCCGCAGAAAAAGGAATGGGTCCCTCGGCAAGCATACGCCCCGAAGCATCGGTAATCGTAATCGTCGTATTGCTGCCGTCGAACACGGGTAAACCCGTTAAAGGGTCGGCGGCACGCTGAGGGCCGGCACTGCCGACACGAACTTCGGCAAGTTCTTTACCCCCGTTTATATTGAAATTACAGGCGGTAAATACGGCACAGAACACTGCCGAAACGATGATTATTTTAAAACCGATTCCTTTCATAAGCTTCCCCCGCTTAAAACTTTTGCAAAAGCATACAGCAAAAATTCAATCAAAAAAATCCGAAGATTTCTTTATCCGCGCGCAAAACACGCTCTTTACATTATAGCGTAAAACAGCAAAAATAACAATTATTTTTACCGCAATCGCCGGGATAAACGCATCAATCTTCACAAAAAACCGCGCCCGTATTTGCGGCGCGGCAGTAAGATTATGATTTGAGGCTTTTTTTTACATCGAAAATATTCGTATGTGAACTTATTCTAAAACATGTCAAAACAGACACTGTTCCGTCAATTGTTATTTTGTATACTAAAAGAAGATCCGGCCTTACATGACACTCTCTGTATCCGATATAATTTCCCTGCAGCGCATGATCACAGTATTTTGCTTCCGGTCTTTCACCTGCTAAAAGCCGCTTAATAATGCCGTCGGTTGCTTCGATTTCTTGCTTGTTTAATATCGGATTTAAAACTTTTCGTAATCTTTAATTTGTACGTCATTCCGTCATTGCCGCCTTAAACGCGCCAAAGGAATCATACGTTTCATAGTCCCCGTGTTCAAGTTCCGCAATTGCCGTATCAAGCCCGTTTTTTTGCGATTTGTATTCGAGAAACTCCATAAACTCATATAATTCTTGAAAACATGATTCCGGCAATGTTTTTAATTTTTCTTCCAGGATCGTTAACGGCATATCGCTACCCCCTGTGATAAATTTATCCCTATTTCCCGATTTTTTCAAGCAAAACAAACTGTTAATCGAATAATGTGTTCCGGCTGAAAAAAGTTCGACCGCGGCTCGTACATATTTTTGCTTGTCAACATTTTCGAATCCGTATATACTCAAACCGCACGTATTGCCTTTATAAAAAATGCGTTTCAAAATCGGAGGTTTTTATGAGAGTACGTTCCGTTCCCGCTTTTACAGCGGCCATGCTTTTATCCGCCGCTTCCGTTTTCGCATCGACTGCCGATATCGATAAAGCGTTCGAATCTCTTACCGGTACATTAACGGAAGTAGTACCCGAATCAACGATCCAGCTCGGCGTTTGGTCGGACGCTTATATCGGAAAACTTTTTCCGTCTTTGCCGCCGCACTTCGGAGCGGGCGTCAGCGCGGGGGGAACCTTTATCGAAACGAAACCATTGTCAAACGCGATCGGAACGATTATCACCGAAATCAACAGCCATGCTGCCGGCGCAACAGCCGATTTCAATTTTACGGTTCTGGATCAAATCCCCCTGCCCTCCGCTTCGGTGCATGCCCGCATCGGAGGCTTCGTTCTCCCCTTCGACATAGGCATATACGGAGCTTACCTCGATTTAAATACGTTGAAATTCGAAGATTTTACCGGAACCGTAAACTACTATACGATAGGTGCGGATATCCGCTATGCTATTATGAAAGGAAGTACGACGCTTCCGAAACTGTCGGTCGGCGCAGGCTATATCCGCACGCACTTGGCGCTCTCCATGACCGGCGCATCGAAGTATAACGCGGACTTAACTTCCTACGGTATTCTCGGTATCACCACCGTACCGATTACGGCGAACGCGGATACGAACACGAGCTTTGATTTGAATACGATTTTCGTGCAGGCGCAGATTTCGAAAAAGTTTTTAATTTTGACCCCTTACGCCGGAGTGCGCGCCTACGTCACCTCGTCGAAAAGTCATTACGATTATTCGTACTCGACGGAATACGAACACGGCGGAACACTGCATCCGGTCCCGCATCCGGACGCACGCGGCTCCTCTTCGGGCGATTACGGCACGGATACTTTCAATTTCGGCTGGAACAATATCCGTCCTCAGCTCTACGCGGGTCTCGGTTTGAATCTGCTCTTTATCAACTGCACAGTAGGCGGCTCGTGGAATATGCGGAACAATCTGCTGAGCGCGAACGTAAACGTATGCATTAAAATATAGCGAACGCCGCTCGTTTGCAATCCGGCTGCGACCGTTTCGATATTTCCAACTTATTAATTAATAATTTATAAAAAAAGGGGGCTGTCTCAAAAGTCGGTTACTTTCTCGACAGCCTGTCGAGTTTAAAATTAAGTCTTTATATTATAATGACTTAATTTTAAACGTCGCACATAAAATCAAGGAAGTTGTCCAAAAACTGAAGTTTTTGGACAACCCCTTTTTTTACCGGCGGAAACTCCGCCCGTCACTTATCAGCGCTTGAGCGATAAAATCGTTTCAAGCATCGAGTCGGTCGTTTGAATCGTCTTTGCGTTCGATTCGAAACCGCGCTGCGTAACAATCATATCGGTAAGCTGTTCGGCCAAATCGACGTTCGACATTTCGAGCGCGCCGGAAAGCAGTTTGCCCTTTCCCGCCACTCCGCTTTCGCCGATCATCGCTTGCCCCGAATTGTTCGATTCGGTATACGTATTGTCGCCCGCCTTTTCCAATCCGCGGTCGTTCGTAAATGACGCCATTGCGATCTGTCCGAGCGTGCGGACGCTGCCGTTGGAATACACGCCCGTTATGACGCCGCTCGAATCGATTTTGAAATTGTCGAGATAGCCGAGCGTGTAGCCGTCCTGTGAAAACGCTTTTGTCGTCGAACGGGATGCATCCTGTGTAATCGTGTCGGTCATGCTGCCGATCGTACCGATGTTGATGTTGAGCGTTTGCCGGTACGGGTTACCGTCCGCATCGGGGTTCGATTCGGGAACAGTAAAAGATGTCCGCAGCAAAATCTGTCCGTCTTCGTTAGATGCGACGCCGGCAGAATCTTCGACGGAAAGCAGGCGTCCCATATTGTCGAATGCGACGATGAACGTATTTCCCATGCCGTCGGTCGTATTGAGTCCGACGCGAGTCTGAGTAAATTCGGCGTTATCCGCATCGACGTTTACCGTCGCCTGCCATTGATTGACCGCTCCGGGAACCCTCGCAAACGATACCGACAAAAGGTGCTTGTTGCCGAAGCTGTCGTAGATCTCCTGCTCCGTTCCCCACGTACCGCGGATGATGTCTTCAGCATTTGCCTGTTCGGGAATGAGCGGCGTATTTTTATCGAGGTTGCAGCGGAATAAAACGTTTTGCGTCGCGCGCGGCGGATCCTTCGATCCGACGGGAATAACGATATCCGTCGGCGTTGCGGCCGTCGAAACGATTTCGATGCCGTTTACTTCCTGCGCCATCCATCCCTGCACGCGCATACCGTTTGCAGGATTGACAAAGGTGCCGTCGCGGTCAAGCGAAAAATCTCCGTTCCGCGTATAGTAGGACTGCTCGCCGTCTTTTAAGATAAAAAAGCCGTTGCCTTCAATTGCGATGTCGGTTGTAACTCCGGTCGACTGCAAGTTGCCCTGCGTAAAGATATTGTCGACGGATGCAACCATCATGCCGAGTCCCACTTCTTTCGGGTTTACGCCGCCGAGTTCGTCGTTCGGACGCGCAGGCCCCGAAAGCTGCTGCGAAATCATATCTTGAAAATTGACGCGGGCACGTTTAAAACCGAACGTATTCACGTTCGCGATGTTGTTGCCGATGACGTCCATGCGCGTCTGGTGATTTTGCAATCCCGAAACGCCCGAATACAGTGATCTCATCATAGAGCTGCCCCCGTTTAATTTCCGTAAATCGCGCTGATCTGATCCATCGTGTAGTATCTGCCGCCTACCATGACGCGCGGTTTTTCTTCGCGCGTTGCAGCCTGCACGACGCCCGTCGTCGTCGTATCGCCGACGTTGAGCTCAACCGTCTTTCCGAGCATCGAAGACGCTTCGGAAACTCTGAACACGCCCGCGAGCTTTGTAAACTCCGCGCTCATGTTCGTCATCTGTTCAAGCGATGAAAACTGCGCCATCTGAGCGATAAACTCGGTGTTTTCGATCGGACTTGTCGGATCCTGGTTCGACAGCTGCGCTATCAAAAGTTTTAAAAAGTCATCCTTGCCCAACGAATGATTGACCGTACGTCCTTTTACGCCAAGTTCTTTGTTGTAGCCGCTTACGGCAAAATCGACCGCCGCTTTGTCGGCTGCGCTCATGGTGGTGTTGATTCCGTCCATCATCTACCCCTGTCTTATCAATTAATAATTAACAATTATTATACGGTTAATAATCTATACGACGACATTTACCGCGTGTTCGCCGGCAATATAGCTTCCGCCCGAAGCCGCACTTCCTTCCGGCACAAACACGTCTTCGTATCGTCCCGCATGCTGCGCATCGGCAAAGCCGCCGAACGCCCCGTTTCCTGAAAAGCTTCCGCCCGTTCCGGCCGACGAATAAGCTACGGTAAAACCGCCCGCTTCAAAACCGCTTTGCGCGAACGCAGTTTTAAGCGCGTCGGCACTTTCCTTAAACGCGTTGTACGCTTCTTCGGAATGCACCGTAATTTGTCCGCTCACTACCTTATCGGAAAGCTGCAAGCTGATCTTTACATTTCCGAGCGATTCGGGGCGCAGCACGAGGTTGATCGTTCCCGCATTGTTGTCGCGCAAAACGATCGAACCCGCTTTTACGAAGTCGGATGCGTTTTGCCGTATTTGATTCGCGAGCATCGTTTGAAAGTTCGAACTTGCCGCCTGCGAGCTTTGACCGTTTGCAGGGAAAACGTTTTGTCGAACGTTCTCCGGAACGAACATAGTCATTTCGGATGAAGCGCCGTTTGCCGCATCGAGTTTTATCGGCTTTTCCGATTCGGGTTTTACTTCGGAAAAACTTTCCGCCGTTTCCGTTCGAAGATCGGTGACGAGGATTTTACCGTCGGCATCGAATGCGCGCTCTCGCTTTGAGAGAGCTTCTTCATCATTTATTTCAAATGAAAACGCTTTGTCGTCCGAAAATCCGCCGCTTCCGCTTTCCGCCTGTTCCGCGTCGTATACGGGAAGAGCTCCTATTTGAAACGGGACGGCTTCTTCGGAAACGGATACGCTTTCGGCAAAAAAATCATCCGCATCGCTTTCAGCAGCTTCACCGCTTTCTTTGCGCACGATTTCGGAATCGGCTGAACCGTCGACGAGATATGCGAAATCTTCAAGCAGCGCGGCACGCGCTTCGTCGGCGGCATCGAGAACTTCCGCTTTTTCAAGCGCTTCGGCATCGCCCGTCAGTCCGCGGTTTTCGTCCTGCGTATACTCAAAAGATTTTTTTTCATTGAAATCCGAAGATGCGCTTTCGACCGCCTGTTTTTTTACACCATCTTTTACGGCATCCGTTTTGCTTTCTTTTTTCGTATCGGCGTCGTCATTCCGCGCCGGTTTCGTCTTCGATGCGTCCTCCCTTCTGAGATCCGCAGAAGCACGTTTGCTTTCGCGAAGCCCATTCGCTCCTGAAAGCATATCCGTTTTCGCATTTCCCGCAGAAGCATGTTCCGCACTTCCCGCACGGATCTTTTCGAAAGCTCCCCCATGCGCAGCCTTTCCGCCTGAATGCGAAAGAGATTCGGATTTTCCGCGCGCTGAAAGTCCCGCACCCGAAAACGCATCGGAGACTTGAGCATCGATTTTTTTGCCCTGTGCACGAGCGAGGAGTTTTGCAAACGAATGCTCTTCGTCTTTTGTACGCGATAAAAAAATTTGTTTTGAAAGCTGCGATGGAAGTGAGTCGATTTTATCGATTGCGTTTACTTTCGGAACCGCACTTACTTTTGCAACAGGGATTCCCTGCATCGTCATCCTCCATTTGTGCAAACAAAGAATGACCGCAGGGAAGTTCAGTCAAGCGATTTCGGCTTGCTCACCATCTTCCGTTGGACTGCCGCAGCCCGCTCCGCCGGCATGAGTGAAAGCCAGTACGATGTCATCGAATACTGCTTTTTCACAGTCGCCATTTCTTCTTCTTTGCGCAAAACGTCGATCACGAGCTGATCGTCCATCGCCACAAGTTCCTGAACGGCCGCGGCGGGCGGCATATTGTACAGACGCGTTGCGATCTGTTCTATGTTTACTTCTTTATCATCGTACTTTTTTTGCAAATTGTTAAATGTTTTTTCGCGTTCTTCGAGCGTTTTTTCACGTTCGGCAAGTTCGGCCGCAATCCTCTCGTTTTGTTGACCGGACGCGGTCAACTCGCTCTCTTTTTGATCGAGTTCTTCCTTATAAAGTCTGAGCGCTTCACGCTGTTTGTCTATGCGATCCTGATCGATATCGTTATTTAGCGGGCGAACGGCCGTCGTCGACGTCTGCGGCTCCCTGCCGAGCATACGATACAGCGGCGTAAACAGCGTCTTTGCGTGAATGATTCCCAAATAATCGAACCACAATAAGCCGCCGAGACAGAGAATGATAATCAGAAAAAGAAGAACAATCGATTTGCCTAAGTTTTTTCCTTTTGCCATCGTAACCCACCCGTTTACCTACTTCCTACATCGGCACCAATCGGACCGATATTGAGCATTATTTTGTTATAAGCCCCGCGATCGCCGCTCCGAGCGTTATATCGTTTTCCCGCGAAATTATTTCCCAATAGAGGCCGCGCCCTTTCGTGAGCGCTTCTTCGAGATAGCCGTGCACGCGCTCGGAAAGCATGTGCGTTTTAAAATACGTACTGCCGTTGCAGAGTATGCACACGGGGCGGGAAGCGTTTTTCCCCTCACCGCTTTGAATGACGCAGGCTGCAAGGATGGCGGCGGCATAGCGGGCGGAGCGTTCCATAACGGCATCGAGGAGCTGAAACATACGGTCGTAATCTTCGTCGGAAGCGCTTTCGGCGGCAAGGGCACCGAGTAAAGCGTTCGTGTTGTACGGCGCGTGCAAAAATGCGTCGGCTTCGACGAGCGAAAGAGACTGCAACGAGAGGATGCGCTTTGCACACGCTTTGCCGAAAAGCCCTTCTTCTGCCGCCGCTTTCAGCGCTTCAAATGCGACATCTCCGAGATAGGCGCCCGAACACTGTTTTTCCGCGCGGTATTTTCCGGGACTCAGCGTTTTCGCGTCGAGGGCGTTATCGAAATCGGAGCAGACTATAGCGCCGAATTTTCCCGATTCGCACACGACGATCTGCTTTGTAAAATCTTTTACATCCGGCATCTCCGGCTGAATATACGCGGCATTCAATCCCGTGCCGAGTATAAGACCTATGTAAGACGAATAGTTTTTTCCCGTATCCGGTGTCGCAGCACCGGCAAGAAGCGCCGCAACCGTATCGTTTAAGAGCGTGACGCGCCGTATCTTTTTCCATCCGCGCGCTTCGAGCGTTTTTTTGAGCGTTTCCCCGATACGGCAGCCGACGACTTCGGGCGCATTTACTTCCTTCGTAAACCTGATGAGGATCCCGTCGCCGCCATCGGTGATCTCCATCGGATATGAAAAACAAAAACCGATCGATTCGGCTTTGTCTTTTAAGTGTTCGATGTTCGATGCGATTTCATCGAAAAAATCCGAACGTGAAAGCGCTTTTGCAACACCCGGCATCTTCGTCTTTTCGAGAAAATCGATCGACGCTTTTCCCTGCTCGTTGAACGACACGAGGCATGAACGGAAATTGGTTCCCCCCGCATCGATGACGATGACGCTTTTACCCGAAGCGGGCTGTTCCGGCGGATTGCTGTACGTGCGTATCATATCCTGATAGGATTTTTGTCCGCGGAGACCTGCATTCATATCGTACAAAAGCGCATCGATTGCAGAATCGATATCGATGTGACGGATAAAATTATGCTTTGCCAAAAATGCACTGACGGCCCGATTCATACGATTTGAGTATAACACAACGCGGCGAAAATGTGAATGACGCGCTCGACATGACGCGCCCGATCGGCGGCGTATAAAAAAAAGCGCCGATTACATACGACAGTCGCAGTAATCGACGCTCCATTATTTTATCAAAAGCTTGCTATTCGGCTTCAGACATAAATGACGTAGCACAACACGGTCGTAACGATCCAGAATAAAATCAAAAGCGGCGCACCGCATTTCAAATAGTCTTTCATCGTATATCCGCCCGCTTCCCAAACCAAAAGGTTCGGTCCCGTTCCGAACGGAGTCGCAAACGCGCCCGAAGCGCAAACGGAAACGGCCATAGCTCCCGCCAAGGGATTGATGTTCGCAGCCTGACACACCAATATGGCGATCGGCAGCATCAATACCGTTGCCGACGAGTTCAGCAAAAACTGCGTGACCACGAGCATGATGAGCGATATGGCGGCCAGTAAAAGTACCGGCGGCAAACCGTGCAGTGCCGGGCTCAGCAGATCGACGATGTATTTTGCAGCTCCCGTTTTAACCAAAGCTTTGCTGAGCGGGAAAATACCGCCGACCAAAAAGACGGTCGTTACGCTGAACGATTTGATCGCATCTTTGGCGGACAGACAGCCGGTAAGTACGACGAGCAGCGCTCCGAAAACGCCGGCTATGTGCATCGGTACGATCTTTGTGGCCATCGCGACAATGACCGCCAAAAAGATGAGCGCGACGGTTGCCATTTTAACCGGATTTTTTTCGCTCTTTCTTTCGCCTTCCTTCGATTCTATATCTTTTACCGGCAGCAGTTTGGATCCGACAAGCGCCATGTAAATCATGCCGACGACGAGGAGCGGCAAACCGATCTTCGTATATTCGAAAAAGCCGAACTCGCGCAAGCCCATATCTTTGAGCATGCCGTTCGCGACGATGTGCGGAGTCGTTCCGATGAGGGTTATCGTACCGCCGAGCGAAGCCGCATAAGCCAAAGCCATAAGCAATTTCGATTTAGGTACATTCGCTTTTTCCGCCATCGATCCGACGATCGGCATTAAGCAGGCGGTCGTACCCGTGTCGTTCAAAAATGCGGAAAGCCCTCCGCCGACGATCGACGTTCCGAGGATCAAACCCCTTTCGGTTTTACCGATGAGTCCGATTATTTTCCCGCCTATGTAATCGGCAAGGCCCGTTTTAAAGAACGCCTCCCCGACCACGACGAGTCCCATAAAAAATACGACCGTCGTATTTCCGAATTCGGCATACGCCGTACCGCCGTCTATTATCTTAAAGGCGGCTAAAACGGCCGGAATTGCGGCTCCGACCAAAATCGGATGCACGGGTTGCCATACGAGCAGAATGATAACAACAACAAAAATGATGCATGTTATTATTGCCGGTATTGTCATGTTAATTTTCCTCCTTTTTTACAAATTAACACTATTTCTGAACGCCTTCAGTTCCGCATCGCTTGTATGTATTGAAACGGAACAATAGGGCGCTAAGATATACGGAATGTCTTTATTGTTTTTTATTTCTTCTCGGGCAAGCTCTCCGATCTTTTTTTCGGCACCGGTTCCGAAAATCATTTCATCGACGCCGCCCATAGGCACGATTTTTTTCAAAAACTTTTGCGAGTCTTTTATGGACGGGTTATCTTCGCCGCCCTGATCCCAATGCAAAATATCGATCGGATAATCGGAAAATCTTTGGGGATTGCTTTTGATGCCGCACGTATGATATATGATCAATCCGCCGTCTTTTTTTACTTCGTTTAGGAATTTCAAATCGTATTTTTTTACATACGTTGCCCATTCGTCTTCGGTCATATATCCCGTTCTCGCCCACGAAATGCCCGCATAGAAAAAACCGTCTATACCTGTCTTTTTCAATTCTTTCCAATAGGCGATATACGTATCGGTGATATTTTCCAAGGCGGTTTCCAATTCTGCGCCTCTGTTTTTTATGATATCGAAAATTTTATTATCTTTTCTGTCGGCGGGAAAATGTCTTCGGACGAAAGGACATTCGAACACATTCGTTACGACCGTCAGCGGCGTAAAAAGCGTATGCACGGTCGGAATATCTTCTTCCGACTTTTCTTTAATAAGCCTGGCGGCTTCGACATGATCTTTGAGCGTTTGATTGCTCATGTCTTTTTTATCGAAAATGGACAGATCGTCAAAGTTCGTCGCTCTTGCAATTTTTTTAGGAAATATTTCCTGCACGTAATTTTCGTAGTCGAAAACGTCGCCCCATACTTCCTGCATAAAAACAGCCGAAGGATGGATTTTCATAATATCCCAGTCGTATTTTTTTTGCCAATCCAACATAATGTCGGCCAATTCCGCAGGCTTTCTTTCCATTGCCGGAAAATGCCTGTATGCGGTAACAGGAGGTCTGTCCGGCAGCTCTCCCTTCAATACGCATTCAAGTCTTTGTCGTTTTGTAAGTCCCATAATTTTCTACCCCTCGATTTTTAAAACTCACCGAAAAACCCGTTAGATATTGCCGCCCATTCTAACAGCACTTCTCCGTGTTGTCAAACGATTTTTAAAAAATTACTTGCACAAAGAGCGTTTCGAGTGATACACTGTGCGCCATGCCCGAGCTCGACATACATGCATTGAAAACGGAACTCAATCCCGAACAGCTGCGCGCCGTCACGACCATAGCAGGTCCTATTTTGATTATCGCCGGAGCGGGAAGCGGCAAAACGCGCGTCATCACGTACCGCATCGCGCACATGCTCGATGAAGGCATTCCGCAAAGCGCGATCCTTGCGCTGACCTTTACGAATAAAGCCGCGCGCGAAATGGAAGAGCGCGTCAAATCGCTGACGGGCAAAAAACTGCAAAACCTCACGGTGTCCACGTTTCACGCATTCGGCGTGCGCATTCTCAGACAGGATATCGACAAACTGGGCTGGCGGGAAAATTTTTCGATTTACGACGAAACCGACAAAGCCTCTCTCATCAAAGAGAGCGCGCGGGAACTGCAGTTCACATCCGACGCGCTCGACTTATACAAAATCGCAAACCTTTTTTCAAACATAAAAACAGGGCGCAAAAATTGGGAGACGGCAAACGATATGTACCGAGCGCTCTACGAATCGTACGAGCAGGGATTGAAGCTGTACAACGCGGTCGACTTCGACGATCTCATCATGCTGCCGATCCGCCTGTTCCATGAACACCCCGACGTGCTTGCAAAATACCGTTCTCGCTACACGTACATCATGGTCGACGAATTTCAGGACACGAGTCATCAGCAGTATGAGCTCATGCGCCTCCTTGCCGATAAAAACATTGCAGTCGTCGGAGACGACGATCAGTCGATATACAGCTGGAGGGGCGCCGATTATCAAAACATCGTACAGTTCGAAAAAGATTTTCCGGGTGTGAAGGAAATCCGCCTCGAGCAAAACTACCGTTCAACCGAAACGATTTTAAGCGCGGCGAACGGCGTCATATCGCACAACACGAACCGCAAAGACAAAAAGCTGTGGAGCGGCAACGGTTCGGGAAAGCCTATCGAACTCTTTATGCCGGAAAACGAAAGCGCCGAAGCGGATTTTATCGCCGAAAGCATTCAAGGCATCGCTATGGAGGAGAGGCGCACATACGACGATTTCGGCATACTCATGCGCGCAAACTCGCAGAGCCGCGCGATCGAAGAAGCCCTGCTTCAAGCGAACATTCCCTATACGATGAGCGGCGGTACGAGTTTTTTCGAACGGCTCGAAATAAAAGATATCGTAAGCTATCTGCGCGTCGCGGCAAATCAAAGCGACGACATCAATCTGCTTCGGATCATCAATACGCCGAGAAGAGGTATCGGACGGAGTACGATTTCGGCGATAAACGAAACGGCAAAGCAGAATTCGAGCACGCTGTGGGAGGCGATCCGCTATCTGCAAAAAGATCCCGCAGGCGCGCTTTCCGATTCGGCAAAAAAATCGCTCGGTGAATTTATCGATACGATCGAAGGCGCAAGGGCGAAGCTTTTCGGCGGACGGGGGCTTGCAAATAAAGTGCGCGAACTCATCGACGACGTACAGTACCGCGACTACATCATCGGCGAATTTCAAAAAAACGAAAAAGCGGTGCGCTTTAAGCTGCAAAATATCGAAACCTTGCTCATGTCGATCGAAACGTGGGAAAACAATCCCGACAATTTCGATCCGAGTCTGTTCAATTATTTGAACCGCATTACGCTTTTGAGCCGCGACGACATCGAAGACGACGGCGGCAAAGGCAAAGTCAATTTGATGACGATCCACGCGTCGAAGGGGCTCGAATTTCCCGTCGTGTTTATCGCAGGCGCGGAAGAAGGGCTCATGCCGCACGCGCGTTCCGTCGAAGAAACGGACGGAGACGTCGAAGAAGAGCGCAGACTTTTTTACGTCGCGATCACGCGCGCACGGGACAAATTATTGATTACGTCGTGCCAAAAGAGGCGGCGCATGCAGGCGACGGTCGAATGCACGCCGTCGCGTTTTCTCGAAGAGATACCGGAAAACCTCATCGAATATCACGAAGTAAAAAAAACGGAGCCGGTCAGCGAAGAAAAAGCGCACGATTATTTTGCCGACATGCTGAAAAAGCTCAAAAGCTGATATTGCCGGCGGTGCAGCATGTACAATGCGCGGGAGCAAACCGGCGGGTGCGCGGCGCGTAGGCTCGCACAAACCGGCGAAAATGAGTACGCCCGCGCGAGTGCGGCATATACGAAAGCACGCGATTCGCATGAGCGGGAGTCCCATGTGCGAAACGGTCGCTCACCGGCGGAAACTCCGTCGCTCGCCGCGGCGCAAATCGCACGCGGCTTTTAAAATCGAGACGGAGGCCTTATGCGGTAGAGTTCGATGTTCGCATCTTGAAAATTCGAAGAACACAAATATGAGCCGTCGTTCGAAATGCCGAGTCCCGTCGGCTGATTGCCGCCTTCCGTCTCCTGCACTATTTTCCACGAGTCGATATCGATAACGGAAAGCCTGCCGTTGACAGGGCTGCGTTTCGTATAATCTTCGGGATTGTTCGGCCCTCGGGAAGAAACGAAAAGACGGCTGCCGCAAAGGGCTATCGTATTCGGATTGGAAAAAACGCGTATCGAACGTGTAAGCGTAAATTTTATTAAATCGATTTCATACACCGAACGGTGATACATATCGCTCACATAAGCTTTCGTCTCATCGGCATTTATAACGATATGGCGCATCGCCCCTTTTTCTTTTTCGATCGCTTGTATGAGCGAGCCCGATTCGGTATCGAATTTTTGGATAGAGCCGCCGCCGAAACACAAAACGATGAGAGAGGCGCCGCCTGAAGTAAACGCCGTTCCTCGAGGCTCCTTTCCCGTCTTGAGCGTACGCAAAACGCTTCCCGTTTCGTAATCGATGAGGCTTACGGTATTCGATACCCAATTCGAAACGGCGAGCATATTTTTTCCGCTCGACCATGAAATGAATTTCGGCCAGACGCCGAGCGTTTTGATTTCTCTGCGGTATGCAAAACCCGGCCACGCGTATTCGTAGATATAACCGGTCGTCATCTGCGAAATAAAAAATGCGTTTTTTTCGGCGATGAACAGAGCTTCGGCAAAACCTTTTTGCGCCGAACGCGGAGGAAAAATCGTACGCATACTTTGATCGCCTGTCCGTACAATTTGAAAGCCTGCATCGTCGAGGAGCGGCAGAATTATGCAGCTTCCGTCGGGAGAAAAGACAACCTGCTTCGGCTGCTTTCCGCACGGAAGGGTATGCAGTTTTGTGAGGATCGGAGGCTCCTGTTGCTTGGCATTTTCTCCGGCAGCGAAAGACAGGGCGCACAATAAAACCGAAAGCGAAAAAAATATCCGCGTTTTTAGTCTCGCCATGCGCACGTCTCTCACACGCGGTATTTGATTTTTTTGTCGGTGCCTTCGTAATACTGTTTTCGAAGTTCAGTCACCGTATCGTCTGCTATATAGTCGTCGAAGTTCATCATGCGGTCGATGACGCCGTTCGGTGTGATTTCGACGATGCGGTTTGCGATCGACGAAATGAATTCGTGATCATGGCTGTTGAACAGCACGACGCCCGGAAAATCTTCAAGCGCGTTGTTGAGACTTTCGATCGCTTCCAAATCCAAATGATTTGTCGGATCGTCGAATATGAGTACGTTCGCATTTTGCAGCATCATCTTCGAAAGCATACATCTCACTTTTTCGCCGCCGGAAAGCACTTTGACAGGTTTCAGCGATTCGTCGCCGCTGAAGAGCATTCTGCCTAAAAATCCGCGTACGTAAGCGTCGTCCTGTTCTTTCGAATACTGTTTGAGCCACTCGGTAATCGTCAAATCGTTTTCAAAATACTTGTTCGTGTCGCGCGGCAAGTAGGAATAACTCGTCGTCTGCCCCCAAAACACTTCGCCCGAATCCGCCTTTTTTTCGCCTGCGATGATGTCGAAAAACGCCGAAATGGAATTGTGTTCGATGCCGACGAAGGCGACTTTATCGGTGCGGTTTACGATGAGCGAAAAATCTTTCAAAAACTCGACACCGTCGGCAGCGTAATTGAGTTTTTTTACTTCGAGCGTATTGTTGCCGATGGCGCGCTCTTGGGCAAAGTGAATGTACGGAAATTTTCTGCTCGTAACGGGAAGCTCTTCGAGGGCAAGCTTGTCGAGCACTTTTTTGCGGCTCGTCGCTTGCCGGCTTTTCGCCGCGTTCGACGCAAAGCGCTGAATAAATTCTTTCAAGTCGGCCATCTTGTCTTCACGCCGTCTCGCCTGATCTTTCGCCTGTTTTTGCAGCATTTGGCTCATCTGATACCAAAAATCGTAATTGCCGGAAAACTGCGTGATCTTTCCGTAATCGATATCGCAGACGACCGTACACACCGTATTGAGAAAGTGACGATCGTGGCTGACGACGATGACGATGTTTTCAAAATCGAGCAAAAAATTTTCGAGCCACGTGATCGATTCGATATCGAGACCGTTCGTCGGCTCGTCGAGCAGCAGTATGTCGGGATTTCCGAAAATCGCCTGCGCGAGGAGGACGCGCACTTTTTGACTTTCGTCCAAATCGCTCATCGCTTTGTCGTGATATTCTTCTTCGAGACCGAGGCCGGAAAGCATCTGTTCGATTTGATTTTCCGCTTCGTAGCCGCCGAGTTCGCCGAACTCCGCTTCGAGTTCCGACGCTTTGATGCCGTCTTCTTCGGAAAAATCCGCTTTCGCGTAGATTTCGTCCCGCGCCTTCGTGCATTCGTAGAGCTTCGGATAGCCCATCATCACCGTTTCTTTGACGGAATAATCGTCGAACGCAAAGTGGTTTTGCTGCAAAACGGCCATGCGCTTTCCCTGCGCCATAGCTATGGTGCCGGTATCGTGTTCGAGTTCTCCCGAAAGCACTTTCAAAAAAGTCGATTTTCCGGCTCCGTTCGCGCCGATAATGCCGTAGCAGTTGCCCGGCGTAAATTTCACATTGACGTCTTTAAACAGCGGCTTGTCGCCGAATTTGACACTGACATCGGATACGGTTATCACTCACAGCTCCCTTAGGAAATTTATTAATAATTATTAAAACAACGATGCGTGCGTTATTTTTTTCCGAACAGCGATTTGATTTTATGCCACAAGCTCTGCGACTGCAAACCTTTTTTGCTTTCGTCGTAGCGCTGTACGCCTGTTTTCTTTTTCGCATCCGAGTACTTTTTCGCGTTCTGCTTGCCGCCCCGCTCGAAAGAAGAAAGGGAAGCGCCCTGCCCTCCGCCGTTTTTACGTTCGGTTTTTGCGCGAGTCTTTTGCGGAAAGGGCTTCGCGCTCTTCGATTTGGAAGAAGAGCCGCCTTTACCGTCCGTGAGCGCCGAAGCGGACTTTGCGTATTTTTCTTTATACAGCTTCATGCGCTCTTCGAAAGACATGTTCTGAAGCTTTTCCGTGTCGTCTTCGGTAAAGCGCTCTTTTCGAAACGCCGATCTTTCGGATGCGCTTCCCGTCTTCCGCTTGCCACGAACTCCGCTTCGCGCATCGCTTTTTTTCGAATCGCGCCTTCCGGAAAACTTTCCGCCTCCCGTTCCGCCTCTCCGCGAAGAAGATCGTCCGCCTTCGTAATCTTCGCGCCAATTTTCGGTTCTGATATACACGCCTTCGCTCGCGTCGACTCCGTGCATCGATGCGTCGGCGACGCGCGAAGGAATCTGCATTTCTATATAACGCTCGATAGCCGGAAGATTGTATACGTCCTGTTCGCTGCAAAACGTGTACGCTTTACCCGTCTTTCCTGCGCGGGCGGTGCGTCCGATACGGTGCACGTAGTTTTCCGATTCGTTCGGCAAATCGTAATTGACGACCATCGCCAAATCGTGCACGTCGATGCCGCGCGCGGCGACGTCGGTTGCGACGAGGATCGAAACGCTTCCTTCTTTAAATCGGTTCAGCACTTGCAGTCGTTTCGACTGCGGCAAATCGCCGATGATGAATTCGCTTTTAAAACCGTTTTTGCCGAGCCGCTTTGAAACGACTTCGCACGAACGTTTCGTATTGCAGAAGATGAGTACGCTTTCGGGTTTTTCTTTCGAAAGGATGCCGACGAGCAGTTTCATCTTTTCATCGCTTGAAACGTGCAACAATTCCTGATCGATTTGTTCGACGGTGATATTATCCGATTCGATAGTAATCTCTTTCGCATCCCGCGTGTATTCCCATGCGAGATTTTTTACGTATGAATTGAGCGTCGCGGAAAAAAGCATCGTTTGTCGGTCTTCCGCTTTCGGCAGCACTTTGAGCAGCGTGCGCAAGTCGGGATAAAATCCCATATCGAACATGCGATCGGCTTCATCGACGACGAGAAAACCGACGTTTGACAAGTCGAGCTGGCGGCTTTGCTGAAGATCGATCATGCGACCGGGAGTCCCGACGATGATATCCACTCCTTTTTTAAGAGAAGCGATCTGCCGCTCATAGCCGACGCCGCCGTAAAAACTGAACGCTTTCAGCTGCGTTCCGCTCGTCAATTTTTTCGCTTCTTCTTCAACCTGCACCGCAAGCTCGCGTGTCGGAAGCAGGATGAGCACTTTTTTGCCGGCATTGTCCGGAGAGGCAAGGAGTTCCTGTAAAATGGAAACGAGGTAGGCAGCCGTTTTTCCGGTTCCCGTTTGAGACTGAACATATAAATCGGATCCGTCGAGCGCCGTTTTGAGCACCGCTTCCTGAACCGGCGTGCACGTCACATAGCCTGCCGCTTCAATGCCTTTGAGCAGATCTTCGTGCAAATTAAATTCGGTAAAATCCATATCTTTTTACTATATACTTTTTCCTTCATTATGTATAGTATTGCGCTTATGCCGACGGAATGCAAAGACGATTATCAAGCCCGCTTGTTTTCAAACCGCCTCTCAAAGCGCTTGAGACACCTTCGAAAATGGGCGCGCAAAAACGGCGTTACTTGTTACCGCGTGTACGACCGCGATATACCGGAAATCCCGATTTCGGTCGATCTCTACGAATTTTTGCCGGACGGGATCGGAGACAAAAAAAGCGCAGCCCGCTTTACCGCAGACGAATTCGTACGCCTCGCCGAAAACGATGCCGGGGTGCAGGCGGAAATCGCTTCGAGGAGCGCCCTTGTCATCTGCCTGTACGAACGCCCGTACGAAAAAGCGGAAGCCGAAGAGAGCGCATGGCTTTCAAAAATCGCACAGGCGGCAAGCGCCGTCACCGGTACGGCGGAAAATCGCATCGTCGTCAAAACGAGAAAACGCGATAAGGGCGGAAGCCAATATGCGGAAGACGTAAACGACATACAAAGCGCGGATCACATTGAAGGGCTCATACAGGAGTGCGCCTCTCTTTTCCGCGTCTCTATAAGTTCCCGCATCGACAGCGGACTTTTTTTCGATCACCGTCCTCTCCGTGCAAAAGTCCGCGAAAACGCGAGCGGAAAATCGGTATTGAATCTCTTTTGCTATACGGGCTCTTTTTCCGTGTACGCCGCCGAAGGAAACGCGCGCACGGTCGATTCGGTCGATTTGTCGAACACCTATCTCGAGCGCGCAAAAGAAAATATGCGCTTAAACGGTTTTTCCGACGAAAAAAAATACCGCTTTATCCGTGCGGATGCCGCAGAATTCATCTTTCAAAAAAAAGCATCCGGCGAGCGATACGATATCATTATTCTCGATCCTCCGACTTTCAGCAATTCGAAGATGACGGATACCGTACTCGATCTCGTAAAAGATTGGCCGCGCTTCGTAAACGGCTGCATCGCCCTCTTGGCAAAAGACGGCGTGCTTTATTTTTCGACGAACGCCAAACGCTTACGCTTCGACGAAAGCCTTATCGAAATGCCGGCGAACGGGAACGATGAATATGGAAGGAATGCGGGCAAAAAAGATGTGCCCGACGGAAACAATCCGCACGGAAGCGGTGCGAGTGAAAACGCAATAACGGTGCGCGACATCACCGCGTCTACGATCCCCGAAGACTTTTTGCAAAAAAAACCGCACCGCGCATGGGAAATCCGGATGAATTGAAATCAACACCCCCGACGCAGCCTCGCAGCGAAGCTTCAAGCGGCGTCGGGGTATTAAACCCTCCCCGCACGAATAAAAAAAACCGCCCCAAAAGGAGCGGCTCTTTTATACGGCAATCAGTTTGCCGCGTCTTCGGACTTGATGCCGTAGCGCTTGTTGAAGCGGTCGATGCGGCCTGCGGTATCGACGAGCTTTTGCTTACCCGTATAAAACGGATGGCATGCCGAACAGATTTCCACGCGGATGTTTTGAGCCGTCGATCGCGTTTCGATGACGTTTCCGCATGCGCAAGTGATCTTTGTCAATTTGTATTCGGGATGAATTCCTTTTTTCATAATTGCTCCTTCCATTTTGCCCGGCTGCACGGCACGGGTTTACGCGCTGAGCGCAGCCACAAAACGACGATATTATATCAATATAGTAAAAAAATACGTGCTTGTCAATTATCCGAAACGGCTGCCGTACCGGTGTTCATGGACGCGAGGAAGGCTTCGTTCGTCTTCGTCTTTCTCATGCGGTCGAGCAAAAGTTCGAGTATATCCGCGTCTTCCATAGGATTGAGCACTTTACGCAGCACCCACATCTTTTGCAGTTCGTTTTCGGACAAAAGCAGTTCTTCTTTGCGCGTCCCCGATTTTTTGATATTGATCGCCGGGAAAAGCCTGCGTTCGGCAAGCTTTCTGTCAAGGTCGATTTCGCTGTTGCCGGTACCTTTGAATTCTTCGAAGATGACTTCATCCATGCGGCTTCCCGTTTCGATGAGCGCCGTCGAAATGATCGTAAGGCTTCCGCCCTCTTCCACGTTGCGCGCCGCGCCGAAAAAGCGTTTGGGCTTGTGAAGGGCGTTCGAATCGACGCCGCCTGAAAGCACTTTGCCCGACGTCGGCACCGTTTGGTTGTATGCTCGCGCGAGACGCGTAATCGAATCGAGGAAGATGACGACATCGCGTTTGTGTTCGACGAGACGCTTCGCTTTTTCGAGCACCATCTCCGCAACCTGCACATGGCGCGTCGCCTGTTCGTCGAAAGTCGATGAGATGACTTCCGCTTGAATCGAGCGTTCCATTTCGGTCACTTCTTCGGGACGTTCGTCGATAAGCAAAACGATGAGGTACACTTCGGGATGATTTTTCGTGATCGCGTTTGCGATCTTTTGCATGAGGATCGTTTTGCCGGCTTTCGGCGGAGCGACGATCAGGAGGCGCTGTCCCTTACCGATCGGATTGAAAAGATCGAGGATGCGCGTCGAAACTTCGGTCGAAACCGTTTCGAGATGCAGTTTATTGTTCGGATAGAGAGGCGTCAGATTTTCAAACGGAATTCTCGTCTGCGCGACACGCGGTTCGTCGAAGTTCACCGACTCTATGCGCAGCAGCGCAAAAAAACGCTCGCCCTCTTTCGGAGAACGCGTCTGCCCGTACACGGTGTCGCCCGTCTTTAAATTGAAAAGCCTGATTTGGCTCGGCGAAATATAGATATCGTCGGGGCCGGGAAGATAGCTGTTTTGCGGAGAGCGCAAAAAACCGTAGCCGTCGGGCAGGATTTCAAGCGCGCCTGAGGCAAAAATCGTTCCGCCGTGTTCGGTGTGCGCTTTTAAGATGACGAAGATGAGCTCCTGCTTTTTCATCGGTGCCAAATCGTCGCTCGAAAAACCGTATTTCATCGCAAGCTCTCGAAGCTGCGTCATGCCCATGACGGTCAAATCGTTTATAACAAGTTTCGGTTTTGATTCTTCGTCTCCGTCGCTCTCCATAGAAACGGATGTCTGATTTTGTAAAGCCGCATCGACTGCGGGACTGGAATACGTGCGGTTCGCACCGTAACGCGCAGGCTTTCGATAGGTTTGATTTGCGCTTGCGTTCCAGCGCGGACGGGCGCGGCGATCCGCAAACGCTTCCCGTCCTTCTTCAGACTCCGCTTCCTGAGAAGTATCGGCTTCGTTCGCTTCTTCTTCGGCAGCAGCCTTATCGACTTTGATCACGGCACGGCGTTTCGTTTTGACGGTGCGTACCGGACGCGCTTTTCCGCCGCCGTCTTCGGCAGGCGCTTCATCGGAAATTTTTTCTCCGTCTTCATCGGAAGCGATTTCCACCGACGCATAAGAATCCGGTTGAGCTTCGGATTCGCTTTGTACTTTTTCCGTCTTTTCAACATCACCTGATGCGCCGGCAGTGCGGCGCTTTCGTATTGGTGCCATTAATAATTCTCCATTGCTTTATGATTTATAAAAAACGACATACTCGATTTAGGATGAAAATTGTTCCTTCGGAAACGGATAGTCTATCTGTGGGAACGATTATGCAGTAATTTATTATTAGCGAATTTGCAGAATACTGTCAAGCGCTTTTCCGAAACACTTTGAAAAAGGTCAATTAATCGATAGGAGGAAGGCGCTCATACCCATTTCGAATATCATCGCATTTTCCTCAATTCCTTTTTGTCAATTTATCTAGGATTTTCAAAACGGTAAGCACTTGATGCTTTGAAACGCGTTGACAATCCTCATCCCGTCTCAAGCATTCCGTAAATGCGGACAGCTCGTTGTAATACCAGCCGACCGCCGGTACGTTTATACCCGTCGCAACGGTAACCTCATCTTCGATGTTTACGCGAAACGCTTCGCCGCCGGCAGGATAAACGGTTAAATCGTTTTCGCTGCATACGATGACGGCGTTTTCGAATTCGACTCGCCAGCCCGCAGTGAAGGGGAACGGCGCGTTGTACCACGCAGCTTCGGCGGTAACGGTGAGATTTTTATATTCGTATATGAAGGTTGCGTGTTCGGGATACGGTACCGACGCTCTGCCGTTCGTATAACAGCGCGCGTTTTCGGGCTCGCCGAACAAGCTGACGATGATATCCAAATCGTGAATGTGCAAATCATAGGGAATAAAGCCGCTCTTTTCTTTTTCAAAAAGCCACGAATCTTTCGACCACGAAGGACACTCGGAAAGCCTAAAAAAATGTGCGGAACACGGCGCACCGTAGGTCTTTTTATCGACGATTTTATGCAAGTATTCGACCGCTTTTGTAAACTGCAGTACGAGTGCCGTATACAAACGGAGACCGCGCTTTTCCGCTTCGGAAAAGAGTTCGGCTCCGTCGGTTTCGGAAAGCGCAAGCGGTTTTTCGCAGATGACGTTTTTACCGAGTGAAAGAGCGCGCATGACGAGCTCTTTATGTAAAAACGTCGGTGCGCAGATATCGACAACATCAAAAGGAACCGTCACGGCATCGAGCGATGAAAAATACGGTACACCCCACTCGTCCGCGCGGGAACGGGCGACGGCGTTTTTATCGACGACGGCGGCAATCGAAACTCCTTCGATATGTTTGTAATTTTGAAAATGGACGTTCCCCATGCCGCCGGCACCGACGATCGCAACGGAAATCGCCTTCATAGCGTATATCCCAACCGCATCAAATAATCGGCGGAATCGCGCACTGCGCGGTTTACTTCGTTTATATCTTTTGCACCGTCTTTTGTAAATTCGATTTCGATGCTGAGCGGCGACGCATTGTCATGTGAGTCGAGGATCGAAAAGAGTTTCGGAAAATCGACAAAGCCCTTGCCGAGTGCGGGAAAATTCCATTCGTTTTTTTCGCCCGCTTTATCTTTTATGTGCAGATATGCGACGTTCGAAACGACGTCGGCCAGATCGGCTGCAGGATCGACGCCGCCGTAAAATATCGCATTCGCCGTATCGTAATTAATCTTTACGTCGGGTAAATCGATTTCCGTCACTAACGCATCGACGGCTTTTCCGCTTCCGTGCTCTCCGTGTACTTCGATGACGAGACGCATATCGCAGCGCTTAAGCAGAGGGACGAGCGTTCGTATATTCTTTGCAACGACGGCGTTCGCCGACTGCACTTTATCCTTTAAGTGCGCTTCTCCTGCGGACGAAACGATAAACGGAGCTTCGAAAAAATGAGCGAGGAGGATATTATCGGCAAAATCTTTCAAGCGCTCACCGTCCGAAAGATTGCAGTGTCCGCTCATGCCGATAACGCCGAGCCCCGCATTCGAAAGTTTTTCTTTAATACGGCAGAGTTCCGAAAACGTCATGTCCGCGCGCACATGTTCCGTCCAACCCTTCGTCGCCGTCAGTTCGATGTAGTGAAAACCCGCCTGAGCGATGCCTTCGACCGCTTCGTCGAGCGAAAAACCGTGATAGGTATTGGAATTGACTGCAATGATACGCTCTTTCATAATCCTCCCGCACCGAAGATATCCGAAAACCCGATCTCCCGGACGCTTTCTTTAAATCCGCCGGAAAACCGCTGAAAACGGTAATTTAAATAGGCGGTCATTACCGCTATACGAGAAACTGCTCGAGATAGCGTTTCGACTGCACGAGACTTTTTACGATCATATCGCGCGAACCTTCGAACGAGCGATCTTCGACTTCGATACACGCCGCTCCGTCATAGCCTATATCGGTGAGCGCGCTTACGAATTTGCCCCAATCGACATCTCCGAGGCCCGGTATTTTCGGCAGCATAAACGCAAGCGGATACGCGAGCACGCCGCATTCGGCAAGCTTGTCACGAAGCAGTTTGATATCTTTAAAATGAACGTGAAACAGCCGATCGCGAAATTCGTATATCGGCCGGATATAATCCATCTGCTGCCATACAAAATGACTCGGATCGAAATTGATACCGAAATTGTCGTCGGGAATTATTTTGAACATTTCGCGCCACAGCACGGGCGACGTAAAAAGATTTTGACCGCCCGGCCATTGATCGATTCCGAACAGCATCGGACAATTTTCGATCGCTATTTTAACGTTGCGCTCTTTTGCAAATTTAACGATCGGAGGCCAGATCTTTGCGAAAAGTTCGAGATTGGCTTCGACCGGCTTTTGCGAATCGCGCCCGACGAAAGTCGTCACCATACCGACCGAAAGAGAACTGCTCGCTTCGATGACGCTGTACAAGTGTTCGATCGCTTTTTCGCGCTTTGCCGCATCGCCGTCCATCGTATTCGGATAGTACGCGAGCGACGACAACGATACGTTTTTTTGCCGGCAACAGTCGAGGATCTCCGCCGCGCGCTCTTTCGTCAGCCCTTCCGTATCGATGTGACTCACGCCTCCGTAACGCCGTTCCGCTTTTCCCTGCGGCCAGCACGCGAGCTCGACGCACGAAAACCCCAGTTCGGATGCGACATCGATCGTCCCCTTAAAATCCCAGTCAGCCAATATCGACGATACAAACCCCAATTTCATACGCCATACCTCCTCGATCGCGAGATGCAATTTTGAATCAACAACCCCGACGCAGCCTCGCAGCGAAGCTTCAAGCGGCATCAGAGTATTAAACTCTCCGCACGAATAAAATTCGACGCCCGCCTTTTTAAGCGTTTTCCTTGATATACACCGTTCGGCCGGTCTCCGACGATTCAATGCTCGCAAAGACCGCACGCATCGCGCTCAAAACCGACTCTCCGCAGATTTCGGGCTTTTTGCCCGCAGCGATGCATCCGACAAATTCGTCGATGACGCCGCTCTTCGTTTGACTGTCGTTCGTCTGAATCGCATCGAGTTTATATACGATTTCTTCACCGCCGGAAGAAATAAATTTCATCGAATATCCGGGATCGTCGTAGATGCGGAGAATTCCCTTCGTACCGTACAGCACCGTCGAATTGTCTTCCTGCCCGTAATAGGTCCAGCTCGCAGTCATCGTACCGATAACGCCGCCCTTCGTTCGGTATATGCATATCGCGTTGTCGTCGACGCCGATCATATTGTTGTGCGCATCTTTTTTATCGAGCGTTACAAGGCGCGCCGTCGTTTCGACGATCGTATCGCCGAGCAAAAACTGTATCAAATCGGTTTTATGAATTCCCAAATCCGCCATCGCGCCCATCGCCGCCTTTGTGCGGTCAAAAAACCATACGTCTTTTCCGGGATCGACGCTCCACGTTTCCGGTCCTCCGTGTCCGAAAACCGTTCGAAACGAAATGATTTTTCCGAGCGTTCCGTTTTTGACAAGTTCTCTCGCTTTGACGTGCGCTTTTGCAAGCCGCTGATTTTGTCCGATCATCAAAAATCTATCGTGCGCTTTCGCTTCCGACACCATGCGTTCGCATTCTTCGAGCGTGACCGCCATGGGTTTTTCACAGAGTACGTGCTTTCCCGCTCTGAGCGCTTCGATCGCGATCTCGGCATGCGTGTGATTGGCCGTACACACGCTCACCGCATCGATCGCCGTATCGGCAAGCATCTCTTCTCGCGTTTTATAAACTTTGCAAGCGTACTTTTCCGCAAGCGCTTTCGCACGCTCTTCGTTTATATCCGTAATACCGATTATCTTTGCATTGCCGTTGCTGAAATATTCGGGCAAGTGCCGCACCTGCGCGATTTTTCCGCAGCCGATAATTCCGACATGTACCATACCGTCTCCTGTGATTCGATTTGCAATGTACCGGCGCACGCTGCAGCTCCGGCGACCGCTTCTAAAAATTGATATTTTCCGCAATGCCGCATTTCAGCCGAATACCCCATCCCACCGTTACGCTTCTTTTTTTTGCAGCAGCACCGCTCCTATCACGATGACGCCCTTGCACGCTTCGCGGAGAAACGGAGGAACGCCGAGCAAATTCAATAAATTATTCATCACCGCGATAATGAGAACGCCGAGCACGGTGCCGCCGACGGATCCTCTGCCGCCCGACATACTCGTACCGCCGACGATGACGGATGCGATCGCATCCATTTCATACCCGCTTCCCGCATTCGCGAAGTCCATCGCACCGATGCGCGATACCTGCAAAACCGATGCGACCGCGACGAGCAAGCCCATGAGCGCATATACGCGCCGCTTTACGGTATGCACGTTTATGCCGGAAAGCTTCGCCGCCCGCTCGTTTGAGCCGACCGCGTATACGTGCCTCCCGAACGCAGTCTTTTTTGAAATGACGTACAGCGCGTATGCAAAAACGAGCCAGTACACGATGGGCATAATCATCTGCCTCCCAATCTGCGCGTTTGCGATTTCGAGGAAAGGAGAAGGCACGGCGGGATTGTATCCCTGCATAAACTGCTGAGTAACCGACCGGCATATCTTCATCGTACCGAGCGTTGCGATAAACGGAGGTATCTTTCCCGCCGTCACGATGACGCCCGTAAATTCTCCGAGCAGCAAACCTGCGATAAGACCGAGGACGATCGCAATGCAGTATGCGCTTCCGCCGCTGATACCGAAGGCGGCAAGCAGACCGCGCCCGCTCGAATCGATGAGCACCATGACGATTGCCCCGATTGCGACGAGCGTCGAACCCACGGCGAGGTCTATGCCGCCGGAGATGATCACAAAGGCCATGCCGAGCGAGATAATACCTATCGTCGCATTATTGCGCAAAATATTGATCCAGTTTTGACACCACGTCAAAAACCATTCGCCGAAGGAATCGAAATTAAAACCGAGCGCAAGCGTTTGAAACACGATCATCACAAGCAGCGCAAAACCGGTACTGAACAGCGGCTTTTCCGTCCAATTCTTTTTAAACCATTGTACGCCTCGTCGCCGCGACGGCTTTTTATCGATACTCATACTGAAGCTCCTCTTTCGATTTTTTCACCCGTTGCAAGGCGCATGATCATGTGTTCGTTCATATCCGCCCCGGACACTTCGCCCACGACGGAACCGTGAAACATGACGATCGCCCTGTCGCACACTCTGACGATTTCCTGCGCTTCGCTCGAAAGCACGATGACGGCGACGCCGGAAGCCGCAAGCTTTTCGATAATTTCATAGA
Organism: Treponema socranskii subsp. paredis ATCC 35535; assembly: GCA_000413015.1. Lineage (GTDB taxonomy): Bacteria > Spirochaetota > Spirochaetia > Treponematales > Treponemataceae > Treponema_D > Treponema_D paredis. The sequence goes on from KE332515.1 coordinate 971,614, forward strand.
TTTCTTCCTTTGCACCGACATCAACACCCTGCGTCGGATTATCGAGTACAAGGACTTTAGGCTCCGTATTGAGCCATTTCGAAAGCACTACTTTTTGCTGGTTCCCGCCGGACAGATTCGTAATCAAATCGTCGCCGCTTTCCATTTTGATATGCAGATTGCGCGCATGATTTTCAAAATCGCGTCTTTCCCGCTTTCGGTCTATAAAACACAGCTTTCGATATTTTGCAAGCGATGCGAGCGAAGCATTTTCAAGAATCGTCATATCTTTGACGATGGCGTTTTCCTTTCTGTTGCGCGGCAGGTAAGCGACACCTTTTTGTACCGCATCTGACGTGGAGGAAAAGGCCGCTTCTTTTCCGGCAATAAAGAGTTTTCCGTCCGCAGGCAATCCCGCTTTAAAAATCGATAAAAACAATTCGCTTCTGCCGTCGCCGAGCAATCCCGTTATGCCGAGCACTTCGGAAGCGTGAGCCGAAAACGAAATATCGTTAAAATATTTATGATCGCCGTAGCCTTCGACACGGAGCATTTCTTTTCCGCGCACGCAAGCCTTTTTCAAGCCGCCATCTGCGATTTTATGACCGACCATATAAAATGCAAGCTCCGCGTTCGTCACGTCCTGCGTTTTTCCCGACGCGACGACTTTACCGTCACGCAGCACCGTATAGCTCGAACAGATATCGAGTACTTCGCCGAGCTTATGCGAAATAAAAATGATACCGACACCCTGAGCCGAAAGATCGCGCATGAGCGAAAAGACACGCCGTATTTCCGGTTCCGTCAGAGACGTCGTCGGCTCATCCATGATGATACAAGATGCGTTCATCATCATCGCGCGCGAAATCTCCACGATCTGTTTGTACGACGCATCGAGACTCCGCACCGGAAGGCAGGGATCGAGCGAGATCCCGATCCTGTCAAATGTTTGCTTCGTCTTTTCTATCATCGCTTTGCTGTCGAGAAAACCGTTTTTCTTTTTCAGCTCGCGGCCGATGAACATATTTTCGTAGATCGCCAAATCGTTTATTAAATTCAATTCTTGATGAATAAATGCGACACCCTCATGCAAAGAATCGACGGGCGAAAAGAATTTCACTTCCTCTCCGTCGACGGCGATGCATCCCGAATCGGCTTGGATGACGCCGCCGAGGATATTCATCAGCGTCGATTTTCCGGCGCCGTTTTCTCCGAGCAGCGCGTGTATTTCACCTGCTTGTACGGATAAAGACACGCCGTCGAGAACGGCGGCTTTACCGAACGATTTACAGATATCCCGCATTTCAACTTTCATGCACTACCCTGTTTTATTGATTATTAATTTTTACCGAGAGCTGAAAAGGGGCTGTCCGAAAAATAACCGACTTTTGAGACAGTCCCTTTCGATACGAAATATCAATACGGAGAACCCGCATCGAGGAAATTTTTATAATTCGTACGGTCGACGATCGACGTCGGAATGATTTTTTCTTTTGCCGCAGAAGAACCGCTGAGTACGGCAAGCGCCACATCGACGGCATCGCGTACCATCGCAGGGCTGTACAGCGCCGACTCGATCCAGATATCCGTATTTCTCGGCATCATATTGAAATATTCCTGACAGCCGCCGCCTCCGGTGATGACTTTTACGTCCGTGCGTTTCGCTTCGCGAATGGCCTGGATCGCGCCGATCGACGTTTCATCGTCCATCGAAAACACCGCATCGATCTTTTTATTTTTTGTAAGGATGTCGGTCATATCTTTCAAACCGGCTTCGCGCGTAAACTGAGTCGCATAGGTTTGAACGCTCAGATTCGGAGCGATTTTGGCGACAGTATCCAAAAAGCCTTTTTTACGGAGCTGCGCTACCGAACCGGATGTCGGCACATCGAGAATGACGACGTTGCCCGTCTTCCCGATTTTGCTGACGATGTACTTCGCGCCTTCGGCACCCATCCCCTCGTTATCGCCGGTAACGCGGTATACGCCGTCGACATTGATCACGATATCGAAGTTTACGACAACGACGCCCTTTGCTATCGCCCGTTTAATCGGCACTTCCATACCCGTCCACTGCGGAAACGCGACGATCGCCTGAGCGCCCCACAAAAGCAAATCGTCAAGCTGCGTCGTCATCTCTTCGCCGTTGGTACTCGTGTAGAGCTTATACACGACTTTATCGGACAGCGCTTTACAGCGAGCTTCCGCTTCATAGGCTACCGCAGCAACCCAACCGTGCGTAACGGCCGGCGCGAGAATACCGATTTTGTACTTCTTGCCGGAAGCCGCTTTCGGCGCGGCAAACAATGAACCGGAAACGATCATCAAAGCAAGAAAAACGGCACCAATCTTTTTCATACTACCTCCCGTAAAAACTTTTGCAGGAAGTTGCAGCGAAGCTTCAAGCAAGTTGCAATTTCCGAAAAGTATTACAGCCGTACGCTAAGTACGAACACAATTTTTATCCGGTACCTTGTTACAGCGATACCGATCTTATGCAGTGTAGTGCGAATTTCCCCTCTTGTCAATGAAAAAATTACAAAAATATTATATTTTTTTTTAATATTGATTTTTTTGATAGAATTACATATAATATTATCAAATATATGTAATTTTTTCATAAATTTTTCATAGGGAATGCAATTATGGGAAAAAAGACACAACCGACATACGCACAATTGGCGGCGGCGAGCGGTATTTCGGTCGCTACGATAAGCCGAATGATAAACGGGAGCAGCAGGGTTTCGGAAAAAGCGCAGCGTAAAATCATGCAGGCGCTGACATCGCTCGGATACGATCCGGAAAGCATTCTGCCCCATCCTGCAGCCGAAGGCAATTTTATCCTGTTCAATATACCGAATCTCGCAAATCCGTTTTACAGTTTGATTATTCAGGGTGCACGCGATGCGGCAAAGCGCAGCGGCTATACGCTTTTAATAAACGAAGACGCAATAGACAACGCGACAATCGAAGCCTATCTTATGATGCTCAAAAAGATAAAGCCTGCGGGTTTGATTATAACCAATTCCGTCTCACCGGTGATTTTAAATCGGCTCGACGCTCTCGTTCCGATCGTCCAATGCTGCGAGTGCAATGAAAATCTTTCGATACCCTTTGTCACGATCGACGACGCGGAAGCCGCAAAATATGCGGTCGAACATCTCATCTCGCTCGGCTGCAAACGGATCGCATTTTTAAACGGACCGCTGTCGTACAAATACGCGCGCAATCGACTCGCAGGCTATACGAACGCGCTCGAAAACGCCGGACGCAAAGCGGAACCCGAACTGACGGTGCAGCTCGGAGAGATAAATTACGATATGGCGCTGTCCGCAGCTTACCAGCTGCTCAATTCCGCCGACAGACCCGACGCTTTTTTTTGCAGTTCCGACGTCTATGCTGCGGCAGTCATAAAAGCGGCGAAAAAAGTAAATCTTTCCGTACCCAACGATATCGCCGTCATCGGTTTCGACAACACCGAAATCTCATCGATGTGTACGCCGTCCATCACGACGGTAAATCAGCCGCGCTACCAAATGGGCTTGGTCGGCTGCGATATGCTGACGGAGCGCATCAACGACAAAACCCTGCCCGTGCGCGGTATGTATTTGGAAACCGAGCTTATCGTGCGCGAATCGTCAACGCGCCGCCCTGTGTGATATTCGTATAATGTGAGCTTTACGGAACGGACGGTTCAGTGGATCGCATCGGATTTCAGGACGAGCGCGTCTTTATATTCGGAAGACGCGACGGAAAACAGATCGATGTCCGGCTCTTTGTCCAGCATCGTAACCTGCCCTTCAAAATTGACGTCGCTCGCAATGCGAAGACGGGATGTCGTTATGTCGCCGGTAACGCTGCTGCCGCTGCATATTTCAACGCGCTCGGATGCTTCGAGATTTCCGGTAACGCTTCCCGACACGATGATCGACCGCGCCGTAATCGCTTCTCCGGTGCACACCGCGTCCTTTGCGATTTCCAAATCTCCGCTCGCTTTTATCTTTCCGTTGAATTTTCCGGTGATGATGAGTTTGTCCGAAAATTCGAGTTCGCCGTCGAACTCCGTTTCCGGTCCGAATACCGTCACATTGATTTTTTCGTCGTCGTGTTTTTCAGCCATGCTATCCTACTCACGTTTTCGATTCCGAGCGATGCAAACGATGCTCACAAGCAAAGCCGCCGCGACAAAAAAAAGCGCAAGCGCATCGCCGATTTTATTATACAGCGTTTTTCCCGCAGTGTCATCCGCAGCGGGCATCATGCCGGTTACATAGGTTTCGGTAAAGGGCTCCGCTTCGAGCAAAATCTTTCCGGTACGATCGATGATGCACGTTTGTCCCGAGGCTGTGCTCCGAACGGCAGGTACCCGATTTTCGGCACAGCGGAAAACCGCCATTGCAAGGTGCTGATTTTGGCAGCTCAGACTTTTCGACCAAGCATCGTTCGACATATTGACGAAAGCGCGCGCGCCGTCTGCAACAAAGCGGCGGCAGTCGTCGCCGAACGTATCTTCAAAGCAGATCGGCACGGAAAACGAAATTCCCGCAGCGTGAAAAACGGTGCGCTCTCTTCCTTTCGCCCATAAATGCGTGTCCGCTTTTTCAAGCGCATCGTAGAGCCATGGAAGCCGCTTTGCAAAAGGCACCGTTTCCGTAAACGGCACCAAGTGAATTTTCCGATAGATTTCGGGTTCGGGCGGCACGACGTTTTTTCCGGGCGTAAAAACGAAAGCGCTGTTGTAATCGTCGGTGCGAATGCCGCCCGTGTCGACGGAATGAAAATTTCCGATTACGAACACGGCCTTTTTTCCGTCGATAAAGTGCAGCACGGAATCGACAAGATCGAACCGTCTCCTGTCGAGCCGCTTGGTATAGTGCGTCAAAATGGACGGAACGACGGCGGTTTCGGGCCACACGACAAGCGCTATGTCGGGATTTTCCGAAAGCGCTCGCTCCGTAAGCTTCATGAGCGTTTTAACGTCTTTTTCGTACGACGCTATATCGCCCTGCCACGGATCGGTATTGTGCTGTACCGCACAAACTTTAATAAATCTTCCGTTTTCGTTTTTTTGCGAAAGAAGAAAAGTGCCGTACACGATGAACGCGGCGAGCGCGCACGCCCAGAGTGCAATGCCTCGCGCACGGCGAAAAGCCGAAGCTTTAAAGCTCCGAACGTCTTCGGTTTCCGCATCGATACAAACGGCGTACAGCCATGCGGATGTAAAATCGATGAGAAAAGTAAGCGCCCACACACCGAAAAGAGAAGCGCTTTGAATGAGGATAAGATTTTGCCACTGAGTGTAGCCTGCAACACCGTAGGAAAATCCCGCGAAGCCCGTCGTCTTAAGGTATTCGTGAGAACAGAGGATGAGCCACTGGGCGATCCACGCGCAGCGTCCGCAAAATCTGTCTGCGATCTTCAAACATAAAAAGAGCAGCGCATACGATATAAAATATTCGATGCTTATCGCCGCGGCGGCGACGGCATGAAAGGTGACGAGCCAGGAAACGTACAAACAATACGAAAGCGCTCCGTATACGCCGCCCCACAGCCACACCGTTTTAAAGGACGAACGGCGGACGAGCATAAAGGCGGGAAAATACATCACCCACGCGGCAAGCGGAACGCCTTTCGAAAAAACAAAACCGGGATTTGCGAGCGCAAACAAAACCGCACCCGAAAACGTAAGAAGTATATTAATAAAAAAACGATTCCGGGCGGAATTATTTTGCGTCATCGCTCCGTCCGCTCTTGCTTGAGATTCCACAGCGATTTTTTAAGCTCCTGTCCGGAACGGAACGCGGCGACGTAATGAGGATCGACTGAAAGCGTTTTACCTGTTTTCGGATTGCGTGCGACCGATCTTCCCTTCCGTAAGCGCGGTTCAAAAGTTCCGAAGCCGCGCAGTTCGATCGTCGCGCCTTCGATAAGCGATTTTTTAATTTCCTCAAGAAAATTTTCCATAACCTGCTGAACGACACGCCGTTCACAGTCGGATACGCGATATACCGATTCGACAAGATCGTATTTCGTTATTTTTTTCTGAGGCATATAATTCCCGGATACAGAAGAAAAAAATTCCGGCAGAAAGCGCAAGCCGCTCCCGCCGGATTTTAAAAAGATAAGCCGAACTTATTTTGCCGCAGCTTCTTGAGGCGCGGAAAAAGTCACATTGAAAAGTTTTTTCATGCGGGATTTTTTGCGTGCGGCGGTATTGCGTTTTAAAACGCCTTTGCTGCGCGCGGAATCGAGTTCTTTTTGAACAAGATTGTACATTTCTTCCGCTTTCTGCTGCTCTTTGTTCTGTACGGCGGCAATAAAATGCTTTACGGCCGTTCTGCAGCGCGATTTGATCGCTTTATTATGAAGACGGCGCGCTTCGCTCTGCTTAAATCGTTTTTGCGCAGATGTCTGTTTTTTTGCCAAAGGAAACCCCCAGTTACTAACCAAAAAATTACTGATCGTATAGTATCGAAGCGCTCGGTTTTAGTCAACCCGTAATTGACATATCGCTTTTTTATCGTTATATTTAATTAAATTCGTTTTGGAGGAAAGCTATGGCCGGAGCAAGTAAAAACTCCCGTACATCGGTTTCAACGCATAAATTCATGTGTCCCGACTGCGGCGGAGAAATCATAATGAAGACCATGTTCGAAAAAGGAAAAATTAAAAATATCGCCGAATGCTCGAAGTGCAAACGGACTGAGCGGCGGCCGAAAGATTTCAAATAATTTTTTTGTTCGACAATGCGAAAACCGCACTCACGGGTGCGGTTTTTTTTTATGAGAGCTGTCCGAAAATTGAAATTTAATGAAAAAGAATATAAGTATAGTATTGATTTTATTGGCAGGCATTGAAATGTTATTCGCTAAAGATTTCGGCAATTGGAAAAAGTATGAATCAATGAAAAAAGATGATTACTCGGTTAACGAAAATTTTTGGAAAAAGTATAAAGGAATTTCAAAGGCGTTATCGGAAGAAATACCGGCAGATAAATTGTATGAAGTAACGGACAATTATGTATTTTGGATTGTCGGCAATTCTTACGGTGAAGAAATGCACGAAAAACTTATGAAATTGCCTGAAATAGTCAGATATTCATATTTGGTTTATTCTTATGAAGCGGAAATAAATAACGGCGGATTTGATCAGTTTTTCTTCAATTCAATAGGATATGAAGTATTTGAAATTCAAAAAGAGCTTGATTTTTTCGGCTTAACAAAAAATAAGAAAATTTTAGATAAAGCCGTAAAATTACTGAAAACAAAAATAAACTTGAGCGATTATAAAAAATTATTTACCGACGGAAAATTACCTACAGAAGAATTGGAAGATGAATTTAATGAATTAAACGGTTTGTTTCTGGAATACCCCGAAAAAATCGAGAGTATAATAAACACTGTTTTGGATAAAAACCGGGAAAAACTCGTAACAAACCGATAATTCATATAAACTTGCCCGAAGTTGATATTTTTTGCTATAAAACTTGTTCTATGGTTTTTACGGAACTGTAAGATTACCCGTTTTTCAATTTCTAAAAACGGATATTTCAGTTCTACCGCGTCAGGGCGGCGCTTCTCCACGCGTCGAGCTGCGCTTGTATGAGGCGCGGAGCTTCTTCCAAAATCGCGTTTTGCGCTTCTTTCGTTTTCGGCGCGTCGTAGATTTTTACGATAGTCACTTTATAATTTCCGTTTTTCAAATTTGTCATAATCGTGCGGAGCCTGCCGATTTCCCAAACCCCGTCGAGGGCGCACACGACGACCGGAAGAGCCGTCGCTTCTGCGAGCTTTCGAAATCCCGCGGAATAAAATTTCCCGACGTTTCCGTTCCGCGTCCGAGAGCCTTCGGGAAAAAGCACGGGAATCTGAAAGCGGGCGAGTACGCGCTTTGCAAAATCTTCGAGCGTTTTCATCGCCGTTACGGGACTCGCCCGGCGGGGGATAAGGCAGTGTTCCTGAGCGCGCAGCATTTCCGACACGAGCGGGATGTGGCGGCCGAGCTCCGCCTTTGCGACAAAGCGCAGACTTTTATCGCGGAAATAATTCATATAGCAGGGTATGTCGAAAAGGCTTTGATGATTCGAAATGACGATAAACTGAGGCGGAAGTTCGCCGAACCGCCGCTTGTCGCCGATAAAACGGAAATGTTTATAGCACGATAAAATCGAAAAAAGGCGCGGAGCTACCGTACGAACGATGTAATCGGAAAAAACGGCGCTTGCTTTTTTAGATATGGGATATAAAATTACATTGAAAACGGACGGCGGGATAACCATCCCGAACATGCAGCATAGTGTGACAAGGCTCGACATGGCATCATAATATAATGAAAAGTCTCAGCTGTCAAATAGGAAACGCTCCGTTTCCGATACGATCGTATCCAGAGATTCGTAGAGGCGTTTCGATTCGGGTATACTGCCTAAAAATATCGTACCGTAGCGCTTTTCGTAGATGCGTTTGTCGAGGAGCGTGACGCAGCCGCGGTCGTCGCTCCGCCTTATGAGGCGTCCGAATCCCTGACGGAATTTGATCACCGCTTCGGGAACGCTGAGTTCCATAAACGCGCTTCCGCCGCGCTTTACGACGGCTTCGGATCGGGCGGTAAAAACGGGATCGTTCGGTACGGAAAAAGGCAGCTTTACGATGATCACGTGCGAAAGGGAGGCGCCCGGCACGTCGACGCCCTGCCAAAAAGAATCGGTTGCAAAGAGCACGCTTCCGATATCTTCACGGAACGAAGCGAGGAGGCGGGAAGCATCGTCGTCGCCCTGCTTTAAAAGCCGGAACTTCGAAAGAAAGGGAGCCGCATCCGTAAAAGTGTTTTTGAGCATATCGTAGGATGTAAAGAGAACGAGCGTCCTGCCCCGTGAAGCCGAAACGAGACGGCTCACCGCCGACACGACAAAGCTCTGGAAATCGACGGCGTTTTCGGGAAGCGGCGCATCGGACGGAACTGAAAAAAGCAGATTCGTTTTATACGGAAACGGAGACGGAAAATCTCCGGTGCGGATACGGTCTTCGTCGGCAAAGGAAACGCCCGTCCGACGCATCCACCACGAAAAATTTTTATGTATCGAAAGCGTGGCCGACGTACACACGACCGACTGCATCGGTTCGAATACGCCCGTGTTCATAAGAGGCGCGATATCGAGCGGCGTTTTCGTAAACAGCGTATACTGCCGATCTTCGTCTTTTGCCGAAAGCGCATCGCTCGGAAGATATTTTTTTTGCAAGTAAAACACCGAATCGCGTTTTTCATCCCAAGCCGTAAAGTCGTTGAACAAAAGCAAAGCCGCTTCGAGTCTGCGGACAACGAGCTTCGCTTCCCAATACGCGCCCGCCGCTTTGTCCTCGTCCGTGATGCCTTCAATCAATTCTTTTACAAGGGCGATAAGCGATGAAAGAGAAGACGCAAGAGAAGCGGCAAGAGAAAGAAGCGGTCCGAAGTCGCGAGAAGTCGCATCGGAAAGGCGTATCGTGTAGGCGTCCTGCAATATATCTCCCGCCGCAGTTTCCAAATCCGCGATCGCCGACTTAACGCGGCTCACGATTCCGCTCGCATCCGCCGCACACTCTTCGTTCGACGACAAAATCGCAAGCGTGCAGATATATCCCGCTTCGGAATTTTTATGTCTGCGGTACAAAAGATTTATTTGACGCAAAAGCGCAAATCGGTTCGCCGTACCGCTGAAAAAACTCGTCGCCGCGTTTTCGATGCCGTGTGCTTCATCGAATATGATGTGACGATACGGAGGCAAAACCGCCTGATCTTCCCAGCCCGCCCCGCTCATGCGCGACTCTATGTCGGCAAAAAGCAAGTGGTGATTTACGACTATGAGATCGGCGGCGGAAGCCTCTTTTCTCACTTTCATAACAAAGCATTGTGCGTAAAAGGGACAGCGCGGCCCCATGCACGCATCGCTTTCGCTTTTTATGCGCGACCATATCTTTTCCCCGGACATAAAAGGCAAATCGCTTTTGCTTCCCGTCGCGCTCTTTTCGGCCCACCGGGCGATCGCATCGAAGGTTTCCGTATCGTCTCCGAAAAGCTCTCTTTCGCTTCCCGCATCCGAAAGACGGCGGAGGCATACGTAATTTTGTCTGCCTTTAACGAGGACGGCTTTGCATTTTTTTCCGATTATTTTCTCCGCCGCGGGAATATCTTTTTCGCACAGCTGCTGCTGCAAATTGATCGTGCCCGTGGAAACGACGACGCGCTCGCCGTTCGAAACCGCCCACAGCATCGCGGGAATGAGATAAGCATAGGATTTTCCGACGCCGGTTCCCGCTTCGAATACGCCGAGCGAATTTTCATTGAAGGAGCGGGCGATGTTCCGCAGCAGGGCGATTTGCACGGGGCGCTCTTCGTAGCCTTCGGATTGCACCGAAAGCGGACCGCCGTTTTCGAGATACAGAGAAGCCGCATCGATATCGAGTTTTTTAATCGATTTCGGTTTGACCGCTTCCATGACGACGTAGACTTTGGAAGCGCTGTTGTCGATGATGTAAAAACCCTGCGCGCGCTCGGAGGCTGCGGAAGCGGCCGCCATATCCGCGTCGGAAGGCTCGAGGTATCCGCTCGGGTGATTGTGGATGAGGACCGCGCATTCGCGCACGTCGTTTTGATTTATGGGAACTTCGCTCTCGTTACCGCGGGCGCCGACCTTTACAGAAACGACGATCCCCGACGAATCGATATCGCCGGTAAAAAACACTTCGTTGCCGCCCGCTTCCCGGACGGCGCGTTTGAGTTCATCGATAACCGAATCTGAAAAATATTTTCGACTGTCCATCGAAGGCTACAAAACGATGCTTCGAAGTTTATCGAGAGCCGCCCACGAAAACTCGTCGCGGAACAAAAAGCCGCGCATACCCGCTTTTTCGGCGCCTTCGATATTCGCTTTCGTATCGTCGATAAAAAGCGCACGAGAAGCTTCGACGCCCTCGGCGCGCAAAATATAATCGAAAAAACGCACGTCGGGTTTTGCAAGCCCCATGCGCTGGGAAAGATAGCAGCGGTCGAAATGCGACTCAAGCGAAGCGCACGCGTTCATCTTTTGCCAATGTCCCTCGCAGGTATTCGAACCGCACACGACTCTCTTTCCGCGCGAGCGAAGCTCGTCGACGAGGGAAAGAGAGGCTGCATTCGGATAAGGAGTAAAAAAATCGACGAGAGGGTCGGCATCCGAATCAACGCCGAATTTTTCGGATGCGGTTTTCCACCACTCCTTTGTCGTCACGGCACCTTCCATGAGCGGAATATCCGAGCGCATATATTCGGCATAGACTTCGTCTTCGTTGAGGTGATAATGTAAAGCGATTTTTCCGATTGTTTGAAAATTGAAAATACAAACGCCGCCGAGATCGAAAACGATTATATCCATGAATCATCTCCTAGCAGAATTGAACTGCTGTTGTCGGGATGAAAACCCGATGTCCTAACCACTAGACGAAGGAGACATACAGCACAGGGCTGTGGGGGAACTATAGCATGACGGCGCGCACCGTGTCAATAGTCTCGCTGCATTCTCACCGCGTTTCCGCTAATCGTTTTGCGCCGATTCGTTTTTCTTTTTCCGCTCTATGTAGCCGCTTTCTTCGAGGTAGCGGCGGCGGGATATAACGAGTCCGATGAGTTCCTGATACATATTATAGTCGACTTCGAGCGCAATCGGCAAAACGAAAAATTCGGTTTCATCGCAGTACCGCTCGATAAACGCGGGATCGGTGACGAAGCCGAGACTTATCATATTGCTGATCCTGTCGGCGCATTTTAATATTTTCGCTTTTTGACTTCCGCTTTGGATGATGGTACGCAGATAATCGCTTTTCGTCTGCCCTTCTTTTCGCGTCACTTCGAGAACGAGCTTGTACACTTTTTGTCCGTCTTCGTCGATATCGATTATTAAATTCGGATCGAAGCCGGGCACATCTTCGATGACATCATGAATGCACGACGCTTTCAAAAGCACAGAATCGATATAGCCGTAGTCGATGAGTATGCTCATCGTGTCGAGCTGATGGCGGAACATATTGCCGCCGGCGTGGCGGGCTTTGCCGATGAGTACCGTCGCAAGCTGCATGTACGGCGCGAGGTAAATGTTTTTCAGCTGGAGCATGGATTTGTTGTCCATCCTGCCCGAACGGTCGACATGCATTTTGTACTTCAATCGTTTCATCGGCCCCGCCTCTTACAAGCTTTGCATATACGACGCAAGTTTTTCTATGCGGCGCCTGTTTTCTTCGAGCTTGGCCTTTTCCGCTTCGACGAGCTCTTTCGCAGCGTGCTCGGCGAATTTGCCCGAAAGCTTCGCTTCCGAACGGGCGGCGATCGCTTCGGCTTCGGCTTTTTCTTTTTGGAAGCGAGAAGCGAGCTGCTTTTTGTCGATGCTTTCGTCTATGAGCAAAAAGGCTTCGGCACCCGGCACGACGGTACCGATCGAAGAGGCGGGCTTTTCGCCGACAAAATCGATGTGCGCGATTCCCGCAAGCAGCATGATGATGTCGGATTTTTCAGCACAGACTTCCGCAGCGCTGCCCTTTTCGATCATGAGCGCAAGGCGTATCTTCGAAGCGGGGTCGATGCCGCACTCGGCGCGGAGCGCGCGAACGCCTTTTATGAGTTCGCGAAGTACGTTGAAACGCCGCGTCACGCTTTCATCGACGCGGGCATCGCTTGCTTCGGGAAAGGGAGATGCGATGAGCATACCGCTATAGTCGCTCGTCGAAAGAATTTTATTCGCGCCTGCGAGTTTTCTATTTTTAACGATTTCGGCAAGCGGAAGTTTTGCGTAGATTTCTTCGGTCACAAACGGAAGAAAGGGATGGAGGAGGCGGATGTTTTCTTCGAGCACGTTGAGCAAAACCGAAACAGCTCTGTCTTTTTCCGCATCGCTTCCGTTTTTAAATGAAAGCTTTGTCGCTTCCACGTACCAGTCGCAGTATTCGTTCCAAAAATATTCGTAGAGCGAAGAAGCCGCATCGTTGTAGCGGTAACTTTCAAGCGCTTCGCGTTCGGCCCTCACGCACCTGTCGAGTTCCGTGTAAATCCACCTGTCGAGTTCGGTTAAATCTTCGTCGCGCACCGGAACGAGATTCCGCCCTTCGAGATTTCCGAGTATATAACGGCTCGCGTTCCACACTTTGTTCGCAAAACGGCTTCCGAGCTTAAACGATTCTCTGTCGATTAAAACGTCCTGCCCCTGCGCGCACATAAAGCCGAGCGTAAATTTGAACGCGTCGCTTCCGTACATATCGACAATCTCAAGCGGGTCGATTCCGTTGCCGAGCGACTTGCTCATCTTTCTGCCCTGCCTGTCGCGCACGAGCCCGTGAATGTAGATATCGTGAAACGGCGCTTTGCCCGTAAATTCGATGCCCGCCATAATCATGCGGCTCACCCAAAAGAAGATGATGTCGTAGGCGGTAACGAGCGCGCTCGTCGGGTAAAACTTTGCAAAATCGGCGGTCTCCTCCGGCCAGCCGAGCGTGCTGAACGGCCACAGCCATGAAGAAAACCACGTGTCGAGTACGTCGGGATCCTGTTCGAGTTCGGTCGACGAACACTTCGGACAGGCGTGCACGTCTTCGCGCGAAACGATCGTCTCCTCGCATTTTTTGCAGTACCACACCGGAATGCGGTGACCCCACCACAGCTGGCGGCTGATGCACCAGTCGCGGATATTTTCGAGCCATACTTTATACGTGTTTTCCCATTTGCGCGGGAAAAATTCGATATCGCCGTTTTTCCACGCACGAAGCGCTTTTTGTGCAAGCGGCTGCATTTTGACAAACCACTGATCGCTCAAATACGGTTCGACGACGGTATTGCAGCGATAGCAATGACCGACCGCGTGCGTGATCTTTTCTTCGCCCTTGAATAAATTTTGCGCTTTCAAATCTTCGATGATCAGAGCCCGCGCTTTTGCACAGGAAAGCCCGCGGTATCGTTCGGGGCAATTTTCATTCAGCGTGCCGTCGGGATTCAATATATTGATAATGTCGAGATCGTTTCGCTTTCCGACCAGCCAGTCGTTCGGATCGTGCGCCGGCGTGATCTTTACCATACCGGTGCCGAAATCTTTATCGACATACGCGTCGGCGATGAGCGGGATGACGCGGTCGGTACACGGCAGTTTTAATTTTTTTCCGACAATACCTTTATAGCGCTCGTCGGAAGGATTTACGGCGACGGCCGTATCGCCGAGCAGCGTTTCCGGGCGCGTCGTCGCTATTTCGATTTTCGTCGAACCGTCGGGCGCAGGTCCGTCGGCATATTCGTAATAGATGTGATACATCGCACCGGCCGTATCCGTGTGTTCGACTTCGTCGTCCGCAAGCGCGGTACCGCAGCGGGGACACCAGTTGACAAGATAATTTCCGCGATAGATGAGGCCGCGTTCATAAAGCGTTACGAACACGTCGCGCACCGCGCGCGAAAGCCCTTCGTCCATCGTAAAGCGCTCGCGATCCCAATCGGTACTGTTGCCAAGCTTCCGCTGCTGTTTGACGATCGTCGCATGGTGATCTTCTTTTACCGCCCACGTGCGCTCGAGAAATTTTTCGCGGCCTATGTCGCCGCGCGATTTGCCTTCTTTTTTCAGCGCGCGTTCGACGACGTTTTGCGTCGCGATACCCGCGTGATCGGTGCCCGTCACCCACAGCGTGTTGTCACCTTTCATGCGGTGATAGCGCACGACGATGTCCTGCAGCGTATTGTTGAGACCGTGTCCGACGTGCAAAACACCGGTCACGTTCGGAGGAGGAATGACGACTGAAAACGTCGCAGCTTTAATCTCTTCGGGAGATTTACCCTCCATACGTTTTTCGTATTCTGCGTGAACGGGAGAAGCGGGATCGGACGCCGGTTTAAACCAATTGCCGTTTTCCCACGCTTTGTATATGCGGTCTTCAAAATCTTTCGGGTTATACGCTTTTTCAAGCTCTATCGCTTTCATAAAAAAACATTATAACAAAATGATCCGACAAACACAATGCGCGTATTGCAAAGCACGCAGCGTTTTTCATAAAGCGAATAATCGCACGCTTACAAAAGGAGCCCTACTTCCGCTCCATACGGGAAAGAAGCGCGTCGAGCTTTTCGCCGTATTTTTTATCGGACGCCCACGTCCCTGCGAGATCGAAAACCGTCGGCGCTTTGCCGCGCGGCGAAACGAATTTGGCACGCTTATCGACGACGGGATTGACGAGTTCGTCGGTATCTCCGTACGCATTCAAATGCTGGATGTGCGCCCGCACACCGAGCAGTACCGTCGGAAAACGGTCGGGAACCGTTCCGCTTCCGGTCGCACCCAGTCCGCAATAATTATGCATGTCTTCGGTAACAAGACCTCCGAATTTCAAAAAACCCGTTTCAAGGCACATCTGTGCAAATGCGACGTCGGAATTGATCCCTTCGTCGTGCGCTTCCGAAATATAACACTGCGCAATATAGAGGGCATCCGCTTTGCGTATCGCAGGATTGTGAGAACGCAAAAACGATGCAAGCTCTCGATCGGAAAAAACGCCCTCGCCCGTAAGGCTTCGCGATGCGGTCCGTCTTTCAAACGGAAGCGTCGCACACGAAACGAAAAGCGCGGCGGAAATACACGATGCTGCGGTAAAACGAAACACAACCGGGCGCAGCACCGCCGCTACTTTTTTCGCCGCGGTTTTTATTCCCGCCGGTATTTTTACAAATGTCGTCATATCGATATTTTCGGCGCCGCGTCCCTTTTTCGTAAGCCTTGCCGTATAAACGTCTGCGGACGGTCCGATGTGCAAATACCGCGCAAACGAGGGCGGTAAAACTCCGATGTACGGATACCGCGCAAGTACATACAAATAAGCGCACAATTTTATCGTAAAAACTCCGAAATCGAAATTCTTTTTCGATTATTATGTGATGAAGTATCACCGAAATGCAAAACCCGACGTACGCGAACAGGTTTTAAAACACGGATTTTCATATCCGAGCGATGAAGAGCTTGTCATGCTCATACTCGGAAGCGGCACGAAAAAATCGCCCGTGCGACGCCTTGCGCGAAGCGTTGTCGAAGCGCTGTACGAATCGGACGATAAAAACATCGTGCCGAATCTTTTGTCGATCAAAGGTATGGGAACGGGAAAAAGCCTCGCCGTAGCTGCCGCGCTCGAACTCGGACGCAGGCGTAACGGGCATCTGCATTCGGTCATCACGCAGCCGAAAGACGTCGTCCCTTTTGTAAAAAATTATTCGGTGCTGCCGAAAGAGCATTTTTTGTGCATAACGCTCAACGGCGGACACGAAATCATAAAAATACGCGTCGTAAGCGTGGGTACGATTAACCGAACGATCGTCCATCCGCGCGAAATTTTTTCCGAAGCGCTCGTCGAAAACGCCGCGGCGATGATCGTGTGCCACAATCACCCGTCGGGCTCCTGTACGCCGAGCAGAGAAGATATCGAAACGACAAAGACGCTCATTGACGCGTCGAAGATCATCGGCATTACCCTGCTCGATCACATCATCCTCGACCGCGATTCGTATTTCAGCTTTCTCGAACACGATCTGTTGTTCACTCCTTCGGAATAAGTTATAATTATAGAATGAAATCTTACAGGTATCTGCTCATCTGTATATGGCTCGTTTTTGCCGCAGCCGAAGGGAAAGCGCTTTCGGAAAACGATATGCCGAACGATCCTTCTCCGCAAATATATCTTTCGGCCGAACGTATTATTCTTATTGAAGAATATAAAACGTCGCTTTCGATCCGCACGAATACGCAGGGCGCGGCGGTATACATCGACGGAGCGTATCGGGGACAAACGCCGTGCTCTTTTACGAACATTGCGCCGGGCGTACACTCGCTCAAAATCGTAAAACAAGGATATGAATCGAAATCGTTTTTTATTAACCTAAATGCGGGACAAAACACATCGTTTTACATCGAACTTGAAAAAACATCGGGCTTTATTTTGCTGTCGGGCGTGCCGGACGGAAGCGCGGTGTATATCGACGGGGAGGCTCTTTCGTTTTCATCACGCGCTCTTATAACGCAAATGCCCTTCGAAGCGGATGAAGGCTATCATACGGTTTCGGTGAGAAAATTCGGCTATAACGATTTTACATCGCGCATCTACGTTATGCGCCGTCTTGTCGCTCCCCTCGAAGTACGCATGACAAAGGCGCAGTTTTCGCTTTCAGGTTTTGCAGTATCGAAAGAGCGTTTCAATCCGTCGTACGGCGGGCAATTGGGTTCATGCACTTTTTCGTTCAGAGTAACCGCGCCTGAAAACGCAATACTCGTCATAACCGACGTATCGGGAAAAGCCGTGCGTACGTATCGCTTTCCGCAGTTTACGACATGGGATCAGCGATTTACATGGGACGGCACCGACGATGCGGGTGAAATCGCAGCAGACGGCGTATATACGGCGACAATCAGCGCGGCTTCGTACGTACGGACGGCGCACACAAAAATCGACTCTTCGCTCGTCTACCGTATACCGGACGCTTCGAAATCGGGAGGAGGCATCGGTACGCTTGCAGCCGCGTATATGACGGGAGAACATGCATCCGTTATCGGCATTGAAGCATTCCCTACTTTTACTTCAGGACGGAACGGCGGAACTTCGCTCTATGCCATTCCGATCAATATGTTTTTCGGCATAACGCCGGTACCGTGGTTCGAATGTATGTTTTCTTTCGGCCTACACGCCGGCATGGAAGAGGTACCCGTTTCGCTCAACGCATCGATGAAATTCGGTTCATCGACTAAAATCGGACAAGGCGGCCGCGCATGCTTTGCGGGATTTATGCGCTTCGGCTATACGACAAACAGCGCTCTCTATGAACCTTTCGGCGCCGATACGGGCAACGGTTTCGGTACGGGCTTTACGTTCGGCATCGACGGCAAAAAAACATACGTCGGTATGTCGAGCGAATATGTCTACGATTTTTTCCGTAAAGATCCGAACGGAAATGACAACGTTTGGAAAAACGGAGCGGCGGCCGAATTCCGAGCCGTATCGTTTATGACGTTCAAAGCGTGGTGCGTGCTCCACAGCTCATTCGGCGGAAATGCAGGCATAAACTGGTTCCGCGCAATCGATACGGGCGGCGGCATCACATGGAAACTCGGCTCATCTTCAGCCTTTTTCAATTTAAGAGGATCGGCGCTCATCTATATGCAAGGTAAAACGTATTTTTCAAGCGGTATCGGTTTGACGTATCTCTTTTAAATTGTTATCATTTACAGTATGAAGTTATATTCGAAGACGCAGCTTTTATGCGCGGCAGCCGGAGCGGCCGTTTTTGCCGCAGCCCTTGCGGTTTTTATAGACAGAAACTTTTCATCTTTCGCTTCCCTTGCCCTTTTCCGTGCGCATGAAGAAAATCCTTCTTCCGAAAAAATCGATTTTAACAATCGGACGGAAGAAGAAACGCCCTCGCTCTTTGAAAAAACCGATGTCCTGCCTGTGCGTCCGATCGCCGACGCATCGCGCTTTACCGAAAGCGAACAGCAGAACATCGGCGTATACGACAAGTGCGCGGAATCGGTCGTAAACATAAGCACGAAGATTGCCGGCATAAACTGGTTTCTCGAACCGACGGTCGAAGACGGAGGAACGGGAAGCGGCTCGATCATCGACAAACGCGGATATATCGTCACGAACGTGCACGTTATCCAAAACGCATCGGAAATCTACGTATCGCTTTCCGACGGCACGCAGTACGAAGCGGAGATCGTCGGACAGGACAGCGAAAGCGATTTGGCCGTTATTAAATTCACGCCGCCTGCGGGCACGGTTTTAAAAACGATTTCATTCGGAGATTCGAGCAAACTCAAAGTAGGACAAAAAGTCATCGCTATCGGAAATCCGTTCGGTCTCGACCGTACGATGACGACGGGAATCGTTTCCGGACTCGCTCGTCCCGTGCGCAACAGCAACAACAGAATTATCCGCAATATGATCCAAACCGACGCCGCAATCAATCCGGGAAATTCCGGCGGCCCGCTTTTGGATACGGCCGGGCACATGGTCGGCATCAACACGATGATCGTATCGTCTTCGGGAAGTTCCGCAGGAGTCGGCTTTGCGATCCCGGCGGAAACCGCCGTGCGTGTCGTTTCCGATTTGATACGCTACGGGCGCGTAAACCGCGGCGTCGTTCAAATGTCGATCGTACAGCTGAACCGGACGATCGTACAGTATGCGGGACTCGACGTATCGGCGGGCGTACTCGTTTCGGAAGTGACGAAAAACGGAAACGCGGACAAAGCCGGTATACGAGGCGGTACGCAGAGGGCAAACTACGGACGCTCGATAATTTTCCTCGGCGGCGATATCGTGACGAAGATAGACGACATCGCGGTCGCCTCGCTGGCCGATTATTTTTCCGCGCTCGAAGACAAGCGCCCCGGAGATACGGTTTCGATGACGATCAGACGAAAAGGCAGAGACTTGACCGTCAAAGTGACACTCGCTCCGCCTCAAGCATCAAATTAATAAACCGAACTCCGAAAATATCGATAATAACGGGCTTTAGAAGAGAACTTCGTCCGTGCCGATCATACCGCAGGGCTGCCGCAAAACGACCGCCCCTGCGCTTTCAAAAAGCTATTCCGAAAGCGCGCCTTTAAACGTCTGTCCCGAAAGCTCGGTTAAACGAAGCTCGACGAATTTTCCGATAAGCGATTTTTCGGCTTTAAATGCGACTCTCTCGTCCCGTTCCGTCTTTGCAAGGAGCTCCGCTTCGTCGTCGCGGCTCACCGATTCGACGAGAGCTTTTACCGTCGAACCGACCCGCTTTTGCATTTCTTCCGCCGTAATTTTAAGCTGCATATCGATGATCTTTTGGAGGCGCTCTTTTTTTACTTCGAGCGGGATCTGATTTTGCATCTTTGCCGCAGGCGTTCCTTCTCTCGGATTATAATAGTACATAAACGCGTTTTCGTAGCGCACCGTCCTCATCAGATCGAGCGTTTCTTCGAAATCTTCATCCGTCTCTCCCGGAAAGCCGAGCATGACGTCCGTCGTAAGCGATACGTCGGGAAGCGCGGCCCTTATGCGGCCGACAAGCGAAAGATAATGCTCGCGCGTATAGCGCCTGTTCATCGCCTGCAATATCTTCGTCGAACCGTGCTGCACCGGCAGGTGAATATGACGGCACAGCACATCGTTGTGTTTGATAGCATCGATAAGGGCATCGCTCAAATCTTTCGGATGACTCGAAACGAAGCGCACCCATTCTATCGGCGAATTGTTTTTTTTAAGATGATCGGAAATAATAATTAATAATTTTGCAAAGTCGGCATCCTCGTCGCAATACGAATTGACGTTTTGTCCGAGCAGCGTCACTTCTTTTACGCCGTACGATGAAAGCGCGTCAAGTTCCGAAAGCACTTCTTCAACGGGACGCGACACTTCCCTCCCCCGCACATAGGGCACGATGCAGTACGTACAAAAATTATTGCAGCCGTGCATGATGGGCACAAAGGTCGAAAAAGCTCCCGGCTCGGCGGAAATAGGTGCGAAGGTATACGACGGCGAATCGTCGAGAGGCGCCGCCTTTACCCCTTTTTCCGCAGCTTCGATGATATCGCCGAAATATTTTTTTGCAAAAGTTCCGACAACGTAATCGATGCACGGATACTCTTCTTTGAGCGATGTAAGAAGCCGCTCGGCCATGCAGCCGGTAACCACAAGCGTAAGCGGCTTTGCGCCGTCGCGGACAAAAGCCTCGGCCTTTTCGAGCGTCTTCGATTTTGCGCCGGGCGTCTTTTGCCGCAGGGCTTTCAATCCCGCGTACCAGCCGAGTCTGCCGAATATGCGGTTTTCGGCCGTCGCGCGCACCGAACAGGTATTGATAACCGCGACGTCGGCGACTTGCGCGTCTTCGGCTTTTTGCCATCCGCGCGCGATAAACAGCCGTTCGATCGACGCCGACTCGGCGAGGTTCATTTGGCATCCATATGTTTCAAAAAAGTACGTCATTTGCATTCCACTCGTGTTTTATTCGTCTCGCCTTCGGCCGCTGACGCGGGAATCGGCGTACGCACTTGCTTCGCCTCATCATTTGACAACCGTATGTTTCAAAAAAGTACGTCATATTTCATTCCGTTTGCGCTCCGTATTCGGCATACGCATACGCATTGTGATTGTGGATGCTTTCATAATTTTCCGCTTCGACGGAAAACCATGCAAAGGGTTTTGCAATCGGAAACGAGCGCAGCGCAAGATAGGTTTCGCGTACGACGTCTTCGGCAAAACGGGGGTTGTCATACGCGTGTTCGGTCACCCACTTTTCATCTCTCCGTTTAAGCGCGGCATAGAGACCGCCCGACGAAGCGTTTTCGACGGCGGCGATGACATCTTCTATCCAAAAAAAATCCGAATACAGCAATTTTACACGCACCGTACCGCGCTGGTTATGCGCTCCGTAATCGCTGATCGCTTTCGAACACGGACACAGCGTCGCAACCGGCACCGAAATCGAAACGAAAAAATTGCGCTCGTCTTTTCCGACGCTCCCTTCGTACGCGCAGGTATAGCGCATCATGCTTTTCGTACCGGTAACAGGTGCGCTCTTTTCGATAAAAAACGGAAACGAAACGGTTCCGTACGCGCGTGCGGCAAAAAGCTTTGAGCGGATCTCATCGAGCATATCGAAAAAGCGATGCATCGAAATATCGAATCGATATTTATGAAAGATTTCGATAAAGCGGCTCATGTGCGTACCTTTACAGCCGGCAGGCAAATCGACAAAAAGATCGACAGTCGCCGTCGTATTTTGCGTTTTGTTGATTTTATCGAGTACGGTCACGGGATACTCGAGACCTTTTACGCCGGCTTTTTGCAGCGGCACACCCCGCGTGTCTTTTTCGCTTTGCATATCGTGCATGGCATTGCAGGATTTTTTTACGTCAGCACTCACGCTCTCTCTCCGCAGCTTCAAGCGTATTTTGCATAAGCATCGCAATCGTCATGGGACCGACCCCTCCCGGCACGGGCGTAATATACGATGCAACTTCTTTTACCGCATCGAAATCGACGTCGCCCGTCAAACGGAAGCCGCTCTTTTTCGAAGCATCGGGAATGCGGTTCACGCCGACATCGATGACGGACGCTCCTTTTTTTACCATATCCGCGCGGATCGTATTCGGCACGCCCGCCGCCGAAACGACGATATCGGCATCCTTTGTAATCGATTTCAAATCTTTCGTTCCCGTATGGCAGAGCGTCACGGTGGCATTGCAGTCTTTACGCGACAAAAGAAGGGCGAGCGGTTTTCCGACAATATTCGATCGGCCGACGACGACCGCGCGCGCACCGGAGGTTTCAATGTGCATGGATTTGAGCAGTACGACGATGCCGTGCGGCGTACACGGAAGCGGCGCATCACAGCCTATGACGAGCTTTCCGATATTGACAGGATGAAAACCGTCGACGTCTTTTTCGGGCGAAATCGCAAAGAGCATTTTACGTTCGTCGATGTGCTTCGGAAGCGGCAGCTGCACGAGAATGCCGTGGACGCTTTCGTCGCGGTTGAGTTCTCCGATAAGCGAAAGAAGTTCGGCTTCGCTTGTATTTTCGGGAAGCTGCACGGAACGGTCGTTCATGCCCGCTTCCGAAAGAGCGTTCCGCTTGGCGCTCACATACGAAAGACTTGCAGGATCGTTTCCGACAAGGATAACGGCAAGACAGGGAACGACGCCTCCGGCTTTGAGTTCGGCTGTCCGAGAGGCGATACGCCCCCGAATTTCCGCCGCCGTTTTTTTTCCGTCGATAATCACTGCGCTCATCGTGTAACCTGCCCCGCTTCCGCATCGTTTTATCATTGATAAAACCGCTTGAAAAAGATATACTGGACACTATATCTTTTTTTATAAAAATATGCTATCTATGTGAGGAAAGATGAAACGGATTGTACCGCTGTGCTGCATATTGTTTTTTTGCGCCGCCGCACTTTTTGCCGCCGGCAAATCTCGAGGCGACGAATACGATGACGGTACGGAATTCCGCTATGCGATGAACGGAGCCGGCGACCAATATATTCAAATTTCGGTTATGCCGAGCTTTCCGCTCAACTTCAAAGGCAAAATGTATGTCGGAGGCGCTGCGGATTTGGGCTACCGGCGCTTTATCAACGGATTGTTTGCAGTCGGCGGCAATATCATGGTCGGCTACCATCCGACTATAGGCAGCAATATATTCAATTTTTGGCCCGTAACGGCAAGCATCACGTTTCAGCCGACTCTGTGGCGCTTCGAATTTCCGATTTCCGTCGGCGCGGGCATCGCATTCGAAACCTATCAGAGCAGACGATATTTTCCGGGACTCGTGGTAAGACCCGAACTCGGCATATTTTACCGTATGTCGGAAAGCTGGTCGTTCGGAATCGGAAGCGTCTTTTTATGGATGCCGCAGTGGTACCGCGATCCCTCATATAATTTCGACGGTCTCTTTTTGACCGCATCCCTTTCGGCACGCTATCATTTTTAAGGATTTTACATGAAGCGCACATTCTCCGTTTTAATGATTTTTTTCGCACTCGCTTGCACCGTTTTTTTTACCGGCTGTCAGGATGTCATATTCGCCAAAATTATGGGCGAAGTCGCACTCGAAGATGCAACGATAAGCGGACGCATCAATTCGATTGTCCGCTATACAATGTCGGGAACCGAATACGTTTTTATCCAAAACGGAAGAGTGTACTGCAAACCCGCCTCTTCGCAGTCGCACGGCGATTGGGTAGAAAAATCGGACGGACTTCCGAAACTCGAATACAGTTATTACGATAAAAAATTCAACGGCATCTACATCTACCGGCTTGCCGCAACGGAAAACACGCTCTATGCACTCGGCACTTCCATACGCGAAAACGACGACGGCGAAAATACTACGGGAAGCCGTTACCTTTATTATTTCAGCGGAAGCTCGTGGACGCAATGCGACGGAGAGGTTACCGGAAGTTCTGGTACGACGACGATATTCTGCACAAATACGATCGATGCGACAAAGCGGACGGCGTATATCCGTATGAACGGAACGGTGAGCGAATTGAAAAACAATCCTTCGAGCACTTCATTTATCCAAGGTGCCGCGTCATCCGCATTGGGAGATGCGCCCGGTGCATCTACGGTCTCTGCCGTCTACACTGCAAGCGGCGTTTATTTTTTCAATTCATGTTCGGCGACAAATGAAACGTCGAGTCCCGCAACGCACGTCTATTGGGCAAGCGACTCCACTCTAAAATACGTAGCGGCAGGAACCCCCGCTTCATCGGGAACGAATGCGGTAAGCTGTTCTGCAAACATCACGTCCATAGCCGCGACGAGCGACGCGATCCTTTTGGGAACGAACGGACGCGGCCTTCAAAAGACAACGAATGCAAGCGGAGTGCCCGGCTCTTCGCTTTCGAGCTTTTCCACGAACGCGGATGCCGCCCTCGACGCGCCGTACATGATCCCCGCGATGCTCTGCATCGACTCCGCCGCACCGGAAACAGGCGCGATGCTTTACGCGACAGCGGACTTTAAACGGAAATCGAGTTCGAGCGGCGGCAACTACAAAGACGTCGGCCTTTGGTCGTATTATCCGTCACGCGGCAATTGGAACAGGGAATAGCCTTAAAAAAACGGTCAATTTTCAAAGATAGACGTCGAAGGTCAAATATAGATTCCGTCCGAACTGCAAATATTTTCCGATAGTCAAAGGGACGTAGACGCAGTATACTGATACCATGCCCCAATCGAACGATGCCGACCTTTTTAAAAACGCACACGCGCTCCGCGAACCGCTGGCCGCACGAATGAGGCCGCGCACGCTCGACGAATACATCGGGCAGGATCACATCGTCGGCAAGGGCAGGCTTTTGAGGCGCGCGATCGCAGCCGATCAGCTTTCATCGGTTATCTTTTACGGACCGCCGGGAAGCGGAAAAACGACGCTCGCCCGCGTCATCGCAAATCATACGAAAAGCAATTTTATCACGCTGAACGCCGTGCTCACGGGTGTCGCCGACATCAGAACGGCGATCAAACAGGCCGAAGACTTTTACAGTCTTTACAGCCGCCGCACGATTTTATTCGTCGACGAAGTGCACCGCTGGAACAAAGCACAGCAGGACGCCCTCCTGCCGTGGGTCGAAAACGGTACGATCATTTTAATCGGAGCGACGACCGAAAATCCGTTTTTCGAAGTCAATAAAGCGCTCGTGAGCAGAAGCCGCGTATTTCAACTGAAGCCGCTGACAAACGGCGATTTGCGAAAAGCGGCGGAACAGGCCCTCGGCGACAAAGAGCGCGGCTACGGTCATTGGAAAATCGAATTCGAAAAAGGCGCTCTCGAACACTTGATCGAAACGGCGAACGGAGACGCGCGCAGTTTGCTGAACGCGCTCGAACTCGCAGTAGAAACGACACCCGAAAAATGGGATACCGCAGCCTCTCCTCCCGTTCCCGCATGGGGTTCGACGATCTACATAAGCCGCGAAACCGCCGAAGAATCGATTCAAAAAAAAGTCGTGCTCTACGACCGCGACGGCGATTATCACTACGATATCATCAGCGCGTTTATTAAAAGCCTGAGGGGGCGCGATCCCGACGCCGCGATGTATTGGCTCGCGCGCATGGTCGCAGCAGGAGAAGACGCTTCTTTTATCTTCCGGAGAATGCTCATATCGGCCTGCGAAGACACGGGACTTGCAGATCCGAACGCAGTGAGCATCGTCGCAAGCTGTGCCGACGCATTCGACCGCGTCGGTATGCCCGAGGGGCGCTACTTTCTCGCACACGCGGCGCTCTATCTTTCGACGGCGCCGAAATCGAACAGCAGTATGGCGTTTTTCGATGCGCTTGCATCGGTGGAAAAAGAAGACGCGGAAGTGCCCAATCACTTGCGCGACGGAAACCGCGATGCCGAAGGTTTCGGTCACGGAGAAGGTTACCTCTACCCGCACGCATACCGCGACCACTGGGTCGCACAACAGTATTTACCCGACGCTCTCGTCGGCCGCGTTTTTTATACGCCGGGTACGCAGGGCTACGAAAAAACGATACGAGGAGATGTCCTTTCAAGGCGCGAAATTCAAATCGCTTCGCTCCTCGAACGGGAAGCGCCCACGGCCGAGAGCGATGAAAGCGCGCAGCATAAAACGGCGGCCGCTACGAAGCCCGACTCAGTACATTTTATTAACAATAAAAAAGGCGAACACCTCACTTTCAGCCCCGCAGACGCGGCAAAGGAGACGGCGCTCGACAGAGCCGATAAATCGTGGCGGGCGCGCCTGGACTCGAACCGAGCGGAAGTGCTTCTGGCCGTACGCGATACGATGACCGAACTCGCAGGTCTCCTCCGCCATCACCGCTCGCTCGTGTGGAACGCGGACGACGGTCTTTTGTTGTGGGACGTCGCGCGGAAAACGCCCGAAGGGATGACGTGCGGACTCTGCCGTACCGAAAAAGGAAAAGAAATCCTTGAACAGTACGCAAGGACGCTCGGCGATTTGGATAAACCCGTCCTGCAAGTGCTCCCCGAAGGAGCGGGAAGAGAGGGCATTACAAGTGAAATCTTTTCCGATATCGTCTTGCAGTTCGCATATCGGGGCGCCGAATTCGACCGTCTCTTTTTCCGAAATCCTTTTATCTCACCCGCATCGATCGAATCCCTTGCCTCTTCCCTGTCGCGCACCGGCCGAAAAAAAGAAGCGCCCTCCCCTGCCGAAAACGAACAGACGGGCGAAACGGTGTTCGCCGAAGGATGGCTTGCCGTCATCGCACAGCGCATTCCCAAAAGCGCCCAATACCTGAGCCGCATCGTCGAAACGCAGATACTCACGCCCGCAACGCTCGGCGCATACGAAGACACGCTTGCAAAAATGAAAAAGGCGGAAGACGAATTTTTCTGCGATACGGAAAACCCGCTTTTCAACTGGGATGCGTCGTCCGTCATCCGCACATTCGAAAAAAAAGGCTTTACCGTAAGAAGCTTGTCGCGCCGCTTTGTCGAAAAACGGCGGATCACGGAAGAAGAACTTGCAAAGTGGTTCGATGCGAAATCGTCCGCATACGGCGCACGGATAGCACGTTCGCTTTCTTCGAAAGAGCTCGAAAAAATCGTGCATCTCCTCGAAAGTGCGCGCGAAAACACGGTCTTCGATTGGGAAAGCGAAACCGCATTTTTTACGATAGCGGACGGAACACGGAATCGGTAAAACTTCGCAATTTCCGAAAACACGGTTTTTTACGCCCTGCTCCGCATACCCGCTGAAAAAAACTCAAGGCTTATAAAGCGCTCAAAACACAAGGGACAGCTCGCCAAAGGGACAAGCTGCCCCTTACGATTACGGCTCGTCTTTCCACGCCAAGCGGAAGCCTCTGATAGGATCGGCTTTGCCGGAATAATTCATTTTGCGCTTGCCGGTCATGCAGTCATACACGGCTTGTCCGGTACTTTCAGACCAGTTGCCGCCGCGGACTACCCGTTTTGTATCATAGTCGGGGAAAGGTCCTGTGGGATAGGCATTCGTACTTGCATTTACGGTTGCAGTATACAAGTCCCAGCACCATTCGGCAACGTTGCCGCTCATATTGCTGAGTCCCAAAGCGTTCGGGATCTTGCTGTCGACATTTGCCCTGCCGCTTACCGGCGGCGTTTGCGGTGCAAAAGCCGTGCCGTTCCACCATTTGTTAAAAACCGCAACCCGCGCCGTTTCATTGCGTAATTCGGCAAAGTTTGGGGACCCTGTCATACCCTCAAAGCCGATTGGTTTTGTTGCACCGCTCGCGGAATTCACATTAGTTAAATAGATGCTGTCACTACCACTGCCGTAGTTTTCCGCATTTGTACTATCGGTACCCTGCCATCGGGCGGCAAACTCCCATTCGGCTTCGGTCGGGAGCCGGTAGCCTTTTTTTGAAAAATCGCAATATGCCTTATCACCGTGGAAAGCATGTTTTATGACCGCCCCCGACGGCAATCCTTCGCGGTATACGCACTGTTCCGTGTTTCCGAATGTCATCTCGGTATACGCGTTGCACCACGCTATGCAGTCAGTCCAGCTTATGTTTGCCATCGGCTGATTGAGTTCGGCAGGGGTATCGTCGTCCTTCGGATCAAATTCAAACAAATAACCGTTTTTTTGAGCCCATTCGCATACTTCATTCCATATTTTAACACTAACTTCGTGTTTACCTATAGTGTAGGTATTTAAATTGACCGTGCGTCCGCCGATAAATACTCCCTTCCATGAAGCATCGGCTGTCGGCAAAGTATATGAAACGGTATGTCCGATAATGCCTCCTGCAGGCGGCGTTACCTTTACGCCGATAGAAACGGGAACTTGTTGTGTTGTCGCATAGACATCGGTGTCTTCTTCAAACTCGTCAATATCAAACAATTCTTTTCCGGTTATACTGCCTTTTTTCCATGCGGCAAATACATAGCCGGGATTACATGTTATCTTGGTTTTTGCCTCATCTTTTATTTCGCCCCAAGTTACTTTATACGGTTTTTTAATGGCAATATCTGCACCGAGCTGAACATGACCGTCGCTTTTTATCGTGACGGTAACGTTTGTCGGTCTCGTTTCGACATATATCGTCGTTTTACCTCTAAATTGAAAGTCATCGTAAAATTCGATACCGGTTTTACGGTCTTTTTTCCATGCAATTATAACAAAATCAGGTTTCGGACCGACTTTACCCATAACGTCGGCTTTTATTTCGCTCCATTTTGTTCCCTTGGCGACATACAATTCGGCAGGAGAAGTTATATTGACATGATCTCCCGTAATAATAAGCTTTACATCCATCGGTTTCGTTTCAATAAAGACGGTTGCATTAGCATTAAACGGTGTGATATAGCTGTCATCCAAAACCTGTCCCGAAGCACTGTTAAGATGCCAATTTTTAAGCTCATAATGTGGCGTATAGTTTTGTATTTTCTTTTTTGCAAGGACTTCGATTTCATCCCATCTTTTACCCGGATCCACTTCAAATGAAGAAGCAGCTTTTAATACAACTCCTGTATCTCCCGCAACCGTTATCGTAATCTTCGCCGGAGGAGGTGTTGCAGTCGTTTTGGTTACGATAAAAACCGTTTCATTTGCATTAAAAACATAGTCATCGTTCAAAGGTTGACCGGCAGCATTTGTAAGCGTCCATTTGTCGAGTCCGTGCCCGGCCTCGTAGCGGTCGATTTTATCTTCCGCTGCGGCCTTCAATTGATGCCAGGTTTTTCCCTTGTCCTCCGTAAATGTTTTTTCCGCCTTCAGTATAACATGCTCATCCCCGTCAACGGTTATCGTTATTTGCGTAGGCGTTGAGCCGCCGCCGCTTCCGCCTCCTTGTTGCGGTGAAGACGGCGCGGAACCGGATTCGTCGGCGCCGCTGCATCCTGCGAGTATTGCAAGGGCGGCAAGCGCCATGCAGAGCCGTATTTTTTTTGCAGTAGACATAATCGTATCCTCCGTGCATATTAAAAAAAATAATTCTATAGGTCGTTACTATAGTATAACATATATCGAATAATGTTTCTAAGGTATTTCGTCTTCGGCGCTCATGCTGCAGACGGGGCGTTGCGGGGTGTCCCCGCTAGAAGGGGCAGCGCGCAACAAAGTGCGCGCGAGGGGGAGACTTCCCCCTTTGATAAAACCGAAAGCGAATGAGCGTGCATAATATTATTTTTTTTGCTATACTGATTTTGTCATGATCAGGATTCAATACGCATCTGAAGTCGAAAAAGAATTTTTTGCGCCGCGCAGTTTTACCGGTTCGGCGGAAACGGTGAGGGCGGTTATCGAGGATGTAAAAAAACGGGGCGATGCGGCGCTCCGCGATTACGCGAAAAAATTCGACGCGGCTTCTCCCGCATCTTTTTTATTGCCGGAAGACGAATTGCGCTCGGCTGCGGAAAAGCTCAAGCGCGAACGAGTTGCACTCTACGATGCGCTTTCGTATTCTTACGATGCGGCGCTGCGTTTTGCAAAAAAGCAAAAGGAATCGTTTTCCGATTTTGAAGTCGAACTTGAGCCGGGTGTGTTTACGGGGCAAAAGACGATCCCCGTAGAGAGCGCGGGCGCTTATATTCCTGCAGGAAGGTTCCCGCTTATTTCGACGGTCGTTATGACGGCTTCTCCCGCTCTTGCGGCGGGTGTAAAAAATCTTGTGATCTGCACGCCTCCCGGCGTTCATCCGAACGATATGCGTGAAGCCGAACGGTCGGGTACGGGACAGGCCGGAAAGCCTTTTGTCGGAGGAGCGCCTTATGCGGACGAGGGCATTATGGCGGCGGCTTTTATCTGCGGTGTAAAAACGGTGTTCGCATGCGGCGGCGCTCAAGCGGTCGCCGCAATGGCTTTCGGTACGGAATCGATTCCGGCTGTCGATGTCATCGTCGGCCCGGGCAATAAATTCGTCGCGGCCGCAAAAAAAGAAGTCTACGGTACGGTCGGCATCGATATGCTTGCAGGTCCCACGGAAGTGTTTATCATCGCCGACGGCTCGGCGGATCCCGCGTGGCTTGCGGCGGATTTGCTTGCACAGGCGGAACACGATCCGGTCGCGCAGCCCGTCCTTGCGACGCCCGACGGAAAACTTGCCGAACGTGTCGCATCCGAAATCGAAGTGCAGCTTGCTTCCCTTCCGACGAGGGCAACGGCCGAAGAAAGCATCTCCTCGTGCGGAAGGATCATCATCACCGGCTCGCTCGAAGAAGCGGCGGAACTTGCAAACCGGAAAGCGCCCGAACATTTGGAGCTTGCCCTTTCCGAAGGGAGCGAATGCGATAAGCTCGTCTCCCTCGTTCACAATTACGGCTCGCTTTTTATCGGTCACTATGCGGCCGAAGTGTTCGGCGATTATGCCGCCGGGCTGAATCACACGCTGCCGACGTCCGGCTCGGCGCGCTTTACCGGCGGCTTGAGCGTGCGCACTTTTTTAAAGACGGTGACGACGCTGCGGTGCAAAAAAGGAAAAGAAGGAACGAAAAGGAGCGCCGAAGCTGCCGCCTGTTTGGGAGACGCCGAAGGACTTGCCGCTCACGCGAGAGCCGCCCGTCTGCGTTTGAAAAATTAATAATTTGTCGAATGGTGAGCAAAGCGGATGGAAAATTTCGAGTTTTCGAAAATTCGAAATTAAGCTTAATTGATCAAATAGTGAGTTCGGAAAGCGGCAGCGAATGATGCTGTACTTACGGCGAGCTCGAAGATAAATCGATTGTCCGGAGTGCGATGTGATACGGATTTATAAACTCGGAGAAGAAGTGCTGCGCGAAAAAGCGGTGCCGATCGAAAAAGTGACGGATGAGATAAGAACGCTTATCGGCGATATGTTTGAAACGATGGTCGAAGCGAACGGCGTCGGGCTTGCGGCTCCTCAAGTCGGAAAAAAACTGCGTCTCTTTGTCGCCGTCGCCGACGACGACGTAAAGCGCGTTTTTATCAATCCGCAGATCGTTTCGACGTCGGAAGAAGTCGGCGATTACGAAGAGGGCTGCCTGTCGATTCCCGGTGTCTATGAAACCATACGCCGTCCCGTGCGCGTTAGGGTGCAGGCGCTCGATGAAAACGGAAAGCCTTTTACGCTTGAAGCTGACGGTCTGCTCGCGCGGATCATTCAGCACGAAACGGATCATTTGGACGGCATTTTGTTTATCGACAGGGGTGATCCCGAATTTGCCGAAAAGACAAAAGAGCAGTTTAAGCAGCGCGAAGAAAAGGCTGCAAAGCGGCGCGCGGAAAAAGAATTGAAAAAGAACCGCATTGCCGCGAAGATAGCCGCAAAAGAAGCGAAAAAAAACGTACTTCACTGACAATCGGCGGCTGTAAAATTCGCGGCTGTATGTGTGCGCTCGCTTGAAACGTCGGAGCGGAGCTCTTCGCTGCGAAAAACGCGCACGGCTGCGGCATTTTCGAAAATCGATACTTTCTGCAATGCCGCAGTTCAAAAAAGCTTTATCGATTTTATTCGTGTGGAGGGTTTAATACCCCGACGCTTGCGTCGGGGGTGTTGATTAATTAATAATTTTTAAAAGGAACGAGCGATGATTCGAGTGCTGTATGCGGGGAGTCCCGAAGCGTCCGCCAAAACGCTTTCGCTGCTTTTTGACGGCGCGGACGGTTATGAAATTGTAGGCGTTTTGTCAAATCCGCCGAGCGCGCAAGGAAGACATAAAACGCCCGTATCGACTCCGGTCGCGCGTTTTGCCGAAGAGCGCGGTATTCCGATTTTTACACCCGAACATTTGAATGCCGCTTCGCGCGAAGAAATCGCCGGTATCCGGCCCGACATACTCGTGTGCTTTGCCTACGGCCACATATTCGGTCCGAAATTTCTTTCGATCTTTCCGCTCGGCGCCATCAACCTGCATCCGTCACTGCTTCCGAAATACAGGGGACCGACCCCCGTAAACGCCGCCATCCTGAACCGCGATACCGAAACGGCCGTCACCGTACAGACGATTTCGCTTGCTATGGATGAAGGGGATATCCTTGCCCGGGAGATCGTCGAACTCGACGGCAGCGAAACTTCTTTCTCTCTGCTCGATCACTGTGCATCTCGCGGAGCCGAAATTATTAAAAAGCTGCTCGGCGAATGCGCTTCGAACGGTAAGCTTCCCGAAGGAAAAAAGCAAACGGGAGAAGCGTCGTATACGAAAATCATTACAAAAGAGGATTGCCGTATCGACTGGCTGAAAAGCGCGGCGGAAATCGATGCGAAGATACGCGCATATTTTCCGGAACCGGGGGCGTGGACGGAAGAAAACGGCTTTCCGCTTAAAATTCTTTCCGCCCGCGTTTCGAACGATATTCCCGCTTCATCCGAAATTCCGGGTACCGTGCTTTCCTTCGATAAAAAGCGGGGGATCCTTGTTCAAACGGGAAGCGGCATCCTCGCCGTAACGGAACTGCAGCGGCAGGGAAAAAAAGCGCTCGACGCTCCGTCTTTTATAAACGGCGCGAGAAATTTTATCGGTACGGTGCTCCGCTGATTTTTTTAACTTTGCATCGCGCCCTGTTCGAAACCTCGCAAATCGTTTATACTGTATCAATGTTCCGTTTGTATGTGAAAAGAAAGTGCGGTTTTCAAAATGAAGCCGAAAAAATCAAATCGGACATCGTTCATTTTTTGAGGATTCCGTCCGTTACGGGCGTGCGGTACTTGAATCGCTACGACGTCGAAAATATTTCCGACGAAGAAGCGAAAGAGGCGGCGCATAGAATTTTTTCCGAACCGCAGAGCGACGAGTGTATTTTCGATACGCTGCCGCTGCGTCCGGGGGAAACGGCAATCGCATGGGAATACCTCCCCGGTCAATACGATCAACGCTCCGATTCCGCAGAGCAGTGTCTTTTGCTCTTGCGCGCAAGTCTTCCCGAAAAAAGCCGCGGTAAGCAGGACCCCCGAGTGCGATGCGCAAAGGTCGTTCTTCTTTCGGGTGCGGTGAGCGCGCGCGACATTGAGCGTATTCAAAGCTATCTTATCAATCCCGTCGATTCCCGCCTTGCAGGAGACGCCGTACCCGACACGCTCGAATTGAAAGCCTCTCCTCCCTCAGACATTCCGTCCGTTGCGGGATTTATCGGCATGGATAAAAACGAACTCGCCTCTCTTCGAAAGCGCATGGCGCTTGCAATGGATGCAGCCGACGTCGCGTTCATGCAGGATTATTTTAAAAAGGAAGGACGCGATCCGACGGAAACGGAAATCCGCGTACTCGATACGTATTGGTCGGATCACTGCCGGCATACGACTTTCCTTACGGAATTGACGGACATTAAAATCGAAGACGGCGCCTATGCTCCGCTTTTTACTTCATCGCTTGAAACCTATACCGATATGCGCGCCGACGTGTACGGAAAAGCGGAAAAACCCGTGACGCTCATGGATATGGCGGTCATCGGTGCAAAGTATTTGCGGAAGCACGGCAAACTCGACGATATGGAAGCGTCCGAAGAAAACAATGCGTGTTCGCTGTTTATCGACGTGCATTATACGACGGACAAAGACGGCAAACCGCTCTCTCCCGATTCGCCGGGCGAAACGGAAAAGTGGCTGCTTTTATTTAAAAACGAAACCCACAATCATCCGACGGAGATCGAACCTTTCGGAGGAGCTGCGACGTGTATCGGCGGGGCGATCCGCGATCCGCTTTCGGGAAGAGCGTGGGTATATCAAGCGCTCCGCGTGACGGGGGCTGCCGATCCGACCGTGCCGATTTCCGAAACGATTCCCGGAAAACTTCCGCAGATGAAGCTGTGCAGGGAAGCGGCTCAGGGATTTTCTTCGTACGGTAATCAAATAGGGCTTGCGACGGGTCAAGTCGCGGAATTGTATCATCCGGGCTATGGGGCAAAACGCATGGAATGCGGTGCCGTTATCGCCGCTTCTCCTGCGGACTCCGTTGTCCGCGAAAGGCCGGAAGCGGGCGACGTCGTCATTTTGCTCGGCGGCGGTACTGGACGCGACGGCATCGGAGGCGCGACGGGTTCGTCGAAAGTGCACACCAAAGAATCGGTGACGAGCGCCGGCGCGGAAGTGCAAAAAGGCAACGCCGTCGAGGAACGAAAGATACAGCGCCTTTTCCGCAATAAAAAAGTGAGCTTGATGATACGCCGTTCGAACGATTTCGGTGCGGGAGGCGTATCCGTCGCGGTCGGAGAATTGGCTGCGGGGCTCGATATCGATCTCGATGCGGTGCCTAAAAAATACGACGGATTAAACGGCACCGAGCTTGCGATTTCCGAATCGCAGGAACGCATGGCGGTCGTCGTACGCGAAAAAGATGCGCGCGCTTTTATCGACCTTGCGGCGAAGGAAAATCTCCGTGCGGTCGTCGTCGCAAAAGTGACCGGCACGAATCGCCTCGTTATGAAATGGAGGGGCAAAACGATCGTCGATCTTTCCCGCGATTTTCTCGACGCTGCCGGCGCTCCTCACAAAGCGCGTGCGTACATTGAAAACCCCGCGCTGCCCGAAACGTCGCCGCTCGTTCGCCCGCTCGAAACCGTTTCAAAAAAATTGCCCTCATCGCTTTCGGATGCGTGGCTTGCAAATATAAACGATTTGGCCTGCTGTTCCAGACGCGGCCTTTCCGAACGCTTCGACGGTTCCATCGGATCCGCAACCGTTTTGTTTCCCTTCGGAGGAAAATATCAGCGTACGCCCGAAGCGGCTATGGCGGCAAAAATTCCCGTCGCCTCTCCGCGTGAAACTTCAACGGCGAGCATGATGTCTTTCGGCTTCGATCCCTTCGTCGGCAAATGGAGCGCATGGCACGGCGCGCAAACGGCGGTCCTTTCATCCCTTGCAAAGATCGTGTGTATCGGCGGAAACGCAGCTTCGTGCCGCCTGTCGTTTCAAGAATACTTCGGCCGCGCCGTCGATGAAAAGACGTGGGGCTATCCTGCGGCGGCTTTACTCGGCGCGCTCGACGCGCAAAAGAAAACGGGCTGTGCGTCGATCGGCGGCAAAGACAGCATGAGCGGCACTTTCGAAAATATAAACGTTCCGCACACGCTCGTGTCGTTCGCCGTAACGCACGATAAAGCTGAGCGAGTGACGAGCGGTTCGTTTAAAAAATCGGGGAGCGCGATCTATTTCGTCGGCACTCCCTATTCGCCGCTCCTTGCTCCCGATTTCACCGCATTTATGCAAAATGCCGAGAGCCTCTATCGCTTGAACGCTCGCGGCGCCATACGCGCGATGTATCCCGTCGGTTCGGGCGGCATCGCGGAAGCTCTTACGAAGATGATGATGGGAAACGCTATCGGAGGACGCATCGATACCGTGCCGCTTTCGTTTACGAGGGCGCACATACAGGGGGCAAAAGCGTCTCCGGTCGATCTCTTTACGCCGCAGTACGGCTCGATCATCTTGGAAGCTGCACCCGAAGCGGAAAACGAAATCGATAAAGCAGGTTTTGTTTCCGGTACGATTTTTAAAATCGGCGAAACGATACATGAAAGTGAAATCGTCGTCGAAGATAAAAATGCGGGTATTCCGCACACGAAAATTTCGCTTTCGGATGCGGAAAAAGCGTGGGAATCGAAACTCTCAAAGGTATTCCCTCCCGTATCCGAAAGCCCGGCTCTCCCTGCACTTCCCTCCTTTGCGCTCGCAGCACATCCTTCGCTTGCCGATTTGAGAAGCCGCGTTTCGCTCGGCAAAAAAAGTTTTGCCGCTCCGACAAAAAAAGTGCGCGTACTCATCCCCGTCTTTCCGGGAACGAACTGCGAATACGATATGGCGCGCGCGTTCGCCGTCGCAGGAGCCGAAACAAAGATCGCAGTCTTTGCAAACAATACTCCCCGAGCCCTCGAAGAGTCGCTCGAAACGCTTGAGCGGGAATTGAAAGGCGCGCAGATTTTAGCGCTTGCAGGAGGCTTTTCCGGAGGAGACGAGCCCGACGGTTCGGGTAAATTCATCGCGAACGTTTTACGCGAAGGGCGCATCGCCGAACAAGTGATGCAGCTTATTAAAAAGCGGGACGGTCTCATCCTCGGCATCTGCAACGGTTTTCAAGCGCTCATCAAAACGGGGCTTGTGCCCTTCGGTGAAATCCGCACGATGACCGCCGATATGCCGACGCTTACGTTCAATACCGTCGGACGTCACATTTCGCGCATCGCCCGCACGCGCACGGTGAGCGCATTGAGTCCGTGGGCACTCGATGCGTCGGTTATCGACGAGAGGATCCATTTGATTCCAGTTTCACACGGGGAAGGCCGCATCGTTGTTACAACATCGCTTGCGGAACAACTCTTCGCGTCGGGACAAGTGTTTTCGCAATATGTCGATGCACTCGGTATGCCCGCCGTAACCGAGCCGGACAATCCGAACGGCTCTCTCTTTGCAATCGAAGGACTTACGAGTCCCGACGGCCGCGTGCTCGGCAAAATGGGACACAGCGAGCGCACGATCGGCATCGACGGAGGAGGCGCTTCGCTCAATCTCATCAAAAACGTCGCAGGCGATCCGCTTACAAACGAACATGAAACTTCCTGCCAAAACATCTTTGCGGCGGGAGTAAGATATTTTAATAATTAATAATATGGAGTGTATGATGTTTAACAAAAAGATAAAATCGATAATCGGTGCTTTGGCGATCGCAGTGTTTTTTACCGGCTGCTCCGCTTCCGCAAAAGCAGGCAAAAACGGCTGGTACGTCGATTACGATGCGGCAAAAAAAGAAGCGCAGAAAAAAAATAAAAATCTCCTCATCTTTTTTTCCGTGGTCGACAATGACGGGGAAAGCCGAGCGCTCAAAGAAAAAGTGTTCGATACGAAAGAATTCGTATCCGCCCTTTCGAAGCGTTTTATCCTCGTCAATTTGGATTTTTCGGCCTCACTCTCCGGCGATGACAAAGATCAAAGCGAAAAAGGAAAAAAAGAGGCGGAAGAGCGGCAGCGGAAAATCGAACACATGGGGCACATCGCGTCTCTCTATAACGTAGATTCCATCCCTTCCGTTTTCCTTGCGACAAAAGAAGGCTATTGTGCGGCGAAGATCGAAACTTCCGATGAAGATGCCGCCCCCGAAGCATATATAAAACTCATCGAAAGCAAATCGGCCGATCTCGATAAAATCAATACATTGGCTGATGCGGTGCGCGCAGCGTCGGGAGCCGAAAAAGTGCGCGCGATCGATGCGCTCTCGGAAGCGACGGACGATACGCGGCGCCTGCTTTTGGCCGATCTTTTCCGCACGGTTTCTTCTCTCGACCCCGAAAATGAAACGGGACTTGTCGGAAAATATATTTTACTCACGGCCGTCTCCGATGCGTCGACATTTTATGCACAGCGCGACTTCGATTCCGCGATTCAAGCGCTCGCTTCGGCCGCAGAAGACAAGCGACTCGGCGGACGCGAACGGCAGCAGGCGTATTATTACGCGGGCGAATTTTTAATAACGAGCGGCAGTACCGATTATAAAGCCGTCTTCGATTATTTTCAAAAAGCCTACGACGCCGATCCCGAAAGCGAATATGCGCCGCAGCTGGCGGAAATGCTTAAAAGCTTAAAGGAAGAAATCGAACGGATTTCCGGCGACGGAAAACAGCGATAAATTATGGAAAACGAACCTCCCGATAATCCTGCAACCGTCGTTTTACTGATCGCCGCGGCTGCCGTTTTAATAACGCTGTCCGCGCTCTTTTCGATTTCCGAAAGTTCGTTCCTCGGAATGAACAAACTCCGTCTCCGCATAAAGCGTAAAAGCGGAGACAGGAGCGCGCTTCGGGCGGCAAAGCTGCTCGAAAAAAAAGACGTACTTATCAATTCCCTGCTCGTCGCAAACGATCTCGTCAACATACTCCTTTCCGCAATCCTCACCGCCGCCGCAATCGCGCTGTTCGGGAAAAAAGGTGTCGGGATCGCAACGTTTACGACAACGATTCTTTTATTGATTTTCGGCGAGATAACGCCGAAAGCGGTTTCGACTCGGCACCCCGATGTGTTCGCGTACGCGCTTTCGAACTTCGTTTCCGCCACGGTCTTTATTTTCAAACCGATTTCGCTCGCCTTTACCGCCGTCGCTCATGCGATCCTGCACGCGGCGGGCGTCAGTACGAAAAAGCCCGACCGGTCGTACACCGAAGAAGAAATCAAAACCTTTATCGCCGTCGGAGCGGAAAGCGGTGCGCTCGAAAAAGACGAAAACGCCATCATGAACCGCGTTTTCAAATTCACCGATTTGGAAGCGCATGCCGTCATGATACCCCGCACGAAAATCGTCGCCATATCCGATAACGCAAGCTGGCGCGACATCATCGAAAAAGCCGAGCGATCGCGCTTTTCGCGCTTTCCCGTTTATCGCAAAGACATCGACGATATCGTCGGCGTACTCTACATAAAAGATTTGCTCGCGTACAAAGAAAAGGCGAATATGTTTTCCGTGCGAACCGTCATGCACGAACCGATTTTTATCCTCGGTACGAAAAAAATGTCATCCGTACAGCAAGTGCTCCGCGAAAACCGCCAGTCCCTTGCGATCGTCATCGACGAATATTCGGGCACCGACGGCATCATTACACAGAGCGACATCGCCCGTGAAATTTTCGGTATAACCGATTCGAATACTCCGGGACGCGGACATTTGCCGCTGGTAAAAATCGAAGACACGTCCGACTTCGTAACCGGCGGCGATATGCTTCTTAGCGAAGCGCAGGAGCTGCTGCATATTCCGTTTTCGTCGGACATCAACGAAACGCTCGGCGGCTGGATCACCGAGAGACTGGGCGAAATGCCGGGCGCGGGAGACGGAATCGAATACGAAGGACTGCGCTTTACCGTACTTTCGATAAAAGACCGGAGAATTAATAAAATTCATATAAAGCGTCTTTCAGGCGGCGACGGAGACGAATGATATGAATACCGTCGTCATATTAATAATTTTAATCGTACTGGTCTCGCTTATCGGATTTTTTGCGGCATCGGAAACGGCATACCTTTCCCTTTCGAAAATCAAACTGCGTGAACTCATACAGAGTAAAAAACGATATGCGAAAACCGCGCTCGCTCTCCGAAACGATATGGACAGGCTGTTGACGCTCGTGCTCGTCGGAATCAATTTTTTCAATACCTTCGCAGCCTCCCTTGCAACCGCACTCGCCGTTTCTATCGTCGGCTCAAGCGGCGTCGGCATAGCGACGATCGTCATTACTTCCCTCGTAACGATTTTCGGAGAGATCATTCCGAAGACGGCCGCCGTTTTACATCCCGACGCGACGGCGCTGCGCTTTGCACCGATTTTACTCGCGCTTGAAAAAATATTTTTTCCGATCGTATGGTTTTTTTCGCGGATTTCGCGCGGCACATCGTTTATCGTCGGAAAATTTTGGAAGGACGACGGAGAAGACGTGACGGAAGAAGACATCAAAATGATGATCGCGGTCGCCGCGCGTGAAGGAACGCTCGAAGCGGGCGAAAGCAAAATGCTGACAAAAGTATTTCAATTCAGCGATCTGCGCGTCCACGATATCATGAAGCACCGCTCGCTCGTAAACGCAGTTTCCGCCGACAGCGATTATGCGCGCGTCGCCGATATTTTTTTAACGACAGGCTGTTCGCGCATTCCCGTTTTCGAACATACACCCGATGCGATCATCGGAGTGCTCGGATACAAATCGGTACTCTTCAGTTCCGAAAAAGAAACCAAACGGAGCGATTTTATCCGCCGGAAAATGTCGCGCGCACTCTTCGTTCCCGAAACTTTTACCGCTCTCGAAATGCTCGAAGATTTCAAAAAAGCGCATACCGATTTTGCAGTCGTACTCGACGAGCAGGGCTGTACCGCAGGTATCGTCACGACGGATGATGTGATGCGCGTCGTGTTCGGCCGCATGACCGATGAAAACCCGACGTCCGATATCGCGCCCGAATCGCGGATTGCGCTCGTCGGAAAATCGGAATACATCGTACCCGGCGATATGAAACTCGACGACGTAAATGCCGTGCTCAAACTCGATTTGGAATCGGAAGATTTCAATACGCTCGGAGGCTGGCTGCTCGAAAAGTTCGGCTATCTGCCGGCGGTAAGCGAAGCGTATATCGACGGAACGACGGCGTACATCGTAGAAGATCAAGCAAGACGCCGTATTTTATCGGTACGTATAAAAAAAGGCGCAGGCAGAATTCAAAATAGGAATCGATAAGTGCAGCCGATCGAAATCACCGCCGTATTGCGTGAAGCGCCACCTTCGGTATCGTCTATTTTGTACCAAGGCCCCGCTGTGCGAGGCGAATGATATGTTGCCCCCTTTATAATCCGTGTGAATGTCCATGAGATAGCAAGCGAAAGCGAAATATTTTTATTAAACATATAAGCGGCTTCGGTACCGAATCGATACACGGAAAACCATCCGTGCATAATATCGATATAATAACCTCTGCCGTGATGCCGGTCGAGCGATTGCATATACGTATAAGGCGATAGGGCGATCGAAAGAGCGAATAAAAATTTATTAATTATGATATTAAAAAACGCACCGACAGACGTACATACTTCTTCTCTCATGTAATCGATACCTTTCGTCTTGTATTGCTTTGCGGCAGGATGATCCCACGAAACACCCGCATCTCTTCCGTCCCACGCACGGCCGTTTCGAGCTTCCATCGAAATATATACATAATCCGTTCCGATAAAAGGGCTGATCGAAAAAAAATCGAGCGGCTTAAAAGTATATGCGATGCGGCCGCCGAACGAATATGAAGACGCGATGGCATTTTCATGTACCGAAAAAATATTTTTTATACCGTTTTCATCCCAATCGGAATCTTTCATAGCACTCGATCGCATGGGAACGGCGCCGAAAGCGAATCCGCTGACTGCAAGCGCTTTCCATGAAACACCGACGCGACCTCCGTACTGCAAAGAAGGCTTTATATCCCAATCGAGTTCGCTGAGTTTTACATCTTCTCCCGAAGATGTGTTAATGTAAACATACTCCCCTATCGTACCCAAACCTACCGAAAAAATCGGCATAACGGAAATACTCCAATCTTTTGCGGCAAGATTTTGCGTGATCCGTGCAAACAGAAAGGCGATAATTAATAATTTTATTGTACGGCGATTAAACGGCAAGAGGATCGACCTTATACAATTTTGCAAGCTGTTTGCGCGTTGCATCCATATCTTTCGGATAGGGTG
Source organism: Treponema socranskii subsp. paredis ATCC 35535 (assembly GCA_000413015.1). Taxonomy (GTDB): domain Bacteria; phylum Spirochaetota; class Spirochaetia; order Treponematales; family Treponemataceae; genus Treponema_D; species Treponema_D paredis. The sequence goes on from KE332515.1 coordinate 1,013,229, forward strand.
CGCAAAACGTCATGCGTTCGTCCGTTGCCGGATGCGCAATTGTTAATTTGTACGCGTGGAGCGCGAGACGGGCCAAAAGCGGCCGCTCTTCAAAGGCATCGCCGTTCCATTTTTTTTTGAAATCGCTCAGGCGTACCGGCTTTCGGTTGCCTCCGTACAGCGGATCGCAGACGATGTATAATCCGTGTGCCGCCAAATGCGCTCGGATCTGATGCGTGCGCCCCGTTTTCGGAACAGCTTCAATCCATGAGTATTGACCGCAGACGCCGATAAGACGAAAATCGGTAACGGAATATTTACCGCTTTTTTTATTTACGACGGTGCGATGCTTTGTGTCTCCGTCGGGAAGAAGCGCTTCGTCGGCGTGCAACGTTTCCCACAACGGCCGTCCGTACACGAGGCAGTGATAGATTTTTTCAACTTCTCTGTGTTCGAACTGAAGCGAAAGAGAACGGTGCGCTTTTTCATTGCGCGCATACGCAATCGCGCCCGACGTATCTTTGTCGATGCGGTGTACGGCGAAAAGCTTTCCGAATTCGCCTTCCGCTTCGATATCGAGCCGCGGAGCCGTTTCATCGTACCTGTCCGCAGCGATGAGCAGGCCGCTTTTTTTATTCAGCACGACGATATCCTCGTCCGCATAGAGCACCGTATAAGGCGGTATTGCTTTCATAAAAAACAGTATAACAGAATACCCGCGTGTATGAAAGGAGGGTTGCAAACGATATGTCTACTTACCGCACCGCCGGAAGTACAAGCGGCAGCCGCGCTTGCATTCCCTTCGTTTTTCAGCTATGATGGCTTTACCGACGCGGCTGTAATATAGCGGTAGTATACGAGCTTCCCAAGCTTGGTGTAGGGGTTCAACTCCCCCCAGCCGCTAAACGTTAAATTTATAAATCAGTTGTCGTTATTATTGTAACGTATTATTACAGAATAATTGGGAGTTGAACCGCGGAGCGCGCGCCGAGCAGGTGCGAGGAAGAGCTTGTAAATCCGAGCAATGCGCAGGGTTTACAAGCGTGTTGATAAAAGAAAGACACTTGCCGATATATACACCATATTGTATTATCCATAGTTATGAAAAAGATAAAATTACTATATATACTCATACTGGGTTTTTCGTTTTTTCCGGCTGCGGCATTTCAAGGCGGACCGTTACTTTATCTTCACGCCGGTTTCGGAGGCTCCTTATCGCTTCCGAGTATTTCCGATGCGAGTCTAAAGCAATTCAATAAAGATGCCGTAAAAATGACAGGCATGACAAGCAGTTTGCTTATAGGCGGCGAAGTTGAAGGCGGTTACGTTTTCGATTCGAACCGTTTTTTCGGACTTTCGAAAGGACATCCGTTCAGCGCACTCGGCGTCTTCGCATATATAGGCATGGGACAAGGGAACACTTCGCAAAAAGTATCGGCAGTCATATCCGGAAACACGTTCGATACTTTTATGATCGTCGATTTTACGCCGGTCGTCAATTTCGGCGTAATTGCAAAAGCATATTTTTTCCATAACAGACTCGCACTCGGAGCTTCCCTCGGAGGCCGCATCATAACCGATTTCAGTCCGGATTATCTGGTATATTCTACGGATTCGAATATTATAAAAACCGAAGTCGGACAGATCATCGTCACCGAAGATATGATGAAAAAGATGAATCCGTTTATGTTTTCCGCCGCAACCGTAATCGAATACAGTATTTCGCTCATGGAAACAACGGATATCGTGTTCGGCTGGCACACGAAATTCAATCTCTATCAGCCGAAATATCTGACCGCGCCGCCTTCGCTCGCAAAACTCGCCCGGGACAACGGCGGCGATATTTCACAGCCGTTTCCGGATTATTGGCTCAATTCGCTCGACTTCGGCGTAAAACTCGGCTTTGCATTTAAATTATAATATTTATCGGAGTGTTTATGAAATCCATCAAAGTATACAAATTGGGTGCGGCGCTTGTCTTCGCCTGCTTGGTAATTACATCCTGCCCCTCACCTTTTTTGCAAAGCTATTATATACAACAGCAAAACCGATCCGCAGGAAATGAGACCGGAAACGAACAGGAAGATCCGGGAAACGGCGATACGCCTATTCCATCGGAGCCGGAGCCGCTTGAACCGGGAAAGATCAGTATGTTTTCGGTTATCCTGCCGGACGGTAAAATTGCAGAACCGAATAACGATACGACCGTTCACGATCAATTGGCGGGAAAGTTGAATGTATCGGACGGCTTTCCGTTCGATACGTTTCCGACAGCGAAATTCGCAGATTGGAAAATCAGCAGTAATTTTTCGGCAAGCAATGTGCCCGAACCGAAATACAGCGGTACCGTAACGTGGGAAAGCGCCCCCGAAAACAAAAACCCCGAACGTGAAAAATACGGCGGTAACGAAAGCGCTTCCGCAGGCGGAAACACCATATCTTATATGACGTATTACCGTTATTGCGGTAAAAATCCGTTTAATCTCTATACATCCGAAACATACGACGTATACGGAGAAGACGGCAAACCGACCGGTCAAAAAGAAGCGCTTATGAAACGCTTCATATTTTATCGCTTTACAGGAAAAGGCGGCGGAGTCGTCGGCTTGGATAATTATCTTGTTGCCGTCGATACGTATACGAAATTGGTATTTGCGTTTGCAAAACCCATTGGATTTACAAGCGTATTCGGCAATCAAGTACCGACAAAGTGGGCTTCAGTCGATACTCACTCTACAGGTCCCGGCGGGAAAAAATACCGCTTCTATCAATACGACCCTGCCGGTTATGTAAGCGAAGACGGCGCATTTCACATGAGTACCGCATACAAAAATAATTTATCAAGCGGCAACTATGACCCCGTTTATACCGGAAAATCTCCCTATATCGGCTATGTGGGCAACGCTTCGGGAGAAAATAACGGTTATGTTATAAGCGGAACGCTGACGGTAAAAGCACAATACCTGAAAAACATTTCGGTAACGGATGCATGGGGCGATCACGGCAATGCGGACGGAACCGATTGGCCGGAATTCATTTACGGCATACGCTCCCGCTCGTATGAGGGAACGGCCGTTCCGCAATGGAATGTGTTGTCTTCATATAGGGCAAACGAGCAAAAGATTATGCCAAATAAAGCGAAACACATAAAAATCGGCACCAAGTTGCCTCTCGGCGGCAGCAAAGAATATAAATTTGAAGGATCAAAGGCTGCGCGCACATTGGAGCTTGATGCCCGAATCATCGAAATAGACATCACCAAAGGTTCAAACGATGTAATTACCGAATATGAAGAGCCGATTGTCTATTTAAAATACGATAGCTTCAGTCAATCGTGGAAACCTTCCGGAACAAACGGCCCGTCGCCTAACGGACCTGTCGGCTATGATAAGAATTTCGAACTTGCGGTAGGACAGACTAAGAACTTTGTGATTACGCTGAGAGCACCCGAAGGCGAGCAAATGCAGCTGTGTTACGAACTGTCTTGGAGCACTTCAGGAGGGTCTTCCGAAAAGCCCGTATTCGGCGTTCGACTACAAAAAAACGATGAGGATACTCAATATCATTTCAGCGGAGATAACGGGGCTTATACGATCGAATATATCGATACAAGCGATGAATCGGCTCCGGAAGCAAAAACCGTTTCGTTTGCACTCAATGTTTTTAATTTAAAACCCGGTATTCCTCTTAAAGCGATATACAAAGCGGACAATGCCGATTTTCCGGTAAATCCAGTCTTTAAAGCAGGCGATACCGTGCTTACGGAACCCGTATTTACAACCGAAGACTCCGTCATAGATGTTTCGCTGACGCTACCGTCGAAAGTCGGATTTGAGCAAACCGGCAAAATCGTATTTTCGTTCAAAGATGAAAATGCCGCTTACGATATGCCGAATTCTCCCGATAAAATCGAAGTAACCGTTATACGGCGCGCTTATAAAATCATTCCTGCGGCTCAATTATCGATATCGCATCCCAGACTTAAAAATATTTCGATTTGGGATCTCGGAGCAGATGGACCGAAAGGCGGATATAAAGAAGCGGAGTTTTCGTATGAATTGAAAACTCAGTATAACGGCGAAACGTGGAAGACCTTTTCGACGAACAACGGAGGAAAAAAATCCATTGCTTGGGAGGAAACAGGAGATTTGGGCGGAGCCTCGGATTATACGGTGGCAAAGCCGCACAACGGAACGCATACCGTTCTCTTCAGTGCCGAAATATGGGAAAAAGACTCTACCGGCTCATCCGATGTGATTGTCAAACACGAAAAACCCGTTATACGGCTCGGCTATGATCCGCTGACGGATTCGTGGAAAGCGGATGTAACATTGCCCGCATATTTTGAAGACAGTGCCGGTAAGTGGGAAGTAAAATCCGTAACTATGGACGAACTGAAGCGCGGAGAAAAAAAGACATTGACGATCGCGATTTCAGCTTATATATGGGATACGATATGGCCTATTTTTTTAGAAGGATGGAAAACAGCCGGTTGGGGCGACATGGAACTCTCCTTCGACGTCGAGTGGAAGTAAACACCGATCGTTGAAGTTTTAATCCGTTACGATTACAAAAAGGGTCTTTCCAAAAACTTCAGTTTTTGGAAAGACGCGGAAGCGGAACCCTGAAAGACGCGTCCCGCCGCACGAGTGCGGCGGGAGACGCCCGTATTATTAATTTTGAGTTTTACGCGCAAGCGGATGATACCGCGGCCGACACGACTCAAAACCCGCTCTGGTTTATGAAACTTTCCGCACTTCAGCTTTGAGAAGTTTCCGCAATCGTAATGTGCGATTATTTCTTTTTGCCCTGATTCGCGACGCCCGCCATTTTTTCGGCAATCGCTTTTTCGTCGCCGAGGTATTTTTTTCCGATCACTTTGAAGTTGTCGTCGAATTCGTATACGAGGGGAACGCCGGTCGGGATGTTCACTTCCAAAATCTCTTCTTTTGTCAGATTTTCAAAATATTTTACGAGGGCGCGAAGCGAATTGCCGTGCGCAACGATGAGCACGCGCTCGCCTTTTTGCATGCGCGGTTTGATTTCGCTTTCAAAATAAGGAACGGCGCGTTCGATTGTCGTCGCAAGGCTTTCGGTCAAGGGCAGCACCGATTTGTCTTTTACCGTGCGGTACGCTTCCTGCAAGCGGGGACTGCGCTTGTCGTCTTCCGTCAAAGCCGGCGGCGTTACGTCGAAAGAGCGGCGCCAGATTTTTACCTGATCTTCGCCGTATTTTTCCGCGGTTTCGGCTTTGTTCATTCCCTGCAGTGCGCCGTAGTGCCGTTCGTTCAGCTTCCACGTTTTTATGACGGGCAGCCATTCGCGGTCCATCGAAGAAAGCGCAAAGTTCAGCGTATGTATCGCGCGCTTTAAAAACGACGTGTAGCAAATGTCGAAATCGAAGCCTTCTTTTTTCAATGTGATTCCGGCTTGTTTCGCTTCTTCCTGTCCCTTTTCGGACAATTCCACATCCGTCCAGCCGGTAAAAAGGTTCAATTTGTTCCATTCGCTTTCACCGTGCCGGATAAGTACCAATTTCATATACAACTCCTATAAAAAAATTTTGCAGGAAGTTTGAACTTCCGAAAAAGTTTTTAGCCATACGCGTGTCTCGCAACGAGCGCGTAAGCGCGAAGTTTCGAGCGGCGCACACGCTCAATAGTCGAGTTTACAACGCAAACTCGAGATAAAAAGTGCCGCCGCTATTTTAGGCGGCGCTTTTTATACAACTCTCATAAAAAAAATCAATCTTGCACACACCTGCGCGACGAGCGTAAAATTCAAGCGGCGCACGACTTTACGCTATCATAGCGCATTGCGCCGTGTCGGGCAACCGGAGCGTATACGTTTTTTAGAAAATATATTTTCCGAGACAATACCCTGCCCCATTTTACCGCGCGTCCGCACCGATGAGAGCATATCGCCGACGATCGCAGTTCAATGCCGATCGCCTGTTCATCAGCGGACGCCGAGCGGCGTATAGCCTGCTTCGCTTACTGCATAGGAAAGCGTTTTTTCATCCACATCTTTTGAAAGCGTAACGACCGCGTTTTTATCTTTTAAACTTACGTCCGCTTTCGTCACGCCGTCGATCGACGAAAGCGCTTTTTCGACGTGCTTCCGGCAGTGGTCGCACATCATTCCGTCGATTGTAATCGTCTTTGTCATTTTCGGTTCCTCCGTTATATCCTTGTTTGCAGCGCCGTCAGCTGCAGGCGAAGACGTATTTGCCGCTTTGCCGTCCGCCGTAAACGCTTCGTCCGGCAGTTCGACCGGACGCTTTTTTGTTTTTCGCTTTTTGTATATGTCGAAGAGATTCAAGCGCAGCGCATTCGTAACGACGCAAAAGCTCGACAAACTCATCGCCGCCGCTCCGAGCATCGGATTCAACGCGATCCCGAAGGCGGGAAACAGCGCTCCCGCCGCAACGGGGATGCCGATGACGTTGTAGCAAAACGCCCAAAAAAGATTTTCTTTGATATTCGTCAAAACGCCGCGCGACAAGTTTACCGCCGCGCTTACATCCGAAAGCGTCGACTTCATAAGCACGACGTCGGCCGCATCGAGAGCGACATCGGTTCCGGCTCCGATCGCGATGCCGATATCCGCCCGCGTTAAAGCGGGAGCGTCGTTTATACCGTCGCCGACCATTGCGACGCGTCCGTATGTTTGAAGACGCGAAACGACTTCGTCCTTTCCGTCGGGAAGCACATCCGACACGACCGAGCGGATGCCGACCGTTTTTGCAACCGCCCGCGCGGTACGGCGGTTGTCGCCCGTGAGCATGACGACGGCGATGCCTTCATCGTGCAGAGCGCGGACCGCTTCGGCGCTGTCGGATTTTGCGACATCGGCTACGGCTATGATGCCGAGCGCTTTTCCGTCTTCGGCAAAATAGAGCGGCGTCTTCCCCTCTTCGGCAAAGGCTTCACCCCTTTCTTTTAAGCTTGCCGAAAGTACATGATGCTCTTCCATAAGCGCCGCATTTCCGCCGAATGCGCTTTTGCCTCCGACCGTTCCGCGCACTCCGAATCCCGGAAGAGCGGTAAAATCGTCCGAGCTTTCGTACGAAATGCGTCTTTCGACGACGGCTTCCATGACCGCGCGCGAAAGCGGATGTTCGCTTTTCGCTTCGAGGCTGGCGGCAATTTTTAATAATTTTTCTTCGCTCTCGTCCGCGTATATGTCGGTGACGCGCGGCTTCCCCTCCGTCAGCGTCCCCGTTTTATCAAGCACGACGACATCCGTCTTCCCGCACGCTTCGAGGGCGGCGGCCGTTTTAAACAAAATGCCGTGCTTTGCGCCGAGTCCGCTTCCGACCATGATCGCGACGGGAGTTGCAAGGCCTAACGCACAAGGACAGCTTATGACAAGCACGCTCACCGCACGCGCAAGCGCAAAACCGAATTCCGCTCCCGCACCGAGCCACACGATCCCCGTACCGAAGGCCAAAACGATGACGACGGGAACGAAGATGCCCGACACTTTATCCGCGAGCTTTGCCGCGGGCGCTTTCGTTGCGGCGGCATTTTCCACCATATCGATAATTTTGCTTAAAGAAGTGTCGCTTCCGACGCGGGTCGCCCGGCACGTGAGAAATCCGTTTTGATTCAATGTCGCAGCGCTCACCTCACTGCCGCGAGCTTTATCGACGGGAAGGCTTTCTCCGGTAAGAGCGGACTCGTTTACCGCGCTCGACCCTTCGCTCACCCTTCCGTCTACGGGAATGCGCTCTCCCGGCCGCACGATAAACACGTCGCCGACTTTTACTTCGGACGCGGGAATCGTTACTTCCTTTCCATCACGCACGACATGCGCTTTTTCCGGCGCCAAATCCATAAGCGATTTGATCGCATTCGTCGTTTTTCCTTTGCTGTAGGATTCAAGCGTTTTACCGACGGTGATGAGCGTAAGGATCATCGCGGACGATTCGAAATACAGATCATGCAGATATGCATGTGCGCTCTTCATATCGCCCGAAGCCATTGCGAAGGTCATCGAAAATAAAACGGCCGTGCTGTATGCGAATGAAGCTCCGCTTCCGAGCGCGACGAGCGTGTCCATATTCGGAGCTCCGTGTACAAAGCTTTTAAAACCGCTCGTAAAGAATCGCCTGTTGATAAGCATGACGGAAAGCGCAAGCAGCATTTCATAGAGCGCGATCGATGCCGGATTGTTGTGGACGGCGGACGGAACCGGCCACTTCCACATCATGTGTCCCATGGACACATACATGAGCGGCACGAGCAAAACGAGAGACGCGATAAGGCGTTTTACGAGGTGCGGCGTTTCCGTGTCTTCGAGCGACGCGCGTTTGGACGCCGCATCCGTCGAGCGCACATCTTTCGTATCGAGGGAAGCATTATAACCCGCTTTATCGACTGCGGCACAGATCGCCTCGGCGCTTGCAGGAGATGCGAAATCGACGTTCATCGAATTCGTCAAAAGACTTACCGAAACGCTTTCGACGCCGGGAACTGCGGCGACCGCTTTTTCGACATGGGCGCTGCACGCAGCGCACGTCATACCGCTTACCGAAAATTTTGTCATATATATCGCCTCGTCATTTGAGTCCTTTTATTAAAAACATCGTTTCATCGATGATTTCCGTATTGCCTTTTTTTATCTCTTCCGTAATGCAGCTTTCCATGTGATCGCGCAAAATCATATAGCCGAAAGTGCGGAGCGCGCTTTCGGCGGCGGAAACTTGAATGAGCACGTCTCCGCAGTAACGGTTTTCATCGAGCATCGATTTGATACCGTTCAGCTGTCCGATGATCCGGTTCAAGCGAGAATGAAGCGCGCGCACCGACGCATCTTTTCGCGGCGTGTGTTTGTATTTGCGGCACGTACACGTCTTTTGCGGCGCCGCTTTTTTTTTGCCGTCCTTTGGCATAATTCCCCCGTAAAAGTTCATTTCCAATATAATACCCCCAAAGGGTATATGTCAATAATCAAAAACATCGGGGAGCAAGCTTTGCGCTAAAATAAAACAACCTCCGAAAACTCAAGTCCGTTTCCGGAGGTTGTAACACCGCCTGTCGATATTTTAATAAAAGTCAAATAAACTTATGCACGATTCAGATCCGTTTTTCACTTCTAGTGCCGAATCTTTATTTTGCCCACGGCTGTATGCGAAGATAAGTATCGTTTCGGTCCGCTCCGACGGATACGATCCCGACAGGCGTTTCGGTAAACGCTTCGATAAATTCCACATACGCTTTTGCGTTTGCCGGCATCTTTTCGTATGAAGCGCACGATCGCAGATCGCTTTTCCACCCGTCGAATTTCTTGAGAATCGGACGCGCCGCATTCAAAGCGGGAATGCCGGCCGGAAAATCCGTGACGATCTTTCCGCCGATATCGTATGCGACGCAGGCTTCAATCGATTCCATTTCGTCATAGATATCGAGATGCGTCAAAACCAACGAGTCGATGGAATTGACGCGGCATGCGTAGCGGAGCGCAACCAAATCGAGATAACCGCATCTCCGCGGCCTGCCCGTCGTTACACCGAATTCGTTTCCGGTCGTACGCACGTAATTACAAAGCTCGCTTTCGGTATCGTTATTGAACTCGGTCGGCATCGGGCCGTTTCCGACGCGCGTTTCATAAGCTTTAAAAACGCCGTAAACTTTGTCGATTGCACGCGGGCCGATGCCCGACCCCAAAGCCGCTCCTGCCGAACACGATGCGCCCGAACTCACATACGGATATGTTCCGCTGTCCAAATCGAGCAGCGCACCCTGCGCTCCTTCAAATAAAATATTTTCACTGCGGTACTCCCACAGCTTCGAAGCGATATCGACACGCATGGCAATGAGCCTTGAAGCGTAAGTGTCGATAAATTTTCTGTCTTCGGCGTCGAGATCCGCAGTCTTTTCTTTCCAATCCAAATCGGCGAGTCTGATTCCGTCGCGTTCGGATTTTTGCGAATACGCGCTTCCGATACCGCGTCCCGTCGTACCGATAGGCCGCTTGCGGGATGCATCGCGTTCTTTGTCAATCCTGCGGTACGCGGGCAAAACGATGTGCGCTCGGTCGGAGATGAATACGCGGCCTTCCCAAGCAATGCCGTTATCGGTAAGCATCTGCAGTTCGGCAAAAAGCGCTTCCGGATCGATAACCATACCCGAACCGAGGAATACCGCTTTATCGGGATGCAAAATACCCGAAGGTACTTGGTGCAGAGCATACTTTTTTCCGCCGGCGACGATCGTGTGTCCGGCATTCGCGCCGCCTGCAAAGCGCACGATGTACTTCGCGTCCAGCGCGAGAAAATCGACAATTTTTCCTTTTCCTTCATCGCCCCATTGAGCACCTATAACGACAACGTTCATCGCTTCCTCCTCTATGATCGGCCGGCTGACTTAAAATGCGTTCAGGCCGCCGGGCTTTACTTGAAAATGACTGAATTCCATCGAAAACGACGCCCTGCCCTGCGTCGCCGAACGGAGACTCGTCGAAAAACCGAACATCTTCGCCATCGGTGCCTGCGCGTGAACGATTTCGCCCGTCTGCTTCGAATCCTGTCCGAGGATAATACCGCCGCGGCCGGTCATCTGATTCATCGCATCTCCGACGAATTCTTTCGGACAGGAAATATCGACGTCCATAACGGGTTCGAGCAATTCCGGTTTTGCCGCCGAACACGCTTTGTCGAAAACCGCGGCGGCGCACGCTTCGAAAGCGAACGTCGTCGACGTCAATTCGCTGTAATCGACATCGGTTACGGTGACGGCGGTATCGGTACAGGGATAACCGAATTGGATCCCCGATTGAAAAGAGCTTTCGAACGCGCTTTCCATCGCTTCGAAAATTTCGTCGGGAATATCGTTTCGTTTTACGGTACAAGCGTAAGAGTTTCCGGATCCTTGAGGACGCGGTTCGACGTGCACCTTTATGCCCGCCGTATTTTCTTTTCCGCCGAGCACTTTACTGTAGCTTTCGCTTGCGTCCGCACTTGCGGTCACCGCTTCGCGGTAAGTCACTTGCGGAGAGCCGACGCGGCACTTCACTTTAAAATCGTCCTGCATGCGCGTGACGAGTACGTCGAGGTGCAGCTCGCCCATACCGCTGATTATCAGCTGACCCGTTTCCGCATCTTCGTGATACGTAAACGTCGGATCTTCCCGCGAAAGGATCGCAAGCGTATCGTTCATCCTGTCGCGCTCGGCGAGCGATTCGGGTTCGAGAGAAACCGATATGACCGGTTCGGGAAACTGCGGTTTTTCGAGGAGCACCGGCATCCCCTCGCTGCCGAGCGTGTCGCCCGTCTGCGCGAGTTTCAATCCGATAAACGCTGCGATATCGCCTGCAGCGATGCTATCGATCGGCTCTTCTTTGTCCGCGTTGATTCTGAAAATTCTGTTGACTCTCTCGCGCTTTTTTTTGTTGACGTTGTACACTTGCGTGCCGCTCGCAATTTTTCCCGAATACATGCGCACAAAACACAAAAGTCCCATATTCGGATCGTGCTGAATTTTAAACACCAAACCGACGGCGGCCCCGTTTTCTTTACACGGCACTTCGATCTTTTCTTCTTTGTCGCGCTTTATGTGCAAACCGACGGCGGGCGGCACTTCATCGGGTGCCGGAAGATAATCGATAAGTGCATCGATAAGCGGCTGTACGCCCTGATTGCGGCGGGCGCTTCCCATCACAAAGGGAACGATTGCACGCGCTATCGTCTCTTTGCGGATCGCCTCTTTCAGCTGTTCCGTCGTTATCTCTTTTCCTTCGAGGTATAATTCCGCAAGAAAATCGTCGGCCGATGCGACCTGATCGACGAGCTTCGCCCGCCATTCGTCCGCTTTTTCTTTGCGTTCGGGAGCGATATCGGAAAAGGAAAAGGTTTCTCCGTCGTCGTCTTCATTCCAGCGGATCTCCTTCATCGACAAAAGATCGATGACGCCTTCGAAATCGCTTCCTTCGCCGATCGGGATCTGGAGAGAGACACATTCGACTCCGAACTTTTCGTGTACGTCTTCCATCGAACCGAAAAAGTCTGCACCGATGCGATCCATCTTATTCATAAAACACAGACGCGGTACTTTAAACGTGTCCGCCTGACGCCACACCGTTTCCGTCTGCGGCTGAACCCCGTCGACCGCGCAGATGACGGCGACCGCGCCGTCAAGCACGCGCAGAGACCGTTCGACTTCGGCGGTAAAATCGACATGCCCCGGCGTATCGATGATATTGATTTGAAAGCCTTTCCATTCGGTCGTCGTCGCCGCACTCGCAATCGTAATACCGCGCGCCTGTTCCTGCGGCAAAAAATCCATCGTCGCCTGACCGTCGTCGATTTCGCCGATTTTGTGAATTTTTTTCGTATAATAGAGGATGCGCTCCGTCGTCGTCGTTTTGCCCGCATCGATGTGCGCCATAATTCCGATATTCCGTATTTTATTCAGCTGCATAACGCGAGTATATAGAAAAGAGAAAGAAGGAGCAAGCGAACGAAGAGCGGACCGTGTTTTATTATCGTGCGAATCGGAATATCCTGCGCGCTATTTTTCGATTTTGCCTTTCCAGCTCATAATGCCGCCGATATTCACGACGTTCGTATATCCCATAGCTGAAAGTTTTCCGGCAGCGTCGCGACTTCTTTGTCCGCTCCTGCAGTAAACGAGAATTTTTTGATTTTTATTTTTCAAAACGCGCGAAGCGCTCTCTTCGGTAATCGTTTCGTTCGTTAAGAGGACGGCACCGGGAATGTGACCCGCCTTGTACTCATCGGGACGGCGGACGTCGACGAGAATAAAACCCTTTTCCGTTTCCATAAGCTTTGCAGCTTCGTCCATCGAAATCGACGTGAACTGCTGTGCCGATCTTTTGTCATTTTCTTTTGCAAAGCATGAAAAAAACATTATCGCCCCCATAAAAACAATAATTCCGATCGTTCGTATATTCATATTGTAATCCTCCTCAAAATTGTATACGCTCCATGACAACCGTACCGAAAACCGTATTTTCCGAAAACGGCATGTAATATAAAAATCGCTCTACTTTCGGCAGCAGCCCTATTGTTCGCCGCGGCGATTACAGTACGGTGCCGATCGCATCGAGCGACGGCAATATGCACATCGCGATTTTTTTCATTTCATCGTCGGGCACAATTTTATCGGGCACCATAATACACGAAAGTCCCGCTCTATATGCGCTCCGCATACCGTTCGGCGAATCTTCGATCGCACAGCACGCATCGGGCGAAAGGCCGAGCGATGCGCACGCGCGTGCGTAGATTTCGGGATCGGGTTTGCCGTGAACGACCGTATCGCCCGTCGTAAGCGTTTCGAAAAAATCGATAAAGCCTGCGTTTTTCATCTGACGGCGCACGGCGTTTCCGTCGGTCGAAGAGGCAAGCGCGATACGGTAACCTTTTTTTGTCAAATACTCAAGGGCGGCCCGCGCTCCCTTCATTGAAGGAATCCCCTCTTCGGTTTCTATTTTATTAAAAAGCTCTGCGGTACGATTCATAAATTTATCGGCCGCGGATACGCTTTGCAAATCATGTTCGAGCGAGGCACGGGTGTCCGTATAATTGCACCCGCGGTTTTTTTCGATAATTTTATCGATACCGTCGATACCGCACTCTTTTGCCGCCTGCCGCCACACGAGATCGCAGACGGATTCGCTGTCAAGTAAAACCCCGTCCATATCGAAAATCACTGCGGCAAAAGTTTTCACCATGATAGATTTTCCGTTTTCCGGCGCTTACGCTTTCGCAGCCCAGAGTCCGTGCTTATTGCAATACTCGTATGCCGCAATCAATTTGTCGCCTGAAGCGAGCGCAAACGACGCTTCGGGCTTTTCTCCGGGTTTGAGAACTTTGCGCTGAGCGCCCTGTTCGGTTTCTATCGCGATCCACTGAATATAGTGATCGGCTTCCATCGGGTGAACGACGGAACCGACTGCAACGTGAACTTCGCTGCCTTTTACGGTGATGACCGGCACGTGTTTTTCCTGCGCCGCATCGGTTGTGTTCGCTTTCAGCTCCTGCATCTCTTCTCCGCAGCAGGACGGAAGGCAGCCTCCCTTGTGAATCATGCTGACGATTGTGCCGCAATGTCTGCATATATAAAATTGCATAGTGTCCTCCAAGACATAGTATTATATATAATATACCTAAAAAACAAAAAAAAGCAAATAATTTTATTTTTGTTTTTATTTCATTTTTCAATCATTGACGGAAGCGCCGGATTAGGGTAAGTTTTTACCATGTATAAAAAACCAGCGTTCCCGACCCGATTTTTTTCCGTTTCGCGCCGATATGTATGCGCAGCGCTCTTTATCGTCTGTGCCGCCCTTCCCCTCTCCGCTTCCCGCCGCGCCGTTTTTTTGTGGCAGGGCGTACGGAGTATGCGAAACCGCAATTCGGTTATGTTTATGAGCAGGCCAGAAAACGCAAACGGGGCAGCTCTCATCATTTGTCCCGGCGGAAGCTATCACCACTTGGGTATGTATAACGAAGGGCACTGTACTGCAAAGCGATTCAACGCACTCGGCGTTACGACTTTCGTACTGCGCTACCGCGTCGCCCAAGGGGGCTCTCATCACCCCGCCCAGCTCGAAGACATACAGCGGGCAATCCAGCTCGTGCGCGAAAATGCGGACGACTACGGCATCGATCCCGGCAGAGTCGGCGCAATCGGTTTTTCCGCCGGCGGACACTTAGTGACGATGGCGGGCGCCTTTGCCGAAAGCGGCAACGAACTTGCAAAGCTCGGTATCGATGTAAAAGCAAGTCTGCGACCCGACTTCGTTATGGCGATCTATCCCGTCGTTTCGATGCGCGACGATATCGCAAACAAGTGGTCGCGGAAAAGCCTGCTCGGAAAAAATATGAGCGAAGAACGCAAAGAACGCTTTTCCATGGAAAAGCAAATCCCTCCGACAATGCCGCCGACATACATCCTCGCCTGCCGCGACGATCCCGTCGTCAAATTCGAAAACAGCCGTCTCCTGTACGCCTCTCTCAAAGCGAAAAATATACCGTGCCGCTTTGCGCAATACGAAACGGGCGGGCACGGCTTCGGCATGCTCGAGGGCGCATTTATGAAAGAGACACGCTGGAACGAAGACATAGAGACGTGGTTAAAAGAAAACGGCATGCTGCAGAACTAGCATATATGCCGAATGAAAGCCTTTCTCGTCCGCGCAAAAACGCGATGCGCACACTGTAAACTCGAGGCGTTTATCGGATTTGAAAATCGCGTCAGGTATTCATTTATATCATACCTTTAATTGTAAAATAACATATAATTATACAAAGGACGATTTTCCCAAATAAAATTATTAAATATTCACACGGCTCATCTTTGTAATATATCGTTTCGAGATATCTGAAATCGATCTTTTTATTTATTATATTATCAGTAATATTAGTTATAAAAACCAATAGTAAACATGAAAGAGCTATTTCATATTTTTTCAAAAATAAACTTATGAAAACCATTATTAAAAGTAAAAAGTAAAACGGCCATATTAATATTTTTTTGTCGTTTTTTATTTTCAGCAAATTTAAATAATTCTTATTAAACAATGTTGTCAGTTCATTATAATTTTCAAAACTGATAAACTTTTCTTTTTTATTTATACTTACGCGAAGTTTTTTCTCATCATAAATTACTTCAATAAAATTGCTCTTTTTCCGACAGCCTAAAATTATATTTTCTTGGAAAAATTGTTTTAATTCGCTTTCGGAATGAAATTTATCTTCTAAGTTGGAAATATCTTTTATACTATGTATTTTATAATCTTTAGATTGATAATACCATTTAATTTTTTCAGTTTTACTTTGATTCAGTTTTTTTATTTCATCCCAATTTAAATCAATTTTTTTATCTGCTTCGTAGTAATTTTGAACTAAATCTTCAATTTTTTCATTTATCGTTACTTTCATTTTTTTATCCTCCACAGTGCGCTGTGCAGTATTATTCGTTTATATACTTGGAAATCTCATCAACTTTTTCTTCTATAAGCCTTTTATTTCCAATTTTTATATTATACCTGCTTGGATTTATTGCAGTCAGTATTAATTTTATGAATTCTTCATTACTTAAACAATTATAATCTTTATCAAAATAAAATTCAGATGCATCAGCAAGTCCGATTATTCCGTTTCCAAAATAACTGTTTGAAATTACATAATTATAACAATCTTTATAGTTAATATTTTTTTCAATATTTCTCATAGTTCCGAGAATTACCATTCTCCGATCCATTGTTCCAATTTTTTTATTTCTTTCATCATGCTTTTCAAAATAAAATGTTGCCATTATATATGCCATTTTATTTTTTGAAAAAACAAAATCCGTAATTAAAGGAAGTTTTTTTAATTTCGGATTTTTATTATTCGTGTAAATATAACTCACGATCTCTATTTGCTTTTCAGTCAGTTCAATTGCAGTTTCGTTTTTTATATTTTCATACTTAATTTTTATACCTTTCTTATTAATATATATATTCAAAAAAATATATACACACAAAGAACACAATAACACAAATAAAAGTAAAGAACGAAATATTTTTATAATTAAAGATTTTATATTTTTTTTACTTACGGCCAACTTCATTCTTTTTCTTCCCTTGCACCGCAGTGCGTGTCAATCCAAGGCTCGCTCAACCTGCATTGCGAAACAATGTCAGATCGAATCGGGTGTTAAGTATTTTTTTTATCAGCAATTTGCAAGATATCGAGCCGTATTAACATTTCGTATTGTCATATCTTTATACACTTTATGCGATATTATTTTATTCAAATGACTTTTATTATAATCTTCCCGCCGAACATTCCAGATTAACGCCCCCCTAACATATAGTAATTGTATGTATTCCTTTTTTATCGGCAATTCATTTATTATATTTTCAGTATCTATTGATTCAAATAAATACGCCACATCGGTCTTTTCATCATCATTATTTTGCCAATCACCGGGGATACTGTTTGCTATTTTTACCATTTCACTTTTTGTTTTTACCAAAACTTTTACTTCACTCCCGGTCGTTATATGTAATGCTTTTTCAATATTTTCCGTGATACAGCTTTTCTTATCATGTGATTTAAAAATCACATTCCCGGAATTGATATATGTTGAAACGTTTGAAAAACCGCATTGCTCAAACAATGTTTTCAATTCTTTCATGTTGATTTTTACCGAGTTTCCGACATTGATACCCCTGATCAATGCTATATAATCCATAATGATCCTTGTTAATTATACTTATTAAATACTATAGTTTTTTCAGTGATTTTTATCTGCTGAAAATCCATATTGAAATTGTATTTACTCAGAGCATCAATCACTTTCAATATTTTTTCCTCGCCCGCCGAAAGCGTGTACACAAGTAGCGCAAACCGGCTTGCCCGCGTTGCCGCTATGAAACTCATATTATACGAAATTATTGTTCATATACTGTCGTACAATCTAAATATTCTCTTTTGAAATTATCTAAGTTCAATTTATATCGTACGACAATAGTTTTAGATTCCAAATCCTTTGGGTTTAACGTTTTTTTATATTCTTCACTTCTTTTTAAAGATTCATCCGTTACGCTATTTTCGTTAATACTCCACCAATCACATTTTTCAACGATGATGACAGTTTTTCCGTCATATTCCAAATCGTCCAAATATGAGCCGCTGTACAAATCCTTATTTGTTTTTATATCATAAACGGCAAAGGCTCTAACACCCGGACTTGTGCCGTAATCTTGGAACAAGTATTTTTCATCATCGGAAATAATACACCATGCCGATTCGCAATCATACCCCATATCGGTAATATGTGTAATTTCATTCGTTTTGGGATTCCATTTAAAAGTTCCAACAGGATCCGAATATTGAAAATCTTCAATATCATCAGACCAAACGAAACAGTATGATTCCTGCTTCGGAAATTTACGCGGATATACTTCCACTATTGCTTTTTGACCGTTTCTATCGATTTCCAAATCCAGTGATAAAGTTGTTGATTTAGTTGCCGAATTTACTTTGAGGACACGAAAAGTACTTACATCGATTTTCGGATCGATATCGACATATTTTGAAAAAACCCAGCCATACCAGCCAAAAGTATCGGAAGCGTAATCTTTTATAATATCATTTTTTTCAACTTGGATTTTCAACCAATATCCATCGAAATTATCGATTCTTTCTCTTTTATCAGAATATCCTTTTACCGTAACCGTATCACCTTTTTTTAACTTTCCGATTTTTAATGATGATACAGAGGGTTTTAATCGTATGTTTAAATTGTCATCATTAATTGTTGTTTTGGCGACGGTTCCAAAGTATTGTCTGTTATCCAATTCCAATTGAAAATCATCGGCATAAAACCGAAAAGCAAAAAATATCAATAAACATATTGAAAAAAATCGTTTCATTTTTAATTTCCTCCTAAACGTCCCGGTACGGATGTACGTATAACTTGCATTTGAACCGCAAACCGCCTTGTCCGTGTTGTCGGCTTTGAAAGACGTGTTATGTGATTATTATATAGTTATCTTTAATATTTTCACAACTGTTTTTTTTAGGCTTTATAGTTAGTTTACTATTTGATAAAATCAAAGAACCGAAACTATCTAAATTATTTGTTTTCGGCAATTCTTTTTCCAGAATCAATTTGTTATCCGAATCATATATTTTCACTGCCGGAACAAATAAACAATTATCATTATATCTTAAGAATAGAATAGCCTTACGATTGGCAGATAATTTTTCCTTATATTTCATTTCATAAGAGCTCTGCATTCTTAATGTATTATTTATTATCTGATTTATTTTTTCTTTCGGAAAAGAGTTTGAAGAAAAATTTTCGGTTAATATTTTTTGAATTATTGATATTACAAAATCTTCATCGATATTTTTATACATCTCTTCAGAAACATGGACATCATAATATCTGAACCATGGATGATATTTATCTATCTTTCGTTTTGCCCGTGAAATCTCATTGTCGACATTACAGATCGTAAAATTAATATATAAATGATCAAAATCTCCAAATGAAAAATTATTTTCACGAAGAGCCATTACAATTCTTTTGATTTTGGCATTAAGTATTTTGGTTGCCTTAAACTCTGATGGTAATGAATTACCTTCAATATTTTCAACTTTACTTTTATAAATTCTTATATCACTGGTTACTTTCATTTATTTCCTTATCTGCTAAAGTATATATACAATTGCTTCTTCGTCCTAGTCCTAAAGTTCAATTCATTTTTTCAGCAACCTTGGCCTACCGAATTAATATTCCTTATATTTCCTTAAATATCTATATCCGGAATCCCAGTTCCAAATATATTTCTTCTAATTCTTTGATAAAATTCGGAAGAAATGTTCGGTCGACTTCAAAACTTATTCTACAGGTTTCTTTATAAATATTATAATTGCATACCTCGCAAATAATCCTTACATGTCCTAAGTCGTCTGCAATTATTTTTATTAATCCGTCTTCAAAACTCGGAGATAACTCTATAGATTTTTCTTCATTTTTATATACTTTTTTAACTCCGTTAAGAAAATTATTAAATAAACTTATATCTGAATAGAATTCGAAATCCTTTATTTCAAAAAAATGAGAACGTGCATTTATACAAAATTTTACAGATGAATCATCAGGATAACGTACGAAAGAAGATAAAGATAAGCGATTTTCCATCGTTGAAATTGTTGCTTCTTTATTTGAAGTCATTTTTTATCCTTTCTAACCAGCCCAGTGCGCCGTCGGCGCGTCCGTTCAAGATCGTTCTAAACCGCAAACCGGCTTGTCCGTGTTGTCGGCTTTGAAAACCGTGTTAGTTTTTTTATCTATTATAAATTGAAATACATCCGGCAAAGAAAAATCATAAACATCTCCTATATCAACACCGTAGCAAGATTTGACCTTTTCTATGATTCCTTTCTTTGTTATTCCTTCCTTGTCATCATCACAATAGAAATGTTCCAAATATGTTTCATCAGAAAAAAATCCTTTGTAAAAATCCATACCAAAAATTTTATCAAAAAACTCCACTGCAAAACTTTCATTTTTTAGAATTTTTTCATCTGATGCAAATTCCAATCTTTTTCTTTCCCATGGTTTCGGTAAATATTCATTATTTTTTTTGTATAAATCGAAATTTTCACAAAGCTTTCCGAATGCTTCTTTGAAATTTTTACCGTATCCAACCATTCCTGCCCAAAACAGAATCCGTACACCAAATCGTATATTCTCTTGCCGAGCATTTTTATTTTTATAATAAAACACCGGATAATCAGATATTTTTAATGAATTATGTTTTCTTTTATTTATTAATGTAAATGGAATTATTAAATTCTTTAAAACCATAAAATTATTCCTCTTCATCTATTCCTTTTGATATGAAATAATCAATTATTTCCGCTTGTTTATCGTCTGTTTCTATATCAAACCGAAGTCCGTCTTGTTTTAATATTGATATTTTATAATCATCTATTTTTTTCCAAGAAAAAATATTTTCCCATTCCAGAAAACTTCCAAATACAATTCCGTTTTCATAGATTCCGTTATATTCCGTATATTTACGTATAATTATAAATTCAAAAATCACCGGTAAAAAAAATAATGCAGCTATAAATGTCAGATAAGTTCCCGTAATAATTCCGAAAGTAATACAAAATATAATATGAATACAATAAAAAAGTATCATTTTTTTTGAAATTTTCTGGTCTCGATGAAGGCAGAATATTTCATTTCCGAAAGTTGAAAAACTTTTTTTCAATTTTATCAGCTTTACAAGATTTATAATGAATCTTATTATAGGCAGAAGTACATATGAAATAAAAAAGAAACAGAAAACCGAAAAAGATATTATTCTGCTTAAATCATTCATTTTTTCTCCAGCACCGCCCTGCACTATGCACATAACAACCGGTTGTACCGCAAACCGGCTTGCCCGCATATCGATTACAAATCTTTGTTATACTTTTCTATTTTATATTATTTCTATAAAAAATTTTTTCACAAACAGCTTGCGGAAATACCCGTGTAAAATCTTCCTTGTTTTGTTTTTCATTATTAAAGCATACATAATCGGTTATATCCGCTTTTCGAGTCGCTTCTTCATATCCAAGAAGTGCAAGCCTTATTGCACCGTCTGCCGCTAAATCATAGGTATTCGGATTAAAAATGCTTATCCATAAATAATATTTCGGCCAGGCAATTCCCGTTACCGTAGGTCCATTTCTTAGAAATTCACATGTTACTATATAATTTCCGGCCTTTGTATATTTATAATTTACAAGTTTTTTTATTGATTCAATATCTACTTCTTTATTAATCATTTCTTTTTCTTGCAATAATTCAAAAGTCTTATTTACTATATATATTCTGTTTTTTTTCTCTTTTTGTGTCCATTTATATAATATGATGCTGCCGTTCTTTTTATATTCCGTTGTAATATTTTCCGGAAATAATTTGTTTATATCCTCATTGTCAAATTGATACTTATCCCATAATATGCTTAAAGCAATATCGCCTGTCGCCAATTCATAATTCATAGGTTCAAAAACAAAATTTGTTTTCTCGCATGTCATGGCCTGCTTATATAGATAATCAATATTTATTTCCTTTAAATTAATAATCTTGTCATAATACTTATTTCCGGAACTTCCATTTACTTCGAAAAATGACAAATAAATCTTTTGTTTGCTGTCTTTGGAAACACTCATCATTTTTTCATATAGTTGTTCCGTGTTTTTACTGCAACCGATCAATAACAACGAGAATATAAATATTATTAATAAATATTTTTTCATACTTCCCTCAAGCGCACCGTCGGCACATCCGTTCAAAATCGTTCTAAACCGCCGGCTTTTTTGTTTGTAAATAAATCAAATATACCATTCGTTTCAAAGCCATTCCTATTGCATAGACAGTTTCATAGCCGGCACATATCTTGTCTGAAATACAAACTATCCAGCCTTCCGGTGTGAGCGGCGGCAATGGAACCAAAGGAAACATATGATGCACTATTATGTCTTTTTCACAATCGGTAAGGGAAAAATCTTCCTTCGCATTTTTTAAGGCAATAAACGGATGTGCAAATCCGTGAGCACAAGGAAAAGTTTTATGTGTATGCCAGTCGTATAGAAAATAATCATGCAGCAGTGCGCCCCGAACTAAACTATCATAGTCAACTCGGAGATTAAATTTACTTGCAATATTCAAACTCAAAATCGCAACACTAATGCTGTGCCTATAAACTGAAAAATTACCATGCTGAATAAATTCTTTTTCAAGTGAAAATCTGCCGTTCTTTTCACAGTAATTGATTTTATTAATAATTAATTTCCGTTTTTCCGACGAATCCATTCTATGATTTTCCCTTCGTTGTTTTTCAGCATAGTATATACTATTCCTCAAATCTAATTACCTGCTCTCGTGTATCGACGTAAGCCGTTACGCCAAAAGGAATAATACATTTGGGAGACGAGTGTCCTATGTTCACATTGTAAACAATCGGCAGATTTGAATCTGCTCCTATTTCAATCAGGATTTTTTTATAATCGTTATAATAAACTTCATCCATAGGTTTGCCGACGATAATTCCCTTTATTACGGAAAAGATACCTGTTTCTTTCAATTTTATCAGCATTTTTTTATACAGCTCAGGAGGAGCTTTCTCTTCACTCGATTCAAGAAGCAGAATTTTATCCGTCCAATCGTCCTGTGTCGGAAACAAATTATATTTTTTACACAAATCAACCGTGTCGGAATATCGGGAATTATCAAACATATCATAAACGGATTCTATGCAGCCGCCTAAGATTTGCCCGTTAAATGTTGCACTGCCTTGTAAAAGTTCAAAGCCTGAATTTTTATGTTTGTTTTTGGGAACACCGATTTGAGATTCATCGAATGATTTTCTTTCTTCATACCAATATTCACTCGGCCGTATTTCCCTTATCGTTCCGGTACGAATCAATTCTTCAAAATACTTACTCGTATACGGAAGCATCTCATTATCAAGTTCACAAATATCGGGAAGAAAGGCTTGTCCGTAAAAAGTATGTAATCCCGCTTTATGCAGCATAAAATGATTTACGGTCGTATCCGAATAGCCTAAAAATATTTTTTTATTATCTTTGACAGCGTTTTTAAGCTCATCGTTTTCAAAAAGATAGGGTAAAAGGCGGTATGTATCATCTCCGCCTATCGCACATAAAATCATATCTACGGATTTATCTTTCAAAGCATTTAACAAATCCTCCGCCCTTGATTCAGGGTGCTCGGACAAATACGTCATTCTTTTTAAGGCATTTTCAGTAGTAACGACTTCAAGGCCGTAATCATGGAGTCTTTTCATCCCAATCTTTACTTCATGCCGAACAAACGGCTCTCCGAGAATTCCGCTTGAAAGACTTATTATTGCTATCTTTTTTATCAATTTTTACCTCCGGTGCTCCGGTGGGGGCAGCCGCATAACTGCGCAGTTAAATCGCCTTTTGTGCAGACAAAAATGACTGCTTTGAAAGCTGTGTCAGGTATTATTTATTTCATCATTGCAGTATAGTTTATATGATGTTTTCTTGCATAAGTAATAAAATCTTTTTCTTCCTGCGTTACACGGATTTGAAACTTTAGAGGAGAGCCGAATTTCTGTTTTCTTCCGGCATTTTCTCTTGCACCGCCATGTCCAAATTCTTTTTCATAAGCAGCAAGCCCGGATGTTTTCATATATTCCTTTTCAGAAATAATTTTTTCATCAGAAGTGACTTCTGCTTTCCGTTTCTTAAAAACATACCCTTCCGAATCTTTTACATATACATATTCCATAATCAGACCTCCTTCAAACGTTTCTCCGCAAGTTTTATAGTTTCTGTTGTTCAATCTTTTCATATTCAGTTTTAAGTAAATCTTTTTGCGATTGTTCCAGAAATTCTATCTCAGCTTTTGCTTGGGGAAGTTTTTCTACAGTGAACTTCATAACACTAATATAAAACGAACACTTGAATTTGCCAACGTATTCAAGATATACTCTAAAAGTTTTATTATCAAGTTCATTAATTCAGTAAGCTTGACTTGCTGAATTAACGCTTTTTATTCTTTCCACTTGACAGTAGTAAAACCTTCTTTCCACTCAGCAATTTCATCAACAACAACTTTAATAATATAAAACCCTTCAATAACATCGTTTTCAATATCATTGTAATCAATTGGTTTAGGAAAATCTTTGAAGCCCGGTTGTTTTGACAACATCTGTATTGCTTTTTCCGCTTTTTCTTTTGTAGAGAAAACCCCTAAGAATTCTATATCTTCAACATCATCGTAAAGGTGTACAAATGTCCAACTATATATAATATCATTTTGGCTCTTTAATAAATTCTATTCTTCATTCTTGCTCACCGGTGCAGGCATCCGTATAGCTGACGTATATGCAAAATCAGGTAAAAGTCACGGAAATACATTCTCAAAAAAACGGCTGTACTCGAAGCGGTTCAAACGCCGCATACAAGCGCTTCTTTGTCACTCTTAAGTTCAATTCATTTTTATAAGAATTTAACAACAATTTTGATGATTAAACCTATTGCTAAAATACTATAAAAGATCCACTTAAATTTTGATTTGAACTTTACGTTAGTTTTCGGCGTTTCAACAGAGAGCGTCTCTCGCTTAAAAGTTCCGATTCTATGTGCAATGTTTTCCAATTCCGCTTTCAAATTTTCAGAATCATGAAAACAATTCCAATTTATATAAAAACGCCTTATCCCCCTGAAATAAAAAGTTATAGAATCAGCAGTTTCTTTATATTTTTTAAAATCCGCGAAATTTATCGCAGTGTCAGCTATTGAATTTCTTAAGATGGCATAATTTTCCCGTATGGATAATTCCCACATTTCCAGTTTCGATGAAGCTATTTTAGTTCCAATAAATGCAGAAATGAAAAATATAATAAAAAGAAATAAACATGAAAAAAGAACTATGTAAATATCGAACGATCGTATCGTTTCAAATCCGTTTGTTAATACAAATCCCATCCTTACACCCATAAAAATTGCTACGGAAATAAGGATGGGAAAAAACAGTTTCACCCCTTGGCGAAAATAAAAACTTTCAAATTCTTTCTTTTTTTCAAGATTGATTTTATAAACCATTTTCTATCGCCCTTGCGGTGCTGCACTCCGCAAGTACCGCATGCGCCGCAAGCCGACGACGGGTGCCGTTCAAGCACCCGCGCGAACGGCAAGCTTTATTTTCCTTTACTCGATTTACCCGCGCCTTTTTTTTACGGCGGGCTTTTTCGCTTTCACTGCGCCCTTTTTCGAAGCGGACGATTTCACCCCGCTCTTTTTAGCAACGGATTTTTCGCGCCGCGCGGTTTCCTTTTTTGCCGCCGACGATTTTCCGCCGTCAGCGTTTCTCGCGGATTTTTTCTCTGCCGCTTTGATCGGACCGCTTTTTGCCGCGCGTCTCACCTGAGCGCTCTCTTTCGCCGCGCTTTTTTTCACTGCGATCTTTTTGACGCTCTTCGTCTCGGAAAGCGATGCCGCCTTTCCGTTTTCCGCAAATGCGTGCAGCATGACTTCTTCGGCGCGAGTTACGGGTATAAACGTAATGCCCGCTTTTACGTGATCGGGAATATCGGAGAGATCGCGCACGTTCGCTTTCGGAATCAAAATCGTTTTGATCCCGTTTCGACGCGCCGCAACCGTTTTTTCACGAAGCCCGCCGATCGGCAAAACCTGCCCCGTAAGCGAAAGTTCTCCCGTCATTGCAAGCCGTGCCTTTATAACGTTTCCGGTGAGCAACGACATAAACGCCGTCGCCATCGTAATGCCGGCCGACGGTCCGTCTTTTTTGACCGCGCCTTCGGGAATATGCAAGTGTATCAAATTCTTTTCAAACCATTCTTCGTCTTTTATCTTTTTCGAAAGCACTTGCTCTTTTACCCAGTTGATCGCGATCTGCGCGCTCTCTTTCATCACATCGCCCATCCGGCCGGTAAGCTGCAGTCCGCCCTTTGCACTCGGATACGCGATGCTTTCGATGAGCAGCGTGTCGCCGCCCATGCTTGTCCACGCCAAACCGATGGCCGTACCCGCGACGTCCGCTTTTTTGATTTCGCTTTCGTCGAAAACCGGTTTACCGAGGTATTTGTCGAGAGCTTTCGCATCGATCGTATACTTTTTCGTTTTATCGACAAAATCGGCGGCGGAAACTTTTTCGCTTTCGCGCTTTGCCGAAACAAGCTTATCGACTTCGGTCTGCGTGAGGTTTTTATTTTTCTTTACGAGCAGATCGATGTCATCCTGCGAAAGCTTCCAGCGGGATTCCACAAGCGAATCGATTTCCCGCTGCGTCAAATCGCGGTTCGCTTTGACGAGTTTGTCTATTTCCGACTGCGAGAGCACGCGCTCGCCCTGCGCTTTTTTTGCAGCGAGTTCGGCGTCTTTTTCTTTTTTCTTTTTTGCCGCAGCTTCTTCCGCTTTTTTCTCCGCTTCGTTCATGAGCTCGGTGACGATTTTGCGGTGAATTTTATCGACGCTCTTTTCGTAATTGCGCACTCCGGCTTCACGCGCATACTCTTCGGCAATCATCAAAAGAGCTTCTTTCGTATACTGCACTTGATTTTTTTCAAGTCCGTTTTTATTAAGATTTTTCGGAATGAGATAGCGCTTTGCAATTTCGATTTTTTCTTGATCGATATAACCCGGCAGCTGAATGACTTCGGCACGGTCGAGCAGAGGTTCGGGGATCGAATCGAGCGTGTTCGCGGTGAGGATAAAAAATATGTCGGAGATATCGAACGGCAAATCGAGATAGTTGTCGCGGAAGCCGACATTCTGTTCGGGATCGAGCACTTCGAGCAGAGCGCTCGCGGGATCTCCCTGATAGCTTTGCCCCATTTTGTCGATTTCGTCGATCATAAAAACGGGAGCGCGGGTTTTCGTCGTACGCAAACCTTGGATGATTTTTCCGGGCAGCGCGCCGATATAAGTTCTGCGGTGTCCTTTGATCTCAGCTTCATCGCGAAGACCGCCGACGGAAAATCGATAGAAAGGTTTGTGCATCGCATCCGCAACCGAATGCCCGATACTCGTTTTGCCGACGCCGGGGGGACCGACGAGCAGCACTATACTGCCCTTCGCATCCTGCTTGAGTTTTCGCACCGATAAAAATTCCATGATGCGTTTTTTTACGTCGTCGAGACCGAAGTGATCGCGCTCGAGAATTTTTTTCGCTTCGTCCAGACTGTAATTCTCTTCAGGCTTGTCGTTCCACGGAAGCTGCGTGACAAGTTCGAGAAAATTCCTCGTGCCGATATATTCGGCGGAATTCGGATCCATGAGATTGAACTTTTCAAGTTCGTTGTCGACCGTCTCTTTTATCTCGCCTTCGAAATGAAATTCCTCGGCTTTCTTTTTAAATTTTTGATAATCGGTCGCATTGCCTTCGGCGTCGGTGCCGAGCTCTTCCTGAATCGATTTGAGTTCTTCGCGGAGGAAATATTCGCGCTGATTTTTTTCGACCCGTTCGTTGAGTTCGTTTTGGATTTTTTTCTGAACGCGTAAAAGCTCCTGCTCTTTTTTAATATAGATGAGCACTTGCTCCATGCGCCGGCGCACGTTTACCGTTTCGAGCACTTTTTGCTGATCGGCTTTATCGATATTGAGAATGGACGCGATAAAATCCGCAATCTTTCCGGGATGATCGATGTTCACCATGTTCAATCGCATCTCTTCGGAAAAGAGCGGATTGTTTTCGGACACTTCTTTCATTTCACTCAACAGCGCGCGCGTGAGCGCTTTCACTTCAAACGTATCGTCCTCTTCGTCGTCGAGGTAATCGACTGCAGCCGCCATCGGCGTCGTCGTATGCAGCGCTTTTCGAATACGGAAGCGTTTGAGCGTCGAAATAAATACGTTGAGCCCGCCGTCGGGTAAATTGATTTTTTTAATAATCCGCGCGATCGTACCGACTTCGTACAGATCGGACACCGACGGATTTTCCGTTTCGTTTTTCAGCATGACGATACCGATATAGCCGTCGCCCGAGCACACTTCTTCGATCACTTTCGTATCGTCGGAAGAGCTTATCATAAGAGGCGTAAAAATGCCCGGGAAAATCGGACGCCCCTGCAGCGGAATGAGCAAAAGCTTTACCGGAAGCGCCTGATCGGCAGGAAGGATCTCCTTTGTCGACGACGGCTTTTTTGCAATTTTTTTGTCGGCAGCTTTATCCGTTTCGGAAGCCGCTTTCGCCTTGTTAAGCGCCTTATCCAGTTCAGCTTGTGAAATCGATACGTTTAAATCGTTATTGTCAATATCTTTCTTTGCCATAGAATAAATATACTCCCTAAATATGAAATAGTCTACGTCAGAGATTTTACCTGCACTTTTCCTTCGAATCGCCGGAGGGTAAAAATTGTACCTGCGTCCAATGCCTGTGTCCGATTTGGAAAAGCAGCTGCACCGCTTTGATGACGTTGTCGCGCGACGGGCCGTCGAGCTTTGCAAACGCGCCGACGATCTTTGCGGAGTTCTGCCACCAATTTTTTTCGAGTTCCGAATTCGTCTTTGCGTCGGTCGCCTCAAGCACTTTAAAAAGCGTAGTGACAAAACGCGAGCGCTCGGCATCGGGCAATTCACGAAACCACGCGTTGAACGTATCGTGAAACCATTTGCTTGCGGGATCGAATCCCGAAAGCGAAACGAAGCCGTCTTTCGTCAAATGCCACGAAAACGGATCATGCTGCATGATGCCCGACTGCTCGCTTTCGACGACGGAGTACGAGCCTGCGTGCGAAAAGAGCATGCCGACGATGGAAAGCTGCGGATAAAACGAACGAATTTTCGGAGCGAGTTCGCGGAAGCAGGGAGACGCGACGGTCTCTTCTCGGAAGCCGGGCCCGTCGTTATTGTACACGCAGGAAATGCGCTTTTTGAATTTAGGATCGATGTTTGCGGCGGCGTAGATCGAAAGGTTTCCGCCTTTCGAATGCCCGCCTGTGCGGAACCGGCCGCGTATCGATTTCATCGCTTCGGTCAAATAGCGAAGGGCATCGATTTGCGAAGGCACCGTTTCGAGCACGCCCATATTGAAATCCTCTTTCCAGCCGATTATCGTATCGTCGGTACCGCGGAACGCGACAAAGGCGTACTTGTCGCCGGTCAAAAAAGTCATAGCGGAAAACTGTTCTTCTTTTTTCGGATCGAAGCGCGTCGTATAGCCGCAGACTTTTACGGCTCCGAAACGCCGTGAAAAAGCGGCGGCGAACAAAAGATCCGCCGTGAGCGAATTGATCATGGCGCCGACTTTGCGCCTCACCGAAAAATCTTTCGCGTTTCGAAACCGCTCGGCCGTATCCTTCAGCGTTACGCATTCTTTGAAATTTTCGCGTACGATGCCTGAAAAATCGAGATACGAAATCTGACACAGGATGAGAGAATCGATATCGTTGAAAGGAACGACGGAAAACGGCAAGTCGCCACGCCACGCAATGTAATCGATAATATTTGCCATACAACCTCACTGATTATAATATAGCAGAAAATTATATCTTATGTTATAATTTATATGTATATTTATAACAGATCCCATCGGGGAAAATCGAAATTGAACAGAGGAGCATAGAGATATGGAACAATACGATTCGATCGGCACACGTGCTGTAGAAAGCGAAAAACGCAAATTTCTTACGCGCACGTACGGATGGATGGCGCTCGCGCTTGTCATCAGTGCGGTAAGCGCATATATTACGTCGGAAAACACGGCGCTGCTGAAGCTCCTGTTCGGCGGAAGCGGCATCGGCTTTTGGGTCGTCGCGATCGGAGAGGTGGCGCTCGTGTGGTGGCTTTCGGCGTCCATCCGCAAAATCTCTCCCGCTGCGGCATCGGTCGCTTTTATCGTCTATTCGGCGCTGAACGGACTGACTCTTTCATCGATCTTTCTCATCTACACCGGTACGGCGATAAGCCAAACATTCATCGCAGCTGCGGGAATGTTCGGCGGTATGTGTTTCTACGGTGCGGTAACGAAGCAAAACCTCAATTCTTTCGGCCGCTATTTGATAATGGCGCTGTGGGGCATCCTCATCGCTTCACTCATCAATTTGTTTTTGCGTTCGTCGGGCTTTTCGTGGCTTATTTCGCTCATCACCGTCGGCTTGTTCGTCGGACTCACCGCGTACGATTCGCAAAAGATTTTAAAGGCGGCCGAATATTCGGACGGATCGGATACGTTCAAAAAAGCGTCGATCATCGGAGCGCTTGAACTCTACCTCGATTTTATCAATATCTTCCTCGCCCTCCTGCGCCTCTTCGGACGCAGACGGTAAGCGTAAAAACGAAACGGCTCCTCGCGGAGCCGCAGATCGGCGCACATCCGAGCGGATCGCGCCGGATACCAAACACAAAAAAAACGCCCGCAATCGGACAGCCGATATGCGGGCGTTTATCTTACAGGCAGTGCTTATTCCACCGTTTTCGGAATTATCAAATTCAAGATAATGCCGACGACGGTCGAAAGGGCCACACCGCCCAAACTGAACACGAAATCGCTTCCGACGGTAAACTGCAAAATACCGCCGCCGATGCCGATAACCATGATGACCGATGAAATGGTCAGATTGCGTTTATCTTTGTAATCGACGCCTTCTTCGACGAGCGTACGCAAACCGCTGGATGCGATAAGTCCGTACAAAAGCATCGAAACGCCGCCGAGTACGGGGCCGGGAATCGTTCGGATGACCGCGCCGAATTTTTGACAAAAAGACAGCACGAAGGCGATGACCGCAGCTCCTCCGATAACCCACACGCTGTACACTTTCGTAATCGCCATAACGCCGATATTTTCTCCGTACGTCGTGTTCGGCGGCCCGCCCCACACGGCAGCCCATGCAGTCGCAAGACCGTCGCCGACGAGCGTCCGGTGCAAGCCGGGATCTTTCAAAAAATCCTTTCCGACGACGCGCGAAGTTGTCAGCGTATCGCCCAAGTGTTCACAGATCGTAGCAAGCGAAACGATCACAAAGGTGAGAGAGGCGACGAAATTGAACTTAGGCGCGAGCCAAAAATACTTTCCCGCCGCGTCGGTTTGTAAAAACGGAAGCGCAAACCATTTCGCTTCGCGCACGACGGAAAAATCGATGACACGGTATGCGGGGAAAACGGCTCCCATAATGAGAGCAAAAAGATATCCGCCGATAAGACCGATCAATATAGAAATCGTATTGAAAAAGCCCTTCAAAAAAATCGTCGCGACAATCGCGATGCCGAGCGTTACGACGGCGATGCTCAAGTACGCAAGTGAATAATCCTGCATCGTGCCGCTCGATCCGACGTACATCGCTTCTTTGATCGCCGTCGGTGCAAGATTCATGCCGATGACGACGATGACCGATCCGATAACGACCGGAGGAAGCGCTTTATCGATCCAGCCCTTGCCCGTAAATTTAATAATCGATGCGACGACACAGTAAAAGACACCAGCGCAGATCGCACCTCCCATCGCATAGGCCGCGCCGTACTGCTCGCCGATGCCGATGAGCGCCGGAATGAACGCAAACGACGAACCCAAAAATGCCGGCACTTTCGCCCCCGTAATGAGGATATAGATGAGCGTTCCGGTGCCCGCGGTAAAAAGCGCAGTCGACGGACTCAAGCCCGTCAAAAGCGGCACGAGTATGGTCGCGCCGAACATGGCGAACACGTGCTGAAAACTCAACGGGATCCACTGCGCGAGCGGCGGTTTGTCGTGAGGTCCTAAAATTTTCGATGAATTCATAAAAAAGCTCCCATAATGATACGAATCGGCACAGTATAGCATAAGCGTTTTTTTTTGAAAAGAACGCGGATGTTCTTTTATCGAGGACAAGTGATAGTTTCGCGGATGTTCTTTATTAATTAAAAGGAAGAAGCCTTCCCTTCGGGGCTGCCCCTTCCGTCAGCGTATCGCAACGTTTTCAAAGCCCAGCGCGGTCATCGACGCGCGAAGGACGGCCCGTGCCTGCGCATCCGCGTCGTCCAAAAGCCCTTCGGCAACAAGACGTTCCGCGGCGGATGCTCTGCTCTCTTCGATCCCGTCGAAGATTTCTTTCATCGTGATCGGCACGAAAAGGCTGCGCTTTTCATCGAAGATTTCCTGCGACGCGATTTCATTTCCGAGAAGTTCGGATTTCGGAAGCGTGAGCGAAACGGATTTTCCGTCTTTCGAAACGGTCGAAGCAATCTTTGAAACGTTGGCAATACCCGCCCGCGCTATACCCGAATATTTGACGATGCTGTAGCTTTTTGCAACGCCGAGCGCACCGCTTTTTTTTATGCTCACGATTTCACTGTAGCGCAGTTTTACCGTAACCAGTTCGCGGCACAGCACGAGCTGCCGTTCGATCCTCATATATTTTTTTGCAAGTTTTATCTCAGTGATTTTTTTCCTGCCGAAATACGCGCCCGCTCCGATTGCGCACAGTAAAACCGCAGCAAGAACGATTTTCAGCAAAAGACACCGTAGGGGGAACAGAGCCGCTTTAATACTTTTTTTACCCGTTTCGCCCGCATTCGTCTTTTCCGCTTCGACCGATAAGTTCTTTTTTTCCATAATAATCTCCCGTAAAAACGTTTGCACGAACTTGCCTCACCCTATCTTCGACTACAACACCGCATCTTCGATTATACCATCGGTTATTGTTTTGGAAAATATATTTTCCGATGTCCTTACTTCCGATTGCAAACCTGCACACGATTGATTTATCCCTGCCTTTCGGCTATAGTTTTAAATATATGGAAAAATTAAAACTGCTCCTTCCTAAAGGAAGAATTTACGAAAGCGTTGTCGGCCTCTTAAACGGCGCGGGTATCAAAGTGGATTTGCCCGAACGCGCGTACCGCCCCATCGTCAATCAAAGCGATTTGGAAGCGAAAGTGATGAAACCGCAAAATATCGGCAAACTGCTCGAACTGGGTTCTCACGACGCGGGCTTTACCGGCCGCGACTGGATCGAAGAGACGAAAGCCGATGTCGAAGAGATCATGGATTTGGGTTTCGACAAAGTGCGCATCGTCGCGGCAGTACCGAATGCGCTCGACGATCACACGCTTCAAACGAAGCGCGTCGTCGTCGCAACCGAATACGAGCAGATCGCGCGCAAGTGGCTCGAAAGCAAAAAAATCGACAGCATCATCGTGCGGACTTACGGTGCAACCGAAGTGTTCCCGCCCGACGATGCCGATATGATCATCGACAATACGGCGACGGGACGCACGCTGCAGGAAAACGGGCTCCGCATCGTCGACACGATTTTGAAAAGTTCGACGTGTTTTTTCGCATCGAAGGCGGCGCTCGCCGATCCGCAAAAAAAACAAAAGATCGCCGAACTGAAAATGCTCTTCGAAGCGGTGCTCAATGCGCGCAATAAAGTGATGCTCGAAATGAACTGTCCGAAAGACATCTTCGATACGCTTATCAAAGAGATCCCCGCGATGAAAAGTCCGACCGTTTCTCCGCTGTACGGAGACGACGGCTATGCGGTCAAAATTGCAGTCGATAAATCCGAAGTACCGCTCCTTTTGCCGAAGCTGAAAAAACTCGGAGCGGCCGATATCCTCGAATACGAACTTCGGAAAGTGCTGGCATAAATCAATAGGTCGAACAGCGGGTTCTGAAAATAATAATTAATAAATCACGGAGCGTGTTATGGCGGGACGAATCGCATCGATAGAACGGAACACGAGCGAAACGCGGATATCGCTTACCCTCGATCTCGACGGGAGCGGAAAATATACGGTAGAAAATCCGATAGGGTTTTTCGATCACATGCTGCGCTCTTTTTGCAAACACGGTCTCTTCGATTTGAGCGGCACGCTTTCAGGCGATTTGAACGTCGACCAGCATCACCTCATCGAAGATACGGGTATCGTACTCGGAAGCTGCTTTGCGAAAGCGCTCGGAGATTGTGCGGGTATTTCCCGTTCGGGGTTTTTTATCTACCCGATGGACGAAACGCTTTCGCGCGCCGCAGTCGATTTCGGCGGACGTTCATACCTTGTCTTCGATGGAAAAATTTCGGGCATTCCCCTCGTGTCGCTCGGCGACGACGGAAAAGAAGCGAGCTTTCAAACGGACTGCGTTGAAGATTTTTGGCAAGGCTTTGTCGGAGGCGCCAAATGCAATCTGCATTTGGACACGATTCGCGGCAGAAGCGATCACCACAAAATCGAAGCGATGTTTAAAGCCGCTTCCCGCGCCATACGGAACGCCGTCGAACTCGACGTTCGAAGGTGCGGGGAAATTCCTTCGACGAAAGGCGTCATCGTCTGACGATCCGTTTGCTTTGCGATAAAAACTCGCGCATCGATCGTCGATATCGAAAAGCTTCCATATTATTTCAGACTGCCGAATCGATGTTCGGCATTACCGAATCGATGCTCGGCATATAAGGGGGAAGCATCGTTCCGCGCCAAGGACGTAAGTATGCACCGCGCAGGCCCGTATCAGCGGCGCTGTGAAGCGAGCCACGCGAACAGCTTTACGCCCTCATCTTCGACATCGTCGTTCAAAACGTATATCCACGACGCATGTCCGTCAAATCGATACGGATTGCCTTCTTTGTCTTTATAGACGCCGCTTAGATCGCGGACGTCGTCGTAAACGACGTAATGCAAATCTTCAGGATGCAGCTTTCGAAGACGGGCTACGGTTGCACCGTCGTGTTTTTCCATCTTAATCGTCTCGTCGTCTTTTGACCTGGTAAACCACAGCGGAACTTTCGAAAGTTCGCCGAGCTGACTGTCCGTAATTTTTCTATCGGGATACGCTTCGCACACGGGAAAAGCCGCCGCAAAAAAATCGGGATATTGCAAAAGCATATTGAGCGTCATATAGCCGCCGGCCGAACAGCCGCCGACATATATGCGATCCGTGTCGATGTACGGATGCTTTGCGATACATTCGTCGATCAATTCTTTTACCGCCGTACTGTAATATGAAACGCTTGCTGCGGGATTTTCTTTATCGGATTTGACATTCAAATCGGTTTTAAAAAGTGCATTGGCGGTTTTGAGAAAGGGCTTCAATATATTTTTTGCCGTTCCTTCAATATCGACGGGAACCCAAAGCCGAGTTCCTCCTGCACCCGCACTTGTCGATTCGAGCCACGCCGTCGGTGCTTGCGGAACGAGGACTGCCGCGCCGTTTTCGAAATACGACTGTATTTTTTGCCCCGCGAGGTTCACCGCTTTCGTGCCCAAAATCGGCATATACGGATTATTGCCGCCTTCGGCTATACCGTGAAACCAAACGATCAGCGGAATTTTTTTATCGCTTTGATCGGAATTTGTCGGCGTCCAAAACGCATAACGCAGATCCGTATCGCCCGATGTAAAACCCGATATCGTAAAGCGCGCAGCTTCGGGGCATACGGCGGCACTCCGTTTTTTTATCGTAAAGCCGAGTTTATCGTTTTCAATTTTTAAACCGTAAAGCGTACCCGTATAAAAGACGGCTTTTATAAAAGGATTTCCGGAAGGTTCTTCCGGTTCAACGGAAAGTTTCAGCGTTATATGATTTCCTTCGCCGTCGACTTTATTGCCCCGCGAGTCGGAGAGGTACGCGTCGACAACATCGCGCTCGCCTTTTGAAAAACCGAATCCGAGCCGCGCCTGCTCTTCCGGCGCGAAAATTCTCGTAACTTCAAAATCTTTTGCTTTGACGGCATCGGCCGAAAAAGTTTTGCCGGTATTCATTATCACCGTATCGGCGACGGGCCCCCAATCGTAGGCGCCGACGACAAGCACGTATCGATTTTTAGCAGGCTCCGCAGCTTCTACAAGAACCGTAACCGTGTCCGCTTCTTCCGCAGCAAACGGCAAAAGACAAAAGTGGAGTAACCATACCGCAAAAAAAATCTTATAAGCTTTGCTCATAAAACAAGTATATAGTATTCTTATACATACCGCTACAGCGAATGCCGCGACGGAGATGAAGTTATATTCGCAAAATAATAAAGGGGCGGAAATCATTTTCCGTCAACAGTTTTTCCTTTCCGTTTCATTGCAAAAATCGTTCGGAAACTATACAATAAAACGCTATGGATTTACTGAAAAAACTCGAAGAATGCAAAAGACGCTTCGACGAATTAAGCGCGCGCGTTATGGATAGCGATCTTGTTAAAGACGTCGAAAAATACAAAGACGTTATGCGCGAACACGGTCATCTCTCCGAACTCATGGAATTATACGGCGAATATAAAAAAATGCTCGACGGCATCGAAAGCGATACCGAACTGATCACGAACGAAGACGATCATGATCTGAAAGAGATGGCGAGGGAAGAACTGAAATCGCTCGAAGAACAAAAGCCGCTGCTCGAAGAAAAAATAAAATTAAAACTCATCCCTCCCGATCCGCTCGACGAAAAAAACATCATCGTCGAAATACGAAACGGCGTCGGCGGAGACGAAGCGTCGCTGTTCGTCGCCGACCTCTACGAAATGTACGCGCGCTTTGCGGAGATGAAAGGATGGAAATACGAAATTATGAATTCGACGCCGACGGAAGTGGGCGGCTATAAAGAGATTTCGTTTTCGCTTTCCGGAAAATTCGTATACGGTACGCTGAGGTGGGAAGGCGGCGTACACCGCGTACAGCGCGTTCCCGCAACGGAAGCTCAAGGAAGAATCCATACGAGCACGGTGACGGTCGCAGTCCTTCCCGAAGCGAGCGAAACCGATATCGTCATCAAGCTGGAAGACGTGCGCATCGATGTGATGCGGGCGGGCGGCCCCGGCGGACAGTGCGTCAACACGACGGATTCCGCAGTACGCCTCACGCATATTCCGACGGGACTCGTCGTCATTCAGCAGGACGAAAAAAGCCAAATCAAAAATAAAGCGAAAGCGTTCCGCGTTTTACGCGCGCGCCTGTTCGATTTGGAAGAGAGCAAAAAACGGGCGGAACGGGATGCGGCGCGTAAATCGATGGTCGGAAGCGGCGACAGAAGCGAACGCATCCGCACGTACAATTTTCCGCAAAACAGAGTGACCGATCACCGCATCAATTTGACGCTGTACAAGCTCGACCAGTTTATGCTCGGCTATATGGACGAAATGCTCGACGCGCTCAACGTGTACGCAAAAGAAGAGCAGCTGAAAACGGACGTAAGCGAACTCGAACACGATTAACGGATAAGAGCGCACAGCGGCGGAACAAAAGCGTGACCATCAAAAACGCAAGAGACGAAGCGATAAAAAAATTAATAAATTCTCCGACGGCGCAGCTCGATGCGGACGTTCTTTTATCGCACACGATCAAGTGTTCGAAATCTTTTTTACTCGCACACCGGAATGACGATTTGACCGCCGCTCAGTACGGCACATTTATGTCCGCAATCGCGCTTCGCCAAACGGGGCTCGCAGTCGCCTATATCACGGGACACAAAGAATTCTATAAACTCGATTTTATCGTCACACAAGACGTACTCGTTCCGAAGCCGGACACCGAAACGCTCGTGGAAAAAGCGGTCGAAAGCATCAAAGAGATTGTACGAAACAAAACGTCGAACGATGCCGAAGCGGTACGGACTGCCGAAGCGTTGAAAAAAAATATCGAAAGGTGCACGGATCATACGCTCCGCATAGCCGATATATGCACGGGAAGCGGCTGCGTCGGTATCGCGGCAGCTCGTGAATTGAACGAGTGCGGAATCTTTTGCGATCTTACGCTTACCGACATTTCTCCCCGCGCTCTTGAAATCACAAAGCAAAACGCGGGACGGCTTTTAACGAAAGATCAGTTCAAACGCACGGCATTCGTCTCGGGCGATCTGCTTGCCACGATTTCGCCCTGCATCCTCTTCGACGCGATACTCGCAAATCCGCCTTACGTGCCGTCCGATGAGGTGACGGAATTATTAAAAGACGGAAGAGGCGAACCGAGAATTGCTCTCGACGGAGATGCAGACGGCGCGCTCGGCGTACGGCAAAGCTCGGACGGCCTTGCGATCACGAGGCGCCTCGCAGCGCAAGCGTACGAGCACCTCGCGCAAGGCGGCATGTTTTTTCTCGAAAGCGGCGAATACAATGCACAAGGAGCCGCCCGCTTGATGAAAAAAGCGGGCTTTATCCGCGTCGAAACGCACAGCGATTTGTCGGGCAGGCCGCGCGTTACGACAGGAGTGCGATAAAAAATCAATAAAAGAAGGCTTCACCTGTTATGAAAAGTTATTAATCGGTACAGCCCTGCTCCGCCCGAATCGGGTATCTATGCAAAAGCGCGTACGGAGGATGATTTGCCGTACAGCGGAATGCATTTATTTTCCGACGCAAAAATTGCCGAATACGCTTTCGAGTATGTCTTCGGGCGTCACTTCTCCGGTAACTTCGCCGAGAAAAGCGAGCGCGTCTTCCAAATCCTGAACGACGGCATCGAGCGCGTAGTCTTCGTCGGCGCTCTCAAGCGCATGGCGCACGCTTGAAAGCGCTTCTTCAACCGATTTTTTTTGTCTGGCAGATCCGAGTCCCGCCTGCTTCCGATCCGTATCCGTCCCCGAAACGAGAGAACGCTTTACTTCTTCGACGAGGCTTCCGATCCCGTCGCCTTTTTTTGCACTTACGGCCGCTTCCGCACGCAGATCCGCAATTACCTTTTTCTGTTCATCGGAAAGCCGTCTACCGCTTTCGGCATCGCTTTTATTCCATACGAACACGACAGGTTCGGCACAGTCTCTCAAAAACGATTCGTCGTCGGAGGTAAAACCCGCCGTACTGTCGGCGAGGTAGAGCACGACGTCCGCATCCTTTGTAAGGGAACGAGCGGATTCGACGCCCTGCTTTTCGACGATATCCGCCGTCGCGCGCAAGCCCGCCGTGTCGAAGAGGCGTACCGGTATGCCGCCGAAATCCGCCCAGCTTTCAAGCCAGTCGCGCGTCGTACCTGCGATATCGGAAACGATTGCGCGTTCTTCTTTTAAAAGCGTATTGAATAAACTCGATTTGCCGGCATTCGTCCTTCCGCACAAAACGACGCGCGCTCCGTCCTGATAGAGCTTTTCGCTTTTCCACGAATCGACGAGAGACTGCAGGAAAAATACCGCCCGCTCGATGTCCGTGCGGTCGAAAGAATCCGCGATCGTCTCTTCGTCTTCGGGATATTCGACGGCGACTTCGATAGATGCAAGCGTCTCGACGAGCAGCTTTTTTATCGAATCGATTTCGTCGAAGAGAGAACCCGAAAGTCTTCCGGCAGCTCGGCCTCTCGATGCGTCGGTGCGGCTTTCGATGATTTCCCTCACCGCTTCCGCTTTTGTCAAATCGGTTTTTCCGTTGACATAAGCGCGGAACGTAAACTCTCCGCGCTCGGCTTCGCGGAATCCGTTTGCAAGCAGCAATTTATTAATTGCGCTCACGACCGCAGGTCCGCCGTGGCACGATATTTCCGCCATATCTTCGCCGGTAAAACTTTTCGGAGCGCGGAAAACCGACACGAGCACTTCATCGATTTTTTTATCTCCGTCCCGAATCCAGCCGTACACGACGGTATTGGCCGCGGCATTCAACAATGCATCGGGACGAGAAAACAGTTCGGCAACGAGTTCGATGCAGCCTTTTCCCGAAGTGCGCACGATGCCGAGCGCGCTCGGAGCGAGCGCCGTCGCTATAGCGGCTATAGGTTCATCCGGCGTATAGGTTCCCGACATGCATGCTCCTCAGCGCAAGCGCATAAACGGAATATAGAGAAACGGCGTATAACCTGCCGCTTCGGGAT
The DNA here is from genome assembly GCA_000413015.1 of Treponema socranskii subsp. paredis ATCC 35535. Lineage (GTDB taxonomy): Bacteria > Spirochaetota > Spirochaetia > Treponematales > Treponemataceae > Treponema_D > Treponema_D paredis. The sequence goes on from KE332515.1 coordinate 1,052,935, forward strand.
TTTTTCGAGTTCTCTCCTGATGGAGTACGCTGTCGAGTACGGAAACCGTTTCATCGGCAAAGGGCGGCTTTACCGCGCTTCCGAACGCGGGCTTTCTGAATTTTTCATCCGCTTCGGGTGCCGTACCGATATACTTCGATTCGGCCGTTACGTCGGGAAGAATATAATCGTAAGCGCCGAGATTATTCCAATACAGATAACCGCGGTCGACGGAATCGCGTACGCCGAAAATTTGCTTTTGAACGTATTCGGTACCGTAATATTGCCGGTCGTAGCTCACGTTCAATCGGAACGCCTGCACCCACGGGCGGATAATCGTTCTGTTCCTTGTCATCACCGATGCGCGGAACGTTCCGTAATAATAAATTCGATACGTCCTGTCCGCATAGGGCGCTCGGTTCATAAACTCGTGTTCGAAGTGATTGGGATAAAACATCGGAGAAATGACATCGACATATTCGCCGAGCATCTCCGCATCCTGCCCCGTGCGCGTACCGCTGCGGTACCATCCGTTGGCACCGTAAATATCGATCCCGATCGGCGCGTCGATGTTTTCGCGCGCATACGAAAGAAATGAAATGAGTGCGCTCTCTTTCGTCATACCCTTGCTTTGCCAGCGGTACGACGCACTCTTTAAATTCAAGCCGTCCGTCGGAAAACGGATGTAATCGAATTGGATTTCATCGAAGCCCCGCGAGATAAGCTCTTTTGCCACGGCGACGTTGTATTCCCACACTTCTTCGGAATACGGATCGACCCAGTTTTCATCGTAATACGAAGCCGTCTTTTTCCCGGCCGAATCGGATCCGGCATCATAGGACTTTATGCCGACCCACGGACTTTTCGACGCGGCATCCCATACGGCATACTTGCCGCCCGAATACTTGGCGAGGTTCCGGTCTTTAAATACGACGATACGCGCGATGAGATATACCTTATCCTTTTTAAACTCGGAGACGAAATGATCGACGTCGACGGCGTACTGCGATACGCGTCCCTTTTCCGCCACGAACGGATCGCGCGGCTTATAGCGCAAAAGACCGTAATCGTCTTTCATATCGATGACGAGCGCGTTCAAATTATTATTATTTATTAATTTTCTGAAATTATCGATTCCCGTCTGTTCGCTGCCGCGGTTCGGCGGCATGTATACGCCTTTTTTCCGGTTCGCTTTTTCCGCATACGGTGTATTGATCGTGCCGGGATAGAGCATCCACAACTCACCGAGCAAAAGACCTTCGGCGAGACCGCTTTTGCTTTTCGGCACCCACGCCGCATTGACGATGCCCGGAACGCATGAAAAGTTTCGCTTCCAGCTTTCAAAGTTTGCAGGAATGCCGGGACTTTGCAAAGACGCGGCATCGATCGAACCGAGAGATTCTATGCGTGTAAAGACGAGGACACTTCCGACGCTTGCAATGCTTTCGATGCTGTCGGCGGGTTCCGTTCCCTGATAGATGCACACGGACATTTTTGTGTTCCAATCGAATCGATAGAGATTCGGCAAATACGACTGTGCGAAATAAATTTCGGCATACTTCGTTCCGTCTTCTTTTGTCCTGACCAGCGGATAGATATCCGAAATCTCGTCGGGCGACGTGAGCGACGCCGGCATTTTTATACCCTTGGGAACATCCTGCCACGCGGCATTTTTCGCATACGGAAATATATACGAAAGTCCGAATATCGGGTGCGATTCGAAAACGGCGAGCGCCCCTCCTTCCATCGTCGCAATCGCAACAGCTTTGACGCCCGGCGTTATCCTGCTCGTCGAGCCGATCGATTTCCATTCCTTTCCGCCGTCGCTCGTTATGTATACGTCGTTTTCGGTAGCCGTCGCCATGTTCAGCGGATTTAAAGGATCGAAAGCCAAATCTTTGAGAATCGGAACCTGTTCCGTAAGCGTCACGGTTTTTCCGTCGTATTTTTTAATAAGGAGCGGAGCGATACCCTTGTTGCGCAATTCGAAATCGGCAAGATTTTCGCTGTATACGATACCCTTTGACGTGCGGAAATACCAGCGTTCGCCGAAATTTTCACCCGCTTCAATGCGCACGATCTGCTCGACTTTTCCGTCCGTCCACAAAGGGATCGCGGTATTCGACGGTGCAATTCTATATAAACCCTTATCCGAACCTGCAAGAAATACCCCTTCCCGCCCGGAGTCTGCGGAAGACGGCAGTTCGTAAAGCGGCTTTACATCCTGAGCAAAACCATTTGCCGGAGCGATAAAAAAAATCGATGCGATAAAAAAGAGTAAGAGAGCCATATATCGATTATCGGCAAGCCCTTCGCAAATGTTTAAATAGCGAGAACTGAGCGATTTATGCTTTTCTTCGCGATTTTTTTCGAAAAACTTCCGAAATCGCAACATTTCTGCGATATATATGACAGCCTCAATGTTGAGCATTTTCACGGAGATTTTATGGCAAAACACAATCGCCGCTATAAAGATTCCGTCTTCGTCGATCTCTTCGGCGAAGACAAAAACGCAAATGCAAATTTTCTCTAGCTTTATAATGCGCTCCACGGTACCGGTCTCGATGCGTCTGCAAAGATCGAGCCTCTCCGGCTCGAACAAGTGATGTACATGGCCTTTCGTAACGATATCGCCTGTCTTGTTGACGATAAAATCATCGTGCTGGTCGAGCATCAGTCTACCGTTACTCATATCCGTCCAAATAGCGCCGGATATGAGTAACGTCGAGTTTGTCTTTCAGACAAACATTGCATATCTATTGTCGTTTCTCATTACATTGTGAAACAACATAATTAATCGACTCGTAATTTTGAAAAATTACTCGCCGATTAATTTCAATGAAGTCAACGCCAACATGCCGCTGTGATTTTTACAGTACGCCGCATGGCTCTATGAGTTCATCCAAAACCCGCGCGACCGTTATCTCAGGAGGTTGAAAAAAATTCCCGCGCCGGAATTCCACGTGTTTTACAACGGTGAAGAGGACTATCCGGAAAAAGCAATACGCCGTTTATCCGACGCCTTTATGACGATATCTGAAAATCCGACTCTCGAACTCGTTGTCAGCGTGACAAATAACAATTATAATAAGGGAAGTGAAATCTTACATAAGTGTAAAAAAAATCACACAAGGGTTTGTACTAACCTGTGGTCATGTATGAATTTGTAGGTTTTAAGCAACAAAAAACACCGTATTGCTACGATGTTTTTCGTTGTCCATATTCTGTTTAAGATACTGGCAAACTGGAATTGTTCTAAGTCTTCTCGGTTGCACCTTCTTGCCCTTCGGACAAGGAGTCTCCCTCGTTCAAAGAGCTCGGTCAATTTTTGTTTAACGATTTCTTTTTCCGGTATTTTCTGTCCCTCGGATTTCCTCATGATAGAAATAATCCACGATCACCGGATGTCCCTGCGGGACTCTGCCGTAAGGCATTTCATTATCTACAAAGGGACAATCATACTTCTTAGCCATTTCCTCAGCTTTTACTTCAAGCGCTTCAAAGTAGCTGCGGTTATGCTTGTTATAGATCTCATCGTAAAGCGGTACAAGATCAGGATATTTTCCGGCAATATAATCCATAATTGTCTTTTTGAAACCACCCCGAAGATTGAGATTCTCGAGCCAGAACAGATCGCACTGATCCTTTACCCGCTCAAAGATCGCTTCAAAGTCCGTGATACCGGGGAATACCGGGGATACGAAACAGACTGTACGGATACCTGCGTCATATACCTGCTTCATAGCGGCGATACGACGCTCAATGCTCGAAGCAGAATCCATATCGTTCTTAAAATTTTCATCCAGTGTGTTGATCGACCATGAAACGGTTACTCGTCCAAGCTTCTTCAGCAGATCGATATCCCGTACCACAAGATCAGACTTTGTGCAGATTAGAATATCTGCGTCACTGCCGATCAGCTGCTCCAGAAGTTTTCTGGTATTCCCGAATTGCTCCTCCTGTGGATTGTAGCCATCCGTCACAGAACCGATGACCACCCGCTGTCCGGCATATTTCTTCGGATTCTTAATTTCCGGCCAATGCTTCACATCAAGGAAAGTGCCCCATTCCTCCTTGTGTCCGGTAAAGCGCTTCATAAAAGAAGCATAGCAATACTTGCAGGCATGTGTACAGCCTACATAGGGATTGACCGAGTAACCGCCTACCGGCAGACTGGACTTGGTCATGATGTTCTTTGTTTCCACCTCACTAATGAGGATTCCATCGATTACTTCTGCCATGATCTCTGTACCTCCAACACTTTATTGAATTCTTCCGGCATTTCCTGAATCATATTTTCATCCCCTATGATAGAGACAAGGTCTTCCTTCATAAACACCGGAATGCCGAGCGCGTGTGCCTGGTCCGTCAGAGACCATGCCCACTCCGGCTCCGTATGAACCTTCCTGCTCTGAGCTCCGGTCATGGTGCCGACAACAATCCAGTTGATTCCGGAAAGGCCAACTGTACCGGGATCGTCGAATAACGGCTCAAAGGTAACATGGTAGTGTTTTGCTCTGACGTTTCTCCGAAGCGCGTCAATACGCCACAATTCTGCTTTCCTTGTTACCGTAACGCCAAACCATGCGTTTTCCAGATCGGTATCAAAATTTAGCAGATCGGGGCGCTTGGTAAGAAACAGGAACTGATGCTGTGGATTTTCACGGATCTTTGAAAATACCTCGTCTCTCCACTCCGGCTTCCATCCGGAGAGATCGCTCATGCCGGTAAGAAGAAAGTTCTGCGGACGTTTCTTTTCCATCATCTTGAGCTTACCCGGGAAGAACTCAGGAACAGCGAAATCATCAATCATATGCCAGCGCCTCACATTGTTGCGAGCATAGCAATATGCACACCCCACTGTGCAGCCGATGACGATATTCATGTTCTGAATCTGATTTTTGATACAAATACTCATGACTCCTGCCAATCCTCAAGATTCTTTCTGATGCGGTCGAGGCATTCCTCAAGCCGGGTAATTTCTTCCTCTGAAAAACCTTTGTAGTAAATGCTGCCCATCTCATCAGATACAGAGTCGTACTCGCCCTTTAAGGAATGTGCTTTCTCAGTCAGAAACAGGAGTGTTTTCCTTTTATCCGTTTCAGACTGAACACGGCTTATCAGCCCTTGATTTTCCATTCTTTCCAGCATCGTAGTAAGAGAAGTTATCGCTAATCCACATTTGATCGAGAGTGACCTGATCGAGATTCCATCCTCCTGCCACAGCACATAAAGAATACGCCCCTGGGCTCCATTGAACGCATCAATATTCTTTTCGTTGAGAATCTTTTCAAAGATTCGGTCTCCAAGCTGTTTTATTTTGGTAACAAGAAATCCGCCATTCATTTTCATACAAAAACTCCTATATAGTAGCTTATAAAAACATACTATATAGGAGCTATATTGTCAACAGTTTGTATGTCTGACAAAGAATGCATACAAAACGACATCCTGAGGGAGTACTTACAAAGAAAAAGCAGAGAGGTACGATAAAAAGCATCGGCTGAAATAACGCCTCAGCTTTTTATCTCGAGTTTGCAACGCAAACTCGAGTATTGAATATGTGCGCTTTCACGCACAGAAAAAACTTTTTCGGAAGTTGATACTTCCTGCAAAAGTTTTTTGAGAGGTGATGAATATGTTAATTGCCGAATACGATTATGGTGTAGACATCGCCGTGCAGCGGGAAGAAGAGCGGGAAATCGCATTGAAAGAAGGTGAAGTAAAAGGCTCGCATCGAAAGGCGCTTGAGACGGCAAAGCGAATGAAGCAGGCAAATTGCAACTTTGATTTTATTATGCAAATGACAGGTCTTACTGAAGCGGAATTAGAACAACTCTAATAAGCTGATTCCGTTTTCTCGCTTCCGGCAAGCCCTTCGCAAATGTTTAAATAGCGCGGACGAAGTGATTCCCGTGTAAAAGCGGACGATACGCACGCAAACCGACAGACGATACGCCGTACCTTGACAGCAGACAACCGGACATTTATAATCCGCATATACATTTTCACAGGAGATTGCTATGAAAAAGAAGATTACGGTATTTTTGGCGGCGGCTTTGGTTTCCGTACATTGTTTTGCGGCGGAATTTATTTTGGCGCCTACGGTAGGGTTTTCGAATACGACATCAACAGACCTCATCTTGAGAATGGAAGGAGTTTCCGCAAACTCGCATATGAACCATCTGTCTATCGGCATTACGCTCGGTCTCGTTGCCGACAACGGCTTTACTTTTATGGTAAACAACGATTTGTCGCTTTTCGGCGAAGGCAAAATGCACTACGCTGATCAGTCAACGAACAAAACGTTTCCCATAACGCTTAAAAACGGCTTCTTTTTCGAACAGAGCTTTATTTTCGGACACTCGTTCAAACTTGCAAATGACAGACTTTTTATCAACCTCGGCGTGGGCTTCGCAAGCGGATCGGGAAAAACAGACAATGTCAATGTTTTCGATAAATTACTTCCGCTGTGGACAACAAATACAGGCATTCCTTTGCAGGCAGGAGTACAATTCTTTTTCACAAAAAACATCGGCATAAATCTGACGATGAACGAAATACCTTCTTTTGATTTATCTTTTGCTTTCGATGAGAATATGCGTTTGGCTATATTTTTTCTCAATTTTACCAACTTGTACTACGTAAAATTGGGACCGGTATTCAAATTTTAATAATTTGAAAACGCGCTCCGGATATTACAGCGTTTAAGTATTTTATCCGTCCGGAGGGTTCAATACCCCGATTGAACTGCGCCGGGGTATATCGATCGATTTTATTCGCCGCAGAACGGTACCGGTTCAAATCGTTCGATTTGCCGGTGTTTTTTTATAAATATAGGTAGGTTATTATGAAAACATACGATACCCTTATCATCGGATTCGGCAAAGCGGGGAAAACGCTTGCGGCAAAGTCGGCAAAAAAGGGCGAAAAAGTCGCTCTTATTGAAAAAGATCCTGCAATGTACGGAGGCACCTGCATCAACGTCGGCTGTATTCCGTCAAAACGCCTCATAACGGAAGCGGCTCTTGCGCCCGAAGACGACTTCGAGCTGCAAAAGATCCGTTATAAAGCGGCAATCGAAAATAAAAACGCGCTGACGGCGGCACTCCGAGCCGCCAATTACAATAAATTGATTGAAGCGGGCGTCGACGTGATAAACGGTACGGCTTCGTTTTTGAGTTCTTCATCCGTCGAAGTAAAGGACGCAAACGGAAACACCCAAACGTTTGAAGCGAAAAAAATCGTCATCAACACGGGCTCGCTTCCGTTTATTCCGGAAAATTTAATAACGGAAAACGATACGCGCGTTTTCGTTTCCGAAACGATTATGAACTTAACCGAGCTTCCGGAACGGCTGACCGTCGTCGGCAGCGGGTACATCGGACTGGAATTTTCTTCGATGTACGCGAACTTCGGATCGAAAGTTACGATCGTCCAGCGTGAAGAAGAATTTCTTCCCAAAGAAGACCGCGACATTGCCGAAGCGATTAAAGGCGTACTGGAAAGCAAAGGGATTTCGCTTATAACGGGTGCGCATATAAAAAGCATTGACGGCGCGAATCTTTCATACACGAAAAATGCGGAAAATTTTACCCTTGCAGGAGACGCCGTGCTTTTGGCGCTCGGACGCCGGCCGAACCTTGCCGCACTGCACGTCGAAAAGGCGGGTATTGCGCTTACCGAAAGAGGTGCGATCGCAACGGACGAGCATTTGCGGACTTCCGTGCCGAATATATGGGCGGCCGGAGACGTATGCGGCAATTTGCAGTTTACGTATATTTCGCTCGACGATTCGCGGATTATTTTGTCCGATATGAATGGCACGAAGGAGCGCACGACTGAAAACAGGGGTGCTTTTTCTTATTCGGTTTTTATCGACCCGCCGTATTCAAAAGTCGGACTCGGGGAAAAAGAAGCGAAAGCGCAAAATCTCGATTATCGCGTCGTAAAGATGAATGCGGCGGCGATCCCGAAATCGAAAGTTTTGAAAAAGAGCGAAGGCATGCTCAAAGCGCTTATCGACGATAAAACCGGCTTGATTTTAGGCGCCGCGCTCTTTTGCGCCGAATCGCACGAAATAATCAATACGATAAAGCTTGCCATGGATCATAATATTCCGTATACCGTGCTGCGTGATTTTATCTATACGCATCCTACGATGTCGGAAGGTTTAAACGATCTGTTTGCTCTGTAGGATACGGATTGTACAAGCGCAGGCTTGACGGCGCATATTTTTTTTGTTGCAAAATCGGTAATCCTCATATATACTGTTATTGTATTTCATATACTTCAAGTATACTGAAAAAACAGGAGGATTTAATATGAAAGGATTTGCAATGCTCAAAATCGGCGAAACCGGCTGGATCGAAAAGGATCGTCCGAAATGCGGTCCGATGGATGCCATCTGTAAACCGCTCGCGCTCAGCCCGTGTACGTCCGACGTCCACACCGTTTGGGAAGGCGCAATCGGCGACCGCCACAATATGATTTTGGGACACGAAGGCTGCGGCGAAGTCGTCGAAGTCGGCGCATTGGTCAAAGATTTCAAACCGGGCGACAAGGTTTTGGTTCCCGCGATCACGCCGGACTGGAACTCTCTCGAAGCGCAGGCAGGCTATTCGATGCATTCGGGCGGCATGCTCGCCGGTTGGAAATTTTCCAACTTTAAAGACGGCGTATTCGGCGAATTCTTTCATGTAAACGATGCCGACGGAAACCTCGCGCACATACCCGCCGGCGTAGAAATCCAATATGCGCCGATGTTGTCGGATATGGTCCCCACCGGATTCCACGGAGCGGAACTCGCGGACGTTCAGTACGGAGATTCGGTTCTCGTTATCGGAATAGGACCGGTCGGTCTCATGTCGGTAGCAGGCGCAAACCTCCGCGGTGCATCCAAACTCTACGCGGTCGGAAGCCGCCCCGCTTGTGTCGAAGCTGCAAAATTCTACGGCGCAACCGATATCATCAACTACAAAAACGGTCCGATCGATAAGCAGGTTTTGGACTTAACGCACGGTAAAGGTGTCGATAAAGTTATCATCGCAGGCGGTACGGTCGACACATTCGACGAAGCCGTAAAATGCTTAAAACCGGGCGGAAAAATCGGCAACGTAAACTACCTCGGCGAAGGCACCTACATCAAGATTCCGCGTGTCGAATGGGGCGTCGGTATGGGACACAAACAGATCAACGGCGGTCTCATGCCCGGCGGAAGACTGAGAATGGAAAAATTGAGCAGCCTGGTTTCGGTCGGAAAACTCGATCTTTCCAAACTGATCACGCATAAATTCAACGGCTTTGAAAACGTTGAAAAAGCGCTGATGCTGATGAAAGACAAACCGGCCGATTTGATCAAACCGGTTGTCATCATCTGATCTGAAACTATATGAGAAGGGGGCGGCGATCGATTTCACGCCGGCCCCTTCCTTTTTAAATAATTTTAAAAATAATATGAACATATTGATCGTTTCGGGATTTTTGGGTGCCGGCAAAACGACTTTTATCCGAAAGCTTGCCGAAAAAACCGATAAACGCTTTGCCGTCATGGAAAACGAATATGGAGATGCCGGCATAGACGGAAATCTGCTCGAACAAAACCGCTTAAAAGTATGGGAACTCACCGAAGGCTGCATCTGCTGTTCGAAAAAATCGGACTTCGCAATGTCCGTACTGACGATTGCAAACGGCGCAGACTTCGAATATCTTGTCGTCGAACCGACCGGTGTCGGCTTGTTAAGTTCCGTCATCGCAAATCTGCACAAAATCGAATATGAGCACATACGGCTTTTAAAACCCCTTACCGTAGTCGATATCGACTGTATCGATTCGTATCTTACCACCTTTGAAAAATTTTACGCCGATCAAATCGAAAACGCTTCTCATATCGTCGTCTCCAAAACCGAAAACAAAAGCGAAGCGGAAATCGAAAAAGCCGTCCGTACGCTCAAAGGCCTCAATCCCCAAGCGGATATAACGGCACAGCCCTACGATTCCATCGATGCGGCATGGTGGGAAGAGCTTTTCGATATAACGAAAAATGCGTTTACCGGCAAAACTACGTTGTTTCCCCTTCCGCTTTCGGCCGCCCCCGATTTGGAAACGGCGAGCTTTACCGGCATCGCGATTCAATCTATAGAAGAATTGATAAGCTGTCTTTCGGCGCTCATCGCCGAGCGCTTCGGCCGCGTCTACCGCGTCAAAGGCTTTGTCCCAATAAACGGACAGTGGGCGAAATTCGATGTCGTCGACAAACGCTACAATATCGAAACCTGCGATGCGATGAACGAATCGAAACTTACCGTCATCGGCAAAAATCTCGACAAAAACGCACTCAAGCTGATGTTCAACTGTTGACAGAATTGCCTTTTTCCGATAGAGTGATAAAATATCGTACAATTCGGTAAAGGTAGGTACAAATATGTCCAGAACTTGTGATGTTTGCGGAAAATCGCTCATGTACGGTCACAAAGTAAGCAATTCATATAATCATACGAAACGCACGTGGCGGCCGAATATCCACAAAGTAAAAGCGATCGTCGAGGGAACGACGCGCACGATCAACGTATGCGCGAAATGCATCCGCTCGGACTATATCGACAAAAAAGTGCGTCTTCCCAAAGACGTGCGCATGGCTCTCGCCGAGCAGGATAAAAAAGCGACAGAAGCGCAATAGGGTAAAGTTACCTCTAAAAACTGCAATTTTAGAGATTCCCTCATAATCAATTAAAGAAACACAGCCCGCGGTTCTCATAGTACTGCGGGCTTTTGCGTATTGTACGGATTTTACGAGCGTTACCATACCGAACGGCGTTACAACCATCAGTGAGCAGGCTTTTTCGTACTGCGAGAAGCTAACGCAGGTTACCATACCGGCCAGCGTTACGACCATCGGCAAGAGCGCTTTTCGCGTCTGCAAGGCTCTTACGAACGTTATCATACCGAACGGCGTTACGACTATCGACATCTCCGCTTTTGATTACTGCAGGAATGCGGAAGTAAAGCTGCCCGAAAGCATTACCAGCATAGGACAGGGGGCTTTCGGCTCCGGCGGGCCCAAATCTTATTGCGCAGAGGTACGTATAAAAAGCGGAGCGCAGTTTGATACAATAAAGGGACTGGTAACCGGCTCAGGCTATCCTGCGGCCGGAATAGTATCATATTAAAAAATACAGCCCGCAGTGCCGACAGTACTGCGGGCTTAAATCGGTGCCGGTTTTGGAATTGGCGTTTTCGTCTTCGAAGGCGGATACTTTTCCCAAAAGCCGTTTTACCGTATCGTTTTATCGCAATCTTACAAACCGCCGCTCAGGCGGTTTTTTGTTTTAAAAAGCGGCAGCGCGCGAAGGAAACGTATTTCAAAAAAGAACACACGAAAGTTTTTCGATGCGCGTCTTGCGGACGTTTTTTCCGAACGCCGCTACACATCGAGGGCGAGGCCGTCGTATGCGGGAAGCACCGAACCGCCTTCTTTTACGATTTCCGACAAAACCGGAAGATCTTCCGTCCGCCGTATGCAGTACCGCGTTATATCGGCATGGCTCATATTGTGACTCATGTGCGTAAGCCAGGTACGGCGCGGTCCGATAAGAGCCGCACTTTCCATCGCTTGGAAATACGAAAAATGCGTCGCGTGAGGCTTTTCGCGAAGTCCGTCTATGACCGCGTGTTCTATGATTCCGCCGAATGCGACGAGCGTTTCGATCGAGCTTTTCGGTATACGGCTGCAGTCGGTGAGATAGGCGATCGAACGGAATGAAGCTCCATCTCGAACGCTCAAAAGCCAGCCCGTCGTCTCAAGCTCTCCGTGAAACATCGGGATCGGAATCGCGCGCACTTCTCCGATATAAAGCGGCTTCTTTCCCGAAAAGCGAGATGCGTTTATCAAATGCAGTTTGGGCTTTCCTCCTCCGATCTGCGTCGGCTTAAATATATAGTCGAATCTTTTTTGTATGCCCGAAATCGTATTCTCATCCGCATATACGGGAAGTCCCGCTCCCGGCGATTCGTCCGTCTCCGCTCGGTGCGTGCCGCGGAGCGCTCCTTCGGATTTCGTGTGGCTGTAGATGCGCAGGTCGTCGAGACCTGCAATGTGGTCGGCATGAGCGTGCGTCAAAAGCACGGCATCGAGAGAATCGATATGATGCGCGAGCGCCTGCATGCGGAACTCGGGCCCCGTATCGATGACGATGTGCGTTTCGCTTCCGTCGGCGTTTAGATGCGATATGTACGCGCTGCACCGAAAGCGCTTGTCTTTCGGATCGGGCGAAGTACACACGCTGCAATGACACGAAATCGCAGGCACGCCGTGACTCGTACCGGTGCCGGTTAAAATCATCCGCATACGGTCAGTATAACGCCGATACGAGCGGAGGGCAATCGTACACGGCGCAATCGTCAAGCCCAATCCTCCGATTGCCACATCGCAAAAAAAATGATACTATAAAAACGACACGCGAAATCGCAAAAGAGAGGTCTTGAATCATGCCGTATTCCGAACCGATGAACCTGGCCGTCGTTGCATGTCCGGGCGGAGAACGTTTCGCCGACGAAGTGATTACGCATCTGAAGCACATGTACAAACATCGTTTTACGCTTAAAAACGATGTCATTTCAAAACGCTACGAAATGAACAAAGACGATCTCGTCAAAAAAATCAATTTCGAAAACGATATCGACACTCCCGAACTTTACATCAAAGGCGATGTGACGAAATACAGGGCACCGTCTTTTAAAATTCCCGCGCGCTTTACGTTTTTTGCAAACGGCGAATTCAAAACCGAACTGCTCGAATCCGTACGAGGAAAAGACGTGTATATCTTTCAAGATATAGAAAATCACGAAGAGCTTTCGCTGAACGACGGTACGAACAAAGCCGTCCTTTCCGTCAACGACCACGTCATGTCCATGCTCGTAACGATCGACGCGGTGCGGCAGGCGGGAGCTGCAGCCATTACGCTCGTCGTACCCGCCTACCCCTACAGCCGCCAGCACAAAAAAAAGGGACGCGAAGGGCTTACGGCAAGTATGCTCGGCCACATTTACGAATGGCTCGGCGTAACGCGGATCATTACGCTCGACATCCATTCGCGGGAAATCGTCAACGCGTTCAGCTCGATCATTCTCGAAAATCTGCACGCAAGCTATCAAATCATCCGCGAGCTGAGCAAGATCGTCGACTTGACCGGTGAAACGGAGGATTTAGTCGTCGTGTCTCCCGACACCGGTGCCATCGACCGAAACAAATTCTACGCGGTCGGATTGAAGCTGCCTCTCGCGATGATTTACAAAGAGCGCGATTATTCGGTAGTCACACAAAACGCAAAGAACACGAACATCAAATCGATAAAACTGCTCGGCGACGTGCACGGTAAAGTCGCTTTCCTTGCCGACGATATGCTCGGCACCGGCGGCACGCTTTTAAAAGCGATGGCCTTTTTGAAAGAACAGGGAGCGACGAAAGTGATCGCCGCAATCAGCCTGCCGTTTTTTACCGGCAACGCGATCGACCTTTTCGACGAAGCGTACCGACAGGGGCTTTTTTACCGCATCATCGGAACGAACGCCGTCTATCACGAAGCGCTGTGCAAACGGGAATGGTACATCAACACGAGCGTAAGCGGCCTCTTTGCAAACGTCATCATGCGCGTTCACTATAACCAATCGCTGAGCAGTCTGCTCGAAAACCGCACGCTCATCGAAAAGATGGAAAAGCAGACACAGCCGCTGCAGCCGAAAACATGACGAAAAAGACCGTACTCTCGGCCGACATCGGAACGACATCGCTGAAAGCCGCACTGATTGATGATGAGGGCAAGGTCAAAGCATTTGCAAAAGAATCGTTTGAAAAGCCGGATGACCGGTATATCGCGCAAAAATGGTTTTCCGCTCTGTGCAGCGCGTCGAAAAAACTCATCGATGCGGCCGGAGAAGCGGATATAGCGGCGATCGGCATTTCGGGAAACGGACCGACGATCGTTTCCGAAGACGGAACGACGCTCTTGTGGAATGCAGACATAAAGCCCGCACCGATCGCGGGAACTCTCGCCGCACATTCGCTTTTTATCCCGCGCATAGCGGCTTTCCGAGAACTCTTTCCCGCCGAATGGAACGCTTCTCCGTACATCTATTCCGGACCGGAATACCTCATCCATAAACTCACCGGAACGGACTTGACGATTTTGCCGGAAGCGCGCTACGAGAGCGCATATTGGACGCGCGAACAGCTCGATGCCGCCTCCGTACCCGAAGGCAAACTCCCGCCCTATGTTCCGATCGCAAGCGATGCGGGAGCGACGCACGAAGAAGCGACGGCCGCTCTCGGCTTAAAAAAACCGGTACGCGTTTTTTGCGGAGGACCGGATTTTATCGCCGCAATGATCGGAACGAATACCCTCGCCGTCGGAAAGATATACGACCGCGCCGGTTCAAGCGAAGGCGTCAATATCTGCACGCCCTTTCCGCTGCACGAAGAGCGGGTCCGCTCTCTGCCCTCGGTCATACCGGGTCTTTGGAACGCGGCCATACTGCAGACGGAAAGCGGACGCATGTTCGTCAACTATAAGACGATCGTCGAAGCGATCATGGAAAGAGAGTTTTCATACGAAGAACTCATCGCCTATTGCATCGAACATCCCGAAAGCGACGGCTTCGAAATCCTTTCTCTCATAGCGGAAAATTTGCACCGATCGTTTTCCGCCCTGCTCGCGGCAGCCGAAAAAAACAATATCCGCGTTCGGCTTCCCGTCGTCGTAACCGGCGGCCAAACGAAAAACGAACAATGGATGCAGATGAAATGCGATTACGCCGGTATTCCGCTTGCGCTCACCGCATGTCCCGATGCGGAGCTTATAGGAGATGCGGCAGCCGCCTTTACGGGATTGGGCGTATACGGCTCGCTCGAAGAAGCCGCTTCTTCCCTCGTAAAAATTATTAAAATATACAAACCTCGGAACGCCTTATGAAAATTTATCGTTTGCCGGAAAAACTCAAGACAATCGTCTTCGACATCGATTCGACGCTGTACACGAACAATGCGTACGTATCTCATCAAAGCGAAGTTCAGCTCCGCCGTTTCGCAAAAGTGCGAGGCATATCGGAAGAAAAAGCCCGAACGATGTTCGACGATTACCGAAGCGAATGGTCGAAAACGCACGGCGGAAAAAAAATAAGCGAATGCAATACGCTCGCAGCCCTCGGCATTCCGATCGAAACGAGCGTCGCGTGGCGGAACGAACTCATCGAACCGGAGCGTTTTTTATCGCGCGATGAAAAACTTTTCGAAGTTTTACAGACGCTCAAAGAATCGTACGCCCTCCTCTGCGTTACGAACAATCCCTCAGACGTCGGACGCAAAACGCTTTCAGCGCTCGGCGTCGAAAACTGCATCGAAACTGTCATCGGACTCGATACGTTCGGAAAATCGAAACCCGCGCGGGAGCCTTTCGAAGAAGCCGCGCGCAGAACGGACGCGGCAATCGAAGAATGCCTGAGCGTCGGAGACCGCTACGACATCGATATAGCCCTGCCGCTTGACATGGGCATGGGAGGGATCCTCGTTGACGGAGTTTCGGACGTATACGAACTGCCGAATGTGCTGAATTTTTCACTCAAATAATTTTGGGCGGACAAATTGTTTTTATTTCGTTTACCGTGTATAATATGAAGATATGAGGTCTATCGTGAAAACCAAAAAGCTTGAGCAGACAATCGAATTTACGAGCGACGGCAGCCTCCGTTTCTTTTTTATCGGAACGGGAAGCGCCTTTGCGAAAAAGTATTTTCAAAATAACGTGCTTATTATCAAGGGCAAAGATCACCTGCTCGTCGACTGCGGCGCGGTCTGCCCCTATGCGATGTACACATATAATTCGTCCATCGCGTCGGTAAGAAATTTGCTCATCACGCATTCGCACGCGGATCACATAGGCGGACTCGAAGAAGTCGCTCTCGTCGGCCGCTACACGACGAAGATCCGTCCGAAGATGGTTATCACCGATCAGTATAAAAAAATCTTATGGAATCAATCGCTCAAAGGCGGCTGCGCATACGGCGAATACACCGACGGCGCTTTTATGACCTTTGAAGATTATTTCGACCAGATAAAACCGCGCCAAATCGCACGAAGTCCGCGCCCGCTCTACGAAGCGAACGTCGGCTCCATCAACGTCAAACTCTACCGTACACATCACATCCCCGACAAAACAGGTTCGTGGCGTACCTCTTTTTATTCGGTCGGTGTACTCATCGACGACCGCATCCTCTTTCCGGGCGACACGCAGTTCGACAGGGAGCTGCTCGACTGGATGTGCGATTCGTACGACATTGAATACATTTTTCACGATTGTCAATTTTTCCCCGGAGGAGTACACGCGTATTACGAAGACTTGAAAACGCTTCCGGCCGATATGAAAAAGAAAATGCTTTTGTGCCACTACGGAGACAACGTCGATCAGTACGACGCTAAAAAAGACGGCTTTGCGGGATTCACAAAGCGCGGCGTCTATTACGATTTCGGCATATAGCGCGCCTGCCACCGAAGCCGCGCAGAAAAATAGATTTGGTCCATTAGCTCACCTGGATAGAGCGATTGCCTCCTAAGCAATAGGTAACGCGTTCGAATCGCGTATGGGCCGTAATTATTAATTATTAAAATTCGGAAATAGGGCGTTGCGGGCTTCGCCCGCCGGTGCCTGCGCAATTCCGCTTCCGCTCCAGCCGCCTCGCTCGTATACTTCGCTCCTGCGGCCGCTTCGCGTTGCTCCGGCGCCTAACGCGTGCGCCCAAGCCCGCGCATTTTTTGCAGAATGTCACACAAAACCCTAATCTTGACGCGAAAAAAATCTTTTACTATACTGACGCCGTAACCGGGGTGGAAACGGCACTGCCGCGACCTGAGATTATACCCGCAGAATACCGTACGGTATTCCAACCTGATCCGGATAATGCCGGCGGAGGAAGACTATGAACGCTCATCGTTTTATTCTTTCAATCTTATTTCTTGCCAATCTTTTCGTATCGGCTGCGTGCAGCAAAAAAACTGTCGCGCAGGTTTCTCAAAAGAAAGAAGTCGTCATCTACACTTACGATTCCTTTATGAGCGAATGGGGCCCCGGAAGCGCGATCGCAAGCGGCTTTGAAAAAGCGACGGGCTTTTCCGCCGTATACGTAAACTGCGGAGACGGGGCGCAGATCCTTTCGAAAGCCGTCCTCGAAAAAGACAAAGTGCAGGCGGACGTGCTCCTCGGCATCGACAACAATTTAATACATAAAGCGAAAAAAGAAAACGTCCTCACGCCTTTTAAGCCCGAAGGCGCGGACGACCTCATCCCCTCGGAGCTTTCCGGCGGCTTGGGCGGCGACTGGCTCCTTACGCCCTACGACTGGAGCAAATTCGCGATTATCTACGACACGCAGTCGAATACGCCCGCGCCGAAGAGCCTTAAAGATTTAACCAAACCCGAATACGCAAAAAAACTCATCCTCATGGATCCGAGAACGAGTACGCCGGGGCTGGGCTTTGCCGCATGGACGCTCGCCGTGTTCGGAAGCGATTACGAACACTATTGGCAGGAACTCAAACCATCCGTACTGACGATGGCGTCCGGCTGGAGCAGCGGTTACGGTCTCTTTACCAAAGGAGAAGCGCCGCTCGTCGTAAGCTACGTGACGAGTCCCGCCTATCACGTCTATGCCGATAAAACGGACCGTTATCGGGCGCTCGTCTTTGACGAAGGGCACGTCGAACAGATCGAAGGCGCGGGTATCGTAAAAGGCGCGCCGAATGAGGAAGGTGCGAAAGCGTTTATCGCCTACCTCATCGGAAACGAAGCGCAAAACGCGATACCGCTCACGCAGTGGATGTACCCTGCAAATAAAACCGTCGCTCTTCCCGAATGCTATGCGCTCGCAACGCCGCCGGAATCGAAAACGCTTACATACGACGCGCTCGCAGTCGAAAAAGCCGTACCGCACATCATCGAAGCGCTCGGCAAATGACAAAGAGCCGCACCGGAAGCGTCGAATACGGAGTATGCATACTCGCTTCGGCGCTTTTCATTTTAATAATCGGAGCTTTTGCCGTCCCCCTCGCCGCTTCTTTTTCACCGCTCTTTGTAAAAACCGAAAGCGCGCGCATCGCAGGCGGGTATATAGCCCGCACGGCCCTCCGTACCCTCGCTATCGCGTTTTTTTCCACGCTGACGGCGGCGGCGGTCGGCATCGGCGCGGCTTTTTTTACCGCAAACAGAAGCTTTCCGGGAAAGCGCTTTATCCTTTCGCTTTCCGCCGTCCCGCTGTGTGTACCGTCGCTGATCATCGCACTCGGTTTTGTCGCCGTATTCGGCATCAACGGTACGCTCAATTCGATTTTAATAAAAATCTTTCATCTGAAAAATGCGCCGCTCTCTTTCCTCTATTCGACGGCGGGCATCGTCATCGTGCAGGGCTTTTACAATTTTCCGCTCGTCACCGCAGTCGTTTCATCTTCTTGGGAAGCCCTTTCGCCCGTAAAACGCGATGCCGCGCGCATGCTCGGAGCAAACGAGAGGCGCATCTTTTTTACCGTAACACTGCACGAACTTTCCCCCGCGATAGCGGCAGCCTGCGTTCCCGTATTTCTCTACTGTTTTTTCAGCTTTATGATCGTACTCCTGTTCGGAAGCCCGGGTTGTTCGACGCTCGAAACGGAAATATACCGGGCCGCGCGCGCTTCCCTCGACTTCAGAACGGCGGCCGCTCTTGCGCTCATCGAAACGCTGTGTGCCATGGCGGTACTCTTTATCTACGGCGCACGCAAAGGCGCTGCCGGAACGGAAACCCCTGAACGTACTGAAAAAAAAGACGCGCCTCCGATAGGCTGCGCGCCTTATGAAGAAAAGCGTACGAAAATAATCGAATACGCCTTTGCCGCAGTCATCGCCGCCCTCGTAACGTTTTTTTTTCTCGCACCGCTTGCGGGGATAGCAGCAGGAGGATTTTCGGCAAAGGGCGGAATCCTATCGTTTATTAAAATTATAACTTCGAAAGGATTCAAAAGCGCGCTTTTCGGCACGTGTATGACCGCCCCCTGCACCGCCCTTTTATGCGTCGCTGCGGGATTCACTTACGCGGCGTATATCCGCCTCCGCGATCCGCTCGGAAAATCAGAAATACTCAAAACGCTCCCCATGCTTCCGATGGCGCTTTCTTCGGTCGTCATGGGAGTCGGCATGACTATCGCCGTGCGCCGCGCTTCCATAGCGACGCTCGTTTTAGCCGAAGCCGCCCTCGCGTGGCCGCTCGCGTTCCGGCAAATCTACGCATCGCTGTGCGCCGTACCGCAGACGGCGATCGACGCAGGCCGCATGCTTTCACCGGTCGCACCCGACACGATATTCCGCATCATGATCCCGTCGGCAAAAAGAGGAATCGTTTCGGCATTCGGTTTTTGCTTTGCCGTAAGTATGGGAGACACCGCCCTGCCGCTCGTTCTTTCCGTACCGCGCTTCGACACTTTGTCGCTGTATACGTACCGGCTCGCGTCCGCATATCGATTTTCCGACGCGTGCATTTGCGGTACGATCCTCTGCGCTCTATGCGCTCTTGTCTTTGCATTAGGCAATAAAATCAATAATTTCGGATCGCTCTATGGATAATTATTTTTGTGCGGACAATCTCTATCGCGTGTGGGATTCGGTTACCGTCGACTTTTCATTTGCGGCGGCGAAGGGAACGATGACCGTCATCGTCGGAAAAAGCGGGAGCGGAAAGTCGACCGTACTCCGCCTCATCGCGGGACTCGAAGAGCCGAACAGGCGGAACGACGAAAAAGAATGCACCGTAAGGCTCGACGGAAAAACAATAACAAAAACCGCACCCGGAAAACGAGGGATCGGCATGGTCTTTCAAAGCCACGCGCTTTTTTCTCATCTGACGGTCGCCGAAAACGTCGCATACGGACTTCGAAGCCGCGGTATGGGTAAAAAAGAGGCCGAAGCGGAAGCCGAAAAATATATTGCGAAATTCGCGCTCGCAGGCTTCGGAAAACGCATGCCCGACACGCTTTCCGGCGGCGAAGCCCAGCGCGTATCGCTCGCGCGGACGCTCATCGTAAAGCCGCCCCTCGTCCTCTTCGACGAGCCGCTTTCATCACTCGACGCGCCGCTTCGGAAAAAACTCGCATCCGATATCCGCAAAAGCCAAAAGAAAGAAGGCTTTACCGGCATCTTCGTTACGCACGACATAGCCGAAGCGAAAGCCGTAGCGGACACTGTTATCGTAATGGAAAACGGCAAAAAAAAATGGGAAGGAGCGCCCGAAGACTTTAACGAATCGATGCTCGGATAGCGGCAAGGGTTCCGATCCGCATCGTAGCGATGCCGTCATCACCGTGTGAAGCCCGCACACTGAAATCAATTTTATCCAAAAGACCGAATATCGGCTTATTACAGGCAAACGGCGCTACAGCTTTTTGATTTCCGCTTCCGAAAGACCGGTCGCTTTCGCTATCGCTTCAAGACTCAACTGCATATCCGATAGAATTTTTGCCGTTTCTTTTGCTTTTTGATAAGCTCTCGCAGCGATACCGTCTTCCCTGCCTTTGCGCATCCCCTCAGCAATGCCCCGATCAAAGCCGATCTTTTCACCTGCCATGCGTAAATCATCTTTCCAAATATTCAACGACATATAC
>KE332515.1:1073929-1142525 GCA_000413015.1 Treponema socranskii subsp. paredis ATCC 35535
CAAAGATACTGCAGCAAAGCGCTCAATTCAGGCTCACCTTCTTTATCGTAGGCACCCGTATTATAAAACACCTTGACGCTTTTGTCATCAAGAAAAATACTGCCGTCCTCACTGCATACACTGCGGAAAGTATAAACAGGCAAGCCCTTGCCGAACGGATCCTGCGTGCAGATAAAGATGACATAGCTCTCTTTCAGTTCGGCATAACTCTGTCCGCGTAAAAGGTTATCGACATCCATGAGGCTTTGATAATAGCGCGTACGCTTGGGAAGAAAAGGCGGGAGCGACGTTTGTATTTCGATATCGAAAACGCGCTCCGAGTCTGAAATATAGACGTCGAGGCGTATACCCTTGCTTTCATAAAAGGGAGCTATCGTTTTTTGCAGCGAGGGATATTCGATTTTGCCGACTTTGATATGCAAAAGCCGTTCGATGACGCCTTTGCAGATCGTTCTGTTCTTCATGACCGTGCCGAACATAAAGTCGTCGGTAAAGGTAAGTTCTTCGACGGGTTTATGGGTATATTCCATGAGGATACTCTCGATTGTTGAGATAGCGCGGACAGGAAAGCCGCCGAACTATATATCGCCTGTAAAGCGATATATTACGCGATTTTTATGAAAATAAACGAATGCCCCCCGCATCCCGCAGCCGCAGCTCCGTTCCCCCGTATCGCTTTTTATGCGAAAGATTGCAATCCGCATAAAAACGGGTTATAATAATTGCAGAGGACATCTTACGTCAGTCCGATTGCCTAGGACGAGAGGGAGCCATGAACGCCGACGCCTGCACAACGTATATACCTGTAACGCAAAACTACGATCCGGTACTTGACAAAGCCGCCGAATTGTGCATCATCGTTCGTTCGTTCGTTCGTTCGTTCGTTCGTTCGTTCGTTCGTTCGTTCGTTCGTTCGTTCGTTAGCAGCATAATTTCTTCCGGCACAACGATTTTCCATTCGCAAACGGCGCTCCGTGCGGTCATTCCGCATCGAGGCGTTTTGTATATGTGCACACTTTGCTCCGAGGCGAAGTGCGCAAAAATCATAATTCAAGGAGACGCTTATGTCACTCAAACGATGCTTTATAAAGGCGCTGCTCGCGCTCATCGCAGTATGCGCTTTTATCGCGTGCACGAATCCGGCCGACGGTACAGGTGGAGGTTCGGGAGGCGGCAACACACCTTCGGTTCCTGAAGTACAGGGATATACGATACGCTTTACCGCAGGCGAAGGAGGCGCGATCACGGCAAAGGCCGACGGACAGAACATCGTATCCGGCAGCAAAGTAAAAAAGGATACGCTCGTCACCTTTACGGCGGTGCCTTCCGGAAACTCCTATGTAGTCGGTGAATGGACGATCGCCCCTCCCGCCGTATTCAAAAGCGGCGGCAAAACAGGCGCTATGACGGCGGAAGTGTCTGTTACCGGAGACGTAACGATCGGCGTACAATTCGAACAAGTAACGCCTCCCGCTCCCGGACAGATACGCATTATGATAACGGGCGACGAACGGGTAGATCCGTATAAAAGCTATATCGATACGGAAAAAAACACAACATGGGGCGCAATAAAAACACAGATCGAAGCAAAGCTTACATTAAAAACGGAATGGAAGGGCGGCGACTACGACGCATACGCATGGAAACTCGGAAACGAAAAGGGAGCCGCGCTTACGGACGGACATCCGTTTGCCGAAGGTACAACCGTCTACGCCGTTACGAACTATATAAAGTTTCGCATGAACGGAACCGTGCTTGAAGGTTATGACGGCGCAAAGCCGCGCGGCAGCATCATCATCCCCGACACGGTTACCGAAATCGCTTCCCGTGCTTTTTGGCACTGTACGGACTTGACGGGAACTCTTGTATTTCCCCGAGGCCTAAAAGAAATCAAAAGCGCCGGTTCTGACGGAGCATTTCAAAACTGCATAAGACTTACAGGATTGGATTTTTCCGCCTGTACCGAACTCACCGAAATCGGGTACTATGCTTTTGACAACTGTTCGGGCTTAACGGGAAGCTTGAACTTATCGGCTTGCACAAAGCTGACGAAAATCGGAGGGAGCGCGTTCCGGGGCTGCAACTTTAGCGGAGAGTTCAAACTGCCTGCAAACATCACCGAAATCGGTACATACGCTTTTTACGGCTGTACGGGCTTTACGGGAAACTTGGATCTGTCGGTTTACACACAGCTTACGAAAATCGGATCCTATGCGTTCTATGACTGCAGCGGCTTTAGCGGAGAGCTCAAACTGCCTGCAAACATTACCGAAATCGGTACATACGCTTTTTACGGCTGTTCGGGCTTTACGGGAAGCTTGGACTTGTCGGCTTGCACAAAGCTCACGAAAATCGGATTCGACGCATTCAACAGGTGCAGCGGCTTTACCGGTGAACTCAAACTGCCTGCAAACATCACCGAAATCGGCAGTAGCGCTTTTTCCCATTGTTCGGGTTTTACGGGCAGTTTGGATCTCTCGGCATGCACAAAGCTCACGAAAATCGAAAAGCACGTGTTCAATAGGTGCAGTAGCTTTACCGAAATCAAACTGCCTGCAACCATCACCGAAATCGGTGAATACGCTTTTTACGAGTTTAAGGGCTTTACGGGAAGCTTGGACTTGTCGGCTTGCACAAAGCTGACGAAAATCGGAGCTTACGCGTTCAGGAACTGCAGCGGCTTTACCGGAGAGCTCAAACTGCCTGTAAACATCACCGAAATCGGTGAACGTGCTTTTTCCGGCTGCACGCAAGCGGAAGTAAAACTCTCTGAAAGCGTTCAAACCATAGGAAATGGTGCTTTAGGCTCGGCTGCGGATTTAGATTTCAACATAGCTGAATCATACTGCAAAAAAGTAAAAATACCGAGCGGCGCACAGTATGACCGCATAAAAGCGCTCGTAACCGGATGCCGGTATCCGGAAGATCGGATAGAAGCGTATTGATCGGAGCGCTGCATAAAGCGTTCCGCAAAGCCATGCTCGAATAGCGGTAATTCAATGCATAATTTGTAATTGGTAATGGTAATTACCAATTATCCATTATCAATTACCAATTAATTGAAAGAAAGGAGGTGAAAAAAACACTCAAAAGGTAAACCGCCCGGTTACACGCGCCGCTCTTCTTACGGTTTACCCGCGTCTTCCGGCGGCCACCCCGCCCGAAGCTTCCATAAGCGCCTCCCGCTCTTTATTCTTCGGGTTCTTAGGGCGGAGCCCTAAGCAGTGCGAGGAAGAAGGATGGGGTCGTAGGGGCAGGAAGAAACCCCTGCCCTGAACGGGGGTGTCGTCCTGCCCCTGCAAGACGGGGTCTAAGGGCTCCCCCTTATGAGGAGAACACCATGTCAAAGAAAAAGTTCGTATGGGAAGTCTACCTTCGTCCGAACACGCTTTCAAAAGATACCGAGCGCGACTGCATCGCGGACGTCCGTTTCCGCGGAGGAGCGAAACGGAACGAAGACATCGCCGACGTCATCACAAAAGAAAGAAGCGAGTTCCGGCGCGAAACCATCATCAATATTTTGAACCTCCGCGACGAAGCGGTAAAAAACTTCATTCAGGACGGCATGAGCTTTATCGACGGCATCGTGCAGATCGCCCCGCGCGTTACGGGCGTGTGGAAAACCGAAAACTCGCCCTATAACGCGGCCGTACACAAGCGCACCGTAGACCTCATTCCGACGCACGACTTCAAAGCCGTCCTCGACGATATCACCGTAAAAGTACTCGGCTTAAAAGACGATTCGTTCCGCATCACGTCAGTCACCGACACGGCGACGGGATTGTCGGACGGCACGATCACGATCGGAGACGATCTCATCATCGAAGGAGAAAAAATCAAAGTCGATGAAAGCGATGCCGCTCAGGGTGTGTTTTTCAAAGGGGCCGACGGCGCGGAGCACAAAACATCCCGCCGCCTTTCGGTCAATAAGCCCGGTCAGCTCATCGCCCGCGTTCCCTCATCGCTTCCCGAAGGCAAAACGACCGTTATCGTGCGCACAAAGTACACGGGAAGCGCAACCGTATTGAAAGAGCTGCGCGAAATCGTCTGTAAACTTAGCTGCACCGCCAAAAGATAATCGCAAAGCAATCGCATCCGGCTGTCCGCTCAAAGGCAAGTCCTTTCGAGCGGATATTTTATTCATGCACAGGGTTGATCCGATCGTATATCCCGTACCGCCCGTATAGCGCCTTACGAACTCTTCGTATACGGCGATACGCGCTTTTCGTATGCCGCGACTCGGATCTCTCGTATACCGCCATACGAAGCGCTCGTATACGGCGATACGAACTTCCCGTATACCGCATTCCGCGCCCCTGTAAAACGGGGCATCAAAGCCTAGCGGCCTGCCCCTACAGGACGGAACTGACGCCGAGCCGAAAACACGCTATACTGTAAGCTATGAACGATAACGATTTCGATAAAGCGATTGCAAAACTGCAGCGCATGATAGACGAAAGCCGCTCCATCGTATTTTTCGGAGGAGCGGGCGTTTCGACGGAAAGCGGTATCCCCGACTTCAGAAGTACGGACGGACTGTATCACCAACAATGGAACTATCCTCCCGAGCAGATGCTCAGCAGGAGTTTTTTCGACGCGAACCCCGCGGAGTTTTACCGCTTTTACCGCGAAAAGCTCATCGTCAAAGGCGTAAAGCCGAACGCGGCGCACAAAAAACTTGCGGAACTCGAAAAGGCGGGAAAGCTCACCGCCGTCGTCACGCAAAACATCGACGGACTGCATCAGGCGGCGGGAAGTAAAAACGTATTCGAACTGCACGGAAGCACGCTGCGCAATTACTGTATGAAATGCGGTACTCCCTACGATATCGATTTTATCGCCGAAAGCTCGAAGGCTCCCGACGGCATTCCGCACTGTACAAAGTGCGGCGGCATCGTTAAGCCCGATGTCGTGCTCTACGAAGAAAGTCTCGACGGCGTCTGCATCGAAGGAGCCGTCCGCGCGATACGGGACGCGGATATGCTCATCATCGGCGGCACATCTCTCGTCGTCTATCCCGCGGCAAGTCTCGTAAACTATTACCGCGGAAACAAACTCGTCGTTATCAATAAAACCGCGACGGGAGGCGATGCGATCGCAACGCTCGTCATCCGTGATTCGATCGGAAAAGTGCTCGGCGCCGTAAAAACCGCGTAAACGGAGGGCGCACCCGCACCGCTTACGCAGGAAATCACACCTCCGCTTTTCAGTCCGCTTTCGATTTTACCGTTTTGGGCAAAAAGACGATGCCGATAACGAGGACGAGCGCGAACGAAAGCCATGCCGCAATCATGTTCATCGAAAAACCGCCTGCGATAAAGCCGAGCGCAGAACAGAACGCGATAAATACCGCGTAGGGCATTTGGGTCGCAACGTGTTCGAGGTGCGGACAGCCCGCTCCCGTGGATGAAAGGATCGTCGTATCGGAAATGGGAGATGCGTGATCGCCGAACACGGCTCCTCCGACGACGGCTGCGATGCAGATCATGCATGCGTTCACGAGGGACGCTTGATCCAATCCCTTCGCCTGCGCAAGTCCCGTCGCGATCGGCATGACAAGCGGGATCATAATGCCGAAGGTACCCCAGCTCGTGCCGGTCGCAAACGAAATGAGAGCGGAAAGGGCAAAGACGATGACGGGAATGAGTTCAAGCGGAAAGCGCTGCTTGACGACGATTTCCGAAAGGTAGACGCCGAGTCCGAGTCCTCCGTCCGACGGCGAAGATTTGATGATCGTTCCGATCGTCCACGCCATCGACAAAATGATCAGAGCCGGTATCATCGATTTGATGCCGTCCCGAAGCGCTTCCCCCGCTCCGCTCAAGTTCAACAATTTTCTTGCAATATAATAAATATACGTCGCGAAGATCGTAAAGATGATGGCATAAAAAAGCGCGACCGATGCGTCGGTATCTTTGAATGCGTCTCCGAGCGGGATCGTTTTCGCGGCATCGGCAAAGGACATAATCGATTTTCCGTCGACCGCGCTCATCCACGTCGTCACCGGAAAAAAGATCAGCGCCGTCGCAATGAGAACGATGATCGGAAAGAGCATATCGGCGGGCTTTGCAGAATCGTTTACGGTGTTTTCGACTTCGCCCGCAACCGCTCCGTACTTTCTTTCATAAAAGAGTTTTCCCTGTGCCGCGCGCGCTTCGGAAGACTTCATCGGGCCGAAATCGCGTTTTGTTAAAATGATGACGAGTACGAAAACGAGCGTACCGAGCGCATACAGGTTGTAAGGTATGGAGCGGATAAAAAATTCGAACGGAGTCATGTGCATCGCATCGAAGCCTTCCGCACCCTTTACGATCGACATGACGGTAACGACCCAGCTTGAAATCGGCGCGATGATGCACACGGGAGCCGCCGTCGAATCGAGTACGTAGGCAAGTTTTGCGCGCGCGACTTTCGTCTTATCGCAGATCGGACGCATGATCGTACCGACGGTAAGCGAATTGAAATAATCGTCGATAAAAATTATCAAGCCGAAAATAAACGACATGACAAGCGATCCCTTGCTCGTCTTCAACTTCAGCGACGCCCATTTGCCGAAAGCGCCGGCCGCCCCGGTCTTCGAAAGCATACCGACAAGGCCTCCGAGCAGCGCGCAAAAAAGGAAAATGCGGATGTTCCATCCGTCGGCGAGAGAAGCAGCGAGCGCATCGGTCAAATGCATGAGCGCAAGGGCGGGATTCCCCCCCGCGACGATAAGCGTGCCAGACAAAATGCCCAAAAAGAGCGATACGATCACGTCTTTGGTGACGAAAGCAAGCACGATTGTTAAAAGCGGGGGAATGATGCCCCACATACCGAAACTGGTCATTATGATCCTCCAACTGGATATGACAGGATGATCTATTTTAGCATATTCGCTCTTTCATGTCTTGCCGTACGGATTTCCGCCGACGCGCGTACGGAGCGCGGATGAGCCGCACATCATCGTACGGATTTCCGCTATGCGTCGAGTTTCATATCCCCGTCGCGGATCAAGCCGCGAGCGCGGAGTACCGCATAAAAAACGTATGCGAGTACGGCCGGGAAAATCACATCGACTGCGATTATCTTTAGGATTATAAGAGGGGCGCTCTCCGCTCCCTGCATCGCTTGAAAGGTCATGATCGGTCCGACAAGTCCGCTCGTTCCCATACCCGCTCCCGCAGGAAGCGTGCGCATCTTAAAGAGACACGACGCGAGGGGGCCGGTGATCGCCGAAGCGAGAGTCGGCGGAATCCATATAAAGGGGTTTTTGCAAATGTTCGGGATCTGCAGCATGGACGTTCCGAGTCCCTGCGCGAAAAAACCGTTAAAGCCGTTGTCGCGGAAGCTGATGACGGCAAAGCCTATCATCTGCGCACAGCAGCCCGCAGTCGCAGCTCCTCCCGCAATCCCCGTCATGCCGAGTATGATCGCGACGGCAGCGGAACTTATGGGCAGCGTCAAAATCATCCCCATAACGACGGAAAGCACGATGCCCATCCAAAAGGGTTCGAGTTCCGTCGCCTTCTGTATGCCGCTTCCGAGAGCTGCCGATGCGGATGCAAGAGCGGGCCCGAAGAGCAATGCGGCGGCGGCGCCTGCGATGACGGTTACGGCGGGTACGACGACGATATCGATTTTAGTCTTTCCCGCGACGAGCCTTCCGCATTCGGCGCCGACTAAAGCCGCGGCAAAAGCGCCGAGCGGATCGCCCGGCCCCGCCAAAAGCACGCTTCCGTTTTCCGCGATAAAGGCCGACTGCCCTGCGCTCAAATAGGCGGCGCATTTTACGGAATACGCGCCGATCGTACCGGTGAGGATGCTTCCGTACAAAGCAAGCTTCGGCGCACCGAGCGAATGCGCAACTCCGCACGCGATTCCGGCTCCCGTGAGTACGGTGAGCACTTGACCCGTGAGCTTAAAAAATCTTCCCGCATACGCAAGAGATGCATATACGCTCGTACCGCCTGCGCCGCCCAAAGCATCTGCGGACGGAAAAAATCCTCCGATCTGCTTTATAATCAGTCCGATGATGAGCGTGGAAAAAAGGCCGAGCGACATTCCGCCGAACGCATCGACTACATACCGTTTGAAATACTTGTTCATAGAACACCTCGAGGAAAAATAATAATTTCGGTAATTGATATACTTTGTCGATGCTGATACGCGGCGCGCCGTGGGCGCCGGTAATGCCGCCGCAAGGGATTCGGCTGTAGGCTATCACAAACGTAACATCTGCGCTGAAAAGTATAACGCTTCTCCGCATAAACGGCAAGCGGCATTTCGGGCAGGGGCGGCAAGGCGGCGCTTCGGCCGGATTTTTTCGTAAATGAATACTGTGCGATTTACTGCAATATCATGCGGTCGCTCGTAAGCGCCGTCTTCTTTATGGCTCGGAAGCGCTGTACGATATCGTCCATCGTCAAATTCTTTTTTTCGTCTCCGGCTATGTCGAAGATGATTTCGCCTTTGTCCATCATGATAAGACGATTGCCGTAGTCGAGCGCGTGCTGCATATTGTGCGTCACCATCATCACGGTGAGATCGTAGGATTCCGCAAAGCGCTTCGTCAAATTCATAACGAGGGCGGCGTTCGAAGGATCGAGGGCTGCAGTGTGTTCGTCGAGCAAAAGAAGAGCCGGACGCGACATAACCGCCATGAGCAGCGTCAGCGCCTGACGCTGTCCGCCTGAAAACTGTTCGACATTGTCGGAAAGGCGCTCTTCAAGTCCCATGTTCAGCTGTTTGAGCTCGCTGCGGAAATATGAGCGAGTGCGGGCATTCAAGCCGATCTTCAAACCCTTCCAGCCTTTTTTGCTGCATATCATCATATTGTCTTCAAGCGACATTTTCCCCGCAGTGCCGAGCAGAGGATCTTGAAAGATGCGCCCTATGTACAGTGCCCGTTTGTATTCTTCGTCTTTCGTGATGTCGCGCACGGAACCGTTCATCGAAAGCGAAATCGTTCCGGCAGTCGGAGAAAGGGTACCTGCGATGACATTGTACAGCGTCGACTTTCCCGCTCCGTTCGATCCGATCACCGTGATAAAATCGCCCTTATTGATCGTCAAATTGATATTTTTAAGCGCCGTGTTTTCGTCTGCGGTGCCGGGATTGAACGTTATCGCTATATTTCTCAATTCAATCATTGATCGCCTCCCGCTTTCGCCGGACGTAAAAGATGTGATTTAAGATTCGCCTTGCCTTTCAAATTGGATATGACGAGGCACAAAATGATAAGTAAGCCGGTAACGAGTTTCAAATCGTTGCTCGTCAAGCCGATCCGGTAGCCGTAGCTTCTGCCTGCGAACATGAGCGCGCGGTATAAAATCGATCCGAGTAAAACGCGGAGCGTCTGCATCGAAATCTTATTCGAACGGATGATAAACTCTCCGAGCATGAGGGAGGCAAGCCCTCCGACGATGACGCCCGTACCGCTTCCCACATCCGCAAAGCCGTTGTACATTGCGGCAAAGGCACCCGAAAGAGAAGCAAGTCCGTCGCCGAAAGACACGCCGATACCGCGGAGTATTTTCGGATCGACACCCTGCGAAACGACCATCTGTTCGTTCGCTCCGAGCGCGCCCATCGTCAAGCCCATGTCGGTATGAAAAAAGAGATCGAGGAGTCCTTTTAAGACGGCGACGAAAATTATTAAAAACAAAAGGATGCCGGCTTCCGGAGGAAGTGCGGGAAAGACGCGTTCCGTCCATGCGGCGCTCTTCGAAAACACCGTTTCGATGCGCAAAAACGATATGTTCGCACGGTTCGACATGACGCGGAGATTGATCGAATAAAGCATCGTCATGACGAGGATGCCCGCAAGCAGATCGGGTATGCGAAAGCGCGTATAGATGAGCGTTGTGACGAGCCCCGCAAAAGCGCCGCCGAAAAATGCGAGCGAAAGCGCGAAAACGGGCGGTATGCCGTGCAGCAAACACGCGGCAAGAATACAGCCGCCGAGCGGAAAAGCCCCGTCGACCGTCATATCGCAAAAATTGATAACTCGGAAAGACACGAAGACACCGAGCACCATGATGCCGTATATCAAGCCTTCGATTAAAATACCGTAAATCATGCAGACTCCCTTGTAACTATTGATAGTAATATTTTTTTTCATTTATGTGAATAGGCGGTAAATCGGAAACGGCAAGCGCAGATGCGTATCCGTTTTAATACAATCGCCGCCGTTTGACAAAAGGGGTTTTTATGAAAACAAAACACATCGTGTATTCTGCAGTACTTGCGGCTCTTGTATTTGCAGGATGTCAAACCGCATCTCAAAAGGGAGCGGCTCCTTACAAAATGACGACGGTTTCCGAAAAAAATGCCGTCTTCGAAGCGAAAATCGCTTATCCTCAGTTTGCGGGATTCGACGATCTCAATTCTCTTATCAAATCGCGCACGCTCGGCGCGTACAACGATTTCAAATCGTCCGCACAAAAGACGCGGCGTGAACTCGAAAGCGCAAAGAACGCTTCCGCCGAAAAAATTCCGCCCTTTGAATACGCAGTCACCTGCGATTCTATCATCGTGAGCGACAAGTATATTTCGATGCTTTTTACGGCGTACCGCTATGAAGGAGGCGCGCACGGAGAAACGCTGCTCGACTCGATCACCTACGACAAAGCGCTGAAAAAAGAAGTGTCGATCACGGAAGCGTCCGGCTTATCGGTCAAAGATATAGCAACGCAATGCAAAGATTATTTTATGAAGCGCTTAAGCTACGGCGGAAACGGCACCGAAGCGAAAAAAGCGCGCACGGACTGGATCGCCGAAGGCACCATCCCTGAAGCGGGCAATTACCAAACGTTCACGTACGACGGTAAAACGCTCACCGTTTATTTCGAGCCCTATACGGTCGCGCCGTATTCCGAAGGCGTACAAAAAGTTACGATTTCAGCCGTGAGATAAAACCGTCCGACGCAATTTATTAATAATTTCGGCCGCCGCGCACTGCGGCGGTTTTTTATATGACGCGCTTTCCTTTCCATTTGCCGCTTCGGAAGCGGTACACAAAGCACGACGAGCGCACGATCCAATCGAGTATCATCGCAAACCAAACTCCGAGCGCGCCGAACGAAGGGGGCCAGCCGAATCTCGACATAAGGCCGAACATATTCGTCCGATCGAGTACGTAGCTCATACCGATTCGTACCGCCCACATCGAAATCATCGAAACGATCATCGTAAACACGGCGTCTCCCGCAGCGCGGAGCGAATTCGGAAAGGTAAAGGATACGGGCCAAATGAGCATGGCGCACACGCCGTGCAAAAGCGTCATATACCATGCAAGGCGCGTCGTTTCGGCTGAAAGCGCATACAGACGCAAAAGGGAGCGCGCACATAAAAGAAACGGAATATTCAACACGGCAATCGAAGCGAATGCGAGCGCGAGCAGTTTTTTCGTATAGTATTCGGCCTGTTCCGTTTTTCCCGCACCGATACACTGGCCGACCACCGTCAGCATGGCAAGGCTCATTGCGGAACCCGGCAGCGTTTCGAACGAAGAAAGCGTATTCGCCGCGGCGTTTGCGGCGATCGCCGTAGTGCCGTACGTTGCGATGAGGGAAAGCACAAGTATCTTTCCGATTTGGAACATGCTGTTTTCAAGTCCGTTCGGGACTCCGATCGAGAGGATGCGTTTGATGATCCCTCCGTCGAATTCGAAACGGAATATGCCGCGTATCGAAACGGCCGGTTGTCCGTTGTATGTTCCGCCCTTGTACAAAAGCGCGAGCAAAACGACGGCCGCCGCCGTGCGCGACACGAGCGTCGGAAACGCCACTCCTTCGACACCGCATCGAAAGCCGTAGAGCAGGATCGCATTGCCGCCGATATTCAATACATTGATCAGCAGAGAGATGAACATCGACACGCGGGAATTACCCTGAGCGCGGAACAGCGCCGCGCACGCGTTGTACAAACCGATCGAAGGGAGCGCAAAAATCGTAATAAAAAAATACGTGCGGGAAGCGTTCATAACGCCGTCATCGATACTGCCGAATAAAAACGAAAGGAGCTGACGGTTAAACGCGAGACAGAGCGTCAAAACGGCAAGAGAGGCGGCGACGATCGTATAAAGAAGCTGCTTTGCGGTTTTGGATGCCATATCGTGAGCACCGTGCCCGATATACTGAGAGGCGACGACGGCGCCTCCCGTACCGAGGGCTGCAAAGAGCTGGACGAGCAATA
This sequence comes from Treponema socranskii subsp. paredis ATCC 35535, assembly GCA_000413015.1. Classification (GTDB taxonomy): domain Bacteria; phylum Spirochaetota; class Spirochaetia; order Treponematales; family Treponemataceae; genus Treponema_D; species Treponema_D paredis. Next base: position 1,086,104 of record KE332515.1, read on the forward strand.
CGTTCAGGGAATCTACGAGCGAGACGCCCGATACCGCTTCTTCGCCGAGCGTCGACACCATAACGATATCGGCCATGCCGAGGAATATCGAAAGGAGCTGTTCGACGATGAGCGGCAAAATGAGACGCCGCAAATCTTTCGGCGAAAACAACAAAGGCGTATCAGACATAAGATTAATAATTATTCGGACACCGCTGAAAATCCAACCGTTTTCTCAAAAGCGCCCGTTTACAAAACCGATTTTAGAAACTGCTGCAGCCGTTCGCACTTCGGCCGGTTGAAAATATCGTCAGGGGTTCCCGATTCCGCAATGATGCCTCCGTCCATAAAGAGCACACGCGTAGCGACTTCCCGCGCAAATCCCATTTCGTGCGAAACGACGACCATCGTCATGCCTTCTTCGGCAAGCCCTTTCATGAGGTTGAGCACTTCGCCGACCATTTCGGGATCGAGCGCGCTTGTCGGTTCGTCAAAGAGCATCACGTCGGGATTCATCGCGAGCGAGCGTACGATTGCGATACGCTGTTTTTGCCCGCCGGATAATTTCGACGGATAAGTAAAAGCTTTATCGGCAAGACCGATTCTTGCGAGGAGTTTCATCGCGTTCGCTTCGGCTTCGCTCTTCGTTTGCCGCTTGAGCGTGACGGGTGCGAGCGTGATGTTCTGCAAAACGGTCAAGTGCGGAAAAAGATTGAAGTGCTGAAATACCATGCCCATCTTTGCGCGCAGTTCGTCGACGTTCGCCTTTTCGGCGGTTATATCGACGCCGTTAAAAAAAATGCGGCCGGCATCCGGACGTTCGAGGAGATTGAGGCAGCGTAAAAACGTACTCTTGCCCGCACCCGAAGGCCCGATGATGACGATCTTTTCGCCTTTAACGATCGTTTCCGAAATATCGTTTAGAACGGCTTCTCCTCCGAATTTTTTTATTAAGTTTTTAACTTCGATCACTGCGCGCCATCCTTCTCTCGAAAATCGAAAACAGTTTTGTCAATCCGACCGTAAGGCAGAGATAAACCGCCGCACACGACAAAAGCGGAAGCCATGCGTTGTACGTAGCGTTGCGGATATTGTCGCAGGCTTTTTGCAGATCGACTACCGCGATAAAACTCGCAACCGACGTTTCTTTGATAAGGGCGATAAACTCGCTCGTATACGTCGGAATGATGACGCGGAACGCCTGCGGCATAACGATTTTAACAAGCGTCTGCCTCCACGAAAGACCGAGCGAGCGCCCCGCTTCCGTCTGTCCCGCATCGACTCCTTGAATGCCTGCGCGGAAGATTTCCGTACAATATGCGCCGGAATTGATACCGAAGGCAATGATCGCGACAAGAACCGCATTGCTCATGCCGATCGGAGAAAAGATTACAAAATAGAAAATCATCAGCTGCGTCGCCATCGGTATACCGCGTATGACCGTCGTATAAATTTGCGAAATCTTTTGCAGCACTTTGTTTTTTGAAATCTTAAAAAGGGCGAATGTGCAGCCGAGCACCGAACCGATGAGGACGGCGCAAATCGCAATGAGCAGCGTCGTGCCGAGCCCGTAAAATATGAGCTTCCAGCGCATATTCGCAATCATCGTGTCATAGAACATTTGAAACACAATCCGCTCCTCTTAAAACCGCTTCGAACCGAACGCAGCGTCCGGCTCAAAAGCATCGTAGATTGATTAATTATTTTCGAACGATGATGACCTGATTCGACGAATAGTACGGTTCGGAAAAATCGACGTTCTTTCTGCGCTCGTCGGTCGCGGTCATACCCGCCGCAATAAAATCGATCGCATCCGACTGAAGCGCCGCGATCAATCCGTCGAAAGCCATATCGACGACTTGCAGTTTTTTTCCGAAGTCGCGTGCAACCATCTGACTCATCGTCACGTCGAAGCCGACGGGATCCGTGCCTTCGATATATTCAAACGGGGGGAAAGCCGCATTGGTTCCCATTTTAATAATTTCACTTCCGTTCGACGGGACTGCTTCGGGAACGACGATGGCGCCGTCGGCAGGCATAAACGCGTTCACGAGTTTTTCATAGGTTCCGTCCGCTTTCATCGCGGAAATCGTTTTGTTGATCGAATCGAGCAAAGCGGTATTTCCTTTTTTTACGGCGATCGCATATTCTTCGGCTGCAAAGCGGATGTCGAGTACCTTTAAATCGGGGTTTCGCTTTACGATTTCTTTTGCAGGCAGTTCGTCGAGAACTATCGCGTCGATCGCGCCGTTTTTCAAATCGAGAGCCGCATCCATACCCGTCTTAAACGATTTCAGCGTCGCGCCTTTTACGTTTTCCTGAACATAGATTTCACCCGTTGTTCCTGCCTGGCATCCGATTTTTTTGCCGTTCAGATCTTCCGCCGAAGCGATGTTCACCTGCGCTTTTTTCGAACACGAAAGTACGCCGAATAACGCGAGCGCGGCAAAAACCGCAAACATAATCCTTTTCATATTGTATTCCTCCTGTTGGAAAAAACAAAAAGGGACAAAAGACTGCGTACGCAGTTTTGTCCGCCTGCGAAAGTATAAAATTTGGCATACAAAATGTCAACGTTTAAACGAGCCGCTGAAATGGCGCGGCTCGTTTAACTTCGAGTTTTCATAAAGAAAACTCGCGGATATACGTGTGCGCGCACGCGCACTTCCTGCAATGCCGCCTACGCCCGACCGGAGCGGTGCCGCAGGCAGCCACCGGAGCGAGCGTAAGCGAGCGAGGAGGCCGAGCGCGAGTGAGCCGCGGAGGGCGGGATCGCACATAGGTGCCGTCCGTAAACCGCTGCGATCCTGTTTTATCGTGCCGTTTTCGATCCGAAATCGAATTTCGTTTCGGCGAGGATGACGGCAAAAAAGATGAGAATGCAGCCTGCGGTCATGCGCGAAGTCAAACGCTCGTGCAAAAGGACGGTACTGAACAGCACGCCGAACACCGATTCGAACGAAAGGAGGAGAGCGGCAAAAGAGGAGCGGACGTATTTTAAGCCGACGTTCTGCAGCGCAAAGGAAATCATCGTGCTGAAAAGACCGAGGTAGAGCATCGAAACGATAACGCGCGTATTTTTTACGGCTGCAGCCGGAAAGGCGCCATCAAAGAAAAAGGCTGCGGTCCAGGAAAAGACGGCGGCAAAAAAGAACTGCAAAACGGTGAGCACGATCGGATCGTGACGGGCATTGCATTCGGCCGTATAGAGAATGTGCAGCGCGTAAAAAACGCCGCAGCCGAGCGTAAGGGCGTCGCCGAAATTGATCGAAAGGAGCGATGATTCGCTTTTTGAAAGCGCGAGCAAACCGATGCCCAAAAGCGAAATCGCGGCGGCGGCAAAGACGTGTCCGCCCGGAAATTTTTTATAAAGCGGCCAGCCGAAAAGCGGCACGAGCATTACGTACACGGTCGTGAGAAATGCGTTTTTTCCGGCGGTCGTGTAATCGCAGCCGACCGTCTGCAGCGCGTAGGCAAAAAACAACAGAGCGCCGAGGATCGCCCCGCGCTTCCAATACGAAGCATCGATCAGTTTGAGAGAGCGCACGAAGATAAGGGCGAGGGCCGCCGCCGCGATCGAAAAACGAAAAGCGAGCATATAGATCGCGCCGATATAGTCGAGGCTGTCTTTTACGACGACGAACGCAAATCCCCAAATGCACGCTGCAAGGAGCAGCCCTGCTCCCGCAAAAAACGATACGCGCTTTTCGTTCATACGTCGGCAAGCGGCGTCACTTTTTTAAGATGCCAAATATCGCGCACGTAGTCTTCGATCGTGCGGTCGGAAGAAAATTTGCCGCTGTTCGCAATATTGATAAGCGCTTTCCGCGCCCACTCTTTCGTATTTTGATAAGATACTTCGACTTCTTCGTGAGCTTTGCAGTATGCGTCGAAATCCGCAAGCACGTAGAACACGTCAGGGCGCTGACCTTCGACGCCGTAGACGAGCGAATCGTAAAGCTCTTTGAATTCCTGATGCGTCGGATCGTAGGTACCGTCGACGAGCTGCTGTACGACGCGGGAAAGTTCGGGGTTCCGTCCCAAGTATTCCTGCGGATTATAGCTGTGCTCGTTTTCCATTTTAATAATTTCTTCGGCGGAAAGTCCGAATACGAACGCGTTTTCTTTTCCGGCCTCATGGACAATTTCGATATTCGCGCCGTCCATCGTACCGAGCGTGAGCGCGCCGTTTACCATAAACTTCATATTGCTCGTACCGGACGCTTCAAAGCCCGCAGTCGATATCTGTTCGGAAACGTCGGCAGCCGGAAAGATTTTTTCCGCAACGCTGACGCGGTAGTTTTCGACGAATACGACGCGGATTTTCCCGTGCACGCGCCTGTCGTTGTTGACGCGGTCGGCGACGGTGTTGATCAGTTTGATTATCGTCTTCGCCCTGCGGTAGCCCGACGCCGCTTTCGCACCGAAAATAAAGGTTTGAGGCGGCGGGTTGAAATCGGGATCGTCGATGATGCGGTTATACAGATACATGATGTGCAGCACATTCAAAAGCTGGCGTTTGTATTCGTGGAGGCGTTTTACCTGCACATCGAAAATGCTGTCGGGATCGAGGAATTCGTTTTGCGTATGCTTGAGATATTCGGCCAAGCGCTGTTTGTTCGATCTTTTGATCGCCGTAAGCTCCCTAAGAGAAGCTTCATCGCTTGAAAAACGATCGAGGGCTTTGAGCTTCGTCAAATCTTTTTCCCAGCCTCCTCCGATGCGCGCCGTGATGAATTCCGCAAGAGAGGGATTCGCATTTAAAAGCCAGCGCCGCTGCGTGATGCCGTTCGTTTTATTGTTGAATTTTTCGGGATAGAGTTCGTACCACTCTTTCAGTTCCCGCGTTTTTAATAATTCCGTGTGGAGTTCGGCGACTCCGTTTACGCTGAAGCACGAATGGATCGCAAGCCACGCCATAAAGACGTGTCCGTTGTTGATGATAGACAATTTTTGATGCCGTTCGAAATCGTTCGGATATTTTTCGCGAAGCGAAATGAGCAGACGCCGGTTGATCTCTTCGACGATTTGATACACGCGCGGGAGCAGGCCTTGAAAAATTTCGATCGGCCACTTTTCGAGCGCTTCGGCGAGGATCGTGTGATTCGTATACGCAAAGGTATGAGTCACGACATTCCACGCATCGTCCCAGCCGACGTTGTATTCGTCCATGAGGATGCGCATCAGTTCGGGAATCGCTACGACAGGATGGGTGTCGTTCAGCTGGATGACGTGCAGTTCGGCGAATTTGCCGAAATCGGTTCCGAAGCGCGAAACATAGGCGCGCGTCAAATCCTGCAAACTCGCCGACGAAAAAAAGTACTGCTGTTTGAGGCGGAGCGCTTTTCCGCTCGGTCCGCTGTCGTTCGGATAGAGTACGCGGCTGATGTTTTCGGCGCTGTTTTGTTTTTCGACCGCGCGGTTGTACTGCATATCGTTGAACAGCTGGAGGTCAAAACCGTTCGGAGAAGAAGCTTCCCACAATCTCAGCGTATTCACCGTGTTCGTATCGTAGCCGACGATCGGCGTATCGTAAGGAGTGGCCGTCACTTCTTCCGCGTTTTGCAAAGAAAAGTGCATGCGGCCGTCGGGCGTTCTGTCGTACACGATCGTACCGCCGAAGCGGACGGTTACCGCCAAATCGCTTCGCTTCACTTCCCACGGATCGCGGTGCTTGAGCCAGCGGTCGGGGTATTCGACTTGCCGGCCGTTTTCGATTCTCTGTTCGAACATGCCGTATTCGTAGCGGATGCCGTAGCCGTGACCGGGATAATCGAGCGTTGCGAGGCTGTCGAGAAAACACGCGGCGAGCCGGCCGAGTCCTCCGTTTCCGAGACCCGCGTCGGGTTCTCTGTCTTCGATCATATCGTAATCGATGCTCATGTCTTTGAGCACTTCTTTTACCTGCTTTTCGATCCCCGCGTTGATGAGGTTGTTGCCGAACGCGCGTCCCATTAAAAACTCTGCGGAAAAATAATAAAGCTGCCGTACCGGATGCGCTTCGTACGCTTCCCTCGTGGCCATCCAATTTTTGACGATCGGATCGAGCACGGAAGCGGCAACCGCATCGAACAGATCGTATTTCGTCGCCCGTGCAATATTTTTTCCGTAACGGTCGTGAAGTCTTTTTTCAAGATTACGTTTGAACTCTTCAGCGCTGAACTGCATACGCCTATCTCCTTAAACTTAATTAAAAAATCGACGACACCTCTAAAAATCGCTTCGCTTTTCAGAGGCTCCGTTTACTTATCAACAGTACGAGGCTGTCGGAAGGCAAAACATAGCGGTACTGTTCCTTTAACAATTCTTCGTCTCCCTGTTTCCGAACCGCGTCTTCTCCGTCGATCGACGTGTCGGCGATGCGGTACCATACGTTTCCGCTCGCGGGAGAAGGCAGCGTAACCGTCAAATCGTAGATGTCGGTATTTATCGCAAAGTAGATTTCGTTGACGCCGATGCCGTCGGCCGCTTCATCGACTTTAAATGCAAGAAATCGGTCGAGCTTCGCCCAATCGGGATTTTTTCCGCTCGCATCGTACCACGTGATTTCCGACGAATCCGTAAAAAACGTATTGCGGCGGAACAGCGAATACGCTTTACGCAGTTCGATCAGCATTTTCGTATACAGCAATATGTCCTTGTTTTTATCGCAGCCGTGCCAGTCGATCCACGACGTTTCGTTGTCCTGACAATATGCGTTATTGTTGCCCCGCTGCGTTCTCATCATCTCATCGCCCGAAAGGAGCATCGGCGTTCCCTGCGAAAGAAACAGACAGGTAAGAAAATTTTTTATTTTCCGGCGGCGCACCGCCACGATTTTCGGGTTCGTCGAATCGCCTTCGAAACCGTTATTGTAGCTGAAATTGTCGTCGCTGCCGTCGCGGTTTCCCTCTCCGTTTTCTTCGTTATGCTTTACATTATAGCTCACCAAATCGTACATCGTAAAACCGTCGTGCGACGTGATGTAATTGATGGAATTCGTCGGAGAACGTCCGTTCGCTTTATACAAATCCGAACTGCCGGTCATCCGCGTCGCAGCTTCCGTCGCGGAGCGGTCATCACCTCTGATAAAGCGGCGCATATCGTCGCGGAATTTTCCGTTCCACTCGCACCACCTGCCCCCCGCAAAAGAACCGACTGCATAGCCGCCGCCGGCATCCCACGGTTCGGCGATAATCTTCGTTTCGGCGAGAAGCGGGTCTTCGGCGATCGCATAAGGCAGCTGCCCCGAAGCGATAAAATGACCGAGTTCGGAGCGGCTTAATATCGTCGCAAGGTCGAAACGAAATCCGTCGACGTGCATATCGACGACCCAGTGCCTCAAACTCGCAAGGATGAATTCGCTCACCGTCGGATGATTCGCGTTCACCGTATTGCCGCAGCCCGAATAATCGGCATAGTATTGCTTTTGGTTTTGAGGCAGCATGTAATATACGCCGTTTTCGATGCCGCGGAAAGAAAAAGTCGGCCCGTGTTCGTTTCCTTCCGCCGTATGATTGTATACGACGTCGAGGATCACTTCGATCCCCGCGCGGTGCAATTCCCGCACGAGTTCTTTGAACTCCCGCACCGCCCCTCCCGGAGACGTATCCGCAGCATAAGACGTTTTCGGCGCAAAAAAACCGATCGTATTGTAGCCCCAATAATTTGTCAATAATTGTCCCGTACGCGGGTTTACGCGTTCGTTTTCCGCTTCGTCGAATTCGAATATCGGCATAAGCTCGACGGCCGTAACGCCGAGGTAGGAGAGGTAGGGAATCTTTTCGATAAAGCCGCGGTACGTGCCGGGATTTTGCACGCCGGACGTCGGAGAACGGGTAAAGCCCCTGACATGTGCTTCGTAGATGATTGTTTCTGAGAGCGGTCTCCCGAGCGGCTTATCGCCCTGCCAATCGAAATCGGCATCGTCGATAACGACGCATTTCGGAAAATCGGACAAGTCGGAAAGAAGGCCGTTTTCGATACCGGCTTTCCCGTGTTCACGCTGCGTGCGGTAGGAGCGGAATACGGAACCGTTCGTAAACGCTTTTGCGCACGGATCGAAAAGATATTTATTGAAATTGAACCGATCGCCTGCAGGAGGGTTGTACGGCCCGTCGATGCGATACAGATAAAGCGCTCCCTCTTTCAAATCTTTGATAAAAACGTGCCACACGTCGCCGGTTTTATTGATTTTCGGATCGAATTCGATCGTATCGCAAAATGTTTTTGCATCAGGCGAGTCGAAAAGATAGAGCACGACGCGCGTCGCATTTCTGCTGAACAGCGAAAAGTTCACGCCTCCGTCCGCGACGACGGCGCCGCATTGCATGGGCCTGCCTGCAAGCACACGAGAAGCATCCATGGGCGGTATTTTATCATAAGATAATAATAAAAAGCAACATTGCACGGAAATCAATTTTTACCCGAAGAACTTGGAGGTCGAGCTTTTTTTTAAGCAAATGACACTACAGTTTTTCGATTTCCGCTTCTGAGAGACCGGTCGCTTTCGCTATCACTTCAATGCCCAGTTGCATATCCGATAAAATTTTTGCCGTTTCCCGCTTTGCTTGATACGCCCCTGCGGCAATACCGTCACGGCGACCTCTGCGTATGCCCCGCTCAAAACCGATCTTTTCACCTGCCATACGTAAGTCATCTTCTCTGATATTCAACGACATATACCGGCTCCTGAACGTTTCGTTCCGTTTTGACTCTTCGACAAGCGCATCGATGTGCTGTGTAAAACCGCTCGTCGCCCGCCTCTCGCAAAGATATTCCAACAAAGCGCTCAATTCAACTTCTTTCTCTTTACCGTAGGCACCTACATTATAAAACACCTTGACGCTTTTGTCATCAAGAAAAAGCGTGCCGTCTTCACTGCATACGTTGTGGAACGTATACACAGGCAAACCCTTGCCGAAAGGATCCTGTGTACAGATAAAGATGACATAGCTCTCTTTTAATTCCGCATAACTCTGACCTCTCAAGAGGTTATCGACATCCATAAGGCTTTGGTAATAGCGGGTACGTTTGGGAAGAGACGGGGGAATCGACGTTTGTATTTCTATATCGAAGACACGCTCGGGGTCGGAGACATAGACGTCGAGGCGTATACCCTTGCTTTCGTAAAAGGGTGCTATCGTTTTTTGGAGCGAGGGGTATTCTATTTTACCGACTTTGATATGTAGGAGGCGTTCGATGACACCTTTGCAAATCGTTCTGTTTTTCATGACCGTGCCGAACATAAAGTCGTCGGTAAAGGTGAGTTCTTCGACGGGTTTATGGGTATATTGCATGGGGATATCCTTGATTATTGAGATAGCGCGGCGAGGAAGGCCTCTGCACTATATATCGCCTGCAAAGTGATAAAATACGCGCTTTTTATGAAAGAATAATAGGGATTTCGTTCAATGCACGGCACCGTGTCGTATCGTCTCCGTTAAAAAATGGAAAAACCGTTTACAAAATTGATTTCCATGGCAACATTGCCTGTTATACGTGCGTACATTGCGCGTAAGTACATCGGCTGCGTACATTGCCGCGTTGCACCTATGCATATCGGCTGCGTACATTACCGGCATGCAAGCGCCGAGTAGCCGCGCATACGTCATATCGCTATACTGTGATGCATACATGAATACGGAACACACGGCACAAAGCGGCGGACGGAAAGCGGGCATCGTCGCAATCATCGGACGGCCTTCCGCAGGCAAATCGACCTTTCTCAATACGGCGTGCGGAGAACTCGTATCCATCGTATCGGAAATACCGCAGACGACGCGCGATGCGATCCGCGGCATCATCAATACGTCGCTCGGCCAGCTCGTATGCATAGACACGCCCGGCTACCACGCGAGCGAAAAAAAACTCAATCTCAAATTGAAATCGATTGCAGCCGAACAGCTGAAAACCGCCGATGCTCTGCTCTACATCATCGACAGTACGAGAGCTGCGGGAGAAGAAGAAGCGCTCGTCGCCGAACTCGTCAAACCCTTTGCCGACCGTACCGTCGTCGCAGTCAACAAGCGCGACGCGCCGAACGCAAAAACCTCCGATGCCATCGCCTTTATAAAAAACGCACTGTCTGAAATTCCTGAAAAGAGAGTCATCGCCGTATCGGCAAAAAACGATGAAAACATCGACGATGTGCTGAAAGCGCTGTACGAACTCGCGCCCGTCGCACCCGAATTGTATCCGAGGGAATACTACACCGATCAGGACGTCGGCTTTCGCATTGCGGAAATCATACGGGGAGAAGCGATCAACCGCCTCGAAGAAGAAATACCGCACTGCCTCTATGTCGATATCATGGATATGGAAATGAAAGACGGCGGCAAACGGCTGTGGGTGAGAGCGAGCATCTGCGTCGAACGCGAAAGCCAAAAAGGCATCGTCATCGGTAAGGGCGCCTCGATGATAAAAGCGATCCGTACGGCATCGATCAACAGATTCCGCACAGTCTTCGATTACGCTGTCGATCTCGACCTGCAAGTGAAAGTCGATAAAAACTGGCGGCAAAAAGATACGGTTTTAAAAAAATTAATAAAATAAACCGTACGCGGAGTTATCGGAGTATTATCCCAAAGAACGAAAACTTCAAATATCTCACCGAAAGACAGCTGCTTCTCCAAAACCGTGTTTCCCGTCTCCCGCTTTTATGCTATACTCAAGTTATGGCAGGCAATACGTTCGGAACAATCTTCCGCGTTACGACATTCGGCGAAAGCCACGGAAGCGCAATCGGAGTCGTCATAGACGGCTGTCCCGCAGGCATACATATCGATGCGGACGGCATACAGAGAGCGCTCGACAGGCGAAAACCGGGGACAACCGGCGGAAAACAAAATCCCGCCGTTACATCGCGAAATGAAAGCGATAAAGCGGAAATCCTTTCGGGCGTCTTCGAAGGCGTATCGGAAGGAACGCCTATCGCGATGGTAATACGAAACAATTCCCAAAAATCCGAAGACTATTCCGACTTCGCGCACGTGTTCCGTCCCGGACACGCCGATTATACGTATTTCAAAAAATACGGCGTACGCGACTGGAGGGGCGGCGGACGCTCGTCCGGGCGCGAAACGGCTTCGCGCGTCGCCGCAGGTGCCGTCGCAAACGCAGTACTGCAAACGGCGGGCATAAAAGTCAAAGCGTATACGATTTCCGCAGCCGGCATTTCGTGCAAAGCGCGCGATATGGATGCGGTCGAACGCACTTCCTTTCGTGCATGTGATGAAGAAGCCGCAAAATTGATGGAAGCGCGCGTAGCAGAACTGCGTGTAAAAGGCGAAAGCGCGGGCGGCATCGTCGAATGTACGGCGAGCGGCGTTCCCGCAGGCCTCGGTGAAAGCGTCTTCGACAAACTCGACGCGGAACTTGCCAAAGCCGTTCTGTCGATCGGCGGGGTTAAGGGCATCGAATTCGGTACGGGATTCGGCGCGGCACTCCTTACGGGAAGCGAAAACAACGACGCGATGAAAAGCAAAGACGGCAAAGTCGAATTTCTTTCAAATAACGCAGGCGGCATACTCGGCGGCATATCGAACGGAAACGATATCGTTTTCCGCGCGGCGATAAAACCCGTGCCGAGCATTTCACTTACACAGAAAACGGTGCGCGAAAAAGACGGCGCCTATTTCGACAGCGACATATCGGTCGAAGGGCGGCACGACGCATGCCTGTGTCCGAGGATCGTTCCCGTCATCGAAGCGATGACAGCCATCGTCCTCGCCGATATGCTCCTTCGAAACCGGAGCGCACGGATTTGAAAACTTGCGGATATACGAATGCGCTGCTTGAAAACTTCACGCTTACGCGCTCGTCGCGAGGCCCGCGCACGTATGCGGCATTTTCGGAAATCGACATTTTCTGCAATGCCGCATTTATAAGGAACGAAACGACGGTAAAAAGATGAGCGAACAAAAAGACGTCAAGATAAGACCAAAGCCCCGGAAAAACGGCGGACGGAACGCGGCACGACCGAAATCATCCTCGCAAAGCGGAAGCGTCGTCCGGCGCATACGATTAATAATTATTATTTTCGCTGCTGTGTTGGTCGTCTCGTTCGTCGGAACTGTGGGACTCCGCCTCTATCGATTCAAACAGGCGGCTCCTCCGAGAGAGCTCACCGAAGACGAGCGAAAGCTGCTCGACGATGCGCTCGACAAAGCGTATCCCGCACGAAACGATATTTTAAAACCGCTCCCCTACCCCGTCGTTCCGGCAAAGCTTTCCGTCGAAGCGGGGTCGGCCATCCTCATCGACGTCGCAAGCGGCAGCATCCTCTACGAAAAAAAAGCGGACAGGATCATCCCGCCGGCATCGATGACGAAGATCGCCGTTATGTACGTCGTCATGCAGGAAATCGAACGCGGAAATATTTCCTACGGCGATATCGTACCGCTGCCGCCGGAAACGTGGGCGTGCAATATGATGCCGCATTCGTCGCTCATGTTTTTAGGCAAAGATCAAATCGTCACTGTCGAAGAATTATTAACCGGACTTGACGTGTGTTCGGGAAACGACGCGGCTTACGCGCTCGCCTATTATATCGCAGGGAGTATGGAAGCTTTTGTCGAACGCATGAACGGCGAAATGCGGCTTTTGGGATTGACGAAAACGCATTTTTCCGAAGCGTCCGGCTACAGCGCCGACAACGAAACGACGGCGAGGGAAATGGCGATGCTCGCACGCGTGTATATCACAAAATTCCCGGACACCCTCGTCAAATTCCATTCGCGCCTTTCGTTTACCTATCCCCAAATTCACAACCTCTCAATCGAAGACCGAAGCAAACCGACCGCGCAGGATTTTTCAAAGGGCTTACCCGAAAAGGTCACGATGGGCATTACACAGCAGAACACGAATGCGCTGCTCGGAAAGCTCGCAGGCTGCGACGGCTTAAAGACGGGCTACATCGATGAAAGCGGCTACAACATCGCGCTCACCGCGCACCGCGGAACGACGCGCTTTTTATCGGTAACGATGAACGGGCCGGGACGAAACAGAAAAGAGGGAGATGCCTACCGCATACAGGACGGAACGACGCTCATGGAATGGGCGTTTGCGCGTTTTGCCGACTGCAAAAAAACCGACGCCGTGCACCGCTATTTTATCCCCGTCACCGGCGCAAAAGCGCAGTGGACATACCTCACGCCCGCCTACGACTTTACCGCGCTCACCGTTCCGTTTATACTGGGCGCCTCGCCTGAAGACGCCGCCCGATCCGTGCGCGTACTCGTAAACCTGCCGCGTTCGATAGAAGGCGGCGTACGCGCCGGAAGCGAATACGGCAGTATCGAATACGTACTCGACGGCAAAACGCTCGAAGCGATCCCCCTTGTCGCAGACCGCTCGATCGGAAAAGCCAATCCCTTCGTTTCGGCAAGCGATGTCATCGCACGGATAGTGCTCGCGCATAGACAATAGCACCGAAACGGATGCCTTGTACGGTACGACTGCAATTCCTCGGAAAGTACGGCATCGTACATTATCAAGAAAGAGACCATACCGCATAAAGTACTGCGCTCGTATCACTCGCAAATCCTGAACAAGAAACGCCGATGTAATTGCACGATCATTCAAGTTCGGTTTTTTCAAAGGGGGGAAGTCTCCCCCTCGCTCCCGACCTTTTCACTCCGCGAGCGCCTCCGCTTGCTCCGTTCATACGGTCGTCCGCTGCCCCTTCCAGCGGGGACACCCCGCAACGCCCCGTTTGTGTCGATTTTAACGCGGGAAACTTTGTTTTTATTCAATGCACGACACGGATGCCGTGTCGTACCTTTGCAAAACAGCTGCGCATTTTTGAGTAGCAAAAATACGGTAGTGGGCGGGCTGTCTCAAAAGTCGGTTACTTTTTCGACAGCCTGTCGAGTTTAAAATTAAGTCTTTACATCGCACAGACTTAATTTTAAACATCGCATAGTAAATCAAGGAAACTTTCCAAAAACTTCAGTTTTTGGAAAACCGCGAACGAACACTGCTCGGAATCTGTAAATAAGTCGGGAGGCGAAAAACGCTTAGCGCGTTTTTCTTTTATTGGAGGCGCACATAAATCCTGCGCACTGCTCGGATTTATGTGCTCTTATGTCGTCTGTCGAGTTCTGCATAAACGTCACGCCAGGTAACGCCTTCGCGGTACATGAGTACGTTCATAAAATAAAAGAGATCCGCGACTTCCCACACGACATCCTGCTTCGACTCGGCTTCGCTGCACAACTCGTCGGCTTCTTCCAAAATCTTTTCGCGGACGCGCTTTCCGTCGAGCGTCGCAGTATAAGAGCCGGGCTTCGGATGCGCGAACCTGTCCGCGATAATATCGTACAATCTTCCGGCGGATGACGCTTCGCCGGCTTCGCCCGTAAAACAGGTAAAGCTGCCCGTATGGCATACACCTCCGTGAGGGACGACCGTCGCAAGCACCGTGTCCCGATCGCAGTCCGCGCGAAGTTTTCGCACCTCAAGCCAGTGACCGCTGTGCTCGCCCTTCGTCCACAGCACTCCCCGCGTACGGCTGAAAAAAGTCAGTTTGTTCGTCTCAAAGGTTTTTTCAAAGGCCGCGCGGTTCGCATAGCCGAGCATAAGTACCTCTCCGTTTACGCTCTGCGCAATCACCGGAATGAGATCGACTTTATCCCAATTCAAACAGCCGATAAACGCATCGGTAAGCGAAACCTTTCCGGTATAGAGCGCCATGCCGAGCTGCACGTCGCATCCGATCTTTTCAAGCTGCACGATTTCTTCCGCCGACGAAACACCGCCAGCGGCGACGATGCGGCACTGCACCGCTTCGCGCAATTTTTTGACCGCGTCCGTATCGGCGCCCTGCATGCAGCCTTCTTTTTCGACGCAGGTAAATAAAATTTCACTGCAGTATTTTTCAGCCTGCACGGCTCCTTCTATAAACGGAACCTCAATCGTTTCTGTCCATCCGTGCACTGCAACCTTTCCGCCCTTCGCATCGACGGCGACGATAACGCGTTCGCGGCCGATCGCCTTTACGAGAGCTTCGAGAAATTCCACATCGAGCGGGGACTCTCCCGCTTTCGGATTTTTTTTCCACGCCGACGAACCGATGATCACTTTTTCCGCACCGAGCGACACGAGTTCCTTTGCGCGCTCCACGCTGCGTATGCCGCCGCCCGTGCGCACATTGCCTTTGCGCAAAAGCTTCTTTAAAAGCGGCGTATTTTTCGTGTCGCCGCGCGCATCGACGTTTCCGAGCGCCGCATCCAAATCGATGACGGCAACTTCGCCGTACCTGTCGAATTCTTCGATAAGCGATTCCGCATCGTCTCGGGCGAGTACCGGATGTTCGCCGTTTTTCAGCTGCACGACATGTCCGTCTTTTAAATCGATGGAAGATATGACCATAGGCGCAGTGTAGCAGAAAGAGAAAGGACTGGCAACATAAAAAAATTATTAAGACAGAGCGCGAGCGGAGACTACCGCTTTTGAAAATGCTTTTCGAGTTTGCGCTTGCAGTGGATAAACGCAGGTATCAAAAAGAAGTCGGCCAAAAGCCATGCGAACGGAGAAGCGAATCCCGCGCTTACAAGACCGAAATGCGGCACCATAAAAACGCCCATGAGCATACGCGCGATCATTTCAAATACGCCGGAAAAAATCGCAAAGCGGGAAAATCCCATGCCTTGAATCATAAAACGATAGATATTGACAGCCGACAGGAGGATATAAGCCGAACCGTTTTGCAGCAAAAAGAGTTTCGCATTTTTAACGATTTCCGTCTGCTCTCCGTTCATAAACAGCATGACAAGATAATCGCCGAAGATAAAATATATGATGAGTGCAATCACCGAATACGCGGAGGCGATAATCATACTGTCGCGCACGCCCGCACCGAGTCTGTCGATTTTGCCGGCTCCCGTATTTTGTCCGCCGTAAGTCGCCATCGTCGTACCGAGAGAATCGAATACGGTACAAAAAAACTGACCCACACGGGTTGCGGCCGTAACTGCGGCGACGGCGGCGGAACCGAGTCCGTTCACCGACGCTTGCAGGATAACGCTTCCGATCGCCGTTATGGAATACTGCAGTCCCATCGGTACGCCGACGCCGCACAATACGCTGCAATATTTTTTATTAAATTTCCGTTCGTCGCCTTTCGGTTTGATGATATCGAACTTTTTGATCATATATAAAAAACACGCAATGCCGGCGACTCCCTGAGAGATAACCGTCGCGAGCGCCGCTCCCTGCACGTCCCAGTGAAATACGAGGATAAAAATCAAATCGAGCGCGATATTGAGAACCGATGAAAGCACGAGAAAAAATACCGGCGTTTTGCTGTCGCCGAGAGCACGGATCAAACCGGATGTTATATTGTATAAAAACGCAAGCGGAATGCCCGCAAAGATTATCCTGATATAGTCGCCCGCACGAGAAAGGATGTCTTCCGGCGTTTCCATAGCGAGCATGAGCGGATCGCAAAAGATAACGGTACCGACTGCCATGACGACGGAAAATGCGATACACAGATATACGATATTTGCGACGTACTTCCGCATGAGCGAAAAATCCTTTGCTCCGAAACGCTGCGATACGGGGATCGTAAAACCGTTGCACACACCCATGACGAATCCGATTATTAAAAAATTCACGGCGCCGGTCGAACCGACGGCCGCGAGCGCTTGAACGCCGAGCGATTTCCCGACGATGACCGTATCGGTGAGATTGTAAAACTGCTGGAACAGATAGCCGAGCAGCACCGGAATCGAAAATTCGAGGATGAGCGGAAAAGGTTTTCCCCGTGTCAAATCTTTTGTCATAACACCACCCGTAAAAGCGCGCGGAAAGCCGGTCCCATTGCGAAAACCGGCAAATTCACGATTATCACTGTAGCGAATTTTACTTGCTTTTACAACAAGACAAGACTATATTTAAATAAATACAATTTTATAATGAATAATACATTGGAGGTAATTATGGAGCTCACGTTTACTGCAGAGAATTTTAAAAGCGAAGTGCTGGAATCGGATCTTCCCGTACTCGTCGATTTTTGGGCGCCGTGGTGCGGCCCCTGCCGCATGATGGGGCCGGTCGTTTCGGAAATCGCCGAAGAAAAAAAAGGCGTGCTGAAAGTCGGCAAAGTCAATGTGGACGAACAGGAAAGTCTCGCCGCACAATTCAACGTCATGAGCATTCCGACCTTTATCCTGTTTAAAAACGGCAAAGCCGCTGCACAGCGAACGGGCGCGATGAGCAAAGACGATTTATTAAAATCACTCGGCGCATGAGCGATCGCTGCTGGCGCTGCTTTCGGCCCGTGCGCTATTGTCTCTGCAAATACGCGGAGCCGGTCGACGCGGGCGTCAAATTCATACTGCTCATGCATCCCAAAGAAGCCAAGCGCGAGCGCACGGGAACGGGGCGCATCGCACACGTATCGCTCGTCGACTCCGAGATCCTCGTCGGAATCGATTTTTCAAAAAATGCGCGGCTGCACGAGCTCCTCGCCGATCCGCGTTATTTTCCCGTGCTGCTCTATCCCGGAAAGGATGCGCACACGGTGCGTACCGAAGGATTCGCCGATCTCGTCGGGGACAAAACCCTTCTCGTGATCGTCATCGACGCGACGTGGTTTTGTTCCCGCAAAGTGATCGAGCACAGCGCTTTTTTACTTGATCTTCCGCGTCTCTCGTTTGCGGGCAGCTACCGCTCCGAGTTTACGTTTAAGCGCGAACCTTCTCCCGATTATATTTCCACGATCGAATCCTGTTATTATCTCATAAAAGAGCTCCAGTCCGTACACCTTGCAAACGAAAGCGTAAATCCCGAACCGCTTATGACGGCCTTTCGAAAACTCATTCGCGATCAGCTGCAGGCGCAAAACGACCGCATCGACGGCAAGCTTCCCGACACGCACAGTTACAATTGGAAGTACACGAAAAAAGTTAATATTCCGAAAACTTGATTAAAACGAATATTCGATATACAGTAGCGTGTATGTCGAAAAACACTCTGACACTTGAGATAAAAAACGAAAAAGGCGAAGTGCTTGCACGGCAAATCGGGGAAGATTTCGTGCACTTGGTATATGAACACGAATACCGCGTGGGCGACCGTATCGTATTTTCCGTGTCGAAAAGCAATTGTTTTTTTATAATTCAGTTCGATACGGTTTTAAATCCCGCTTTTGTCTACATGAAAGGATCGGTCTTCACATATGAAATTCCGTTCGGAGAAAAAAAGTTTTCTTACGATCCGAAAACTTTTTCGGGAACCTTGCATTTACTCAAAGCGCGCGTCGCATACGAAGAAGAAATCGATGCATATAAAAATCTCGCACTGAACGATCACGATACGCATACGAACGACGTTTGCTTTCCTCATGCAAAAGCAAATATCGAAACCAGAGGCGAATCCGTTTTCGCCGCACGCAATGCGATCAACGGCAACTGCGAAAATCGCTCGCACGGCAAATGGCCGTATGAATCGTGGGGTATCAATCGGGATTCCCAAGCGTTGCTTACGCTTGATTTCGGACGAAACATATATACGGATAAAATCATACTGATATGCCGCGCCGATTTTCCTCACGATAATTATTGGAAACAAATAGAAATCGGTTTTTCCGACGGCAGCGTACAAGTATTTTCTCTAAAGAAAAGCGCGGCACCTCATGTACTCAAAATCGTTCCGAAAAAAACGACATACATAACTTTAGGCAAATTGCTGAAAGATGAAACGCTCGACTCGCCGTTTCCGGCGCTGACACAAATAGAAGTATACGGCAGAGAAGCGGATACGAAAAAAGTTACGATCCCGAAAGATTAATAATTTTTTTCAGCGGCTCAAAAAAGGCGACAGCGGAGAGCGGGTTAAAGCGCGCGAACGCCGTTCGGCAAGCATGTTGATTGAACGTGCGCTGAACCGTATCGGTGCAAGCGCTTTACGGCTTAAACGGCAAAGTGCCTTGAGCTTCGTATTCGCCTGCAAGTGCGCCGAACATAGCATCGAAGGTATATGCCGACCAGCTGTATCCCATAACGACGGAATCGGCCCAGCCGAAATCAAGCGCGTGTTCCGGCGACATGATCGAAAAGATCACGACTTTTTTTCCGCTTCCTTTGAGCGTGCGGGCAATGCGCGCGGATTGCGCATTCGAAACACAGCAGACGACCGTATTGTAGGGTGCGGCGCTTTCGAGGATATGATCGCACATATACTGCGTTTCGTTCGGCCCCGGCTCCGAAGAAAACCGATAATCGCCGGAAGACGCATAACGCCGCTTTCCTTCAGTGAAAAATCTTGAAAGCGAGCCGACCAAGAGCATGCGGCCGGCATCCCTGTTCGAAAGCGGTATCGTACCTTTTTTGTACAATGTAATCGACCGGCACGCCTGTTCGAAAAAAAACTTTTCACCTTCTTTATCGGGAATATACTTGCCGATCGAAGCCGCGTCGGGATAAAGCGGTGCCGCGTTTCCGCTTTTAAAATAAACGAGTTTCGCTTTTAGGACGCGGTACGCCGCATCTTTTACACGCTCGCGGAAGGCGGCATCCGTTTTCATGCGTTCAAGGTTTACCGCCCACAAAGGTTCGTTTAAGCGAGCCGTCGTCGAAGAAATGAGAATATCGTTTCCCGCCGTTATCGCAAGATAAAATGCGTTCGTCAAAGAGCCGGCGTAGAGCGTATCGCCGTTCATCATCATATCGTCGGTAATTATCAATCCGTCAAAACCGAGCTTAGTGCGCAGCAGATCGGTGAGAAAATATTTTGAAAGGGATGCGGGCGCGCCGCTTGAATCGATTTTCGGAAAACTCAAATGTCCCGACATGATCGCGGGAATTTTTTGTCTGACAAGGTATTCGAACGGAACGAGTTCGCGATGCGTAAAGGTTTTTTCATCTATATCGATTTCGGGAAGCTTTACATGCGAATCGCCGTCGGTGTCTCCGTGCCCCGGAAAATGTTTTGCCGTCGGGATAACGCCCGCCGCAACGCTGCCGGCCGAAAAAGCCGCGCCGAGGATGCCTGCGTGTTCGGGATTGTCTCCGAACGATCTCGGACCTATGATCGAAGAAGTGCGATCGGTAAAGAGGTCGACCGTCGGAGCAAAATTCATATTGATGCCGAGTGCTTTGATTTCACGCGAAATATAATACGCGCTGTACCATGCATCGACGGGATAGCCCGCAGCTCCGATCGCCATATTGCCGGGAGTGATCGACGTTTCACCTTTGACGTGGCGGATCCAGCCGCCCTCCTGATCTGTCGCGACGAACAGCGGTATTTTAAATCTCGTCTGCGACGCGCTCCGCTGCAGCGAAAAAACGGAACTCGCAACGAGACGGATATCGTCGGTATTCCATCCGAACACTTTTACGCTGCCGAGCCCTCGCGAAACCCAATCGTACAAAAGCTGTTCGGGCTCCGCACCCGCCCAGCCGAACATAAAAATCTGCGAAAGGCATTCCGCATCGCTCATGCGCTCGACGATCGTGCGTGCAAGCGTCTCCGCCGGATAATCGCTCCAAAACGTGACGCTTTGAGGAAGCGTTTCGGCGCTCGTTCCGCTCTGCGCAAAAATCCGCGGCGAAGCGGCGACCGCTATATTAATAATTAATACTATTGATTTTATAAAGCGATTCATGCTCGGTCTCCGGACGGCAAAATGCTTTTTACGTATTCAGCCGCTTCGTGCGCCGCAATCGCGCCGTCCGAAACCGCGGTGACGATTTGCCGGAACGGCTTCGCCCGCACATCGCCCGCACAGTACAGACCCGGCATAACCGTTTCCATCTTTTCGTCCGTCACGATATAACCCGCCCCGTCTTTCGGCAGCGTATCGAAAAGTTCCGTACGCGCTTTCATACCGACGAAGATGAAAACGGCATCGGCAGACAGTTCCGTTTTGTCTCCCGTCTCCGTATCTTCGAGCAGCACCGATTGCACCCGTCCGTTTCCGCGGATTTCTTTTACGACCGTATTGTATTTGACCTTTATGTTTTTATCGTTTTTCACTTTTTCGACGACGGCATACTGTGCGCGGAATTCGGCTTTGCGATGGACGAGCGTAACGTACGGGGAGAGAGAGGCAAGATAGAGAGCTTCGGTACATGCCGAATCTCCGCCTCCGACCACGATGACCGCTTTATTACGAAAAAAAGGTCCGTCGCAGGTCGCACAGTACGAAACGCCTCTTCCGGTCAATTCTTTTTCGCCGGGAACGCCGAGCATACGGTGTTCGGCACCCGTTGCAATAAGGAGCGCAAAAGAGCTGTATTCGCCGATTTCGGTATGAACGTAAAACGTATTTTTAATTTTATCGATCGAATCGATTTTTGCCTGTACGATCCGCGCACCGAAAGATTCCGCCTGCTTTTTCATCGTATCGATAAAATCGCTTCCGGTAACGGCCGGAAAAACGCCCGGATAATTTTCAAGGTCGAAGATTTGCAGAACTTGTCCGCCCGGCCCGAGAGGATCGAAGACGACCGTGCGCAAACCTGCACGCGCGGCATATTGAGCCGAGGCAAGCCCCGCGCTGCCGGCACCGACAATGATGTAATCGCACGAAATGGTTTCCATAAGCCGCCCCGATGAAAAAAAAGCCGGAACATCATGCGATATTCCGGCCCAAGGCGTCGAGCGGAATTGAACCGCTGCATAAGGGTTTTGCAGACCCGTCCCTTACCACTTGGGTACGACGCCGAAATCATTATAACAAAAAACAACGTACTGTGTCAACGCGATTTTTCCGATCGCGTTGACACAGCCTAGAGCATCAGATCTCCGTTTTGCAAAACCGTCCGCGTCGAGCCGTCCTCATACGTTATTTCGATCGTCGGTTCGCGAACGACGCCGTCGAGGTGGATCAATGCAGGCGCATCGTTGTCGTAATTTTCACCGATGGCAAAGTGGCACGTTCGGAACGCTTTTTCGTCTTCGAGCATGTTTCCCGTGATGACGGCGGCAGGATTCAAGCCGATGCCGAGTTCTCCGATATTGCGTGCATTTCTGCGGTACACGCTTCCCATACCTTCGGGAAGCTTGCCTTCTTTTTCCATCACAAGAGATTTCGCTTCCGCATCGGTGATAGTTTTTTTCAAACGCGCGGCTTCTTCTCCGCCCTCTATGTCGGTTACAAAACCGTCTGAAACCTGCACAACGATCGGCGTTTCAAGGAGCGCGTCTCCGTCGCCGAAAGACATCGAACCGTCGAACACGATTTTACCCTTCGTGCCGAACGCGGAAGGTGCAAGATTTTCTTCCTCTACGTCGGCGGCGGAAGACGCATCTTCGGCATCGCCCTG
Source organism: Treponema socranskii subsp. paredis ATCC 35535 (assembly GCA_000413015.1). GTDB lineage: Bacteria > Spirochaetota > Spirochaetia > Treponematales > Treponemataceae > Treponema_D > Treponema_D paredis. Next base: position 1,108,339 of record KE332515.1, read on the forward strand.
GGCGCCGATCTTTTGTTTGATTTTCCCGAGAATGCTTCCGCCGTCCTGCACGTTTCCCGTACCGACGACGGGGCTGATAAACACTTCTCCCGCGGGAATATTTCCGCCCGAACCGGGCTTTGAAAAATCTCCGTCGTCGTCAAGCGCTTTACGCCCCGAAACCGGTACGACGACATCCGTTCCGCCCGGAGAAGTAACGCGTACGCTGACGGCTTTTTCGTACGCTTTTTTCAATGCCGCACACCGGGAGGCAAGCTCTTTATAATCGATTTGGACCGCACGTTCGTACATATCCTGCGTGATGCCCGGCATCCACACGGCACGCATCGATTTTTTACCGTCGAGCAGAAAGTCGAATATATGCATGAATTTCGTACCCTTGTCGTCGACATAAGGATGCGCCGATGCATCGGGATCTTTTCCGAGCTTTGACGAAGACACGGAAAAACACAGGTCGGGATTCGTAGCGATCGCCGCGAGCACTTCGGGCGATGCGTTGTCGAACGAATTTTTTGCGGTTTGGAACACGAGCACCGGCACGCCGCCGGCTTTTTTTACCGACTCGAATAAATCCTGCGCGATCATATTCGTTTCCGGATTTGCAACGATGAGAACTCTTTCGCCTTTTTTTACACGGCACACATCGCGGATGATTAACTCCGCAGGCAGTAGGTCTTTCATATTCAATTTCCTCTACATATCCGTCGTTTTCGGATCCTGGACAAACAACGAAGCGATTTCTTTACCGTAAATCTCGCCGATTCTGAAACGCATGATTTCCTGTTTCGCCGAAAGTTCAACGCCGACTTCAAAGGGCTTTGTAATAAGTGCGAATTTATTGATACGCTCGAACATCTTAAATCCGTTTTTCGAATTGATAAGTCCGTTGATTTCGTTCGTATACAGCGTTTGAATATATTCGGATGCGAGCAGATTTTCGTAAGTATCGTATTGGATGCCGTTCTCCGCAGCATAGCCCTTTACCTCTTCTTCATCGACGAGGATCAGGGCGCCGAGATAGCGTTCGTCCTGTCCCACGACGACGGCCGCTTTGATAAAGCGCGATTCCTGCAGCTTTTGTTCGATCGGAAGCGGTTCGATATTTTCACCGCCGCGGAGTACGATCGTATCTTTTATGCGGCCTTTTAAAATAATTTCGTCGTGAATCGAAAGGATGCCGATATCGCCCGTATCGAACCAGCCGTCGACGGTCATCACTTTTTCCGTCAAATCGGGCCGCTTGTAATATCCTTTCATAACCGTGCCGCCCTTTACCTGCACGACGCCCTGTTTGCAACGGCCGAGCACATAGCCGTCCTGATCGACGATGCGCACTTTGACGCCGCGGATGGGAGAGCCGACATTGCCGAATACGGGATCGGCTATCGGACGTACGGAAACAACGGGAGCGGTTTCAGTAAGCCCGTAGCCTTCGACGACCTTTACGCCGATCGCCCAAAAGAACTCGTCTATGTTGCGCGGATACGCGCCGCCGCCCGAAACGCCCGCACGGAAGTTTTTCCCGAGCATCGATTTGATTTTTCGAAACACGAGCGCATCTCCGAGTAATTTCAGAGGATAGAGCAAAAGCCACGGGATGACGAGCAGCGCCCACAGCGCACCGATGTAGTCCGGTCCGAAGCGCACGTTTTTCCGGAAAAGGAGTCTGTCCATTCGCGAATGCAAAATCGCAACTCCGACAAAAAACCGGAACAGCATGTAAACGAAGCCGCCGGTTTTGCGCATTTTGCGGTTGATGCCGTCGTAGATCGCTTCGTACACGCGGGGAACGGCGGGCATAAGATGAGGATTTACCTTTTGAAAGTCGGCAAGAAGAATACTTCCGACCGGCTTCGAATAACAGAGCGCAGCCCCTTGAATCAAAATGACGTATTCGCACAAACGCTGGAACACGTGCCATACCGGAAGCACGCACAGCGCGCGGTCGCCGGGGTTTAAATAAATTCGCTCCTGCAGTTCGTCGAGCTGCGTCAAAAAATTGCCGTGCGAAAGTTCGACACCCTTGGGCATGCCCGTCGTACCCGACGTAAAGATGATGCACGCCGTATCGTTCCACTCGCCTTTTTCAAGTTCGGCTTCGATTTCAGCCTTGTGTTCGATATTGTACTTTTTACCTTCGTTCAATAAATTATTAAAAAACAATAAATCGATTCCGGATTTTTTTACATCCGCTTTTATATCGTCGCCGACGTCTTCAAACGAAATGAGCGTTTTCAGATGAGGCAATTCACTCTTTACGGAAACGATCTTTTTAATCTGTGCGGCGTTTTCGGCGATGACTACGGCACATTCCGTAAACGATAAAATTTGCTGCAAGTCGATAAGCGTCGCATCGCAGCCGCGGGGAACATCAACGGCGCCGAGCGCCATAATCCCCATATCGGCCTGTTCCCACTCTTTGCGGTTATCGGAGATAAGACCTATAGGCTCGCCGCGCACTACGCCTATCTGTTTTAAAGCTGCGGCAAAATTCAGAGAAGCTTCATACAGTTCTCGATACGATGTCGGTTCGAAAACGCCTTCGGCATTTTTCGAATACTGTGCCGCGATTTCGGGAAAATCGGCAGCTGTTTTTTTCAGCATTTTCGGGAGCGTTTGTTCCATAGATGAAAAGTATAACTGTAAAAAACAAAGCTCGTCAATCGTTGGGCGCGAAAGCTTTCCACGCGGCGTTTACTTGCCTGACGTAGGATTTTTTTGCCGTATCGGAGAGAAAAGACGCGTTAAAGCCGTTGCAGATGAGACGCTTGATTTCGGGAAGCGTAAAATGCAGATCTTTATAGCACTTCCAATATTCTTCGATGAGATCCGTTTTGAAAAACAGAGGATCGTCGGTGTTTACGGTGACGAAGATATTTTCGTCGTACATGCGGCGGATGGGATGATTTGCGACGGCATTTACAAAGCGCTTTGTAAACACGTTGCTCGTGATGCACACTTCGAGCGGCAGCTGCGTTTCGGCAAGGTAGGCCATGAGTTCGGGATCCTGCACCGATGTGATGCCGTGACCGATCCGTTCGGCACGGAGAAATTCGATCGTATCCCACACGGATTCGGGACCGACGTCTTCGCCTGCGTGTGCGACCGCGTGAAAGCCGTCCGCATGCGCGCGTGAAAATACCGGTTCAAAATTTTTTGCAGGACCCTTCTGTTCGGCGCCTCCGAGTCCGATACCGATGATGTCTTTACACGGGTACTGCTTGAGCAGTTCGTAGTTTTTCATCGCATTGTCGCAGCCGAATGTCCGCGATACGTCGAGCAGAAGTTTTATGACGATATTGTATTTTTCTTTGATCTCCGCAATTTTTTGCGAAAAAAGAGAAATCATTTCGCCGTAGTCGAATCCTTTTTTCAAAAATGCGGAAGGCGCGAAAAAGGCTTCGCAATAAACGATATTGTTTTTGGCAAGATATTTCCCGAAGTCGTCGAAAACGTATTTGAAATCGGAAACCGATTGAAAAAGCTCCTGTACGGCAAGAAAGGCTTTGATAAAGCCGTTGAGATTATCGTATGAAAAGAGTTCGGCTTCATCCGCATCGCTCATCTTTTTTCCGAAGCGCCGCTCGTACAATTTTTCGATCGTGCGAAACGACATGACGGCTTCGATGTGGATGTGTATTTCCGCTTTCGGTATCTTTGCCAAAAAAGAGTTAAACTCGGTTTCTTTCAATTATAATCTCCGTAAGATTTCTGCAAAAAATCCGACTTTATATATATCGGCACATTTTCGCTAAATCTTAAGCAGGGCCGAAAGCTCTTTTACGATGCGCGAAAATACGGCGCACGCGTCTTCAATCGGCTTGCTTTCACTCATGTCAACGCCTGCGATTTTGAGCGATTCGATCGGATAGCGCGAGCCGCCCGATTTCAAAAAACCGAAATAATCGTCGCGTTCGGTTTTGCCTCCGTTCAATACGCGTTCGGCAAGCGCAAGGGAGGCCGAAATCCCCGTCGCGTATTTGTATACGTAAAACGCGCTGTAAAAATGCGGAATACGCAATCCTTCCATATCGCTGTTTGTTTCAAAATGCATTTCGCTTCCGAAATACTTTTCGAGAAGCGATCGATAGGTTTTACGAAGCAGTTCCGCGGAAAGCGGCTCGCCCGCCTCGACGAATTCGTGCGCTTTCAATTCGTATTCGGCGAACATCGTCTGGCGGTACAGCGTCGCAAGTATGTCGCCCGCGTGAGTCGCGAGGAGATAGGCTTTCATATCGTCGGTTTCCGCCCGTTTTAAAAGATAGCGGAACACGAGTTCTTCGTTGAACGTCGATGCGACTTCGGCTTCGAAAATCGTATAGTTGTACTGCATATAGGGATTCGCGTGTACCGAATACCAGGTGTGCATCGAATGCCCGCCTTCGTGCGCCATCGTAAACACGTCGCGGATAACGTCGTCTTTGTAATTGAGCAGGATAAACGGATTTCCCGTGTATACGCCGCTTGAAAACGCTCCGCTGCGTTTTCCTTTGTTTTCGTAGCGGTCGACCCAGCCGCCGAGAAGTCCGCCGCAGAGCCGATCGGTGTATTCGCTTCCGAGAGGAGAAAGCGCTTCGCGGCATATTTCGACCGCTTTTTCGTAACTCGTATTCGTGCGCACGTTTTTGACGAGCGGCACGTATACGTCCCAGTGGCGCAGTTCGGTAAGACCGAGCGCTTTTTTTCTGAGCGCGTAATATTCGTGGAGCGCGGGCAGATTTTTATGCACGGTATCGATGAGATTGCGGTAGACGCTTACGGGCACATTGTCGGGATAGAGCGCTTTTTCGAGGCAGGACGCATAGCCTCGCGCGCGCATCGAAAATACGTCCTGATTGACGCTCCCCGAATAGAGAGATGCAAGCGTGTGTTCGTAAGCTTCGAAAGTACCGTAGAATTTTTTGTATGCGTTTTCGCGGACGCTCCGATCGGGATTGTCCATAAACACGCTCCACGTCGACTGCGTCAAAGGTTTTTCCGCTCCGTCGACCGTCACCGTGCCGAAGCGCAGATCGGCATCGGTAAACACGGTAAAGGCTTTGTGTGCGGCGGATGCACTTTCGCTTTGCAGCGACATGATGCGCTCTTCTTTTTCGCTTAAAATATAACGCTTCATACGGAGCAGTTTCGATAAAAAGACGCGGTAATCGCGGAAAGCGTCCTCTTCCATCCATGCCCGGAGCTTTTCATCCGGTATCGATTGGACTTCGGGATTGAAAAAACTCGTTGCCGCGAGGTATTTCGTGTACGCCATACGAGCGCGCCCTTCTTTATTTTGAGCGGCGGAGTCGGTTTCATCCGCGGTCAACTGCAAACTTGCGTAATTGAAAACGGCTTCGAGTTTTTTGTCGGCAGCTTCGTACGCTTTGAGCGCCGAAAGCAGCGTTTTATCGGATTCGGAAAGCCTGCCTTTGTACGCGGCGGCTTTTTCGATGAGCGTTTCGATTTCCGAAAGCGCTTTTTCCCAATCGCCGTCCGATGCGAACAGCGACGATAAATCCCATTTGTCCGAAAAAGGAACGTCTTTTCGAAGCGGAACAGAATGCTGTGTCATATCGTCATTATAGCGCATATCGAATGTTCTCACAATAAAAAGTGCACGGCAGCTTGTCTTGACGGATCACATTACAAACGCGGCGCTTTTCGATATAATGACGGCATGGCAAAAAAACGGATCGACCGCGATAAAATAATACAAGCCTTTCTCACGTGTGCGTTCGAAAAAAGCGCAGGCGCAGTCTCCCTCGCCGACATCGCCTCTCTCCTCGGCGTAAATAAAGCCTCTCTCTACAATCACTTTTCGAGCAGAGATGCGATCTGTGAAGCGGCGATCGATTTTTGCGCGGACTATATGAGCGGTGTCCGCTTTATTCCCGAAAGTGCGGATTCACTCGTCCCGCTTTCGTTTTCCGATGCGCTTGCAAAAATCATCAAACAGTATTTCCGTTCGTACGAAATCGAACCGCTCTTTCAAATGTACGCGTTTATCCATTCGAGCAAATTTTTTTCATCCGAAGCTTTTCGGGCAGCTGAACGCGAAACGCAAAAGATCGCGGACGATACGGCATCTTTTATCGCGCGATTTGCAGCGGAGGGAAAACTGCCGAGCACGGAAATTAAAGCGGAACAAACGAGCCCTCTCGATGCGGGAAGCGCAGAAAATGCAAACCGTACGGGAGATATGCGGCAGACGGACGGCATGCAGACCGCAGATGCAAAGGGTGAAAAACAGACTGACGGCGCGGGAGACGCACCGCATACGCTGCAGACAGCGCCATCCGATGCGCTTAAAAAAAGAGCGTTGTTTTTTGCACGGGAGCTGAGCGCGGAATTGAGCGCATACATCGTCGAAAAAAAAGAAACGCTTCGTCAAAATCCCGAAAGCGGCGCGGGAAGTCTCTTTGCCCTTCCCTCAGACGATTCGGCGCTTGCAAAAATAACAGACAGAGCACTGGCCTATTGGGCATGCTGACGTCCGCAAAAAGTGCCGCCGAAGGCCGCATTGCAATTTTAACAAATCGTCCGCTTCGGCATACGCATAACGGCGCTGTATGCAAGCGAGACTCTATTCGAACTTTACGGCAGGAGCTTCGAGCGAACCTTCAAGCTCTTTCGATGCGCTTATGCTTCCGTCCTCTTCGATAAATATACCGAGCGCTTGTGCGTGAAGCCCGGGGACCTCCGAAAGTTCAGGCGCCTGCATCCGGCGAAGCAGCTCCATACCGCTTTTTTTGCCGAGTACGAAAACGCTCGTCGAAAGCGCGTCGGCCGCCATGCTCGATTCGCAGACGACCGTCGAAGAAAGCAAACCGCTTGAAGCGGGGTATCCCGTTTTTGCATCGAGTATGTGATGATAGCGTACGCCGTTTTCCGTAAAAAAACGCTCGTACACACCGCTTGTCACGATCGTCGAATTTGCCACGTTCAAAACGATTGCCGGCACGCCTTCGGGATCGTTCGGATCTTTAATGCCGACACGCCACGGAGAGCCGTCTTTTTTTTTGCCGTACACGAAGATATTGCCGCCCAAATCGACGATGGCGCGGCGTACTTTTCGCGCGTCCAAAATTTTCGTCAATTCGTCTGCAGCATAACCTTTGACGATGCCGCCCAAATCGAGCGCCATACCGCGCCGTTTGAGCATGACGGTATTGTCGTCCGTTACGGAAACATCGTGCCAGTTTATCAAGGGCAGCACCGCATCGATTTCGCTTTTTTCGGGCACACGCGCGTGATCAGTGTTGATGCCCCAAATCTTTACGAGCGGACCGACAGTCGGGTCGAAGGCGCCGCCGGTAAGTTCCGCAAAGGCGAGAGCAGATCTAACGACGTAGGCCGTATCGGGAGAAACGGAAACGCTTCGTTCACCGGCAGCTTTATTTATCGCGGAGATTTCCGACGAGTCGATAGTGACGCTGAAGGTCTCGTCGATTTCATGCAGCCGCGCAAAGAGTTCGTCGTACAGCGATTTTGTGCCGTCGTCGTACGCGTTCACCGTGCATACCGTTCCCATAAGGACTTCGGTACGCGGATCCGCAGTACGTTCGCAGGAAGCGAAACAAATCGAAAAAATAATAATTAATAAGGCGAACGTCGATTTTTGAAAATATTGTCCGAACAAAGGCATGCCGAAACGGCATTTTTTAAAAGCACGATTTTCCCAGGTCTTATTAAAAATAAAAACGCTTTTCATACGCCTTTTACATCTTCCTTTTCCGTCACAGCGATGTGCAGTTCGTCGAGCTGTATCCGCTCCACTTCGCTCGGGCTTTCGTCCATAGGAGAAGCGGCCAAATTGTTTTTCGGAAAGGCGATCACTTCGTGGATACTCTCTTCCCCTTCCATGAGCATGATAAGGCGGTCGAGCCCCGGTGCAATGCCGCCGTGCGGAGGAGCGCCGAATTGAAATGCGCGCACGAGAAAGCCGAACGCTTTTTGCGCACGCTCTTCGCTGTAGCCGACGATTTTAAAAATGCGTTTTTGCAGTTCGGGATCGTTGATACGCATGGAACCGGATGCAAGCTCGTAGCCGTTGAGCACCAAATCGTAGAGATCGCCTTTGACGGCACCCGGATCGCTCTCGAGCGCATCCCAATATTTTTTTTGCGGAAGCGTAAACATGTGGTGTTCCGTTTCCCACTTGCCTTCGTCTTCGTTCCACGCAAAATACGGAAAATCGATGATCCACACAAAGTGAAAGCGATCACGGGGATCATAGAGATCGAGTTCTTTGCCGAGCTGCTTGCGCACGGCACCGAGTGCGACGCAGGCGGTCTGCCATCTTTCGTCGCTCACAAACAAAAGCAAATCGTTTTTTTCGGCGCCGAGCTTTTCGCAAATCTCCTTTTCTTTGCCCGCGTAGAATTTCGCGATGCCGCCTTCGAACGCGCCCTCAGCATCGACTTTCATCCACGCGAGCCCCTTCGCTTTATACGTCTTTGCTACCGCTTCGAGCGCTTCGATCATTTTCCGGCTGTACTTATCGGCGACGTTTTTAACAACGAGCACTTTTATCGCCGAACGTTTGTGCCGTTCGATATCGCGCCCCGAGTTTGCGGCTCCCGCTTTGAACGCGTTGAAATCCGAAAGTTCTGCCATAAAAGCCGCGTCCCGCATTTTCAAATCGAAACGGAGATCGGGCTTATCCGAACCGTACAAATCGAACGCGTCCTCCCACGAAAGTCGGTCGAAGCGGGCAGGCAAATCGAAGTTCATCGTCTTTTTAAAAACGTAACCCATCATGCCTTCGGTTACGCCGAGCACTTCTTCGCGGTCGGTAAAGCTCATTTCCATATCGATCTGCGTAAACTCAGGCTGCCGATCGCCGCGCGCATCTTCGTCGCGGTAGCATCGGGCGATCTGAAAATATTTATCGAATCCCGAAACCATCAAAAGCTGTTTGTACAGCTGCGGGCTTTGCGGCAGCGAATAAAATTTCCCCGCATGCACGCGCGAAGGCACGAGATAATCGCGCGCTCCTTCCGGCGTCGATTTAATAAAGGTCGGTGTTTCTATTTCGAGAAAGCCCTGCTGCGTGAGGTATTCGCGGACGGCGAAAGTCACTTGAGAGCGCAATATGATATGATGCTGCATCGGAGCGCGGCGTAAATCGAGATAGCGGTATTTTAAACGGAGATCTTCATTCGGCAATACGACAGTTCCGTCTTTTTGGCGCACTTCATCGATCGCAAAGGGCAGCGGATCGGAGGCCGTAAAGATTTCGATATCGCAGGCCGCGACTTCGATTTCGCCCGTCGGCATGTCGGCGTTGACGTCTTTATCGCTCCGCGCGGAAACGGTGCCCTGCACTGCAATGCAGTATTCGCTTTTGAGCGAAGCTGCGGTTTTTTTGACGTTTTCCGCCGCGTCGGGTCCGACGAGTACTTGCGTTATGCCGTAGCGGTCGCGCAAACTGATAAAAAAGATACCGCCCAAATCGCGCGTGCGGTGCACCCAGCCGTTTAAAACTACGGTTTTACCGACATCGCTTTTTCGGAGCTCTCCGCAGGTAACGCTTCGTTTTGAATTTTCCATAATGTCGCATTGTAATGCATTGCGCTTGAAGTGGGAAGAGAACGGACGAAAGGATTTTTTTTACATACGCATCGCAGTAAAATCGGAGCTGATTTTCAGAGTACTCATTTAAATCAACCGGTCTTTTAAACCGGTTGATTTTCCGTTTTTTTTATGTTATCATAATATGCAGCGGAGGTAGGTGTATGCAGGGTACAATCGAAGTCGGTGCATTCGATGCGAAAACACATTTTTCCGAACTGCTCCGTAAAATCGAAAAAGGCATTACGGTTACCGTAACGAAAAACGGCCGCCCCGTCGCGACGCTTACAAAAGCGACCGCCGATACGACACGCGCGCGCGATGCCTGCCGCCGTATCGAAGCACGGGCAAAACTCATCGCTTCGCGCGGCAAGCCCCTCAGTTTGAAAGAAATAGACAAGTGGAAAACCGATGGAAGAGCGTAACACTCCGGCAGCCGTCGTTGATGCCTCGTTTATGGCCGCGTATTTTCTCGGACTTTTTACGGGAAAAGAAACTTCGCGCGAACAGGGATTTTCAAAAGCACGTGAGGCGATTTCCGCAATCGTTTCGCAAAACGGACAATTTTTTGTGCCGAATATATTTTTTTATGAAATGGGCAATATCCTGCACACTACGACGCACAAACGCATTACAAAAACGGAGCGGCATGAAATCGAATACGATTTGTTCGAACTTCCGATCGTCATCGACGGAAACTGCGATACCGCCCTTATGATGAGAATCCAAGAATTCGCCGATACGTACTCGCTTTCGTTTTACGACGCATCCTATCTCGAACTTTCCGGGCGGCTGCAGCTGCCGCTGCTCACTTTCGATTCGGCGCTCGAAAACGCATCGCGTACCGAAGGCGTACAAAAGCGCACATCTCGAAAAAATTAAAAGGCACACATGCTCTGCGCTCCTATTCGCCGCGCACACAAATGCATATCGCACGAATGATACGCGCAAATGCATACCTTGCTCTTCGGCGCCAAGCGTGATACAGTACTCTCATGTTGCCCGTAATTCTTTCGGGCGGTTCGGGCTCGCGCCTGTGGCCGCTTTCGACACCCGACGTACCCAAACAATTTCTCCCGCTCACGGATGCAAAACGAACGATGATTCAGCAGACGGCCATGCGGCTCGACGGTCTCGATTTTATATCGTCCCCGCTCGTGATTTGCAACGAGCATCATATCGCTCTCGTCCGCTCTCAGCTTTCGGATATCGGTAAGCTGGAACGCCCCGTCATGCTCGAACCGGTCGCACGCAATACGGCACCGGCGATTGCGGCCGCGGCGCTGTACTGCAAAGAACACGAAAGCGACGGCCTCATGCTCGTCCTCCCCTCTGATGCGACGATTTTGAACGTGCCTTCCTTTCAAAAAGCGGTCGTAAAAGCGCATAAAGCCGCACGGAAAAACAAATACGTGCTGTTCGGCATCGTGCCTACGAGGGCGGAAACCGGATACGGCTACATCGAAACCGAAGCGACTACGCTCGAAGATGTACGTCCGGTCAAAGCGTTCAAAGAAAAGCCGGATGAAATGACCGCCCGGAAGTACGTCGCGGAAGGAAACTATTTTTGGAACAGCGGCATGTTTGTGATCCCCGCCGAACTGTACCTCGCGGAAATGAAAGCGTTCGCGCCGGAAATGCTGTCGCACGTAAAAGATGCGTACGAAAATGCCGAACGGACGGATACTGCCGTCAAACTCAATAAAAACGATTTCGAAGCCGTACAGGGCAATTCGATCGACTACGCCGTCATGGAACACACGAAAAACGCCGTCGTTATTCCGCTCGATGCGGGCTGGAGCGACGTCGGTTCGTGGAACATGGTGTGGGAGCTTTCCGAAAAAGACGAAAGCGGCAACGCGGCGAACGGCATAGCATTTTTCAAAGATGCATCCGGCAATCTCATTCACACGGAAAACGGAAAGGCGGTCGCACTGCTAGGCATAAAAAACTGCGCAGTCATCGAATCGAAAGACGGACTTCTTATCGCAGATATGCAGTACGTACAGGAAGTGAAAAAAGCCGCCGAACGCTTTTTAAAATAATACGGAATTGTCAAAGGCATGAAAATCGCACACCTTTTATTCGATTTGGACAGCACGCTCTATGCACCCGACTCCGATATGACGAAGGGCTTTTTGGAGCGCACGATTACGCTCGTTGCGGATTTTTTTCACATCAGCCGCGAAGAGGCGGCTGAAAGACGGCTTTCCAATCTGCCGCATTATTCGACGACGCTCGAATGGATGCGCCGCGAAGGCCTTACGGACATTGAACGCTATTTGGCATACATACATCCCGAAAGCGAAGCGGATGAACTCGACGCCGATGAAAACCTGCGCCCGCTCCTTACATCGATCGATATGCCGAAATCGATTTTAACAAATTCGCCGAGAGAGCATGCCGAGCGCGTGCTCGAAAAATTGAACGTCGCCGATCAGTTCGAATCGATTTGCGACATACGCGACTGCGATTTCAAAGGCAAACCCTACGAAAGCGCTTATCGCAGGGCGCTCGAAAAATGCGGACACACAATCGGCGATACGCTGTTTTTGGACGATCAGCGCAAATATATCGACGGCTATACGGCGCTCGGAGGCAATGCCGTACTCGTCGGTGAGGCGGATGAAACGTCGGATTCGAATACTTCGCACGGATCGGACTTTGCGCACGGGCGCGTTTTTCGCATACCCGATATTTATGCGCTGCCTACCCTCTTGCAACAAATTATCGATTTGTAGTATAATACCGAAATACGGGGATATAGCTCAGTTGGTAGAGCGATAGGTTCGCAATCTATAGGTCACCGGTTCGATCCCGGCTATCTCCAATTCCAATTCTTTAAATAAATAAAATCACAGGGATTTCGGCAGCAATCGTCGATCCGCAGCCGCGCTTACGGAAGCCGGATTTTAAAAGACAAAATCATAAAAAATATCAATAAAAAACGCCGCCGAAGTGCGTATGTAAAACGCGCATGGGCGGCATTACCGCGCTCATAAGAGCGCAAACGGCAGTTAAAAAAAATCGACCCGAACGGATACCGCGCTTGCGGAATTCCGCTCGGTATTCGCTTAACTTTCTGCGGTCGCTTCGGCCGGAGCTTCGGCTGCAGGAGCGGCAGGCTCTTTGGCGGGAGCTTCTCTGCGCGCTTTGTTTTTCATCGCTGCATTGCAGAATTTGCACACTTTTACTTTTTGCCCGTCGATTTCAACTTCGTACAAAACTTTGATATTCGTTTTATGACAGACGGGGCATTCGTCTCTTCCGCGAGACGGCAAAGAGCGGATTCCCGTTCCTCGATGGTTTTTAGACATACTTACTCCCATAAAAACTTTTGCAGGATGTTTCAACATCCGAAAAAGTTTTTAGTCGTGCGCGCGCCTCGCAACGAGCGCGTAGGCGCGAAGTTTCGAGCGGCGCACATATCGAATAGTCGAGTTTGCAACGCAAACTCGAAATACGAAACGACGGCGATATTTTAGACGGCGTTTCGTATCATCTCCCATAAGAACGTTTACGGAAACACCGGTTTTCGCAAACGTTTTAAAGTTCTGCCCGAAAACTTTCAGCTTTCGGACAGTTTCCTTGATTTACTCTGCGATATTATTTTTTAGAATCGGCTTTATCGGCTTTTGCCGATTTTTTCGCGCCGTCCGATTTCTTTTCCGCGCCTTTTTTTTCGGAAGCGGATTTTTTTTCGGCGCTCTTTTTTTCCGCCGACTTCGCCGCTTTCTTTTCAGCCTTTTCCTCTTCGCTCGACATATCGAGTTTATAGTCGACGAGTTCGAGGATGACCACATCGGCGGCATCGCCGCAGCGGAAACCGAGCTTCAAAATACGCGTATAGCCGCCGGCACGTTCTTTCATGCGCGGTCCGATTTCCGTAAAAAGTTTATTTAAGATTTTTTCATCGGAAATAAACTTCGCCGCTTCTCTGCGGTTGTGTACGGAATCCTCTTTTGCGCGCGTAATCAGTTTTTCCGCAGATCTGCGCACTTCTTTCGCTTTCGATTGCGTCGTCGTAATGCGTTCAAATCGAAAAAGAGACGTTACCATATTCCGCGACATGGCTCTGCGGTGCGCCGGTGTGCGTGAAAGCGGATTAAATCCCATCTTATGATTCATCTGTTTCTTCCTTCTTTGTGATATTCAAATTCTTCAGATGACTGTAATCGGTCATGCCGAGCGTCAAACCCCACTCCTGAAGCTTTTCTTTAATTTCCGTAAGACTCTTTTTGCCGAAGTTTCGCGTTTTCGTGATGTCGTCTTCGGTTTTTTTCGTAAGTTCGCCGATCGTGCGGATATTCGCATTTTTCAGACAGTTCGACGAACGCACCGAAAGCTCAAGTTCGTCTACGGGCGTGTTGAGGATTTCGCGGACGTGCTTGTCCCCTTCATCGCCGTCGTCTCCGCCGGAAATCGCACTGTCGTCAAAGTTGATAAAAATTCTGAAATGCTCTTCGGCGATTTTTGCCGCTTCCGCAAGCGCATCTTCGGGAGAAATCGTTCCGTCCGTCCAAATTTCGAGTACAAGCTTATCGTAATCGTTTCTTTGTCCGACGCGGCACGGTTCGATCGCGTACTTTACTTTAACGATCGGAGTAAAAATCGCATCCATCGGAATCGTACCGACGATTTCGATATAGTGCTCGTTTACTTCGGCGGGAACATAGCCCCTGCCCAAATCGACTTGAATTTCGATATCGACCCGCGCTCCGTCCGTCATCGTAAAGATGAGGGCATCTTTCGTCATGATTTCAAGCTCGCCCTCTTTGGCAAAGTCGCCGCTCTTGACGGTACCGGGCCCCTTGAACTCATACAAAATCGTGTTCTGCTCGGTATCGCCGGGCAATCGCAAACGTATCTGTTTTAAGCTGTTGATAACTTCCAGCGTATCTTCCGCAATATTCGGAATCGCTTCGAATTCGCTTGAAATAACGTGCGGAACACCGTCAGCATCGTACGACGTAATCCTGACGGAAGTGACCGCATAGCCCTGAATCGAAGAAAGCAGGACGCGGCGCAGCGTATTGCCGATCGTCGTCCCGAATCCCGTTTCAAAAGGATACGCCGTAAACTTTCCGTAATTCGGATTCGTTTCGAGCGGAGTGTAAGTAATGCCTTTCGGCTTTTTAAAACCTTTGAGCAGATTTTTGCGAGCCATCCGAACTCCTTATGTAGAATAGAGCTCAAATACGAGCCGTTCTTCGCTATCAGCCAAATCGGCAACTTCGATGCGATGCCGCACAAACCGCCTTTCGCGGCGGCAACTCCTCATCGCCGTTCCCGACTAATAAATCTCCATGAACCGTTCCGCACGGCGCAAGCCGTTTTTGCATGCGCCGGAAAACGGCTATACCGCAATGCAGTTTTACATGCTGCGCGTTTTGCGCGGGCGGCATCCGTTATGCGGGATCGGTGTAACGTCGGAAATCGATTTTACTTTGAGACCCATGCTGCCGATGGAACGGATCGCGTTTTCGCGGCCCATTCCCGGTCCCTTGACGTACACGTGGACTTCGCGCAAACCGTAGCCCGCCGCCTTTTGAAGCGCGGATTCCGCAACCGATTGAGCGGCAAACGGAGTCGATTTTTTCGCTCCGCGGAAGCCCAGTCCGCCCGAAGACGCCCATGCAATCGTATTGCCCTGCAAGTCGGTAATCGTAACGATCGTGTTATTGAATGTGGCTTGAATGTATACGTTGCCTTCGTATACGCTCTTTTTTTCTTTTCGCTTTTTAACCGTAGCCATTGTATCTCCCAAAAGCGCCGCATCGGACGGCGCCGTATCTTTTGCCGCAAAACGCATCCGCACTTTTTATGCCGCACAAAACGGCCGAGCGCGGACAAAGGTTCCGCTTATGCCTTTTTCTTGTTGGCAACCGTCTTCTTTTTGCCTTTGCGCGTGCGCGCATTCGTGCGCGTACGTTGTCCGCGTACCGGAAGTCCGCGTCTGTGGCGCAAACCGCGGTAGCAGCCGATATCCATAAGACGCTTTAAGTTCAGACCGATTTCCGTGCGGAGGCGGCCTTCGACTTTATAATTTTTGTCGATCGCTTCGCGCACACGGGCAAGCTCTTCTTCCGTAAGATCGTTTGCCAATTTTTGCGGATCTACCTTGGCCTTTTCACAGATATCGCGTGCCGCGGGGCGGCCGATACCGTAGATATACGTCAATGCAATGCTTATGTGTTTGTTCGGGATATCCACACCCTCAATTCGAGCCATACAGTTTCTCCTTAGCCCTGTTTCTGCTTATGCTTCGGGTTCGTGCAAATGATGCGGATAATGCCGCCCCGTTTGATAACCTTGCAGTTTGCGCAGATCGGTTTTACGCTGGTTCGTACTTTCATACTGTTCTCCCATGCAATGTTTCAGCTATCCGCAAAGCCTAGAGGCTCCGCGACCTGATTCTGCCCTTCGTCGTCAATCCGTCGTGATGGTGCATTTTGAGAAGGGCTTCAACCTGACTCATCGTATCCAAATCGACACCGACCATAATGATCAACGACGTTCCGCCCATCAGCATAGCGATCGACTGCGGAAATCTGAAAATCGTTTGAATAAAGGTCGGCAATATCGCGATAACGCACAAAAAGATTGCGCCGGGCAATATGAGCCGATTCAATATCTTCTGCAGGTATTCTTCCGTTTTGTCCGTACGCACACCGGGAATGGAGCCTCCGTTTTCCCTGATGTTTTTTGCAATTTCCGTGGGGTTCAGCGTTACCTGAGTGTAGAAGTATGCAAAAAAGACGATGAGGAAGACGAGCAGAATATTATACCATACTCCGTTCGGTGTGAGGAACGATGCGAGGCGCGCTACCCACCGTGCGGAATTCTGATTGCTTCCGAACATTTGAATAAGCTGGATCGGAAACGTCAAAAGAGAAGATGCGAAGATGAGCGGAATGACGTTCGACGGATTGATTTTAAACGGAATATACGTATTTTGTCCGCCGTACATTTTCCGTCCGACAACGCGCTTGGCATAATGTACGGGGATTTTCCGTTCGCCCGATTCTTCGTATACGACGAGGGCGATGATACCGATAAACATGACGAACACGATGATCGCGAACACAAACTGTATGTCGCCCGCAACGATTTTCCGCCCGAGTTCCATCACCGCGCTCGGAAGCCTGGCGACGATACCTGCAAAAATCATCATTGAAATACCGTTGCCTATACCCCGCGCCGTAATCTGATCTCCGAGCCAAATCGTGACCATGGATCCGGTCGTAACGGTTATCATTGCGAGCATACGGAATGCGATTCTGTTTTCGATAACGATCGAATTCGGAATACTCGACGCATACACCGTCACCGCAAAAGACTGGAGCAGACACACGAATATCGTGCCGATCCGCGTCCACATCGCGATTTTACGCTGACCGCCGTCTTCTTCGGCGACTCGCTTTAAAGACGGAAAGATGATCACCGCAAGCTGCATGATGATCTGCGTCGAAATATAGGGCATAACGCCGAGCATGAAAATGGAAAAATTCGAAAAAGCGCCGCCGACGAAAAAGTCCATATAGCTCGCAAACGCATTTTTATTTTGGCGCGCAAGCTCGTCGAAGTACGACAAGAGTACGTTCGCGTCGATACCCGGTATGGTCAGCACGCTTCCCATACGGAAAACGGCCAAAATCAACAGGGTAAAAAGCAAACGGCTGCGGAGCTCTTTGATTTTAAACATATTCACGATAGAATTGCCTGCCATGATTCAACTCCGCGTTATTTTTTCTTGTCGTCGGACGGTTTTGCCGCCGCGTCTTTTTTAGCATCGCGCGCTTTCGCATACGCTATATTGCGCTCTTTTCTGTTTTGTCCGACGGAGGCCTGAACGCTTCCTCCCGCTTTTTCGATTTTCTCTTTCGCGGATGCGGAAATCTTGTCCACCGTCACCGAAAACTTTTTCGTCACGTCTCCGTCGCCGAGAATTTTAATCTTCGCATTGCGCTTTGCCGGAATAAGCCCTTTCGCAACGAGCGAAGCGCGGTCGACGGTTTCTCCGTCTGCGAATTTCGCTTCGAGATCGGAAACGTTAAAATAGAGAACGTCTTCTTTAAAACGAGCGTTCGAAAAACCGCGCTGTGCGACACGGCGGAAAAGCGGCATCTGACCGCCTTCAAATCCGACATAGGGATTGCCGCCGCCCGATCGCGACTGCTGTCCCTTATTGCCTCTTCCCGCCGTCGTTCCCAGTCCTGAAGACGAACCGCGGCCGACACGCTTCGGTTTTTTATTTGCGCCTTCGGGCGCGTGAAGTACAGGATTGTAATCCGACATTATTTCGCCTCCTCGACTGTAAGAAGGTGAGAACATCTTGCAATCATTCCGCGGATCGAAGAATTATCGTCATGTACGACCGACGAATTGAGTTTTCCCAGACCGAGCGAACGCACTGTCGCTTTTACATCCGACTTCTGTCTGATCGTACTTTTTTTAAGCGTAATTTTGAGTTTACCTGCCATAGATTAACCCCACAACTCGTCGAGCGTTTTGCCCCTGCCCGCAGCGACGGCCTTTGCATCGAGCAAATGCCCGATCGCATCGAAAGTCGCACGTACGACATTGACGGACGCGCTCGCACCGAGCGATTTCGAAATAATATCCGTCGCTCCGGCAGCGTCCATAATCGCACGGACAGCACCTCCGGCGATGATACCGGTACCCGGACATGCCGGTTTAATAAGCACTTCGGAGCTTTTATACTTGCCGATCATCTCGTGCGGAATCGTTCCGTTTTTTACCGGCAAAACGATGAGACTGCGCTTTGCGCGGTCGATGCTCTTTTTGATAGCTTCGGTTACATCGTTCGCTTTTCCGAATCCGTAGCCGACGCGGCCCTTTTTATCGCCGACGACCGTAAGCGCCGCAAACGAAAAGCGGCGGCCGCCCTTTACGACTTTTGCAGTACGGTTGAGCATGACGAGCTTTTCGACGAATTCTTTTTCTTCATCGTTTCTGCGCTCGCCGCGGTCTCTGCCTCTGCCCCGCCGCTCACGTCCGCCTTCGCGGGCGTTTTCTCGTGAAGTTTCCGCGCGGGGCGTGTCCTTCGGATCGGCTGCAGCTTTAACTTCTTTTACTTCTTTATTTTCCTGCTCTGCCATACATACTCCTTAGAATACGATTCCCGCTTTGCGGGCTCCGTCGGCAAGTGCTTTAACGACGCCGTGATAAAGATACCCGTTGCG
Organism: Treponema socranskii subsp. paredis ATCC 35535; assembly: GCA_000413015.1. Classification (GTDB taxonomy): domain Bacteria; phylum Spirochaetota; class Spirochaetia; order Treponematales; family Treponemataceae; genus Treponema_D; species Treponema_D paredis. The sequence continues at coordinate 1,127,100 of KE332515.1, forward strand.
GTCGAACACGACAGTCGTAATCTGCTTGTCTTTCAGACGCGCGCCGAGCGCTTCGCCGAGCTTTGCCGCGTCGGCAACGGTCGGCTTCAGGTTTGCAAATTCTTTTTCAAGCGTCGAAATACAGGCGAGCGTTTTACCTTCATCATCGTTGACGATCTGCACCGACAGATTTTTATTGCTCCGTGTCACCGTCATGCGGGGACGGGAAGCCGTTCCGTATACCGTTTTGCGGATATGGAATTTTCTGTGCAGACGGCGTCTGTTTTTATCGTCCATCTTTTTAATCATAACACTTCACCTTATTTTACGCCGGTTTTGCCGACTTTGCGTCTGATGACTTCGGTTTCATAGCGGATACCCTTGCCTTTATAAGGTTCGGGTTTGCGCAAACTGCGGATTTCCGCACAAAACTGACCGACTTTCTGTTTACTGATACCGGATACCGTAACTTTACCGTTCGCATCGGCTGCGACCGTAAGACCTTCGGGAATCAGCGCGATAAAATCGTTCGAATAACCGAGGTTCATCACAAGCTCGTTGCCCTTAACTTCGGCACGGAAACCGACGCCCGTGATGATAAGCGATTTCGAAAAACCGGTTGTCACTCCGATTACCATATCTTTGATAAGACTGCGGTACAAACCGTGATCTGCATTTGCCTGTTTCGATGTATTGTTCGGCGTTACGGAAATATTTCCGTCTTCAAACGAAACCTTTACATTGTTTCCGTAATGCTGATGCAGTTCGCCTTTCGGTCCTTTTACGGAAATCGAATCGGGGTTTACCGTTACCGTGACGCCCGCCGGAACAGCGACGGGAAGTTTACCTAGTTTTGACATAGCTTTCTCCCCTTACCATACCGTACAAATCAATTCGCCGCCGACCATTTTTTCGGTCGCCTTTTTTCCGGTGGTGACGCCTGCCGACGTAGAAACGATAAGCGTTCCGTAGCCGTTGTACACGCGCGGCAAATCTTTAAAGCCCGAATATACGCGGCGGCCGGGCGTCGAAATTCTTTTCAGCCCGTGAATGACCGGATTATTCTGACCGTCGTATTTCAAAAAGATGCGGATAACGTTTTTTCCTTCTTCCTGAACCTTTTTAAAGTTTTTAATATACCCTTCGGTTTTCAAAATCTTCACGATTTCCAGCTTCAGTTTCGAAGTCGGAACGTCGACTTTTTCGTGGCGGACAGCAACCGCATTCCGAACCTTAGTGAGCATATCTGCTACGGGATCTGATGCACTCATTTTACACTCCTGCCGCTACCAACTCGATTTCGTGACGCCCGGAAGCAGGCCTTCACTTGCCAATTTACGGAAGCACAAACGGCACATTTTAAATTTCCGTAAATATCCACGCGGGCGTCCGCAAATCTGACAGCGGTTGTATTCCCGTGTCGGATATTTTTGCTTGCGGGCGGCTTTAATAACCATCGATTTCTTAGCCATAGATCCTCACTTATTTCCGGAACGGCATATTGAACTTGGCAAGCAAAGCGCGGGCTTCGTTGTCCGTCTTTGCGCTCGTTACGATCGCGATATTCATGCCGGATATCCGCGCGATTTTATCGAAATCGATTTCCGGGAAAATAATCTGTTCCGTAATGCCGAGAGAAAAATTTCCGTGTCCGTCAAATCCGGTCGATTTGATACCGCGGAAATCCTTAACGCGCGGAAGCGCAACGTTGACGAGGCGGTCCAAAAATTCATACATCATTGTTCCGCGCAGCGTTACCCGTGCGCCCACTTCATTGCCCTCACGAAGTTTGAAGTTGGCTATGCTTTTGCGAGCCTTTGTCTTGACCGCGTGCTGTCCCGTAATCTGAGCCAGATCTTCGACAGCGGCATCAAGAAGTTTCTTGTTGGTGAGAGCTTCGCCCACGCCCATGCTCACGACAATCTTTTTAACTGCCGGAACCTGCATCGGCGTCGTATAGCCGAACTCTTTTATGAGAGCGGGTGCGATAGTTTCCTTGTAGACTTTCTTAAGCCGAGGTACGTAATTGTCCATTACAGTGTTTCTCCACATTTACGGCAGACACGAACTTTTTTATCGCCGTCAATTTTATAACCGATCTTTACCGGACGTCCGCATTTTTTGCATACGATGCCGACGTTCGAAATGTGCAGCGGCGCTTCGACTTCGACGATGCCGCCCTGATCCTGCTGACTTCTGCGCTTCATCGCCTTTTTGACGATATTGACGCCGGAAACGATCACTTTGTCTTTTTTCGGAATGATACGCACGACCGAGCCGCGTTTTCCTTTGTCTTTGCCGGCAAGCACTTCCACATTATCGTTCTTTTTAATTTTGAATTTCTTTTGCATACGAAATGCTCCTTACAATACTTCCGGCGCAAGCGAAACGATTTTCATAAAATCCATATCGCGCAATTCGCGGGCAACCGGTCCGAACACGCGTTTGCCTTTCGGATTTTTGTTGTCGTCGACGATAACGCACGCGTTGTCGTCAAAGCGGATATAGGTTCCGTCCGGACGGCGGTATTCTTTCGACTGACGCACGATAACGGCTTTTTCGACCGCACCTTTTTTGATCGTCGACGTCGGGATCGCGTCTTTGACGGCTACGACGATGATGTCGCCGATGCCGGCATACCGACGATGCGTGCCGCCGAGTACTTTAATACACTGAACCATTTTTGCACCGGAGTTATCCGCAACGGTAAGCATGGACTGCATTTGAATCATACTGCTGCTCCTGCGTTATTTTGCACGTTCGATAATTTCAACAAGCCGCCAGCGCTTGTGCCGGCTGAGCGGTCTGCATTCCACGATACGCACGGTATCTCCGATATGGGCGTCGTTCTTTTCATCGTGAGCCATATACTTCTTTGTACGTTTGACGTATTTTTTATAAAGCCTGTCCATCTTCCTTGTGGCAACGGAAACGACGATCGATTTTTCCATTTTATCGCTCGTTACGAGACCGACAAACGAATGGTGATTCGGCTTTTTTACCTGAACAGTCTGCTCTTCCACGGTTCAGCTCCTATTTATTTGCTTCGGCAGTTTTTTGCGCCGCGGGGCACTTTTGCCGAATGAACGTATTTAAGCGGGCGATTTCGCGGCGCATCGTACGTTTTTGCAGCGGATTATCTACATGGGAGATTACCATCTTAAACCGTAAGTCCATGTACTCTTTTTTCATCTTGTCGCGCTTTGCAACGAGCTCTTCATAAGACAGGTCTTTATCTTTAATGTTTTTATCGGCCATCTTATCCTCCCGTTACGCCGTAACCGGCTTGTACGCAATCTTCGTCAAAATAGGCAGTTTGCTTTGCGCAAGTTCGAGTGCGCGATGCGCCTGCTTTAAGTCGACGCCGCCGATTTCGAATAAAATCATACCCGGCTTGATAACGGCCGCCCAAAATTCGGGCGCACCTTTTCCCTTACCCATGCGGACTTCAGCCGGCTTTTTTGAAATAGGCTTATCGGGAAACACGCGGATCCACACTTTACCTTTGCGGCTGAGTTCGCGGTTGATCGCGACACGGCACGCTTCGATAACCGTCGCTTTGAGCCACGTCGGCTCGGTCGCAACGAGCGCTATGTCGCCGAAATCTATATGATTGTTGCGCGTCGCGTTTCCTTTTTCTCTACCGCGCTGCACTTTACGGTGCAATACTCTTTTAGGACTGAGCGGCATACCTTAACTCCTTGCCTGTTTTTCGGACTGCGCCGGAGCGCGTTCGCGGCGGCCTTTACGCACAAGCTGGCCGGCGTCTTCGTTCTGTTCGACACCGTAATTCATACCGTTGTACACCCAAACTTTGACGCCGATTTTGCCGTACGTCGTCTGCGCTTCATACGTGCCGTAATCGATATCGGCTCTCAGCGTGTGAAGCGGAACGCGTCCTTCTTTGTGCTCTTCGGTGCGCTTCATATCCGCGCCTCCGAGACGACCCGCAAGGCGGATTTTAATACCCTGAGCGCCTGCGCGCACCGCGTTGTTGATCGCCTGTTTTAAAGCACGGCGGTATGAACCGTGACCCGCAAGCTGACGGCCGACATTTTCGGCGATGAGCCTTGCATTCAAATCGGCGCGTTTGATCTCTTTAATTTTGATCTGCACCTTTTTCGGTTCAAGCTGTTTTTGTATCTGTGCGCTGATCGTTTCGATCGTCGCGCCCTTGACGCCGATGATGACGCCCGGACGCGCCGTATGGATCACGATCGTCACGCGCTGCGGATGGCGGACGATTTCAACTTCCGCGATATCGGCGTTTTTGCACTCGGGAAGATTTGCAATCATTTTGCGGATTTTCAAATCTTCGAGGACGAGACCTGCATATTCGCGGGGATCCGCATACCAGCGAGACTGCCATGTTTTGTTTACGCCGAGACGCAAACCGATAGGATTAACTTTCTGACCCACTTTATTTTCCCGCCTTTTCGTCAACGACGACAGTAATATGACACATGCGCTTTAAAAGCTGATCCGCACGTCCGCGAGCGCGGAACCAAATCCGCTTGAGACGCGGGCCTTCGTCGATTCTGATCTCTTTGACATACAGCATATCTTCATCGAGCTTGCTGTTCGCATTGAGCGCGTTCGACACGGCCGACTTGAGCGTTTTGCCGATGAGGCGCGCGCCTTTTTGCGGCATATTTTCAAGAATGACCGCAGCTTCGGAACAGCGCTTTTGGTTTATCACATGGGCGACGGGGCGAACCTTCGTCGGCGATGCGAAAAGAAATTTCGATACAGCTCTATATCCTTTGTTTTCAGCCATAGTTTCCACCTTTATTTACCGGCAGGCGCAGAAGCCGCTTTCGGTGCGGCTGCCTTTGCAGCGGACTTATCTGAGCCGCCGTGCGCACGGAACACGCGGGTAGGAGAAAATTCTCCGAGCTTATGCCCGACGAGGTTTTCCGTGATATACACGGGAATCCACGACTTGCCGTTGTATACGGAAATCGTATTTCCGACCATTTCCGGGATGATCGTCGAACAACGGGAATAGGTTTTTATCATCTTCCGGTCCGATTCTTTATTCATCGCCTGTACTTTCTTATAGAGGCTCTTTTCGACAAAAGGGCCTTTTTTAACCGATCTTGACACTGTCAGCTCCTCCGTACTTACTTCTTACGGCGCGAAATAATAAATTTACTCGACGTCTTCCGCTTGTTGCGGGTTTTATAGCCTTTGCACGGCTGTCCCCACGGAGTAACGGGATTGCGTCCCTTTCCGGCGCCTTCGCCGCCGCCGAGCGGGTGATCGACCGGGTTCATCGCCATACCGCGAACCGTCGGGCGGACGCCCATCCAGCGTCTGCGGCCTGCTTTTCCGAGCCGCACGTTCATGTGATCTTCGTTTCCCACTACGCCGATCGTCGCATAGCACTTGCTGTTGATCCTGCGCATTTCGCTCGACGGTAAACGGATGATAACGTAGTCGCCTTCGTTACCGGCGATCATCGCACTCGTACCGGCAGAACGGGCAAGCTGTCCGCCGCGTCCGATCTGCAGTTCGATATTGTGCACCGTAAAACCGACGGGAATGAGACCGAGCGGCAGCGCATTGCCGACCGTCGGAGAGGCGCTTTCGCCCGCCATGATCTTTTGTCCGACCTGCAAACCTTTCGGCGCAATGATATAGCGCTTGTCGCCGTCGGCATAATACACGAGCGCGATATTTGCACTGCGGTTCGGATCGTATTCGATCGTTTTTACCGTACCGGGAATACCGTGTTTATTGCGTTTAAAATCGATGTCTCGATACTTCCGTTTGTGTCCGCCGCCCTGATGGCGCACGGAAATACGTCCGCCGCCTCCGCGGCCCGCATGAGACACCATACCTGACGTAAGTGTTTTTTCGGGTTTCTTTGCCGTCAAGTGATCCCGCACCAAGTCCACGCGTCCGCGCGTACCCGGCGTTATCGGCTTAAATATCTTAAGAGCCATTGTAAATCCCCTTAATCCTTAAAAAGCTCACACGCCTTCAAACGCCTGGATTTTTTCTCCGGAGGCGACGCGCACAATCGCTTTTTTATACGAAGCGGTCATACCGGGAACACCCCGCGTGCGCCGCATCTTTCCGCCAATATTCATCGTCGTGCAGCCGATAACTTTTACGTTAAAGAGCTTTCGAACGGCGTCTTTAATCTGTATTTTGCTCGCATCTTTGTGAACGATGAAAACGTATTTATCCTGCTCGCGCAGCATATTTGCTTTTTCCGAAATAACCGGCCTGATAAGAATATCCGTGATATCCATTATTCAGCCTCCTTTTCTTTCGCCGCATAGAACGAAGAAAGATTTTTTACCGCGCTTTCAAGAGCGATGATCTTCCGTCCGTAAAACAGCGCGTGTGCGCTCAAACGGTTGTACGATAAAAACTGCAGCAACGGGATATTGCGCGCAGCTTGTTTGATTTTGGGATCGTCATCCTTTAAGATCAGTACCGTGCGCTCGCCCTTGGTAAAATTGTCGAGAATCTTTACCAAATCTTTCGTTTTGCCGCTGTCGATCGTAAAATCTTCAACGACGGTAAAACGGTCGCTCTGCGCCTGCATACTCAAAATCGATTTCATCGCCAAGCGTTTTTCTTTTTTCGGTATCGCATAACTGAAATCGCGCGGTTTCGGTCCGAAAATCGTACCGCCGCCTGCAAGGAGCGGAGATTTTTTATCGCCGCGGCGGGCGTGTCCCGTACCCTTTTGTTTATACGGCTTCGCATTGCTGCCGTGCACTTCGGAACGACCTTTTGTGCAAGCTGTTCCGACGCGCCTGTTTGCCAATTCATTCGTGACGGCATAGTAAATGACGTCTTCATTTACCGGAAGACCGAATACGGCGTCGTCAAGCGAAATCGTACGCAGCTCTTTACCGTCGACCGAAAAGACTTTCTTTTCCATAATGAGTCACCTTCCGTCGTTATTTTTTCACCGCGGACTTGACGATCAGCGTGCAGTCTTTATTCCCGGGAACGGCCCCGCGAACCATAATCACTTTCAGATCCGCATCGGTTTTGACGACCTGCAGATTTTGAATCGTAACCTTTTTCGAACCCATGCGGCCGGGCATTTTCACATTTTTGAACGTATGACCCGGAGTCGTAGACTGACCCGTACCGCCGGCTTCGCGGTGAAATTTCGAACCGTGCGAAGCGCGTCCGCCGTGAAAGCCCCAGCGCTTCATAACACCCTGAAAGCCCTTACCCTTCGACACGGATGTAATGTCGAGAAAGCGGATACCGTCGAACAGTTCCATGCCGATTTGATCGCCGACTTTCACTTCTTTTTCGAAATCGCGGAATTCTTTCAATGTCCGCTTCGGCGCAATATTTTCCGCAAATTGATTTTTATACGCTTTCGTCACTCTCGATTCTTTTGCATCGTCGATTCCGAGGACGACGGCATCATAGCCGTTGCGATCTTTTGTTCTGGTAGCGATGACGGTATTGGGATCGATGCGGATCACGGTTACCGGAATAAGGTTTCCGCTTTCATCGAATACCTGCGTCATCCCCACTTTTTTTGCAATCAGACCTTTCATTCTGATACTCCTGTAAAATTTGCAAAACCTGCGCGGCATTCCGTACAAGTTTTGCCTTAAAAACGTTCGCCTGAAAGCGCGGACGCTTCGGCTCGGCCGTCATCCCGGATCCTCGGGAGCGTACCGTATACAGCGGATTTCCGGGCGGAAATCACTGCTTTACTTTTACTTCAACACCGGCAGGCAGTTCCAGCTTCATAAGCGAATCCATCACATCCGAAGTCGGGTTCAATATATCGATAAGGCGCTTATGCGTACGCATCTCAAACTGTTCGCGCGATTTTTTGTTTACGTGCGGCGAACGAAGCACCGTTATCTTATTGATCCTTGTCGGAAGCGGAATAGGACCTGAAACCTGTGCGCCCGCTTTTTGAACGGTCTGCACGATGGATTTTGCACTCTGATCGATCACTTCCACATCATAAGCACGGAGCGTGACGCGAATCTTACCACTTGCCATTATTCCTCCAATCGATGCGAACGGCGCTGCAAAGAGCGCCGCCCGTTTCGAAAACTACTCGATAATCTTCGTAACCTGTCCCGATGCGATCGTATGACCGCCTTCACGGATAGCAAGCTTCAGACCTTCATCCATAGCGATCGGGTGAATGAGTTCGCCGATGATCTTGACGTTGTCACCCGGTTTTACCATCTGAACGTTCGCTTCGAGTTCGATCGTTCCGGTGATATCCGTCGTGCGGAAATAAAACTGCGGGCGATAGCCGGAGAAGAACGGTTTTTTGCGGCCGCCTTCGGCTTCCGTAAGAACGTAGATCTGCGCTTCGAATTTCGTGTGCGGGTGGATGGAACCCGGCTTTGCGAGAACCTGACCGCGCTCGACGTCTTTCTTTTCGATACCGCGCAAAAGGATACCGACGTTGTCGCCGGCCATACCCTGATCGAGGGTCTTCTGGAACATTTCGATACCGGTAACCGTCGATTTCTGCGTCGGGCGAATACCGACGATTTCGACTTCGTCGTTCATATTGACGACGCCGCGTTCGATACGACCCGTTACGACAGTACCGCGTCCGGTGATCGTAAAGATATCTTCAATCGGCATAAGGAAGGGCTTGTCTTCATCGCGAACGGGATCGTCGAACCACGTATCCATAGCCTTGAGCAGCTCTTCGATGCACTTCGTGTTTTCCGGATCTTCGGGCTGGTTCAGCGCTTTAAATGCGGAACCGCGGATGATCGGCGTATCGGCGGAAAAGCCGTATTTTGCAACAGTGTCTTTAACGTCTTCGACAGCCATTTCGATCATATCGTCGGCTTCAGCCGCATCGAACTGATCACACTTGTTGAGGAAAACGATGATCTTCGGAACGCCGACCTGACGGGCAAGCAGCAAGTGCTCTTTCGTCTGGGGCATACAGCCGTCCGGAGCGGAAACGACGAGAATGGAACCGTCCATCTGCGCAGCACCGGTGATCATGTTTTTGATATAGTCGGCGTGTCCCGGGCAGTCGATGTGCGCATAGTGGCGCTTATCCGACTGGTACTCAAGGTGACGGGTATTGATCGTGATACCGCGGGCCTTTTCCTCAGGAGCATTGTCGATTTCATCATACTTGAGCGCATGGTCACCGAATTTTCTTGCACAATATTGGGTGATAGCAGCCGACAGCGTAGTTTTACCATGGTCTACGTGACCGATGGTTCCAACGTTCATGTGGGGTTTAGTTCTGACGAACTTTTCCTTTGCCATGATTTTCTCCTTGCCGGATTTCCTGGTCCGACATTGCATAATGGTATGTGTTGCACTTTAAGCCAGAACGGGACAATTTCCAACAGAAAACGCCGCATTCGCATACACATTGTTATTTGTGAGAATGATATGATGAACGTAATTTGACGGACAAGAATTTGTATTCATACGAAATGTTCCATATTTTCGGAACATTCTTGGCCGACACCACCGATCATCATCAAACTCGCTTTGACAACTGGTTTGGCATCTTCGAGCCTCTAGCCCCTCAGGGCAGGTCAAAAACCCGAAATGCTTCTATAGTAAACTCCCGCTGCCGACGGCAACGGAATCCGCACTTAGGGCCGCATCCTCCTGAAAACCGAAACCGGTTGACTTTACGGGGATGCCGGACTCACTCCGCTTGACTCTCAAAGAACCCTTTTACACATAAAAATGACGCGTTCTCCAGTTATACACTATTTGCAAAAAAGATGCAAGAGGAAAATAAAAAATTTTATGAAAATATTCGAATACCGTATAAATCGGCTTCCCCGCCCCGTAAAAAAAAACAACCTTGATTTATATTGAATTCGGCTATATTATTTCACAGAGGTATGAATAATTATGAAAAAGATTATGTCGATTGTTTTCGCTCTTGTATTTTTTTTAAGTGCCTGCAATCTTACCGAACCGAATAAAATCGAAGAAGCAACGGTAACGAATCGTTCTTCCATAACGCCGATTAATTTTCAAACGAACGGAATTACGTACAGTATACCCAATACCCCGGATACAAGTATTACCATACGATTGCGATGGACAGATGCGGTCGAACTGTTAAACAATCCGAGAGCGACAGTCAGTAAATACTATGATTATTCAAACGGCGATAAAATGAAAATAAAATTCGTCGATATGCCTGTATATAAATTTACGATAAAAAATAATTCGAATACCAATATAACATTGAAAGAAGCGAATAATTTACTGACCGATACATACGGAGGAACGGTTACGGTGGCAGCCCTCTCCGAAGAACGGGATGTCAAAATTTATACGGAGCATCCCTCTTTGTCGGTTACGGCGCCCGAGAATGTTTCATTTAAAATCAAAATAACCGGTAAATTGATTACGGTTGAAAGCTGATTAATCGATTTCGAAATATAATTTCCGAAGGCGAATACGGTATCGGTCGTACTCGCCGCGGCGCGTCATTCGCTCATAACCGCTTTTGCAAGCTGGTCGGCACAGCTCGTCTTTTTAAATCCGCACGTATTGCCGGCAAGTTTTGCCGCGATCTCTTCGGCTGTCATACCGTCGCAGAGTTTTGCAATCGCTTTTAAGTTGCCGTTGCAGCCGCCTGAAAACACGATATCCGTTATGCGCCCGTCATCGCTTTTGGTAAAGCGGATCGTCCTCGCGCATGAACCATGTGTTTTAAATGCAATTTCTTTCATATATGTCGTTTATATATCGTTTATGCCGCTGTTATAAAATCAGCGGACGGCGTTTTTGATCCGTTCCCGTGCGGCGCTTACGTCTTCCGAATCGAGGCGGATCGCGTATTTGTCAATAAAACCGCCGTACAGCGACTCTCCGCAGATGAGAGCGATGACCGCGTGTTCTTTGCGGATGGCCGCCGCTCTTCCGCGGGGATTCGCCGCAATGAGCGAACGGTACGAATCGTAAACGTCGATTACGGAAAGTTCTATATCGCGCCGGTCGATCGCTCTGTCGGGTTTCGACGGCACGATCAGTTCGCGCGCCGCACCGGGATTGTCGGGATCGGGATAGCGCAGCATATTCGCGCTGAAAATATAAGGCCAGAGATTCCGCTCGCCGTACTCCGCCTGCGCAAGGGCGGCATAAAGATTGTCATCCGCCGCAATTTCAAGCGAAACGATCCGGCTTTCCGGTACTTGTTCTACGACGACCGTTTTCGGTTCGGGAGCCGCGGTTTTTACAAGCTTAGTTTTGGGCGTACGATGCGTAAACACATACACGAGCGCTCCGATCATCAAAGCGGTAAGAACGACTGCAACGCCGGCAAAAAACCAGCAGCGGCTTATATAGCGCTGGATTCCTTCTTCGTAATCGTCGCCGTCATAATCGGGATCGAATACGTCTTCTTCCGCTTCGTGAGCATCCTCGGCGTGCCGGTCTTGAACGACGCGCTGCCGAACGATCTGCCGCTCGATAATTTGCTGTTGTATGACCGCGTGCCGCACCGTTTGGTTTTCTACGGCCGAACCGCCTGCGGAAATGCCGTGCATCGGCTGCTCGGCAGAATCGTATGAAGACGGAACGGCAAAGGGATCGTATCCTCTTTCCGTACGAGGCATTTCATGAATTGCAGATCGAACCGGTTTTTGCGCCGCTTGAGTCTCCGGCAGCGGTCTTCTTTGCACTTTCGTTTGCGAAATATTTGAAGGGGAAACGTCGGAATCAAAATCCGAACCGAAAACGTCGGCTCCGTCGTCTTCATCGAACCCGTCGATTTCGGCGAAAGCATCGCGGAGCGATTCGGATTCTTTTTGATTTTCGGAAAAATCTTTGGGTGCTCTATTCGGTTCGATTTTCGCTTCTTCTTCGGCGGGCGCTTCTTCGATGACTTCCGGCTGCAAATGCTCGTAGGGTTTGTTTATACGCTTTGCGAGCGCCGACACAGGAACGAATTTGATTTTATAATGACCGGGCGTAATAAGCGTTTCGCCCGTGGAAGGATCCGTGCGCTCTTTTTCATCGACGAGCATCCGGTCGAAAGTACCGAAGCCGAGCAGTTTAAATGATCCGTTGTCGAGGATGTCGCGCCTGACCGCGTCGAAAAAAGAATTGATAACCTGTTTGATTTTATTATCGTCGAGAGATTTGTCCGCAAGGCGGGATTTGATGCGTTCGGCAAGTACGGAAACCGTTACCGACTCCGAAGCATTCGCCGCGTTTTTGAGTGTCGTCTTTTTATTCGGCATTGAGCGTATCCTTTAAAATTTTTGCCGGTTTAAAACGTACGGTACGCTTTTCGGGATAGCGCATTTTTTGTTTTGTAAAAGGATTGCGCCGAACTTTCCCTTTGTGCACTTGGGTATCGAAAACGCCGAAGCCCGACTGCGTATATTTGCCGCCGTTTTCCAAAACCGTGTATATCTCTTCGAGCATTGCCGAAACGACTTCTCCGCATATTCTCTTATCGAGTTCGACCGCCGCGCTGATCGATTTTATCAAATCCGAACGTACCATATTAATTATTATAACGGTAATGCCGGCTTTTGTATAGAAGGGAAAAATCAACGGATAATCGATAATGAGTGATTGGTAATTTTGATTGCCGAGCACTCTGCATACCGCAGCCGAATTACCGTTTTCCCGCCTGAACGACGTCTTTGCAAAAGTCCGACATGGGTTTTACCAAATTGCGTACTATCTGCCTTTTTATTTCCATAGTATGCGCCTGCTTTCCCTCCGCTTTCGGAGAGACTTTCACTATCGGTTCGGAAAGCCATATCGGTTCGCCGAGAAAATAATATGTTTTTTCCGTTTCGCGTTCTTCGTTATCGAAGCAGAGCCCGTATTCCCATTTCATAACGAGGGCGCTGCCGAACATCTTTTCCAATTCGTCCCGCCGTTCGGCAAAAAGCTTTTTCATATTGCTGAGCGTATTACGGAAAAAGAGCAGAACGGGCGCATAGCAATAGATACCGTTTTTGCCGATCGTCTCTTTTGCCGGTAATGTAAAATACGGTGCGAAAAAGTCGATGTCGGAATCGGTGCGGGGCGGATCGTCGCGTCTATAGATATTATGTCCGAAAAACCGCTGCAATTCGGCCAATAGGCTTACATCCTGAATCAAAATCCTCTTTCTCTCAAGCGAATCGAATAAGTCCATATCGTAAAATTCCTGCGGCGCGTCGCCGCTTTCCGTACTTGCTCCCGTGCGTGCACGAGCCGTACGGAAACTCGTGCACGCAAATCCTTAAAGTGCACTCCCGCGACAGTCCGTCCTGCATTTAGGGCTGACTGCCACACATAAGCGCACATACGGGTGCATATAAAATCAAGGAAGCTGTCCCCAAAAACTGAAGTTTTTGGATACGTTCGCTCCGCTCACGTTAAAAGCCGGCTATACAACACACCCAGCAACCGGAGCTCTTGAAGTAGACGTCAAGGTAGCCGATGCCGAAGTCTGCAAACCACGCACCGTGATAGTAGTTGGAAAACTGCGACGACGAACAGCAGTAACGATTTCCAAAGGCTTCGTCCGCATAGGCAGAGTTAAGCCCGTTGATTTTCGAAAGGCTCGCGTTTACCGCACCCTTATTTTTATACACTTCGCAGAGTTCGGCTATGCTCGGCATATACCATGCGGGACGGGCAGATCCGAGCTTGGATTTGTACGTCTCATTGTACGTATTCACCCAGTCGAAAGCGGGGTAGTTCACAGCGGCATTCGCCGTTCCTTCGGGGTCTACGGAACATATATAGTCCCAGTTGTCGCTTCCGTCCGTATCTCCCGTAAAAGTTGCCGAAGCGGCAGCTTCGGTTTGATACAATACGCTCGGCGTACAGACGATCCCTTCGAATTTTGTATTATAACCCGTCGTATTGCGTTTTGCCCACGGCAAATGTGACCTGTGCAGCGCAACGCCGATCGCACCCCCATATGCGTTCGTTTTGTAAACGACTGCGACTGGCGGATTTGCCGGATCTATTGCCGTATAGCCGTCTTTATCGACTACCGTATTATCCGCAAGTACGATTTTTCCGGGATCCCAACCGGTGTAGTCCTTGACGGAAAGCATTCCCGTTTTGCTCGCGCCTTTACAGTGTACCGTAACAACATGCTCGCCTGCCGTATTCGGACAGCTTACTTCCGCAGTCGCTTTTACATCGCTTATAACTTTGAAATTTGAAAAGGTTGCACCCGTACCGCTGAAATCGGCCGCGCTTATGCCGGGAGCGGTAAAGTTTTTTCCGACAATCGTTACGGGGAGCACATTTCCCCCATAGCTTATGCCCGCACGGGGGATCGCAATCTTTGTAATGACGGGGTCGTCATAGAGCTGTAAATCTGCAGTTTTCGCATCTTTTTTGCCGTCAAAATAAACCGTAACGGTAAAGACGCCGCTTTCGGACGGCAGAGGGACAGAGGCATCGAATTCCGATGCGGTCCCGACGCTTGATGCGACAGTCACCGTGCCTCCGCTTACTTCCTGTCCCACAGAGTTCAAAAGCTTTATCTTCGTTTCGCCGCGGATATCGAAATTCGCTCCCTTTACCTTTACCGAAACGTTCGACGCCGAGCCGAATTTGATCTGTGAGGGCGAAAGGATGATTTCTTTTACCGCTGCGGGAGCGGAAACGGTAAAGCTTGCCGTCTTTTCCGCTGGCGTACCGTTTGCGATCGCTTTTACCGTATACACCGTACCCGCTTCGGTCGGACTTGCCAGAACGGGCGCTGTAACAACTGCGGTCGCTTTATTGTGCGCCGCGTCGATTACCGCCGTTACGGGCGTCTCGGCAGTATGGCCGTCCGTTACCTGTACCAAAAGGCTTGTAAGTTTATCGAAATTGCTTCCCGTTATGCTCACCGCTACGGAACGGTTCGTCATGATCGTATCCAAGTGCGTGCGATCGAGGCTGATAGCCATCACTTCCGCATTGATCGTTGAGCTCACCGTTACAGTTTCTTTTTCGCTTTCGTTACCGAGTTCATCCTTTGCGGTAAGGGATATCGTATATTCGCTGTTGTCGGGATTTATACCCGTAATTTCATAGCGCGCTCCGGTTTTTGGGATCTGCACTTCCGTTTCGCTTCCCGCGCCTTTTTTCCAATGCAGAACGGTACCCGCAAAGTCGGCATCAGCAGGGTTTGTCCACGTTACGATAATCTTTTGACCTACCGAACTATAGAATGCCGAAATATTTTTTACCTTTGCAGGAGGCGTCGTGTCCTTCGGCGGCGTTTCGATATTTTGCTGACAGCCTGCAAGCAAAAATACTGCGGCAAGCGCCGCAGCCGTAAACGATTTGATTTTGTATATCATATTTCCTCCTAAACCTATTTGAATTCATGCGCCGCTTTGAAGCCGACAATCAACCGTACGAAAAGCAAAGCCGTGCAACGGTTCGATCCCTTTTTGAGACAGACGGATACGGCGCACGAGAGATACCTTTCGTACGCCGTATTGTGTGAGATGATCGTATGTTTTCGATTTT
>KE332515.1:1142730-1321701 GCA_000413015.1 Treponema socranskii subsp. paredis ATCC 35535
GCGTATGCGTGTCAAGTACCCCGTACGACTTATACGCTGCAAATACGTTTTTCATCGCCGTAGAGTATAAAGCGTATACGGCGAAAAGTAAAGGTATTAATAATTGGTAATTGAGAGACGAGCGGCAATGCGGCCGTATACGCTACGACTGCGGAAAACAAGAGATGCGCCGTTAAGAAATCGTCGTCGCCTCCGATACTTTCATCCCTGATGCGTACGCCTTTCCCTTACGGGGGAAATCATCTATACTGACGTTATGGCAGATTATCCCAAATTCCCCGAAGCGCCGGAAGGCACTCCCCCTTCGCAGTTCGTGCATCTTCACGTGCACTCCGATTATTCGCTGCTCGACGGTGCGGCAAAGATAGAATCGCTCGTAAAGCGCGCAAAAGAGCTGAATATGAAAGCGCTCGCGCTCACCGATCACGGCACTATGTTCGGTGTACTCAATTTCGAAAAACTCTGCCATACGAACGGCATCAATCCGATCGTCGGCGAAGAATTCTACGTCGCGGAAAACGACTGCCGCACGCAGGAAAAGACACGCTACGGCGGAAAATACTATCACCTTATTTTGCTGTGCGAAAACGAAACGGGCTACCGCAATATGTCGTGGCTTTCAAGCATCGCCTACACGGAAGGCTTTTATTATAAACCGCGTATCGATTTCAAACTGCTCGAAAAATATCACGAAGGGCTTATCTGTCTGTCGGCCTGTCTGCAGGGCGAAGTGCCGCAGGCGCTACTCCACGGAGACGAAGCCCATGCGGAAGAAGTCGCAAAGCGCTATGCCGAACTTTTCGGCCCCGACCGCTACTATATCGAAGTGCAGGATCACGGAGTCGAAGAGCAAAAGCGCGTCGCACCGCGTCTCATCGCGCTCGCAAAAAAGCTCAATATACCGGCGGTGCTGACGAACGACGTACACTATTGCATGAAAGAAGATGCCGAAGCGCAGGACGTGCTGCGCTGCATCGGTTTTCAGACAAAGCTTTCCGAACCGCACCAGACGATGGGAGACGGCAGAGCCGAGTGGTATTTTAAAAGCGAAGGGGAAATGCGGTCCCTCTTTCCGGATTACCCCGAACTCATGGCGAATACGCTCAAAATCGCCGATATGTGCAATCTGACGATTCACCAATACGATACGGCCGAACTTCGTACCTGCCTGCCGCACGTGCATATTCCCGAACCGTTTAAAAGCGAAGACGAATACGTGCGCCACATCGTAGAAACGGGTTTGCGAAAACGCTATAAAACGATAACGCCGGAAATGACCGAACGCGCCGAACACGAACTTTCCATCATCTTTAAGATGGGCTTTTCCGGCTACTTTCTCGTCGTGTGGGAATTCATCAACTGGTCGAAAAAAAACAATATTCCGATCGGGCCGGGCCGCGGTTCGGGCGCCGGCTCTCTCGTCGCATACGCGATGGAAATCACCGACATCGATCCCTTCCGTTTTAAGCTGCTGTTCGAGCGTTTTTTAAATCCCGAACGCATTTCGATGCCGGACTTCGACGTGGACATGGATTACGATTTTCGGCAGGAAGTTATCCGGCACACGCGGGAAGTTTACGGAGATCCGCAAGTCGGACACATCGTCACTTTCGGTACGCTGAAAGCGAAAGCCGTCATCAAAGACGTCGGACGCGTACTCGGCGTTCCGCTTGCGGAAGTGACGGCGCTCACGAAGTGCATTCCGAACAATCCGAAGTTCCGTTTAAAAGACGCGTTCACGCCTCCCGATGAAAGCCATCCCGAAAACGGACAACTCATTCAATTCAAAGACGATCCGCGCTACGAAAAGCTTTTCGAGCTGTGTTTTAAGCTTGAAAATATGAACCGCAACACGAGCCTTCACGCATCGGGCATGGTGATTTCGCTGACGCCGCTCCCCGACTGGGCGCCCGTTTTCAAAGATCCGAAAACGGGCGAAGTCGGCGTGCAGTACACGATGGACATCATCGAACCGTGCGGCTTGGTCAAAATGGATTACCTCGGATTGAAGACGCTTTCGCTTATCCGCTACGCCGAAACGATCATCAACAAGCATCGCAAACCCGGAGAGAGCGAGTTCCGCACGGAAAACGTCGATGAAGCCGATAAAAAAACCTACGAGCTCTTTCAGCGGGGCGACACCGCAGCGATTTTTCAATTCGAATCGCCGGGCATGCAAAAGGTTTTGCGTCAAGCGCAGCCGACAAAACTCGAAGACCTCGTCGCATTGAACGCGCTCTACCGGCCGGGTCCCATGCAGTTTATTCCGCAGTTTATCCAAGGCCGCTTTCATCCGGAAACGATCACCTATCCCGACGACTGCCTGAAAGACATTCTCGAAGAAACCTACGGCGTCATGGTGTATCAGGAACAGGTCATGCAGGTTGCGCAGCGGATCGCGGGCTTTACGCTCGGACAGGCGGACATGCTGCGCCGTGCTATGGGAAAAAAGAAAAAAGACGTCCTCATGGCGCAAAAAGAAAAATTCATCGCAGGCGCCGTCAAAAACGGATTTTCCGAACAAAAGGCCGACCGCATATTCGAAATCATGGTACCCTTCGCCGGCTACGGTTTTAACAAATCGCACGCCGCCGCGTATTCGGTAGTCGCATACCGCACGGGCTGGCTCAAGTGCCATTACCCCGCGGAATTCATGGCGGCGAATTTGACGAACGAAATCACATCGACCGACAAGCTACCCGAATACATCGAAGAAGCGCGGCACATGGGTATCGCAGTCGACGCGCCCGACGTCAACCGTTCCGACATCATCTTCGACGTCGTGGACGGACACATCGTATTCGGACTGAAAGGCATCAAAGGTATGGGAGAAGCGGCCGCGCAGTGTATCGTCGATGAACGAAACAAAAACGGAGCGTATAAAAATTTTATCGATTTTCTCGACCGCGTCGATCTCCGCACGGTCAACAAACGCGCCCTCGAAGCGCTCATCAAAACGGGTGCTTTCGACAAACTCGATCAAAACAGACCGACGCTGCTGAAAAATCTCGAAAACGCCGTATCGTATGCGGAAGCAAAAAAGCGGGATGCGGCGAACGGACAGGAAGATTTATTCGGCAGTACCGACGAAAAAGTCTTCGCCGATTTCGTATTCGAAAAAGTCGAAGATATGTCGAAAACCGAAAAGCTCAACGAAGAAAAGCAGCTTATCGGAAGCTATGTCAGCGGACACCCGCTCGACGATTACAAAACCGCGGTAAAAAACGCGGTAACGCTCAATTCGCAAAATATCGAACGGGAAGCGAAAGACGCACAGGCTATAAAAGCCGCCCGCATCGCAAACGGAGCGGCTGCGTGGCAGACGCGGAGCGTCGGGCGGGAGCACGTCGCGCTCGGTATGCTCACCGATATACGAATCATCCGAACAAAAAAAGACGGCAAAGAAATGGCTTTTGCAAAGCTGCAGGATTACGGAGGCGCGATCGACATCACGATATTCCCGCGCACGTGGGAAACGGTAAAATCGCGGATTTTCGAAGACGGCATCTATGCGTTCCGCGGCAAAGTCGATGTGAACAACGACGCGGCATCTTTCATCGTCGATTCGATTGAAGATCCCGCCACTCTCGAAGCGCGCGCGGTAAGCGAAGTGCACATCGCCGTCGAAGACGGTTTTTCGAACGCCGCCGAAATCAACCCGCTGAAAGATTTTTTATTTGGCAAATCGGGTCAATGTTTTGTATATTTTCATATAGACACCGGCAAAGGCCCGTACATCGTCAAAGCCAATTCGCAGCTCACCGTATCGTCGGATTCCGCCCTTATCGCCGAATTGAAAGAGCTGCCCTTCGTCAAAGACGTATGGACCGCATAAAAATTATACGAGGATGCACATGGTAAGATATGTTATCGCGACGCTTATACGGCTCATCAATATCTATTCGTTTTTGTGTTTTATACGGATAATACTCACGTGGATTCCCGGCGCGCAGTATTCGGCGCCGGGCAGGATTTTGTCGGCGCTGTGCGATCCGTTTTTAAATATATTCCGCGGCGCGCGGTGGATGCAGATCGGCTCACTCGATTTTTCTCCCGCGGTTTCGATCGGACTTTTGTACGCGCTTTCGTATATTCTCCAAAATATTTTGATGACGGGGCGCATATATTTCGGCGCCGTTCTTGCGATCGTTATCGGTATGGCGTGGTCTATCGTCAATTCGCTCGCATTGTTTTTGCTCGTTTTGCTCGCCATCAGATTTATCGTCATCCTTTCGCAAAAACGGGCGAACTATTACGGTTCGCTTTGGTCGCAGCTCGATTACGCGCTCGAACCTTTCGTACATCGCATTTCCCGCATATTTACGGGAAATAAATTCGTCGGCTATAAAACCTCTCTCGGCATCACGATCGCCGCACTCATCGGTGTTTTGGCGGGCGGCCATTATCTTTTCAAATGGCTTATAAAAATCGTACAGCAGCTGCCGTTTTAAATAATGAAACTCGGCGATATACGCAATTCGATAACGACTCTCCCGGGCGTCGGACCCGCGGCGGCAAAGCTGTTCGCAAAGCTCAACGTTTTTTCCGTCGCCGATTTGCTTACGCTGTATCCGAAACAATACGACGACCGCACGAAGCGCACGGGTCTTTCCGCATTCCGCTCATCGAAAGTGCACTGCGCCGCCCTTGTCGTTTCCCACGAATGGTTCGGCTACGGCAGGATGAAAACGCTGAAGCTCATCATCTCCGACGGAGAGGCGGAAGCGGAACTCGTCGCCTTCAATCGGCCGTTTTTGGAAAAACAATTTCTCGTCGGAGCGATCATATCCGTAACGGGCGCTTTCGATATAAAATACGGCAAACTCCAAAGCACTTCATTCGAAATTATTAAATTGAGCGAAAGCGGCGATCTTTCCGATTATAAAAAGACGGCGCTTCCCGACTCCCGCGTCCTTCCCGTCTATCCGCTTACCGAAGGGCTCAATCAAAAAAACGTGAGAAAAACGATCCTCGCCGCTCTCCGCGAATACAGCGCGGGAATCGAAAACGAACTGCCCGATTACATCATGGAAAAGCACAAACTTCTTTCAAAGCGCGATGCGATCCGGGCGGTGCACGCGCCCGAAAGCCTTTCGCAGGCCGAAAAAGCGCGGCGAACGCTCATCTACGAAGAGCTCTTTCATTTTCAATGCGTCATAGCAAAGCGCGCGTGGGAACACAGGGGCGCAGTCCCCGACGCATCGCTTTCGCTCTCTCCGTTTGAAAGCACGGAAGAGCGCGGTGTGAAAATCGGAAGCGGCAAAAACACCGATGCCGGCACGGATGAAAGCGGCGCGGCGAACGGAAAAGCGCAAGGTACCGGCGCCCACGAAAGCGGCGCGTACGACGGTGCAGACAGCGGCATATACGACGCGACACGGCAGATATTCATCGATTCGCTTTCTCCGCTGCAAAGGGCGCTCTACGACCGCCTCCCGTTCCGTCTCACGCTCGATCAGATGAACGTCATCATGGAAATGGACGACGATCTCGACAGGGGCTATCGGGAGCGCGAACTCGTCGCAAACGATGAAAAAAAAGTTCCGGTGGAGCGCGCTGAAAACGAGCGGCCTCCGGTATTTACGATGGCGCGGCTTTTGCAGGGAGACGTCGGATCGGGCAAAACGCTCGCCGCTTTTTTTGCATGCCTTCGCGTCATCAGCTGGAAAGGACAGTGTGCGTTTATGGCTCCGACGGAACTGCTCGCCAGGCAGCACGCGGAAAACGCTTCACACATGCTCGCACCGCTCGGCATACGCGTCGCATTTCTCACCGGAAACGTAAAAGCGGGCGGCAGGGCGGAATTGTTAAAACAGCTCAAAGCGGGCAATATAGACATCGTGATCGGTACGCATGCGCTTTTTTCCGAAGCCGTGCAATACAACGACCTCCAGCTCGCCGTCATAGACGAACAGCACCGCTTCGGCGTTTTGCAGCGTCAAGCGATAATCGAAAAAGGCAGAAAGATTGCGGGTACTTCGTCCTACACGCTCCATCTTTTGATGATGAGCGCAACGCCGATCCCGCAGACGCTCGCACTCACCGCTTTCGGCGACTTGGACGTTTCGCTTTTGCGAACGCAGCCCGAAGGAAGAAAGGCGGTAAAAACATATCTCGTGCGCGAGGGAAACGAAGCGAACGCGTACGAAGCGGTGCGTAAAGAACTCAAAGCGGGACATCAGGCGTATTTCGTCTATCCCGCAATAGAAGGCGACGGACGGCAAACGAACGGAAAAGACGAAAACGGCGACGACATGGAATCCGCCGAAGCGGCACCTGCGCGATCGGAAGCGGACGCAAAGACAGCAGGCGCAAAGCGGATACGGAACGCGCAGTTTCCGCTTTTGTATGCAAAAGAAAAATCCGCGGCAAAGGCGGCGGAAGAGATGTTCGCATTTTTATCCGAGCGCGTGTATCCCGAATTCGAATGCGCGCTCATCCATTCGCGCGTCGATGAAGACGAGCAAGTGCGCATTCTCCGCGATTTTCAAAAGGGACGCATACAAGTGCTCGCCGCGACGACCGTCATCGAAGTCGGAGTGGATGTACCGAATGCGACGTGCATCGTCATCGAACAGGCCGACCGCTTCGGACTCGCGCAGCTGCACCAGCTGAGGGGCAGGGTCGGACGCGGAGATGCGCAGTCGTATTGTTTTTTGATCTACGGAAAAAATATAACGGAAACGGGGATCGAGAGAATGAAAGTCTTACGCGAAAGCACCGACGGATTTTTTATTGCGGAACGGGATTTAAAACTGCGCGGCCCCGGCGAAGTGACCGGAACCGCACAATCGGGAGATCTCGAACTCGGCATCGCGGATATCCGCCGCGACGGGGAAATCCTCGCCGAAGCGAGAAACGACGCCTTTGAATATATGCGAAGCGTTTTGCGCTGACGCCTTAGGCTTACCGTGCAAGCGGCTTAAAATGCCGGCCGCACATCAGGCAAAACGCCTATGCGATGTAAGCTTCGAGGCGCTGCATACGTCTCGGATGGCGCATGCGCACGATGGCGTGCTTTTCGATTTGACGGATGCGCTCTTTGGTAAGATTGCACGTATCGCCGACTTCTTTCAGAGACATGGGACGGGTACCGTTCAAACCGTAGCGCAGCGACAGCACTTTCGCTTCATTCGGCTTCAGCGTGTTCAGCACTTTTCCGATATCGCGCTTCATCGCATTTGAAATCGCTTCTTCGTCGGGATTGTCATAGCGCTCGTCTTCGATAAAATCGCTCACGGACGTGCGGTCGTTGTCGCTCGAAGCGATCTGCGCGTCGAGGGAAATCATATCGCGGGAAATGTTCACCATTTCGCGCACGTGCTGCTTATCCATCTTCAACATACGCGCAACTTCGGCGAATTCCTGCTCTTCGGTTTTATCGCCCGCCATAAGCTTTCGCGCGTGTTCGATCTGCACGAGTTCGTTCGCACGGTTGAGCGGGAGGCGGATGGCGCGGCTCTTTTCGCAAATCGCTTTTAAAATCGCCTGACGGATCCACCACACCGCGTATGAAATAAAGTGATAGCCCTTCGACACGTCGAATCTGTCCACCGCCGTCAAAAGGCCGATATTGCCTTCGCTGATCAAATCGGGCAAATCGAGTCCGTGATTTTGATATTTTTTCGCAACGTTGACGACAAAGCGCAGGTTCGCGTTGACGATTTTGTCTTTCGCAGCTTTGTCGCCCGCTTTCGCTTTCAGCGCCAAATCGGTTTCCTCTTCGCGGGAAAGCAGAGAAACTTTATTTATATCTTTCAAATACATTGAAAGGATGTTTTTGTCGTTTGTCATAGATACACCTCCAAAGCGGCACAAAGCCGTATGTACAAATCGTTGCAATATCTATGCCAACAAACGATGAAAAAGGAAAATCGTTACGATAATATTTTGTTAGATTTGTCGTATTTTTATAATTCTTTATAATACAATACATTAAAAAATCTATTGACTTTTTGCCCTTTCGAATAACGATCGATTTTTCTTGACTTCCGGCAGAATTTTGAGTAAATTTATGTCAAACTTACTCACCCTCATAAAAATACACCGAAACCGTATCATTTTGACACGTTTTTTTATCGTCCTGCCGTTTTCGTGCCCGTACTTGGAAAAAACCGCATTAAAGCGCTTCAAAAGCAAAGCGGGGATGCTCACAAAACAGGATCAATCGCCGCTTCCCCGCCGATATTTACGCTGCGTTTATATCTTAAACTTTCTTACTTCAGCAGTCAAATTGTCGATATTGTATTTATTTTTTTGAGTCAGCGTATTTACTTCTTGGACGGCTTTATTGATTTCGGCAGCACCGGAAGCCATTTCGTTCATGCTGTCGGTAATGATGCGCGTCAGATCGTCGAGTTTGTGCATTTCCCGCGCAACGCCTTCGCTGCCTTTGATCATTTCTTCAGAACCAGTCTGCACTTCCATCGTTACCGAATTGATGTCTCTAATCGCGGAGAGCACTTCTCTGCTGCCGTTTTCCTGTTCTTTCATCGCTTCGGTAAGGCGGCCGCTCATCTCTTTTACCTGTTCGGTGAGATTGAAAATTGCGTTGAATTTTTCTCCGACGGTTCCGGAAGAAACCGAAAGCGTTTCGATTTCGGCTGAAAGATCTTTCAGCGTCGTTGTAATCGATTTACCCTGCGTCGCGGAATCTTCGGCAAGTTTACGGATTTCGTCGGCAACGACGGCAAAACCTTTACCCGCTTCGCCGGCGTGAGCCGCTTCGATTGCGGCGTTCATGGCGAGAAGGTTCGTTTGACTTGCGATACGCTGAATAACGCTCGACGCTTCCATAAGAGAACCGGATTCTTCGGTAATCTTTTGTGCGACT
Organism: Treponema socranskii subsp. paredis ATCC 35535; assembly: GCA_000413015.1. Taxonomy (GTDB): domain Bacteria; phylum Spirochaetota; class Spirochaetia; order Treponematales; family Treponemataceae; genus Treponema_D; species Treponema_D paredis. The sequence goes on from KE332515.1 coordinate 1,151,564, forward strand.
TCGTTTGCAGCTATAAGCGTATTTTTACCTTCGTCGGTCGCAGATGCAAGTTTTTTGATCGCGTCGTCGGTTTTGTCGAGCGTATGACCGACAGCCATGATATTCGAAACCATTTCTTCGACGGAAGCCGAGGATTGCGTAACGCTTGCCGCCTGATTTTGAATACTGTTGTTCAGCTGTCTGATCGTGCGGAGAATTTCTTCGATAGTAGCCGAAGTTTCGGTAACGCTTATACTTTGCGTCATCGCCTGCTCTTTGACACCTTCGATATTTGCGCTGATTTGATGAACGGAACTCGCGGTTTGTGTCGTATTCGACGCGAGGTCGTTTCCTATGTCGGTCATCGTATAGCTGTTTTTGTCGACGGTACGTATGGACATGGCGATTTTTTCGATCGTTTTATTAAAATATTCACAGACATCCGTTACTTCATCGTTTCCGTTTTCCGGAAGACGTACGGTCAAATCGCCCTCACCCTGTGCGATATCTTTCAACGCGCTCGTCGCAAGGCGAACCGGCTTTACTATCTGCGTGGTGACAAAATAGACGATGATAAAAACCGCAATTAAAATGAGAACGCCGATGACAAACAGCGAAATGCTAAGGCTTTTTACTTCATTCATAAATTCTTCGTAGGGCGCGTTGATGACGACCGTCCAATCGGCAGAGCGCATCTTTACCGCCGCCGCGACTTTTGAAACGTCTTTGTACGTATACGAACCGGTAACAGGCACCCTCGATGCTATGGCATTATGTTCAAACATACCGATTGAAACCATGGCCGGATCGGTTTTTGCTTCTTCAAAGGCATTGGACATGGTTAGTACCAGTTCGGCATCTTCGTCCGCAATCGACGCACCCGTAGGCCCCAAAATATAGCAGTTTCCCGTTTTTCCGATAACGATATCTTTGATATAATCGCGCAGCTGAAGACCGGGAAGGTCGGCGGACAAAACCCCGCAAATGCTTTCATTCGCATCGTAGATGGGAACGGCGACCGTTACGACAAGCGTATGATTCGCACGTTCGATATACGGCTCGGAAACAAAATTCTTTCCGGAAAACGCGGTTTGAAACCACACTCTGTCGGCTACCTGAACGGTGCCTCCGTCATAATAAAATGTTCCCTTCGTATCGGTTATATCGAGCTCGCGGATGGAATCGTTTTGTGCAGCTTCGTTTTTCAGCAAAGCGACCCGCTGTGCATACGAATACGAAGGATCATACAAAACCGGTATACGCGCTATACCTTCGAGAAACTGAAAGAGCGCGTTTATCCTTCCGTCGATGATTTCAGCCGTATCTAAAGCTTTATCGGTCAAGTGTGCTTCAACTTTTTCGATGACTGCCCTGCGCGCCAAGCGGATTATCAAAACGCTTTCGATGAGTATTGCTGCGGCAATCAAGCTTCCGAAAACAATAATAACTTTCTTACGGATTGAAAACAGCTTTTTTCCGGTTGCACTGTTTATATTTTTTTTAAGGAATGCGGTATTCTTTTCCATAAATATAACGAAGCTCCTTTTCTATGCAGCTGTCGGAATAGACTTTAACTCGTTTTTCAGTATATACGTTTTAACCGATTGCGTCCACTGTTTATTTCATCCGCGTTTTCAAGCCGCCTCCCCGTTTCAAACATACGATTTTCCGAGGCGCGCATCGCCGCCATTTACAAAGCCCGGGCCTCACACTGCCGAAAGCGCGCGGTCGACATCGGCGATGATGTCTTCGACGTTTTCAAGTCCGCAGCTGAATCTCACCAAGCCTCCGTCGATGCCCGCCGCCGCAAGCTGTTCGTCGGTGAGCTGACGGTGCGTCGAAGATGCCGGATGAAGCACGCAGGTGCGGATATCGGCGACGTGGACTTCATCGGTTGCAAGCGAAAGAGAATCCACAAAACGCACCGCAGCCGCCCGGCCGCCTTTTATACCGAGCGCGATGACGCCGCTTGTCCCTTCGGGTAAATATTTTTTTGCAAGCGCATGATTCGCATCGCCTGAAAGCGCGGGATACGTCACCGATGCGATTTTATCGCTTTTTTGAAAATGCTCGGCAAGCGCGAGCGCGTTTTTGCAGTATTGCCTCATCCGAAGCGGCATCGTTTCAAGCCCCAAATTCAATAAAAAAGCCGAATGCGCCGACGGGTAGCAGCCGAAATCGCGCATGAGCTGCGTCCGCGCTTTGATGATATAGGCGGCTTTTCCGAATTCCTTCGTATAGGTAAGTCCGTGATAGCTCGGATCGGGTTCGCAAAGATCCGCAAAAAAACCGTTCGCCTTGTGTGCCGCTTCCCAATCGAAATTGCCGCCGTCTACGATAACGCCGCCGCACTGGACTGCATGACCGTCCATGTATTTTGTCGTCGAATGAACGACGATATCCGCGCCCCATTCAAAAGGACGGCAGAGTATCGGCGTCGCAAAAGTATTGTCGATGATGAGCGGTACGTTCCGCGCATGAGCGGCTTTCGCCCACGTTTCGAAATCGAATACCGCAAGCGAAGGATTTGCAAGCGTTTCTCCGAACACCGCTTTCGTATTCGGCTTGAATGCTTTGAGAATCGTATCGTAATCGGCGCCGGCTGAAACTTGAATACATTCGATGCCGAGTTTTTTAAGCGTAAAGCAAAAAAGGTTTGTCGAGCCGCCGTAAATCGCCGAACTCGCGATAAAACTGTCGCCCGCCGAGCACAGGTTTAAAATCGAAAGCAGGGAAGCCGCCTGCCCGCTCGACGTCAACATAGCCCCGACACCGCCTTCAAGATCCGCGATTTTTTTTTCAACGGCATCGCAGGTCGGATTTGCCATACGAGAATATATGTATTCCGTCGGCTTATCGAAAAGAGCCGCAACGTGATCGCACGAATCGAATTTATACGTCGTACTCTGTACGATCGGCATAACGCAGGGTTCTCCGTTTTTCGGCTCATATCCCGAATGCAGACATTTCGTTTCAATCTTCATAATTTGCTCCCATAAAAACTTTTGCAGGAAGTTGCAACTTCCGAAAAAGTTTTTAGTCGTGCGCAAAAGCGCACACGTTCAATAATCGAGTTTGCGAAACTATACCGTATCGTATTCTTTCGATTTTCATCAAAACGATACGTATACATAGCTTCCGCAAACATCCGTGCAAACTCGAGATAAAAAGCGACGGCGATATTTCAGACGGCGCTTTTTATCGTACCTCCTTGTTATGGCGGCTACCTATCCGCATCGCTATTGCGCGGAAAATATTTCGCGCCCGGTAAGACTTTTCATCACGTCTTCAAGTTCCTGCTTGCCGAGCGGCCGCATGATCTTTATATCATTGTCATCGGTTTGGATCGTTTTCGGAGAACCGTCCGCATCTTTTGCACCGAGCAGCTGTACGATCGGATTTTTCGGATTATCGGGATTCACATCGATAACCTGTGCGGTCTCTCCGTTTGAAAGATATACGTAGGTACCGATCGGATAAAGCGATATGCTGTACAACAGCGCTTTGATAACGGTTTCGTCGTATTGACGGTTTTCGTTTTTGAGCATTTCGACCATCGCGGCAAAGGTACTGCGTTCCGTTTTATATTGACGCGGAGTAACGATCGATTCGAACGAACACACGACTGCGATTATTTTCGCATAGAGCGAGATTTTATCGCCCGTAAGATTTCTCGGATATCCCGTGCCGTTCTCGCGCTCGTGATGTTCGAGAATACCGAACTGCACTTCTAACGGAAAATCGAGTTTTTTTGCGATTTCAAATCCGATGATCGGATGCTTCGATATCTGATCGCGCTCGGCAGCCGACAATTGCTTTGTCGAAAGATACAGCTGCGGCGGCAGACGCAGCATGCCGATTTCATGAAGCATACACGCAGAGCCGAGTTCGACAAGCTTCGAAAGACTCATGTGCAGCTGCAGCCCGACCGCAATCGCGAGTACCGTCGAACGCATCGAATGCGTAACGATAAAGTTTTTTTTGGCGGTGCCGTCGGACGATGTAATTCGCAACACATAACCGCGGTTTTCGCGGATAAAAATGCACAAGCTCCGCACCGTTTCCGACAAACTCTCGTAATCGATTTGTTTATGCGTCGCATAGTACGTGTATACATGGTCGATATAATTCATGTATTCGTCGTACACATTTTGCACCGCTGCGAGCCGTGCCTGTTCGCTGTTTTCGAGCGTACGCATACGGCGGGCATCTTCGAGAGAACGCTTTATACCGCTGCTGAGAACCGGCTCCGACGGTGCGGTTTTCGGTCGTTCCGCTTCGGCCTTTATGCGCTCGGCCATCAGATCATCGACGATTACATTGCCGTCGCTCGACACTTCATCGAATTCCCAATCGCCGAGAGCGGCGATAACCGCTTTCGGGATCGGACATCCGGCCGGCTCGATGACAAACAGCATATCGAGGAGTAAATCTTTATTAAAAGAAATACCTTCTTTTACAACTCCGAGTTTGAATGTATTCATTATATTCTCTATTATCTTATTGTAACGCGTTCCGCCCTTTTTGCAAGCGAAAAAACGGAAAAGAGCAAAAAAAAAGTTGAAAAACCTCACACGTTTTTCAACTTTTATAAACATGGAAATCGGCATTGCAGGCGTCCGGATGTCGCACCGCCCGCTTAAACCGACACTTTTATTATCGGGGATAAAAACGGAAAACTTTAATATTTAATACGGCAAATATTTTTCGCATTCGGAAGCCGCGAGGGAAAGCGCCGCATAAAAGAGGCGCGAGCGCAAAAGACTTTCCCGAAACGTGTCTCCCTTTTTATCGCCGCTTTCGCCAAGATCGGCAAAGCGCATCCCGCTCGGCAGGGCAAGAGAGACCGCATCTTTTACGCTGCTTTTGAGGATCGACGCGTCTATATCGGAGAGGGTTCGAAGTATCCTTTGCCGCGCACCGTCATCCGCGAGCGTGCGCGAAACGGCCGAGGTGTCCGCACCGCATCCGTCTGCGCATGCCCCGCCGCACTTTCCCGCAGCTGTGCTATCGACCGACGCCGTATTCATATCGTCCGCGAGCGCGTTTTCGCATATCCTCTTTCCGTCTTCCGCAATTTTTCGGAGCGAATCGATTTCGCGCAAAAATTCGCCGAGGGCGAATTCGAAGCTCTCTTTATCCGGAGGCGCGCCTTTTTCGGACGCTTCGCTTTTTTTAATAAATTCTTTTTTTTGCACCGTGATATCGGGCTTTTCCAAAAAGGAGCGCAGGCCCGCCGGCTCTATGCCGGGGATCGCGATTCCGCTTCGGCAAAACGTATACGTTTTCGCATCGGGACAGGAAGCAAGTCTGCTTTCAAACCACCACGCGAACATTTTCATGCGCGAATCGGTCGGCACGCTCTTTCCGTCGTAATCGCACGCCTCCTCCGCGCCAGCCGAAAAAAGGAGCGGCAGATTTTGCGTTTCCGCAGGAAAAGTTCGCACCGAAGTCTCATGCGTTCCCTCTTCGAACATGCTGCCTTTGATGTGCGTTTTTTTCCCGGGAAAAGCGAAATCGAGTCCGCAGCAATAGATTTCGGATGCGCCCGCCGCATACGCGAAATTCCACGCAGCAGACGCGACCGAACCTCCCGCACCCAAATCGCCTCTTTCTCCGATGCGCCGTTCGAACCATTTTCCGACAGGAAAGAGCGACGACGAAAGCGCAAAATCTCTGCACGTAAACGAAAAGACCGACGGGTACACTGCGATCTCCGCGACGAGTACGCTCGACTTCGACGTTAAGCCCGCTATGTGGCGGTACGCGTAGTACTGCGGATCTCCGACGACGATAAAATCGGGTTCGACGCCCGCTCGGAGGCACGCGCGGAGAGCCGTTTCAACACACACGATGACGCTTCGTTTTTTTATTTCCGAAAGATAAGGCAGAGAGTCTTCGAGCGAAGGACCTGCCGCGACGATCGTAAACGGAATGCCGTACGCGTTGCCTGCATAGGCGGACACACCGCGCATCAGTGCATAATTATTAATATTTTTGCAGCTGTTTTTGAGCCAGCGTTTTGCAAAGCGTTCGAGGGTTGCGGCATTGATATCGTCTTTGCGTCTGTTCCGTTCGACAAGGGTCCGAAGCGTATCGAAATAATGCGACGCGTGAGCGGTTTGCGAGGGTACCGAAAAAAACGCACAGCGCGACGCACCGTACTTTTCAATAAACGAAACGACGGTGTGCGGAGGACAGGCAAGGGCTGCGATACAGTCTTTGCTCGCGAAAACCGCCGTCCAATCGATAAGCGCGAGGGACGCGAAAAAGCGATCGGCATCCGGCTCGACGACGATGACGGCTCTGTCCGGAAAACGCAGGGCATAGGCTTCGACAGCATAACCGAGTCCGAAACCGAAAAAGACTGCGGCGCGGCACTCCGGGAAATCCGAATTTGCAACCGCCTGTTCAGCCTCTCTTTTCGGATTGTATGCCGAATGAAGCAGTACGCCGTCTTCGTATGCGCTTATGCTTCCGTCTTTTGCCGAAACGATATTCCAAAAGGGAAAGGGCTGTCCGATTGCCGGAGGATCATCGTTCGAACTGTCTTTACAAATCGCGTCGACTCCGGCGATTTCGGATGCGAACATCTTTTCGAGGGAAGGAAAACGGGAAACGAATGCGGATCGGTTTTTATTCCAGATTGAGTTCAATGACCATATTCTCCGTGACGGGCGTTCCCGCCGGCGGCGTTTGGCTCGTAACCCAGCCGTTTCCGTGTATCGTTACGCGGAACTTTCCGCCGTCGAACAGCGGCAAAAGATCACGCTTGGACATATTCGTAAAGTCGGGAAGGAGGCTTCCGACGGCGAGCGTTTTGCCTGCGGGAATCACGATGCGTCCGGAATGCAAAAGCGATTCCGCTCCTCCGCGGCTCATACCGAGGTGATTGATGATAGCGTCGGCGGCTTCGGCGATAACCGGAGCGACGATGCGCCCCGCATAGGTTTCGCCTTTCGCCTTTTCAATGACGATATAGAGAATGATTTCGGGATTTTCGATCGGAAAGACCGCTATACAGTTCGATAAAAAATCGGTGCTGCTGTATCCGCCGGATTTATCCGCCATCTGCGCGGTTCCGGTTTTTACACCGATGGAGATATCGCCGAGCCTTGCGCGCGAACCGGTTCCCGTCGTCGCCGTCGTTTCCATACAGCTTAAAAGATAACGCGCCGTCGCTTCGCTCAGCACTCTCTCGCCGCGTTCGGCTTTGTGTTCGTAGTACGTCGATCCGTCTTTGTTCGTGATCCGCTTGACCGTCGCAAGCTTTACGGGAATACCGCCCGAAGCGAGGGAAGTCGCCGCGTACATCATCTGCAGGGCGGACACGCTTATCTCCTGCCCTATCGCGATCGTCGGCTTCGAGCGCGCCGACCACGAACGGGAGTTCGGATCTTTGACCGAACCCGCCGTTTCACCCGGAAGCTCTATGCCGGTTCGCCTTCCGAATCCCAGCGCGCGTATCTTTTCAATAAATTCGTCTTCATCGATGCGGTCGCTCATTTGTCCGAGCGCGGCGTTGCACGAAAGACGGAGCGCATCGCGCGGCGTTACCCATCCGTGCGTGCCGAGACATTTGATGCGGAGCGTTTCTCCGCTGCGCGTTTTCCTTTCATACATGCCGTTGCAAAAAAAGCTGTCGCCGCTGCGTATGAGCCCCGCGTCGTACAGGATCGCAACCGTAAATATTTTAAAAACGGATCCCGGCTCGTACGCCGTCATCGCAGGTCTGTCTATCGTCTCTTCGACGGTCGCTTTTCCGTATTCATTCAGATTGACCGACGGCAAGCTGATATACGACAGGATTTCCCCCGTCTTCGCTTCGGCCGCGACGAGCATCATGCTTTCCGCCTGCGTATTTTTCATCGCGTTTGAAGCGATCTGTTCGAGTTTGTACTGCAGATTTGCATCGATCGTCAGATATACGTTTTTGCCCGGCTCTATCTGCGCGGAGTCGCCGCTCACGGAAGGCGCAAGCGTCGACTGCATCGAATATTCGGTACCCGAAAGTCCGTTTCCGTCGTCTCCCATATAACCGACGAGCTGGGAAGCGAGAGAGTTCTCAGGATAGACGCGGCCGGGAATCCTGTCGCAGCGCACGAAGGTGTAGCCCTTCGTATCGATAATCTGCTTCAGTTCATCGTATGCGGTCTGCGCTATCTTTTTTTTAAGGTAGACGAAGTGCGCGCCCTTTGCTTTTTCGATAATCGATACGACCTCATCTTCCTTCATGCCGAGAATCGATGCGACATCTTTTGCAAACGAAGCGGCGTCCGTAACCATTTTCGGCGTTACGCCTACGTGATAAAAATTCGTCTGTACGGCAAGCGGTTTTCCCGAACGGTCTACGATCGCACCGCGTTCCATAACGGGCGTACGCGGAGTGATTTCGGCGACGGGCGTGAGCGCGAGACGGATATAACGCAGCGTGATATAGGCGGCGGCGATAAAAATAAAAACGGCAAGGACAATGATCCGCCGCGTATGAAAAAAATCGTTCATTTATTAATAATCCTGCCGACGACGTTTTTGACGGAAACGAAACCGTAGTTTCGCGAGTCGATCGATTCGGCGTAATTATCGCCGAGAGCGAGGATGTATCCGTCGGGTACACGGGAAGAAGCGCGCATCAATTCATACTGTTCTTTCGTCAGCTCGATTTTCAAATCTCCCACAAAAAGACTATATCCCGAATTCGCCGAATATTCCAGATGCGCGCCTGCAACGGCCGCGCAGCGTTTGACGACGATGCGGTTCGCGTGCAGGTAAATTACGATATCGCCCGCTTTCGGCTTCGCCCACGAAATGAAAAAGCTCACGCTTCCGGGTTTTACGAGACCGTACGCAAGTTTGTTGACGAATACCGTTTCTCCGTCTTTGATCGCCGGTTCCATCGAACGGCCGGAAATATGCAAAAAATCGATGACGAAAAGTTTAACGACGATACCGATGCACAGACCGATGAGCACAGGAGCGATAAAATGCCGTGTTTTTTTTTCATCTTTTTGCATGGCTTTATTCTAATATGAGTGCGTTTTTATGTCGATAGAAATGATATGGAAATAATCAGTTATGTCGGTTTTGAGGGAGGCCGGTCAAAGCCGCCCTTAAAATTGCCGTTCCGCTTCGGAGAACGTAAAAATAATCTCTCCTACGCTTTTACGCACTCTCCTCTGACGCATTCGTTTGCCGCAACCGCCGTGCGTTCCGGTTTTTCGCTGCGCTCGTTTTTGATTACGCTCGGCCGATCGGCCGAAAGCGCGCTTTCGCATTGGAAAGCGGGAGTTGCACTGATCGCCGTATTCGCTTTTCTTTCGGGTGCCAAAGCGGCTCTTTCGTATGCGCTAAGCCACACCGGTCCGCTCGCGCTTAAAGACAGCGGAAAAAACGAACTCGAAACGCTCGATAAAGTGATGGCGGCCTTTGTCGCCGATGCGTCCGTAAGCTATACCGACAGCGGCGATATCGTCGGAAGCGGAAAATCGCAAGCGGAACTCGCCGCTTTGTTTAAAAAACCCGTTTCGTATCAAACCTATACGGTCAGATCCGGCGATACGCTCGGCGGCATCACAAAGCGCTTCGGCTTGACGAATCTTTCGACGCTCATCGATTTGAACGGTATTACAAATGCGCGTTCTCTGCACGAAGGGCAAAAGCTCCGCATCCCGTCGGTCGACGGCGTCATGTACACGGTGGCAAAGGGCAATTCGCTTGCAGGTCTTTCCGCGAAATTCAACGTGCCGCTTGAAGATCTTCTCGACGTAAACGATCTTGCAAGTCAAACCCTCACCGTCGGGCAGCAGCTGTTTATCCCGGGTGCGAAAATGGATGCGGCGAAACTGCACGAAGTACTCGGCGATCTGTTTAAAATTCCGATTTCCGCCGCGTACCGCATTTCATCGAAATTCGGCTGGCGTCCCGATCCCTTTACCGGCGTGCGCTCTTATCATACGGGAATCGATTTGGCTTGTCCCGAAGGCACTCCGATCCGCGCGGCGATGAACGGCAAAGTCGCCTTTGTCGGCTGGTCGAACGTGTTCGGTAACTACGTCATCGTAAATCACCCGAACGGATATCAGACGCTCTACGGTCACATGGCTTCTTCGCACGTAAAAAAAGGACAGAACGTAACGCAGGCGACGGTCATAGGACTTGTCGGTTCGACCGGTTATTCGACGGGCGCACATTTGCATTTTACCGTGTATAAAAACGGCCGGCTCGTCAATCCGTCTTCCGTGCTGAAGTAATCGGTTCTGCGGAGAATTGTCCGAAACGGTTTTGCAAAATACCGCAATATAGTCTATACTTACAACGACGGAGGTCACCGTATGAAGCCGGTAACTGTGTGCCGAGGATGCGGACGCACGATCGATAACGATTTTATCTATTGCCCCTGGTGCGGCTATTCGCGCGTCGCTTCCGACGACAGCGCGTCGCTCGAAGCGGTGTTCAATCAGCTCGAACAGCTGCAAAACGATTCGCGTAACCGGCAGATAAGCGAAATGGAAAAGCAGCTTGACGATCTCGTGCACGAACTCGATGCGATCGTCTTGAGTACGGAGCTGCATAAATGACGAAGTTCCGCGCGCTGTGCTGCCTCTTCGTTTCCCTTTTCGTGCTGCCGCTCGCTGCACGCGTTTCTTTCGGCAATGCCGATCTGAACGACAAAGACGAAATTCTTTTTACGGTGCGCCGCGATTTTCCCGGAACTCCGTCCTACCGCTCGCTCTTTTACGCAAAGCTCGTAAACGGCTCTCCCGCAGAAGCACCGCGGGCGCTTACCTGCTATCCCGAGCGGTTGGAATTGCTTTCGCACGGAAGCGTATTGCAAGTACGGAACCGCTCCGGCACGGCGCGCTATTCCTTCGAAACGGACACGCTCGAATGGACCGAACAGATCCATACGATTCCCCTCGATTCGATGCCGCTTTTTCCCCGCGCGGTAAGTCCCGACGGAGTATGGAGCTGCTTTGTCGTCAAAACGGGATTCGCCGAAGGCACTTTGATGTTCGAAAATTCCGCCACAGGCCGGCGCACGGCGCTCGATCCCCACGCATCCGTCAGTTACGACTCTCTTCCGGTCAAGTGGGCGCCCGACAGCTCCCTCGTACTCTACGCTAAAGACGGTACGGTATGTTTTTGCAGTCCCGACGCGCTTTTCCGCGGCGTCGAAATCGACGAAGCATACCGCGAAATCGGACCGGGTTCGATCGATTCGGTGTGCTGGGCGGGCGGCAGCGTTTTTTACATCGACGGCGACATGCTCTATAAAATCAACGTAAAGGAATTGTATACGACGGGTTTGTATTCTGCCGTCATCGGCAGAGGAACGCCGGCCGGCCGGCTGCCGGAATCCTTCGATCCTTCGCGCGATGTGTTCAGCGTCGACAAAAACGGCACTTCTCTCTTTTTAATAAAATCGGGAAGAATATTTTCGCGCTATCTCCTGCGAGGCAATTCGGCGGACTATCTTCCCGCCGTGTTTTCCAGTCCCCATATAAGCGATTCCGCTTCCCTCATCGATGCGGCCGTACTGTGGGATTCCGAGGGAACGCCCTATGTGTGGATGCGCGTCATGCCGTATTCGGGAGGCAAACCGATGGCCGCCGTATACCGCGCGTCCGATTCCCTTTCGTCCCTTTTCTCCGCAGAAAATTCCTGCCGGCCGGTGATTTCGCCCGACAGAAGCCGTGCGGCTTTTTTTTCCGGCAGCACCGTCTACGTGTACGACGTTTCGTCGTGGAAGCGCATCGGCGAACTTGCGGGGGAAAATACGGTGAGCGCGGTTTGGGACGGAAACGATACGCTCTATGTCGGAGGAGAGCGATCGGTACGCCGCTGGAACCTCGCTTCGGACACGAGCAACACTCTCTTTCTTTCATCCGCTTCGTCCTGTTCATGGGACGACAAAACAGGTTTTGCGACGGTAACGGCGGGAAATAAAACTTTTTCGATCGACGCGTCGCTGAAAAGATGGACGGAACTACCCTCCCCCCGCGAAAATACCGTTTCTATGCAAAACGGCCGCTACCGCGTATTTTTCGGAACGACGCCTTCCCCGCACTACGAAAACGCACTATACGTGCGCACGCTTTCGGGCAAAGCGGTTACCAAAGCGGTGTTTCCCGAAAGCGCACAAAAAACTCCGCCGCGAAAAAAAGCTGCGCTCGCCTTCGACGCATACGACAGCGCGGACGGGCTTCCGCTCATTCTCTCAGCGCTCGACACTTACAACATACGCGGAACCTTTTTTTTCAACGGCGAATTCATCAGGCGCTATCCGAAAGAGACAAAACAGATTTCGCTCACCGGCAACACCTGCGCGTCTCTGTTTTTTTCGGAACTGGATTTTATGCGGAGCCCTTTCGTCATCGATGAAGACTTTATCCGGCGCGGACTTGCACGAAACGAAGATGAGTTTTTCCGATGCACGGGAAAAGAACTTTCGCTTTTGTGGCACGCACCGTTTTACCGTGCAACCGACGCCGCACGAAAAGCGGGGAAAAAAGCGGGGTACGCTTACGCCGAATCCGTAATCGGCGATATGCGAAACGGAGCGAATACAAGATACAATCCCAACGCGTACACCGAATACCGGAATGCTGCCGATTTTATCGAAAGCTGTCTTGCATCTCTGAGTGAAAACGGGGGCGGCATCGTACCCGTAAGCGTCGGTTCTTCGCGCGATCCGACAAACGAGCGCGTTTATCGAAAACTCGATTTGCTCATAAGCGCGATCCTCGATGCCGGTTTCGATATCGTCGGCGCGGACGAACTTTCCGAATAGTGCAGCATGAACCGAATGCCGTACATTATATGAGCCGGCGTTCGGTTCCGGATTTGATTCCTATTAATTAATAATACCTTTCGCCTTCAGTTCGTCTATATTCAAACTTTTAGCATAAGGCACATCGAGTTTTCCGTCGTTGACCATTTTAATAATTTCATCGCGGTACGGAGATGAGAGATCGACTCCCGTAATCGACCAGTTATTGTCGACTTCGGGTGATATCGTTCCGTGTTCTTTGATGTAGGCGACGAGCATATCGCGTATCGATTGAGACGATTCCCAACTCCGCTTTCCTTCGACGAGCTTTTGCGTTTTGAGAGCCGACGAATAGCGGTAATTGTTTACGGCGAGTTTGAACTTTTGATCACCGGCAACGGGCTTGCCTTTAAATGTAAGATTTACGATGCGTTCCCCTGCAGGCTTTGAAAGATCGATTTGATAATCGACGCCCGCAAACATATCATAGAGGTAACCCGGTTTTTCGGGATTGAAAGAAATCGAAATATCACCCGGCTTCCACTGATTGTAGCACGCCGCCGACCATTCCATATAACGTTTCAATTCCGTGCCCGTCACTTCAACGAGGTAAAGCGTATTGTCGAATTTATAGATATCGAAGATATTGCCGTAATTGATCGGACCGGCTTTGATATTGCTCGTATCTTTGAATAACGCCGCAGCGGAAACGTCGGCGCCGCTGTTTAAAAGCTGCACTTTATTGATCAAATCGATGACAGCGGTATCGCGGAGCTTTCCTTCGGGAATACCGAGGATTTCATTTTTCGGCTGGAAGTCGGCCGATGCCGTTCCGAAGACGCCGCCCGACACCGTGCCGTCGCCGTTTACCGTACCGCCGCTGACAAAGGCGATCGTTTTTTCATGCGCTTCTTTTACGTCGGGCAAACTCCGGAGCGCTTCGCTCGGCGCATAATCTTTCATATCGACAATCGTACCGGTAACGTCCGTTATTTTATTGCGCGCATCGAGCGTGATGTCGAAACGGGCGACTTCTCGTCCGCTGTTTCTGCACGCCAATACTTGAGCGCCCCCGACCTTTTCGTTTACCGTTACGTGCGCGTGACCGAGCATGAGTACTTTAATATCCGGACAGGCTTTCAAAATCGTTTCACCCGCATCGGTTCCGTGGTCTTCGTCGTATTCGGGGTGAAAGCCTACATGAGCGACGGCGATGACGAAATCGCATTTGTTTTTGATCGCGTCGTACGCTTCTTTCGCACCCTGCGCGACGCTTTCGAATTTGAGCGCGTCGACTTTTTCACCGTCCCAGCGCGGAACGTCCGGATTCGTAAGCCCGATGATGCCGATCCGAACACCCGCGCGTTTAACGATCGTATACGGCTTGGCAAATTCTTTACCGTTTGCATAACGGACGTTCGCCCCGAGGATCGGAAAGTTCGCTTGCGCTTGAATCCGTTTTATTAAACCGAGTCCGAAATTATATTCGTGATTGCCGAGCGCCATGGCATCGTATTTCATAAAATTCAATACGCTTACCATCGGATGCTTTCCTTCCTGCTTGTTGTAGAGATCGTCCGTTAAAATCGTTCCCTGAAACGTATCGCCGTTATCGACGAGGACGACGCGCCCGGGATTTTCTTTGCGTACCGATTCGATATACGAATACACGCGCGCGATGCCGTTGTTCGTCGTCTCTTTGTTGTCTTCATAGCTGTAACCCCAGATATTGCCGTGCATATCCGTAGTGCCGATCACCGTAATCGTTTTGGAAGATTTTGCCGCACTTTTTGCAAAAGCCGCAAAGCCCGCCGCAAAAATCACCAACGATGCGAATACTATTTTTAATCGCTTCATAATACCTCTCATAAAAACTTTTGTAGGATGCTTCAGTATCCGAAAAAGTTTTTAGCCGTGTGCGTGTCTCGCAACGAGCGCGTATGCGCGAAGTTTCGAGCGGCGCACATGTTTAATAATCGAGTTTGCGAAATAAAGTATATCGTATTCATTCGATTGTTATCAAAATGATACATATACATATCTTCCGCAAACATCCGCGCAAACTCGAGATAAGAACGCTGCGATTTCGAGCAATGCACAGAAATCGCGAGTGTCTCCCATAAAAGAAAAACGCTCAGCGTTTTTCGGCTCTAGACTCCAGCGACGGCGATATTTCAGACGGCGCTTTTTATCGTACCTCCGGAGAATTGTTAATTATCGTATACAAGGGACGGCGTTCTGTCAACGAGGGAAGCGATGAGCTGAAAAATATGAAAAAAATATTCGCATTATATACTGAATACCTCTGTAAAAGCATACAGCTTTATGAATCGAACATATTTGAAAACCGTTTTACCTGTATAAATTCCGCAGCCTTTTCCTAATAAAAGCAGTCTTTCAAACGGAGATATACTTCTTTATATTTTTGAAAAAGAACATCGTATACTGCAACATTTTGAACGATCGGTGTGATAATCGTTCCCTTTATGGCAAGCGTTTTTCCGAAATCTACGGGAATTTCTTTTACCCCAATCGCTTGCGCTGCAATGATCATATCACCGAGCGTTTCCGTATCGTTTATTTTTAATTGAATTACAGTTTTATTAAGGACATCCGCAAATATCTGACACCAAAGTTTGCTTTTTGCGGCACCCCCGCCCAAAGGAATTTCATGCGATGAAGAAAACGAATTTTGCAGCAAAGTGCTGCAGTCTCGTATTGAAAAAGCGACGCCCTCAAGAATCGCCCTTACAAAAGAACCCAACGATGTATTTAAACCTATATTAAAAAAAACACCCTTCGCATGAGGATCCCAAATAGGACATTTTTCTCCGGAAAGATACGGAAGGTAAATCAAATTTTCCGCCGTAACTTTAACGTTCTCCGCCGCTTCGTCCAAAATTTGATAAATCGATTTATTTCGATCCGGCTGTATGAGTGATGTAAAATTATCGCGAAACCATTTTAGCGAGATTCCTGCATTATCGGTTGTTTGTACGATTACGGTATTGTCCAATACTCCGCTGCTTATATTTAAGAGCCTCGTATCTTGAACGGGGTCTTTTTCGACTGTACATATACGTCCGCTGCTTCCTATCGTAACAGCGGAATCACCGAAATAAACGGCACCCGCTCCGACCGTTGCCGCAATGGTATCCACCGCACCTGCATTAACCGGAGTACCGATCTTCAAGCCCGTCAATTCCGCAGCTTCTTTTGTAACCGAACCGACAATATCCGTAGACCGGTACACTTTCGGCAGTAACTGCAGGGGGATTTCCGCTTTCGCACAGATATTCTCATCCCATGCACCGACAGTCATATTTGACAGGGAAGTCAAATCCATTCGGGATTTATTAATACTGAATTCTCCTGTCAGTTTTTGTATAATATATCCGCTCGGCATTAAAAATTTATAACAATTTTTAATAATATCCGGCCGATTATCGATAAGCCATCGTATTGTCGGAAGTGCAAACGTTCCCTTATCGAGTCTGTTTTTCGAAGAGGAAACAACTGCTTCTTCACCGACTTTATTTTTAAGCCATTCGACTTGCATCGAAGCTCTTTTATCGTGAAGCGTTATCGCATTATAAAGCGCATTACCGTCACGATCTACCAATGTAACGGCATTCGTACAACTGATACCGATTACCGCGACCCTGTCGGGGGTAACAGCTTTTTCGGATATAAAGCATGTACGAATATTTGAAATGACAGCTTGCCACCAAACATCAGGATTTTGTTCCGACCAACCGTTTTGAGGGACTACGGTTTTATATTCAGTGTATGCTTGCGCGGCAATCGACCCGTCGAATGTATAAAAAATACATTTCGTACCGGTCGTTCCTATGTCGATTCCTAAAATAATATCTTGCGATGCCATCAAAGCCCTTTTACCAAATTTACGATTCCCAGAGAAAGCTGAGGAAACATGAAAACGACAGCCGACATCAAGGTTACCACGCCGATAACGATTAATGTATCGGGGAACGCTTCGTCTATACTCATATTCAACACACGGCATGAAGTAAACAGGTTTACCGATAACGGAGGCGTCAAAGAACCGACCATTAAATTCATAAGCATGGCTACCCCGTAGTGTATGGGATTCATTCCGAGACCGGTTACAATCGGCAGTAATATCGGCGTTATTAAAATGATGATACATACGGTTTCCATAAAGCAGCCGAGAAATAACAGGAGAATAAAGAAGAAAAGCAATATTAAAAATTTAGTATGTGCAAAAGATACAACCCATTCGGCAAACAGCTGAGGTACGTTTTGCGTAGATAAAATCCAGCCGAACGGCGTCGCGGCGGATATGATCAGCATTATGACGGCAGATGTTATAACACTGTCGGATGCGGCGCGTAAAAATTCGGAAAAGGTCAGTTCTTTGTAAACAAAGACCGCCAAAATAAAAGAATAAACAACCGCTACGACCGCAGCTTCCGTCGCCGTACAAATGCCGGAAAAAACGCTTGCAAGCACAAATACGGGCATGAGCATCGGCAAAATGGCATCGATCGTTATTTGCAGCTTCTCTTTTGAAGAATATGAAGTTTTTTCAACGGTTTCTTTTTTTGCCCGCTTTTTTGCATATATCGTATTTAAGACAATCAGCGCAACGATTGTTAAAATACCGGGGACGACACCGGCCAAAAACATATCGCCGACGGAAACGGAAGCGATGGAAGCATATATTACCATAATAATGCTCGGCGGTATAATACATGCCATAGTTCCGCCGGCTGCGATCAATCCGGCAGTAAAGCCTTTCGGATATCCCTGTCTTATCATTTCAGGAGCACAAGTCGATCCTATCGCCGCCGCACTGGCAACACCCGAACCCGATACGGCACCGAAAAATCCGCAAGCGGCAAGTGTCGCGGCTCCGAGTCCGCCCGGCATTTTACGCAATAACATATTCGCAAAACGCATCAAGCGAGGTGTACTCCCGTACATCATCAGAGATCCCGCAAAGACAAATAACGGCATAGCAAGCATACTGAATGAATTTGCCCCGCTCGTCATCCTTTGAACGATAATATCAAGCGGCGGATAACCGTTTGCCAAAAGAAATGTCATACAACTGATACCTATCGAAATCCCGATCGGAGTTCCGATAATCAAACACAGAGTAAGAGAAATAAAAAGAACGGCAAGCGGACTCATTGCAGCGCCTCTTCAATTGAAGATATATCTTTCGATCGCAATTCCACAATTTTCAAATAAAATCGAAAGCCGAAAAAACATATCATAAAAAAAATACCGATGAACATACCGAAAAACTGGAATGACACGGACAGTTTCATCGCCGGAGTTAAATTATGCATATTGTTTGCCATGGCCCTCAAACAATATCGACCCAATATAAAAAGAAAACAGACTGACACGAAATCCGAAATCATCGCGGCTATTATCGTACCTTTCAGGGGAAGTAATTTAATAAAAAAATCAATCCGCGTATTCGAATTGTTTAAAGTCGCAAGCGCCGAACCGAGAAATGTCAGATAAATCATGCTTATACCCGCCAACTCTTCGACCCAAACGAAAGATTTCCCGATGATATTCCGATTGAATATCTGCATTGCCAAAATGACAACGAGTATGCATAATGTAAAAGCTCCCAAAAAACGCAGAATATTCTTTAAGAGAACCAATACTTTCAAAACCGTAACCTCCCGTACCTGCTTTTATAAAAACCGAGACGGCCTCGTAAATAAAAAAGTAAATCAATACTGCGCATACGGAAAGCCGCAAGGAATTTCTGTATGCGCCCATATCATCATTTCGCAGACTTTGCCAATTTCAACCATTCATCGCCGTATTTTTGAGAAAACTCCTTCCAAACGGGCTGAACCTTTTCTTGAAAAGCGGCTTTATCGACTTCATTCACTTTGATACCCGATTTTTTCAAAAGTTCAAGAAAGCGCCCTTCATCATTTTCTTTGAGATCAACGGCACGGGCTTTATCGGCCTCTTCCATTAAGATATTTTGATATTCGGCAGGCAGACCGTCGAACCACTTTTTACTGCATACAAAGGGTGCCGCATCGTACATATGTCCTGTCAGCGACAAATATTTTTGTACCTCCTGAATCGACGAAGTATAAATATTTGCAAGCGGATTTTCCTGTCCATCGATGGTTCCGTTTTGCAAAGCGGTAAAAACTTCCGAAAAACTCATCATAATAACATTGCCGTCCAGAGCTTTGAACATTTTAACTTTCATATTATTATTGTTCGTTCGGAATTTTATGCCTTTCATATCCGCCGGAACTTTAACCGGACGTATATTATTCGTCATATGTCTGTACCCGCTTTCCCAAACGGACAGCACTTTACAGCCGGTAGGCTCGATGATTTCTTTCGCAAATTTTTTTCCGAATTCACCGTTCCATGCTTTTCGCGCCTTTTCAATATCGGGAAACAAAAAAGGCAAAAGCGCGACGCCGGCTTCTTCGTTATAGCCTTCCCAGTTTGCAGCACCCATCTGCATTGATCCTTCAAGCGTTCCGGCTATGAGCTGAGAAATCATATCCTGTTCGCTCCCCAGAGCGCTGTTTGCATAGATATTTACTTTCAGTTTTCCGTTAGTCCGCTTTTCGACAGCGGTTTTAAAACTTTGTAATGCAAGCGTAGAAGGATTACTGTCCGATACCGCCGAACCGATATTCATGACAAAAGTATTCCCCGCACCGCTTTGAGTTCCGCCGTCATTTTGCCCCAATGCAAATACCGCAAGTCCGCAAAAAAAGACTATCCCCGTCATAAAAAGCCTTTTTTTCATAATTTCCTCCTGATTTTAAGCTTCTATCCAAAAATAGCCAATATTGTTCTTTAATTTTCATTATAAATCACAATATTTCATCTGTCAATAAAAAAAATACAAAAATTTAACTTGACTTTTCTCTTGTTAGAAATATAATGAAAATAAATGAAATATTTTGAACATAAACAAGGGATCAACGATATGGAAAAACAACAGGCTGTTCAAAATCTTGTCGATATCTGCCATCACGTACAGGAAAAAGGACTTGTCAGCGGTACCGGCGGAAATATAAGCATAAAAACGGGTAACGTAATTTATATTACACCGACATCCGTTGCGTTGGGAAAAATAACGGATAAATTGCTGAGCGTTGTTTCGATCGAAACCGGAAAACCTTTAAACGATATAACACCGTCAAAAGAAATCATGATGCACCTGCTTTCGTATCGTGCAAATGAAAACATACATGCCATCATTCACGTCCATTCGGTTTATGCGGCGGCGATAGCAAGTATGCCCGATTTTATACACGACAAAACAATCCCTGCCTATACACCAGGCTACGGCTTACGCGTCGGCTGCCTGCCGGTAATTCCTTATGAAGTACCCGGTTCCATGGAACTCGCACAATCCGTAGCGACTGTATTAAAGGAGCGGAATTCCGTACTCTTGGCAAATCACGGGAGCGTCGTTGCCGCAAAAAACCTCGAAAAAGCTTTCGATTTGATTGAAGAAATCGAAGAAAATGCAAAGCTGTTTTTTATTACAAACGGGAAGGCAAATCCTCTGAGCCGGGAGCAAATACAAACACTGCACGAATATTATAAATAGCTCGCATATCGAGTTTTATGTGATATAATAAAACAGGGAGGAATGCCATCAAAAGTTTTGAACGTAAACAACATATTTTAGATTTAACAAAAAAACATACATTTATTTTAATCTCCGATCTGATACGCGATCTGCACTCTTCCGAATCGACCATACGCAGAGACATAGAAGAATTGGTATCGAAAAATCTTGTAATCAGAAGTCAGGGCGCCGTTATTTGGAATGACAAAAGTAATTTATATAAGGAAAACGTTTATTTCCGTACAGAACAAAATCTTCTCACAAAAACGAAAATAACTAAAACAGCATCCGAATTGATAGAACCCCGTGAAATGATCTTTATCGATACGGGGACAACAATGCTCGAGTTGGCAAAAAATTTAAGTGAAGACTGCAATCTTTCGGTTGTAACGAACGATTTAAAAATAGCATTGGAATTGGAAAACAAATACAATGTGACAACTATAATGCTCGGGGGTATCGTAAAAAGAGGTACGCACACGACAATCGAAAATACCGGCACGGAATTTTTAAATAATGTTTGTTTTCAAAAAGCATTTTTTTCGCCGGCAGGTATTTCGGATGAAGGATTTTATTTTTTGAATTTACAGGCAATGGATATCCGCACAAAAATAGCCGAAAAATCGGAAAAAATGATTATGGTAGCCGATTCCGCAAAATTCGACAAAAAAGCTACCGTATTGGGATTTCCGTTTTCCGAATGCGACATACTCGTAACCGATACATGTTCGCAAGAATGGAAAGATAAAATTTCCCCCTCTACGCATATTATCATTGCGCAATAAGTGCCGACAGACAAAGCCCGCAACGCCTGAAAAAACGCGGACTGTACATTAAGGAAAAAAATATTGATAATTGTACAAACCGTTTATTCGTACGGAGGCTTTAATACCCCGATGCTCTGCATCGGGTGATTGAGTTTTCTTACTAAAAAACATTCATAGCTTAAACATATCGCAATATGGAGTTTGTTATTATTAATAATATTCAAATTATTAATTGCTCTTATCGGTATAACGGCCTATTTACATAAACGGCGATGATAAATATTTTGCTTTTTTGTATCAATTTTCTATTGTATTCTGTTTTTCTGTTTATTAAGTATTTTTTATTTGTTAAGGTTAATAATACAGGAATGATTATTGAAGGATATTTTATGGTGAATTTATTTTTTGGAATAATGATCTTTCCTGTTTATATTCTCCATAAGTATGCAAAGGATATTTGTTTTTTTATTAATCTCAGTAAGTTTTCCAAATATATAAAAATTCCATTGTTATTGCTTGGACTTGTTTCTACCGCAGTAATTTTTAAATTACCCCTTCCTTATGATGTTATGAGTTCCTTTGTTATTTGGCTTTATCTATATTTTTGTAATATATTTTAGAAAATCGTAGAGCGTTTCACGTCCTTGTGAATGCCCGGATGATAGAGGCTGCCGCTTGAGTACAGAGAGTGCGCAAGGTTTTTCAGTCCGTTCTGATTTGCAAGCCGGACATACACCATGATGACAAACTGTTGCCGTTCTGAAAATCCCTTGCAATATTTATCCGCCTCCGTATCGTCTGCAGCTTTTTCAAATCAAAGTCTCTCAACGAACGATAGCAACCGTCCCGGCTTTGGGTTATACTTGTTCATGTCTGTAATTCCTTTTGTGATATTGTTTTATGTGATAACTTAACTATATCACGAATTACAGACTTTAAGAATTCTCTATGTTATCTTGGACAGTTGTGAAGTAATACGGTTTTTAGCCTTGCTATAGCTATTGCTTGTTCAACAGACGGAAATAGGAATAAACATGAAAATAAATGAACTTCTTCAGAATTTACAGCTAAATTGGCAAGAAGAGCTGCAAAAAGACGAATGGTTTTTTGCAAAAGAACGAGATAAAATAAATAATTCGTTTACGGCAGAAGAATCTTTTAATGCTATAATGAAAGTTGTATTTTTTATACAATCTGAAGCAAACGCTTATTTATGTACCGAACTTGTTGATATTTTATATTTACTTATACGAAAAAGCGATACCACAGAAATCCCTAAGGACTTTGTAACTAATCTTCAAGTTTTAAAGAAAAGACTGGCAAAAGATATGTATTCATTAAATATCTTAAAAGAAATCGAATCTTATTATAGAATATGAAGAGACTGTTGAAAAACGGTGTGAATCGGTTCCAAATCCTCTCAACGAGCTTTGGGAGTAAAGCTTACAGGACAGATTCAAAAAACCGTGACATCCGATTATTAATTGATATGTAAATCCAATTAATTCCATGAACTGTTTTGCAGTTTCGTTCTTTGATAATTCAGCAGCGGCTCAAAATCATGGCGTTTGAGCTGCAGGATGAAGCACGCACGATAGCCGACGTTTCGTGCGTGAGGCTTATACTACTACGGAGCGCGATATCTCGATGCGAAGTACAGTAGGTGGATGAGCGCGGATCCGGCGGTGAATGATTATATACCGCTTGCGCCGGTGAACGATGAGGCGAAGAAGCACAATCAACAACTTCCAGGACAGGGTGGTGTGTTCAATGTTGTAAACTTCCAGCTGTATCACTATGCGGGGAATAATCCGGTGAAGTATACGGATCCGGATGGTCATTCTGTTTTTGCTGCTGCTGCTATAATTGTCTGGTCGTTTAATGGGATGTTGTTGGCATATGGGACTCTAAGCTCTATAGGGCCGTCTAGAGCAGAGCATTTATCAAGAAATAATTTTCAGGCAGGTATGGCACCGTCAAATAAAAATATCATGGATGGCCTTGTATCAGTAGGTTTGTTTGAGAATTGGGGAAATACCGGGACTCATAATCTTTCTGGTGAAGATTCTGTAGCCAATAGATTTAAAAGTTTTGTTGGAGGGAAAACAGGTACAAACGTAGATTATCGTGGATCTGTCGGAACTGTGTTTGAGGGTTGTCAGTTTGTTTATGATTCAAAAGGAAATCTTGTTATTGACACATTGAATCAAGGAACATATGATACAAAATCTCCAAATGGTGTTACAGGAAAAATCAAGCATTTTACATTTGATGTTGTCCCTTGGCTGAAATGGGGGAATGGAACTGCAAATAATCAAATAATGTCTTCGAATCTACAACTGTCAATTGAAAATGTGCTGAATGATTTTAATAAAGGAAATATCACAAAAGATCAAGCTAAAGCTGAAATTGAAAGTATTGTAAAGAATTTTAAAAATTCAGCTAACGACTAAAGAGGAGACATTTTGATAATGAAAGGATTATTAGCATTTGTTTTTATTGGTGCAAAAGTAATAACATTCGACTATACATTAGCCGATTTAAGATTCAATTATGCTGATAAAGATAGCGGCCTATTTGTTAGAATTTTGTTTCAGCCGACTGCCGAAAATTTACCTTTTCGTATAGTCGAAAAGTCTCCATTCAATATGACTGCGTATTTGCAATTTCTATCTGAAGACGAAATAGAAAAGATTGAAATAAATAAATTTGAACTTATTTTGGATTCAGGTGAAAGAGTATCTCTGAGTAATTATATTGACTGGCTGAAAATCGATAATGAATTTTCAAATGTATTATTTTTTGAAAAATCTATTGTGCCAGTATCGAAATCTATGTCATTTCGATTTGAAAAACTTCCGTTGAATGAGGAAAAAAATATTAATATCACTGTCCATATTGATATGGATTTATATTACATCAATAAACTGAAAAAAAAGTATGATTCTTATATCCCGTTCAGGTTAACTAAACATATAGGTAGGTGGGTTCCTACAACATAATCTCTATGAACGCCCGTAGTTTTTACAAAAAACTCCGGATGGCGCTGCTACAGGCTTTCATGCAAGGCTCTTTTTTTGAAACAAGAATCTTATAGCACACAAAGTACCGGCGGAAGTTTTCTTTCAGAATAAAAATATCCCTTTCAAAACAAAAGTCCACAGACTGATTTTGTTGCCATTCTGTCAGTTTCATTAAACATAACGACCATTCTGTTTGCCTGCTGCATCCCAAAACAAGCTCCTGTGTGACACAAAATAATTCTATAATAGCTGAAGAAGATATTTTACAATTCAACATTGTTGCATTATAATAAAACGGTTTGTAAAGGAATTTTCTGCAAGATATCCCCATGAAATATTTTGCAGCTTCGTTCTTTGACAATTCAGCAGTGGCTCAAAATCATGGCGTTTGAGCTGCAAAGCCGCCTACGATACGCGCTATGTGTATGGTGCTGATGGCTTGGGTGCCGAAGGCACGCTAGATAATAATTTCCGCTTACGCAAACGGCGCGCTTGCGCGACGTACGGAAACCGCGCAGCAAAGTGGACGGCGGCAAACTCAAGTGAGACGCTGTATTTCAATACGATGTGGACGTGGCATACGGATACGGGACTTCGCGACGGACAGTATTCGAAGCACATATACTTAGGTGAAACAAGGGTTGTCACGAAGCAGACGAGTAAGCTTGAAGCGAGCTACGGACAGAGCGACGAGTGGCATCATCAGTATTATTATCACCCGGATCACTTAGGAAGCGCGCAACTCATCACAGACTACGAGGGCAATGAATACCAGCGCATAGAATACATGCCGTACGAAGAGCTGTGGGTAGAGAGAAAGACGGAAAAAGAGGAAGGGCTGTGCTATTTGCCATACAAGTTCACGGCGAAGGAGCAGGATGAGGAGACCGGGCTCTACTACTACGGTGCGAGGTATTTGGATGCGAAGTATTCTCGGTGGCTGAGTGCGGATCCGGCGGTCAGGGAGTATATACCGATGGCGCCGGTGGATGATGAGGCGAAAAAGCATAACCAACGACTTCCTGGACAGGGTGGGATTTTCAACATCGTAAACTCCCAGCTGTATCACTATGCGGGAAATAATCCCGTGAAGTATACCGACCCCGATGGGAAGGTTATTAATACTTCTAATTTAAATGATACTCAATTAAAAATATACAATAAAGCGCGGAATGAGTTAATGAAAACACAAAGAGGTAAAGAAATTATTGAAAAATTGGAAGGGGCTCCTGTTGAATTTACCATACAAATGAGTGATAAGTTGAATAATAAGTATGATCCTAATAATAAAACAGTTACATGGGATCCGACTGAATTTTTACTTTTTGCGGAGGGTGACGTGTTAGATCCTATAAGTTTATTAGGACATGAACTGGGTCACGCCCTTCAAGATTTAGAAGCGAGGTTACCATTAGAGCCAACTGAAAAACAACGGCAAGAATATGAAAATGAAAATGTAATTCAAAATGAAATACCTATAGCAACGGAAAGAAAAAATCATATTAGAAATAAAGGATATGATAAAGAGGTTGCAGTTAAACAACGATACCGGCTGAAGCTTTTCCGTGATTAATAATTTCTATTATTGTGGATTGATAAAATGAATAAAATTAAGATTAATAAAATAAAGTGTTATTTACTTTGTTCAATATTGTTTGTTAATAGTATAGCGTGTCGTACATATTACAATTTTTTAAAAGATAAAAATGTTGTTTTAAATCGTACTGCAGTTGCAACCAGCGACAAATTTATTCTAACTGTTTATTATAATAATGCGAATGTTTATCGAAATTCATTGGAAAGAGGGGAAATAAAAGATGGTCATTATGAGCGTAAAGAAGAAATGGTATTTTATGAGAGATCATTTGTTTATTTTTTCTCAGAAATATTTACACATTCACCAATTATAAAAATTGATAAAGATAAACTTAAAAATATGCAGTTATCGTTATCTACTCTATGTGAGATAAGAAATTCAAATGGTGAACTAATTTTTTGGTATTCTTATGACGATATGAATGAAAAAGAACAATATATGTTATTGAATGACAGATTGATTATAAAAAATAATAAGCTTCTTAATCTAACAGAAATGATTTTAAATCGAAATTTATTGTATGATAATTAAATATTTATCAATATCATTTTATTTCATTCCGCCTACCCGCCTACGCCGGATTGGAGCACCGCGCAGCGTTCCCGCCGCGAGCGGAAGCGACGGCGGGAATGAGGGTTACCGAAGTGCGAAAAGCCGGATCTTCCGATAGGTGTCGTCCTGAAATGAATACCTACGATGCAGGCGGGCAGGTGTGCAGCATAACGGGTGAGCGAGACGGAAAACCTTATACCTACGTAGCGGATATCCGTTATGACGAATACGGCCAGCGAGTGTACATCAAATACGGAAACGGCGTGGAGACGAACTACACCTATGATGAGAACATGCGCTGGCTTTCTCACATAGGTACCGAAAATAAATACGGAACGCAATACCAGAACATCGTGTACTCTTTCGACGACGTGGGCAACGTGCTGGGCTATGAAAACAACTGCATGAACGGCGCCAGATACAGCACCGAGCAAAAGTACACCTACGATGCGCTTTACCAACTTATAAAAGCGGAAGGCGTAACTGAGGACAACCCTTATGCTATTCCCAACTCACCCGACTATCGAAGCAACTACGAGCAAAATTTTGCCTTCGATGCGATCGGGAATATGACGCATAAGAAAAGTTCCGAGACGATAACGCCAGCAAAGCGGAAGAGCGGCGGGGATGATTTGAATTATGACCTTACGTATGAGTACGATGCAAACTACGCGCACCGCTTGACACGCGCAGGAAGCGAGCAAAAAGGCTGGCGGTACTACACGTATGATGATAACGGGAACGTAACATCGGAAAGCGACGGCGTGGCACCGAATGAAGACACGACGACGCTTACTCCCGTAACCGTAACGACGCACACGAATGAAGAAGGAGAAAGCGTCTATGAAGCGGACTATGCGTGGGCATGGCCATGGAGCGACAGCGATACAGGCAGCGGAAAGGTTTCACCGAACAATAAACGCATATATGAATGGAACAGCCGAAACCTTTTGATGCGGAGCGTTGCATTAGGGTACGACACGAGATATGCCTATGGAGCGGACGGGAACAGAGCTGCGAAGTGGACGTCGACAAAGTTGAGTGAAACGCTCTACTTCAACACGATGTGGACGTGGCATATAGAAAAGGGGCTTTCACAGGAGCAGTACGGACAGTATTCGAAATACATCTATCTTGGTGAAACGCGGATCGTAACGAAGCAGACGAGTGATCTTGAAGAGCATTACGGGCAGAGTGAAGAGAAGAGGCATCAGTATTATTATCATCCGGATCACTTAGGAAGCGCACAGCTTGTGACGGATTTTGAAGGGAACGAATACCAGCGGATAGAGTACACGCCGTACGGGGAGCTGTGGGTAGAGAAGAAGACGGCGAACGAAAAGGGTATGCGCTATCTGCCGTACAAGTTTACTGCGAAGGAGCAGGATGAGGAGACCGGGTTCTACTACTACGGAGCGCGGTATCTGGATGCGAAGTACAGTAGGTGGCTGAGTGCGGATCCGGCGGTCGGGGAGTATATACCGATGCCGCCGGTGAACGATGAGGCGAAGAAGCATAACGAGAAGCTGCCGGGTATGGGCGGTGTGTTCAATGTCGTGAACTTCCAGCTGTATCACTATGCGGGGAATAACCCCGTGAAGTATACGGACCCTGACGGGAATTCTGCAACTCTAATAGGATTGATTACTGGCGGAATAGGCGGCGCTATAAGTGCTTGGATTCAAGGAAATGAATTCGGCTCGAAAAAATTTTGGGCGGGAGTTGCCGGTGGTGTTATCGCCGGTACAATTGCCGGTGCAGCAGTAGACCTAACACTGCTAACAGGAGGTACTGGTGGAATTGCGCTAGGTATAATAGTTACAGGGGGAGCTATTGGGAGGTCAGCAGGAAGCACGATTGAAACACTGTTATCGGGAGAAGATTTAAATATTTTGAATATAATTTTTGATGGCATCATTGGAGATCTAGGTAACTTGGCAGGATATAAAGCCGGTAAGTTATTAGAGAAAGGAGTTACTTCTGCCATTCAAAAGATGATTAACGATTCTACAACACAAATGAAAAAAGATGTTATCCAACAAACGTCTAAAAAGTTTAGTAAGCTGGCTTGGGCGTCAGGTAAAAGTTCAGATAAAATAATTAAAGCTCTGATAATGCACGGAGGAAACGGAGCTATAACTACTGTTTTTGATATTTTACAGGATATTATTAATCCAGGGAAAAAGAATAATGAAGCCAGTCAATAAAATAGTCTATCATGAACAAAGTTTCATAAAAATTTTAAAAATAATCGGGCTTACTGTTTTTCTGATATTTAGTATAGGGACTTTTATAAAAGGCTTTGATAGTTTTGTAAGTTTAATTTGCAGCCTATTATGTTTTTTCTTATCATTTCCTGCATTAATTTTTACTATAATGAATTGGATAGTTCTTACTAGAAAGAAAATTCTTATAATACGCTTTTTGTCTATTAAAGAAATAGATATAGAGGATATTTTCTCAATAAGACTTACGTCAAAAGGAAGTAATAATATTCTTTGTTTTTCTTTTTGGAGTAACGAAAAATATGAAGAAATTAAAGTTGGTAGTTTTTTTGATATAAATAAAATTTATAATGATATTAATTATCTATTGATAAATGGCAAGCTAAGCAATGATAGATTGTATGAGAAGCAAATGCGACTGTTTCATAATATAGTACTGATTTTTTTCTTGCTTCTCGGCGTTTCACTAATTACCGCATTTTTTTTTGCCTTTATACTATTTAAATATTTTATAATTTTACAAAACCGGTTATTAAGAACGATTTGCATCACAGTTTTTATTAGTTCAATTATTTTATTAATTTTTTCCGGATTAATAAGTTTGTATCTTAAAAGAAATAAATAATACAGTGTTTTTATATTTTGTATCAAATACGATAAAAAAATAATTATATGCTATCTGAAAAAAATAGGGTTTTTAAAAAGCGAATACTTATAATTTTAGCGATAACTCTTTGTGTATCGGGAATAGAATATATCTGTTTACTTTTTATACCGGATTCTGATTATGAGTGGACTGAAACGCGGGAAAGGGGTTATCTTTCATACTCGGATAAATTCTGTATCACGTTAGTACGTATAGACGAAGATGTGTTCCGAAATTATTCGGATTATTTTTCCTTTCATAAAAAAAAGTTCGAAGAAAATAATTATGCCGTTTTTGAGAAGAGAATTTCATATATCGACCGAAAGAAGGTGAGAGCATATTTAGAATATTATAATCGAGCGGTTTCAAAAAATAATGTTTTCTTGCTTGTTATATATGTATCCGGTGATAAAAATAAGTTGACGCAAAAATTATTTTTAACTCATTTGAAATTCGGCGACAAGGTTTTATCTGTCGATTATATTGATACATATTTGGAAGCTATATCTTATAGGCGATAAGCAGCTCTTTATAAGCAGCATTAAAAAATTATATTAAGATACCTCTAAAAACCTATATAGGAAGATCAAAGGATGATAAAATAGAAATAAAGATACTACATCGAATAAATTATTTAAAGTTATTCAAAAAATGAAAAATGCTACGCTACTTTTTATAAGCTGCGAGAAAGCATTTTACAATTCGCCATTGGTGCATTATAATAAACCGGTTTGATAAGGAATTTTCTGCAAGATATTCCCATGAACTGTTTTGCAGTTTCGTTCTTTGATAATTCAGCAGCGGCTCAAAATCATGGTGTTTGAGCTGCAGGATGAAGCACGCACGATACGGGCGTCTCGTGCGCGGGGCTCTACTACTACGGTGCGCGGTATCTCGATGCGAAGTACTCCCGCTGGCTGAGTGCGGATCCGGCGGTTGGGGAGTACATACCGATGGCTCCCGTAAGTGATGAGGCGAAGAAACATAACGAGCAGCTGCCGGGCATGGGCGGCGTGTTCAATGTCGTAAACTTTCAGCTGTATCACTACGCAGGGAATAATCCGGTGAAGTATATTGATCCGACGGGAGAGAGTAATACTATAAAGATAATGGTTGTAGGCTTTTTTCATGGAGAAGGTACAAGTACTCCTCATAATTTTGGCGGTAAATTATTATTAATCATGCATCAGAATTCAGATGGGGGACTGAATATTATCGCGACAGATAAGAGAGAAGAAATAGAAGCTGTAAAACAAGAACGTTCAAAAATAATGGATGAACAGTCACAAAATAGCATAACTACCAGACGATTATCTCCCAATGAGGTTGATATTACTAATATTCCTGTTGATCAAGCAAATATTATAAAGAAAGAAGGTGGAACTTTATTTGTAAAGAATACTGCAGATAGTATTTATGGGAAAAATAATGATAACGAGGTTTATTATGTAAGTGATTTACTTTATATTGAATTATCCATCACTTATAACGAAAAAACCGGGCAAACTGAGAATGCGGAAGTTATACAAACAAAAAAATATACTGAGGGACAATAATGAAAAAACTCTGCATAGTATTTGTCTGTTTAGTGTGGGGCAGTTTGATGTTTTCTCAAGAATTGTTGATAACCGATTATATCGATGACTTATATAGTTATGCAGCGATCGGATATAAAAGTAAAGCGGAGAAAAGGTATTTTCAACAAGGTTCAATACTATATACCGATAACAAAAATGATTTTGCAATAACGGGTAAAGGCTTTTTTAAACTTATAAATCCGCATACCGGAGATATTTTGTATACGAGAAATGGACGTTTTATACGAGATGAAAATAATAATTATTATTCATTAACTGGTTATAAGGTTTCGTATGAAAATAATAATTTTCAAATTTATATATTCAGTGATGAAGACGCCCCCTCTTTTTGTGATGGAACATATCTAAAATCTAAATTTATGAAAATATGTAAGGATGCTGTTATTATCAACAATGCCCTTGAATTGTCAAATGTATACCCTCTTGAAACTATGCGAAAATTAGAAAGCCTGCTGGAGCAATATAGGCTGAATCAGGAATTATCTGATTATTTAATTTCTCTGGTATTAAATGAATTAAAAATACTAAAAAAAATGTATACCGAGTTTGAAAATTCAAATAAAACGGAAGATTTATACAATTATTTGTTTCGCTTAGAGACAGATAAAGCGTTGTTTTACTCTTTAAATGATATGTATGCTTCAGAGCCTTGAAGTTAACCGCATGAAGATTAAAGCGGAAAGGAGGGATCGCCAAGTTCGTGAATAATGTCTTTATCGGCAGAACATGATTGGCACGGTTGTTATGAATAATTTATTTACAAGGGGTTCCTGCAGTTGTTGTACCAACTGAGAAACTTCCGTTTTTGTTACCACCAGAAAAGATAGAATAGGTTTTAGTATGTATAATAAATTCCTAGCAAATATATATTTTCTCACTGAATATGAAGGAGGTCGAAAAATAAATATTCCTAAATCGCTTAGAACATATAGACCATTGCTCTATTACAAAAAGAATAATTATCATTGTCAAATCGATCTTGAAAATATTCCAATACATATGGTTGGTATAAATGGGGTACCGAGCCAAGACGGTATTTTTAATGTGAATGATATTGTTCCTTTAAGTAGTGGAGATAAGAAAAGATTAATTGTTTCTAATCAAAGAAATGCATATTCATTAAAAAACTTTCTAGAAATACGAGTAATCGAAATAAAAAATAGATATAGCTCTCTTCAGGAATAACGATTAAGTTTTCTAAATTAATTTTTAATTATTTATTTGAAAGAGGATATGCTGATATGTATGGCAGAATAAAATTATTTTTTATATACGGTATAATTTTTTGTTTATTAATAGATACGGTAAGTGCAAAAGAAAAAAATACTTATAGCGTTAGCTATGATGCAAAATGGCAGATACTGCATATCTATAAAAAAAATAATACAGCTGATTGGATATTACAGCGGGACATAAACGAAAGCGATATTAAGGAATTCGGCGGTGGCTGGCTGACAACCGATATGAATATGTATTATATAAACAGTGATAATCATCTTATGCGATATTCGTTTGAAAAGGATACGATTGAATATACCGGTCTGGATTTTGATCGAATCCTTTGCGTGTCGGCAGATGACAGATATATATGTGTCGGAGAACGGAGAGATGAACTTACTTCTATGACACAATGGGGTGAATTAGCTACGGAAATCCCCTGTATCTATGATCTTGTACAACGGCAGAAAATACATATAAAAAATTTTTCCGATAGTTTTCTGCAAGATGAGATCGGTATTAGTCTTTCTGCAGATTATGATAAACATAAAGGTTGTTTTTATATAAAATATAATTGGGACACTCCGATTCCTAAATTTGTCGGAGAAATATCTGTAAAAGATTTTGCTTTTAAAATGCTTATCAGTAATTATAAACGAGATGTATCATTATCTGAATTACCTATAAATACGGTTTTGACAGCTATTGATAAGCTTCGGATTTTCGAGACGGAAGATATATCTGATAAAATTATTACAGTACTGGCAAAGAACACGAAGGTTATGCTTATAAAAGTGGGGCGAGAAGAAACGATAGGCGGGATTATAGATAATTGGGTACGAGTAAGAGTGTATAACGACGGAAAAACTGCAGGCGGCAAGGATACGATAGACATTATCGGTTGGTGTTTTGGGGGGTATTTAAGATAAAGGAAATATCTTACGATCCGCCTACGCCGGATTGCTTCCCCGCGGAGCGTTCCCGCCGCCGCTCGCGGTGGGAATGAGGGTTATCGAAGTGCAGCCTCGCAGCGAGCCGATAGGCGAAGCTTCAAGCGAAGCAGGTTGGCATATAACGCGTCGTCCTGAAATAAAAAACATCCGCTATGACGAATACGGACAGCGGGTGTACATCAAATACGGAAATGGAGTCGAGACGAATTATACGTATGATGAAAACATGCTTATATTAAAGATACGTTGTTATTTAATAAACTGGGTAACTTCTTCCATGAATAAAAAAAACCTGGAACAACAAGGCCCGGGTCGCAAGGTTGTACAATTCCCAAAAATGATGCCGATGTAAAAGAAACGATGGATATTTTAAGAGAAGAACTGGAGATAGAGAATGGTAAAGAGAAAGTAAATTACTCTTTTGATGAAAGCAGTAAATATAGGCAAACTCATAGAAAGGAGAATCAAGAATGAAAGCTGGAAAAAATATAATTTTAATTATCCTATTATTTTGTGTATTTCTGACTTTTTCATGTGCAAGAGAGAAAGTTATACGAGGCGAAGGAAATCCGGATATTGATAAATATTTGAAATGTGAAGTTAAAAATCTAACGGAACACGATAATCTTTATTATTATCCTAAATTCCTAATTAAACCTCAGAGACAAGGTGCTTATCAGATTTTAGAATATGAAATTCATTATCAATATATTTTCGGACAAGATTGGAATATTATATTAGATATAAGAAAACGATTTACAAAAGAAGATAAAGAAATTCATGAATTAAATGAAAAAGGCTTTTTTATTATACGTTGTGAACTTGATAAGATTCCGATAGAAACCGTTTATGATCCTTCTTCGTATTATGGAGAACTTAATTACAATAGTGTTGATGTAACGAATTGTTATCTAAAATTTAATAATATGAAAAAAAATCAATAATAACGCGCTAAAAAAAATATTGGCAATAAGGGGAAGGAATGACTTTTTAAAATTGACACAATTTTATATTTTCCAATGATGTATATTATGGCTACGTTAAGTACTTTTATAAATTGGTATTTAATAGGCAGAAAAGCAAAAAAATCTTGGCATAATATATAGGCAAATAGTTCCGGAAAATCCCTTATGCAATGGAGATAAGAGAATTACTTAAAGAAGGTTGTCATTTTGTTGAAATCGTTGTTAATGATGTTAATTGTTAAGAGGCAATAAAATGATTTTTTCTAACGATTTAATAAGTAGTAAAAGCGAATTTGTTGGCGGGTTCTTACAGATTTCCATAATTTAGGTTACTTTGGCAAAAAGTTTGCTATACAAAGAAGCAAAAGCTTACAAGACTATTTTACAATTTCGCATTGTTGCATTATAATAAAACGATTTGAAAAATATTTTCTGCAAGATATTCCCATGAACTGTTTTGCAGTTTCGTTCTTTGATAATTCAGCAGCGGCTCAAAATCATAGTGTTTGAGCTGCAAAACCGTCGACGACACGCGCTATGCATACGCAGGATTTATCTGTGAGAGATGCAACAGTAGTTAAATTTCTTATAAAAGATCTAACAAATGCACTAGAAGGAAACCGATTGTGAAAGAGTTTTCAGATAAATTATTCAACATATTTCCTGATTTTTCACCTGATTGGGATATTGAAGAATTTCCATATTGTTTTTTTGGTGAGTTCGCATTATTTATCAATGATAATAAAGTTTCTATTGATATGAAAAGCGTTAATTATATTATAAATCTTTTTTTGACTTCTTCCTTTCAGCCGGGTGACAAAGAAAATATAATTATAGTCGGTTTTCTGGAAGTTTTGCATGATGACATTGATACATATAATAAATTAAAAGCAAACTCAAATGATGAATTAAAAGAAATTTTTAATAAGTATTTAAATAAGTGGTAAAAAATTCAGGTTTTTCCAACAATAGCAGTTGCGGATAAATGTATTTAAGGAGGAAGAACAGCTGCCGTCGAGATTAAAGATGAGGGCAAGGTTGGAGTTTTATGAAAATCCATGTATGTACAATTATTATGCTATTAATATTGGTTTCATGTCGCGGTGAACAAATGCAAAGAAGTCCTGTTCCTGTTTTCGGTTTTACGAAGAAAATCACGAGATCGGAAGAGAACACTTTGGCATATCAAATGGAAACGGCTTTATTAATTGATGATGATGAAGAGTGTTATAAAAAAGTCGAAGCGTTATTAAAAGCAGGAGCGGATCCGAATAAAAAGACAGGACAATTTAAATGGCTGGATACAAATCCTTTATGGAATTCAAATGGTAATTATGCATTATCTAAATTACTTATTAGTTACGGGGCCGATGTAAAACGAAGACCATATATTGCTCGTTTATTGTCGTATCGAATTATTGCAATGAAAAATCCAAGGGATAACTGGGTAAGATTCTACAAAGAAAATCCTCAGATGAAATGTCGATATGAAAATGAAATTTTTTTATGTTGTAAATTATTGTTAGAATCAGGGGCTGATCCGAACTTAAAGGCGTATGGATCGTCTATTGTTTTATGTCCGGCGACTGATTGGAATTATAAAAGATATTTTAATAGATATGGGGAAACAGCAATCAATTATTGTATAAAAGAAAATTTGCTTTCTGTGTTTCCTCTGCTGCTCGAATACAGAGCGGTATTAGATACTAAATCGTTAGAGTTGGCCAAAGCGACAACAGAAAGAACAGGTTCAACGGAAATGGAAGAATTAGTAAAAGCACAATGGATAAGACAAAATGGGAATTAATGCAGCTGCAGAACAATATATTTTAAATCAATAGGCACAGGTAATATTCGGTATTGATATAAAAAAACAAAGAACTATATGACGCATCCAAATAAAAAAATATTCATAGCATTCTTTTTTCTAATATTTAATATTATATTTTGTAATTCGTTAAGTTTTAAATCCAAAAGAATTTCCAATTCGGATTCAAAGGAGATCGAAGCATTACCAGAGGTAATCTATAGGAGTTTTGAAGATAATGATTGGAGAGAGATAGAGAATTTGTTTTATAAAAACAAATTAAATATTTGCATAGAATCTAATCAAATAATCGAAAATTACAATAATTATAATTACCTTGGAAAAATTCATAATATAAATGAAATTCAATTATATCAGGCTTATAGAAATAAAGCAGGAAAAATTATAAAGAAAATGGAAGTGAGTAAAGATTTTGATTCACAGCCATATGATTATCCAATCGGTAATATTTATTATATAAAGATAAATGTTGAATATGAAAATGTAAAAACTAATGAATATTTTTTTATAGTAAAAACTGAAGAAAAATTCAAAATTTATGAATTAAAAATAGTACTTTTATAAATAAGAATTGCGGTAGTATTTTATGTTATAATTCGGATAAGAAAGATTGTCTTAATATATTGTTCCTCCAATTAAAATTAGATTTGATATAAATGGACTATATTTGGGCAAACGAAAATGATAATTTTTCGGTAGATACATATTTTACTAATCGCCCTACGCCGGATTGGAGTACCGCGCAGCGTTCCCCCGCGAGCGGCGGCGGGAATGAGGGTTACCGAATAGATAAGATAGTTAATTATGTGAAAAAACGAGCGGAGGATTAATAATGAAACATTATCTTGGTTTGATGCTTCTTCTTATTATTCAATTGTTTTTTTTATATTTGGGAAATATTGCGACACTATCAAAGACAGAAAAAAAAGGTTATAATTGTTCATTATTCTTGAAAGTTTCGGGTCTGTCTGTTTTTTTCTTAAAAAAAGAGTAATCTACAAAGCGATAACAGTTCTTATTTATTTAGTCTTTTTTGCAACTCTTGCCTTATCATATCTTGACGGAATAGAATTCTCTTTTTTAAAAGACTTGTTAATAAAAACGGATTTTGCAATTATTCCTGTTTTGATAATTGTGAATTATATTTATTCAAGAAAATGATTTTGTATTAACATCTGTGAAAGTTGAATAATAAATATTTATTGAAAGCTATGAACAATGAATATGTCATTTTCTTGCATAATGGATATGCAGAGTTTAGTTATGGAGTTTCTGTAAATCCAATAATGCTATCTTTTCATGAGTATAATACCTTGATGGGTTTTATTACGAAATCAAATTTTAAAGAAATCGTTACGAAATTTGAAAATTCTCAAAACCACGATTTTAAAATTCCAGAGTGTATAGCAAAAAAAATTGGTTTTTTTATACTAACCCTTTCACCACCTTTGTATTTTGTA
Organism: Treponema socranskii subsp. paredis ATCC 35535; assembly: GCA_000413015.1. GTDB lineage: Bacteria > Spirochaetota > Spirochaetia > Treponematales > Treponemataceae > Treponema_D > Treponema_D paredis. The sequence continues at coordinate 1,188,774 of KE332515.1, forward strand.
TATACTTCAGAAGACGACAGAATAAAAGCAAACGATAAAAAGCAAAAGCTGATTAAGATAATAAATGATTTTAAAGATTAGTAGCAGTTTATTTATATTTTTTCTAAAATGACATATGAAAAAGAGTGTTAATATTAAATTGTTTTGTGGAACTATCGGAATGACGGTTATCAATATATTTTTATTAATAGCATTTATTACAGGCCATGAGTTTGGTCCTCGTGTTTTATGGCCTGGCTGTATAACAGGATATATAACAGGGCTAATTCTAAATAAAAAAATAAATACACTATCGTATAATAAAAATGATAACTATGATGTTTATTTTGTAGCTGTTCTTGCATTAAATGGTATTATTTTTATTTCTTGGATATTTTTGTTGTAGCTCAAAAGACTGTCTTATTTAGAGAAGGTAATTATATCTTAATAAATTAGGAAAGAGTTTTTACAGGCGTGGAATTACTATTTTTTTATAATGTGTATTTCTGACAAACTCGCCTACGCCGGATTGCTTCCCCGCGGAGTACCCGCCGCGAGCGAAAGTTCACCAAGCGACATACACGGCAAGTCTGCCAAGCAAACTCTGCAGCGAGAGAAGCGATCGAAGTCATCGATTGCATAAGGTGCGCGAAAATCATATTATAACGATATGAACTACATCAAAAAAAATTCACTGGAAGAAAAAGAATTGCTCGAACGTTTTTTGCGCTATGTAAAAACGTACTCCGAAAGCGATTCGAATAAAGCCGACGAAGGGATCATGCCTTCCACTCCGCAGCAAAGGGATTTTGCAAATATGATTGCCGAAGAGATGAAGGCTGCGGGTTTGGAAAACGTGCACGTCACCGAGTTTTGCTATGCGTACGGCGTTCTCCCCGCTTCCGAGAGTTTTGAAAACGTGCCGCCTTTTTGTCTCCTGGCACACATGGACACGGTCGACGAAGTGAGCGGAAAAAACGTCAATCCCGTCGTACATGAAAACTACGACGGCGCTCTCATCGAACTTGCGGAAACGAATCCTCTCGATGCGGCTTCGGACGAAGCGCTCGCAGAGGCGGCACGCGAGCGCGATACGATTATCACGACGGACGGGCATACGCTCCTCGGTGCGGACGATAAGGCGGGCATCGCTGCGATCATGACGGCGATTTCATACCTTAAAGTGCACGAAGAGATCAAGCACGGAAAAATCGAAGTGATCTTTTCACCCGACGAAGAAACAGGGCACGGCATGGACAAGGTGCCGCTCGAATCGATTCAATCGAAGCGTGCTTACACTGTCGACGGAGGGCATATCGGCGAACTCGAAACGGAATGCTTCAACGCGGTCGGAACGACGGTTGTCTTTACGGGCAAATCGACGCACACGGGAACGGCACGGAAAGCGGGCATGATAAACTCGATCGCCATGGCATCGCACTTTGTGTCCTCGCTTCCGATCACCGAACGCCCCGAAACGTCGGACGGTATGGCAGGCTTTTATGCGCCGATTGAATTTACGGGAACGATCGAAAAATCGACGGTATATCTTTTACTACGCGACTTCGACGGCGAAAATATGAAAAAGCGGCAAAAAACCGTGGAAGCGCTCGCCGAAGCTGCCGCACTTTCTTTCGGCGGCAATGCAAAAGTGACGCATAAAACGCAGTATTTCAATATGAAGCAAAAGCTCGACGAGCATCCCGAAGTCGTGCGTGATTTGGAAGCGGCGTACCGAAAAGCGGGCGTGGAACCTGTCTTTATACCGATCAGAGGCGGCACCGACGGATCCCGGCTCACCGAAATGGGCATCCCCACGCCGAATATCTTTACCGGCGGTCACAATTATCATTCGCGTATGGAGTGGGCTTCGCTTAACCAAATGTGTAAAGCTGCCGATATTTTAATAAACCTCGCAGGCATTATCGGCACGGCAAATTAACTCCCGATATACCTGCGTGTTAAACGCACTATGAAAACGGGAGGCGGCAATGCACGAATACATAATCGACGGCGGATATCCTATCAGGGGAAGCATCACCGCAGGCGGCAATAAAAACGCGGCGCTGCCGTGCATTGCGGCGGCGTTGCTCACGGAAGAAAGCGTTACGCTGCACAATATTCCGGACATAGAAGACACGCGCGTTATGCTCGACATTGCCCGATCTTTCGGCGCCGACGTCGAGTGCATAAAAAATCACAGCTGGAAAATCACCGCCAAACAATTTGCAAACACGATGATTCCGCCGGAACTTTCAAAAAAGATACGCGCATCGATTTTGTTTGCGGGTCCCCTCCTCGCTCGAACGGGAAGAGCGGAAATGCTGCCGCCGGGCGGAGACGTTATCGGCAGGAGAAGGCTCGACACGCACTTTCTCGCGCTCACCGAACTCGGCGCACGCGTAGACATAAACGGTAAATTCGTGTTTTATGCGGACGCGCTCAAAGGTGCCGATATCTTTCTCGACGAAATGTCGGTAACCGCAACGGAAAACGCCGTCATGGCGGCGGCGCTCGCAAAGGGAGAAACGATTATTTCGAATGCCGCGAGCGAACCCCACGTGCAGACCTTGTGTACCATGCTCGTGAGTATGGGCGCGAAAATCAGCGGCATCGGAAGCAATATTTTGCGCATCGAAGGAGTCGACTCCCTGCACGGCTGCGAATGTACGATAGGCCCGGACTATATGGAAATCGGTTCGTTTATCGGACTTGCGGCGGCCACTCGCGGTTCGCTCACGATCGAAGGCGTCAATCCTCAGGATATGCGGCCGCTCAGGCTCGGTTTCAGCAAACTCGGCATCGCATGGAATATCGACGGGACTACGCTCACCGTTCCCGAACGGCAGGAACTCAAAGTAAACGGCGATATCGGAAACTCGACGCCGAAAATCGACGACGCTCCGTGGCCGGGCTTTCCGCCCGATTTGACGAGCATTATGACGGTCGTCGCAACGCAGGTCGAAGGCACCGTGCTCATCTTCGAAAAGATGTTCGAATCGCGCATGTTTTTCGTCGATAAACTGATAAACATGGGTGCGTGCATCACGCTCTGCGATCCGCACCGCGCCGTCGTGTCCGGTCCGCGCATCCTCCACGGCGACCACCTTGTTTCACCCGACGTACGCGCAGGCATGGCGATGGTGATCGCGGCGATGACGGCGCACGGACAAAGCAGAATTTCAAACGTGTATCAGATCGAACGCGGCTACGAACACTTGGTCGAACGGCTTCAATCGGTCGGAGCGCACATCACGACGGTCGACGTCGAGTAAAAGCGCGGGACTTGCGGCATGGGGGCATTTGCGCGGAAAAAGCTATTCAGTGTACGCTGTGCTGCAGCAAGAGCGTTTATTCGCCTTGCTCACGGCAGTATATCGGTAAAATCATCCGGCGCGTGAACAATAATAGAATCTATATTCTCCGAACTGCCGGGAAAATCTTCTCCATAAGTATGAACTTCTAATTGTTTTATATATCCATCTTTCACTATGATAATTGCTTCTATTCCGTATTTCAAAATAGAAACATCAAACCGTCCGGATAATCTCTTTTGCTTAATAATACACGCCAGATTTTTATTAACATCATTTACAAAAAAATCTGAAAAAAAACCTATACCTGTAAATGTTCTTGATATAATCTCTAATCTATCTAGCTGAAGAAAAAGTTTATTGGAAACTTCCCAAGCATTCAAAATATGCTTAATTATATCGGATTCGAATTTTGTCAGTTTCATCATCAACTACTCTATCTATGCCGCACACAGATTATTCTCCCTCAAATTTCATATGTACATAATTATAAATAATTATAACAAAGACCGAACAAGCTGAAATTACTAATCCCGTTTGGCTCAATGAATAAAACACCTCTGCATTTTTGGAAATATATAATATATAAAAAAATAAATTAGCAAATGACAACAAATATATGTATATAACTAATAATTTATAAAAAACAAAAAGTTTTCGGAATTTAAAAATCCATAAGCATGAAAAACCATACATTATTTTCATTTTATTTTTATACCTAATTTCTTTCGTTTTTTCTTTGTTAAAGAGCTATTTATTCCTATGAACACTAGAAATAGTTGAAATAAAAATAACCCAAATATGCCGAATATATTTATTAAATAGCCTTTATTCATCTTTCGGCCCCTACCGACGAACAGAACACTGTCGGTCCACGTTAATAATTTTTATCTGTGAATTTTTATCAAAGCATTGATGTATCAATAACGTACTGCACCAACATATCGTTTTTCCATATAAGCAAAGGCCCCTCCGTCATGTTTTCTCCGTTATTCGTATAAAAAGCAGTAGCGATACTGTTATTCCGATCAACAACGGTTATTTTCCATCCTGCAAATTGCTGCGTATGAATTACCCCTGAAAACAAAAGCCGTTCGCCGTTAAATATTTTATTTCCCCGAATATAGCCGATCGGCTCAATTATCTTATTCTTTTTTTTAAACAAAATCGCCTTGGTAAAAAAGCCCTGTTTATTATCCAAAACGTTATATGCAAAATAAAAATCGAAATTTGAAAAATGATGTGATTCTATTTTATATTCCTGATAATCAAAATAATTATCCAAGAATATATTCCGTGAATTATCTTGACTGTACACATATCCGACAATCAATAAAATGGCTGCAAGGAAACAAAACCTTTTCTTCATTTTTTATTCCTCCGTACATGATAAACAATATTAATAGATACGGCATACATAATTGTTCCGGTAAAAATAAAAAATAACGGTATATTTTTCCCATATAAAATCGTCTTCCATAACGATCCGCCATCTAAAATGATCGAGTATACCAATATACCCTGTAAAGCGAGTATCATCAAATGAAAAAGATATTCTGAAAATTTCATTTTGACACGGAATCTTATAACCTCAATAATAAGCGCCGGGGTAAATAAAAAAACGAAAAAATCTATAACGGCATTATTATCCGGAAGCGAAGACGGATAGGCATTTAAATAATCTAAAAATACTGTTGAGCTCATATCTGATACCCATCCTTTCGTAAATCTAAAACAAAAAGCGGAAAATATGATAATAACAATTGAAATCAAAATTATTAATCGTCGGTACATTATCGTTCAAAATCCTTTTGTTTGTTAATCATTTCTTTGCTTTTTCATTTTAATGATAAACGAATTTTTCGTCAGTCTTTTAACAAACACATAATCTTTAAAAAGCTCTTTTTCAAATGGAACTTCAAAATCAATACCATCATAAAAAGGCTCTCTCTCCAAATCATCAAAATAAGTATAAAGCGGATATGCTATCGCATACCTGTCTTTATCTATAAACAATATTAAAACATCATTAATTTCACACTCTTTTTTTATTTCAACGGAATTACAAAACAATTTAATTTTATCTTTTTTATCTTTACCTTCAATAAAAACGATTTTTTCACATTTGTATTTGTAAATATCTGTAAGCTTTTTTTCTTTCCCGATCCCTATCGTATGCAGTTTCGGATTTGCCGGCCCCTGATAAATCAAAAAATAAACAAAAGATAACAAAGTCATTAAAATCAACAAAAAAATGAATTTTTTTTTTCATTATCTTTTCCTGTCATGAAAATTCACATCGATAAAAATATCAATCGATCTCAAATCGCAATCCTCGAAATAATTTCTCCGATGCAAATCAGAATATCCGAAAGCAAAACCTTTCCGCTTCGATCTTTTCCGAAATTTTATCGAGCAAATAGATAACGCTTTTATTGCCGTAATTCACGTACACTACATAATACGTTTTTCCTGTTTCGGATTGAACGGTATGTTCAAAATCGTCAATTATTTTCATGCATAGCACAGCTTCTCTATTTGAAACTTTTCTTTTTTTACATTTTCGCTCGGTTTTTATATATTGTTTTATAAATTCGTCTTCGTGTGAAACAAACAATCGATAAGTACTTTCTTCCAAAAGAAAAACAGTCACTCTTTGAAAAGTATTCATCTTTGCGGAATATGTCGTATCGTCTATTTTTTCCCAAGCAACAGTGCCGCTTTTTTGACTGACAAGAAGATATAAACCGATAATACAGAAAATTACAGCGTAAACAAAAGCAGGTATTTTGTTTGTCTTACGCCGTTTACTCGGCATAAACACAAGCAGCAAACCTATAACGGCGATAAAAAAACAAAACAGAACCAACAGCAAAAATTTATTGACCGGCAACTGCCGCCTCCGTTAGGCTTTCCACTCCCGCAACGATTTTCGCCGCGCGCTATCCTTCGCTGCGCGCCAAAAACACGAGCGACACGATGAGCAATATGACGGCATACACAAGTGCTCCGAGCGGGAGACAATACGTGCCTGCAATACCGATGAATACGTAATTAATAATTTTAAAGAGCCACATGAGCGCACGGTACAAAATGTGCGCGAGTACGGAAAAAAACGGAAACGCGAAAATCCACGACATTTTAAACAAAACCGTTTCGCCGATGCGGTAATTCCACGCGAATGCCGCAAACCAGATAAAGAGGATCAGCATAAACAGCGGATACAGGATGCGGTTCAAAAGCACTTGGGCGAACACTTCGTCGGCATAACCGAAACGCGCACCTTTTCCGACAAAGCGGTAAAGCGAAATCATATTCATATATTCGGCGCCGCGGGAAACTTCGGTGAGCAGCAAAAGATCTTCGTATGACAGCGGCAGCACAATCCGATCGCTCCCGCCTTTTTTATCGGAAGCGGCGTAACGATAGAGCGGTCCCTCCGTGACTCCTTCGGTGTCTCTGTCGACCGAGCGGAGCAGAACGTACGGAACGAAATGCGCGCCGGCGGGTACGCCGAGAGAGCGCTTTGTGTCCTCGTCGAAGTCGGCGGAAGAAACTTGGCGCATTTTCGCATAGGGCACGTAGACGCTGTCGGTGTACGCTCCGTTTGCATCGATGGAAAAAATAGAAAGGGCGCGGAGATATTGTACGATGCCTCCGGATCCTTTTACCGGAGTGATACCTTTGATATAGACGATCGATGTCGCACCGTCGTCTTTTTTAAGCGAAAAATACACATCGCTTGCCGTTTCGAATTCCTTCGCGTCGATTATCTCGTCGATAAAAAAATATTCGGCGTCGAGCCGCGCATGTGCGATCGCAAGATAGCGCACGATATCGGGATCGTTCGCGTTTTCGCGCGATGCAAGCGAAAGCGTGCGGAAAATATAATACGCTTTGAGATTGTCGCCTTCGGCGAGCGCGGTATAACCGGAAAGTTTTCGCGCATAGATTTTTTGCGCGTCGGTTGTTGCAGGCAAATCCGCGGCGGAAAGCGCGTTCCACGCATCCGCGGCTATGCGCTGCACTTCCGCGTAATTCGTATCGCGCCTCGTCGTAATGGACACGGCGCTTTGCGCCCAGTAGTGCGCGTCGAAGTATTTTTTTTCAGCGTACGCTTTTTCGGCACGCGCGCGGAGTTCCCGCACGGTATAACCTTCTTCACTCACGGGTTCGCTCGCCGTCTTCGGAACCGTTTTACGTACGGCATCGTGCGCTTCGCGCGAAGCGATTTCGGTATCACGGAAAAGCGAAAGCGCGTCGGGAGAAGAGGGATCGATTTTCAGCGCAAGTTCCGCGTAACGATATGCGAGCGCTCCCCTGCCCGACCGTTCAACCTGTCGTCCGACACGGACGTATTCCTGTACGAGGAGCGGCATCCGCTCCAATTGCCTTTGCTTGGCGGATAAGATCGGCGTGCCGATTTCCGATGCCGCAGTCAAAACGAGAGACAGGACGAGGGATGTGACGACGACGCTGCGGTAGCGGCGGAACATCGCTTGGGAAAATCGCCGAGCGCTGCCGTCGGGATTTCGTCCGAACGAAACGGCATAGCCGATGACAAAGCCGGTCACCGAAAGTGCGGGAAGAATGCGGCAAAACAATTCAAGTCCGCTGTAAATCCGATAAAGCGTTTCGGTTTTCGCAATAAGCGGCGGCAGCAACGGCGAAAAAAAACGAAACGCCATGCACGCACAAAAGCAAAAGAGAAGGTAGCCGACTAAAATCTGAAGTACGCGTTTCATAAGCGCTTACCTCGCCCTCTTAAGCCGCTTTGCACGGACCGCTGCGGCAAGGCACCCGACCGAAGCGCACAGAACGGCAATACCTATGTTGATGCAGATAAGAAGCGGATCACCCGATCGCGCAAAAAACGGAAGCACATTTGCAAGCTGCGCGCCCGCTTCCCGCAATCGCGTAAAATATTCCGAATAATATAAAAGATTGAACGACAGTACGCCTGCATCCATTATCAGGAGATAGAGAATTCCGACAAAGCGCCAATCGCTGCAAAACGAAACGGCGTACGTCGAACAGAGCGCAAGCGCAAGCGACAAAAAACAAAGCCATGCTAAACGCCCGTTTTTCCACGCCTGCTCGGCGTGCATTTCGATCGTGTCGATACCGCTTCCGATCCACGCGGGAAAAGAGGGAACCGTTTCACGGATGAGGATGTCGGCAAAAGGCGCGCTTTCGGCTTCCATAACGTTCGTATCGATTTGCGCGAGAGTCACCGCATTTTCATCGCCCGCGCTTTTGAGTACGACGGCTGCCCTTTCGGGTGCGGAAGCATCGCCCAGCAGATAAGCGGCTTCTCCGGCATACGATCGGAAATATCCGGCCGTGAGCGCGCTTTTCAGCGCGGGCGGTAAAGATTGCTCGGTTTTCCATTTGAATTCGATAAAGAGCGGAAAAATCACGATCCACATCACCGCGCATAAAAGGATATAGACGATAACGGGTAAAAATCCGCCGCCAGAGTGGCGAATGCGATACAGACTGAAAAAAAGCGGCGACAAAACGATAAAGGAGGGCACAACGATAAAAAAACCGCGGGCAAGCGCATAGGCGCTGAACAGTTCAAGCGGCCGGCCGGCAACGAGATGCGCCGTATTGAAATACATCATATATGCAAGTTCACCGACGACAATACAGCACGCCGTAATCCCGATATACGCGGGAATGAGCAAAATGGATTTTTTTACCGATTCGGCCATACTGCTTCCGCCTGCTCCGAAAAATGCATCCGAGGCCGAAACTCCCGAAAGCATAACTTTATCAGATCATACTTTCCAAACTCGACATTCGACCTTTTATGATTATCGGCAAAAACCGATCATTTCGATATATCCCCGATTTTACAAGGTGCGAAAAAGGGATAAACGGAAATATGCGGGGAAACACCTCCGACAGCCTTCCGCTCGGGTTTTCCACCTGAGCATACACAGGCTTTCCACAACTTATCCACAGAAAAAAAACGGAAATCGCCTGCAAGGCTATTTCTCTATAATACCGATAATTAGCTCTTCAGACATAATATCATATAATTCGTTATATTACAAAGATTTACAAAATATTTTGGTAGCAGGATCGAAGTTTTTCGGCTTAAAAAAGATTTTTCCGCGATCCGCTGCGGTATTCCGCATTTTCTCCACTTTTTTCCACAACTTATCCACAAATGAAAAATCCGGCATCGTCTGCCGGATCCGTGCGCTTATCCGAGCGAAATCGCTCCCCCGTCGTCGATTGCGAGGATGGATTTGCATTCCGAACAGCGGAAGCGCCCGGCACGCGTCGCTCTGAGACGTTTCGTACACACCGGACACGCGAAAACCTTCGGGAAAATGCTGCTCGCAACGGGTGAGCCGTTTTTGAAAAACGCAACCGCATTTTCGATCGTGTCTTTGATATTGAAAAACTGAGAAAATCCGAGCAGCTGAAACACTTCGGATACTTTCGGCTGAATGTCGAGCAGGACGATATCGCCGCCTTTCGGTTTTACCATTTTCAAAAACGCGGTAAACGATCCAATGCCGGTCGATGAAACATAATTCAGCGAAGAACAATTAAAAATCAAATTGATATAACCCGAATCGACAATTTTTTGGATTTTTTTCTGAAAAAAGTTTGAATTGTACGTATCGATATAGCCGTTCAAATATATGCACAAACCGCTTTTTACCGTATCGATTTTTTCAAGCGAAATTTTTAAACTATCGTCCTTTTCGTCATTAAAACCCGGAACCAAATTATTATTACTTACCATAATCTTTTCATCATCTCCAAAATACATTATTTAATTTTATATAATAATACACTAAAATCACCATAATGTCAAATATGTTAACTATTAAAAATAAATCGAATTTACGTTTTTATAATTGCGTTTTTTCCTTAACTTTAACGTACAGAACAGTGCCGCCAACGCATCCCGTTGACATGAACATTTTTTACAAACTTGGGCACGCAGAAAATCGATACGATTTACGAAAAAAAGAATCGGTACATCTGGCGTACAATAATAAAAGAAAGTATAGTGTATTTTATGGATTTAGGGAAGATATGCATCGTTCTTGTACGCCCCGAAGAAAGCCGGAACATAGGAGCCGCGTGCAGGGCCTTGGCAAATAACGACATCGCCGATCTGCGCATCGTCGGAAAAAAAAGCGATTATGAAGACGGCGCGGTTCGGACGCTCGCACTCCATGCAGCGGACATTTGGGAGAGCGCACGTTTTTTCCGTTCGATTACCGAAGCGACGGCGGACTGTACGCTTTCGGCAGGGACGACGAGACGGCGCGGGAAAAACAGAAAAGGCAAACTTTTACTGCCCGAAGAATTCGCCGCAAAAGCGGCCGATATTTCCGGCGAACGAAGCGGCGGAACGGTCGCAGCCGTATTCGGAAACGAGCGCACGGGACTCACCGACGAAGAACTTGCCGAATGTACGCTCGGCGTTACGATACCGTCAAGTGAAAACTTCGCGTCTCTCAATCTTTCACACGCCGTGCAGATAATCTGCTATGCGCTTTTTCGGGAAAAAAGAGCCGGCATGGCAGGCTACACACCGCTTCCGCTTTCGCGCATCGACAAAACCGTTTCGATCATCGCGGACAATCTGCAAAAAATCGGATTTTTCAGCGTGACAGGCAGACGCGATATGGAAAATTTTTGGCGGGCAATCCTTTCGCGTGCCTCTCTTTCCGAAGGCGAAGCAAAATACATGGAAAAAATATTTACCAAAGCGGCCGGCCTTGCTTCAAAAAATAAAATTAATAATCAGATTAAAATCAAACATAATTAATAATTATTTTTTCCCGGGCGTTCACACGGCTCGTAGCCTTGCCGCCACAGCCGACAATATGCGCCGTCGGTTTCCGAAAGCAGCGCTTCATGCGTTCCAGCCTGTACGATCGCGCCGTTTTCAAAGACGAGGATTTGATCGGCGGATCGAATCGTGTTTAAATGGTGCGCGACGACCAACACCGTTCTGTCTTTTGCAAGCTCCGAAATCGCTTCCTGCAGCAACGCTTCGTTGACGGGATCGACGCTGCTCGTAATCTCGTCGAGCAGTAAAATCGGCGCATCCTTTAAAAACGCGCGCGCGATGGAGATGCGCTGCTTTTGTCCGCCGGAGAGTCCTGTACCGTTTTCTCCGACGATCGTCCGGTAACCGTCAGGCAGCGACACGATAAAATCGTGAATGCGTGCCCGCTTTGCCGCCCGAATGACTTCATCGTCCGCAGCACCCGCTTTGCCGAGCCGTATATTTTCACCGATAGTATCCGCAAAAAGTTTGACATCCTGCATCACGATGCTCACGGAACCGAGCAGTTCGTCGTACGCCATATCGCGCACATCGACATCTCCGATACGAACGGCACCATGCCGTACGTCCCAAAAGCGCAGCAGCAAATTCGTCACGGTCGTTTTTCCGGAACCCGACGCGCCGACAAGGGCGGTAAGCGTGCGTGCGGGTACGTAAAAAGAAATATCCTTCATCGCAAATCCGCCTTCTTCATATGAAAAGCCGACTCCGTCAAAGGCGATCGAAAATTCTTTCGGCGTTTTCGGATGAGCGCTTTCACTGACAGCCGGAGCATCCGTTATTTTTTTTATTCTCCGAAAGCTGTCCGTCACGGCAAGGTAATTCATCCAATGCGTTTCCATCGCGACAAAGGGCTTATAGAATTCCCTGCTTAAAATAATAAAAAGCAAATAACGCATAAGCGGCAAAGTCCCGTCTACTATAAAGAAAATGCCCGCCGTCGCCGTAAGCCAAAACGTCGCATCGAGAAAAAAGCCGTATACCGAAAGCAGCGCCGCTTTGTATTTTGCAATTCGTTTCGCCGCATCGCCGAAAGCGTCTGCGGCGGATACAAGTTTTTCATCGAAGCGTTTGCTTTCGGAAAACGCTTTTAAAAGCGGAATACCTTTGACGTATTCTACAAACAAGCTTACCATATCGGCGAGCCGGTCTCCTGCACCGGCTTCCATCTTACCTGCCGTTTTCAATGCGCGGACAAGAAACAGCAGAGCAAACGAAATCCCGGCAATCGTGATCAGAGCCATCCGCATATCCGCGAAAAACAAAAGAGGCAGCAAAACGGCAGAGACGATGCCGTCGGCGCACATCCTCGTCCACAAATGTCCGACGACCAATTCCATCGTATCGACATCCTTATGGATGATCGTGCCGATCTCTCCGAGCCGCTCATTCGTATAAAATCCGAGTGAAAAAGTTTTCAGCCGGCAGATGATCTTCGATCTGATTTCATACACGAGATCGAAACCTGCGAAATGTTTTTGCATGTCGGCAAATACACTGCATCCGCACTTTATCAAAAGACAAGATCCGAACAGCAGTCCGTATCGGAGCAAACCGCCTTTTCCCGCACCGATGTCTTCCATAGCTTTCAGCACCGACAGCATCATAACCGCGCCCGAAAGCGCATATACCGTAAATCCCGCAATACTCAAAGCCAATGCGCACTTTCCTTTTTTTGTCAACGTATGCACTATCTCTCGGATCACCGCGTTTCCTCCTTTATATTCCACCGGTCCACTTTTTCCTGCGCACATACCATCGTTCGATAGAGTTCGCAGCGTTTTAATAATTCCGAATGCGTACCGCGGTCGATAATCCGTCCCCCGTCCATAACGACGATTTGATCGGCATCCCGTATCGCATTGAGGTGGTGCGCAATCGTAATGACCGTTTTACTGCGGCTCAAATCCGCAAGCGCGTCCCGTATATACGCTTCGTTTTCCGCATCGAGTGCAGCCGTCGCTTCATCCAAAATCACGATCGGCGCATCCTTTAAAAACATACGGGCGACGGCGATCCGCTGTTTTTCGCCGCCTGAAAATTTGACGCCCGCTTCTCCCGCCGCCGTATCGTAGCCGTACGGAAGCGCGGCGATGCAATCATGGATGTGCGCCTTTTTCGCCGCAGAAAAGATTTCCTCCTTCGTTGCCTCCGGTTTTCCGATTCGAATATTTTCTTCCATACTCATATTGAACAAAAAGACATCCTGCTGAACTGCGGAAAAAAGCGCGCCGAGCCGTCGCTCCGAAAGAGATTTCGTATCGACGCCGCCGATACGTATCGTTCCGTCGTCAGGCTGCCAAAATCCCATGAGCAAATTTGCGATCGTCGTCTTTCCGGAGCCGGAAGAACCGATGAGCGCATTTTTACTGCCTCTTTTAAAAACGAGATTTATATGTTCCAACGCGTTCCGTCTGCCTCCGTAGGTAAAATTGACATCAACAATTTCAATGTCGCCCCCGGAAATTCCCGTATCGATACGGCAGCTTTCATCCCTTTCGGCGACAGGTACGTTGAGAACGGAACCGATACCCTCCATCGCTTGATTGAATACGATGCCGTAATGCTGCAGCGTCGCCGTCTTTGCGATCGAAGACGTAAAAGCGGATCCCAAAATAACGGCGAGGATAAAACGCTCAGCCGATAATTCACCCAAAGATAAAAGCCGCAATCCGAAACCGATAACCAAAACGACGCCCGATTCCATAAACAGATCGATGAGTCCCATAGGAACGCTGATGCCCGCCATCGCTTTTTTCACCCAGAACACATAGTCTTTTGCGGAGCGGAGCGTCTTTTCCGTTTTCGTCTCTTCTCTTCCGAACGCTTTGATAACGGAAATATTCGAAACGTATTCCATAAGATTTTCCTGCATCGTTTTCGTACTGTCGGAAAATATTTTAAAATTCTTTTTCCAAAGCGGCGCAGACAGCGTTTTGACAAGCCACATACACGGCCCGCCCGCGATCATCAAAAGCGCAAGGCGCCGTTCCAATCCGAGCATGATAAAGAAAATAAGAGCAGGCATAAGCGTCGCCGACATAAGTTCCGGAAGCCCGTGCGCAAGATACGTTTCGGCTTGTTCCACATCGTGCTGTACGATATTCGTCAAATCGCCCGTTTTCCGTTCGTGAAAAAATCCGAGCGGCAGCTTTTTCAAATGTGCGATAATCCGCATGCGGAGTTCCGTAAGCGAATTGTATGCAGCTTCATGCGCTTTCCATACGGCGCCGTACGCGCACAACGCTTTCAGTACAAAACACAGAAAAACAGCGCAGGAAAAGAAACACAGCTTTCGTACGGAAAGCGTCTGCAACGCAGCGAGGGCAAATATATGTACGATGAGAATCTGCGGCAGTATGTCAAAAAGCGCTTTCAAGCAGAGCAATATGTTTGAAAGCCTGTTTTTCGCTTTTACTTTTTTGATAAGTTCGCTTTGCAGCGTCATAATCACTCCTTCTTTAGATTAAAAATGAATATAAATTCATTTTTCAATAAAAAAAACCAAATTGCATCCGCCGGATAATCGTCATCGAATACGGAATAATAATTCAATATTCGACAAAATAAAAAATACTGTTTACAATGCATTGACTCCCTCATAGTAGCATTTCGCTACTATACGCAGTATTTCCGCGGCGCGTTTTTGACTTTCATAATGCCGCGCCACTTCCAAAAGGCTTTCGGCAAAATTACTTGCCAAAATATGCACGAGCAAACCGTCATACGGTTTTGCCGTCGTTTTTGTAAGCGCCTTTTTGATGTGCTTGCCCAAGGCAGCGATCAAATCCTGTTTCGCGCATTCGTATTTCGTGCCGCCGCTTTTATCCATCAAAACGACAAAGGCTTTATGATTTTTGAGCAGCTCGAGCAAATATCCTTCCGCAATCGTTTTATATCGTTCGGACGGAAGACCGCTACCCGCTTCTTCTTCCCACGCGATACGCTTAAAGTCGATCGAAAAAGACGAAGCGATTTTATCGAACAGCGCTTCTTTGTTTTTAAAATACGTATAGATCAATCCGACCGGAATATGCGCACGCGCAGCGATATCCTGCATTTTTGCACTTCTGAAATCTTTTTCATAAAAGACGTCGAGCCCTGCTCGGAAAATGCGATCGTAGATTTCTTCTTTCAACACTTGCGCCATAAACTCGCTCGCCAATATAGAATATATATTCATTATTACACGGTATTCTTTTTTTGTCAACGGCATGCTCATCTGCCGCCACACGTATACCGTACACGTACATTTCGCACATATACGGTACCAGATTTAAAAATTGATGTCCTCCGGATAAATCATTTCGCCTTTTGAAAACATGCACGCCTTCTTCAAACAGTTGATAAGCTGACGCACATTGCCCGGCCAATCGTAACTCATAAGTTTTTCACGCGCCCTGTCCGACAGCGCGATATTACGCTCTTCCAAAAAAGAAGATGCGATTTCGTCGATATCTTCGAGGTGACGGCGAAGCGGCGGAAAGGTTATCGTGCAGCCGGCAATCCGATAATACAAATCGCTTCGGAATCTTCCCTTCTGCATCATTTTTTGCAAATCGGCATTTGTCGCGCATATAAGGCGGAAATCGATACGGCGCTCGGCATCCGAGCCGACGCTGCGGTAAGTTCCCGTATCCAATACGCGCAGCAGCTTCGGCTGCAAAAAAAGCGGAACGTCGCCGATCTCATCGAGAAAAAGAGTTCCGCCGTTCGCTTTCGCAAAACGCCCCGATCGCTTTACCGCACCGGTATATGCGCCCGGTACCGTACCGAACAGTTCGCTTTCGGCAAGACTTTCGCTGACGGACGACATCTCTACGGAAACGAAAGACTTATCTTTTCGGGATGAATTATCGTGCAGCAATTTCGCCGCAAAAGTTTTTCCCGTTCCGCTTTCGCCGAGAAAAAGTACGGACAAATCTTTCGGCGCGATTTCGGCAAGACGCCGTTTCAAATCCGTAATAATTTTTGAAGACCCCGCAAATTTTTCGAAACCGCTTATGTCGACCGTACGGGAAAATGAACGCACCGGTTTTTTAAAAATCCGCTCTATATCGTTTGCTTCGGGCAAATGCCGTTTGACGACGGTACGCAGCAGATCGGAATCGCACGGAAAGGGAATACATGATTTGTGATAGCGCTGTATATGCGAAAGCGAAAAAGCGCTGTCGGATTTTACAAGAAAGAGAATGCGGGAACGGCGCGCAATGTCGATACAAATCTTTTCGGCAGCTCCGCCGCATTGCGCGGTGTCGATAAGAACGGGATTCGGGAAAGCGGACAGGGCATAGGAATCCGGACGGACGGAATCGACCACTCTGACCGAAAAAACCGGCTCGAGGGCGTGACGGCACCAATCGATCACCTTTACATCGGAAGATATTAAAACGACGGTATTCAGACTCGGAAAAACATCCATCGTTCCCCCGTTTCAAACACACATTCGAATCGGCACGGCTCCGCAGAAAACTCCGAATCTCCGCCCGATAACTAACTGCCAATGATTAAGGCGCGCTCTTTTCTCCGATCCCGCAAATTATATTTTCGGAAAATCGTTTATGTATTTTTTTTGAAAAGACGATAGCCTATCAATAACAGTATATACCACAAGTAGGGAAAAAGCAAAAATATTTTCAAAGGATTATGAAGGATTTCCGCAAATATTTCGTGTCCGCGCGCAAATGTTTTTTCGTCGATGCGCTTAATGCGTTCAGCAAAAATGCCGAGCACGTCTTTATAATAAATAAAAATACTCGACGCAAAGCGGTTCCGTCTGCGGTACACCCATACGTCTTTTTCTTTGATACCGTCGCTTACGAGAACCAGAGCGGGAGACGATTTGTAGATCGCCTGCACGACGGCGGCTTCCGCATTTTTCGAATAATAACCGATATAGCGTCCGACGATCTGTAAATTCGGAAAGGTATCGCGCACGTTCGATTCGGCTTTTTGCAGCGTCACCCTCCGGGAGCCGAGCAAAAAAATCGATTTGTAATGGCGCTCAAGCACCGACAACACTTCGATTACCGCATTGAAAGGATTGTAGCGCACCGGTATCGATTTTTTTAGAAATTTAGCGCCTGCGATGATACTCTTTGAAACGGGCAAAATCAAATCGGCGCTGCGCACGCATTCGGCATATTCGCTTTTTCCGCGCGCACGAAGCAGATCCCACACCGACAAAAATACGATCTGTTTCGTTCCGGGCTTTGCAAGAAGTTCAAGCACTTCGGATTCGATGTCTTCCGCACGGCAAATATCGACGCTTACGCCTGCGACGCTTATCCTTTGAATACTCATACCGCCCTTATTTTAATTTACCGTACAAAATTATGCAAGGCAAGCTGCGGAAGCTTCCCCGCCCGCCAAGAGGAAATACGTTGATTTATTTTTTCGGACGGCAACTATGTGCGCCCCCGCCCGCCGTATAATGCCGCGGATTTTCTCCTTGACAAGAAATCAATCTCAGCATACACTGTCAGTATGGACTTAAGAACAGTATTAACGACCGATACCGTAGATCTCCATCTCAAGGGAACGACAAAGGAAGCGATCATCGACGAAATGCTCGAATTGCTCGTAAAGGCCGGTAAAGTTACAGATAAAGCGGCCGCCCGCGAATGCGTACTCGACCGCGAACGCAAAATGTCTACCGGCATGAAACACGGCATCGCGATCCCCCACGGAAAAACGGATACGGTGAGCGACCTCGTCGCGTGCATCGGCATTTCCGACAATCCCGTCGATTTCGATTCTCTCGATCAGGAACCCTGCCGCATCTTTATCATGACGCTCTCGCCGGTAAACAAAACCGGTCCGCATCTTCAGTTCCTCGCGGAAGTAAGTCTCCTGTTTAAGAGCCCCGAAAAACGGCAGCTCATTCTCGAAACACAGGATAAGGCGGAAGTCATCAGAATACTCACCGAATAGCGTTTTCGGTTTTTATTTTTCCGTAAAACGGTCAAAGGCGGTCTTTATGTATTGCATGAAGACCGTTTTTATTTTAAACTCACGCTATGAAAATCGACGCACAGTTCGAATCGAAAAACGGAAAACTCTATGCGCTCAAAACGGGCGCGGAAGCGGATACGGGCGCTTTGATTCCGTTCGATTCGGGCGTCCTTTCCGGCGCTTCGTCCGAAATCGCGGAAACGGAAGCGCAAAAGTTTTCGAAGGACAAGGGAAAAATACTTGCCGTATACGTTCCGCATGGCGCCGCGGAAATTTCTGAAAATATGTACGACGAAATGTATCTTGCTGCCCTCCGCGTGTTTTTAAAGAGTATCGAAGCATACGGCGCGTACGCCGTAGTCGTCCCGATTTCGGACTGCAGTGCCGAACGGTTAACGCAAACGATGTGCCATACGGCGAGGCGGATTAAAGACTGCGCGTCCGTCATCGGTTTTGCTCTCCCCGATGCACTGACGGAAAGCGAAGCGGCGGCATTTACGGACGCGATGAGCGCCAAGCACGCTCACTACGTCTATTTTTCGAATCGGTATGCGGGTTCGTCCTTTATCGCGTATGCCGTCGAAAACGGATACGAGCAACCGTAAGCTTTCGCCGCCGGCGGAAATACGGACGTTTAAACGAGCCGCTAAAATAGCGCGTCTCGTCTAATTTCGAGTTTTCTTCAAAAACTCGTGGATATACGTGTGCGCTCTCGCGCACTAATGCGGCATTTTCGGAAATCGACATTTTCTGCAATACCGCATTTACAGGGACGCAAAGACGACACAATCGTACGCGCAGCAATTATCGGTATAATAAAAATGAAATACAAACCCGACGGGAAAAATTTTGCAAAGACACGACGCAGCGCTCTCATCTTTATAAGCATATTCGTCGCATTGTCTCTGTCGATATTTTTTATATTTCCCGAGCAAAAAATTACCCCGTTTGATATTCCCGTTGCGGAAAACGAAAGGCCGAAAATACGGGCGGAATTCAATACGCCGCTGTCCGATAAACCGGCAGCCGTTCGGCACGGAGACGAGGGGCTCACGCTCTACCGTCAGCCCTATTATCGGCTCGCCGTCGAAGATTTTTATATCAGCGAAACGAACAACCGCGATATTACGCTTGCGATCCTGGAATTCGCCGACAAAAACGATATTCCTCTGTCGCTCGCGTTTTCCCTTGCATATACGGAAAGCCGCTACAATATACGCGCGGTCAACTACAATACGAACAGCTCGATCGACCGCGGCCTCTTCCAACTCAACGACCGCTCGTTTCCGCAGCTCGTCGAAAAAGATTTTTTCAATCCCGCAGTCAGTGCGCGCTACGGCATGGCGCACTTGCGCTTTTGTCTCAATATCGCCGGAAACATCATCCCCGCGCTCGCAATGTACAACGCGGGCGCCAACCGAGTGCGTTCAAACAGCACGCCGCAGTCGACGCTGAACTATATCGGAAATATCATGACGCACAAACAGATGATCGATAAACGCTTTGCCGAAGAAGTTATGGCATACATCGATTATAATAATCCTCTCGATGCGAACGTATCGGTCGCGATGGGCGGAAAACGATAGACGTAATCCGGTAAAACTTTTTAAAATCGCATCGAACGCAAATTTTCCGTCCCGTGTGCACCGCTTCGAGCCGCGCACAGGCAGCCGCCGAACGGAGTCGTGTATCGGATTTTATTTCCGTATGCCGATATCGTACGGAGTAAACAATACGGGTAGAGAAGTATTCGGAAAAACGGCGCATGCTTCCGCCGCCATGTCTTTTTGCAGTTCGGGAGACAGAGGCAGGTGACAGAGTATAAGCCGTTTTGCATGCGCTTTTACGGCCGTCATCGCAGCCTGACGAGCGCTTGTGTGTCCCGCTTTTTCGAGCAACGCTTCATCGAATACGGTACCGCCCGCTTCATGAACAAGCAGATCCGCATCTGACATTTGAAAAGGAACTTCTTTCAGCATACGCGTATCCGCCGAATATGCAAAACGCGCCGAGCCGTCGGTCAAAAAGATACCGCATGTCGGAATCGTATGATCGACATCGAATAAATCCGCACAAAACGATCCCTCTATATTCACCGGCTTTCCGCCGTAAACCGTCCATTGTATCGGAATCATATTTTCTTTTTGAAAAAGCGCAAACACGCTGCACAGCGCTTTTGCACACTCAAGCGTCGCCGCGCTTCCTATAATCCGCAAAGGTTTTGATCGTTTTAGGATCCAAAGATTGTGAATTAAAGACGGCAAAGCGTACATATGATCGATATGCGCATGCGTTAAAATCACCGCATCAAGGTCTATAGGATCGTAGCCTGCCTGCCGAATCAGCTGTGCCGGAGAACCGCTCGTATCGACGAGCACAAATGCCTCCCCGCTGTCCGCGAGCAAAGACGTATTTCCGGAACCTGCGCTTTGCAGACATCCTTGGGCGCCGAGAAAAATTACTTTCATATCGTTTTTCGCTTACGAGTCATTATGGGGAAAACGATTGAAAAGAGGGCCGCCGCGATAAATAAAAGACAGATAGGCTTGGTAAAAAAGGTAAAATAATTTCCGCCTGCAAGTTTTACCGCACGCCTGAAATTTTCTTCAAACATACCGCCCAAAATCAAACCCAATACGATCGGTGCGATCGGAAAATCGTTGCGCTTCAATACATAACCGATCAAACCCATCGCAAGCGCAATTCCCATATTGTAAATACCGACAGCTGTAGCTTGACCTGCGATCGCATAAGAACCGATAAACGATAAAACCAGCACCAACGGCAGCAAGAGCTGTTGCGGAATGTTAAGCACTTTCGGATAGAGACGGATACCGCCGAGCTGAAAGACCGCCATAAAGATATTCGATATAAATAAGGTCACAAAGATTGCATATACAAGCGCCATATTTTGCCGGAACAATTGAAAACCCGGTGTTATCCCTTTTATCATCAAAGCGCCGATAAGCACTGCCGTCGCTGCGTCTCCGGGAATTCCCAAGGCAAGAGCGGGGATCAAAGCTCCGCCGGTTACCGCATTGTTTGCAACTTCGGGGGCAAATACGCCTTCGAGACATCCGCTTCCGATCGGTTCAAGTTTTCCTTTTGATGCCGCGCAAATATCCTTTGCCGTATTTCTTGCCAAAAAAACGGCAATCGACGCGCCCGTACCGGGAATCGCACCGACAATCGTACCTATACCGGTGGAACTTAAAATTATTTTCCACATCTGCCCTATCTTTTTTAAAGGCGGAAAAATACGGTCTATTTTTACTTTTTCCGTTTTTGATACGGGGCGGTTCAATTTATGCATTTCAAAGAATACTTGCGAAATTCCGTATAAGCCTATAAGCGTTGAAGTCAAATCCAAACCTTTTGCCAAAGGAGTCGTCGCCA
Organism: Treponema socranskii subsp. paredis ATCC 35535; assembly: GCA_000413015.1. Classification (GTDB taxonomy): domain Bacteria; phylum Spirochaetota; class Spirochaetia; order Treponematales; family Treponemataceae; genus Treponema_D; species Treponema_D paredis. The sequence goes on from KE332515.1 coordinate 1,210,245, forward strand.
GATAAGAAGAAAAGGGTATCCTCAATTGTCCGCTGAAAGGATCCGTTCCTAAAAATGCAAGCGCCATACCGAATGCTCCCATGAGCAAACCTTTCATAACATTATTTGCGGAAACCGAAGCGATAATAACAAGGCCTACCAAAGCGAGCGTAGTCTTTTCCGCGGGTCCGAATGCAAGCGTCAAGCGTGCAATCAAGGGCGCAAATAAAACGAGACAAAGCAGGCTGCCCATCCCGCCTATAAGAGACGCAACAACGGCGCCTCCCAAAGCCTGATCGGCTTTGCCTTTTTTCGTCATGAGAATACCGTCTTCAACGGTCGCTATGGCGTTAGGATTTCCGGGTATGCCGAGCAATATGGCGGGAATGGAAGCGCCGCTGACCGCACCGCAGTATACGGCAAGCAAAAGTCCGATTCCCGTCGCACTTGGCAAATGAAAACTGATCGGCATAATCAATGCGATGCCCATCGTAGCCGTCAATCCGGGAAGCGCTCCGAGTATGATGCCCAAAATCGATCCGAACGCCATCCACAGCAGCGTCGATATATTCGCAACCTGAAGTAATCCTTGCAGAAAAGTATCCATAACTAAAACCGCCTCTCTTACCAAAAAATAAGTCCTTTGACCAATTCGACAAGGAACAATTGTTTAAAAACAAGATAGATTATTTCGGTAGACGTCGTTGCAATAACAGCAGAAAGCCAAGTATGGTACGCGCTCTTATCATCATTTGCAGGCCATTTTTTTCGACAGAGCTTCACGGCGGCAATGATCCAAAGTACCGTAATAACGAGAGTGCAAGCCGCGGTAAAAGACGGAGACCCGACCCACGACGGAACGATTCCCCTTCTTCCGGCAGACAATAAATTGCGGGTAATAAGCCGGCCGAGCGTATAAAGCAGCAAAATATTGACGAGAGAAGCAATACAGCCGGACACTAAAAATTTCAGATCTTTCTTACGGATGTCTCCCTGTTGATTTGCAAAACACAAAAAAAACAGCAGGAGTACCGTACACGGAATAAAGCCCGCACTCCGTATGCAAAATATATAAGCAACAGCAAGCGCGAGCGTAAGGACAAACAGGCGCTTTTCAGGCTTCGACATCGCGTCCTCTTCTTTTTCGCTACGCTTATCGGTTATCAGTAAATATACCGATGTGATAAACATAAAAATGGAAAAGACGAGGGGTAAAATCATGCCGCCCGGATCACCGCCGACTTCATCGCCGATCATCCTTGAACTGCCGGAACTGATTACGTAGATAAAATACAATCCCGATAAAATAACGAAAGCTATCAGAATCGGTTTTTTATCTTTAAGCATACCGTTGTCCTCATAATTTATTTCATTTTATATAAACCGGCTTCTTTCAATATCGGTTCATAATCCGCGATGATGCCTGCATCGTATGCGGCAAAGTCGTCGAGTTTATGGAACGATTGAATAAAACCGTTCGTCTTCATAAATTTTTGAAAACCGTCTGAATAAAAAGCTTTTTCAACCGCGTCGGCAAGCCATTTTTTTGCCGCTTCAGGAGTACCCTTTTTCACCGTCAACGAACGGAAAGAACCGCTCGGTATGGAAAGACCGGGATACCCCGCTTCCGCGATTGTCGGTACATCCGCCAACTCCGGAATTGAACTGTGTTTTTCACCGAGAATAGCCAACGGACGAAGCGACGCTTTATTTGCTTTGACTTCGGATTGACTGAAAATACCGACGTCACAATGACCGCCCAAAACGGAAGCTATAAGATCCGCTCCTCCCTTAAAAGGCGTTACGTTGAATACTTTATTTAAAGCGAGATTTATGCCCACGCTTGCAACACCCGTCGCGCCTCCCATACCGGCGTTTCCGAACGTGATTTTTCCGGGATTCGCTTTTGCAGCCGCTTCAACTTCTTTTAAGCTCTTCCACGGTTTATCGTTTCGCACCGCGATGATAAACGGATCCCAGTTCAAAGCCGCAATATAATCAAGCGCTTTATAGCCCTCGGTTAAGCCTTGCATCGTAGCCGCCGTCGTATGCGTACCGGAACCCAAAAGCGTATATCCGTCGGCAGCGCCGTTGATCACTTCATTCGTTCCCGTAGCACTTCCGGCTCCGGGCATATTCGTCACTATAAAATTCTGTCCCGTTGTCTTTTTCAAATCTTCGACCAAAGCACGGAAAATCAAATCCGTACTGCCTCCGGCCGCATGCGGCACGACGATCGTTATCGTTTTTTCGGGATCGGGAAACGCGTTTTCGCCCGAACCCATAGCAAATACCGGAATAACGGCAAAAACCGCCGCCGACAACACCAAAGCAATTTTTTTCATACATACCTCCAGAATTTTCGTATATTTTACGTGTATGTGCGCTCACATCGTAAAGCGCACGTACGTTCTGTCATCAAAACTTATATTACCGCTTTCGATTCCCTTGGTAGACACATGAAGTCTGTAACACTCGGGATCTTCCCGTAAAGTCTTCGCCAGTTCGGCTTCGCTTTTCTCCAGCGTCGGCAGCAATACGGGGTATCCGTCGCTCGCTAAAATGACTTCCGAACTTTTTTCCGGCAGACGAATCTTTTTTATTAAAGTTTCCGGAATTTCATCACCGTTTATAACGGCATATCCGTAGGGAGTATCGCCGCGGTTCGCAAAATTCGTCGCTTTAACAATCCACGGGAGAATTACCTTTCTGCCTTCATCGACAAAACTTCCTCCGGACAAACTTTGATCGGGCTGCAGATAAAGTATCATACTACGCAGATCGGCAAGAACGATATCGCTTTTTTTTACACTGGTATAAAGTGCGCCGTCGACCATCGCCTGACAGTCTCCGATAAGCCATATCTCGCGCTTCGAAACGGAACAGATAACGGCGACCGCCTGCAAACCGTATTCTTTTTTATCGTAAGGAAAATCGGTACGCCGATAAAAATCCTCATAAGAGGCATTGCAGTTTTTGATGATATCGGTGCATTCCGAATCGGGGGCGCTTTGCTCTATGGCACGGGCGATCAGCTCTGCGGCAATCCGTCCGGTTTTCTTTTCACCGCAGATAAAATCGCTCTTTGAAGTAACGCCGTCGATTACGGCAATAAAATGATCGGTGATTGTCAAAACGTCTTCGCAGTAACCGTCGCGCTTTTTACCTTTTACTATGGATTCTACTATCTTCATATCGAAATTATGCTTTACCGAGTTTGGAATATGCGTATATTGTATGCCCGTTTCCGTGATAAAAAAAGAGTTTTTTATCTGAAAAACATTGCATTTTGTCCTATTTGATTTATAATAGACAATCGACTATTTATAAGGTGATATCGATATGACAAAAAAAATCGCTCCGACTCCTTATTATCACAAAGGTGTGATGAAATCGAAAACATACGAGATTTATTATAACAGTGATTTTTCACTCGGCAGGATCGGAAAACATACGCACAGTCACTATGAATTTTATTTTTTAATATCGGGCAGCGTTATGTATACCCTAGACGACAAAACGTATCCTCTCCGCCCCGGCGATATCCTTTTAATTAAACCCGAACAAGTACATGCCGCATTGATAAACGAAAATCAAAAAGCTTACGAACGCTATATTTTATGGCTGAACACGGATTATATCAAACAACTGTCATCCGCGCACACCGATCTGCTGCTTCCCTTCCGCAAAATAAATTTTTCCGGTTCTTATTTGCGGCTGCCGCATGATATGCGTCTCGTCGTCGCCAATCTGCTGCAAATGATTTTAATCCAGTTCAATTCGCACGAATACGGATCCGATCTTTTGGCCGACTCCTACATCACCGAACTTCTCATTCATATTGCGCGTATCAAATTATATTGGCAACCCGTCTATTTTGAACGGGATATTGACGACAATCCGATGATCTTACGCACGTTAAATTATATTGCCGAACATATTCACGATGACATCGGGATTTCCGACATCACAAACGAACTATGCATAAGCCGCTCACATCTTTCAAAACTTTTTTCGGACTGCATGGGAACGTCGGTTCATCAGTACATCATAAAAAAGAAGCTTTATTTGGCAAAACAGGAACTCTTGTCGGGGCATGCTTCCGTTGAAACGTTGTGTACGAATTACAACTTCGGAGATTACAGTTCGTTTTATCGGGCATTTAAAACCGAATTCGGTATGTCGCCGAGAAAGTTCATACAGGAATTAAAAAAATAATATACGCCGGTAAAAATTTTTTAAAATCGCATCGAAGGAAAATTTTCCGTCCCGTGTGCATCGCTTCGAGCCGCACACAGACAGCCGACGAACGGAATCGCTTTCTCCCAAGCAAAACTACGCCCACACGAGCCACAGCGCCAAAGCCGCAGCGGCTGTCGTTAAAATCGTAAAAGGCGCGCCGATTTTCAGCCAGCCCGCAAAATCGACGGGGCGGCCTTCTTTTTTGAGGATACCCATAGCGACGACGTTTGCACTCGCTCCGAAAGGCGTCAAATTTCCGCCGAGACAGGAACCGATAAGAAGCGCGAACATGTAGAGTTCGGCGGCGAGATCCATCTGAACGGCGAGCGTTTTCGCAACCGGCAGCATGACGATAATATACGGCACGTTGTCTACAAAACCCGAAATAAGGACGGAGACGACGAGGATCAGCATAAAACCCGCGAACACATTGCCGCCGGTAATGCGTACGAGAATACGGGCGAAATCCGAAAGCAAACCGGTTTCCGAAATCGCGCCGACGACGATAAATATGCCGATCAAAAACGCGATCGTTTCCCAATCGAGTCCTTTGATAAGCAGCTGCGTTTCACGAAGCGAGCGGTGCCGTACAAATCGGAACCACAGCACGCCCGCAATACCGAGAAAAAGCACGTACAGTCCCGATAAAAATTCGAAATCGAAATGAAAAAACGAAATCGCCGCAAGCCCGAAAATCATCGCGAGCAGGAGCAGAAACGGCACCGAAGAAATCACTTCTGTTTTATCCGAATCGGGTTTTTCTTTTTGCTTTGCAAAAAATAAATAAAAATACAGACAGCCCGCAAGCATCCCCGTTTGAATAAAGAAAAAAATCGACGGCTTGGCGGCATGTACGAAAAAATCGTTGAACGTATAGCCCGCGTAGCTTGCAAAAATCATCGACGGCGGATCTCCGACGAGCGTTGCCGTTCCTTCGAGATTCGACATGACGGCAAGTCCTATCATAAAATACGTCGGATCGATTTTAAGTTTTTTGCACAGCGCAAGCGCTATCGGCGCCATGACAAGTACGGTCGCAACGTTTTCAACAAAGATCGAAATAAAACCCGTCATTGCGAGGATGAGTACGATTGCGATTCCCGTATTCGGAGCTTTTTCGACGATTTTATCCGCAATGAACGCGGGCATCTGCGAATAGATAAAGAGCGCCGCGATTGCCATGCTTCCGACGTAAATCATGAGCACGTTCCAGTTGACAAGAGAAAAAAATGCGTGTACGAAAGGATATGCACGAAGCGGAACGCCGCCGTCAAAGGGAAAAATGCGGCCGGGAAATATCGCGCCCAACAAGAGGATAATGAGCGCCGCAGCGGATGTAAATACGATTTTTTTATGCTGCACGACGATGACGAGCGCATACATCGAGACGGCAAGTGCAAGCACGACCCATTTCATTTCCATATTGAAAGAGTATACAGAAAAAAAAGCTGTAGGTAAATCACACGATTTTTTTCATAAAATTTCTTTCGGTTGTAACCATTTTCCCCGTCCGCCGTTTATAGAGTGCAAGCATTATATGCAAACGCAAAGGTCACTGTTTTTCCTCCTTTTAACAGTGGCCTTATTTTTTAACCGCGCACTTACTACCGCTCTTTTTCCGTGATATAATAGCCGCCGTATGAAAGATTCTTTTAAAGACGTAAGATGCTGTCCCGAACGTAAAAATTGGGCGGAATGCATAAAGCGCGAAGTGCCGCTGTACGGCAGAGGCAACGAAATCCGCTCGGACTTCGAGCGCGATTATACGCGGCTTTTGCACTCCCGCGCGTTCAGCCGCTTAAAACATAAAACGCAGGTTTTTTTCGCACCGCACAACGATCACACATGTACGCGCATGGAACACGTGCTGCACGTAGCATCGGTCGCATCCGAAATCGCAAAATACCTCGGCTTGAACGAAAGACTTGCCGCCGCAATCGCGATCGGACACGATATCGGACACGCGCCTTTCGGTCATCACGGAGAAAACCGTCTCAATTCGCTCCTTGAACAAAAAACGGGCGTCAATGCACCGAAAAAATTTTGGCACGAACGCAACAGCCTTTTTTTTGCAGATTATATCGAAACGCTTGCCGATCCCGACGGAATCGAACAGCCGCTCAATTTGACCTATGCGGTACGAGACGGGCTTATCTGCCACTGCGGCGAAATCGATCAGCAGGGTATCATGCCGCGGACTGAAGCGCTCGATCTCTATTCGATAAAGCGGCCGGGTATCGTACAGCCGTACACGTGGGAAGGCTGCGTCGTAAAAATCGCCGACAAAATCGCGTACTTGGGACGGGACATCGAAGATGCGCGGGCATACCACATGCTCGATATGACGTCCTATCGAGAACTGCGCGAAATCGTCGCGACGACGCTCGGCATCGACGGCAAAGCGAAGGGCGCGTTCCGAAGCGGCAAAGCGGTCAATACAACGGTTTTAATAAACGATCTCATCGTCGACTTGTGCACGCAGTCGAGTCCGGAAGGGGGCTTGCGCTTTTCGGACGAGTATTTCCGTTTTATCATCGAACTGAAAAAATTCAATTTCCGGCGGATATACGCGCATTGGCGCATAGAAGAATTCATGCATTATGCATCGGACATCGTTAAAACGCTGTATGAAGTGCTCATGCGCGTGCAGCCCTACGCGCAAAACGGACGCGCCCGGCAGGCATTGCGATATTATCCGAATCTGTGCATAACCTATGAAGACTGGCTCGTCAAATACGCAAACTACGCACCTCTCGGACAGACAGACCGAAAACGAATTCTCCGCTGCAATACCACCGAAGTTTTCGATATAAACGATAACGAGTCGTACCAAAAATGCGTCATCGAATATATTTCCGGCATGACCGATCAGTTTGCAATTCAAGTGTATGAAGAAATCATCACGTTCTAACATACCGAATTTCGGGCATCCGCATTAAACTGAAAAACTGAAAAAGATATTTGACATATAACAAAAATCCGTAGTACAATGAAATATTGTCGGCTGAACGGCAATTTCAGCCGGGCATATAAAAAAATCAAATCGTTATGAACTTTGTTTGGAGGTAAAAATGAAAAAACTGATTATCGGCGCGATGTGCATTCTCGCGGCATCGTCGCTTTTTGCACTTGGAGGAAACGACTCGGGCAGCGCTGCGGCGCAGACAATCGCCGCGGCAAAAAATATGTCGCATGACGATATCGTCGCAAAAGCGAAAGAAGAAGCGGCTGCGGCAAAATCGGCCGGTACCGTATTTAAAGCATACGGAACCAGTTCGCGTATCGCGAGAGCGGCAAAAGCGTTTACCGAATTATACGGCATCGACGTCGAAACGACGAACGTTAAAGACAGCGAAATCTATACGAAATTGCAGGCGGAAATCACCGGCAAAATCGACGGCGCGGACGTCGTGCTGACACAGAACGGTGCGGTTATGAAAGTGCAGATGGTCGACACGGGAAATCTCATAAACTACATCCCCGCATCCGTCGCTTCGAATATAGAAAACTCGGACAAAGTACCGCTTGTACAGCAATATATCGACAAACTCTTTATCTTCAATACCGTCGGTTCGAACGTCCCTGCAATCACGAACGTGTGGCAGCTGACCGAACCGGCTATGAAAGGCAGAGTGTTTTTCAAAAGCCCCGAAACGGAAAAGGTAAACGAAAATTTCCTTATCATGCTGACGAATAAAACATGGTCGGATAAACTTGCGAAGGCATATAAAAACTTATACGGCAAAGATATTCAGCTCGGAAGCTACAAAAACGCGGGCTATAAATGGATTGCCGAATTTCTGCACAACTGTTCGTTCGGCAATTCGGATACGACGATAGCCGAACAGATTTCCAACGCAGAAGCGTCCGGAAAAATCGGTCTTTTCGTTTTGAGCAAACTCCGCTCGAAAACGGTGCGCACTGAAAATCTCGAAGTCGCTTCATACTATGCGGACGGAAAAAATACGACGGTTGAACCCTTTGCCGGTTTTATGTATCCGCTCTATGCTCAGATCGTCAAAACGACGACGATGCCGTACACGGCCATGCTCTTTGTCGAACATTTGGTATCGCCTGCCGGATTCGCTCCGTGGGGCAAAGATATCGGCGCGTATTCTTCAAATACGGGCATCCCGGTAAACAAAGGCGATCAGCCGCTTTCGTATTGGAAGACGCGCCTGGTTATGGATGATCCCGAATACATCAATGAAGCGTATGCCGATGTTTTCGAATTCATTTCAAAAAATCTTACCAAATAAGGCGCTTCGAAAAATCATAATTTTTCAAGCCCTTCCTTAAAGATGTATATGCGGGTATGCGTTTCAAAGCGTATGCCCGCAATCCGTCTGCCAGAATTTTTATGGGAGCTATCATGTCAAAAAAAGCGGCGAATCATATAAAGACATTTTTTCAAAACCCCGCAAATGTCATCCTTGTCGTATTTTTTATTTTGCTGGCGGCGCTGACATTGTATCCGCTGCTTTCGCTCGTATTCGAAACCTACAGCGTTCATCCGATGGAAATGCAGCTCATACGCAAGCCGACCGGCGCACTCACGCCGTATCATTGGAAGAGACTGCTCACAGGCGGCGAATATTCCGTTAATAATTTTTACCGTCCGTTGCTGAACACGGTCCTCATGGCGATCATCGCGTCGATCATCGCCATTTTTTTCGGTGGGTCGGTTGCATGGCTTATCACGAGAACGAATCTCAAATATAAAAAATTCATTTCGTTCGTATTCGTCTTTCCGTATATCATGCCGTCGTGGACACTCGCAATGTTTTGGACGAACTTTTTCAGAAATGCGAACGTCGGTATGGGCATCACGGGTATTTTTACGGCGCTTACGGGCATCGCAATGCCGGAATGGTTCGTTTACGGAATCTTTCCCTGTTCGGTCGTACTCGGACTTCACTATTCGCCGTTCGCCTACATCCTCATCGGCGGTATCCTCCGCAATATGGACGCGAACCTCGAAGAAGCCGCGACGATTTTAAAAGCTAGCCGTGCAAAGATCATGCGGAAAATCACGCTGCCGATCGTCATGCCCGCCCTTCTTTCGACTTTTCTGCTCGTGTTCGCTTCCGCGATGAGCGCGTACGCCGTTCCGGTTTTTCTCGGATCGCCCGTGCGCTTTTGGGTGCTCACGACAAAGATGTACACGATGATGAACGGCAATTTCCAAGGACAGGGATACATCATCGCGTTTACGATGATTTTATTCGGCATCGGCATTCTGGGATTGAATCAATGGTTTACCGGCAGACGAAAATCGTTTACGACGATCACCGGAAAATCTTCGCAGATTTCGCTCGTGAACCTTCGCGGCGCACGGACTCCGCTTTCGGCCTTCCTCGTCGTCCTCTTGTGCTTTATCGCGATCGTACCGCTCATAACCTTTGCGCTTGAATCGGTGCTGCTCCTGCCCGGCGATTATTCGTTGAAAAATTTTACGCTCGACTTTTGGATCGGGCGCGGCGAATCCGCCCTCGAAAACGGTATGGACGCGGGCATCCTCATGAGCGCCGACGTGTGGCGCACGCTGTGGAACAGCCTCCGCCTGTCGGTCGTATGTTCCGTCGTCGCCGGCACGAGCGGCATCCTCATCGGCTATGCGATCGGAAAACGGCGAGGATCGAAATTGGCAACCTTCGTCAACAACCTCGCGTTTTTTCCCTACCTCATGCCGTCGATGGCCTTCGGCGCGATCTACCTTTCGATTGCGACGAAGATACCGTTTTTGTACGGTTCGTTTTTTATCCTCGCGCTCATCGGCTCGGTAAAATATCTTCCTTTTGCATCGCGCAGCGGCGTCAACGCCATGCTGCAGCTTTCAAACGAAATCGAAGAAGCCGCCGTCATCGTCGGCGTACCGTGGATAAAGCGCATGTCGCACATCATCGTTCCGATTCAAAAGGCGACGTTTCTGTCGGGATTTTTGCTGCCGTTTATTTCGTGCATGAGAGAGCTTTCGCTGTTCGCGCTCCTCGTCACGCCGCAAAATAAAGTGCTCACGACGATGCTCATGCAGTTCAACGAAAAAGGCTATACGCAGTACGGCAACGCGATCAACCTTATGATCATCGTACTCGTATTGCTTATCAATTTTACCGTAAATAAAGCGACCGGCGCTTCGATCGACAAGGGTGTCGGCGGCGCGTAAAACAATCTGAAAGTCGTTTGTACGGGCGGACGGGCTGTGCGCAATATGAAATGGCGCAGTTCGAATCGCCCGTATTTTTTTTATCGGAAAGTAAGTGTGTTTTTATCACCCCAATACGACGCGGCGCAAAATAGTATTTATCCGTTTTTCGTAATCTTTTTGCGGCGACTTCAAAGCCTTTAAAATATCGGAATCAATAGGGATACAGATTTTTCCGTCCTTCCGTTTTTCGTGTACGGAAGCGGGATGATTTACATATCGCGGCTTAAACTGTCGAAGCTGTTCGTCCGTAAGTTCGGGACAATCTTCATCGTACACTATATTTGCATCGTCGAGCGCTTTAAGTTCTTCTTTCGACATCGGCGGAAGATTTTTGATTTCATCTGAGGTCATAATTACGGTAGTATTCGATTCTTTCCTTTTCATTCGCTTTCATTCGAATGTGCTATGTCGGGCATATCGATCATCTTCGGATCAAAGAAAATCTGTGCCGCACGCAGAAATGAAATGCCGTGTTTTTTTATATTTTCATTATTTTTCTTTTCATCCCATTCAAACTGCATGAAGCTCTCATATAAAATGTATAATCATCTCAATCGATATGTCAAGACAAATATCCGTTTTTTTTCGGAGCAAAATCCGCTTGCGGGTGCGATCAAATCCGATGCATTGCGGAAAACACTTTTTCGCTCATGATGTTGATTTCGACACCCATAGCGTCTGCAGTTTTATTCATTTCAGCGCGAAGATCTTCGATCGAAATATCGGCGCCGTCGAGATCTACCATCATCATCATAACGAAATTCCCGGAGAGGATCGTCTGCGAAATATCGGCTATATTGACTTTATGTTCGGCGAGAAAGCCGCTTACTTTTGCGATAATGCCGACCTTATCCGAGCCGACGACGGTGATAATTGCATTCATAAAATGAGTGTAGCGCATTATTTGATATCTCGCAAGGGAGCGCAAATCCGAGCAATGCGCGACTTACAACGAGCGCGTCAGCGTGAAGTTCCCCGCGCGACTTGCAACGAGCGCGGAGCGCGAAGTTCCCCGCGCAGGATTTGCAAGCGTCTCCGATAAAAAATACGCTGAGCGTTTTTTGGCTCACGGCTTCATCAGAGCGATTTCGGCAAAAACTTTGTGCAAGTCGTCTGAAAGTTTTTGCGGCAAGAGTTCGCTTTCCATGCGTAAAAACGCCGTGCGGCTTATATTGCGGCCGCCGTATCGCGCGATGTTTTCCGTATACACTTGCGAATCGATCAAAACGCCGCCGCATCTTTCGAAAGCTTTTACAAAGAGCATAAACGCGCTTTTGCCCGCGTTCGATTCACGCGTGAACATCGACTCGCCGCAAAACACTTTTCCGATGAGCACTCCGTAAAGTCCGCCCGCAAGCTCGTCTCCGTGCCACGCTTCGACCGAATGCGCAATACCGCGTTCGTGCAGCGCGCAGTAGATATCGATCATGCGATTTCCTATCCACGTGCCGTCCTGACCCGCGCGATGTACGTGCGCGCAATTTTCGATGACGCGGGAAAAGGCAGCATCGAAAGTATACGTATACGGACTGTGTTTTAAAAATTTTACGGCGCTGCGCGGAAAGCGGATTTCGTTTACGGGAAGCACGAAACGCGGATCGGGACTCCACCACAAAACGGGATCGCCCGAGCTTTCGTCATACCACGGGAAAATTCCCTGCAAATATGCCGAAAATACGAGATGAGGCGTCAGGGTTTCCGTATAACCGAGCAAGCCGTTTCGCCCTGCATCGCGTACGAAAAAATGCGTATATTCAAAATCGCTTCCGAAACGTTCGGCGCCGAGTTTTGCCCGCCAATCAACGCTTTCCATAATCGAAAGTCAATGTTTCCGTGCCGTCGCTTCCGGATGATACGTCGACACGCACTTCACCGCCCGCGGAAAGTTTTCCGAACAATACTTCGTCGGTGAGCGGAGATGCGATCTTTTCTTCGACGGTGCGCGCCATATTCCGCGCTCCGAATTCGCGCGAATAGCCTTTTTCCGAAAGATAGGCGATCGCACGCGGGGTCGTTTCGAGTTTGACTTTTTTTTGCGCGAGGCGGGCGGCGAGTTTTGCGACTTCTTTTTTTGCAATGTCGTCGACGATCTCTTTGCCCAAATGAGAAAACGCGATAACGCCGTCGAGCCGGTTGCGGAATTCCGGCGAAAAAGCTTTTTCGACCGCTTCGCGAAGAGAATCGTTTTCATCCGCAGCGTCTCCGGCGCCGAAACCGACTTTGCTCTTTTCCATTTCGCGCGCGCCGGCATTGCTCGTCATGATGATGATGCAGTTTCGAAAATCGGCTTTACGGCCCTGATTGTCGGTAAGAAATCCGTAGTCCATAACTTGGAGCAGCACGTTGTAAATTTTCGGATGCGCCTTTTCGATTTCGTCGAAGAGCACGATCGAATGCGGGTTTTTGCGCACGTCTTCGGTAAGCTGCCCGCCCTCTTCATAGCCGACGTAACCCGGCGCCGAACCGATGAGACGGCTCACCGTATACTCTTCCTGATATTCGCTCATGTCATAGCGCAAGAGCGTTTCGCCGAGCGTACGGGAAAGCGAGCGCGCAAGCTCCGTTTTGCCGACGCCCGTCGGGCCGACGAACAAAAAACTCGCTTCCGGCCGTTCGGGATTGTTGAATCCCGCGCGCGCCCTTTTTACCGCCTTTGTCACCGCAGCGACCGCTTCATCCTGTCCGAAGATTTCCGAGCGCATCGTGTCGGCGAGGTCTCGGAGCTTTTCTTTTTCTCCGCTCGTCACCGATTCAAGCGGCACCCGCGCCATCTTCGCCGTCACCGCTTTGATAACGGAAGTAGACACGACGATTTTTTTCGTAAGCGTATTCGTATGCGCGGCTTCCTGCGTTTGAGCGGGAGCTTCGCGCATACGGGCGAATCCTCCGTTCGCTTTGATTTTCATGTACGAACCGGCTTCATCGATAATGTCGATCGCTTTGTCGGGAAGCCGCCTGTCCGGCAGATACTGCACCGATAAATCGACCGCAGCTTTGAGCGCCGTATCGCTGTACGTAACTCCGTGATAACTTTCATACTTTTCGCGGAGTCCTTTTAAGATAGCCAACGTATCTTCGGGCGAGGGTTCTTTTATATCGATTTTTTGAAAGCGGCGCGCGAGCGCTCTGTCTTTTTCGAAATTTTTCGCATACTCTTCGTGCGTCGTCGAACCGATGCAGCGGATTTTTCCCGACGACAGCACCGGTTTTAACAAATTCGCCGCATCCATCGTACTGTTGCCGCTCGTACCGGCACACATGATCATGTGGATCTCATCGATAAATAAAATCGCGTTCCGCTTTTTCATCAGTTCGTCGGTAATCTTTCTGAGACGGTCTTCAAAATCGCCGCGGAATTTCGTTCCGGCGAGCAGGAGTCCCATATCGAGACTGTAGATTGAAAAATTATTAATCGCGTCCGGTACTTTGTTTTGCGCAATCCTGAGTGCAAGTCCGTTTGCGATCGCCGTTTTGCCCACCCCCGCATCTCCGACGTAAAGCGGATTGTTTTTCGTGCGGCGGCACAAAATCTGAATCGTGCGGTCGATTTCCTCCGTCCGTCCGATAAGCGAATCGATTTTGCCCTGCTTCGCTTCTTCGGTCAAATCGACACAAAAGCGTTCGAGCGCCGTCTGTTTTGTTCCGCGGGGACTTTCCTGCCGCACATCCTCGGATGTTTGCAGATCCGGCGTAAATTTTTGCTGCGTATCCGTACCGTCGGAAAAAAATCTGTTTTCATCGGTAAGCTTCGCTTCTCCGATCGCTTCGATGAGTCGAAGTTTGTCGACGCCGCCCATACGCAGAGAATACGCACAGTAATTGCGCTTTTCTTCCGTCATACTGACGAGCACATCGGTGATGTCAAGGATTTGCTTGTCGCTCGACGCGCAGTGAAATACGGCGCGGTTCATCACTTCCTGAAAACCCTGCGTTTCCACCGGTTCGGCACTTTGCCCGTTTCCCTGCACCGCCGACACCGGCACGTTTTTTTTAATGTATTCGTTTACATAATCGCGAATCGTCGCCACGTCCGCGCCGCACGATTCGAGCAGACCGCGCACCGAATCGAAAGAGAGAGCGGAGCTGAGCAGATGTTCAGGCGTAAAGAATTCGTGACGGGCGTATTTCGCATCGGAAAACGAAACCGACAATATCTTTCGAAGCTGCGGACTTATTTCCATAAATTTTCCACTTCCCGCCCGCCGCATCGCGCGGCGGATCTTAAGCGTGAAATTACATTCGTATGCAATCTCGCGCTCTTCCATGTGTCAATCGAATGTCGAACTTCGAAAAAAAATAAACGATACGGGGCAAAGTTACAATCGTATGCCGTTCGCTTAAGCGGTACGCTTACATAATTATAGAATCAAAAAGCTCAAGCGCGGCTGTGCAAAAATATTTTGCAACCCGCACGTATTTTAATTTTCCGAAGCCGTCATACAATCTCTTGGGCGACTTCAAAAACCGGACCGAGTTTCAGGGACTTTCTTTTATACTTCCTGCACTTCAACTTTGAGCGGAAACCCCTGTTCCCGTGCACGGCGCACCGCGAGCGCAGCCCGCGTCGCAGCTATATCGAACGCATACACTCCGACGATTGCGGAACCCGTTTTGTGAACGGATTCCATGATGACGCACGCGTCCTCTTCTGATTTATAAAAAACGGACATGAGCACGTCGACGACAAAATCTTTCGTCGTATAGTCGTCGTTAAAAAAAATGACGCGACCGTTCGGCGGAACATCGTAATCGACGGCATCGACCGCTTCGATCGAAAACTCGCCGCTTCCGAATGTGTCGCTGTCAGTCATGCTTATAATATACAGAATTTTTATAATTATTCCAATAGCATTAAAAACTTTAAAAAATCGATAAAATAAAAAAAAGCGAAAACCGTATTTCCGAAAACCGAGCGCTACCGCAAAAACCGGTCGCATTTCCGGCGGCGGTACTGAGTTTGAAACGGTAAAAGATCGGAAGTTCGACGATACAAATACACAAAAATCGCTTGAGGCGAGGCGCACCTTTTATTATACTGTCGCCATGCAGAAAAATACCGAAGCACGATCGAAAATCCGCGTAACCTACAATGCGCCCGTTACGCTTACCTTTGCCGTCATCTGTACCCTAATCATGCTCCTCGATACCTATGTGTTCGACCGGCACCTTGCGGCGGCGCTCTTTATCATACCGGGCGGAAAATACAGCAGCCATCCGTTCGACTGGAAAGCACCGCTCGATTATTTTCGTCTCTTTTCGCACGTGTTCGGACACGCCGATTGGCAGCACCTCATTGCGAATATGTCGCTCGTTTTGCTGCTCGGACCGATCATCGAAAGCCGCTACGGATCGCGTGTCCTCGCGCTCGTCATAACGATAACCGCGCTTGTCACAGGCGTCATCAACGCGTGTTTGATCACGCATCCGGAAATGGGCGCAAGCGACGTTGTATTTATGATGATCATGCTTGCGTCGTTCACATCGTTTGCAAAAAACGAAATACCGCTGTCTTTTATACTCGTGTTTATTTTATATATCGGCGGGCAGTTTTTTAATTTCGGCACGCTGCAGCATAACGGTATTTCGGTCGCCGCTCACATAGCCGGAGGATTGTGCGGAAGTCTCTTCGCATTTTTGCTCACGCCGCAAAATTTTCCGGCAGGCGCGCAGGATGAAAATTCCGCAAAGCAAAACGCTTCGGCAAGATCGCAAAACGCTGCTTCCCAGCCGGCCGGCGAACGCGATGTAAAAATCGGTGGGAAAAAATCGGCGTCAAAAAAACATACGAAGGGCGAAAAAAAACGATAGAGCGCCTCTAAAAATTGCAGTCTGTAGAGGTGACTTCGAAAACGATTTTTATTCGACGGCGCTGAAAATCGGACGGGGCGTTGCGGGGTGTCCCCGCAGAGGGGGCAGCGAACGGCCGTATGAACGGAGCAAGGGGAAAACGACAGTTTTACACTTGCGGAGCGAAAAGGACGGGAGCGAGGGGGAGACTTCCCCCTCTTAATAATTTTTTTGCAAAAAAACCGCTCACCCTGCGATCGCGCGCACGTGCGTGACGTTTTCCATTGCTGAAAGTTTTGCAAGCGTATCGTCGCTCACATTGCCTTCGATGTCGATAATATTATAGGCGATGTTGCCGCTGTTTTGGTTTATCATACCCGCGATGTTGAGTTCGGCTTCACCCAAAATCGTGGAAAACTTCGACACCATACCCGGAATATTTTTGTTCGAAATGCAAAGTCGCGTACCGCCGGAGGGGATTTCGTTTTCGGTGACGACTTTCGGAAAGTTGACCGAATTGGCGATAGTACCGCGTTCGAGAAATTCGCGGAGCTCTGCGACGGCCATGACGGCGCAGTTTTCTTCGGCTTCGGGCGTCGATGCGCCGAGGTGCGGAAAACAGACGACTTTCGGATTTGCAAGCAGTTCTTCCGCCGCAAAATCGGTGACGAACATGGAAACCTTTCCGTTCGCAATCGCCTGAAGCATGTCGGCGTTATTGACAAGTCCTCCGCGTGCAAAGTTTACGATGCGCACGCCGGTTTTCATCGCGTTCAATCTGTCGGCGTTGATAAAGCCTTTCGTGTCGTTTGTCTGCGGCATGTGGAGCGTGATGTAGTCCGATTTTGAAAGCAGCGTATCGAGGGTTTCCGCCTGTTTGATGTGCGTATCGAGCTGCCATGCGTTTTTGACGGAGATAAAGGGATCGTAGCCCGCGACGGTCATGCCCAAACCGACGGCCGCGTTTGCGACGAGGGCTCCGACGGCGCCGAGACCGATGACGCCGAGCGTTTTACCCTGCAGTTCGGGTCCGACGAATTGGGATTTGCCTTTTTCCGCAAGGTCGGGGATCGCATCTCCTTTGCCCGCAAGACTTTTTACCCACTCGGCGGCGGCGATCGCGGGGCGGTTTGCGATGAGCATACCGAGTATGACGAGCTCTTTTACCGCGTTCGCGTTTGCACCGGGCGTATTGAACACGACGATGCCCCGCTCGGTCAACTCCTGCACGGGAATATTGTTGACGCCCGCTCCCGCACGCGCGACGGCTTTTACCGTATCGGGGATCGTCATACCGTGCATGTCTTGAGAGCGCACGAGGATAGCGTCGGGATCGTTGATCGAAGATGCGATTTCGTAATCGTCGCGGGGAAATCGTTCAAGCCCCGCAGAAGATATTTTGTTGAGCGTTTGAATTTTAAACATATTGCCTCTCAATTTTAATAATTATTAATACGGATGCCGCGTTTCGAAAGCTGCATCAAAACGATATGCTTTCGGCGGGCATTCGTCCGCTTAAAAATTTTCAGCGGCAAACTTATCCATAAATTCGATAAGACGTTCGACGCCTTCGATCGGCATGGCGTTATATATGGACGCGCGCATACCGCCGACGGTACGGTGCCCTGCAAGGTTTACGAGTCCCGCTTTCGCCGCTTCGGCTGTGAATTTTTTGTTGATCGCATCGGCCTTGTCGGCGTCCGTTTCCTTTGTCAAAAACGGCACGTTCATGATCGAACGGCTGTCTTTGTCGGCGGTTGCACGGTAGACGGCGCTCGAATCGAGGTAGCCGTACAGGCGCTCGGCCTTTGCATAATTGCGCGCTTTCATGCCTTCCGCTCCGCCGTTTTTTTCTATCCAATGAAGCACTTTTCCGAGGACGTAGATCGCATAACACGGCGGCGTATTGTACAGAGAATCTTCGTCGGTGTGCGTTTTATACGTGAGCATCGTCGGCGTACCTTTTTGCGGAGTGTCGGTGATGAGGTCGTCTCTGATAATAGCGAGCGTAACGCCCGCAGGTCCGAGATTTTTTTGCGCGCCTGCGAAGACGAGACCGAAAGCGCTCACATCGAGCGGCTCGGACAGGATGCACGAAGAGATATCGGCAACGAGCGGGATATCGCCCGTATCGGGAATATAATTCCAGTGCGTGCCCTTGATCGTGTTGTTGAGACAGATATACGCGTAATCGTAATCGCCCGTGATTTTATCGATTTTCGGAATATAGCAAAAATTGCGGTCTTTCGACGACGCGGCGATATCGACGGAAACGTATTTTTTCGCTTCTTTGATCGCTTTACCCGACCACACGCCGGTATCGACGTAGACGGCTTTGCCTGTGCGTATGCCGAGGTTTTGCGGCACCATTGCAAACTGAGTCGAACCGCCGCCCTGCAAAAACACGATTTTGTAGTTGTCGGGCACGCGCATGAGTTTCCGCACCATAGCTTCCGCGTCCTCAATGATCGGCTTAAATGCCGACGAACGATGGCTCATCTCCATAACCGACTGACCCGTGCCTTTGTAATCGAGCATTTCGTCGGCACACTCTTTCAACACTTCTTCCGGCAGACACGATGGTCCCGCCGAAAAATTGTACACACGTCCCATAGTTGCTCCTATATTTTCGATAATTTTCGTACTAATTCATCGGGAAGTTTTATCATTCCTTTTGATGGTTCATGGATAACTTTGTAAAATTGTCTACCGTCAAACCAATATATCGTATCCGTAATGCTTCCCGGACCTTGTTGATACATATAATTTACCAATCCGATCATTTGCACGATATCATTATTCAAAGTTTCTTTATTAATATTCTTTAGAACTATGCCATATCTGTTCGGAACAGCTACAAAAGCACCGTATTCGGGAAGAGACTTGTATTTTTTATTTAAATCGTAAATGGAAGAAGTAACAAAGATGTTTGTATCGGAAAACATTATAGAAACCGAAAAAGTATCCGATATTTTATATGCTTCAAATTCTTCAGTATTGTTTTTAAGCGTATTTTCTTTTGCAATTTTTAAGATTTCTTTTTCACCGATTGACCATTTTTTTATGTATTCATTTGATAAAGCTTTTACTGCACTGGGAAAATCTATAACCACAACACCGATATAGTCATCCGTCGAACAATCCGTTATTGAAGATTGTGAAATTTGTTTTTTATAATCAATCGGATACAGGCGAATTCTCAGATATTCTTTAGCCGTTTCTATTTTTTCCAATTTAGGAATAATTTCTTTTTCTTCCGCTCTTCCTTTTTTGATTTGAGAAAAATAATCTTTAATTATACTTTTCCATTGTGATTTATCATTTTGTACACAGACACTATATAAATTTGTCAATCCGACTTCCGTACCGACATCAAAATAATCGTTTTTTTCTTTGATAATAAAATACTGTTCATTGAAGTGTTCTTCATAATTTTGTATACGGATTTCTTTTAATTCTTTTTTGACAATATTTACAAAAATAGTATAATCTTCAGCAGATTGAGCAGCTATTGAAAACAAAACAAATAAACACAATATCGCTATCGATAATCTTTTTTTCATTTTTACTCCCGTACCCGAAACACCGGGCATCCATATCATTGTTTTAAACCGCAAGTTGTCTCAACAACCTATGTTATGATTTTTTCCGGTTCTATTTTTCATATGTTTTATAATACTGCTTTTTCTTCTCAAACCCCGCATTTAAATTGCATCCGTAAAATTTAATAAAAACTTCCGCTCCTTCATATACATGTTCGGCATTAGCTACTATTAATGCGATCCTATCTTCATAAGGACTTTTTATATAACCGGTCGGTAGAATATATTCACAAATAACGTCATCGTTTCTACCAAGAATTTTATATTTATTATTTTTAATAGCGAAAATTTCATAAGTCATATGAGTCAAACCGTATTTACCGATTTCTTTTTTAATTACGTTGACATCAAACTTAATCTCATTTCTTTCTTTATCAAACAATGGAAAAAACCG
The DNA here is from genome assembly GCA_000413015.1 of Treponema socranskii subsp. paredis ATCC 35535. Taxonomy (GTDB): domain Bacteria; phylum Spirochaetota; class Spirochaetia; order Treponematales; family Treponemataceae; genus Treponema_D; species Treponema_D paredis. The sequence continues at coordinate 1,230,457 of KE332515.1, forward strand.
AACTTCGCTCGGTTTTACTATGATACTATATTCATTTAATTTTTCATTTAACTCTTCCGCATTGTTATTAATGCATTCTTGCAAAGTAAGTAATAATACATGATATTCCGAGAATTCATCAAAATCATAACATTCAATCTTTTTGTAATAGCATATTTTATCTTCTACTAAATCTTGAATTGTAAATAGGAAATCATGTCCGCCACGACCGTCAATTCCTCTGTTTTCAATAAATGCTATTTTTCCGTCTTTTGACCACCCCAGAACATATATATCGTTATTTTCCTGATAGATGTGTAACCCTTCAATTTTTTTTGTTTTTTCCGCTAATGTTGAAGTTATTTTTGAATCGAGTTTAAAATCCTGAATATTTAAAATCCTGACGTCCGCTGAATAAACATTTATTGAAAATAAAGATACAAATAGTAAAGTTATCAGCTTTTTCATTTTTTCCTTTTACACGCCTGCGGCGTATGAACCTAGCATTATTTTAAACCGCATTTTTGTACAGGCAAAAACGTCGGTTTTGAAAACCGTGTTATGCATTTTTATTCATATAATCTCTTCTTCAAATTAATTAGAAATTGAATATTTTCTTTTTCAATATCGTTAAATTTATTCTCATTGAAATTCGGATCAGGAGTATAAATGGAATAATTACCAGACACATTATCAAAATACATATCCTTAAAATAACTCTGCAGTTTTTGATTTTTAAAAATATACCCTTTAGATGCATAGAAACAATTTAGGAATAACTGTATTTGATCTTTTGTATAAAGCCAAACTTCATCTTTGTTATCATATATATGATATAAAGCATAACACCAGCCTGAAGCCCAATCTTCAAAATGACGCTGCTTTGTAAATTCATAGTCTTCTAATATAAAACTGATATCTCTGAATTTTTGAGGATCAACATTACTAAAAGTAAAATGAAATGTATTATCTGATATTTTTACATTATCAGGGAAATTATCTTCGTTATAATGTCCTATATGCCAAGCTCGCCCGTTCAGCAAAACTGCATTATCATTGTGAATATTTATTTTTAAGTCTTTAATATTATTATTCCAGCAAGATGCAGTTTCTATAATATAGTCAAACCTTGTAAAAAAGCCTGCACGCGAATATGGTCCTGTAAATTCGATTCTGGAAACATTCTTTCCTTTTAGAAATCCGACCTCTCTTATAATCCAATATATTCCTTCAATGCTATAAGATTCATCCTTTTTTACTTCATTATATTTTTTATTGATCTGAATTTTTTTATCATTGAAAATTTGAGCAAAAACAAATTGATTTAAATATTTATCTTTTTCTTCAGCACCTGCGGTAGAAGCATATTTAATCGGAAATCCAAGCTGTAAAGTTTTTTCAGAACCGTTATTTTCATATTCATATTTAACGGTAACTTTATAAAAATCTTTGTAAAAATAAATATTCAATTCTTCTCTTTCAATTGAAATATTTTTTTCGTCATAATTAATTGTAACAGATTCAGAACCTTTTACCATTACAGAATCATTCGCAAAAACTGAGCAGCATATAAATAGCAATATTATAATTGAAGTATACTTTATCATTTTTATCCTTTATTGCAAACATCAGTGACCGACCGTTTTTCCGACATCATTTGCATTAAGCCGGCCTTTTTCTATTGCCGAATCTTCTCCTTTTTTTAATTCCGAAAACAATGTTTTTACCGCCGTAAGTTTTTCATAATTTTGTAAATACACTAACCTACAAGCTTTTTGTGTAATTATAAAGATTTTCAATATCGCCGGTAATTTTTTGTTTTACAAGTTCGAAAGGATAAATTACTTCACCTTTTTTTACGAGTTGCGGAATTAAATCATCCGTGAAATTCCATTTATAGCGCTTTTTGTTACATAAAATCTCACCGTAAAAGCTTCCCAGCTTCATAAGTAAATCATTATCGGCAAGTATATCTTCGGTTCTATATATGCCTCTTTTTTTATCAATATAATCGTCAAGTGTTGTGATAGAATTTAAAGTGCCTAATCTCCATTCTTCACCGGTTTGCATAAACTCCATCATTAATTCAGCAGCTTTATCTAAGGCTTGTTGTCTTGGTTTTGATTTTCCACTTCTTTTTCTGGCTTTCATTATTTGTCCAAGAATAAGCAAATAAAAGAAAATTACTATAATTATAAATGCACTTATTATTATTAATTCATTTAAAAAACCATTCATTTCTTAACCACACAAAAATCTATTTATTTAACCGTATCAACAAGCATCGAACATCGCGTTTCTTTTTCTTTCCTCCGCTTTCTTCCGTCATCCGATGCGGCACCGCTGTTCCGCCGCATTTTCGACTTTCGTTATCCGGCGCCCGAAACACGCGCGGAAAGCGTTCGGAGGAGCGTCACCGGAGATGCGTTTTCCACCCGGGCCGATACGGTCGATCCCAGCACGGCATCGGTATAATTGACGATACCGCGTATGCCGCAAGAAGCAAGGCGAGACGCAAGAGGAGCGGCGTCTTCGTTTTTCGACGCGAGGATCGCATATTCGATGCGTTCCGAAGCGATGACCGCTTCGATCCGCGATGCCGGATAGAGCGGAAACGCAGATCGGAGGATTTCCGTCCGGTTTACGTTCGGATCGAATCCCGCAACGATTTTATAACCCGTGCCGTCGAATATCGCTTCGTCGAGGAGGGCCGCTCCGAGCCTCCCCAAACCGACGATGCAGCACTTCTTTTCGCTCGACGCGGGGTCGATTTCGAAAAAACGCAAAATCGCATCGCAGAGGCGGCGCACGTCGTAGCCGTTTGAAACACCGCCGCAAAAACCGATCGACGCTATATCGTGCCTGATGAGCGCGGGGCTCCAATGCACGAGAGATGCGAGCTCGACCGACGTAATGCGCGCTTTGTCCGTGCGCGAAAGAAGTTCTGCCAAGAGCACGAGCCGCTTTTTCGACGGTTCGGAAACGCGCTTTTGCAGCGCGGCAAGCATTTCGTTCATCGCAATCCTCCCGATAGTAACGGATGTCGGGTTTTCCGGTCAACGGAAAATTCGGCCTTTTCCCTTGATTTGAAGCCGAAAAATCGAAAAAAAATGGAAAATCCGCATTTACTGTGAAATTTTTAACAGTAATTGAGAAAAAAGTAAAGGCGAGCGCAGTAAAGGAAGGCGACGGAAGGATGGGGCAATTCAAAACGGATATGATGTATGAAAACAAAAAAGGCGGGAGCAGCGTAATTTCAAAGAGTGACTTGCAATATCGTTTTTTAAAATTACTGCAGCGAAGCGTTTGCCATAAGCCGCTTCACCGCATCAAAATCCGCCTCCGCTTTGTTACGTCTTTCTAATGTAAGATTTGTATTACCTCGCCATTCATAGAATATATAATTTGCATCATCGATTTTAATCGCTTCGGTAAACGCATCGAGAGCATCACCGTATTTTTGCAAATGGTAACAGCAAACGCCTATATGAAAATATACATCCGAAACGCGGTATTTTAATGATGCGGCTTTACGGTAATCGCTCAAAGCCGCATCATATCGTCGCAGCATTTCATACGCCGTACCCCGATCAAAATAGGTTTCCGCACTTTTAGGATTCAGTCTTATCGCATGAGAATAATTTAAAACCGCATTTTCATAATCATTCATTCGATAACGGATTTGTCCTTTATTTTTAAAATGTAAGGCACACTTCGGATTCAACTCTATAGCGGTATCGATATCACGAAGTGCTTTTTCCAGATCTCCCAACTGTATATAGAGGCATGCTCTGTTATTGTATACTCTGTCGTCGTCGGGAATCAATACAAGTGCTTCGTCGAAATCGACAAGTGCGTCCTTATATTGAGCCTTACAAATAAAGATCATTCCCCTTAATAAAAGCGCTTCCTCATAAGACGGCTGTATTTGCAGAGCTTTATTTATATCCGCCAGTGCCGCATTATAGTATCCCGACAAACAATAATAATTTCCCCGCTCATAATACAGCCGATAATTATCGGGATCTTTCCGTATTTTTTTCTCGTAAACTCGAAGGTTAAGCCTGAATATCAACAAATTATCTTTTTCCGTAGTCCGATTCATAGGAACAGAACTACAGGCAAAAACAGTACATAACAATACCGTATAAAAAAACATCACACATATATTTTTCATCTTTCTTGCCACGCACCGTCCTTTTCCGTACAATAACGCCTATATGGAATTTACTCAAGACACAATGGACGCGCTCGCAATCGATGAAGCGCTTATCGTAAAAAAAATTGCAGCGGAAATCGGCATCCGCGAAACGCAGGTGCGCGCCGTCATCGACCTCGTAAACGAAGGCTGCACGGTTCCGTTTATCGCTCGCTATCGAAAAGAAAAACACGGTTCGCTCGACGAAATGCAGATACGCGACTGCGACCGCCTGTTCAAATCGCATAAAAATATCGAAGAGCGGCGCATCGAAATCGCGAGGGGTATTTTTGCTCAAGGAAAGCTCACCGAATCTCTGTACGACGCGGTAATGAGCGCGCTTACGCTCACGGCGCTTGAAGACTTATGGGCGCCGTTCAAAAAGAAAAAGAAAACGCGCGGCATGATCGCGATCGAACGCGGGCTCGAAGCGCTTGCGGATGCGATGCTCACGCTCGACGATACCGCAGTCGAAAAAAAGGCGGAAGAATTTATTAAAATAAACGACGACAACCCCGAACTTTCGGTTCCGACTGCAGAGGATGCGATCGCGGGTGCGAAAGACATCATCGCGGAAAGGACGGCTCAGGACAGTGCGAACCGCAAAGCGGTGTACGACCTCTATATGGCAACCGGCTCGATCGTTTCGAAAGGTATAGGAGACGAAGAAAAGCAAAAGACGTCGACATATCAAATGTATTGGGATTACACGGAGCCGCTCAATCAGATAAAGCCTCACCGCATCCTCGCGATAAACCGAGGAGAGCGGGAAGAAGCGCTCGAAGTTACCGTAAACGTGGACGTCGATGCGGCCGTAGATATGCTGCAAAAGCGCCAAGCGATCAACAATGCATATCACGCGGACGCGATCAAAGACGGCGTCGTGAGACTTCTTTCGCCTGCCGTCGTGCGTGAAATCCGCAGCGACGAAACGGATAAAGCGGACGAACACGGTATCGGCATATTCAGCGAAAACCTCAGAAACCTTTTGATGACGCAGCCGATCAAAGGCAGCCGCGTGCTCGGCGTCGATCCGGGCATACGCACCGGAACGAAGTGCGCCGCTCTCGACGAAACGGGAAAATATCTCGGAAGTTTTTTAATAAAGCAGATCGCAGACGTTTCGGGTTCCTACGAAGCGCTTAAAGCTGCGATCAAAAAATACGATATTCAAGTCGTCGCCGTCGGAAACGGAACGGGAAGCCCCGAAGTTCGCGAACTCGTAAGCCGCGTCATAAGCGAAAACTATCCCGACGTGCGCTATACGGTCGTAGACGAAAGCGGGGCATCGGTGTATTCCGCAAGCGATATCGCGCGAGAAGAGTTTCCCGACTTGGATTTGACGATCCGCGGAGCGGTCAGCATGGGGCGGCGGCTGCAGGATCCGCTTGCCGAACTCGTCAAAATCGATCCGAAAGCGATCGGCGTCGGACTCTATCAGCACGACGTCAATCAAAAAAAGCTTTCCGATATGCTCGATGAAGTGGTGGGTTCCGTCGTAAACAAAGTCGGCGTCAATTTGAATACGGCGAGCAGTTCGCTTTTAAAATACGTTTCGGGCATTACGCCCGCAACGGCGAAAAAGATCGTCGCATACCGCGATGCGAACGGAAAAATCACAAGCCGCGACGATTTGAAAAAAGTGAGCGGACTCGGACCGAAAACCTTCGAGCAGTGCGCGGGATTTTTAAAAATTCCCGAAAGCGGAGAGCCACTCGACAACACGTGGGTGCATCCCGAAAACTACGAAGCGGCGCGCGAGCTTTTTGCCGTCATCAAATCGGGCGGCGAAGTTTCCGGCGAATTGAAAAAGAAACTTGAAGAAAAATACGGCATCGGGGAAACGACGATTTCGGATATCGCAGAAGAATTGAAAAAGCCGAACCGCGATCCGCGCGACGACTACCCCGCTCCGATCATGCAAAAAGGCGTCGGGCAGTTCGAAGATTTGAAGCCGGGTATGAAAGTTACGGGAAAAATCAAAAACGTCGTGGACTTCGGCGCTTTCGTCGACCTCGGTTTGCACGAAACGGGACTCATCCACATCAGCGAGCTTTCGGACAATTTCGTCAAAGAGCCGATGGAAGTCGTCAAAGTCGGCGACATCAAAGAATTTACGATCCTTGCGCTCGATCCCGACAGAAAACGCATCAGCCTGTCGCTGAAAAGCGACGCCGCATCGCGCGCGCTCAATCCGACGGAAGCGAAATCCGGCGACAAAAAAAGCGGCGGGTCATCACATGAAAAAAAACCGAACGGGAGCGCAAAGCGTACGGTCGTCGTCAAAGCGCTTTCAAAAAATGCCGACGGCACGCGGCAGAAGAGCGGCGGCAAAAACCGTCAAAGCTCAGGTGCAAAAGCGGGCGGCGTGCGGAACGACGGTATGACGTACAATCCCTTTGCGGATTTGCTGAAAAATTGATGAAGCGGAGCATTGAGGCGCGAGGGCTTTGGAGCGAGGGGGAGACCTCCCCCTTTGTTCCCTCAAAAAATATCATAAATAATTTTCAAGAACTTTAATTCGATTTACTTTTTTCCCCCTTTCCTATACAATAACGGATATCTATTCTATCGAAGGTATGCTATGTTCAAAATTCTTGAAAAAAGAGAAATTTCCGCCGGCGTCTACTACATGAAATTCGAAGCTCCCGAAATTGCGCGCAACCGCAAAGCGGGGCAATTCGTCATCGTGCAGCTCGACGAGGATTACGGAGAACGCGTTCCGCTGACGATCGCGGATGCAAATGCGAAAGAAGGCTGGGTCGTGCTCGTCTTTCAAGCGGTCGGAGCGACGACATATAAACTTGCGCAAAAAAAGACGGGAGATTCCATCGCTGCGGTACTCGGTCCGCTCGGAAATCCGTCGGTTATCGAAAAGCGCGACGGGCCGGTCGTCGTCGTAGGCGGCGGTTTCGGAGTCGCGCCGTGTTATCCGATCGTGCAGGCGCTTAAAGCTGCCGGCAATAAAGTAATTATGATCATCGGCGCGAGAAACAAGGATTTGCTCATTTTCGTCGATGAGATGAAACAGGTTGCGGACGAAGTGATCGTCATGACCGACGACGGAAGTGCAGGCAGACAGGGCCTTGTCACGGTGCCGCTCGATGAGCTCTGCAAATCCCAAACGCCGCCTGCGGAAGTCATCGCTATCGGACCTCCCATTATGATGAAGTTCGCCGCAAAGACGACGGAAAAATACAATATCCCGACGGTGGTGTCGCTCAACACGATTATGATCGACGGTACCGGTATGTGCGGCGGCTGCCGCGTTACGGTCGGCGACGAAACGAAATTCGTGTGCGTGGACGGACCCGATTTCGATGCGCATAAAGTCGATTGGGACAATATGATGATGCGCATGGGCACGTTCAAAGCGCAGGAACAGGAAGATTTCCACAAATGTAAATTGGAAAGCGCGATCGAGCAAAAAGCTCAATCGTAATTTTTAATAATTTCCTGCAAAAGTTTTATAGAGGACGATAATCATGACGGAATATATTTCAGCAAATGAATTGGAAGCGCAGGCGAAAAAAGAATTCGACGAAATCGAACAGAAGATAAAAACAGCACCTCTTTCTCCGAAAGACCGCATGGCGATTCCGCTCCAGGAAATGCCTGTCGCGGAGCCGAAAAAACGCGCGCGTGAGATGGGCGAAGTAGCGCTCGGCTATACGAAAGAGATGGCGATCAACGAAGCGAACCGCTGTCTCCAGTGCAAAAACGAACCCTGTGTCGCAGGCTGCCCCGTCGGCATCGCGATTCCCCGGTTTATTGGAGAAATTCAAAAGGGGGATTTCAAATCCGCAGTCGATACGATTAAATTGACGAACCTTTTACCGGCGATTTGCGGCCGCGTGTGTCCGCAGGAAAAGCAGTGCCAAAAAGAATGCACGGTCGGAAAGATTCATAAAACGGTCGACAAAGCGGTTTCGATCGGACGGCTCGAACGGTTCGTCGCGGATTGGGAACGCACGAACAATAAAACGACGCTGCCGACGGTCGCAAAAGCGACGGGCAAAAAAGTCGCGGTCGTCGGATCGGGTCCCGCGGGGCTTACGGTCGCGGCCGACTGCGCGAGAGCGGGTCACGATGTTACCGTATTCGACGCGTTCCACAAAGCCGGCGGCGTCATGCTTTACGGCATTCCCGAATTCCGTCTTCCGAAAGACATCGTTGCAAAAGAAGTCGAAAATCTGAAAAAGATGGGCGTCAAATTCGAAATGAACTTTCTCGTCGGACGCACCGACACGCTCGATCAGCTTTTGACGGAAAAGGGTTTCGACGCCGCCTTTATCGGTACGGGCGCAGGGCTTCCGAAATTCCTCAATATTCCGGGAGAAAATCTCATCGGCGTATTCAGCGCAAACGAATACCTTTCGCGTGCCAATCTGATGAAAGCGTATATGAAGGGTACTGCCGATACGCCGTATTATGAAGCGAAAAACGTCATCGTCGTGGGCGGCGGAAACGTCGCGATGGACGCCGCGCGCATGGCGCTCCGGCTCGGCGCGGAACACGTCAGCATCGTGTACCGCAGAACGCGCGATGAAATGCCCGCACGAAAAGAAGAAGTCGGCCACGCGGAAGAAGAGGGTGTCGAATTCCGATTCCTCGAAAATCCGATCGAAGTGCTCGGCATCGAAAGCGAAGACAAAGCGCTGAACGGCCGCGTGCGCGGTATCAAAGCGCTGCGATACGAACTCGGCGAACCCGACGCATCGGGCAGACGGAGCCCCGTCGCCATTCCCGGAAGCGAACACGAAATACCGTGCGATGCGGTCATCGTCGCCCTCGGCAACGGCAGCAATCCCCTGCTCGTGCGCACGACGCCCGGTCTCGATGCGGATAAACACGGTCATATCGTCGTCGACGACAAACAGGCTACAAGCAAAACGAAAGTGTGGGCGGGCGGCGACATCGTGCTCGGAGCGGCGACGGTCATCCTCGCCATGGGCGAAGGCAGAAAAGCGGCTGCGAGTATAAACGAATATTTGGCCGGCTGACGAATCATACGAAACGGCGCGGCTGCTGCCGAAAATGCAGCCGATTTTTTAGAAAATACAGTTTCGGTACGGCTGCCCTGCATTCGCCCTAATAGGTTAAAATTCGAGTTTTAGAAAACTCGAATTTTTCCAACCGTTTCGTGCATCAATTGGATGGTAAGTTTTGAAAACGAATAGCAGTATACGAAGGCGAGGTTTCGGCTGCGTGCCGAAACGGCTGCAGGCATACACGATGCGGCGTAACAGCGGGAGACCCGCGTGCGACTTTGTGCGTTCAGCTTGCGGAAGCCTCGCTTAAAAGCACAACCGGAGCGTAAGCGGGGCGTCCGCTGTGAGAGCCGCACTTGTACACGCTTACGGACAATTGTACCGTAGCCGTCCTCGCCGGAAACATAGCGTTATCAGCTGATAGTTTCGAAACTTGACATTCGCCCTAATAGTGCGGGCATCCGCTACCGATACTATAGATATGGCTGAACGGAATACAAAAAAGAAGAATACGGGATTTGCATTTGCGTGCTGGCTGCTCGTCGCACTCATTCTGCTCGTATTCTTTTTTGTTAAAAAAGATACCATACTTTCAAATCTGCAAAATACCGATTTTTTCGGCCGCGTGTTCGGAAAAACACCGGAGTTCGTCCAAAATCACGAACAAAAACAAAATCCGAAAAGCGGCGGCGACGCATTTCAAATAGACATTTTACCCGAAGCGAATTCCGCCGAATCATCCGTCACTGAAAATAACCGGCCGAATCTTACAAAGCAAAACGAAAGCGCTGCACAAAAACCGACATCGATACCCGACGCACAAAAACCTGCCGACCGAGCGGAAGCTGAAAAAAGCGGTGAAACAAAACCTGCAGAAAAATCGAAAGCGGAAAAAGACAAAGAAACGCGGACGGCGGAAAAACCGAAAACGGATACACGGAACGCCGACAAAACGCAAAGTCCGAAAAGCACACCGCAGCCTGCGTCGACCATAAACGTGCCGCTCTGCTTCGTCGTCATCGGATCCGACGGATCGGTAAGCCGTCAAATCGTAACACGCAAATTGCCGAAATCGGATTCCCCGCTCACCGATACGCTGAACTCGCTTTTAGCCGGCCCCAGCGCGGATGAAAAAGCACGTAACACGATGACGCTGATCCCTTCGGGTACAAAGCTTCTCGGCGCTTCGGTAAAAAACGGCATCGCAACGCTCAATTTCAGCGAAGCCTTTTCGTTCAACAGCGTCGGCGTCCAGGGCTACCTCGCGCAGCTCATGCAGATCGTCTACACGGCGACTTCGTTCAGCACCGTCAACAGCGTGCAGTTTATCATCGAAGGACAGCGTGAAGATTATCTCGGAAGCGAAGGTACGTGGATAGGCTCTCCGCTTTCGCGTTCGAGTTTTCAATAAAATTATTAATCAGCCTGAATGCCGAGTTCTGAAAGCATTTCAAAATAAAAGTATGCTTTCGGCAAGAACCCGTCTGCTTAGCCGCAGTCGAGCTTTTAAGACAGGCTTCCGTGAGCCTAACGCTCGAAACGGCACACAGCCGGAACCTTACCTCCGCATCATTTTATTTATTTTCGAACTCAACATGCATTGATGTACGAAACGGTTGGAAAATTTCGAGTTCTGGCAAACTCGAAATTCGGGTTAATCAGCCTGAATGCGGAGTTCTCGGAAAGTATTTCAAAACCCGACATTCAGGCGATAAAGTCACTGTGCGGCAGTATAAGAATCGGCGATGCCCTCGAAATACGATTTGTTCGCAGCGTACGCACCCTCGAAAACGCTCATCGTAAAAAACGCATACGAACCGTCGGCTTTTTTTATTAATTTTCTGACAATGCGCGTCGCCCGCTTTTTTTCGGCATCGTAAAAAACAGCGGCGAGCGCATAGCTTCCTGCAGCGCCCTTTACCGAAGCCCGTCTCCAATCGACAAAAGACGTACCGTTTCCTTCGAGCAGGCGCCGGATCATGAGAGCTTCCGAGCGATGCGAAGTTTCCGCAAGTTTCGGAAGAGATGCCATGGAAATGACCGCATCGTTTCCGAGCATCCACATATTGTCCATCTTTTGCGTCCAGTCTTCGTCGGCGTCAATTTTTTGCCCGTCAAACGAAAGCGGCGTTTTTTTTGCCGCAGTTTTTTTTCGCGGCGCGTAATTTTTTTTATCCGCGTAGGATTCGGGAAAACCCGAAAAATTCGAAAACGCCGAATCCTTTGAAGACGCAAGCTTTCCGACGCTTACTACATCGAAGAGGATCGACATATCGCTTCCCTTTGCGATGCGCTTTACGTTGAAAAGCGGAATGAGATAATCGTATTCTACGATAACTTTGCCGCCGAACTGCATAATGTCGTCGGGCACGATCCGCTCTTTTTCACGGACAATGCTGCCGGCTTTGATACGGTGCGCATTCAGCGTATACATCATATCTTCAAGATAATTGACGATTTCGCCGTCGCGCGGAGAACCGGAGACGATCTGCTTTTCGCCGGTGATTTCCATGTGCTCGGAAGCGGGATTCATCGTTACAAAAATCGTTACGGAAAGCGGCGCGTCTTTATCGGTCTTAGGCGCATAATACCGCGCGGCGTACGTCGCTTCGTCGTAGCGGAGAAAGCCGAAGTAAGACTTCCGCGTAAAAGTTTTATCTTCGTAATAGACATATTCGCCCGATGCATCTTCGATGTACGGCGTAAATCCCGGAAGCGCGCTTGCAGCTCTCATACACAAAAAAAATGCCGCACAGGCGATCGCCTTATAATAATTATTAATTTTTTTTATCGGTTGCATTAGGGCCATCCCTCCCCTTTTATACCTTACGGATTTTATATCGAATCTTAAGCATTGAGCGCACTGAGCGCATCCCGCACTATCTTTTCCGCATGCTTTGCCGCTTCGCCGGCGGGGACGATGGACGCTTCGCTTGCGGAACGTTCTTTTATCTCCACGTTCGGAAGATTTTTTTCGCCGACGACGATGCGCACCGGGATACCGATCAAATCCATGTCGGCGAATTTGACGCCCGGCCTCTCGTTTCTGTCGTCGAGCAGCACTTCGATACCCGCCTTCGTAAGCGTATCGTAAATGTCGTCGGAGACTTCTTTCATGCGGCCTTCGTATTTTATCGGTACGATCGCAACGTGGTACGGAGCGGTACTCATCGTCCAAATGATGCCTTTATCGTCGTGATGATCTTCGATGATCGACGCGAGCGTACGGTCGACGCCGATGCCGTAGCAGCCCATGAGCGGTATGCAGGATTTACCGTTTACGTCGAGATATGAAACGTTCATCGACTTCGTGTATTTTTCGCCGAGCTTAAAGATATGTCCGAGCTCGTTGCCTTTTTTCGTATAGAGCGCTTTGCCGCAGACGGCGCACGCATCGCCTTCTTTTACGGTACGCACGTCGGCCGTCATAAAAGGCGTAAAATCGCGCAGCGGTTCGACGTGCATATTGTCGATGTCTTTTTCGCCGCCGCCGGTCACCGTATCGTGGACGCGAACGTCATAAGAACCGTTGTCCTTTTTTACCATAACGCTTTCATCCGCAACGAGCGGCACTTTCGTCAATCCGACAGGCCCGACAAATCCGTGCGGCGCACCCGAATACTTTATGACGTCTTCTTCTCCCGCGAGTTCCGCACCGCTCGCTTTGAGAGCAGCTGCGAGTTTCGTTTCGTTTACGTCGAGGTCGCCGCGGATGGCAACTGCAAAAAAGACTTCCGGATAATATTCGTTTCCGCCTTCGTCTTTTTCGCGCTTGAACGCGGCTCCTCCGGGCGCATCGGTCAAATCGAGGGAGGAATTATATGCTTTGTAAATGAGCACTTTGATAAATTGCGAAGCGCGCATTTTAAAAAACGTTTCCATCTTGGCAATGGTTTCGACACCGGGGCATGGAACTTTTTCGATCGGTTTATCTGCCGGCACTTGCACTTTGCCTACAGTATCGAGCGCGATATCGGCTTTGCACGAAGCTTTTTCGACGTTCGCCGCATAGCCGCACGAAGGACAGAGTACGAGCGTATTGTCGCCGACGGAGCTTTCGACCATAAACTCTTCCGACCCGTCTCCGCCCATAGCGCCCGTATCGGCTCTTACGGGAATCACGTTGATACCCATGCGTTTGAAAATGCGGCGGTATGCGCGTGAACATTTTTCGTAGCTTTCATCGAGAGAGCGGGCATCCGCATCGAACGAATACGCATCCATCATGATAAATTCGCGACCCCGCATGACGCCGTAGCGCGGCCTGATTTCATCGCGGTATTTCGTATTGATTTGATAGATAAAAATCGGCAGCTGTTTATAAGAGGTAAGACCGTCGCGCACAAGCGCCGTAAACGCTTCTTCCGCAGTAGGGCTCACGATCATATCCTGTCCGCCCCTCGTTTTGGCGCGCAGCATTTCCGGCCCCATCGTCTGCCAGCGCCCGCTTTCTTTCCATAAATCGCCCGGCTGAATGACCGGCGGTTTTATTTCAAGCATGCCGGCGGCATCGAGTTCTTCGCGGATAATCGCTTCCGCTTTTCGAAGCGCACGCAAACCGAGCGGCATATACGCGTACAATCCGTTTGCCAATTTTCTGATAAGACCCGCGCGCATCATAAGCTTGTGGCTTTCGATGACGGCATCCGAAGGAGAATCCCTCAGCGTCGAAATAATCGTTTGAGAAGCTTTCATAACGTTATATTGTAGCGTAAAGGGCGATGCGATTGCAAGCAAAAATATGCGCGCTATTTACCGCGCGCTATTTTCCGGTCATTACGAAAACGCCTTTCCATTCTTTGCTCGGCGGAGAAGCCTGATAGCGGGCAATCCTCTTCAGAAACACTTTTGACGGCGCATCGTTGTATTTTTCCACGTTTTCGGAAAAATATTTTTTAGCATAATGCCATTGTCTTTTTCGATAATACGACAAACCGGTTTCGAACGTCCGTTTTAAATCGATAATTTTATCGGTCGCAGCTTCTTTCGATTGCAGCACTTCATAAATACGCACCGGCTTTGTTTTACCTTTGACCGTTATATAGTCGAGCTCGCGGCACACGAAATCTTTGCCGAGCTTTTCATACACCGCTCTCGAAATAATCGATTTGGAACCGTATTCTTTATTCGCGCTTTCAAGCCGCGCCGCAAGGTTTACGGTATCTCCGATCGATGTAAAATCTTTGCGCGTTTCCGAACCGACGGAACCGAATACGACGGCGCCCGAATTGATTCCTATACCGACGGCAATGGCGGCCGCCCCCTTTTCCAAGGCGAGCTGTTTTTCGCGATACATCGCTTTGCGGATTTCCATGGCGGCTTTGCAGGCATTGATTTCCTTTTTCGGTCCGGAAAAAAACGCCATTATTTCGTCGCCGACGTATTTGTCGACATCTCCGCCGTTATCGAAAATAATTTTCGTTTCGATATCGAGATAATGATTTAAAAGCCGTATGACTTCTTTCGGAGGTACTTTTTCGCAAAGGCTCGTAAAGCCGCGGATATCGGTAAATAAAAAACACAACTCGCGCGTCGTACTCAAACGGCCGGCTTTTTTTTCAGCGTTCTGCACCGTGTGAAACGACACGTACGGAAGCATACCGCGCACAAGCGACACGATATTTTTTATTTCGACGGAAAGATTTTTTATCTCGTCGTTCGTATGGACGGTTTCTTCAAAAATCAATTTACCGGATTCGATCTTTGCATTTCCGGCAAGCATATCGCCGAGACTGTTCGCCGTTCTTCTGATATTGCCGCAAAGAAAGAGAACGGGATTTACTATAAAGTCCGCGAGAAACAGCGTGACGATTATGGAAACATAGAAAAAAATCACCGAAATCGAAAGGATAAAAACTTTCGCCTGAAAATACGGCCGATTTAAAATTTCTTTCAAATACGTAACGACCGAAAACCCCACGAGCTTTTGTCCCTCTTTGCGCGAAAAGGTTACGGGGTACACGTACATGCACGTGTTCTTTCCCGGCTTGCAAATCGGCTTGCCCCTCGTGTTGATGTCTTGAAAATGGACGATATACTGAATGGCTTCCGACGGCAAAATCCTTTTTTCTTCCGCGGGAATTTCATGTATCTCTACGGCAGCGGTCGTATACGAAAAGACGTCGAATTCCGGCAGCTCGGTAGAATAATCGATTTCGTCGAGAAAAATATTCGTTTTGGCGCTCGCCGTAATGATATCCGCTCTTTGACAGGGAAAGGGAGAAGATGCATTGGTTTTTTTTATGCCTTCAAGAAAAGCGCTTATCTTCGTATGCAGTCCGTCGGAAAAATCGTAAATTGCCGCAACCTGCTCCGCAAGATTTTTGCCCGTATTGTCGGCGGTCTGCGAAACAAGGGCTTTATAATTGTTCAGATCGGTATAGATAAACGTCGAAAGAATGATAAGTATCGTCAAAAGAATAACGACGGTTATTTTCGTTTTAATACGCGTTTTGATTTTGACGGTTCGCACCCTATGCGCCCATTCGCACAACGTGTTTTTTACGGCGGGAAAACCGACACCGGTATCGGCTCCCGTCTTTTTCCGTTTTTTCAATTTTTCCGCCGCCTTTTTCCGCATGACGGCTTCTTTTTTTTCTTCTTCTCTTAACAATTCTTTATATTCGACATAGGATTCGTTTTGCGCTTTTATGGAAAGTACGCCGACGGTGATGAGCCGCGCATGCAAGATAAAAGCCGAAAAAAAGGCTATATATGTCAGCGGACTCAGAGAAGAAAACCAGCGGGCTGTATTTGCAAATAAAATAATTCCGCAAAACGATGCCGCCAAGTAAAACGTCAGAGAAACAAGCAAACACAGATACACGGCGAGCTTGGTTATTTCTTTTCGAAAAAACGACAAGGCAATAACGATAAAAGTTATAGGTAAAAGAAAAAACGACAGACAGCAAATATAAAAAAAATTAAAACCTCTCGTTACCGCTCCCGACAGCAATACGGTAAACGGAAAAAGCAAACGGGAAGTTTGTTCGGGATTGAACAGATCCATGCTGGTCATACTGAAAGGAAACAGCATAAGTTCGGCCAACACAACGAGATAGAGCACGCTTACCGTAAAGGGCGAAAGTAAAATCTTTCTCCCGTTTTTATTAATTTTTTCAAACACGATGTTCATCATAGCTACTTCTGATTATATAGTATGCTTAGACATATAAAAAATCAAGAGCACAGGATTGCGAGCCGTGCGCAGCAATCCTGTGCGTATCCAACAAAAGAAAAACGGCTCGGCCGTTTTTCGACTCTCGACTTATAGAGTAAATCCGAGCAGTGCGCCACTTGCAACGAGCGCGAAGCGCGAAGTTCCCCGTGCAGGAATTGCCGAGCGTCTCCAACAAAAAAACGCTTCAGCGAGGTTTTTTCGCATATGCTTTTTTGTCGAATTCGTACATCACCGCGTGCATATCGTCCGTCGTCAGTTCGATACATTTCGCCTTTATGTCTTCGGGGATTCCGTAAAACGCTTCGGCCATGCTTCCGGCAACGGCGGTAAGCGTATCGCAATCGCCGCCGAGAGAAACCGCGGTTCTAACGACGTCTTCAAAATCGCGCCCTTCCAAAAATGCGGTCATCGCTTCGGGCACTGTTTTTTGACAGGATGCTTCGTAAACATACGAAGGACGGATTTCGTCACACGTACGAGAAAGGTCGTAGCCGAATTCTTTTTCGACATAGGTTTTGATTTCGGTTTTGGCGTACCCGTTCCGCGAAAGCCAAATCGCCGCTGCAACCGACTCTGCGCCTTTGACCCCCTCAGGATGATTGTGCGTAATTTCGGCGCTCCATGCAGCGACCCGACGCGTCCGCGAAAGCGTTTTAAAAAGCCAGCCGACCGAAGACACCCGCATTGCGGATCCGTTTCCGAAACTGCCGTACGGCTTCGGATCGGCGCCGTGCAGCCAAAGATAAAATCTTTCACCGTATCCCGCACCGGGATATTCGCGCCCCCACCTGAGCATACTTGCCGTGAGCGCCGCTTTTATCGTCCGCTCATCCGCGTCCATACCCGCCGCCAATATTCCGCCGCATACGGCGATCGTCATAACCGAATCGTCCGTAAACTCGGGTTCGGCGCAAAACAACGGAAAATCCTTTGTTTTCGGATTTTCGCCCGACTCGTAAGGCTCGCCGATTATGTCTCCCGAAATCGCTCCGTACACAAAGCACATCCTTGAAAATTATCGGCTTTTCACGGCATATTTTTCGGCGCGTTAAAATTTAAAGTGATTCGTCTTGTCTTTTTTTCCGGACGAAGACTCTTTATCCTTTTCACGAATTTCGACGCGGCGGATTTTACCGCTGATCGTCTTCGGCAATTCCTTTACGAATTCAACGATGCGCGGATGCTTATAGCTCGCCGTCTGATGCTTTACATAATCCTGCAGTTCGAGTTCAAGCGCTTTGCACGGCTCAAAACCGGCATTGAGTACGATCGTCGCTTTGACAAGCTGCCCTCTCCTCTTGTCTTCGACGCCCGTCACTGCGCATTCGAGTACCGCCGGATGTTTCATCAGCACGCTTTCGACTTCGAACGGACTGATGCGGTAACCGGAACTTTTAATAATATCGTCATTGCGCCCGATAAACCACAAATAGCCGTCGTTATCGTAATACGCGGTATCGCCGGTATGATAGAGTCCGCTGTCGAAGGCCGCAGCCGTCAGCGAAAAATCGCGGTAATAGCCGGAAAATAAACCGAAGGGACGCTCTTTGGCGATATGGATGACGATTTCGCCTGCTTCTCCCGCTTTGCATTTCATGCCGTTCGGTGCGATGATGTCGACGTCGTAACCCGGCGCGGGCTTTCCCATAGAACCGGGCTTCGGCTCCATACCCGGAAAATTGCCGATGATGACGGTCGCTTCCGTCTGCCCGTACGCTTCGAACATTTTAATGCCCGTCTGTTCGTAGAATTTATTATATACTTCCGCGTTGAGCGCTTCGCCCGCCGTCACGCAATAGCACAGATTCGACAGATCGTATTTTTTCAAATCCTGCCGAATAAGATAGCGGTACACGGTCGGAGGCGCGCAAAAGGTCGTCACTTTATAATGCGAAATCTTTTGCAGCATTCTGTCCGGCTTAAAGCTCGTCATATCGTACGAAAAGACTGCCGAGCCCGCAAGCCACTGACCGTAGAGTTTTCCCCACACCGCTTTCGCCCAGCCCGTTTCGGCTATCGTCAAATGCAAACCGTTGTCCACGACATTTTGCCAATACTTCGCCGTAACGATATGTCCGAGAGGATATACGAAATTGTGCTGAACCATTTTCGGATAACCCGACGTACCCGACGTAAAATACAACAGCATGATATCTTCATTGCGCGTTGCTTTGTCGCCTGTCGGCCGGTCAAAGCGCGCGTCGTATTTTTCAATCTCTTTATGAAAGTTCACCCATACTCCGCGCTCCTTTCCGACGGTTACGAGCGTCTTTACCGACGGAGAAGCCGCAAGCGATTTTTCGATCTCTTCCTGCACTTTCGGTTCGTCGAATGAAATGATCATCTTCACTTCGGCGGCTTTATTGCGGTATTCGATATCTTTTTCAAGCAGCTGATCCGTCGCGGGAATTACGATTGCGCCGATACGGTGCAAAGCGATGATAAACCACCAAAACTCATACCGCCTGCGCAAGATGAGCATGACGGAATCACCCTTTCCGATGCCGTGTGCCGTGAGAAAATTGGCAGTGCGCTTCGACATCTCCGAAATATCGGCGAACGTAAATATATGTTCTTCATCCGAATCGTCGCACCATACGAGCGCCCGCTTTTCCGGATCTTCGGCCGCATAGCGGTCTACGACATCGTATGCAAAATTAAAATTATCGGGAATTTTAATTTTAAAATTTTTTTTCAAATCTTCATAAGACAGATAATCTCTATCGTGTTCAACGAATTCTTTGTACAGCACCATGTGAAAATTCCTCTTCAATGCGAATATATATATTATCCTACATTCACAACGTTTACGTTGATCGGACAATGCATTCGAAAAACGGTCTCGCATTCGATGCGCGTCCGACATTCAACCGCTACAGTATAATCGATACCGCCGAACAATGCTAGACGGTACGGTAATCGATATTCGCCGCCGTAAGAATTTTTTCGGCGTTTTTTTGCAAAATCGATTCCGCTTCCACATCTTCGATCTCCTTTACTTCCGCGATATCGTGCACTACGCGCTTTATCAAAAGCGGCGACGAATCCTCGCCTCCGAGCCACACCTCTCCGGTCGGATTATCTGTTTCGGAAAGTAAAAACTCAAGAGGCGTCCGAGCGAGCAGCGCTTTGATACGATCGGAATAACGCACTTCGCAGCCGAATGTCTGCATATACCCGCGGGATAAAAAAATATTGTACGCCGAATCCGGTCCGTCATACCAGTGAATGACGGGCTTTGCATGCGGGAAGTCCGCAAGGATCCGGACTATGCGCGATTCGGCTCCCTTAGTGTGCACGACGCAATATTTTTCCGTACGCTCGCAATGGTCGAGTATACAGCGGAACACGCGTTCCTGCGTTTCGTGCGATATTTCTTTTTCCCAATAAAAATCGAGTCCGATCTCTCCGATGATAGGCGATGCGTCGAGATACGGCTCAAGCAGATCGGAAAGTTCCGTTTCGCTTTCCGGCAAACCGGCGCAATACGACGGATGAATGCCGAAGGTCGGAATTATTAATTTTTTTCCGGAGTGAAAAACAAGAGATGCAAGCGAAAGCGTTTCGTTCCATGTTGCCCTGTCCACGGAAGAGGCGACCGTGAGGATTGCATTTTGCCGAATGCATTCGAGCGCCGCATCGCGCTCATATCCGCGCCGATACGCATGCAAATGCGTGTGAAAATCGACAAGCATAGCTTCGGCTTACACGCCGCCGCGCGGCACCGCTTCCATAAAACTCATGATACGGAAAAGAAAAGCGAAGCGTACAAATACAGCGTCCCTAAAAGCATAACGGCGTTTCCCGCAGCAGGCATATATTTGATTTTGCGCAGCAAAAAGAATACACAACCCAAACTGTACAAAAGCCCCGAAACTATGAGATAGACAAAACTGCGTATGGCGTGTCCGAGATAAAATTGCCGAACGAGAAAAAGTCCCGCCCAGCCGATAACAAAATAAAATACGGTATTGGTTATCTTCAGTTCGCTTCCCCACACCGCGTATAAAACGATACCTACAACGGCGCTTGTCCACACGAGACCGAAAAGCACCCAGCCTCCGACGCCGCGTGCAAAAATCAATATAAACGACGTGTACGCGCTGCCCAGCACTAAAAAGACAAAACAATGAGCGAGCCTGCCGAACACTTCTTTTGCGTTTTCGGACACAAGCGCGTGATGCAGCGTCGACATGATGTACATGACGATCATCAATCCCGTACTGCATACGAATGTGGAAACGTACAATACGCGGAGCGCACCGTCGGCATGCTGAAGGGCGCGGTCGGCAAGAACGGCGGTTGCCGCAACGGACAAAAGCACACCGAGCCCCTGCACGATCGCGCTGAAAATCTCTTCGCCGAGAGAAAGACGCCTTTCTTTGCTTTGCATTTCAATACGCCGCTGTTCGTGTTCGATCCTTCGTTCGGCGCGGCGCTTTGCCCGCTCGCTTTTCGCATAATCGTCGGCGGCGTATTTGGCACGCAGCCGTTCGGGATCTTTCGCGTATCTGATATTTATCTCGCGGATTTCCAAATCGTAATTCGCTTTTATCTGTTTGAGACGTTCTTTCTTTTTCGCTTTAATCGATTTTAGCGTCGAGCGGCGCACAGCCCGCGTCGCGGCATTATCTTCCCTTGTCATAAAGTCATTATAGCAGAGGTCGCGGCGGTGCGCAACGCCGAAAGCACGAAACGGCATACGGAAAAGCGGATACCGTTCGTCCGGCGGTAAAAGTTTCATTTGCCGTACGAAGAATAAGGGGACGGCCGATTCCTTACAGCACAGCTTCCGTTCCGTTTGCAATTAGTAACCGGAAAACGGTACCGGTATCACTTCGGCTGCAAGTATCCTGTATTGTTTACTTGCCACTGCTGTGTTGTACCGCCTACGATTTTCGGCGTTACGGTGAACTTGCCCGCTTCGTTTGCAAGGGTTACGCCCGTACCGGCGAGAAGCACCTGCGTACCCGTGTTGTATTTGTCGTCCGGTACGGTAATACAGGCGGCGGTTCCGCCGGGCGGGTTTAAGACGCTGTCGGCACGTATCTTTGAGCCGCTGTCCAAATACACATCGTTGTTTTCGTGAACTTGTGCGCGGTCTTTCATAGCTACTATTGTGTTTTTTGCATATACGCCTTTGCCTTTTGCCGCCTGATTGCCGATGATCCGTAAGCTCTGCGCGCCGGTACCTGTGGAATCTTGAAGATTCAAACCACAATGCTCGCCTACATAGATGCCGCCGCCTGAGCCGTTTGAGCCTGTCGCTTTGTTTGCGTCTGTGCCCGCCGTACCGCCGATGGTGCCGCCTGCAATTATTACGTTAGAGGCAATACCGTCGTCGGTCTTCTTTACGTAAATTGCGCCGCCGTTCTCTGCCTCGTTGCGCGTAAGGGTGCAGTTCGACATGGTGGTGTTTGTGCCCTCGAGAATCACGCCGCCGCCTTTTATTGCCGTGTTGTGCGTAAGGGTGCAGTTTGTCATGGAGAGCGTTCCTTTGTGGGTATACACGCCCCCGCCGCCGCCCAAGGGGGTGCCGTCTGTCGCACTGTTGTCGCTAAAGGTACAGCCGGTCATGATAACGGTTGAGTTATTTGCACGCACACCGCCGGCCCTCCCTGCCTTGTTGCCGATAATCCGTACGCCATTCCCCATATACTTTTCTAGTTTCAAAGTACAATCATCATTGATATAGATGCCGCCGCCGAAGCCATACGGATCGGTTACCGTGTTTGCGTCCGTGCCCGTGCCGCCGATGGTACCGCCTTTGATTGTTACGGTGGAGACAAAACTGCCGTCTTTTGCTGCATATACTGCGCCGCCGTTCTTTTCCGCCGTGTTACGCGTAAGGGTGCAGTTTGTTATGTTGACGATTGCGCCATATACGTAAATTGCACCGCCGTCATTTGCTTTATTACCCGTAAGGGTACAGCCCTCCAGTTCGACTGTGCAGCCTTTTGCGTACACGGCTCCGCCGCCCTTGGATGTTGAGGCTGCCACACAGGTTTTAATACTTGTGTTCGTAAGCTTTGCGGTACCCGAAGCTCCTATTCCTCCGCCTACATCCGCTGTGCAGTTTTCGATGACACAGTCCGAAAGTTCCGCCGCACCGCTGTTACTAACATACACGCCGCCTCCGTTTGCACCCGCCGCCGCCTTTCCGCCTTTAAGTGTCAGACCGCTCAGTTTGAGCGTACCGGAGGTAACGCTGAAAATACGGCGGGCATTCGAGCCGAGGTTACCGCTGTTTGCATCGAGAATGTCCGAATTCGCTCCGGTTTCGCCCCGTATCGTCAGGTTTTTGTTAATTTCAATTTCACCGAAGTTACCGGAAGCGTTTGTCGCCTTTACGCTGCCTCTTACGGTGATGGTATCGCCTGCTGCCGCTGCGGCAACTGCGTCTTTGAGTTTTTGCCATGCGCCGCTATCCGAGCCGTTTATAACTACGGGTGTCTTTTGCAAGCATCCGGTACTGTTTATTTCCCACTTCTCGCTGCCTTTCGGCGTTACGATAAACTTAGTGTAGTTCTCCGGTTGGCCGTTTGTTATATCGCCTTCAAGCACTTGCGTAGCCACACCGTAGTTCGCAGCCGCTACCGTAATGCGCGCAACGGGAGCGGTAGCGGTCAAGATATTGACAATTTTTATCTTACGGTCGCCCTCCAAATACACGTCGTTTTGTCCCGGCTTGTCTTTATCGCTTCCGCTTGAGGGAGTAATGCATGAGGAGCCTTGCATCTCAAACGTTCCGGTATTACCAACATACACACCGCCGCCGCTCTCTGATGCCGTATTTGCGGAAAGTATGGAATTGTCCATAGTAAGCGTTCCGGATTTAACGTATATTCCGCCGCCTTGTCCTTTGTTGCCGGCGGTGGTTATTGCCTTACAGTCGGAAACAGTCACATGACTGAGCGACACGATTCCGCTTTCAAGGAGTATACCGCCGCCTGACGCATTGAGATTACCGCTTGAAGCCTTTTCTGCCTTTCCTCCTTTCAGCGTCAGCTTTTCGAGCGTGAGTGTCTTTCCGTCTGTTACTTTAAAAATGCGGTGAGAGTTTGAATATTCGAGTACATCGCCGTTTGCGTTAAGTATGTCCGAACCCGCTCCGGTCTTTCCCTGTATCGTGAGGTCTTTGTTGATAACGATTTCACCCGAATTGCCGGAATCGTTTGTCGCTTTGATTTCACCGTTTACGGTGATGACATCGCCGTCCGCCGCTGCTGTAACCGCGGCTTTGAGTTTTTGCCATGCGCCGCTATCCGAGCCGTTTATAACTACGGGCGTCTTTTGCAAGAATCCGTCCATGTCTACTTCCCACTTCTGGCTGCCTTTCGGCGTTACGGTAAACTTGGTGTAGTTCTTCGGTTGGCCGTATCTTATATCGCCTTCAAGCACTTGCGTCATTGGTTTGTATTTGTCGTCCGCTACCGTAATGCGCGCAACGGGAGCGGTACCGGTCAAGATATCGACAATTTTTATCGTACGACCGTTCCCCAAATAAACATCGTTTTTGCCCGGCTTGTCTTCATCGCTTCCGCTTGAGGGAGTAACGACTGCACTTCCGATCAGAGTGATCACACCGCCCTGCACATAGATACCGCCGCCGCTTTTTGCACCGTTACCGATTATTTCAGTGTTGTCTTCTATTCTAAGAGTTCCGCTGTCAACCTGAATACCGCCGCCCTGTCCTATAAGATTGGCTTCATTGCCGGTTTCGTGAGCCTTGTTATTTTCTATTGTGGTGTTGCCCTTTATGGTGCAGTTTACTCCAAGGCCGAACCACATACCTGCACCGCGCGGATTTTTGCCGGAAGCACCCCGTATCCTGTTGTCTTTTATTGTACAGCCGTCAATCGTGATATTTATACCAAGGTTTCCTACAGCAATACCGCCGCCGGAGTATTGGTTTACGGAATCAGTCATGATTACTTTGTTTTCTGAAATCTCACCGCCGGTTATCGTGTATTCGGAAGTGTAGGTACCGGTTTCAAAGCTAATACCCCCGCCGTCGCCGTTTGTTACTTCATTCTCTTTTATCTTGCAGTTTGTAAGCGTCATGCCTTTACCGTCTTTAAAGGCGATTCCTCCGCCGCGGGTTGCCGTATTATCCGTAAGGGTACAGTTTGTCATTGCAAGAGCTCCGCCCTTTACGAAAATTGCACCGCCGAAACCTGCTTCGCCCGCTTCCGAGGCTTCGCCACCTTTGAGCGTCAGGTTTTCAAGCATGAGCGTTTTGCCGCTTTGTACTTTAAATATGCGGTGCTTCGTTGTAGGAGCGCTCGTACCGGTACTGTTTGCATTAAGTATATCGGAACCGGCTCCGGTTTTGCCCTTTATCGTGACGGTGCCGTTAATGACAATTTCGCCCGAGTTGTTGAGAGCGTTTGTCGCTTTAATTTCGCCGTTTATGGTGATAATGCTGCCTTCGGGAGAATTTTGCACGGCCTCTTTCAGTTTTTTCCACGCGTTGGGATCCGTGCCGTTTATAACACTGGAAACGCTTATCAAGTTTCCGCTACTTCCTATTTTCCATACGTGCTCCGAATCTTTTCGCTGTGTTACGCTGAACTTCAGATATTCAGTGCCGACGGCTGTACCCGTAAGCACCGTATTTCCGTTGTTGTACCCTTGGGGTGTAATGCGGGCAATAGGTGCGGCACCAAGCAAAGTAGCGTCCAGTTTAATCGAAGTGCCGTTTGCAAGATAAACATCGTTTTTACCCTGCGTGTTTATATCGCTTCCCGTCGACGGGGTAATGACGGTGCTGCCGAACAGATCAAGCGTGCCGCCGGCTTCGACACAAACCGCCCCACCGTTTCCGTCGGCGGCATCACCGCCTGTAAGTTTTATATTAAGCAGCTCAAGCTCCGAGTTGCTGCCGCTTATTTTAAATATGCGCCCGCTATTATTTGCATCGATGATACGGACGGTACCGCTTGACAGCATCAGTTTTTTGCCGCCGGTTACGGCTATTTCGGTATCGGCGGAGGAAGCGCTCAGGTCGCCCCCGATTTTAATATCTATGCTGTTGCTATAATTATACTGCCCCTGCCCCGTACCGCGCGCGGGAGTGTTTTGTACAAGGTTTTTAAGCCGCTCATAAGTGTCGACACTGTTTATAACCTGAATATGGAATTCCGGGCTGTCGATCACGGCTCCGCCTTTTTCAGCCCATACTTTAAGCGTATATGGTCCCGGGACATTTAATGCTATCGAGCTTCCCGACTGTTCGGATCCGCTACCCACCTTATACTTCGCCGTAACACCTGCAGGTACGGTAAGAGACAACTCTACTTTGCCGGCTGCGTTATAAATAACCAGCGGGGTTGCAGCGACATACGAGTTCGCATCGGGTATGATGTCCTCGGAAACATAGCCTGCACTTCCTGCGGAAATACTGTGTAAAGCGGCATTGCTGTCAGCAAAGTTCTGTCTTATTTTAAGGACGGGAGGCTCCAACCGCAGTAAGTTTACATAGAATTCCGTTTCATCGCTGTCATCATAGCCGGTCAAGTGCGCTTTCAAAGTGATTTTGTATACCGCCTCTTCCGAAGAACCGAGCGCCGGTAAGTTTATCGCAGCGGTCGTTGTGCCGCTTACGGTATCCGTCTCTGTCCAGTTTCCGCCGTTTTTCTTATAGATTTTTCCCGTTATGCCGACTCCGTCGGGAGAGACCCTTGCCTCGAGGCTTTTTCCGTTCATGTCCGCAAATACTTTCGGAGCACCCGCCGTTGTTCCTGTAATTTGCGCTGCACTTACGCTCGAATCGTCAAATAATTTCACAGGATCAAGCCTGGTCGTATCGGTGTTCGCCTCTATGAGGTTTGATCTTAAACCCTGCGTATCTTTTACGCTGACGGCATATCTTTTTGTCGGGCCGCCGACTTTTACATCGGTCTTTAAGCGGAGAAGCCCGCTCCCCGAAAGATCAGGATCGGTTGATTTAAGTTTTTGTACCGCTAACGGCGCTAAAAGGTCTCCGCCCGTTGCAAAATCCGAACCTGTAACGCTCAAAGTAATAGGGGAAAGTGATACGCCGCCTGCCGTAACGTTCATTGTGTCGATGTCTTTATGTACGCTTTCGGCGGGACTGCCTATCATTGTGTCCATATCTTTTACGCGGAATAAAAGCACATAGAACCATTCGCTTCCTACCTGCGTTTTTCCGATCCCCGCGTACTCCAAAACGGGAACGGTGTTCGCTTCCAAATCAAACTTATAAATTCGATTGAACTTTCTGCCGTCGGTACTGTAAAGCTTGATCGCGGCTCCGATGTTGCCGTTGCCGTACTCGTACCGTTCCAAAAAAGCCGATGTATATGTAAGGGTCAAAGTATCGCGTGTGCTTTGCACAAGCGTATAATCGGTACCTTGCGAAGCGCTTATGCCGCTTCCGAAACTTATGATATCCGTCGGAGAGCCGGGCATACCCGGCATTATAAACGAAAAGTTTTTGGGATTGCGCACGGTAAACGTAAGCACCGCAGGACTTGCAGACGGTACGCACTGAACGCCCGCAGCGTTCACGGATACGGGAGATGCCGCTCTAAAACCGGTGATGACGGGTTCCGACGCCCAATACGAAAAATCCTCTTCTATATCTGCAAGCAATTCTTTACACGCCGTCACGCTGAAAAGCAGCACGATGCCTGCCGCACACACGGCGGCGCGTATAAAATTTTTATCTGATCGTTTCATAGCCGACTCCCTCATAAAAACAAATATTGCGTCGTTTCCCTAAAACATCCAGCCGACGGAAAACTGCGGTTGGAACATATACTTCGGCAATCCGTCCCTGAACACAAAAAAGTGATCGACATTGAGTTCAAGATACATCTTTTTATAAACAAAAACCTGCAGCGCGGTTCCGGCGTCCATATCGAATCCCCAATACCAATACGCAGGGCTTTCCGCGCTGCCGCCGAACGAAAATTTGCTCTGCATCAAAAATACGGCGCCCGCTCCGGCGTGTATGCCGAGATTCAAACGGTGCTTGATGATAGGATACACGTATGCAGCATTGACGTGCGTCAGCATAAGCGCACCGTCGAGCGTATAATCGTCGAACTGTTTCCGCAGCATTGCCGCACTGTAATTTACGTTAAACCCGAAGTGACCGTAGGTTCTTTTAAACGGCAGCACGGTAAAGCGGAAAGCTCCGCCCAAAGGAGCGACGGTACGATTATAATACGTTTTGAATACGCTTTCTCCCGTAAAGCCCGTAAATGCGTAACCGAGCGAAACGTAAGTATCGACCGGTTTTTGAAAGCGAAAAATCACTTCTTCGCTTTTATCGGAGAGACCGCTTTTGTCGCGCGCAATAAAGACATAGGTACCCGGCTGAAATCTGTTCGCATTCAATTCGAAGCGCGCCTTTTTGCCGTCTTTCGACACTTCCGCAGGCTCGAGCGTTATCGTCCCGCCGCCCGACTTTTCAAATACGAAAACGGTATCGTCGAAAAAATTGCCGCCCGTAACGCTGAATTTTCCGTCGAAAAATTCGTCAAGGTAAATGAGGCGCGGCGACACGGATTCGACTTCCGGCTGATAGGCGATCAATATATCGAAATTCCGATACGCGCTTGTGGCTTCTTTTTGTTCGAGTAAATTGATGACGGTTACTTTATAGCGGTAATTTCCCGGAGGCAGCGACACGTCGATAAAATTATCGCGTACGATTTTTTTGTCGATTTCATGCCAAGAGCCTGCCGCATCTCTTTGTTCGAGTCGGAATTCAAAGCCGAATATATCGTTGATGGCTTCCCATGACAGGCGCTGATAGAGCACCGCACCCGCTTCCCCCTCTTGTATAAAATAGTGCTTATCGGAATCGGAGCGGCCGCCTCTGCTCTGTGCGGCGAGCGGAAACAGCAAAAGCAGGCACAAAATCGCCGCGGTACATCGCTTATTTTCCATAGAGCACTCCGGGCGCATCGGTTTCCACCGATGCCGCTTTCGGCAAATCGATGACGAAGCGGCGGCTCGAAACAATGCCGTTTTGAAACAGCGTGCCGTCTTTCAGCCGCCGCTCAGGTATCGCTTCCGCATAAAAAATTCCGCGTGACAATTGTGCGAGATCGGTAAACTCGAACGTACAGTCGCCGCCCGTACGGGAAGATGCCGCCGGAGCGGTGATTTCGCGCTCGAAAATCTTTTGCTTTTTTTCGTTGTAAAGGCGGATTACGTAGTGTGTCGCTTCTCCGTTCTTTTTCCAGCGGAACACGATGCTCCGGTTTGATTTGAAAAAGCTTACACCGAGCGTTTCGCCGTCGGCAGGGAATACGAAAGCGACCTTTTCAAGCGGCGGTATCGGTAAAACGGTAAAACTGCTGTCCTGCAGCGACGATATGTCGAATCCATCTCCGGTCGCAGCAATAACCCTCCACCTATAGTTTCCCGCCGTAAGCGGCGGAAGCTTTACGGAAAAAGAAGGATCCGAAACGGAAAGCACGCTGCCTCTTTGCCCCGCCTTTTCGAGCACGAGGCGGCTTTTTACGGGTTTTTCAACGGAAGACCACTTCAAAAGACCGGGATTCAGCGCCGCATCCACACCGCCGATCTTTGCATTGTGTTCGGGCGATACGAGTTCTACCGGACGCAAGTGCTTGAGCATAAAGGCTTTATCGGCGGCGTAACTGTAACGCCTGCTCGACGTCAGCGTCGAAGATGCAAAGCCCTGCACGCTCATTATATAATCGCCGTCCTGTATGGACTGGAGCGCCATCTCCACATCGGTATCGGTGATGTACAGATTTTCGTACAGCGGTTCGGAATTCAAACCGGGCTTCGTGATCTTCACTTGATAATAATCTGCGCCGGGAACGGCAGTCCACGCAAAGGTATTCTTTTTTTTCGGATGAATGACAACTACATCCCCTATGCCCACGAGTTCGGGCGGAGGAAGTGCGGGCGCTACGGTCAATCGTTTCGGCTGTGTTTCGAGCGCTTCAAATTCGCTTTTGACCGACACGCGCCAAAAATAATCGCCTTGCGGCAAAACGATCCCGTCGATACCGGAGCCCTGCGTTTTCACATTCAGTACGGGAGATGAAAAATCTTCCGAAGCGGATACTTGAAAACGCTGCTCGCCTTCCAAATTCGTCTTCCACGTAAAGCGCGTGTCGAGACACAGCGTATCTGCCAAAACATAATTGTCGGGAGGAAAGAGCGAACGCAAAACGACTTCGTTATCGCGGCTGCGAAATGCGGAATGAGCGCTCGAAGTTAAACGCTCGCCGTTTTTGTCGAGTCCTTCCACCATCCAATAGTAAGTTCCGTTCGGAAGCGTTTTCGCGGCATTTTTCAATTCACAGTAATTGATATCGCTTGTACGCTCGACAACGGCGTCAAGCATGGATTCGCTTTTTGCGATAACGAGCCGATATTTTACCGCTTCGCCCGCACGCTTCCACGAAAAGGCCAGACTTTTTCCGTCGGCTGTATCCGCGATCGCGCTCGGAGAAATCAGTTCGATAGGGGGAAGTTCTTTTTGCTTTTCGATCGAAAACGCCGACACTTCCGACGGCTTTGCCGTTACGCTTTCATCCGCAATATAATTCGGCGTCACCCGCCAATACCACACCCCTTCGCGCAAATTCGGCAAGGTTACCGTCTCTCCGCTCACGTGCTTACGCACCGCGGGATTACGCATATCGGGATTGTCTGCGGCTTCGAGCGTATACGATAAAGAAACTTCGTTGCCCTTCCACAAAAAGCGCACCGCGGGGATCGTCTCCTTATACGCAAAGCGGCGATCGGGCGCAGGTTCAAGCGGCACGGGAGGAGGAGCATCCAAAACGATAAACTTTCCCGAATCCGCCGATTCGTCGCGCGCTCCCCTGTCTGCCGCATAGATCCGCCAATATACGGTTCCCGCTTCTTCATAGAGCGTCACCTCTTGCAATCCTTTAACCGAAAGTCTGCGGGCGTTTGTAAAATTCCGGTTACGAGAAGTTTCCAAAAAAAGTTCGGTATTGTCGGGAAACGAACTCCGCCACGAAAACGATACCGGAAGCACCCGCTTATATTGATTGATAAGTCTTGCTCCCGGAGCAGGGCGTATCATGGACACTGCGGCTTTATTCCCCGCCTGTACGACGTCTCCCTCGGAGAGCACCGTCGGTTGTACGGCGGCTGCAGCGCCGCTTCGCACCGCACGCGCATCGGATCCTGCCTCTTCGAGCGCGGTCATGGCCGCGCTTCCTTTTTCAACCGTCAAACGGAGCATGCCGCCTGCAGATGCGCTTTCTCCCCGGACGGCGCTTCCGCGCTCGGCATCTTTTCCCGCAAAGATACTGCCGGAGGAAGAGGTTTCACCCGTCGGCGTTAAAACGTTTCCCGCCTCTTTTTCGGCACTTTCGAATTTCTGCACATGCAGCACGGAATCTTTTTCAACTGCAACGGAAACGTCGTCCGCTTTGACCGCAACTTTCGAACCGACAGTCTGTACGGAAACGCTTCCCTCGGCAACCTGCACGGCCGTTTCGTCTTTTTGTGCCTGCTTGAAAATCTGGATCATCGTATTCGCGCCGACGTTTATGACGTTTTGATCGGGAAAATAAATCGTCGCTTCGGATGAAGGCGCGGTTCGGATAATGTCCCCGTTATATACGGGCGAATACTGCACGGGCCTGTCCCACACGGAGCGGTCGAGAAATTTGCGCTGTACGCTTTTGTATTTATACGAAACGGTTGCGACAGGCGTCTTATCGTTCCGCTCGATCGTTTTATTTAAATTATTAAAAAATAAAAATGCGGTACATCCGATGACGGACAGAGAAAAGAGCACAACGAAGATATCCTGCAATACGCCCGATACGGAATCAGGACTGTATTTTGTATTTCTTTTCATCTTCATTGAGATCTACCTTTGCAAAATCGGGAGTCGGGATTCCGAGCACTTGTCTGATCTGCGCAAGCGACTTCGGACCTTTCGCGCCTGCGCCGGGAATGTCGCTTTCGTCGGGCATATTGACGACGGCAAACATGCGAAGCGGCTTTTCTTTGCCTTTGACGGTAACGGACGGCATCTCTTCGACGAGTACGCGGTCGCGTACAAGCTCATAGGTGTATTCGGTAATGAGGATGTCCGTACCGAGCGGCTTATTGAGCGCTTCCGTGCGGGAAGCGAGGTTTACGGCGTCCCCGATGACCGTATACTCCATACGCTGCGTCGAACCGATTTGACCTGCAACGACGGGGCCGGAATTGATACCGCATCCTATGCGGATAATGGGTTTTTTATCTCCGCCGCGTCCGCGGTTAAAGACTATGAGCGCAGCCCGCATACGGAGCGCCGCGCGGATGCAGTTGAGCGCGTCTTCTTTCGGACTTCCCGCCGAAGTCGGAGCGCCCCACACGCTCATAACCGCGTCTCCGATAAATTTGTCGACGACGCCGTGTGTCATGTTCACGCATTCGACCATCGCCGTCATATATTCGTTCAAAAACTCGACGACTTCCGCCGGCGTAAGTTTTTCGGAAATCGAAGTGAACGAGCGGATATCGGAAAAGAAAACCGTTACGTCCTTCGTTTCCCCTCCGAGCGCAAGCTCGCCGCGCATGGCAAGCTCGGCGATTTCTTTATTGATAAAGCGGCCGAAAGAATCTTTGAGACGCTCGCGTTCGGCAAGCCCCTTGCTCATCTTTACGAAGCTCGACGTCAAAAGACCGATTTCATCTCTCGTTTTCGGCTTCAAATCGAGTTCGAACTCTCCCTGCTCGATCTGCTCTGCGGCACGCGCAAGCGTTTTTACCGGACGGCTGATCGACTTGGAAAAAAACCAGATGAACATAACGGAGAGAAACAAAACGATGATGCTCAAATAAATATTGCGCTTGGTCGTTTCGGCAACCGGCTCCAAAAGAACGGCGGCGTCCGCCGTCGTCAAAACGGCGAGCTCACCGAAAGAAAGGCGGCGGTACGAACCGAAATATTTTTTGCCGTCTTCGTCGGTAACGAGGAGCTGACGGTTCGTATCTCCGTTTTCCCTCATCTGCGTAAAAAGCGGAAAATTGCCGACATTGGCGCCGTTTTTTACCAAATTGAAATCCGGATGAATTAAAATATCACCCTCGCCGTTTACCAAATACGTCGTCTGCAGCGTACCCGCACCGAAACTGTCGGAAAGTTTTTCGGCGGAAAAAAAGACAGCCAAGCCCTGCCGCAAACCTTTTTCCGTGTACGGCCAGCATAGCACGAGCATAGGGATATCGAATACCGGAGAAGCGTTTATCACGTGCGTAATACCGCGTTCCGTCTGCAGCATCGTATCGCGCGACTGCGCCAAAAAAGCGTCAATGAGCGAAGGATCCAATTCGTTCGATAAAAAAAACGGCGTACTCAAAAGCTTTCGTTCCAAGCCGCCCTGTCTCCTCGAATCGGTAACCAAAACGGCAGCGACCGACGGATTGCGTTCAAAATAAAAATCCGCCGTTTCTTTGGCAAAAGAACTCGTACTTCCCGTTCTGTTTAAAATATCCAACAGCAAAAACGCATTTGCGCGGAGCGATGACAGATCTTTTTCAGCCAAACTCGCCGCCTGCGC
The DNA here is from genome assembly GCA_000413015.1 of Treponema socranskii subsp. paredis ATCC 35535. GTDB lineage: Bacteria > Spirochaetota > Spirochaetia > Treponematales > Treponemataceae > Treponema_D > Treponema_D paredis. Next base: position 1,263,358 of record KE332515.1, read on the forward strand.
ATTTACCGTGCTGTTGTTTTCTTCCGCGCTGATGCGGACATCCTGTCCGCCGAACCACGTAACCAAAAGAGTTATAACGCCGAGCGACAAAATCGTAAGCACCGAAATAATGAGAACGAGTTTTGCGCCGATTGAAAATTTGACGTTTTTCCGAATATTGTCTTTTTCCGCTTCTTTCATACCCTCATCATATAATAAATTTATGAAAAGGGCAATTATTAATAAGAAGCATACGGCATTATCGGGAAGAGTATACAGCACGCGAAGCGCGGTACGGCACCGCGCACTGTACACGCACCTAGCGGTTTACGGTAAAGGTGTTGATTTCATCCGAAAGTTTTTGTATGTTTTCGCGGTTTGCAGTCGTCGCGGTTTCGGCATTCTGCACCGAGTGGATGATCGACTGAGCGCCGTTTGCCATTTCAGTCATAGCGCTGTTGATCTCTTCCGTCAAACCGGCAAGAGAAGTCATCTCCGACGCGATCTGCTTACCGCCGTTCGTCAATTCGGCAGACCTCTTTACAACAAGTTCGATCGTGGATTTGATTTCGGTCATGGCTTCGAGTACGTGAGAACTGCCCGTAGTCTGTTCCTGCATGGCGGACATAACGGTGCGGTTCTGCTCGGTAACGTCGTCGGCAAGAGAAAAGATCGTATCGAATTGATTTTTTACCTGCGTCGTGCCGTTGGATACCTGCTGAATCGATTCCTGAAGTTCCTGCAGCTGTTCGCTGATCGTTTTACCCTGCTCGTTCGACTGTTCGGCGAGCTTTCTGATTTCGTCGGAAACGACGGAAAAACCCTTACCCGCTTCGCCCGCGTGTGCAGCTTCGATAGCTGCGTTCATAGCGAGAAGGTTCGTCTGATCGGCTATACTCTGGATGATATTACTCGCTTCAAGCAAACCTTCGGAGCGTTCGAGAACGTCGCGCGCACGGTCGACCGCCTGTTCTATGGCGGCGCGTCCGTTATCAGAGGCGTCACTGAGCTTTTGCGCTGCAACACCGCTCGCTCTCAAAGTACTCGTAACCGATCGGATATTTGCGACCATCTGTTCGACCGCAGTCGACGACGAATCGATACTTGTTTTTTCGTATTCGATATTTTTATCAAGTTCGTTGATATAGGAAACCATGTTTTTGACCGTCGCCTGAGCTTCTTCGACTCCGGCCGCCTGGTTGACGATTTTGCTTTTTACCGATTCGATATTCGCAACGATTTGCAAAATACTCGAAGAGGTTTCACCCATACCTTCGGAAAGATTGCCCGCCGAATCGGTAGAAACGGCGACCGTACTCATAATGGCGCGGAGCAGGCGGCGCATGACATTGTAAAATTGATTTAAGTCCGCCGTAAGCACGCCGAAATCGTCGCGGCTCGTTACGACTATACTCCGCTGCGTATAATCGTTTTTGGAAAGATACGAAGAAAATCGCGTAATGGCTCTGATACGCTTATTCATGCTTCGTATAAAAAGGAAAGAGTCCAAAACGGCGACGGTACTCGTTACGATCAGAATGGGCAAAACGCGGGCAAAAAAGAGCGGCACCGTATCCATATCGGCGTTTCCTTTGGAAAACATAGGAGCCAATACTAAAAATATAACGCCCAAAAAACTGAAGCCCGTGATGAACGTATTTCTCGCCATAACCGAAAGCGTTATATATTCTTTCTTTATAGGAAGGTTATGGATATGATCTTCGAATATTTCGGAAAACGGGACATACATAAGCAGGCCGAACAAAAACGTCGTACCTTCGGCAACAAAAAACCACACGAGGGGATCGTATTCGATGCCCTGCATACGGCAGCTTATCGTCGAAAATATAAACATGGCCGCACCGTTGAGGTTTATCGCCAAAATACTGATCGCTTCGAAATTCCTTACCATGCGGTTCGTTTTTACGACCGACGCTTGAGAGCCGTCGTATTTGATGATGGCATTTTCATAGTAAGTGTAGAGGATAAAAGGAATGATGATATTGAAAATCACGGCGCCGATATAGTTCATGGGCGTCATAGCCATTTTCATCATATCCGACATGGAAATAGCGCGGATAAAAACGAGAATGGGGCCGCAAGTCAAAAGCGGTAAAAAAAACGCTACGGAAAAAAACGTTCTCATAGCGGGCTTGAATTTTTCGATTAACCTGATGGAATTTGTATCGCTCATGCAAAACCTCTTAAACCGTACAGCTTGATTTACAGCTCATCAATTTACCAATTATAATACATAATTATATAATTTTCAATCGATTTATCCGAGTATTTTTTACCGGCGCCTCCGGCCCGCCGTTTTACGAAAGCAAAAGGCGATCGTTTGCTTCTCCGCCTGCGGCATCGAAACGCTTTAATAAATCTTCGACGCGGAGATTTTTCTTTTCGTCGCCCCGCACGTCGTAGATGATACGTCCCTCGCTCATCATGATGAGGCGGTTGCCGCAGCGTATCGCGTCTTTCATATTGTGCGTCACCATAAAGGTCGTCAGTCTTTCGTCGGCGACAAAGGTTTCCGTCAAATCGAGCACTTTTTTCGCGGTTTTCGGATCGAGGGCGGCAGTGTGTTCGTCGAGCAAAAGCAGTTTCGGTTTTTGCAGCGTCGCCATGAGCAGCGTAAGCGCTTGACGCTGTCCGCCGGAAAGAAGACCGACTTTACTCGTCATACGCTTTTCGAGCCCCAAACCGAGAAGGGCGAGCTTTTCGCGATAGAGCGTGCGTTCGGCAGGCTGCACGCCCCATGAAAGCGTTCTCCGCTTACCCCTCCTCATCGCAAGCGCGAGGTTTTCTTCGATCTGCATATTTGCCGCCGTCCCCATCATCGGATCCTGAAACACACGGCCCAAGTATTTCGCACGCACGTATTCGGGCATGCCGGTCAAATCCATACCGTCGAGAAAAAGAGAACCCGTGTCGGTAAAGTGAATACCTGCGATGAGATTGAGCAGCGTCGATTTCCCCGCGCCGTTTCCCCCGATAACCGTGATAAAATCCCCGTCGTCGATTTCAAGATTGATATTTTTGAGCGCGACCTTTTCGGTGATCGTTCCGCGGTTGAATGTTTTCGATACGTTGAATAATTTTAACATCGCTTATTTTCCTGCCGTGTCGGTCACGTCCGTATCGCGCGGAACTTCCGCATCCGAAGCATTCGTGCCGGGTATAGCCGAACGGCGGCGGTGAGCAACCCGCTCTTTGACGACGGGAACGGAAAGGGAAGATGCGACGATGATCGCCGTAAACAATTTCAAATCGGTCGATTTCAATCCGAGCTGCAGTACGATCGCGATGACGATTCGATAAATGACCGAACCGAATACGACCGCCGAAAGCCTATACCAAAACGCAAAGCGCTTTCCGAATACCACTTCCCCGATGATGATCGACGCGAGCCCTATGACAATGACGCCCGTTCCCATACCGACGTCCGCGTATCCCTGACTCTGCGCGACAAGTCCGCCCGACAGCGCGACGAAACCGTTTGCGAGCATGAGACCGAGTATTTTCATCGTGTCCGTGTTGACGCCGAGCGCTCTCACCATCCGCTCGTTGTTTCCCGTCGCACGCATGGCGCTACCGATTTCCGTTCCGAAAAACCAATACATAAGAGCGACGATACACGCGACAAAAACGGCACCGACGGCAAGCGAAGCGTTCGCCGCGGTAAAACCGCACTTATCGGTAAAAAAGGTCAGTACCGTATTGACGCCGAGCAGCGGCGTATTGGCCTTGCCCATAATACGGATATTGACGGAATACAAAGCGATCATCGTGAGGATGCTCGCGAGCAGCACGTGTATTTTTATTTTCGTGTGCAAAAGACCGGTCGCAAGACCCGCAAGCATACCTGCCGCAAAAGCCGTCAAAAGCGAAAGGAGCGGATGCACGCCGTGCGCGATGAGTACGCCCGAAACCGCCCCGCCCGTCGCAAAACTTCCGTCGACGGTGAGATCGGCTATATCGAGGATTCGAAACGTAATGTATACGCCGAGCGTCATCACGCTCCATAAAATACCCACGGCAAGGGCGCCGTGCACAGCAAACAACAAACCCATCTTTACTTAAAACTCCGCCGGCGGCAAACGGCCATGCCGGTTATCGATCGTATGCGAAAAGCGAATTTTTCGAACGCTTTCGTTCATTTCAAATCGTCCGGAATCGAAATACCGATCTTTGCCGCCGTATCGCCGTTGATACCGAGCGTACAATGTTCGAGGTATTGAATCGGCATATCCGCAGGCTTTTTCCCGTTTTTAATAATATCGATAGCCATAGAAGCCGTCTGTTTTCCGAGCGCATAATAATCGATGCCGTAAGTCGCAAGCGCACCGCGCTTTATCATCGCCTCTTCTCCGACGATCGTCGGAATTTTATGTTCGTTCGCAACCTGCACGACAGTCACGATGCTCGATGAAAACATATTGTCCGTCGGCACGTAGATCGCGTCCACTTTACCGACAAGACTCTGCGTCACCTGCTGCACTTCGTTCGTACTCGATGCCGTCGCGTCGATGTATGCAAGCCCGAGTTTATCGCACTGCGCTTTTGCAAGACCGATTTGAAAGACGCTGTTCTGTTCGCTCGAACAATACAGCATGCCGACGGTTTTCGCGTTCGGCACGAGACGCTTCAATAAATCGATCTGCGCGGCGCACGGCGTCAAGTCCGACGTACCCGTAACATTCGTACCCGGCGCATCGTTCGATTTGACAAGCTTTGCGCTTGCGGGATCGGTGACGGCGGTGACGAGGATCGGAATGTCTTTCGTGAGATTCGCGACAGCCTGCGCCGCAGGCGTTGCAATCGCGAGGATCAAATCGCTTCGATTGTTTACGAGCTTTTGCGCGATCGTAACGCAGTTCGCCTGTTCACCCTGTGCGTTTTCGTAATCGATTGAAATATTCGTTCCGTCGGTATAACCCGCTTCGGAAAGAGCGGCGACGAAGCCCTTATATGCGTCATCAAGCGCCGGATGTTCTACAAGCTGTACGATACCTATTTTAATCGTCTTCGTTTTATTCGTTCCCTTGCAGCCGGCCAAAACGCACAACACTGCAAATACGCCGATCAATCGTTTCATAATCGCCCCCTGCGGAAACGCGGCGCACTCGATATGCGGCGCTCCGCTTTTTTTGAAAATATAACACGGAAAACGTTTCGGATTTTAAATCGATATAAAATCGTACTCTCGCGGGGGTATTTAGTCAATACGAAAATCTCGACATACGGAAATCTCGAAAAAATTGCTCAAAGCCGGCTTTTCGAGACGCCCTCATACTTTTCCCTTATTGCCTAAAGAACCTTTTCGCGCTTTTTTTGCAATATCTTCTTTATTTTTATAAACACCGGATCGGCTTTCTACAGCTAAAACCGTTATTATCAATTCTTTATTTTCCAAATAACCGATGATTCTGTATTTTCGAAATTCCTTATTTTTAAATCGCCAAAGGCCCTTCGGATTTCCGACCAATTCGGTTCCGCCGATATCATAAAGACCTTTTTTATCTTTTGCCTGCGCGACTTTTTCTTTAAGGAATATTTCTATAGCGCTTCGCTCCGTTTTTTTGAGCTTTGAAATCTGCTTCTTCGCTTTTGGCGCGAAACTTATCGTAAACATTCAACCGAAAACCTCATCAAGCGAGTACGTTTTTTTACCTTCGGCAACCCATTCATTGTAAGCTTGCTCGGCAAGATAATAATCTTCCATATCGTCCAATTGCTGCTCTATCGCTTTTACGGCGTAAAACGTTTTTGTTCTGCCCGTTTTTTCCGCAAGCGTTGCGAGGCGCTTTTCCAAATCCGGTTTTAATCTCAATGCCAACATACAGGGTCTCCGTATTTTCTATGTTATACAAGTATAGCAAATAAAACAAGGCAAGTCAATTTTTTTAACCCCTTTTTAAAACATCCTTACACAAAGGGGGAAGTCTCCCCCTCGCTTCAAAGTCCTCGCGCTCAAGCGCTCCGGTCTTTTTTGCTTCCCCCTCTGCGGGGACACCCCGCAACGCCCCATACGATTTTTTATGAAGATACAAAGCGCGGCATACTTCTCACTTCACGGCACGGATGCCGTGTCGCATCTTGGCAAAACGGCTGCGTATTTTTGCTTAGCAAAAATACGGTAGTGAGCCGGCTGTCTCAAAAGTCGGTTACTTTTTCGACAGCCTACGAGTTTAAAATTAAGTCTTTATATTGCAGTGACTTAATTTTAAACATCGCATAGTAAATCAAAGAAACTTTCCAAAAACTGAAGTTTTTGGAAAACCACGAACGACCACTGCTCGGAATCTTATAGGAAGTCTGGAGTTGAAAAACGGCCGAGCCGTTTTTCTTTTATCCGTGCGGAGGCTTTCATATCTCATCCCTTCGGATGCAATAAAAGATATGAAAGCCGACTGCAATTCCTTATGAGGACACAAAGCGCGGCATTTATGCGCGCTTTGTGTTAGGAGACGCTCGGCAATTCCTCCGCACTGCTCGGAATCTTATAGAAAGTCGGGCGTTAAAAAACGGCCGAGCCGTTTTTCTTTTATTAAGACGCTCGGCAATTCCTCCGCACTGCTCGGAATTGCCGAGCTCTTGCTTTTTTTATACTTCTCATTGTACACTGGGAGTGTTATGAAAAAAATTACTGCTATTACATTGACCTCGGCGGTTTGCGGTGCGCTTTTATTTGTTTCGTGCCGCACGGTAAAAGATATCCCTGAAGATTTGACGTCGACGCAGCTCATTCAGCTCGGACAAAATGCGTACGGAAGCGCACAATATAAAAATGCGGAAACGTATTATAAAACGGTGATCGCACGTTACGGCATGGATTCGTCGGTTTACGTGGAAGCGCGCTACGAACTCGGACACCTCTATTTAAAGCAAAAAAAATACGCGGCGGCATACGCATCGTTTAAAGAAATTCTCGATATGTACGCATCGACGACTCCGGGCGTACTGCCGGGTGCGTACAATAAATTGGCTGAAATCGGCATGAAGCGGATCCCGAAACACAAATTACCGGAAACGAAGCCGAGCAAAGTGCAAACGAATACCGCAACGGCGGGCGAACGGCCGGAAGCTGCGAATGAAGCGCAGGACGCGGCGCAAAACATGCAAAATGCCGATGCACAGGAATCGCCGAACGCCGAAACGGAAGCGCTGCGGGCGGAATAAACCGAACCGCGTACCCTGCATTCGTATGCGGAATATATATTGAAATCACATATTATTAATAAAGGATAAGCGATACGGACACGAATACTTCTCCAGTCGATATCAATCACATCTATGATACCGACAACATCGCGCGAAGCAGAGATGACAAAAACATCGTCATCCTCTCGCAAAAACAAAAAAAACTCATCGACGATCTGCTTGTGTATATGAACGATGCGGATGCCGAGCGCGTGTTGATAATAAAAGACAGGATGAAAGACCTCGAACACCTTGCGCGTGCGATCGCACTGTTTCCGTCGCTCCTTGAACAGCACGATCTGCCGGGCGGCATGCGTACGCCGAAAACGCTCGTGGAAATGCTCATCGACAATCAGGAAGCCGGAGACAGAACGCTGCTTTTGCCGTCAAAAGCGAGTCTCGGCAAAGGATTTCTCATCGCAAAGATGCACACGTTTTCGTCGCTTTCGAAACAGAGCACAAGGATCAAAGCGCCCGCTTCTCTTTCCGAAGAGCTTATGACCGAAGCGGTTACGATGATGTTTTCGCTGCTCGCCGAAGACGTATATTTGAATTTGATTGCAGACAAAACGCTGGCGCGAGAAATCCGCCGTCAATGGGGCTATTCGCTGCTCATGCTGTGGGAATACCGCACGGACGACCGCATCCAAGTCATCGCGCCGATTCTCAACGAAGTCTGGACTGCGCGCAGAAAACTCGCGCCCGCTTTCGGCACGATGATGGGCACGAGCGAACTCCTGCTCATTTCGATGCAAATGGGCGGACAGTGGCTCGGTTTTATTAAAAATAAATTGTGCGAGCCCGGCGTTTCGCAAGCGATGGAAGAATTTTTATTCGGTATTTCGTACGAGCAGATTTCGCAGCTGCGCACGATTTTGCGGACAAAGGGCATTGCGGCGATCGGACGCGACGAAGTGGCCGATTACCTCGGCACGCATATCAAAACGGATGCGGGACTCGATTACCGCGATTTTTATTCGCTGTACACGATCCGGAGGGACGATGCGCGTGAGCGGGCGCGAATGAAACTTCCCGGCCCGCACAAAACGCTCGAAGATTACTTTATCCAATTCGTCACCGAGCAAAACATATAAAAGGAAAAACGATGAGGCGAATCAATTCAACCGGCAAAAAGGAAAGCAAACGCGTACCGTACCATTTCGGTGAAAAACTGCGCATGGTGCGCGAACACAAAGGTATGACGCTCAAAGTCGTCGCCGACAAAGCGGGAGTGAGCGAAAGTCTCGTGTCGCAGATCGAGCGCAATAAAGTTTCGCCGGCCATCGATACGCTGCTCGCACTCGCCGACGCGCTCGATATCAATTTGGAATTTCTGTTTGAAGAACACAGGCGAAAGCGCCCCGTCAAAATAACGCGAAGCGACGAACGGAGAACCGTTTCGGAAGATACGATCAAGTACGAAGAGCTTACGCGCACGGACAAATCGGAAAAAGACAATCAATTCGAAGCGTACGTCATACGGCTGCCGCCTCATTCGCGTACGCACCGAGGTTCGTACGGACACATCGGCTGGGAGCTGGGTATCGTCACAAAAGGAGCGATCACGCTCAAATATGAAGAAAAAGAATACGACCTGAAAGCGGGAGACAGCGCGTCGTTTTCGGCAAGCACACCCCATATGCTTGAAAATAAAACGGACGAAGACGCCGAAGCCATTTGGATCGTCACGCCTCCGCAGCGCTTTATAGAATAATACCGCTCTTTTTATCCGAACCGACAAAGGTTCGGAAAATCTTTTTTCCCAGCGCCGAAAATTCCTTTTGAAAAACGGGCGCATAAATCGAAACATAAAAAAATCCCGCCGCAATGCGGCGGGATTCGCTTTTCAGCATGAGCGCTCAAAAAAAGAACGCTCAAACTCGAAAGTTCAGCTTAGAATGCAACCTTCAAAGCAACGGGTACTACGAGTTGGAAAGACGCGGTACCGTCAGCCTGCGTGCCTTCATAGAGAGGAACAACGCCCTGAGCAGCAGCGGAAACCGTCACGTGTTCAACCGGTTTAACCGTTGTACCGACCTGGAATTTGATATTGTTATTGGTTTCACCTTTCACGTCCGCATCAAAGTAGCCGGCTTCGCAGAAAAGATCGAACATATCGTTGAGCATATAAGTTCCGTTGAGCGTTACGTACATACCGTCCTTATTGGTCGTATTTCCACCGGAATCTTTTGCAGCATTGTTCGAATAGTTACCCATAAGGGTTACAGCGAGAGCATCGATAGGAACGACGCGGACGCGAGCATCGATACCGAATGCGAAATTCTCCGTCGAACTGCGGTTGTCCCAAGCGAGCGTACCGCCTGCGGAAACGCTGAGCATCTTAACCGGCGCGATATATAAATACACACCCGTAACAGCCGTGTTGGCATAGGGAACTTTTACAACAGCATCGAGCGTAAAGAGTTTCGACTGGAAAGCGGCTTCAAAGCCGTAACCGCTCTTGAGCTGCGGGAAACCCGGGGTCGTGTCGAAAATAGCGGCTTTCGCAAGAAGCTTTGATTCGCCGATCGCGAACGTATAGTCGCCGATCATGGCAAGATTCGCACCGTTGGTCATATTGTCAGCATCGTTACCGACATTGCCTTTAATGGCTATACCGTATTTGGCAGGTTCTGCAATTGACACGTTAATGATTTTTCCGACGGACTGTCTCATGCGGTTCGTAAAGCGGCTGCCCAGTTTACCTGCGGTAAGATTGAATCCGCCGACATGGAACGTTGCGAATACATCGCCGACGCCGAGCGTCATAGTATTCAAATCGACATTGAATTCAGCCGTAGCGCTGACATTCTTTCCCGCTGCGCTGATACCGATATGCGTATCATCCTTGTTGTCCTGTTTGAGGTAGGACTGCGTCGGATCAGCGTTTTTTTTGAATGTTACATCGGCAACATCAAGAACGGATCTGAATTCGACGCCCGACGAAACTTGTGCGAAAGCGCCTGCTACGAGAGCGGATGCCAGCACAACACCTAAAATCTTTTTCATACAAAAAACCTCCATTTTTGCATCGGATGCCTGACCGACGGTCATTTTACGGCAACCGTATGTTTCACAGTTACTTAACCGTTACTTCGTTTTAATATAACACAAGGTTTTTCAGCTGTCAAGGTATTTAGACTGTATAAAACACCCCTATTTCCCCTATGGTTTCAAGGGAAATATTTAAAATATCGTTATACCTATGCGTACACGCGAAACTCCGCATCGGCATACGCACCGCCGAATGGACGCCGATGAACACGGAAGTAAAAAATTATTAAAATAAAAAAGGCTGCCGAAAAAATCAAAAAGCAAAAAAATCCCCTGCTTGCAAAACATACGCATTTTATGTTATAGTATGATTCTTACTCGGTACACCGGTCAGAAGGGGGCGAAACAGATGGCGACTATTGCAGTCGATGATTCCGAAAATCTTGAAAAAGCGATCAAACGTTTTAAGAGAATGGTCGAAAAAGAAGGCATTATCCGCGAATACAAAAAACGCGAATTCTATGAAAAGCCCTCTACGATTTTAAATCGCAAAAACAAAGCGCTTCAGCGCAAGCTGATGAAAAAGACGCATCCGCGTCACGAATCGAAATCGGCATATTGATACGCGCCCTTTGCGTATCCGGTGCCGATTACGTACGTTCCCCGCATTTTGCAGCCGGAACGTACGGCACATATACCTGCCCCCGCGGCAGGTATTTTTTTTTAATCGGCGGCGGAGCATCCCGATCTACGGTATTTTCTTATCGTTGACGAACGCATATCAATCGATTATCATTTAAATCATGGCGATCGCTACCAATCAGCAGATAACGAATTACTACGATTCCTACAGCGACAAAGAAGTGATTTTTTCGCGTGAAATTCTGCATACGCTCCGTGTCGCTCCCCGTGAAATATACATCAAATGCGGCGGCAATCAATGGCCGTGCATTATCAATTCAACGTCTCTTTTGGCGGCAAAGATAATCCTCGACAAAACGGGAAGCGCGTTCACGGCGATCACGCAAAAAAACGCTCCGCCTGTCAGCCTGCGTTTTTGTTTTTTTATCGACAAGGGTTCGGAAACGATGAGTTTTTTTATCACGGGAAAAGTGACGAACACGGCACAATACGCCGATTCGAAAGACCTTGCCGTCGTAACGCTCACGTATACGCAGCGGCCGCCCGACGATTTTATCGTCAAAATCGGCGCACTCATCGAAGCCAACATCAATTTTATAAAGCGCAGAGAAGAGCGCATCGTCATGACAAGCGAAGCCCGGTATCGGCTCGGCATTGAAAAAGAAGATACGATCATCTACGTGCAAAACGTTCCGCGCAAGTGCATTTTGCGCGATCTGTCGTTTTCAGGCGCAAAGGTCGTTTTGCTCGGAGTGCCGAAATTCGTAAGCGGAAAAGAAACCGTACTGCGCATCATTTTCGACGATCCGCCTGAAACGCTCGACATACGCGGCTCGATCATCCACGCCGATTTTGCCGAAGGCCGTCAGGACATCGTTACCGCGAGCATCAAGTTCGATGAAGAAGCCGTGCCTGCCGCGTACAAGCTGCACATCAACGATTATCTTACGATGACGAAAAAAAATCTCCTCGATACTTCCCCAAAGACACAAAGCGCGGCGACGCAGACGCTCGAACAGGCTGCCGCTGCGATGAAAGCGCGCCTGGCCGCGGCGGCTCGAAGCGGCACGTCGGTACAAAATATTTCAAATGCAATATCAGGAAAATAATATGAATCCCTCAAATCAGCTCGATACGATTTACTACATTAAACTTCCCGAAGATTTTTCTCTGTCCCGAAATGCGATGCGCATCGATCCGGAAATTCCGCTGCCGGTGCAAAAAAAAGCCGGAGATGCGCCCGGCACCTTCAAAGCCGAAGAATTGACGCAGGAGCAGATCCTCGCAGGTATCCTCACCGTGCTCGCCTACGACAAACACAACGAACACTCTGATTATTACCGCGCGCTGCTGCAAAAAGCGCGGCCGAATATCAAACGGGAACTTTCCGAAGCGGCGATTTTAAAAGCGAAAAACGAAGATTACGATATCGCCGAAGAAATGTTTTCCGCGCTCCGCGGTCTGGATCCCGACGATATGACGACCGTACTCAACACCGCTCTTTTTTTCGACGAACGCGCAAACTCATACCGCCGTTCGGGATTGAATGAAGACGCCGACGCCTACGACAGCGATGCGCTCGCCTATTACAAAGCGGTGATGGATGCCGAACCCGCGATCCCCGATGCGTTTTTCAACGCGGGATTTTTTTACCTCAAACAATACGCATACCGCGAAGCGAAAGACTGCTTTGAAACCTACATAGCGCTCACCTGCGACGTAAGCGACGAAGCGCTCGGCGAAAACGGCATATATAAAAAAGAGCGCGCACAGGAAATCGTCGACAATATCCGCAATCAAAATATGGACGACGCCCATTTCAAAGCCGCCTACGATTTCATTTCATCGGGACAGGAAGAAAAGGGGCTCGAAGAAATCAAACAATTTATCAAAACGAATCAAAAAGTGTGGAACGCGTGGTTTTTGCTCGGCTGGGGACTGCGCAGACTCGGACGCTATGAAAACGCGGAACAGGCGTTTTTGGAATCGCTTGCGTGCCCCGGAGGAGAGACGAACTGCGATACTTGCAACGAGCTTGCGATTTGCCGCATGGAACAAAACGATCTTGCCGGAGCGAAACACTATCTTTCACGCGCACTGTCGCTCGATCCCGAAAACACGAAAATCATATCGAATTTGGGATTCGTTGCATTGAAAGAAAATGATACCGAAAAAGCGAAACAGTATTTTGCGGCGGCACTCGAAATCGCCCCCGATGATAAAATCGCGGCGGCGGAATTATTGAAATTGGAACGGTCGGAAGATTAACGGATGCGCCAAACGTATTGCGTCTGTATAAAGCCGGATGCAATACGGCAACATACATAAAACCTTATGCAAGGAGATTTTATGCACACACATTTTGTTAAGCATGCCGCGCGGAGATTTGCGGCACTGGGTATCGCAGCGACGGCTGCGGTATTTTTTTCATGCGCAAAACCGAAGATCGCCTTCAATGCAGGCGATTATACTGCGACCGCCGCGGGCAGAAACGGGGACATTAAAATCCGCGTTTCGTTTACCGATTCGCGCATCAAAGACATCAGCGTTCTTGAAAGCGCGGAAACGGCCGGCTTGGGAGACGTCGCGATCGAAAAAATTGCGAAAAAAGTCGTCGATGATCAGACGCTTGCCGTCGACGCCGTCGCGGGCGCAACGATTTCATCGAAAGCGTTTCTTGCCGCCCTTGCCGACTGCGTAACGCAGGCGGGAGCGAATCCGGATGCGCTGAAAAAAAGCGCGCGCAATGCGGCGCCTGCAAAATCCGAAACGTATTCGGCCGATATCGTGATCGTCGGAGCGGGAGCGGCGGGACTGACCGCAGGGATCGCCGCGTCCGAAAAAGGCGCGAGCGTCATCGTTTTGGAAAAGGGTGCAAGCGTCGCGGTAAGCAACGGCGCGGTTGCCGGCGGCCCGATCGCCGTGGGCACGCGCGTTCAAAAAGCGGAAGGCGAAAATCTTACGCTCGAAAAGCTCTATACGCACATGAACGATTTTGCAAACAGCACGATCAATTCTTCGCTGCTGCATAAGTGCCTTGCCGTATCGGGTGAAACGATCGATATGATGCAGGATCTCGGGTTGGATATTTACCTCCGCAGAGATGCATACGGAATCGGTTTCCGCGCACGGCACGGCATCAGACAGAAAGGCGTCGACAGAATGGGCTTTCTTCAGAAAAAAATCGAATCGAAGGGCGGAAAGTTTTTATTCGAAACGGCGGGAAAAAAGCTCATCGTAAAAGACGGGCACGTGATCGGTATCGAAGCGGAAAAATCGGACGGCACGAAAGTCATCGTCAACGCGAAAGCCGTTCTTGTCGCGACCGGCGGATATTTGGGCAGCGAAGAATTTATTCGAAAAAAATTCGGCAACATAACGGTAAATCCACTGGGTAATACGCTTTCGACCGGCGACGGTATTGCGATGATATTGGATGCGGGCGGAGTTGAAGACCGCAACTGGGGTATCGTCGCCAATGAATTTTCCGCCGCAAATAAAAAGGCGGGACGATGGACGATAAAATGCAATCAAAATTTACGTTTCGGCATTTACGGCGGCCTCATCGTCAATTCCAACGGCAACCGTTTTTTCAGCGAAGACGTCATGGCAAATAAACCTTTAAGCGGCGCGCAGTCGGCACTCAGGGAAGGAAAATATTACGCAGTAATGGACGATGCATATTACAAATCCGTATGCACGAGGGGAATTTTTGAAACGCTCGGAAAACCGCAAAGCTGGATTGCCGGAGAACGTAATCTGTCGGCGGAAGCGCCGGCATCGGCAGCCCATGTCAAAATATTGACGGAAGCACCCTCTCAGCTTGCCGAAGCGATCGAACAAGGCTGGGCATATAAAGCGGATACAATAGAAGAAGCGGCCTCTCATTTTGCTCTTACCGATCTCACGAAAACGGTAGCCCGCTACAATGCATTGTGTGCAGCCGGCAAGGACGAAGATTTTTATAAAAATCCGGTATTTCTCACACCCGTATCCAAGGGACCGTTTTACATTTTCGAATATGAAGCAAGTGCGTGGTGTACGCTTGGAGGTGTAAAAGTTGACGATAGTCTCCGTGCGCTCGACGCAAACAATAAGCCGATCCCGGGACTCTATGCCGCGGGTATCGACGCGGGAAGCGTGTTTACCGCACCGTATTACGACAATGAAGGTTCCGCATTCGGCATTTCGCTCAGCTCGGGAACGCTCGCGGGGCGCACTATGGCGGCATACGTAAAATAATTATAGAATATGCAACTAAAGCTACTGATGCGCGCGCTTCGAAAACCTGCACACATCAGTATAAGTGTGCGAAATGCAAGCACGCGAGGCTGATCAAAGTACCCGCGTACCGAGTCATTTGCATTTCGCGTCCTGTGCCGCCGCACTACTGTGCGTGTGTGTCGAAGTCGAGAACGAGCGTATCGCCGACTTTTATATTGACGCGATCGAACCAGCCTCGGGGCACTTCGAGGGCATAGCGCACGCTCACCGTGCTCTTAACCGGCGCAAGGCTGAACGGCGTCATGTCGTATATGTCGCGGATGCGGCCGCTCGAATCGATATACGCGATCGAAAGCGGATGCGGCGTATTCATCATCCAAAATGAAAGAACCTCGTCTTTGGCAAACACGAAGAGCATTCCCGTACCGTCGGGAATGCGTTTGCGCTTCATAAAACCGCGGCTCCGCTCGGCATCCGTCCTCGCCATTTCCGCACGGACGCTTACCGTACTGCTGTCGGCTCTTTTCAGCGTGAGGGTTTGGACTTCCATCGGAGCATCGCTCGCGCAGGATATGAAAAAGAGCGCGGCGGCAAAAAGCACTGCGCACGCGGCGGCTTTTTTCCCGCCGGTTATTTTTTCAACGATTTTAAAAATTATTAACTTCATCATCAATATTTCTCCTTAATATTTTTTTCATCGATAATTCTTCCCTTTCCTTCATACCGTGCAAAGGGCTTTGCATATCGTTCGTCACAGCGAGTCCAAAAACAGTTCGCGCGTCATTTCGGCGGCCGAAAGCGGAACGAGGGAGGCGGCGTTCAATTCATCAAAGACTTTCGTATCTACATATTTGATCGCAAGCGGCCGCTCGAGACTCATCGTCACTGCATCCGATTTCCACTCCGATTTTTCGGGCGACAGAGAAGTCGGGTTTCCGTATTTTTTGCACAGAGCGCTGAAAATACTGTAGTGATCCATGCGCTCCCGATCGACGTTGATGATCATAATATAGAGGCGGTCCTTGTAAAATTGAAAATAGCACCGGTCGAGAAAAGACGAAACGCCCCGCGCCTTTGCATCGGTTTCTATGAGTACGCGATTTTCTCCGGGAAGAAGCGATACGTCCCGCTCTCCGTGGTAGCCGAACTCGCTGTTTTTTTTCAAGCGCGCTTTTACTTCATCGAGCGTCATACCCAGACGGATGCCGCCGTAGCCGAGCGGAAGCGCTTTTTGCGCGCACAGAGCAAAGAGACATGCAAAAAACAACACTGCAGCTGCGATCGTTTTTTTCATAGAAAACTCCGCGTTACGCGCCCTGCTACGCGTTGTTGTTTTGTTTGCGGTAAAAGGCCGCCTGTTTTACGAGTTCGCGGCAGTCGGGCACGAGGATTTTTCCGTTGACAAAACGGACGTGAGAATCGGACTGCAGCCGAAGGAGACTTTCGGCTTGCTGCTCTTTCGGAAGTCCGCACATATTCGCCAGATCGTAGGGCGTCAAATCCGTTTGATATTGAACGTTTTGCTGTGAAAGATTGATTTTCGTTTTTTCGACTTGCAGCGCGAGGATGTCGATGAGTTTGTGCAGCGGATCGTGCAAGTTTGCATTGTCTATCTGACGGTACATAGACCACAAGCGGTCGGCGAGCATAGTCGTCAAGCGCGAAATGAGCTGGGGCTGGGTTGCGACCATCAAATCGAAGTTTTGGCGGTTTACCGCCATGAGTTTGCAGGGCTCGTGCGCGATCGCGCTTGCCGAGCGCGGCTTGTTTTCGAGCAGCGCCATTTCGCCGAACATATCGCCTTTTTTCAGCATAGCGAGCGTCACTTCGTTGCCGTCGACGACTTTCGAAATCTTCACCTGCCCTTCCTGGATGATAAACATGTCCGGGCCGTTTTGGCTTTCGGAAAATATCATCGTGCTTTTCGGATAGACGCGCATGAGATCGGGCGTCGATTCGAAATACACGGCATGCGTGCGGTCTTTGAGCATGATAAAACGTTCTTTTGCACGCCCCGCGTTGATGCCGCGCGGACAGGCTTTAAGGTATTGATAATAGGCGTATACCGCGATGTCGGAAAAACCCGCTTTATCGTAATAGTCGGCGACGTCGAATATGTGTTCGGGAGTATCGGCGACGACGTTGTTGAGCGTCAGCTTTGTCAGCGTTTCGTTCATGGAGCGCATGCCGTTTGCAAAAGTTCGGATGATCTTCATAGCGACGGGCGTATTGCGCATGATGAGTTCGGGATATTGATCGCGGCGGACTGAAATGCCGGTGACGTCGGTTATGGCGATAACGGTTTCGATTTGCGAATGCCCCGACATACAGGGGATAACGCCGACAAAGTCACCCGGGCCGAGGAGTTTGATCGGGCCGCCGGGCGTATCGGTCGCTTTAAAACAACGCACATTGCCGCTTTGAATAATAAAGAAGCGATCGCTTTCTGCCTTTCCTTCGACGACGAGGTAAGATCCTTTTCTAAAATTTACAAATGATAATTGCAGCAATTCGATTCGCCCTCTGTTTTATAAGTATAAATTCCACTGCCCTGTTTGTCAATCTTTAAAATCGGCATAAATCGAGCGTATCTTTACCGTATTCCGCAAAATAGTATTTCGCATTCGAGCGTAAATCCCGTCTTTTGCCGCACGATTTCGACGATGCGATCGGCGAGAGCGCGTACGTCCGCCGCCGTCGCTCCTCCCGTATTTACGATAAAGTTTCCGTGCCACGGAGCGACTTGAGCGCCGCCCGAGCGCATGCCTTTCAATCCCGCTTCGTCGATGATTTTTCCGGACGGCTTTCCGAATGCGCGGTTGTTTTTGAACACGCTTCCGGCACTCGGAAATTTATAATGCCCCTTCGTTCCCCGCTCTGCGACATAGGCTTTACAACGCTCCGCGATTTCGCCTTTTTTGTCTTCGGAAAGTCTCCGCGTTTTAAAAACCGCGCACGTGACGATTCGAGGCGTATTTTGAAAGGGCGATATTTTATAATCCCAATCGGAGGGGGAAAAGCGGTAGGTTTTTTCTTCGAGCGTTTCGCAATCGATGTAGCGGACTTCGGAAAGGATATCGCTTACGGATATGTCGAAGCATCTTGCGTTCATATATATCGCGCCGCCCGCGCTTCCGGGAAGTCCCGCAAAAGCTTCAAGCCCCGAAAGCGCATGCTCAGTGCAAAACGAAACGACCGACGAAACGGAAGCTCCCGCGCCTGAGGCGACATATTCGCCTGCGACTTCGATATGACAGAGAGCGCTCATCGAAACGACGGCGCCTTCAAAGCCCTTATCCGACACCACGATATTGCTTCCGCCGCCGAGTACGAAATACGGCACGGCATCGGTCTTTAAAACCGAAAGCGTAAAGCGGAGAGAGGAAACATCGAAGGGTTCTATAAAAAGAGGCGCCGGCCCTCCGATGCGGAAAGTCGTGTGATTCGCCATCGTTTCGGAAAAGAGAATGCGACCTTTAAAATCGTCCGTATTGAATTTTTCAGCCGTTTCGCGTATGCTTGTCATTGCGCTACAGTATACTGAAAACGTTTATACTTTTCGATAGGGATTGCTTATGGGATTACGAGTATTCAATACGATGGGACGGGAAATGCAGGATTTCGTGCCGATCACGCCGGGTTTCGTCGGCTTTTACGGCTGCGGCCCTACGGTGTATAATTACGCGCACATCGGAAACCTGCGCGCATACGTGTTTCTCGACATACTCGACCGCACGCTTTCCTACCTCGGCTACGACAAAAAGCACGTCATGAACATTACCGATATCGGGCACCTCACGGGCGATGACGATTCGGGCGAAGATAAAATCGTAAAGACGGCGAAAGAACGCCATCAATCGGTACTCGAAGTCGCACAGTTTTATACGGATGAGTTTTTTAAGGATTTGGACGCGCTCAATATCCGCCGTCCCGACGTCGTGTGCAAAGCGACCGATCACGTTTCCGATATGATCGAATTGATAAAGCGTATCGAAGCGAACGGTCATACCTATATGTCCGGCGGAAACCTCTATTACGACGTGTCCACGTATGCCGATTACGGAAAGCTCGCAAACCTCCGCCTCGACGATCAAAAAGCCGGAGCGAGAGTCGGCGTCGATGAAAACAAACGCAATCCCTACGATTTCGTATTGTGGTTTACAAAATCGAAATTTGAAAATCAAGCGCTGTCGTGGGAAAGCCCCTGGGGAAAAGGCTACCCCGGCTGGCACATCGAGTGCTCGGCGATGAGCATGAAATACCTCGGCGATCATTTCGACATTCACACCGGCGGTATCGACCATATCCCGATCCATCACACGAATGAAATCGCGCAGTCGGAAGGCGCGACCGGCAAAAAATGGGTCAACTATTGGCTGCACAACGAATTCCTCGTCGTCAAAAACGACGCGTCCGGAGACGGAGACAAAATGTCGAAGTCCGCGGGGAATTTTTTGCGTCTCCAAACGCTCGCCGATAAGGGCTACGACGCGCTCGACTACCGCTATTTTTTGCTCGGCGCTCAGTACCGAAGCCAAGTGTTTTTCAGCTGGGATGCGATGGAAAGCGCAAAAAATGCACGGAAAGCGCTCGTAAAACGCGCCGCGCAGATTATCGAAGCATCTCACGGAAAAGCCTCTTCTTCGCTCGGAAAAAAAGCGCAAGGTTATATCGATTCTTTTAAAGCCGCGCTCGAAAACGACCTTGCAACTCCTCAGGCGATGAGCGCGCTGCACCTTGCCGTAAAGGATTCCGAACTGAAAGCGGAAGAAGCGCTTTCGCTCATCAAAACGATGGACGGCGTACTCGCGCTCAAAATCGAAGCGGAAGCGGCAAAGCTCGAGTCGGCTCCGCATATCGAAACGCACGAAGGAGATGCGGAAGCGGCGGAAATCGACGCTCTCGTTGCGGAGCGGACGGCGGCAAAAAAAGCGAAGGATTTCGCAAAAGCCGATAAAATCAGAGGCGATTTGGCATCCCGCGGCATCGTCATCACCGATACCCCGGAAGGGCCGGTGTGGAAGCGGACGGCGCAAAAGCCGTAACTTTTTGGAGTTATCGTGTTTACTACGGTAGAGGAAAATCAATCGGGATCGTCTCATCCGCTCAACGCGGGCAATCCCGCAGATTTTAAAACGATATACGACGCGACGATGCAGCTTTTGTTCCGCATTTCATACAGGGTCGTCGCCGACGAAGAAGCGGCGGAGGATTTGGTGCACGATTCGCTCATCAAAGCGAACGAAAAAGAAATCGTCTTTCCGTCGCTCAACGATGCAAAATACTGGCTCATACGCGTCGTAAAAAATGCATCGCTCAACTACGTCAAGCGGAAAGGACGCGAGCGGAAAGCGTATCAAAAAGCGCTGTACGAAGATCATCGAACGGCGCCTTCGGGCGAAACCGACGTGCTCAAAGCGGAAGCCGCAAAAAAAGCGCGCGAAGCCCTCGCACAGCTTCCGGAAAAACTCCGCGAAGTTTTGATTTTACGCGAATACGGAGATTTGAATTATAAAGAAATCGGAAAGACGCTCGGCATTACGGAAGGAAACGTAAAAGTCCGCGTGTTTCGCGCACGCGAACAGCTGGCGAAATTATTAGGAGAAGACGATGTCTACCTGCCCCAGTAACGATATCCACTCGGTGTATCTCGATAACGAACTTCCCGAAACATACGTCCGAACGTATGAAGAGCACATCAAATCGTGCCCGAAATGCGCGGCAAAACTCGCATCTCTCCGCGCCGTAAGCGCCGCCTTCCGCACGGAAGCCCGCCGTATGGCAATGGATGGCGCGTCTCTCGACAAAAGCTGGGAACGCCTCCAAGCGCGCCTCAGCTACAGCAAAACGACCAAGCGCGTATACCGTTTTCCCGAACACAATTTCCGATACGCCCTTTCGGCAGCCGCTGCCGCTGCGGTTTTCGCGCTTATCATACCGCTTCGCCTTATCCGCTCGCCTTCCGCGGTTAAAACCGCCGCAATCAATCCGATTGCAAGAAACGGAAGCGTCGAACTTACAAAAAATACCGTCGTCATCAACGGCAATATCGAACAGCCGCATGCATTCATCCCCTCCGATCCGTCGGCATCATACGAAACGGGCGCCGAATACCGCACCGTATTCGATGCGTCTTTCGGCGGTACCCGTTTCGACGCGGTTCGTACGGGAGAAATGCAGCTCGAAGATGTCGATCTCTTCCGTCCCGACTTTGCAAACGGAAGCACGCTCGCGATTAAAATCGGCATACCCGAAATCGGCTTCGTTCCGCCTGCCGCCGACATAGATTTTGCAAACGGACAGCTTGTAGGCTCGCTCAAGTGATTTCTTCCGGACAGTTCAGCTATTCATTCAGAAAGTCGCCGCTGTTTCGGACGCTGTGCGTCGCGGCGCTTATCGCATTCGTATCCTGCATCATCTTTATAATTACAATGCGGATGCGCCGGAAGCCGGTTATCGAAAGTCTCGATCCGCCCATCGGTTCTCCGGGAGACCTCGTCATTATCAAAGGAAAGCATTTCGGCAATATGCGAGGCGGCGGTTATGTAGAGTTCGCAGGAAGCAAACTCACTGCAAGTTCGTATATTGCATGGACGGACAAAGAAATCAAAGTCATCCTTCCGGCAAACGTTTCCGACGGACTCGTCTTTGTCGGAACGGAAATAAACCGCTCGGAGCCTTCGTTTTTTACGAACGAACGCGAGATTCCCGTCGCCGCCCGTCCGAAAACGCAGACTTCCCTCCCTTTCATCGCATCGATTTCAAATGCATCTCCGGCGGTCGGAAGTCTCATCGTCATTTCCGGGAGAAATTTTGGCAATACGCACGATGATGCCGACGTCTTTTTTGCAACGGAACGGGAAATTCCTCCGAACCGCAGTACGCTCTCATACGAAAGCGGAGCGCCCGGCACGGTATATATTCCCGCAAATAAAATCGATTTCGATTACGAATTTTGGAGCGATACGGAAATACGCCTGCGCGTCCCGGACGGAGCGGCTTCCGGATCGATTTATATCGAAACGCCCGCAGGAAAATCCGATCCTCAAAAAATCACGATCGATTCGCGTGCAGGAAGCAAAATATACGGTACGCAGCGCACGTATATCATGCAGCTTGCCGCAGACATAAACAATATCGAAACGAAGCAGCCGGCGACGATCAGGTTTTATTTTCCCCGGCCCATCGTTACGGCGGCTCAACCCTTTGTCGAACTTAACGAGCGGGAGCCTGAACCCGCTATCGCCGATTACCAAAATACGATCGTCCATCAAATACAGGCAAGCAAAGGTTCTTCGCCGGTAAAACAGCGCTTTTCGCAAAATTTCGTCGTTTCCGTATACGAAGTCAAAAGCGCCGTTCAGCCGAAATACGTAAAGCCGTATTCCGACATGAACAAAGCGCTTTATGCGGCATCGACGCGGGCGGATAAATTTATCCCGTCGGACGATAGAACCGTTACGAATCTCGCTTCATCGATTGTCGGAAAAGAGACGAATCCATATCTCAAAGCCAAACTCATCTATACGTATATGCTCGACAATTACCGGCTGCACGATACCGCGTCAAAGCCGGAATCGCCCCTCAATCTTATAAAAACCAAAAGAGGCGACGCCTATTGTTTTGCGCTCCTTTACACAGCGCTCCTGCGCGCCGCAGGTATTCCCGCGCTCACCGATTGCGGTATACTCGTCGACCGCAATATCCGCACGCGAAATCACTGGTGGTGCGAATTCTATTTATACGGCGTCGGATGGATACCCGTCGATCCGGCTTTGGGCGCAGGTCTTTCGTATGAAGGCTGGAGCGAAACGGGAGATGTAAAAAATTATTATTTCGGAAACATCGATTCGCAGCATATAACGTTTACCCGCGGCATAAACGATTTAAAACCCGCCGCCGGCAATACGAAAACCGTACAGCAACCCCGCGGCTACGCTCTCCAATCTTTTTGGGAAGAATCGTCTGAAGGCACGGTCCGATACAGTTCGTTTTGGGCCGAACCCATCATTATCGGCGTATATTAATCGGAAAGACTTTCAAAACTCAATATTCAAACCGAATCGCTATGTTTTCGTTTTTTTATCCGTATTATTAAAATATATTTACAAAGTACTTTACAAAATAAAGTAAATAAGATATACTATCCTTGAAATCGAAAATACGGTATAAAAGACTGCAGCTTTGACCGCATCTTCGACAATATTTTTTCAACCGAAGAGGAAGGTATTTTATGAAAAAAATTTTATGCGGCGTATGCCTGTTGTGTGCGGTTTCGCTCTGTACCTTTGCAAAAGAAAGCGGGGAAAAAACGGAAACCGGCATAGGATTCGATTTTGCGCTTGCCGGTCTTAAAAACGATTTCGCATTGTCGGCGGGCATCACGTCTCCGTGGTTTTTTTACAATTCGTTCGCGTTCCGGATAAACGGGGAATATTATGTTCCGAGCAGTCAGCACATCTACGGATATCCGGTCGTCGATTTTTCGTTGATGAGCGGTCATCTGATGAAAACGGCAAATATCCGCTTATACGGCGGAGGCGGCGCGGCGGCTCTTTTTCCGCTCGGCGGAGAGCATACGGTTGTCATAACGGGACAGGGATTTTTCGGCTTTGAATTTTTCATGGCCGAACGGCCGTCCGGTTTCAGCTGCTTTACCGAAATCGGAGGCGGCGGATTCGGCTTTCACGCGAAAGCCGGCATGCGCTACACCGTCCCGATGATACGCTGAAACGGATTCAGATACCGGCGGTACCGGACCATTCGAATCGATCGGTGCCGCTTTTTTTACGAACATACTTCGGTACAAAGTATCGGAGTATGTCGTTTTTATAAGGCGGTTGCAGCATGAACGACGAAGAGATAAAAGAACGACTGGCTTTAATCGGAGCATTGGCCGAAGACGCCGAAGCGGGTTTCGAATCGATGCTCGTACCGTTTTCGGTATACGGCATTGCGATTCCTTCGGGAACGGCGGCGACGTATTGTTTTCTATTTTTCGATTTGAGAAAATACGTGTGGCTCATTTGGCTTTTCGTCATAGGATTTTGCCAGATCTTTTTGCCTTTGTATTTCCGCCGGAAACGCGAAGAAAAAATACAAAGAGCAAGCGACCGCATCTTTGCCGTTCTATGGGGCAGCATCGGCTTCGTCATCGTATTGAATTTCATACTGTCGTTTTTCGGCAAAATAGATTTTTCCGCCGTGTTTTTTATCATCGGCATATTGATAGCAGTCGGATGCGTTACGAGCGGCGCCATCGTACAAAAGAGAGCGAGGATCATCATGTACGCCGAAGGCATTCTCTGGTTTTTGGCCGCCCTGCCCTGTCTCTTCGTCGAGCCGCACACAGCCCCTCTCATCATAAGCGCAGCGACTTTCGTTTTGCTTGCAATGCCCGCCCTTACCGCACTCATCATCATGCGGAAAAAGAAGTCTGCCGATGACCGGTGCTGATCGCCAAGTCGATTTTTTCGACCACCGCCTGCTCGACGAACAACTCTCTTCCCGTCTGCGTCTTGCGGTTATGTCCGTATTGCTCGGCTGTGAAAAAATCGAATTTACCGTGCTGCGCGATACGGTACATGCGACCGACGGCAACCTTACCGCTCACTGCAAAAAATTGGAAAACGCCGGTTATCTGACGGTGGAAAAACGTTTCGTAAACCGAAAACCCGTAACGATGTACAGTGCGACGCCGCTCGGACGAAAAGCGGTAAAAAAATATGCACGACAACTTGCCTCTCTTTTGGAAAACTGAAGCCGCTTTTCCGTGCAAACGGCGGGTAAAAGCGAAAAAATATAAACGCGGCGCGTCTGAATCAAACGTTTAAACGAGCCGCATCCGTCAGAACAATCGGAAAAATCATTTGACTTCATGCAAAAGCTGTGGTAACTTATATAATAACATCGGTATATTTCCGATTCGCTGCATTTACTTTCGAAAACATATGTTTTTCGAAAGTTTTTATTTAGGAGAAAAGCCATGCAATTTTTTGATACTCACGCCCATATCGGGCTGATCTATGACGACCCTATTGAGCAGCTCCGCGTTATTCAGCAGGCAAAACAGGCCGGCGTCTCCCGTATCATATCAATCAACAACAGTCTCCTCGATTTTAAGCGCGTGTACAATACGCTGAAAGCGGTAACCGGCATCTACCACGCAGTCGGAGTAGCTCCGTCCGAAGTGACGAATCCGGGCAAAGACTATGCAAGCGTTATCGAAGAAAGTATCAAACTGCCGAACGTCGTCGCCGTCGGCGAAACGGGACTCGATTATTATAAGCAATTCGGCGATAAGCGTTCGCAAATCGAATTGTTTATCACACAGCTTGAAATCGCACAAAAGCACAATCTGCCGGTCATTATCCACAACCGCGACGCGGGTAAAGACATATTCGACGTACTTGCCGAACGCATTCCGCAGGCGGGCGCGATTTTTCATTGCTATTCGGAAGACGCCGATTACGCAAAGCGCTGCCTCGACGCGGGTTTGAACGTATGGTTTTCATTCGCGGGAAATTTAACTTATCGCAATGCGCGGAATCTGCACGAAACGGCGCTCAACGTACCGATCGAGAGAATCCTCATCGAAACGGAAAGTCCCTTTATGATTCCGGCCGAATTCCGCGAAAAAAAGCGCACCATGCCGGCATATATCACGTCGACGGCGCATTTCCTTTCCGACCTGCTCGAAACGGATATCGAACAGCTCGCCGATCAGCTTTGGAAAAACAGCTGCAAAGCGTTTAACCTTCCCGAATAATGCCGTATCATCCCGTTGCGATCGGTTCACTGACGCTCGGCGGAAACATATTCCTCGCACCCGTAGCCGGATACAGCGACCGCTCGTTCCGTTCGATCTGCGTCGACTGCGGCGCTTCGTTCACGTATACCGAAATGGTATCCGCCGAAGCGCTCGTCCGAGACAACGATAAAACCGAACGTCTTTTGCGGAAAGCTGAAAATGAAACGGCATACGCGGTACAAATCTTCGGCGGCAATCCGGACGTCATCGCAAAGGCGGCGGCCATCGTCGCCGAAAAAACCGATTGCGCATGCATCGATATAAACTGCGGCTGCCCCGTTCCGAAAATCGTAAAGACCGGGGCCGGAGCCGCACTGACGCGAGATCCCGAAAAATTATACGCCGTCGTACAAGCGGCTGTCCGTGCGCTCGAATATGCAAAAAGGTGCGTACCCGTCACCGTAAAGATCCGCTCCGGCTGGGACGATAAAACAATCACGTGGAAAGAAGCGGCGGACGCGGCTCTTTCGGCAGGCGTCGAAGCGATTACGATGCATCCGCGGACGAGAGCTCAGGGCTACGAAGGCAAAGCCGATTGGAATGCGCTCAAAGAACTCGTTTCATTCGTATCCGGCCGCGTCGGCGTTTTCGGTTCGGGCGATCTCTTTTCGCCGGAAGACGCACGGGCGATGTTCGAAACGACCGGAAGCGATGCGGTGATGTTTGCGCGCGGTGCAATGGGAAATCCGTTTATCTT
Source organism: Treponema socranskii subsp. paredis ATCC 35535 (assembly GCA_000413015.1). GTDB lineage: Bacteria > Spirochaetota > Spirochaetia > Treponematales > Treponemataceae > Treponema_D > Treponema_D paredis. Next base: position 1,289,907 of record KE332515.1, read on the forward strand.
TACAAAAACAAAGGCGCTCCTCACGACCGGAAGCTACGAAGACGTCGGCATTGAAGCGCGTATAGACGCGGGTTTCCGCGAACTTAAACTCCTCATCGAAGATGCAGGGGAAGTATGTGCATGCAAAGAAATGCGGAAGCGTTTTTGCGCGTATACGAAAGGCATCCCCGGCGGCGCGGAACTCAGAGCGAAACTCGTTCACGCGTCGAGCGAAGCGGACTACCGTGCGATAGTTTCGGGACTGCGAGGATAAGGCGATTACGGTCGGCTTTACTATCCTTCATTACAACGCCGAGCGCCGAGATATTAAAGCTTTCGCATGAATAAAATTCTACATAATGCAGGAAGATAAACATATGCAGTTTCGCAATGCAATTATCGGAATCTTTATTTCATTGACAGTTACCGGCATAGCGATCCGCTGCACGAACGGGCGAATCGACAGAAACGACTATATAAAAATCAAATCGATAATACTCCTTTGCTTGTTTCTTTATTCGTGCATTTCGATTTTTCTATACAAACATCACTTCGGATTGCCCGTAGTGATCGGAATATCGGTGTCTCCCGTACTCATATTCCAATGGATGCGTTTGACAATTTTACGGTTGCATGATTTAAGCCTATCAGGTTGGTATATATTATTTCAATACGTGCCTATAGCAAACCTCTATTATTTGTGTATCTTATTGTTAAAGAAAACGGATGTTCCGATCAACGAATACGATATTTCGATCGATTATGTGCAAACGCTGAAAAAATTGCGTTTGGATTCAAATATACATTGCATTAACAAATACGGAAGAGATTTTTCAATCGACGATGTCGAATTCACATACAGACGAGATAACGGCATTGTAAAAATCCAATGTTCAAAGATGGAACTCGAACAAAATCCTCATATAGAAACTTATGTGATGAATAATCTGGAGAAAACGGAAAACGCTTCCGGTTACGGACGAGAATATAAAATCAGTTTTCTGTATACCGATGAACTTTTTAATAAAATTAAAAAAGATCTCAATGCTGTTTTAATAAAAGATAATTTTCTCATCCTGAACGAAAGCGAAATTTTAATCAGAAAAAACATGTGTTCGTATCAACTCGTCCATAAGGCGGAAAATATACCTGAATCATTGCATTCGTTTCGAAATTATACGGAGCTTCGGGATTACCGCATAGTCAATCTTAAAAAAGAAGATCTGAGACGTTTTTTTGAAGAAAACATATGACGCATTTTTTACGGACGGATTAAAGCCGCCGCAAAACGGAGTAAAACCGTCGGCATTTGAAACGGTTTCGCTCCGCCATGTGTTTATTCGATAGGCGGAAACGCAGAAAAAACGCACGGACGACGCATATTCAGTTTGCAGGATATATGATTATAATATTTTAACAGACGTGTTATTGCATTATCAATACAAGTAGATATATAATAGGTATCGGGAAGATTTTACTATGGCACAATCCGCATTCAGCGTCCGTATGGATTCGCAATTAAAAGATGAATTTTCTTCAATATGTGACGATTTCGGTATACCCGTTTCAACGGCAATCGTACTTTTTGCAAAAGCTGTCGTAAGAGAACGCCGAATCCCATTCGAAATAAAAAGCGATACTCCCAATGCACTGACTCAAAAAACGCTACGATTGGCTAAAGAGGGTAAAGATCTGCACGGTCCTTTTTTTTCGGTCGATGAGTTAAGGAATTCATTGGATGCTTAAAATCGTCTATACAACACAATTCAAAAAAGATTATAAACTGGCGATAAAACGACATGAAAATATTGAGGAACTGTTCAACGTAATTGAAATCCTGCAGCGAAGAGAGAAGTTACCGCTTGAAAAGGAAGACCATTCTCTTTCCGGTAATTATAAGGGGTATAGAGAGTGCCACATCCGTGCGGATTTTTTACTTATTTACAAAGTCAATGCAGAAATATTGGAATTAGTATTGTTTAGAACAGGCAGTCATTCCGATTTATTTTAATCAACAATCTCGCCGCAAAACAGAGAAAAATATTGTTCACAACATCATACGTTTTTTACGGACGCACATAAATCCTGCGCGGGGAACTTCGCGCTGACGCGCTCGTTGCAAGTGGCGCGGGGAACTTCGCGCTCCGCGCTCGTGGACTGTACGGCACGGATGCCGTGTCGTATCTTAGCAAAACGGCTGCGTATTTTGCTAAGCAAAATACGGTAGTGAGCGGGCTGTCTCAAAAGTCGGTTACTTTTTCGACAGCCTGTCGAGTTTAAAATTAAGTCTTTATATCGCAATGACTTAATTTTAAACATCGCATAGTGTAAATCAAGGAAACTTTCCAAAAACTTCAGTTTTTGGAAAGCCGCGAACGACCACTGCTCGAAATCTTATAGGAAGTCGTAAGGCGAAAAACGGCCAAGCCGTTTTTCTTTTATTGGAGACGCACGGCGATTGCTGCGCGGGAAACTTCGCGCTCCGCGCTCGTTGCAAGTCCCGCACTGCTCGCAATCGCCGTGCTCTTGCAAAAACGGTAAAATGAATTACAATAGTATACATGAGTTTATTCCGCGCGATCGTTGTTTTTTTCGAATCGATATTCCATAAAGATTCCCCCGAAGTGCAGCAGCGTCTGCAGAAAAAAAAGCTCGAAAGCGAAATCCTTTCCGCTCAGCCCGCCTTATACAGGAACGGGCGTATTTTGCCGAACTTTGCGGAAGCCGTGCGTATTCTGTATGTCAACACGCATCCGCTCAACGAATTGTTTGCCGGAACGATCGGCGGTTCCGATATTCCGAAACAGCGGCGCTTTGAAGCACAGCTCGTGCTGACGGGATTTGCTCCCGAAGATCAGGAAGCGGTAAAATCGCTTTCGTACGCAAACAGAAAAAAAGCCGCGGCGGCAGCGGGTGCCGATCAAGACCGCGAGTTCGAGCGCCAGCGGCACACGCTCGAAAAAATAATAAAAGCGCTCAACGGCGATTCATTTAAAAACATCGACAAAGAATTGATATCGCTGCATCAGCTCGTCGACTTATGCCGCTTCAATTTCGCCGCAATCATCCATCCTTTCGATGCGAATTTTACGACAATCAATATGTCGTACAAACCGGTATATCAGGAAGTACCGCTTACACGGATCGGAAACGCAATCGAAGATTTGTATTTTCAAATCGAAGGATTGCAGATTTCGACCGCCGTCGTACAAGCCGTCATCGCGCTCGCACAGCTGAAAAACAACGGCTCGCTTTCCTCGTCTCGCACCGACGCTTATACCGACAACATAAAAAAAATCGCATACATCATAACGCGCGTGCTCACGGCGCCGCGTTTACGGGCGCTCATCCGCATATACAAAGAAAACGCGGAGTACAAACCCTCATCGGTCGAATACCGAGAATCGGCTCGGAAGAATTTTGCGGCTTGGCTCCAACAGCAGTATCAGGCGGATGAACAGCGGATCAAAGCCGAACTCAAAGACGAGCGGCTTTCAAGCGAACTTTCAAAACTCTTTAACGATTCGCCTCTTGCGACCATTGCGGGCTATGATGCAAGTACCAATGAAAAACTCCGGGCGAATACCGCATTCGCATTCGAGTGGATCACGCCGATGCAGATCCTCAAAACCTTTTTGCAGCAATACCTCACTCAGCCGATACAAGCGCTTTTAAACAATATCATCATCGAAGGTTTTTTCAACAATCAAACGTACAAATCGGAATTTTCAAGCAGCGTGTACGCATCGGGTGAAAGCCGCGGCAGAATCAAAGCTTTCGAAAATCTTTTTTCGCGCGGAAAAATGTTCGATACCGCCATACTCGAAAGCTACATCATCGACAGTCACAAAGACAGCGATTTTTATTCGAAGCTTGAGACGATGGTTTCGGCTATCAATGCAAATGCGCAAAAAATCATACAGGAAGAAATACATCATCTGCAAACCGTATACATCCAAATAAACGAATTGCTTGCCGATGCAAAAAAAGCGAACAGCGAAATCATTTCAAACCTTAAAATACTTATGATGTCATCCCGCAACAGAGACGGTATAGATCTGCTCGAACGGCAGCTTCCGAACTGGGCGATTTTCTTTGAGATTATGAAAAATTATACGATAATAAATGTAAAGGCAAATTAAGATCGACAAATGAGAAAAACAGTAATAATAATGCACGACATGATCCCCTCCGGTAAGCGTGAGCCCGCATGCGCAGTGCGCTCCGTATTGACGTTTTTTCTTCTCTTTGCCGCGTGCGTATTTCCGCACGCGAAAGCGGGAGCCGCGTTTTCGCAAACGCCGGACATCGTCGCGCATATCCGCATTCCGCTGTGGGCGGAACTCGACGCATATCCTGCTCTCGCAGAAGCGCAGGATATTTCCGCGGGCGTATTCGATTATTCGACCGATCGGCTAAAAACGCTCGCGCCGTTTATCATCGGCGGAATGGTACACGGCTGGAATTTCAGCTACACGCCGTCCGACAAACTGCGCGGCGTCGAAGAATACATGGATTTTTCTCCGGTGCGGGAATTGGGAGAAGCGGAACAAAGCATCGCGTATACGAAACCGTGGGTCGAAGAAGGCAAAGTATACTGCTGGGTGGAATTTACGCGGACGGAAGCGATGATCCGAAATTATTATCTTTGGGCGTCGATCACAAACGATACGGTACACGGTATAGGCTACGGAAAAATTTCCGACGGCTTCGACGGCATAACGAACGCAGTACGGGACGCGATCAAAGACGCAGTGCGCGCCTACTTTCGGACAAAGATAAAAAATAAACCGAAAGAAATACGCGGCAGAGTACTCCTCAGGCGGGAGCCGCTTATCGGCATCGACGCGGGGCGCTATAAAGTCCAGCTTGATTTTTTTCTTGAAACTGATAAAATACTACCGTATACCCAATTTTAACATGTCGAAAGACGAAGGGCACTACGGAGGTACCGCGCTATGAAAAAAATCTTGCTCGCATGCTGCATGCTCTTTGCAGGGATTATGATCTTTGCCCAAAAAACGGGAACGTTCACGCCCGAAACATCCGCCAACAATAAAGGCTACGACGAAAAGACGACGCGCATCATCATACCGGAAAATCAGCACACGACAGACGACACGGCCGAAGTGCGCATCGAATATACGCCGCGCTATGACGAAGTGCGCATCTACTACACGTGCATGTATGTCACCTACGACAAAGGCCAAGCGATGAACACAGTACTCGCATGTCTCGAAGATTTTATGAAAGCCAATCAATATTATCACTACAAGTACCTCGCGCGCGACAAAGAAAAATATTTTAAAAACGAACGCGGCTACAGCTGCGCGCAGTATATGTCATACGTAAAATTCACTCGGTAAATCAGGCACGCAATGGACGTTTCAAACATTATTAAAAATCTGCATCCGCTCGAAACGAAAGTGCTTTTGCGCTATTCGCAAAAAGACGATTTAACGGCCGAAAAACTGCAAAAAGATTTGGATTATAAAGAAGGTCATGCAAACCAGGCTTTTTCGTGGCTTTCCGGCAAAGAGCTCGTCAAAGAAGCCGGCAGAACGCCGCACACGTATTACGAAATCACCGAACTCGGCCGCTCCGTCGTAAAAGTCGGCAGCACGATCGAAGAACGCTTTATCAATTTTATAAAAGAACACGGCGCCCAAGTACTTCCGAAGATCGCCGCGGCGCTGAACATCGAAAGCAAAGATATCGGAAGCGCATTCGGTCAGCTCGCAAAAGACGGCGTTTTGAAAATGAACGACGAAAAGCAGGTCGTCATAACCGACAAGCCCCTTCCGAAACGCATTTCGATCGTCAAAGAATTATTAAAAAAAGCCGCAGCTGCCGAAAACGGGCAGATCGACAGAGAATCGCTTTCCGCCGAAGAAAAGGACGTCATCGCAAGCCTCGCAAAAAAACGAGGTGCTGCGGACAGCCCGTTCAAAATAATCGAACGCGAAACGGTCACATATAAACTCACCGACGCATACGAAAAAGTCGTCGAAGTGCTCAAAAAAGCCGGCATCACCGGAAATGAAATCGGAGAAGTGACGCCGCAGCTGCTCTCTTCGGGCGACTGGAAACGCGGAACTTTCCGCGCGTACAACATCGCGATTCCGCCCGCACGCATCATCCCCGGCAGAACGAATCCCTACGTGCAATTTCTCGAATCGGTAAAAGACAAACTTTCGTCGCTCGGCTTTCAGGAGTTCGACGGCCCGCTCGTCGAAACCGAATTCTGGAACGGAGATGCGCTCTTTATGCCGCAGTTCCACGCGGCACGCGACATCCACGACGTGTATCGCATCAAAAATCCGACGCATGCAAAATCGATCGAAGAACCCTACCTGTCGAACGTCAAACGCATCCATGAAAACGGAGGAGATTCGGGAAGCCGCGGATGGAATTACCGCTTCGACACGGAGTTTACGCGCCGCCTCATTTTGCGAAGTCAGGGTACCGTTCTCTCCGCGCACCAGCTCCACAAAGCTGAAGTACCGGGGAAGTATTTCGGCATCGTGCGTTGCTTCCGCTACGATAAAGTCGACGCGACGCACTTGAGCGATTTTTATCAAACCGAAGGCATCGTGCTCGGAAACGATGTCAACTTAAAAACGCTGCTCGGCTTTTTGAAAATGTTCGCGACGGAAATCGCAGGCGCAACCGACGTCAAATACGTGCCCGGCTATTTCCCGTTTACCGAACCGTCGATCGAAGTGCATATAAAACATCCGGTGCTCGGCTGGTTCGAACTCGGCGGATCGGGCATATTCCGCCCCGAAGTGACGAAAGCGATGGGCGTCGACGTACCCGTTTTGGCATGGGGCATCGGCATAGACCGCATGGCGCTCATGGCGCTCGGACTCAACGACTTGCGCGAACTTTTCAGTGACGACATCGAACAGGTGCGCCTCAGAAAAGCGAAGTTTTAACAATTAATAAATTATCGTTCGAGTTCTATAATTATTAATATAAAAAAGGGGGAAGTCTCCCCCTCGTTTCAAAGTCCTCGCGCTCAGGCGCTCCGGTCTTTTTCACTACCCCCTCTGCGCTTACACCCCGCAAGGCCCCGAACCGTATCGCAGGCGCTTACAGAGAGGCGACGTCATCGCATGCGATGATATCGGCACCCGTATTGAGGATGTCTTCACAGAGTACGTCTCCCGCATGAACGGGAGCCGGAACGCACAGGCGCTTTATCACTTCCATGCATTCAAGCTGCATATCGCGCGGTACTTCCGTTTTCGACTTTGCAGGCACGAGCCTCGAAGCCCCCCCTGAAACCTGCACCGTACACGTGAGCGTCCGTTCGGGATTCGTGAGTTCTTTGTACGCGTACGCTTCGCCGCGCTTGCACGCGTTGCCCGTAACCGAATATGCAGGCCCCTCTGCCGACAGTTTCGTCACTTCAAGCTGGCAGCCCATCGGACAGATGATGCACGTCATCGTCTTTTTTTCGTTTATCTCCATAAGAAACCTCGTATTCCGAATTTGCAAAATTTTAAAATCGCGTTTAGCGAACACTGCGCCTCTCGGTCAGTCTATCGTATCTTCCGGCGTTTCGATCGAAACGGTGAGCGGCGCTTCAGCCTTTGCAAGGGAAGAAGCCGACACGTCCGCAATCTGCATTTCGCCCGGACGCACGATCCGCGCTTTTTTCGAATAGAGCCGCTCGTTGCCGCTGTAGACGGCGACGGTAACGCCTCGGTACACGTCGGTGCTGCGGAACATGATCTGCACTTTCGGCTCGTCTTTTTTATCCGCATACTTCTTCGACGCACTTTCTTTAAACGCGTCGTCCCGATCGATATGCTGCGGTACGGTGTAGCGCACGCGGTTTCCCGGACGTATGGGAAGCGCAGCGGCATTCGCAGCGTTTTGTCTCGCACTTTCCGCATGACGCGCGTATTCGGCCGCGCACTTTCCGGCGAGTACGCTTTCGGTCGTCACAAAATCGACCAAGTCGTGAACGTGCACGGTATTGCCGCACGCAAAGATGCCGGGTACGCTCGTTTCCATAAGCTGATTGACCGACGGACCCTTCGTCACCGGATCCATGTGAACGCCCGCGCCCGTACTCACTTCGTTTTCGGGAATGAGTCCGACAGAAAGGAGAAGCGTATCGCACGCGACGTATTCTTCAGAGCCTTTTACCGGACGGCGGTTCGCGTCGACGGCAGCGATCGTAACGCCCGTCACGCGCTCTCTCCCGTGGATTTCGATAACCGTCGTACTCAATTTCAGCGGTATGTTGAAGTTTTCGAGACACTGAGTCATATTGCGGCTCAAGCCCGCCGAATACGGCATCACTTCGCATACGACTTTTACGTCGCACCCTTCGAGCGTGAGCCGCCTCGCCATGATGAGGCCGATATCGCCGCTTCCCAAAATAACGATTTTTTTGCCGGGCAAGTATCCGTCGATATTGACGAAACGCTGCGCGCTTCCGGCCGTAAAAATACCCGCCGGCCGCGTCCCCGGAATGACGAGGGCACCCCGCGTCCGCTCTCTGCAGCCCATCGCGAGTATAACCGTCTTCGTGTGCAAAAACATAAGCCCGTCTTTTGCATTCATCGCCGTGACGACGTGTTCTCCGCTCGTTTTATCGAACGACGTTTCGGTCAGTCCCGCGCCTTCGAAATCTTCCGCCTTATCGATCGAAATGACCATCGTATCCGTTTTGTATTCGATGCCCCGTTCGCGAACCTGAGAGACAAAGCGGCCGGCGTATTCGGGACCCGTCAGCTCCTCTCCGAAATAGTGCAGTCCGAAACCGTTGTGAATGCACTGCAAAAGAATTCCGCCGAGCTTCGAATCGCGTTCCAAAATCAATAATTTTTCAGCACCGTTATCGTGTGCCGAAACGGCTGCCGCAAGACCGGCCGGTCCGCCGCCGACAATGACCGCATCGTATATCGTATTGCTCATCGTTTCGCCCCCTGCATCGATTCATCGTCGGAAAAGTCGCGCGTTTTACCCGCAAGCATGAACGACGCGCCGCCTTTTTTCGTCACCGACGTCATCGGAATATGCGCTTCGCGCGAAAGGATTTCCGTAACGCGCGGCGAGCAAAAACCGCTTTGGCATCTGCCCATGCCCGCCCTCGTCCTCCGTTTGATACCGTCGACATCGAGCGCGCCGAGCGGAGAACGGATCGCCTGCACGATTTCCGCTTCCGTTACCGTTTCGCAGCGGCAGATGATCTGCCCGTACAGCGGATCTTCTTTAATAAGTTTTAAGCGCGTCGCAATATCCGCCGTGTGAAAGGCGGTGATTCCCTTGCGCTCTTCAATAAAATCGTCCCGCTTTTTTACATCGAGACCCGCGCTTTTAAGCAGTTCCGCGACGTATTCGGCGGTTGCCGGAGCGGCGGAAAGACCCGGCGAGCAGATACCGCTCGCGTTGATAAAGCCTTTTACGTTCGCATCTTCTTCAATGATAAAATCTTCGATGCTTTCGCCCGCATTTCCGTTTTCATCCGCTTCACAGGCGATCGCGCGGATACCGGCAAAGGAATTGATAATATTGCCGCGGGGGATATCGGGGATCGTCAGCGACGCTTTTGCAAGCACGTCCGCCTGCGATACGGCGGTAGTACCCGTATAGCCGTCCATATCGCCGCTTTGGTCGTCGGCGCTCGGCCCGATCAAAATATTGCCGTCGACGGTCTGCGTTACGAGCACGCCTTTTCCGAGCGCGGTCGGCGTTTGAAAGAGCGTATGATTGACGAGGGATTTACAGTTGTTGTCAAGAAGACAGTATTCGCCGCGCCGCTGCTTGATGACGAATTTCCGAGCGCCCGCCATCGCACTCACTTTATCCGCAAAGATGCCCGCAGCGTTTACGACGTACTTCGCGCGGATCTCTCCGTGCCCCGTACGTAGCACGAAGACTCCGTCCGTTTTTTCGATCGCGTGAACCGCCGTATTTCTGAAAAATTCCGCGCCGTTTATGACCGCACTTTCGGCAAAGGCCCACGTCGCTTTGTACGGACACATGATCCCCGCAGTCGGAGAGTACAGCGCCGCAAGCGAATTGTCGCCGAGATTCGGTTCCATATCGTGCAGTTCTTCGCTTTCGACGATGCGCAAATCTTTAACACCGTTTTTTCTGCCGCGCTCGAGCAGCGTATTTAAAAGAGTTCTGCCCTGTTCGTCGAAAGCGATGACGAGCGAGCCGTTGTTTTCGTAATCGAAATGCAATTTTTTTGCAAGTTCCGGATACAATTCGCTTCCGCGCACGTTGAGGCGCGCCATGAGCGTACCCGGCACGGGATCGAATCCTCCGTGAACGATCGCGGAGTTCGCCTTAGAACTTCCGCACGCGATATCGTTTTCTTTTTCGATGAGCGCGATCTTTGCGGTAGTTTTTGCAAGCTCCCGCGCGATGCAGGCGCCGGTAATCCCCGCGCCGATTATCGCAACATCATACATACCCATGCTATTCATGATGCCTCCAGCAAACATAATTACTATCAATTATCGGCCGCTTCTAAAAACCGAAGTTTTCAGGCAGGCGGAAAAATTATTAATAAACTTAAAAATTATTAATGAGCCGCCCAGCCTTTTGCACGTTCGACCGCGCGCTTCCACGATGCGTACAGAGCATCGCGCTTTTTATTTTCCATCTCGGGGGTAAAAATTTTATCCATCTTCCAAAAATCGTGCAATTCGTCTTTATCGTGCCAAAAGCCCACGGCAAGCCCTGCAAGAAAAGCCGCTCCCGTCGCCGTCGTTTCGACGTTTTTCGGCCGGTACACGGGCGTATCGAGTATATCGGACTGAAACTGCATCATCGGATTGCTCACGCTCGCCCCGCCGTCGACTTTGAGCGTCGGAATCGCACAGCCTGCGTCCTCTTTCATACACTCAAGCTCGTCCTTTACTTGAAACGCGATCGCTTCAAGCGCCGCACGGCAGATGTGCGCTTTATTCGCACCGCGGGTGAGTCCCGTAATCGTACCGCGCGCATAGGGATCCCAATACGGCGCGCCGAGTCCCGTAAAAGCCGGCACGATGATCACGTCGTTCGAATCGGAAACTGTTTCCGCAAGCGTATCGCATTCGCGTGCGGTTTTAATAAGACCGAGTTCGTCGCGCAGCCATTTGATGAGCGCTCCGCCGATAAACACGCTGCCTTCAAGCGCGTATGTCACGGAACCGTTTATGCCGAGCGCAATCGTCGTCAAAAGCTTATGGGGAGAAGCGACCGGCTTTGTTCCCGTGTGCATGAGCATAAAGCAGCCGGTACCGTAGGTCGATTTCGTTTCTCCTTCGTTAAAGCAGCCTTGACCGAAAAGCGCCGCCTGCTGATCGCCTATGACGGAGGCGATAGGAACTTCGAAACCGCATACGTTCTTGTCGGTCATCGTATACACGCACGATGAATCTTTTACTTCGGGAAGAATGCGGCGCGGTATATCGAGCAAGTGCAGCAGATCGTCGTCCCATTTCAGCGTGTGAATATTGAAAAGCATAGTGCGGCATGCATTCGTATAATCAGTCACATGGCATTTGCCGCCGCTCAGCTTCCATACGAGCCACGTATCTATCGTACCGGCAAGGATCTCTCCGTTTTCCGCGCGTTTACGCACGCCTTCGACATTATCCAAAATCCATTTGATTTTCGTACCGGAAAAATACGCGTCGGGAAGCAAGCCCGTTTTTTCGCGGATCACATCTCCCTGCCCCGACAGCACCAATTCATCGGCAAGTTCGGCCGTTCGGCGGCATTGCCATACGATAGCGCGGTACACCGGTTTTCCCGTCGCTTTATCCCACAATACGACCGTTTCCCGCTGGTTCGTTATGCCGATAGCCGCAATCTGCCCTTCTTCCATACGGGCGCTCCGCACGGCTTCTCGGAGTACAGAAAGCTGACTCAAAAACAATTCTTCGGCATCGTGTTCAACCCAGCCCGGTTTCGGATAATATTGATTGAATTCCTGCTGCGCGCTTGCAACCTTATTCGCTCCGTGATTGAACACGACAGCCCGCGACGACGTCGTTCCCTGATCGAGCGCAACGATATACTTCTTTTCGGCCACAACGTACCTCCGCGATATAACTGCCATTATATCACGAAATCTGCCGCATCGCCAGAAAAAACAATAAAAAATTTTATAATCGATAAGGCTATAGGCCGAAAGCAGGTCTTTGTTTTAAAACACTTTCGAAACGCGGCATTCACTTAATAATACGCGATCGTAAATCCGCCCGTTTTCGTAAAACCGATCGCCGAATATGCTTTTTGTGCGCCCTCGTTTCCGTTCCTTGCGTAGAGTACGGGAAATCGCTTCGAAGCGACGATTTTTTCGGCGAGTGTTTTGACGAGGAGCGACGCGCACCCCTTTCTTCTGAAATCGGGAACAGTGTACACTCCGCCTATCTGCGCCCAGCGGATGCCGACAGCATTCGTGTTCGCCTTTGCGGCCGGCGCGCCGTCTGAGTTTTGCAGCGCAAGAACGTATTCGGTTTTTAAAATGCGTTCGAGATTTTTTCGGGTAACGGCGGGATTTTGCGTCCTGCACGGCGGCAGCACTTCTTCCGCTTCGTATGCGAGCTGCAGCGGCATGAGCGCATCCGCATCCCTTATGCCGCATCGGACTATTTTAAATTTTTCACGACACGCCTTTTCGCCGGCGTCTCTCGCCGTATGCCGATCAAGGCTCGTTTGCAGCCCTTTCGATGGCGCCGCATACCGTTCGCTTTTTGCTTCGACTTTTTTTAGCGCTGCTTCGGAAAGCGTCATGAGCGCGTATTCGTTTATGTGGAGCGGCGTCCTGCCGAGTTCCGCAAGGATTTTCATGATAAAGTGCGACGCTTCGGCTTCACCGTTTACGCATGAGATTTTTTTATCCGACAAAAATACTTTGAGGGAAGAGCAAAACGCTTTATCGTTTTGCAACGAACGCGCATTCGGAATACACAGGAGCATTCTGCTTTTGACGCTTATGACACCGAGCATTTCGCGCGCACCGCTTTCGATTGTAAAGCTTTCGCCGCCTCCGAGCCTTATATGTTCGACAAGCGATACGCAAGTGCGCTCGTGCTTTGCAAGGAAGGCAAGCGTTTCCGCTTTCTTTTTTTCATCGACCGGAATAAAGCGCATAAGATACCTTCCGACTTTTTCACATATCAATCAAACGGCGAGTTTTGCAAATTATTCGTGCGAAGGGTTAATACCCCGACACCGCTTGAAACTTCGCTGCGAGGCTGCGTCGGGGTTGTTGATTAAATTCAATTTCGAATTTTCCAACTCGGCCTTCGACCTGTTAATTTCTGAAACTGTGAATGGGAGCGGGAATGCGCCCGCCGCGATCGATAAATTCTTTACAACTGAACGCGTTCACCGCCATAACCGGCGAGCCGCCTAAGAGACCGCCGAACTCCGCCCAATCGCCCGTCGTTTTTCCCGGAACGGGGATAACGCGCACTGCGGTCGTTTTGTTGTTGACCATGCCGATCGCCAGTTCATCCGCGATGATGCCGCTGATAGTCGACGCTTCCGTATCGCCGGGGATCGCGATCATATCGAGACCGACCGAACACACCGTCGTCATCGCTTCGAGTTTTTCAAGCGTGATCGATTGCTCTTTTACCGCGCAGATCATCCCCTCGTCTTCCGACACGGGAATAAAGGCGCCGGAAAGACCGCCGACTTTCGTACTCGCCATAACGCCGCCTTTTTTTACCATATCGGTGAGCATCGCGAGAGCTGCCGTCGTACCGGGAGCGCCCGCGCTTTCAAGGCCGCATTCTTCGAGGATGCGCGCAACCGAATCTCCGACGGCGGGGGTCGGCGCAAGTGACAGATCGAGGATGCCGAATTCGACGCCGAGACGATGCGCCGCTTCCGTTCCGACAAGCTGTCCCATGCGCGAAACTTTGAACGCCGTTTTTTTGATACCGTCGGCAAGTTCGTCGATCGGTTTTCCTTTATATTCTTTTGCGGCCGCGAGAATGACGCCCGGTCCCGAAACGCCGACGCTCAACACCGCGTCCCCTTCTCCCGGTCCGTGAAAGGCGCCGGCCATAAAAGGATTGTCTTCCGGCGCGTTACAGAACACGACAAGCTTTGCGCATCCGATGCCGTCTTTTTCTTTCGTACGCTCCGCCGTTTTTTTGACGATTTGCCCCATGAGTTTTACGGCGTCCATATTGATGCCACTCTTCGTCGAACCGAGATTGACCGACGAACACACCCGTTCGGTGCATGCAAGAGCCGCGGGAATCGAATCGATAAGAACGGCGTCTCCTTCTGTGATGCCCTTTTGCACGAGAGCCGAAAAACCGCCGGCAAAATCGACGCCGAGTTCCTTTGCTGCTTTGTCGAGCGTTTCCGCCCACGCGACGTAACTTCGTTCGCCGCTCGCTTCCGCAATCATCGCAATCGGCGTAACCGCAATACGTTTGTTTATGATCGGCACTCCGAATTCCGCTTCGATTTCGCGGCCGACTTTGACAAGGTTTCCCGCCCGCTTCATAATTTTATCGTAGATGCGGTTCCGGCATTTTTTGCCGTCGTCTGAAATGCAGTCCCGCAGGGAAATGCCCATGGTGATCGCGCGGATGTCGAGCTTTTGCCGCATAAACATATTGACAGTCTGTTCGATTTCGGTCGCTGAAAAAATCATAGCATTATTTTAGCAGTTGGCGAAAATAAAGTAAATCGGATAATAACTATAATCCAGGGCTTCAGCATGAAAATCTATATTCCCCAAAAAATAACCGTTACCGTGAAAAAAATCGGCTGCACTCCCGGCAGCAGCCCTGCCGTTCGCCGCGACTGACCGTAATCGGAATCGGACTGCGCAAAATTTCTACGAAATTTTGCTTGCCATCGGTCAGAGCGGCTCGGCGGCATTACCGCTGCCTCGCGTTCCGCCTTTTTTATTTTATATTATACCACTTTTATGTGTATACAATTTTTCATGCTGAAGCCCTGAACTATAATCGTTCAAGTACTCAATCTCATATCCGTCTTTCGATTTTTTAGCCTGCCTTGCGCAAAACCGGCGCTTAAAATTAATCTTGCATTACGATATAATTTCCTTTGAAATCTGCGGCGGCATATCCCTTTTTTATTCGTGCGGAGGGTTTAATACCCCGACGCTTGTGTCGTAACAAAGGGTATTAAAGCCGACTGCAACCACCTTATGAGAACAACATACCCCGACGCCGCTTGAAGCTTCGCTGCGAGGTTGCGTCGGGGGTGTTGATTGGGAGACAGCTGTATGGGTAAAATCGCGTGGTCAAAAATTTTCGGAAAGTATGAAGCGCCTGAATGGATGAAGGCGATCGGTCGTTTCTTTTTCCGCAATAAAGCCGGATTTAAAAAGGCGCGGAAAATCGCTCTCATTTCGCTCGCGTCCCTTGTCGGCGTTATCGTACTCGCCGTTGCGGGTTTGTTTGCATGGGCCTTTATCTCGTCGAAGATGCCGCTTAAAATGGAAATCGGTTATTCGGTCGAAGAGCCGGACTTGCTCGAAAACGCAAAAGATCCGCTCGTCATTTCATTCAACGGTTCCGCCGCGAAAATCGACGATGCCGATAAAATCGTTGCCGGCGGCATAACGATGAAACCCGATATGGCAGGCGAATGGCGATGGATCGGTTCCGACGAACTCGTCTTTACGCCTTCCGAGCCGTGGCCGCTCGGTACGCAGTATCAGATTTCGTTTTCAAAAAAAGATTTTGCCGAGCACGTTAAAATCCGTTCCTACACGGCAAAATTTTCAACCGACGATTTTTATGCGGAAATAGAAGATGAGGAATTCTGCATCGACGCCGCCGATCCTGCAAAAAAATATATCGCTTTTTCGCTCCGTGCGAATTTTCCTATAAACTCCGACGGCATCGAAAAGCTCGTTTCGCTTTCTCCCGATATGAAAAATCCGAAAAGCGGCACTTTTGAAAAACGCAGTTACACGGTAAGGGCGGGTTTGAGCGACGATAAGCGTATGGCGTTTTTTGCCTCCGAACCGCTCGGCGTGCCTGCAAAAGACGTAACGATGAACATCGCGATTGCGGCGGGAATCAAATCGGCTTCGGGCGGATCGCCTTTGAAAAAGATGACGGCTTCGGTTACCGTTCCCGGTTCTTCAAGTTATGCAAAAATCGAATCGATAGATTTTACCCTTGTTAAAAACGACGCACAGGAATACGAGCAGGTGATCGCGATCGAAACGACGGCGAAGATAAGCGCCGACAATTTGCAAAGCGCGCTTTCGGTATACGAACTGCCGCAGGATAAACCCGCAGAACCGGGCAGACGCGGCGCAAAAGATTACGAGTGGTACAGCGAAGAAGAAGTTACCGACACCGTTATTAAAAACAGCAAAGCGCTTTCGTTTACGGCGCTGCCTTCGGAACTCGAATACGATACGATGCATTCGTTTGTAATCGATGCGAAGCCGGGCGCGTATCTGTACGTCGCGGTAAAAGACGGTGCGAAATTTTACGGCGATTATTATCTGACCGATCCTCACGGAACAGTCGTAAAGGTGCGCTCCTATCCGAAAGAGACGACGATTTTATCGGACGGTACGATCATTTCGATGCGCGGCAGCAAAAAGATTCCGGTACTCACGCGCGGCGTCGACAAAGTATACTACACGGTGTGGCGCATGCAGAGCGACGAAATCAATCACATCGCGTCGATGTCGAACGGCGATATGAAAAATTTTTCGTTCAACTACGACTATATCTTCAATCAAAACAATGTGAGTGCGGTCTATCGTTCCGACGCTTCGGTCACTGCGACAAGCGCGAAAAAACCGTCGTACACTAACTTCGATTTTTCAGGCTATTTGAATGCGATCCCGTCGCAGCATCTCAAATACGGTCTCTTTTTATTGCGCGTGTCGAGCGAAAAAAACGGGCGCGGCGACGAGCGGCTCATCCTCGTAACCGATCAGGGAATTATCGTTAAAAAAAATGCCGACAAAACCTGCGACGTATTCGTACAGTCGATCGCGACGGGACGCCCTGTCGCGGGTTCCGAAATAAGAGTCGTCGCGCTCAACGGCGACACGCTCGCTTCGGGCGTTACGGCATCCGACGGACACGTAACGCTTCCTGCGCTTTCGACGAACCGCAGCGAACATCGTCCCGTAGCCTACACTGCGGTAAACGGAAACGACTTTGCGTTTATGCCGTATGCCGATTACGGACGCTCGCTCGATTATTCGGATTTCAATACGGGCGGCGAATACGGCGCGCTCGACCCCGATGCGATTCACACCTATATTTTTTCAGACCGCGGCATTTACCGGCCGGGAGATACGGCAAAGCTCGGTCTCATCGTCAAAGCCGGAAATTGGGCGAAGAGCCTTGCAGGAACTCCTCTCGCCTACGTCGTCACGGATCCGAACGGCACGGAGATAGTCGACAAAGAATTCGCGCTCAACGACGCGGGCTTTGAAGAAATCAAATTTGCCACGCAATCCTACTCGCCGACCGGCGAATACAATGTTTCCGCATACTTCAGAAAACAGCGTTCCGACGGAAAAATCGAACGCGTTTTCCTCGGAAACGAAACGGTCAAAGTCGAAGAATTTTTGCCGGATACGCTTTCGATTTCGACAGCTTTCGACCCGCTTCCGGCTTTAGGCTGGATCCGGCCGGCAAAGCTTACGGGTGTCGTAAAGCTTCGAAACCTCTTCGGCACGGTCGCGACGGGCAATAAAGTTTCGGCGGAGATTTCGCTCGCTCCGGGATATATGCGCTTTCCGCAGTACCGCGGCTACGTATTTTCCGATCCGTATACCGGAAAAGATTCGTACACGGAAACGCTCGACGAAAAGACGACCGACGATGAGGGACGGGCTGAGTTTGCGCTCGACGTCGAAAAATTTGCCAAAGCGTCGTACCGCATGACCTTTACGGCCGACGGTTATGAAAAAGGCAGCGGCCGCGCGGTTTCTTCGCAATCGTCGGTGTACGTTTCTCCGCTCGAATATCTCATCGGTGTAAAAGCCGACGGCGATCTTTCATACATCAAAAAGGATTCGGCGCGCGAACTGACACTCATCGCAGTCGGCCCCGATCTCAAACAGAGGGCGGTGTCGGGAGTCGAACTTGCCGTCACGGAAAACCGCTACGTGTCCGTACTCGTCAAACAGCCGAACGGTGCGTATAAATATCAATCGGTAAAAAAAGAATATCCGGTATTTACGAAAACGGTTACGATCCCCGAAGCGGGATTGAAATATCGGCTGCCCGTTTCGGATGAAGGCGATTTTACGCTGACGCTGAAAAACGGAGAAGGCCTCGAATTTAATAAAACGCCGTATTCCGTTATCGGCGAAAAGAATTTGCAGCGAAGCCTGTCGCGTACCGCGGAACTCGAAGTAAAGATGGAAAAAAGCGATTTCCGTCCCGGAGAAACGGCACAGATTTTTATCAAAGCGCCGTACGCCGGAAGCGGTCTCATCGCAGTCGAACGCGATAAAGTGTATACGTACAAATGGTTCCGTTCCGACGGCGCGTCCTCTCTGCAGTCGATCGCGATTCCGCAGGGACTTGAAGGAAACGGCTATATCACGATCATGTACGCGCGCTCTTACGACTCCGAAGAAATCTACATGAGCCCCTTCTGCTATGCGGCCGTTCCGTTTTCGGTCAGCCTCGAACGTCGTACAAACGAAATCACGCTCGACGTAGCGCGTGAAGCGAAGCCCGGAACCGATTACACGATTTCGTATTCGAGTAAGAGGCCGGGAAAAATCGTCGTCATGGCGATCGACGAAGGCATTTTGCAAGTCGCACGCTATAAAACGCCCGATCCGCTTGCATACTTTTTTAAAAAGCGCGCGCTCGAAGTTTCGACGTCTCAAGTGCTCGATTTGGTTTTGCCCGAATACAATATCCTCCGTACGCTTGCTGCGGCAGGCGGCGGCGAAGATTACGATCTGCTCGCGCACAATTTGAATCCGTTTAAGCGAAAACAAAACGAGCCTGTCGCCTATTGGTCGGGCATCGTCGATACGGGACCCCAAAAGAGAAACCTCACCTACCGCATTCCCGATTACTTCAACGGAAGCCTCCGTGTTATGGCCGTCGCCGTGTCGTCCGATACGATCGGCGTCGCACAGGCGTCGTCGGAGATAAAAGATACTTACGTCATCGTGCCGAATGCTCCGACTTTCGCCTCTCCCGGAGATACTTTCGACATATCGGTGACGGTAACGAACAACGATAAGGGTTCGGGAAGCGATGCATCCGTCGTGCTCAGCGCCGTTCCGACCGCTCACTTTTCGATCACGTCCGCGCAGTCGGTAACGCTCAAGATCCCCGAAGGGCGGGATGCGACGGCGACGTTCGGCATAAAAACGAATGACGTACTCGGAGCTGCGGATATCGCATTTACTGCAAAGGGCGCTTCGCATTCGTCGCGCATCGCTTCATCGATGAGCGTCCGACCGTCCATGCCGTATCAAGTGCGGCTTACGAGCGGGCGCGTTACGAAAGACAAAGCGAGCGTCGACGTCGATAAAAAAATGTACAACGAATACGCGACGCGGGAAATCGCGCTTTCGTATCTGCCGAGCGGACTGGCAAAGGGTTTGCAATTTTACCTTGAAAAATATCCGTACGGCTGTTCGGAGCAGCAAGTGAGTATGGCCTATCCGTACCTGTTCCCCGACTTGCTCAAAGAGTCGGGCAAAACGAAAGCGGACGCTCAGGAAGCGATCGACAATGTCGTCGCAGCTCTTCAGTCGAGACAAAAGTCGGACGGTTCAATCGGATTTTGGACGCACCGTTCGGAAAGCTGGGCTGCGCTCGACGCATACTGTGCAATGTTTTTAACCGACGCGCGCGAAAACGGCTATTACGTCCCCGACGTGTTTTTTAACAATCTGCTCGGCGTTTTGAAAAAGAGGGCGGCCGACACGGAAGGCGGCGTATACGGCCGCGCGTTCTGCGTTTACGTGCTCACGCGGAACGAAACGGTGACGACGGATTATATCAATTCGCTGCGCAAAGATATGGACCGCGACGATAAAGCTTCCGTTGCGGGCGTTTTCCTCGCCGCATCGTATAAAATGCTCGGCATGGCATCGGAAGGCGAAAAGCTCGTTTCGCGCGTAAAACGCGGCGTCAAAACGGCCGATACCATCGGCTTTTTCGAAGATGACTTGTATTTCAAATCGGCGTACCTCTACCTCATTTCGGAATATTATCCCGAAAAACTTTCCGCCGTTTCCGCACATCTGCTCGAATCGATCGAAGACGAAATCGTTCACCGCCGTTACGCATCTCTTTCTGCCGCGATGACGCTCATAGCGATAAAAAGCTATCTCGCGGCAATGCCCGCATCCGAGACGGGAAAATTTACCGTTGTCGAAGAATCGGGCAAAACGACGAAAGCACTTACGCCGCAGGGCGAAAAAGTCTTTACCGCCGAGTTCTCTTCCGATGCGCAAAAGCTTCGCTTGACGAACGACGAAAAAACGAATCTCTTTTATCAAGTGACGCAGGGCGGATTTTTGCACGATATCCCTTCAGGCGAAACGAAAGACGGCATCGAAGTGTACCGCGAATTTGTCGATGCGAACGGCAAAAAAATCGATGCGGTAAAACTCGGCGATGAAGTGACGGTAAAAGTGAATGTCCGTTCGACGAAAAACAGATCGATACGCAACGTCGCCGTCGTCGATATGCTGCCGTGCGGTTTGGAAGCGGATATCGCGTCCGTACGCGAAAGCGATACCGGCTGGAAACCCGATTACGTCGACATACGCGAAGACCGCATCGTGCTCTTCGGAACTGTGACGCAGGAACTTAAAACGTTCACGTACAAAGTGCGAGCCGTCAACTCAGGAAAGTACACGGTGCCGCCGCTCTTTGCCGAAGCGATGTACGACGGCACGCAGCGCGCGCTCCGTCCGCAAAAAAGCATAACGATCTCCGATAAATGAAAAAGCGTCATGCGGCAGCTCTCGGCATTGCGGGAGCGCTGCTGCTTTTTTGCCTTGTCGATGTCGTCCGCAGTAAAGCGAACGGCATCCTCGACGGCATCTCTTTTTCCGGCGCCTATGCCGACCGGAACGGAAAACTCCTCCGCGTATACCTGACGCCGGACGAACGCTTTCGCATTTATAAACCCGTTACGGAATTTCCGAAAGAATTTCTCGAAGCGCTTTTGCTTCGGGAAGACCGTCGTTTTTACGTGCATCACGGCATCAATCCCGCATCCCTCATACGCGCGGGCTGGGAAACCTACGTAAAGCGATCGCGCGTTATAGGCGCATCGACGATTACGATGCAGACGGCGAAATTGAAATACCGTCTGTATACGCGAAGCATTCCCGGAAAACTCGCGCAGATTTTTTTAGCGCTTCGTCTCGAAGTTTTGTATTCGAAACAGGACATACTCGACGCGTACGTCAACCTCGCACCCTGCGGAAAAAACATCGAAGGCTTCGAAGCGGCTTCTTATTATTTTTTCGGAAAGAGCATCGAAAAGACGGATCTGCCGCAGCGCCTCATGCTCTGCGTACTTCCGCAAAATCCCGCAAAGCGATGTCCCTCCGCATCTCATATCCCGGACGAACTCATCGACGCAAGACTCTCTCTCTTCGACGAATGGATAAAGGAACATCCGGCGGCGGGCGGCGAGCGCTCTTTTATCGCATCTCACCCTCAGCTCGTCTGCGCTTTTCCCGACAAAACGCCGCACTATACCCGTATGCTCGAATTGCAAAGACCGCATCGCGCGCATCCGCAAAAAATTATTAAGACGACAATCGATTCGAATTTGCAGGAACTCGTTGAATCGCGCATCCGTTTTTTTATCAACCGGAAGCGGCATTTGGGCATTGCGAACGCCGCGGTTCTCCTCGCCGATTCCGAAACGATGGAAGTGCTTGCGGCAGTCGGTTCGGCGCGTTTTTACGACGACGCCATTCAAGGGCAGGTCGACGGCAACATCGCAAAGCGTTCGCCCGGCTCCGCGCTGAAACCTTTTATATACGCGCTCGCCCTCGATCAGGGAATCATCCATTACGGCACGATGCTCAAAGACACGCCGTCGAGTTTCAGCGAATATACGCCCGACAACTACGGCAATACATTCAAAGGCCCGATAAAAGCATGGCAGGCGCTTACGGAAAGCCGCAATATCCCCGCGATAACGCTCGCACGAAAATTGAAAAATCCCGATCTCTACGATTTTTTAGCGGACGCAGGTATCTCCGCCCTCAAAGCGAAGGACAGCTACGGGCTTTCGATCGTGCTCGGAAGCGCGGACGTAACGCCCTTCGAACTTACGACGTTGTACGCTTCTCTCGTAAACGGAGGTACGGAGCGGCCGCTTAAAACGGTTATGAGCGAAAGCCGTGCGGCAATCGGCGACGCATTAACGATTAATAATTTTAAAGAACATCGGCTGTTTTCTCCCGAAGCGGCATTTATCGTGTGCAAAATGCTCGAGCAAAATCCTCCGCCCGTCGAAGCAAGACCTGCCGAAGCGAAAGCCGTTCCTATCGCTTATAAAACGGGAACGTCCGTCGGCTTCCGCGATTCGTGGACGGCGGGCTTTTTCGGCAAGTACGTGATGTGCGTGTGGATAGGAAATTTCGACGGTCTCGGAAACAATGCGTTTCTCGGACGCAGTGCCGCAGCTCCCCTTTTTTTTGCGATCGCCGACAGCATGATCGCGTCGGGCAGAGTCGGCGCATCCCGGAAGTCTCCGCCTGAAGGAGTGACGAAGATACGCGTGTGTTCCGTGTCGGGCGCCGTTCCGAACGACGACTGTCCGCATACCGAAGAAGCGTGGTTTATCCCCGGAGTGTCGCCGATAGCGAAGTGCCGCATTCATCGAAAGATAACGATCGACACGAGAAGCGGCTACCGCACCGATGAAACCGGAAAGCCGTACTGCAAAGAAGTCGTGCGCGAATTTTGGCCGAGCGATTTGCAGGCGCTTTTTGCCGAAGCGGGACTGCCGCGTCTTTCTCCTCCCGATTATCCGCCGGAGCGAAGCAAAAGCGGTTTATACAAAAGCGGTTATCCGCCGGAAATACGCTCGCCTCTCAAACATACCGAATACGTGTTCCGCTCGTCCGATCCCGCGCGCAGCACCATCGTTTTGAGCGCGTCAGCCGATGCCGATACGAAAGAATTGTTTTGGTTTTCGGGCGCGTCGTTTATCTGCAAAAGCGCGCCGGGCGAAAAATACGAATGGAAGCCCGCTCCCGGCGTTTACGAACTCACCGTCGCCGACGGCAAAGGCAGAAGCGATTCTTGTACGGTGAAGATTCGAAGCGCGGACTAAAAATACGATCGCTTAGCGACATACCGAAAACAGTGCGTTTCGTTTAAGTTCAAGTTTTTGAAAACTCGAAGTTAAACGAGCCGCGCTATTTCAGCGGCCCGTTTAAACCTTTCTTTTCAGGCGATACCGGCGATTATACTGCGCAGTTCGGCTTCCGATGAAATCGCGGGCTTTCCGATACGGACGGCTTTAAGCGCGGATGCGATTCGTTCGGGCACGCAAGGCGCTTCGCCCGTCGTCCTGCGGACATAATCGGCCGAAAGACAAGGATGATCTCGCGCAACGATAATGACGGCGCCGCCGTCTTCCGACGACATATCGGCTTTCACCTTTGCCGCAGCATAGGCGCGCCCTGTGTGCCGGTCGGCAAAAATACCGTATTTTACGAAAAGCTCTTTTACCGCGTCGTCTACCATCTTGTCGGTGAGTTTTACCGGATACACGAAATTGCGCATCATCAGACTGTTTGCGGAAAACACTTCTTCAAGCCGCTCTATATTCGACGGATCGGTCGGATCGGCAGGCATGCGCTCGGCATACGGGACGACTGAATCGAGGACGATGCAGTCGCCTGCCGCATTGACGGTGAGCGCGTCGGTTGCGGGAATAAAAAAGCCGTTTAAAGGAAGCGCAAAACGCCAGCTGTACAAACCCGCGACGATATTGCTGTAATTGCCCGGCGCGAGCGCGTAGTACATATCGCCCGGCACTTCGCCTTTCAAGCGCGAAAACGCAAACGGATAAAAAAACGCCTGCGGTAAAAGCCGCCCGATATTTGCGGTATTCGCAACGGTCAGGCGATACGCTTCGGAAAAATCCCTGTCGGCGAAAATACTGCGTACAAGGTTTCGGCAGTCCTCTTCGTTTCCTTCGATTTCTACAGGATAGATATTGCCGCCGTTCCAGCAATAATCGCTTTCCTCCATACCGTATACGTTTCCTTTCGGACAGACGACGACGGCTTTGATGCGCTTTTTACCGCGCAGTTCCTGTGCAAGGACGGCGCCGGTTTCACGGCGCGTTACCGCCAAAATCGTCGCGCTGCTTTCTCTCATCTGTAAAATCGTTTCGAGACAGGCGGTAAGATATGCGATGCCGAAATCCCGATGACAACCGGACGGTCCGTGAAAGAGTTCCAGCATAAAATGCGTATCGTCGAGGCGGCGGACGGCGGGTTCGAAAGGAAAGGCTTTTGTCGCGATCGCTTCGCAGATGATGGGACTGAATTCGTCTTTGATAAAAGCGGACGTGAGTGCGCCCGCGACCGACGCGAACGATGTCGTTTTATCGGTATAGAGTATCCAGCGCCGCAAGTCTTCCGTATCCGAAGGTACATAAAGCCCGCCGTCTTCCGGCATGCAGTGCAAGACCGCTTCCGCAAAGCCGACGGTTCTGGATTTGTTTCGTGTACTCGTAAATCGCATAGTATGATTATAGCTTGAATAGCGGGTTTTGTCATTGCTTAATAAAACGCGATGCGCTATTGCGTTTGCGCTTTATTGGTTTTATAATAAACGTTATGACAACAAAAATCCTTTCGGTCGGAGGTTCGATCATCGCCCCCGACAAACCCGATACCGAATTCTTAAACAATTTTATTGCGATGGCGCGCTGCTGGCTCGGCGAGGGAAACGACCGCCGCCTCATCTTCGTTTCAGGAGGAGGCGCTCCGGCGCGCGTTTATCAAAAAGCGTACGGCGATGTGCTTGAAAAATCCGGCGGAAACAAACAAAACGATGCGGCAGACCGGATAGGCATTATGGCGACACGGCTCAATGCTGAGCTTTTAAAAGCCTGCTGTGCCGATCTGTGCCGGGATGAAGTCGTCTGCGATCCTACGGCGGATATTTCATTCAGCGGAAAAATCCTCGTCGCTGCGGGATGGAAACCCGGATTTTCGACGGACAACGACGCGGTTCTTCTTGCCGAAAAATTCGGTGCGGATACAGTCGTCAATCTTTCGAATATAGAAAAAGTGTATACCGACGATCCTCGTCATAATCCCGACGCAAAACCGATCGATGAAATTTGCTGGAAAGATTTCCGCAAAATCGTAGGCGATGCGTGGACGCCGGGAAAAAACGTTCCCTTCGATCCCGTCGCAAGCAAAAAAGCCGAAGAGCTTTCACTTGCGGTCATCTGCGCATCGGGAAAAAATATTGAAAATATAAAAAACATTCTCGACGGCAAGAATTTTATCGGAACGAAGATCGCGGGATAAGGAGCGGCGGTATATCGCTGAGCGCATATCGATATCGCGGAAAGGAAGCTGCACGAAAACTCGAAATTAAACGAGGCGCGCTGTTTCAGCGGCTCGTTTAAACTTTACCTCTCGGACAGTCCTTCCGCTTCATTTCGATATTATTTTTTCCAAACTTTTAAATTATCTCTGCGGATCTTCAGCTTACCGGCCGCATCGGTTTTATAATAATCGACGTTCAATCCTCCCTCCCAATTTCCGTAAAGAGGATTCGGCAAAACAATGTATTTTACGCCGAAATCGGATTTGTATTTGTCGACGGCCGCCCGGCGCGCATCGTTGAGCTTATGATATGTTTCTCCCGTAAAAGCGAAATCGTCCAGATTGTCGCCCATAAACACGACGATTTCATAGCCGGCTTTTTCCACCTGCTCGAAGCGTCCCGTTTTTTTCGACTCTTTGTCTTTTAAAAGCAGGGACGTCTCATCGACACCGGTAAATCCGAGCGCTTTTAAATTATTAACCGTCGGCCCGTATTCCGCGCCGGCGATACGGTTCGAAACGTAAAACATTTTGCCCCCGTGCGAATTGACATAGTTTGCAAATTCCACGGCTCCGGGAATCGCGCGCGCCTGTTCGGCTTCGCACCACGTCGTCCAAGATGCGGGACTGAATCCCTTGTGTTCCAACAGTCGGCTTGCGCCTTCGGCGGAATTATCGATCATCGTTTCGTCGAGATCGACGACGACCGCTTTTTTCATGCCGTTCGCGGGGCTCGCCGCATCGAATGCCGCTTTGGCCGCATTGAACGCCTGATACGCGAGCGCGCGATATTCGCCCGATTGCTGCATCCAGTTGTATGCCAGCATTCCCTGTTCCGCAAGCAGTATTTCATCGGCTTCGTTTTTTGCAGCCGCCGCCTGCTTGGCTTTTTCCGCCGTCCCTGAAGCGGTTGCACACGATACGAAAAATACCGCGCCGATAAAAATTGCCGAAATCGATTTTACTATACGTTTCATTATAACCTCCTAATGTATGTAATCGACACTCCCGACGCAGAACGACGGGGGTATTAAATTCTCTGCATAAATAAAATTGTGCGGCTTCGATACCGAAAAACGGCGCCGAAGCCGCAGCGTATTTTTGTTTTACTCTGCCGAATACGGTTTCACCCCGTTCGTCACTCGGGCAGTTTTCCGCCTACAAGCGTAATCCGTCCGTCGGTTGCGGGAGTCACGGCGCCCTGCAATCTCTGCGCGTATTCCATAACGACCGTACTGATGAGCATAGACGTATTGTACGTGTCGATCGAAGTTTTCAGTACCGTATAACCGTCGCCGCCTTTTGCCATATAATCGTTCGTGGCAAAGCGATAGGTTCGGTTTTTGTCGATAGGTTTTCCGCCGATTGTCACTTTGCCGATTTTACCGTTACCGTCCGCGTCATAAGTGATCGTGTAGCGGATCTCTTTTGAAACCTGCGTAAACGCGCCGGCTCCCTGTTTGATGCTGCCGATAAAATCGAAGAGCTTAACGACGTCTTCGCCTTTCAGCGTGAGCACGTATACATAGTTTTCAAAGGGCAAAACGGTGAGAATATTTTCCCGCGTAACGTTGCCTGCAGGAAGCGGAGCGCGGATACCACCGCCGTTCGTAATTGCGCCGTCGACCGTAACGCCGGTCGTTTTAAGGTATGCGACCATCGCGTCGGTCACGAGGTCGCCGAGCGCCATCTCTTTATAGCGCGTAAGGCGGTTTCCGAATTCGAAAGCGGCCGTCGTTTTCATCACGACTTCTTTTAACGCCGCATTGGCTTTGTCGATATAGGGTTTTAAAAGCGTTTCAACGTCCGGATCGGGCGGGAACGCTTTGAGCGTAATCGGAACGGCTTTCCACGTAAAATCCGTCATCTTACCGTTGACGATCGTCATGACGCCGTCGCCGACGTATTTTCCGTATTCGTTGGCCGTGACGATCGGTACGCCGTTGACGATTTTCGGTTTTTCAAAATACGAGTGCGAGTGGCCGTCGACGATCAAATCGATACCCGAAACCTGCTCGGCGAGCTTTACCGACGTATTCTGCGTTTCCGTTTCCGGAACGTCGCCGAGGTGTCCGTCGATGATGACGATATCGGCTTTTTCTTTTTCGCGTACGCGTTTTACCATCTGCTTTGCCGCTTCGATTTCATCGATAAAAGTGAGACTCTTGTCGGGGCTTGCGATGACGAGCGTGCGCAGCGTCGTCAATCCGATGACCGCGACGCGGAAGCCGTCGTAATCTTTAATGATATAAGGTTTGACGAAATAGCGGCTTCCGCGTTTGATATTTGCGGACACCCACGGGAATTCGGCGATTTTTATCTGCCGTTCGAGCTTTGCGAGCGTTCCGTCGAATTCGTGGTTTCCGAGTACTATGGCGTCGAAGCCCATCTTATTGAAACTCATGATGTCCGGTTCCGCATTGAACATATTCGAAAGCGCGGAACCCGTGTTTACGTCTCCCGCATGAAGCACGAGCACGTTTTTGTTTTGCGCACGCACTTGCTTGATAAACGCCGCCATGGACACGAGTCCGCCGACACCGTCCTTTGTAGCCAAAACGGCGCCGTGAGTGTCGTTGACGTGAAGGATGACGAGCTCATGCGCTTTGCCGTCGCTCCGGCGGGGAGAAGGCGTACTTGCACAGCCGCTTGAAAAAAGCGCGATCGCCGCAGCTGCCGCGGCAATCATCATTCCGAATCGTTTTTTCATATTGCCTCCATAAAAATCTACAAATAATTATGTGCCGTATTTCAAAAAAAAGCAATAAAAATTATTATGTATACGATTTCGCGTACGTACCCTCGCGCCGAGGCTTGCTCCCTGCCGTGGTATGTGCTATAGTTTAGCTATGTTTATAACTTGTCTTGATCTTGAAGGCGTACTCGTCCCCGAAATATGGATCGCATTCAGCGAAGCGACCGGCATTCCCGAACTGCGGCGCACGACGCGCGATGAACCGAACTACGATACGCTGATGCGCTACCGGATCGATATCCTCGACAAACACAATCTCGGTTTAAATGAAATTCGCGAAACGATAAAAAAAATCGATCCGATGCCCGGCGCAAAAGATTTTCTCGACGAACTGCGTTCGCTTACGCAAGTGCTCATTTTGAGCGATACCTTCGAACAGTTTGCCGCTCCGCTTATGGAAAAACTCGGGCGCCCGACGATTTTCTGCAATACGCTGGAACACGACGCAGGCGGAAAGATCACCGGTTATAAAATGCGCTGCCCCGAAAGCAAACTTTCTACGGTAAAAGCACTGCAGTCGGTCGGCTTCGAAACGATCGCGGCGGGAGATTCGTTTAACGACCTTGCGATGATCAAAGCTTCCAAAGCGGGATTTTTATTCAAATCGACGCCTCAGATTATTAAAGACAATCCCTCTCTACCGGCATACACCGAATACTCGGAGCTCCTCGCCGGCATTAAAAACGCGATGCGTCCGTAGCGGAAAGTCGATATCATTCGGCTTCTCCCCGCACAGGGCTGCGTGCCGGCAGTACGGCTGCGCGCCGATACCGCCGTCCCGTGCGTTTACACGAAAAATACGGAACGGCTTCAACACGCGCTTACAATGCGAATACGCGGCGCAATTTTTTATTAAATCGATCCGTATCGTCTTTCAGCATCGTTAAAAAATCATCGCTGTCGATCGTGCCGAGCACCGCATCCATCTCTTCGCGGCTTCGGTAGGTCATCCTGCGGTAATAATCGGTATAATCCTTTTCACGTGACGACACCGACAGCTCATACATATCGTTTGAAACGGAGACGACGCTTTCGACAAGGTTACGATACTGCTCCGTGCTGCATCGCTCAAAGGGAACGCCGTAGATGCATTCCAAAAGATGGAGCGCATAGCGCGTTTTGTCGGCGAGGTACGAAGCCGCACACGCATCGTAAAAGGCGTGTACTTCGTCCCAGCTCGAGATCTCCCCGCGCTTTACTTTTTCACGCAGCTCATCGATTTTTTCGAGCGGGATAATCTGTCCGCCCGCGTTGAGCCATTCGGTGTACAGCGGATGCCGCGCGATATCGGCAAAGACGGCAGACGAAACGGAGACGATATTTTTTTCATCGCAATATTCGATTATCGTTTTTACTGCAAAATATTTAATAATTTTCCGATATTGGTGATACGCATACGCGGGGCGAAATATCGTCGATCCGTATTTTTTTTGACACTGCGCGTCGGAAAGGGTAAAATCGGCGTCGGGATTTTTTTCAAAAAACGCTTTCGTTTCTCCGATCTTTGCCGCTTCTATGATACCGTCTTCACCGCCGCCGAAAGCGCCGTGTCCGCCTTCAGACGCATGATCGCCGCCGTCCGCCTTTTTTTTCGCATCCGCCCGTCCGCAAAGCCGCGCACTCTCTTCCGCTTTCAAACGGACGATGCGCTCGAGCGCTTTTATAATTTCCTGCATCGTATCCGGCGCAAAGGGATCGGTTTCGATATGCTGCACCGGCACGATCCGCTTATCGCGCTTTTTGAATTTGTATCGGTTCCGGACGAGCGCGAACATATCGTACATAAACCACCACGCCGGAAAAATGCGCACGCTCCGATCTCCGTTTTCACCAAGCGCGACGAGCGAAAACGGATACGGGATATCGAGTTCGTATTGATATGAACCCTTTGCAACGAGCACGAACGACGCGAATCGGCTGTTGTGTTTAAAATCGCTCGAAAGAGAAGGCCAAAATCCGCGCGAAGCTACGAGCTCGCCGTCGGGACTTCGCGAATTGTGATTGCTGCCGATCGTCGCGCCCGATGCGATATTCGACTGCCCCATGATCGTCGACGCGATGAGAAAGGACGAATTGTGGTGCTGTTCGTGAAACGGAAATATCAAATTATTAAGAATCTCGCAGCACGACACGGTCGAATTGTCTCCGAGTACCGAATTCAAAAGCCGCGCGCCGTATTTGAGCTGACAGTTTTTGCCGATGACAAAGCGTACCGCAACCGCCTGATAAAAAACGCGGCTGCCCGAACCCATGATGCCGTTTACCATTTCGACGCCTTCGCCGATTTGCGACGGTTCCGCTCCGGAGGACAATACCGTGATATTTTTTAATTTGAACGCACCTTTGATGTATGCACATTCTCCGATTTCGGCATCTTTTAAAAGCGTCGTATTTTTTATGACGGCGTTATTTTTAACAATTCCGTATGTCGCTTCTGCGCTTGAGGCGCCTTTTTCCGTAAGCGCGACAAAACGTTTCATAAGGGCGCCGTCTTCCCGATAGCGCGACCACAGATATGCGTCTGCGGTAATCATACTTTTAAATGGGAGCACTTCCCTGCCGCCGTTTTCGTTCGCGACGCCGATCCATATACGGTTTTCCTCAGGCTCGCCTTTTTTTAAAATCCCTTCGCCGAATTTCGAATGCGACGTACAGCTCATTTCCTGTATATTGAACAGCATGACATTTTTTCCGAGCCGATAATTTTCAAAATACGCGACATTCCGGATCGCATTGTCGTCACCGGTCACGGCATTTATCAATTTGGAATTATAGATACCCGCTTCGAGTTCGAGATCGTGATACTTAAGCATTGCGCGCCGGAGCTTTCCCAAAACGATAAAACCGGAAAACGACGAATCGCGTATGAGAGAAGCATCGAAGCATTCGGCATCGACGTAAAAATTTTGCCATAAAAAATCGTCCGATGTATTTTGATTTTTTTCCAGTACTTCGATTTCTTCTTTCGTAAGACGCCGCTTTCCCTCTGTAAGCTCGGACGGGATTGAAATCGAAAATGAACGCTTATCCGTATACGTTACCTGTACCATAATTATTTTTATTGTATATATGCAGACGGCATTTTGTCAAATCGTCACCGCGCGGCGATACGGTGTCGGCATTTTTAATAATCGAGTTTCGGAAAGTCCGGAGGCGAAAAACGGCCGAGCCGTTTTTCTTTCATAAGAGACGCGCGCAGATTTCTGCGCGGGGAACTTCGCGCTCCGCGCTCGTTGCAAGTGGCGCGGGGAACTTCGCTTTATTCAATGCACGGCACGGATGCCGTGTCGCATCTTAGCACAGCAGCTGCGTATTTTTGCGCAGCAAAAATACGGTAGTGAGGGGTACACGGATGTACCGCGAACGACCACTGCTCGGATTTATTCGAATAAGTCGAGAGTTGAAAAATGTCTGCGACATTTTTCTTTATATACGAGACGCAAAAAAATCCTGCGCACTGCTCGGATTTGCTCGAATAAGTCCGGAGGTGAAAAACGGCCAAGCCGTTTTTCTTTCATACGAGGCGCAAAAAA
>KE332515.1:1321711-1553729 GCA_000413015.1 Treponema socranskii subsp. paredis ATCC 35535
CTCGGATTTGCTCGAATAAGTCCGGAGGTGAAAAACGGCCAAGCCGTTTTTCTTTCATACGAGGCGCAAAAAAATCCTGCGCACTGCTCGGATTTTTTTGCTCTTATATAATTTTTCTTTTCTCTATATACTGAAACTATGGCAGACTGTGATATGATGAAATTGCAAAACGGCAGCGACATCCGCGGCATCGCCGTAAGCGGAGTCGAAGGCGAAAACGTCAACTTTACGGAAGCGGCGTGCAGCCGCATCGGGCAGGCGTTTGTACTGTGGCTTTCAAAAAAAATCGATAAACCCGTTTCCGCGCTCACGATCGGGATCGGGCGCGATTCCCGCATTTCAGGCCCGTCTCTTTCGGCCGCCCTTGCAAAAGGCATGGCCTTTCAAGGCGCTCGCGTGGTCAACTGCGGCCTTTCGACGACTCCTGCTATGTTTATGTCGACCGTATTTCCCGAAACGAAATACGACGGTGCGGTGATGATGACGGCAAGCCATCTTCCGTTCAACAGAAACGGTGCAAAATTTTTTGACCGCGACGGAGGACTCGAACACGACGATATCGAATCGATATTGAAAAGCGCGGCGTCTCTCGATGAAGCTTTTTCCGATTCGCCGCTTGCCTCTTTCGATCTGCTGTCGCTGTACGCCGCACACTTGCGGAAAACTATTTGCGCGGAGCTTGCAAAATCCGAAAGCGACAAACCGCTTGCAGGTTTACGGATCGCAGTCGATGCGGGAAACGGATGCGCGGGCTTTTTCGTTTCGTCGATTTTACAGCCGCTCGGAGCCGATACTGCAGGCAGCCGCTTTTTGGAAGCGGACGGCATGTTTCCGAACCACATCCCGAATCCTGAAAATAAAGCTGCAATGGAAGCCGCCCGAAGTGCAACCGTCGAAGCGGGCGCCGATTTGGGATTGATTTTCGACACCGATGTCGACCGTATGTCCGCCGTGCTGCACACCGGAGCAGAAGTAAACCGCGATGCGATCATCGCGATGATTTCCGCGATTTTGGCGCCTTCGTATCCGGGCGGAACGATAGTCACCGATTCGGTAACGTCGGACAGGCTTACGTATTTTTTGGAAAAGGTGCTCGGCTTACGCCATCTGCGCTATATGCGCGGCTACAAAAACGTCATCAACAAATGCAAAGAGCTCAACGCAAAGGGCATCGTCTCGCCGCTTGCGATGGAAACGTCGGGACACGGCGCGCTCAAAGACAATTACTATCTCGACGACGGCGCTTTCCTCGCGGTAAAGCTCATCATCGCGCTTGCAAAAGCGAAAGCCGAAGGTAAAGCGATCGACAGCCTCATCGCGCGGCTGCCGCCGCTCGTCGAAGAATGTGAATACCGATTTAAAATCGGCACGGAGGATTTTAAAACCTACGGCAAAACCGTACTCGCCGAATTTAAAAAGCGCGCCGAAACTGCAGGCTGGGATCTTCCGGAATCTTACGAGGGGATCCGCGTTTCGTTTAAAGGAGAAGACGCGCAGGGCTGGATGCTTCTCCGATTGAGTCTCCACGATCCGGTTATGCCGCTCAACATCGAAGGAGAACGCAAAGGCGATGCGGAAAAAATTATTAAAATTGCAAAAACCCTGCTCGCCGGCTTCGACAAGCTCGATATGTCGTGCCTGCCGTAAAAAGCCTCAGCTTCGCTTCGTAGCTGATTTTTTTGCCGGCGGAGATACCGGGGTCGAATCGTCGTGCGGTACGATTTCGACGCAGTTATACGACATGACGAGACCGTTTTCGTTCATAACACGCATCAGCGCGACAAACATATCGTTTTTCGTTTTGAGAAAATCGGAACTCTTGCACCACACCGCGACGGTCATATTTATATTGCTGTCGCCGAACCCGTCTATCCACACGGCGGGCGCAGGCTTTTTGATAACCGTTTCGCACAGTTCGGGCGCTTTTAAAAGCACGTCGAGCGCATAGCGGATATCGGTGCCGTATTTCAGACCGAACGCAAACGTTATGCGCCGCGTCGAGTAGTACGAATTGTTTTGAAAGGTCGTATTGATGATCGACGAATTCGGAATGCGCACAAGCTGATTGTCGAGCGTGTGCACTTTCGTCGAAAGCAAATCGATCGAATCGACATCTCCGGTAACTCCGTTGACGACGATACGGTCGCCTACTTTGACAACGCCTTCGGTTATAACGAAGAGTCCGCTGATGACGTTGCTCACCGTCGTCTGCGCCGCAAAACCGACGGCAAGCCCCGCAATACCCGCAGCTCCGAGCAGAGCGGTAAGTTTGATGCCGAAGCAGCTGAGTATATACATGACGATCACCGAGTAAAAGACGTATTTTAACAATTTATGCAGGGCGACATTGTTCTGTTTGTTTATCTTTTGTTCGGGTATGCGATTGAGCGCATGGAAGGCGAGCTTATACAAAAACCAAATGATAGCGATGACGAAGATCGCTCCCGCAGCGCGAAAAAGATTCGTCCACGTAAAAAACGATTTTACCCACGCAAAAAGCGTTTCTTTGTGTTTGGAAAGCTGTTCCTGCGCCTGCTGTACGCCGATCGTTACGGTACTTGTCGATTCGTCCATTTTCAACCTCTTGCCGATTATTAATTTTTTAAAACGTCATTGTGTTTGCAGATATCGTTTATGAGACAGGTATCGCATTTCGGATTTCGCGCGGTACAAACGTAGCGTCCGTGGAGGATGAGCCAGTGGTGCGCGTGACGCATATATCGCTTGGGAACGCGGGAAACGAGGCTCTCTTCGACGGCAAGCGGAGTTGCCCCTTCGGCGAGTCCGATTTTCGGGCAGATGCGCAGCAAGTGCGTGTCGACCGGCATGGTCGCTTTGTCGAAGACGACATTGAGCACGACGTTCGCCGTCTTTCTGCCGACACCGGGAAGCTTCATAAGCTCTTCGCGCGTCGAAGGCACTTCTCCGTTGAAATCATTGATGAGGATTTTACTGAGGGCGATGATGTGCGCCGCCTTCGTATGATAGAGTCCGATCGACTTGATATAGGTTTCGAGTTTTTTTTGTCCGAGGGCGATGATTTTTTCAGGCGTGTCCGCGATTTTGTAGAGAGACTCGGTTGCGGCGTTGACGCTTTTGTCGGTCGCCTGAGCGGAAAGCACGACCGACACGAGCAACGTATACGCATTTTTCCATTGGAGTTCCGATTTCGGATCGGGGTTGTGCTTTTTAAAACGGTCGAATACCGTGCAGATTTCCCGCTCTGTCAGCAGTGTCATGAAATTATGTCAGCGCACGCTTGAGCGCATCGGTTTTATCGGTTTTTTCCCAGCTGAATTCGCTTCGCCCGAAATGCCCGTAGGCCGCGGTCGCTTCGTAGATCGGACGTTTGAGATCGAGCGTTTTTACGATACCCGCAGGCGTACAGTCGAAAATTTCTTTTACGGCTTTCGTAATTTTTTCGACCGGCGCTTTTTCCGTGCCGAAAGTATCGACCATAATAGACACGGGAAAGGGAACGCCGATCGCATACGCGAGTTCGATTTCCGCTCTGTCGGCGAGGCCCGCGGCGACGATGTTTTTTGCGATATAACGCGCCATATAGGCTGCCGACCGGTCGACTTTCGACGGATCTTTACCGCTGAATGCGCCGCCTCCGTGTCGGCCCATACCGCCGTATGTGTCGACGATGATTTTGCGTCCTGTCAATCCCGCATCCCCCTGGGGGCCGCCGGTGACGAAACGCCCCGTAGGATTGATAAAGTATTTCGTATCTTTGTCGAGCAAACCCGTCGCATCGAGTACGGGTTTTATGATCCGTTCGATAATCGTCTCTTTGATTTCACCGTGTTCGACCGAAGGATCGTGCTGATGAGAGACTACGACGGTATCGATCCGCAGGGGAACGTGTCCTTCGTATTCGATGGTCACTTGGCTTTTCGCGTCGGGACGCAGCCAGGCAATCGTTTTATTTTTTCTCAGTTCGGCCGCTTTTAAAAGCAGTTTATGCGCGTACATGACCGGCGCGGGCATAAGTTCGGGCGTTTCGCTGCACGCAAAGCCGAACATCATCCCCTGATCGCCGGCACCCTGCTGGCCGGTATATTCTTTGAGACCTTTACCGACGACACCCTGATTGATGTCGGGCGATTGCTTGTGGATGACGTTGAGAACCGCCATCGATTCGCAGTCGAGACCGTAGGCGACGTCCGTATAGCCGATTTTTCTTGCCGTATCGCGCGCGATCCCTTCGATATCGAGCGTGCCTCCGGTTGTAATTTCACCGCCGACAAGCACCATACCCGTCGTTGCAAAAGTTTCGCATGCGACGTGACTTTCCGCGTCCCGGGCGAGGCAAGCGTCAAGGACGGCGTCGGAAATACGGTCGCAAATTTTATCCGGATGTCCTTCGCCTACCGACTCGGACGTAAAGAGATATCGTTTATTATTCATCGTAGAGCTCCGAAATATTTGTTTACTTATTAATGAAAGTATAGTATACTATTTGCAGTCGATTGGCAACAGCCGCTTGCAGCGCTCGCAAAAAGTATATTATAAAGTAAAATATATGGAGGTTTTCCATGTCGCTTAAAAAATCCTTTTCAAAAGACGGAAAAAAATGTTCCGTCACGTTCACCGTGCTTCCCGAAGCTGCGGGAACCGCAAAAACGATCAATATTGCAGGCGATTTTAACAGCTGGAGCAGCACCGAAACGCCCTTGAAAAAAAACAAAGACGGATCTTTTTCAGTCAAACTGGATCTCGACACGGATAAAGAATATCAATTCCGCTACCTCATCGACGGACAGCGCTGGGAAAACGATTGGCAGGCGGACAAATATATTCCCGCCCCGTACTCCAACGCGGATAATTCCGTAGTTATTACAAAAAAATAAAACCGCCGGAAAAGCGGCTCGCATATACGGTATGTCCCGTTTGCGCACAAGCCGCTTGTAAAACGCTTTTTTCGAAAATACGCGCCGAGCTTAAGGTACGTGAATGATTTCGCGAGGTTTGCTGCCGTTCGCCGGTCCTACAATGCCCCGCGCTTCCATCTCTTCGACGAGACGGGCCGCGCGGTTATAGCCGATTTTAAGCCTTCGCTGGATGTACGATGCCGACGCTTTTCCCGACTGCACGACGATGTCGAGCGCCTGATTGTACAGAGGATCTTCGCCGTCGAACAAACTCGGCTCGCTGCTCTCTTCTTCTTCCGGTACAAAAATCTCTTCATCGATGTATTCCGGCTCTCCGTATTTTTTCACACAGCTGACGACGTCTTCAACTTCCTGATCGCTGACGAAGGTCCCCTGAATGCGTACGGGAAACGGATTGACGGCGCTCGAATAAAGCATATCGCCTCTGCCCAATAATTTTTCCGCACCGACTTGGTCGATGATGATCCGGCTGTCCATTCCGGACGCGACCATAAACGCGATACGCGCGGGAATATTCGCTTTAATCAATCCGGTGATAACGTCGGTCGAAGGCCGCTGCGTCGCGAGCACCAAGTGTATACCGATCGCGCGGCTCATCGCCGCAAGACGGGCGACCGTCGATTCAAGTTCTTTGCCCGTCGTCGCCATCAAATCGGCAAACTCGTCGATAATCAAAACGATATACGGAATCTTTTCGGTCGCTATGTGTTTTTCTTCGATCTTTTTATTGTAGCTCGCCACATCGCGGCAGCCCATACCGTCCAAAAGCGCGTAACGCCGCTCCATCTCACACAGCGCCCACTGCAGCGCTTGAAACGCTTTTTTCGGTTCGGTGATGACCGGAACGAGCAAGTGCGGGATATCGTTATAGAGTTTCAGTTCGACGATCTTCGGATCGATTAAAATAAGTTTTACTTCCTGCGGCGAGCGCTTGTACAAAATCGAAAGGATCATACTGTTGACACACACCGATTTTCCGGAGCCCGTAGCGCCCGCAATCAAAAGATGCGGCGTTTTTACGAGATCGATAATCTGCGGTTTTCCGAGAATGTCTTTTCCGAGGATGACCGGTACCGACATCTTTTTGTATTCGCTCATATCCTTTTCGACGATTTCACGGAAACTGACGATGCTGCGCTCTTTGTTCGGTATTTCGATGCCGACCGCTTTTTTTCCGGGAATCGGCGCGACGATGCGGACGCTGCTTGCAGCAAGACGCAAAGCGATATTGTCCTGCAGCGCTGCGATTTTACTGAGCTTGACGCCCGGTGCCGGAAGCAGTTCGAACATCGTAACGACCGGTCCCTTTTTTATGCCGATGATATCCGCTTCGATATTGAATTCGTTGAGCGTTTCTTTAAGTTCGGCGGAAGCCTTTTTCGTTTCTTCATCGATTATCCAATACTGATCGTTTTTATATTCGGTTAATAAATTCGCAGGAATTTTATACGGACCTTTCGGTTTTACCCTTTTTACAGGCTCCGGCTTTAAAACGGGAATTTCCTTTTCTCGTGCGCTGCCGAAAAATGCTTCAAGCTCTTCTTTAGAAGTCTTTGTATCCGCCCCCGAAACGGTACGGCCGTCTTCAATAACGGGAACGCCCGCCGAAAGAGCATTGTCGAAATTCGATAAATTTTTTCGCACATCGGCATCCATATCGTTGAAAACGTTTCCGGCAAAATCGCGCGGAGTTTCATTTCCGGATGCCGGGCCCGCTTCGTTCAAATCGGCATCGTATACGGTATTCGTTTTTCCGCCGAATGCAGCATCGTCCGTTTCTTCGTTCATATCGATATCGAAAAAATCAGGATCGAGCGATTCGCCGTGCAAAAGTTCATCGGAAGAATTTATCGATCCGTCCGTTTCGAAACCGCCGCCGAAAACGCTTTCGTCATCGGAAGATACGCTTTCATCCGAATCCTGTAAAAAATCGTCTTCATTTTCCGACGAAATCATATCTTCAGCTTTGCGAGGTTTTTCTCTTTCCCAAAACGGTACGGTTTTGCGCTCCTCTTTTTCGCTCTCACCGGTATCCTCGTCGATCGTCAAATACGAAGCGCCGGCGTTTTCTTCGGGAAAATCGGGCCATGAAAGCTCTTCG
The DNA here is from genome assembly GCA_000413015.1 of Treponema socranskii subsp. paredis ATCC 35535. Lineage (GTDB taxonomy): Bacteria > Spirochaetota > Spirochaetia > Treponematales > Treponemataceae > Treponema_D > Treponema_D paredis. Next base: position 1,328,711 of record KE332515.1, read on the forward strand.
ATTTCGCCGAGCGGAGCGTCGTCGCGAGCGGTAAGCGCGGTAAATTCCTCTTCGGAAATAAGCGCCGACGCATCTTCGCCCTTTCGTTCCGCACGGCTTTTTTCATCGGCTTCGGCATCGCCTCGAGCGCCGCGGGCCTCATCAAAAATATTTTCAAACGGGGAAGCAATATCGGATGAAGAGTCTTTCGCTTTCGAAAAGGTCTCCTCTGCTTCATTCGTTTTGCGGGAAGGCTTTTTTGCAAGCGAATCGATTTCGCGAGCGCTTTCGTAGGGATCGCTTTCGCCCTCTTTATCAATTTCCGTATCGTCCGCCGAAAAATCGGGAGCACTTATTTTTTCATCGTGCGTTCCGCCGTCCGTTTCCTCTCCTTTTTTTCCATGCGGGATTTTTTCAAATCCTCTCCGTTTTGCCGACTGCGTAATTTTATCCGCAATGATGCCCGCTCCGAGCCATTCTATGACGATGAGCATAATGCCGAATGCGATCGTAATGCCGATTTTTATGCCGGTAAAATCGGAACTGAATTCACCGATCGATTTGCAGATGTTTTCGGTGATTACGGCGGTAAAAAACGGAACGGCGGCAGTCAAAAGGCGCATCGCTTTTCGTGCCGTCCATTTTCCCGAAAAACATGTCATCGCCGCGGCAAATAAAAACGCGGGAATGAGTATGCTCGAAAATCCGTATATCGAAAAAAGCATAGTGCCGAGTAAAAACAAAAAAGCGCCGAAGCCTGCGGTATATGCGATAAAATCGAAGGGCTGCAGTATGAACGCGAGAGAAAAAACCGCCGCAAAAAGCAGCAATACGACACCCGCAGCGTACTTCAGCTTGTTCAAACGTTCCATCGATACTCCCATAATCGAGTTTACAATTCAAACGCGTTTTTGAAAAACCGCGTTCGTTTTCCGTTCTATCAATATCGGCAGATTTTATATCCGGTTTTAGTGGAAAACTTCGAACGTTTCGGCTATAATGCGGCAATGGATGGGTATTGTGGCGAACCGTTTTGAATTCAAATGCGCCGTTTGTTCCGTATGCGACGGAAGAGGCTGTGTCGGACAGATGCCGGGCATGGGCGGCGTCAACAATAATAAAAATTTCAAATTGAATTTCGAAGGATGGAAAAAGCTTCGGCAAAAAGCGGTATCGGAAGGAACGATCAAATCGATTTTATCGATACCCGTCGAAACGAGCGCAGTGCGGGCGGGACCCGTTACCGGTGCGGTACAGAACATCGGCTTCGAAAAAGAAGAATATTTTTATCTGCCTTATTTTTCGGCCGCGCGCTACGGGGACATCGGTTTGTGCGTCGGCGACGGTTACCCCGATTATAAGCTGCACTACGGACTCGATGCGGTACGGAAACTGCAAAAAGCCGAGCCGGATTTGAAAGCGGCGGTATTTTTAAAACCCTATCCGAACGAAAAACTTTTCGAACGCATCGAAGCAGCCCGAGACGTCGCGGAAATAATCGGCAACGATATCGACTCGTACAATATTGAAACGATGCGGAATCTCGTACGCTTGGAAAAAAAGACGCCTGCGCTGATTTCGGAAATCAGAAAAAAGATTTCCGTACCCTATGCACTAAAAGGAATTTTCAGCAAAGAAGATATCGAGCTCGTAAAAGAAGTCAAACCGGACATAGCTTTCATTTCGAATCACGGAGGGCGCATCGATACGCGCGAAGGAAGTACGGCGGAATTCCTTGCCGAATACGGAAAAGAAATCAAAAAATATTGCGGCGAGATTTGGGTTGACGGCGGAGTGAGAACGCGCCATGATATACAAACGGCGCTTTTTTACGGAGCGTCGCAGGTAATCATCGCACGTCCCTTCGTTGCAGCCCTCGTTTCGGACGGCATCGGCGGTATGATAAAAAAGATCGATGAAATCATCCTCGGAGAAATCATCGATTAACGATTTTGCGGTAATAATTTTACATTGATTTTTTTACAGAGGTTTTTATGAAGCGATTGTTAAGTATCACGGTCTGTGCGGCGCTTTTCGCATTCTCCGGCGCTGCGCTTTTTGCGCAAACATACGCCGCCGTTCCTTTGGAACATCCGGTATATCAAATTATCACACAGGCGGAACTGAGGGGTCTTTGCCGAGCGATGCCGAAAATAAAACCGTATTCGGAAAAGGCGGTTATAAACGCGATCAACGAAATCATCGCGGCATCCGATGCGTCCGACACGCCGTTGCTTTCGAAAACGGAACGGGACATTTTATTCGATACGCTCGAAAGATTTAAGAGAAAGCCCGGAAAAGACGGCTTACGCGGCGGATATTATTATGAAGGAAAAGGAAAGCTCCGTACGACGGCGGATCTGACGTTCAAAGCGGATATATTCGCTTCGGGCGGCATCTACAACAATAAAGACGACGACCAGTGGGGCTTTAGGTTTTTGCCTACGGTTTCCGTAAGAGGCGATTTCGGAACGCAGCTTTCCTACGATTTCAATTTGTTCGGCAATGCTTCTCGCGCCGTGCTGAAACAAAATCCCGGAACTTACAGCATCGGAAAATGGTGGTTTACAAAAACCGAAGACGGCTCCGCCGACCGCACGATTAAAACCTACGCGAACAAAGCGTTTTTTCCGTTTTCACACCGTAAAACATGGGACGGCTCGGTATATAAAATAGGCGACTTGACTGCAAGCGGACTCGAAGGCTGGTGCGATGAAGGAGCCGGCGGCTTCGGAATCAATTCGGAAATCGCGGTAAGTGTTTTCGACGATAAAATATTTATCCGATTCGGACGCCTTTCGCGCGAATGGGCGGGTATGGATAAGGGCGCAAGTCTCGTATTCGGAGGTGCCGCCCATCCCTTTCTTGCGCTCGAAGCCGAAATCGCGCCTTTCAGCTGGTTTTCGCTTTCGACGCTCACCGGTATCCTCGAATTCCCGAACAGCGCATATATTGTCGGAAAGATCTACAACAGTAAAAAAGATCACGGCGATTATGACAATGCGGCATTTTTTCAAAACGCGTATTCGATCGCAATGCTCGAATTCAATTTTAAATATATCCATGCCGATTTCGGAACGACCGCCGTCTGGCCGAAGCGCGTCGAGTTGGGATATTTTTTCCCGCTGACCGACAAAGTTTTTTATCAAAACAATATCGGAGATTTGGATAATATCGCACTGTTCGGCAATATCTCTTATACATATCCGAAAATCGGCACCGTATGGGCATCGCTCTTTCTCGACGAATTCAACGGCTTCAGCCGGGTAACGGGACTGCTCGGAGATTTCATCCACGCGACGCGCAATATGTATGCAACGCAAGTCGGCATGAAAGCAAGTATTCCGTTCCTTCCGTTTACAACGATTTCTTGCCGCTATACAAAAATCGAACCTTTCTGTTATACGCATACCGCCATCAATAAAGCGCCGTGGTATTCGCATTATATAACCGAAGCGTACATGAGCGCAGGCGAAAATCTCGGTTATTATCTTCCACCGAATTCGGATGAACTGTACATCCGTGTGGAAAGCTCGCCTCTTACCGCCCTGACGGCACATTTGGAATATCAATTTATCAGACACGGAGCCGAACACGGAGGCCAGGCGGTGCGCGGCAGTTCGATATATTCCGAACTCGATCCCGAGGGCCGCGACGCTATGCGGAAATATTTTTTGCACGACGGCGCATACCAATGGTTTCATATCGTAAAAATCGGCGGAGAATATTCGCTTCGCAAATTTAAAGTGCCGCTGACGATATACGGCGACGTCGGATTCGTTTACAGTTATTTTACCGTAATCGACGGGACTCCGAACGACAACCGAAAACACAACTATCACATTGCGGACACGAGCGAATACCCGACGGAATTCGGCGCAATCGTTTCGGGTGGACTGCGACTGTATTTTTAAACCCGCGCCTGAAAAAGGGCTGTCGCAAAACAAAGGGGCGTCTGCACGACATACAGGTACTGCGCCCCGAATGTAAATCGTACAAAAATTGCATCGTATCATATCGAAGACAAGCGGACAACCGCTTGTCTTTTTTTTATCGTTATGCTAAAATATGGATGTTTTAGCTTTTTTAGTGTTTTTAGATAAAATACTTCAGCACGCATCCTGTGGTGAGATCGGATCATCCTGCGCCGCCCGCGCACAATCCTTTCGCCGGTTACGGTATTGCCGAAGTAAAGATTTCTAAAGCACATACCGATAAAGAAGCGGATTTATGTTTTTTATCGGCAGATCGCCTTTTTCGGGCGGCTGCCTTTAAAATATTTTACCGGAGTGTCCGGTAAGAGAGGAAGTTTATGAAAAGACTTGCATCGTTTGTATTTTTTTGCTGTGCGCTCGGCGCCGTCCATGCCTTCGGTTCCAGAGATATAACCGAAACCGATCTCGCTTCTCGTAAAAGCTGGCAGGAAACGGTCGATATTTCGGCAAAAAAGAAGGGGAAATACAATATCCTCATCACCGCCCGCGATACGGCCGGCAATGTCGGCTATGCGGGACCTTTCAATATGTACATAGATCCGGATTCGGATCTGCCCGTTACTTCGATCGCCTTTCCCGCATCGGGAGCGGACGTAGCCGGCAACGTCGATATTATCGGAACCTGCTATGACGATGATGCCGTTACAAAAGTGTCGTTCCGTATCGACGACGGCGAAGAAATATATACGGCAAAAGGTACCGAATTTTGGTCGTATACGCTCAATACGGCGTCTTTGGAAGAAGGCTTGCATACGATAGAAGTATGGGGTACAGATATAAACGGCGTACAGGGAAAAAGCGTAAAAACGTCTTTTAATTTGAACAGACGTCTCCCCGTTACAAACGTTACGAATACCGGAGCGGGCACTTTGGTGTCGGGCACCGTACAGCTGGAAGGAACGGTTGAAGACGGAAACGGCATAGACCGTCTGTTTTATTCGCTCGATAACGGAAACAAATTTGAAGAAGTCCGCCTTTCCTACGATAAAAAGCAAAAGCGATCGGTTTTTAAACTCCCCGTAAAAACGGCGCTGCTTTCGGACGGACCGAACGTATGCTGGTTCAAAGCGGTCGACAAACAGGGTTCGACGGGAATCTACACCTTTTTATTTTTCGTGGACAATGTGCCGCCCTCACTTTCATTCATATATCCCGACAATGACACCGAAACGTTTCCGAGTGTTTTTTCCGTCGCGGGCCGCGTATCCGACGGTACGGGACTCGAATCTCTTACATGGGTATGCGGAAAAGACAGCGGCGAGATTTCCGTAACGCCCGGCAACGATTATTGGGTTAAAGAATTCGATTTTACACGTACGAATGCAAAATCGCTTATTATCGAATTTGCGGCAAAGGACATTGCCGGAAACGTCGTGCGCGAAAATAAAAAAATTGAAATCGATAAAGCGAAAGACAAACCCGTTTTGGAAATCGTCAGTCCGAAAGCCGGTGAAAAAACAGACGGCGCTCTTTTTATCTCAGGCTTGGCGTACGGCAGAACGTCCGAAGTCCGCTATAAAATCGACAAGGGTGAAGAAAAATCCCTTATGCTCTCTTCGTCTTCAATTGCGTTTTCCGCAAACGAAGAAGGTCTTACCGCCGGAAATCACACGCTTTTTGTATACGCTGTAAATGCCGACGGTACGGAAGGAAACGTGCAAAGCGTTCAGTTTTCTTCAACGGGAAAAGCGCCGGTCATTACGTTCGAGTCGGGCACTTCGGTCATCCCCTTATACGGCGCGCAAAATAAAGTTTCGACGGCCGTCCGCATAAAAGCGGAAGCGGGTTTACGCGAAGTAAGTGCGGGCTTTAACGGCGAAGAAGAAAGATCGCTTGTCATAAAAGAAGGTCAAACGGAATTCATCATACGTCCTCCCGTAAACAATAAAACGGGCGCGGGAATATACACCCTTTCCGTCAGCGCAACCGATACGGCAGGCCGCACGTCGACGCAAAAACTGCTCATCGGCATCGCCGATAACGGTAAGTCGGGCGACACGAGCGACCTTGTTTCTTTTGCATGGGCCGGAAACAGGATCGGAAATACCGCGCTCATCACGGGCGAACCTTTGGAAGGTTTATTCTATTCGGCCGACGGCGCGGAAATCGAAAGCGCCGAATTGACGGGAGTGGCAGGTCTCTCTTGCGAAGTTGAAGGCAATATCGTAAAAATCAGCGCTGCAAAAGACGGAGTTTATAAAGACGTCCGTGTGAAAGTACGCACAAACGACGGGCGTGAAATAATAAGCGAAAGTGTCGACATTTCCGCCGATACCTCTTCTCTCAAAATAACGCTTAACAAAAGCGCTGTTTACGTAAAAGATTCGCTCCTCTTTTCGGGCAGCGTAAGCGGTACCCGGCTGCCGCTCGATTACAGCTTATCGTCCGCGTCTTCGGATGAAGTTTTAACGGGAACGATCGACGGACGCTTTGAAAAAACGCTCGATGTAAAAGCTTTCCCCGACGGAGCGCTTTTCCTCACCGTCACCGCAACGGACGATACCGGCAAAAAAGTTTCGGAACACGCAATCTTTATAAAAGATACCGAAGCGCCGGACGTACGCATGGTTATGCCCGCAAACGGCGATAAAGTAAACGGTTCCATAACGGCTGCTTTTACCGTCAATGAAAAATTCGGCGGCGTAAAAGCCGAGTACAAAACCGAAGATAAAAATTCGGTGTGGAAGGAATTCCCGTATGCTTCGCTTTCGAACACCGTCATGGGAAGCGCAGCCGATCCGATAAGCAAAAACATGCAGTTCCGTTTTACCGACGAGGCGGGAAACGTTAAGCTCATCAACCGGTACGATTTCGATATCGATACCGCTTCGGACGCTCCGGTCGTCGAAATACATTTGCCGTTTGAAAATCAGGTTATCGTCGAAGATTTCGAAATTTCAGGCATTGTGTACGACGACGACGCTCCGGCGAAGATCTACTACAGAATCGACAACAAAGCGTATACGGCGCTCGACGTCAAGCATACGTTTTCCATTCCGATCACACTTTCCTCTTTGACCGATAACGAGCATACGATCAGTATATACGGCGAAGATATATACGGTATAAAGAGTTCTCCGGTCGAACGAAAAATCAGAGTGTCGCTCGCAAAGCCTCTGGCGCAAATGACTTCGCCCGACATCAGCGAAACGGTAAAGGGTCTTATAACGATAAACGGTACGGCTTCCGATGCAAACGGTATCGAAGGCGTCTACATATCGGTGAACAACGGAAACAGCTTTTTGCGGGCGAACGGCGGAGATAAATGGAACTATTCGCTCAACACACAGGTTATCGGCGACGGTACCCACGTCGTACTCATCAGAGCGGCGGACAAATACGGACAGGAATCGGTATCGTCCACTTTAATCAATATCGACAATACGCCGCCCGTTTTGAAAATCGAATATCCTCTGGCGGGCTCCCGGCTCGATAAAAATTTATTTGTATCGGGAAAAACGCGGGACAATATCTCACTCGAAGGCGTAACGCTGAAAATAAAGAGCCTTTCGAATACGGCGGTTCCCGCATCGCTCGCTCAAATAAAACTTAAAAACGATCTCCTCGTTGCCGAAAATATCGATATTTCCGCGCTGCCGGAAGGACGCTATAATCTGGAAATATCCGGCGTCGATAAAGCCGGCAATACAAACGAAGCCGCCGTAAACTTCGACGTGTCGCGGAAAGCCGATAAAAATAAAATCGAACTGCTCTATCCTTTAAACGGCGAAACGCTGTTCGGAGAGTTCAACGTATACGGCCGCGTCGATTCTTCGACGAATATACAACAGGTATCGCTCTTCGTAGACGGAAAACAAATCATGACGTCCGATGTGACGAACACTTCGTATGCATCATTCCGCTTGAATGCGGATGTCATAAGCGAAGGCGAACATACGATCGAAATCAAAGGGATCCTCCCCGCAAATCAAGCGGTGATTTCAAGCGGCGTTTCCGTGCAGTACAAAGAAAACGGTCCGTGGATCACGATAGACAACCTTGCGATGGGAGACTTCGCGATCGACCGTCCGTATTTGAAAGGCCGGGCGGGTTATTCCGTTTCGCAGGAGGAAAAAGATGCCGCCTCTGCAAAAGACGCATCTGCGGACGCAAAACGGATTTTTGCAGGAAAACGCTTAAAGCAGGTTGAAGTGAGTTTCAACAACGGACGCACGTTCGTTCCGGCAAAACTCAAAAACGGCTGGAGGTACCGGCTCGAAACGGAAGATATGGAGGAAGGCTATCACTTTTTACTCGTGCGCGCCGTCATGGAAAATAAAGAAGTCGCTATATGCCGGACGATCATCAGAATCGATAAAACCGCACCGAATATAACGCTTATCTCTCCGGGCGAAGGCGGACGCTATAACGAAAATATACCGTTTGCGGGCTTAACGTCGGACAATGTCAGTCTCGCGGATACGAACGCCGCACTCCGAAAAGGCGACAAATCGATATACGAAGTGCCGAAATTCATACAGGGTCTTCATTTCGAAGCGGGATTTTGGGGTGCGACGCTGTGGAATGCGGGCGTAGGCTTAAGCTTTTTCGACGACAACGTAAAACTGCAGCTGCATTACGGACAATTTACGCAAGATCAGTTCGATTTCTTTTATAAAGTGCGAAATCTGCCGCTGCAGCAAATCCGCTACGGCGGACACGTCGGCTCTTTAAAACTTTTGGCGAACGTATTCGAACTGCCCTTCGGCTATTATTTCGGACCGGATTGGCAGTGGCTGTATTTGAACGTAGCGCTCGGCGCACAGTTTTCACTGTTCAGCGAAACGCAGAGCGGCAAACCGCAAGTGCTGCCGGCAGGTTTGATTCAGCTCGAATTCCCGCGAGTAAAATTGGCAAAACGAAAATATTTCAGCTCGTTCTCGTTCTTTACCGAAGGACAGCTGTGGTTCATCACGACCGACGTCAATTCACCGTCGATCAAATCGCTTGTGCCGCACTTAAGCGGCGGAGTACGCGTCAACGTATTCTGATAAAAGAATACGGACACGCAAAATTTTTGGAGGTATGTTTATGAAAAACACGGTACTGAAAAATAAAAATAAGCGAATACTCTCGGGATTTTTATATTCCGCATTATTTGCCGTAACATTGATTTTATACTCCGCCTGCCCGCAAAATGTGGCTTTAGGCGGAAGCGTGGATATTTTACCGCCGAACGGCGAAATCACCTACCCCGATGCGGGCGAAACACCCATACGCGGAAGTTTTGTGCTGAAAGGAACGGCAAAAGACGACGAAGGCGTACAAGCTGTTTCAATCGTTTTTGAAAATATAGAAACGAAAGACAGAACGCGCTCTTTTGAGGCGAATATTTCCGAGCCGGGAGCTTACAATACATCGTGGACTGCAAGTATAAACAACGAATCAACGGGTACGGAACCCGGACATGATTTGGTAAAAGTGTACCCCATTCCCGACGGGGAATATACGGCCATCGTTACCGTTACCGACAGGGGCGGGAAAACGTCCAAGTTTACGAAAAATTATAAAATCGACAATACGCCGCCGGTGTTTATCGTTTCGCGGCCGTCGACGATTATCGTAAACGATGACAGTACCGCACAGGCCGACCCTTACGGTTCGGTTTTTACAGTCATGGGGGAAGCAGAAGATCGAAACAAAATAGAGGATCTTACTTTAAAAGTTGACGGTACGGATATAAGCATATCGAAAAAATTTGTCGGAAAAAATATAAACGAAGAAATAGCTGCTGCTACAAAAAATGCTTCCGATTTTACCGATCCTTTATATAAATATAACGCCGACAACGCAAGTCCCAAAATTAAAGCCCATATATCTTTAACGGATAATGCACGTTTTTTTAAAGGCGATGGAAACGAAGGCGAAGGAAACACTTCGGAATGGTATTATTTGCGGGATAGAGATATCAAATCGGTTTTCGAAAAGGGGTATAACGCCGATGTTATAAACGATTATTTTGCGGGGAAAAAAGGTTCGGCTTCTTCATCGAATAAAACGCTGAAGCTTTTGGCAAAATTATATGACGACAATGATCCTGAGGGACAGTCTGTAAAGCAGATATTGGAAAATGCTCGCATTATGACCAAAGCGGACCCTGACGTTGCCGATCGAAAATTTTCCTTCTTTACACTCGATCCGAATAAATCGCCCGGCTTTAAAGTAATAAACGGAACCAATTTTCCTCAATCCTTTCCCGCGACGACTCCCGATGCGGATTTGCCGCATCCCGGTGTAGAGTTTTTCAGCGGTTCGGTGCGGCCTAAAGTTTCTCTCAAGCTCATTCCGAATAAAAACAATACCTCATTGGTTGGAAGTTTCAATTACAACGGATACAGAGCAAGCGGCATTGTCATCAATATGTATAAGTGTACCGCAGTCTCGTATGTTACTTCCGGTGATAAAAAAATATTGAATTTGGCACAGTCCGCTGTTCCTTCTTATTCTTTAAAATTCGCCGATTTATCGACACAAGACGAGCATAATCAGGTTGTTACCGGTACAAGTGAATTGACCGTACAATGGCAGCTGCCGAATCCTGCTGCTTTTTCCGCCGGATATTATGTAATAGATGTAGAAGGAAAAGATACCGAAAATAATGATTTTGTTGCTTATGACAGAAATAATTCACCCGGAGGCTCTTTCGTTATCAAGTTTGAAGCGGCAGGTAACCACCTCATGATACTTCCCGGTGCTCCTTCCGGGTTTGTAAAAGAAGCTTTTAATGTTATTGCAAATGTTTCTTCCGGGCAGCCGGTTACTAAGGTATGTTATAAATTGGATGGAGCGGCAGGAGAAAGCGATACGGAACTTCCGCACTCTTCCGGAACCGAATGGAAAACCGCTGCGCCTGTTTCGATTACTTCATTATCTGAAGGAGAACACAAAGTTCATTTTTGGGCTAAGAATAGTACGAATCAGACTGCTGCTGCCGAAATAACGTTTATTAAAGATACAATAGCTCCCATACCGACTTTAGACTATCCTCATGCCAATGCCGAGCAGGCGGGAACCGTAAGGATTATGGGAAGCGTTAACGATGCCCATGCCGGAGTAAACAAAGACGGTACAAAGTACATCATAGGAAAACAGGCTTCCGTGCCGACCCCTGCTACCACCAGTTGGCGCGTCATGGATAAAACTACTCCTGTTTCATGGGAGTTTACGTATAACTTGGATGATTTTTCGTCAAATCCTGCATCTCACGGTACTGAAGTTAGCGGGAATCCGGGTGTGTACGATATTCCCGTCTATATTTTGACCGAGGATACCATAGGGAACAAAGCTGTTAAACCATTTACAGTCCGCTTCGATTCAGCCGGGGATAAGCCGGTTGTCACAATACTTTCACCGCAGCAAAATCAAACCTTGGGCGGTACCGTCCAAATATTCGGTACGGCAGCTGCCCGACTGGGTACTCCTGCAGATATCGGTAACGTATATATTCAGTTTTCAAAAAACGGCAACTTTAACGATACCGCAAACGGGAATATGACTTTCGGAACATCCGGCGGCGGTTATGATGCCGATTGGCATAAAGGCGGCGACGGCCAGCTTGTACCGGGTACTGACGGTTCTAACGGAGGATCGAATTGGCAAATTTCAATAAACGGAAACGAAGCATTTAACAATCCAAGCGGGCAAAACTGGAATGTTTATTTCAGAGTCCGTGCCAAAAATAAAACTACTAATAAATACGGTCCATGGTCAGAGCCTGTAAAAATATTCATAGATAAAGCTTATCCTACGATCGGCAGTCCCGATCCGTTAAAACTGGTAAATAAATCGGACGGTTTGAATCCGATAAATTACACACCGGGTATGTGGATCACTGACGGGAAAAAACTTATCGGTTCTTTATACGACGACTCCGGAATAAAAACTGTCGAGATTTCATCTCCGGAACTGTTGGGCAATCAAAAATATAATTTGTCGCAAGCGTTGGCAAACCATTGGATTGCCGAAGATACCGCTCATGCGCCTGCTTCTCCCGGAGCAAAAAATTATACGCTTCAAATTCCGCTGGATTTAAGTACGCTCAACGAAGCGTCGAAACGCAAAGGCGAAATATCGATAAAAATCAAAATAATTGATATGGGACAAAACTTATCGAGGGAAGAAACCGTAAAGCTGAACTTCGATATTACACCTCCTGTAGGTGCTTTGGGAGAATTTATCTACAGATACAGCGGAAATGTCAGAGTATCTTCCATAGCGGATTCCAATCTTGCGCAAAAAGTAAAAGAATACGCTCCCGATCCGACTCCCGATTACAGCAAGCTGCATCTTTTAATTAACGATAAGATCCGCACGGTAACAAACGTCAGCGGAAATACCGTGTCTTTTACCCCCAATCTCGATAAAGCGGGAACTTATAATTGTCTTTTATATAAAGCGCCGTATATTATACGGAACGACGGCGGAAACTGGATCGTACGCGGCGTTGCAAACGACGACGGCTCGGGTATAAAAAAGATCGAAGCGACGGTTACCGTTGACGGACAGACGGCACAAAGCGGTGAAATCACGGGAAATAAAATAACGCAACATCTCGGCGGGCAATTCAGCTGGGAAGGAGAAATCGATTTACACACTTTAAAGGACGGTAAAGGAAAACTGAGCTGCAAGATTTACGATGAGCAGGGTAACGTATATAACGTTCCCGATATCGATGTTGTTGTAAAAAACAAGCCGATTGTTGTTTCTAAAGTTACGCTCACGACCGACATAGCCGGCAGCCCTGAGAACTTTGAAAACAACACTACAAATAAAGCGCTTAAAAACGTAAAGACTGACAGTAATCTTGACTTTACCGCAGATTTTGCGAGTACCGAATTTGCCTTTAAGAATAAGGATAATTCAAAGATAAAGGTTGACTTTACCGGCGGATACGGTACGGTAAAATATCAGCTTAAAAAAGAAGACGGTACTCTATTAGGAGGACTTACCGCTATTACAAGCGGCGATGAAATCGATTTAAAGAATCATTTTGGCACGACTACAGATAAAATCAACAATTCAAACGGTACGCCGACAAAAATTATCCTTGAGTTGTGGGGCGAAGCGGCAGGCTATACACAAGGTACGAATTCCGCTTTTGCAAAAATCAATATCACCACCCTCTTTGATGCGCTTGACGATAAAGCGCCGACAGTGGTCATTCTCCCGTTCCATTGGAACGGCGAAGCCGATAACTCGCTATACGAAAACAAACGCGCCAACGGGCATGTGGAAATCGAAAAAATCAACAGCTTAGGTAATGACCACTCTTCCGTTTCGGGCAAAGTTACTCTGCGCGGTTTCGCGTATGATAATGTTAAAATCGATTCGATTAAGGCGGAAGTATCCGGTAAAACACTGACGGCTACGCTTTCCGGCAGCGGCTCCACTTGGACGGCCGGAACAATAACTTCGACAGATGGTATCGTATTAACCGTTGAAAAACTCGGTGCCGATTATCTTGGTTATTATGTCAGATGGAAGCTTGATTGGGACACTGAAAAAACAACCGTAGGGCTTGCGAAAGACATTAAAGTAACAGCTAACGATGGAACAACGACATTTTCCGACACCGGAGTGACTACAGCAAAAACAATAGGTGTTACCCGGACTGAAAAAAGATCTGCAGAAAACGCCGTTTTCGCAAATAAGAAGCCGGGACAGTTCGTTGTGTTTACAAAAGGCGAAACGCAGTACCTCACACGTATAAGAAGCGTAACAGGCAATAAGGTAACCCTTGAAGATGATGTTCCCGTTGAAGCAACTACAGTTTCTATGTACGCTTATACTGCAAACGAGCCGAAAACAACGGTAAACGTTGTTCCGTATATTACGGAAGTGAAAACAGGATTGAAGAGCGCCGACGGCGGATTTACAGGCTCCTTCTCTCGTGCTTCGACGGGCGAATACCCGGTACGGACTGGGGAAACGATTGAAGTAAAAGGCTTTAATCTCTCGGGCGGAACGGTTATGCTCGGGACGACATCGCTCGGTACGAATTTGAACAGCGTATCCATAGCATCATCGCATACGAGCGGCGATTTGTCCGTTACGGTTAGTTCTATCGAATCCGTCAACAACAAGGTGGATATTACAAAGCCGTACAATATTGAGGCGAATAATGCAAATAATGATATCCTAACGGCAAAGCGCAAGTTGTTTGTATGGGAAACGAAACCCATTATTGACAATAACTTTATGGAAAGTCCGCAGTTTGTAATGGATAAAAATTCCAATTACTATATGTCGTACGGCGTTTTAGCGGTAAGCGGAGATTTAAGCTTTGCTATGATGAAAAATGCAACGGTTACTGCTGCACAGATGGCATCTTCCCATATAATTGAGCAGTGCTACAGTAAGTATCAGAATACGGTTATCGCGTACGATGAGGGCGGTCAAATGTACGGAGGAGCAAGCAATACCGATAGAGCAAATAGTAGTACCAGTTTTACGTTCTTTTCGCGAACGCGAGGAACCGGCGCAACGGGAAGTTATGGTAACTATAACGGAGGAACAAATAGACGCCGTCTTGAAAATAATGCAAACAGGACAAGGAATGTTTATGATGTAAGCCGTGTCCAAATACCGAAGCTGGCGGTAAGAGGAGGCAGTTCCGATGCAAAGGTTGCATTGATCTATTATGACCGGAATAATAATACTACGCCGGTAAAATTTCGATACGGAACTGTAACGGCGCCGGATGCTATTACCGGCGGTTTAGGGTATAATGTTGATAGTGATGCTACAGGATCAGATCCTAATGATTCAGGCTCTGCAAGAGGTTACGAAGTTATTGCAGATTCGACCACTTCCCATAAAAGTGGTTTGTATGCCGCAGTAGGATTGACTTCTACAAACCGGGCTGTTGCCGTATGGTATGATGCGACAAACGCGAAGCTGATATACAGTTACCGCGATATGGGCACAAGCTATGCGGAGCCGGGTATCGGAGGAGACCGGAAAACAACCGAGTGGCAGAATAATGCGGTTGTTATTGATGACGGTGCTCCGCTCTATGTAGACCTCGTTATAGACGATGAAGACGGTTTGCATATCGGCTATTATTCAAGCGGTAACGGCGGTGTACGCTATGCGTATCTTGCGCCCGCCAAAGTGAAAGGTACAGCTAAACCTGCAACGAGCGACTTTAAAATTGCAACAGTCGACACCTATATGAATCCGGGTACCTTCCTTAAAATAGGCGTACGTAAAGAAGGCAGTAAGCAGGTTCCGTACATCAGCTACTATCATAACGGTTTTTACGGTTCCGCAAATGCAGCGCGTATCGCCTGGCTTAAAGACGGCATTACTTCTGCTACCGATGTTAAAAATGGTGTTGAAAGCGGTAAGTTTACCGGCAACTGGGTTGTGATGACGGTTCCCGCAAGCAACGGCATCCAGCAATATACGATTTGCCAGGGTGTACCGACGAGCGGAGGCTATGCAAATAAGGTCATTGCCGCATACTTTACGAACAGGAACTATGAAATGGCGGTTCTGACGAAGTAAAAAAAGCATAAAAGCCGGTAGGCACTCGCTTACCGGCTTTTTTATATGAAAGGTGCGGAGCTCCGAGTCGTTCGGATAAAAGGGTTTGCAAAAATGAGGAAAAGATGATAACAATCGGTAATAATAAATTACGAGCGGTTTTCTAAAGTTACAGTTATAGTAGAAAATTTTATGAATTTATTATATGTAATTAAGTATTTGCTCGACACGCATACAGTTCTTTGGTATTTATCGATTGTCGAAAAGTGCTAAAGATTTCATAGAATCCAATATATGATGTAAAAACTATTTGGTAGAAAATAGGAAACCTAACAGCCGTGTCAGCCTGACATTTGCTGTGCAATGTGTTTAAGCAAATGTTATACCGATTGCACGGTGGGCATTTTTTCATTATTATGCTTGAGAAATTTATTTCTTTGTTTTGTATCAGCCTAGATAGAAAAGTAGTATTTCTTTATGATATAAAGAGAAAAAGGTGAAAAATATTATATGTGCAATTTAGAAAACTCTCGGAAATAATTATGATAAAGCAAAATTCAAGGGATTTAAAATATTATAAATACTCAAAGTTATATTTAGATGAAATTAATGATTTACTAGATATAATTCAAGAGAACGGATTTAAATATGAAATAACAATAAATAATTTTGAGCTAGAGAGTAGAGAAGAAATAGAAAAATTTTCCGAAAAAAAAGTCGAAAAATTCGAAATATATATAAGTGAAATTCGATTTCATATAAAATATGAAAAAAATGAAATAATTATTTTTTTTGATGATTCTTTAAAATCTCAAGGAATGAAAACTAGTTTTGAAAAATATTTGATCAACAATGAAAATAAACTTCAAAAATTTCTGAATTCTTTCAGTGTTGTGCTAACGGGATTTATTTTAATTTTCTTTTCAGGAGTATATTCATTTTTCCAATTTGGTAATAGAAAGTCGATTAGCTATATTATAGCAATTATGGGATTGCTGGGGTCTTTTATTATTATAAACAATGTAATCAATTCTGCTTTCTATAAAAAACTTATTTTTCTTGAGAATAAATCAAATTGTAGGAATTTTTTTGTTAGGCAGAAAGATAGTATTGCTTTATCTTTACTATCAGTTATCATTGGTAGCTTATTAACTTTATTAGTTGAGTTAATTATTAGAAAAATAAATTAATATATTTTTAAAATATTGATTTAATAAATTCAACACAGACACTAAAAGACTTGATTGAAATTATAAAAAATAATCCTTTTCAAAGCCCTTTGCCTTATGAAAAGACGGGAAAATATCTAAGAAAGATTAATATACAGCACCGCTTAGTACTTGAAATCGCGGCACGCTGTCGAAAAAAAGAGGATTACTACAGCAGCTTATAATTATAACCGGAAAACAGTTGCAGTTATAACATATATAGAGTATTATTAGATATGAGCCAAAAAGAAAAACTTATAAAAAGGCTTTTAAATAAACCGGTTGATTTTACATATGATGAATTAAGGAAATTATTAGGAAAACTGGGCTATAAAGAAAGTCAAAGCGGGAAAACGTCAGGTTCTCGAGTAGCGTTTTTTAATGAAAAAACAGGGCACATTATTCGGCTTCATAAACCGCATCCTAAAAACGTATTAAAACAATACCAAGTAGAGCAACTTGTAGAAGAACTGACAACAAGGGGATTAATATGAAAGATATCTTACAGTATAAAGATTTTATAGGTTCCGTTCATTTCAATGCCGCTGATGAAATCTTTTTCGGAAAAATAGAAGGCATTGACGATCTGGTGTCTTTTGAAGGGAATACGGTCAGTGAATTGAAACAAGCCTTTGAAGAAGCTGTAAATGATTACATAATTTTATGTAAAGCGAGCGGTAAAAGAATAGAGAAATCATACAAAGGCAGTTTTAATGTTCGTATTGCGCCGGAGTTGCATAAAAAGGCGAAACTGTTATCGGTAATGCAAGGTATATCATTAAATCAATTCATACAAAAAGCAGTCGAGCAAGAAGTAATACGTGAATCACTGGCTAATTAAGGATTTCTCATCCTCTGTGATATGGAATCACTATGCTTTCACAAAGAGGAAAATTAATATGAAATGTCCGATTTGCAAAGTCCGGTTCCCCGTCTGTGTTATTTTCGTTCCGCTTCCGCCGCTTCGTGCTGCTCTTCCAAAATCGCCATGACGCGGTCGACGATCTTTTGCTTTGCATCCTCTTCGGTTTCGCTTAAGCTCGCAATAACGTCGCGCCGGAACTGTTTGCATTCGATGACGGGAGACGCGGACAGCGTAATTTTATCGTTCTCAATTAAATCCATCATCATATTGTCGGGGGCTTCCGGATTGATGCGGAGGCAGTTGCCGTTGATCGACACGAGCAGCATGACGTCGAAGAGACGCAGATAGCTGTCGATTTCACGCAGACCGCGTTTCGTTTCGGGCTTGCCGGGTCTGTAGCGCGTACCGCTCGGAAACACGAGTATCGCCTGACCTCTTTTTTTGCAATCGTCCATAGCGTGCATCGCCGCCAAATTGATTTTGCGCGCACGTTTTTTTTCTTCTTCGATTTCCGTTTCCGATTGCGCACTCGCTGCAACTTTATCGAGACTGCGTGTCGGATAGATGACCACTCGCGTAAAGCCTTCCGCCCATGCACGCACGATGGGACTTTCTTCGTTGAGCTTCATACCGGCGACCGCGACGATCCGCTTCGACAAATCCCTCGCCCACTCCTCTCCCGCATGATCGAGGAGATAGCAGATGACGGGCAAATCGAGGTTCGTATAGTGTTCCATCAAAATGAGGCCACTTTTGCCTTCTTCGGTTATCGCGCGGTAAAAAGCTTTGAAATTTTCAATATTAACAATTCCCGAACCCGGCAGCATAACTTCCGACAAGAGTTCGTCCATAAATTTCCGAGTAAGGGGATTCGCTTCCTGATATACGTTTTCTTCATCGATCTTTGCCGCAGCTCGCGACGCTTCCGTAAGTTCGGCAAAATATTTTTTACATTTTTCTACGAGAGGCACTCCCATGAAAGTCTCCTGTTTATAAATTGCGGCACAGAGGCCGATACTACCGCTATAGTAAAGTTGAAAGCGCGATGTGTCAACGCCGAAAGCGATTGCGACACTTCGAACTCTTTTTGTCATAGTGTCGGCGGTGCAAAGCGCAGCGTGCCGCACATGACCTCCAATGAATGAACGCGATGTTCCGCGCATGACTTGCTATAAACGAAAAGTTCAGCGCCGGACTCCGCGCCGGCCGGCTTGTCTACATAGCGTTTGATTGCTAAAATGGCGGTATGAGTACCGTTTCAATTACACCGTATATTTCCGTCATTCATTCGGACATCCTTCATCAGCCCTTGTTCGAAGGCTATTGGCCGATCCCGAACGGCGTGACGCTCAATTCGTATTTTGTGCGCGGAGAAAAAAACGCGCTTATCGATCTCACCGCCGACTGGAGCGAAGCCGTCGACCTCTTGAAAAAACGACTCGGCGAAATCGACGGCGGCACAAAAATCGACTATCTCATCCTCAATCACCTTGAGCCGGATCACACGGGATTTTTGCCCGAGTTCGTAAAGCAAAATCCGAACATCGAAATCGTTACGACCGCAAAGGGTGCGGCCCTCGTAAAGAATTTTATCAAAGCGGCCGACGGATGTCCCGCTCTTAAGATCCGCGAAGTAAAATCGGGTGATACGCTCGATCTCGGCGGCAAAACGCTTTCGTTTTACGAAATCCCGAACGTGCATTGGCCTGAAACGATGTGTACGTTCGATGCGGCGTCGGGAACGCTTTTCAGCTGCGACGCTTTCGGCGGCTACGGCACGACAGGAGAACGCGTGTTCGACGACGAATTTTCCGAAAGCGAACTCTCATCGTTCGAAGAAGAAAGCCTTCGCTACTACGCGACGATCGTTGCAAGCTTCAGCCCCTTTGTCAAAAAAGCAATCGAAAAGCTCCGCGCCGAAAACATTACAATCAAAACGATTGCGCCGAGCCACGGCATCATTTGGAGAGCGCATCCCGAACGGATCATCGCCGCCTACGAACGTTTCGCTTCGTACAATACGGCGGGAGCGGGTGAAAAAGAAATCTGCGTCATCTGCTCGTCCATGTACGGCAATACGAAAAAAGGCGCGGAAGCCCTTGTGCGCGGCATCAAAGCGGCCGACGCTTCCATCAAAGTCGATTTTTTGCAGGTTCCCGGAACCGACGATTCGCACGTGCTCGCAGCCGCTCTCCGTTCCCGCGGCATCGTCATAGCCGCTCCGACGTACGAATACAAACTCTTTCCGGCTATGGCGCACATCATCGATCTTTTCAACCGCAAGCACATCACCGGAAAAAAAGCGCTGCGCATCGGAAGCTGGGGCTGGTCGGGAGGAGCAAAAAAAGAGTACGACGAAATTTCGGCTCCGCTCAAGTGGGAACAGTTCGAACAGTATGAATGGCAGGGCGTTCCGACCGAAGCCGACTTACAGGCGCTTGAAAAAAAAGGTGCGGAATTCGCCGCGGCCGTTTTGAATAATTAATAATATGAGGGCGGTTGCAAAAGTAAATTGCTTTTTCGACTGCCCGCCGAGTTCAACAAAGATCGAAATTCGACCTATTAATTTCGGAGGAATCCGATGATCGCAAATATCGTAACATTATTCCGCACGCTCAATTCGAATTCGAAACCGTCGGAAATCGCGAACGCGCTTTGCCTCGGGCTCATACTCGGCTTTATGCCGAAAGACAATCTGCTGTGGTATTTGCTCGTCATATTGTTTTTATTTATGCGGACGAACAAAGCCGCATATCTTATGGCAATGGCGCTCGGCTCTCTCGCCTCTCCCCTGCTCGACCCGCTTTTCCATAGAACCGGCTATGCCGTTCTTACGTTCGCTCCGCTCGAACCGATTTTTTCATACCTGCTCGACGTTCCGTTCGTCGGTTTTACGAGATTCAACAATACGATAGTGTGCGGCTCCCTCGTCTGCGGCATAGTCTGCTATGTGCCGCTTTTTTTCCTTGCCGTCGTACTGATCAAACAGTGGCGCACGGTCATCGCAGGCGCGATCAAAAACAGCAAAATCGGAAAAGCGATCGGTGCGCTGCCGATTATTTCAAAAATAGCCGCAAAGGCGTCGGAGATTGTATAAGTATGAAAACGACAGGCGCTGAAATACCAAAAACCGTTCCCGCAAAAAAACTCCCCGGATTGTTAAAAAAATCTTATACGCAAAAGCAATTCGAAAAGAAAATACTGAAAAAAATATACGTCGCGGCCGACAAAGAATTTATTAATAATTATTTTACCGACGATGCGGATAAAGCGGGCAGCGTTCATATCCCGAAAAATTCGGAAATCGTCAAAGCGGATTTTATTCATCTTAAATCCGTCGCAAAAGAAATACGGCAGCAGAAATTCGGCATCAAGCTTATCCCGCTTGCAGCCCTCGTCGGCGCCATAGTTGCCGTCTGCGTCGTTATCGGTATGTTCAAAAATATCATCGTAAAGAAAGCGATCGTCGCGGGAATGCAAAGCGCTTTCCAAGCGAAAACCGATATCGGCTATCTCGATTTTCAAATATTCGGCGCAAAACTTACGATAAAAGATTTGCAGCAGGCGAACAAAAACGATGTGATGAAAAATATCTTTCAAGTCGGGGAAATCACTTTCGATTTCAATTTGACCGAACTGCTGCGCGGCAAATTCGACGCGGAAAACATCACCGTCGCCGACGTGCTCATCGGTACCGAGCGGAAAACGTCCGGTTATATTCCGATAAAACAAAAACGCGAAGAAAAACAAAACGAAAACCGTATCGCCGACATGCAAAAGGCGCTCCTTGCCGACGTGCAAAAAACGCTTGCCGATACTTTTGCAGAATACGATCCTCAAACGATTATTAAAAACGTTGAAAGCAATTTGAAATCTCCGGCGATGGCGGAAAGCACAAAGACCGCGATCGAAGAGACGGTCGCAAAGTGGAAGGATACGCCCCAGTCGATGGAAAAATCGATTCGCGAATTTTCAAGTTCCGTCGATACCCTCATCAAAACCGATTGGGCGGGCGTAAAAGATCCCGTAAAATTAAAAGAAGCGCTCGATACGATCAACGCCGCCGTCGTGCAGGGAAAAAACATAAAAACGCAGACTGAAAAAATCGGAGCGGACTTCAAAAGCGATACCGAAAAGGCCGAGCGGCTTTCGAAAGAAATCGTGGCTGCGATCGCGTCCGACAAAGCGCTTATCGACAAAGAGATCGCCAAATTCAAAACGCTCAAAAACGACGGCATCAGAGGCGTCTTCAACAAAGTGCTCACGGCGTTTATGTACAATCTGTTCGGCACGTATTATCCCTACGTGCAAAAAGGGATCGATACGGCGCTTCAATTTAAAAGCAAAGCTGCACCGAAGCCTGCAAAAAAGAAAGCGAAAAAAGTTTTTCGACGCATGAAAGGTACGGATATCTATTATAAAAACGATACCGTTCCGAAGTTTTTGATCGAAAAAGCGTACGGCTCCGGTGCAAACTGGAGCTTGTCGGCAAAGGAAATTTCAAGCGATCCCGACAAGCGCGGAAAACCCGCAGAGCTTTCCGCCGCCTTTGCCGTTAAAGGAATCGACAACGCGATAAGCGCCGTTATCGACGGGAGACGCAAAACGGATAATCCGCTTTTGTCCGCAAAGTACAGCGGCTCGGGTTTTCCGCTTTCGCTGAAAATCGACGACGCATATTCGCTTGCCGCACATTCGTCCGCCCTTTCGTGCACCGTACTCGGCGATGACGACGGAAGCTTTCGCGTACAGGGTGCAATCGATATGAGCGGCATGAAAATCGCGACTCCGTCTTTCGAACCCGCTCCCGTATACGAAATCTACCGCAAAGCGACGGAACGGTTTACCGCGCTCAAAGTCGACTTTACCGTAGGCTACGCGCTCGAATCGGGCATTGCTCTGTCGATCGACACGGACGCGGCCGAACGATTCGCCGAAGTTTTTCAAAGCATGCTCGCTTCCGAATTGACGTCGATCACCGCTTCCGCACGCGAAAAAGTAAACGAACTGCTCGCCGAAAAAACCGGCGGGGTTTCGGTCGAAATCGCAAAGCTTACGGATATTCAAAACGGCATCAAACTGCAGGAAGCCAACTTCGGCGATATGAACGCCGCGCTCGAAAAAGCTCAGCGGGACATACTCAAACAGCTCGCAGGCCAAACCGGAAGCGACGCCGTACAAAGAGCCGCCGGCGCACTCAAAGGATTGTTCGGAAGATAGGACGATACATTTCAAAAAAAATTGTAATAACCGATGAACATACTATTATTCCGTAACCGGCAGAACTTGTAAAGAAGGACATGTTATACCATGAAAATAAAATTTGTTTTTTTTAATTTATTATTAATTTCTTCGGTTTGTTTTGCTAATATAAGTATCAGAGCAATTAGGGATACCCCAATTTATGACCGACATGGTGAAATAGGTGAATATGTGAAACAAAATACCGTAATATCCGCATCAGGTATTGCCTATGGTAATTTTAAACTTAATAAATATCTTATAATAATTAAAGAAATGGAAAAATATATATCGGCAGAAGATGTTGTATTAGCTACTGCGAATGATTTTATTCCTTTTGGCATGGTTTCAAAAATAGATGATTGTTATATGCCGGCTTATTATTTTACGGCAATGAAAAAGAATGATATAAAAATAATAGAAAAAAAATTTACTAATTCAATACAACGTACAAAAGAAAATCCTGATATATATGATAGTGATTGGAAAAAGCATGTTGTTTATTATGAGGGTTATAGTAGTATAACGCAGATTGCTTTGGATCTTCGCAGCTTTTATTCTTCTCAAACGTGGCTATTTAATAAAATTGAAAAGGACGGCGAATATTACAAAATAAAAGCAATATGCTACGGATGGGATAAGAATGAAGATATTGGTTTAGAGATACCGCCTATTGAAAATAATGAATACACGATATTTTTAAGATTTGACGGTGATTATTTTTCCATATATTTGAATAATAAAAATACCTTAATTCAAACGTTTGTGAGAACCGATTCACAAACTAATGACGAATATCAAAAATTTATTGAGCATGGTTCCTGTAATTTATCCCGCGTCACTTGGCCCCGCCACGCCGACGGCACATGTGATTACGAAACGGCGGTGCAGCTGCAATCCGGTAAATGCTACCGCGCTTCCGACAACCTGCGCCTGCGCTCAAGCGGCAGTACGGCAGGAAAGCACGTCGTAACGATCGGCAAGGGCACGCAGGTAAAAGTGCTTGCCCTCGGAGCCGAGCAAACCATCGACGGCATTACAAGCAATTGGGTACAAGTGGAAGTGCAGGCGGACGCAAAAGACAGGGATGGAAAGCCTATTGCGCCAGGGACAACGGGCTGGTGCTTTGGGGGATATTTGACTGAGCGATAGAAGAGGGTGAAAATTATCTTGCCGTCGGAAACTATTTGAAAACACGGTATCAATTTTACCATGAGGGGTTAGCTCTGAGGGGAGACAAAGGAACAGCAATATACTATTAGACAATCAGCGGAATCAAATAATGGAAGATTGAAATATTTAAGAAATCCATTGAACTACAAAGGAGAAAAGGATAAAAATGTACGGATTTAAAATAAAACTTTTTTCATTTTTACTATTATTAATAAGTTTAACGGAGTTGTATGGTTTCGATATTTGGCAAAATTTAAATGGGAAAGCTTGGGTGTTGGAAGAGTATTTTTCTGTAATACGTTCACATGATCGAGATACTTTAATTGCAAAACTTCCTTTGATAGAAACTAATTATTATTGGGTAGATGAGCATACTGAAGATTTGATAGAATATTATTGGAGAGATTTATACTATATTGATTTTGAAATTAAGTTTTTTGAAGATAAAATATATGAAAACTACCAAGAAATTAAAAGAAGCAGATGTATCCACATTGGAGACCTTGCTCAAGGTTTTTTTACCATACAAAATCTTAAATCTTATGACAATATCATATTACTGGACGTGATTTGCGATGATATAGATGACTTGAATAGATTTATTATTAAGTTGCCGGAAATTGAGAAAAATAAAGATTATGTATTTATGTTAAAATTTGACGGAGATTATCTTGATTTTTATATCGATGACGTATTTATCCATACATTCTGCAGGATAAATGAAGCAACCCTTAAAGAATATGAAAACTTAATAAAAAATAATACCTGCGATCTTTCCCGCGTCACTTGGCCCCGCCACGCCGACGGCACTTCGGATTACGATGACAAAATCATAATGCCGGAACCGTTAATTCTTACAGGGAATACGGATATCGATAAAGCAACCGCCGGTAAAGACAATTGGAAGGATGAAGAATAAAACACTTGTATTATTACTGTGTTTTACAGGGCAAAATATCCGCGTTGCAGCGCAAAAGCGTTCCGTCGGATAGTTTACAATATACGGCTCACAACACCAACGACACGACTTTATTGACAAAGGCGCCGATAGGAATAAAGTCGATGCCTGTCGCCCGCTCGGCTGCGATGAGGGCGAACAAAGCGAAAGTACCCCACTGCATAAAGCGCGCTTCTTTTTCTTTGCTGAAGTTCATCCCCGAAAAAAATACGTGACTGCCGTCGAGCGGCGGGATGGGCAAAATATTGAAAATAAACAATCCGAGATTGATCGTCGCCGTATAGAGGAGCACGTAAAAAACGGTTTTGTATACGGCAAACAGCGGCAACGACGAAATGCTCCCTCCTGCAAGTCTGAACAATTTTACAATAAAAAGCGAGACGATGCCGAGCGCAAGATTCGACAGCGGACCTGCGAGGGCGATGATGACTCTGTCCCGTCTCGGATGCGCCAAATTCCGCGGATCGAACGAAACGGGTTTTGCCCAGCCGAAACCCGCGATGACGATAAACAAAAAACCGATCGGGTCGATATGTTTGATCGGATCGAAGGTGAGCCTTCCGTCCGCTTTTGCCGTCCCGTCTCCGAGCTTGTACGCGGCGAGCGCATGGCAGTATTCATGCAGCGTAAGCCCGATGACGATCCCGGGCAGAGAATACAATGTATCGATAATGTCGAAATGCATACGAAGCATTGTATTGCATTTTTACGGAGCTGGCAATGCGCGCAGGATGTACGTACGGGATAAACATAATCGGGTGCGGCGCTGTTTTTCGATAGAAATATTATTCTATATCGATGCGATAAAAAAAGTATTTTTTTATATGTGGTTTTCAATTTTTACATTTCAATTTTTTCATCTGTCTTTTAATTTATTATATTACAATAAATTATAATAAGAAAATAATTATTGACAAATCGGAAAAACGGCCTTACCATATAGAAAACGTTTGCTGTCACGGAAATCGACACTATGCAGGATAAATCGAAAAAAAGGCCGACTATTTCCGATATCGCAAAAAAAGCGGGCGTGTCATCCGCTACGGTATCGCGCGTTTTGAGCGGTTCGGATTATCCGGTAAGCCGCGAAGTCCGCAAAGAAATCCTTCGAATCGCGCTCGGTATGCATTATAAACCGAATGTGTTCGGGCAGATGCTCAGAGGCGGAACGAGCAGAGAAATCGGTGTCATCATTCCGTCGCTGTCGAATCCTTTTTATGCCGAGCTTGTATCGGCTGTGGAATGCGAATGCGTCGAACGCGGCTATATGCCGATTATCTGTTCGTCGCAAAATCGGTTTCAGCTCGAAACAAAGCATTTGGATATATTGCAGCGAAAACAGGTTGCGGGGCTTTTGTTGTCGAGCATACATCTTGCCGGCGCTTTTTTGAGGACGCTGCGCGCCCTCCCCGTCCCTTTTGTGCTGTTCGATCAGCCCTATGATTATCCGGAAATCGACAGCGTCAGCTTCGATTTTCTTGCGGCAGGAAAAACCGCCGCAGAGTTTTTATTCGATGCGGGACATAAAGATATCGTTTTCGTATCGGGGCCGCTCGACCGGTTCAGCAGAAAGCGGTTGTTTGAAGGATATAAAAAAGCGTTTACAAAAAAGCGCAGGCGTTTTTCGGCGCAAAATGCGCTGATCGCCGCTTTTGAACAGCGGCGGGACGACTTCGACGACGACTTTTACCGCGGACAATATGCCGCCGAACTGCTGATGAAACGGCGCTATCTGCCCGATGCGGTTTTTGCGGTAAACGATATGACGGCTATAGGATTGATAAAGCAGTTCGAAAAAGAAGGAGTACACGTACCGTCCGATATTTCGATCGTCGGCTGCGACAATATTCCGTTCGGTGCAATGTTCGTGCCCGCGCTTACGACAATCGACCAATCGGCGGTGGATACGGGACGGCTCGCGGCGGATAT
Source organism: Treponema socranskii subsp. paredis ATCC 35535 (assembly GCA_000413015.1). GTDB lineage: Bacteria > Spirochaetota > Spirochaetia > Treponematales > Treponemataceae > Treponema_D > Treponema_D paredis. Next base: position 1,355,546 of record KE332515.1, read on the forward strand.
TTTGCTGAACAGGATCGAAAACAAACCCGTCACCGCAAGCCGGATCATGCTCGAACCGAAATTGATCGAACGGGAATCGGTACGGAAAATCAATTATAAAGTGAGGCGATAAAAATGAAACAGTTGCGATTTGACGAAGTGGAGTTGTTTGTATACGACACTCGCGAAGAAATGGGTAAAGCGGCCGCCCGCGACGCCGCCGTATGCATCAAAGAATTATTAAAAGAGAGGAACGAACTCAACTGCATCTTTGCGGCGGCACCTTCGCAAAACGATTTTTTAGCGGCTCTTACGGCGGACTCTTCCGTTCCATGGGAAAAGATCAACGCATATCACATGGATGATTATGTCGGTTTAAAACAGGGCGATCCGCATTCTTTCAACGGATTTCTTTCGGAAAAGCTGTTTTCGAAAGTACCTTTTAAAAGCGTCAATTTAATCGACGGCGAAGCGGATCCCGACAAGGAAGCCGCGCGGTACGGCGCGCTGCTCGACGGTGTGCGCATTCACATAACCTTTATGGGAATAGGCGAAAACGGTCATATCGCATTTAACGATCCGGGGGTTGCGGATTTTAAAGATGCGAAAACGGTAAAAAAAGTAAAACTCGATCCGGTATGCCGGCAGCAGCAGGTAAACGACGGTTGTTTTCCGACCCTCGCCGACGTACCCGAATACGCGCTTACGGTTACGATACCGACGCTCGTGTCGAGCGAACGTATTTTCTGTATAGTGCCTACGGCAAAAAAACACGACGCGACAAGAGCCGCCCTTACAGGCCCCGTTTCGGAAACATGTCCCGCAAGCATTTTGCGAAAAACGAAACATACCCGTATGTACATAGATACTGCATGTGCCGGAAACTTAATAAATAAATAATTTATTGAGTTTTAATAATAACAAGTATGCGCAAATGCGCACGGATCGGATTGTCTGCAAATGCGGAGATTTGTCTGCAATTCGATTCAAGGAGGAACAATGAGTTGGGTCGATTACGGCATGGTCGTCGCATTCCTTGTAGGAATGGTTTTGATCGGTTTGTATTCCAAAAAGAACGTCAAAACTGCGGAAGATTTTTATGTCGCCGGAGGTAAGGTTCCGTGGTGGCTTGCGGGTATTTCGCATCACGTAACCGGATATTCGGGCGTCGTATTTGTCGGATATGCGGGCATCGCATACGCGACGGGAACGCAAATTTATTTTTGGTGGGGCATGAGCATCGCGATCGCGGTCGCCCTCGGTTCCATACTCATCGTACCGCGCTGGCCGCGTTTGCGTAAATTTTTGGGTATCCAATCTCCGACCGAATATCTCAAAAAGCGTTACGATACGGCTTCTCAAGTTGTCGTCGCGATTGCAGGTATCGTAAGCAAGCTTATCGACGTCGGTGCAAAGTGGGCTTCGATCGGTATCCTGGTACAGGGCTTTACCGGCATTCCGTTTTGGGTCGGCGTCCTGAGTTCCGCGCTCGTTTCAATTTACTATATGTCCGTAGGCGGCTTGATCGCAGACTTGTGGACGGATTTCGCACAATGGATTATTCAAACCGTCGGCGGCATCGTACTCTTTGTCGGCACGATTCTCTTCTTAAAGAGCGAAATGAATCTCGGCTTGGTTCAAGCGTTTCAATCGCTGCCGGCGGGACATATTTCTATCTTTAACCTCGGACGGGGACAGGGATCGGTTACGTGGTCGCTGTTTTATTTCTTCGTCATCTTCTTGAGCTACAACGGCGGTACGTGGAGTTTGGCGACGCGTTTTATTTCAAGCAAAGACGATAAAAATGCACACAAAGGCGCATTGCTTTCCGCACTGCTGTATTTGGTATGGCCGCTCGTAGTCTTTACGCCGATGTGGCTCGGTCCGCTCGTATTCCCGGGATGGACACAGGGTGAAGCGGCGAAAAATTTATTTGCGGAACTGAGCAAGAAATTTTTGCCGACGGGATTGGTCGGACTGTCGCTCGCCGCAATGTATGCAAATACGCTTTCCATGTGCACGTCTGACTGCAATACGATTTCGGCGGTTATCACGCGCGACATCCTTCCGATTTTCAAAAAAGATATCGATCAGGAAGGTAAAGAAGGCCTCCGTCTTGCACGCATTACGACGTTTATCTTTATGGCATTCACCGTCATCATCGGTTTGCTCAATCAGAAATTCGGCGGAGTTGCAGGTATGATCCTCTCGTGGTTTGCAGCCCTGCTCGGACCGACGGCCGTTCCGCTTTTGCTCGGATTGTTCCCCGCATTTAAGCACTCGGACGGAAAAGCCGCAATTCTTTCGACGATCGGAGGCTTCCTCGTATTCGTGCTCACAAAAGCCGGCGCGTTAAAATTGCCTCCCGATGTCGGACTGATTATGCCGACCCTTGTCGCCTTCGTCGTATACTGTGCCGTGGGATTAGCCAACAAAGCATCCGGCAAAAAAGTACCCGCCGAAGTTGAAACCATGCTGCAGCATCTCGAAGAAAAAGCATAAACAAAGTTTCAAGTCAAAAAAACCGAACCGCAGACAGAACGAAAGTCCGGCGGTTCGGTTTACCTATCCGAAAAGACGGATCCGCTTCAGAGGAAAATCGTCCGGAGCGCCGTTCACTATGAGGAAAGATATAAATGAATTATCCCGCCGAAAAGAAATTTTATATCGATCAAATCCGAAATAATTTTTTGCCGTATTGGAGTAAATTCGTCGATCCCGAAAACGGGGGGATTCTCAACTGCATTAATAATTACGGCGATAAAAAAATAAGCGATAATAAATTTACGTGGTCGCAAGGGAGATGGCTGTGGATTTTGTGCCGTCTCTCGGAATCGGCAAAAAAAAAGACAATGCCGGACATCGATGCGGCGGCGCTCGAAACGTGGGCGGACGGTACATGGAATTTTATTAATTCTTATTGCATCATGGAAGACGGTTCGTGCTGCTATCTGCTTACCCGAGACGGCAAAAAGATAAAAGACGAACGTACCGGCCGTTTCGACGCGAGTATCTATGCGGACTGTTTCGCCCTGATAGGTTCGGCCCAGTACGCCGTACTGTCGAAAAAGCGGGAAGCGATCGACACTTCGAAGGCGCTGTATGAAAGTATCAAGCGGCGGATAGAAAGGGACGAGTTTTTAACGGAGCCCTATCCCATCCCCCAAGGCTGCCGCACGCACGGAATTCCGATGATTCTTACGAATACGGTATACGAATATATACGGATGCTCCAAGCATTCGGCATACCCTCGGACGAAGCTGTCGAATTCGGAAAAAAGAACGCGTCATTCATACTCGAGCGTCTTATGAAAGAAGACGGCTATATAAACGAATTCGTATCCAATTTTCCCGACAAAGACAAACGGCTGCTCGACCGCCATATCAATCCCGGTCACACGATCGAAGACATCTGGTTCCAAATAGAATTCCTTCAAGCATTCGGCTCTCTCGAACAATATCTTCCCCGCATCTGTAAAACGGCAGAACGCACATGGCATCTCGGATGGGATTCGGAATGCGGAGGGCTTTTCCGTTTTGTCGATTTTGAAGGAGGAAAACCGCGCGGTACGTCGACGGGTTCTCCGTATGAAAAACTCATCGCCGATACGTGGGATATGAAACTCTGGTGGCCGCATTCGGAAATCCTTTATACCTACCTTTTGCTGTACAAACTTACGGGCGATGAAAAATTTAATAAAATATATACCCGAAGTTTCGACTATATTTTCAAAACGTTTCCGAACACGGAACTCGGAGAATGGATTCAAATACGTACGCGCGACGGAAAACCGGCAGATAAACTCGTTGCGCTTCCGGTAAAAGATCCCTTCCACATCCTGCGCAATTTTATAAAAATAACGGAGCTTTTATGATACGGCTCGGCTGTGCAAAATCGGTAATTTCTCCGAAGGTACCTCTCAGGCTGTGCGGCTATGCACGCCGGACGGATAATTTCAGCGGTATCACGGAAGATATTTTTCTGCGCGTTCACTATTGGCAAACGGCAAGCAAACGCATCATCATCGTATATGCGGATTTATTGTGGTGGAATCCCGATTTTATCGATACCGTGCGGGCGCTGCTCAAGCAAAAGCAGGGCATCGCCGAAGATGAAGTTTTGTTTACGGCATCCCATAATCACTCGGGCCCCGGAACGGGACGCGCGTTTACGCCGCTGCTTGAAACCGTATCCGACAATTACATCGATTTTTTATCGCAAAAGATTATCGACGGGATTGCCGCAGCGGAACGCGATTCGGAAGAAGTTGCCGTACGCCGATTTAACGGCACATGCGCCATGAACGTATACCGCAGAAAAAAAACGGACAAAGGCATCGAAATGCGTCCGAATTACGAAGAGCCTGCCGACACCGATTTAACAATTTTGGAGTTCGTAAAAAAAAGCGACGGAAAACCGAAAGGCTTCGCCGTTCACTATGCGTGTCATAACAATCTCTCCGACGGCAACAGCGTACATCCGGATTACGCGGGAATCGTTTTACGGCGTTTCGATGAAGCGTATCCCGAAAGCGTGTCAATCTTTTTGCAGGGCTGTACCGCCGACTTGCGCCCGAACAGCGTACTCGGAGACCGTTTTATTTCCGTCGATTTTGAAAAAGTTATAGCCTTTGCGGATGACTTTTTTAAAAAGTGCGAAGATACGCTGCAAACACAAAGCGTTCCGATTCAAGAAAATCTTGAATTGCAAAAAAGCCGGATCAAACTTCCGCTCGTGCAGGATTTTTCAAAAAATGAAGTCGCGGCGCTTGCCGATCATGCGGAAGACGACGCAATGCGTCAATGGGCGCAAAAAGCGATCGAAAAAGACTTCCGCGATTATGAAACGCTTGAAATAACGCGCGTCGATTTCGGTTCGACACCCGTGTATTTTTTTAATGCCGAAATGTCGCAGCAGTATGCGCTGTCGGTACGGCAAAAAAATAAAAACGGTTTGTGCGTCTGTTATACGAACGGCATGATCGGTTATCTGTGCAGCGAAAAACAGATTCGAGAAGGCGGGTACGAACCGCACGGTTCGGCGATCTACTTTGCGCTGTGCGGAACCTACGGCCCTGAAACGGAAAAGCTTATAAACAAAGCATTGGATAATTTTAATAATTAATATTTTTTGGAGGCGTAAAATGACGGAAGGTGATGTTTTAAAACTGTACCGCAAAGAAGTGTTCGGCATTATCGATGAAATATACGATACCGAAGAAAAAAATATTCTCAAAGCGGCGCGGATGGTTGCAGACCATGTAAAAAAAGACAAAATCGTGTATGTGTTCGGACCGGGCGGACACTCGAATCTCGCAGCGATGGAAGTCTTTTTCCGTGCGGGCGGTCTCATGCACATAAACGCTATCTTAAATCAGGAGACGATGCTTTCAAACGGCGCTTTAAAATCGATGGCGACGGAGCGGCTTCCCGGTTACGGTAAAATCGTAATCGAAGACAACGGCATAGGCGAAGGAGACCTTCTGATCGTCGTCAACGCGTACGGAATCAATTCCGCTACGATCGACGCATGCTTAACCGCACAATCGCGCGGCGCAAAAGTGATCGGCGTGAGTTCCCATGCCCATGCAAATTCCTGTCCGAAAGATCACCCTGCGCGTCATCCGTCGAAAAAAAATCTGCATGAAATCGCGGACTGTTCGGTGGACTGCAAAATCAAACTTGGAGATGCGACAATCGAACTTCCCGGCTTCGAACAAAAAATCGGCGCGCTCAGCACATACGCGAACGCATTCGTGATGAACGGCATCATAATCGAAGCGATCAATATGCTTGTAAACGAAGGCATCAATCCTCCCGTTTGGCGAAGCGGCAACTGCCCGGGCGGTGATGAATGGAACAATCGTTTTATCGATAAGTTCAGAAAATCCATACGGAGCCTGTAGAGGAGGTATCTTTATGATTTTTACCGGATGGATGTACGGCACCGATACGCTGGTAAAGCTCCAAATTGAAGACGGTATTTTTATTTCTGCGGAAAAAACGGAGCCGGAAAATTCCGTAACGTATCCGAACATCGCACCCGTACTGTTCGATACTCAAATTAACGGTTTCAACGGAATTGACTTCAATACGACCGACGAATTGACGGAAGAAGCCTATGAAAAAGCGCTGTACGCTTTATTGAAAGAAGGCTGCGGTCTGATTTGTCCGACCGTTATCACCGCCGATCCCGAAAAAATTCTGAAGCGCTGCAAAGAGATTGTTTCCTTTACACATCGCAATTCGTTGGCAAAAAAAATGACACAGGGCATTCATATTGAAGGTCCCTTTATCTCCCCGAAAGACGGAGCTTCAGGTGCGCACGACAAACGCTATATCAGAGCGCCCGACTTCGATATGTTTAAGAGATGGTATGATGCTGCGGAAGGAAAAATATCGGCTCTTACCCTCTCGCCCGAATGGGGAGAAGACACGTATTCTTTTATTTCAAAAGTCAGTGAGCTCGGCGTTGTCGTATCCGTAGGGCATACGATGGCAAGCGAAGAACAAATAGCCGAAGCCGTTGCAAGCGGAGCGAGTCTCGTCACACACTTCGGAAACGGAGTTCCCGTCACGGTGCCCCGTCATCCGAATTTTTTGTGGGAAGAATTAAGCAACGACGGTTTGACGCTTTCCTGTATTGCCGACGGATTTCATCTTCCCGAATCGGTGTTGAAAACGGCTTTTGCCGTAAAAGGTCCGCGGTCTTTTATTATCAGCGACAGCACGCAGTTCGGCGGATTACAGCCGGGAACATACGAAACGCCGATCGGCGGAAATGTCCTGCTCCAGCCGAACGGACGGCTTTGTATGATGAGCGAACCGCGTCTTCTTGCAGGTTCCGCGCAAAGTATCCGGCACGGCGTTGAACATCTTGTCAAAAGCGGTATTTGCTCGTTAAAAGACGCATGGATAAAAGCATCGGAAATTCCCGCGGCGTTTTACGGCTGTGAAAAAAAAGTCAAAACGGCACGGGGCTGCAGAGCAAATTTTGTCTGCTTTGAAAAAGAAAAAAAAGGATTGGTTATTTCCCGCGTCTATCTTGACGGAGAGCAAGTACTGTAAGGCACTTATTTTTTACCGGAGCTGCATTCCCCGCAGCTCCGTATCTCCGCATATCGCTCATGACATCTTTCCGCTCTTTTGCTATGATGGATCTATGACGATTTTACAAAGCCTTTTGCTCGGCACACTTCAGGGCCTAACGGAATTTTTACCAGTTTCGTCTTCCGGACATCTCGCCGTGGCGCAGCATCTGTTTTCGCTCGGCGATGTGCCGCTTTTATTCGACGTATTTCTTCACCTCGCAACGCTCGCCGCAGTCGTACTTTATTTCAGACACGATATTTTGAAACTCTTTTGCGCGTTCGCACGGATGATCGCGCACCGCCCCGTCGTTTCGGACGTTTCGGGCGAAAGCTCTTTGACAAAAAGCGACGAAGCTTCCCGCAAAACGGTCGCAGCCGTTATCGTCGCAACGCTCGTTACGGGTGTCATCGGAGTCGCTGCGGAAAAAATGCTCCCCTCTCTTTCCATACGATTCGTATGCGCACTCTTTATCGTCACTGCGCTCATTTTGCTTATCTCGCAATATGCAGGCAAAGAGAGAGAGGCCTCGGAAAAATCGAACGGCATTTCGTGGAAGCAGGCGCTCGTCGTAGGGGCGGCTCAAGGCATCGGAACGTTGCCGGGCATTTCAAGAAGCGGTTCGACGATCGCAGGCGGACTGATTTCCGGCATCGCAAGAGCGGATGCGGGAGAGTTTTCGTTTATCGTTTCGATTCCGGCGATTCTCGGCGCCTTTATCCTTGAACTCAAAGATTTCGATAAAATGTCGGAATCGATCGGAGCGCTCCCTATCCTCGTCGGGTGCACAGCTTCTTTTGTCGTCGGCTACGTATCTCTTTCCCTCCTTATGAAAATTATTAAAAAAGGAAAGCTCGGATGGTTTGCGTGCTACCTCATTCCGCTCGGTACGGCGGGATTGCTGTTTTTTAAATAAACGGAGGCGATTGTGCGTTTATCAAAAATGAACGCACAGCGCTTTTTCCGAATCGATTATTAATTAATAATATAATTGATACCGCCGGTTTTGAGGGAGTAAGTATATGCAAAAAGTTTTTATCGATGTAAAAGAGCTTGAAAAGCGCATGCATGAAGTTTTCGGCATCACCGAAGACGTGATGATCGAAAATGCGTCGAGCGCGCTTGAAAGCGAAGTGAAAAAAGCTTTGCACGATCGGGATACTGCGCGGATTTATGAAAAACGACCGGTTGATCGAACGGAACGGCCGAGCATATCGCGTGCGGCACAGCGAGGAACGGCATCTTCGAACGACGTGCTTATCGTGTGCGGAAGCGGCAACAACGGTGCCGACGGTTACGCGCTCGCCCGCCGGATTGCAGGCGATATCCCCGCCACGGTGTATGCCGCTTGTGACGCGAAAACGGAAAACTGCAAACGGGAACGGGATGCGGCGCTCGCAGTCGGTATAAAAATCCTAAGCCGCTCGGCATTTTTCAAAAAGCTTTCATCATGCGCTCTCGTCGTCGACTGTTTATACGGTACCGGTTTTCACGGAACGCTCATGCCCGACCTTTCCGCCCTCATCGATAAAATCAATAACGCTCCGTGTTTCCGCATTGCGTGCGACATACCGAGCGGCATAGACAAGCGCGGCGCGGTTTCGACCGAATACAAACATAGGCCGCTCGCGTTCAATGCCGACCTAACGGTTTCAATGGGTGCGCTCAAAGCGGCGTATTTCGGAGACGCGGCGAAAGACTTTTGCGGAATTATTAAAAAATACGGTATCGGAGTAAGCGGCCGCGTATTCGAAGAGGATGCCGCTGCCGATTTGTACTTCCTTGAAGCGGCCGATATGCAACTTCCCGTACGGACTAAAAGATCGGTACACAAAGGAAACTTCGGGCACGCCGCGATTGCCGCCGGAGAAAAAGCCGGAGCTGCGATTATCGCGGGACAAGCGGCTCTCGCTTTCGGCGCGGGACTTTCGACGATTGTAGAAACGGAAACAGGAACGGCTGCGCGATTTAAATTGCCGCCCGATCTGATGATTGCAAAATCATTTCCTGAAAACACGACTGCGATTTTACTCGGAAGCGGATTCGGGCGCGATCGGACGGAAGCCTTTCAAAACGTATGCAAACAGCTCGAAGCGTACAAAGGCGCCGGTATCGTACTCGATGCCGATTCTTTTTATTACGGCGATATAGGAAAACTGCTCGATGCGCTCTCGAAGCGCCGCACGAGGGTTATACTGACTCCTCATCCGAAAGAATTTCAATCGCTTTTAAAGTTGTGCGCGCTCGGCGACTATACTATCGGGCAGCTCGCGGACGACAGAATCCGTATCGTCAAAAAATTTTCCGAACGCTTTCCGCATATCGTGCTTGTACTCAAAGGAGCAAATACGGTGATCGCGTCGGAACGCGGCGTCTTCGTAAGCGTCGAAGGAAATCAAAGCCTTGCAAAAGCCGGAAGCGGCGACGTGCTCGCAGGCCTCATCTGTGCGCTGCTCGCCCAGCAATACGATGCCGAAGCCGCGGCCGTTACCGCAGTCCTCGCGCACGGCATCGCATCTCAACGCTTTGCGCGCGCGTATAATTTGACGCCGCCGAAATTGATCGATGCCGTCGGAAGCCTGATAAATAAATTGCAGCCGGTGTAAATGCCGCCGGAAAATCAAGGCGCGGAACGAATAAAATCTTCAAACGGCATATCGGCGAAGCGAAGCGGAACGCTTACATAGGATACGTGCATACCGCTTACTGAAATATTATTTTTTTCAATGTATTCCCTTTTTGCCTGTACGATGCGATCGTTTGCCGTCCGGCCGTCCGTAATTTCTACAATGTAAAAACAGCCCTCTTTCATTTCAATGACAAAATCGGGACGATAAAAGCAAAGCATACCGCCGTCCGAATCGCGGTACGGAACGAAAAAATCCGCCGCATTCGACGCCGTATACCAAATATGCGCGATCGATGCGCCGTAAAAAAGATTCACATCGAAAAACAATTTTTTAATATTCGATGTAAAAACATACTCCGAAAGATGAAAACTTTTTTTACAGCCCTCTCGCTGATTGTACGGCGCATAAAGCGGATCCGCTTCGGAAACAAAAAAATTATCGCCGGAGACGGGAACTATAAGGCAAAATGAATCGTCCGCCGAATGCACGGCTTCGGCGAACAAAGGGGGAATTTTCGTGCGGATAAAAACGGAACGCAAGGAAATATCGTTCATCTTCATTTTATATCCGTGAAGCGCTTAAAACCTCACAGAGTTATTATAACGCAGAAAAGTAAATATATCCATCGGTACAATTTACAAAAAAAAGGACTCGCGCGTTTTGAAACGGATGGCGGAAACCCGAACGCAAAAAAATCGGAAAAATTACCTTATGCGCTTTTTTAATAAAGCGGATTTCATTATACTTAACGTATGGACAATGCAAAAATCAAAGAACTCCTCATCGATATCTGCGACACGAAGCTAGACTTTACGGTCATTCAATCGGGAAAAGAAAGCCGCCGCGTCAACGGTTTGTACAAACCCGATACGCATGAAATTATTTTGCACAATAAAAATTTTAAAACCGACAACGAAATGATCTATACCGCCGTCCACGAATATGCGCATCACCTGCTCACAGAAGAAGCGCTTGCGACGATGGGCGACACGGCTCTCCCGAACGCGAGGGTGCATACGCAGGCGTTTTGGGCAAAGTTCAACGAATTGTTGAGTATCGCCGAAAAAAAGGGTTACTACGCGCTGGATATGAAAAGTTCGCCGGAGCTCGAAAAACTCACCGAAGAGATCCGCAAAAATTATCTTGAAAAAAACGGAACGCTCATGCAGGAGTTCGGACGGCTTCTCGCAAAAGCCTACGATCTCTGTGAAAAAGCGAATATCCGCTACGAAGATTATATCGACCGCGTGCTTTGCCTCCCGCGCAATTCCGCACGCGACATCCGAAAGCTCGGCATGGAAAACGTCAATCCCGCCCTCGGCTACGACAATATGAAATTCGTCGCGTCGCTCAAAAATCCCGACGACAGAAGCGCCGCGGAAAAGCAGCTTTTGCACGGAGGAAGCCCCGACAGCGTCCGCGCCCTTATGCGGCGCAAAAGCTCTGACGATGCCGACGATAAAAAAACGAAACTCGAAAAAGAAAAAAAACGCATCGAGCGCGCGATCGAACAGCTGCAAAAGCGGCTCGAATTCGTGGAGGCGGCAATTGAAAATATGTAAGATCATGCCGGCGGTTTTCGCTTCGGCAGCGATATTGACGCTGATGCCGTGTGCAGCGCAAAACGGAACGTCGTCCGGAAGCGCAAAACAGAACGCTCCCGTAACGGCGCCTGTTATGCCGACTCCTCCTTCGATGCCGACGCTGAGCATTCCTTCGATGAGCGCTCCTCATTATACGCCCGGCCGAAATACCGCAACACAGCGGCAGACGAACACCGGCTCCGCTCCCGCCGCAAACGAAACGCCGCCGCAAACCGGCTCCCGAAATGCGGCTCAAGCCGAAAGCACGGCAAAAGACGGCGCGCAAAATACCGCACGGGCAGAAAGCGCCGCCGGAAACACGATGTCTTCCGTACATCAAGGGCAACGGATACCGAGCGGCAAAGTGCAGAGTACCGGACAGGCGGATGCAAACGGCTCGAAAAATCAGTCCGCGGTTTCGGCCGCCGATTTAACGGCGCTTGCAAAAAAAGGTCTCCTTAACAATTTTTATTCGCTGCTCGGCTCGTCGGGAACCGATGCGCTTTTGCAGGGCGGTCTATCGTCAGGTGGAATACCTTCCGGTGCGGCGCTGCCGTCTTCATCGAATGCGATGCTCGAAAAAATACTTTCGGAACTTGACAACGTAAAAAAACAAAATGCCGAAGCGGTAAAATCGAACGAAGAGCAGCCCCTCGCCTCTTCCGCACGCCCCGGCATACTGCGTTTTATCGTAAACGGCTACGATATCCTCTCTTCGTGCCGCACCGTGTATTTCAGCGACGTCGGGAAAGACGGCACGTTTTTGCTGACGGGCGACAGAACGTATACGGCAAACGGGCAAAAGCGGATGGAAACGTTTTACTTACTCTTTCGGCCGGCAGGAAACGCGGGATTTTCGGCGCAGTATAAAGTGGAATGCTCCGTCGTACAGGATTATACGAATGCGAATTCGTTCATGTATCGGCTTGCTTCTCTCGGCAATTTAACTGCGGTAAAAACCGGCAACCTCGTTTCGTTGCGCACATCCGATCCGAATTGCCGTGCGGATTTGCTTATCGACATCGGAAACGCGAAACAGCAATGAGCGACATACTGAACGATGGGCTTTCCGAGCTCGGCTTCGCAGGGGATTCGATTCCGCTTTTCGCGCAAAAGCTCGGCACGTACATAAAAGAATTGCAGCTCTTTAATTCCGCGTACAATCTCGTCAACACGAGCGACTTCGAAGAGCTTGCCATTCGTCACGTATTCGACAGTCTCGCCGCACACGATATTATCAACTCGCTTGCAGCCGGCATACAAAGCGAAGACGGCATCCTCATCGGCGATATCGGCTCGGGCGGAGGACTGCCCGGCATTCCGCTTGCCGTCGTCTTTCCGCAATTTCGCTTTATACTCGTCGAGCGCATGGACAGGCGATGCGCTTTTCTCGAAAACTGCGCCGCAATGCTCGGTTTGCAAAACCTTACCGTGCAAAAATCGGAAGCCGAAAAAATTCCGCATAAAAGTTTTGACATAGCGGTGTTCCGCGCGCTCAAACCCCTCGATGCCCGATTCGCAAAAACGCTTTTATCGCTTATAAAAAAAGGCGGATATCTTGCCGCATATAAAGCGAAAAAAACGAATATCGAAAACGAAATGGACGCAATACGTTCGGTCGTCGCCGATTACACGGTTCTCGAAGTGAGTGTGCCGTTTATGAAAGATGCGGAACGGAACATCGTCGTCGTAAAAAAATAAGCATGCCGCAACACAGCGCATGACGCGGCATTGAACACTTCACACGAATAAAACCGCTTTTGCCGGTACGCTACAGCTGCACTCCCGTCCGCAGTTTTTCTTCGAAACGTTCGCGCTTTTTTCCTTCGAGCGGATTTTGTTCTCCTGAAAGTATTTTTCGCAGCGCTTCCATCTCTTCGCCCGAAAAACGCACACCTTCGTTTATATGATTGATAAAGGATCCCGTCGCAAGAGGTGCGACCGTGCGGCACAGCGCAAGGATAACTTTCGAATATTCGCGGATTTCATACTGCGCGTGTCCGTCGAGCCTGAGTTTTAAAAATCGAAAGAGATTGTGCAAATCCATTTGCCAATAGAATTCGGTATAGAGCGCAAGCGGCAAATCGATACGTGCGATTTCCCGCGCAAGAGACGCATCGAGGAGTTTCGTATACGTTTCGTAGGAAGCCTTTTGTCCCTCTTCGAGCGCCGCTCGGATATTTTCAGCTTCGTCTTTTGAAAAAGGTTCCGCCGCCCTACCCTGTTTGTTATCCTTACTCTGCGGTGCGATGTTTTCACCGGAGGGAACGTAGAACTCGTCCTTCATGATCGAATAACGGCCGGACACTTCGTTCATCCTGCCCGTACGGTGGCGCACCCATTGACGCGCGACGAAGATCGGCATTTTAAGGTGAAAGGTCATCACAACCTGTTCGAAGGGAGAAGTGTGTTCGTGACGCAAAAGATAATCGATGAGCGCGCCGTCCTGCGAAACCGTCTTCGTTCCTTCTCCGTACGAAACGCGCGCCGCCTGAACGATCCGCGCGTCTCCGCCGAAATAATCGACAAGACGGACAAAACCTTTGTCGAGTACGGGATATTCTTTATCGAGAATCGCTTCCGCTTCGAGAACAACACAGTGAGCCATATATACTCCTAATTTAATAATTAATAAAAAACCCGTCGACGCTCATTCGCCGATTATTCCGCTGCGCCTCGTTTTTCCGAATCACCGTTCGGCAGCGAACCGGAAACGGGAGGCTGAACATCGTCCACGACTTCGACTTCATCGACGACGATCGGGCGGTCATGCCATTCGAAAAGCATATAGCCCGCGCTGACGGCAAGGAGCAAAACTCCGAGAATGCGCACAAGGGCGAGCCCTATCTGCTGCGGCACGATAAACAATACGATTGCTCCGACAAGCGATATGATCACTTCGAGCATATAGCGCCGGCGTTCTATATTCGTGTCGCGGAGTTTCGCGAGCATATACAGTTCGAGAAAGGCCGACGCGAGGAGGTAGGCTGCAAGCACGTAGAGCATAATCGTCCACATGGCTTCTGCAAAGCGCAGCGGCAAAACGACGGCGAGAATACCGATAACGATACTGATAACGCTTCGAACGATGACCGTAAGCTGAAAAGATTTGTCGTCGACAAGCTGCCGTATTTTGATCAAGTTAAAAATACCGTTGACGACGGCTTCGATACCAAGCGCAACGACGGCGACTTTTATACATTGTTCCGGCGCAATGATCATCATGAGCGCAACAAGTGCAAGCAATGCGCCGAGCATAAAATCGGTTTTTCTCATGCCGTAAATATACTCTATTATGTATAAATCAACAAGTTCCGATTATCTCATTTACGGGGCAATCCTATACTTGACACAAAAAGCGATAATTTGATATGCTTATGCTACGTCTTTTGGAGCGATGTCCGAGCGGTCGATGGAGGTAGTCTTGAAAACTATTGAGGAGCAATCCTCCGGGGGTTCGAATCCCTCTCGCTCCGGACAGCAAAATCGCCTACGGTTTTCGCCGCATCGGTTTTCAATGGGCATCGCTCGTGCATCGTTTACGGCGCCGTCGGACGAATCGGAAGCGTGGTAGAGCGGTAATACAACGGATTGCTAATCCGTCAGTTCCGTAAGGGCTGGGCAGGTTCGACTCCTGTCGCTTCCGTATTGTTATTTTTTTGAGACTATAGCTCAGCTGGATTAGAGCACCACCCTGCGGAGGTGGGGGTCGCACGTTCGAATCGTGTTAGTCTCGTACGGCTTATAGCCGCTTAAGGAAAGATGCGAGAGTGGTCGATCCGGACGGTCTCGAAAACCGTTGAACCCTTTGGGGTTCCGGGGGTTCGAATCCCCCTCTTTCCGCTTAACGGATATTGTGAAAACGTTAGGGGATTCGAACCGGAACGAGCGCCGAGCAGGGGCGAGGAAGAGCCCGCCGGATGCGGGCGGAAGCGAGTGCAGGCGCCTGAAGCGAGCAGGCAGGGATGCTTGCGAGCGCAAGGCGAATCCCCCTCTTTCCGCTTAACGGATGTTGTGAAAACGTTAGGGGATTCGAACCGGAACGAGCGTCACACGGAAAATCGTTTTTATTATTCATCGATTTACCTTCATACTGAAAATATTTTAGGAAAGATGTCCGAGTGGTTTAAGGTACACGCTTGGAAGGCGTGCGTGCCCAAAAGGCACCGGGGGTTCGAATCCCCCTCTTTCCGCTATGCCCAGGTGCCATGCAGCCGAACGCCGGCAAACCCCGTCAGAGCAGGAATGCAGCAGCGGTAGTCGGATGTCCGGCGTGCCGTGGATTACCTGGGCTTTTTTGATGTATCGATTTTCAATTTTACTTTACAACTTTATGAGTACCGGCCGAAAAAAGAAACCGGAATGCAGCCGAAACACCGTTATCCGCCGCATACCTATGTACCCGCAGCTTCTCCGGCCTAGATCCGCAGCGATGTCTTTTTCGGTATAAACGGCGTAAAGCGTATGCCGTCGAGGTGCACGTCGATGCGGTAAAAAACGGCGTTGCTGTTTTTTCCGTCGAGTTCAAGAACGGCAAACGACGGAGGCGTGAGAGAACGCGGATAGGATATGCTCCCGGGGTTTACGACATATACGCCCCGACGCATTTCGACCGCAATATGCGTATGCCCGTAGAGCGCGATGTCGGCGCCGGCCGCTTCGCATTCTCGTTCGAGTGCTTCCGTTCCGTAATATGCGCCCTGTTCGTGACCGTGTACCGCATAGATTATGTGACCGGCCGCTTGTAAAATCTGCCGCTTGGGAATGATCAATTCATAAAAAACGTCGGACGATTTTTTGCCTGCGGGATTAAAGCGCACGGGAAACCTGTCGGCGTCTCCGTTGCCTTCGACAAAGGCTGCAACCGGCGGGACGAACTCGGCGAAAGCCGCGTCGCTCGCCGCATCGTCCATACATGAAACGAAATCGCCCGCACCGTCGCCGCAAAAAACGAGGGCATCGCACGAAGGACCGGCTTTTTCAACGATGAGACGGAAAAGCTCACGCTGCCCGTGAGAATCGGAAAGAACGAGAATGCGCGCGCTTTCTTTTTTCGCAAGAGAATCGATATCGCGCTTTGCACCGAGCAGACAGCGCTCCGTCTGTTTCAGAGTAATCATGAAAATCAATCACTCAAAATGAAATGATTGACAGACTGCAAACCCGATTCGGGATCGATATAACGGCGCAGCTTCGCCTTTCCGACGATTTTTTTCAGATATGTAAAAAGGTCGTTGTTTTTTGCAAGCCGGCCGTCGACCGAAAGCATAAAATCGACGGAGCGGCGGACAAAATCCGGCACTTCTTTTACGAAAGTCTGTTCCGATTCGTTTTTAATAATTCCGTCAATGCCAGCTTCCTGCGCTTTATCGAGTACGATATCCGCAGTGCCTTCCGTACCCGATACGTCGTCCTGTGAAAAAAAAGAAAACACGGGAAAGGGAAAAGTACCGTCGTATTTATCCTGCAGGTGAGCGATTCCGAAATGCGTATTTTCCGGCGCACCGAGCAGGATGAGCCCGCGCAATTTTTTTTCACCGACAAGAAGCGGGAGCTCCGCAGCAACGGAACGGGAACCTCGCTTAAAGTCATCGGGAAAAACTACCGGCAAAATAAGACCGCCGTCCGAAGAGGCGCCGTATACGGCGGCTAAAGCTTCCGTCACGGAAGCGACAAAGGCGGAATCGTTATAGCCGTAACCGAAGAATATACACACGGCTTCATCGGAAACGTGCCACAGCTGGGTCGGACGTTTGATATTCGCAGCGTCTTCTCCTGCAGTTGAAACGGAAAGCACACCTTCTCCCGTCATCGCTGCGGACGGATTTGTTTTGCCGCGGCACGAAAACAAGAGACCGCACAGCGCGGTTACGATAACCGTCCGCACGAATTTCGAGTTTTTCAAAAATGGAAGTTTTCCGATTTTTTTATTCGCCATATCGACTTTCATGTTTTCCCGTCAAAGCCTTTGTACGAAGTATAGCGGATTTATCCGCTCGTGAAAAGAATACGCAGCGTATCTATAAAAAGTATCCGATTTTACAACGCCAAATCGCAAACAAGTGCATCGCAGGCTTTTATCAAATCTTCGGGTTTGATGATGATCTGCTCTCCGCGCACGCCGGCGCTGATGTAGATTTTTTCGCAATCGAGCGCACACCTGTCTATAAAGGTTTTATATTTCCGCTTCATGCCAAGCGGCGAACAACCGCCTCGCACATAGCCGGTCAACTGCAAAAGTTCGTCGGGTTTTACCGGATCTATTTCTTTTGCACCTGCGGCCGTCCGCGCTTTTTTCAAATTGATTTCGTTTACGGCGCTTTCACAAAACACGCACAGTTCTTTCGTTTCCGTACGCATGACGATCGTTTTAAAAACAAACTTCGGATCGATGCCGAGTTTTTTCGCGAGCGTTTCGGCAGCTCCTCGTCCGAGTTCGTGTTCTCCGTCATCGTCGTATGAAGCCGTTTCATACGGAATATGCGCGCTTTCAAGAATGCGCATTGCATTTGTCTTTTTCATACATTTATACTACAATAATATCGAATGTCAGCGCACGGGGCAACCGCATCGAAAATGCAGACATAAAAACAGGAAGCTGTATGGATCATCATGCAAAGACGGCGATTGCGATAATCGCAACGCTCGTCATCGCCGTCGGCGCGGAAATACTGCTGATCAGCCGTTCGAACGGCGGCACAGCGGAAAAACCGGCGGAACGAGGAAAAGAAAAATCGAAAACCGAAACGGTATTTTTTCAATCGGACAGAATATCCGAAATCAAAGCGGACGTCTCTTCGTGCGATTTGAAATTTTCTCAATGGGACGAAGGGCGTATCGAACTTTCGATCGCGTCCGACCGCAAGCAAAACGACAGACCCTACGCCATCCTCAAAGACAACGCCGTCGTCATCGCCGAAGACAGACAGGAACATACGAAGCTCGACCGCACGGAGATCGATATAAAAGTACCGCGGACGATGCCTATCGAAATTAATAATTTTTTCATTTCGGTCAAAACGACGAGCGGTGCCGTCAGCGTAAGCGGCTTTACATGCGGCGTGTTTGACGTAAAAACCGCAGGCGGTAAAATCGTATTCGACGCATGCTCGTTTACGGCGCTTTCGCTCGCAAGCGAAACGGGCATGATCGTATGCGGCGACACCGACGCAAAAAGCGCACACATAGCGGCGGAAAAAGGCCGGATAAGCTACAGCGGTTCGTGCGATTATATCGATGCGGCATCGCAAAAGGGCGGCGTCAATTTCAGCGCAAAAACCATGATGAGAGAAGCGTCGTTCGAATGCGGAAGCGGTTCGGTAAACATTGCGCTGCCGGAAAACGACGGCTACTTCTTCGAATACGCAGCACCCGACGGTAAAGTCAAAGATGCGTTTACGAATACGGATACGAAAGGAAGCGGCTCCGTACGGTATAAAAACGGAGAAGTATCTCTCAAGATAAAAACCGAAAGCGGCAACATCAATATAACGCGCTCCCCGTCTTCCGCCCGCTGATAAAGCGCACACGGGGCGTTGCGGGGTGTCCCCGCCGGAAGGGGCAGCGGACGACCGCATAAACGGAGCAGGCGGAAAAGATGATTTTTCGCTTGCGGAGTGATGCGGGCGGGAGCGAGGGGGAGACTTCCCCCTTTGTCATTTTAATAAAATCGAAGCGTCGGAGCGGAAGCGCATTGCAAGTTTTCCGTTTTTCCTGCATACTTTCCGCATGAAAACCCGTTCCGTTTTTGAAAATATTTCGCCGTTGGATCACCGTTATTCGATTTCCGAAAAAGACGTATACGATAAACTCGCGCGCTGCATTTCCGAAGAGGCGGCGGTACGCTCGTGCGCAAAAGCCGAAGCCGCGCTCGTAAAAGCGCATTTCCAAGTGCGAGGCGCGCTCACGTCTGAAATCGAGCGCACGATCGATGCGGCGGCAAATGCCGTCGATCCCGAAGAAGTGTACGCCGAAGAAGAAAAAACGCAGCACAATATCCGCGCGCTCGTCAATGTAATGAAGCGGACGGTTCCGAGCGACATCGCGCCCTTCGTTCACTTGGGTGCGACGAGCGTCGATATACTCGATACGGCGCTCGCACTTCGCATGCGAGACGTTATGCAAAACGTCACCGTGCCGGAACTGAAAGCGCTCGAAAGGGCGCTCTGCGATATCGCGCTGCGCGATGCCGAAACGCCGCAAGTCGGACGCACGCACGGACAGCACGCCGTTCCGATCACCTTCGGCTGGACGGTTGCGGAATTCGTTTCGCGGCTCGGAAAATCGATTATTAAAATCGAAGAGCTTGCAAAGCAGCTGAAGGGAAAACTTGCGGGTCCCGTCGGCGCGTACAACGGGCTTTCGATGATTGTCAAAGATCCCGAAGATTTGGAGCGGCGCTATCTCGCATTTCTCGGTCTCGAACCGAGCGAATATTCGAACCAGCTCGTCGAACCGGAATACCTTTTACGTCTGCTGCTCGAATGCAATACCGCTTTCGGCATCATCGCAAACCTCGCCGACGATTTGCGCAATCTCCAGCGCTCGGAGATCGGAGAAGTGTTCGAGTATTTCAGTTCGACGCAAGTCGGTTCGAGCACGATGCCGCAAAAGCGCAATCCGTGGAACAGCGAGCACGTAAAGTCGCTATGGAAAGCAATGTGTCCGCGCGTCATCACGTTTTACATGGATCAGATTTCGGAACACCAGCGCGATTTGACGAACAGCGCGAGCCAGCGTTTTATTGCCGATTACGTCGCGGGCTTTACGATGGCGGTAAGCCGCATGAAAAAAGTCGTGTCGGGCTTGCAGGCGGATACGGAAGCGATGGCGAAGACGCTTGACAATGCGGGCGGCAGAGTAAGGGGCGGCGTGCTTGCGGAGCCGGCATATATTTTACTCGGGGAAGCGGGCGTGAACGACGGTCATGAAATCGTCAGAAAGATTACGCTCGAATGCGAAAAGACGGAAGAACCGTTTTTTGCCGTACTGAAGCGTCACACGGATGCTTTTAATAAAATAACCGAACAGCTGAAAAAGCTCGGTATCGAAAATGCGGAAACGTTTTTTGAAAACCCCGCGCGCTACCGCGGACTCGCAGCGGAAAAATCGAAGCGTATCGCGGAAAAATACGCGGCGCTGATGAAAGGCTGACACGGAAAGCGAAAGACAATGCGGCCGGGAGTGTAGCCGATTTTTACGTTACATGTCATTTTTTTACAATTAAAGTTTCTCATGCATAATTCCTGGTACCGGCGCGCGAGTGCTGCGGCGATACCTTGCGGAGAACGGTAAATACTTTTATAATATTACACACAATTTTTTATTAAGGAAACGAGTATGGTTATTCTAACGCTTAACTGCGGTTCATCTTCCGCAAAATACCAAGTTTACGACTGGGACGATAAATCCGTTTTATGTACGGGCATCGTAGAACGCGTCGGCCGCCCCGGCTCGGTCATCACGCACTGCGTCGAAGCCGACAAATATAAAATCGAAAGCCCCTGTCCGACGCACAAAGAAGCGATCGAACTTATCATGAAAGAAATCACCGACGAAAAAGTCGGCGTCATCAAAGACATGAACGCGATCGGAGCTGTCGGTCACCGCGTACTCCACGGCGGTGAAAAATTCACGAAGTCGGTTATTATCACGCCGTCCGTACTCGATACTTTCCGCGAAGTGCAGGATTTGGGACCGCTGCACAATCCCGCAAATATCATGGGTATCGAAGCCGCGCAAAAAGTGCTGCCGAACGTTTCGCACTGCGCCGTCATGGATACCGCATGGCACCAGACGATGCCTGAAGTATCGTATATGTACGCGATCCCGCACGAATGGTACGAAAAATACCACGCGCGCCGCTACGGTTTCCACGGTACGTCGTTTATGTATACGTCGAAACGCGCTGCGGTACTGCTCGGCAAAGAGCCGAAAGACACGAATTTAATAATCTGTCACCTCGGAAACGGTGCGTCGGTATGTGCGGTAAAAGGCGGCGTCTGTTTCGATACGTCTATGGGCATTACACCGCTCGAGGGACTCGTCATGGGTACGAGGTGCGGCGACATAGATGCCGCACTTCCGTTTTATATTATGCGCAAAACCGGCATGAGTGCCGATGAAATGGATACGGCGCTCAACAAACAGTGCGGTTTACTCGGCATCACGGACGGAAAATACACGGACAGCCGCGACATCGAAAATGCGGCGGCAGCCGGCGACAAACTGGCCGCCCTGTCGATTGAAATGTCCGCATACCGTCTTAAAAAATATATCGGCGCATACAAAGCAGCGCTCGGCCGTGTCGATGCGGTCGTCTTTACCGCAGGTATCGGAGAACACTCTCCTGTCGTGCGCGGAAAAAGTATCGAAGGATTGGACGATATCGGCATCAAACTGGATGCGCAGAAAAATGCATGGTCGTTTACCGGAAATGCGGAAACATGCATCAGCGCCGATGACAGCAAAACGAAAATTTTCGTCATCCCGACGGACGAAGAACTCGTCATGACCGAAGACGCATACGCGCTCATGAAGGGCACTTACGATATCCATACGAAGTTTACATACAGCTTCCAGGATCCCAAATACGTCAATAAAGCGCGCGAAGAACTTTTACCGAAAGATTTGGAAAAGTGCGCGAATCTTGCGGATATCATCGCGCGTCCGTAAGCCGAAAAATCGCAGACGGGATGCCGACGGCATCCCGTTTTTTTAATATGAAGATAAAACCTGCTGCAATAATCATCCCGTTTATTATTATTTTTACGACCGTATCATTATTAATTTTCGGAAGAGCGTTTCCTTCCCGCATAACAATAAAACCGATACCCCATGAGCTAAGCCGCTCTTTGCCGCTCGATGCCGATCTGCTTTACCGGCAAACCTTAAACAATTGCGGGCCGTATTCGGTCATGGCTGTTATTAATATCTTAAAGAACGAAGAGATTTCTCCCGAACTGCTTACAAGTGAAATGCAGTGGAGAATATACAAAAATCTCACATTCCCGCGAGGTGTTGTAAAATTATTAAATGCATATGCGATAAAAACAAAAGAATATATTTTGAAAAATAAAAAGGGAAACGAAAAAATACAATGGCTTCAAGAAAATATCGACAAAGGCTTTCCCGTAATCGTTTTAATAAAAATACAGCATATCCAACACTATGTAACGATTTTAGGATACGATGAAAACGGCTTTATGCTGTATGATTCGCTGCAGGAAAAGAGTTCCGAAAATACACGTAAAACCGTCACGGATAAAAAATGCCGCAGCGGAAACCGATATTATCCGTATGAAGAATTTATCGATTTATGGGACGCAGGCGGTTATAAAATATTTTTTAGAAATTGGGCGGCTGTGTGCAGCCTTTGAATTCACCTTACCTGTCTTTTAGAAATATCCGTCCGGCATTTTTCTAATTAAAAAACGTACGCAGCTTTTCGACATCTCTTTGGAACGCTTCGTCGATGACCGGCGGGCGGTCGTTAAAATACAAAATCTGAGAAAGCTCTTCGAGCGTTTCCGCACCCCACAGCGGAAAAACGTTTTCGTATTGATGGAGAAAGCCGAAGGCGAGCGGAATATTCGAAAGCACGCCGCCGCACAAGGGCTGCATCGCGATAAAACCCATATCGCGCTCCGCGCACAGCCCCACGAGAGATGACGTGTCGATCGGGCTTATCATGCTGAACGGAAATTGGATCGTTTCGTAAAGTTCCGTTTTAATAATTTCGGAAGCGGTATCGAAGTCTTCGGTTACGGCTCCTATGTGTTTGATTTTACCGGAGGCTTTCATCGTAAGGAGCGTTTGATAAATGCCGTCTTTGCCGTCGGCCGTCGGGACAAAATTTTCGGTTTCGTATTGATACAGATCGATCGCATCGCAGTGCAGCGCGTCGAGACTCTCATCCAAATCGCGGAGCAGCTCCTGCCCCGAAGATGCTTTCGATTTCGTCGCAATGATGACGTTTTCCCGCACTTCGTACAGCGCATCTCCGAGCAGCTTTTCGCTTGCACCGTTGCTGCGCGATGTATCGAAAAAATTGATTCCCGCTTCGTACGCTTTTCGGATGAGCGTTGAAGCCGTTTCGGTATCTCCCGTATGCTTCAGCGACATGGCGCCGAAAGCCGTCCTGCTTGCGAGAAGATTCGTTTTGCCGAGCCGAACATAATCCATACTTTATCCGAGGAACGGACGCATCGTAAGCGCACCGGCAAAATGCCCGCGCGGATACGATACATGATTATTAATTTCTAATGACGGACGTGTACGACGCGATCGCTTTGTGAATTTCGGAAACCAAATCGCTTCGCTTGACGCGCGTTTGTTCCATCGAATCGCGAAAGCGGATCGTCACGGTGTCGTCGTCTTTTGTTTGATAATCGACCGTAACGCAAAACGGCGTGCCGATTTCATCCTGCCGGCGGTAACGTTTGCCGATCGTACCGCTCGTATCGTAATCGGTAACGAAATCTTCTTTGAGCGCTTTGCGGATGTCCGCCGCAATTTCCGCGAGTCCGTCTTTTTTCATCATGGGGAGTACGGCGACCGTAACCGGCGCGAGGCGCGGATGGAGATGCAGCACCGTGCGGTAATCTTCGCCGCCGTCGGATGCGACGTTTTGCTCTTCGTACGCTTCGCACAAAAACATGAGAAAGTTGCGGTTCAATCCGGCTGACGTTTCGATGACGTAAGGAGTGTAGCGCTTGTTGCCGTCGTCCTGATCGATGTAGCTCATATCTTTGCCGCTGTACTTCGTGTGCTGCGACAGATCGAAATCCGTGCGGTTGTGAATACCTTCGATCTCTTCAAAGCCGATCGGAAAGCGGTATTGGATATCGTACGCGTCTTTCGCATAGTGCGCGAGTTTATCGTGGTGTTTCCAGTGAAGATTTTTTTCTGCAATGCCGTAGCGCTTGTAAAAGTTCCAGCGTTGTTCCCGCCAATACGCGAACGCATCGTCGTCGGCACCGGGTTTGCAAAAGTATTCCATTTCCATCTGCTCGAATTCGCAGGTGCGGAAGATAAAATTCTTAAAGATGATTTCATTGCGGAACGATTTTCCGACCTGCGCGACGCCGAACGGAATCTTCATCCGATTCGATTGAACGATATTTTTAAAATCGACGAAAATGCCCTGACAGGTTTCCGGGCGCAGGTATACGACGGATGTGTCGCTTTGGACGGGACCGAGATACGTTTTGAACATCAAATTGAATTCGCGCACGGCGGTATAACTGTGCTTGCCGCACGTCGGGCAGTTGACGGCGTGCTCGTCGATAAACGCTTTCATCTCTTCGTGCGACATCGCGTCTACCGCCTTTTCAGGCTTTACGTCGTGAGAAGCGCAAAAATCTTCGATGAGCTGATCCGCGCGAAAACGCGCTTTGCATTCGGTACAGTCGATCATAGGATCGGAAAAATGTGCGACGTGTCCGCTCGCTTCCCACGTCGTGTGATGCATAAAGATCGAAGAATCGAGACCGACGACATCGTCGTGGAGCTGCGTCATCTCTTTCCACCACGCGTTTTGGATATTGCGTTTGAGTTCGATGCCGAGCGGACCGTAATCCCACGCGCCCGCCTGCCCGCCGTAAATTTCACTCGATTGATATACAAAACCGCGCCGCTTGCACAAACTGATGATTTTATCAAGCGTACATTCGTGATTCGTTTCCGCCATAGCCGTCTCCCGTACGTATCGGGCTGCTTCCGAAAACCGCAGTCTTTAGAAGTTCCCGTCACAAAAAATTATTAAGCGTTACGTTCGCTATGACGGCGATTTTACCAAAAAAAACCGTTTGTAGCAATGCAGGTATATACGGCTGAAAAACGAAGCTGTCTTTCGCAAAGCTTTATTTTTCTTTTTTACCTGCGCGGATCTTTGCAAAGAGCTTTCGAAGCACGCCGATTTTACCGAAGCAAATCCAATACAGCAAAAAGACGACGCAGAGGATCGGTATGCCGAAAATGATTATGTACAACACGACGAATACAAAGTTGGTAAAAAATCCGACGACGGTTTCGCAGAATTCGATAAACGCCGATTTCAAATCGGGAAAGATAAAGCCTCTGTCTTCCGCGTGGTTGTACGGCAAGTGCGCTTCGATATAGATTTCCGAATAATCGATCTGTTTGGACAGACGGTTGAACTGTCCCTGCATCTGCTCTATTTCGGCCGTAATGTCGTTTATTTTCGTTTCGATTTCGAGCATATCTTTGATATTTTTCGCTTCCCGAAGATACGATTGCAATCGCTCGAGCAAAACACGGCGAGTTGCCAAACGCGAATCCAAATCGTAAAAGCGGTCGGTAACGTCGACGCTGTCCGCGGATTTCGAAACGATTTTACCGATGGCGCCGGACGACGACATCGCATCGTCAAAAGCGGAAGAAGGGATGTGCACCGTCATGCCGAGCGAGCGGCCGTCTTCCGAAAAATCCGAAACATAACCGTCGAAACGCTTCGCCCATGCTTCTACAGCCGCCTTCGTTTCGGCGAGACTCGAAACTTCAAAACGGATATTCCCCGTGCGGATGAGCTTACGGTTTTCGGGCAAAGGCAGTGCGGTATCGGAAGGAGTACCGGCGGATTTTTCTTCGGCAGCATAGACGCCGCCGGATCGCACGGACGCGCTGTCCGATGCATATTTCATTGCAGCAAAGTTTTTGCGCGCACCGCAGCCGGTTAAAACACCCGCAGCAGCAAAAATTATTAATAAAATTATCGATCGTATCCGTTTCATTAATACCTCCATTAAAATTGCACACGGGAGAAAATTTCAATTTTCGGCTGAATGCAATCAGTGCGCTTTTTGCGCACAGTATATTTTATTAACAACCGAAATACCGATACGATACAAACCGCATGGAATGCGGCAATACTCTGTACCGCGATGCTTGCGTCAAGGCCGGCGATTTGATACGATGACGCGATGAGTAGGATCGTCACCGTCAAAGCCGATATACGCGATACCGCCGCACTGCTCGGCGAATTTTTCGGCGCTTTCGATTTTTATTCGGACGAAGACAAACGAAAAATAGAGGCGGCATGGAATCTGCTTTGCGAAAAATCGCGCGGTAAAAACCGATCCGACGGCTCTCCGTACTGTCTGCATCCGCTCCGCATCGCATACATCCTCGCACAGAACAAAATGGATTCCGAATCGATATGCGCGGCGCTGCTCCATACGATATACGATTTCGACGTCGCAAAAGACGATATCCGAAAATTGTTCGATGAAAATACTTCACGTCTCATAGACGGCACGACGAAGATCATGCACATGCCCGTCGGACATTCGACGATACAGCAGGCGGATGCGGTACGCAAAATGCTCTTCGCGATGGTGGACGACGTGCGCATCATCCTTATTAAAATCGCGGATAAACTCGATCAAATACGCTGCATCGATACGCTTCCCGAAGCGACACAGCGCGCGCTCGCCGCAGAGATAATCGACATTTGGGCGCCGCTTGCGGACAGGCTCGGCATGCAGGAAGAAAAAAACGAATTCGAAGATTTGAGTTTAAAGTACACGAATCCCGACGTGTTTTTGCAGATCAAAGCGATCGTCGCGCAAAAAAAAGACGAACGGAACGCCTACCTCGAAAAAGCCGTAGAGCAGATCCGTTCGGCTGCACAAAAGGCGGGCATCCGTATCGCTATCACGAGCCGCGCAAAACATTTTTATTCGATTTATCAAAAAATGCGAAAGCGCAACGTGTCGCCCGACAAACTCTACGATCTGCTCGCGCTCCGCATCATCTGCGACGAAAACCCGGAATGCTATACGATCGTCGGTATCGTGCACAATCTTTGGAAGCCGCTCGACGGGCGATTTAAAGATTATATTGCCATGCCGAAAGCGAACGGCTACCGTTCGCTGCATACGACCGTCATGTGCGACGGAAAGCCGCTTGAAATACAGATACGCACAAAAGCGATGGACGAAGCGGCCGAACACGGTATCGCAAGTCATTGGCTGTATAAAAAAGGAAAGAGCCGCGACTTTGTCGACATCGAACATCTCGGCATATTCAACGAACTGCGCGAGCTGCGCGACGGTCACGTTTCCGATGAAAATTTTTTCAGCGCGCTGAAAAGCGATCTGCTCGGCGATGAAATCTACGTGTTTACGCCGAAGGGACAAGTCGTACAGCTCCCCGCCGGCTCGAACGCGATCGACTTCGCATATCGCATTCACTCGGCTATCGGCGAAAAAATCGTCGGCGCAAAAGCGGACGGAAAAATCATCCCGCTCGTCGAACCGCTGCAAAATACACAAATCATCGAAATCCTCACAAATCCGCAGGCGCACCCGACGGCTTCTCAGCTCGCGGCGGTAAAAACCGCAAAAGCGCGGCAAAAGATACACGCGTGGCTCACCGCACACGATCCGACCTTTGCCGACAAAGCGAAAACGGAAACGACACAAACCGCAAACGCTCAAGCTGCCCGTGAAATTCAGGAAACGAGGCGGCATAAAAAAGGAACGGGAGCACGCACCGACACGGTGCAGGAAACGGGCAAAATACGCATCGGAAGTTCGACGAATTTTTTCGTCACCTTCGCGCAGTGCTGCAAACCGAAATACCCCGATGCGATCGTCGGTTATATTTCGCGGAACAGGGGCATCACCGTGCACCGCGCCGACTGCCTCACCTACCGGCGCATTCAGGACATCGAACACCGCTCCATAGAAATCGACTGGGATATCGAAAACAAAAAATAGGAGAAATTAATAATGCCCAAGAAATATCACACAAATTTGAAATCAAAAAAAACTCACCGTTCCTGAAATCATTGACTATTGTAAAACGAATCTCGGTTTAACTTTTGATTTAATGAGCGAAGAAGATGCAAAAGATTTTCTTCAAAAACACAATTATTTTTTTCGATTAAAACAATATGCCGAAACCTGTAATGAGCGGACAAAAAGCGGAAAATACATCGGTTTGGATTTCGGACATCTGGTCGAACTCTCGACGATCGATATGTTTTTCAGAAAACTGATCCTGAAAATGACCATCGATTTGGAACATTACCTGAAAGTAAAACTTGTCAATGCATGTCAAAGCAATCCCGCGGATGACGGGTACGAAGTTGCAGATACTTTTTTAAAATCTCATCCGAACATAAAAGAAGTTCTTACATCCGGCGCGAGACTCGCAGGCTACAGCGGCCTCGGTTTCGACAAATATATTGAAGCACCTGCCGTTTGGAATTTCGTTGAAATGATCGGCTTTTATGATTTTATTAA
This sequence comes from Treponema socranskii subsp. paredis ATCC 35535, assembly GCA_000413015.1. Taxonomy (GTDB): domain Bacteria; phylum Spirochaetota; class Spirochaetia; order Treponematales; family Treponemataceae; genus Treponema_D; species Treponema_D paredis. The sequence continues at coordinate 1,384,097 of KE332515.1, forward strand.
TTTTTATATTTTTTATTACGATTTTTTTAGAATCAAATGTGACTATGCCAAACACTTCGATTCCGTCAGGCGATTGCGAAATGTGGCGGCGCACAATATCTGTATGCTGTGTTCTTTTAAGAGCGTACAAAGTTTCAAATACGACTTGGACACAAGTTTCGAACTTTTGCGGGGCAATCTCGGCATCGGCAACGGTGTGATTTCCTCCTGCATGAGGGTTCCTCTTCTTAACGACTTCGCCGTCATGTTATCGGTGTATACAAAATTGATAACGTCGCCGAAAATCAAGGAGTTTACATTAAAAGAACTGTCCGAATTTTTTGACGGTCGTATGATTCATCGAAAACAGTATTTTGAGTCAAATACGGAAATAAAAAACGCCTATCGGTTCGCCCGAAAAGTTCTGGAGTATTATTCGGGAAGGGAGGAAACGATTTCGTAAAAATGAATGCGTAAAACAGACATTTATAGAATTGCCACTTATATATTTTATCGCAATCAGGTTTTTTATGAAAATTTCTTCATATCTCGTTTGGTGTAGAAAACCCGAATTTCAGATTAAATATTTAAGCTTCTATCGATTGAAAATCATTATCTAAAATTATAGACAGATCTTCCTTTGTAGGGTGTTCAATATTAACAATTCTACGTGCATGATTCATAATCAAATTATCATATAAATTTCTGACCATTCGACCATTTGCAAAATTTGCATCTTTTTTATTAACAGCTTCTTCTAAATATTTATGAATTAAAGTTTTGGCAGTTTGATCAAGATTATAATCATTATCGAAAGTCATAGACAGTAGTATTTTTTCCAATTCATCTGCATCGTAATCCGGAAATTCAATGAAGATGTTGAAACGCGATTTTAACCCGGGATTGGATTCAAAGAATTTCTTCATGGGTTCTGTATATCCAGCTACTATAACAACTAAATCTTCTCTGTAATCTTCTAATGCTTTTGTTAATTCTGTAAGGCATTCTCTGCCATAAGAATCACTATGATCGTTTTCTGTTATGCTATAAGCTTCATCGATAAATAAAACACCGCCTTTAGCTTTTTCGATTACAGCTTTTACTTTTAATGCAGTTTGCCCCTGATATCCTGCTATTAAATCAGTTCTTGACACTTCAATAAAATGACCTTTAGAAAGTAATCCTATTTTTTTGTACATATGTCCAATAATTCTGGCAACTGTCGTTTTTCCTGTTCCCGGATTTCCAGTAAAAGCCATGTGAAGTGTTTTCTTAGTGTTTTTAAGGTGTTCTTCTTCTCTAAGTATTTGAACTTTATGAAAATTGATAAGATCTGTTACTTTCTCTTTTACCTTCTTCAAACCCACAAGTGCATCCAGTTCATAAAGCAAATCTTCAAGACTTCGCGTATCTTCATCAAGTTCTTCTGTCGGTTCGCAGATTTTATGTATGGTTACATAACCATAAAACTCAATTAAATTGTTACGGACAGTTTGTGCAATCTTTTTAATTTCATACTTACTTTGGTGATTATCAATAGCATCTGACATTCTTCTAAAAAGTGCAATTGTAGCAGATTTACTATTTTCTTCTACAATCAACGTGGCTAACTTGGTTATTTCTCCGCAAGCATCAGTAACCGCGTCTAATTTTGATGCATTATTTATCAGCGTTTGTCCGTATTTATCTGTCATATTGCCCTTATAAAATATATTTAGGATTTCTTTATCAAAAAAAGAATAATTCCACCTATAAGAATAATAGCTCCAATCAGGATTCCTACAATAAAAAAAAGAATGCGTTTTATGATATAGCCTTTTCCTTTTTTGCTGTTTTCTGCCGGAACGAACGACTGTACTTTTGTGTTGTCATTCATCGCCATTGATTTTGCGTCATCGCTCCTTTGCAAGATTTCTCCATTCGCATTTGAAGAAAACATCCTATCATCTGCAGTATCCTGTTCCAAAGATGTTTGCGTAAAATCTGCCGGCTGCGCCACTTGCAAAGCCTTTTCTGCTGGTACGGAAGAAAGATTTTCAATATCTTCTGTTCGACTTACATTTTGAGAAATGTACTCCGTGTTTTTTTCAAAAAGCAAGCGCAAAGACGGCAGTTCTTTTTCAAGGCTTGCGATTCTTTGTTCGTTCAGAGTAAGCAAAATTTGATACTCGCTTTTTAAGGCTTCCAATTCTTTTTGCACAGAAGCAACTGCATCTTCTTTTGCACTTAATTTGTTTTGCAGAAAAGTCAAATTTTTGGTAAAATGTGAAGTTTGTTCATTAATAGTGTTTACAATCGCATTGTAGCTTTCTTGCAAATTGCCAACATCAGTATGCATTGCATTGATTACTTCGTCTGCTTGAACTATAGCCGTATGCATAGAATCGAATTTTGTTTCAAAAGTAGAATCGAGTGATTTTAATTTATTTTGAAACTTGTCGTTCAGTACTATAAGCTGTTTATTTTCTTTTGCATCTATATACGTTTTGAGCGGCAGAAACACAGAAACAAAAGCTCCCGCACCAAGAATTATCGCAATAATACCGGCTATAATAGGAAATTTAGAGGCAGGCTTTATGCTGCGCATTTTTCTTTCAATTTTTTCCAAGGTTACATCATTTTTTGCGCGGTATTTTGCAAATACCTTGGAAAGATTCTTTTTTAAATTCGGTGGTAGCTGCTGTACGGCTTCATCAAGTTCACGATCAATTTCTTTTGTCGACGCTTCTAATCTCTCCATGAACCTTTTTAAGACTTCAATAATTTCTTTATGATTTTCAACAATACCATCAATTTCATTTTGATGAGCGTTCAACTTATTTTGCTGTTCCTGCAACAGTTCATTATGTTTTCTAACATCATTGCTTGTTTTTTCCAATCCCTTCACTGTTGCAATAATACTAGCTATATACTCTTTATCAAGGACATCCAGCGCCTTATATATTTCGTGAAATTCCTTGATGATTTTATTGTCTGTACTGTTTAAACTAATGAAAAAATCTTGGATCTTTCCCATTCGGTCATTGAGTTCTTCTCCTGTAACGTTATGATTGAACCAGCCAAACAAACCTCCTGTTGTTTTTACATTTTCAATTGATAATTCTGTGTTTTCTATCGTCGAAAATTTCTTCAAGCGATTTTTTGCCTCTTCAAAACTATGCTTTTTGATTGTCAGTTCATTCATGCCATTACTCCTTTCATTAAAATCACCTAAATCACCAGAAATCGAATCAAATTCATTTGTTTTAACACTGGATTCACAAATTCCAAAGATATCTTTTTTTTTCATTCTGTTCTGTTGGTGCAAAGATTTTATACCTGCCTCCAAAGATACTAATAATGCTTGCGTCCTCTACGTGTCCGTCGTGTATTGAGTGTTCGCTGTCGGTTTTGACCTCCGAGATCTTTTGCACAGAAGTTTCCTCAGCTCCAAATTCCGAATCAGAAGTAGTATGATTCATTTTATTCATTTTTTTCACAAGGCATTGAGAAGGTTATCCAAGTCATTGCGTGCTGCACCAATGGCACGATTTGTTTCTGCCTCTTTTTCATCAATCACTCGCATACTTGCAGCAGGAGGACTATTTGCAAAATCTTCCATTATGTTTGTCAATGACTCTTTCATTATCACGCTTGCATCTTTGTGTCGATTTAAAATATTCGACTGTGCCGCCGCCTTGTCACGCTCTAATACTGCTATCGATCTTTCTTTTTGTTGTGCTTGAATATGAAGAATTTCATTTCCTTTCTGTATTTCCGCTATCTGTAATTCCTGCTTTTGCTTTTTTGCAATAAATCGATCGATGAGGTTGATGACAATTGCACCGATTATACCTGCAACAAGCGCACCGAGAAAAATTCCTAAAATATTTGCCAAACTTCCAAGCAATGGAAGTTCAAATGCAAAAATTGTTTGGCCGACTCCCGGAATAATCAAAAGTCCTTTTTCGATTACTTCGCCCAAAGCCAAAGCGCCTACGCCGGTCAACCCCACCATGATAATTTTTCCGACTTGGGCAATTTTTATGGCCAACGGTTTATTTTTGTTTTCCTTATCGCGCAGGTATCTTATGGCATCCATTACCGATGAAACGCCTTGTTTAATAAGACTGGCCAGCTTTTTGATTGTGCGGGAAACAGGTCCAAAAATAATCTCAGTTACTGAGGTACCGACCGCACTCTTTACACCTGTGCGAAAAAAATCTGTTATCTTTTTCACAAACGATTTGATTGCCTTTTTCATCTCTTCTAAAAAACTTTTAAAAGATTTTGCTTTAGTTTTTAAGAATCTTACCAAGGCATTCATTATTTCCTTGAGTAAGGAAAATAATGCAGAAACCGCCATCTCCTTCAAAGCGTTTCTACCGGATTCCTTTAGGCTGTTTTTAGCCACCCCTGTTGCAATATCCCTATTGATATCCTTTCGTGCTTCAGAATCTGCTTTCTTCATCAAATCATCTTTTGCATCCAGCTTATCCCGCAACCGCTTATCGGCTTTTTCTTTTGCGAGTCTTTTTTCAGCTTCAGATTTATTCGATTCGTCTATCTTTTTCTTAGCACGTTCATTTTGTGCAATTAAATTTTTTTCTCTTTGCTCCCGCTCTTTACAAAACTCATTGACACTCTTTTTTCCTTTACTCTTATTTAAGGATTCATTTGTAGCTTTAAGATTTTTATCCTTATTGGCAAGATCTTCCGTATTTATTCCGGCTTGTTGTCTCCGTGTATTTTCATACAACTCTTTTCTGGAAACCACATGATCCAAATTTGCTTTATCATTTTGACTAATGTTTTTGCCCGTATATTCATCTTTTAAATTCCCGGATTGCTGCTGTTCCTTCATCGCCTTATTGGCATCTTTGTACCTTTGGTCTTGCATGACTTTTGCGCCAACAGTTTCGTATGTCTCACCGGCATGCTCCCTATCATACTTTTGGTTTAACGTTTCGTTTGTCATATCAAGTCCGATTTGATTAGCGAACTGTTTCCAAACTTCATCGAGTATTACCCCTCCCAGTGCATCAGGATTGCCGATTTTCTCTTTTTCTTCCTTTAGGAATTCCAAATCGGCAAATTTTTCTTCCAGCTGTGAGCCAAGTTTTTCTTCAAGTTCATCTAAATTAAAATCGTCTTGTTCTTCGTCAAAATCCAGATTGCACGCTAAAACATCATTTGCCTGTGCCATAACATCTCCTTCATAAAATTAATTGTAACTATTGTTTTTTCTATTCCGCTCATTCTACGACACGCCTCTGACAACTTACAACGCCCTCTCATACATCCCTTGTATCTTTACCGCTTCACGGCACACATCCTCTTGAAGCTCCTTCGGTCCCAACACCTTCACCGTACTTCCCTGTCCGAGCACCCACCGTTTTACTTCCGGAAGCTGGGTTGTTTCAAAGCTTACCCGTACGCTTCCGTCCTTATTCTGCTTCAGCTGCTGGTTGGAGTGCCATGTTCTATCTATTGCGAACGTTCCGATTTCCTTTGAAATTAAAAGCTCCACCGTATACTTTTGCTTTGCGCTGAGCCAAACGCCGATCTCTTTGTCAAAGTAATCTTCCGGTTTAAAAGTGTCCGGTATTTTGAAAGAGTCTTTTGTTATGCGGACATCTTTCATTCGGCTGTAACTGAAGACTCTGACATCGCCTTTGTCATGGCAGAAGCCGATGATGTACCAGTTTCCTTTTTGACAGACTGCATGATACGGATCCAACAGTCGGGGCATATACGAAAGTTTTTGAAGCGGGCGATATTCAAACTCCAATGTCTTATGTCTTTTAAGCGCTCCGAAAATCTCAGAAAAAACTTCCGGCTCGATTTTGGGCCCCTGATCGGGAATAAATGTCGTGCGATTTTCAAGAAATGAAGAATCTATCGTGATTTCATCGGGCATACCGGAAATGATTTTTCTGAATACGTTTTTGAGGTTATTTTCAAGAGGCGTGTTTCGGTACTGTTCCAAAAGCCGGTCAAAAAGAGCGACAGAAAAAAGTTCTCCTTCCGTCATCTGAACGGTTTTTATAAAAAAGTTCGGCTCGCTGTAACGGTAGGAACGCGTTTCCCGATCGTATACGATCGGCGCATTGTTAAAGTCACGCATGAATTCGATATCACGCTGGATCGTTCTGGCGGAAACTCCTTCGCACCGTTTAACGAGAGACGCCAATGTAACCTTTTTACCCGAACGCAATGCTTCATCGATACGAAGAATGCGTCTTGATTTTACTTTTTCTTCTCGACCTTTTTTCATAGTCAGTCATAACCGATTATCACGTTTTGAGCATCGCAGTTTCAACGACACTCAATGTGAATTTATCTTCTATTATACCCCCCCCTGAAAAAATGCAAGCTTTTTTTTGGGTGAGGTTTTTACGTGATACGATACGAAATTAAGACAAACAAAAGCCGACTAGCATGGATGAATGCCTTTCTCTTTTGTAAAAAGCCCGATAATATCTTTGCATATTTCCTTTTGTTTATCGTAATGATGCTTTGCTTCATCTTTTATTTTATCTTTGATTTTTTTAAGCTCGGGTTTTGTTTCCGCATAGCTCGAAAACGCCATACAAGCCGCCGAGATTAAAGTGCCGATTAACATACCGCCGAATAATTTTTTCATAACAAATCTCCTTGACATCGATGTCATTGCATACAGCGATATTTTACCATAGGCAGTACGACATGGAGTGTCGTTGTAAAAAATAATTAAAATTTCAGCAAAAAAATTTACCGTATTTTTTACGTGTTTCGGATTTCTGTAAAAGTTCACGGGGTATGTATACACAACGCGCTTTTTATGCTATAGCTACTGAAATGTCAATTACATCGAGGTTCTTATGAAAAAAATACAATTCCATATCATCTTATTGACGTTCGTGCTGGCCGGTACTCTCGCATGCGTTTCGTGCAAGTCGGCCGAGCCGATTTCAGCGGATCCCTATGCCGCACATTCTTCCGGCACGGAGATAAAGCGGCAGGAAAAGGGCGACGCCCCTCGCAGCATCGTACGTCCGAAAAACGGCAATGCGTTTACGAATTTTTTTACCGGCGGACAACAGGATATCGAAATCGACATGACGCGCGTATTCCAAAAAACCGCATTCGGCACGCTGAAAGAAGAAGATGCACTGTGCATTTACAATATCGAAACGGGGCTTGCGGGTTTTGCCGCATGGTACCGCGGCGGTATGTACCACGTACTGCTCGGCAAAGCCGGACGCGCTTTATTTCAGGAAGCCGTCAATCGATATCTCGACGATTTTGAAAATAAACGGCTCGACAGAAAAGGCAATCGGACGAAGATCTACGGAGAATATCCGGTTTCACTGCAATGGGGATCCTTTGCAACGATAATCAACAACCGTGCACAGTCCCGCGTACAATTCGGATACGAATTCAAAAACGGTTCCCCTTACTTTTTGCTTTCCGTGCCGTCGGCTGAAAACGAAGAATACAATTCCGGCCGATCGAAAATCGAAGCGTCCGCTACACTGAGATTTTACTTTACCAAAGCGATGACTTCGCAGATGATGAACGCGCTCACCAAGGAAAAAATAGAGGCGGCGATCGAGCCGTATATGCAGCGTGTCCAAAGCAAGGACAAAAAACCGGCGCACGACGAATATTGAACGGGGAAAATCTCCCGAAATATTCTGAAATTAATAATTATTAATTAACGATCGCCGGCAGAGATCAATCTTTTTGCCGGCGGATTTCTTTTTGACACAGCTCGTCGCACAGTTCGTTGTATTTGATTCCCGCGTGTCCTTTTACCCACGACCATGAGATATCGAGCGATGCGGAAAGGGCATCGAGTCTTTCCCACAAATCGCGGTTTAAGACGGGTTTTTTCGCCGCAGTGCGCCAGCCGTTTTTTTTCCACGAGCGGATCCAAGACGTAATGCCGTTTTTGACATATTGGCTGTCGCAAAAAATATGCACCGCCCGTCCGCCGTACTGAGGATTTTGCACGACGGCGGAGAGCGCTTCGATAGCCGCAGTGAGTTCCATGCGGTTGTTCGTCGTCAATTTTTCTCCGCCGCTCAGCGCGTTTTCTTTTTCTCCGGCGATGATGACGCAAGCCCAGCCGCCCGGCCCCGGATTTCCGCTGCATCCTCCGTCGGTATAGACGACAAGCGTTCCGTTTTTGAAAAGTTCTGTCATAACAAATCGCTTTTTATTAAAGAAATCCGTCAGCGAAGACGTTGTATAAGCGCTTCTATTTCAGCGTCGGTCATACCCTTGGCGGAAAGATATGCGCGCGCGCCTTTTGCAGGAGGCAAGCTTCCGACGATCGCTTTATACATCGGCTCGAAATTAGCCTTTGCGATGACATTGTATTTATAGCTGCCTTTTTCCACGTGATAAAAATCGACGTAGCTTTGCATATAATCGCGCATCGCTTCTTCTTTGCTTGCGCCCATAAGCGATTCGATCAAAATCATGATAAAGCCGGTTCGGTCTTTTCCTTCGTTGCAATGCAGGTAATACGGTCCTTGTCGGCCGATCATAAAACGTAACCCCCCGATGATACCGGCGGCAAATATATCGCTCGTAAAATCCATATTCATACTGAGGCACACAACGCTGCCCGCTTTATCGAGAGATGCGTAATATGCCGAGTATTGAGGATTCGACGGATCGAGGTAGGACGTAAGTTCGTTTCGGGAATCGGACATATCGACGACCGTTTTGATTTTCGCCTTTTCCATAAGCATCGATGCAAAGGGTGCGCGCGCCCAGCCTTTTTTTAAGGGATGGCTTCCGCGGTATAAAATATTTTTCCCGATCGATCCGACCGACACGCTTCTGAAATTGGCAAAAGATTCATCCGACGCATAGTCGCTCCGCTTATCGGTTCCGGAAAGGGCGCGAAGCGCGTACTGTTCGCGGTAGCCCGCTTTTTGTTTCATCGAAACGGTGAGTGCGGAACCGACTCCGACGTTTGCCGTTACGTTCAGCTTTCCGTAATTGATGCACGCGGCGATAAATCCTCCGGCGTAATTCGTGCGCACGAGAAAGGCGCCCTTATCGACATCGTAGTTTGCGACGACGGGTGCGCTGAAAGTATAGCCGTTATCGAAACGTACGGTTACGATATCGCCGTGTTCATATCCCGCTTTTTGCATATCGGCAAACGCGATATCGGTAACGGCGTGTCCGTATTTTTCTATCGCCGTCACTTTTCCGCGGAACGTCCGCCACTCGGGCGCCTTTGCCGACGCTTCGGGAGCCTGCTCCTTTGCAGGTGCTTTCGGAACGGACGCGCAGCCTGCAGCCAACAGTACCGCAGCAAAAATCGAAAGCACAAAACGAACGCATTTCATAAATTCCTCCGTCCGCCGACAAAGGCGGGATCAGAATAAATGCCGGCCGATCCTTTTCGGATAAACCGGCTCTCACATATATCGCCGCACAACTGCAAAGATATTATACCAATCCCTGTGCGATCATCGCACGGGCAACTTTGACGAATCCCGCGATATTCGCACCGGCGACATAATCGCCTTTTACGCCGAATTCCTTCGCCGTATCGTATGCGTTGTCGTGGATGTTCGTCATGATCCGCTTCAGCTTCGCATCGACTTCTTCGGCCGTCCACGAAAGGTGTCCGCTGTTTTGGCTCATTTCAAGGCCGGACACGGAAACGCCGCCCGCATTCGAAGCTTTACCGGGCGCAAAGAGCACCTTCGCGTTTTGAAACTTCACCGTCGCATCGAGCGTACTCGGCATATTCGCACCTTCGGCGACAAGCCGGACGCCGTTTTTAATAAGCATATCGGCATCTTTTCCGACCAGTTCGTTTTGCGTCGCGCACGGAAATGCGCAATCGACTTTTACCGACCACGGTTTCGCGTTCGCGGTAAACTTCGCTTCGGGGAATTTTTTTACGTATTCGGAAATACCTTTATGAGCGGCACGGAATTTTTTTACGTAATCGAGTTTTTTTTGCGTAATGCCCTGTGCATCGAAAATGAATCCCGTGTGATCGCTGAGCGTTACCGGTTTCGCGCCGAGCTGGATCAATTTTTCCACAGCGTACTGCGCGACGTTTCCGTCGCCCGAAACCGAACATATTTTTCCGGTAAAGTCTTCGCCGATTTTTTTCAGCATACACTCGGCAAAATAGATGAGACCGTAGCCCGTCGCTTCCGTACGGATGAGCGATCCGCCGAAGTCCAGCCCCTTGCCCGTGAGTACGCCGGAAAACGTATTCGTAATGCGCTTATACTGCCCGAACATAAACGCGACTTCGCGCGCACCCACACCCTTATCGCCTGCAGGCACGTCGGTATCGGGGCCTATGTGACGGTACAATTCCGTAACGAAAGATTGGCAAAAGCGCATCACTTCCGCGTCCGATTTTCCGTGCGGATCGAAATCGCTCCCGCCCTTGCCTCCGCCCATCGGAAGCGTCGTCAAACTGTTTTTAAGCGTCTGCTCGAAACCCAAAAATTTTAAAACCGAAAGATTCACTTCGGGACTGAAGCGCAAGCCCCCCTTGTACGGACCGATCGCGCTGTTGAATTGCACCCGGTATCCGCGGTTGATATGCGGCACGCCCTTGTCGTCCGTCCACGGCACGCGGAACATGACGGTACGTTCCGGCTCTACGAAACGCTCGAGGACCGCATTGCGCTCAAGTTCTTTTTGCATCTTTGCGACGGCGGGTTCGATCGTCGTTAAAACTTCCTGAACCGCTTGGAGGAATTCGCTCTGGTCGGCATTTTTCAGCTGAACATCTTCCCAAATCCGTTTGACGTATGCGTTTTTCATTTTTCTTCTACCTTCTTATCCGGCCGAGTTCATTGAAACCGAATAAATAATAGTAGCGCAAATCGCCGTTTTTGGGTAGTATGTCGCTATGACGCTCTACGTTACCCGGCACGGTGAAACCGAATGGAATGCAAAACACATCATCTCAGGTCTTGCCGAAGTCCCGCTTGCGGAAAAAGGCATGCAGCAGGCAGCTTCTCTCGCCGCCCGACTTGCCGAACATCAAAACGATTATCGCATCAAACACATACTCGTCTCTCCTTTGGGGCGCGCGCGGAAAACCGCATCGTATATCGAAAAAGCGCTCGGCATCGAAGCCGTCGTCGAAAAACGTTTGCGCGAAATCGATTTCGGCGCATTCGAACACACGAGCACAAAGGGCGCGGAATTCCTCGCGATAAAAGCGAACCCGTATAAACGCTTTCCCGGAGGCGAATCGCTGCTCTATGCCGCGCACCGCATTTACGGAGCGATCGAAGATGCCCGCGCATGCTATGCGCCCGATAATCTGCTGTTTGTGTGCCACGGCATGGTTTCGTCGCTTATCAGCACGTATTTTCAGGATTACGAAACCATCGAAGAATTCACGAATAGCGGATTTGAAAACTGCGGCTTACAGGCCTACGAATTCAAGTGATAAAGCGCATGCGGGTTGTATCGTACGCATATTGTTTCGGGCGGCTTTTTGCGGCCGCGCCGCAAAAACCGGGCTTTTCGGGGTTCCGCCTTCCGGCTCCATTCCTTCGGAACTTCCGCCCCTCCAATCCCTGCCGCACGTCTCCCGCACCGAATTAATAATTATTAAATTATACATGAGGACATACGATGAAAAAACAAACGATACTGTTGACTTCGGCGCCGATATGTGCGGCGGCACTTGCTCTGCTTTTTTTCGTCTTCGGACGGGACGGCGGCAATACCGGCGCAGCAGAGACGGCATTTTTGACAAAAGCTCCGGAAGCGTCCGCCGCGCGGAAGACTGCGGAAGAAGTACAGCGGGAACAAGATGAATCCCGCGTCCGATCCGTAATTTCGAATATGAGCGCACGTGCGCAGGAAACGATAGTTATAAACGATTACGGAGAGTTTATCGCGGATTTAAAATCGGTACTCGATGAAGACGCGCAAAATCCGAAAGACGATCTTTCACTTTTAACCCTCGTGGACAAAACGCACCCGCTTCCGGACGGCTACGCACCTGCCCGCCTCATTCCGCTCGTCAAAAACGATGCGTTCAATATTATCCGAAACGATCTTTCATTGAGACCCGAAGCCTACGAAGCTCTCGTCGTTATGGGGCGAGAAGCAAAAAAAGACGGCGTTACCCTGCTCGTAAGTTCAACATACCGCTCCTACGAATATCAAAAAAAAGTATTCGAGCGGTGGGTGCAGATCGACGGACTTGCCGAAGCCGAAAGAGAAAGTTCTCGGGCGGGCACAAGCCAGCACCAGACGGGCTTAGTCATCGACTTCGGTTCCATCGACAATACTTTTGCAAACACCCGCGCGGGCGCGTGGATGCGAAATCACGCGGAAAGCTTCGGCTGGAGTTTGAGCTTTCCCGACGGCTATGAAGACATAACCGGCTATCGCTGGGAAAGCTGGCACTTCCGCTATATCGGAAAGAGCGCATGCGCGTTTCAAAAAAAATACTTCGGCGACATCCAGCAGTTTACGCTCGAATTCATCGACGCGTGGAAATCTTTATGATTTCGGATATCACGCTCATCGTCCGAAGCGAAGACGAACACGATGAAAATTTATTAAAAAACAAAGCGGCGGAAGCGCTTTCGAAAAAAAACTGCAACGTCCGTCCCGAAGACATCCGGCTCATAGTCGCAAAGCGTTCGATCGACGCGAGGCACGGCCGCATACGGATATGCCTGCGTTGTAAGGCGTACATCGGAGAAACCCCGAACGAGCAATCGGCAAAGCCGCTCCCGACATGGCAGCCCGCCGATAAAGGGAAGCGCGTCGTCATCGTAGGATCCGGTCCCGCGGGCTTGTTCGGCGCACTCCGCTTGCTCGAAGACGGCATCACGCCGATAATCGTCGAGCGGGGCGAAGAGACGGACGAGCGCAAAAGAACGATAGCGAAGATCAGCACCAAAGGTTCGGTCGACGGCGACAGCAATTACTGTTTCGGAGAAGGAGGCGCCGGCGCGTTCAGCGACGGAAAGCTTTACACGAGAAGTACGAAGCGAGGAGACGTCGGTCGCATCCTTTCGCTCTTTACTTTTTTCGGTGCGTCCGAATCGATCCTCACCGACGCGCATCCGCACATCGGCACGGACAAGCTTCCAAAAATCGTAAACGCGATGCGCGAAAAAATCATTTCACTCGGAGGCGAATTTCACAGCTGTACAAAATGCGTCGACTTTTTCACGGAAACCGAAAACGGCAAAAAACGCATTACGGGAATCGCCGCAGAGCATACGAAAACGAAAGAGCGGCGCACGATCGAAGCCGACGCGGTGCTGCTTGCATCGGGACATTCGGCAAACGATATATACGAACTCGTTGCACGCTTCGCTCCGGAAGCGCTCGAAGCGAAAACCTTTGCGGCCGGCGTACGCGTCGAACACCCGCGCGAACTCATCGATGCGATTCAATTTCACGGAAAAAATTTTCACTCCGCAGAATACCGCCTTACGACGCAAGTTTCGGAGCGAGGCGTGTATTCTTTTTGCATGTGCCCCGGAGGCTTTGTGGTACCGTCGGCGACGGGCGGCGATCAGATCGTCGTAAACGGCATGTCGTCGAGCAAACGCAATTCGAAGTGGTCGAACGCGGCAATCGTCGTCGAAATACGGCCGGAAGACATCCCTCCGGAATTTATTAAAAAAGCGGAAGACTGTCCCGCCCTTGCCGGCTTATACTGGAGGACGCATCTCGAACGCGAAGCGAAGCTGCACGGAAAGGGACAGGCGGCTCCCGCTCAGCGCATGGAAGACTTTCTGGCGCACCGCAAAAGCGAATCGCTTCCTCCGACAAGTTTTACGCCCGGTGTCATCTCAAGCAGGCTTGACGAATGGCTTCCTCCGCATATTGAAACGAGACTCGAAAAAGCGTTTTCCGATTTTAATAAAAATATGCGCGGTTTTATTTCACCGGATGCGCTCCTCATCGCCGTCGAAACGCGCACATCGACTCCCGTCCGCATACTGCGAGATAAGGAAACGGGCGAATGCGTTTCCGTCGCCCGCCTCTATCCCGCAGGCGAAGGCTCCGGTTATTCCGGCGGCATCGTATCGTCGGCTATGGACGGAGAAAGAGCGGCCTCTCTCATCGCCGAGCAAATCATCGGTAAACATAATCGGTAAGCGGTAAACAAATCGGTAAACGAACGATTGACAACGCGATTTTTCTGATTTATACTGAAATATAATCCATATAAAAATACAGGCGCAGCGGCTTTATGCATCTGTTTTATATAAACGGGTGTGTGTTTGCATCGCATAAAAAAAATTGGAGGTTACTATATGCCGCGGATAGAATTACACGATGTTTCAAAACGATGGGGCGATTTCGTCGGTGTCAATCATCTCAATATGGTTATCGAAGACAGAGAATTCATTACATTGCTCGGGCCGTCCGGCTGCGGAAAGACGACGACACTGCGCATGATCGCAGGGCTTGAAACGCCGACGGAAGGCAAAATCACCATCGGAGATACGGTCGTTTTCGATTCGGAAAAAGGTATCAACGTTTCGCCCGACAAACGCGATATCGGCTTTTTGTTTCAAAACTACGCTTTGTGGCCGCACATGACCGTGTATAAAAATATCGCTTTCGGTCTTGAAAATTTAAAATGGCCGAAAAGTAAAATCGAAGAGCGCGTACGGGAAGTTTTAAAGACTTTAAAAATCGAAGAATTCAAAGACCGCTATCCGGCCGAATTGTCGGGCGGTCAGCAGCAGCGCGTCGCGATCGCACGCACGCTCGCACCGAAACCGAAAGTGCTTTTTATGGACGAACCGCTTTCAAACCTCGACGCAAAACTGCGAAGCGAAATGCGCACGGAATTGAAGCGTCTGCATTCGGATACGAACTCGACTTTCGTCTACGTTACGCACGACCAGCTCGAAGCGATGACGCTTGCGACGCGCATCTGTTTAATCGAAAAAGGCGATCTGCAGCAGTACGATCCGCCGCTCGTCGTCTACAACCGGCCGGCGAATTTGTTCGTCGCGGATTTTATCGGAAACCCGACGATGAATTTCGTTCCGGCAAAAGCGAAGCAGACGGCGCCGAACGAACTCTCGGTAAAATTCTTCGGCATCGATGCGGTCTTCGCCTGCGAAAAAGACATACAGCTTGAAAAAGAAGACGTCATCATCGGTATCCGTCCGGAATTTCTTCCGATCAGGGACAGCGGTGCAATCGAAGGGCTTGCGTATTCGACGCTTCCGTCGGGTATGGAAACGATCGTCAAAATCAATCTCAAGGGCGATATTTTATCTTCCGTCGTGTTCGGTTCGATCGATTATGCGGTCGATAAGCCGATCCGCTTCGACATCGTCGGCGACGATATTATCATTTTCGACGCCGAAACGAAAAAGAATATCTGCCTCGGCTCCGTTAAGGTTAAATAATAATTATTAATTATTAAAATGACCGGGGCGCAGCTTTGCGTTCCGGTTTTATTTTTTCCAAAACGCGGGCAGAAAATACAAAATCATCGTATAAAGTTCCAACGTTATGCTTACGGGAGTTGCCCTAAAAAAGCTAGACCGCGGCATATACCGCGACTTTGCGGAGCAAACTCGTCAGTGAATGCAGCGAACGAAGTTCTCGCCGATAGCATACCTTTATTTAGAAGACTTTCGAAACTCGATATTTAGACCAATATACACTCAATCGGCAGCCTCTGTCAAAAAGTTTGAAAAAGCCTAGCGTTTTTGCAGTACAAAGCCTTCATACTGATACTGTGTAAAACCTTTTCGTTCGCGATCATAATAACTTGATGCACTCGTTATATACAGCATCGTTGTATCGTCGAGCGCAACGATAAAGTCTTCGCCGCTTTCGGGCATCGCAAGCAAGGCGTCGAAAATATCGTATTTTGTTTTTTGCACGGATAGCGGTACCTTTGTAAGAATTCTGCCGCTGTCGGGATTTCTATAGTCGGATCCTCGTGCCGGCAGCATAAGCGAATAGGAAGATATATCGATCTCATGCTTCGTCCAATCGTAATATTTATATATTTCATTATCCTGCCTGTCTTTCGGCGGTGCAAACCCGAAGACGGTTTTGAAGTCCGAATCGCCGGAAAGAGCATCAATACCGCCGTAAGCGCTCTTATGTTCGCTCAAAAGTTCGTCGTATGCACCGGCCATCGCTCTGCGTTTTTCATACGGAATTTGCGAGACAACGGATTCGGCGGGCGGCGCAAAATACCCGCTTGCGTAATAGCCGTACTCGTGCAAAAGTTTTTCGAGTCGCACTTTTTGCTCCAAAGAAGGAACGCGAGTAAGACTCAAAGGTGTGAGGGTCGATACGGCGCATAAAAACGCGGCAAAAAGGAGCCACGCGCGAGGCGCATTTTTTTTAAGCAATACAATGACGATAAAAAATAAAACCGAAACGGTGTACAATAACCCCGCCCATCGCATCGCCGTCAATCCGTACGCATCAAAGCGGATCCATACCGCAATAAGCTGGGCTGCGATGCAGGGCAGCATCACAAAGGTTCCTATTTTATAAAAGATATCCGCCGCGCGGCCGGGAAAAGCTTTCAGCGTACAATAAAAAAAGATATAAAAAGCCGTTGCCAGCGACACAAAGATATTTATCTGCCCGCCCGGCATATTGCGCGTAACAAGGATTTTTGCCAAATACACGTACAGCACGCCAACGTACATCACGTAGACGGGAAAAGCCGCATAGAATACGAGAGCTTTATACATGCGCGCAACGGGAAATTCCGCTTTTTCAAACGACAGCTGCGATAAAAATACGTTTACGGCTATAAGGGCTTGTGAAAAAACGGAGATCAATAACATATATTCGTCGATATTTTTTATCGGGACGATGAGTTCGTTGACCGCCCAAAGGCTTATCCAAAGACCGACGGAAGCAATACCGGCGATCCATTCGGCAAAAACAATAGCTTTGAGTATGTGCAAAAAAACGGTTTTTTCATTGAAAGCGGTTACACAAAGATACAAAGCAATGAAAATACAAATACAGATACCGCCCCAATACGCAAGCGAAGCATAATTGAACTCATCCATTTTTTTGGCAAGAAAAAAACCGGGAATCCACAATGCGACTGAAAACACATAAAGCGCAATGCGGATTTTCCGTAAAAGCGAAAAACGCAGTGCGGCAAGTGTTGCGGCCGTAGAAGTAAAAAACGCAAACGCCGAAGCGAAAGCTGCGTGCAGCGCAGCATCGTTCAAAGAGGAAACGGCCTTTCCTGCTTCGCGTTGAGGCACAAACAAATAGATCGCCGAACTTACAAAAACCGCAAAGCCGAAAAATGCCGGAAGCGGAAAACGGCGTACGCCCGAAAGCGTTTGATTTATAAAACGGCGAAAATAATTTTTTATATCCATAATGCTATTGTAATCACCGCCCCGACTTTTGTCAAAAAGCGAAGAACACGGCGAGTCTGCAAAGCAAACACCGGACTGGCGTGAAGACGAAAACGATCTGCTGAACGGCGATCTTACGTTCCGGTTTTATTTTTTCCAAAACGCGGGCAGAAAATACAAAATCATCGTATAAAGTTCGAGCCGTCCGGCGAGCATTGCAAACGAATACCACCATTTGACCGCGTCGGGGAGAAAGCCGTAATTGCACGCCGGTCCCAGTTTTCCGAAACCCGGTCCGACGTTTCCGACCATCGAAAGCGCACCCGTCAAAGCGCTGAGCAGATCCAAATCGAAAAGGCAGCCTATCACGGTCGTAATAAACACGAGTACGAAATACAGCGAAATGAACGCGGCAATGTTCGACACCAAATCTTTGCCGGCGACTTTTCCGTTCAGCCGAATATTGAATATACCGTGAGGATGCAGCATTTTTTCGGTTTCGTTGTGCAATTGTTTTGCAAGAACGACCCAGCGCACGACTTTTATGCCGCCGCCGGTAGAACCCGCACAACCGCCGAAAAAGAAAAGAATAAAAATTAATAATTGTGCAGTCGGCGCCCACGTCGTAAAATCGGCGGTAGCGAATCCCGTCGTCGTCAAAACGGAAGCGACTTGAAACGAACCGTATCTGAGCGCCTGCAAAAACGAACCGTACTGTTTTGTGATAACGAATGCAATACCGAGCGTGGCCGCGATGAAGACGGCAAAATACGCTTTTAATTCCGAGTTATCGCGGATCTCCGAAAATTTTCCGATCACGGCATAGTAGTATAAACTGAAGTTGATTCCCGATAAAAACATAAACACCGTACAGATGACGTCGATTGAAACGGAGCCGTATGTACCGACGCTCGAATTTTTCGTCGAAAAACCGCCGGTACCGAGCGTCGCAAATGCGTGAGAAAGCGCATCGATAAAATCCATACCGGCAAACAAGAGCAGCACCGTTTGCACGACCGTAAGTGCGGTATAGGAAATCCACAATATCTTTGCCGTCGTCGTAATCTTCGGCGTCACTTTGCCTTTTTCGGGACCTGTTGTTTCCGCTTTAATGAGCTGAAAACCGCCGACGCCGAGCAGCGGCAAAAGCGCGACGGTAAGCGCGACGATACCCATACCGCCGAGCCAGTGCATTTCGCACCGCCACAGATTGATGCTTCGCGGCAGCGATTCGACTTCGCTCAAAATCGTCGCTCCCGTCGTCGAAAAACCGCTGACGCTTTCAAAGATGGCATCGGCAAAATGCGGGATCGCTCGACTGCACCACAGCGGCAGCGCGCCGAACACGCTTCCGCAAATCCACGCGAGCGCGACGATAATGAAAGTACCGCGCGTCGAAAGACGTATTTCCGTTTTTCGCCCCGCCATAAAAATGACGATCGCCGCAATCCAACTTGCGACCATCGGAATCGCAAATGAAGCGATGACGGCCGTTTCTCCGAGCGCGAACGCCGTGCCGATCGGAATTAAAAACGAAACGCCGATAAATGCGACAATAACCGATATGATTTTTAAAAATGTTAAAACCGCCATGACGCCGCTCCCCTATTTTACGCTGCCGCCGAAAAACGAAACGACATTGCCGTTTTCTTCCGCAACGGTGATAAGGATAACGTGATCGCCCGCATGAAGACGCGTATCGCCGACGGGTATTTCGTAAACTTGCGAATCGTATTTTTTAACAAGGAGGATTAAAAACACACCCGGGTTTGCGATATCGCGGAGCGTTTTGTTGATCGCTTTCGAATCGCCCGGAAGAGCACACTCTATGATTTCCAAATCGCCGGTCGTCACGGTGTGAATTTCTTTAACGGATTTTCCGCGCAAATGACTCATAATCGAATCGACGACGGCATCGCGGATCGGGACCGGCACATCGACGCCGAGCTTCCGCGAAATCGATGAAAAGGCCGAACTCGTAACGAGACTTATCGATTTTCCGACACCGAGCGATTCGAGGTAGGCCGCAAGCACCATGTTCATTTCGTGATTGTGCGTCGCGCATATCGCCAAATCGAACGATGCGATCCCTTCTTCCTGCAAAAAAGCTTCGTCCGTCGCATCGGCGCAAAAAACTTTTGCCGACGGAAAGCGCTCGGATGCGATTTTCGTCAGCTCTTCGTCGCTGTCGATAATGACGAACTTTTGCGGCCGTTTGATAACCTGCTTCGAAAACAAGTTCAAAAGCGAACGCTTTTCTTTCGGCTGAATCAATCGTTCCGCAATGATCGTACCGATTCTTCCCGCTCCGATAAGCGCGATATTTTTCAATTCTTTTTGCTCGGAACCGCACAGCGAGAGCAATTCGGGAACGTTTTCTTTGGCGACGATGACGCCGATGCTGTCGCCGGCTTTCAGAACCGTATTGCCGCTCGGAAGGGAAGTTTTGCCGTTTTCTTCGACATACGCGATGAGAAAAGGCTTATCGATGAGCGCGCGGATCGTCTGCAGTTTTTGCCCGGCAAGCTTGCTTCCCTTTGCGACCGTCATGCGCGTCAACTCATACGCATTGTTTCCGAAAACCTGCACATCGCTCACGGCGCCGCTTTCGACCGCTTGAACGACGGCTTCGCCGGCTTCTACGTCGGGATGGATCATATAATCGATTCCGTACAGCGGCCGGTGTTTTCCGCCGAACGAATCCGCGTGACTCTTTTTTGCCGCCGCCGTGTTGACGTAGTACGCGTAGTTACGCACCCGTGCGATTTTTACGATGTCGGGATATACCGCGTCGACGAGCGAACAGGTGATCATATTCACTTCGTCGTTTTCCGTAACGCATACGAGCGCATCCGCTTTCGCGATACCCGCTTCTTCCAGCGTTTCCAAATCATTGCCGTCGGCGAGCATCACCGTACAGTCAAGCCGATTCGAAACGTGACGCACATTGTTTTCATCGTTGTCGATAATCGCGACGGTATTTTTTTCATTGATCAATAATTTTGCAAGCTGCACGCCGGTAAAACCGGCACCGATAATAACAATTCGCATCAAACCTGTTCCTTATCAATTAATTTGAAATTTAATCAAAGCTGATATTCCGGCATTAATTTTTATCTTCCTGCGACAGTTTCGATTTTTTCCCCGCAGCAACCGTCGCCGATGCGATCACCGCCGCACACACGATCGCAGCGGCGGCAGCTTCGAGCAGCGCATTCGGGAGCAGTAAAAGCAGCACGGCGATAAAGCCTTTGCCGCCCATCGCACTCATCATCCTGCCGCCCGCAAAAAGATACAGCGCACCGACGACAAAACACGTATGAAAAAGCGTCGAAATAAACGCTGTAAGCGCGGCGGAAAGCGTTTTCGGCAAATGCGGAACGAGCGACAAAAGCCGCCATAAAAGCCAAGCGGCTACGGCAAGAAGCGCGCGCGGCAAAACCGAAACGGCGGGATTGATAAAAAGCGGATCGAGCGCGCCGGTAGGCGTTATCGCCGCAAGGATCAAACTGAACACGCCGAAAACCGTGCCGACGGCGATCCCCGAAGCGAGAGCCGATGCGCCTCCCGACAGCATGACGGCGAGCAAAACCGGGATATGCATAATCGTAATCGATGCGTTCGGGCCGAGCGGGATCATACCGAGGTGAAGCGGCGGCATACCGAGGACGACGACAAGGGCACAGAGCGCACCCGTCAATGCGATTTTTCTGTTTCGCGATACCGTTTTTTCCATACGCTGTATCATAGCAAATTGTTATATATCTGACAACGAGCGGCGAGTTGTCAAAATAAAAACACAAAACGGGAAATATGAAAAACCGTCAATTCTCATTGTAAAATATTAAAATTTATGATGTAATAATCAATAACCTCGGCGCAAACAGACGGGGTATCGAACCCTCCGCACGAATAATAAAAGATAAAAATACGGTAGCTGTGTGAGCAATACAAATTACAAAGAAAACGATGCTTTTCTAACAACGCAAATAATCACCTATCTTGGGAACAAACGTTTATTAATAAATCATATTGAAAAAGAAATACATATAATATCGCAAAAATTGCAAAAAGAAAAAATGATTTGCGCGGATATGTTTTCCGGATCGGGTATTGTTGCACGCATGCTGAAAAAACATTCCGATAGGTTAATCGTAAACGATTTGGAAGATTACTCCGCCGTAATAAACGCTTGTTATTTAACAAATAAAAAAAATTATCCCGTAAAAAAATGTTCCGCACTCAGAAGTGAAATTGAAAATCAAAGCGTGCACAAAAAATACAGCGGCATCATTTCACAAAATTACGCGCCTAAAAACGATGATCATATTTTACCGGGCGAAAGAGTTTTTTACACACATGAAAATGCCGTGTTGATCGATACGTACAGAAAACTGATCGATGAAATCGTCGAAGAAGATACATTAAAAAAATTCTTTTTGGCGCCTTTAATTACCGAAGCTTCCATTCATGTGAACACGAGCGGAGTTTTCAAAGGTTTTTACAAAGATAAACATACGGGGATCGGCTGCTTCGGGGCTGCCGGTAAAAATGCGCTTTTGAGAATTTTCGGCAAGATAGAATTGAAAGAACCCGTCTTCAGTAATTATGAATCGAAGCTGCATGTTTATCAAAATGATGCGGTGCAGCTTTCCAAAGAGTTGAAAGATTTGGATATAGCATATCTCGACCCCCCGTACAATCAACACCCCTACGGATCGAATTATTTTATGCTGAATCTTATTTTAAAAAACAAACTCGACGTGGGAATAAGCAAAGTCAGCGGAATAACGCAAGACTGGAATCGTTCCGTATTTAATAAATCGTATGCCGCATTAAATGCGATGGAAGAGATAATCGCAAATTTGGACAGTAAATTCGTAATCATCTCTTATAATTCGGAAGGCTTTATATCTTTTGATGAAATGCGAGCTATGCTGCACAAATACGGAAAATGTAAAATACGGGAAATCAAATACAACACGTTTCGCGGAAGCCGAAATTTAAGAGAAAGAGATATACATGTTTGTGAATATTTATTTATTTTAGAAAAATAGACGATATTTATTATCGAGGTTATACGTTTATGCTCCCGCTTCTCTACACACAAATCGAGTGCGCCGAAATGAACGCGCTCTTGCGCGCAAAAGGATTCGCTCCCGTTTACACCGCATCGGCGAAGTCGCGCATCGTACTCGTGGGACAGGCGCCCGGCCGGATCGCACAGGAAACGCGGAAGCCGTGGAACGACGCAAGCGGACGGCTGCTTCGAAAATGGCTCGGCGTAACGGACGAAGAATTTTACGATCCCGATCTGTTTGCGATCATGCCTATGGATTTTTACTATCCGGGAAAAGGTGCGCACGGGGATTTGCCTCCGCGGAAAGAATTTGCAAAAACATGGCATCCGAAGCTTTCGGCGCTTATGCCGAACGTCCGCCTGACGATTTTAGTGGGAGCATACGCGCAAAAATATTATTTGGGGATGCGGGCGAAGCGAAGCTTAACCGAAACGGTAAAATATTTTAATAATTATCTGCCGGAGTATTTTCCGATCGTGCATCCCTCTCCGCTCAATTTCGGCTGGAGAAAGCGCAATCCGTGGTTTGAAAAAGAAGCGATTCCGATACTGCAGGAACTCGTACAAAAAGCGATGCGATAAGGGAAAGCTTTGAGGCGGCGTGCCCGCGGCAAGCGGTAAGGCGCCGCCGCGGCAATTGCTAATTGCTCGCCGCATCAATTGTTAAACGCTATTTTTTCGATGCGTTTTTTGCAGCGCTTTCACCGGCAAGTTTTCCCGACGTAATCGCCCATGCATTGTTCGCACCGGAAGGAGAATCATCCCCCATAACACCGCCGCCGACTTCTCCTGCGGCATAAAGTCCGGAAACTATTTTTCCATCCGTGCCGATAACCTGCAAGCTGTCATCCAAAACCAAGCCGCCCATCGTCGTTGCAAAACGCGGTTTTTGTTCGACAAGGTAATAAGGGCCGTCTTCGATTTTCGCTTTCATAAAATTTGCCGGACGTCCGAAAGCAGAATCGGTTCCCGATACGACATAAGAATTATACGTATCGATCGTTGCTTTAAGAGCCGCCGCATCCATATTCAAAGCGGCGGCGGCTTCTTCGACCGTCGTTCCGCGTATAAAAATCGGCGCACGCGAACCGTTATTTTTAAGCCATGCATCTATATTTTCTTTCGAAATGCCCGCGTTTGCAAGCCTTTCCTTCCACATATCGAAAGTTTTCTGATCCATGAATAAAAAGAGCATTCCGTCGGTTTGTTTGACTTCGGTTTCGAGAATCGTGCGATTCGACGCTTTTTCGCTTACAACGCGCTTTCCTTCCTTATTGATAAGAATCGCGCTGCCCGAATTGAACGCAACGATGTTTCCGGCAATCGTTGACTTCGCCATGCCGGGAGCGACTTCGATACCGTTCGGATAGCGTTTTCCGTACTGCATGAGCTGCCGCTGAGCATTGACCGCATCGCTCATTATCAAACCGTCGCCGGTCGCATTCGATCTGCCGTAGTACAGCGATTTTTGCAAATCTTCCGACAAAAGCGATTTGTTCGCGCCGTATCCGCCGGTTGCAATTACGACCGACTTTGCCGTTATGTCGTAGGTGTTGCCGTCGGAATCTTCGGCTATTACACCGACAACCGTGCTTCCGTCGCGTTTTAATTCGGTCGCCTTCGTATTCAAATGCAGATCGATATTCGTCGACGAAAGCTTTTGCAAAATACTTTTCATAAAACCGCTTCCGCCGCCGAGGTAGGCCAATTCCCTGTCATTCGAATATTCGGCAAGTTTGTGCAGCCCGCCTTTCATATCGAATTGAACGCCGGCATATTCGTGGAGCCAATCGCTCGCGGCTCCGACATTCCGCGCAAAAAGCGTAAGGGAGGCTTCGTTGTTTTTACGTGCGCCGTTTTTCATAAAGTCGGCAACCATGCTCTGCACGGAATCATTTGCGACACCGGCTTCTTTTTGCAGTTTTGAGCCCATGACAACCTGATTGCCGCCGCTGACGACGAGAGCGCCTCCTATCATGCCGGTCTTTTCCAAAAGCACTGTCTTCGCTCCGAGTTGGTCGGCACGTAAAGCCGCGCTTACACCTGCACCGCCCGCACCGATAACGACGACGTCGGCGCTGAGATTTTCGGTTTTTGCCGGCGCTTTTTCTATCGGTTTTTCAAAGTCTGCGGGATTTCCGCCCGCTTGTGCAATCGCCTGTCTGACCGCGTATTTAACGGCACTTGATGTAACCGTTGCGCCGGATACCGAATCAACGGCGAGGCTGTTCGTTTCGATTATCTTTTTCGGCAAATCGATAAGCGCCGGATCCGACAGCACGTCCGTTTCGCTTTCCTTCGTTATCGTAATGCCGGAAATCTTTTTAGCCGAAAAGTTTACCGTAAGTTCGATCGGACCGTTATGTCCCGTAACGCTCACCGCGTAATCGCCGTCTTTTACGGCATTTTTTCCCGCGCATCCGGCCAGGCACAACGCTAAAACCGCACATCCGGTTAAAAGCATTTTTTTCATCGTAACCATACAATCCTCCGTAAAAAAGAGAAGTCTTATTAACAACACCATACGATAAAAGAGGTACCGCGTCAATGATCTTGTTAAAACGTCCCCGGGGCTTCCGTATTGTAAATAATTTTTTAAGAAGTACAGTTTGTAAAACGTGATAAAACATAAAAAACACAATCCTGCAGATATACGCATGATCGTATTTTTAAAATCTTATGAGGATATAAAAGCAAAGGGTATTCAATAAAACGAAGTTTCACAATTGAAGGAAGAACGATACGGAAATCGGCCTGTTCAATACGGAAACAAAATCGGACAGGACTTTTTTACAACTTTTCCGAAAACCGATTTCCGCAATAAAATATCTTGCCCGGTATTGCAATAGTATGTAATCCGTTATGATGCGGCAATACCGGGCAAGGGTTTGTTTTCTTTTTTTTCTCTACATAAATACATTATATCCGGGGCCGATCGGCAAACCGGAAACGGTCCACAATATGAGCAAAAGAAACCACACAAGTGTAAACGCGATTGAAAACGGCAGCATATATGCCATAACCGTACCGGTCTGCGCACGTTTATCGTATTTTTGCGCATAGGTAAGGATAATGCCTAAATATGCGAACGTTGGCGTAATATTGTTTGTCAAGCTGTCACCGATGCGATATGCCATTTGTGTGGCCGCAGGAGTTATGCCGGCAATCAAAAGCATGGGAACGAAAACCGTAGAGAGTACCGCCCATTTTGCGCTCATGCTGCTGACGAAGAGGTTTATAATCGCGATCAGGAATACGAAGACGACAAAAAGGCCGACGCCGTGAATGCCGCTGTTTTTCAAAAACAGACCGCACTTGATTGCAATGATCGTTCCCAAATTGCTCTTTGCAAATACGGAAATAAATTGGCTTGCAAAAAAACAGATAAGGAAAAACGGCGCAATCGTTTTTATTTCATTCGTCATCATAGCGAATATGTCTTTAAATTCTTTAATCGTGCCGGTAATTTTTCCGTATACGTAGCCGGGAACGGCGAACACAAACAGGATAACGGCGGGAATGGCTCGAAGCATCGGACTGAATGCAAAGGATTTTCCTTCGGGCGGCGCAAAGGGCATACCTTTGAATCCCATGGCAACGAGAACCAAAACCAATCCTCCCAATCCCAATGCCGCCAATTTCATAGCTTTGTTTTCCACAGGTGAAAGCGAAACTTTTATATGCTCGTCTTCTTCAAGTTCGAATTCCGAACCCATACCCGTGTCATCGAGTTTTTTCTCTACGAATTTGATAGACACCCAAGCGATTGCGGGACTCAACACGATCGTCGATACGAGCATAAAATAATATCCGCTCGCCGGTGAAACGACCATTGCCGGATCCACCAAACGCGCGGCGGCTTCGGTCATACCTGCAAGCATGGCGTCTCCGTTACCGACAACCAAAGCGGCTCCAAATCCGCAAGCTACCGATGCATAGGCCGTAAAGAGTCCCGCCAGCGGGTTACGTTTCAAATTTATATACAGAATCGCAATGAGCGGAGGAAACACGACGAACGCGGTGTCGCCGATCAGGTTTCCGTTGATACCGATCAAAACGACAATCATCGTCACGATGAATTTCGATTTGAAATTGCTTGCAAGCGACAGAATCCCTTTTAAAAATCCGCTGCCGTTCGCAACGCCGAGTCCCAACGTCGCAATAAATACCGCGCCGATCGGTGCAAAACTTGCCCACACCGACGGAAAGCTTTTCAAAATATCGGCAATTCCGGCCGATGTAAGCAAATTGACGGCGGCGATTTCTTTAAGATATTGTTTAACTTTTTCTTCTTCAAGGAGTTCTTCACAGTCGGATTTCAGCAGCAGTTCGACGACCGTGTCTCCGCTCAAAAGACGCGGCCCGATATCCAAAACATCCGTCACTTCTTCGGGAACATAACGGCTTTCCCCCGGTGTAACGGCGAAACCGATATTCGGAGTATACGTTTCGTTCGGGCTGCACGGATAGCATTCGATATTGTCGATACCGAAGCGATTGAACAAAGCCATCGTTTCAATGGCCATTTTATGACTGAGGTTGACAACAAGCGCTTTCGTCCCTTGCGGAATTTTTAATAATTGTTTTAAACTTTCTTTGCGTATCGTTACTTGAATGATAATCACTTCACTCTTAGGCGGCAGCCGGCTTTGGAAATTATTAAGTTCGGTACACGCGCAAGTGGAAATCAAATAAAGATCGGCCGGGCGGATGCCGGTAAAATTTTCTTTAGTACTGTAGGGAAATACCCGAACTTTATCGCCCATAAAATATCGAATCTGCTCCGCATACACATCTGCGGAAACTTTATCGTATGCAATAACCGCGATTGTTTTCATAAGAACGACCCTTTTTTCCGAATAATATATTTTTATTATGAATATCCGATGCAGTATACTGTTGCAAACGCACTGTTTTGCTTTTAAGTATAACCCATGTATATCCGGCCGTCAAATAAATCTCAAAGAATATACAAAAAAGCCGTCGCTTTCACGACGGCACGCTGCAAGAGAACAATGAGCGGCTGTTCATTTCACAATTCACGCTCCCGTGAGGGAGCGACACGGATTGTCATCTCCGTTATGCGTCGAGATAACCGTTTCAATTCACGCTCCCCTGAGGGAACGACTGATCAATTGCGTACCGTCCATTTCGGTAATCGGTTTCAATTCACGCTCCCTTGAGGGAGCGACGGCAAGCGTGTCATTCGTTTTAAAAATGATACGGTTTCAATTCACGCTCTCTGCGAACGGATCTATCTGCTCAAAAGATTGTTCATGCGCCTCCACGAAGTCGGCGGGATCTTTCAGCTCTTCGCCGCCGACGAGCAGCACCTGATCGAGCAGCACGAAAGAAATATCGGCGATGCGTTCTTTGCCCTCGGTATCTTTGAGCTTTTGCACGATCGGATGATCGCTTTTATCTCCCGCTTAAACCCGCATTCCAATCGGCTCGCTGCGAGGAAGCTCCGCGGGGAAGCAATCCGGCGTAAGCAGATGGAGCCATATATAACAAAAAAACTATCATTTACAGCCTTTTATTTTTTATTATCGCTATAAAGAAACATAAAATATACATTATTGCTTTTATAAGCAAAATAATAACTACCAATAATATATAATACTTATTTTCTGTATTAATATCTAATAGTTTTTTTCTCCATACAAAAATAACAATAGTAAATGAAACTATTCCTTGCAATATCCATGTTTTCCTATTTATGTTATCGTAAAGCTCAAATATTGTCATACACTACTATTCCTTATTACCATATAACCATTTACAGTATTTTTGATATTTTCTGTATATTTTTTTTATTTGAAACGTTATCTACAATCTTGTTTTTATTCCATTGTATAAATCAAATGCAAACGCTGCAAAAAATGCTGCTTTTCCAATCTTTTTTCCGTAATACTTTAATGTTTCAGCCTCCCGAAGTAAAAATGGGTCATCCATTAATTTTAATGGAATAGAAGTTGCAACCGCTGCTGTATAGCCATATTGGCCATACTTTTTAATAACTGGAAACCTGCATTACAGATGTCCGCAGTTGCATTTAAAAATATTTTTATCCCTTCAAACTTTAAATCAAATTCTGTTCTAAATCTAACAGTTTGATTTACCTGTAAATCTTCTGGTCTTCCAGAATAATCTGTGTCTCTCCAGTCTCTACCTGTTAGTTGAGACAATCCCCAAAGCGTGTCTCCATCTTTTGCTGTTTAGGAACCATCTTCATTTTTTATCCATTGCCCTGTTGGATCTGTATATTTAATCGGATTATTTCCAGCATAATGATAAAGATTAAAGTTTACAGAATTATATATGTCACCTCCGGCAAAAGAACCAGACATATAATCCCCCACCGCCGGATCCGCGCTCAGCCACCGACTGTACTTCGCATCGAGATACCGCGCGCCGTAGTAGTAGAGCCCCTCGCACGAAACGCCGGCTATCGTGCGTACTTCATCTTACAGCTCAAACGCCATGATTTTGAGCCGCTGCTAAATTGTCAAAGAACGAAACTGCAAAACATTTCATGGAATATCTTGCAGAAAATTCCTTATCAAATCATTTTATTATAATGCACTAATGGCGAATTGTACTATATTTTGATTCGAAATATAATACACCATAACAGCAAGGTATTGTCTCCTTTTATTTTCTAACTAACTGATACGTACCGCATGATAAAACCAACCACGATAAGTAATTATTATTTCATCATTATTTATTTGATAAAATGAAAAACCAAAAACATAATAGTCGATTTTCTCATCATGAATATATATATTAATTTCTTTAATAATTTTATTTGTTATCCTTAAATCCTTAAAAGTATAGCCGGGGTACCAAGTTCCCGTAGTATAAGATTTTAACTGTTCATCGGTAAGAAAGTTTTCTTCTACATTACGTTGATTTATAAATTTTTTATTTGCAAAGATTATCCCCTTTTTGTCATATTCAATAATTGCTCCCATATATGCATATGCTTGTTCTTTTGTAAAATCACCTAAACCAAGATAATCTTCATTAATAACAAATATATTATCAACTTTCCATTTGCCGATATAACTTTGAAATTTTATATCTTGGGCGGACAATACAACTATTCCCTGTAAGACTATACTTAATAAAAATATTTTTCTCATATTTTCGTCCCTTTTTTCCAGCTTGGAGAAATACTCGATGGTGTATCACCATGTTTATAGTCACCATATAAAAACATTTGGATCTTATTATACCTTCGATTCTTTAATCGGGGGAGCCCGGGATAGCGTAAGGGTTATCCTCCGTTACACCTTCCGCTTTAATAAGTTGGTAAAGCGCATCGTAGGTGTACTCCTGTTCAGTGCTGCAACGGGCGCCGTTCATACAGTCGTTTTTATAACCCATCACGTTCCCCACATCGTCAAAGCTGTAGTTTTCAGGACGACACCTATCGGAAGATCCGGCTTCGCTTGAAGCTTCGCCAATCGGCTCGCTGCGAGGCCGCACTTCGGTAACCCTCATTCCCGCCGCTGCCGCGGCGGGAACGCTGCGCGGGGAAGCAATCCGGCGTAGGCAGGATTTACTATGTTAAAAGCTAACCTGCAGCTTCCGTAAAAAAAGTATACTCGTACCGAATATGTTTTTTCTACAGCTCAAACACCATGATTTTGAGCCGCTGCTGAATTGTCAAAGAACGAAACTGCAAAACATTTCATGGGAATATCTTGCAGCGATCTCTTCCAAGCCGTTTTATTATAATTCACTAATGGCGAATTGTAAAATAGTTTTTGCGGTTGTTATAGAATTATTCTTACAATTCTGTCGGAACTTATTGTTAGACAAAGGATGAACAGGTTGCAGCTGTCATGGATGACAACGGAATGTGCCTGCGTATTTTCATTTTGGAAGAAATTTTTTTTTGATTATGAAAGTCTTTTCTGTTTTGCCCTACGGGAGCGACTCCGCAGGTTTCTTCGAAAACTACGGAGTTTAAGAAAGACGGTCATTTATAATGATCACCAATTTCCCCTTTATTATGTTTACAATAATTTACAAACCTATATTGTAAAATTGCTATTGAAACTGTTCCCACAATAATAAATAAAACTGTTAAACATGTATACACATAATTTAAAATATATACAAATTTTGAAACTTTGTTAAAATTCCCAAGAGCATCTTTTACATAATAAATATTATTCTCTATCTTTCCATTTGTGGCATTACCACCTATTAATTTATCAAAAAAAAATAAAACTAATAAAAAAATTATTGCTAGAAATATATTTATTAAAAATACTTTATTACTTCTTTTCATTTAAAAAATTCCTCTGTATTCTCCGGAGCGACAGAAATTGAACCACCAATTCCATGCGCATGTTTGCTAAATAAATTAAAGCCAAAACGCCGCCCACCGGCTAAACCACCTAAAAATCCTTCAAGACTTATTTTTGAGTTAATACCAAACAAACCAAGATGTATTGTTCCAGCAGCTTTTAATATAGAAATATCTCCGTCTGCACCTATTGCAAAGTCCTTTATTCCAATACTTCCCTGTCCTGTGAATGCACCAATAGTTCCATCAATACTTGCTTTGAATTTTCCTCCAAATAAACTTAATTTTGGTGTTTCAAATCCATATTCTGCACCTCCCAAATCTACAGTAAGATTTAATTGCCCATTATTTAAATCCTTATTAATTCCCCCTTTGGTATATAAAGCTCTTGCAAGACCATCTTTTGATTTTTCTGCACATAAATCCCAAAGTTCTATATTTTGAGTTTGTGCATCATTATGTGTCGTATTTTTCTTTCCAAAGGTATCGCCTACATGAATATTTCTTGCCTCTTCCTCTGTTAGCCCTGTTGCCTCATAATAATTTGCTCCCCAAACATCCCAAAGCTTTGCTCCTTCAGATTTTACAGTCCATGTACCATCTCCATTATCCTGCCAATCATCAAGGCTCATCCCTGTCGGATCGGTATATCTAATCAGGTTATTCCCCGCATAATGATACAAGCTGAAGTTTACAGTATTATATATCCCTCCTTCACCAACAGACGCCCCCGCCATGTACTCCCCGACAGCCGGATCCGCGCTCAGCCACCGATTGTACTTCTCATCCAAGTACCGCGCACCGTAGTAGTAGAACCCCACGCACGAAACGCCGGCTATCGTGCGTGCTTCGTCCAACTCTTTTGCAGTATACCAAAATACTTTACAAACACATATTATTGCCTCATCATATTTTCCCGTGTTCCTATGGTTCTACTTTTTCTCTAAAATATTTCGTAATATATTCTTCATCTTCTTCAATATAATCATCAGGAATGCTATCAAAAAACTCCTTACTCCTTTTATATATACTTTTATCATATATAATATCTGGTAAGGCACATATATTTCGATAAAATTCTTCGAAATGATCTATGATCTCGTTTACCGATTTCGAGTTCATTATATAGTTCCACCCATAGCCACTAGAAACAGTACCTTTAATTTTATTAAGTCGAGTATAACCGACACTATAATTATTAATACTAATAATATTTGAAAATATTAATTCTTTATTAACAAACCGTATATCATCAGAAACTATGATAAAGCCATTCTTGAGTAAAATCTCAATATACGCAACCTCTTTATAGTCATTATAAAGATCACAATATAGTATTTCCTTAACTTTATTATTTTTCAAAACAGCTTTTTCAATCCTACTCGTAGTTTTTATACCGGTACTAAAAAGTAAAATATGATAAGCACAAAATAATAGAACAACAAAAAATGAAAATATTATAAAAAAAATCTTTATTCTTTTTCTTATATTCATTTTAATCTTCCATACTTCTCACTTTTAATTTTTGTCTTAACGCTTTTTGTTCTTCAGAATTATAATTTTTTTCCCATTCTTCGGGTTTTCCCGGTTCAGAGGCATCCTCTATTACCTGCTTCCACCAACTAAACAAAGTTTTTCCTTTTTTGTTTTGCCCTTTATAATTTCCGGATAAATCTTTTTTTTACCTTTGGTACAAACTTATTCCATATTTTTTTTCTTAATATCATTTTTGCGATTTAGTTTTTTTGAGTTATCATCACTTATATTTAATTTAATACTAGCTCCATCTTCTTCAACAGAAAAATTTACTATTTCGTTATCTTTATCATTGGCTGACACTTTTACCATATCTCCGTTTGAATCCATAGCTCCATCAAAGCCACCTTCGGCATAATCACCCGGTTTTAATATAACATTATGTAATCTTTTCTCGTCTCTATCGATCATTACAGTAACATCGTCTTCCGTACGTGCCACAATATATTTCTTTGTATTATTTTTTACATCTCTACCATCGGGACCAGTGTATACGATCGGATTATTTCCTGCATAGTGAATTTTTAAATTTTTGTTTCCTTGATTATATTCATGACTTCATCACTACACTTTATATATAAATCATTTTCAATTTTTGAAATATATGAACCACTTATTTTATATCGCAAGTTTTCATTATCAATTTTAAAAATAATTATATAGTCTATTGGTGCTTTTATTAATTTTGCTTTTTTGCTATCTATTTGATCAATGCATTTTTTTATAATACCTTTTTCTTTGCCTAATAGTTCAATGATTTTACCAGTCTCCCTGTTTTTAATGTATATACTATAAGAATTATTATCATTTGCAAAAACTGCCAATGATGTTATACTAAATAATGAAAAAAGAATTAATTTTCTTATCATGTTACCCCTCATTTATATCTTTACCCAGATACTGTTTTACCCCAGGTTTTACCCAGCCATCTCTAAAACTATAATCTGTCTTTTCTCCGGGATCTAAAAGTAGTGAAGAATTAGAAAAATCTTTTGAATCATTAAACAAAGAATTAGGTGTAGTAAAAGAAAAAATCAAATATCTTTCTTTTCCTAATCCAAATTTGAATCCTTTCTTACTACTTTTGACGCCAACTTTTGCCATATCGGAACAATTTCTTTTTTGTGCATTATATTTGCCAGATGAATTCATAAACTTGTCTAACCGCTTTTTAGTTTTATCGTCGTTTTTTTTATCCGTTGAAAATTGAATAATACCAGCAGCTTTAGTACCTTCCCATATAGATAAATCGGCTCGTGATGATAAATCCCTTTTATATACAATAGTTTTTTGATATCTTGCAGGTACATTTTTATTAGATTCGGTACTAGTATCAACTGGTCTAGCAGGTCCTAACTCATAAAAAGTAACAGTCTCATCAGGAACATAAGTAACAGAACCATCCTTATTCTTTATTTCTTTGTAATTATCAACAGCAAATGCAGCATGACCTGTTTCCTCATCAGAACTAGCCCAAATTACAAGATATGTATCTTTTCCATTTGGATCAGAATATTTTACCGGATTGTTATTTGCATAATGATAAAGATTTAAATTTATAGAATTATATATTCCTCCAGAAGTCCCCTTATAGTCTTTGGAAACATAATCACTCACCGCCGGATCCGCGCTCAGCCAGCGCGAATACTTCGCGTCGAGATATCTCGCACCGTAGTAATACAGCCCGGTCTCCTCATCCTGCTCCTTTGCAGTAAATTTGTACGGCAAGTACCGCATACCCTTTTCATTCGCCGTCTTCTTCTCTACCCACAGCTCCCCGTACGGCGTATATTCTATGCGCTGGTATTCATCGCCTTTTTAGTCTGAAATCAGGCTTGCAGAACCGAGGTGGTCAGAATGGCAGTAATACTGTTTGTAATATTCCTCCTGATAACTCGGCTCGTTTCCAGAGTTTAATTTCATAACAATTCTTGTCTCGCCCAGATAAATGTTCTTTGTAGTTCTCCTTTAATTTTTTTTCAGAATCATACATTTCTGTATTAATATTCCATCTAGGTTATTTAATAATATATATACTGCAAATTCAATCATAATATCCCCTTCGGAAAACTATTACACCTTCGATAATTGCTTCTACATCGTCTGCATTTAAAACATAAACGCCTAAACCATATTTATATGAGGTAAAACCACATTCATCAAATTCAATATCTGTATCAAGTTCAAGAAATTCAGTTTTTACACTTTTATATGATTTTCCCAATAACTCTTTATTATTAAAAGTTAATTTTGCATTTCCAAAAAATTCAATAGCTTCGCATAAATTTTCTTTATCATAATAAACATGGAAGTTTTCATAAGCATCTGTTGTAATATCATCTGTTTCCTTTTTTTTAAATTCCGTATAATTCGGAAATACAATTCGCACTTCGTATCTAGAATCACCGAAAGCAATTCTTCCAACGCTCTTGTATGATTCAATATCAAAGTTTTCAATCATAGTTATATATCCCCATTTGCTTCTAATTTTAATATATAATCTCTCATTTCATCTATGGTTTTATTATACTTATTTCCAAACTTTGATTTCACATCATCTATATCCATTTGTTGTGCTCTCATAAAATCTCCGTTATTAATTAGTCTTCGTTGTTGTGCCCTATATTCTTGTGCATATTTACTTCTTCCCCAACTTGCGGTTTTCTTATGATCTCCTAGTGACATATTAATAACAGGTCCTTTTTGTGTTGACAGAGGACTAACAGAATCAGCCGGCATATGATATCGTTCTCCACCATTTGCCGGTACATCAGAATAGGCTCCTCCTAGAGGAAGTTTACTTCCTTTTGACAATGTTTTGCCAAGCTGTCCGATACCTGATACAGTCTGAAGTGTACCTAATCCTGCTTCAACATAATCTCCTTTTTCAAGCCCGTCTTGGACGGATAAAGCTCCACCAGCAATATTAGCAACTGCACCAACTGCTCTTGCTGCTTTTATCGCAACACCAGCACCACCTGGGATACACGGCAATGCTACAGCGGCGGCATCAGCAACTATCCCCAAACCATCAATTATCGCGCCTTTTACATTACCAGCCTTTACATCCGCGACGAGTAAGCCAACTCCTGATACCAAAGAGGCTATATCCCATGCTGTTTCTACAAAATTTCCATCCGGATCCGTATATTTAATCGGATTATTTCCTGCATAATGATACAGGCTGAAGTTTATCGTGTTGTAGATTCCGCCTTCACCTACACTTGTTCCGTTTATATACTCCCCGACTGCCGGATCCGCACTCAGCCACCTACTGTACTTCGCATCGAGATACCTTGCACCGTAGTAATAGAGCCCCACGCACGAAACGCCGGCTATCATGCGTGCTTCATCCATCTCCTTTGCCGTAAACTTGTACGACCTGCGGTCGTGCGCATAGCGGAAATTTATTTCATTTGCCGCTTACGCGGCATGAGCGTACGGCAAGTATCGCATGTTCTTTTCGTGTGCCGTCTTTTTCTCTACCCATAGCTCCTCGTACGGTGTATATTCTATCCTCTGGTATTCATTTCCTTCGTAGTCGGTCACAAGCTGTGCAGAACCCAAATGATCCGGATAATAATAATACTGATAGTGATACCCATCGCTCTATTTGACTTTTCTAGTTTATAGTTCTCTTGAGTTTACCTTTTGCTCCTCCATAACAATGATTATGGAATTACACAAAGAAGCAAATTAACACCAAAAAATAATATCGCTATACTACAAATACATAAACCTACAATTCCCCGTTTTAATGCATATTTCGTTTTCGCATCAGTATCATACATAGGATTCCTTAATTTTTTTGTTCCAATTAAAATATCTCTGATAAAGAAAAAGCTACAATACACACAAAAACCAATTATAATCATAAAACCTAAGATCATATTTTCCTCCTAATAAAACTATCGTGTTGGTAACGGCCATGTATAATCATCAGTAATGATCGGTATTCCATCTACATCTTCTACGATGGGATTAAGAAATTTAATAAAAAAAAGGCCAGATATAGTTTCATATTTATCTTCACATATAACTTTGTAATACATTAAAACTCTCCATTCAAAATTTACAATTTGTTTTTGATATTTAAATTTCGCACCCGATGCACTTATCAGACCACCGTCATCCCTTCGAGTTTATAAAGTACTGTGCCGTTTATTTGCACATGTTAATGACTAAAAATTTCTTCGAAAAGCTTTCGTTCTTCATTATCCCAATAAATAACATTCTTTGAGTAATATTTATTTAACTCTTTTTTATCAATAACAAATGGTTTTGTTTTTTTCAAATCTTGCAGCAACTTTAACATTTGATATCGATCACGAAAATCCATAAAAGTAAAATTTTCTTCACCGTAAATTTTTAAAACAATACGAAAACTATTACCTTGCCTGCTTGTATAATAACTTGGAATTATAGCAACAGAATTAAATGATTCTATACTGTATTCCTTGACGACTCTGTTTAACAAATTATATTTTCTCACAAAGCTTGAATTTAATTCTACCCTTGAGAATACTATATTTAGAATCGAAAACATTATTACTGACATTGAAACAAAATAATAAATTTTAAATAAAATTATAAAATCACTACCCCATATATCATTTTCTGTTCTTTGCTTGTTTATTTTTTTGTTTCTTTTTTTTCTTCTATTAAAGAAAACATATAAATTAATAATAACAAATATTAAACTTATAATAAACAAAACATTATTAAGACTGTATTTTACAAAGACAAAATTAAAAAATCTTGAAACCGACCTCCTAAACATAAAAATACCAAGTATATACAACCCCAAACAAAACATCAATGTAAAATCATAAAAACCATCAGCGCTTATTTTTTTCATATTTTTAATTAATCCCTATTTGTAATATCCTCTGCAAGTTTTTTTAATCCATTTTGCGCAGTTGTTAAAATGGCAGAATCCGGTACTTTATTAAGTATACCTTTTATTGCTTTACCTGTATTTTTCTGAAAATACTTAACAGCATTAGTTGTTGTTTTGCCGGTTAGACTTTTCCCAATATTGCTTAATCCATTATGCTTTATTTCCTTTGAAACTTTATTTGTTAATTGTTTAACAGCGTTATCAATTACCTTATTTGAACCGCTACCAGCTCCTCCAGCCCAGCCTGAAACCGCACTCATAGCTGTGTCAACAACTAAAGAAGCAACATCAAATTTTTCTTGGTTACCCTCACTTATATCAAGTGCCTGATTACCTACGTTCTGAACAGTACTTATCCCTGCATTAATTGCAATTTGACCTACTAGCCCAATTCCAGTACCAGCTACTGCACCACTAACAGCTCCCCCTGCCGCTACTATAGCTACCTTCCTCATATCGATATTATCAAGTGATTTACCTTGTATAACAATCTGATTAAATACTTCACAACCACCTGAAACCACTGTACCAACAGCAGCTCCTATTATCACCCCAATAAATTTCTCATCCGGATCCGTATACTTCACCGGATTATTCCCCGCATAGTAATACAGCTGGAAGTTTACAATGTTGAAAATACCGCCCTGTCCGGGAAGTTGTTGATTGTACTTTTTCGCCTCATCATCCACCGGCGCTTGCGGTATGTAATCACTTACAGCCGGATCCGCGCTCAGCCAGCGCGAATACTTCGCATCCAAATATCATAGAAAAATATTAATCACAAATTTGGCAACCATTCCTCAATTGTCATTTTATTAGAATCGATAGTAAACATTTCCATTACTTCCGTTTCATAGACCTCTCCATCATCATCTAATGCAATTCCTCTAATAATGAAAGGGGATTTTATGGTTGCCATAGATAATCCTAATAGGTACTTTTGCATAAATTCCGTTTTTATATCAACGCCACCTCTGATAGTAAATGGTTTTAAATTATGATTAAAAAAACCTTTGTTTTTTGAAAAACCCCCAAGTATATATCTTTCACTTCGTATATTTTCTAAGACATAATAGAGTTCTGATATATATTTATGACCATCATGTATATCTATTTTATAAAATAAATACAATTGGTTATTATTTTTAGTAATTTCTTTCCAATTGTCTTTATTTCTGTAGGTATCTTGTACAATCCTAGCACGTATAAAATCAGTCAGAGGTACTTCTACAGATTTAGGATAATATTCTGCGCGGAAGAACAAAAATATAAACATAAATAAATAGAATCTTTTCATATCAATTTTCCTCTTTCCTTTGTAATTTTGAAAAATCAATTTTTGCTTGAAAATCAGGTAATGTTTTCGTAGAAAAGGGTGCCCATGTTTTATTTACCTTATTTGATTGTGCCTTTGGATTCTGTCTGTCTTGCGTGTTTCGTCCAGTTTGCCAAGTTGTTCCCTCACTCGCATCCATAACTTGGTTTTCGGTTTCAGAGCCGCGCATACCGACACCATAATTAAATACAGAATGTTTAATTCCATAAGAAATTCTTTGCTTTTACATTTGTCAATTCTTTTATTTTATTATTTATTATAATACAGTCACCATCATAACTTCCTAAAAAGTATTCGTATTTCAGCACATAGCCTCTCCCATCTATCATTTTTGACAAACTACTGCGTTTTTGTGTTTCAACGGATAATATTACAGAACCGCTATGCCGCTGACACAATGAAAAATTCTGTTTTTTATTTAATAAAAGATTTTTTATCACAATCGGAGTTATCGAAAATATATTTAAATTAAGACTATAAAGAAATTTATCTCTTGAAAAGAACAGTCTCCCTCTTTCTTCATATGGATTATTAAACAAAAATCTTCCAGTTTCTTCTAATAAAACTTTGTTATGAATAACATCATAAATTATAAAAAACGGAGTAGACAATTGTTTCCGATCGGATAAATCAATAAGATTAATATAGATTTTTCCTTCTTTTAAATCCAACCAAAAACCTGAAATAAATTTTTCAGTCCCCTGTATAACAAAAGAGTTTGGAATTTCACCTAAAACTTCTTTTTCGTCACAAAATAAATTATATTTTACCACATCATTTTTATTTTTTAATTTATTAAACTCCAGCGAAAAAAAATATTGTTGTGATGAAACTCCTCTCAGAACATTACATTTTATAGAATTTTTTATCATTCCAGTATTCTTTTCTATTACTTTAATAAACCTTTTATGATTATTACTCTCTGTAACAAATACTATTTCATTATTACCGCAGAAATTAGAATATAAGAAAATTTCATCCGTCCCAAGAGGAATCTCACGAATATCGTTTTCAGAATTAGAGATTCTAACAATCATATTTTTATTTAAATATTCGATGCAATTCCATTGCTGCGCAAATGTTTGAAAAGAGAAAAACGAAACAAAGATGATAAATAATTGCATCCTCATATTTTAATCTCTTATTTTATACATTAAACCAAAACAGAAATAGGATATTTTTCATCAACGTCAACAGGTATCAATGATTTTCATAACGCCATTTCCCCTCAGACGATTCATAGTAAAATTCAGAGAACATATCATATCTAAAACTTATTCTAAAACTCTTAGGCCATTTAATATATTGGAATTTTGTCCGAAAGTTAAGACCGTCGCTTAAACCCGGTCTTGGTATTTTATCCAAATACACTGGTGTTAAATCTTCCAAACTGTCCGGATAAACGCCATTGTCTTTGTAATAAGCTCCAAGTGCATATATTATAAGATTTCCTCGGTCAATTGCTTTTTGTTCCCGCTTTGTAGGGGTGTCATAATCGGCAAGTTCTTTTGCAAAACAAGAACAAACATAAATGAAAATGATACTAAGTAGAGCTTTATTGATTTTCATTTGTTTCTCCTAATTTTTTCCATGTGTCTTCAATATTTGTTTCCCGGTCTGTTTGATCAGGAAGTATCGGTTTTATAAGGTCTTCTCCGTTTATGGTATCTGTTTGTTTGTCATTATTTCTATCAATTTCTTTATCACCCTCCCACCAACTTGTGAAGAAAATCCGCTTCATGTTTTGTTTTATCTCCCTCATATTTATATTCCCCGTAGTTGTCTTCATGACGTTTTTTATTGGGCATCAAATTCTTTAAAAATTTAGCGATATTACCAAGAAAATTCATAAGCTTACCGCCATTAGCTTTGAATTTACCTTTTTTATCTTGTGTTACGGTTGTTCTAGTTTTTCCATATTCTTTAAATGTTGTTCCATCGTGGCAAAGAATTCCATCATGATCCCCCGCGTAAAATTCACCTGGTTTTAAAACTGTATAAACAGAACCATTTTCTGATTTTACCAATAAAATGTGTTTTGTATTGTTTTGGACACTCTTCCATCCGGATCCGTATATTTCACGGGATTATTCCCTGCATAGTGATACAGGTGGAAGTTTACGACGTTGAACACACCGCCCATACCGGGCAAATTCTGATTATGTTTGCGTGCCTCGTCACTCACCGGCGCAAGCGGTACGTAATCACTCACCGCCGGATCCGTCGACAGCCACCGACTGTACTTCGCATCGAGATACCGCGCTCCGTAGTTGTACAG
Organism: Treponema socranskii subsp. paredis ATCC 35535; assembly: GCA_000413015.1. Taxonomy (GTDB): domain Bacteria; phylum Spirochaetota; class Spirochaetia; order Treponematales; family Treponemataceae; genus Treponema_D; species Treponema_D paredis. The sequence continues at coordinate 1,424,850 of KE332515.1, forward strand.
CCCGGTTTCCTCATCCATCTCCTTCGCGGTAAACTTGTACGACCTGCGGTCGTGCGCATAGCGGAAAATTATTTCACTCGCCGCTTACGCGGCATGAGCGTACGGCAAATACCGCAAGCCCTCTGCTTTTTCCGTCTTCTTCTCTACCCACAGTTCCCCGTACGGCGTATACTCTATGCGTTGGTATTCGTTTCCTTCGTAGTCGGTCACGAGCTGTGCACTTCCCAAGTGATCCGGATGATAATAATACTGATGATGCAGCTCTTCACTCTGCCCGTAATGCTCTTCAAGATCACTCGTCTGCTTCGTTACGATCCTCGTTTCACCCAAGTAGATATGTTTCGAATACTGCCCCTGCTGCTCCTGTGAAAGCCCCTTATCTATGTGCCATGTCCACATCGTGTTAAAGTAGATCGTTTCACTTAGGTTACCGGACGTCTACTTCGCAGCCCTGTTTCCGTACGTCGCGCAAGCGCGCCGTTTGCATAAGCGGAAATTATTATCTAGCGTGCCTTCGGCACCCAAGGCATCAGCACCATATGCATATCTCGTGTCGTAGACGGCTTTGCAGCTCAAACGCCATGATTTTGAGCCGCTGCTGAATTGTCAAAGAACAAAACCGCAAAATATTTCATGGGAATATCTTGCAGAAAATATTTTTCAAATCGTTTTATTATAATGCACCAATGGCGAATTGTAAAATACTATTTCGATATTAGGAGCTTATAGCAGTGACGTAAGCAGTTTTACAAAAATTATAAGGTTTAATCTTTACTCTTTTATTATTCTTTAAGAAAGTAATCATCTATTTTTTTAGTACAAATTTTTTTTAAATCTTCTTCTTGATCCAAACACATGTTAAATGCAGCTGTATAATCTGTTGTTAATTTAAATCTCTTTATATCAACTCCTATCCAACATATATATATTACATTCTCACTATCCTCTTTTAACATTTTTGCACCAAAGTACCCAAGCCTGTTTAATCCCGTTAATACAATTTCATTATTAACAACAACAGAAAAATATGCATTTCCAATATCATAATCTCTTAATTGTATTTTCATATTCATTATTTCTTCATCTGGGTAATAAAATTCCAATACCTCTTTATCATACTTCAAGCATTTATCAAAAGATACAAAAACCGAACATGCTTTTTCTTTAATCAATTCATTATAATTTTTTGTGGTTATTATATCATATGTATCTTTTTTATCATATTCCCAAAAAACTATCCCCGAAAAGCAACGAGCCTTTATCTGAAAAATTATAAATAATCCTATTATTAAAAAGTTCCTTTTCATTTGCCACTCCATGTATGGATCATTGTTCTTTTTGTTTTTTTATTATCTCTTTTTACAGAATCATAATTCTTTAACCATCCCTGAGCATATTCATTTATAGATAATGTTCCTGTATAACCACTTCGTGTTTTCCACGAAGTCATAGCCGGAGGTCCAATCAGATTCCCTCTTTTATCATGTGCGGGTTGTGTAGACGTTCCCCTTGGATATTGGCAAGAATACCAATCTTCTTGTTCCGATATTGATAACCACGACTTATGATAATACGGGTCTACCACATATTTCTTTCCATCAATAATAACTGTAGCTGCTACATGAAATCTATAGCGATTAGAATTACCTTCTGAATCTTTATCGGGAACTTTTGAAGGATCTCTTTTTGCCGCGTTTTCTGCCTTTATAACTCCCGGCATAACAGGAGCTGTAACATAAGAATAATCTGTTACTTCAAAACCTAATTTTTCCAATTCTCCTGCAATAACAGTTGCTCGAGCATAGCAACCATCTTCATAATTTTTTGTATACAAATTTACTCCATTAATTGTTCCTTTGTAAAACATTTCTTCTCCAAGCTGTCTCAGTTCTTTTAATTACAGAATTATTTTGGATCGCTATCGAAACCTATTTTTAAATAAAGATAATATAGATTATAGCTAACGGGAAGGATAGCGGAATGTGTCTACGGTTTTATTTTGAATAAACAATAAAAGCTCTCCCGTCATAAAAAAACTTAATATAAAGCTTAAAAACTTAATCACGATGAGAAATATTAAATAAGATTATAAAAACTAGAAGAAAAATTAAAAGCAAACTTATCACTACATATAGGGAGTTATAAAGCTTTAGAAGTATCGCAAATAATTTTCTCCCTCTTATATTGTTACCCTGTTTTATCATTTCACTTATAATTATTATTCTTTTTTTCCGGGGAATGGGCTTTCCATTATCACTGTTGTCATACACATATAATTTGTATCTTAAATTCTTAAATTGCTTCTCTATAATATCCTTATTAAGAAATAAAAGAATATTTAGAGAAACGCTATAAACAAAAACATAGACAAATAAAACACACTCAAGAAGAAATAAATTTATAATAATCCTATTCATTTATATATTCCTGAGATAAATTTTTTAAATAATTTGTAAGTTCTTCATAATCATTATCACCATAGAATTTTGCCATATTTTCTTGAATCTCAAGAGCTTTTTTCTTGTCTAAAATCTTAAATTCTGATAGCTTTATTGTATAGTTATTATAAATATGTCCCTCACCAGGAGACCCCCTGGTACATTGAAAGATCCCGCGATTGAAATTGTAAGACTTTGAATCGTTTTGAATAAGTCCGCTACCGCAATTTGTGCAAAAATTCGCAATGTCATAAGTATAATTTATATATGATTTTTTGACATCAATTGTTTCGGGCTGAGGGTAACCGGAATATTTTCTGAGCCATAACTGTAAATATGCAGCTCCATTAAGTTCTTTTTTAGAATAGTCAAGCCTGACTTGTATTATCTTTCCAGCCTTCGTATCTAAAAATTCTTTAACTTCTATAAAATCTGCTCTACTCTCAGGTATCTCAAAAATTAAAAGCAATCCTTCTGAGTATTTGATTTTATGACAAACCAAGTACTCTCTTATCTCTCTTGTAGGATCATCCTGATTGGTATTAAAAATATATCTATAGATCATAGTCATTATTCCAGCCCTAAAGTTTGTGCAGCTGCTTTTAGTAATTCCGGATACTCTGCATATATTTTTTGTGCAGCTTCCCATATCTGTGATACGAAAAGTTTTTCATACTTTGTTTCATATAGCGGAAAAGTATATAAAAAAACATAGAATCTATTATCGTTATATACCGAAATGAATCAAATTCATGTTTTTATACTTTGCCGATAAAATAAAATCCAGAAAATTTTTTAATTCTGTTATTACAAAAGCCTTATCCAATTTTTTCCCCTCCATTACCTTTAAGATCTCTTCGCTTCCTAAAGTTTCCATAAATATATGAATACGATTATACAGTTCTAAAAGTTGGTCATTATGAATATATGTCATACCCATATATGCTAAATTATCTATTTCTTTAATGTTTTTGTAATCATAGAATTTTATATTCTTTAATTTATCAATAAACAAACAAAGTATATCATCATGAATATACATGATAGATTTTAATAATTTCTTATCATAGATAACAAATTTCCCGGTATTCTTATCTAATTCATTATTATCTATAACTGCAAATTCATGTGTTAGGCTAGTCATTTCGGCTCTCTTTCTCATCGGTAACCCTCATTCCCGCCGCCGCGACCGCTTGCGGCGGGAACGCTGCGCGGGGAAGCAATCCGGCGTAAGCGGATTTTTCTGCATTAAAAAGTGTTTTGCAACTTCTGTAAAAAAAAACATACTTTTGGCGAATATGCTTTTTCTACAGCTCAAACGCCATGATTTTGAGCCGCTGCTGAATTGTCAAAGAACGAAACTGCAAAGTATTTCATGGAATATCTTGCAGAGATTTCTTTCAAATCACTTTATTTTTTATTATAGTACATCGATATCGAATTGTAAAATACTTTCTTTCGTTTGTTATGGAATTATTTTGTGCTCACATTTTTGTTATTATAGCAACCGGAAATCACCGAATCTAAAGTGTCTGCACTTTGTAAAATTTTTAGACTACTACGCAGTCAAAGTATTATTTCAAGTTAAAAAGATTCATATAAAAATTTATAATATCACCCCAAAAATACAGTACACCAAGTAGCCATACTCCAATGTAAAGACTCCCTAAAAAAAGTTTTTCTTTTTTTAGTAGCCATATTTTTAAGAATACCTTCTTTTTTATTATAATAATAATTCCTACTAAGGGAAAACTGAGAAGAAGATAAGAATAAATAAAACAAGCAATATATTTATTTTTAATAAAAATAAATAATATCCCGAAAATAGGATCAATAGCTATAGGCAGAATTGTCATTAAACAATTTTTTATTTCGTTACTCATTTTCATCTAACGACGTCCTTAACGCAAGAATCTTATCACTAACCGACACAAGTGCATCATTTAGAGTATTTAAGCCATTAACAACATTATTGGCTACAAAAAATTTTCTAACTAAATCGATTTTTTTTATTATTTGCGATACATCTTTTTTACCCGGAGTAACAATCAGATCTATAATATCATGTACCACATCTAAAGAAGCGCTGACCAATTCGGCAATTTCTTTATCAACTCCCGCAGTAATAAGAATTTCTGTCGTAACTGTATTTATTATCCCTCCATACTCAATATCGAAACAAGCAGATAATGCTTTTGCGAATCCATCAGATATATTATAAATACCATCCAATCCAAGAAAAACACCCACACCGGTTCCAACACCAACAGTTCCTGCACTTATGCCAGCGGCGCCAACTTCTTCTAATATGCCACTGGTTAATCGTGAAAGACCAGCAAGAAATTGCCGTGTTAAAAACCTTCCCTCCGGATCCGTATACTTCACGGGGTTATTCCCCGCGTAGTGATACAGCTGGAACGAACCTGCATTTTTTTGAATAAAAAATCCTTTATTCAAAAAACCGCGTTTGTATGTCTTTTTTTTGATTTTCAAGCACCCATATTTTCCCTGTTTTATAAATGTATATATGAGTAAGATAAAATTTAGTAATTTCCTTACTTAGGATAATTTTTCCATCATTAAACGGATAAAACTCTATAACGTTACCATACGGAACATCAGCAGGAACACAGTGAAGATTTATTATTTTTTTTATATTTCCTTTCTGAAAATAATATATTTTCGGCCCAATCCATCCATTTTCATGTACATCATAATAGTGCCCCTCTTCGAAAATTATTATTTCATCAAACTCCTTACAATAAATTGATAAATCAATAGAATTATTTTTCTTTATATGAGATATAATACTCCTCTCTTCTCTTGATTTACAAGAAGTTAATAAAAACAAAAAAGAAAAAATTATAAAGATTATTAAAATTTTTTTTTCAATCATTCTGAAAATCCCTGATTGTTTTTCGTACAAAGCACTGAATACGCATTATAATATTCGCTGTCACTTATTTTTGTTAATCCTACGCCATAAGTTCCATCCTCATTTTTGGAAATCGTATATAAACCTGTCTCATGAAAAAGGTCAATACTTTTTTTACATCATCTTCTTCTGAGATTTCCATATGTATAGTATCATCATATTGATCTTTTCGAATTTTATTTTTTCATGGCCTAAGAAAAATACTCCTCTTTACAAAACTCTAATAAATCATTTTCAGAACTCAATATTATTATGTATGAATAACGATAAAATCCTTTTATAAATGAAAACTCTCTTGGAAAATATGCTATTTCCTTTTCAACTTTATCTTTTATAATTATTAAAACTCCTAATTTTCGAACTTCTTTATATTTTACAAATCTATTATAATAGATTTTATAAAGATAATCCGCTTCGTGAACTAGAATTAACTGATATGTAAAGGATTTACATAAGAAATCAAAAACTCTCCTTATTTATTAACAATCACCCTGCAAACCGTTTTATTATAATGCACCAATGACGAATTGTAAAATACTATTGTGATTGTTATGGAATTATTTTATGCCATGTCGAAAACTTATTTCTTGCGACTATTCATAACGCACATTCTGCTTAATGGAGCTGCCACGAACGGCAACGGAATGTGCCAGAGGTTTTCATTTTTGGAAGAAATGTTTTTTATGAACAGAAAAGTTCCCGCCGGTACTTTGCATTACGGAAAATTCTTTCTCCGGGGAAAGCCTTTGTACGGAAGCCTGCGGCAGCGCGATCTGAGCAATTTCCTTCAAAAACTACGGAGTTTTAATTTTTACCCTGTGGAGTTAAATGATTAAAAAAGTCTTGTATAAACGAGACGGATATGCTTCTTTACATTCTACGATGTAGTCAATTTCTTCTGTGTAATTTTCTTCATCTAATGAATAATGGCAGACAATTTTTACAGGAAATTTATCATTCAGCTTTCCATGTCGCCATTTAAACATATTATAAAAATTTACCCAGCAAAAGTCTTTTGTATTAAAATCGGAGAATATTAATTTTTCAACTCCTGAATAATTAATACCATCAACTTCATAATTTTTGAAAATAACCCTATTCTTGTTAGAATCATCCGGTTCATAAACATTATGCCTTTTTAAAATTCTATGCTTATTGTCATATAAAATTTCAAATTGATTGATGCGTACTTGCTTAAAATTCTGTTTAGCAAAAATCCTAAAACCCAAATGCTGAGTTTTTAAGAAGATTACATTACCGACAGATATCCTCATAATAGAGTCTTTTTTTGATAACTGATTTATTTGAGTTGGATTAAATATATTTTTCATACTTGTATCATTTTTACAAGTAAACTCATAATATTTGCGTTTTTTAAATAAAGAAAAAACTAACAAAAGACAAATTGATACTAATATAGAGCGTTTAATTACTTTTGACATCTAAGTTACCTTGAATTAAATCCATAATTAGAACCGACGCTCATACTCCAATAAACCGGTTTAGTACCGGTTTGGCGGAAGAACGGCTTCATATCATATTGTCCATGGATACTTCCTAATGTTATACACATTATAGTTACGCGAGAAACATAACCGTAATTATACGTTGACGAATCTATTCCTGTTCCAACATAATTACCTTATGCATCGAAAAATATTTTTCAACTTACCTGCCTTCTACCATTTTCTCCGCCATTCGTTTTATTATACGAGTGTTCCCCATTAGCGGCAAGGTTTTACGCGACACTTTAGTATTCTTCTTTCTTTTAAACCGAAAACATAGAATTTAGCCATTGCGTTTTGAACTTGGGATATAATACAAACCCCAACCACTCTTCCTTGACACTTCCATCGGATAATTCAAACTTCACTTTTAAACTTATATATATCGGTGTATCGTCTTCCATATCATCCAAATTAAATTCTTTCGGTAAATCATATCGTTCACCCTCGGAATCTGTAGTTGAAAATAATTCATTGCTTCTATACTCAAATGTATTTTTATTGACAATAACTTCTTCAAAAGTAACGGTTTTACATAATGTATTTTTAATATCACAAGTTAGTATTAGTTTATAAGGAGGTATATCACCTCCATTTCCAATGCAGCCAAAAATATTAGCGTATATTTCAACACCATACAGAAAATAAGAGCAATTATTAGAAGAATACGTTTTAGTTTTTGCAGGGTAAACCAAACATGAGGCCAATAATAATAAGAATGGGAGAAACAAAATATAAAAGCACTTTTTCATTTTTTTAATCCTCCGTATTGGTTTTATTTTTGCAATCAATGACTTCCTTCGCTTTGCTCACTGCCGAGTTTGCGCTGCAAACTCGCTGCAGATGTCGCTGTTGAACTGCTGTGAGAGCACGGAAATCAAGTTTTGAATCATATCTGTCTATTATCTGTTTATTGAACTCAATTTTAATCACTTTACAGGTTTTAAAATCAGGAATATCCATAAAACACTCAAAAAAAATTGTTCTTTTTTCTAAAAATACCATAACTCATTCAATGACAACAGCAATTTCCCAAAATTGATTTCCGTAACTTAACTCCTGTTAAAAACAAAAAACCACTCATTTCTGAGTGGTCTGTTTTAGCGGGGGCAGGACTTGAACCTGCGGCCTCCGGGTTATGAGCCCGACGAGCTGCCAACTGCTCTACCCCGCGTCGTATGTTCGATTATAGTATTGTTTATCGGGTAAATAGTCAAGAGCACGGCAATTCCGAGCAGTGCGCCACTTGCAACGAGCGCGGAGCGCGAAGTTTCCCGCGCAGGAATTGCCGTGCGTCTCCTATAAAAGAAAAACGATTTAGCGTTTTTCGACTTCGGACTTATTAGAGCAATTCCGAGCAGTGTCCGTTCGCGTTACATCCTTGTATCGCTCACTACCGCATTTTGCTGCGCAAAATGCGCAAATGTTATGCAAAAATGCGACACGGCATCCGTGCCGTGCATCGGAAGCGGAGCGCGAAGTTCCCCGCGCCACTTGCAACGAGCGCGGAGAGCGAAGTTCCCCGCGCAGGATTTGCCGAGCTTCTCCAATCATCGGCACTCTACACAAAGCATCTTGCGACAGAGTTCTCCTAAGGAATCACGGTAGTCTTTCATACCTTGTTATTTTATTCGAAAGGATAAAGCATGAAAGCCTCCGCACGGATAAAAGAAAAACAGCTTGGTCGTTTTTCAAATCTCGACTTATCAGAGCAAACCCACCTTTTCTTTTACAAAAAAAGTCCCCCTACTGTACGGAAGCCGCATTCACTTTATTTTCCCGACTATATCCACGAACTTACTCGGAGCGGATATTCCAACCGTTTCTTTCGTGTCTAAATCGTGTCTGTACCAAATAAGTCCGGGATACCACGTCAAAAGAAAATGTCTGATGGGGGATGACGTTTCGGAAGTATCTTTTGAAAAATAAAGATATGTTCCGTCAAGATAATATAAATCTTTGCCTTTATACCTCGTACCTTTCAATAAATCGCGTTTCAAACCCGTATCGTACGCCGTTTTTGTTTCCAAATCATAAATCATTATGCGTCCGTCTCTATCTCTTCCTACGAGCTTTTTTCCGTCCGCTGATACGTTAAAATATTCCCACATCCTGATCAACTTGTATTGTTTTACAGATCCGTCTTCGCTCGAACGTACCAGTTCGATTCCGTCGTTCGGTACACCGTAATGTCCCCATTCATTTTCATACGGAATAAATGCCGCCTCATCGATTTTGTAATACCCTTTGTAAAAAAATATCTTATTGTTTTTAAATGCGATCGGTTCAAAAAGTGCTCCCTTATTAATCGTTATATGTATCGCCGTATCGTCTGCAAGCGGTGATATAATATATCGATATGCACCGGCATCTCTATCATTTGATATCAACACTTTTCCGTCATCGATACCGTATACAAAACCGATGTGGTTTTTTTTAACTATAGGATTTTGAATATCAGCGATTTTATCTTTTACTTCATAGAAAAAAATATCTCTGCTTACTTTGTTTTCGAGTATGTCATATGCCCTGCGTGTACTGTATATTACAAGCCAAAGCCGATGTTCCGCAGAATCATAAAAGCAATCAGGCACATCGTCATAGCCGGACAGTTTACATTGCTCTTTTAACGCGGCAAAAGCAATTTGCGTATCACCTATCCATACGTCGCTGTCGGTCGAGCCGAAAAACAAAAGATTATCTTCCGCTATTTGAACGTCGGAAGCGGAGCAAGAGCAAAGCATACAAGTTCCGATAATGGCAATCAATATGTTCTTCATTTTTCTGTCCGATAAGAAAAATTTCCCTTAAAATAATAATCATTACATTTTACTTCAAAGATTCATCTATAAGTTCCAAAGCAAGATTAAGATATTTTTGAACCCGCTCCGACTGTTTTGAAATTTCACTTTTTTCGCCTTCAAAATCTTCCAGATGCTCTTTTTTTGAATTATTTATAGTATATTGTTCATTATACGTTATCTTCTCTGAAAAACCTTTAAAACTGTGTTCTGTAAAACTTATATAATAATGAATCTGATACATTGAAGTATAAAAATACATCTTAACACAACAATCATTTTTATTTGATTCATTTATAAAGACTTCCCCACGCCCATTAACATTCGGCAAATAATCAGCTAGATCATATTCAAATTTTGAATAAGCGTTATGATTATTCGATGAAAGGCTATTTGAATACAAATTACATATAATGAATAATATTAATAAAACGAATATTCTTGATTTATTTAACATTTACAAAACCATCCGTTGTTTCATTTTTTTTCTTTTTTCTCTCTCAACGCTCTAGGCATAAAGCCAAATGTATTTTGAAAGTGTGGTAAGTCTGGAAAATCTGTCCACCGAGCGAAGTTTCCCGCGCCACTTGCAACGAGCGCGGAGCGAGCGCGAAGTTCCCCGCGCAGGATTTGCCGAGCTTCTCCAATCATCGGCACTCGACACAAAGCATCTTGCGACAGAGTTCTCCTAAGGAATCACGGTAGTCTTTTTGCCGAAAGCCGTTCTTTTCAATTCTTTCGTATTGTTTTTCTTTTTGTCAATTTTTTCTTTTCTGTGCTTTTTTCTTTTTCCGATCGTTCGGTTTGTGCCGATTTCCCGCCGGTTTTTGTTTCTTTCGATACCTTTTCTCGAACGGCTTTTTCCTTCAATATCTTTTCCGTTTTTTTTACCGCACCCGATTTTTCCGGTATTTTTTCTCCCGCGCTTTTTTCTTCGGCCTGACTCGTATAACCGATCCTGCATTGAACGGCCAAAAATAAAATCGCCGCAGCGGAAAACCATTTGAAGTCATCGTAAAGAGCAAAAAAATCATATAGCCCGTGAATAAGCGGCGCAAACAGAACTGCGGCTATATCGATCCGCATCCTTTTTATCGAACGGATAAACAAAGCACCCAATCCCGCGCATAAGGTATGTACCGCATCGCTTGTAAACATTCTCGTAAAAATCTGCGCGTAAATGAGATGCGCGCCGATCGTATTCGCCTGCTGCAAGTGCTGCAAAAAATAAATTGCCGACTCGAAACATCCCAAACTCATGCCGCAGATACACGCACACAAAAAAAATTTGCCGAGCGAAAGCCGCTTGGACGGCAAAAAAAGCATAAAGATAATTTTAATAAATTCTTCAATAAGCCCGTTAAATAAAACCGCACGTAAAAGCTGCGTAATCCAATGATCGGAATTCAAAAATGGAATATCGGCTGCATAAAACTGCAAAATCGAAATCGGTGCGACGGCAAGCAAACCGAGCAGTACGGCATACAAACAGAGGATTATCCCTGTTTGTGCGAAGCGGCGCACGAAAAAAAACATAATAATAAGAGGAACGAAACAGAGCGCAAGCGCCGCATAGATATTCATATAAAAAGCATACTGTAAGTTATGGACTTTTGCAATTACAAACAATATACTGAATCCATGACATCAGCTCTCGATCCCGCATATATTATTTTCGGCATAAAGCATTCCGGCAAAACAACACAAGGTCGTCTTCTCGCACAAAAGCTTTCATTTTCTTTTGTCGATATCGATGAAATCATCACAAAACAGACGGGATTTACGCCTCGGCAAATATACTTCGATTACGGTCCCGAAAAATTTATGAGTGCGGAAGAAAAAGTCTGCAGCGTGCTTGAAAAAAAATGTGCGGGGAAAAAAATCGTCATTGCGACCGGGGGCGGTATATGCGACAACGCGCCCGCGCTCATGCGTTTGCGCGACTTGGGAATTTTTGTTTTTCTCGAAGTATCGGAAGAGATCGCTTTCGAAAGAATTTTAGAAAAAATCACGTTCAACAGTGACGGCACTATTGAAAATCTGCCGGCATATATCGCACGCAAAAATCCGAAAACCGAAAACGAAGTGAAATCGATTTTTCATGATATTTTTACGGAACGGACGGCAGCCTATCAATCGTTTGCCGATATAACAGTTCCGCTTGCAAACGTTTCGGCGGAAGAAAATTTTAAAACGCTTTGTGCCGCACTCGGCATCATGTAGGACTATTTAAAAATTTTTCAACCGCAAAAATACGCATTGCGTTCGAAAGCAATCTCTTCCAATTATCAATAATCGTGACTTCCGCACCCCCCGCCGCAGCCGCCGCAACCCCCGCTGCAGCTTCCGCACCCACCTCCGAAATCGGACATTTCGGGCATGAGCTCTTCGTCGGTCGCTTCGCGCACATCGACGACGCTGACGTCGAAGACGAGCGTTTTTCCCGCCAATTCATGATTGCCGTCGACGGTAACGGTTTTATCCGTTATGTTTTGTATCGTCACGGTCATGGGACCGCCTGCCGTCTGCGCTTGAAATTTCATACCGACTTCAAGCGGAGAGCCGTTATCGAACTGATCGCGCGGCACTTCTATATGCAGCTTCGGGTCGTATTCGCCGTAGCCGTCTTTCGGCAAAACGGTCACCGTAAACGTATCGCCGGGATTTTTTCCTTCGAGTTCCGCTTCAAGTCCGGGAATCAAATTACCGTTTCCGTGCAGATATTCGAAAGGTGCGAGCCCGGAAGACGAATCGATCAAAGTGCCGTCGGAATCTTTCAGCGTATAATGTATTTTTACCATTCTGTTTTTTGCAATGCACATACGCGAGTCCTTATTCCATTTCCGTTTCTTCTTCCTGAACGACTTCCGTCACTTCGGGACAGGCGTCTTTCAGATAACGCTCGACGCCCATCTTAAGCGTCATCATGGCCATGGGGCAGCTGCCGCACGCGCCGACAAGTTTTAAGTGAACACGATTTTGTTCATCCAAGCAAATATATTCCATATCGCCGCCGTCTGCCTGCAGTTGCGGGCGGAACATATCGAGAGCTTCTTTTATGGAAGCTTCAAGTCTTTCGTTTGCCATATAATCTCCAATAAAAACTTTTGCAGGAAATAAGAGCCTTCGGCTCGTTCTGCAAAGAACAGATTCTACGTATCCGCTTTCGCGGACTTCGAATCAATTTCCGAAAAAGTTTTTAGCCGTGCGCGTGTGCGCACACGTTCAATAGTCGAGTTTGCAAAATAAGCGTATCGTATTCATTCGATTTTTATCGAAACGCCACGTATACACGTCTTCTGCAAACATCCGCGCAAACTCGAAATAAAAAATGTCGGCGATATTTCAGACGACACTTTTTATCATACCTCCTGATAATCCGAAACGATGCCGCCGGCTCGGAATGCGAAACAGCCGGCACCGCGATCAAAATTTTCAATACTATAAATATACTATAATTTTATCGATTTGTGATTTTTTTCACAACGGCCGGAACCGGCGTATCGTAATACAAACTTGCATACATCGCCGATGCGGATATAAGCTTTCGTCCGTAATCGCGCGTTTCCGAATACGGAATCGTTTCCAAAAACAAATCGCTTGCCGCATGTCTCCCGAGTTCCAAATGCGAATTGTTTATCCAACGGCGTACGCGCCCGATTCCCGCGTTGTACGCAAAAAAAGCCGTAAGGGCCGAATCTCCAAGCCGCTTCGTAAGATACGCGAGATAATACGCACCGAATTCGATATTCGTCGCAGGATCGAGCAAATCGTAATCGCTCCGTTTCAAGCGTATCGCAATTTCATCCGCCGTTAAATCCATCAGCTGCGTTAAACCGCGCGCACCCGCAGCGCTTATGATATTATTGCTGAAAAAACTTTCGGTGCGGATAAGCGCATATAAAACCGCTTCGTCGATGCCGAACGCTTCGCACGAAGCCGAAACTTCTTTTGCATAATTGCGCGGATACAAAAGTTTCCACGCATCTTCATCGAGCGGTACATCGGCAGATGCTGCCGCTTTTGCGATGATCCGCAAACTCTGCGCATAATATTCGTCCGTACCCGACGCTCCTTTATTTAAAAATCCCGAAAGGGCTGCGGCACAAGAAACGCTTATCGATTTGCCGCTCGACGTAAACGAAAGCCATTGGGGATAAATTTTTTCCGGCAGTCCAAAAAGCGCATAGCCGAGCAGCAGCCGTTCGACCTCTTCGTCCTTTGTAAAATTCTTATTGATTCCCGTACGACGAATTACGCCTTTTGCCGCTTCATCATCGAGGCCCAGCTTTACCGCCGCAAGCGCTTTGTAATACGTATCGCAATTGAGAGAAAGCACGCGGCGGAACGCATTTTCGGCTTCATCGCGCGGAGCGGCGGAAGCAATCAAACCCTCCTGCACGAGCCTTCCGTACAAATACGCAAAACGGCCGACCGACACATCCGACGCATAACCGTCGACAGCCTCATACACTTTTTTAAAATCGCTCCAGCGCGATTGCGAGAGGAGCAGCGGTACGATAAGTTCAAAAAAATCGTCGAAGTACGCAGGGTTGTCTATATTTGCCCGATAGGTTTTAAAGACGCCCATTGCGGTATCGACCGACAAGCGAAGGCTCCCGTTCAGCAAATACCACAGCGCGTTGTCATAGCGGATTCCGCTCTGCGCCGTATTCATAGCACGGACAAAACAGGATTCCGCCGCCGCGTAATCGGAGTCGGCTTTATCGTAAAGCCTTCCGGCATAAAAATACGCGTTGTAAACGATGTCCTTATCGTTTTTTTCTTTCGCCGCAATTTCGGTAAAAATTTTTGCGTTTTTTATATAACCGGAACTGCCGTAAAGGCAAGCTTTTCCCATATCCGAAACGATCTGCGCCGTAAGCGGCAGCGTACCGTTTTTTATTACGGTTTCGCGGATTTCGGAAAACCGCTCATACGCAGAATTGTAATTCGCATTGTATACATCGATTCGGAAATTAATAATTTTGCTTTTTGCCGACTGCAAACTTTCGGTTACCGTTTCCTGATACAATCGATTCATCGAAAGCGTCATAGGCCGCGACGTGTACCATGCGTATGCTTCGTCTTCAAACTGCCGGTTGTTTCTTTTAAATAACGCGCCGAGCCTTATGCGAGCGATATCGTTTTTGCACGATGTCATATCAATCGATTCGGTCAATGCAAGAATTTTCGAATACTCGCCCGCATTTTCATACGCGCCGAGTGCAATCAAAATCGCATCTTCATCGCCGTATTTCGCCAAGAGTTTTTCGCACGCCGAAAGCCGCTCCTGTATCGTACCGAACTGCACGAGTTCTTCCGCACTGCGAAGCGCCGCATAATACGAACCTTTTTTTAAACATCGAAGAAAAAGCTGCCGTGCCGCTTTTTCTTCACCTTCCGCTTTTTTTCGAAGTCCGATATAGTAATTCGCATCTTCACCGTACAGTCTGCGAAGCGAATCGAAACCGCTTTCGTTGCATCCCGAAAAACCGACGGCAAAGGCGAAGAGAATAAAACTTATTAATAATTTTAACAAACGAAAATTCCGCACGGTTGCTTTGCGAAACGGAGATTACTCTGCCGGAATGCGTATCGTCGTTCCCGAAATGATATAATCGGGATTTTTGATATTGTTGTACCGGGCGATCCGCGGATAACGCCACGGATTTTTATAATACGCGTCGGCTATATCCCACAGCGTATCGCCCCATTTGATGCGGTACACGATATCTCCGGTCGATTTCGAAGCGGCGGCAGGACGTACGGGTGCGAGCGCTTCGGCTTTCGGTGCAACGACGATTTCATCCGGCTTTGCGGGCAAAACCTGCGTCTCTTGCGGAGCTGTCGGCGTATCTTTCGGCGTCAAAACGAAAATATCATTTTGATGAGATGCCCGCGATAAGAGTACGTTGTACTTTGACGGTATCACGAACAAAATCAATATCGCCGCTATAACGCAGATTAACGCGCACAACAGGCAGATAAGTACAGGCACTTTTGTCTTTTTTTTGATCGTTTTTTCAGGTTGGTATTTCGTAGCGGTAGTCCCCTCTTGTGTTTTTGTATCATCGGTTTCGCCGAATTCCAAATCATCGAGCGAATCGATATTCCGTGCGGCATCGTCCGTTTCGTTTGCCGGTATATCGATGCCGTCAAAAAAATCATCCGAAAAAGAATCGCTGCCGGATGCCGCGCCGATATCCGAAACATCTCTTTGTGCGGGCGGTGTTTCATCAAATACAGGCAAATCCGACGCATCGAAATGAAAGTCGTCGGTGCTGCCGGATGCCGCTTGTACAGCTGAGGCCGAATCCGTATCGGAAAATACGTCATTCGAAACGGGAATATCCGCAGATCCGAAAACGCCGTTATCTTCGGAAGATTCGAACGAAGCGTTGACGGCTGATTTTTCCGCTGCCGGTTCATCAAATGTCGGCAAATCCGACGCATCGAAATGAAAGTCGTCGCTTCCGTCAAGCGCTTGTTCCGTCTGCGGCGCCGTGTCAAAGGTCGAAATATCGATATCGCCGAACCGCACATCATCGGAGGCATTAAAGGACTCCGCATCGAAACCGCTTTTCTCCGGCGCTTCCGTTGAAGAAAAATCCGGCGGAGAAAACATTGTGGTTTCCGGCATTATATCGGCGGCATCGTTTGCCGTATCGGAAACGCTCTCGGCTGACGCGGAAACGGGTTTTGTCAAATCCAATTCTTCCGGCAAATCAAGATCGCTGAAATCGAGCGCGTCGTCTTTGGATTTTTCCTTTGACGCCGCATGCATCAATCCTCCGGCTGCAAGCGCGGCGCCCGCCGTAATCGCAGGCCCGTATCGATTATCGCTGTCGGTATGTTCGGAGGCCGCTCGTTCGACAAGAGAAACCGTAACCGTATTACGGCCTCCGGATTTGCCGTCATTGATTTCCGCAAAAAGTTTATTATCTTTGTCGAGGGCGACGGTAAACGATATGTCCGGCTCTCCGTTCGGCTGTGCGACGAGATTGTCAATCTGCAGCGACGCCGCATACTCCGCTCCTTCCATGGAATTTGTTTCCGAGCGGTATAAATCGACTATGATAGCGGTTTGATTGTCGCGCGCCGTTGTCAAGTCGAGCGTTTTTTTTGCAGGTACGCCTTCTTCGAGCAGAGGATAAAACGATCCGTCCGCAAGTTTGATTCCGATCATCTTCATAAAACACCCTCAACTGCCACAACTATGATACACTGAAACCGAATATAACGCAATGCGTCCGCCTTATAATATTGTCGGCATCATTGCCCCTTTCCTTACGTTCGGTTTCACAGTATAATCGATTAAAGCTATGTACATTGAACGAAGCCGTGATAAATTGTTTTATTATTTCCGGTTTTTGCGTTGCAAAAATACGGTTCGCGCGGCGATCGGAGCTTCGGCAAACATCGCTGCGTGCGGCTCATATTATATTATTCGAGGTTGCTATGGCACAACTGAAAGGTTCAAAGACAGAAGAAAATCTTAAAACGGCGTTTGCGGGAGAATCGCAAGCTCACACGAAGTATCTCTATTTTGCAAGCAAAGCGCGCAAAGACGGATACGAACAGATCGCCGCGCTGTTCGAAGAGACGGCGCACAACGAAAAAGAGCACGCGAAAATATGGTATAAGCTGCTCAATGGCGGCATCGGTACGACGGCGGAAAATTTAAAAATCGCTGCAGCCGGCGAAAATTACGAGTGGACGGATATGTACGCCGAATTTGCGAAAGTTGCAACAGAAGAAGGTTTCGATAAAATCGCAAAACTCTTTGAAGGCGTCGGAGCGATCGAAAAGACGCACGAAGAGCGTTACCGAAAATTGCTCAAAAACGTTGAAGACGGTCTCGTCTTTTCAAAAGACGATGATCGGATTTGGCAATGCCGGAACTGCGGTCATATCGTCGTCGGAAAAAAAGCTCCCGATGTTTGCCCGGTATGTGCGCATCCGCAAAGCTTTTTCGAAGTCCGCGCTGAAAATTATTAATTAACGGAAAGCCGGTAATCGGGGGTATATGACGGCAAAAAGAAGAAAAAAAATCGACCGGAGCAAAGACAGCGAGTATCACAAATGGCTTACCAAGCCTGTCGTACAGTCGCTGATTTACGGCAGGATCGTCTTTATGATTCTGCTGCTTGTTTTGCAGCTTTTGCTGTTTGTCGGTTTTTTTCTATGGCTCGGTTCGTCCATAGAATACTTCTTTATCGTCAGCCTTTTTGCGAGCGTCGTATTTTTTGTTTTTTTAATAAATCGGGAAAGCAAAAACGAATACAAACTCGCATGGCTCCTTCCGATCTTTATTTTCCCGCTGAGCGGAATCTGCTTTTACATTTTAGTACACTATCAAACGTTGACGAGCAAAATGCAAAAGCAGATTTCCCGTGCGGATAAAAACGCCGCACGAAAAATTATCAACTCCACATACAAAGAAGAAAAACTTCCGTATCCGGAAATACGCGACATCATAACCTATTTGAAAAATTCCGCATTTTTTTTGCCGTATTTACACAGCGATATTGCGTATTATCCAAGCGGCGAAGAAGCCTTTCCCGAAATGATACGGGCGATGAAGGCTGCAAAAAAATTTATCTTTATGGAATATTTTGCAATCTTCCCCGGCGTCATGTGGGGAACGATTCTCGATACCCTCGTTGAAAAGCGTAAAGAGGGCATCGAAATCCGCATCATGTACGACGGCTTCGGCTGTGCGCCGCTTTCTCCGCGAAGCTATCAAAAATACCTGCGATCGCTCGGTTTGCAGGCGGCAATCTTTACACCGGTTATACCGATATTCACCGCCTACCTCAACAACCGCGACCATCGGAAAATCTGCGTCGTCGACGGAAAAGCCGCGTTTACCGGCGGCATCAATTTAAGCGATCAGTATATCAATGAAACGCATAAATACGGCTACTGGAAAGATACCGTTATCCGCGTGTCGGGACCCGCCGTACGCTCGTTTACCGGCATGTTTTTGGAACTGTGGGATATCGTTACCGAAACGAAAGAAGATATCAATCCGTATCTCGACTTGCGTTATAAAAAATACGACGTGCCGGGTATCGTCATTCCGTACAGCGACAACGCTTACAATAATCAGGATATCGCGGAAAACGTATATTATTATATTATTACGCAGGCGAAAAAGTACGTGCACATAACGACGCCCTACGTCATCATCGACAACCAAATGATGAACGCGCTCATCTTTGCCGCACGGCGCGGAGTGGACGTAACGCTGCTTGTTCCGCGTACGATCGATCACTTTATCACGTTTTGTACGGGACGCATGTTCATCAACACTCTCGTAGAAAACGGCGTGCGCGTATACGAGTTTTCACCCGGTTTTATTCATGCAAAGATGTTCATCTCGGACGATACGACGGCCGTCGTCGGTTCGATCAATCTCGATTACCGAAGCCTCTTCGACCAGTTTGAAGATGCGGCGTTTATCTACAAACATCCGGTCGTCGCGGAGATCGAAGCCGACTTTCAAAAAGCGAAAGCGCAGAGTGCCGAAATAACGAAAGCGACATACAAAAAGACTCCGGTTTACCGCCGCATCATCGGCCGCATATTCAGAGTGTTTGCGCCGCTCCTCTAACAAAGCACGGCAAAAAATTAATAATTAATAAATTTACGATTTTGCGATCGTCGTGCCGCCGTACATCGATTTCCAATCCCCGTTGAATACATCCGCGGCGTCGCGCACGGAAGCGAAGTTTGCACCCGCTTTTAAAATATCGCAGCTTGCCGTACAGCTTTCCGCTCCGTTTACGAACGCGGCGCTTTATCGTCAATACTCGTACGTCAGTTCCGACATTCCGACCAGTTCGGTAACCGTCGTGCCGAATTTTTTTGCAACCAAATACGATGAAATCCGCGCTATATTGCCGGCGGTATCGTATTTGTAGATTTCTCGGGCAATAGTTTTATTGTTGGCATCGCTCGTCGTAATTTCGTTGAGTACTCCGCCGCTGCCGTAGCGGAAATAACTGCGTTTTTGCACTTCGCCCGTTCCGTCTATAAAGGTCAGCGTATCGATTTTGCCGCCGTCCGTATACGCATAATCGATCTCTTCATCGAGCGAACCGTCGGCATAATAATGATTTTCAACAGAAAGTCTGCCCGCATCATCGTATACGTATACTATTTTCCAAACAAGTTCGCCGCCCGCACCGTAGTACGATTCATCGGTGAGAAGGCTGCCGGTATACGTGTAAATCGTTTTACTTTTTAAACCGCCGTCTTTTCCGTATTCGGATTCGTCGGCTTTATTTCCCGATGCGCCGTAAGTAACGGAGCTTTTCCAAATGAGCGCATTGTCCGCGTTGTAGCCGTCCTGTGCGGTAAGTTTTCCCGACGCATCGTACGTATTTTTAATTTTATTGACGAGCGTTCCGCGTCCCGTCATCTCCGACGATTCGATCTCTCTGCCCGCTCTGTCGAATACGCGGACGATTTTCATTTCGGGTGTACGGAAATACTCGCCGAATTTCGCCGTAATGCCGTAATCGATACGCGTATAATTTTTTACCGCGCCTTTGAGCGGAACATACTCCATAACATCGAATGCAAACGCAGAAACGCACATGACTGCCGCAAGCAGCGCGGCGAACATCTTTTTCATACAGCCCCCGTAATTATCAAATCGTTGTAATCGTTTTATCAATTAAATTTCAATTTATTATACACGTAATCGGCGGCCTTTGTCAAAAAGTTTGAAAACGCCCGGCGATAGTGCGCCGTCATGCCGTCTCGTCTTCAGGATGGTTTTAATTTACGTACAAGCGAGGAAAAGGACGAAATCGAGCGTTCCCGCTTCGGCGGTTTTGATGCTTCAATTCACATTTCCGTGAGGGCGCGACGGAAACGCCTGCGCGATACCGCCTGTCGGCAATATGTCGTCTCAATTCACGCCCTCTGAGGGAGCGACCCGCGCGCGTTTAATAATTTTCAAGGGGTGCAAGTTTCAATTCACGCTCCCGTAAGGGAGCGACACGGGACACTTGCCGCGACGGTTACGATTTGGCGGTTTCAATTCACGCTCCCGTAAGGGAGCGACGTGAACTTGCAAAAAAAGACATTACGAGCATCTGCGTTTCAATTCACGCTTCCGTGAGGAAGCGACAAGTTGCAAGGTCTGCATAGATGCGCCGTCCGCCGTTTCAATTCACGCTCCCAGCGGGCGGATCTATCTGCTCAAAAGATTGTTCATGCGCCTTACGAAGTCGGCGGGTTCTTTCAGCTCTTCGCCGCTCACGAGCAGCGCTTGATCGAGCAGCACAAAAGAAATATCGGCGATGCGTTCTTTGTCCTCGGTATCTTTGAGCTTTTGCACGATCGGATGATCGCCGTTCACTTCAAGGATCGGCTTTACATCGACGCCGGTCTGTCCCATCGCTTTCATCATGCGTTCCATTTGGAAGGACGGATCGTTTTCGTCGACGACGATGCACGACGGACTGTCCGAAAGGCGCTTGCTGAGTTTTACTTCTTTGACTTTGTCGCCGAGCGCTTCTTTAATTTTTTCGACGATCGGCTTGAATTCTTTTTCTTTTTTTTCGGCTTCGGCTTTATCGACGCCGAGTTCGTCGTCGCTGCCGGCTCTGTTTACCGATTTTAATTCGAAATCTTTGTATTTTCCGAGCGCGGGGATAACGATGTCCGCAATATCGCTTGCGATTATTAAAACTTCGAAACCTTTTTTCGTATACGCTTCGAGAAGCGGACTCGAACGGAGATTGTTTTCGTCCGTGCCGGTGATGTAGTAAATCGATTTTTGGCCGCTTTTCATGCGCTGCACGTAGTCCGCAAAACTCGTCCATTCGCCGGCAGTTTTATCCGCCGCATTTTGAGCGGAAGCGTTTGCCGCGCCCGCGTCTTTTTTTGCAACGTCTGCGTCTTTTCCGGCAGTATCCATATCGCTTGCACCGTCTTTTACATCCGGTTTATACGTCGTTTTAAATCGTACGATTTCCGCAATTTCCGCGCGGTTTGCAAAATCGCCGTACAGACCTTCCATCATCGGACGGTTGAACTGCGCGATAAACGTATTCCATTTTTCGATCGCCTTTTTTTCGGCGTCGGTCGGCTTTTCGCTTTTCCGCGCTTTATCGGCTTCATCTCCGAGTTTTTTGAATTCGCCGAGCAGTTTTTTTACCGACTGCGCTTTGATCGTTTCGAGGATGCGGTTTTGCTGCAGGATTTCGCGGCTCACGTTGAGCGGCAAATCTTCGCTGTCGATGATGCCGCGCACGAAACGGAGGTATGCCGGAAGCAGTTCGCGGTCGTCGTCGGTGATAAACACGCGCTTGACGTAGAGTTTTATGCCGCTTTTGTAGTCGGCTTGGTACATATCGAAGGGCGCGGTTTTCGGAACGTAAAAGAGCGTCGTATATTCCTGCGTACCTTCGGCATGCGTGTGGACATACATGAGCGGATCGTCGCCGTCGCGGCTCAACGTTTTATAGAATTCGTCGTAATCCGATTCTTTCAAATCGCTCTTCGATCGTTTCCACAGGGCGCTCGCGCTGTTTACCTGATCGACTTTATTTTCGCTCGACGTAACGTTACCCTTGTCGTCGTATTTGTTTTGCGTATAGTGAAGATAAATCGGAAAGGCGATATAGTCGCTGTATTTTTTAATAAGTTCTTCGATCTTCCAACGGCTCGCGTATTCTTTGCTGTCGTCGTTTAAGTGCATGACGACGGCGGAACCGCAGCTTTCGCTTTTATCGAAACCGTATTTTTTCGCTTCTTCGCTGCCGCATGCGACTTCTTCGATATCGTACGAGTTCGTGCCGTCGCTCGACCAGTGCCAAATTTTTCCGGACGGATCGGCAGCTTTGCGTGTATATACGTCGATTTTTTTTGCAGCCATAAACG
Organism: Treponema socranskii subsp. paredis ATCC 35535; assembly: GCA_000413015.1. Taxonomy (GTDB): domain Bacteria; phylum Spirochaetota; class Spirochaetia; order Treponematales; family Treponemataceae; genus Treponema_D; species Treponema_D paredis. The sequence goes on from KE332515.1 coordinate 1,447,432, forward strand.
CCGCATAAAAGCCGACGCCGAACTGTCCGATGAGCGCCGAATCTTTCGACGCCGCTTCGTTTAATTTTTCAAAAAACGCTTTCGTGCCGCTGCGCGCGATCGTGCCGAGGTTATCGGTCAAATCCTTATCGGTCATGCCGATGCCGGAGTCCCGCACGATAAGCACGCTTTCTTTACCCTCGTCCCCGCCTTCGAATGAAATGTCAATGCGCGGCGCAAAATGCACGTCTTTGAATGCGTCGTCGGATACGGTGAGGTATTTGAGTTTGTCGAGCGCGTCCGATGCGTTCGAAACGATTTCCCTGAGGAAAATATCTTTGTTCGAATACATCGAATGGATGATGAGTTTTAAAAGCTGATTTACTTCGGTTTGAAATTGATAGGTTGCCATACAAGCCTCTTTTTAGAAATTGAAAAATAGTGCGGAAAATTCGCAGATTACTTCTAATGTACTGATAAAAGACGGCGTTCGGCAAGAGCGGGAACATCCCTTAAAATTGCACGGCGAGTAAATCTTCAGATTTAGGAGCCGTGCAATTCGTACGCGGACGCGTATACGTATATCCGCGAGTTTTCGAAGAAAACTCGAAGTTAAAAGCGCTGCGCTATTTCAGCGGCACTTTTAAATCTTCTTTAAAATGCGGCATTGCAGGAAGTGTCAACTTCCGAAAATGACGCATTCGTGCGCAAGAGCGCACACGTACATACGCGAGTTTTCGAAGAAAACTCGAAGTTAAAAGCGCTGCGCTATTTTAGCGGCACTTTTAAACCTTTCAGGAGCAAAGGCGGCGGCATACGGATACGGGGAGAACGGGGCGTTGCGGGGTGCCCCCGCAGAGAGGGTAGAGCGCAACCGTGTGCGTTCGCAGGGAGAGACTTCTCCCCCCTTATTAATTAATAAGTCGATTTTCGAAAATATCAGTTAATAATTATTATATCGCCCCGTGCCGGGAAATTTTCCGCGCGTCAATACAATTTTTCGCCGAGCAGGCGGGCGGCAAGAGAAACGGCAAGCACTGCGGTTTGATTTCTCACGTCGAGGATCGGATTCACTTCCACGATGTCTGCAGATTTTACCATACCGGTACCGCTCATCTCTTCCATAAGCAAAAGCGCTTCACGGTTCGTCATGCCGGCGGGAAGCGGAATGCCGGTGCCGGGAGCGAACATGGGATCGAGCACGTCCATATCGAAAGACACGTGTACGACATCCGCGTGCGTTTTAAAAAAGAGTAGGACTTGTTTGACGACGGACGGAAAGCCCTGCCGTTCGATGTCGCTCATCGTAAAAACCGTGACGCCGGATTTTCGCATGAGCTCTTTTTCGCCCGGATCCAAATCGCGGATGCCGACAAAGCACACATTGTGCGGATCGACTTTGCGTCCGTCAAAATATAAATTTGTCAATTCCGGAAGGCCGAGTCCGCACGAAGCGGCAAGGCATTCGCCGTGGATATTGCCCGAAAGCGTCGTCTCGGGCGTATTGAAATCTCCGTGCGCGTCGACGTAAAGTACGCCGAGTCTTTGACCCTTGCGTTTTGCGGACGCGGCGGCTCCGGCAAGCGTGCCGAGAACGATCGAGTGATCGCCTCCGAGCGTAAGCGGAAATTCTCCCTCAGCGAAAGATTCATCCGTTTCTTTTGCAAGCTGCGTGCAGGCATCCGCGATCGGCTTTAAATATTTTGCTTTCGGGTTTCCGACCTCTTCGTATTCCTGAGGATGTATGCGCATCGGCGAATTGTATTTGACTAAAGTGTGACCGAGCGATTCGAGTTTTGCGCGTAAACCCGCGAGCCGTATCGCGGACGGCCCCATATCGCTGCCGTGGCGAGAAGCTCCGAAATCGAGCGGCATTTCAATGATGTTAATATTCATAAAAGCAGTATAATGCGAATCGGAGGTTTAGGACAACACGCATACATGGCGCCGCTTATACGCACGCCGCATCACGAAAAATCCTGAACGAAAAAACCGAAACCGCGCCGATGCATGAACCGTGCCGGCCGTCGATTTCGGTTTGTTAATTTTTGAATGCCGGAAGGCGCGCGCCCCGCAACGAGCGCGTAAGCGCGAAGTTTCGAGCGGCGCGCACATGTTGATATGCGACGTTTGCCTTTCGGCAAACTTGCCGTTAAACGAAACACGCTATTTCAGTGTTTCGTTTAACCGTCGTTTATTTTTTAATATAATCGCAGGCCGCGTCTCCGGCGATTTTGCCGAACACTTCGATATCCGCGACCGCGTTGCCGCCCAAACGGTTCGCACCGTGAACGCCGCCGGTCACTTCTCCCGCCGCAAAGAGGCCAGGGATCGCATTTCCCTTTGTGTCGAGCACTTCCGTCTTCGTATCGATTTTGATACCGCCCATCGTGTGGTGTACGGCAGGTCCGATTTCGATCGCGTAGTACGGTCCCTTCGTCAGATCGCGCTCCAAACCTTTCGGGTTGCGGTTGAAGTCGGCATCTTTTTTGTTATGCACATATCCTGCGTAGGTTTTCAGCGTCTTTTCAAATTCCTGCGCCGGTATTTCGAGCTTTTGCGCGAGCTCCGCAGGCGTCGCGGCTTCGGTCAGCAAACCTTTTTTCGCATAGCCTTCGATCGCTTTCAAAGAGTCGCGTACATCCTGATCGAAAACGAGGAAAGCCGTTTTGTTCGGCTCTTTTAAAATCGCGGCGGACACTACGTCGCGCGTTTCCATTTCGTTGATAAAACGTTTGCCCGTGCGGCTTACGAGGATCGCACCGTTGCCTCGCACCGCTTCGGTGATCATGATGCCCTTGCCGGGGACGACCGTCGGGTGCGTTTGAATCTGCTCCATCTGTGTAAGCGCGCCGTCGAATTTTTTAATCCATTCGAACGCATCGCCCGTTGCACCCGGATGATTCGTCGTGCCGAATCCCGCAAGCTTCGGATTGTACGTTACAACCATATCGGGATTTGCACCGAAACCGCCGGTCGCGATGATGATCGCTTTTGCGCTGACTTTATAATCGCCGTTCGGAGACGTGACGGTGACTCCTGCGGGCTTTCCGTTTTCCGCAAAGATGTCGGTCACTTTATTGTTGAGGCGGACATCCGCTCCCTGCTTTTGCGCCGCAGCGTATAAAAGCGGAACGAGGTGAGAACCGATCGCAGCTCCTCCCTGCGGACGGTGAATGCGCTTATTCGTCGCGCCGCCGAAAAGACCGACGTCGCTCAAATCCGCACCGACGATATCCGACTGCAGCCACTCTACGATCGCCGCGGAATTGTCCACGAGCGTATGAACGAGCGCGGGGTCGTTGAGATTTTTTCCGCCCTTCATCGTATCTTCGAAAAACTGCTCCTTCGAATCTTTGATGCCGAGCTTCTCCTGCTCTTTCGTATACGCGGCATTCAAACCGCCGGTCGCGCTGTTCGTATTGCCGCCGACAATGCCCATCTTTTCAAGGACGATGACTTTCGCTCCTCGGTGCGCCGCTTCCGTTGCCGCCGTAAGACCCGCGCCGCCCGCGCCGATAACGACGATATCGCACGACGTATCCGTCGCTTTTTCCGCCGCCGCCGTTTCACCTTTCGACGCTTTGACTGCAGCCTGCAGCGCCGCCATCGTCGCGTTCGATGTGATCGTCGCACCCGACATGATATCGAGTCCTTCGACCGACTGCTTCGCAACTGCTTGATCGATGACGAACTGTTCCGCGGGTTGCGCAAAACCGGTTTCCGATTCTTTCGTCACCTTTGCGCCGGTGATTTTTCCGCCTTTTACGGAAAGGATCAACTCGATCGGACCGTTGCGGCCCTCGCCTTTTCCCGGCCATTCGCCGTCAACGAATTTTCCCTTCGCTTTCCCTCTGCTGCTGATTACGATCCCTGCAGCAGCCGCAATGACAAAAATGCCGATCGCAATGCCGATAGCCTTTTTTGAGTTCATAGAAGCTCCCTTTGCGCATGTGCGCATATGTTAATTGAAAAAAGCGGACGAGATGATGCGCATCTCATAGCCTCTCTTGCGTATGTGTTAATGTATCCGCTTTTCGATTAAAATATAACAAATTTTTATGCAGGGTGCAATATTACCAATAGGGGGCAGGGCAAAAAAGCAAGATCCCGTACGGCAGTAATTACAGCAACTTTGCATCGCAGGCGACGTGCGGCACGAAATGTGCTATTATATTAAAAGTGCCGGTTGATTCGAATACGGAACGATCAGGGCAAGCGCATCGGAAATGTATACACTGGAAAGAAGTATGTAATCGAATGAAAAAAGGCGGAAGAATAATCAGCAACGTATTGAAATATGGAGGATGCAATTATGGCGGATGATTTTACTTTTGAAATTACGAAAAACATCGGCGTCGTCTCCGAAGGCAAAGGCGGATGGAAGATGGAGCTCAACCTCGTGTCGTGGGGCGGCCGCCCCGCAAAATACGATGTCAGAAGCTGGTCGCCCGACCATCAAAAAATGGGCAAGGGTTTGACGTTGACGAAAGAAGAACTCGCGTCTCTCGGAAAACTCATCGCCTCTCTTCCGGCGGAGTGATCCCGAACCGATTGGGTTGCACTACGGGCGCTTCGCGCAAGCGGAACTTTCGTCATGTTCCGAACAGGAGCGTTACAAGCTCTTTTACGTCGCGCGCTTGAGAGATGCCCTTGCTTTTTTCCGGCGCGATAACCGTCGAAAAACCCATATTTTGCGCAGTCTTTGCGCGCTGCGTCAAACGCGGCACGGGACGAATTTCTCCGGCAAGGCTCAGTTCACCGATCACCGCCGTTTCGGCTGCGAGCGCGATGTCGGTGCGTGCCGAATACAGCGCCGCCGCAAGGGCCGCGTCGATCGCGCCTTCCGTCAAGCGCATACCGCCTGCCACATTGATGTATAAATCCTGATCGGAAAAACGCAAGCCCGTCCGTTTTTCGAGGACTGCCGCCACGCGCGCAACGCGCGCCGAATCGATTTTATCGCTGTACACGCGGGAAAGAGACGCCTTTGCCGGAACGACGAGCGCCTGTATTTCAACGATAAACACGCGGCTGCCTTCGAAAACGGCGGTACACGCGACTCCCGCGGGCTGCTTGCCGTCGCGCCTCGTGATAAAGAGCACCGACGGATCGGCGACTTCGGCCAAACCTTTGTCCGTCATTTCGAAAATGCCGATTTCATCGACCGAGCCGAACCTGTTTTTCGCCGCGCGCAAAAAACGGTATTCGTCGTTGCTGCGTTCGAATGAAACCACCGTGTCGACCATGTGCTCGAGCGATTTCGGGCCGGCGATCAATCCTTCTTTCGTCACGTGCGCGGTCATTATTAAAACGGCGTCGCGCTCTTTGACCCAGCTTATCAATTCGTTCGCGCAGTATTTTAATTGATTGACCGTTCCCGGAATCAAACCGGCCTGCACCGAATACGTCGTTTGAATCGAGTCAACGATTACGAGTACGGGATTTTGCGCATCGAGCGCGGCAAGCATATCTTCGAGACGCATCGTACACAAAAGCTCTATGCCGGCGGCAGCGAGACCGAGCCGTTCGCTCCGCTCTTTTATCTGCGCGGCGGATTCTTCGCCCGACACGTAGAGTACGCGCATCGCATTGCCGTTCGCTTTCGCCGCGAGAGAAGCCGTCTGCAAAAGCAGCGTCGATTTTCCGATACCCGGCTCTCCGCCGATAAGAACCGCCGAACGCATTGCAGTTCCGCCGCCGAGTACGCGGTCGAATTCCGCGATGCCGGTCGCAAGGCGCATACCGTCCTTTGCTTCCACATGCGAAAGCGGCACGGGCTTTGCACGCTCGGAAACGCCGGAACGGGAGGGACTTACGGCGTTCGCGTCGAGGATGCATTCTTCAAGCGTGTTCCATTCGCCGCACTGAGGACAACGGCCGAGCCAGCGCGGCTGCGAATAGCCGCAGGATGAACACTTGTATAAAATCGTACCGGATTTTTTTGCCATCGCAATCCCTCATAAATTAATAGGTCGAATATCGATTTATTGATTTTCGTGCGCTCCGTCAGCACGAAGCGATGTCCCGTCCGAACACGGAGATTCCGGCTAAAACAGTTTTCGGCATTCGAGATAAAAGCGCTTTTCATCGGCTTCACCCATCGAAAAACTTTTTCGCGGGAGCGGTCCGTTTTTTTCGATCGTCGCAAAAAAACTTGTTTTGTCGATCGGAGGAAGAAGGATGCCCGTCGTACCCTCTTGTGAGCCGAGCCGCATCGTTTCCGCATCTCCGTGAATATAATCGATCGTTATGTCGATTCCGGCTTTCACTTTTTCAGCTATATAATCGTCGACGACAGGCTGAAAAGCGGAAACCGCGAGCGAAGAAATGTTCGTTTTTAAAAGCGTGTACGACGTTTTTCCGCCGGACGTGCTTGCAAAGCCGAACGATGCCCTCGATTTTTTTACCGCGTTTTCGAGTTCTTCGGACGACCGGCACTGCACGACCTCTCCGCCGAATTGAGAAGTCAAGCGCAAAATCAATTCCGCCGCGTCCGCTCCGAAAAGCACGCGGTGAATCGGTTCGAACGTAAGCCCCGCATCGTATATGTTGACGATTTCGACGAGGGCGTAACGCACGCGGCTTGTCTTTCGCTCTTCTTCGCCGAGCGTTTGTTTGTATTCGTCCCACACGGCTTTTGCGGTTGCAAGCGAATGATTTCCGTCGCCGACTGCAAACATAAACACGCTGCCGTCGCTTTCGGTATTCGCTTTTGCAATTTTTTCAAGCGATGAAAGAAGGACTCCTTCCGAAGATTCCGGCACAAGCCGGCCTTGTATGCTTCCGCCCTTCATCATAAGATTTCCCGAATAAAGCGGAGCGGCTCCGGACGCTTTGACGACTTTTCCCGCACCTCCGACAAGGGAATCCGACGCATCGTTTACGAGGAGCATAATGTGCGGTGCTTCGAGCGGGGCGCCGCTCCTGATCGCTTTGCGCGGCGGAATGCGCGAAGGGATCGTCGCTTCGGTTGCACGGATAAGCGCTTTTGAAAAAGGCTTCCACTCGTAGCCGTCCAAATCGATTGCCCCTACGAGACCGCGCCGCATACGGCCGAACGCCGTCGTGCGCTCGACGTAGACGAAGCCGTGTTTTTCTTCAAAGAGGCCCTCATCGATATAGCGCTTCATCGCCGCCTGTATGCCGGTAATACGCGATTCTTTATCGCCGTCGCCGAGATAAACTTCCGGCAAAATAAGGTTCAGCGCGCTCGGTTTTCCGCTCGCCGCTTTTTCCGCCTCTTTCCAATAATTTCTGTCCTGCGTATATTGATCGCACGCGATGCACGACCAGCTTGCCGTATCGATATTTTTCGGCAGCAAAAGATCGGGAACGGAAAGAGCGAAATCTGAAAATGTGTTCATAGGAAAAGTATACCGCCAAGTATTTTTTTGTGCTATACTTAAGCTATGCCCGATTTTTCTTACGGACAAGTGCAGCAGACTTCGCAAGTACAGCGGCAAGTGCTGTCGCAAAAACAGATTCAGTCGCTGAAGCTGCTCGCGATGAGCGGTGAAGATTTGAACGCCGAAATCCGAAAAGCGGTAAACGAAAATCCCGCACTCGAAATCGTACGCGATAATGCGGCGACGGATACGCCGCGAGCGTCTTTTCCGTACGACAATACGCGCACTTCTTATACATCCGCGGCGGGCAACGAAGCGGCGCAAAAATTTCAGGATGCATACGAAAACGCCGCCGACACGCGGGAAACGCTGCAGGAACATCTTTTGTTTCAGCTGAACGTAATGAAACTTTCGCCCGATGAAAAAGCGCTCGGAAAAGCGCTCATCGAAAACCTGAACGAAAACGGCCGGCACATACTTGCCCCCGCATCGCTGCTCGACAAGTCGCGTCCCGCACAAAATACGGCAATGCTCGAAAAAATGCTGCACATCATCCGCCGTATGGACCCGGAAGGCACGTGCTGCAACGACATGGAAGAGAGCCTCTATGTACAGGCGCAAATCGCAGGCAACGCTCCGCCGCTCGCACTTTTTATACTCGACGGACACATCGACGTGCTGTATTCTAACGACGCGGCTCCCGACATAGAACGCATAAAACGAAAAATTATTAAATTACAGGAAGCGGCGAAGCGCGAGTCTTTCGGCGGCGAGAGGGCAATCGATTCGCTTACGATAACTTCGGCCGATGTGGAAAATGCGATCGCCTTTATCTCCCGCTTGAATCCGCATCCCGCACAGGGCTACGGCAAAGCACCCACGCACTACATTTCGCCGGACATCGCCGTGACCGAAGCCGAGGGAGAAGTGCCTAACACGTCCGATGAAAATGAAATGTTCGTGGAAAACACGCACGAAAAGTTTTTCCGCATAACGCTTGCAAAAGGCGCCATTCCCTCCGTTCGGATCGTTCCGGGTTTCAACGCACAGCGCCATAAAGAACTTAAAAAAAATCTAAAAGCCGCAGAACAATTTTTGGACAACCTCGCATACCGTAAATCGCTCCTTTTGCAGTCATGCGAAATCATCGTCAAAACGCAGATCGGTTTTTTTTCATCGCACGGCAAAGGCTACCTTGAAGAGCTCACGCAGAGCGAAACGGCGCGCATACTCGGCGTCAACGAATCGACGGTGTCGCGTATGGCGAACGAAAAATTCATGCAGACGCCGTGGGGACAGCTTTTTCCGCTGAAATATTTTTTTACGAATTCGCAGGATAAAGTAAAATTCGCACTGCGTCAGCTCATCGAAAACCGTGCAAGCGGCAAAAAACCGCTGTCTGACAGAGAGCTCGTCGAAAAACTCGCCGCCCAGGGTATACACGTTGCGCGCCGCACCGTCGCAAAATACCGCACGCAGCTTGCGATCGGCTCGTCATATACACGCGGAAAAATGCCGAAGCCGTAAAATCGCATGTATCACGTATTATAAAAAATCATAACCCTTTATAATATTTTTCAATAAGCTTAGCCATCAGTTTTCGGCGTTCAATAAGATATTTGTCATAATCTTTAACGGTCATATTTACAATCGCTTTCGGAATACGGTTTTCTTCCAAATTCTTATACAGCTCTTCTTCCGAATTTATATTTCCTATTTTAATATTTCCGTTACTTCATCCATATCCAATTTATGATCAAGTTCTATGACACCAATCTGACGATTAGCGATACCCTTGAGATTTATTATGATTTCCGCAAGGTCATCCATATCGGCAAACGGATTATCTTTTACATAATCGGAAAAAAACTTCATCTGTTTAAAATCGGATAAGTACGGTTGACTATACGCTGAAAAACAGCCATACTGTCCGTATGCATACCGCCGCACGAAAATCGGTTCGATACGACGATATCGGCAGAATAGATGCTCCCCAAATCTGCGCTCTGCCGGGCGTGCTCGACAACATAAGCAAAGAAGGATGCAAAGTGCATTACCCTTTTGCCGTGGTAGTCGATCTCGACAGCGATTATGAAATAAAAGTCATGCCTTCTCGCATCGCAGGCGAAATGCACAAAGCCTCTTTTACGCTGCTCTGTCATCCGCGGTGGGCAAAAGAAGACAAAGGCGTAACCGAAATCGGCTTCCGTATTCTCCGCTCCCCCGACTCCGTCCATCTTTCCGAATATATCGAAAGTCTTTCGGACGCCGCCGAAGATCAGACGGTCGAAAACCAAATCGTCGGCTCCGTATGCCAAGTAGTGTAAAAAAAATATCGGGCGCAGCGTTTTTATCCTTTCCCGGCATGTACGATATGCTCGCAGCCGAACTTCGCGAACGTTTTTTTTGCGATTTGCGAAAATCCGTTCGGTACGGCGATTTACTCTATATACCGCATATCGATAATTTATTAATTAATAATTTACAAAATAAAAGCGAAGCGATCGGAGACGGGAAAATTGCACAAGACATTCCCTCCTTGCGCGTACCGTACTGGTGCCGCACCGCCATGCTCTCGCCTCTCTCGATCGATTTCGAATCGATCGGCGATACTTGCCGCACACTTTCGGGCATACAGCGAAACTGGGCACCGTATGACTATCAATTTTTCAGACGATCGGCTCTCATCAGAGAAAAGCTTCCGTATATCAATCTGAAAGAACGATCCTTTCCCGTGCGCATACCGGCCGCACCTATCGGCTTGTATACGCTTACCGGAGAACACACGATGCTCGCCTCGTCTGCGACGACGAGTTTTTTGCCCGCAGGTGCGATTCGTTTTACGGAAAACCGCGAAGATCCGCCGAGCCGCGCGTATTTGAAACTCTACGAAGCGCTGACTCTCATGCACCTTTTTTTCGGCTGCGATTTGCCGGAAAAAGGCGAACGCTGCTTTGACGCCGGTGCAAGTCCCGGGGGCTGGACGTGGGTGCTTGCAGGTTTGGGATGCGACGTGCTTTCCGTAGACAGAGCGGAACTCGCGCCCGAACTTATGAAAAATCCCCGCGTCGATTTTTTACGCCACGACGCTTTTACGCTTAAGCCCGAAGACGTCGGTGCGTGCGATTGGGTTTTCAGCGATGTGATATGTTATCCCGAAAGGCTTTATGAATGGATCGGTACGTGGCTTTCAAGCGGACTTTGCCGCAACATGATCTGCACCGTAAAAATGCAGGGCGGCATCGATTGGCAGCTTATCGAAAAATTTGCAGATCTCCCGGACAGCCGCCTCGTACATTTGAATTACAACAAGCACGAACTTACATGGCTCTGCTGCAAAAAATAATTAAAATAATTAATAAATAAATATCGGTTAAAAAATCGGACGCCCCTCCGCAGATATGCGCCGAGCAATCTGCAAAAAGAACGTCCGTTTCCTAAAAAAATTATTAATTTTTGTTTTTCAAGATATCGCGAATTTCTTCCAAAAGTACGACATCGGCAGGTTTTGCGGGAGGCGCTTCGGTTTTTTCTTCTTTTTTCTTAAAGCTTTCGAAAATCCTGACGACTATAAAAATACAGATTGCGACGATCAAAAAATCGACGACGGTTTGTATAAACTTACCGTAAGCGACCGTCGCTTCGCCGATTTTGACACTCAAATTCGTAAAATCGATACCGCCGACCAACAAACCGATAAGCGGCATAATGATATCGTTTACGAGACTCGAAATAATTTTTCCGAACGCACCGCCGATGATGACACCGACCGCCATATCGACGACATTGCCGCGGGAAATGAATTTCTTAAAAGCCGTCGCTTCTTTCGATGCCGCGGAAAATCCGCTCTTTAAGCTGAACTTGCTTTCAGAATTGTTTTCACCCATAGATTGCTCCTGTAATTGCAGTTGATACATTACAATAGCAGAATATGCTTTGTAGGCCTTTCTGTCAATGATACGGACGGATCGGTTTCGTGTTTTTTCGTAACCTGCGCTTGTCATAATTTTTTTTAATAGATATAGTACAAAATGCTTTAAAACGCGCTTCCGCGCTTTCTGCGAAATACGCGTGCGACTGATTTTTTTTCGGATGTCGATTCGAAGTCCGCGAAAGCGGACATATAGAACCGGTTCTTTGCAGAACGAGCCGCAGGCTCTAACATCCTGCAAAAGTTTTTATGGAGGATATATGATAGAAGTTTCGCACTTGTCCCGAAATTACGGGGCATTCCGTGCGGTAAACGATGTGAGCTTTTCGATCCCCACGGGGCAAATCGTCGGTCTGCTCGGTCCGAACGGCGCGGGCAAAACGACGACGATGCGCATGATCACCGGTTTTTTAAAACCGTCCGGCGGTACGATTTCGATCGACGGTACGAACATCGAAGATGCAAGCGTCGCATCGAAACGAAAGATCGGCTATATGCCCGAAGCCGCGCCTCTCTACGGCGATATGATAGTCGAAGATTACCTGCGCTATATCGCGGATATGCAGGGTGAAAACGCCGATGAAAAAATCCCCCGTCTGTGCGAAGAGTGCGGCCTCAAAGAAGTGATGGATAAAAATATCTCCGAGCTTTCGCGCGGCTACAGGCAGCGTGTCGGACTCGCGCACGCGCTCATGCACGATCCTGAAATATTGATTTTGGACGAACCGACAAGCGGACTCGATCCGAATCAAATCGGCGAAGTGCGGAACTTGATACGCGAAATCGGAAAAACGCGCACGGTTATCGTTTCGACGCATATCCTCGGCGAAGTGGAAACGCTGTGCAGCCGCGTCATCATCATCGCAAACGGCAAGCTCGTCGCCGACAGTCCGACCGATGAACTGCGCGAACGATACGGTCATAAAGCAGCTCTCAAACTCACCGCAGGCGGATGTTCAAAAGACGATATCGCAGCCGAACTCAAATCGATTACGGGCGTCGAAAATGTTTCGGCGGTAAGCGGAGAAGCCGTAACCGGAGATGCGGATGCGTTTTCTCTCCTCATTTCGGTTTCGGGAACGGCTGAAGTCCGGCCGGCTCTTTTCAAAGCGATCGCAGCGAAGGGCGGCTGGTTATACGAACTTGCAATGCAGCGGAACAGTCTCGAAGACGTGTTCCACGAACTCACTACAGCGGAGGCGCAAAAATGAGCGACACGCTTAACAAAAAACATTCTCCCGCCGCCGTCATCATGAAGCGGGAACTCGCCGCGTATTTTACGAGTCCCGTCGCGTACATCGTCACGGCGCTCTTTCTCATCATCGCAGGCATCACCTTTTTCGTTTTTTTCTTTTTTCAAGACCGGGCGGAGCTCCGGAATTATTTTTCGCTCCTCCCGATTTTGCTTTCGTTTTTTATTCCGGCGCTGACGATGCGACTGTTCGCCGAAGAAAAGCGAAGCGGCTCGATCGAAACGCTCATGACGCTTCCCGTCACCGAAAGCGCAGTCACCGCAGGTAAATGGCTTGCAGCCTTTTTAAGCGCTGCCGTCATGGTCGCACCGACAATGCTGTACGTCATTCCGCTTTTCATATTCGGCTCTCCCGATATGGGACCCGTCGTCGGAGGCTTTTTGGGCGCTTTCTTTTTGTGCGCCGCGTTTTCGGCGATCGGCGTATTCGCGTCGTCGGTCACAAAAAATCAAATCATCGCGTTTTTTGCAGCCTTTATCATCTGCATTTCGCTGACGCTGATCGATTCGTTTTTGATTTTCCTGCCGGCTGAAATCGTCTCCGCACTGTCGTACATCTCCGCATCGTCGCATTTTTCATCGATTGCACGAGGCATCATCGACACGCGCGACCTCTTGTACTTCGCTTCGCTCACCGTATTTTTCTTTTACCTCACGGTGATCGTCCAGCAAAATGAAAGGAAGTAAAAATGAAAAAAATTATCAACTGGTTTCGCTCCCCTTCGAGCGATTTTGCGCTTCTCATCGTTTTATTAATTCTCACAAACCTTGTCGGGCGCCGGGCATTTTTGCGTTTCGATTTGACAGGTCCGAAATCTTATTCGCTGTCGGAAGCGAGCAGACAGCTGGTCAAAACGCTCGACGAACCGCTGTCGATCCGCGCATTTTTCAGCAGCAACTTGCCCGCTCCGTACAGCACGACCGCGCAATACGTACGCGACATCCTCGTCGAATACAAGGGAGCGGCAAATCGCAATTTTTCCTATTCGATCGTCGATATGAGCAAAGCGGAAAACGAAATGCTGGCGCAGCAGTACGGACTGCAGCAAGTGCAGATTCAGCAGCTTGCGAACAACGAAGTAGGCTTCAAGCAGGCGTATATGGGGCTCGTCATCTCTTACGCCGACGCGATAGAAACGCTCGACGGCATCACGTCGTCCGAGGGATTCGAATACAAGCTTACAACGAAGATCAGCAAAATGATTTCAGCGGCGAACGTGCTTTCAGGTCTTCCGAAAGACGAGCGCATCAAACTGACGCTCTACGTAACCGATGCGCTCAAGCAGTTCGACATACGGGGCTTCGACGATATCGAAAAGACCGTGCGCGAAGCGTATGAAAGCATCAACAAGCAAAGCATGGGCAGAATCGATTATGAAAAAATAAATCCTTCTTCATCCGATTTGAATACGCTGCAGTCGCGCTTCGGCATACCGCTCATCAATTGGACGGCGGAAAACGGTTCGACAGGCTCGGGCGTGATCGGCCTCGTGCTGGAACACGGAAACGCGTTCCGTCTCATCCCGCTTTCGATGCAGCGATCGCTTATCGGCTACGTCATCGCGGGGCTCGGAGAACTCGAACAATCGCTTTCGGAAAGTCTTCAAAGCCTGCTCTTAAAGGCGACGAAGATCGGTTACGTAACGGGGCACGGAGAGTCGCCGCTTTATTCGCAGGCAGGAGCCTCGCCTCTCATATCCCTTACAAGCGATATGTACGAACTCGATGAAATCGATCTTTCAAAAGATGCGATTCCCGCAAACGTCGCTTCGATCATCATCAACGGGCCGAAAACGGAATTCTCCGATGAAGAGCTGTATAAAATCGATCAGTTTATCATGCGCGGCGGAAACGCGCTCTTTTTCGTCGACCCCTTCGATTCGCAGGCGGCAGGCTATTATCAAGCGCCGTCGTTCGCGCCGCTTTCGACAAAGCTCGAAAAATTATTCGACGCTTACGGCATCAAGCCGGAAACGAATTACGTACTCGACGAAAACTGTTATAAACCGCGTCAGCAAAATTACGGAAACGTATCCCTGTGGTGGGCACCGTTTATCCCTGCCGAACAGCTTGCAAAAAAGAATGCAATCACGGCAAATCTTGCGAGGATCCTTTTTCTGCAAACCTCCGCAATCGACACGAGCGGTGCCGAAAGCAACGCAGACGTAAAAGTGACAAAGCTCGTGCAGTCCTCTCCGAAATCGTGGCTGCTTTCGGACAATATCCAGCTGAGTCCGATGATGTCGCCGCCCTACGACAAGTCCGTCGAAAAAGCGGAAACGCTTGCCGCTCTCGCCGAAGGAAAATTCAAAAGCGCTTTCGATTCCGATCCCGCTTCATCCGCAGAAGGATCTCTTACGGCAAAAACGCACTTGGCTGAAAACGTGCAGAGCGGAAAAATCTTCGTCGCGGGAACGTCCGAAATCACCGGTCCGCAGCTCATCGATGAAGACAGCTCCCAGCCGGTCGCGCTCTTTACGCGTAACGTCATCGACTATATGAACGGCAACGGCGATTTTTGCGCCATGCGTACGAAAGGGCTTTCACTCAATACGCTGCATAACGCAGGAAGCGCGCTTGCCTTTGCCGTGCAGTATTTCAACGAATTCGGACTTGCAATCATTGTCGCCATTGCGGGCCTTATAGTGTGGCGCATGCGCAACAAACGCCGAGAACGCATCCGCGCAAAATACAATCCGAACGATGCGCGCATCATCGATACGAAATCGAAGGAAGGTGATACAAAATGAGCAAACGAAAAATAATTCTTTTGACGGCGTGCGTACTTTTACTCGGCATATACATCGCGCAGCTCGCCTCTTCTCTGCGAAGTTCGGTAAAAAATAAAACGCTCGGCGCGGATCCCGATAAGCTCACAATCGAAAATGCAGGCACCCTAATCGAACTTGCAAAATCGGACGACGGTTGGACTGTCGGAGAAAGGCGCTACAAAGCGGATACGAATGGGGCCGACGCGCTTGTCGATGCGGTAAAAAATATACGCGTTCTCGACACCGTCGCCCAAGCGGGAAACGATGCGGTTGATGAGCGCTACGAAATCGACAAAGCAAACGCGATTGTCGTAAAGGCATATAAAGGAAACGAACTTGTGCGCACGCTGACGATAGGAAAAGCATCGTCGACGGGTTCGCAGTCTTACGTGACGCTCGACGGCAAAAAAGACATATACCTCGTATCGGGAACGCTGCGCGACACCTTCAAAAAAGACGTCGCCGCTTTACGCAGCAAATCGGTGTACGCCGTCGATTCGAGCGGCCTCACCGCCGTTTCCGAAAGCATGGGAAGCACGGTGCTGTCGATTGTAAAATCGGGCGATCCCGCTGCATGGACTGCAAGCGGAGGCGCGGCAAGCGTCGATGCGGAAAAAGCGGCGAGTTGGGCGGCATCGCTTGCAGCTCTCAATGCGGACTCGTGGCTCGACGACGATTTTATCTTGCCCTCCGCAAGCGAATCCGTTACCGTTATAACGGCAGGCGACAAAGCGATTACGGTGAGCGTATATAAAGAAGGAGACAGCGAAGAGGCGAAATACTACGGTACGTGCAGCGAAACGCCGTACAAGTTTTCGCTCTCCCGCTACTCTGCGGGAAAATACCTTAAAACCGCTGCCGATATACGCGCAAATCAGTAAAATCAATAATCGATAAAATAAATCGAAACGGGGACGGCGCTGCCGTCCTTTTTTTATTTTTACTTGACAAACAACATTTCCCGTGATAATATATGAACAGTTGTTCATTTGTTTATATTACTGCAAATCGCGTATGGAGAATCTGCGTGGCGAAAAAAAAGAACGATAGCGGACAAAGCGACAAGCGCTTTCAGGATATTTTAAACAAACTGCCGGACGAAGATGAACTGTTCGATTTAGCGGAATTGTTTAAAATTTTCGGAGATTCGACACGCGTAAAGATTTTGTTCGTACTGCTCGAATCGGATATGGCGGTAAACGATATCGCAAGCGTCCTCAAAATGACGCAATCGGCGATAAGCCATCAGCTGCGTATTTTAAAAACGAACGGTCTCGTAAAATATACACGAAACGGAAAATCGCTTATCTATTCCCTCGCCGACGGCCACGTAACGACGATTTTAAGCCAAGGCATCGAACATATAAGCGAATAAATCCGAGCAGTGCGGAGGATTTATGAGCGCATCAAATAAAAGAAAAACGCTTTTAGCGTTTTTCGACTTTCGACTTAAAAGAATAAATCCGAGCAGTGCGGAGCTTGCAACGAGCGCGGAGCGCGAAGTTCCCCGCGCAACTTGCAACGAGCGCGGAGCGCGAAGTTCCCCGCGCAGGATTTATGAGCGCATCGGATAAAAGAAAAACGCTTTTAGCGTTTTTCGACTCTCGACTTAAAAGAATAAATCCGAGCAGTGTTCGTTCGCGGCTGTCCGAAAGCTTCAGTTTTCGGACAGTTTCCTTGATGTACTATGCGATGTTTAAGATTAAGTCAGTACAATATAAAGACTTAATCTTAAACTCGACAGGCTGTCGAAAAAGTAACCGACTTTTGAGACAGCCGGCTCACTACCGCATTTTTGCTTTGCAAAAATGCACAACCGGTTTGCAAAGCTGCGACACGGCATCCGTGCCGTGCAATTAGGAGCGAAAGAAGCACGGCTGAAATTGCGCCGCACTTCTTTCGTACGAGTTTGTTTTCAACAAACTCGGGTTATTCGTGCGGAGGGTTTAATACCTCGACGCTCTGCGTCGTAACAAAAGGTATTAAAGCCGACTGCGACCACTTTATGAGAACAACATACCCCGATGCTCTGCGTCGGAGTTGTTGATTGAACGTGTGCGCTCGCTTGAAACGTCGGAGCGAAGCTCCTCGTTGCGAGAAACGCGCACGGCTAAAAACTTTTTCGGAAATTAATATTTCCTGCAAAAGTCTTTATTAGGAGGAGCTATGAGTCACGAATGTCACTGTCATGCGTGTTGTAAAGGCGAGCATGAGCATGAAGAAGAGAGCGAATTAAGCGTCCATGAAATCGTCATTGCGGCGGTGCTGTTTGCACTCGGTTTAATCGTCGAACACGCGCATCCTTTCAGGGCGATCGATTTTTCGCTCGGTAAATTCGCGTCGGCGGATGAACTCGTTTCAGTTCTGCTCCTGCTTGCAGCGTACCTCGTATGCGGCAGAAGCGTCGTCATCGACGCGGTAAAAAATATTATTAAAGGAAATTTCTTCGATGAAAAATTCTTGATGAGCGTTGCGTCTCTCGGAGCCGTCGCTGTCGGGCAATATCCCGAAGCTGTCGGCGTCATGCTGCTCTATCAAATCGGGGAATACGCACAGGACAAAGCGGTCGACAAATCGCGCGATTCGATTCAATCGCTCATGGAAATCCGGCCGGATAAAGCATTCGTAAAACGCGGCGGTAAAATAATCGAAGTATCGCCCGACGATGTGAACGTCGGCGAAACCATACTCGTCAAGCCCGGAGAGCGCATTCCGATCGACGGCACGGTCGTGCAGGGAAAATCGTTTCTCGATACGTCCGCCCTTACCGGAGAAGCGGTGCCGCGCCGCGTATTCGTCGGAAGCGACGTTATGGCGGGTGCGATCAATACGGACAGCGTGATCGAAATCGAAACGACGAAGATCGCCGGAGAATCGGCGGCCGCCCGCATCATCGAACTGGTCGAAAAAGCGCAGGAAAAAAAGGCGAAATCGGAACGATTTATCACACGCTTTTCAAAAGCGTATACGCCTATCGTGTGCGTAGCGGCGGTTTTGCTTGCACTTATTCCGTCCCTCATCACGGGCGATGCGCACACATGGGTGTACCGCGCGCTCATCTTTCTCGTCGTCTCCTGCCCCTGCGCGCTCGTCATATCGGTGCCGCTCGGATTTTTCAGCGGCATCGGAACGGCGAGCAAAAACGGCATCCTTATCAAAGGAAGCGAATGCATTGAAACGCTTGCTCGGACACAGACGGCCGTATTCGATAAAACGGGAACTTTAACAAAAGGCGTATTCGCCGTCACGGGAGTTCACCCGACGGACGAAGAACGCATACCGGCGGACGAACTCATCTCAATCGCGGCACATGCGGAAACCTATTCGAATCATCCGATATCGAATTCGATCAAAGCGGCGCACTCGGGAGCGTGCTGCAATCTCGTAAAAATCGCCGACGCGGAAGAGATAAGCGGAGAGGGCATCAGCGTCGTTCTCGACGGCAAGCGTATACTTGCGGGCAACATGAAACTCATGGAATCGCACGCGGTAGCGGATATTGTTCCGTGCAGCTTAAACGATTTCGGAACGGTAGTACACGTCGCAGTCGACGGACTGTATGCAGGACACATCGTCATAGCCGATCAAACGAAAGACGATGCGGCCTTCGCCGTCAAAAAGATCCGGAAGCTCGGCATCAAAAAAATCGTCATGCTCACCGGCGACAATAAAGAAACGGCGGAAGAAGTCGCATCCGAAATCGGAGTCGATACCGTTTTTTCGGAACTCCTTCCTGCAGATAAAGTCGATAAAGTGGAAGCGCTGCTTGCGGAGCTCGGCAAAAAACCGCAGCGTCCGACGCTCCTCTTTGCCGGCGACGGCATCAACGATGCACCGGTACTCGCGCGGGCCGACACGGGGATCGCGATGGGCGGACTCGGAAGCGATGCCGCGATAGAATCGGCGGATGCCGTCATCATGACCGACGAACCGGCAAAGATAGCGGACGCGATTTCGATTTCACGGAAAACCGTACGCATCGTCACCGAAAATATCGTCATTTCGCTCATCGTAAAGATCGGCATCATGGCGCTCGGCGCCTTCGGTATCGCAAATATGTGGACTGCCGTTTTCGGCGATACGGGCGTAGCTCTCCTCGCCGTAGCGAATTCGATGCGCGTCATGTTGTGGAAAAAGCGAGAGTGATGAGGCCGATTTCCCACGCCGCCCTTTTTATGCTATACTCCGTCTATGATTCGGCTTGTCGCTTTTCTCGGAAATTACGGGCGCACATACGAAAACACGCGCCACAACGCCGCCTGGCTTTTTGCGGATTCATTGCCCTTTGCACATCGTCTTTCGTGGCAGCATAAATTCAAAGGCGCTTTTTGTTCGCTCGATGCATCCCGCCTCGCTTTTTGGGCGGACGAATATCACCTCGGCACTTCAAACGGCCAAACCGCTTCCGACGCGATATATTTTTTAAAGCCCGAAACCTATATGAACGCGTCGGGCGAAAGCATCGGCGAACTCGCAAATTTTTACAAACTCACGGCGGATCACATACTCGTCGTACACGATGAACTCGAACTTCCGGCAGGCACGATCAGCTTAAAGAAAGGAGGCGGGCTCGGCGGACACAACGGATTGCGTTCGACAAAAGCCGTTTTAAGTACGGCGGATTTTTGGAGATTCCGCTTCGGCATCGGACGGCCGGACAATCCCGACGTAGCCGGTTACGTACTCTCGCCTTTTACAAGCGACGAGCGCATAACGATGGCGCAAACGTTTAGCGCAGCGGCGATCCCGTTTACCGAAGCAATTCTTTCAAACGATCCGGCAAAACTCGTCGCTGCGTGGGGCAAGAAAAAGGTGTGCGCCGACTGACACGGACTGAGGCCAGACGCTTTTCCGCAGCACCGCAGAATGATATATTAATAATTATTAAGGATTATACTATGAGTGATATACAAAACGATACAAGCGCAGACAAAACGGCGGCAGCGTACAAGCGGCTGTACGAAACGATACGAACGCTTCGCGCACCCGGCGGCTGTCCGTGGGACAGAGAGCAGACGCCGCTCACGATGCGGCGCGATCTGATCGAAGAGACTTTCGAAGCCGTGGACGCCGTTTCGACAGGGGATGCGGCGCATGCAAAAGAAGAACTCGGAGACGTCATACTCAACGCGTCGATGATCGCGTATATGTACGAACAGCAAAACGATTTTTCCGTCGCGGAAGCTTTGGATGAGCTCACCGATAAATTAATACGGCGGCATCCGCACGTTTTCTCGCAGAGCGAAGGCATGTCGGAAGTGACGGAAAAAGTGACGACGGGTGAACAGGTTTTAAATCAATGGGACAGGATCAAAGAAAACGTTGAAGGAAGAAAGAGCGTGAAAACGATCCTCGACGAAGTGCCCGAAGGCTTTCCTCCCCTCCTCCGCGCGTATAAAATGCAAAAAAAAGCGGCAAAAAAAGGATTCGATTGGCAATCGATCGAAAGCGTCAAAGCAAAAGTATACGAAGAACTTGAAGAAGTGCGGGAAGCATCCCAACGGTTGCAGGATGCAAAATCTGCGGGCGACACATCCGGCTCAAAGACTGCAGCCGACGAGCGCAACGCACCGAGCGATCGCTTGAGTCCGTCCGAACGCGCGGCGCTTCACCTCGAAGAAGAATTCGGCGACCTCCTCTTTGCCGTCGTCAATTATATGCGGCACTTGGGCGTCGATCCCGAAACGGCGATGGATAGGGCGAACCGTAAGTTTTACAGGCGCTTTGCGTATGTCGAAGAGCGGATGACAAAAGCCGGCATACCGATGGACAACGATCATCTGCAAGACGAAGATGCATTTTGGAACGCTGCGAAAAAAGAGGGGCTGTAGCCGAACAACGGGCGCCTCATCGGATCGTCAAATCGGCGGAAAATATTAATTCCTGCCGAGCAAAGGCTCAAGCCCTTTATCCCGCCGTATCCCGATTTCCTTTTTTTTAACCCTCATCGCCTTGCGCATTACCCCCGTTTCCGAATTGCAGATATTTTATACTTTTTCGGACGGAACGGTTTTGCGATCCGGCCATCCGCACCTCGCTCACGCTCGTTCCGCCGGAACGCTTCGCGGTGCTCCTGTCCGGCGTAGGCCGAACGGAAAATTGCGCGTTAGTATAAAAAATTTTCGTTTACAACAAAAAAAATTTATTTACAAAAAAATTCATTTGCGTTGCGTGATTTACCTTTTCGGTATATAATACTCTGTTATGCAAAACGATAAGCCGCTCATCGTTCAAAGCGATAAAACTCTCCTGCTCGACGTTCACGCGCCGAAAGCCGATGAATGCCGGAACGATTTGATTCCGTTCGCGGAGCTCGAGCGCTCACCCGAGTATTTGCATACGTATCGTTTGACGCCGCTGTCGCTGTGGAATGCGGCGAGTGCGGGTTTTACGGCGGACGATATCGCGGCGGTTTTGAAAAAGTACAGCCGCTTCGACGTGCCGCAATCGGTTATTGCGTGGATGCGTGAAACGGCGGAGCGTTTCGGAAAGTTGAGGTTAGTCGCTTCGCCTTCTTCGGACGCGGAAGAATATCTCAAACTCGAAACGGATTCAGAGCGCATCTACCGCGAACTGTGCGCAAACCGCGGACTTGCAAAATATTTATCAATCGATGAAGACGGCGATAGGTGCTTCCGTGTCCGCCTCACCGACCGCGGCACGGTAAAGCAGGAATTGATAAAGACGGGCTGGCCGGTAAAAGACGAAGTGCCGCTTGCAGACGGAGAAGCGCTCGACATCCGCCTGCAGAAAACGACGGCAAACGGGATGCCGCTTGTCGTCCGCGAATACCAGATTGAAGCTGCGAAAGCGCTCGTCGGTGACAAAGGCCCCGGCACGGGCTTCGGCACGATCGTGCTTCCGTGCGGCGCGGGTAAAACGATCGTCGGTATGCAGATCATGGACATGCTCAAAACGAGTACGCTCATCGTTACGACGAATATCACGGCCGTCCATCAGTGGATCGCGGAACTCATCGATAAAACGAATCTCACTTGGGACGATATAGCCGAATACACGGGCGAAGAAAAATCGATCAAACCGGTGACCGTCGCGACGTATCAGATATTGACGTGGCGGCCTGAAAAAGACGGACCCTATCCGCATTTTTCACTCTTTCGAAAACGAGCGTGGGGTTTGATACTCTACGACGAAGTGCACATGCTGCCCGCTCCCGTTTTCCGCGTCGTTGCGGAACTGCAGGCGGTACGCCGCGTGGGGCTGACGGCGACACTCGTGCGGGAAGACGGCTGCGAAAACTACGTATTCAGCCTCGTCGGACCGAAGCGTTACGACGTTCCGTGGAAAGAGCTCGAACAGTCCGGCTGGATCGCCTCTGCGGAGTGCATCGAAGTGCGTCTCGATTTGGATAGCAATGAAGAAATCCGATACGCCGTCGCAAACGCGCGAACGAAGCATCGCATCGCAAGCGAAAATCCGATAAAGGATCGGATCGTCCGGGAAATCATCGATCGTTTTCCGAACGATAAAATCCTCGTCATCGGGCAATACATCGACCAGCTTGAAAAGCTCGCGCGTATGCTGCATTCTCCCATCATCACCGGAAAGACGCCCGTATCCGAACGCGATGCGATCTACGGCGAGTTCCGCAGCGGCAAACTCCACGTGCTCGTCGTTTCGAAAGTCGCAAACTTCGCGATCGATCTGCCGGACGCATCGCTCGCGATCCAAGTGTCGGGTACTTTCGGAAGCCGTCAGGAAGAAGCACAGCGTCTCGGGCGCATACTCAGACCGAAAGAACGCACGGCGCGTTTTTTTACGCTCATTACGCGGAACACGGTCGAAGAGGACTTCGGCGCGAACCGGCAGAAATTTCTCGCCGAACAGGGATATTCGTACCGCATTGTCAGATATCGCGATGCAAACGATTTCGATGAAATTACGAAAGAGGGTCTATGCTGAACGAATCCGATAAAGAACGGCGCACGGCTTTATGGCAAGCATCTCTCGCAATGCTCCCCGACAGCCGCTTTTTCGATATGCTGCGCGCTTATCTCGGAAAAATAAAAACACCGTACAACAAACAAAACCTCATCGAACAGCTGTCTTCTTTTTTTTGCAGGGAGCAAAACAGAAAAAATCTCCTCACTCTGCTCGACGACTTCGACGAAAAAATCATCGCGACCCTCATCCTCATCCCCGAAGCGACGCAAAAAAAACTTTCGGATTTTTTTTCCGGCGAATACGTTCCTTCGGAAATTGCCGCACGGATTTCAAATCTCACCGACAGATTAATAATTTATAAAGACGAATCGGACAAAGACTGCTCCGAACGTCTGCACATAAATCCGCTGCTTGAAGATTTGCTTACCCCTCGTATCGATATCGCGCGCATCATCCCCGAAGCGCAGTACGCGTCGCGCACGGAAGGCGGAAGCTTTTCGATTTCGCCCGAATTTATCGCCTCCGTCGTCTGCTATATTGCCGAAAGGCCGGATCTTTGCAAAGCGGACGGAGATTTAAAAAAAATCGATGCGGCGCGGTTGAAAACAGTGTTCGCCTGCGGAACCGTCCCCGTTCAAACGCTCATTACCGCATTATTGAATTTATCGCTCGTCAAACGAAACGAAAACGGCATCTCCGCCGATTATGCACGATTGCTTTCGTTTGCGGAGTTTCCTCCGAAAAAGCAATACGCATACCTTGCGGCAGCGGCAAGCGCTTCGCTCGATCGGGAAAGACTCCGCTCGTACGCCGAACTCGTTCTCGACCTTGCTGCATCCCTTCCCGATTCCGGCGTTACGAAACGCACCCTCCTCAGATGTATGTTGCTGCTCGGAAGTTCCGAACGGGCACAAAGCCGTTTCCGTGCGCTTATCGATCGCTCGCACGGAAAAAGCGATGACGGAAGCGATGAACGTCCGCCTTTTGAACGCATCATCGATACGGCGGAAACGTTCGGCCTCTTTTCCGTCGCCGGAAAGACGAAAGAAGACGATGCTATTTACCGCGTCGGAAAAGCGCTTTCGGATGAAGAAAAAACGAATACGAGCGCACGATTCGTTTCGATCAATTCGGGCTTTACGGTCAGGCTTTTGCCGGGGCTCCCGCTCAAAACGCTTTTACCTCTGTCGATTTTTTTGCGCGTTGTCAATTTCGATACGACGGTCGAATTTGAAATCGATAAAGCGTCGGTGATCCGAGCCTTCGATTTCGGATACACGTCCGAGACGATCTGCTCGCTGCTTGAAAAATACGCCTCACACGGTGTTCCGCAAAATCTCCGCGTCAGTATCGAAGACTGGCAGCAGCTCTATTCGTCGGCGATTTTGTATAAGGGCTACGTTTTAAAACTAGACGAAAAGAATTCAACGCTCATCGAAAAAAATCCTAAGGCGGCACACTTTATTCAAACAAAATTGGGCGAGGGAATCTACCTCTTGAATATTCGGAGCGACGAAGATGCGGCGGCATTCGGCAAAGAAACCGGCTTCGATTGTATCGGAAAAATCAATAATCTCGGCGCAGAGCAGCGCACTATTGAATCATCCGCACGAACGAAAGGCGACGCAGCCGACCCCACGCCGCCGTCATTTCCGCCGATCGGGAACGGTGAAAACCGATTCAAAGACATTCGGAAAAATAACGCCGATCGACCAGAAAAAAAGCGGCGCGACAAACTGCTTTCGGATCTGCACCGCACGCTCGCGTCGCTCGATCTTTCCAAAGCGCAAAAAGAAAATCTTTCAGCCCGCATCGACAATAAAATCATTTTGTCGGCGGAACAGCTCGGCAAAGATACGGTTCGCTCCGAAGGTGCCGAAGCGGGCGGCATGGATTTTCTCGGCAAAGTGCGTCTCATAGAAAGTGCGATCGCATCCGGCGACATGATCGAAGTGCGTATGCCGAAAACGGACGGTTCGGCAAAACTCGAAACGATTTTATGTACGCCGCTTTCGCTTTCAAAAGCGAGCGGAGACGCGGAAGCGGCCGTGCGTATCGAAGCGACAAAAAAAACGGCGATGCTTTCGGTCGGGAGAGCCGCCAATATAAAACTTATTAAAACTTCGATTTTTTAATAATCCGATTACCGGATATTTATTTTAATAATATCAACTTTTTATTTTAAACTTTCCGCACAAATAAAATCCGATCGGAGCTATTCCCTCTCGACGGCGCGGTAATCCCAGTTGTGTTTCGGATAACGGCCTTTCATCTCTTTGCAGATTTCCGGCCACGCGCCGTTCCAAAAACCTGCAATGTCGTCGGTGATCTGAAGCGGGCGCCTCGCGGGAGAAAGCAATTTGAAAAGCACCGGTACGCCCATAATACGGGGCGTTTCAAAACAGCCGAAAATCCGCTGAACTATTATTTCGACCGTCGGCCGAACAATCCCTTCCGCAGCCGTATCGTATAAAAGCGTACAGGATTTTCCGTTTGCGAGCACAATCGTTTGCGGCACATTTTTATCGACCTTCGCTCCGTCAAGATAATAATAAAGCGCATCGTATACCGTATTTTCGCGGAGCGTAGTTCCCGTCAAAAAAGGCGGAAGCCATTCTCGTACGGTTTTTATTAAATTTTCTTCTGACGACTTTGCGATCGTATACGTACCGTCAGGGCTTGCCGCAGAGGCGCCGTCGACCGTGCGGAAGGTTCTCGTATGCGCTTCATAAAAACGCACACGCGCTAAAAACGCTTTCGTTTTTTCGCCGAACGGAAGGCGTGCGATGCCGTTCTTTTCGACCGCGCGGCACACGGCGTATGCAAAATCTTCGTCCTCCACGGCGACGCGCCTTTCCGCCAATACGATTTTCCCGAAACAAGTGTATTCGGTTTTTCGAAGCGAATAAGTTCCTTCCGTAAACTCCGTTTCCGTATACCTTTCGCTCCGCACCGAAAGCCACGCTTCCGCTTCTTCCGCAGAAAGCGCTTCCCATCGATAGATACGGCCTTCCTTTTCCCCCGCGTCCACGACGGGCGCAACGATCCACTCGGAAAACACGCGACAAGCGTCGCGCTCTTTTTTGGGAAGAGATGCGACGCGGCCGGAAGGAAATCGATACGTACCGTCCCCTTCGAGACGCGCGATACGGTCGGGAAATCCCGCAAGCAGCAAAACAGGGAACGATATTCCGCGGGATCCGCGAAAATCGCCCACAGTGACAGAGCGGAAGGACACAGCTTTGCCGTCGGCCGAGGAACCGGAGTTTCCGCAAAGATCGGGAAAACGGTATGCGCATTTTGCAAGCCGCTTTACAAGATCGGAAAAAAAACGTTTTTGCAAGGCGGGCGGAGAATCCGCATAAGGAGAATACGCGAGCACGCATTGAAGCGCCACTTCGACACAGGCTGCAAGGCCGCCGCACTCTTTTTTCGATATCCCGCTTTTTTTATCTGCACTTTCGCCGACGTTTCCGAAGCTGAGTGCCGAAAGCGCAACGCAGGCAAGGCGCGGGTGCAGACCGAGTGTGAGAGCGGCTTTGCCGAGCGAAGTGATACGCACGGAATTTTCCGCATCCGTCTTGTTTTCCGCAGTCAAACAGCCGAGTGCGATTAATAATTTTTGCGCGCTCTTCCAAGCGGCAGCGTTCGGAGGCGTGAGCCATGAAAGAGCATCACGCCTGTAAACGCCCCGTTCTGCACATTCAAGCACGACTTCGGTTAAATCGGTACGGGCTATTTCGGGCGCCGTCTCCGCAACGCGCACATCGTTTTCGCGCCATAAACGCACGCATCGGCCGCGCTGCATACGTCCCGCTCTGCCCTTCCGCTGCTCCGCCGAAAAGACGCTTTCGGTTTCGGTGACGAGCATCTCCATGCCAGCGGCGACGTTCATGCGATTGATTTTTGCCAACCCGGAATCGATGACGACGCTCACGCCGGGAACGGAAAGCGACGTCTCCGCGATCGACGACGATAAAATAACACGGCGGCGAGAAAAGTCGTCCGGAGGAGAGAGCACTTTTTTTTGTTCGTCGAAATCGATCGAACTGTGCAAAATCAAAATATCCGCGTCGACAGCTTCGCGTTCGAGTTCCGCCGCGGTTTTTCGAATATCGGCTATGCCCGGAAGAAATACGAGGATGCTTCCCCTATCCCGCGACTGCAATTCCCTCATCACCGCATCCGACGGAAGGAGGGCTGCTGAGTATTCGACATCGACCGGAAACTGACGACCGGGTACGGCAAACACCGGTCCCGCTTCACCTCCGGCTGCGAGATAGGACGACAGCGATGCCGTATCGATCGTCGCCGACATGACGACGACGAACAGATCGTCACGAAGCGAAAGCGTCTCTTTTAAAAATGCAAGCGCCAAATCCGCCTGCACCGAGCGCTCATGAAATTCATCGAGGACGACGACGGAAACGCCGTCCAAAAGCAAATCATCCTGCAGCATGCGCGTCAAAACGGCTTCCGTCATAACGGTAAAGCGCGTAGCATCCGATACTCTCGATTCGAGGCGCATAACATAACCTGCGGTTTTTCCGACCTCCTCTCCGAGCAGCGCCGAAACACGCGACGCGACGGAAAGAGAGGCGATCCTCCGCGGTTCGAGCATAATAATTTTTCCGGCAAAGTGATTGAGAAGCGCGAGCGGCAGTGCAGTCGATTTTCCCGCACCCGTTTCCGCAGTAAGTATGAGAGAATGCGATTCGGAAGATTTAAGAGCAACGC
The DNA here is from genome assembly GCA_000413015.1 of Treponema socranskii subsp. paredis ATCC 35535. Taxonomy (GTDB): domain Bacteria; phylum Spirochaetota; class Spirochaetia; order Treponematales; family Treponemataceae; genus Treponema_D; species Treponema_D paredis. The sequence goes on from KE332515.1 coordinate 1,475,356, forward strand.
AGATATCGTCCAGATGCGGTGCGATCGGCAGCTGATTAATAAGATCGGGATAAACGTACACGCCGCATTATACTCATTTCAAATGCGCCGAAGCAAGTCGTTTCAGGAAATCGATTTTCAGGATAGCAAATCAATTATTATTAATAATTTGTTATTTTAATTTTCAGTATTGATTTATTTTTCGTGTTACTGTATATTTATTAATATGAAAGCAACAACAAAAACAGCCGCAAAAAAAACGGCCGAAAAAACACCGCGCAAAGCAAAGAACCCTGCTGAAGCGTCAAAGTCGCACTCTATTTCATGCGATGATGTAAGATGGGATAAAATTCAAAAGCTTGCCGAAAAAGCCGGCATGAACGTTTCCAAATACATCATCTCGAAAGTATTGAAATAGCATACACTGTTCAACAAAAAAAACCGCAAGGCGACCCCTTGCGGTTTTTTTATCCGTTGGGCCAGCCAGGACTTGAACCCAATCTTTATAATTCACTGCAAATGTTTAATGCTCTTTATTGTATATTAGCCGTTATTTTAGGTTTAATCAATATCAAATAGCCCTATTTGGAACCTTTATTTTTCGCTTAACATTAAGCACTTAACATTTTGCTTAACATTTCTACCCGCTTCAAAGTTCATAAGAAAAGGATTTACAATTCCCCAAACGAATCGTAAATCCTTAATATGGGCCATGTTTGACTTGAACAAACGACCAAAGGATTATGAGTCCTCTGCTCTAACCGACTGAGCTAATGGCCCGAATTGACAACAATAATATCACAAAGGCCTAGTTTTAATCAATATATCAAAAGGGCTTCTAGAGGGATTCCGCATTATAACGAGAACAAGAGCCTTTCAAGACAATCTTGGCGCTTATCGCATAATCGTTGTTACATAAATGCCGGTTCAATAAAAGTTCAAAAGGAGATTCTGTTTAACGCAGCATGATGAGTCTGTGACTTTTTTCAACGAAATTGCGAACTAAAATTGACACAATCTTGTTTTGTAACACGGAAATCAATTTTCAGAGGCACTATTTAAAAAGTTGAAAAAGTGCTAGAGTGCGGGTATGAGGTGGGAAGAATTAGAAGAAGCACTTGCAGTGCTTGAGACGGAACGGGAATACGACGGGTATTTTTGCAGCGTACAAGATGCGGTTATCATCGTGATTTTGGGAAGCCTGTGCGATTTGCAAAGCGTAAAGAAAATCCACGAGTGGGCAACAACCGAACATGTCAGAAAGTTTCTGGAAGAAACCTTTGGGATCAAACGGATACTGTGCTATTGGTGGCTTTTGAGTCTGCTTGCAATCATACGGCCTGAATCACTGAATAAATGTATGAAACAATGGGTAGCTTCGGTTGTACCGAATCTTGCAGCAAAACTAGAGCAAGAAGAAGAGGAACAAAGTAAGAAGAAGAAAAAGCCGTTGACGATTGCGATAGACGGGAAAGGTGAAAAAATACGACAGTCCCTTGCATATCATCAGTGCACAGATAGGTGAATTGGGGTTGACGCTTGCCCAAAGAACGGTCGAATCAAAGAGTAATGAGATTCCGGCTGTACCGGAATTGATAAAAGAGCTTGAAATTCAGGGCTGTATGGTGGTCGCGGACGCAACGAACTGTCAAATAGAGACTGCCGAGGCAATAATTGAGGCAAAAGCGGATTATTTGTTAAGTGCGAAGGGCAATCAGGAAGCACTTATGAACGATATCGCGGAGTATGTTCAGGATACAAAGCTGAGAGCGACGATGGACAGCATCACGCGAACGGAAAAGGGACATGGGCGGAAAGAAAGACGGAGTGCATATACGAGTGATGATGTTTCATGGCAACTGGGCGGGAGAATATGGCCGGAACTCAAATGTATTGGAGCAGTGCATACGCGATTTGAGACGAGCAAAGGGGTGACGGAAGAATGGCATTATTATATTTCAAGTAAAGCGTTACGAGCGGAAGAGCTGCTCCATCATGCAAGAGAGGAATGGTCGATAGAAACGATGCATTGGCTGTTGGATGTACATTTTGACGAGGACAGATGCAGGGTGCAGAGTAAGAACATACAACAGAATCTCAATATGCTGCACAAATGTGCGCTGAACATAATCCGCATACACAAACGTGAATCACAATCTAAGCTACCGTTGAACGGTATTATGTTCCGTGCTCTTATGAATCCTCAAGCATTATTACCGCTTTTGGGCAAAACTTGATTTCCGTGGTTTTGTAACTGTGTAATATGTTTTTCGAAATATGTAACTAATTTATCTTAATTTAATATGTACAACAATCATTTCAAAAAAGCTTCGATATGTGCTGAATAAATAGATAGTATACCTGGTTTTTACTTATTCTTCTTTCTATAATTTGTAATAAAAGGCCTTATCCATGTAAGTAATTCAGCAACTAACATTGTTCCCCCTAAAGAAATCCAATTTGATAATATAAAATTCCAGTCCACTTTTTCTTCCCTTTTTATATGTTTCAAAACAAAGGCAACCACTACTACGAAGAATAAAGGAATACAAATATGAAAAATGAAATATGATAAAATTTTACATATCAACGAAATAAATATTCTGAATATCTTTCTTACAAAATCTAATATTTCTTTTACTTTTTTACCAAGTGCGATATTGTCTTGATTTTCAACAATTATACTTCTTAATTCCTTGTTATAATTAGTTAATCTAGTTATTTCGTCTTCTTTCTTTTGTTTTTCAATTGCGGTTGATTCTAAAATTTGATTCAATGTTTTATTACGTAATCTTTCTACATTTTCAATAATTTCTTGAGAAATATCCTCTGGTTTTGAAGACATTTGCTTAAAATAACCAATAATTTCATATGCCTGTTCTGACGAAAGTTCCTGTCTATTAAATGCACTTTTTGCTTCTGCAATTTTTTTCATCTTTTCATCAGCAACAATTCCCGCATAGATTTTTTTACTCTTTAAGACTATATCAAGTGATTGTAATTGTGAGACACCAAAACCTTTATTAAGATTAAACCACAAAGTTGTTATGACATATTCTAGACTAGGAGCTAATCTAATCCCTTGCGTAATAATATTTTTCTCTCGTGATTTACATAATATACTTTCTGTTCTTGTAATAAAAATATATTTTGAGTCAGAAAGGCTTTTTGATTTATGTCCATCTCTTAATTTTTCAATAAAATTCAAATAATCATCCGTAAAATCAAAGAAAGAAAAATTTTTATCTATGTATTTTTCTTTTTCTTCTACCCCATCAATACTATCTTCATTTAAGAGATCAATTATATTTACTTCATCATAAACAATACTATGTTTTTTTAATTCAGAAAAAAACAATCCTTCTTGTTCTGCAATGTCAGCATATTCAGCACATCTACTAAGAAGATTATCCATACCTTCTGATTGAGATAATTGATTTTTGTCACAGAGAATCCTCTTTGCAGCATGAAAAAACCGATGAATCTCGGTTTTCGTTAAATTTAAATACATTAATTTAATATATTCTCTTTTATTATTTATTTCATGGACTAAGCTAAGAAATTCAGAAACTGCTTGCTGATAATACTTTCCATTTAAACCAAATATATCAAATAAAATATCCGTATTTAAATAAATAACTAACTCTTTATCCCATGATTTGATTTCTGATAAATCCATTGTTATTCCGCGATAGATAATACTTCCGTAGTTCAAGTCATCTAATAATCGCTTAAATTTTGAATCCGAAGTTTGCTTCGAAATTATATATTTTGAAATAAGAGGTAGATTATTCCTCCGATTCCAAGAATCAGAAAAATATAAAGTAAAATCAGATATGAGTGTTTTTGAATCTGTGTATCCTTGTCTTTTTGAGTAATCTAGAAAATCTTGTGTTAATAAATCGACTTCCGATTTATAATTATCCAATTCAAACGCATTTTCTTCTGCAAGAAGTTTTTTGTCTAATTTATACCACCCTCCTTTTGATAAAGTAATTTGTCGGTTTTCTGAAAGTACATTTTTTATTACCGTTGAAGGTATATTAAAACCGTAATAACTATTAAATTTAGGCGTAAAATCATTTATCAAAAAGGTATTTCTCTGAAAGTCATTTTTAATGAATGAGGTCATAAAAGAGATTAAGACTTCTTTTATCGAGGTCTTTTGATTTCCTAATACTCGAAATACAACGTACGCTGGAAGTAAATTATTGTTCATTGTTAATCCCTCGCTTTTTGTCCTACCCATTTTTCACAAATTTCATTATATAGATTTTTTTTATCCTGTAACCACTACTGTCCAAGATAAATTAGATACTATTTAAAGTCTGTAATCCGTGATATAGTTAAGTTGGCACACAAAACAATATCACATAAGGAATTACAGACATGAATAAATATAACACAAAACTCGGACAGTTGCTATCTTTACTAGAGAGACCTCTATTTGAAAAATGCGTAAAAGCGACAGGGGCTGACAAGCACTGCAAAGGCTTTTCCGCATGGCAGCAGTTTGTAACTATGGCTTATGCACAGATAGCAAATCCACACGGACTTCGAAGCCCGGAAAACTCGCTGAACTCAAATAAAACCTGCCTGTATCATCCGGGAGTTCAAAAAGACGTGAAGCGCGCGACAATTTCGTATGCGAATAATGCCGGAAAACCCGAGGTGTTCGAGAACCTGTTTTATTCACTCTCGTCAGCCCTTGACCGGAATGGACGCAAAAAATTTAGAAAGGATTTCTACGGAATCGATGCGATAGAGCTGAGCCTGAATCTGCATAATTTTCCATGGGCGACTTTCAGAAGCACAAAAAGCGGTGTCAAAATCCATCTTACCTATGACATCAATAACAGTCTGCCGAAATATCTTTTCATAACAAATGCAAACGAACATGAAAATAACACGCTGAAAAAAATGAATATCGCCAAAGGATGTACGGTCACATTCGATAAAGGCTACTGCAATTACGCGGTTTTCGGAGATTTTTGCCGTGATAAAATCTTTTTTGTTACAAGATTAAAGGAAAACGCACAGTACCGTGTCATTGAGGAACACGAAAGCAGGAATAAGCACATAACGCTTGATAGGACGATCGAATTTACCGGTATGCAGACAGGCAGGAAATGTCCGTTTCCTCTGCGAGTCATAAAATCCGTTGATGAGAAAACAGGAAAGGAAATTACGATTTTAACAAACATATTCAATCTGAGCGCCGGATATATCGCCGGGATGTATCGGGCCGGATGGAACATCGAAATATTTTTCAAGACGATAAAGCAGAATCTGCAAATCAAGAAGTTTTTCGGACAGACAGAAAATGCCGTAAAAACACAAATCCGGATTGCGTAGACTGTGTATCTTCTGTACATGAAACTGCGGCAGCTGTGCATATATGGAGGCAAAAACTTTACAAACTTTATGTCGGAATTAAAAGTCTGCCTTTTTGAACGAAAGGACTTATTTGAATGGTTTGCCGGAAGCCCGCCACCCGCTGTTTACCAGCCTAGTGATTTTCAACAGGAGCTATGGGCATGATTTTATATTGGACAGTAGTGATATTCAAACAAATTTTTATCATCCGAACTTAGAACATCAAAAATCCCAGTTTAGCAGTATAAAAGCAATATCAACATACCGGAATAAAATCAACTCCTTTTATATTATTCTGCGTAAAAAACAAATATAACTCTTTGTTAATTATTATTTGCTTATAAGCAGAGTATCCGCTCCCGAAATATTCTTTCGTTCTTGAAATACAACTATCCATTTCTGTTATTTTTGGAAAAAAACTATCGGTACACATACGAAATTTTTTTTTGCCACATATCGGACATATAGTATACTGTAATCGATCTTGATTTTTTATATGCACACTACTATTAATTTCCAGATTAAAGATAGTATCGAATAAATTATCGGTTTTATATTTTTTTACAGGTAAAAAATGCATTCTGAATCTTTTCTCAAGCATACACTTTAATTTTTTTGTTACAAAATATTCGTCGAAAATCCAATTTAATTGACCAATATCTTTATTTCCCCATTTTGGTTCAGTTTTTATACAAAATAAATCTTGTTTTATAAGACCTTGTCCGCATGAATTACAGACATTACTTGAATTATATGTCGTATTTTGATAACCAAAATTATTTTCCGGTTGCGGATATAAAAAATGCCAAGTCGGAATCATAACAAAATATTTACTTGAAGACAACTCCGCCTTTGAAAATAATATTTTCATTTGATTATCGATGATATCCTTATCATTTTTTTTTACAATTAATTGTATATCTTTCCATTTTGTATCATTTTCTCCGATATCAAAATATCGCACAATATCTCCTTTCAATTTAATACCGTGGGCCGAAAATATTTTATTCAATCGCGCAGTATTGTTGTATGAAATTCTATGTATGATATTCATTTTATTCCTCTATAGTTTTTAATCCTGCTTTTAGTAACTCTGGGAATTTTTTATATATTTGCTTCGCCGCTTGTATAATTTGTTCACGCGTAGCTTCTCTTGTTCCCTCTCCATATGGAATTAACCCACGCCATGCATTTGTAAATTTCTGATGCTCCTCCGGTGTTAACACAACAGATGACATTTTTCTAACATTTCCAATCCCTAATGTTTTAGCAAATCTTTGTTCTATCAAATGATGTACCTGATATCCTTTTTCTCCTGCCTTAGTTAACACATTTCTTAATTGAGAATATGTCTGTATTCCATATTCCCCTGCTTTCTGTAATCCTCCCCATCCTTTGGCAGCCATCGTTGAAGTTGTTCCGACGGTAACAGCAACCGCAGCTTTTGCAGAAGTGGCAACAACTGTTACACTTGCAGTTGCAGAACCGGTTAATGCAACCGCTGCTGTAGCACCAAACCCAAGACCGATTGCTCCTCCGATAAGTGCATCTTTAACAGCTTCTTTTAAATCGACAGAGCCTGTTTCTGTATAAGATTTATAAGCACCATATGCAAATCCTATCCCAAATCCTATACCCGCGGTCACAAAACAAAACGCCTTCCCATCCGGGTCCGTATACTTCACGGGATTGTTCCCCGCGTAGTGATACAGCTGGAAGTTCACAATGTTGAAAATACCACCCTGTCCGGGAAGTTGTTGATTGTGCTTCTTCGCCTCATCGTTCACAGGAGCTTGCGGTATGTAATCACTTACAGCCGGATCCGCACTCAGCCAGCGAGAATACTTCGCATCGAGATACCGCGCACCGTAGTAGTATAAGCCGGTCTCCTCGTCCATCTCCTTCGCAGTGAACTTATACGGCAAATAGCGCATATCTTTTTCATTCGCCGTCTTTTTCTCTACCCACAGCTCTCCGTACGGCGTATACTCTATCCTCTGGTATTCATTTCCTTCGTAGTCGGTCACAAGCTGTGCGCTTCCCAAGTGATCCGGATGATAATAATACTGATGACGCAGCTCTTCACTCTGCCCGTAATGCTCTCCAAGATCACTCGTCTGCTTCGTTACGATCCGTGTCTCACCGAGATAGATATGCTTTGAATACTGTCCCTGCTGCTCCTGTGAAAGTCCCTTATCTATGTGCCATGTCCACATCGTATTAAAGTAGAGCGTTTCACTTAGGTTGCCGGCCGTCCACTTCGCAGCTCGGTTCCCCTCCGCACCATAGGCATAGCGCGTGTCGTACCCTAATGCAACGCTCCGCATCAAAAGATTTCTGCTGTTCCACTCATATATCCGCTTGTTGTGAGGAGACGGTTTACTCCCGTTATTGTCGTCGCCGCTCCACGGCCACGCCCACGCATAGTCCGCTTCATACACGCTCTCTCCCGCTTCATTCGTATGCGTCGTTACGGTTACGGGAGTAAGCGTCGTCGTGTCTTCGTTCGGAGCTATTCCGTCGCTTTCGGAGGTTACGTTTCCGTTCGCATCATACGTGTAGTACCGCCAGCCTTTCTCTTCGCTTCCCGCACGTGTCAAGCGGTGCGCATAGTTTGCGTCGTACTCGTACGTAAGCTCGTAGTTTAAGTCATCCCCGCCGCTCTTCCGCTTCGCAGGAGTTATGGTCTCCTTGCTGTCTTTATACGTCATATTGCCGATCGCATCGAAGGAGAAGTTTTGGTTATACGTGCTCGTGTAATCGGGCGAGTTGGGGATGGCGTAGGGGTTATCCTCAGTCGTACCCGTTGCGGAAATAAGCTGGTAGAGTGCGTCATAGGTGTATTCCTGCTTAGTGCTGTAACGGGTGCCGTTCATGCAATTATTTTTATAGCCTAATACGTTTCCGACGTCGTCAAAAGAGTACACGATGTTCTGGTATTGCGTTCCGTATTTGTTTTCGGTACCTATGTGCTTTAACCAGCGCATGTTTTCATCATACGTGTAATTCGTCTCCACTCCGTTTCCGTATTTGATATACACCCGCTGTCCGTATTCGTCGTAGCGGATATCTGCGACATAGGTATAGGGTCTTCCGTCTCGCTCACCCGTTATGCTGCACACTTGTCCGCCTGCATCGTAGCCGTAAGTGACGACTTCCCGGTCGGGGTACGTGATGCTTTGCATGCGCCCGAGATAGTCGCTTACATATTCCATGACGGCCGTCTTTTCATTTTCATAGGCCGGAATATGCCGCGTGAGTGTCCGTGTCTCTTTCGTTACTTCTCCGAGCTTTCCGTATTCGTAGCGTGTTTCACCCGCTTCATCGCGTACCGAGATGACTTTCCCCGCTGCGTTTGTTTTTGCGTCACGCTCGCTGATCGGTATTCCGTATTCGTATTCGACGTCCCCGCCTTCGGGATATTCGATTTTTATCACACGATTGAAGCCGTCGTAGCTGTAGTCGATCCTGCTCCCGCTTTGCCTCATCACTTCATCGTCTTCATACAAAAGGTGCAGTTCATCGTAGGTGTATCGTTTCGCTCCTCCGTCCTTTGTCGTAAGCTCGGTTTTCCGCCCGAGCATATCGTACATAACGGTGATCGGGTTTCTCTTTGCATCGTAGGCCGCAACCATTTGTCCCATTGCGTCGTATTCATAGGTTGCAGATGTGAGCGGGTGTACGGTATCTTTTTCGCTGTAGCGCTCTACTTTGACGATATTCCCACGCGCGTCCGTATACTGCACGCCGATGTTCCCTTTCGGGTCGGTCGTCTCGGTATACGAAAGCGCTTCGTCCGTTATGCCGTAACGCATCGTCTGTACGCGTTTGTTCCCTTTTTCGTTCACGCCCGGAAGCACGGTCTCTACTATTCTGTCGAGCGCGTCGTATGCCTTTTTCGTCGGGCGTATGAGTTTATATAACTCTGCTCGCTTTTCAGCATCTTTTCCGTTGAGGTTGATTACTTCTATGCTCTCCCCTGCGATAAAATACGGCTGCCCTTCGGCTATCGTCCGCCCCTTCTCATCGTAGCACGCAGCTCCGCTTATGTTCCAGCCGACTTCTTTCTGCTTTTCTTTTTTATTATACGTGCACCCCGTCTTCGCACTGATGATCGCTCGCCCAAGCCCGTCCGTTTGTATGAACGTCCGTATCGTTTCGGTATTATTTGCGTCGGTTACGACTTTGTTTTCCGTCACCGCATACCAAAAGCCGTCTTCCGGTGTGTAGTAGCTGTAGCGCACGGCAGGTATGCCGCCTTCCTTATCGTACGGGCTTCGCACTTCGGTAAGCCGCTGCCAGCCGTCGTACACATAGCGCATCACGTTTCCGTTGATATCCGTTTCGCTCAGCTTTACACCCGTCACGATATCCCATGTGATGCTGCTCTCATACGTTGCATCCCGCCGATTATCCCTTCCCGCACGAAGGCGCTCCATGCTCCCCGTTCTCGTTATCAGTGTCGGGTATTGATGCACTACATCGTCATAATGATACCACCTCACGCTCCCGCCCGGCTCAAACACCGCTATCGTGTTCCCGTATTCGTCGTAGCCGAATCGATGCTCAGCGTAGTACGAGTTGTCATAGTACTGCCGTAAAGCAGTGAGTGCGCCTGTCGTACTGTCGTAGTCTCCTTCCCGCTTCCGTAAGAGCTCTCCCTCTCCACCTCGTACTTCGATCGATGTCGGGTGCGCATGGAAATACGGTAGATCGTTATGGTAATAGCCTATCTCCGCTCGAAGCATCTCGCGTTCAGCGCTTTTTGCAACTCCCGCCAGTATCGAATCGATGTCGGCGTTATAATACGTTTCCTGCCGCACTTCCGTCACGTTCCCGTAGCTGTCGTAGCCGTACGTACTCTTTGTGCCCTGCCCGTACTCTCTTCCTTCATAGCGTACGCTTGCTTCCGCATCATAATACGCGTAGCGATTATTTATCGCATTCTTTGTCCGCGCATATACTCTTCCACTCTTATCTTTGACGACGGTGCTCTTTACCATTCCCTTGGCATAATAGGCATCGTTGTAGTATTCGCTTATCGTCTCGCTCTCGTACTCCGCGCTTCCCGTGCAGCCCGAGTAGCTTCGAACCGTCCCGTAGCCGTAGAACTCTTTTCGATACCGGTCGTACATCCCGTCTTCGTACGCATAGCGCTTCGTTATCTCGTGCGCTCCGTGTGCGATGTTCGCTTTTTTTCCGGCTCCGCACCCGTCGCTCATCGTCACGCTCTCCAGCACGTACTTAAACTGCGGCATGTGTACCGTGCCGTATTGTTCTCCGTATGTTATATTGCACGTACCGCCGTACGGGAAGTCTATCCGTTTCAGCAGTCCCGCCTTCCCGCACAGGTTCCGCTTATACCATATCTGCCCGTCGGGCAGGCACAGCACATAGTCGGCAAGTCCGTCTCCGTCCAAATCCGTCAGCCGCACTTCCGTTCCGTTCGTCGACGATGAATAATCGAGCGTACCGCCGACATTCGTCGTTATATTGATTATTCCCCAAAAAAACGTCAGCGACACGTTGACGTTCACTCCGATATTCCCGCTCATTCCGAAGCTTACGGATGAGGAATATTCAAGGGATTTTTTAAGCGTTTCGATACTTTTGCGCAGTGCTTCTTTTATGCCGTCGGTATTCGGCTGCTCGATGGAAAGCCCGGTCTTTTCTTTCGCCGCTTCATAATCGATTTTGACATCGATATCCGCATCTTCGCTTAAGCCCACTTCATTCCAATCGCCTGAAGTAAACGTCTGTTTGGCGGCGAACGTGCTTCCCGTATTAAAGCACACACCGATCTTATTGGCGCTGTTTTCGTCTTTGGTAATAAGATCGGGAAGTCCGTCGCCGTTTATGTCAAGAAGCATTTGGGTTATCTTCGACGACGATACACCGAAGTTCCCTCCGATACCGACATTCGCTCCGATGGAAAGTCTTTGCGCCTTCGTTTGCGTCAGCTGTTTCCAAAAACCGGTACCTGCACTGGCGGATACCGAAAAATTCACACTGCTTGAGTTGGTCTTCGAAAACGTAAGGTTCCCGTCTTCGATGATTTGCCGCGCACCGGCCGAAGTAAAACCGTCTCCGACATTGAGACGGAAGTTTCCTGAAAAATAATCGGGAAGCCCGTCTCCGTTTATATCGACGAGTCCTACCGTCTGCTTACTCGTACCCCAAGATAGAGATAAGCCTTCCCCGACACTTCCGTCGAAAGAGGGAGGATCTTTTCCGCTTGCACCGGCATTCGGTGTCGGTTTCGTATTTGCGGTTTTCCCTCCGCGCGCAAGCGCTACGATCACAGACCCCGATGCGCTTATCGAACCGCCCCCACTGGTAACATTCGTTTCGTTATGCGACAGGCTTGTCACATCGCTATTTTGCCTTCCGTCGGCAACAAAGCGTATCGCAGCATCTTCTCCTTCAAGCGTCCGCTCTCCTGCAATGACATGCAACGCATTATTCTGTATTCGTACTACGTCCGGGATCCCGTCTCCGTTTATATCCTGCATGCTTTGAAAGATATCGCCGGCGGTTGTATTCCATCCTGCATTGCCGCTCAAAATAACGGCATTGCTGCCGACACTTCGATCCGTGCCGTGACTTTCATTTTTCCGCACCGAGGCAGGTACATATGCCGTATCTTTTTTCAGTTCGAAAAAAGCGCTCACCGGTTTTAAGCCGTTTTCAATAACCGCCGCCATCCCTTCAAGTTCATAAAATGCCGTACCGCCCGCCCGATCGCAGTGAATGCTGTCTCCGAAAATATACGGCATGGAACGGATAGGCGCTTTTTTCTCTTCATCGTATTTTCGAGCGATCGTTCCGATCAAACGCTCTCCGCCCTCATCGTTTTTTTGCGGAAGGTAATACCCCTCCTGTTTTTTGACGGTCTGCTCGGGTCTGTTCCCATTGGCAATTTCCTCGGGATTTAATTCTTTTCGCTCGCCTTTTTTCTTCTCAAAGCTTTCTTTATCGGATACTCCGTTCCGCGCTGCAAGCAGTTTTCCTTCGCTGAAATCCGCTCCCGCATCTCCCGTCCATATACCGTAGTACCACTGATCATGACCGCCGTATAAATATTTTTCGCTCAATACCGATATATCCGCTTTTTCATACCAAACTGCCGTATTGCCTTTGCTCTTCTCATCCGCCGAAAACAGCGTCTCATCGGTGTTGTCGGCATTTTTGTCAAATGCGGCTGTTCCTTTCCCTTGGTTTTGCTCGGTATCTTTATTCGAATACTCTATCGCATACCAATAGACGCTTTCGGCCTTTCTGTCTTCCGTGCTAAAATTGCGAGCGCTGTCCCAGTCGGGTGCTATACAGCGCTTTCGTATGAGCGTCTGTTCCGCATCATCGCTCCACACGAGCGTCGTGTAGCCGTTCGCTTCATCTACCGGATACAATGCTGCGCTGTTGTACACCGTTTCCCCGCTCAGCACCGTATAGCAATATAAGCGATACTTTTCGATGATACGTGTAAGTTCGGCGGGAAGCTCGTCCATTTCTTTATTCGCATACTCGCTTTTGAGCTCGTAAATGTTCCCGCCTTTTTCCGTGTAATAGGGGTTATCATGAAAAAATACGTATGCTTCATACTTTGTAAGGATACGCTCGGCGATCGCTTTTTCTTCCGGAGAAAGTGTCTTTTTCAGATAGTGATTAGGGGCGAACACAGCATATAAGGTGTTTTTAAACAGTTCCTTTTCTTCTGCCGATACGCCCTTACCGTCAAAGAGCGAAAGCTTTGTATCGAGCGCTTCTTTTGTAATCAGGCCCGTTCCCCAGTACGGGTCATCAAGCGAAGCGTATGCGATTGCAATATCGCGCCCTGTATATATCGCTTCAAGCTCCCCTCGGGTGATCTGCCCTCCAGCCTTTTTCTCTGAAAAAAGCCATACACTTTCACTGCATGCTTCTCCCGCCTGCTCGTCCGTTTTTACGGCTCGCACGGTATCCGCTTGGTATGTTATTTCCCCTTTTACCGCTTCCCCTTCCGCATACACCGCGCCGCTATCCAAATCTCCGAAAAAGGCTTTCCCGTCGATGGTGTCGATATATAGTCGCGTCTTACCGTCAACCCCATAGACCGCCCCGCTCCGATATTGACCGTCTTCCCCGATCCGCTCCCGCCCCAATGAAAAAGGCGCTTTTTCGCTTGTGTATATCGCTTTCTCACCCTTCCATTTCGGTGCAATTCCGTTTCGTATATAATTCTTAAGTGCTGCTTTTTTTATGTTCTGTACGGTATTCGTGGAATCTTTCGGATCTTCAAAAAAATAATCGTTATAAAAACTTAAAATATCCCATGCAGACGATGCATCTTTTGTATCCGACGTGTAGAGTAGGTACACGTCCCGATCGGCGTCAAATGAAAATCGTTTTGCAAACGCTTCCCATCGCTTTTTCTTCTGCTCCGGCTTTTCCTCTTTATATTTCAATCGAACAGCGTTTTTTAATGCCGTAAACTGCTCTTTTGACAACACGCCCGGTATATATCGGCCGGTATCAATATAGTGCTGCGTTTCTTCAAAACTTAAATCGTTCAGTATCGCACCGTTTTCTTTATGATAATCGGCTTTCAGCGTTGCCCGTATGACGCATTTCCCCGCTGTGTTTGTTCTGTCTATTTCGAACCGATACAGTACCGTCTTCGCTTCCGACAGCATCTTATGCGCCCGTACATACTGCGCGATATCTCCCTCATACACATTTTTTATTTTATCGGAAACGACACCCGGTGAATCCGGTGCCGTAAGCCATATCGTCTCTTCCGGTACAAGCAATATCGACGTATCATTTGTCAAAAACGGTCGTATGCTACGATAGCTGATCTTAATATTCCATTCCGTATCGGTGTTTTTCGGATCGAGCGTCGTATCCGTAATAAAATAGACGTATGTTCCCTGTGTGATATCGCTCGTGTCCGAAACGTTTGTCGCTTCTTTTGTTACCGGATGCCTGAAAACGCTTCCTTTTTTACCGACTTCGCTGTCACCGATATAGATATCGGCATACACATTACTTGCTTCGGCATCCGCTTCTTTCGATATGGAAAGAGGCGCAAAATCATGGGCGCCCTGTATTTTACCGGCAATACGGATCGTCCCCGAATACGGAGCACGCCACGCTCGAAACGGCGTTTGTTTATAATACGTTTCCGCATACTCTTTGATGTTCTTTTCCGTTAACGGACTCGTTACATCCGCAAGCGGTATGCCTTTAAAATCTTTCCGTTCAAAAACTATCTTTCGCCCGTCGATTTCTCCCGTATTCCTCAGATAATACAACCCTCTTTTTTTATTGTCTTTAAATACAATGTCGACTCGACCGTCCCCGTCAACATCCATAAACGAGCTTACCGTCGTCGTAGCGCTTTTTTGATAGACTTCCGAATACGTCGTCCCTGCACTCAAGCCTACCGATCCCGCCCCGCTGTATATATTCCACCCCGTACTCGATGATGTCGTATACTCCGATTCTATCTTCGGTATGCGCTCTCCTTCCGAGCGCTCGAAAGCCGTGTATTCGTCAAAACGATCTTCATATGCCGCCCCGTATTTCCCCTCATTTCGTAAAAACAAGTGCAGCCGATTGTCTTTCCACTGTACACGATCCGCCTTTCCGTCTCCGTTTATATCAATGAGCATATCGGTCGCATAGCCTGTGCCGCTCGATGTCGAACCGGTAAAACCTGCGGTTGTCCGCACGTCAAATACGTTCGTTCCGTAACCGCCCCCGGCCGATGCGCTTATCGACTGTCCCGAATTCTCGGATTTCCCGCTTTGCAGCTTCCCGTTTCCCCAGCGCACCGCTTCGGCAAACATCCCTTCTCCCGTATACGCTTTGTTTTCTCCCTTCGGTAAATCTTCATACCCGAACGTATAAGCGTACGACGCTCCTCCGCGGCCTATGACGGTAAACCGATTCAGTAAGCTTACCCCCGCGAACCCTTTTTCATAGTCGAATCGATAGCTTCGAATTTGTCCCCCTTCCGTTTTCTCCCCGTAATAGGTTCGTATCGAAGTCAAGCGCTGCGCGCATTCCGTTATAAACTTTCCTCTGCCGTCCGTCCGTATATCCGCCCTGTCCGCGTTTTTTTCTTCGTCATATCCAAATGCGACTATGTATTTCCCTTCCGTATAGCTTCCGCCCCTATAATACCCCGTATACCGTATCTCATCGGGATATACATAGTTTGCATGCTTTTTGTATATATATCGTACCGTGTTTCCGTGCGCGTCCGCTTCTTCCGTCAAATACCAGGTAAAAATTCCGTGTATACCTTCGGTCACACACGCGCTCTTTCCGTCCCTTCCGTCAGCATATCGTCCGTAGCGGCGTACCCTTCCCTTCCTGTCCGTCACTTCCCACCAGTCATCCGCCGTATTCCCGTTTTTTTCATGGTACCGTATGATCCGCTCAAATGCCCCTTCCCTCTCCGGCCTATAACGGATGACACCCTTTCCGCTGTCTGCTCCGCTATCCCCGACTTTTTCAAGCACCGTACCGTCTTTCATATACGTATCGCTTCCGTCATACTTCGGAAGTCCGTGCCGCGTATCCGTCGTGATCACACTCCCGTAGCGGATATCGAAACCTTTTCCCATAATGCCGTTTCCGCTGCCGCTCGAATACGTAAGCATAAGCTCAGGCGTCATACCGCCTCTTCCGGAGGGAAGCGCAAGTTGAAATGAAAACGACGCATCTCCGAAGCTGTCGGCTTCAGGCCCGTTCATCTGTATCACGCCCGAAAGCGGATTTGCCGCTTCAAGGTTCTTTATGCTGTTGATATTAAAATCAAGCGGATCTGCCGTCTCAGGCAGCGTGAGCGTCCCGTTGATCATATCCGTAAAGTGCGTGCTCTCGCTTTCGATAAGACCTTCTTCTTCCAATAGCGCTCGCCTCGGAAGCGCCGTCCATACCTTCTTTTTCGTATCGTAAAAATATGTCTTAAGCTCTTCTAACGCTGCCCTCTTCCCTGAAAGCTCTTCCCCGTACGGGATCGTGATAACCACTTCTTTTTCAAACTGCTGTCCTGCAGGTAAAAATCGATACCCACCTCGCCCTTCCGTCGCGTTATACAGCCGCTCTCCCGTCTCCGCCACGCGAAACAAACGCGTTATGCTTATCTCTGTATCTTTTTTCAATGCTCCCGGCGGTATCACGATCGATGCTCGCCCGAGCCGCACTTCCCCACCTTCCTCCGCTCTGATAAGCGCACTCTCCTTCTCTCCCGTAAATGCCGCTTCTATCAAAGCTCTCGTACGTTTCCCTTCCGACACTTCCTGTGCAAAAGCAGAAAACGGAAAAAGTGTCACTATATAAAAAATCGCTGCCGAACATGCGATAACACGATGCTGAGTCGAAATTGTTCTCATCTCCTGCGCTCCTTCTCTTCCCTGCTACATTTTGATTTTCGTAAAGCGTACGTCAACAGGATTTTTCGGAAAGTCTTCATTCGGAGAAACGATTACAACATATCCCGTATTGCCGAATGCAAGTCTCGGAGCAATCGAATCGGAAAATCGTGTCTCTTCTTCTCCGTTAAACGACAGTACAAAATTGTTCCCGTCTTTTACTATACCGATACGGTTTAGTATCGTTCCCTGATGTAAATGCGAAGAAGACCGCCACTCGCGCAGTTTTTTGTACCGCCCGTCCGTAATCTTTCCTATCGCGTACTTTCGCTCGCCATTGATAAGAACGCACAACATCCTATTCCCCTGTATACAAAATACGATCCCGTAACCGCCCAACGTATTTCCCGACGCCTTTATCGCCTCTACCGTTATCGCTTCGAATTTTTGTTCGCTGTAATTTGTCTGAACCGTCCACAGCGTTGAGCCTTTTCCGCCGCTCATATAGGTTTTATCATTCGTCTTAAAACTCAGAGTCTCATTGCCGCTTTGCTCTCCTTTACTGAAGAGCGTCGAGTTTTGCGTTATCGTTGTCGTATCGGGATCCGCAATATATACTTCACTTGCCGACGGCAAGTCACACGCGGCACAGAACGTAATGAGTATCGCCCCAAAAGCGGCCGGTATCAGTCCAACCTTCATACTAAGCCTCCGATAACGCCGTCTTATTCTATTTTATGCAATCCTATTTCGTATGACAAGGGCGCCGACCCCGATGCGGAACTGTTCCACAGCCCCACTATATCCGCATATATCTTAAACCGTATATGTTGCGTTCCATTGCCGGTATTTTTGACACTGAATCCCGTTCGGTTACTAATAGCGTCATCGATACCCGAATTATCAATTAAGTACCGAAAGTGCGTAACCGCATTCTCCGAAATCCCCGTTTCAAAAAGGGTTACATATGCCGTTCGACGCGGCGGTACGCTGACATAATACCAATCTTCATCGCGTAACAGCGTTCCGTCCCGAAACTTATAGCAGGGCATTGTCGCAATACAATCTCCTTCAAGATAGGTCGCCGTCTCTTTCGTATCGTTGTTTTCATACGCATCAGAAAGCAATCTGCCCGATCGTACCGCATACGTATACTTCTGTCCGTAAAAAAGTTTCGATCCCCGTATTTTATCGAGCCGATATAAAAAACGGTCATTCGTAACCATCAAAGAGGTAAAACTGTCCGTATACTCGGTTCCCGTCCCTCTATACACAACGGAAAATACCGGTGTCGCACTGTCGTCCGAACGCATAAGCACGAACTCATCCGCCCCTTCATCTGCTTTCCATGAAAGATAAATCGTATTTACCTTCTTAAAACTCTCCGCGCGTGCAACATCTTGAAACGGATCATCCGTCGTACGAAGCACTATATCCGAAAGTGCATTCCGACATCCTCCCAAAAAAAATGCGCACAGCAGCATTGCACTGCCGATCATACGGTTTCTTTTCATTTCGCTTACAAAGCTCCCTTGTGCAGCCGATAGGTCGCACCGATATTTGGTTTTATTGTTGTAAATGAGTCTTTCGTAAAAGGTATAGCAAACTCGATACTCGTAAACAATGCCCACTCCTCGTTCAGCCGATACCGATAGCCCATATGTATCGCAGCTCCGAACTGATTTTGTATATAGGTCGCGGTCTTTTCATATTTTTTATCGATCGTAAGGATAGCCAACTCATACAGCGGGCCGAAACCGATATATACGCTGTGCGGATCGTGAATGCACAAATAACACATAAGCGGCGCGAAAATCGATACGCCGTGATACCCCGCCTTATATGCCGCAGGATTCCCGATACCGAACGTATAGCCTGCCGTAAGAACGAATGAAAACTCTATCGACATATCGCGCCATAAAAGTTTTTTCATCTTCGGAAACAATTCCACACCCACATCGCTTCCGACGATCCCCAGTAAACGTGCATTCCAATTTCCTTCTATCGGCGACCAATACGAAATGCCGAACGGAAGACGGATCTCAAACGGCCGCAAACTTTTCAGCGTTCTGTCGTCTTTTTCAAGTCCCAAAAAGACATTGAAATAACTGACGATCCGATCGACAAAGACGGCAATAAATCGATCGTAATGCGCTATATCGTCAGCCGAAAAAAAGCTCTGTACCACGCTCCCTTCCGCGTGATCATACAAACGCAGTTCTCCCGTCCACGATACGTCGCTCGAGCGGATATATCCGTACAAAACATACCGATCCCCCGATATGCTGCAAACACGTGCGGCATCCGTTACCGATGCAATGTTCCCGTAATCGTTTTCGGAAAGCACTCGAAATGTAAGCAATCCTCCGAACAAAAATCGGTTTACCGCTTTCCCGATAGTCACGCCCGGATTTTCAAACTGCTCCGCTTTTCGATTATCCGCAGTATAACAGACGACCGGCGCAATACAGACCGTATCTGCCGCCATTGCCTTCCAAAAAACGGCACATACTATGCCCACAGTACAAAGCACCTTACGATTGATCCGCACTTCGCCCTCCGCCTTGCTCCTCTTTAATAAACTTCTCCATCTCATCGAGCTTTTCGTCGGTAAATCCGTTTTTTCGGAGTATCGAACATTCCCGCAAAATCTCCGCATATACGCTGCTGTCGAGCCGATTCATACTAAACAGTGAAAAAATACGGCGAAAGCGCACCGTAAGATTGTCTTTTTGAAATGCAAGAATTTCCCCGTACAACGCATACGCTTTTGCATAGTTCCCGTTAGTAAATAACGTATCCGCTTCCCGCGTTTTAAGCACAATGGAGGAGTCAAGCGAAGCCGTTTCGATACGCCTGCTCTTCTCTTCCGTAAGTAATGCATCATACGTACTGCTCATCTTCTTCGTCTCGTTAAACTGTGCCTGCGCACGTTTACTAAGCATCGTTACATTGCTGTCAGACGCCTCAAGCTGCTTACCCATTGCGGCAATACCCTCGGAAACCGAACGATCAAAATCCTCGATACGCGCTTCAAGCGAACTTTGTGCATCCTCAATATCTTTTTGTACCGAAACGATATCGTCGTGTAATGTCATAAGCGCCGCTTCCGTTCGCTTTGCAAAACGTATATACCATACCAGCAATACGATACACACGATAAACGTCATAATCGAAATGCCTAAAGCTATAATCGATGCCGTTATCTTACTCTTTTTGCGTCGTATCATCTCCGCCTCTTACCGATATGATCTTTTTCCGAAAATCCTCAATGTATGAAGCCGTTCCTTCCTTCACTTCGATCTCTGAAAGCACCCTGAGCGCTTCGTCATACTTACCGCTTTTAAATAACACAACGCTTTTAAGATATCGCGCATCATCTCCCCCGCCCACACTAAGCGCACGATCAACCAACCTAAGCGCTTCCTCTCCCCTTTCCGCATCGAGGGCGTCTTCTGCCTGATTGACAAGCTGTGCCGCATTTCCCATCTTGTAATACAATACAAGCGTCGTATCGAAAACAATGCTGTCGTGTATCCGCTCCCAACCTTCCTTTTCAAGCACCAGTTCATGCGCTTTCGTATCGTCAAGCGTAAACATAAACCTGCCGCGAACATCACTTGAGCCTATATACCTGCCGTCTATATACACACCGACGCCGTGCACGCCGTTATTGTCATAATCATAAATCATCCCATGCATAACGCCGTCGGCATCAATTCCTTGTACCCCCGTACTCTTACAGGAAAAAAACAATACAAGAGCACATACACAGATCGCTTTCCATACCCTGCCCTTCATTTTCGTACCTCGTATATTTCACCGCCCAGATGTACTTCAAGCAATCCGTTCTCATCAATACAACCGTCCCCGCTTTCACCTTTATTCTTAAACGGCAGCCGATACATCCTTCCGTCCCTTTCATCTTTCAAAAAAACATACCGCGCTTTTCCTTTCGTCCCGCCTTCTCCGATATAGCGCAATCTGTTTGTTATACGCCCTCTCTTCTCTTCCCCGCTTACCGCCGGCGCTTTTTGTTCCGTTTGTATCCGCGGTTTTACACGTGCGCTTTTCGGTGCCGAAAAAAACGCTTTTCCAATTTCAATCGGCATCACACCAAGCCTTTGTATATCTTCCTCGCTATAGGCAAACTCTTTACGAACACTTTCAGCCTTTATTCCCGTATATATGCGTACCGTCGCTTGTACCCCTTCTCCATAACTGCGTATACGAACGGAACTGCATTCAATCGCATCCTCCCCTGCACCCGCACTTTTTAAAAAATCGAATATCGCCTTACTCCCGCACTTCATGCCACATTCAAGCTCAGCATACCCCCCGTTCAACTTACACTGCATATACTCTTCACTGCAGCCCGCTCCTTCGATAAGTTTCCGTACCCGCTGTGCATATTCCGAAACGGCTTCCCTCTCCATCCGCTCTCGCTTCTTCTTATCTTTTGCAAGCGCCTCGCTGTAGTACGCGATTGCCTCTTCATCATCCATGCCCCCGTCGCTTACACTATTTCTTTTTCGCACAATACCGCTGTACGTTACAAACTCCGCCGCCCCTTCCTTCGCCGAACGGCTCATCCTGATCTCTTCAATAAGATTATGCTTTTCAAAATTCGACAATACCACGATACCGTCTTTCGTATGCACGTCAAGTTGAAACGTATTACCTGCTATGCTGATATTTTCAATTTTATCTCCGCTTCCGATACACCGATAGATAAGAGATGCGATCACATAGGGATCAGGATTTTGGGCATACAACAACGCTTGATACTCCGCCCGAAGCGCTTCGGCCTGTTTCTTTAGCTCAGCTGACTGTACCTTCCGCGCTTTTTCCGCCTCTTCCAAAAGCCGACGATGCTCCTTTTCAACCCGCGCTCGCTCCGTATAGCGTACCGCAACTCCGCTCCCTACCGATCCGAGAACTAGCATGATCGCCGCAACAATACCCAGCTTTTTCAAAACCCGTCCGTATCCCGCCGCAGGGAAAAGATCGTCTTTTTTGATCGCTTGTACCGGAGGCTCACGGATAACCGCATACGCACTGTCAATTTCCTCATCTTCTCCGTCAAAAACCGATGCCTTCGATGTTACAAGCGCTCCTTCTTGTATTTCCAGCTTTTCAATAAAATGCGACCCTATAAAACACGCCTTCCCGCTGTACTTTCTTAGCCGATTCAATACATACCGTGTCGATGACGCCTTGTCTCCTTCACCGTAATCAAAAGGACACACAAAACATAAGCAGCTGTGTTTTTGTTTTCCGTTCGCCAAAAGAATAATGCGCTTGTCCGAAAGCGACATCGGGTATTTTGAATGCAACAGTATTTTTGCCGCAGATTCCCGCTTCTTCTTCCCCATCGCAGGGATGTCGAGCACAAACACGGAATACTCCATGCGGTCGGCAAAGACATAGCTATGCTTCACCCCGTTCTCCCTTATAACGGATATGCTTTTCTATAAGGATATATTTTTCAACTTTTCTCGGAAATTCTTTTTCATACGGAACGGCCGCATACACTGCATCAACCGTACATCCCGCGGCAAAAAACGACGCTTTCCAAAATGCCGTCTTCACCCCTAAAAATCCCATAACCGGATGCCCTATCCCCACTCCGAGAATTTCGGCAATATCGCTGTCCGCCAGTTCGCTTTGACTGCTTTTGATTTTAAGAATATACGCTTTATCTTTATATGCTTCGATACCCGAAAGCTGTAGCAGTACCGATAACAGCACTTCGCTTGCCGTGTTGATATTAATAAGCGGAAACGAATTGATAAGCGGAAAGACGCTTCGCATCTTCCCCGCGGTGCGTCGTTTAGTGATTGCTTCAATGATTTTTTCAGACCCGTATTGCGCGGAAATCCAGCCGTATGTCACTTCAAGCCTATCCGCTATAAGCGCATCCCGTACCGCTTCAGTATTGAGAATCTTTTCACTTAATAATTTTGTATTGATACCCGTCGATATGTCGGTTACATCAAGATGATACGCTTCATACGCTCGGAGTACGGCCGCTCGATTGTTCCCCCGCTCCGTATCCGCGTCATCGTGTACCAGTGACTGCATGGAAGCGGTCACGGCCGAAAGTATATCACCTGCTTCGTTTTCTCGCGCGTAGCGCACACGGTAGCGCTCGGTCAGGTTTTGGGTCCCTGACGTATACAGCAGGATTGCTCCCACGCCCGAAAATAAAATCGTCATAAGTACAAGCGTACCTGCAAATATCGAGCCGCGTTCGCCGTTCATGTTCCCCCGCTTATCGGCACCGATGCAAAAAGACTTTCCGTAACATATTCTCGCCCGCTGAAAGTCCACGTAACCGTAAACCCGCTCTCCCTTCCTCCGCTCCCGCGTAGCATATCGATTTTTACAATCGTTATGTCGGGATCATTCGCAAACCGTTGCAAAAAAGAGGCGGCCTCGGAAAGCGCATACTCACCCGTATCTTCCCAATAGGGGATCGTTATATCGGATACGGCTTCGCGAACCTTCCTGTCAAAAGAAAGCATCCGCACCGCTTCGCTTCCCGCACCTATTGCCTTTCCCGCATTCCTCTCATACGCCGTATATACTCCCGCCGTTGCTGCCGAAAGTAGCGTAAAAAGCGCCAACGAAATAAGCAATTCACCGAAGCGCATCTTCCGCCTGAAGATTTTGCTCGACGATAATCCGCTCGGCTTTCTCCCTAATACCTGCCGTACGCTTCATGATCATCGCAAACGAAGAAAGTATCGCGCCGGCACAGATAAGCATGACCGTAAGCGCTAAAAGCGTTCGAAGTAAAACAAAACCGCCTTCGCTTTCTCCTCGACCGAGCGTCCGCATCTCTCTCTTTCCCTCGTTACAGAGCACCTGTATACTTTTCGACTATCGTGTTCTGTAATAATTGTGAAAAATTCACATGATTTTTTTCCGCAAGCGTATTTACCCATTTCGGAAGGGTTATATTTTTTCTTATAGATTTACTTGAATATTTTTTACTATATGAATCCATGTCCAATATAAGCATATTTACGAAACTCTTAGCATCCGCTACTTTTATTTTCGCAGGATCACTTGCTTTCGGTATGGCTTTCCCATCCTCCATTTCCGTCAATAGCCACCCTGATGCCGCATCTATTCCCATCTCGATCGCTTCTATAAGAGAAAATCCCCCTGAAACACATCCTTTCAAATCGGGAAATTCCACGCTATAGCTCTTATCTTTTTCACAATATGTTATAATTGCCGGGTATGCTAATTTCACTTTTCCCCTTTACCGTCATGTAATCACTGATGATAGTATACACACTATATGTATTAATGACAAGCCGTTATATAATCAAAATCCTCATTTTCGTTTCATACGATTGCCAAAAAACAGAATCATAAAACGATTCAACACAATGCAAAAGACAGCTTTTTATCCAATGCACCGGCAACTTTCTGCAAAAACCGAAACGACGGATTACCGTTTCCGCTTTCCAATCGGGCAATGTTGGACTGTCGTGTACCGATTTTTTCGGCAAGCTGTTTTTGTGTCATTTTCTTTTCCGTCCGCGCCTTTATTATCTGGCTTATCAGCTCATATTCCGGCGCAAGAGCGTCATACTCCGCCTTTATGTGCTCGTCTTTGAAAAGTTCAATCTTTAATGTATCTAAATCGTCCATAGCAACTACCCCCTTGCTGTATACTCTTTCATTCGTGCCAGTGCGGTTTCAAGCTCTTTTTGCGGAGTTTTATCCGTCTTCTTTTGTATCGCATGAAGTAGAACAGCTTTTTCTTCTTTCCTTTCCTCGTCCTTTACAACAACAAAATAAAAAGTCCTGAAAATAGTATTCGATTGTTTCGTCCTCAGTTCCATTAAGTCTGAGTATTTGTCGCCCTTAATGAAATCCACATAGGGATAATGCAAGTCCCGTCCCACTTCCTGCAAAAGCGTTATATCCCTCAAAATCTTCGCTATCTGTTTTTTCTGAAGCGATTGTATAAATTCTTTTACAGGATTTCGCCCGCTTTTTGTCGTATAAAATTCTATCGCATATCCCATAATGGAAATATATCATATTTGATATGTTACGTCAAATAATAAATGCCGCCTATCCCGCTCGCGGCGGGAACGCTGCGCGGGGAAGCAATCCGGCGTAGACGGATTTTCCTGTATTAAAGATTAGCCTGCAGCTCAAGCGCCATGATTTTGAGCCGCCGCTGAATTGTCAAAGAGCAAAACTGCAAAACATTTCATGGGAATATCTTGCAGAAAATTCCTTCCAAATCGTTTTATTATAATGCACTAATGATGAATTGTAAAATACTTTTGTAAGCTTTTGATTCTCTATATAGCAGACTTTTTGCCATTGCATAAGGGGATTTTCCGGAACTATTTGCCCATATATTATGCAAAAATTATTATTTTCAAAAGATAATATATTTTCGTAAAATAATGCATTTCCACCATGTATATTTTCAAGAAAAGATAAATAGAGACCTACGTGCTGAAATAATACTAACCCGTAATCCGTACTATTTCTGAAACGAAGTGCGACATTCTTCTCAGGCATTGCTTTTCTGGGGATTCCAGTATATCCTATTTACTAAAACATTGTATTTACAAATATTCTGTAAATAGGCTGCAAGAGGCATAGAATGACGATAAAGCGGCAGAAATATCTGGATAAACTCATCGCAAGAAAGGGTAACGGTCTTATAAAAGTTGTTACGGGTTCACGACGCTGCGGAAAATCATTCCTTCTTTTTACTCTATTTAAGAAGCACCTTTTATCAAAAAAAATTCCTGCTGATCACATTATTGAGGTTGCCCTTGACGACGAGGAGCACGAGAAACTTTTGGACAGGCATGCGCTCGGTGAATATGTACGCGATAAAATCAAAGACGATAAAATGTATTATGTCCTTCTTGATGAGATTCAGGAAGTTGACAGCTTTGAGCGCGTTTTAAACGGATTTCTTAAGATGCCGAATGTCGATGTTTATGTAACCGGCAGCAATTCGACACTTCTTTCATCGGAAATTTCCAGTATTTTTAAAGACCGCGGTGATGAGATCAGAATGCACCCTCTTTCTTTCAGCGAATTCATGTCTGTGTATGAAGGCTCTAAAGCAGAAGGTTGGGACGAATATTTTATGTATGGCGGACTTCCTCTGGTTCTTTTTCATACAAAAGGTGAAGCTCGTCATAGGTGTAACGCTTCGCCCCTCCGTCCTTTGTCGTAAGCTCGGTTTTCCGCCCGAGCATGTCGTAGGTCACGGCGATCGGGTTTCGGGCAGCGTCGTAGATTTTCATTTCAAGACGACGCTTTATGCGCCAGCCGGCTTCGCTTGAAGCTTCGCCTATCGGCTCGCTGCGAGGCCGCACTTCGGTAACCCTCATTCCCACCACTGCCGCGGCGGTAACGCTCCGCGGTGCTCCAATCCGGCGTAGACGGGATTTACTATGTTAAAAACTAACCTGCAGCTTCCGTAGAAAAAGCGTACTCGTACCGAATACGCTTTTTCTACAGCTCAAACGCCATGATTTTGAGCCGCTGCTGAATTGTCAAAGAACGAAACTGCAAAACATTTCATGGGAATATCTTACAGAAATCTCTTTACAAATCGTTTTATTATAATGTACTAACAGCGAATTGTAAAATATCTTCTTTCTATTTATTTCAGTTTTATAAAATTATCGTGTGTATTTTAGACAATAACCGGATGTCCCTTTAAAACAACCATGTCCTAGAGAAAAATTTTCACCTCATTCAGATAAAGAATCAGATTTTTTTATAAAAAATAATGATCTATTTTCCTGCTATTAATTTTTGTTAAACCACCACTTTATTTTTAATCTTTTATTACAGGCGCTTACAGCCTTCTCACCTTCTAATAAAATACCGATATGACAGTTACTTTTCTGCTAAACTTTTACAAGTTCAATGCGAATGGTTAAGATTCGGCACAATATAAAATCGGAGCATCCATTTCTTCAACATAAATTCCCTTTAAAGCTGCATCCCTAACAGTTGCCACATCATAATAAACACCGCCGACAAACATATAATATTCAGAACTGAAATCAATATATGACGAAGTACTATTAAACCTGCACCATACCATTTCTCTGAGTATTAACCGCGCAAGATCCGATACTTCCGATACGGAACATTTATAATTATTTTTTATTTTAAACAAAAGTTTACTATTACAATCCTGTAAACGATCGGGATATTTTTGAATGACACCAGTATGGCGATCTAAATAATTAACGATGAAAATTTTATCCGCTGCACTTTGTAAACCTATTTGTAAATAGTGAATATATAAATCTTCTATTTTTTTATATTCATCATATTCACTCTTTGCTCCAGTTTTTACAACTTCACTATAATCTGTCCAATCATCCTTCATGTACCAACCCTTTTCATTTCGATATGCCGGATTGTATTTTGTCACTCGATAATTCATTAATCACCTATCCTATTTAAGTTCGCATCGTAAGTTCCCATACGCGTACTACGGCTCTTTAACCCGCCTACAGAATCAGCCATTTTCCATACACCTCCATTGTGTGATGTTCTATCAGGTGTTATATATAAATTTCCTTTTTTATATACAGGTCGCCCGTCTGAAAAATAATTTGTCTTTGAAAAACCAAGTTCTTTCGCAGCAGCCGTCGCTTCTTTTGTTGTTGGAAATACGGGTTGTTCTTTATCTCTATTTCCGCCCGTTGAAGAAGCAATAGCTATACCAAGACCAAAAACTATATTACTCTTGGTTCCTGTAAAATCTATTTTATTATTTGTATCACCAGATCCGCCTAAATAATCTTCAACAAAAGCAAAAATTCCTGAAATTCCTAAGGGATCCGATGTAATCGGAAGTTTATTAAAATATCTCTCATCTCCTGTATTAAGATAGTTTACAAGATTAGCTTCAACATAGTTATACTTTTTCCCTCCATCTACAATCACATGTTTACCTTCTTCAGTTCGTCTTACTGTACAATGATCATCCAGTCCACCACCTAAATCTTCGCTTCTTCCATCCGGATCCACGTACTTCACGGGATTATTCCCAGCATAATGATACAGCTGGAAGTTCACGACGTTGAACACACCGCCCATACCGGGCAAATCCTGATTATGTTTACGTGCCTCATCCATCTCCTTCGCAATCTTTATTCTATTTTTTTAACCGCAATCGTATTATCTTTAAAATTAATAAAAGGAATGGTATAAGGATCCAAAGAACCATATTTTCCTCTATTGAGAACATACATTCCCAAATAAAAAGGAGATCTCAAAATATATTCTGTAAACCCAAGCACTTCATAATTATTAAGAGGAGGACATTCTTTTAATAATTTATTTTCTTTATCAAAAACACCTGATTTATCAGCTTTACCTAAATAAATATATTTATTATCGGTTTTATAAAAATATTGGATTTCTTTTACATAAAAATGCTTTTTAGAATAGAACTCAAACTCTTCTGTAGATCTATAAGCCCGTATCCAAAAATTTCCATAATGAGATCTTATTTCTTGATAAATTTCTTCATTCCGTTCCTTTAGATCAATTTCTAAAAAGATTACTTCCGATTTTGCTAAATCATCCCTTGCTTCCGAATAAGCAAATACAAACAAACTGCTTAATAATATAAAAAGGCGCAATATATTCTTTTTCATAAATTATTCCTCTTTTTTATAATACTTTTCCAGTACAGCCCAGTTTATTTTTCCCTGTATCACGGCATCACTACTTGTCGGGTATCGTGAATATGTTTGATTTACTTGCCCTGAACCAGGATCCGTATATTGACCAGGGCGCCCTCTTCTTTGGCTCAATGTATCTCCTTCTGTTGCGTCAATGATTTGCGGCTTAAGATCTTTATATACAAGAGGTACATTTGTTAACCCAATTCCAACATTCACATGATTCACAGTATCACTTCCTCCAAGTTTATAAAAATTTAAAATACCTACCTCTCCTGATTTTTCTTTATCTGCCTCAGGAAGAATAGTTATCCAATCGACACTTCCATTAGCCATCATAGCTGATGATGTTACAGGTACATCATATCCCATTTCATTTAATACAACAGTTATTATTCCACTACAATCTATTCCTGCATGAGACTTCCCTCCAAATTCATATGGAACACCTACCAAAGATTGAACATTTTCTGCAAATTTTTTATCTAAATCTTCTGTAGTCTCGGTATGAACTAGCCTATTTATATCATGCCCTAAATTTGCAAGATTATCAGGGTTAGACTGGGTCTCTTTTCGCCCGCTTTTCCCATTCGGATCTGTATAATTAATCGGATTATTTCCAGCATAATGATACAGGCTGAAGTTCACCGTATTATAAATTCCGCCTTCGCCTGCACTTGTTCCGCTCATATACTCCCCGACCGCCGGATCCGCGCTCAGCCACCTACTGTACTTCGCATCCAAATACCTTGCACCGTAGTAGTAGAGCCCCGTCTCCTCGTCCATCTCCTTCGCCGTAAACTTATATGGCAAATAGCGCATGTCCTTTTCATTCGCCGTCTTTTTCTCTACCCAGAGCTCTCCGTACGGTGTATATTCGATCCGCTGGTATTCATTGCCTTCGTAGTCTGTTACAAGTTGTGCGGAACCTAAGTGGTCGGGATGGTAATAATACTGATGATGCAGCTCTTCACTCTGCCCATAATGCTCTTCAAGATCACTCGTCTGCTTCATTACAAGTCTTGTTTCTCCGAGATAGATATGCTTCGAATACTGTCCCTGCTGCTCCTGTGAAAGTCCCTTATCTATATGCCACGTCCACATCGTGTTGAAGTAGAGCGTTTCGCTTAGATTACCGGTCGTCCACTTCGCAGCCCTGTTTCCGTCCGCACTGTATGCGTATCTCGTGTCATACCCTAATGCAACGCTCCGCATCAAAAGGTTTCTGCTGTTCCATTCATATATGCGTTTGTTGTTCGGTGAAATCTTTCCGCTGCCTGTGTCACTGTCGCTCCACAGCCACGCCCACGCATAGTCCGCTTCATACACGCTCTCTCCCGCTTCATTCGTATGAGTCGTTACGGTTACGGGGGTAAGCGTCGTCGTGTCTTCATTCGGTGCCACGCCGTCGCTTTCCGACGTTACGTTTCCGTTCGCGTCGTATGTATAGTACCGCCAGCCCTTCTCTTCGCTTCCCGCGCGTGTGAGGCGGTGCGCGTAGTTTGCGTCGTATTCGTAGGTAAACTCGTAGTTTAAGTCGTCTCCGCCCTGTTTCCGCTTCGCAGGCGTTATGGTCTCCGTGCTCTTTTTATACGTCATATTCCCGATCGCATCGAAGGAAAAGTTTTGCTCATAATTGCTTCGATAGTCGGGTGAGTTAGGGATGGCATAGGGATTATCCTCGGTTACGCCTTCCGCTTTTATAAGCTGGTAGAGTGCATCGTACGTGTACGTTTGCTCCGTGCTATAACGAGCACCGTTCATACAGTTGTTTTCATAGCTTTCCACATTGCCTACATCGTCGAAAGAGTACACGATATTTTGGTACTGCGTTCCGTATTTGTTTTCGGTATCTATGTGCTTTAACCATCGCATGTTCTCATCATACGTATAGTTCGTTTCAACGCCGTTCCCGTACTTGATATATATGCGCTGTCCGTATTCGTCATAGCTATTCATTTCAGGACGACGCTTTATGTGCCAGCCGGCTTTTCGCACTTCGGTAACCCTCATTCCCGCCGCTGCCACGGCGGGAACGCTCCGCGGTGCTCCAATCCGGCGTAGGCGGGTTTTTGTTGTGTGAGAGACTAGCCTGCAACTTCTGTAGAAAAAATATACTTTTGCCGAATATACTTTTTTTTGCAGCTCAAACGCCATGATTTTGAGCCGCTGCTGAATTGTCAAAGAACGAAACTGCAAAACAGTTCATGGGAATATTTTACAGAAAGTATCTTGCAAACTGTTTTATTATAATGCACTAATGGCAAATTGTAAAATATTTTCTTTTGCAAGTCGCTATAGAATTATTCTGAGTATCTGTCGGAGCTTCTTTTGGGCACGAGCAAAGAGAATGTAATGGCCATGAACGGCAGTGGAACGACCTGCATTTTTTTGAATAAAAAATCCTTTATTCAAAAAACCGCGTTTGTATGTCCTTTTTTTGATTTTCAAGCACCCATATTTTCCCTGTTTTATAAATGTCTATATGAGTAAGATAAAATTTAGCAATTTCCTTACTTAGGATAATTTTTCCATCATTAAACGGATAAAACTCGATAACGTTACCATACGGAACATCAGCAGGAACACAGTGAAGATTTATTATTTTTTTTATATTTCCTTTCTGAAAATAATATATTTTCGGCCCAATCCATCCATTTTCATGCACGTCATAATAGTGTCCTTCTTCGAAAATTATTATTTCATCAAACTCCTTACAATAAATTGATAAATCAATAGAATTATTTTTCTTTATATGAGATATAATACTCCTCTCTTCTCTTGATTTACAAGAAGTTAATAAAAACAAAAAAGAAAAAATTATAAGGATTATCAAAAATTTTTTTTCAATCATTCCGAAAGTCCCTGATTGTTTTTCGTACAAAGTACTGAGTACGCATTATAATATTCGCTGTCACCTATTTTTGTTAATCCTACGTTATAAGTTCCATCCTCGTTTTTCGAAACTGTATATAAACCTGTCTCATGAAAAAGATCTAATGTCTTCAGCGCTAATTCTTTGTTTGACAAATTACTATTCTTCCCTAATTTTCTGCCAATAGCGTTATTCATTTGATCACAGTATGTATCTGCATCGATAAATGAAGTATAAAAAGATTGCTTTGGAGGAGTAATAGGATCGTGACTATTACCAACTTGTGTGGCTATATCTTCTCCAAACATAGAACAAATAATTGCTTGCCATACAGTATGTCGATAAGAGCCTTTCTTACTTCCTAAATCTGAAGTTGCCCCGCTAAATGCATATTTTGATAAACCTGAATTAATAGCAAAATTTGATGCAGTACTATTTATTCCATACCTTCCGCCATCTTTTGGCCTTCCTCCAAGTTGCATCGCAATAAATGGATGTCTTGCAGCAAATCCAGCTTCATCGTTTCTTGAAGCAACCATACTGTATCCAAATAAAGCAGCATTAAATCCCCAAACAATGACCGCTCCCAAAACAGCTACATTACCATCCGGATCCGTATATTTAATAGGATCATTATTCGAATAATGATACAGACTCAAATTGGTATAGTTGTACATTCCTCCGTTCGGAAGCTTCCCATTATCGCTACCCGCTTGCGGTATATACTCCCCGACCGCCAGATCCGCGCTCATCCACCTACTGTATTTCGCATCCAAGTACCGCGCACCGTAGTAATATAAGCCGGTCTCCTCGTCCTGCTCCTTCGCAGTGAATTTGTACGACCTGCGGTCGTGCGCATAGCGGAAATTTATTTCACTCGCCGCTTGCGCGGCGTGAGCGTACGGCAGGTAGCGCAAAGCTCTCTTTATCCGCCCATGTTGGGAATTCCGTTTCTCCACATTTTCTTTTACAAAAAAAGTCCCCCTACTGTACGAAAGCCGCATTCATTTTATTTTCCCGACTATATCCACGAACTTACTCGGAGCGGCTATTCTGACCGTTTCTTTCGTGTCTAAATCGTGTCTGTACCAAATAAGCCCGGGATACCAAGTCAAAAGAAAATGTCTGATTGGAGATGACGTTTCGGAAGTATCTTTTGAAAAATAAAGATATGTTCCGTCAAGATAATATAAATCTTTGCCTTTATACCTCGTACCTTTCAATAAATCGCGTTTCAAACCCGTATCGTACGCCGTTTTCGTTTCCAAATCATAAATCATTATGCGTCCGTCTCTGTCTCTTCCTACGAGCTTTTTTCCGTCCGCTGATACGGTAAAATATTCCCACATCCTGATCAACTTGTATTGTTTTACAAATCCGTCTTCACTCGAACGTACCAGTTCGATTCCGTCATTCGGTGCGCCGTAATGCCCCCATTCATTTTCATACGCAATAAATGCCGCCTCATCGATTTTATAATACCCTTTGTAAAAAAATATCCTATTGTTTTTAAATGCGATCGGTTCAAGGAGCGCTTCCCGATTAATCGTTATATGCATCGCAGTATCGTCTGCAAGCGGTGATACAATATATCGATACGCACCGGCATCCCTGTCATTTGATATCAGCACTTTTCCGTCATCGATACCGTATACAAAACCGATGTGGTTTTTTCTAACTATAGGATTTTGGATATCGACGATTTTATCTTTTACTTCATAGAAAAAAATATCTTTATTTATTCTGTTTCCGAGTATGTCATATGCTCTATACGTGCTGTATATTACAAGCCAGAGCCTGTTTTCCTCAGAATCATAAAAGCATTCAGGCACATCGTCATAACCGGACAGTTTACATTGCTCTTTTAACGCGGTAAAAGAAATTTGCGTATCGCCTATCCATACGTCGCTGTCGGTTGAGCCGAAAAATAAAAGATTATCTTCCGTTATCTGAACGTCGGAAGCGGCGCAAGAGCAAAGCATACAAGTTCCGATAATGGCAATCAATATGTTCTTCATTTCTCTATCCTCAAATATTTTGCTCTGCTTTGATTAGATAAATATAATTGATCTCCGATCATATTCGGAGCATTTTTATTTAAAATACCATATATATCTATATCGGGGGTATAAATTTGAAAAAGTCCTGTTCCGGGAGTAGTCAAAACATCTCTTGCCCATGTTCCGCAATTATTTCCGATTGCAGAATAATTGGAAAAAGACTTCCCTGCTTTCATTGCAGTATCATAAATCAGTTTATCTTCTTTCGGTGTGGTCTCAAACGAAACAATTGAAATATAACCGTCGTTATCACCCGCCTTTTTAAGATATTCAAGCAATTCGTTTTTATCAGCAAAATCACGACGTACAACACCTGAATAAAGGTCTGTTTCTTTTTTGGATACGTTATTTGCCGTATCGACACTTGAAGCCGCAGGAAAAGACAAAGGTGATTTACTCAGTATTTCGGTTTTCTTTTTACCAGAGATAGTACCCCCTACTTTTTCATCTTTTTTAATACCCGTTACTTCAAAATATGAATACCCCTCTTTTGTCTGGACATACATACCGGCATGCCCCATATGCCCGACCGCATCTTCATCCATAACAAAGCCTGAATCTCTTCCGTCCGGGTCTATGTACTTAATCGGATTATTTCCCGCATAATGATACAGATTAAAGTTCACCGTATTATACAACCCGCCGCTTGTCGAGTTTCCGTTTATGTAATCACTCACCGCCGGGTCTGCACTCAGCCAGCGGGAGTATTTCGCATCCAGATACCTCGCACCGTAGTAATACAGCCCGGTCTCCTCGTCTTGCTCTTTCGCCGTAAACTTATACGGCAGGTATCGCATATCCTTTTCATTCACCGTCTTCTTCTCTACCCACAGCTCCCCGTACGGCGTATACTCAATCCGCTGGTACTCGTTCCCTTCGTAGTCCGTTATGAGTTGTGCACTTCCCAAGTGATCGGGGTGATAATAATATTGATGATGCCACTCTTCGCTCTGTCCGTAACTCTCTTCAAGATCACTCGTCTGCTTCGTTACGATCCTCGTTTCTCCTAAGTAAATGTGCTTCGAATACTGCCCCTGCTGCCCCTGTGAAAGCCCCTTATCTATATGCCACGTCCACATCGTGTTAAAGTAGAGCGTTTCACTCAACTTGGTCGACGTCCACTTCGCAGCCCTATTCCCGTCCGCCGCATAGGCGTATCTCGTATCGTACCCTAATGCAACGCTCCGCATTAAAAGGTTTCTGCTGTTCCACTCATATATGCGTTTGTTGTTCGGTGAAATCTTTCCGCTGCCTGTGTCACTGTCGCTCCACGGCCATGCCCACGCATAGTCCGCTTCATAGACGGGAGAGCCTTCTTCATTCGTCTGCGTCGTTACGGTTACCGGAGTAAGCGTTGTCGTGTCCTCATTCGGGGCAACGCCGTCGCTTTCGGAGGTTACGTTTCCGTTCGCATCGTAGGTATAATACCGCCAGCCTTTTTGCTCACTGCCTGCACGCTTTAATCGATGTGCGTAGTCTGCGTCATACTCGTAGGTGAACTCGTAATTTAAGTCGTCTCCGCCCTTCTTCTGTATCGCAGGCGTTATCGTCTCCTTGCTCTTTTTATACGTCATATTCCCGATCGCATCGAAAGAGAAGTTTTGTTCATAGTTGCTTCGATAATCGGGGGAGTTGGGGATTGCATAC
Source organism: Treponema socranskii subsp. paredis ATCC 35535 (assembly GCA_000413015.1). Taxonomy (GTDB): domain Bacteria; phylum Spirochaetota; class Spirochaetia; order Treponematales; family Treponemataceae; genus Treponema_D; species Treponema_D paredis. The sequence goes on from KE332515.1 coordinate 1,510,367, forward strand.
GGGTTATCTTCCGTTACACCTTCCGCTTTTATAAGTTGGTAAAGCGCATCGTAGGTGTATGTCTGCTCCGTGCGGTAGCGAGAGCCGTTCATGCAGTCGTTCGTATATTTTTCTACATTGCCCACATCGTCGAAAGAGTACACGATGTTCTGGTATTGCGTTCCGTATTTGTTTTCGGTATCTATGTGCTTGAGCCAGCGCATGTTTTCATCATACGTATAATTCGTCTCGACTCCGTTTCCGTATTTGATATATATGCGCTGCCCGTATTCGTCGTAACCGATGTCGGCTACATACGTGTAGTCTTGCGTACCGTGTTTTCCTTTTATGCTGCACACTTGTCCGCCTGCATCGTAGCCGTAGGTAACGACTTCCCGGTCGGGGTACGTGATGCTTTGCATTCTCCCGAGGTAGTCGCTCACGTACTCCATGACGGCCGTCTTTTCATTTTCATATGCGGGTATGTGCCGCTTGAATGTCCGTGTCTCCTTCGTCACTTCTCCGAGCTTTCCGTATTCGTAGTGTGTCTCACCCGCTTCATCGCGTACCGAAACGACTTTGCCCGCACTGTTATTTGCAGCTCCATACGCTCCGTATTCATATTCGACATCCCCGCCTTCGGGGTATGCGATTTTTATCACGCGGTTGAAGCCGTCGTAGCTGTAGTCGATCCTGCTCCCGCTTTGCCGCATCACTTCATCGTCTTCATACAAAAGATGGAGCTCGTCGTACGTATAGCGCTTCGCCCCTCCGTCCTTTGTCGTAAGTTCCGTTTTCCGCCCGAGCATATCGTACGTAACGGTGATGGGATTTCGAGCTGCATCGTAAGCTGCAACCATCTGTCCTATCGCGTCGTATTCGTAGGTTGCAGACGTAAGCGGGTGTGCAGTATCTTTTTCGCTGTAGCGCGCTACTTTGACGATATTTCCTCGCGCGTCCGTATACTGTACGCCGACGTTCCCTTTCGGGTCGGTCGTCTCGGTATACGAAAGCCCGTCGTCCGTGATGCCGTAACGCATTTTTTGTACGCGTTTGTTCCCTTTTTCGTTCACGCCCGGAAGCACGGTCTCTACTATTCTGTCGAGTGCGTCGTATGCCTTTTCCGTCGGCCGTATCAATTGATAGAGCTTCGCTCTCTTTTCATTGTCTTTTCCGTTGAGGTTGATCGCTTCTATGCTTTCCCCTGCGATAAAATACGGCTGCCCTTCGGCTATCGTCCTTCCCTTCTCATCATAGCACACAGCTCCGCTTACGTTCCAGCCAAGTTCTTTTACCTTTTTCTCTTTGTTATACGTACACCCCGTCTTCGCACTAATGATCGCCCTTCCGAGCCCGTCGGTTTGTATGAACGTCTTTATCGTTTCCGTATTGTGTGAATCGGTAACTACTTTGTTTTCCGTTACCGCATACCAAAAGCCGTTCACAGGGGTATGGTAGCTGTAGCGTACTGCGGGCACTCCTCCTTTTTCGTCGTACGGGCTCCGCACTTCAATAAGCCGCTGCTGAGTATCGTACACATAGCGCATCTCGTTTCCGTTGATGTCTTTTTCGCTCACCTTTACACCCGTCACGATATCCCATGTGATGCTGCTCTCATACGTTGCATCCCGCCGATTATCCCTTCCCGCACGGAGGCGCTCCATGCTCCCCGTTCGCGCTATCGTTATCGGGTACTGGTGTACTGTCTTATCATAGCGGTACCACTTCATGCTCCCGCCGGGCTCAAACACGAATATCGTGTTCCCGTATGCGTCGTAGCCGAAACTATGCTCCGCATAATGCTCTCTGTCATAATACTGCCGTAAAGAGGTGAGCGCGCCTGTCGTACTGTCGTAGTCTCCTTCCCGCTTCCGTAAGAGCTCTCCCTCTCCTCCCCGCACTTCGATCGTTGTCGGGTGCGCATGCAGATATTCTTCTCCACTGAATTGTGCGTAGGTGATATCGGCCTGCACATACATATCTCCGCCGGCATATTGCCTTACCCGTGTGACGTTTCCGAAAGCATCGTATTCATATGCGATTCCACTTGTCTGTACACCGTTACTTCCCGTCTCCCTCGCCGTTGTCTCCGTTCGGGCAAAAAGCGCAACGGGCTCATCACACAATGTATGTACCGTATCGCGTAAAATACTGTTCGGATCCTTATCGCTGACTCTATTGCGCACGACGACTCCCTTGCTGTAATACGCACGGTTCGCATAGTTCGTTACTTCAACACTTCCGTCGGCATAACTCGCTGTTACTTCGCCATAACCGTAAAAATCTTTTTCAAACCGATTATAATACCCATCTCGATATCGATAGTGCACCGTGACTGCGTGAGAAGAATGTGCAATTTCCGCTCTGCCGTTTTTCCCGCATCCGTCTTTTGTCGTAAGCGAACTCATTACATACTTTGCATGCGGCATTGCAGGAGTCCCGTATTCCAGCTCATAACCTATTTCCCACTCCGCTCCCGTACTGCTTTTTATCCGTTTCAGTAGATCCGCGCCTCCCATCAGGTTACGCTTTACGTATATCCCGCTTGCCGGTAAGAGCCCGGGTATTCGAAGTACATGATCAGCAAGGCCATCCCCGTCCATATCCATCATCTTTACCGTTGCTCCGGTAAGACTACCACTTCCGTTCACTCCGCCCGATACGCTCACCGTTACGTTTATCGTGCCCACATATGCAAATGAGATAAAGAGATGTTTGCTCCACGTACCGCTTCCTGATACATTACCGTTTACTCCGAAATTCAATGTAGAAGAAAAATCGAGGCTGTTTGCGTATTTAAAGAGGAACGGACCGAGCGGATTGATAGCAATACTGTCTCCCGTTATACCGGTAATCAGTGAATCAAAAACATTGAGTGTCGAAAGCGCTTCGCCGACAAGCGGAATTCCTTTCAAAAAATTAAGCTGGACATTTCCGTCGGTAACGGTAGCGTATGTAGCGGCCATTCCCGCATCGATATTCCAATCAGGTAAATCTATCTTCTGCCAGTCAGTAAAACCCGTTCCCGTATTATATTTGACAAAAGTATCGGTTCTATCGGAGGGTAAATTCGCTTTGAGTTCTTTTTTTACGATATCGGCAAGACCGTCACCGTTTATATCCAAAAGCATTTCCGTCGTGTTAGCTGCGCTCACCGAATAACTTACTCCCACTCCGAAACTTACACCTGTTTCGATACGATCAGACTGCCACGACTCTCCTTTTCCGAATGATGCATTTATTCCGAAACTTTCATTTATATTTGAAGTAAGGGCACCCGGATTATATGAAAACAAATCCCGCTTCATAAATCCGTCTCCGATATTTATTGCAAACCCTTCGTCAAAATAGTCGACCAGTCCGTCTCCGTTTATATCAAACAAGCCGCTGCTTTCAGTGCCGCCGCCTTTTGCATAAAATCCGCCTCCCCCGACGGTACAGCCCTGCGGAATAACACCTTTGACTTTACCTTTTGCATCAAAATGCATTGCAACAGCACCGCTTGCCGAAATCGAACCGCCGTATGTTTTAGTCTCATTTGTGTTTCTGCGGAATGTTTTTCCGGCAAGCAAATTCGTACCGGCTCTTACAAACGACACCTCTCCGTTCACCCCCCTCTTTCCGTAGAGCAGCTTCCCGTTGAGCAGTACATCCGGTATACCGTCACCGTTTACATCACGAAAGTCTCGTATCGTCAAATTCTCACTTGTATTTGTCCCCCTCGTCCCGTCAAGTCCTGCTCCGGCAGTATTTTTCACTATATCTGTTGTCATTGTAACAAGATTTTCAAATGTCGCTTCTACGAGCGCGGTCGCATTTACTGTTGCACCGTCCGTTATATCCTTACCGGTATTTTTATTTACCCGAAGTGATGGAAAGCCTATTGGTAACACCTGTGCGCGAACTTCCGGAAGATCATAATACGCCGACCCGCCGACACGATCACAATGTATAGCATTCTCAAGAATATACGGCGCATACGTCATCGCTTTTGGTACGGATATTCGATTTCCTTTTTGATCCCACCCTTTTTCCGCTTTTCCGATACGCGCCACCGTACCGATGAGCACTGCTTTTCCGGTCGCCTCGTATTCTTTAAAAGATATATTCGTTTCCGCTTCTATTTCTATCGCCTGCGCCTCTCTCGGTTTTTTCCCTCCGACGGAAATAAGCGGTATATTGTTTTTACTCGGAAAATAATATCGTATTTCTGCTACCGTATTGGATTTTGTTTCTTTCGCCTTTTCCTGATACTCTTTCGACCGCTTTTCATAATCAAAATCGGCTTCTGTCGGATTCTCAGAAATAACTACGGTTGTTTTATTCAGCATCTCAGGCGTAAAATCCTGTACGTCTCCTTTCCATATGCCGTAATACCAATTATTACATCCCCCGTACATATGCTCACATACATCAATGTATACGGCGTTTTGCTCTTTGTCTTCTTCCTGCTCTTCCGTACCGTATACAAGGCGCGATGTCGTTTTTGTTTCGGAAGAAAAATCGTTTGTACTATTCCACACCGCATTTTGATGGATTTCACTCCCATATGCACCAACGCTTTTGAAATTTTGTTTACGTATGACAAATTCGTTATTATCTAAAATAACGATTGCTATCGTTGCAGACTCTCCTCCCCCTTGCACATCATACGCATAATCATTGTCGTAAATAACGCTCCTTACAATCGATGCATATCGACCGACCTGCTCGCCTTCCAACATTTTTTCAAGTAACTCGTTTTTTTGCCGATAGTCCTTCCATGCCTGCTCGTCAAGAGTTTTTTTTCCGTTAACTTTTTTTTGAAAATCCGATTCCGTTTTTACGGTTTTCCATTCGTCTTTTAAAGAAAATGTCCCGTCACTTTCGGCTGTGTAAAACGGAAATTGCTTTTCACTAAAACAATAGCTACGGTATGTATCAAGATAGCTTTGCGCTTTTCCTATGTCCTGTTCTTGCGCCTTTTTCAATTTCCATTCGGCCGTATACAGACATGCCGCTATCGCCTGAATCGTTTCGTCGGTAAAATACGGATCCCCGTTTACTTTTGTAAACCGATTCATCCAGGCTTTAAACGCTGCTTCCGTATTGAAATCTTTCTGCCACTCGGAAGAACTCACATCGGTATCGGGAAGCACAAATTCAGCTCTCCTTTTTATCGCCTCCATTTCCGCCGCAAGCACGCGTTCCGTCCGTCGTGTATATCCGGAAAGCACGAATTCCATCGTCGCGCCGTTTGCCGTCATCCGCACTGTCTTTGTATCCGAAGATTCCGCAATAACGGCATCCCATCGTTCATCTCCGCTCTTCGATACTATTTTAGAAACACCGTGCTCCGTTACAAGGACGATCGCTTTTCCGTCAAACATCCCCAGCGGTATTTCCGATCCTTTTTTCAGTACACTGCCTGTACGTTCTTCATTCCGTGTTTCCGTCGTTTCCGCCTGCGCTCTCCGACGATAACACACTGTCTTGCCGCAGAATACCGTTTCCGTCTCGTCATATATGTCATATTTTTTCAGGACGTCCCTTATATCCAAATCGCTTTTTGAAAAGATATCCCAAAGAATTATTTTTCTTTTCTCATCATATGTTTTTCTTTCAGTTGCATTCGTTCCGTTATATGCTTTTAAATAATATAACTCCTGTGCCGCGTTGTATTCATAAAACTGTACAAAATCGCTAACCGCTTTTTTCTTTTCTTCGTTTCGATTTCGTTTTTTCACTATAAAATCGATAACTTTTTGAAATTCAGCTTCATTTAAAACTGCCGGAACAAAATGTCGCTTTTCAATGAGCATCTTGCATACCGCTTCAACCGTTTCCTTACTGCATATCTCCTGCCAATCATCCTTGAGCGTCAATATCGTCGTATATACGCCTTCGGTTGTTCGCTGCTGTTTTTCCGTATAAAGACTTTCAAACGCTTCAGTATATCCGTAGGTTGCAGATTTCAATACATCTTTTTTCTCTGGAAATGCCTGATCGCTTTGTGCCGTAAGTTGCTGTAAAGGATAAAACAACGGAGGATGAGCCACAAAAAACGGCTTTATTTTTTCATACGTTATCGTTATATCCCATTCGGTATTTTCTTTTCGAGTATCTTTATCTGCACTGCTTCGTGCCGCATCTACATCATGGATAAAATACAATTCGGTATTTTCATCGGCTTCTAACGTTACATCGTTTTCTATTTCGTTTTTATTCGCTTCGCCCTTGGTTGCAACATATGCTTTTACTCCCTTCTCCGCACGAAGCTCATGATGCAATTTTACCGTTCCTCTAAACGGTGCGCGCCATATCCTGAATGGTGTTTGAATATAATACAGTTTATTAAATTTCGCTTTCGTTTCAGCTTCTCTTCTTTTTTCTTCCTCTGTTTTTTCTTCCACAAACAATGTCGGATCCGTCATTCCATCAAAAAAGACTTTTTCGAATCTTACCCTGCCGTCAGCTCCCGCTCCTTTGTTTTTCCAATAGTATGTCACCCCTGATTCTACCAAATCAGGCAACCCGTCACCGTCAATATCCGTCACTCCGGAAGATATACTTGAAAACCCTTCCTGTGTAACGTCTACATGTGAAACTCCGGCCTTCGCCTTTATCGCAGACGCTGCAAATCCCACTCCTCCGTATATACTCCATCCGTGAGTACGAGACTCCGTGTGCTCGTCATCAATATCATGTGTTCCTGCAATACCCTCGATCTCTTGCCCTGCATCGAATCCGTTTTGGCCGTTGTTATACGCTATATAGAACTTTTGCCCGCCGGTTAATAGATTTCCTTTCGTATATACAATATCCGGACGGCCGTCTCCGTTCATGTCACAAAGCATCTCTTCTGTCCAACTGTCCGAATTCGTGCTTGATACCTGCCCACCCCCGGTAAGTCTTCCGTCCAACCAAGGAAATCCGTAGCCGGCTCCTCCCGTACCGCTCGCCGATGCACCCGACGATCCGCTGCTTGATGTCCTTAGTGCTCCTCCGCCGCTCCAGTGCTCCCCTGCTGCAAAATATTTGAATGTACCGTCTTCGTTTTGTTCAAGATTATTATACGTAAATTCATATGCATAATCGCATTGCTCTTGTGCCGATGAATATACTGAAAACCGCTTCAGTAAACTTACCCATGCCGCATCATAATTATCCGTACCTTGCGCATATTCAAAACGGAAGCGTTTCAATACGTTTTTTTTCAGTTCGGTATTTTCTTTATATTCATAATTTGTACTGATTTCTTGAAGACGCCAGCCGCATACGCTTAAAAACTTTCCTCGCCCGTCTGTCCGTACATCAGGCCGTACATATACCCCTGCATTATTTTTTTCATATGCAAACGATACAAAATATCTCCCTTCTTCCGTTCCATGTCCTGTATATCGTATTTCCGTCGGATAGACATATTCTTCATCTTTTGTATATTTATATACTATCGTGTTCCCGTATCGATCTTCTTCTTTCGTTATATACCAACTAAACTTCGCAGTTTTTCTTCCCTCTGCACAGGTATAACTGTCAGGGGTATCCCCATAATATTTTTTTATTCCGTTCTTTTCATACACAACCCACCAGTCATCTTCATCATTCCGATATCGTTCTATCTTTTCAAATCCGATCTTCTTTTTCGGCTCATATGCAAATACCGTCGCCGAACCGTTTTCCTCTTTTTTGATACAATTGAGTACCGTACCGTCTTTCACATACGTATCGTTTCCGTCATAGTTCGGAAGCCCGTGCCGAGTATCCGTTGTAATCACACTCCCGTATTGCACGTCAAACCCGATTCCGCATATACCGTTTCCACTGCCGCTCGAATACACTACAGCAACCGATGGTGTAAGTCCTGCTCTCCCCGCCGTAAGCGGTAAGGTAAACCGAAACGATGCATCACCAAACGAACTTGCCTCAAAGCCTTCCGGCTGTATCACGCCCGAAAGCGGGTTCGCCGCTTCAAGGTTCTTTATACTGTTGATATTAAAATCAAGCGGATCTGCCGTCTCAGGCAGCGTGAGCGTTCCGTTGATCATATCCGTAAAGTGCGTGCTCTCGCTTTCGATAAGACCTTCTTCTTCCAATAGTGCTCGCCTCGGAAGCGCAGTCCATACCTTCTTTTTCGTATCGTAAAAATATGTCTTAAGCTCTTCTAACGCTGCCCTCTTCCCTGATAGCGCTTCTTCGTACGGGATCGTGATAACAACTTCTTTTTCAAACTGCTGTCCCGCAGGTAAAAATCGATACCCCCCTCGCCCTTCCGTCGCGTTATACAGCCGCTCGCCAGTCTCCGCCACGCGAAACAAACGCGTTATGCTTATCTCTGTATCTTTTTTCAATGCCCCAGGCGGTATTACGATCGATGCTCGCCCGAGCCTCACTTCCCCACCTTCCTCCGCTCTGATAAGCGCACTCTCCTTCTCTCCCGTAAATGCCGCTTCTATCAAAGCTCTCGTGCGTTTCCCTTCCGACACTTCCTGTGCAAAAGCAGAAAACGGAAAAAGTGTCACTATATAAAAAATCGCTGCCGAACATGCGATAACACGATGCTTGTGTGGCACGACGCTTTTTTCTCGGATCTCCATTGTCCGTCTCCTTTTGTACCCTTACAGCTCGAGCGTCTATAACGCTTTTATTTTTCAGTATGCCCCATACTGCTTACTTTTGCAAGCAAGTTTTATTAAACAGAATGGTATGTTCATTAAAACAGCACCGCCCTCAGTTTGCCCACGATGTGATGTCCGCATCTTTTCCTTCCCCACCTTCTTTTCCGTCGGCACCGAATGATCGTATGCCGTACGGATTTGCATCAGGGCCGGGTTCAAGGTATTCATAGTCGTTGCCCCACGGGTCTTTCGGCGCATCCTTATACATATACGGCCCGTTCCAACCCGCACTCACCGGCTCTATTTCAGGCTTTTTTCGAAGCGCCGCAAGGCCCTGCTCCACCGTCGGATATCTCCCGCAGTCGATATAATAGGCTTCCAATGCGACACAAAACGAATCCACTTGCGTCCGCGCTGCTGCTCCTCTCGCTTTTTCAAGACTCCCCGTCGCCATAAAACCCACCGACGCCGTCAACACCATGATTATCGCAATGACGATCAGCGTTTCCATAAACGTCCAGCCCGCCTCTTCGTTTCCGTTTTCTCTTTTCCGTCGCATTATAACGCTCCTAACAGTGAAAATACCGGCAGCACAAACTGCCCGACAAGAATAAGCAACAGCACTCCCGTTATCAAAATAAATACCGGTTCCGCCGATGCCGTAAGGGAGGTGACGATATGTATCGTCTCTTTTTCATAATACCTTCTAAGCTGGGAAAATACCGTTTGTACCGATCCCGTCGCTTCTCCGATCCCCGTCCACGTTACCACATACGACGGAATAATCTTCACTCGCGCAAACGCTTCGGAAAGCTTCGCTCCTTCTGCAACCCTCTCCGATACCGCCATGATCGCCGCACGATACGCCCTGTTTCCTACAGAATCGGCACTCCTCCGTAGCGCCTCCACGATCGGCACACCCGAAGCGCACAAAAGCTCCATTGAAAATACGAAATCGCTCGTGCATATCGTCTTACTATAATAGCCGGCAAACGGAAGTCGAAGCACCAGCCCGTCGATACTGCGTGCGCTTTTCTCCGAAACTCGGTATGCCAGCAACACAAGCACAACCGCCGTGAACAGCACCGCGATCCCTACTGTCCATATCGTTATCGCTCGATATACCCCGTCGATACCCGCTGCAACTTCTCCGCTGCTTTCGGTAAATACGGCAAATACATTTTGCAATCGCGGAAATACGAAACATACCATACACGCGATAACGCCGAGCGCCGTTACGAATACCGTTAAAGGATAGATAAGCGCTTGTATGATTTTCTGCCTCGTCTCCCGCTTTACGCGAAGATACTGCGCAAGCCGGTCAAATACTTCCGTAATCGACCCGACCGTCTCCCCGATACCCACGAGCGTTATATATAACGAAGAAAACGACGGATAAAACGGCGAAAGCGCTTCATGTAAGCGCTCTCCTTTTTCAAGCGAGCGTAACAGCTCGCCGCACAGCTCTACATTTTTTTCAGTCCTATCTATTTTTGCACAGACTGTAAGGCTCTCTTGCACCGAAAGACCCGAGCGTAAAAGGGATGCCATGCTTTCCGTAAAGACGATAACACCCTTCATGCCTATCCGAAACTTTCCCGTTTTTCTCTGTATCGACTTTGCTTCTTCATACGATATGAGCACTTTTCCGCTGTCGGAAAACTGTCGCACTAAATCAGTGTAATCGGCCGCTTCGTGCAATTCACTATTGCTTCTCCCCTGTCGATCGCTCACTAAACAACGGTACGTTTTTTTCATACGAGCGCCTCGCGCTTCACCTCTTCGAGCGTCGTCTCTCCTGCAATAATTTTTTCTACCGCATTTTCGCTAAGGCGCTGCATGCCTTCTCCGGCTGCAATTTCATACAGCTTCGCTTCCGAGTCCCCGCCGTCTATCGCCCTAAGTATATCTTCCGTAAGCTTAAATATTTCCGAAACAACCGTACGACCGGCATAGCCCGTATACCCGCACGCCGCACACCCGTCTCCCATCCTCATCGTCGTACCCTTTATACCGAACTTCTTTTGCAGCGCTTTTACTTCCGCATTCACCGGAACCGTCTTTCCGCACGATGCGCACACTTTTCTCACAAGCCGCTGTGCCACACAATATTTCAATACCGAAGAAACCAAGTACGGCTCTATCCCCATGTTTTTAAGGCGCGTCACCGCAGATATGCTGTCATTCGTATGCAGCGTCGAAAGAATAACGTGTCCCGTAAGGGAAGCCCGAACGGCAAGCTCCGCCGTCGCCGTATCCCGGATTTCCCCGACCATAATGACATCAGGGTCTTGGCGCAATACCCGCCGTAAAATCCCGTCAAACGTCAAACCGATACTTTCATTGACCTGTATCTGATCGACATGCGGCAGTACCCGTTCAACCGGATCTTCTATCGTAATTATTTTAAGCGATTCGCTGTCCATCGCACTGATAAGCGAATGCAGCGTCGTCGTCTTTCCGCTTCCCGTAGGACCCGTCGCAAGAATAAGCCCGTTCGCTATCCCCAACGCTTTTTTAAGCAGCGCATACTGTCCCGATGAAAATCCGAGTTCTTCGATACGCTCGACATATTTTTTCGAATTGAAAAGGCGCAATACGATCGACTCGCCGTACGTCACCGGTATAAACGACACTCGAAAATCCATCGACGTCCCGTCAGTACTCACGCGCATCCTTCCGTCCTGCGGCAATCGCTGCTCCATGATATTCAAGTTTGCCATTATCTTTATACGGCTCGCCATGCCCGGATACAGCGCTTTATCCATTATCCGAACCGTTCGAAGGACGCCGTCAATGCGAAATCGTATTCGCACCTCTTTTTCTTCCGGCTGTATATGAATATCCGATGCCCCTTTCCGCACCGCTTCAAGACACGTCGCATTGATAATATTGATGACCGGAGCAGACTCGGAAACGCTTTCAAGTGAAAACCCCGCTTCCGTCTGCTCATCCCTTCCGTCTCTTCCCTCCGCTTGTCCGTCCATCACATTGCCGACAAACTCCGCAAAAGCACCGTCTCCGACAACCTCGATATCCGTCTTTTTCGGATAATGAAACGCTTTAAGATACGCCCCCGTATCCTCCAGTCTGCTTTTCGCTACGGCGATCCGTACCGAATCTTCCGTCTCCGAAAGCTTTACCGCTCCCGCTCCTCTGATATACGCATCCGTATATTGCCCGGCGCAGTTTCGATACTCCCGATATGACGCGATTTCAAATTGCACCGCTTCTCTGTCAGCTTTCCGCCGCGACGTATTTTTCATAATACCGCCGTATCCCCCGCGCTCGCAGCTCTTCCGCATTTCCGCTTCGCTCGACAAACGGAACAAGGTATATCACAAACTCCGTATCAGCCGTCGATTCCACCGTCTTTCTGAACAAAAGCCCGATTAGCGGTATCGAGCCCAGTATCGGTGTCTTTTGTATACTCACGTCTTTTTCACTCTGCATCAGCCCGCCGATAATAACGGGGCTTCCCGACTTTGCCCTGACATTCGTCGTCACTTTCTTTTCCGATGTCGGAGGCGGCACCGTCGTATCGTTCGTCGTTCCCTGCTTCGATACCCGCGCATCCACCGCTACCGTTATCATATCGTCCCCCGATACCCATCCCTTTATCGAAAGCGTCAACCCGCTCGATATTTCCCTCGTCGTGCTCGAGTACACGTTATTCGTATTGTCTTTTACGATATCGCGATATCGGTACACATTCGTATTTGAAAACGAAATCCCTTCCCCCGATATCCCGTTCAGCGTCGTGTCCGCAAGAACCCGTGCCTTTCCCGAACTGAGTTCCCATGCAAGGCTTGCCGCAAACCGTATACCGAATTGCGAGACAATATCGAAACTGACATTTAGAAGACTTCCCAATGTCGCCGCATAGCTCAAGCCGTTTCCCGTACTCGATACCTTTTCCACTTGCAGCGAGGGCTCCCATTTGAACCCGCTCGTCTTTTGATGTTGTATCACAAGCACTTGATAGCGTACCTGCTGTTTCGGTTTATCTATCAACGAAAGCTCTTTCTTAAAATTGTCGAACGTCTCTTCCGGCCCGGTAAAAAATACCAACGCCGTATCACCCGTCACCGTAATATGCTCTTTTTTTATCGACGGCGGTAAATACTTACATAACTCGTCGCTTTGTATATAGCGCAACCGTACCGCCCGTGCCGCATCTTTCCGGTCAATAAGCGTAAGATACTCTCGTAGCTCCCGCTCCTTCTCTTCCGTCACCTGCGTTACAAATGTCATGCTGTTCGGTACTATCACCGTATCCGTATACAAAATACTTTTCGGTATAAGCGGAACTACTTCCGATACCGCAAGATTTTTAGTCGTAAACCGTTGATAATATCGCCCTTCAATCGGTATATCGATCGCTCCCAGAAAATCGAGAATCGGTTTTGTCTCCTCTTCGCTTCCCGTTATGTAGATCGTATTTGACCCTTTATCCACCCGCGAAAAAGACGATGCGTTTAACTCCGTCGGAAAAAGCGCCATAACGCTTTCCGCACTTACATGTACCAGATGTATCGCCTTTGTCGTTTTTAATTTTTTAAGTATATCTTTTCTTTGGATCTCAAAAATATAATAAATGCCGTCCGTTACCGAGCAATCGCTGTTCGTCTGCTCCAAAATCAAATGCAACAGCGTCTCAAAATCTTTATCCGTGTAATATAGGTTTTCAAGTACAACGGCATTCTTGTTAAGCAATGAATACTCTTTGCCCGCTTTTCTAAAAAGCGCATCCAATACCGTTGCCGCAAGTGCTTTTTTCAGCGAAAGACTATATAAGCCGTCTTTTACCGTTATGCCGAAATCTTCCGTACTTCGCCCGTTTTGCCCTCTCCCCATACGCGAAATGAAATACCCCTTCCCCGTCTTCTCAAGCGTATACCCTGACAACCGCAACATCACAAGCTCCATGAGCTCTTCTACCGTCGCTTCTTCCGTCCGAACCGTCACCGTCACATTCGGAAGCGATTCATACATAATCGTTACATGCGTATCCCGCGATAGCTTCAGCAAAAACGGGATAATCGGCACCTCTTCCCCGTCTACATAATAACCGTTAGCCCGTTTTTCGATCCGCACTTTCGTTATATAATAAGTGCCGTCCCGCTTTTCAACAAAGATCCGACTACTCTCCGCAAATCGCTTCATCGCCGTATCGAAATCCGTATCTTCAAAATGAAACGTCGCAAGCCCGGAAACCGTGTCATCAATGCTCACCGATTCTCCGCACATATCAGCAACCGAAAGAATGATATCCGCTATCTTTTGATTTCTAAAATCTATCGATATCTTTTCTCTCTGTTCCTCCGTCTGGGAACAAAGACCGCCCAGTGCAATACAGATAAACACGGCAACAAAAAAGCTTCGCTTCCCGCTCATCCGAACACCTCAAACACAAGCATACCAATCGCTCCTGTCGATAAAAACGGTGCAAACGCTACCTTCTCCGTCCTCTTCCCACTACCGCGCATTACTATTATGTACACTAAGCCTAATACGCTTGCCGCAAAAAAGGAGAGCCAGCTGTATCGTAGCCCAAGCGTATATCCGAGCACGCCTCCGAACTTCGCGTCTCCCCCGCCGAGTCCTCCGTAAAAATAGCGCACCCCTGAAAATAATAAAAATATCAGCACGCCCGCGCTGATATTGCCTATGATCCCTGAATAATCGTATTTGATATCGCTGACAAATAAGATAAGAAAAAATGCATACACCAATTCATTCGGTATGCGATACGCTCGTATATCCTGTATGGATATCAATATGCAAAAAATAAGCGTTACGAGGATTCTACTCATACCGAATACTGCTGCCGTATCCGTTTCCAAAGCCGACACGGCTTTCCCCCTTCTCCGCCCCGTTAGACCCTACAACGTCACCGTCCCTACTGTCAAGTACCTGTGCACGCTGTCAAAAACGGACGCGATACGTATCCTCCCCCTAAAATTTCCGTGGACACTTTGGCCACAAAAATGCTCGCTTGGCCACACGTAAATCACGATAGTGTAAGCAGTTAGCCCGTTTTGTGGCCAACGCTTTATCTTGCATTGCCTGTCATATAATACGGTCACTTTCGACATACCGCTGCTTTCTGCTAAAAAATCACCACGCGAGAAAAGAATGAAATCGCAAACGAATTGCTATCCCCTGTCATACGAAAATAAAAACACACGTTTTGTATCGAACGAAAAAGCAATAACCGCTTCGGTATCACATGATACCGAAAAGAAAATATGAAAAATACTCGGGATACTGTTCGAACCGTCCATTTGCAAATTAACTGCATCTCCACGCGTATGGCAGGCAATGCAAGATAAAGGAGTGTTCACAAAGTATCCTAATTGCCTGTATTATCGTGACTTACGTGTGGAGATGGCAGAGTTTTTGTGGAGACAGTTCTCCACAAAGATTGAGAGGGTGTTCGTCACAAAATTCGGCATTTCCGGTATCATTTGATACCAAAATCAACTGAATACAAAAATATAGTTACTACAAAACGGTATCATGTGATACCGAAAACACAATACCCCCTTGCAAGCCGTTTTTACTCATGCGTATTATAATGTTCCGTTTGACACGGTACCGGTATCATGCTATAGTTTCCTTGAAAAGCTGAGAGCCTTGATTGCGGAAGAATTGGACTTCCGGGATTGCAAGGACTTGTGCTTTTATCGGAAAGCTGGGATGTGTAATTGTGCGGGTAGTGTACCTGAGGGGGGACACTATCTCAGTTTTTTTTATTTCCTCTCGTAACATATACTGTCCCCTTCGATACTTTATCGTTCGATATGCCATCTACAGCGCATTGACACAGGTGACTACAGCGACTATGCTACGTATGGGACGGTACTGACTTCCTCCTGCTCACCAGCGGGAATACGTTGTCGGAAACCCGTCCCGACCCGATTTCCCGCTGTGTCATTAACGGCGATACGATATCGACTTTATTTTTTAATCGAACAATAGCAACGAAATCCTTTTTTAGATAGCTACCGAATATCCGATGTACTATGGCGAGTGCAGACATGGATCAAAAACTGCGAGACGAAATCCTTAAAAGCCTTTATACGCCGAAAGTCAGAAGAGGATTACGAACCGACGAACTCCGTCAACATTTTGATTTCGTCTTCGGACTATTACGAGGGGAAGCGGTACAAGCGCCTGAATGGGGCTCCCCGTATTGTGAAAAACTAAAACGCACTTTTTTATCCGACCGATGGAAGCGCTCTTAAAACCGGTCGCGCTCCCCTTCGATCCGGTTTTTATGATGCTTCCGTTTGACACGGTAGGGGCATCGTGCTATAGTTTCCTCGAAAAGCCGAGAGCCTTGGTCGCTCGGGTATTGGACCCGGGGGATTGCAAGGACTCAAGGCTTTTTATAAAAAAGAGTTTCTATCTCCTTACGACACGATCATATGTGCCTCAAAATCAGCTACAAAAAATAGTACTCGGAGACCGCGCCCGCCGATTTATATCGTCTCACATATATCTTTCAACCGACACGTGTCGGTTCAAATTTCAGTAAAAGTACAGTCGTACAGCGTAATCTGAATTTCAAACCGACGCCGATATCGCCCTCCTTCACGTAGTACAAAAGCTATGTACATACGATAATTTTGGTATCAAATGATACCAAAATACACTAAATACAAAAATATAGTTACTACAAAACGGTATCATTTGATACCAAGAAATGCAATACCATAGCCCACCTTTCGTAAGAGGACCCCTTCGACCGACACGTGTCGGTCGAAATTCCGACAGCTTTGTAGAATTATATGGTTATCGGAATTTTCGATAGCAGTAATACACCGGCGGATCAGCAAAATCGATAAACGAAAAATACCCTTAACTCCCTGACGCAAGATAAAGGTTTGTAATGCAATCACCGCTTTTTTCTTGCAATACAAGGACTTAGCCGTACTACAGCCGGTTCTTCCGTAATGCATATTTTTTTTCTACGATAATAGCACGTAATGTATACAAAATCATACATTTAGATGACAAAAATGATATGCTTGCAAAATATATAGAGATACGGTAATATACAAATAAGAAACTATGCTAAAACTATATAATTATAGATTTATTTAAATACTATGTATTTTTCAAAGAAAAGAATAAAAGCACTTACCGAAATCATACAAAACTCGGGTACTACATCGATAAAAATTACGTTCGATATCGGATGGTGCGATGTATTGGAACTCAAAGATACTGTAGATATACTGTTTCATGCGTGGAGCTTCTTTTGGAAAAAACAATACTATTCCCGACACCTTGCGTTTAAGGGAATACTTCGGAGATTGCGTATTACCTATGATACAAAGAAGGAGTGTTGTAAGCCGTATATTTCATTACTGGTCTTATTGCCGACAGGGGATACGGATATACGAAACATCGAACACAAATTATATATCGCGTGGATAAAAGCAGTAGGGCAACATACCGATGCTGCCGTCTCTGTTGCAGTTATAGAAAAGGAAGCTATGGAAGAAGCGGTACGGGTATTTTGTACGGCCGATACAATCAAGCATAGCGAGCGAAACGATGAACCGACACGTGTCGGTCGGGCGATAGAGGAGTGTATTAAAGCAGCGAAGGGTAGACATCGGTTTGTTGCAGTAGGCGGGCTGTTTAAAAATATTTAAAACCGACACGTGTCGGTCGAGCGATAGAAGAGTATATAAAAGCAGCAAGAGGCAAACATTGTTTTGGTCAGTAGCGGACTGTTTTAAAACCGTTTAGAACCGACACGTGTCGGTTCTAAACGGAAAAAAGGCATACGGTCTTTAAGCAATGATTTTTTATCGAACAGAAGATGTAAAGTCTATTTTCCGTTGCGCTTTTTTGACGAGACGAATATATTTTTCAGGTACGATTGTAATACCGCACTCTTTCGCATAATCAAGGTAATCCGCATCGCTTATTTTGAGCCATTTCATAACCTCATCATGAGGAAAGGATAACCGCCCCGCAATAAAAACAGAAAACTTTGGATTACCGCAACCGGGTAACAAAAATCGATTTGCTTTATAAGTAGTGAGCGCCGCACCGCCTTTCATTTTAGCACAATCTTCGACAGTGTAAAATTCTTTTGATGTAATTGCCTTTTCTTTCGGAGATTGAAGTATTTTGTGTACTTCTGAAAGTTGACGTAGAAGCCGCTCATTTTGAAGTTGTATGGATTTCAAATCTAAATCAATGTTTTTTTGCACTTTCCCCTCCTTTGCCTAATTTCGGCCGGGATATTCCAAAATTAGGCATTGTATGATATAGTCATTAATACAAGCAATCACAAATCTCTGACCTAACAGGTTTTGACTAGTAATTTTGTACGAATTATAGTAAAATGACCTAAAATTCGTACAATAATTAATATATAATTTTGTTGTCTCAAAGTCAAGGTATTTATGCGAACGAGTGCGGAATTTGTTGAAATTTTGGAAAAATTTCTCAAGGAAAAAAAGATAAGCCGCCGACAATTCTGCGGTCTTGTAGATATTCCCAACTCGACAATATCTTCATGGAAATCGAAAAATGTACTCCCTTCGATCGAGTTAGTCGCAAAAGTAGCGAAATTTATGAATGTATCGCTTGATTGGCTTGTTTATGGGGAACAATTCGACAATGCAAATGAATTGAATAATTTAGAAAATCCTTATAGCCGAAAAAGTATTTTATACAGAATCGAAATTGTGCTGAGGCAAAATAACGAAGATTACGATTATGATTTGGAATCATTGCATAGAAAATATTTGAGCGATATTGTTGATTATGAAGTTTTATTAAATTGGGTCTGCGGCAAAGCAAACTTGCCGGAAAATGTTCTCCCCGAAATCGCAAAAAAATTAAACGTTTCATTGCAATGGTTATTAACAAAAGATGAATATCATCAAGAAGATTTTGATGCGTTTATTTATAAACTTGGAAAATCATATGCGGGCATCCTTAAAGGTTATTTTTGCTTAGACAAGGAAGATCAAAAATTTGTAGACCACTACATCGCTTCAAGACTCGAATTCCGCAAATTAAAAAAAGAGATAGAACGAAAAAAACATCCCCTCGAATAAACAAACAACTTGTAAGTCGAGATAAATCGTTTGTTTTACATCGTGGCCGTCTTTTTCACAAAAGGCAGCGTTTCGAATGTCTTATTTTCCAGCATACTGATTAAACGACAAGCCGTACCGGTCGGATGATTCGTTCCTTTTTCCCATGCCTCAACCGTCTTACTTGAAACACCCATATACTTTGCAAACAAAGGCTGTGTCATTCCAGCGGAAGTCCGTATCTGTTTTATTTCAGTGTTATCATATTTTTTTACAGGTTGAATCTCATAAATTGTTTTACGCCCTTTTAATTCTCCCCGTTCAATTGCAACCGCTTCATTTAAGCTTGCCATCAAGTTATCAAAAAATTTACTCATGTTCTTTCCTCCAATTTTTTGCGACTTCCGCTTTTAAGATTCCGATAATCCGCTTTACTTCGTTCTTTTCTGCAGCAGTCAGATTCGGCTTTTCATCTTTTGAAAATACCTGAAGCAGATAATTTTTTTCAAATGTTGCAAAATCGACATAACAGACTCTGGCACTTCCGCTTTTTCCTTTATCCTCAAAAGCAAATCGAAGTTTTCTCAAGCCGCCTGTTCCGACCATCATATCTCCTGCATTGGGATTTTTGATAAGAAATTGCTGTACTTCAGCCAAATCATCATCATTAAAACCGAGCGCAAACCACCTTTTTGTAAAAGACGGAGTTTCTATAAATTCTCTTTTCACTTTCCACCTCAAATATACCCTATAAAATAGGAGTCGTCAACATGGTTCCGATATTTTATTCAAACAGTCTGTTTGCCGCTTCAGCTGCAGGCTTTACTGCCGCTACCATTTCAGGAATTGCAGCACGTGTATAATGGTCAGTCATAGCAAGGCTGGTGTGGCCGGCAATCTTCTGAACAGTCTCACCGGCAACATCTCGCCGCATTCTCGTGATGTAAGTATAACGTAGTGAATGCGGTGTCAGAATCCTATTGCCGACATCGATTCCTGATTGTTTTACTGCTCTCCTGAACCATTCTTCCGCGAGCCATTTCCGTATCGGTTTATTGTATCGTTGGAATACATAGTCATTATTATCAAGATTTTTTTCTTGAATATATTTTTGAATTATCATTCCAAAATCTGCCGGCAACGGAACTACTCTGATTTTTTTATCATCTTCCGAACCGCACTTATTATAATTCGTTCTTATAAGCTGATTATGCTTATAAAATCCATCCACAACAAACATTCCTTCGGTAAATAGGAATTGATTAACACGAGTTCCGATTGCCTCTCCCAGTCGAAGCCCGCATTCAATACAACACAAAAGCAGCAAATAGATTGCTTTATGACCTTCATTAAACTGCGAATGTTTTGCATACTTCGCATCGCTAAGTTCGATCCAAAGCTGCTCATCAAAAAGCACATTCAGTTCATTTGTTGTAAAAACATCTTTTTTTGAACTGTTTCGTTTGAACTTCGGAAAAACAGGCGGGGAAATATACGGTAATCCCATAAACGGCGCCTCCGCATATACATCCCCGACCACGGTTAGAAAATTATTTTTCCAGCTTCCGGAATGCGCATCATCAGCTAGAAAGTCGATAACCCTCGGAACCGTTAAATCTGCAAGTTCCAATTTGCCGAATTTCTCGACAAAAATATTAAGCATAAAACGTTTCGATTTTAAAGTTTCAATTGTGTACGTTTTTCCGAGTTTCCTCATTCGCTCAAGATATGTACCGCCCGGAATATACATTTCTTCTGCAATCTTCGCAATTGTAATTTTCTCTTCGTGAAACAACGGAGGAAGAGTACATACAAAAGCAAATGCTTCTGCCTGTGTTTTACAGCCCTTACAGACTTTTTGATGCATTACACTCGTAGCAGGATCATTCCAATAATAATACCACTTATGAATGGTCTTACCTTTTGATTGAATCGCTTTTTTAAAGACGTGATAATTTGAATCCATAAAGACCTCCAAGTTTTTTATTAAGCACTTAACATTTGCTTAACATTTCCAAAAACCTGAAGATCAGATAATTTGTAAACGCTTGTATTATAAAGATTTAGTATTTACCCCGGAATACTAAACACAGGACTTGAACCTGGGACCAATGGATTATGAGTCCACTGCTCTAACCGACTGAGCTACTGGCCCGATTAGAAAAGAATCGTACCAGAAAATTGTGTTTTTAGTCAATATGAGATTTTAATAAGTACAAGTGACAAAATGATCCTTTTCATATTACATCCGATAAATCTAACAACCGGTTGTAGTGCACGCGGCTTGTCTGCGTGTCCGCTACGAACCTTTGTTATTTGATATTTTTAATATTCCGATATATAGCACTCAGTAGAGCCAATCATTATCCATTTCTCACTCCAAGTAAAATTATATTTTTTATCTACATCACTTTCATTTAAGGGGAGGGTTATTTTAATCGGCTTGTCATATGTAATAGTTACAGGAGTCGCTTTGTCTATATATGGAGTATTAGGATGGGATGCAATATAACCACCAAAAAATACAAATTCAGTCTCGACTGATAAAATGATTTTATTATTTGAAATGGTCCATGTACCATTTATTCTTCTTAACCTGTTTATGCCTTGCGAGGGTCTAAATTCAAAAGTTTTGTCTTTATTTAATTTTAATAAAAAACCTCTCTGATCAGCTCCACCATTCCATTGTTCCCATACGATAGTCCTGTTTTCATAATCATATTTAATGGTTGATTCCGATTCAAATACTTTTATTCTATTTATAGCATATTGTTCTAAATCGGTGAAAGTTACATTTTTGGTTGCTGGATGATACCATTCAAACTGTTTATAATATTTTTCCAATTCTTTATCAGAGAAAATATATCCTTTTTTTGCGTAAAATAAATTCCTAAAAAGTTTTAGTTCAGTTTTTGATAACGCGCCTAATTGCAGATCATTTAGATACAGTGTTTCAATGGCAGAAATATCTCCATTTCTGATAATAGTTTTATATTTTTTCAGATCAATATCCTCTTCAGCCCATTTTAGCCATTTTGATATCTCATTTGATAGTGGATATTCACAGTCTATTTCTTTTGAATATTTACTTATATAATTATCTTGAGAAAAAGATAAAGCTGTAAGAGAAAGAATGAATAATAATACAAAGTTTTTTTTCATTTAGCCCTCCAAACGATCCAGTGCGAAGCATCCGTATAACATTTGGTTGTAGCGCACGCGGCTTGACCCGCTGTCGGCTACGAACCTTTGTTATGCTATTTATTTTACTTATCTTCTAAATACTTTTTTTGCAAAAATGAATTATTCTTTTTTTAAAACACCTTTACCAACAGCATTCTGAACTAAAATCTTTACATATTCTGGATTATCAGGATCTGTGACTTCTTTTATATATCCACCGAAACCCCAAAAATATTCATCAGTACCTTCATCACTGCGATCATACATTGCAATTCTGTACCAAGGAGCAGTAATGTCATCTATCGTGTCTTTTTGAACAGTAACTGCATCGTAGGAAACGACTAAGCCTGCAAGAAGTAGTGGTAAATATCCATTATCCTGAACAATATAATCTGAATACGGTGTAAATGAATTTCCTAATGGATGTCTTGA
The DNA here is from genome assembly GCA_000413015.1 of Treponema socranskii subsp. paredis ATCC 35535. GTDB lineage: Bacteria > Spirochaetota > Spirochaetia > Treponematales > Treponemataceae > Treponema_D > Treponema_D paredis. The sequence goes on from KE332515.1 coordinate 1,532,628, forward strand.
AACGTATGATGGTGCCGGACAAAAATATGTACTGTAGTTAAACTTACCAGTTTCAGCACTAAGATTTGGAGCTTTTCTTATTTTCAAATTTTCCTTTGCTATAATATTAGACTTACTTTTATCATACTTTACCACTTTTATTCCATTCAGGAAGCATTCACTTCCTACCGGTGTTTGATTCTTAAAATCACGAAGAATGACCTCTTCATCTTTATAAACACCTGTACAATAAAAATCTTTATAATTTTCATCATAAACAAAAGTACTGCTGTTTCCTTTTGGAAAAATTAAATTGTTCAGTCGTTCTATATCAAAAATTTTTGTTCCGTTATTTTTTAGAGTAAGGACACCTTTTTCTAATATATATGGATAATTTCCCCAAAGGTGACCTCCAAAAGGAGAGTAAAATGTATATGTTTTTTTATCTATGAATTCAATAAATAAATCTTCTTCGCCAATTTGTAAATCAACTTTAATTCCTTTATTTTGTGCAAAAGCTAGAATATTGAAGAACAAAACAAAAACTACCAATAAATTTCTTTTCATAAATTTCTCCAAAATTTTTACATTCGCTACCAACCCAGTGGGCAGTCCGCCTAACATGGTTTTAAACCGCATTTCGGCTTGGCCGCAATAGCTGCTTTGAAAACCGCAATTATCCTGTGCCTCGCAGCATCCGCCCAGACTTTACCAGCCGCCGGAAGCGCCGCCTCCGCCGAAACCGCCGCCTCCGCCCGAAAAGCCTCCGGAAGAACTTCCGCTTGAAAAACCGCCGCCCGAAGAAGACGAAGAAAAACCGCTTCCGAATGCGGAACGGTATATCCTGCTTGAAGGATATCGCCTGTTGTGACGAGCGCTTATCATCGCGAACAGTACATTGATCAAAAAGAAGATGATAAACGCGATGATAGGGATGGAGTCGGTGGAAAGATTTTCGTCCGCAACGCGCTTTGAAACGAGTTCTTCATCGCCTGCAACGATACCGACCATATTTTTTACGCCTGCGGCAATACCTCCGCCGTAGTCGCCGTTTTGAAAATACGGAGCGATAACATTCCGTATGATAAGGCCGCACTTCATATCGGTCAGTTTGTCTTCGAGACCGTAGCCGACTTCGATACGCATCTTGCGCTCTGCAAGCGCAACGAGAAGAATCGCGCCGTCGTCTTCACCTTTTCGGCCGAGCTTCCACTCGTCCGCAACTCGGATGCCGAACGATTCGAGCGAATCGCCTGCAAGCGTTGAGACGGTCAAAACCGCGATTTGCGCACCGGTAGTATCTTCGAGCGATTCGAGATAGGACGAAAGCTCTTCTTTTTCCGAAGAGCTCAAAAGGCTCGCATTGTCGACGACGCGGCCGGTGAGAGGGGGAACGTCGAGCGCCGCAAGTCGGAAAGCCGTCATCATCGAAAGAAAACACAAAAGCGCCGTCGGACGGAAAAATTTTATTAATGAAGTTAAGATTACGGTTTTCGAAATCCGGAATGTTCCGGCAGCCGTTCGATTCAGTACCATTCCGCGTCCTCCAATACGATAAGGCCGTCGGGCAGTTCGTTCGGATTTTCTTCATGTGCGGGAAAATGTTCGGCAAGGAGTTCGCCGCATTTTTCGATCGCGCCGATAAAAGCGTCTGCCGCATTTCCGGATTTTATCTCCGCAGCGAGTTCATCCGAAATGATGCGCCACAGGTCGTGCGATATTTTTTTTGAAATGCCCGAATCGGCGACGATGCGCACTTGCCGTTCCAAATACGAAATGAAAATCAAAATGCCCGAATGCTCGGCCGTATCGTAAACGCCGCATTCGACGAAGAGACGGAAAGCTCGCCGCGTAACGCTCGCTATCCGAACGCTTTTCGGTACAACGATGCGGTCAAGCGCAGGTATATTAAAAAGTTTGAATGCCGCAGCTATGCTTACAAAGCAAATAAAACCGTAGAAAGCCGGCAGCATCCATATCCTCTCCGTCCACGCAAAGAGAGCGTACGTATCGGTTATTTTTCCCGCAAAGGGTAAGAGAAAAGCAAAGACGACGGCTGAAGCGCATACGGCGGCAAGCAGTTCCCAAAACGCATAGTGCGCGCTTTCCGGTGCAAGCACGATTTTAATTTCACCGGTCGTCTTAACTTCCGCCTTTGAAACCGCTTCCGCTATTCTGTCGAATTCGGCGTCGGAGAGCTTGAGCCTTTTGAGCATTGTCTGCGTTTTCATAATCATTCAATATGCTTGCGCCCGGCTTTTAAAACTGGACTTTCGGAGCCGACTGCGCTTCGCCGTCCGCACTGAAATATTGCTTTGCGGCAAATCTGCCGAAAGATGCGATAAAATTGTTCGGAAGCCTTCTGATATACGAGTTGAACTCTTGAGCCGCTTCGTTATAACGCTGTCGCGCCACGGCAATGCGGTTTTCGGTTCCTTCGAGTTGATCCTGCAGCGCGAGAAAATTGGTGTTCGCTTTGAGTTCGGGATAATTTTCCGCGACGGCCAAAAGCCGTTGCAAGCTTCCGGAAAGGCCGCTTTGAATTTGCTGGTAGCGCGAAAAGGCTTCCGGATCCGTCAAAATCGATTTGTCGACATTGACGACACCGCCGGCACGCGACCTCGCTTCCGCAACCTGCGTGAGTACGTCGCTTTCGTGGCTCGCGTATCCTTTGACGGTCGAAACGAGATTCGGAATCAAATCATATCTGCGCTGATATTGATTTTGCACTTCAGCCCATCGGCTCGTAACGCTCTCGTCCATCGACACCATGTTGTTGTAAACTCCGCATCCGCGCGATGCGAACAAAAAAACAATTACCGCGACCGCGATAAGCGCCGTCAACCCCTTTGATAATTTCGCCATAATAATTCCTCTGTAAAAATAATATATATACGCTTATAATATACCGTTTTTCGACTGCAGAAATCTATACGTGTGTATTGAAAAAAAAAGCCGTTATCTATAATATAAAATAATAAGAGGCGTAAAATATGACAGACGAAAAATATAATTTTACGATTGAAACGCTCGGACCGTGCAAAATCCCTTCTCCGATCCAGCTTTCCAATGTCATCGGTGATTTCCGTGCAAACTATGTCAAAGACGATTCGTTCGTACGATACCGCGTAAACGTATTTCACGGCGGCGAAGAAGACGATCAGACGCCGGCAAATCTCATGCAAAAAGCGGGTCCTCGTCAATATATTTATTTCGATCCGAATCACGTAAAGGCGGGCATCTGCACGTGCGGCGGACTTTGTCCCGGCCTCAACGATGTCATACGCGCGATCGTCCGCAGTTTATACAACCGATACGGGGTACGCCGCATTCTCGGCTTCCAATACGGCTTTAAAGGATTTTTCCCCGATCAGGGATTCGAAACGCTCGAACTGACACCCGACAATGTCGATGAAATTCATAAAATCGGCGGTTCGTTTCTCGGTACGAGCAGAGGCGGCGGCGACCGCGTTTCGGACGTTGTCGACTGCATCGAAAAGCTCGGCATCAGCATGATGTTTATCATCGGAGGTGACGGAACGCAGCGCGGCGCCCTCGATATCGCAAACGAAATAGAGCGGCGCGGATTGAAAGTCGCGGTCATCGGTATTCCGAAAACGGTCGATAACGATCTTTTGTTCATCGACCGGTCGTTCGGTTTTGAAACGGCGGTGCAGCAGGCAAAAGAAGCCGTCGCGTCGATCCACATGGAAGCGCACTCGCAAATCAACGGCATCGGCTTGGTAAAACTTATGGGACGCGAGTCGGGATTTATCGCTGCCGAAACGGCGCTCGCGTGCCACGAAGCGAATTTCTGTCTTATCCCCGAAGTACCGTTCGATATGGACGGACCGAACGGATTCCTTTCATACCTCGAACAGCGCTTAAAAGAACGTCACCACGCGGTCGTCATCGTTGCGGAAGGCGCGGGACAGGAACTGCTCACGAAAACGAACGAAACGGATGCGTCGGGCAATATCAAACTTGCGGATATCGGAGTATATCTCCGCGATGAAATTACGAAGTATTTTAAAAACAAGCACTTTCATATCAATCTGAAATACATCGATCCGGGTTATCAAATCCGAGCGGCCGTTACGACGGCGAACGATTCCATCTACTGCGAACGTCTCGGCAACAACGCCGTACACGCGGCTATGGCCGGCAAAACAAAGATGGTTGTCGGTCTCGTACACGACAAGTTCGTTCATATTCCCATAAGCGAAGTAACGCGCCACCGTAACGTCGTAGACACCGAAGGCGCTCTGTGGCGCGATGCGCTCGAAGCGACCGACCAGCCGATCCTTATGGTAAACAATATGGAATCCGCACGCGAGCGCACGGCAAAGGCGGCTTGCAGCGGCAGAAAAAAGCCGAGCGAAAAATAACATGAAACCGATTTCTCTTTCCGAAACGCTGAAACAAAACGAATACCCCGGACGCGGCATCGTACTCGGAAAATCTGAAGACGGATCCGCCGCAGTCGCCGCGTATTTTATTATGGGCAGAAGCGAAAACAGCAGAAACCGTATCTTCGCAGCCGAAGACGAGGGAATCCGTACCGAAGCTTTCGACGCTTCTAAGATGAAAGATCCTTCTTTAATAATTTACGCACCGGTGCGCGTGCTCGGGAAAAATACGATCGTCACGAACGGAGATCAAACCGATACGCTGTACGAAGGCTTATCGAAGGGGCTCACATTCGAACAGGCGCTCCGTTCCCGCACTTTCGAACCGGACGAACCGAACTATACGCCGCGCATTTCCGGTTTGCTGCATGTCGAAAACGGATCGTGCGATTACGCGCTTTCGATTCTCAAAAGCGACAACGGAAATCCCGGAAGCGCATGCCGCTTTACCTTTGCATACGACAATCCGCAGGACGGCGTCGGCCGCTTTATCCACACGTACCTCGGAAACGGAAATCCGCTTCCGAGTTTTGCAGGGGAACCGGTACCCGTCGTCATCCGCGGCGATATCGATGTTTTTACGAATCGAATATGGGAAAGCCTCAACGCCGACAATAAAGTGTCGCTTTTTACGCGTTTTATAAAAATAGAAACCGGCGAATGCGAAACGCGCATCGTCAATAAAAACGTTTAATCGGCCGAGTCCGGCATATCCGCCAATTCGATGCCGATGTGTTTTTTATAATTAATAAAATCCTTGTCCGCTGTTAATATTGAAAAATCATTATTATGTGCTACGCTGCATATTAAGTAATCCGTATGCGAACCTTGTATGCCTTTACTTCTGCATATATTATAATATTCCGCAGCTTTTTCATAATCGGCTGTAGTGATCTCGAAATCCGAAAAAGCTTCCAATGCTTTTTTCAGCTTGATAAATGTATTTTTATCCGGTATGCCGCTTAAAATTTCTTGCCGTATAGGGCCGATCATTACTGCATATTTGTTGCGAATTAAAAAGGCAAGGTATTCGATCAACCTTACGTCGTAATCGCTATGTTGTTTTCTTCTAAGAGCGAGCGACCATACGGACGTATCGATTAATACGAATTTCATCTTAGTCTCATCTTTTTATAATCATACTTCGGATCATATTCGATTTGTCCGAACAGTTTAATAAGGTCTTCGGATTTTCTCCGTTGTATAAATTCTTTGAGAGCGGTATTGATCGTTTCTTTTTTTGTTCCGTACCCGCCGATCTTGTATGCTTCATCGAGAAGCCTTTCATTTATCGCAAGAGAGCCCGCCATAGTTCCGCCTCCATACAATCGTACACGTATCCTTATCCCTGATCAAGACGTCAATTTCATCTGCTTCCCGTGCTATTCGATTTCGTAGCTTTCGCCGTATTTTACGATCGTCACGTTCGGATATCCGTGTTCGGCGAGGTAAGCTTTGAAAAATTCCTGCGCGTCTTTTTCACCGTGCACCATGAAGATCCGTTTGAGGCGGCTCGTGTCGACAGCGTCGAGCCATGCCGTGATTTCCGTATAATCGGCATGAGCGCTGAACGCATCTATCTGTTCGACCGACGCGCGCACCGCATAAAAGTCGTTCATTATCTTCACTTCTTTATCGCCGTCGAGAATTCTGCGGCCGAGCGTGTTTTCCGCCATATAGCCGACCGCAAGGATGATATTGCGTTCGTCGCCGATATTATTCGCGAGGTGATGAAGCACGCGCCCCGCTTCGCACATACCGTCCGCACTGATGATGATCATGGGACCGGCTTTTTTGTTCAACGCTTTGGATTCGTCGACACTCGCAGTAAAATTGAGAGAGCTGAAGCCGAAGGGATTTTTGTGATGTTTTAAAAACGCTTCGTTCGTCTCTTCGTCGTAACATTCGGGATGCACTTTGAACACGCTCGTCGCGTTCGTCGCCATCGGAGAATCGACGTAAATCGGAATATCGGGAATCTTTTTAGCGTCGACCAGCAAATGCAGGTAAAACACCAATTCCTGCGCACGTTCGATCGCAAACGACGGAATGATGATTTTTCCGCAGCGGCGAACCGCTTCGTTGACGACGCGTTCGAGTTCGTGCATGGCGAATTCTTTTTCGGCGTGCTTACGGTTGCCGTAGGTGCTTTCGATGTAGATGTAGTCGGGTGCGGGCACTTTCGTTTCAGGATCGCGGATGATCGGCTGATTGCGACGCCCCAAATCGCCGGTATACAAAATGCGCGTTTCGTTTTCGCCCGCATGTCCCGGATGCGGCGCGTTGATTTTTCCGTGCAGTCCCTTTATCGTAACGCTTGCAAACGCCGAACCGAGTATGTGCCCCGCGTCGAAAAATTCGAGTTCGACGTCGGGCGCAATGTACATTTTACGGTTATACGAAAGCGACACGATTTGATTTGCCGTCGTGATGCAGTCGCGTTCCGAAAACAGCGGCCGCCACGTAAATTTTTCACCGAGCTTGTCGGCTTTCTTTTTCAAAAATTCGGCATCTTTCGCCTGGATGCGCGCACTGTCCATCATAACGATGTTCGCTATGTCGCGCGTTGCCGGCGTCGCATAGATGTTGCCGGTAAATCCCTTTCGTACGAGTACGGGAAGCTGTCCGCAGTGATCGAGGTGACCGTGCGTCAAAATCACCGCTTCGACTTTATCCGCCGCAATCGTAAAATTGCGGTTTTTTTCGTCGGCCGTTTTCCGCTTTCCCTGAAACGCACCGCAATCGACCATAAACGTACGCCCGTCGATTTCAAATATATGTTTCGAACCGGTTACTTCTTCGGCCGCTCCGAGCGAATACAATTTGATTCCCATCGCACGACTCCTTGCATGCTTATACTATTGCAATTCACCGCATTGCTCAAGCAAAATCGGATGAATTGCGCGAGTGATATTTTTACTGTATAATGGACACAAGTGTTTTACAGTTTTCGAGGTAGCGATTGTATTCAAGAAAAGTAAGCGAAGCTCCCGAATCGATTATCACCGAGGGTAAAGTACGGTTCGGAACGTTTTCAAGTGCGCCGCAAAAACTCGATATAAAAGGACTCAAAGCTCCGTTCGGCGGAATTCCGATTCCGGCATTTTTAACGAATTTCCGAATTAAAAGCCGCATCGCATATATGTTTTCGATCGGCGATTATATCGGCATGATCGAATTTTTCGACGATAAAATGTTCGGTCTCGCGGAAGTCATTTTCTGGTATCGTTCCACCGGCAAGAAATTCGTCTATCATACGTTTATGCCGCCGCGCTTCCGCTTCGTCCCGATACGGCTCGACAAAGCCGTCTGTATCAATCACAAAAAATCGCGCTATATCCGCATTTCATGGAACCGAAAGCGTGACCGCATTTCGGTCACGTTCAGCGTAAAAGGCGATACGGTACGCCCTGCGGCAACCGGTACATTCGTTTCGCATTTCAGCGACCCGCAGCACGCCGAACTCGTCGTCGTCTCCCCCGCTCCGACAACAAGGCGCTGTTCGGCTTCATGGCTTTCGGCAATGAGCATACAAGGCTCCCTCAATATCCTTCCCGGAAAAAAGACGACTGCCGTTCCGATGAGCGAAACTTCGGGGCTTGCTTTTATGGTGATGAACCGGACGTATTACCGTTATCATTCGAAAAGCAAAATGATGTGCGGACTCGGCGACTACGAAGGAAGGAAACTGCTGTTCCGTTTCGTCATGACGAATATGGATGCCGAAGAAGCGAATGACTGCAATGAAAATATCGTCGTATTCGACGGAAAAACGACGCCGCTTCCCGAAGTGACGATTACGCATCCGTTCGGAAGTGCCAAAACGTGGGTCGTGCAGGATACGGAATCCATGGTCGATCTCACCTTTACACCCGTTTCAATCAACAAGCGGGTTTTAAGCATTCTCGTCATGCGTACCGATTCTTCTACGATTTTCGGAACCTTCGACGGCGTCCTGCTTACCGGCACGGGTGAAAAACTTTTCCTCAAAAATTTCCCCGGCATTGTGAAAAAAAACAGACTGCGTATTTAATAAACCGCAAAGCCGATATCGATCGATTCCGCATTCGGTCAAGCGATATTTTTAAACGGAGGTACGGGAATGGCCAAAGATTCTTTTAACAAAACGGCGGACTGGGCGCCCGGCACTCTCGATAAAACGAGAGAGGCGATCGGCGATATCGATCCGAAAGAAGCGGCAACGCTGGCAAAAAAACTCGGCGGCCAAGTTTTAAATGAACGGACTGCGCATGCGGATTCTCCCGTACAAAATACGCCGCGTGCCGGGCGACCTTCCGCATCTTCTTCCCGTACGCCTCACAATCCGTCAAGTCCGTCTTCCGGAAGCCGCTCCAAACCATCCGCTTCATCTTCCTCTTCTCATACGCCCGTAAAGCACAGAAGAAAAAACGATCTGCAAATGCTTCCTCCGAAACTTTGTACTGAAATCGATAAACTGATGATGTCGAGCGAATATCAAATCAAAGCGAATTACGGCATCTTCAATTTTATCCGCCGGTTTCAAAAAGACGGCACCGAAAAAATTTTGCCGGCATTTTATGACGTAACGCTGAAACTCTATATCGACCAGATGGAAGCTTTTATTACGGTTATTAAAACGCTCATACAGACGGCACCTCCTACATACAAAACGAAGATAGCCGGCGGCAGTGAAATCAAATTCAAATTTTTACGAATGGTCGCCGGATGGACGATGCAAAATATCAAACTCGCATACGGCGATCTGTTCACGCTGCCTCAGCCGATTCTCGTCTGCGACCTCATTCCTTTTATCCGAGCAATCTACCGGCCGCTGATGACGGTTTATTATTACGGCAGTTCGAAGATCCCGAAAATTATTAAAGAGATCTATACCGATCAAGCGGTTTACCCCGATACCGACAAAGAAAAACTCCAGTCGCTTGCAAAAGAAGCGATAACGAGATGGCTTTACATCGATACCGAAATCATCAGAAAATTATATCCGCTGCTCATGCGTATGTGTTCGGACTCCTACGAAGTGTATCCCGTTTTCTTTTCGGTAAAAGTAGCCGATATCCTCCAATTTGTCGATCTTCATAAATTCGATTTGCTGCTTCCCGATAAACCGAAAGAAGAAGTGAAAATAACCGAACGCAAAGAAACGATCGTGCGCGAAATTCGCGGCAAACGCGATGAAACCGTCAACACGGGATTGAGCCTGCTCGACAGACTCTTCCCCGAAGCGGGTTTTCAAAAGCTCGATACGCACCCCGATCTTTTTCCGTATTTCCAGCCTCTCTACAAATTCGGCGACGGTTTCAATATTTTATCGCCTTCAAATCCCATGCAGGTAACCGTCGTTCTGCTCCGCATCATCGAAGATTTTTTTCAAGGATGCCGCAATATCGCTTTCGTCAAAGAAGAAACCGGAGACTCGCAATCCGATTCGATCGACGCGGTACTCGATACATGGTCGGCATATCGGGAAGACGTTTTCAATAAATTATACGCCGAGCCGCTCATCTATTTTGCCAACCAAATATATTCTCAAAGCGATTTCGAATCTTCGGCTTTCGGCAAAAAATCGATCACAAACCTTTTATGGCAGGCGCAGTATCAATTTTTACCCCAACTGAAATTCAAACCCCTCGTGCTCGAGCGTCCCATAAACGACAGCAAATACCCGCCTCTGTATAAACGCATCGACTTCGTACGCAAATATTTTACCGACGTTGCAAACGCATGCGATGCGGTGGCTCACGTACGCGGAACCGTCGATTCGGTTAAAAATCCGTGGGAACATTATCGATTCGATATCCCGAATGAAATTTCAAAGCGGCTCGACGTTTTGCTCGGTGCACAAAACACGACGGCGACGACGAACGCGACAAATGCGAATTTATTAAAATATACGCTGTGCATCGCAGCCGTGCTCGACTGGTGGATCAACAATCCCGACAGTCCCGCTTACTCCGTGCCGCCGACGCAAGTGTACCGCATTTCGGAAGAAGACGGGAAACCGCAATTTTCCGCACCCGAACGGCACGATCAGAATAAATTATTTGCCGAAGCGATACGCTCGGCATACCAAAACAAATCATAAAATATTTTCAGGAGCGTTTTATGGACAAAAATAAATTATTAAATTCCGCGGGAAAGATCGGTGTAAAACCTTTCATCATTCTCATACTTGTACTGCTCTTTTTGATACCGCTTCGTATGCTGGACTCTCTCGTCGACGACAGAAAATCATATCAAAGAGACGCCGTACGTTCGATCCTCGAACCGAAAGGCGGCGCTCCGGTCATAGAGGGATTCGTAATCGCCGTACCGTTCAAGAAAACGGTCGACGTATGGGAAAACGGCGTAAAACGCTCCGAGCGAAAAACGAATTATATCGTGTGCGTACCCGAAACATGGAATATGCGTTTTTCCGCAAAACCCGAATACCTGACGCGCGGCATCTTTAAAGCGCCGGTATTTTCCGGAACGGTACATTCGGACGGCGGCTTTTCCGCAGTCGATTATTCGTATAATAAAATCGACGAACGCGACATCGTTTGGAACGAATGCGTTTTGATGCTCGGCATTTCCAACAAAAAAAATCTGACGAAACTTCCCGTCATCACCGCAAACGGAACGCCGCTCGAAATGTCGCTCATGTCTCCTGAAAACGCAAGTCCTTTTTCAAATACGGTATTTTATAATGTACCGGCCGAATACTGCAAAAAAGGATTTTCCTTTACGGCTGAAACGGGAATCCAAGGCGGACGATATTTTGCGGCAATGCCTATCGCCGCAGACAATACTTTTTCCGTCGAATCGACGTGGCCGACGCCCGGCTTTACCGGAGGATGGCTTCCGACCGAACGCAGCATTTCCGACGCGGGTTTTTCCGCCGTGTGGAATATCGCGGGTCTTTCGACCGCTTTTCCGAAAGAGTGGATCGCATCGGAAAAAAAAGACGCGCCCGTATCGTCGGTGCGAAAATACAATGAAAAATACGGATACGATCCATACGACAGGGACGGAGACACAGCCGAAACCATACAGATCGATTTTGTAACGCCGGTCGACAATTATCAAAAAACCGAGCGGAGTATAAAATACGCACTTTTGTTTTTAATAATTCCTTTTATTACCATATTCATATTCGAAATTTTTACGCATGTAAAAATCCATCCGGTACAGTATTGTCTCATAGGACTTGCCGATGTCATATTTTATCTGCTGCTTTTGTCGGTTTCCGAACACATTTCCTTCGGCGCAACTTACTGGATCAGTTCGGCTGCGGTAAGTTTTCTTTTATTGTTCTATGCGGCCGCGATTTTCAAAAGGCCTAAGTGGGGCGCCTGCTTTGCGCTCGTTCAGATGGTATCGTATATATTTTTATTCGGTACGCTGCAAGCCGAAGACTACGCGCTTTTAATCGGCAGCCTCGGATTGTTCTTCGTCGTAACGCTGCTCATGGTACTGACGCGAAAAATCGATTGGTACGCCGCGCAGGAAGAAAATTGACGGAGCGGACGGAATCGCTCGATCTTGCAAAATTATTAAAAGAGCGCAATGAAATTCCGCTCTCCCGTCTTCTCTCGTATATACGGCACTTCAGCGTGCCCGGCATGCTCGCTCAAGTTTCTTCGATTTTGATGCAGTATATCGACGCGGCTATGGTCGGAAGGCTGGGCGCGGAAGCGGCCGCTTCGATCGGACTCGTTTCGCCGGCTCTGTGGATGTTCGGAGGACTGACCCATTCGCTTTCGGCGGGCTTTACCGTACAGACAGCACAGGCCGTCGGCGCAGGCGACGAGTATAGAGCAAAGCGTCTTTTACGCCAAGCGATTGTCGTGAGCACGATTTTTTCAAGCATCGTCGCCTCTCTGAGCGCTGCAATGAGCGGCATGCTGCCCGTATGGCTCGGAGCGGAAGATGCGATCAGGAACGACGCTTCCTCTTATTTTTTTATATTTCAGCTTGCACTGCCGGTCTTCCAGATCGTATATTTGATGAGCGGAATGCTGCAGGCATCCGGCGATATGAAAACGCCGGCCGTATTGAACGCGCTCATGTGTGCGTTCGACGTCGTATTCAATTATGTATTTATCATCATACTCGATCTCGGAGCGGCGGGTGCGGCCTACGGTTCCGCCTGTGCAGCCGTCATAACCGCCGCTTTGATTTTGTACCGAACGCTCCGTAAATCTCCCGTACTTGCGCTCACAAAAAAAGACAGGTGGAAAATCGATAAAGGCGATTTTGTGCGCGCCCTCAAAATCGGCGTACCCGTCGGAGCCGAACAAACTGCATGGAGCGGAGCCGTCGTCGCGGCAATGCGTTTTATTGCGCCGCTCGGAGCCGTTTCTCTTGCGGCAAATTCTTTTGCGGTAACAGCGGAGTCGTTGTGTTATATGCCGGGCTTCGGCATACAGGAAGCGGCATCGACTCTTGTCGGACAAAGCGTCGGCGCAAAGCGAAGCGATTTGGCAAAACGGTTTGCACGGCTTACGACGGCCAGCGGTATGATCGTAATGACGATAACGGGTGCGATCATGTATGCGATTTGCCCCGCAGTGTTTGCCTTTTTGACGACGGATAAAGCCGTACGGACGCTTGCCGTGCGCGTGCTGCGCATAGAACTTTTCGCAGAACCGCTTTTTGCCGCCGCCATCGTCGCTTCAGGCGCACTCCGCGGCGCCGGCGATACTCTCATCCCCGGTATTATGAATCTTGCAAGTTTGTGGGGCGTGCGTATCGTACTGACAATTTTCCTTGTGCCGAGATTCGGCTTGTACGGAGCATGGATCGCGATGGGCATAGAACTCTGTTTCCGCGGCATGATTTTTTTAATACGCCTTACGCGGACGAAATGGGAAAAAATAGCGTACGCGGGATAAAATCGGACCGACGATATTCCGCGCACACGAATGAATCTTATCGCGCAAGCAGCCGAAAAACCGTATTGCCGCGATCTATTTTATTTTTATCCATTGCCAAAACAGTTTATCTTCCTGACCTAGCCGCCAAAATGAAATATTATTAATTTTCTTTTCTTCGTAGAGCCGGCATTTTTTTACGAGCGAATAGGTATCGTCGAAATAGCCGGTTACGTTGACCGTAGCGGTATAATTTATCTTTGCGACGCCGCCTTCGTCGCGTTCGACTTGCGCCACGCGGTTTTCAAGCATTTTACGGTTGATGCCGCTGAAATACCACGCACCCGCATGCCGCTCTTCCATCCATGTGCGTCCGTAAAACGGAAGTCCCATGACGATTTTTCCCTTGGGGATTACCGTAAGCGCATAGTCGGTGACATTTGCGCACCATGTGTAAGATGCGACCGGTCCCGGACTGCTCGTACTCCAGTGTTCATCGTACGCCATGATGATAACCCTGTCCGCAATTTCACCGATCGTCTTATACGGAAAGATATCGTCGGAAATGGTACGTGTCCGCGCCGGCACGCATACGCTTAAGATTTTTCCGCCGATCAATTTTTTCATGTCCCTCAAAAAAGTTAAAAAATTTTCTCTGTCGCGCGCGGGAATATACTCCATATCGATGCAAAGACCGTCAAAATCCGCCGCCGCTTCCGCAAGAGAGGTTTCAAATTTTTTCCGAAAACCGAGATTTTTATCCAATACGAAATGAACGAGTGCGCGGCTGTCGCATGCAAAGGTAAGATGCACGCGGCCTGCAAACGATGAAAGAGACGATCGGCGGGGCACAGCGTCGAGTTCCGCATAATTGTTGAGCGTCGCGGTAAAGAGCGCAATATCGGTAAGCGGAGCGTCCAAATCGATTTCTTCGCCCCGCTCCTGAAGCGCAAAGCCCCACACTTCATCGAAAGAAGAGTGCTCTCCGTCTATCGGATCGCGGGGATATGCGGCGCCTTCGTTTTCCGAAAGTGTCCGTTCGGCGTACTCCGCCGGCGTTTCCTGAGGCGGCACATCTTTTTTTCCTCCCGCCGAAGCGAAAAAAGGAAAAAGCGCCAGCATTAAAATTATTAATTTTTTTCGGCTGTCGGTCATTTTTGCGTACTCCTGTTATTTATATTGTCACTATTTTATACATCGGCATTTTGCCCGGATGCAATTCGAGTATATGTTTTTCGCAGGCGAGGACTTCGTCGCTTTCGTGCGTCACATGAAGAAGCGTCGTCGTACCGCTTTCCGCAATCGTTTCGAGCAAATCGAGTACTCGCCGCCGGTGGTTTTCGTCGAGACCGTGACAGGGTTCGTCGAGCACGAGGATGAGCGGGCATTTTACCGCAGCGCGCAAAATCAGGACGGCGCGCTGCTCGCCGTAGCTGAGGGCGGAAAACATTTCGCTTCCGCGGCCGGAAAATCCGCCGAGCGAAAGCCACCTTTCCGCAGCCGCCGTTTCCATATCGGTCGCTTTTCCGTATAAGCCGATCGAATCGCGGAATCCGGAAACGACGACATCGCGCAAGGCCGTTCCGCCGAGCATGCGGTATTCGACATGCATCCGGTAAGATACGATGCCGAGCTTCGCTTTGATGTCCCACATCGTTTCGCCGCTCCCGCGCCGAGAGCCGAATACGCGCACGTCGTTCGAATACACTTGCATATTATCGCCGGTTATCAATTCGAGGAAAGTCGTTTTGCCCGAACCGTTCGGCCCTCTGATGAGCCAGTGTTCGCCTTCGTACAGCGTCCAGTTCAAATCGACAAGCACGGCGTGCCCGTCCCATCCGACGTTTACACATCTCATTTCGATAAGCGCGCGGCGATCCGATTGTATTTTTTTTTGCAAAGCGGAATCGTCATCCATCATTTTCAAATCGCTTTGAAAATTAATAACCTGTCGGGCAAATGCCGCCTTGTCGGTGCCTCTCGTTTTCGCATTTTCGGTTTTTTGTTTTTCGATAATTTTTTCGTAATCGCCTTTCGTACCGGAAAATGAAACCTCCCCCTCTCTAAATTCGATCACATGCGTTACGGCATCGGGAATTTCGGTATACCGCTCCGCACCGAGGATGATATAGGGATTCGCTCCATCCGATACGCGCTCGGCGCCTTGTTCGAGAGCAATCGCATTGAAAAAACTTTTGAGGATCGTACGGCTTTCCGTATCGAGCCCCGCAAAGGGATCGCTTAAAATTAACAACTTTTTTTCTGAAACGAGGGCGCGGGCGAGCAGCGTACGGCGGATCTCTCCGGTAGACATATATTTCAGCCCGCGGTCAAGAACCGCTTCTATGCCGCATAATTTTACCGCCCGATGCGCTGCGATCGAACCCAAGAGTTCGGACGTCACGGATTTTTTTTTGCCGATGCCTGTAAGCGCTTCCGCGATAAATGCGCGCCCCGTACGCCCGATATCGACTCCGTCCTCGCTGTATTCGCTTTCGTCGTTCTCGCACTCTTCTTGGATAAGGGCGGCTGCGCGTTCAAGCGAAACGATTTCCGCTGCATTATTAAATTCCGAAAAAAATCTGCCGCACGTTTCACCGTCGTTCGGTACGATACCGAGTTCCCCCGCAAGCGCCGAAAGAAAAGCGGCTTTTCCTCCGCCGTTCGCCCCGGTAACAAGCCACACTTCGCCCGTCCGCATAGTCCACGAAACGGACGAAATCAATATACGCTTTGCGTTTTCAATGCGGCAATTTTCCAGTGTGATGAGCGCGCGCTGCATTGTATCAGTATACTGCAAAAGCCGTGAAATGTGTATGGAAGATTTTGCCGCCGCACGGACTTATGCCGTGTATCTTTTACCTAATTTTTTTTAACTTGACTTTTAAGCTTTTTGTGCTACTATTATTAAATAGTAAAAAATAAATATCGTTTTGTATTATAAAGTTACGGGATATTATTTTTACTGCTAATTACACAAATTTCATACTTTACGTAAAAGGGGATGATATGGACATCTTCCTGCAGGCAGTCGTCAACGGCATCCTGATAGGCGGCTTTTATTCTCTTATGGGAATGGGGCAAAACGTTATCTTCGGCGTTATGAAGATAATTAATTTCTGTCACGGCGAAATGCTCATGATAGGAATGTATTTGACTTTTGTATTTTACAGTTTGGGGCTGGATCCGTATGCAGCGCTGCCTCTGGTAGCGCTTTGTACTTTCGGGATAGGCGCACTGGTCCAGCATACGCTGATCACACCGTCTTTGGGAACGCACAGCTTTACAAACCTTTTATTTCTTACGGTCGGACTCGGCCTTTTGTACCAAAATCTTGCGCTGGTAATTTTTTCTTCGCTCAATCGTACGATCGTTACTCCTTACAGCGGAATTACAATTCACTTCGGTTCGGTTTCAATACTTTTACCGAAACTTGTAAGCCTCATAACTCTCATTATTATTACGATTTCTCTGTTTGCCTTTTTGAGATATTCGCAAATCGGAAAACAGATTCGCGCTGTCTCTCAAAATTCCGTAGGCGCGGAAGTCGTAGGCATTCCCGTAAAACGTATTTACATCTTTACTTACGGACTCGGCTGTGCCCTTGCCGGAGTTGCGGGAGATCTTTTGACTTTATTCTACGTCATAAACCCTACGGTCGGCGCTCAATTCAGTTTTAAAGCCCTCATCGTCGTCGTTGTCGGCGGATTCGGCTCCATTCAGGGAGCATGCATCGCTGGTATTTTTTTAGGACTGATGGAAACAATGAGCAGTCTTATTATCGGACCGACCTATAGAGATCTGACGGTTTTTGTAAGTTTTATCATTATTCTGGTTGTCCGCCAGATCATCATCATGAGGAGACGCTGAAATGGCTGATAACTCTTTGACGGCTTTCAAAAGACGTAAAACAATTGCCGTAAGCGCGTTAGTTTTATTTTTGGTTTGTCTGCCTTTAATTTTCGGTAAAAATCCTTATATCATAAATGTTTTTATCGTTATCTTTTATACGACTACAATGAGTTTGGCGTGGAATCTTCTAGGCGGTATGACGGGTCAAAATTCTTTAGGCCACGCCGCCTATATGGGGCTCGGCGCTTATGCCGCCTGTCTTTTTATGACGAAAGGCGGAATGAATCCTTGGGCGGCGATTCCGATTGCAATGGTCATCGTGGGATTTATTGCCGGAGTAATTTTTTATCCGTGTTTTCTTTTGCGCGGTCCGTATTTTACCCTTGTTTCAATCGCTTTCGGCGAAACTATCAGACAGTTTATGCTTAACTGGGATTTTGCAGGAAAAGCCATGGGGATCCCGCTTCCCTACGGAGCGCCGTCCTTTATCGATTTCCGCTTTCATTCGAAAACTCCGTATTACTATATTGCGCTGATAATGGTAATTTCCGTTTATTTGATAATGAAAAAGATCAGCAAAAGCAAACTCGGATTTGCCTTAAAAACTATCAGAGAAGATGAAGATATTGCAAATGCGATCGGAATCAAACCTATGAAATATAAGGTCATCGCTTTGGTTATCAGTGCAATGATTGCGGCGATGGTCGGTTGTTTTTATGCAAACTATAACCGCTACATCGACTGTGATTTGATGCTGCAGTCTTTTTCTACGGAATTCGTTTTGCCCGCAGTTATCGGCGGCGCAGCTTTTGTTGAAGGCCCTCTGGTAGGCGGCGTTATCCTTTTGACGTTAAGCGAATGGCTGCGCAACCGTTTCGGAGGCATCCTTCCGGGAATCAATCTTATCCTGTATGCGATTACATTGCTTTGCGTAATCAGATTCAGACCCATAGGGATTTTAGGCTGGTATGAAAAAAGCCGCTTAAGAGCATGGGTCAACGGCAAGGTCTTTAAGCTGAAAAAAGAAGCGGAGGCCTAAAGATGGATAAAAAAGAACCTATTATCAAAGTCGACAATATTACAAAAAATTTCCGCGGATTAAAAGCCGTAAGCAATCTTTCGTTCCAAATGGAAGAAGGCAAAATAACGGGAATGATAGGCCCCAACGGAGCGGGAAAAAGCACTACGTTCAATATGATCTGCGGTTATTATCCGGCATCCGAAGGGCGTATATATTATCGCGGAAAAGATATTACAAACTGCAAACCTTATGAATACGCAAAAATGGGAATCGCTCGAACCTTTCAGATAATGAAGCCTTTAGCGACATTGTCCGTGCTGGATAATATCGTTCCGAGCGCATTTTTCGGCCGCTACCGTGCAAAAACGCTTGCGGAAGCGAGGGATATTGCAAAAGAGATACTGGAATTTACGGGCTTGTACGCTAAAAAAGATATGAAAGCCGGAGAAATGGGAACGCCGGATCAAAAACGTTTGGAAATGGCGCGCGCTTTGGCTGCAAAACCGGAGCTGCTATTTCTCGATGAAGCGATGGCGGGACTCAATCCGACTGAAACGGATCAAGCGATCGAACTGATCCGCAAAATCAACGACAGCGGCGTCACCGTTTTCCTTATCGAGCATATTATGCGCGCCGTTGTAAGTCTTTGCGAAAAAGTAATAGTTCTCCATCACGGAGAAAAAATAGCGGAAGGAACTCCCGAACAGGTTATGAACGACCCGTATGTTATTGAAGTGTACCTAGGTAAAAAAAAGGAGTCATAGCATGTTAAAGGTTGAAAATCTTTGCGCCGCTTACGGAAATGTTCAAGTCTTGTGGGATATTTCTCTTGAAGTAAAAGACGGGCAAGTTGTCGCCGTTCTCGGTTCGAACGGAGCCGGAAAAACGACTGCCGTAAAGACAATCACGGGTATGATAAAGGCGGCGGGAGGTTCCGTAATTTTTAACGATGCGGAACTTGCGGGAACATCAAGCCGTTTTATACTTGATCAGGGAATTGTACAGGTTCCGGAAGGCCGTCAACTTTTTACGGGGATGACGGTTTTTGAAAATCTGGAAATGGGAGCATATAACAAAAAAGCAAAAGAAAAATTTGCAGAAAGCGAAGCGTTCGTATATGAATGTTTCCCGAAGCTTAAAGAGCGCAGAAAACAGATCGCGGGAACTCTTTCCGGAGGTGAACAGCAAATGGTCGCCGTCGCCCGCGCTCTTATCGGACTTCCGAAACTGCTTATACTTGACGAACCTTCACTCGGACTTGCTCCGAATATCGTAGACGATATCCTTAACGTAGCCGTTCATCTGGCAAAAAATCAAAACGTAGGCATACTCCTCGTTGAACAGGACATTACAAAGGCGCTTGCGGTTTCGGATTACGGATATGTAATCGAAAACGGTAGAGTCGTTTTGGCACAGCCAGCCGAAGAACTTTCAAAAAACGATCATGTGAAAAAAGCATATCTTGGTATTTGATTACCGGTAAAATTAAGCGCTTTATTATCAGGAGGTATAATATGAAAAAAATTATTTTCGGCCTACTCATCGCCGCAGCGGTGATGAGTAGGGTAACGGCACTCGGAACGAACGATGCAAACAACGCATCCGGCGGAAACACGATCAAAATCGGTGCGATGTATGCGCTTTCCGGCGATAAGGCTGCCATAGGAAATAATATTATGCGCGGCGTTGATTTTGCAGTGGAAATGATCAATGCACAAGGCGGAGTTAACGGTAAAAAACTGGAAATTGTTCGCGGAGATACGCAGGGCGATCCCAAAGTCGGCCGTTCGGTTGCCGAACGTTTGATAACTCAGGATAACGTAAAGGCTATACTCGGCTGCCATCAGTCGACGATCACCGCCATTGCCGCACAAGTATGCGAGCAGTATAAAATCCCCGAATTGACGGCCATTTCGACGGTAGACAATCTTTCGAGCCAAGGTCTTGAATATTTTTTCCGCATGTGCCCGACAAATACGGACTATGTAGAAGATCAATACAAGTATCTCAAAGATCTTGCCGCAAAAAAGAATATCCCGATGAAAAACATTGCGATCTTCGCCGACAATTCCAATATCGGTCAAGAACTTATCCGCTGTTCGCACAATTTGGCTCCCAAATACGGATTCAATATCGTTGCCGAAGTACAGTATTCCGGGGGTACAACCGATCTGACATCCGAAGTTCTTAAACTCCGCAACGCAAACCCCGATGCGGTTCTCTGCGAATCATACATTGCAGATGCGATCCTCTTTACAAAGACTCTCAAAGAACAGAATGCGCATCCACCTGTAATCGTTGCAAAGGCGAACGGTTTTGCAGACCCGTCCTTTATTCCCGCGACTCCCGGAATCTCAAACGGTATTGCCAGCGTCGTAGAATACAGCGCCGATCTTCCCAAAGGCGCGGATATAAATGCGAAATTCAAGGCGAAGTTCGGCATAGATATGAACGGACATTCGGCCGAATCTTTTACAGCCGTATGGATTTTAAAAACCGCGTTTGAAGCCGCAGGCAGCACGGACGGAACAAAAGTCCGCGATGCTCTTGTTGCAATGCATATAAAAGATCAATTCCCGAACGGTCCGAAAATCATCCTTCCGTATAATGAAATCAGATTCGGCGATGAAATTATCGACGGAAAAAAACATACTCATAATAACATTCCCGCAACTGTAGCTATCGCACAAATCCAAAACGGTGCATGGACTACCGTATGGCCGTTCAATGTCGCGGCTAAAGACGTTCAATATCCGGCTCCGTTAAAATAAAATCAGATCAAGCAGGTAATGTAAAAGCCGTCCTTCGGGACGGCTTTTTTATCGCTCCTCTTGACATGTTTCTATAAATAGTATTATACTGTTGTTACTGTTTGTAGAAACAGATGAAAACAAATCCGCCTGATGCGGATATATAATAGGAGGTACGATAAAAAGCGCCGTCTGAAATATCGCCGTCGCTGGAGTCTAGAGCCGAAAAACGCTGA
>KE332515.1:1553939-1630387 GCA_000413015.1 Treponema socranskii subsp. paredis ATCC 35535
AAAACTTTTTCGGAAATTGATTCGAAGTCCGCGAAAGCGGATACGTAGAATCAGTTCTTTGCAGAACGAGCCGAAGGCTCTTATTTCCTGCAAAAGCTTTTATAGGAGTTTTGTATGAAAAAATTATGTGCGGCTTTTACGGCGGCTTTGTTTACGGCGAGCCTTGTGTCGGCGATGGGTGGGGCGGATGCGCCTTCTTCGGGCAAGATCTATAAGATCGGGATCGCAAAAATCGTGCAGCATCAAGCGCTCGACGACATTGAACGGGGCATTATGGATGTGATCAACGAATCGGGCATCAAAGCAAACTACGATTTACAAAATGCAAACGGCGACGTAAACACGGCCGCTCAAATCGCATCGCGTTATCGCGACGAAAGAGTCGATGTCGCCGTCGGTATTGCAACCCCCGTCGCCGTCGCTCTTGCCAATACGATCAAAGACGTGCCTGTCGTATTCGGAACGATCACCGACCCTGTCGGTGCAGGACTCGTATCGACGACGGCCCACGGAGAGCGCAACGTAACGGGTATGAGCGATGCGATTCCGACCGACCAGCATATTAAATTATTTAAAGAAGTTGCGGGAATCAAAACGCTCGGCTACATCTACACGAGTAATGAAGCGAATTCGGCAAGCGCGCTCAACCTCGTAAAAAAAGGATGCGCAGAACAGGGGCTTACGCTTGTGACGCAGGCAATCACGAATTCCTCTGAAGTAAAGCAGGCGGCCGAAACGCTCGTAAAGCGCGTCGACGGGCTCTACCTTTCAACCGATAACACGGTGTTCAGCGCGCTTCCCGCCGTCGTAAACGTTTTTGCAAAAACGAAAAAACCGATCTTTTCAGGCGATGTTACGGGAGCGAAAAACGGCGGCATCTTTATGGCAAGCGGTTTTAATTATTATAAAGCGGGGCGCGCAACGGGCGAAATGGTCGTAGAGATTTTGCGCGGCGCAAAGCCTGCAGATATGCCGATCCGTTTTATGACGGAACCGAGCGACAGCGATCTGCTCATCGACGTCGATGCGGCTGCCGCATGCGGCATTGCGATTCCGAAAAAATATTCGGAGAATGCGAATTATATTTATAAAAACGGAAAATTGACGGCTCGATAAGGATGAGAATTGTTTTGTTAAAAGCCGCCGTTATGCGTTTGCCGACATCCGCTGCGCATCGGCCGGCTTTTAGGCCCAACGGCGAGTTCCGAAAATCTGACTGAGCATTGCCGAAAGCATACGCTCTTTCGAAACATTTTCGAAACTCGGCTTTCAGATCGTTACGATTTCATTGCGGCGATCGCCGTGTCGAGATCGCTGATAAGGCTGTCCGCCGTTTCAAGTCCGATGTGAACGCGTACGAGCGAAATCCTGTCGTCGGGGATAACATCGTTCGGATACCGGGAAACGGCAGCCGGAACGACGAGGCTTTCATAGCCGCCCCAGCTTACGGCGCGCTTGAACATCTTAAGCGAATCGGTGAATTTCCGTATCTCATCGAGCTTACGCGTTTTGAATCTGAATGAAAAAAGACCGGCGCCTCCTCTCATCTGCTTCATGGCAAGATCGTATTGGGGATACGACGGCAAAAACGGATATAGCACGTCTTCCACTTCGCTTCTACTCTGCAAATATGCGGCGACTTTTTTCGCGTTTTCAAAATGCACCGGCATACGGATGTGCAGCGTCCGAAGCCCTCTCAAAACGAGCCATGCCATAAACGGATCGGGAACCGTTCCGTGCAGCTGGAATTCGCTTTCAAAAATCTTTTTGATGTCTTCATCGGAACCAACCATAACGCCGGCGACAGCGTCGCTGTTTCCGCTCATATATTTCGTTACAGAATGCACGACGATATCGATGCCGCAATCGATCGGATTTTGGAAAATGGGTGTACACCACGTATTGTCGATAACGGTTTTGATGCCGTGCTTTTTGGCAATTTGTGCGACGGCCGAAAGATTCTGCAGCTTGAACGTAAACGTCGTCGGACTTTCAAGATAGAACAGTTTCGTATTCGGCTTTACGGCGCGTTCAAACTCTTCCGGGTCGGTGCCGTCCACATACGTCGTTTCAATACCGAATCGTGCAAGATACGTCGTAAATAAATATTTCGCCCACGAATAACTGTCCCGCACCGCGACGACGTGATCGCCCGTTTTTAAAAAAGCCATGACCGCGCCGGAAATCGCGGCGACGCCCGAAGAGACGAGCTTCGCACGCTCACCGTGCTCGAGCGCGGCGATCTTTTCTTCGAGCAGATTGACCGTAGGATTGTTTCCCCGGGAATAAATAAAATGCGACGGTTCGTCGGCGAGCGCATCTTTAAAATCGTCGAACGATTTGAAACAGAATATCGATGTTTGAAAAATGGGCGGGCTTACCGCATTGAGCGGGAGCGCGTCTTCTCCCATGTGATGCAGGATTTCGGTGATATCCTTTGCCATAACAGTGCCTCCAAATTATCGGGAACTTCTGAAAACTGCGGTTTTCAGATATGCCTATTCTTTTACGCTGCCTTCCGTCAATCCTGCGACGATGTACTTTTGCGTAAACGCAAAGACGATCATCGTGGGAAGCAGGGCGATAACGATGCCCGCGCTGAGTATGTCCCATGAAACGCCCGCTTTCGAAATAAACGAATTGAGCGCAACGGGAACGGTCATTTTGGTTTCCGACGATAAAAACATAACCGCCAAAAACAGTTCGTTCCAAATGTTGACGAACGAAAACGAAAAAATCGCCGCAAGACCGGGAAACATGACCGGCACGATGACATAAAATATCGCTTGCAGCGTATTGCAGCCATCAATCAGCGCCGCTTCTTCCAGCGCCGACGGAATATTGTCGAAAAAGCTTTTCGCCATGATCGTACTGAAAGCGACCGATGTCGCAGTATAGAGTACGCCCATCGTTACAAGGTTATCCGTAAGGTGAAGTTTCGCCATCATCGTATACAGCGGCATCATGATAATAAAATTCGGGATCATCTGCGTAAAATAAAACGCGAGAACGATCCTATTCCGTTCGCGCGGATGCTTGTATCGCGAAAGCGCAAAGCCGCTGAACAGACTGATAACGAGAGCGGCGAAAGCGGCGCCGACCGACAGCACGACGCTATTGAAAAAATAGCGGGCAAAATTGCTGAAACTGAAAAGTTTTTTATAGCTTTCCAATGTGATGCGGCTCGGAAAATATTTTATGGGATTGGAATAGATTTCTCTCGGACCTTTCAGAGATGTGATGATAATCCAATACAGAGGCCCGATTGCCGCGATGAGAAAGAGGATCAGCGCGAAAATGCGAAATGAGGATTTGATTTCCGCGACGCCGGTCTTTTTCATTTGTCCGCTCCTTTGTTCATGATTTTCAAATACAATACGGCATAGAGCAGCAGGATCACTATTATCATGATACCGACAGCGGAACCCTGACCGTAATCGTAGCTCTTTTGAATTTTGTTGATCATTTGAGTAGCCAAAATATTCGTGCTGTTCGCGGGTCCTCCGCCCGTCATCGCATAGATGATATCGGGAAAATTCATGATCCACATAGTGCGAAGCAGCGTCGTACTGATGATCGTCGGTAAAATATACGGAATCGTTATTTTGAACATACGCACAAAAGGTCCCGCGCCGTCAAGTTCCGCGGATTCGTACAGTTCTTTCGGAATGGACTGCAGCGCGGCGAGCAGCATGATCGCAAAATACGGAACGCCGTACCACACGTTCGCCGCGACGACGGAAAAAATCGCTATTTTCTGATTCGACAAAAAACCGATAGGCGAGTTTATAAATCCGAGCCTCATGAGCACATCGTTTGCCAGTCCGAACTGTCCGTTGAAAATCCACGCCCACACCAAGCCGATGGCGAAGCCCGACAGCGTCCACGAATAAAACACGAGCCCGCTGTAAAGTCCGCGCAGCGGAAAAGGTTTTTGCAGCAAAAGCGCGAGAGAAAATCCCAAAACGAATTGAAAAAAGAGCGAAACGAAAATCCATATCAGCGTATTTGATAAAATCTGTAAAAACGGAAAATCTTTGTCGCGGATGATCGCAATGAAATTTTCAAATCCGGAAAATTTTATTTTCGATAAATCGAAAAGCGTATAATGCTGAAACGCGATAAACCCGCCGCGCAAAACCGGCCAGTACATAAACAGCGTCAAAATAATAAAAACCGGCAATACCATAAGCCTGTATATGCGGTTGTGATATTTCATGGGATCCTCTCGGTATAAGCAAAGGAGGAATGCGCGGCTTTTCGGCATTCCTCCCGTTATTGGTTTTATAAATTATTTATTTCCAGTAGTCGGCACATTTTGCAATAAACTCTTCAGTCGTTATGTTTCCGAGCAGTGCGGACTGCATGTATTGTTCATGAGTCTGCGACCAGCCCGGCCATTTTTCGCTGTCGAGCGGAAATTTGACGAGCACGTATTTATCCGGTTCTCCGAACTGCACATCCCACGCTTTATACACGCCCGTCGAAAAATACGGATCGTCTTTATACGTGCTGGCATGAATCGGCAACGGGCCGTATTTTTTGCACAGTTCGGCGTTCACTTTCGCGGAAGACATATATGAAATGAACTCCCATGCGAGCTCTTTGTTTTTTGAATACGACGGGATCGCAAGCGAAGCGAACCCGTAATCGATGGGCGCTTTGCCGCTTTTTCCGACCGTTAGCGGGATAACCGTATACTTGTCTCGTCCGAGCTGCGTGTCGAGCAGACCTACCGTATCGGGATCCTGAATAAGGAACGGCGTGATGCCCGATACGAAAGAATTGACCTGTTCGTTGAACGCCCAGTTGATGCCGTCTGCGGGAACGGTGTCTTTGAACATGGCGATATACGCACGGGCGGCGGCAAGCGCATCCGGATTTGAAAGCGAGAATTTTCCGTCGAGCGTTTTATATACGTTTGCCGGATCGATATCGTTTACGTCGGAAAGCATGAGGAGATCGGCAATTTTAAATTCGTTCGCTTTGCCTCTGAAATCGAAACCGTATTGATTTTTTGCGGGATTCGTAATTTTCCGGCACAGCGCATAGAGCTCTTCATTGGTTTTCGGGTAATCCGCTTCGGTAATGCCGTTCGCAGCAAGAATGTCGGTGCGCACGAAAAGCGCTTTGACGTATAAAAACTGCGGAACGATATATGCGGTATTGTCGGCGGTTCTCGCACATGCCATCGTAATGGGCAAAAGGTCGCTGCCTTCGTTCCACTTCGCGATCATATCTTCGAGATTTGTCAATTTTCTGTTGTTGACATACTGCCGCACGTCATAGTCGCGCACTTCGATTATATCCAGAGGATCTTCGTTCGTGAGCATGAGCGACAGACGGTTCTGCGCCTGATCGTACGGCGGAGAGATAAGGTTGATCGAAACATTCGGATGCGCCTGTTCGAAATCCGCGATTATCTGCTTGATGATTACGGTGCGTTCGGGAGCCGTCATCGTTTCCAAAAAATTGAGCGTGGTTTTCTGCTCTTTTTTGGCGCAGGAGATAAGGGTGCAAAGCGCTGCGCAAAGCGCGATGCTTGCCAACATTTTTTTCATGGAATCCTCCGGTCGGTAAAACTGATTATAGGGAATACCCGAAAATCGCAATTTCCGAATATTCCCTATATTTATTTATTATAAGTCCCAGATTCGGTATTTGTCAATAATTACCCCGGCAGATTGAAATAATTTCAATGTACGGAGCTTTCGCTTCCGACAAGACACATCCATTCTGCTTCCGCCGCCAAAACGTCGCCGACATAGGCTTTGCCCGACTGCTTTACCATGTGAGCCGAAACGCGCAAGTTCGTGATTTCCATGCGCACCGTATCGCCGGGACGCACTTGATTTCGAAACTTTACTTTATCGACCGTAGCGAGAAAAAACAAACTGCTTTCCTGAAATTTCTTTTGAAAGCTGAGCGCCGCTCCTCCCGCCTGCGCCATCGTTTCGACGAGGATAACGCCGGGCACGACGGGATACTGCGGAAAATGTCCTTTAAAAAAGAAATCGTCGTCGGTAAATTTCCGCGTACTTACGCTGCCTTTTTCATCGCACGAAAGTATTTCGTCGACAAATAAAAACGGCTTTCGGTGCGGCAAAAGAGAAGCGATATCGTTCGTAACCATAGTGTCTCCCGTAATACATTGCAGGCTGAATATCGGGTTTGAAAACATGAAGTCAAGGCTGTGCTTTCGGCGATATTATTCGTTTTCAAACCCGCCATTCAGTTAAAAAAAATAGGAAAATATTAAATTCTTTTCAGTACGATAACGCCGTTGTGTCCGCCGAAGCCGAAGGTCGAACTCATGGCACAGTCGACTTTGCACTCGATGCCTTTATTCGGCGTATAATTCAAGTCGCAGCCGCCTTCGACATCCTGTTCGTCGAGATTGATCGTCGGAGGGATAAATCCTTCTTGGATCGCCTTGACTGCAAACATCGCTTCGATCGCACCGGTAGCTCCGAGACAATGGCCGGTCATGCTTTTCGTAGACGATATGTGCAGCTTTTTCGCGTTTTCTTCGCCGAACGCGATCTTCAGCATCTGCGTTTCGCAAGGGTCGTTCTTTTTCGTCGCCGTTCCGTGCGCATTGTAATACTGCACTTCTTCCGGCTTTACGCCCGCGTCTTTGAGCGCTTCCGTCATAGCGGCCGCACCCCAAACGCCGTCGGGATTCGGAGCGGTCAAGTGATAACCGTCGCTCGTTCCGCCGTAACCGGCGAGTTCGGCATATATTTTCGCTCCGCGCTTTTTCGCATGTTCGTATTCTTCGAGAACGAATACCGCGCTGCCCTCGCCCATGACAAAGCCTTCGCGCTTTTTGTCGAAGGGGCGACTCGCCGCTGCGGGATTGTCCGCAAAAGAAGTTGAAAGCGCATGGAGCACTTCAAAGCCCGCAATGCCGAATCCGTTGATCGTACTCTCGGATCCTCCCGCAAGACATATATCGCGTCTGCCGCCTCTGATAAAATCGAGTGCATCGCCGAGCGCGTCCGAACCGCTCGCGCATGCGGTCGTCACCGTGTGCGCCGGTCCGTGAATGCCGAAAGCCATGGAAATATTGCCGCACGCTTCGTTCGGAATCAGTTCGGGAATCGTCATAGGCGGCAGACGGTGCTGCGGACTCTGCGAATATTTGATACAGCATTCTTCGTTCACTTCAAAGCCGCCGATACCGACGCCCATAAAGATCGCGGCGTCTTTGATGACATCGCTGTTCGCTTCGATCGACGCATCGTCAAGCGCCATCTTTGCCGCGGCGACCGCATACTGCGAAAAGCGCGCCATTTTGCGCGCCGCTTCGGGATTCATATACTTGGTCGCGTCGAAGTTTTTTACTTCGCCCGCATACCGCGCTTTAAACGTACTCGCATCAAAATGCGTGATGAGAGCGACTCCGCTTTTGCCCGCTTTCGCCGCAGCCCAGGTTTCCTCAACCGAATTTCCGATCGGGGTAACAGCTCCCATACCCGTTATAACAACACGCCTCTTTTCCATAACCGCCAACTCCTGTTTATTCCGTTATAAAATTAATAATCAATACCCCCGACGCAAGCGTCGGGGTATGTTGTTCTCATAAGGTGGTTGCAGTCGGCTTTAATACCCTTTGTTACGACGCAAGCGTCGGGGTATTAAACCCTCCGCACGAATAAGATGAGCTTTATGCGCCCATACCGCCGTCCACGCCGAGCACTTGCCCCGTAACGTATGCCGACAGATCGCTTGCCAAAAACAACACCGCATTCGCAACGTCTTCGGTTTGTCCCGCGCGTTTGAGCGGAATCTGAGCGACCCACGCTTCACGCGCTTTTTCATTCACCGCCTTTGTCATGTCCGTTTCGATATAGCCGGGCGCTACGGCGTTTACGCGTACGCCGCGGGAACCCACTTCTTTTGCAAGACTTTTCGTATAGCCGATAAGACCCGCTTTGCTCGCGCTGTAGTTGACCTGCCCCGCTCCTCCGTGTATGCCGACGATGCTGGACATATTGATTATCGAACCGGATTTTTTGTGAATCATATCGTTTGAAACGATCTGCGTTGCAACGAACACCGCAGTAAGATTGACGTCGAGAACTTTTTGCCAATCTTCGATTTTCATGCGGAACGAAAGACCGTCCTTCGTGATGCCCGCGTTATTGACGAGTACGTCGAATCCGCCGGAAGCCGAAAGCGCTTCTTTAACGACTTCCGAAAGACGCGCGGCATCTCCCGCATCGGCAGAGATTTCATGAAAAACCGTACCCTGCGATGAAGCGAATTGTTCCAGCTCCGATTTCGCTTCCGAAGGATGAGAACAAAGCCCCCATACTTCCGCGCCTTCGCGCAAAAAAGTTTCTACGATCTTTCGGCCGATACCGCGGCTCGATCCCGTGACGAGCGCCTTTTTACCTGTAAGCAGCATCACTCGACTCCGCCGATCGATTCGGCCGAATTGACGGGAGTACTCGGCCACTTTTCACCTGCGGGAAAATCGCGCCAGAGCCCGCTCAGCACTTTACCGACACCCGGCTCAAGCACGCGCCATTCATTCGCGGAATCCGCAGCCATACCGTCGGCGAGCACTTTTTCTTCCAAAGTCCACCGCACCGGATTCGTCAAGTGCAGCACCGCATTTTTTTTCGCATCGCTTCCTTTGACGACTTTTTCTCCGGTTACGTTGCTGAACAAATCGATTTTAGGATTGGCGAACGTCACGTCCGCGATCGCCTTTTCAAATTCGTCGGCGGCTTTTTGCATGAGCGGACAATGGAAGGGACCGGCGACTGAAAGCCTGATCGCACGCCGCGCGCCCGCTTCCGTACACGCTTTTTCGGCTGCGGCAAGACCGTCGGCCGTACCGCTGATAACAGTCTGTTTAACGCTGTTTAAATTTGCGGCGTACACGTCGGAAAGCCCCGAACAGATTTCCTGCACCTTTTCAGGCGGCAAACCGATGATCGCGCTCATGCCCGGAGCATGGCCCGCATTTGCGGAAGCGATCTCTTCGCACACGCGCTGCATTATCTCGCCGCGCTTTTGCACGACGCGGATAAGGTCTTCAAACGAAAGAACTCCGGAAATGCCGAGCGCGGGAAATTCGCCGAGGCTGAATCCCATAACAGCGGACGGCACGATACCCTTCGCTTTCAGCACTTCGGAAACCATAAGAGACGCGGACGTGATCGCGAGCTGACTGTTGTCGCTGCGGCTCAATTCCGCCTGATCCGTTTCCCACAAAAGCTTTGCCATATCTCTGCCGGTAATCGACGAAATCGAATCGAGCAGCTTGCGCGCTTCGGGAAAAGATTCGCACACGTCTTTCATCATGCCGGGTTCCTGTGCGCCCTGACCCGGAAACAAAAAAGCATATTTTTTCATTGGTACCTCATCAAAACCAAAATGACAAAACACGATATTTTGTCATTTTCAATACATTTATATGATAGTGAAATTACGGGTTTTGTCAAGGTAAAAATTGACAAGTAATAGAACAAAATATTTTTAATTCGAAGGGGGGAAGCCTCCCCCTCGCGGCTGTCCAAAAACTTCAGTTTTTGGACAGCTTCCTTGATTTTCTATGCGATGTTTAAAATTAAGTCCTTGTAATATAAAGACTTAATTTTAAGCTCGACGGGCTGTCGAAAAAGTAACCGACTTTTGAGACAGCCCCTGCCCCCTCAAGCGGGGACACCCCGCAACGCCCCGTACCGGAAACCCTCTTTTCCGAAAAATACCCTACGATATAAAAACCGGCGGCACTTCCGGCGGAAACCCTCCCGTTCGCCGCGTAATTCTTGTCACGCAGGCATTCATTGCATTACAATATCGTTATGGATCCGCACGGCTCTTACACTCAGGCGTTCGGCAATCCGATCGCGCCGTCCGAAGTGCGCTTCGCTTTTTTCAAATACCGCGTGTGCCGTTTCCTTTTTTCGCGGGACGATACCCCCGTCGAACCCGGAGCCGTCGCCGCAGGGGAAGCGTACAACGATTTCGGCATGCTCACGATCGTCGATAAAAACAAAACGAACGGAAAAGTGCGCGATATACAATCGAAACACGCGATCATCATCGGCACGATCCGCATGGGATTCGGACACTGGCGTATCGCAATCGCGATGGCGTCTGCGGCGAAGCACTTCGGCTATACGCCCTATCTTTTGGATTTAACGGCTTTCGACGGAAGCACGGCGCAAAAATCGATCCGCTTTTTACAGTATTGGTACGACGTGCTCTCCCGCGTTTCCCAAAGCTGGAAATGGTTCAACAAACACGTTTGGGAAAAAGCGACATCCGTCGGAAGCAGACCGCTTTCGGCGTCCGTAAACGAACGCATCCTTTCGCAGCTTTTCGAACCGATTTTGGAATTGATTCCCGAAGACGTGCCGCTCCTTTCGATGCATCCGTGGGTCGGACACGCGGCGATCATGGGCGGCGTCAAAAACGTCGTCAGCATCATCCCCGACAATTACCCGATGGGATTTTGGCTCGTCGAAGGAAGCCGTCACACAGTCCAGTCGCCCTCGGCGTACATGGGTTACCGTACGCTCCTTTCGATGGACGGCGAACGCAAAATCACGCACTGTCTCGAACCGCACATTCTGCTCGAAGCCGGTCATTACGTCGATTACGAAATCGTATCGGCGATCGAAGGAGACTGCAAACGGCGGATAGAACGCATGAAAGAAGGAAAGCCCCGCCGCTTTTTGCTCACGATGGGAGGAGCCGGAGCGCAGGCACGGCGTTTTGCGGATATCATCGAAACATGCAAAACTTTTATCGAATGCGGTAAAGCCGCGTTTTTCGTAAATATGGGAGATCACGCCGGACGATGGAAAGAACTCAAAGCGAATCTCGATAAGAGCGGCGTTTCATATACGATACACACGGATTGGAGCGCGACAAAGCGCTTCGTCAAAGAAGCCGAAACGGACGACGCGCGCGGCGTTCACGTATTTTTACATGACGAATTCTACGCGGCGGTTTATTTAACAAATTTGCTGATGCACACAAGCGACATCATGATCACAAAGCCGAGCGAACTGTCGTTTTACCCCATACCGAAATTGTTTATCCAGCGCGTCGGAAAACACGAAGCGTGGGGTGCGATCCGCGGCAGCGAAATGGGCGACGGCACGATCGAAACGGAAAACACATCCGACTTGCACCGCACGCTCGCAACGCTCATAGAAACGGACGATTTACTCGAAATGTACATCAAACACATACGGCAAAATGCAAAAGCGGGCGTATACGACGGCGCTTACAACGCACTTCGATTTGCGTGCAAGGGGTAAACGCTCATTACGGCGTGTACGACGAAGCGGCTGTATACGAGAGACGCGAACGAGGACTCATCAAGCGTCGTTATATTTTTCTACTATGATTATATCTTCCGGCAACTTGTGCACGTTGTCAAGTCATGCACAAATATTTTTATTTTTTGTGCATATCATCTTTCCCTTAAAACTTTTCCAGCGTCTTTTCGATCCTCGAAAGACACCGCTCTTTTCCGAGGATGAGAATCGAGCCGATAAGCGGAGGACTTATTCTGCTGCCGGTCACCGCCATGCGTACGGGCATCATAAAATCTCCGAGTTTTACGCCGATCGCTTCAGCTTCCGTCCTCGCAAGATTTTCCGCTTCTTCATGGCTCATAGCGAAAGCCGAATCGACGAAATTTTTTGCGCGAAGCAGAATCTCTTTCGTTTTCGCCGCGTCGAGTTTTTTCGGAACGATCTCTTCGACGGGAGGCACGGCCGGTTCGGTAAACAAAAAGCGTACCATCTCCGCGGCGTCGGTCAGATAGTGGAGCCGCTCTTTAATAAGCGGCATGAGGCGCATGAGGGCTGCTTTTACGTCGGCGCTTGTCATCTGCATGGAAGCGTCAACGCAAACCGGCTCGCCGTCGCTTCCGAGCGCGATGCCCGAATATTCCGGACCCACGCGCGGAGGCGGCAATTCACCGTCGGAATGAATCGGAAGAGCGGCATCGCCCGTCCCCGTGATAAACGGCAGCGTCATGCGGTAAAGCGCTTCGTCCGAAAGCATGCGGATGTACTGCCCGTTATACCATTCGAGTTTTTTATAATCGAATACCGCAGGCGATTTATTCAGATGTTCGATTTTAAATAAGCGGCACAGCTCGTCGAGCGAATACAGATCCCTGCCGTCTTCGTACGAACAGCCGAGCATCGCAACGTAATTGATAATAGCTTCGGGAAGATAACCGCGGGCACGGAATTCATCAACGCTCGTCGCGCCGTGCCGCTTCGAAAGTTTTTGACCGTCTTTGCCGTTGACCATGGGCAAGTGACAGAATTCGGGATGCTTCCAGCCGAAAGCGCGGTACATCTGTACGTGCAGCGGCGTCGACGGTATCCACTCCTGCGCGCGCATTACGTGCGAAATATGCATAAAGTGATCGTCGACGATATTCGCCAAGTGGTAGGTGGGAAAACCGTCGCTTTTGAGCAAAACGGGATCCGGGCTGATATCTTCGTTTTTCCACGTGATCTTTCCGAGCAGATAATCGTGGAATTCCGTTTCGCCTTCGAGCGGCACTTTGAGACGGATGACGTACGGTTTTCCCGCCGCTATATTTTCCCGCACTTCTTCAGAGGTCAGCATGCGGCAATGGCGGTCGTAGCCCGGCGCCATTTTATTTTCCGTTTGGATTTTTCGGATGCGCGCGAGCCTCTCTTCGTCGCAAAAACAATAATAGGCTTCGCCCTTTGCAACGAGTTCTTCCGCATATTTTTTATAGAGATCGAAACGTTCGCTCTGCACGTAAGGCCCGTAAGGACCGCCTCTGTCGCCGCCCTCATCCCAATCGATGCCGAGCCATGCCATCGTATCGTATAAATTCTTAACAAATTTTTCGTCGTAGCGCGTGCGGTCGGTATCTTCGAGCCGCAAAACAAATTTGCCGCCCTGCGAACGCGCAAAAAGATAATTGAACAGCGCGGTGCGCACACCGCCGATATGCTGCATCCCCGTCGGAGAGGGAGCGTAGCGAACACGTACTTCGTTTTCCATAACGGATCGATTATAGCAGAATAATAACGCTCACGCAATTACGCGCATTGCCGATGCAGGCACGGCGGCCGAGCGGAAAAACGGAACGCTTACGAAAGCTTTGTTAAAATCGCGCGGCAGCCTGCAAGCACGTCGTTCCACGTCGCATCGAAGTTGCCCGTATACCACGGGTCGGCAACATCGCGATGCACGCCGCACCATTCGAGCAGTTTGCTCATTTTATGCGCGCGGTCTTCGCCGAACGTTTTTTGCATATAGTACAGGTTTTCGTCGTCCATGCCGATCAAAAAATCGTATGCGTCGTAATCGGCACGTATGATTCTGCGCGCCGCGCGCGCCTCATACGCCACACCCATATCGTCGAGCTTTTTTCTCGTGCCGCGGTGAATATCGTTTCCGATTTCTTCGCTGCTCGTCGCCGCCGACTCGATAACGAAGTCGCGTTCCCGTCCGGCCTGTCTTACCAAATCTTTCATGACGAATTCCGCCATCGGAGAGCGGCAGATGTTTCCGTGACAGATAAATAAAATGCGATGCATGCCTTCAGTATACACGAAACGAAACAAAAAAAGGAGCCCTGCCGACGGCAGGGCTCCAGAAAGGAGAGGAGAAAGCAAATCAGATTACGTTTGCTCTTGCATTCACCTTTCAAACAGTGATCGCACAAAAAAGGTTACATTCGCTTACATTGAATAGTTTTAAATATTTTGTTATATTCGACTGTAATATCCGCTTTTCATAAAGTACCGTATTCATATAGATTTTTTTGCATAGCTTCATCATATAAAAATCATTATATCATTTTCATGGAGGATATATGAAAAAAAATCGGTTTTTGCAAACGGCGGTATGTGCGCTTTTTGCAATTGCATTCCTGTTCGTTTCGTGCGGCGGAAAATCCGTTAAAAACGGCACGTACACGGCTGCCGTCGGCGGTATGAACGGCGACGTTGAAGTCAGCGTTACTATCGAAGGCAAAAAGATTGCCCGCGTCGAAGTAACAAACGATGCTGAAACGCCCGGCATCGGCACGCGCTTAAAAGACATCGACGGAAACGTCGTAACGGCCGGCGGACTTTCTCCGGTAGACGTTATTCCGCAGCGCATTGTCGAAAACCAAAGCGTCAATGTGGACATCGTAACCGGCGCCACGATTACTTCACGCGCGATTACGGCCGCAGTATCCGACTGCTTAAAACAAGCGGGTGCAAATCCCGCAGATTGGAGCAAAAAGCAAAAACCCGCTAAAGCTCCTTCAAACGCGAGCGCGGATGTCGTCGTTGTAGGCGGCGGCGGAGCGGGTCTTGCAGCCGCAATCGCAGCGGGACAACAAGGCAAATCGGTTATCATCATCGAAAAAACCGGCGAAGTCGGCGGCGACACCCTCGTGTGCGGCGCCATCTACAATGCGGCCGATAAAGAATTGCAAAAAAAAGTTACGATGTCGGATTCGGTAAAACCGACGATCGAAAAAGCGCTCGCTGAAAAACCCGTGAGCGACGAACATGCAGCCCTTCAGGCGGCGGTACGCGCGCAGTGGAATGCGTACAAAGCAAGCGGACGCAAGGACTTGTTCGATTCGAAAGAATGGTACGCGCTGCAAACGTGGAACGGCGGCGACAAAGCTGCAAACCTTGAGCTTGTCAAAACGCTCGCCTACAACGCGTACGACGGCTTAAAGTGGATCGAAAGCCTCGGCATGCGTTTTTCCGACAAGATTGCGCAGGGCGCAGGCTCTTTGTGGCAGCGCACGCATACGAGCGTTATGAAACTCGGCACGGGCTTTCTTTCGACCTACATCGACAATATCGCAAAAATGGACAACGTTTCGCTCATGGTCGAAACGACGGCAAAGTCGCTCGTTAAAGAAAACGGCAGAGTTACGGGCGTCGTGTGCGCCGACAGAAACGGAAACGAATTTACGATTTCCGCAAAAGACGGCGTTATCCTTTCGACCGGCGGTTTCGGCGCAAACAGCAAAATGGTACAACAGTACAATACGTCGGGTAAATGGAGCGACTTGAGCAAGGTCGGAACGACGAACCGCTTTTCCGCTTCGCAGGGCGACGGCATAACCATGGCGACCGCTGCGGGCGCCGCTCTCGCCGACATGGAACAAATTCAGCTTTTGTACCTCGGCAATTTGCAGGACGGTCAAATTTCGAAATACACGCTGCGTGCGGCAAACGGCACCGACCAAATCATCTTTGTGAATAAAGAAGGTAAGCGCTTTACAAACGAAGGCGGCCGCCGCGACAATATCTGTCTTGCCGTTTTCAACCAGCCGGAACAGTTTTACTACGTTCTCGAATGTGCAGACGGCGACAAATACAAAGACATCAACGATCCGTCTTGGCGGAGTGCCGACGGCTTTACCTTCGAGTACTGCGAAAAGAACGGCTTTATGTACAGAGCCGACACGCTCGACGAAATGGCCGCAAAGCTCGGCATGGACGCCGCCGTTCTTAAAGCGACCGTCGATACGTTTAACGCGAGCGTCGCATCCGGCCGCGACGAATTCGGCAGAACGCTCTATTCGGTAAAACTTGAACACGGCCCGTGGATCGCAACGCCCCGCAAAGCGTGCATCCACCACACGATGGGCGGCGTCGCCATCGACAAAGATGCGCGCGTGCTCGACGCAAACGGTAAAGCGATTCCCGGCTTGTACGCCGCAGGTGAAGTTACCGGCGACATTCACGGCGCAAACCGTCTCGGCGGCAACGCGGTCGTAGATACGGTCGTCTTCGGGAAACTTGCCGGCGACACCGTCGCCGCGGACGCGAAATAAAAATCAAGCGTAACTGAGGAGTGTTACATGAAAAAAATCACATTATTTTTATGTTCGGCCGTGCTGCTCGTAAGCGCGGCAGGTGCTGCGAAAAAAGCGCAGGCGAAAACTTATTCGAAAACGATTTCGGGACATAACGCGCCGATGACCGTGTCGGTCACGATAAGCAACGGAAAGATTACCGACATCGATTATTCGAAAAACCTTGAAACGATCGGCGTCGGAAAAAAAGCGCTCGAAACGGTCGCCGCACGGATTATCGAAAATCAATCGCTCGCCGTCGACGTCGTTACTGGTGCAAGCATTTCGAGCCGTTCGCTTATCGCTGCAGTACGCGACTGCCTTGTGCAGTCGGGAGCCGACATAAAAAAATGGACGAAGCCGAAAAAAGCGAAACAGCTTAAAGATGAAATGTACAACACGGACGTGCTCGTCATCGGCGGCGGCGGCGCGGGACTCGCAGCTGCCATCTCCGCAGAGCAGAACGGCGCGAAAGTCATCGTCATGGAAAAAATCGGTTTACTCGGCGGAAGCACGAACGTTTCCGAAGGCGCGCTCAACGCCGTAGACCCCAAACGCCAAGTGCCGCAGGGTATCACCGATTCCGTCGAAACTTTTTACAACGCGACGATGACCGGCGGCCATAACACCGGCACCCCATCCCTCGTCCGTTATATGACGAGCAACGCTTATCCCGTGGTCGAATGGCTTGAATCGATCGGCGTGCAGTTCAAAGACAAAGTCGGCGCCGCGACGGGCTCGCTCGGACAGCGCAGCCACTACCCGAAAACGCCGTCCGGCAACAGCTACATCAGAGTATTCGAAGCATACGCTGCAAAACACCCGAACATCACCGTCATCATGAACACGAAGGCGACGTCGCTTATTAAAAAAAGCGGCAGAGTTTCAGGCGCGGTCGGAGAAAACGGCGGCAGAAAAATCACAGTCAACGCTTCCAAAGGCGTCATCATCGCGACCGGCGGATTCGGCGCAAATGTCGCGCTCCGCCAAAAAGTGAACACGGGCGTTTGGAAAGAAGTAAAGCTTGACAATTCGATCGGCACGACGAATATGTTCCTGTGCGCACAAGGCGACGGTATTACCCTTGCCGAAAGCGCCGGTGCAAACGTCGTCGGTATGTCGGACATCCAGCTCCACCCCTGCGGAACTCCGGGAACCGGTCTCATGGAAAATATCCGCACGTCCGGCAAAAACCGAATTTTCGTCAACGCTTCGGGTAAACGATTCGTAAGTGAAAACGCGGCACGCGACACTTTGTGCAAAGCGATTTTCGCGCAGGACGGCAGCACTTACTGGATCGTCGTCAATTCCGTGCGCTATCCCTCACGCGATTTCGTCGACAACAACGGCGCGACGATCGCAAATATGGTCGCACAGGGTTCCGTCATCGAAGCTGCAACGCTCGACGAACTTGCGCAAAAGACAAAGATGAACGCAGCCGATCTGAAAGCGTCGATCGCGCAGTACAACTCCGTCGTTTCAAAAGAAATCGAAAAAGACGAATTCGGATTTATATCGAACAGCCCGGATGACAAAACGCTCGATGCGGGTCCGTGGTACGCGTGCAAAAAAGTTCCGACCGTACACCACACGATGGGCGGTATTCAGATCAACACGAATGCGGAAGTAATCGGCGCAGACGGTAAAGTCGTTCCCGGCTTATACGCGTGCGGCGAAGTTACCGGAGGCATTCACGGTTCGAACCGTCTCGGCGGCAATGCGATCGTAGACTGTATGGTATTCGGAAAAACCGCGGGAAAATCGGCGGCATCGCGCTGAATCAAGTGCTGAAAAAAAATTATTAATAATTATTAAATGATCGAACGGCGGGTATGTATAAAAGCCCGCCGTTTTTTTTACCGCACAAATACGCTTCTTGCGTTTACAATACGGGCATGATATAGTTATTTTAAGGAGATATGATAAAAAATATCGTCTGAAATATCCCCGACACTAAAATACATGGGAGATCTCCATGCCTAAAACTTTGATCATTCTCGCCCATCCCAATCTTTCTCAATCCGTCGTCAATAAACACTGGGCGGCCGCGCTCAAGCAGCACACCGATCGTTTTACCGTTCATGAACTCTACACCGTTTATAACCGGGGCAAGATTGACGCGGCTTCCGAACAAAAATTGATAGAAGCCCACGATGCGCTTGTGTGGCAGTTTCCCGTGTACTGGTTTAATTGTCCGCCGTTGCTGAAGCAGTGGCTCGACGAAGTGCTGACTCATGGCTGGGCATACGGCTCAAAAGGCAAGGCACTCGCAGGCAGAAAAATCGCACTTGCCGTCTCGCTCGGCGCACCGGCTGAAGATTATCGTAGGGACGGCGCCGTCGGTTGCAGCGTTGCCGAAGTGCTCCGCCCGTTCGAACTCACGGCGAAATACTGCAACGCGGACTACCGTCCGCCGTTTACCTTTCATACGATAGACAGCAATGCGGGATACAGCGAAGCCGCAGTGCGGGCGGCAGAGCAAAGCGCGGTGGATTATTTGACATGGCTGGATGCGCTGCAGCAAGCGTGATAGCGTCTGTAAATAAAGATTGACGCAGCCGCTGACAAAAAATTTATTAATAATTATTAAATGATAGAACGGCGGGCATGTATAAAAGCCCGCCGCTTTTTTTTACCTTCAGGTGCGCGCGTCGAACGGCGGCGTGCAGCAAAACTCCGTTCCTTAAAATGCGGCATTGCAGGAAGCGTCAACTTCCGAAGATGCCGCATTCGTGCGCGAAAGTGCACACGTACATCCGCGAGTTTTCGAAAGAAAACTTGAAGTTAAAAGTGCCGCGCTATTTCAGCGGCGCTTTTAAACCTTCCTTAAAATTGCACAGCGAGTAAATCTTCGGATTTAGGAGCCGTGCAATTCGTGCGCGAAAGCGCACACGTATATCCGCGAGTTTTCGAGAGAAAACGGTTTGCCTTGCAAACTTGAAGTTAAAAGAGCCGCGCTATTTCAGCGGCGCTTTTAAACGTTCAGTCCTGCTTCGGCTTTTGAGCAAGAGCCTCTTCGCGTTTTGCAATCTCTTCATCGCAGTGCTTTACTTCCTCAATGATCGGCACTATATCCGCATCGTCGCCGCGAACTGCAGATGCCGCATCGCCCGAGAATTTTTCGAAAACCTTTTTTCCGAGCGCAAGCAGCTGTTCTTCTTTTTTCGTTTCGAACTGGTGCTTTTCTATACGCACAACGCTTTTGTCGCTGAAATCCTGAACGGCACTGCTCGCTTTGGTGAGTGCGGTTTTGGACGCTTCCATACCTTTGTCGAATGCCGTTTTAGACGCCGCCACACCTTTGTCGAAATACCGTTTGATTTTATCACCGATAGCCATACAACCCCCTGTACATGTCCCCTATAATATACACACAAATCGCCGGTTTTGCAAAACATTTTCGGCGAAATATTTTACGGACGGCGGACGGCGAGCAGAGTCAAATCGTCCAGCTGTTCGTCTTCACGGAGATATGCGTATTCGAAATAATTCGTTCCTTCCGCACTTTCCTGTTTTACGCCGCAATAATAATTATATCGATTGAAATGCTTTTCAAGAAACTCATCGATTTTTTTGTCAATGCGCACGACATCGGCTGCCGTTACATCGGGCGACTTGTACATACGGAACACTTTTTCAACCGATACGAGCGCGATGACGGCTTCTTCGATCGTACCTTTACATGTCGAAAAATCGAAAACGAGGTCTTCGTCGGGAATCGGATTGTGAAATTTTTCGAGCGTATAAACGCTTCGCGAAAATACCGCTTCAATGATTTCATCGACACGGCGGCGCTCAAACTGTTCCGAATCTTCACCGACTTTATGATTGCCGTGAATGTCTCCCGGACGTAAACCTTTTTCGGCACATTGCATAACGTCAAACGAAGGAGAACGGAATATCCGCGTCGCCTCTTCAATACCGTCGGTATAGAGAAAAAGCACATCGCCTTTTTGCAAGTGAGTTTTTTCGACTTTGAATCCGCCTTTCATATTAACGAGAGATGACGGAAGCGGACCGGCTGCCGGCGTTTCAAACAGTGTCAACTCGGTTTCCTTTTGCGCCATATTGTCGTACATATGGACTATATTGTCGCCCGCATTACACATATACACATCGCCCGAAACGGTATCGAAAAGGCAGATGATTATCGTCGCGAATTTTCCTTTTATGCCGAGCGATTCGATAAAATCGTTTATCTGCAAAACGACCGTATCGATACGCGTACCGTTTTTTTCGTACGACCAATTTGCGAAATACGTGCGGAAGAGCGTCGCGACGACCGTCATAAGAAGAGCTGCGGGAACGCCGTGACCGGAAGCATCGCATTTTATTAAAACATACCAGCGGTCGTCGAGTTTTTTATAATCGAAATAATCACCCGAAACTCCCGTCGCGCCTTCGTAATAACCGAAACATCCGAGATTGGCTTCATCGAGTTTTGCGAACGTTCCTTTTGTACCGTCTTCGCCCGTCACGAGCGGGAGGAAAGTCTGTTGAACAACCCTGCCGTCCATAAGCAGCCGTTCGTCTTTTGCCGCCCGGACAAGTCCGTGCGTCATTTCGTTGACGCTCTCTCCGAGCTGCCCGAGTTCATCGCGTCCTTTGATTTTTATATCGTGCCCCACAAGCTTCATCTTGTCCGCCGTTTCACCTATGATCTGCACGTGGCGCGCAAGTTCGCGAATAGGAGCTACGATAATCGATGCAAGTATAAACGATCCGACCGCACCGATGAGAATGGCAACGGCGCCGATGATAAAAGCTGTAAAAAATACTCTTGTACGCGCATTGTACACCGCTGCAACGATATTTTCCGTAGACACCCGCATAAAGACGATGCCCCGCACGTACTCCTGTGAAGTACCGTAACGGTACAGCACCGGCCGATAAAAAAGATAATCGGTATTTACACGGTCAAAGTGATTATAATCGTACGAAGGAACCGAACCGCTTCCTTTTGCCGCAAGCTCATTCAGACAAACGGTCAGCTTTGTCGAAAGCTCCGTCGTAATCCGGGCAATCTCTTCGCGGCGCGCAACCGAACGCTCGTCGGTCCGCAGCGCAAGCGAAATGCCTTCGGCATTGAGTTCGGCTATATCATCCGCAATATCTCCCACCTCTTCTTCGGCGGCATCGTTGAGGTTTTCGCACCGCTCGGCAATTTTCCGAACGGTTTCATTAGTCATCTCCGACACCCCGTACGTGAGCGCGGAGCTCGAAATCTTTTGCAAAATATCGGGATCGTTTGTCGCCCATACGTATCCGAGACCGGTATTCGCATTGTTCGACGGATAACCGGTAATCGTTACGTATCGAGCTTCTTCGAGCGACGACATTTGATCGGGCAGATAATTCATTTCAAGGATATTCTGTGTCGACATATAGATGCGCGTACTCGACGACAAACTTTCAAGGAGCATATCGACTCGTTCGGAAAGTCCGCGTGCAAGCGTACGTTGCTGCGTGCGTACCATATTGATACCGAAGGGCATCGCAACAAGTACGACGGTAACGATGACGAGAAGCGTCGTAAACAGCATCAATTTGAGTCTGAGACTGATGCCTTTATACTTGAGCTGCATAAATCGTTTTTTCTTCTTTTGAGGCATAATATCTCCTGCAATAAGCGCGCGTATTTCCATACGGACGGCAAGCGTATCCCGTACCGTCTCCGTCAAGCCGAAAAGGGCAAACGCGAACCCTGCCGCGGCAAGGGCAATGACGATCCAAAGCAAAAGCGTTCCGATTTGAATATGATACGGCAATACCTTTTTAATGGGCTGCCACGGCGAACCGAAAGCGTATTGCCGCTCCATTTTCACCGTACCTCTTTTTTCGACACGGAAAATCACGCCGCTCATAAAAAGTCCGCGGTCGGAATGTACAAGTCCTATATGATACGCGCCCTCATCGAGCGAAGTACCGGTGCGTATGTCGGCGATACGGTTGTCCGACGCTATTCGGAATGTTCCTTCGCTCCGCCGAAGCGTCAAATCATAGGGGGCTTTTCCGTCCTTGTCGATATATATTTCATTTACCGTTCCGTCGTAAGTAAATCCTCCGCCGATGATATCGACCGTGAGATTTCCGAACATGTCGCTCGACGAAGCGACCGACGTGATATAGGTGACAGGCACATATTTGTTAAGCAGGAGCGGCACCGTAGACGCTTCGCCTATATTGCCGACATCATCGACGGCCGCGACGGAAAACGCATACAGCCCGTTTTTACAGTTTGCATACGAAGTACGGCTCTCTGTTCCGAGTATGCGTTTCGGCGGTTTTTCGGCATGCCGAATATCATCCGCGCGGGAGGTCAAAAACGAATCGGCCATAGCTTTCGCTTCGTCAACGCTCACCCGCATCGTGCGCCTCTTCGTATAAATAAGGCGGTCATCGATAGGTGCGATGTACTGCAAATGCCACGTATAGCCGGCGATATCGCTGTCGGCCGCATCCGGCTGCCAGCTTATGCAGAACGAATTCGAATCGATAAAGCCGGCCTTATCCGATTCGGGAAGTTTGATCGAAAGTTTTGCCGGCGCCGTCAAATCGAGATAATA
This sequence comes from Treponema socranskii subsp. paredis ATCC 35535, assembly GCA_000413015.1. GTDB lineage: Bacteria > Spirochaetota > Spirochaetia > Treponematales > Treponemataceae > Treponema_D > Treponema_D paredis. The sequence continues at coordinate 1,576,347 of KE332515.1, forward strand.
TTCGGACACTGCCGAATCCGAAAAGTTTCCCGCATAGTCAGCCGTTCGTACTTTAAAATACCATTTGCCCTCAGCAGACGCATTTACTTCGACCGTCCTCTCTTTCGAAGTATTCATGATCCGGTCGGGAGGTTCGGCCGTTTTGTTTTGCGACCAACTCCACGAATAGCCGGCGACGCCGGACGAATCGGAAGGCAATTCGATACGGAAGCGTACGCGCGCTTCTTTCGAGCGTTTTCCCTTTTCGAATGAAAGCGGTTTGATCGAAGGCGGAGCAACCGAAATATCGGGTTCAAGAAGATAGATACCCGGCTTTCCGTTTTGGGGATTTTCCTGCCACACGAATGCGAGGTGTTCGGCGTTCGATTTCGATCGGGTGATAACCGGAAATGCGAAAAGGCTCGGAACACGCCCCGATGAAAGAGGGATCTCTTCCCAAAGCGGACCTTTTTTTTGCGCCATGCGCACCGTTTCGATACCGATCCTCGTATCGAACCAAACGGCGGACAAAGTATTATTAAACGAAAAGAGGACGGCACGATTCGCGTTCCCCTCTCCGCTGATTTGCTTTGCAGTACCGCTAACGATTCCCTCTTTTGTCAGCTGTCCGACCCAAATATGCGAATTCTCGGAAGCGTAATACGTCCGTTCCCATGCGATATACGTAACGCCCGATCGAGTGAACAAAAACGGGCGCTGATTGTGATACGCGGAAAAATCGCGCTTATCGTCGGGCGCAAGAGAAGAAGCGCCGGTGATCAGCAAAGGCTTCGACCACGTCATTCCCCCATCGGAAGAAAAAGTCGCATAGAGCTGATAAGATATACGGTTCTCGAGGATATACTGCGCTTGAAAAACAACGACATCTTTTTTCGGCATCGAATGGAGTACGGGCACAAACGGATTTACCTGAGAATCGGCAGGCAAAAAAGGAGAAAACTCCGACCATGAAAAACCGTCGGGAGATGTCGCCGCATACATTGCAAACGAATCGTTTTGTCCGAGCGATACAAAAAGCATAAAAGTGCCGCGCTCGGTCGCATAGATTTGAGGCGCAACGAAAGGCTCGTCATAATGCGGAATCTTCACTTCGGTAAAACGAGCGCCGCCGTCCGACGATGCAAAAATCGAAAGCGTTCTTTTTCCCGAAAGAACCGCAACAGTCACCGTTCCTCTTTTCGAAACCGCAGCGGAATAGATGTCGGGTACCCTCCCCGAATACGGAAAGGGGCCGGCAAAACGGCGGTTCGTCCGTACAGTACCGTCAGTATCCGTATAGCGGCACGAAAGTTCTATCGTTTCGTTTTTCGTATCGATTTCTTCCCAAAACACCCATGTCTTTTGACCGTTCGTTACGACGCGGGGAAAACGGGCATCGCCCTCCGTTATGCGTACGGTATCTTCCCAATACATCGATTGAGCATGAAGAGGCGCAAGGAAAATGCAAAAGAGTACGGCACACAGCGCGGACAAAAGAATGCGTTTTATTATCGCTATCGTTCGGTTCATCACAGCAGCGCCCGGATCTTTTTTTGCAGATCGATAATCTTTGAAGAGTTTTTATTCGACGATTTTTGCAAGAGCTCTTCGACGAGCGCATTTGCGGTAACGATGTTATTGCTCTGCAAAGCGGCAACCGCTTTTTGATACTTCGCTTCGTCTTCGGACGACAACACGATAAGCGTCTTGCCTCCGATCGCAATCTGTATGCGGTCTTTTAAAAGGAGTGCCGCATTGTTGTTCGGATCGAGAGAAATCGCTTCATTGATAAGAGAGAGAGCCGCACGCAATTTCACTTCGTCGCGTCCTGCGCTGTCGGCAACGCGCTGCGCCTGCCCCGTAAGAGACGCCGCACGAGCAATCGCCTTGCGGTCTTGCGGACGGCGGCGGATCCCCAAATCGATTTCCGTTTCGTAGATGAGAGAGGCAAGTCCCGGATACGACGGATTGATTTCATACAAGTCGAGCAAATCCGTATAAGCCGACCGGCGTTTGTCGGGCGCTTTGTAATTCGCTTTCGCCATTTCGATACGTTCTGCAAACAGAAGTGCGAAACCCGAAGGATCCAGCACTTGCCGGATCCGCAGCGTTAAAAGACTTGCCGCTCGATTGAGCGGGTAGACAAGCTGGAGCTCCTGAAGTTTTTGCAGCGCTTGAGCAAGCAGCATTCTCCCTTCATCCGTATCGCCTTTTTTTAATAAATCCTGTCCTTCGTTGAAATACTGCCGAGCAATACTTAAAAGCTGCGACATCTCCGGATAGAGCGGCGCCGACGGAGAAAGAACGCGCCCTGCCTGAATCGAAAGCGCCGTACCTATTAAAGCAAGCAGCGACGTTATCTCTTCGTCTTCACCTATATTCGTCGTTGCCCACAGCGCTTTTGCCTGCGTTAAAACGGATTCCGCGGCGATGAAATTTCCGTTGTAATATTCGTTCCGCGCTTTCGTTTTCATGTCGCGTACGCGGCGGACAACGCTTTCATTTTGCCGCATTTGAATACGTTCGCCCAAAGCCGCAAGGCGCTCATCGGAAAGCTTGCGCAGTTCGGGCGATTCCTGATACGAAAGCGATTCGTTGTATTTCGTACGCGCTTCCTGAAGCCTTCTGCCGGCTTCACCGAAGTCGTTCGCCGAAAGCGCCTTTCGTGCCTGCTCGTATCTTAAATCGGCTTCGTCTTTTGCACGCCGTGCGGCATTGACTTGTTCGGTCGCATAGGTTTTTACGGTTTGAGCTTTCGATGCAAACGAATCGATTTTTGCAATCGCGTCGTAAATCTTCTTCAGCGGCAATGCATAGGTATCGGCATATGCCCCCCGTGCCAAAAGCGTCCGCGCCGCAACGAGTACGTCTTTATTCGCCGCAAGCGCATTTTGAAACGCTGTTGCCGCTTCCGCGGTCTGAAGCGGATAGTGTAATGTCGCGCCGATACCTTCGTCGAAACCTCCATCTTCGAGCGCTTCGATACGGGCAAAATCCGTTGTCCGCGCAGCCTCATACGCCGCGCCGCATGCGGCATAGTAGGCGGCGATTTTCTGCCACACTTCAATTTCGGTATTGCGGCGGAAGTCGGCCGCATCGCCGGAGAATTTACGATATGCGCCGACGGCGGTATCGAAAGGGATTATTTCATCGTCTTCGTCTTCCGTATGCTGCGCTCCGAGGTATGCACGGGCTTCCGGCGAAAGTTCGAAATTATCCCGGGAAATTTTCATCTCTTCGGATTTAATAAATTCGACGGAAGCAAAAAGAGAGTCCGTATACGCTTTTCCGTCCGTTGCCGCGCGGTCGTAATCGGCCGGCTCCGGAAGCGAAAGCGCTTTATATCTTTCGGCAGTCATCGCTTTACCCGCGTCGAGCAAAACCGAAAAACGGGAAGCGAGAGCTGCCGCATAATCGACAGACACGCCGAAATTCGAAAACGGCGATGTTTCCGGCATTCCGTCCGATCCGAGTCTGAGCATATATAAAGCGTGTACCGATTTTCCGAGTTCCGCAAACGACATAAATGCAGAAAGTTCTTTTTGCTCGGGAAAAGCGATTTCGTCCGTAAACGCGCCGGTGTCCAAGCTATCAACGAAAGAATCGATGTTGTGTATAAGCATCCATCGGATTTCATCTTCCATACGCTTTGTAAGCGCATCCCATTCGCAATTCATCGCGCCAAAAACACCGGAGTCCGCGATCGTATTGATGCCGAGAATAAAACGCGAAACGAAAGGCAAAAACGACGCATCGGTTACCGCCCCGTTTTCCGCCTGCATCGCCTGTCCCATATCCCACAGTTCAAAACCGAGCCGGCAGATGCTGTTCCGCAATTCCGCAAATTCACCGAAAGAATATTGTACGGCGGCAAATAAAGTATGCGCTTTTTCGGCATCGCCCAAATGGACGGCATCGGAAAAAGAACGTACCGCGCTCTGCAGATTTTCTTCGATCGCTTTATACGCGGCGATCCGCTCATCGACATAAGACAAAGCGCTCCGTACCGGAATCGTTACGCGGGCATCGGTATATTCATTAAAAAAATCATCGCGGTACATAAAAAAACCGCTTTCCGCTTTTTCGACGGCATCCGTATAATTGCCGGCGTGTGCCGAATCCGCACTCGCCTGTAAAATCGAAATCATCTGCCTTCGGTACATCGTAAACTGAGCCGCCGATCGGGCTTCGCGGATAAACGAAAGCTGCTGTTCCGTCGGATTTTTTTTCAAAGATTCGAGCTTTGCGATGATCGCCAATATTTTTTCCCCGTTTTCGGGTTCGGTTTCCACGGTGTCGAAAAGCTGCGAAGCGGCTGCGGTATAGAGATCAAGCTTTTTAATAATTTTTCGGATACGCCGCTGCATATCTTCGAAGCGTTCCGGATGCGATACATTGAAATCGTAAAGAGCGGAAAGCGCCGCATCGTAGTCCGTCTCCCGAATGAGCCGGTCGATTTCGGTAAGGGCGAGGCTGCCGTCTTTCGGTTTTGCAAAAAACGGCGCGGTAATGAAAATACAGTATGTTGCGGCTAAAAATATTTTTTTCATTATTAACGGATTGCATTCTCCCGTTTTAATATATTTTATCATGTTTTTGCGAAAAAACCTACGCTACCTGTCTGCATACACCTGCTTATATTTTCGGTATTTCCAATCCCGAAGTCGAGAAAAAATGCCGAAAATATGATATACTGAGACGCCGATGAAGAAAACATTTTTCGCCCGTATACCGTTACTGTTCGTTTTTTGTATTTCGATTCGCGCCTTTGCCCTCGATTTTACGGGAGCCGGCTCATTCGCAAAAGCCTTTTCCGCGTTTTCAAATACGGACGAAAAAAAACTTTCTTTTTATTCGCTCACCGTTCCGTCGGGCGGAAGGGCTGAAGCGCTCGGCGGCGCATATACGGCTCTTTCCGACGACAGCTTTTGCATTGATTATAATCCCGCGGCAAGCTCGCTGCTCGAACAAAACGAAATCGTATTATTTCACAATATATGGATCGCGGGAGCGGCGATGGAAACGGCCGCAGCTGCCGCAAGGCACGGCGATTTGGGTTTCGGCGGAGAACTCCGCTTTTTTTACGTCCCCTTTTACGAATACGTCGCTTTCGGCGAACGAAGTGCGGACAGCCTCTACTCCGAAACGTCGGCAACCTTCAACATATCATACAATATTCTCGCCGGTTATTATTTTAAAGGTATCGCGATCGGTGCCAATGCAAAAGCTCTGTGGCGCAGTATGCCCGACGCATCGGGATCGGTCGTAAGTCCCGCAAGCCTTTCGCGTTCCGCCCTCGCACTTGCATCGGATGCGGGCGTCATGCTGCGCTTCAACGCAGGCAAATTTTTCGCTTCACGAGAGCCGAACCTGCGTTTGGCTTTATGTGTCCGCAATGCCGGGGCGGCGATAACCGGCTTCGGAGAAAAGATTATAACGGACGACCCGCTTCCGACAAGCGTTTCGCTCGGACTGTCTTACCGGCCCCTCAAACGGCTGCTTACCGCTGTGGAATTCAAACAACCCGTAAATCTTTCGAACATCGGAAACTATATGCCCGGAACTGCCGGCTGCGCCGTCGAATTGACCGTTACCGATTTTTTCGCGATTTTCGCAGGCTGCACTTTTTCCGCCGACGAAAACGCCCCTTATATACGTTTTCAAAGCGCCGGAGGCGGCATAAGCGTTACGCTTTTTAAGCGCGTGCGTTTCGAAGCGGCCTATACTTTCGACCGATTTTCGTCGTTCAATCCTTTTCCGTCAAATCACATAAGCGCAGGTGCAAAAATACTGCTCGGAGACGGCGGAAGGGCAAAGCGGCAAAACGAAGCGGAACGATTGTACGGCGAAGGACTCGCACTCTTCGCCAAGTGCGATTACCGGGGAGCCGTCGAAGTATGGAAGAAAGCACTCGCGCTCGATCCTCGCTTTACCCCCGCGGCAGAGGGAATCGAAAGCGCACAAAATCAAATCGCTTTGCAGCAGCGCATCCGCGACGCACAATCTCTGCAAAATTAACAAAACGGAAAACTGCCGAAAAAGCAGGCGGCTTTTGAGGCAGCCCCATTGCATCATCGTTTTTTACTGAAAATCCGATAATTTATCCACGGAAACACGGGATGCTTCGCTTCGTACGACGTAAGCCATTCGGTACTCACCGTATTTGCGCCGAGCGATTCGAAAACCTTTATAAACGCGCCGATGCTTTCCGTAAAACGAGCTTCGGCATATTCGGGGAAAGTGTCTTCCCATATCATATTCGCCCACGTACACGACTGCGCAAGCAAAAGTTCTCTTGCGCTCAAATTCAAAAGCCGCGCTTTAAGTCCCGTATCGTCGGGAAAACGTTCGGCCAAATCGACCATCCGCTCGCTTGCTTTGCGCGCATGACGCAGCATCCAGCTGTTTTTATTTGCGATGAGCGTTTCTCCGTACCCCGAACCGATCGACGCGCTGCAGTAGGGCTGCAGGTTTTGCAAAGGTCCCTGTGCAGCGATGATATCTTCAAAAGTCGAAAACGAAGCGGGTTTGTCTTTCGCGTAGCGGTATATGTTTTCGAGCCATGAGACGCCTTCATGCCACTGCTGCAAAAACTGTTCGACTGAAAATGTACAAACGAGTGAAAGCTGAGACACGGACGGCAAAAGAGCTTCCGCCTGTACGAGTACATCGAGCTTTTTGTCGAAAAAAGCCGCCGCATCGGTTTCGCTTTGTTCGGAAGCGCGCACCGGATCGTAGAGGCGGTCGGAACCTTTTTTTTCGGCGCCTTTATTGTAATATTGATAGCCCGACGCATAACGCGATGAAGCACCGCGGAAATACGGCGCGAGCCGTTCTGATGAAAGTTCAAACGCAATGTCCTGATTGACGTCGCAATAGACGGAAGAAGACGCATAACCTCTTTCTCCGAAAACTTCTTCATCGGTACGGTTATCGCGTGCAAAGGCGACCGTCTCTCCGCCGCAGACGACCGGTGCAAATATGCCCTTTTCAACGATATCGTCGGAAAAAAGAAATGAGCGCGCATCGAGTACCGTATAATCCACGCCGTATGTGCGCATCACCCGCTCGAGCCCCGGAACATAACCCGCTTCCGGAAGCCAAAATCCCTTCGCGCGTTCGCCGAAAAAAGAGCGGTGCGCATACAAACCCGTTTCTATCTGCGCATTGAGCACTTCGCCCATATCCGCATAGTGCGGCAGGAAAATATTCGTGCCGCAAGTTGCAAGCAGTTCGACACAACCTTTTTTTTGGTATTCGGCAATCTTTTTCAATAAATCCTGTCCGTACACCGCCGTAAAGCAAAAGCGGTCTTCCTGCGCTTTTTCAAGATGAAATTTAATGACATCGCACATCGCCGCATCGTCTTCACAGCGTTTAAGCTCGCTTTTACCCAATTCGATTTTCGCATCGAGCCATGCGATGTACTGCCGCTGCACGACGGGGTCTTTCAAAAGCGTACACAGCACAGGCGAAAGCACGAGCGCAATTTTAAACGGAACGCCGTCTTTTTCAAGCGATGCGAACATATTGAGCAGCGGTATATAAACGTATGAAATCGATTCATACAGGCGATTCATCTCGGCTGCAAATTTTTTTTCTTCGGTGCCCGTGTGATAGATGAATTCCTGAAGATTTGAAATTAATAAAACAATTTTTTTATTTGCCATCGCAGTCTCCGGTTTTGAAAATTAAAAACTCGGCGGCACCTTTAAAAATCCGACCGAATTTTCAGAGGTGCCTTTTAAAAAAACGATTCACGATGATGTACATAATGATCGAGTAAAAGTTCTTTTATACCCGACAGGACGGAAATCGGTCTTATATCGCCGTCTTTGCCCGGACGGATATGAGTAAGCAGTTTTGAAGAGCGCGGAATTTCAACCGGACAGGAAGAAGCGAGCACGGTCGTTCCCGTCGCACTCGAAGCGGTAAGTTCCACACGGATGATTTTTTTGCCTGCGGGACACAAAAGGTATTCCGACGTATCGCCTTGGCCGATCTGCACATCATACGCATCTTCGCTCTTTAAAGCCGCACGGTCGGAAAAAGAGCGGACGCGGAGAAAAACGGTATAGTCTCCGTGTTTTTTCAAACTGCGGACATCGCGTTCGCCTATGTCCCAATAGACGTAAATCCATGCCGGATTTCTGAGTACCGCTCCTATTTCCGTAACATTGTAGGATTCGGGAAGCCGCTCGGATAAAGACTGTTCTTCATCTTTTTCCTGAGTGACGATCATATCGGACGAATCGCTCCCGCTTTCCTCTGCAACATCAATGAGTTCGCCGATAAGAAATCGTCTGTTCAAATTATCGGGCACGTCTATGCCGTATGTGTCGGCGAGAGCAAGCAAATCGGAAAAAGACAACGATTCAAGATATGTGCGGGTTATCGTGTTTTTTTTCATAACATCCTTAAAATGCGTCTCGCCGTTTAAGCGCCGCTTTTTAATCCGTAGTTTTTTATAATGCTCTTAATAATCCTAGAAAAAGAAATATTAGTCAAGGCGGATTTTTCATGCTACAATATGATCGATATATTTTCCGTAAACGGAAGTACGAAGGTTTGAGGAGAGAAAGCGGCGATGACATTTTACTTTTACACGAAGCATCGAAAGGCATGTAAAAAGATTACAAAAGCGTTGGAAGAAAGCGGTCATACGTGCAATACTTACACAAACTTGGACGAATTTTACAAATCGATTTTGAAGATAAAAACCTGCCCCGATTTGCTCCTTATCGATTATCTCACTTACGATCACAGCATTTTCAATATCTACCGATACATGCATGAAATAGGATGTTCCATCCCGCTGCTGTTTTATAACAGTCCGTTCCCCAAAGATGCAGATTCTCGGCTCAAACACTGGATTATGGCGCTCAATCTGTACTACGGACACATCGGTTCCCTCGATATCGATTCCCTGATCCCTCCGCTGAAAACGATTGCCGAAACGGTCGAAACTCACGGTGCAAAACCGCACATACCGCTCGCACGCATATCGAAAGCATCCGGCCTTTCGAAAGACGGAAAAGATACGGCGCGGCATGAAACGCTTCTTGCCGTATACAGAAAAAAACTCCCCGCTTCGATCTTTTCCGTGTTTGAAATACTGTTTACAAATGAAACGCGGGCAGTAAGCATTCCCGAACTGCAGCTGCTGCTTCGAAAACGGGGTATATATGCAAAAGAAGGTACGATCTATTCGGCTATATCGCGATTACGGACATACCTGGACGAAGAAAATTCGGAAATTCATATTTTAAAAGTGAAAAACGGATACAGACTTTTTACAAATGCGGAAACGACATGTACGATCGTTTGAAAAAATACAAGAAACGGAGCTGTCTCAAAAGTTTTTTTTCTTTTTCGACAGCCCTCATTCCATATCGTTTTATTTCATGCTTGAAGAGATGCGCTCCAAAACCTTTTTGCGGTCGAGCGGCTTGATGATATAATTTTTTGCGCCGAGCAGCAAAGATTTTTTTACCAATTCTTCTTTGCCGAGTGCGCTGACCATAACGACGCGCGCATTTTTGTCGAACGTCATAATCTGTTCGAGCGCGGTGATACCGTCCATGCGCGGCATAGTGATATCCATCGTTACGAGATCGACATTCGGGCAAAGTTCTTTGTATTTGTCCACACCTTCTTTACCGTCGGCAGCCGTCGCGATAATCTCGTAACCTTCGCTTGAGAGAATCTGACCGAGCTGCTTTGCAACGAACATTGAATCATCTACAACCAATACGCGGATCTTCGATCCGTCGGCTTTCAGTCCTTCCTGCGGACGATCGTTAATTGTCGGAAAATCCTGTTTTGTCTTCATATTCTACACTCCTGCCGTTTATGTACGTTCACGTATTGCTACATTGACTTCGATTTTGCCGCATTCGGAAATAAGCGGGACGATGAGCGCTTCGACGTTTTCCGTGTGAGCACTGCTGAGAGCCGCGATTTCCATCTTTTGACCGACAAAAAGCGCCGGAGGCGTCAAATCGAATTTAAATCCGAGTTCCTGCAGTTTGGTAACCGCCTGCGCCGTAATCAAATTCGCAAGTTCGCTGATCGTCGCTTTTGCCAGATCGTCGAATTCGGGAAGCGTTTCACCGTTCATTTTCGAAGCGATGCCCAGTGCCGTTTCGATTGTCATATCGTACAGGACACGTCCTTCAACATCGCCTGCAAGACCTACCAGTGCGGCAACTCCCATCATCGGCATAGCCGTCGATTTGAGATACAAATCGCCGCGCTTTACGTCAGCACCCCCGAGAACTTCTTTTAAAACACTGTAAGAAGTTTCAACAAACGGGTTAATATACTCTACTCTCATTCAAGTCCCCTTTATTTATTTTTTGTGTACACTTTCAGTGCACCTATTGTCTTTTCAATAAAACCCGAACCCATAGGCAGCGTTTCGTTTTCTCCGACGAAAATGCTGCCGTTGGCTTTAAGCTTTTCGTCGAAATCCGCGATGACGGCTTCCTGTCCGCTCTGCGGCAAAAGCGACAAAACGTCGCGCGCAAAGATAATATCGATTCCGGGAAGCGGATTCGTATGCTGACAATCGTGGTACTCGAACATAATACTATCTTTTACGTCTTGTGTAAATGTGTATTCGCCGTTTGCTTTTTTGGTCAAAAAGGGCGCGTACCAATCGGACGCGGCGGCATCCGGCACGGACATAAGCGGTGCGTTCGAAACGCTCAGCAAATCGATATCCTGCGCATAAATTCTAAGCCGCGCTTCGGGATATTTTTTCCTTAGTATGCACGCAAGCGAATAAGTTTCCATTCCTTTGCCGCATCCGGGATTCCATACGCAGATCTGCTTTGCAGTGTTGTCGGGCAGGGCTTTGTATACGGAGTCGGCATAAGCTTTCGTCCACCACGCGCCCGTACACGGCGACCAAAACAGCGACAAAAAAAGATCCGCGTCGTTTTCGTTTTGCAGCTGAGACTTGCCCTTGCCGCGCTCTTCTTTCCACGAATCGAAGCGCGCATTCACCCACTGCTCGTTGAGCGGCGTCACTGTAAATTTTCGGTATGTTTTTAAGCTTTCTATAATAAATTTCAAATCCTGAGCCGACGTATCGGGCGCGCTGTCCTTTTCCGCAGCGGACGATTTGGCTGCGGCTGCCGCGCGTGCGTTCATCGAGTCCGCGGCATTTTTTCGAGCCGGAGCGTTTTGCGCCTGCGGTGCGGCATCGGGAGCATGAAAAACCTGTTTGGTATAGGTGCGGCCTTTTTCTTCTTCCCCGACACGCGCATTGAAAATACGCGCGATGTCGAGCAAAATGTAGAGACGCTTATCCGCTTCGACGATACCTGAAATATATTTGATATTGATATCGCCGAACAGAGGATGCGGCGGCTGTATCTTGCCTTTTTGTACGCCGAGAACTTTATCGATTTTATCGACGACGACGCCGAAAGTCTGCTCGCCGACCGAAAGGATGAGCAAGCTTTCGAGTTTGTTTTTTTGTCGGTACGCTCCGGTACGGGAATATTGAAAAAGAGGCGTAAGTCGATAATCGGAATGATATCGCCGCGGAGATTGTACACGCCGAGTACGAACGGAAGCGTATTCGGAACATAGGTAAACTGCCCCGCTTTCGCGATCTCTTTGACGTGCATGATATCGACGCCGTAATCTTTTCCGGAAAGCGAAAACGATACCATTCTGAAATCGACGACGGACAGATTGCCGCGCGTGGCGGCGACCGCGGCTTCCGCCACGGCAAAAGCGTTTTTCAATCGATCCTGTATTGTCTTTTCTTCCATCGGAACCTCACTCACCTATTCGCACCGATCGCCTGCTGGGCGTTTATTTCTTTGCGAACGCCGAGTTCAAGCAGCTGGCTCACGTCGATAATCAGCGATACCGAACCGTCGCCGAGAATGGACGCACCGGCGATGCCGGGCGAATTCGTAAACTGGTCGCGAAGCGGTTTGATAACGACGTCTTCTTCGCCGATAAGTCCGTCGACCATAATGCCGATTTTCTTTTCCTCAGAACCGACGATGACGATAAAACAATAACCGTCGTTATCGTCGTCGGTTTCGCGGATATTGAACAAGCGCGAAAAGCGCAAAATGCTGATGACTTCGTTACGCACATTGAGCACTTCGTAGTTGTCGATAGTATTTATCTCGCTCAGCTTGGTGCGCTGACTTTCGATGACGCTCGCAATCGGAATGGAATACACTTCGCTTCCGACTCTGACGAGTAAGCCCTGTATAATGGCGAGCGTAAGCGGCAGCTTGATCGTAAAGGTCGTGCCGCGTCCTTTTACCGACGTGACGAATACCGTACCGTTCAATTTTTCGATCATCGTTCTGACGACGTCCAATCCGACGCCGCGCCCCGAAATGTTCGTGATTTTATCGGACGTCGAAAATCCCGGTTCGAAGATGAGATTAAACGCTTCCTGATCCGTAAGAATTTTATCCGGATGAACGAGGCCTTTTTGAATCGCCTTTTGGCGGACACGCTGCACATCGATACCGGCGCCGTCGTCCGATATTTCGATGATGATCATATTGCCTTCGTTCGACGCTTTCAAAAGTACCGTACCCGTTTCGCGTTTACCCGATTTTTTTCGCTCGTCGGGAGATTCGACGCCGTGATCGACGGAGTTGCGAACACAGTGCATGATCGGATCGAGCAGATCTTCGACGACGGATTTATCGAGTTCGGTATCTTCACCTTCGATTTTCAGATCGATTTTTTTATTCAAATCGCGCTGCAAATCGCGTACGACGCGCGGGAAACGGCTGAAAATCTGGCTGATCGGAACCATGCGGATTTTCATGACGCCTTCCTGCAGTTCGCTCGAAATGCGTCCGAGGTTCTGCGTCGACGAACGGAATTTTTCAGTTGCGCTTTTGACTTCGGCAACGTACGCATCGAAGAGACTCGAAAGATTTCCGTATCCGCTCATGATTTCTTCTTTTACGTCTTTGACCGGAGTACCGTTTTTAATTTTTTCGAGATACTGCGGAAGCATTTCAAAAAGCTGCCGCATTCTTTCTTTGTAGCTCGCTTCCATACCTTGGAACATAATAAATGAATTGACGAGCTGCATGGAAAGCTGATTGAACGCCGCTTTTGTGATAACGGTTTCGCTGACGAGGTTTAACAAATAATCGATACGGCGGGAATCAACACGCAGTATGGAACCCGTTTGCGCCGTATGCGCCGCCGCGTGTGCCGGAGCCGATTCTGCAGCAGCCGTCTGTGAAGCGGCAGGCTGCGCGGAAGAAACCGTCTCTTCGAGCGATTCCTCTTCGCCGGAAACGGCAGCCGCTTCGGCGATTTCCGCTTCATCGTCCGCACCGTCGAACGAGTCGATGCGCTGCGCATCGGAAGCAAGCGTCACGTCGTTAAGGAATGCAGTGTCTTCGATCTTTTCCTGCGTTTCCGCCGTCGCAATATAATAATAAACGTTTTCGTAAAACGTATCTTCGTAGAGCGCGTCGAAATCGGGCACCGTTTTCAAAACGCTGCCGAGCGATTTGAGCGCGGCGAACACTTGAATGCCGCCGACGCTGTTCATCGGATTGCTTTCGTCGAATTTTACGGCGACGCACCACAGAGACTGATTGCCCTGACACGCTTCTTTCAGTTCGAGGAATTCCCCTTCGGAAAGTTCGGGCCGTGCAAAATCCGCACCCGCGGATACGGCAGGCTTCGGAGCTTCCGCCTTCGGTGCCGTCTTTTTCGGAGAAGGGGATTTCGGCGCGGCTTTTGCAGAGGGCGCTTTTCCGCCTTTTCCGGAAATGTATGAATGAATCGTATTGATAAGATTGTCGATGTTTTCCGAGTACACCGAACCGTTCGTGCGGGCTTCGAGCATCGCTTTGATAACATCGATGGAGTTGAGCAGCACATCGATGACGGGTTCGGTAACTTTTAATTTGTCGGAGCGGATTTCGTCGAGCATGTCTTCGACCGAATGCGTAAACGACGCAATTTCGTTCATTTCGACCGTTGCCGATCCGCCTTTCAACGTGTGCGCCGCGCGGAATATCTCGTCGATTGCTTCGTGATTCGTCGGATCGTTTTCTATGACCAACACATTGCTTTCGAGATTATCTACCTGCTGCTCGGCTTCGGCAAAAAAATCTTTTAACAGCTCTTCATTGTTGGGATCAAGATAATCGCTCATACCGTTATTATATACGGAAACCAAGATAATTCAAGCGCTAAACGGGAAAAATTCATTCATTTTTCCGCCCCCTGACCGATACAGTTATCCGTTCTTTTTGCCGATATTATAACGATAGTATTTTTCAGGAGTACCGTCGTGAACCGAAGGAAAAAGCTTTTTGTCATATACGCCTTGTCCGCCGTACTCGCTCATCGCGGATTCGCTGCAGGATTTTTTTCAGGTTATACGGGAATCAAAGCCGACCTCGGTTTTGCGGATGCAAGCGGCTCTTTCGACATGCAGCTCAAACTGCAGTCGTTTTTTGCCGGTCAATTCAATTTGACAAAAAATCTCATCGCGCGCGCGGAATTTTCACTCCGCACCGACGATATCATCGACACCGCCGTTTTCAGTAAAACACGAGCCGATTTCAAAGTCGATGAACTGTCGCTCATTTACCGCAGGCAGTTTTACGGCGGCACGAATTTTTTCAGCGCTTTTGCCGGTACTTACGAACCGATCGGATCGGATTTGTTTTTGCGGCGGCAGTTCGGCATAGAAGCGATCTCTTCGAAAATTACCGAAAGCTGGCTCGGACTTTCCGGCTCGATCGTGTGTCCGCTGTTCGGCATCGGCGTTTCGGACACCGTATGCTTTTCGGAAGCACCCGTAGCGGCGGGCGGGTACCTCTATGTCAACCGTGAAAATCCCGACAATAATTTCGTATTGAACGCCGATGCGCGTTTCGCGTGCGCTTACCAATATTTTATTCTCGATGCGGCGGCGGGCGTCAATTCGCCGATGAAAAATAAAAACGGCGCGGGAGAAGACGTTATCCTCCTCGTCGATTCTCTGTACGCGCACGCAGGCATTACCATGCTTGTCGGAAACAATTATACGCCGCTCGGACTTTTTATACAGGCGGGCGTATACGACTTGCCGATCAGACGAGGATCGGACACTTTTTCGTTCGACATCTCAAGCATTTACCTGCTCGCGGAATTCCGTATGCGCTTGTCGCCGTATCAAGCGATGTTCGCCGCATTCAGCCTTCCTTCCGACACCGTGAGCGAACTTCTTTTTATCCGAGATACGCTCGGTTTTAATTTTACGCTTTGCAACGCTTCGGTATATCTCGGCGCACAGCAATTCGAGTTCGGCATCCACAACACGCTTTCATTTAAGGATAAAACCTATATCGATGTTCCGAATTTTACCGGACTTTTTTCCGCTCTGCCGACGATCGCCGTTTCCCCCTATGCAGCGGCAAAAATCGGGCGTGGAGAGTACCGCTCCATGGTGCAAATCCGCATTTCCGATTTAATAAAAAATTCACCTGCCGCCGCATTCGAGTGCAGCTTCGGCTACAAAATGCAGCTGTAAGCGCGCAACACCGCGCTGCACGGCGAGTTTGCAAAACAAACTCGTCAGTGCATGCAGCAAACGGCTTGAGCCGGCGAACGAAAATTTTACCGAAAGCACACTTTCAAAAGCGCACCTTTATTTTGAAATGCGTTCGAAAATCGACATTCGACCTATTGAATTATTAATTTATAACTTCAATTTCGAAAGCCGCGCGCACGCTTCGTTTACGGCTTCATGATGGCCGAACGAACTGAAACGCAAAAAGCCTTCGCCCGCCGCGCCGAATCCCGAACCGGGTGTCGTTACGACGCGGCATTCGTCGAGAATTTTATCGAAGATTTCCCAGCTCGTGTATTTCGGAAAATACACCCAAAGGTAGGGCGAATTTCCGGTGCTGTAAACGCGCACTCCCGCTTTTGCAAAATTATCGCCGGAAAGCGCTTCCCCTATCGCACGCACATTTTCAAGATAATAATCGATCGTCTTTTTCATTTCGGCAAGGCCTTCGGGGTCAAGGGCTGCAAGCCCGCCTCTCTGTGCAATATTCGACGCGCCGTTGAAAAGCGTGGTCATAACACGCGACCAATCTTTGATGACGGGAGAACCGTCGGCATATAAAAGCGTTTTCGGTACGACCGACCAGCCGAGCCGGACGCCGGTAAATCCCGCAGGCTTCGAATACGAATTGATTTCGATCGCACAGGTACGCGCGCCGTTTATTTCAAAAATCGATTTCGGAAGTCCGGGCGTACGGATAAACTCCGCGTAGGCCGCATCGAATACGATGATACAGCCGTGAGCGTTTGCAAAATCGACGAGGCGGCCGAGCTCTTCTCTCGTGGACGCGTAGCCCGTCGGATTGTTCGGCGAACAAAAATAGATAATGCTGTTGTCGCGCACTTTTGTTAAATCGGGGAAAAAATTATTTTCCGGCGTACACGGAAGATAGCTTATGCCTTCGTATGCGCCGTTATGTGCAGCGCCCGCCGCACCGATAAGCACCGATCCGTCGACATACACGGGATATGCGGGATCCTGCACGGCGACGCGCACTCCGCATCCGAACAAAAGCTGTATGCGCGCAATATCGCATTTTGCACCGTCGGATACGAACACTTCATCGGCTTCCGCAATGCCTTTATAAAAGGTTTCGGCGATTTTTTTACGGAGTGCGAAAAGTCCCTGTTCGTCGCCGTACCCCGAATAACCTTCGGGAGTCGCAAGAACGCGCGCATAGTCCGACATCGCGCTTGAAATGTGCGGTTCGAGCGGTTCCGTCGTATTGCCGATGCTCAAACTGATGAGCTTCGCATCGGGGTGAGAAGCCGCGTAGGTTTTACTCCGGCGCGCAACTTCGGGAAAGAGGTAGCCAGCGGTGAGATTGGCAAAACATCGGTTTCGTTCTATCATAAACGCATTTTAGCGAATCGCGCAAAACAGTGCAACAAAATCGCACACAAAATAAGGCATTGTCGGCACATGAACCCCCGTCCAAGCCGAGACAAGCCGAACGATAATCTGGACGATGAGCGAGAAAGAAGTTATACTCATTGCCATGACAAAGATACCGATGAAAAACGCCGTCGCGGAACTCGACGGAGACGAAATGACGAGAGTGCTGTGGCAGATCGTCAAAGACAAATTGCTTGTCCCTTACGTCGATCTCAAAACCGAATACTACGATTTAAGTTTAACAAAGCGCGACGAAACCGACGATAAAATAACCTACGATGCGGCCGAAGCGATCAAGCGGCTCGGCGTCGGCGTCAAATGCGCGACGATCACGTCGAACGCGGCGCGCATGGAAGAATACAAACTTTCGCACCTCACTCCGAGTCCGAACGGCATCATCCGCGCGGAACTCGACGGCACCGTGTTCCGCACGCCCATATTCGTAAACAATATCAATCCGTCAGTTTCGTGCTGGAAAAAACCGATCGCGCTCGGACGGCACGCATACGGCGACGTATACAAAAATTGTGAAATCCGCACGCCCGGAGCGGGAAAAGCCGAACTCGTGTTTACGGGAACGGACGGCAAAGAGATCCGCAAAACGATCATGGATATGAAAAGCGCAGGCATCATCCAAGGCATCCACAACCTCGACGCGTCCATCGAAAACTTCGCCCGCTGCTGTTTTACCTACGCGCTCGACAAAAACGTACCCGTGTGGTTCGGCGCAAAAGACACGATTTCGAAAACCTACGACGGCACGTTCAAAGAAATCTTTCAGCGCATATTCGACGCCGAATACAAAACGCGCTTCGAAAAAGCCGGCATCACTTATTTTTACACGCTCATCGACGACGCCGTCGCGCGCATTATGAAAAGCGAAGGCGGCATGCTGTGGGCGTGCAAAAATTACGACGGAGACGTTATGAGCGATATGATCGCATCCGCGTGCGGCAGCCTCGCAATGATGACAAGCGTACTCGTCAGCCCCACCGGAGCATTCGAATACGAAGCTTCTCACGGCACGGTGCAAAAACACTACTACCGCTACTTAAAAGGCGAAAAGACGTCGACTAATCCCGTCGCACTCATCTTCGCATGGACGGGGGCGCTCGCAAAACGCGGCGAACTCGACGGCACCGAAGCGCTCAGCGATTTTGCACGGCGCCTCGAAAAAGCGACGCTTTCGACAATCGAAGAAGGAGAGATGACCGGCGACATAGCGCGCCTCGCCTCCCCTGCGCCCGAGCGCGTGCTCAATTCGTGGGAATTTATCGACGCGATCCGAAAGCGGCTTCAAGCGATATAAAATTAATTATTAATTTTTCGGACGGCACGTATCGGAAGATCCCGCCCTCCGCGGCTCGCTCACGCTCGGCCTCCTCGCTCGCTTGCGCCGCTCCGGCGGCTGCCTGCGGCACCGCTCCGGCCGGGCGTAGGCGCACTGTACCTGCAACGCATTTTTGCACACAAAACAAGCCGGGGGTTTCCTTTCGGCAGTGAGACGAAGAGTCATAAAGGCAGAGACAAAGCCCTGACCTGAACTCATAAAAAAACATAGTATTGAAAACCAAACAAGAATGAGAAAAATGAAAGTAATGCACATTTATAGAAAAATTAATGATAAAACTTGGATATTTCAGGTATTTGTTTGCGGTATATTAATATTAATTTATTATAATAACGAAGTAGTTTGGAATTTTATCAGAAAATTTTCACTAAATCATTATCTTATGTTCATAATTACTTGGCTCATAAATTTTACAGTTATAAGACTTTTTGTTCTCGTATTAAGTTGTTTTATTTGTATTTGCAAAAAAATGTAATATCGGTTAGCGATTGTAGCGGCTCGCCTTTAGGCAAGTTCCACTGTATCACTACGCAAGAAAATCTAAATTCCAGAACAAGGTATCTCTCTCCCTGAAAACCGAAAGTGCTAAAGAAAACCTTCCTCTTAAATACCCAGAAGTATCCCTCCGAAGGGGATCGCAAGCATTTTGCAAAACGCCTCGTAATACGCTTTCGCTTTATCGTCCGAAACGCCGGTGACGAAAAACGATTCGTCGGGTACATCCGAAAGAAAATCGGCGGCAGCGGTAAGAATATTTTCGCTTTTTTCTTTTTTCGAATTAATAAGATTGTCGTGTACTTCGATCGCACGGCGCGCAACGCCGTCGCGCGAATCGACGACGTTTACGTTTTTTCCCGCAGCCTTTTGCATGATATCCGCAAGATGCGTAAAATGCGTACAGCCGAGCACGATCGTATCGCAGTCTTTTTCAGCAAAATAATCGAGTGCGGGCATAACCGCGCGCATTTTTTCATTTTCGTCGGCAGTAACAAGTTTCCGTTCGATAAACGAAACGAGCTCCGCATCTCCCCTCGAATATATCGTACAGCCGGATGCGAATCCTTTTTCGAGTTCTTGTATGTATGCGTCGCGCACGGTCGCATTCGTCGCAAGCAAACCGATTTTTTTGTTTTTCGTCACCGAAGCGGCAAGTTTTATCGCAGGCACAGTACCGATAAACGGAACCAAAGGAAAACGTTCGCGAAGAGATGCGAGAGCGGAAACGGAAATCGTATTGCACGCGACGACGATCGTTTCCGGGTGCCACGTATCGATGATGTGCGAAACGGCGGCAGTCGCGTATTCGATTATTTCGGGAACGGTTTTTTCTCCGTACGGAAAATGCACGGTATCGGCGAGGTAGGCGCAGGTCGCGTCGGAGGCAAGTCCCTTGAGGCGGAGCATATAGGGGATGCCGCCGGTACCCGAATCCAAAAACGCAAAATTCATAACACGATACCGCCGAACAAACTGTTGAACGCATCGCGCGCTTTTGCCGCTTTATCGTCAGCGGATGTAAAATCGGCGCGCGGTGAAAACGCTGCGCAAAAATTCGCCTTTTCTTTGTCAGCCACAAGCTCTTCGACCGTTTCCCTGCAGTCGTAATGCGCACCCGGCGAATAAAACGTACAGTTGCGGCAGACATGCAAATCGGCTCCGCAAAATTCACATACCGACGTTCTGAAGATTTTTTCGGAACTGCGTATCGCGCGCTTGCACTTCCAACACATATAATCGATTGTAAACGTTTGACTAAACAAACGCAATAGCGTACGATAAAACCATGTTTACGCTGAACAAGTGCCTCGTTCACTCGTGCAAAAATCTTTCGCTCTCCGTTTTCGATAAAACGAACGGTATGACCGAAGAACGCGGATACTGTCTCAATCACACGCCCGATCCCGGACGCGCAAAAGAATCGATTTACGATTATATTAAAACGCACGACGTCATAGTCGGCTTAAACGCCGCAGGCATTATGTTCCGCGATATCGATCTATCGAACAAGCGATTTTACGGCTGTAATTTTCAGCACTGTACGTTTATCGGCCTCCGCTCGGAAAGTTTGCTCGGTAAACTGTGCATGTTCGATTTTGCAACCTTCGCCGACTGCATGTTCCCCGGCTCCGCAATGCAGTTTACGTCGTTCGCCTGCTGTACGTTTTCACACACGATATTTACCGGCAGCGATATGGTGCAAAACAATTTCAACGGCGTGCAGGCTTTTCAATCTTCGTTCGACGATTCGGACTTGTACAATTCGCGCTTTATCGGTGCGCGCCTCGTCGACACGTCGATCAGAAATTGCAATATTAAAAATACGCTTTTTCTCGAATGCTCGTGCGAAAACGTTTCAATGAAAATGTCGAACACGAGGGAAGCCGTTTTCGACCGCAAGGGAAGCGAACTCTTTCAGGGAATCGCTCCGAAGATGAGGGGCGGTATATGAAAATATATTTTCATCTCAACATCGGCGGATTTTCAAACTGTTACATCATCGAAAACGAATTGACTAAAGAAGCGATCATCATCGATCCCGGAAAAATCACGGACGATATCATCAAACGCATCGAAGACGAATCGTACAAACTCACCGGCGTCTTTATCACGCACAACCACGGAAGTCACGTACACGGATTAAAAGCGCTGCGTAAAATATATACGCCCGCCGTCTATGCGGCCGACTGGGAAGTTGCGGGAAACGACACGCACGTCATCACGGGCGACGGAAAAATCCGCATTGCAGGTCTTACCGTGCGCTACATGGCGCTGCCCGGTCACACCGCCGATTCCATGATTTACAAAATCGGCAACGTCCTTTTTACCGGCGACAGCCTCTCTGCCGGAAAAATCGGAAGCACGAACAGCAGCTATTCGGATTTCGTGCTTCGGAAAAACATCGAACAAAAAATATTGTCTGAAAACGACGCGACCGTCATCATGCCGGGGCACGGGCCGCCGACCTGCGTCGGTGCGGAGCGTATGTTTATCGTATAAGCCACACGCGGCCGCACGAAAGTCCCCAGTTATCGAACGCGTATTCGTCGAATACTTTCGCCGCATCTTCAAAGGGAATACCGCGTGTCTGCCGCACATGCGCTGCAAGCGCAGGGATCGCTCTTTGCACCGTCGTCCAATTTGCAAGATTGACAAAATACGCAGCGGAGGAAGAAACGGTTTGTTGCATGATATACGCCATAAATTCGTTGTGTACGAGGTATTCGTCATTTAAATCGTAGTTGAGATTGGGATGCAAATGCCAATAGCCCGCTAAAAAATCGCGCGAAGCTTCATCCGTCGTATAAAAAACGGCGGCCGCGGCGTTACGGAAATTTTCGTCGGTAAAAAAAATGCCGTGCCATCCTTCATGCGCTATATAGCGATTGCGAAGCCATTCGGGTGATTCCTGCGAAATCGAAAGGAGCGCTCCGCGCCCCGCGGCGAATGAAGCGCCGTCGGCTGTTATCACGCCGTTTGCAAGCAGGATATCGCGTAAAAGAAGTTCGCGCGCATTGAGCGGAAAATTCTCAGCTTTCGCTTTTGTAAAAAACGCCGCAAGGGAGAGAGCATTGTAATCGTGCGCGTTAAAACCGTGCATACCTTCGAGCGCTTCGTCGGTAAGAAGCGTACCGCGATAACCCATCTTTTCGGAAAAAAACGCGAGCCGCTTAAAAAAATCGTTTTGCACGGCGAAGTCTTTCGTATCGATAATAAGCACGCCGGGAAATCTGTCCCACTCGAAAAGTTCATAATCGCCCGTGCGCCACTTTGCCCGCGGCCATGAAATGATCAATCCCGGATCGGTTTTAAAAGGAGCAAAAATTTTTCCGCCCGCATTCAATTCGTTTTTGACATCGCTCCGCGTCATCATGAGGACGGGCATATTATCGATTTTATCGCGGCAGGAAAACGTGGAAAAAGGATTCGCAAGAGCCGCCGTCGGTATATCGTACGCGTACGTTTTATTTCCGGAACCCGACACCCGCGTTTTATTCGTATGAAAAATTATTAATTTTTCTCCGCCCGCATTCAGCTCCGTCTTTACGGGATTTTGCGCCGTACCCCAATCATCCGGCGCGTAAAACGCCGCGGTGATTTTCGGCATAACGGCCGTGTCCGTGTTATGCATAGGGAAGACAAGCGATGCGCCGGAAAAATCCGCTTCATCGGGCGACTCATGCATCACGCCGCCGTTCGGCGCAAAGGCAAAGAGGGGCACGGAAGCGCTTTTATCCCAGCCTATCGCCCCGCTTCGAATTTCCGCAGCGATGACCGAAGCCGGAGCGGCCGAGTACACGAAAAAACCGCACGGTATGCTTTTTCCGTTTTTCATTTCGTCTTTTCCGATCGAAAACGCGAGAGCGAATTCGGAAAGATCCTGCACTACAAGGCTTGCAAGCGGGCGCTTTTCGATCTCCTTTCGCAGCCTGCCTCGAAACGTAAAATCGTCGGCAAATAAAAAACCGAGCATAAACGTTTTATCCGCGCCCGCCGCCTCATCTCGTGCAATCCGTATGCGCACCGAAAGAGAAGCATCACCGAAGCGTTGAATATACGAATCGAGCAGCCGCTGCTGTTCATCCGTAAATCGATAATACGCGCAGCCCGGCCGCGCCTTTTTCGATTTCGCATTTGCGTTCAACGCCCCAAGTTTCGACACAGGCGCTTGCATCTCTTCGGGAAAGACAAGCAAAAGCGAAGAAGTTTTCGACAGATATTTTTTTGCAAGCAGACCGATATCGCACGCGAGCAATACCGTAAGCACGCTTAAAAGGATTTTTTGCTTTATTGTTAATTTTTTTAAAAAAGACATCATCGGGCAATACTACATTTTTTTTATAAAAATAGCTATACTGCCGTTATGTTCGCCGTTATCCCTCATCCGACGGAAGCGCTCATCCTGTCGCGCACGCAAAAAGCAACGCTTTCACACCTCAATGCCGAAGCGGGAAAACCTTGCTGGATTCCGCTCTTTCCGCTGTGGGCGTTTTTTAATAATTTCGATTACTCCGCGGCTGAAAGCGATACGACCATGCAAACAGGCGGCAATGTGAATACGGCATTCGACGCGACGCAGCTGAAAACGATACGAAATGCGATCGCGTCGTTTACGATCGGTACACCCTCTATTTCAAACGGAGAATTCTTTTTTCCCGCAATATTGCGCTTCCGAAACGGAGATGCCGCCTGCGGAAAAATATTCGCCGGAAAAAAAACGGATTGCAATACGGAATCGCCCCGTGCCTGCGAAAATGAAAAAAAATTATTCGTCGGCTTTCCCTGCTCCTGCAGCGTGTTCAGAATTGCGGATGCGGAAATCGGCGAAAACAAAGCCGCAAACGATGAGAGTGAAACCGAAAACATTGCCGGCAAACGCACTGAAAACATATCCGCGTATCCCGGCGATACGGACGACGCGGAACTTCGTACATGGCGCGTACATGCATCGCTTTGGGTAAAGGTAGGAAGTGATATACAAAAAACAATTCACAAATAAAAGACCTTTAATTACCGATGCAATAAGGGAAATTTTTAAATACATTATTTTCCCTGAATTTTATACCGTAAAAGATTTACAAAACAATGAATACGTATTTTTAAAAACGAATGAAACTGCAATCGATTCATTGGAGCTGGTTAAAGACAAAACTCAAACAGAAGCATTTGAGAATCATGTTCATATTTTCGGAAAAACAAAACGCACGGAACAAGAAAAAGTTTTAGAAGCGACAAGATTAATTATAGATAATTTAACAAAAAATTTAAAGATAAATTTTCCGAATAAGAAATTTCATGTTTATTTAGATTGCGATTTTTTCGATCACGTAATAATAAGATTTCATCAACATTGGAAAGACGAGTTACCTTACTATAATGTTCGAGAGTTTCCGAATATTGAAGAATATACCATAGGCATGTAAATATTTTCCCTGAGAAAAAATGGTAAAATAATGCTTTTTATAAAAAAAGAGCCCGGCAGCTACCTACTTTCCCGCTTGGAAGCAGTATCATCGGCGCAAGGGAGCTTGACTTCCGTGTTCGGAATGGGAACGGGTATTTCCTCCCCGCCATGGCCACCGGGCAATAATTGCCGTACAAAAAGAAAAAGGAAGAAGGGGGCAGACGAAAACCAAAACGCCTGCCGTCATTTCATACAAGCTTTTATGTGCTCGTAAGTATAGCGTTTCGCGCATAGGCACGGGAACGATAATATGGTCAAGCCTCACGACCTATTAGTACTGCTCGGCTGTGCACGTCGCCGTGCCTGCACCTGCAGCCTATCAACCGGATAGTGTCTCCGGGGTCTTTAGGAGGGTTATACCCTCAGGGATGTCTCATCTTGAGGCGGGCTTCCCGCTTAGATGCTTTCAGCGGTTATCCCTTCCGAACGTAGCCACCCGGCACTTACCCTTGGCAGGATAACCGGTATACCAGAGGTTCGTCCGCTTCGGTCCTCTCGTACTAAAAGCAGCTCCTCTCAAACATCCTCCGCCCGTAACAGATAGGGACCGAACTGTCTCGCGACGTTCTGAACCCAGCTCACGTACCGCTTTAATTGGCGAACAGCCAAACCCTTGGGACCTGCTCCAGCCCCAGGATGCGATGAGCCGACATCGAGGTGCCAAACTTTCCCGTCGATGTGAACTCTTGGGGAAAATCAGCCTGTTATCCCCGGAGTACCTTTTGTCCGTTAAGTGACGGCGCTTCCACT
Source organism: Treponema socranskii subsp. paredis ATCC 35535 (assembly GCA_000413015.1). Lineage (GTDB taxonomy): Bacteria > Spirochaetota > Spirochaetia > Treponematales > Treponemataceae > Treponema_D > Treponema_D paredis. The sequence continues at coordinate 1,601,361 of KE332515.1, forward strand.
TGCAACCGCCAGATCACTAAGACCTGCTTTCGCACCTGCTCGTGATGTCTCACTCGCAGTCAAGCCTCCTTGTGCCTTTACACTCGTACGATGATTTCCAACCACCGCGAGGAGACCTTCGCGCGCCTCCGTTACCCTTTAGGAGGCGACCGCCCCAGTCAAACCGCCCGCCAATCACTGTCCCCCATCCGGCTTCACGGACCGGAGTTAGAAATCCCATCCGCCAGGGCCGGTATTTCACCAACGGCTCCACGCACGCTGACGCGCACGCTTCATAGCCTCCCGGCTATCCTACACATGGCGGATAGAATCCCAGTGATAAGCTGCGGTGAAGGTTCACGGGGTCTTTCCGTCTAATTACGGGTATCCGGCTTCTTTACCGGAATATAAGTTTCACCGAGTCCCGCGTTGAGACAGCGCCCAGAATCGTTACACCATTCGTGCGGGTCGGAACTTACCCGACAAGGAATTTCGCTACCTTAGGACCGTTATAGTTACGGCCGCCGTTTGCCGGGGCTTCGGTTCGGAGCTTCGCATTGCTGCTAACCCCTCCCCTTAACCTTCCGGTACCGGGCAGGTGTCACCACCTATACGTCCCATTACTGGTTCGCAGATGGCTGTGTTTTTGATAAACAGTCGCCTGGGCCTGCTTTCTGCCGCTCACATCCTTATCAGCGTGAGCCACACTTCTTCCGAAGTTACGTGTGCTTTTTGCCGAGTTCCTTAACGCGGGGTCGCTCGTGCGCCTTAGATTACTCATCCTGCCTGCGTGTGTCCGTTTCCGGTACGGTCCGACTCAGCCTAACTTTAGACAGTATTTCCCGGCACCTTGATTACGTCCGCTTCGCTTCGCCTGCGCTCCGCTCCCCGTAACAGCTCAGCTCGGAGGCTCTTTTAACCGCCCCCTCAACACCTCACTGCTTGGACAGGAACTACCGTTCTCCTGCCGGATTTCACCTCATGCGTCCTGCCTTCAAAACTGAGCCGGGTATCGGATTTTGAACCGATTTCCCATCGACTACGACTTTCGTCCTCGCCTTAGGGGCCGACTTACCCCGGGCAGATTGCCTTTACCCGGGAATCCTCAGGCTTTCGGCGGACGGGAATCTCACCCGTCTTTTCGTTACTTGTGCCTGCATTCTCTCTTCCGCTTCCTCCAGCGCCCCTCACAGGTACGCCTTCTCCGGTTAGCGCAATGCTCCCCTACCGCCCGCATCTTACAATGCGGACCCGCGGCTTCGGTATAACGCTTAGCCCCGTTACATTGTCTGCGCACGCCTGCTCGACCAGTGAGCTGTTACGCACTCTTTTAAGGAATGGCTGCTTCTAAGCCAACCTCCTGGCTGTCTGTGCAGACGCACCTCATTTCACACTGAGCGTTATTTTGGGACCTTTGCCGACGGTCCGGGCTGTTTCCCTCTCGACTATGAACCTTGGAGCACACAGTCTCACTCCCATGCGTTGGCGGATGGCATTCTGAGTTCGATTGGTGTCGGTAGACTGTGACGCCCCCTATCCCATCCGGTGCTTTACCTCCTTCCGCTTTGCATGAGGCTGTCCCTAAAGGCATTTCGGGGAGAGCCAGCTATTTCCAGGTTTGTTTAGCCTTTCACTCCTAATCACAGGTCATCACTACCTTTTTTAACAGATTACTGTTCGGCCCTCCAACAGGTTTCACCCTGCCTTCAGCCTGCCCATAATTAGATCACCTTGGCTTCGGGTCTGCGTCACGCGACTTTTCGCACTTTTCACACTCGCTTTCGCTCCGGCTCCGGATCTTCCAACCCTTAGCCTCGCCGCGCAACGCAACTCGCAGGTTTATTCTACAAAAGACACGCCACAACGCTCGCGCGCCGTGACATCTTGTCGGTCTGTGGTTTCAGGTTCTCTTTCACTCCCCTCACCGGGGTTCTTTTCGCCTTTCCCTCACGGTACTGCTTCTCTGTCGGTAGCTGTCTCGTATTTAGCCTTGGATCGTGGTCGACCCGGATTCAGACTGGGTTTCTCGTGCCCCGCCCTACTTAGGTACCGCACCATGGAGTCCGATCCTTTTCGCATACGCGGCTTTCACGCTGTTTCGCGCGCCTTTCCAGACGCTTCCGCTAAAAATCGGTTTTTTCCTAACTCCACGGGTCATCCCCGTGCGGCCCTGCAACACCCTCTATAAGGGTTTAGGCTCCTGCACGTTCGCTCGCCGCTACTTGCGCAATCTCTTTTGATTTCTCTTCCCGCGTTACTTAGATGGTTCACTTCACGCAGTCTCGCTCCGCCGCAGTATCTTCTTCCCGCGCGCGGTGTATGCCTTACGGCATACGGGTTACCCCATTCGGCTATCTGCGGATCTAAGGATGTTTGCTCCTCCCCGCAGCTTTTCGCAGCTTACCGCGGCCTTCTTCGCCGGACAGCTCCCAGGCATCCGCCACAGACCTATGCTTGCTTGACCATATTCTCTTTCCCGCGCTTTAAGCTTCCAACCGCTTATGCGCTCAAACCTTCTTCCCTTCCCTATATTTTCAAAGAGCATGCGTACCCTGCCGGTACGCCCTCACTTCTGTCCTTTTTGAATCTGGGACAGAATAGAGTTGAACTATTGACCCCCGCCTTATCAGAGCGGTGCTCTAACCAACTGAGCTACTGTCCCGTATTTGATAATAGCCGCACTTGCTGCTCAAGGGGCACAGGGAAAGAAAGAAAGCCGGACTGTCTCAAAACACTCTCGTGCGGACAACATCCTTCGACACATGCGGTTTGCGCGCGTACACTGCGCGCCCCTCTTCCCTTGGAAAAGGAGGTGATCCAGCCGCACCTTCCGGTACGACTACCTTGTTACGACTTCACCCCCCTCACAAAGCGTACCTTCGACAGCGTCCCCCTTGCGGTTGGACTGCCGGCTTCGGGTACCCCCTGCTCGGATGGTGTGACGGGCGGTGTGTACAAGGCCCGGGAACGTATTCACCGCGCCGTGCTGATGTGCGGTTACTAGCGATTCCAGCTTCATGAAGTCGAGTTTCAGACTTCAATCCGGACTACGACCGCTTTTCTGCGTTCTGCTCCGCCTCTCGGCTTCGCTCCGCTCTGTGGCGGCCATTGTAGCACGTGTGTAGCCCTGGACATAAGGGCCATGATGACTTGACGTCGTCCCCGCCTTCCTCCTGCTTGTCGCAGGCAGTTCCGCCTGAGTCCTCAGCGCTACCTGTTAGTAACCGGCAGTAGGGGTTGCGCTCGTTGCGGGACTTAACCCAACACCTCACGGCACGAGCTGACGACAGCCATGCAGCACCTGTTCACAGCCGTATTGCTACGCTCACATATCTCTATATGATCGCTGTGTATGTCAAACCCAGGTAAGGTTCCTCGCGTACCATCGAATTAAACCACATGCTCCACCGCTTGTGCGGGCCCCCGTCAATTCCTTTGAGTTTCACCCTTGCGGGCATACTCCCCAGGCGGTACACTTATCGCGTTTGCTTCGGCACGCACGCTCTTGCGCACACGCCCAGTGTACATCGTTGACTGTGCGGACTACCAGGGTATCTAATCCTGTTTGCTCCCCGCACCTTCGCACCTCAGCGTCAGTCGTCCGCCGGTATCCTGCCTTCGCCATCGGTGTTCTTCCGCATATCTACAGATTTCACCCCTTCACACGGAATTCCGGATACCCTTCGGCAACTCTAGCTCGCCAGTTCTCAATATAGCTCCGGAGTTGAGCCCCGGTATTTCTTACCAAGCTTGGCGACCCGCCTGCATGCCCTTTACGCCCAATAATTCCGAACAACGCTCGCACCTTACGTGTTACCGCGGCTGCTGGCACGTAATTAGCCGGTGCTTATTCCTGCCCTACCGTCACCATGTCGGCATTTCCTCCAACACTTATTCCTCGGACAGAAAAGAACTTTACAACCTTCCGGCCTTCTTCGTTCACGCGGCGTCGCTCCGTCAGGGTTTCCCCCATTGCGGAATATTCTTACCTGCTGCCTCCCGTAGGAGTCTGGGCCGTATCTCAGTCCCAATGTGTCCGTCCGCCCTCTCAGGCCGGATACCCGTCCTCGCCACGGCGGGCCGTTACCCCGCCGTCCAGCTGATGGGCCGCAGACCGATCCCGTTGCGGAGCCGAAGCTCCTTTCCCGCTGTCTACCTATCGCAAACAGTGATCTATCCGGTATCACCCTCTATTTCTACAGGCTGTCCCGGTCAGCGGGGTACGTTATCCACGTGTTACTCACCAGTCCGCCGCTCTCGGCATTGCTGCCTGCCGCTCGACTTGCATGGTTAAGACGCGCCGCCAGCGTTCGTTCTGAGCCAGGATCAAACTCTCCATCATTATGTTCCCGGATTGCTCCGGGTCTAATTACGTTTCGTTTGTCCCCGCTTACTCTTTTGCTCTCGCTTATTTCAGTTCGGGAGACTTATATGTCTCCGCATGCGTCTTGCTTTCTTTCCTTCCCTTTGCCTGTCAAACAGCGCACCTGCGGTTTTCGCGGGTAGCTTGTAATTTACCGCTTTTTCTCCTTGCGTGTCAAGTACTTCCCCCCGCTTTTTTCAATATTTTTTCTTCCCCCCCGCTCCGCCCCCCCTGCCCGCCGGTACTCGCCACTGCCCCCGAATGCGGCTTGAAAATACAGCGCGCTCACACGGGGCATACCCGTACAGACAACGAGCGTTCGCCAGACTGCGCGGGGTATAGTACAAATTTATTATTAATAATATGCTTAATCTTTTTGCCAAAATATCGTAAACACAAAACAAGGAAGAGAGATCGCGAACGGAAATTATATCGCGCCGATAAAAAACTTCCCCCAAAGAAACGAAGCAAAGTATCATTTTTCCAATCGCAAAACCGCAGCTTTAATTGAAAATCATTTCGGGTGCGCTTTAAAATCCTGAACGATGCTTATACGGGATTTCACATCGTATCCGGGCATTTCTTTTTTTGCAAGCGCGACGGCTTGTTCGACTACGGCGGATGAATCCGCAACACCGCGCAATACGATCATACCGCCTTCGATTTCAGCATGTAAAAATTCGATATTGACTTTATGCGTAAACACCAGCGTATTGACAAGTTTCTGCGCCGAAAGAAGCGTTTTTATTTTTTCCGTTCCCAGTACATCGCGTTCGGGAGAAATATGAGATCGAACGAAATCGGCAATAAACGATCCCGCTTCTTCCGTTCCGACAAGTCCCGTGTTCAGTACAAAATGAAAATGCGACGGATCGGCGATATCGACATTGAAAAAACTTTTATGAAACCCGCTTCTGTCTTTATCACTCTCATCAATTTTTTGTTGCGCCTGTTTCGATGTACATGCAAATTCATTTTGAAGCCGCTCCTGTCTGACCGAATCTTCGGCAACAAGACGAAACGAAACGACATTAGGAACACCTTCCAATATAATGTAGGCTCCACGCCCTATAAGCACGCAGTTGTTTTGACTTGCGGCTTCGAGAACCGCAGTCTGCAGATAGTGCAGATATTCGTCACGGTCTTTAACAAGAGCTGCAAAAAATCCGGGTTTTTTTTCATCATATTTGCCGAGTTTTTCGGCCGAAAATCCGAGCTGCACGATACGCTTTTCAAGTTCATCTTTTCGGATAAACTTAAACTTAAGTTTTTCCGCTGCAACGCTCGCAATCTCATCGCCGAACGTTGCAAGTTGTCGAGAAATTGCAACAATAGCCATACGCACCTCTCATAAAAAATTTTCCAGAAAGTTTTAATATCCGAAAAAGTTTTTAGCCGTGCACACGAATACACGCTTTTATAAATTTCCTAAATACAGTATAACTCAAGATAACCGAAAAATAAAGCAATTTATTTTATAAGGTGAATACAAAATACATTTTATACATTAATGTTACGGGAGTGACCGGATATGAATGCTGACGACAGCGCGCTTATTTGGCAGGAAAACGGAAAACGCGTATTATTAAAAACACCTGTATTTACGGTAACCGAAACGGACAGTGTTGCATCCGACGGACAAAAAGGAAACTACATGGTCATCGAACCGGGTCACGATTGGGCGATCGTCGTACCGGTACACGGAAGTAAATTTTTGATGGTAAAACAATGGCGGCATGCCGAATGCGTGCTGAGCATCGAATTCCCCGGCGGCGTCATGGACGAAGGAGAAACGCCCGAACAGGCTGCCGCGCGGGAGCTGCTCGAAGAAACGGGACACACGGCAGGACGGCTGACTTACCTCGGAACGATGAGTCCCAATCCCGCGCTCATGTCGAATCACGTGCATTTTTTCGCAGCGGAAGATTTGACGAATATCCACGAACAGCATTTGGATAAAGACGAATACGTGCAATACCTCGAACTCGATCAACAGGAAGTAATCGACGGTCTCGGCACAAAAAAAGAATATTCACACGCGCTCATGGCAGCGGCCGTCGCACTCTATCAGCGGCAAAAAGAAAAAGCGTAAAAACAAACGAAATATTTTTAACAATACGCGGTAAGGAAAATTTCAAAGCTGAAGTTTAAACAGTTTTATTTCCGAATTATTAAACGCGATAAAAAAAATCCGGCCGGTGTACAAACGCACATCGACCGGATTACATTTAAACGCCGGACGCGGAATCAGCGCGCGACGTTGTACGGATCGTAAGCCTTCGCAGGATCGTAGACGCCGGCACGGATTTCACCGCTCAAGCTCGGAATCTGCATCTTCATACCGGGCAAAATCAAATTCGGATCTTCGGGACGCGGGATATTCGTTTTGTTCGCCTGATACAGGTTTTCCCACAAAAGGGGATTATTGTAGATATACGGACGCCCCGAAATATTCCAAAAGCAATCCTTCGTATCCGCCCACGGACGGACGACATAGAATTCGGGAAGCGGAGTTACTTCGCGCACACCGTCAAGCAAGGCAACCGATTCGCGCGCATAATTTGCCGCAGCTTTATAATCTTCGCCTTTATAGGCTTTTTCAGCACCGGAATATTTATTTTGCGCAGCGGTAAACGCCATGGGGAAATTTTTATCCGCATCGATACTCTTTGCCCACGCGATTTTATTTTGCGCAATTTTCATTTCATCGTCGGCCGCTTTTTTTGCGAGCATCATATCGATGTATGCACGGGAAAGCGCCGCATTTTCTTCGGCTTTTTTCGAAAGCTCGATCGATTCGTCGTATCTGCCCGCATTGAGCGCGGCTTGAGCTTGGCGCGTATACTCATCGGCGAGCTTTTGATACGTATTGTTTTTGTAACTTACGGCAAACGCAACCGTTCCGGCAAACGCAATCGAAGCGATAATAATTAATAATTTTTTCATTTTGCAGCCTCCGTATCGCTGACCGTTTCGGGAACCGCTTGTGCGGCCTTCGAGGGATCGTCGTAGGTTTCGCTCTTAAGCAGAACCGCGTTTTCGTCTTCGATGCCTTTGATATTACTGCCCGTAAGGGGAGCTTCTTTATCGGCCTGTACCGCATATTCCGAAGTTGCGGCAACTTTCGCTTTCGCCTCTTCGATGGCTTTCTGTGCAGCCGCGCGCTTTTCGGAAATATCGGTATAGAGTTTTTCAAAGGTTTTGCGTGCATCGCCGTAGTGTTTCAACGCATTTTCGGCATCCTGCTGCGCATAGCTCGTGTCTCCGCTGCGGAAATCCGCAACGCCGCCGTCGTACGCTTTCTTTTGCGCGACCGCCGCATAAACGCTGTCCGCATTGCGCTTTGCATTGAATGCCGCCGTACGCTCTTCGCGCGCGCGCATTCTAAATGCATTCTGCAATGCCGTACCGAGCGACGCATAAGCCGTGTGCGCATACTCATAAAGCTTTGCACCTGCCGCCGCTTTATCCGCCGAAAGATTTTCGGCTTCTTTCAAGGCATTCGCACCCTTGTTGTAATTCGTCTTATCGTAAGATTGAAAGCCGAGTTCGTCGATACGCTTTTTAAGTGCGGCTGCTTTCGTGTACTCTTCAAGCGCACGATACCGTGCCGTCACGTCGGCAAGTTCAACCGTCAGGTTTTCGCCGGCCCTGCTCCGCTTCATAAGTTCGTTGTAGCGTGCATCCGTATCGTTAAATTGATCGGGCGCCGCTTTATCGGCTCCCGCTTTAACGGCGGCACGGCGCGCGTTTTCTGCCGCATCGAGAGCGGCTGTATTATCCGCCGCGACAGGCACGTTCGTTACCGGCTGTTCCGCAATCGGCACGCTCGGCACTTTGTCCTGCTTTGTTGATTTACACGATACGAAACCGAGTACCAACGCAGTACCGAAAAAAATTATATAATGTTTTTTCACGTTCTGCCTCCATAATGTTCATTGCTAAATTGCCCGCATTAGGACAATACACCGAAATTATTCTATCGTATTTTCAGTACTTCCGCAATGCGCTATGTCAAGGCATTTTATCGGGCATTTTTCCGTTTACTCAAAGAGCTCAGTCTCCTCGAGCCAGCGTGCGACTTTTTCCGCATCTGCATCGAGCCGCCTGTCGTCAACGAGCGGAGCGGAGACGGCGCGAACTTCGGCATGCACTCGCTGCGTAAATTCGCTGAACTCCGAAGCTCCGATTAAATCGGCGGCCTGGCATACTGCGAGTATGTGTACGGCGTATTGCAGATAGATGAGATCGATTTGGTCACGCAGTTTTCGTGCCGAAATCGTACCCATGGAAACTTTATCCTGATTGAGCGCTTCCGTCGGACTCGACTGAATACTCATCGCCGTACAGCAATGCTGCACTTCCGCACGGATCGCCGACATCGTGATCTGCGCCGCTTTAAAGCCGAATCGCAGTCCCGCGCGTTCATCGGTATCGTCGGTAAACGGGATCAGGTTTTCCGTGAGATTGTTGAATTTTCCGTCGATGATGATCTCCGCCTGTTTGTCCGCCAAATCACTGATGTTTGCAAGCGCAATGCGCAGGTAATCGCAGGCGGCGCAAATATGTCCGCCGTAAAAATTGCCTGTATTATAAAGTTCTTCCGTATCGACGTTGACGAGGGGATTGTCGTTCGCGGAGTTGATCTCTTCTTCGATCCACTGCCCGGCAATCCGAAGCGTGTCGCGCAGGACACCGTTTATCTGCGGAGCGCAGCGAATGGAATAGCGGTCCTGAATTTTGACAAAGCGCTTTTCAAACTGCGCATCGCCGATGGAGCCGATACGTTCGAGCAGGTCTTCGTATCGATACACGCGTTTCGAGTTTTTTACGATATCGTAAATATAGCCGGCGCTTTCGATCTGTCCCGCGTGATTTTTCATCTCCGCGACTTTTTTGCGGAAGGGCACTTCGTTGCCGCGCACGATCTCCGCAGTTGCAGCGGTAACGAAATCGCAGATGTTCGCAAGCCTCCGCGCGCGCTTCCACGAAAGGGAGGCGACGGCCGTCATCACCGACGTACCGTTCATGATCGCAAGTCCTTCTTTCGCCGCGAGCGGGAGAGGGGCGATTCCTTCGGCTTTGAGCGCATCGATAGCCGGAACAATTTTTCCTTTGTAATACGCTTCGCGCTCTCCCATAACGACGGCAGCCACATAGGACAGCGGCGTCAAATCGCCCGATGCGCCGACCGATCCCAGTTCGGGGATCACGGGAACGATATCTTTGTCAAGCAGGGTTTTGAGCATTTCTGCGAGGGCGGGCCTGATCGCCGAATGCCCGCCTTTTACGTCGGAATTCAATCGGCACAGTACGACGGCGCGTCCTTCTTCATGCGAAAACTTTTTACCGAGTCCGATGCCGTGAAAGCGCACAATGGACTTTTGCAGCTCTTCCGCACGGGAAGGATTGATTTGATTTCCGCACGAATCGCCGAAACCCGTCGTCACTCCGTATGTCGGAAAACCTTTTGCGATATAATCTTCAAGAAATTTGCGAGATCGGCGGAGCGTTTCGAAAAACGCGGCATCCTCCGGAAACGAAACCGCGCTTTTATCGTATGCGACGGCACATACGTCGTCGATTGTAAGATGCTCACCGTCGATCGTTATCGTTTTCATCATTGTATTCCCTTGTTCGAATTACTGTATACCATATCGCGTTAATACACAAGTTGACGAATGCGGAATATACTTTTATTTAAAGATTAAAACGAAACGTTGAAATAACGCATCCGTTTAATTTCGAGTTTTCTAAAGGATACAGAGGCCGCCTAGCGATTTTACTTTTTATCGGAAGTCAAGTTTACAAGCCAACGTTCTTTTTTGAGCCAAAAATGCGCGATGACGGCTTTGACCACATCGGAAGTTTTTACGATCGCATACATCACAACGGGACCGAGTGCGGTAAATCGTACCAAAAGAAAGATTCCGCCTACAAAAAGAATATTGGCAACGGTATCGCAGATAACACCCATCGTCGTATCGCCTCCGGTGCGTGAAATCGCATACTGTGCGTTTAAATATGCCCAAAGCGGAAGGTATGCAGCGGCAGTGATGATAAGACCGCGTGCAATAGCTTGAGAATCGCCGCTTAAATTTTTAAACACGAAGGGGATTAAACATACCGTACAAAATCCGGCTGCCATAAATATAAAGCCGAACAGCACGGAGCCCGACAGTATCCAATTTTTATATTTTTTCGCTTCTTGAAGTTTGCCCGCCCCCAGTTCCTGTCCCAATATAACCGACGAAGCCGTTACGATCCCTGAAAAACAGATAAAAAAGAGATTAGCAATCGCAAAACCCGCCGACATACCCGAGACGACTTCCGCTCCTCCGCGCGTATTGTACAAAGCGGTTGAAACGGTTTCCGCCAAAGCCCATGTCAGCTCCGAATATAAAATCATAGTCGATTTCTTGATAATCGTCCCGAACAGCCGCACTTTTATATTGAAAAGCTTGAATAAATTGAAAAGAAACGGCGGCTTTTTTACGGCAACATACGCAATAAACAATATCAGCTCCGCCGCGCGCGCAATGACAGTTGCGATTCCGGCTCCTTCAACTTCAAGACGCGGACAACCGAGATTTCCGAAAATAAAAACCCAATTAAAGAATGTATTTACAAGCGTTGCAATAACGGAGATAACCAACGGAGGGCGGACGATTTCGATTTCGCGCAAAGAAGAAGCAAGCGATTGTGAAAACACCATCAGTATCCCTGAAAGTGCAACCGCGCGCGAGTAGCGTACGGCCTGATCGATAATCGGCTCCGCATCGGTGTTTACCGTCAGCATAAGGCGGAACAAACCTCGCGGCGCAATCAAACCGATAATCGTAAATGCAAGTCCCGCCGTACCGGTGAGCAAAAGTTTAAAGCGCAGGCTCTGCTGCATGCCTTCACTGTCTTTCGCTCCTCTGAATTGCGACATAAAAATACCGCCTGCAGAACAAAGGGTATTTACAAGGATGATAAAGACAAAGATGATCATCCCCGCGGTATTTACGCCGGCCATTTTTATATCGCCGAGTCCGGCAACCATAAAATTGTCGATCAGCGAAACAAAGCTTTGTACCAAAAGCTGCGCCATTACCGGCAATGCGATCGAAAGCGCGCGAGTGTAAAAATGCCTCGTGCCGAAACAGGTATGTTTTGACATATAATTCCCATGAGAAAACATTCGGCGTATTATAATGATTTTGACCGATTGCGTTAAGTGTCCGGCGAATATCGGATTTTATTAAGAGATAAGCCGCGTCTATCGGAAATTACTCACTTACATCGATATTGTCCGGGTGCGCGCGCAAAATTCGAATCACGTATACCATATCGCGTTAATACACAAGTTGACGAATGCGGAAATTATACTTATTTTTATTACGGAACGCTGTAAAGCTGCGTTCGAACAGTCATATATTAAAATTTTCCGTAAATTTTTTACGGAAGTTTTCAAAGGAGAATGCTATGCTCGATAAAAACGTGCAAAAACTGCTGAACGATCAAATCAACAAGGAATTGTTTTCCGCGTATCTGTATTTGGATATTTCAAATTATTTTTACGATAAAGGTTTGGAAGGCTTCGGCAACTGGTATAAAATCCAAGCGAAGGAAGAACAGGATCACGCGGATTTGATACTGCAGTATCTGCAAAATAACGGTGAGCGCATAACGCTCGAAGCGATCGAAAAACCGAATCACAGCTACGAACAGCTGAAAGACGCTCTGACCGTATCGCTCAAGCACGAACAATACGTCACGAGTTTGATCCACGCGGTTTACGATGCGGCGCAGGCGGTAAAAGATTACCGGACGATGCAGTTTTTGGATTGGTTCGTAAAAGAACAGGGCGAAGAAGAAAAGAACGCCGACGATATGATTAAAAAATACGATCTGTTCGGAAGCGATGCGAAAGCCCTGTATATGCTCGACAACGAATTGAAAGCGCGCACTTATGCGCCGCCGTCGCTCACGTTGTAAAAAATTATTAATCTGCAAAAGGGAAGCATCAACGACCCCTACACAAGCGCCGGGGTATTAAACCCTCCGCACGAATAAGGGCGCGGGGGAAAAGAAACCGCCGGTGTCGTTTCCCCGCAAAACCCCTTGTCTTTTATTGTTCCTTAAAACTGCACAACGAGTAAATCTTCAGATTTAGGAGTTGTGCAATTGGTGCGCGCGAGCGCACACGTATATCAGCGAGTTTTCGAAAGGAAACTCGAAGTTAAACGAGACGCGCTATTTCAGCGTCTCGTTTGAACCTTCCTTAAAATTCAACAGTCGAACAAAATATCAATTTTGGAGACTGTTGAATTGGTGCGCGCGAGCGCACGGTTAATAAGCGATGTTTCGGCTTCGCCCGAAACTCGAAATTAAATTGAACGACGCTATTTCAGACGTTCAATTTAAACCTTCGATTTTTTTAAACACAAGCGATGTGTTGACGCCGCCGAACGCAAAATTGTTCGACATAACGTAGTCGCACGATATTTCACGCCCCGCACCCTTGATGTAGTCGAGCGGCGCACATTCGGGATCGTCGTTTGTAAGATTGCAGTTCGGATGGAACCAGCCTTCGTTCATCATATTGATCGTAAGCCATGCTTCCACACAGCCGCACGCGCCGAGCGTATGACCGATAAAGCTCTTCGTCGAAGAGATCGGTACTGCACGCTTGAACACCGAATACACAGCCTGCGATTCCGATATGTCGCCGTGCGCGGTGGCAGTGCCGTGCGCATTGATATAAGCGATTTTGCTTCCGTCGATACCCGCGTCTTCAAGCGCCATCGAAAGCGCAAGCGCCTGCGTCGCAGCGTTCGGGCTCGTGATATGAGTACCGTCCGCGTTCGTCGCAAAACCCGCAACTTCAGCATACATTTTCGCACCGCGCTTTACGGCATGTTCCATATCTTCCAAAATCAGCGTACCCGCTCCTTCGCCGATAACAAGGCCGTCTCTGTCTTTGTCGAAAGGTTTCGGCGTCGCTTCGGGCGTTTTGTTAAGGATGCTCGTAGCGCCGAGCGTATCGAAAATCGCCGCGTCGGGAGGCGAAAGCTCTTCCGCACCGCCTGCGATCATGATCTCCGCTTTGCCGTCTTCGATCGCTTCGTACGCATAGCCGATCGCCTGACTTCCCGACGTACACGCGGTATCGGTTACGATGATGCGTCCGCGGATTTGATAATAGACGCTCAAATTGCACGCGTTCGTCTGCGGCATCGATTTGATATAGGTTTGCGAATCGAGCTTCGACGTGTCGCCGGTTTTCATCATTTCGGCGATATCCATAATTGCGTCCATGCTCCCCATGCACGTACCGTATGCGATGCCGGTGCGGCCGCTTTTCAATTCGTCGATGACGTCTCCGTCATCTTTTAACAATCCCGCCATCTTGAGCGCGTCTTCGGTCGACACGAGAGAAAGCAGCGCAACGCGTCCCATACCGCGGATCTTTTTCCTCGGGTACGACGGAATCTCCTCTTCGTACGGACACGCAAGGCGCGTGTTCATCTTTTCGTAGCGTTCCCAATCGCTCATATATTTGATACAGTTTTTGCCGGACTGCAGTTTTGCAAAAGCCGTCTGCCAGTCGCGGCCGAGAGCGGTCAACATACCGCCGCCGGTTACGACGACCCGCCGCTTTCCGTTCGGTTTTGTATACGTCATATTGTCTCCTACGCAATATCACGCCGCGTTTCCCCACGGCACAATATTATTAATTAATAATTCAGTGGATGCCGCCGTCGACGGCGATCACTTGCCTCGTAATATACGATGCGCTTTCCGACAGCAAAAACACCGCGAGAGACGCGACTTCTTCGGGCTTTCCCGCCCTAGCCATCGGAATGGTCTGCATGATGATCTTTTTCGCTTCTTCGTTGATTGCGGCCGTCATATCCGTTTCGATAACGCCGGGAGCGATCGTATTTACGGTAATGTGACGGCTCGCAAGTTCGACCGCAAGCGCTTTTGCCGCTCCGATGATCCCCGCTTTCGACGCGCTGTAATTCGTCTGTCCTCGGTTTCCCATGATGCCGCTCACCGACGACACGGCGATGATGCGCCCCTTCTTTTTGCGCGCCATCGGCATGACAAGGGGCTGGATCACATTGAAAAAGCTGTCGAGATTCGTACGGATCACCGCGTCCCAATCTTCTCCGGTCAATCCGACGAAAGTATTGTCCCGCGTGATGCCCGCATTGCTCACCACGCCCCACAGCGCTCCGTGTTTTTCAGTGAGCGCGTCGAGCTTTGCCTTACAGTCGGCCCTGTCGGCGACATTGAATTGTACGAGCTCTCCTTTTCCTCCGGAAGCCCCAATCAGCGAAAGCGTTTCTTCCGCTTTTTCTTTTCCGTGATTGTAGTGGCAAATCACGTAGTAGCCGGCTTTTGCCGCTTCAACTGCAATCGCGCGGCCGATTCCGCCCGACGCTCCGGTAACGATTATTTTTTTTGCTTCATCCGCCATAAAAACTCCTGATTCGATTCTTACCGCACCGCTTGCGGCAAATCGTTTATCGGTTATTCGTCTTTAAACAAATTCATAATATCTTCCGTTTCCATGACGGTGATCGTCGATGAAACGGCAGGCTCCCTGTCCGACGCAGATGCAAAAAGTTCGCAGTTGTAACTGTACGTCATTTCGGAACGGTAATCTTCTTTTATCTTCATCACGATCGTCGTGCCGCTTTTCAGATACGGGACGGCCGCTTTGAATTTGCTGACGCTTAAAATAAAACCGGGACGAGGATAGCGGGCGAGCGCTTTATTCGTAATGCCCGTCAGCGCCGAAATGCCCTGCGCCATAAATTCGAAGCCCGCCCACGTCGGCACGCCGTCGGATGCGGCTTCGTAAAAAATGCACTCCGGCGTAATATCGTATTCGCTCGTAACCGTATGCGCTTCCGTATCGTGCTGCGTTACGCGGCTGAGTAAAAACATCTTTCCCTTGTGCGGCAAAAGATCGATCAGCACATCGCGCTCGATGCGCTGCGGTAAATTTTCACATATCGTTTCGCTTTCCATAGTTCTCCTTGATTTTTTTTCCGTGCACACTGCACGTAAATGCTCCGTATGCGTTTCCTCTGCAAATGCACCTTTCGAAGACGCAAGTCTTATGCAAGCGCAACGGCATTAAACACAATCACGTCAGACCCAGCACCAGGCTCGCATTCGCACCGCCGAACGCAAAAGAATTCGACATGCAGATTTTTACCCGCCCCTTGTGCTCGGCACCGGCGGCACCCGCAATATTCAAAAGCGGCAGATCAGGGTCGTACTCGCCGTCCCATACGTGTTTCGGCAGCACGATATCGCCTTCCGTTTTTCCCGCGTTTTGAATCAATGCAGTATAGCATATTGCAGCTTCCAATGCACCTGCCGCGCCGAGCGTATGCCCCGTAAGCGGTTTTGTAGAACCGACGGAAACCTTGTAATCGGAAAACACTTCGGCAACGGCTTTCGCTTCCATCGCATCGTTGAATTTCGTACCCGTTCCGTGCAGATTGATATAATCGATTTGATCCGGCATGAGTCCCGCACGGACGAGCGCCGCTTTCATTGCACGCGCAGCTCCCGCACCGGAAGGATCGGGGGACGTCATGTGGTAAGCGTCCGCGCTTTCTCCCCAACCGAAAAGCCGCACGGGCTCTCCTTCTTTCGGAGCATCCCTCGTCATAACGAAAAACGCAGCGCCTTCTCCGAGCGTAATGCCTTTCCGGTTTGCGCTGAGCGGATTCGTTATCTCCGGCGAAACGGCTTCGAGCGAATCGAAACCGAGAAGCACCGTATCGGAAACGACATCGACGCCGCCTGCTATCACCGCGTCCGCAAGTCCGCTTTTTAACAATTCCGCAGCTTTGATGATCGCGCCGGCACTCGACGAACACGCAGTACTGAACGCAAGAGCGGGTCCGCGTATACCGTATTTTTCCGACACATAAGTCGCCGCGTAATCCGCACCCTGCACTTCAAGCGTATATCCCGAGGGAAAAACTCCGTCCGCGATAAAAGCCGCATGAGCCGGAAGCGAAAGTTCCGTGCCGTTATCGCACGAGCCGACACAGACGGCGACGCGCGAGGGGCCGTACGCCGAAAGCGCACCCAATATTTCCCGCTCGATTTGCACGAGCGCCGCATCTTCGAGGCGGATGCATCGCGTATCGAAGCGTGCCGCCGTTTCATGCAAAGCTTTATCGTCCGCCCGCCCCGCAAAAAATTCTTTGCCGGAAAGAGAGCGCACTTTTTTTATGCCCGATCGATCGCCTGCGGCGCATGACCGCCACAATTCATCGACCGAAGAGCCCGCCGCACACACGACGCCGGGCTTTGAAAGATACACCGGATCCGTCACAAGGCCTCCGTGAGATGATATTCGTAGCCGCGGAGATGGTTGATGATACTCACCGAAGAAGATGAAATCGATATCTCTTCGATGCATTTTTTACCGTTCATAATCCTCCGCAATTCGATATCGCCGTCTTTCGTAACGGTAAAATCAAGACCCGCACTGCGCAGCGACCGCGCGACCGCATCCGCATCGTAATACGCAAACTGAATATCCGCGACGATATACTGCGCTTTCAGAGAAGACGGCAGCACCGCCGATGCAAGCGAAAGTTCCCCGCCCGTATACGTGAGCGTACCCATATCCGACCCGAAATCGTTCAGCAGATTAATAAAAATACCGCCTTCGTTCGCCTGTATAAACGCCTGCATATAAAAGGACGAAGTGCCGAAACTGGCGGTAAACATATACAGAGCGTCGATCGGAAAAGCGATATCCGAAGGCGAAAGCAGATCGACGACGCGCGTATTCGTAACGTGCACCGGATAACGCATAGAACGCCCTTTTACCGTAGCGCAGGAAGCGAAGATCGCAAGCAGCAATACCCCGAACATGCACGGTACCGCATTTTTGAAAACGAGCGTATGAGATTTTCCGGCTGTGCGCATTTTTTGCGTAATCATGCGCTCATTGTAAATTGTATGGCGCGCTTTGTCAAACTCGGGGCTCATTATCGCCGTCAGCTTTGCTCCGTTATTATCCGTAAAATCCCGTCTTTTAATTCCTGCTTTTTTGCGGGCGTAAGTTCGCTTTTGTCGTGCAGGTCGATCGTGTCGGCAAGGCGCATCGGATTTTTTTTGCACACGAAAACAACGTCGGCAACCGAAAGCGCTTCTTCGATGTCGTGCGTAACGAATAAAATCGTATTTTTTTCTTTTTGATGGATCGCAAGCAAATCGGCAATCATCTTATGTCTGATACCGTAGTCGAGCGACTTGAACGGTTCGTCCATAAGCAAAAGCTCGCTGCCGTAATAGAGGGCGCGCGCAATCGAACAGCGCTGCTTCATACCGCCGCTCAGTTCGTCAGGATAATAGCGCTCGAATCCGGTAAGGCCTGCCATATCGATAAAGCGCTGCACTTCTTTATCATCACCTTGGGGATTTACCGATTTGATATTTTGCGCGACGGTCAGCCACGGAAGAATCCTGTCTTCCTGAAACACATAGCCGATTTTTTTGCCGCCCGTTTGCAGCGAGCCTTCAAAATTCGTATCGAGACCCGCGACGATATTAAGCAGCGTCGACTTTCCGCAGCCCGAAGGCCCCACGATAACGGCGATGTCGCCGCCGCGCACAAAAAAAGAAAGACAGTCGATAACCGTTTTGCCGTTGTAGATTTTTTTAAGATTGTTTACGCTGAGCATATTTTTGTTCCTTCGGCACAAACAGCAGAGCGACGGCGGCTTCCAACACATAGTACATGCACACCGACACGACCGTCCACGCGATAATCGCTTCCGGTTCGATATTCAAACGCGCGTTCACGATTTGCCCGCCGATGCCGGAAGAAGTCGTCAGCACTTCGCCCATAACGACCGTTTTGGATGCGGTACCCAAGGCGATCCGCAAGCCCGAATAAAACTGAGGCTTTACGGACGGCCACGTGATTAAAAAAAAGCGCTGCTTTTTCGTATATTTGAACACGGTTCCCATCTCAAGCAGTTTTCGGTCTACATGCAAAACCGCATCCTGTACCGAAATCGCGATAATCGGAAAAATCGCAACCGCGACGATAAGGACGGCGGGCTTTCCGTTAAAACCGAACCAAATAATCGCAAGCACGAGCAGCGCAACGGGCGGCACAACCTGCAGCACGCCGAGAACCGGCTTGCACAGTTCCCGGCACGTTTTGCATACGCCGCACACATAGCCGACGAGATAGCCCGCCGCAACGCCGAAAAAAAGCCCCGCGCCAAGCCTGCCCAAAGTTTTTGCCGCTTCGTGCAAAAGATCGGGAGCGGACAAAATGCGCGCAAGTATTTTACCGACGGCCGGAATCGGCGGCACTACAAGCGGCGGGTACGCCAAAGAGAGTACCTGCCACAGTGCAAGCATGGCGAGCGCCGCTATGCAGTTATTTTTTATAGAGGATTTTTTCATCGGGAACTTTTCCGCCGATCGTCGCCGGATCAAAATCGACTAAAAGCTGCCAAAACTGCTGCAAGTCGGCTTTCGCATCGTATGCGTTTTTATAGATAAGCCCCATGCGCGGAATCGCTTTTTGCACAACCTGCGCTTTCATGCCGAGCTGGGAATCGGCAAGAGCAGCCGCCTTGTCGGGGTTTTGCAGCACCCAGTTCAGCGCCTTTTCGTATTCCGCTTCAAAGCGTGAGACAAGTTCGGCATTGTCTTTTATGAATTTCGATTTTGCGCCGAAGCCCGCATTCGGAATAATCGTATTGTCGTCGGTAACTTTTTTCCATTCTTCTTCGAACGAAAACGCGACGCGCGCATTTTTATTCTGCATTAAAATCGCCGTAACCTGCGGCTCGATCATCGTCGCATATTGAATTTTTCCGGCAGCCATCATCTGCGCGATTTCCGGACGCGAAGAGTAGATAATCGTTACGTCTTTTTTCGGCGTAAGGCCTGCTTTTTTCATAAAAAACTGCGTGATAACGTCGGGCGGAGAAGACTGCAGCGGGACATACACGGTCTTCCCTTTTAAGTCCGACCAGTTTTTAAGCGCGGGATCGGTCGTCAAAAAATACGAAACGCCCCACGTGTCCACATTCGTCAGCGTTACGGGAACGCCCTTGTTGTACAGTTTTGCGACGACCGTCAGCGGAAACGCAAACATATCGAAATCGCCGCTCTGCACCATCGCGATAAGTTTTTCCGGCGCATCCCAAATCGTATATTCGATTTTGACGTTTTCGCCGAGCGCATTCGATTCGATCATGCGCAAAACGGGCAAAGCGGGCGGCGCTTTCGGCATACCGATGCGGATCACCTGTTCCTTTGCAAAGGCGGCACAGTTCAGCGCAATAAACAGCGCGGCCGCGGCAGACAGTATTTTTTTCATCTCTGATACCTCCGGATGATTGACACTGTCTAAAAGTTAGCATAAACTAATAATAAATTCCGTTGCCGCTGCAACAAACGGGGAAAAAATGCTGAATTTTTATACGTCGTTTTTGGCGCGAACGGCGGTATTCAAAGGGATTCCCGCCAAAGACATAGACAAAGCGATCGCCTGCCTGCGCGGATTTTATAAATCGTTCGAGTGCGGGCAGGAAATATATCGTTCCTGCGACATCGTTTCTCATGCGGGAATCGTCGTCGAAGGAAGCGTTCACGCCGAACAAATCGGTGTTGACGGCAAAACCGTGCTGCTCAAAGAAATCGGGCGCGGGGAATCTTTCGGAGAAGCGCTGTGCTGTCTCAGGCAGGCGAACCCGTTTTTGCGCATTATCAGCGCGGAAAAGACAAAGGTTTTGTTCATTCAACTTCCCTCGGGAGACGGCGCAAATCGGTGCGGCTGCCCCTACCGCATAATCGTGCTCGAAAATCTGTTGCGCGAAATGGCACACGACATTCAGCATCTCAACATGAAAATTCAGCTTTTGGCGCAGCCGACGCTCCGCGACAAACTTTTGTTTTATCTGCATCTTACGCAAAACACGCTGCACCGCAATCCGTTTACGCTGCCCTTTACGCGCGAAAAACTCGCGCAATTCATATCTGCAGACAGAAGCGCCGTTTCGCGCGAGCTGAGCCGCATGAAGCGCGAAGGAATTATTAAAATCGAAGGAAAAACGGTAACGCTGAATTGAACTTACCGAACCGCCCGAAATCGCTTTATGAACCGATATACGAAACGGATAAAAAAAATTTTCCGTAATTTTGTTGCCGGAGCAACGGATTCCGCATCGGATTTACAGTATGTTAGTTACAGGTAATTTACGGAGGCCGATATGCTGAAAAGCAAACATATATTTTCCATCGCAAAAGACAATGCGCCGGTAGAAGGGTGTACGGTTTCGGAAAAGGTGCTGCAGGGCGACGCGTGCAGTATGATCGTTTTTTCGATTGCTGCGGGCACGAACATCAGCCCCGAAAGCTACGACCATCCGAAAATTTGGAAGATCGAAGAAGGCAGCGCCGAAGTGCTGTATTTGACGGCCGAAACGCAGGCGCTTCGCACAGGCGACATTTTTATCGTACCGCAAAACATTCCCGTCGGCATACGGAGCAAAACGGGATGCATATATTCGGAAATACTTTTAGATAAGGAGTGTATTATGAATGACATTTTAAAAAGCGCGAAAGTTTTCGCATTAAAAGATCTTCTTCCTTATAAGGACGGGAAGATTGTAAACATGGATCTCGTCGACGGCGACAAAACCAAATTTGTGATCATGGCTTTCGATGCGGGAACGGGATTGTCCGAACATTCCGCACCCGGAGACGCAATCATCTTCTGTCTCGACGGCGAGGGCATTATCGGATACGAAGGAAAAGAGTACCGCATTCACGAAGGCGAAAACTTTAAGTTCGACAAAAACGGCAAGCACTACGTCAAAGCGGAAGGCAAATTCAAAATGGCTTTGCTGCTCGTCCGAGACTGATTGCAGTTTGCACCACAGAGATGTATAGCGTACAGCTGACTTACTTTTAAACTCGGCGATCTGTCAAAAAAAACCGATTGCTTTTCAGGCAGCTGTACGTGCAGAAAAAAGGAGACAGTATGTACGGTGAAGCGGGGCATATATTTTTGGCAAGGCTGGGTAAAACGACGCTGCGTCCCGGAGGAATCGATGCGACCGCATGGCTCATCGAACAGGCAAATATAAAAAGCGATACGAAAATTCTTGAAGTCGCGTGCAATATGGGAAGGACGATGATTCAGCTGTCGAAAAAATTCGGCTGCAAAATCACCGGCGTGGATCTCGATAAAGATGCGCTCAAAAAAGCGGAAGCAAATATCAAAAAAAATCATCTTGAAGATAAGCTGACGCTGATTCACGGCGATGCGCTCGCGCTGCCGTTTGAAGACGCAAGTTTCGACATCGTCGTTAACGAAGCGATGCTGACGATGCTTATCGGCGACAAAAAAGACAAAGCGCTCAAAGAATATTTTCGCGTACTCAAGCCGGGAGGACTGCTTTTGACGCACGACGTCGCCTTCAGAACATCCGATCCCGCCGAGCAAAAAAAACTGCGAAGCGCTTTAAGCAAAGCCATAAACGTGAGCGTTGAGCCGCTCGATGCCGCCGGCTGGGAAACGCTCTTTTGCAAAAACAGGTTTTCCGTTACGCAAAAATGCGGAGAGATGACGCTGATGAGTCCGCGCGGTATGATTCACGACGAGGGCCTTGCCGGGACGCTGAAAATCATACGCAACGCGATGAAAAAAGAAAACAAGGCGATGTTCAAACAAATGTTCCGCTTTTTCAACGGACACAAAAAAGACCTCGCCTATATCTGCAGCTTCGGGACAAAAAATAAAGTATAAGCGGGAAAAAACGGAACAGGGGCAAAAACACGAACGGTAAAAAAAACCGCTCTCTGTTCGGTTCATATCACAACGAACGATCTCCGCGATAGGCCGTTAAAATTTCGCAGAGTCTTATTTCGCTTCTTTGACGATGTATATCGTAATATCCCGGATTGAGAAAAAGCAAACATACGGCAGCGAAGGAAATCACGATTTCAAATGAAATCACAGTACGATCGCTGCCCAACTTTCTTACCTGCGATTTTGCATAAACCACTCTTTTACAAAGCCGCTTTTTATTAATTTTATATATATCGCCGTCGAAAATAAATTCGTAGTCGTCATATAAAATATTTTTTGTTTTATAAAATCCGTCACGCACGCGGTAAAATATGTATCGCAGTTTTCTACAAAGTATTCGGATCTATCGCAAAATGTAATCACCGGATATCTCCTCATAGAAGCGGAAGAATATTTTTATCAACCTTATTAAAAATATCTCCGCTCCTCTTTCCGCTAAAACTCTTCCGCTTCGCTTATAAAACAGCCGACGCATTCGGTCGTATATTTTTCCCGCAGCTTTTTAATAATCGATTTCAGTTCCGTTTCTTCGTCGCGGCCGCAATAGATGATGTACATCGTATTGAGCTGCGGCCATACCGAGTCTCCGAGACGCGGATTTCCGTAACCGGCGCCCATCACCGAAGGAATTTTCGTAAAGTGCGATCCGACTTTTCGTTCGGCAAATTCCTGTTGGAAATCTTCTTCCAGCGCCTGCGAAAATATGATCTCCATTCGAACGCGCCGTATTCCGTTTGTTTCGTTCATAAAAACCCCTATAAAAACTTTTGCAGGAAATATCAATTTCCGAAAAAGTTTTTAGCCGTGCGCGTGCGCGCACACGTTCAATAGTCGAGTTTGCAAAATAAAGTATATCATATTCATTCGATTTTCAGAGAAACGACACATATACACGCTTTCTGCAAACATCCAAGCAAACTCGAGATAAAAAACGACGGCGATATTTCAGACGGCGCTTTTTATCGTACCTCCTATTAACTCCGTTACGATTCGCGGGCGCGGAGCAGTTTCCGCTCAAGCTTCCGCTGCCGCCGCGAATTGACGATGTAATACACGGTCGGCATCACAAAGAGCGTCATCAAAGAACCGAAAGTCATACCGCCGAACACCGTCAAACTTATAGGCTGCATGGTCGCCGAACCCTCTCCGGGAAAAAACGCCATAGGCATGAGCGAAATAACGGTCGTGAGCGTACTCATCAAAATCGGGCGCAGACGGTTTTTTGCAGCTTCGATACACGCTTCTTCGAGAGCAAGACCGCGCTTGCGAAGCAGATTCGTATAATCCACAAGGACGATGCCGTTGTTGACGATCGTACCAACCAAAACGAGGAGGCCCATAACGGTGACGACACTCAAACGTGAAGCGCTTATCGCATAGATCGTAATGACGCCGATAAAGGACAGCGGTATCGTAAACAAAACGATAAACGGATCCATAAAGGATTCGAATTGACTGGCCATGACGATAAACACGAGGATCGACGCCATCAGGATAATCAAACCGAAGTTCCGTGCGGCTTCCATCATATCTTCATAGTCGCCCGAAAATCCGATACGCACATTTTCATCTTTCGGAATATTTTCATTGATAAGCTTTTGTATTTTGTCCTGTACTTTATCAAGCGAAAGACCCATGATCGGCTTTGCCGTGATGTGAATGACGCGCGCCTGATTTTGCCGCAAAATCGTAACGGGAGAGGTCGTCTCTTTGTAGTACGCGAAGTTCGAAAGCGGAATGCGCTCTCCCGATGCATTTACGATCGAAAGCAAATCCAAATCGGCAAGCTTCGTTTTATCTTTTTTCGAAAGCCGCACGATGACGTCGATATCGTCGCCGTTGTAGGTATAACGGCTCGCGATCGTACCGTTGATGAGCGCCGTCACTTCGCTTCCGACCGTATAGACGTTTACACCCAATTCGTACATACGTTCGCGGTCGAACACCAATTCTACCTGCGGCAGTCCGTCTTCCAAATCGCTTGAAACTTCGGTAACGACATCCTGTGCTTGCTCTTTTAGAAGATCTTCAAGCTGAGCGCCGATTGTGCGGAGCTTGTTTAAATCATCGCACCGTACATTGATGCTGATACCGCCGGTCGACATGCCGTTTTGATTTTGTGCAAAACTTACCTTTACACCCGGAATTTTATTAAAATATTTTCGGAGCTTTGCCTTTGCCGACTTTTCATTATCCCAGCCCTTTTCGCGTTCTTCGGTCGGATAGAGCGTAAACGTCACGGTTCCGGTATTCGTTCCCGACGTCGACGAAAATATATCCGTACCGCCGACCGTCGTTGCCGAATGTTTGACGCCCTTTAATTCCTGCCCCGCCGTCGTTTGAAATCCGCGGAGCGTATCGTCGGTAACTTCAAGCCGAGTTCCTTTCGGCAGTTCGAATTTGACGGAAACGGTATTCGATGCGGGTTCCGGCATAAAAATAAAACCGATGAATTTGACGGCCGCAACGGACAGCACGAACAGAGCAATGAGCAAAAAGATGCACAGCTTCCGATGATATAAAACGAATTTTACACCGCGCGCATACGCATCATCAAGCCGTGAAAAAAAGTGCGTAAAACGGCGGTTGATTTCGAACCGCACGCCTTCTCCCCTGTCGGTCAGTTTATCGATGCGGAGATACTTCGAACTCAGCACGGGTACAAGAACGATCGCAACGACGAGAGAACACAAAAGCGAAAAGATGATCGTCATCGCAAGGTCGCTGAAAATCTGTCCCATAATGCCGAGCTGACCTTTGAACATAAGCATCGGAAGAAAAATACATACCGACGTAAACGTACTCGCACTGATTGAAAGGATCATCTCCTGAGAGCCGAGTACTGCGGCAACGCGGGGCTTCGCATCTTTTTGCCGATATGCGTATATATTTTCAAGAACGACGATCGAGTTGTCGACGAGCATACCGATGCCGAGCAGCAAACCCGCCATAGAGATCATATTGATCGAAATATTCATAAAATACATGAGGAACAGCGTAATGACGACCGATACGGGAATTGCAAGACCGATGATGACCGTACTTTTAATCGAACGCAAAAATATAAACAGCACGATGATTGCAAGCAGCGCGCCCTGTATGACGGATTTTACGACTTCCGCAATCGTCTGTTCGATGATATCCGTATCGTTCGACGATTCGACTATATCGACGTCGGACGGCAGTTCGGCTTTTATGGCTTTGATCGCCTTGCGCACCGCGTGCGCCGCGTTTACGGAATTTTTTCCGCTCTGTTTTTGGATGTTCAGTATAACGCAGGGCGTTCCGTTCAGATAGGCGAGCGTGTTTTCATCTTTGTAGCCTTCGTACACATCGGCGACGTCGCGCAGACGGATCGTTGCAACGCGAGGTCTCGCCGACCCCGGAGCGGCCGCCGCTTTATACGATATGACGGTATTTTTCAAATCTTCGATACTCGTATATTTGCCGCTCGTTTTTATCGTATAATTGACATCGCCGCTCGTGATCGTACCTCCGGAACTCTGTACGTTTTGCGAACCTATCATCTGCGCGACGGAAGTGATGGAAAGGCCGTACGCTTCGAGCCGGTCGCGCGGTATGTCGACGTTGATCGATTTTTCACGGCCGCCGACAATCTCGGCAGACGCAACGCCGTCGATCTGTTCAAGTCGGGGCTGTACGATATCCTTCGCGTATCGGCGGAGCTCTTCGGGCGTTCTGTTTCCTTCCAGCGCGAGCGCCATGATCGGCATGAGCGACGGATCGGCCCTGATCGTCGTCGGCGAAGATGCACCCGACGGCAGGTAGCTCCGCACCAAATCGATTTTGTCGCGTATTTCGGCGACGGCGGCATCGAGATTCGTACCGTAATTGAATTCCATAAAAACAAGACTCAAACCGGACGATGACTGCGAACGTATGTATTTCAAACCGGTTGCGCCGGAAAGTCCGCTTTCCAATATGCGCGTCAAACTCTGCTCGACTTCTTCGGGCCCCGCGTTTTTGTATTCGGTATAAACGAGCATATACGGCAGCTTCATATTGGGATACATGTCGACAGGGAGCTGCGTCGTACAGTAAATGCCGAGTCCGATGAGCGCGATAAACGTCAGCAATACGGCGACGGGCTTATTGACGGAGTATTCTGATAATGTCATTATATGACTTCCTTAATAATTAATAAATTGATTTTAAAACTCAGTGCTCGGTACCTTACTTCAGTTCACGGCGCCGAGTATGTTTACCTTTGCGCCGTCGTTCAAGAGCGTCTGCCCTTTTACGACGATCTCATCGCCTGCCGAAAGCCCGCTCGTAATTTCCGTGCGGTTGTCGACGGAGATGCCTTCCGTTACCGCCAGCATTTTTACAACGGCAGCTTTATCGCCTTGCGCCTGAGACGCAATTGCAAAGATATACGGCTTACCCGCCCGCGTGATGACAGCTCCCGACGGGACGACGATCGCGTTTTGTATACTGTTGGTGATGAGACGGACGCTTCCGTACATGCCGACTTTAATGCGTTCATCCGGCGGAGCAAGATGCAGCTTTACCGCCATCGTCCGCGTCGTCGTATCGAGCACGGGAGACACTTCGACGACCTTTGCCGTAAAGTCGATGCCGGGATAGGCTGCAAACTGCGCGGTCGCCGACTGTCCTCGCCGGATGCGGCTTACAAAGCGCTCGGGAATATTGACACGGATTTCCAAATCGTCGGTATTGCCGATCTGCACGACGGGCATCGTCTGCGAAACCGTCGCACCGACCGACGGCATCGATGTGATGATCCTTCCGCTTACCGGAGCGCGCACGGGACTTTCGCTGTACGACATACCGGGACGGCTTGCATCGACGTATGCGATCACTTGATTTTTTGCAACCGTATCGCCGATGTTCGAAAGCACGCGTGAAATTTTTCCGCTCATATCCGGCAGCACGTCGACTGCCGAAACCGATGCGACGTCCCCTCCGAATTCGAGATATTGATCGAGGTTGCCTTCTTCGATTTTATACGTGTTGACGGCGTAAACGATATCGTCACCTTCACCGCCGGCTGCAGCCGTATTTTTTTTACAGCCCGCAGCCGAAGCGATTATTAAAACGATCGATGCGATGCGGGCGATTTGTATAAAGCGATTCGAATATTTCATCGAGTTCCTCCGTTTGCCGTTGCTGCGGTATTTTTTATCGTCAAATCCGTATTCAAGGTTTCTTCAAGATTGAGCAATGCCGTAATATATTGATAGCGCTGATTCGCCAAGCCGAGCCGAGCTTGATTGAGCTGCCGTTCCGCATCGCGGAGATCGAGCAGTTCGGTCGTACCGTTTTGATACGAACGCAGCGTCATCGCATACGAACGCTGTGCGAGCTCGACGTTTCGCTGCATCGAAGCGATCTGGCGTTTTGCCTGATCGAGCGTATTGATTGCAGTGCGTACTTCGAGCTTTTGATTTTCACTAAGCTGTTCGCGCGAGATTTTAAGCTTTTCGAGATTCGCACGAAGGTCTTTCGCTTTTTGGCGGTTCGGCGAAAAGGGCAGCATATTCGTAATGTTCCACGCGAGCGTCGCACTGAACGCGCCGTTATCGTTCCAATTATCCTTATCGAACCAATTCGAATCGAAAGCGTCGCGAAGCATCGGCTGGTAATTCCAATTCAAAGACAGAGCCGGTGAAAAACTTGCAAAGTCGAGCGCCGAAAGATTGTGCTCGAGCGTTTCGATATTGTTGTCGAGGGAACGCAGCGCAAGCGAAGCAGTTCCGTACTTTTCGATCAAATCGCCGGCGTCCGCATCGATGAGAACGGGCTCGATCGAACCCGCAAGTTCAAGCTTCGTACCGGAAGGCATACCGAGCAAAAACACGAACATATCGAGCTGCTGTGCAAGAGACGTTTCGGCCTGCTCCGTTTCGGGAATTTGATTTTCATACTGCACTTGCGCCTGCAAAAGCTGCAGTTCGGGAATCGTTCCGTTTCGATAATTGACCGCCGCCTGCACGCTCCGCCGCCGTGCGTTTTCGAGCGTTTCCCGCTGAATGGCAAGGCTGTCCCGCTGCAGCAAAAGAGCAAAAAACAATTTTTTAACATTCGTAATCGTTTTTCGTTCGGTTTGCTCCCGCGTAATTTTTCCGCCTTCATAGCCCGCCTTTGCCGCGCGTATTTGACCGATGTACGCAAGACTCAAATTCACACCCGCGCTCAAGTTTCCGACAGCCGCCCAGTGCATACTTTCCGTTTCCGAAATAGGCGGCTGAAGCGCGAGTCTACGAAAAAGATTTTGCTGTTCGATCGAACCGCTGATATCCGTCGTACGGCTGAGCGTTCCCGTCGCCTGCACGTCGGGTAAAAATACGTTCCACGCATTGTCGGATGCACGCTTGGCTATCTCCAAATCGATATCCGCACTTTTGAGTGCGCGGCTGTGGGCACGCGCATAGGCAACCGCTTCATCGATCGTCAGCGTTACCGTTTCTGCACGTGCCGCTGCAGTTACGGCCTTATCGCCCGCAGCATTTTGCAAAGGCGCACCAGAGGAAAAAGTATCGCCGCTTTGAGCAAAAGAGTACAGCATGACGCTAAAAAAAATTAATAAAATCGCTTTGTATTTTTTATTGCATATATTCATCTTAACTCCTCAGTTCATACAAATTATTAAGTGCGCACGAAACATCGCTTATTAACCGTGCGCTCGCGCGCACCAATTGCACATCTCCTAAATCTGAAGATTTACTCGTTGTGCAATTTTAAGGAACGTTTAAACGAGCCGCTAAAATAGCGCGTCTCGTTTAACTCCGAGTTTGCCTTTCGGCAAACGTCGCTTAATCAACTGTGCGC
>KE332515.1:1630522-1632091 GCA_000413015.1 Treponema socranskii subsp. paredis ATCC 35535
CGGCAAACGTCGCTTAATCAACTGTGCGCTTTTGCGCACGAATTCAACACTCTCCAAAATTGATATTTTGTTCGACTGTTGAATTTTAAGGAACGGTATCATGCAAGCCGTCTTCCGTACCGTTTACACGGACAACTTCACGCTTTGCAAGTGCCGCGGCCGTCAGCTTCCGCTCCGCTTGCGAACGGCTGTGCTTCCGATTCCCGATTCCGCCATCGCGTATATTTTTTTCAATGCGGCAAACATACGCTTGTCCGAAAAACCGAGCCTCCGGCAATGGATAAACATCGTAACGGCGAGAGCAAAAAACCAGCCGAGAACGCGTTGAGAAGTCGGGGGTATACCGACATCGGGAAACGAAGCGATAAAACGCTTCCAATAAACCGAATCGTATATCGTATCGACAAAATCCGGCGCTTCGGCACGATCGACAAAATCGTTGATGCCGATGAGACTCGAACAGATATCGACTATCTGCGGATACTTTATAAAATACAGCAATTCCGTTCGGAGGACGGCATACGTACATTCTTCGCCGGTCGTCAAACCTTCCATATTTTCGGCAATCATACCGTACATCCGAATCACTTCATTTTTTATAAGCGAGTCGATCATTTCGCTTTTATTTTTATAACGCGAATAAAGAGAACTTTTGGCGAGGCTCAATTTTTTTGCCAAGCGTTCGATCGTAATGCCCGCAGCTCCGTATTCGGATACGACTGAAGCGAGTGCAAGAAGCTCATCGGTAAGCGGCGCTTTTTTTTGCATTGCGGATTTAAAGCGCGCATCGAGCTGTGCGAGCCGCTCTCTTTCGGGAATATTTTTTCCGATACCGTTTTCAATCAGGACCGCAAGCTTATCCGCAAAGCCGGCGGAATCAGCAATGTTCGGAGCATTCGTATCGAGCGCTTCAAAACGAAGCAGCGCAAAAATAAAAATCGTCGTACCGACGTAGATGCTCGTCACATAGAGATCGATATCTTTAAGCGAACCGTCGGCACGGAAAAAAGAGTCGGGTACGATCACGCCGCGCTTACGGAGCTCGTGTACAAGAGTCGCTTCATCGGCAATACATTGCCGAGATTGAAAATACATGACGTATTCGCGATGATTGATGAGAAAATCAATCGCCTCGGACATAGCTTCGATGCGCTTACCGTTTTTACAGCATTCGATCATCCGCCTTATCGCTTCGGCGATGCCGTCGAACATGCGCTCAAACAACGCCTGATCGAGGGACGCTTTACTCGAAAAATGTTTAAAAATGGCCGCTTTGCTGATACCGACTTTTTGCGCGATCTGCGACAGCGAAATATTCGTAAATACCGGATTGCGGTAAAACGAAAATGCAGCGTCGATTATTTTGTCCCGCGTTGAAGCGCTTTCCGTCATATAATTCCCGAACAAGTGCGATCGAAAGAAAAGGTTACCGATTGTTCGGTAACTTACGGAACTATAACGAGTTGTTGCGATTTTGTCCAGAGAATTCGAAAAAAAATTATCGGGAAGTATGGAAGGTTTAAATTGAACGTCTGAAATTGCGCCGTTCAATTTAACTTCGAGTTTCGG
>KE332515.1:1632376-1728874 GCA_000413015.1 Treponema socranskii subsp. paredis ATCC 35535
TTCAACAGTCTCCAAAATTGATATTTTGTTCGACTGTTGAATTTTAAGGAAGGTTTAAATTGAACGTCTGAAATTGCGCCGTTCAATTTAACTTCAAGTTTGCAGGGCAAACCGTTTTCTCTCGAAAACTCGCGGATATACGTGTGCGCCGCTCGAAGCTTCGCGCTTACGCGCTCGTTGCGATGAGTCCGCAGATGCGGCGGTATCGATCGCCGATATCTGAAATCGATACCGCGGGCAATGCTGCCGGCCGGACGAAAGCGATCAATCGGCGGTCTTTGCCGCCTTTTTTGCAGTACCGTCGGGATTGTAAAAGATGCCCCGCAAAATCAGCGCAAGGGCGCCGTCGCCGGTTACGTTGCATGCCGTACCGAAGCTGTCCTGCAGCGCAAAAATCGCAATGAGCAATCCCGTACCGATTTCGTTAAAACCGAGCACGCTGATAACGATACCGAGAGATGCCATAACCGTTCCGCCGGGCACACCGGGTGCTCCTACGGCAAATACACCGAACAGGAATGAAAATAAAACCATCGTTCCGATGGAAGGAACCGAACCGTAGAGCAGCTGGGAAATCGTCATGGCAAAAAAAGTTTCGGTCAAAACCGATCCGCACAAGTGCGTCGTCGCGCCGAGCGGAATGGCAAAGTCGACGATATCCGAAGGTAAAGCGCTCGATTTATGCGCGCAGCGCAAAGCGACCGGAAGCGTTGCCGCGCTCGACATCGTACCGACTGCCGTAGCGTATGCCGGACCGTAGTGCTTTACGACTTCAAGCGGATTTTTCTTTGAAACCGCTCCGCCGATAAGATAGAGCAGCGTCATCCAAATAAAATGCCCGATCAATACGATGACGATGACTTTTAAGAATACCGGAAGCTGGCGCGTCAAACTGCCGTTGTATGCGAGTTCGGCAAAAGTCGTCGCGATAAAAAACGGCAGCACCGGCACGATAACACGGTTGACGACAGCAAGAACCATTGCCTGTATTTCTTTCAAAAGTTTTTCAACGGTCGCAGCCTTCGTCCAGATAACCGAAATACCTGCCAAAATCGCGAGCAGCAAAGCTGTCATAACCGGCATAATGGGCTGGATATTCAATGCGAATGGAGTTGCCGGCACTTCAAGCAGCGCGGCGGCCTGCGACGGAATGTGCAGAAACGGAATCAGTATATAGCCTGCCACGGTTGAAAATAACGACGCGCCGACGGCCGACGCATACGACATAAGCAAAAACGCACCGAGCATCTTTCCTGCGTTTGCTTTCAAATCGCAGATTGCGGGAGCGATAAAACCGAAAATAACGAGCGGAACGGCAAAAAAGATGAGCGATCCGAGCAATTTTTTAATCGTTGCGATAATACCCATCACCGAAGCGGGTACGAACAGTCCCAACAATACGCCGGCAATAATTCCCAAGCCCAGCTGCGGCAAGAGACCTAATTTAAAACCTTCTTTTTTTTCCATAATTTTTAAAATCCTCCTTATTTGCGGCTTCGATTCGGCAATACAGTAAAGAATTCCTATTCCGCAATATAAAGCAGTATAAATCCGCTTTTTCGGCTTGTCAAATTTTTTATGTAAAGCCGTATCTTATAAACGGATAAAGTTTTTCCGTTCCGGTCGGCAGATTTTTTTGTTCTTGACAAGGCGATACAATTAGCATAAGCTAACCGCAAAACAGGAGATACGATAAAAAGCGCCGTCTGAAATATCGCCGTCGCTGGAGTCTAAAGCCGAAAAACGCTGAAGCGTTTTTCTTTTATCGGAGACACTCGCGATTTCTGCGCATTGCTCGAAATCGCAGCGTTCTTATCTCGAGTTTGGCGGATGTTTGCATAAGACGTGTATACGTATCGTTCCAATAAAAATCGTCTGAATACAATACACTGTATTTGCAAACTCGACTATTGAACATGTGCGCGCTCGCGTACGGCTAAAAACTTTTTCGAAAGTTGTACTTTGCTTGAAGCTTCGCTGCAAGTACCTGCAAAAGTTTTTATGGGAGTTTTTATGAAAGTTTTGGAAATAAACAAAGCGTTTCGCAAATTCGGCGAAATCCAAATTAAATTCAGATGGCTTTTTTTAATCGCCATGTTCATCATCACGGCAGTCGGATTTTCGGGTTTAAGAAAATTCGTTGCCGAAGATTCGCAGGAAGATTGGTTCGGCGACAAAGAAAAAATCAAACTCGCAACCGACCGCTTTGAACAAACATTCGGAAACGAAGACGTCATCACGGTTTTGGTTCAATCAAAAGATATATTCGATTCCGATGTTCTCAACATGATCGACCGGCTCGGAAACGAAATGCTTGAATCGATTCCGTATGCGCGCGAAGTAACATCCGTAGTTGAAGTATCGGTTATAAAAGGAACGGAAGACGGCATGGAAGTCGTCACGCCTTTCAAAAACGGGATCCCCGATACGCACACGGCAGAAGGCAAAGCGGAGATGGATTCCATCAGACAATTTCTCCTGTCTCGCAAAGCGATCGCAAACAAACTCGTTTCCGAAGATGCGACCGAAACGTGGGTCATCCTCAACTTGTACGGTTACGGCGAAGAAGACAATAAAGCGCGCACCGGTATGTATAAAGCCGGCAGAGCGGCGCACAAACTGCTCGACGACCCGAAATGGCAAAGCGACAAATGGAATCTCATCTGTGCGGGAACGCCGTATACCGAATGCGAAGAAAGCGACGTAATGAGGCGGGAAATGTCCCGCAATATCATAAGCGGCTTTATCGCTATGATCATCTGTTTGATTTTATTCGTCCGGTCGCTGAGAGGACTGATCGTACCGGTTTTTTCGACCGTCGGCGGTATCTGCGTCGTATTCGGATTTATGGCGTATTTCGGCATCGTCGCCGATCAAAATATGATGAGCATTCCTATTCTGCTCGGCATGGCGCTGTCGGTCGGTTATTCGATCCACTACATCAATTCATTTAAGCTGCATTTCAGACAGACGGGGCTTCGGAAAGAATCCGTCATCACGTCGGTTGAAGAAACCGGCTGGCCGCTCTTTTTTACCGCACTCACGACAATCGCTTCGCTCATCTCCTTCGCCTTCGTCGATATCGGACCTCTCAAATGGCTCGGCGTAACATCTTCGGCGACCGTTTTAGTCGTATTCCTCTATGCGATTATTTTAATTCCCGTTCTGCTTTCGTTCGGTAAAGACAAAAAAGCCGATCGGAACACGCAGATGCAAAAAGCTACGAAAACCGATCTCGCGTTCGAATCTTTCGGAAAGCATGTGCTCAAACACAGTAAAGCGGTTCTCATTATCGGCTTTGCAATGGTCATGGTTTTTATACCGGGGATTTTCAAGATCCGCGTAACGCTCGATTATATCGAAATGCTCGGTACAAAGGTTCCGTACATCGCACGATTGGTAAAACTGCAGGATACGCAGCTCGGTTCCGTGTTTTCGTACAAAATATTAATCGAGTATCCGGACGTCGACGAATTTAAAAAACCTGAACGTATGAAAGCGCTCGAAGCACTCGAAAATCGGCTCGGCAATTTAAGTTTGACGCGCAAGTCGAACGGTACGCCGCGCGTCCAATCGGTTCTCGATATCGTAAAAGAAACGAACCTCATGCTCAACGGAGACAACGCGGCATACTATACGATTCCCGATGACGAAGCTTTGTTGACGCAGGAACTTTTTCTCTATGAAAGTTCGGGCGGCACAAGACTCTACAATTGGATCAATGCCGATTACAACATGGCATACGTCAACGTCAACCTCGCGACATACGACAGCGACCGAATCGTATCGAACATCGCGGATGCCGAAAAAGCGGCCGAAGAACTTTTCCCCGGAGCCGAAGTTTCGGCTATCGGAGCGGTTGCCGAATTTGCGGAAATGAACGGCAAAATCGTAAGAGGTGAATTAAAATCCTTTGCCGGCTCATTCATCATGATCGCCGCAATGCTCATCCTCGTATTTATGAGTATCCGAACGGGACTCATCGGTATGATCCCGAATATAACGCCGGTGATTATTCTCGCCGGCATCATGGGCTATTTCCGCTTCCAGCTCGATATGATGACGATGACCGTCATGCCGATGATACTCGGCATCGCCGTCGACGACACGATCCACTTCATCAATCACGTTAAATATTATTATGAAGTGCACGGCAATTACCGAGATGCGGTTTTACGTACGTACCTTGAAGTCGGAAAGACAATGTGTATGACGACGGTCATCATCTGCGCCATGTTCCTTGTGTTTTCGTTCAGCCTGATGAATGCAACACACCGCGTCGGTATGCTGTCGATTATCGGTTTGACGACGGCACTCGCTGCCGACTATCTCATGACGCCCGTACTCATCTACGTGACAAAACCTTTCGGAAAAGAATTCGACGAAAAGAAAAATAATAATTAATAAGGGATGCAAAGGCTCCGCGGTTTTGCGGAGCCTTTGCGCGTGAGAAAATCCCAGCAACATAACTTGATATGTTACGTGTCACTTTTTATTTTGAGGGACAAGATGCATTTCTTGTCGATTATCAGGATTACCATTAAGGATAACTATGGCTAGAAAACCGACTCATCCGGGCGAAGTATTCTTAAAAGATGTTCTTGAACCGTTGAGTGTAAGCATCACCGATGCGGCGGAAATGCTTGGGGTTACAAGAAAAACGCTCTCGGAATTTGTAAATGAAAAATCCGCGTTAAGTCCGGAAATGGCAATCAGGATTGCTAAAGCAACGGCTACAACACCGGAAAGCTGGATGGCAATGCAAATGAAACTTACGTTATGGCTTGCGATGCAAAACGCGCCGAAAAATGTAAAAGTTGCCTGCTTCGGTTAAAGAATTAATATTCCGATTCGTTACATCGTTTTTACTATCGGTGTAGGCGTGAGTGTATAACCGATAGCGTGGAGAATGTTAAACACCGTTGAAAAAGCGGGGTTCGCTTCGGGGGCAAGTGCCTTGTAAAGCCCATCTCTTGTAATGCCCGCTTCCTTTGCCGTCTTTGTCATTCCCCTTGCTCTTGCCACTGCGTTTATTGCACGGAGTAAATCTTCAGGTGTCCCCTCTTTGGCATTATAATCAAGATAGCCTTTTTGTAATTCTTCGGTATCAAGATATTCTGCCATATCAAATTCAGTCAATTTTTCCATAATCGATACCCCCGGCCATTTTCTTGGCGGTCTTTATATCCTCATCTTGTGTTGATTTATCACCACCCACAAGAAGTATTACAATCTGCTTTCCATTGTTCGTAAAATAAACTCTGTAGCCTTTTCCTACATCTATCCTCAGCTCAAAAACTCCACCGCCTACCGTCTATCCCCGAAATTGCCAACTGTCATTCTTGCAATTCTTTGACCTATGGCGAATTTCGCTCTTTCATCACGGAGTTTTTTAAACCATTTCTTATATGTTTCTGTCTGTAATACCTTATACACAATTATACTGTATAGCATGATATACACTTCGTCAACAGTTTTTTCCTAAAAATCGCCCGAAACACCAACCTTTTAAGATAAACAGCCGATGAAATAATCAATGAGGTTCCGCAACAGCAAGAAAAGTTGCCTGCTTCGGGTAAGGGATTAATATTCCGATTCGTTACATCGTTTTTGCTATCGGTGTAGGCGTGAGTGTATAACCGATAGCGTGGAGAATGTTCCAAACGGTTGAGAATGTAGGATTTCCGTTCGGAGAAAGTGCCTTATACAAGCCCTCCCGTGTAATCCCCGCTTCCTTTGCAGTCTCTGTCATTCCTCTCGCTCTTGCCACTGCGTTTATTGCACGGAGCAGTTCCTCTTGTGTGCCGTCCTTTGCAACAAGTTCAAGGTAGCCTTCTCTTAATTCTTCCGTGTCGAGATATTCAGCAATATCAAATTCCGTAGTTTTCAACATCTTAAATCTCCTTAACCATTTTCTTGGCGATCTTTATATCCTCATCCTGTGTAGATTTATCACCGCCTACAAGAAGTATCACGATCTTGTTATTTTTGTTTGTACAGTAAACACGATAGCCCTTGCCCACATCAATCCTTAGTTCAAACACTTCGCCGCCGACCGACTTTGAGTCTCCGAAATTGCCCTCTTTCATTCTGTCAATCCGCCTTGCTATCGCTACTTTTGCAACGGCATCTTTCAGTTTTTTAAGCCATTTTGAAAATTCTTCTGTCTGCCTTACTTCATAGTTCATACTTGTATTGTAAACTACAGTTCACACTTCGTCAACAGTTTTTTCCTAAAAATCGCCCGAAACACCAACCCTTTAAGATAAACAGCCGAGGAAATAATCAATGAGATTGCCGCAACAGCAAGAAAAGTTGCCTGCTTCGGTTAGAGAATTAACGAAAAAATAATACTATTCTTTTTTTGTTACAGCTTTTGCAAAATAATAGTCAAACGACTTTCCGTTATCCTTTATAACGGCAACTAAAAATTTAAAAGCGTCAGGATCCGGCGTACGATACCAATATATGCCGTATATTTCTCCGTCTTCCAAATCATATTCGGACAAAGCGGATCGGCACAGCCATAAATCCTCTTTCGTAAGCTTTAATATATCGGAAACGTCATATTCTCCGTCTAACTCAGCTTTTTGAAATTTTTCTTTAATTTCTTCAAGATATCGTTCAGCATCGCCCTTCCCTATATACTCGGCTTCCGCATAGCCCTTATACCCTGTTTCCCAATCGGAATAGTATTTAGCCTCGCCCGCACAAATTACCTGCACCGCGATAAAAAACACAGCAAACACGATACCGACGCGCTTCATAAGCATGCCTCCGGCGCTTATATACTTTTTATGCTTCGCCCCGCAGCGAAAAACATCTCCTCCCTACAACACCGTACATAAAAACGCGGTTGTCAACCCCAGGAAAATCGACAGCCCCAGCATGTGTACGGGCACGAAGGAACTGAGTGCGAGCGCACCGAAAGAAACGGCGGTCGTCAAAAAAGACAGCAAAATCGCAAAGGGTTCGAGCCGCGCGTTCACGGACGTATCGCTCCGTTTTTCATTTTCGATCATGTAAATGACGTAATCGAGACCGAGTCCGAAAACCAAAATCATACCGGTGATTGAAAAGAATTCGAGCGGTATGCCGCGCGCTGAAAAAATCGACGCGATGACAAGCACGATGAGCAGCGGGATCGACGCGATTTTCAGCGTATGCTTCCAATTATAAAAAATCTTGAGCACGATAACGATGACTACGTATGCGATTGCAAACAGCATCAAAATCGTTTTTGTCAGACGATCCAAATCGCGTCCGATATCTTTGATTTTATTTTCAAAGTAAACATTCGGATCTTCCGATGCTATGCGTATATATGCATCTTCATCGGTAATCGACATGGGAAGTACGATCGAATAATATCTTCCGTCGATTTTCCCGAGCCACGCGGAAGATATCGCCTTTTTAAGGTATTCGGGGATATCGTCTTCCGGCGTGACGTATTTTTTACCGTCGGCATCGTAAGACGCTTGCAATTCCGCTGCAAGAGAAGCATCGTAGCCGAGCATTTCGTATTGAACGGGCGCAAGAGCCAAAAGCTTTCCCGCCGCTTCATGAGATTTCTTTTGCTTTGCCGCAGACGGAATATACTGCGATGTCGCAACGTAACCGCCGAGCTTTTTGCCTTTATTAATTTCGGTCAGGCGCGCGCACAGCGCTTCTTCCGTTTGGAGCGTTTTTTCAATCGTATCTCCGGCTATGATAAACCAGCCGGTCGGATTGTAGTTGAGTACTTTATACGAAATGACGGCATCGTCGCGGACACGCCCCTGCGCTTCGTACAATTTATTGACATCGTTTTCTATTTTAATATTTTTGCGATTGACGAAAAGCGTCGTAAGAGTCACCGTAAAAACGGCGGCTACCGCAATCCGGCTGATTTTCTTTTTGTCGTACCAGGCAGGCGCGGAAATCATATTGACAAGAGGAATGACGCGCTTCTCATCGGCCGGCATCGCAAGCAGAGGATACATGCTTACGACGGTTAAAAATGCACTGAAAATGCCGGTAAGCGAAAACACCGCCATCTGCTTGAGCAATCCGAAAGGTGCAAATACGAGGATAAGGTAACAAAGTTCGGTAGAGATAAGCGACAGCAAAAGACCTGTCATCAAGTGACTGCGGATTTCTGCTCCGCTCGTAAGCGTTCGGTTAGCTTTCCAGTGGATAAAAAAATGCAGACTGTAATCGATACAGGAGCCGATCAGCGACGTTCCGAACACAAGCGTCAGTATGTGAATTTGAGAGAAGCACATGTATGTCATCGCAAATGCGGCTGCAATCGAAAGCAAAATCGACACGATGGACAAAACGATTGGCAGCGGATTTTTAAACACGAGCAGCAGCAAAATAATAATACCGAGCAGCGTCACGGTCGAAATGATTGAAATTTCGTTGCTCGCCGATGTCGAACTTTTGTGGCTGTGAAAGGGCGTACCCGAATACACAAAGCGCACTCCGTCTTTTTCAAGCGGTTCGCAGACTTCATAAATCCGCACGACGGCATTCGACTTGCTTGCGAGCGCCGCTCCCTCTTTGCTTAGAATACCCTGAATCATCACGTACCAGACGCTTTCGTATTCCGTCGCGAGTACGCCGTCTTTCGGTGAAACGGACGTTCCCGAATTTTCAAGCGACGCAAGATAATACTGCAGTATGTATTCGTCGAGCATAAAAGGATCGTCGCCTAGATTTTCAAGAGAAGAAAACGTAAAGGCGCCGTAAGCTTTCGCGAGCGCGTTTTCCGCAAAACTTTCCGCGCCGCCCGGAGACGAAAGAGCTGCAACGGCTTCATCATCAAGCAGATTCCAGCGGTATTCGTGAACGAACTTCGTCACGCCTTCAAGCATCGCCGCATCGGAATAAAGCGATACCGATTTGAAGCCGTCGCTCGATTCGAGCTCTCCATATACGGTTTCCGCAACGGACTTCGCAGTATTGAAATCTTTGTGCGACACGAGGATAAATACGTTTTGCCCCGTCGTTTCGGTGAGACGCTCGTCGGCGACTCCCATCGCTTTGCCGATATCCGGCTTGGGCAGCATATTGAAAAGATCGGCGTCAAGGTTTACCCTGCCAGCACGCGCAATGATAAAAAGGCACGGAATAAGAATGAGCGCGTGAAAAACGAGCCACGCAAATGCGAAAGTTTTATTTCGCGGTAAAGACGGCTTTTTCATCGGCAGAAAGCTCCTTCGGATATTTTTGATTCGAAAACGTATAAGTGATGGTGTCGCCGCCCGCTTCAGTCATAACGATCGTATCGAATTCCGCTCCGCCGGATGCGCCCGTTCCGCCGAGTGCGAGCGATTTCATGACGGCGGCAACCGTTTTGTCTTTCGGAGTAAGAACGGCATTCCACTTGTTTCCGTCTGAAGAAAATGCGACGGAAAAATTTTCATATAATTTTTTTACATTGCCCGAAAAAATCGAAGAGAGCGTCGTCGAAATGCTCGTAAAGATTTGATTGTTCGACGCGTCGATAACGGTTTTTTTTCCGTCGGGGGTCGTTTGAATAACGCTCGTCAAACCGACGACGAGCGACGACGGAAACGGCTTCAGCGTTTTCCACATAATGCCGTCGAGGCTGAATATAAAGGTTCCGCTCGACGTGAGCGAACGGTTCACTTTCGAAATCGTACGCACCTGCGTAAAGTTTCCGGTCGTATTCGGATGGCGCGCAAGATCGGCACATACGCTATCGAATGTCGCATCCGCGGCAAAAAGCGGCATCGCCGCAAAAGCAAGAACACATATAAAATTAACAAGTATTTTTTTCATACAATACCTCCGTAAGCGCCTATCAAACGCCGTTATTTTTTAATAATACTTCAACGCGGGCGATCAATTTTTCGGGACACACGAAACACGTTTCACCCGTTTCTATCTTTACCGCCATCTGCGTACTTTCCGCCTTTGTCGCAAGAACGCCGGTTTTCGCATTGTAAATCTCATAGCGTATTTTAAGACGATTTTCGTATTCAATCAATGAGGCTGTAATGCGCGCTTCATCTCCGAATGCGAGCGATCGCACGTATTTTATATTCAACGAAGTCACCGGAAACGCGTAGCCGTCTTCGACCATCTGCAGATAGCCGTAGCCGATTTTATCGAGCAGCGCGCACCTGCCTCGCTCGATGAATTTTACGTAATTTCCGTGCCATGCGACGCGCATCGAATCGACGTCGTAAAATTCGACTTTAAATGTCATCTCTTCCGAAATGAGCGAACCGTTCATATCATGCTTCCTTGAGATTTTCGTCTTCAACCCAAAAATTAAAAAAATTATACCACTGCAGAGGATACATTATGCAATACTTTTCCAGAAGAGCGACGTATTCACGGCATAAACGTTTGATCCGCGTCTCCCGTTCCGCGCGGGGACAATCGAATGCTATGTCGGTTTTATGTACGTGCATCGAATAGCGCGGCGTAAGCATGAGCGTTTTTTCGCGGAGAGCAAAGACGAAATACGTCGGCGCTTTTAAAAGCGCTGCGAGCAAAAACGCGCCGTACGAAAACCGCGCGGATTTACCGAGAAAATTTTCCGTTATCGATCTGTCTACG
The DNA here is from genome assembly GCA_000413015.1 of Treponema socranskii subsp. paredis ATCC 35535. GTDB lineage: Bacteria > Spirochaetota > Spirochaetia > Treponematales > Treponemataceae > Treponema_D > Treponema_D paredis. Next base: position 1,642,952 of record KE332515.1, read on the forward strand.
GTACTGAGAGAAGTGCGGTCGGCGGCGATGACGACGAGGCCGCCTTCATCGATCCTGTCCATCAAAAGCGAAATCGTTCCGGCATCGATTTCATCCGCATTTATTATATTGAGCTGCACGTGCGGATTGATTTTTTTTATCGTGTTGTTGAATTTTTGTGTCGTATTCAAATTCAAAATCGCCGTAACGGGCACATAGTGCGACACGCCGGTGCGGCCGTATTCTGCAAGACTCCTCAGCATTTCGATATTGCCCAAATGCGAGCCGATAAGCAGCGCGCCTTTTTTTCGATCGAGCTCTTCGATCAGCAATGTAACGTCGTCTTCGTGAAGCTTGATTTTATTAAAATCGATTTTACCGCACCAGCCTTCGATCTTTTCGACAATGCATAATGCAAACGACACGATGTGTCTATAGATATGAGGCCGCTTTATGCGATCATCTCTGCCTTCGGTATACCGCAGCAGCCGATTTTGATACGCGCGCGATTCGACTCGGGCACGCTTCGAACACGCAAAATAAAAAAAAGAAATGGGAAATGCGAGCAAGCCGACAAACCACAGGGGCAGATGCGAAACGAGCCACACAAGGAATACGATCGGGCGGCTGCTCGATACTTCTTCTCTCTTTTGCGTCCAGTGTTCGTCCGTCCTCTCCGCAAGTTCAGCCATGAGTCCCTCTTCTGCAAATCGCGCGGAACGCCAAAAGCGGCAAGCGCACGATCATGCCGAAAAACAATTTCGTAAACGACAGCGATATGCGGATATTGTCGCGCACCATACGGAAATTCGAAATACCGTCTGCGGGGTAAGTTACGCGCACCGGATAGGATTTTATACGCACGCCGCTCCATACGAAGTGTACGAGGATGTCCGCGTCGTATCCCATGCGCGCATCGACCCACGCACGGCAGCTGAGCAGGCGGCAATACGGTTCGACCGGATAGATCCGAAAGCCGCACATGGCGTCGACGATTTCATCGCTCAGAGACACAAAGCGAGCCCAGCGGTTAGAAATCTCTCTGCCTTTTTTACGGGAAAGCGGCACCGATTCGTCGAATACGGGCGTACCGCAGATGAGGCAAGAAGGATTTTTTTCCGCCGCTTCGATAAAAAAAGAAGCGCGCGACGCATCATGCTGTCCGTCCGAATCGATTTGAAAGGCGTGCGTCAAACCGAGTTCGCGCGCTTTTAAAACACCGCTCATCATCGCTTTGCCCTTACCGCCGTTTTTTTTCCGTTCGACAAGTACGGCAAGCGGACACGAATCGACAGCCGCGCGGATCTGCTTTTTATTCGCCTCATCGTTACCGTCGTCCACAACGATGATCGGCCGGCCGTATACGGCAAGAGAGCGGATGACGGAGCCGACCGTCGAACCGTGATTGTACACGGGAATGACGAAGCCGAGTTTTATCGCAGCTTTCTGCGCCGCATCGTTTCGCGACGAGTTTTGCACCGCATCCATCGATTACACCGCAGGAACGAAGATTCCCGACGAATACGCTTTATCGGATTTTTTTGCATCCCACAGCAAAAAGGACATCGATTTTTTTTCGCGATTGAACTCAAGCTTTAAGCAGACGAGCGTATCGGGTCTGATCGGCGCGGAAAATTTAATGCGTTTGATTTCCGGCACATAGCGCTCCGTGCCGAAATATTTTTTTGAAAACCGCGTTATAATTTCAAACTGTGCGACGGCGGGAAGCAGTTTGAACTCCGGAAAATGCCCGTCGAAAAAATCGCTCGAAGCAGGAATAAAAAATTCTATCTCCGCGGAATCCCCGCTCTGCGAAAGTATCTTTTCATCGACGATATCGTGCAGATTTTCACTCATGTTTATCATGCCTCCTTTTTTATGCATACGTCATTGCGCCGTATTCCGTCCGTATGTATCGCAGTTCCGTGCGGTTTTTATCGTACGGCCGCATCCGACGCATCGCGCGCCGCAAACAAAGCTGCTATATCTTCCTTGTGCTTTTTACCCTGCACATCGCACGGAAGAGACGCGACATAGCGCCAGCGTTTCGGAATGACGACGTTTTCAAAATAATTCATAAGATAATCGTGAAAGAATTTATTAATTGTCAATTTTTTTTCATTTTGAAATTTCCGCTTACCGTCCGTATTGAGTACGAGCGCCGCCGCAAGATACTGACGCACATCTTCGAGCGCGATGACTTTTACGTCGGAAACGAAGCCGCTCTGTAAAAGCCTGTTTTCGACTTCCGTCATCGAAATGCGTTTTTCCTCTATCTTTACGATCGAGTCGGCCCTGCCCTTCATGACGAATCTGCCGTCGGGAAGGAGATCCACCAAATCGGCGGTCGCAAAACCTTTCGGATCTTTGATATACGGCGAGACGATGACGAGACAACCGTCTTCCCCTTTCCAAATCTTCGCGTTGTCGAAGGGCGTCCACGTAAGTCCGTCTTTCGTCTGCTGCCGGTACGCGATGCCGCTCGTTTCCGTCGAACCGTACACTTCAAGCGGACAAAAACCGAATACGGCTTCGGTCTTTTCGGCAAGCTCTTTCGAAACGGCTCCGCCGCTTGTAAAGATAAAGCAATTGTCGAGCGGCAGTTTCCGCTCGGTTTCAACGGCGCGTTTTAAAAATGCGGGTGTCGCGATGATCATATAAGATTCGTCGGAAAGCGTTTCGAATTCTTCGGGATATTCGATGCGCGTGCGGCGAAACGGAACGCCGTACCCGAACGGAAGCGCGATGCCGAATAAAAAACCGTAGATGTGGTGCTGACTCACCGTCGTAACGAGTTTTCGCTTTGCGAATTCCGCGCCCCACTTGGAAAAGACGAACGCGTTGTCGAGTTCGAATTCGGTCATGCGCTGGCGGACGCCTTTGGGCTTTCCGGTGCTGCCCGACGTGTAGAGCAAAATATCCGTATCGTCCGCAACGATTTTCGGAAGCGAACGCATATCGTTTTCCGCCGGAAAAGCCGCCTTTTCGACGACATCAGGGATAAAAATCGCACCGGCAATATCGCGATCGGTTAAAAATTCGACGCCGTCCGTTTTGATTTCCGCGATGAATTCGCTCGTAACGTTTTGCGTCAAAAGCACCGTTTTTTTGCATTGCAAAAGCGCAATGAACGCGCACAGAAAATACCAGTAATCTTCGCAGTGGAGAATATATTTTTGAGCCGATTTTTCGGAAATGAATTTTCGAAGCTTTGCGGAATCGGAAAGAAAATCGCGCCACGTTTTATACGCGCCGTCCGACCACTTCCGTTCGTAACAGACGATAAAATTGTCGGGGCGGGAATCCGCCGTAAATGTACCGATCGTATGCGCTTCCGGCATTTTTTTTTGTACCCGCCTTCTGATAAGAAATTCAACCGCAAACATACAGCCCATAAGCGCGTATGAAATGCCGCCGTTGTATACCGACCACACCGTATCGGAACAAAAAAACGTCGTAAACGCCGAAACGCTTCCGTTGCAGATAAAAAAAATGCACCACGCAAGGGTCACTTTGCGGCAGTACCGCTCTATCGAACTTTCAGCTGCAGATCCGCGTATCGTTTTATCCTGCAGACATGCAAATCTGAAAATGATGTTCGGCGGCAAAAAAAGCGTGCTGCCGAAAACAACGAGCAGCGTTGCACTGATCGCAACCGAATACAGTTTTAAAAATACGGTTCGATTCGTAAAAAAGCAAAACAGACCGGCTGCAAGAAAAAGCGCGGACTGCGCAAGCGGTTTCCAATCGAAAGCCCGCTTTCCGTTTTTTACCGTTTCGTTTTCCTTTCCGTCCGCACTCCGCGCCCGTCCCGTCGCGCCCAAAAAAAACGCGAAAGCGAGAGCGATAATGCACAGCGATAAAATCCTGACCGGAAGTTTTAATACGACAAGGAAAGTAAAAACAAGGACGGGATAAAGAAACGCGACCGCATAAAACAGAACCTTAACAAATTTTTTCATCGACAGAAAACGGTATCGATTAAAAAAAACGAAGCGGCCTGCCGCAAAAGCCTGCCGCATTCGTTTTTACGTTAAGCCTGCTGCGTATACGGATACAGCGCGTCGACGACATCCTGCATCGTCTTTACCGTTTTAAAAATCGCGGGATCGACTTTGCCGGGAATGAAATCCTTCATCTTTACGATCAAGTCGATCGAATCGATGGAGTCGAGCTCAAGATCGTCGCCGAGCTTTGCCGTCGGAGTGATTTTATCCTCTTCGATTTCAAATTCTTTGGAAAGAATCGCTTTCAAGTTGTCGAAAATTTCTTCTTTAGTCATACAATTCCTCTTACGCCTTTTCGGCAGCAATATATTCAGCTAATGCATCGACCGATGCAAAATGCTTTTTATTATCAGCGCTTTCAGCGGAAAGCTTTACGCCGAATTTCTTTTTCAACGCTACGCCCAATTCAAGAGCATCGATTGAATCAAGCCCCAGCCCCGTTCCGAAAAGCGGCTCCGCGTCGTCAATATCTTCCGGCTTTATGTCTTCCAGCTGCAACGACGACACAATCACTTCTTTAATCTGTCGTTTTAAATCATCCATAACAATATTATAACCCGATTATTATAAAATTTGTATAATTATAAACAAACATAGAAAAAAAAGCAACAGAACGTCAAGACGCGTATCAAAACGAAAAAACCTGTCTTGAAGCGGGAATACGGTAATAATTGAAATATGAGCGGAAGTCCGGCTGCCGGCACCGCCGCGCCTGCAGCCGAAATCTTGTTATTTTGTGTGGTCTTGGATTTTATCTTTTTCTTTTTTTATCTTCGTATCGAGCGTATCCATAAGTTTGTTGAGGCCGGCATCGAAACTGTAATCTTTGCTTGTTACGTGTCCCTGTGTTCCCCAACGGAAATTGAACGTCGCATCGAATGAATACTCTTTATCGTATTTTACCCGCAAAGTAAAATCGATGATCAAATCTTCGGCATAGGCGATGCGCTTTAACTTTGTTTCGATCTTGTCCGACTGTTTTTTTTCAAACTCGAAACCGACTGCCAATACGTTTTTTGTCATGCAGCCCTCCTCTGTACGTGTGTTCGGTACGCCTGAAACACAGGCCGCGGCGATCGAGCCGCCGTCTATAGTATACAGCGGAATGTGCAAAAAAGCAAAATAAAAATAAGCGCGCAATTTGAGGGCTGTACCTATAAATCTCCGTTATAAAAATACTGCCGCGCATATACGGCGTATCAGTGCCGAACGCGGTATATGCGCTTTTCGGAAGTTTTTTTCACTTCCGCATCCGAATTCGTCTCTCCGTCCGAAGCGACGGTGAGAATCAAATCCGTAATCGATTCGCGGGTGTTGACGGGGAGTTTTTCAAGGGCATCGATAATGCGTTCGTACCGGCGATAGCGCGCGGCTTCGTTTTTCGGCAAGGAATTTTTTACTTCGAGAATACGTCCGCTTTTCGATTGCACCGCATCGCGCATAAGCGATTCTATCGGCTCGTTCAAAGCCGATGCTATTTTATATGCCGTTCCGACGGACGGCTGTCCTTCTCCTTTATTTTTTCCGTTTGTAATCGTCGAATACGGCACATCCGAAAGCGCGGCAAGCGTTTTTAAATTGATTCCTCTATAATTGATTATCCGGTAAACATTTTTCCAGAATACGTGCATACCACAGGTTTACCACAAAAGATATGGCCGCACGAATTTATTTACCGCATTGCGTCATAATAACGGTATAAAGTTTTATATACGATCAAAATCGATTTGCGAATTATCGGAAAATACATATCCCGCGTTCAAAGCGCGATTTTTATACAATATTAAAAAGCGAACATAAGTTTCCGATACGGCAGCCCGTATTTCCTCACGTAAAAATCTAACCGAAACGCAGCCTTGCTCCTCCTTCTTTTTGTCGATATACTCGTTTTATGAAAAAGCGATCCGTTGTTGTTATCGGCGCGGGCATCGCAGGGCTTTCGGCGGCCGTTTATCTGCAACGGTCGGGATTCGACGTAACGATTTATGAGCAGCATACGATTCCCGGAGGTCTTTCGACAAGCTGGTCGCGCAAAGGGTATCTTTTCGAAGGGGGCATGCACTGGCTCACCGGTTCATCCGAAAAACTCGTACTGAACCGTGTGTGGAAAGAAACCGGCGCGCTCAAAGAAAACAATCCCGTCCGTTACCGTGAGCCGCTGTATACGCTCATCGACGAAAAAACGGAAATCCGTCTCTACCGCAATATCGATAAAATGCGTAAAGAATTTATCGAAGCCGCGCCCGAAGACCGTAAAGCGATCGATGCGCTCTGCCGCGACATCAAAACGTTTTTGCCGGTACACTTCGTCCTGCGCGACATACCGTGGATAAAAACAAAATCTCCCACCATTCCGACACTGAAAGAATTGCTTCCCATGGCGCCCGCCGCGATTCCCGCGCTTTACCTCAGAAACGTATCATACGACGACTATCTCTCCCGATTTAAAAACAAAAAACTGCGCGCTTTGCTGCATTCCGTCATAGGTACGAGATTCAACGCGCTGTCGCTTGTCTATACGCTTGCATCGTTCGCCTCAGGCGACTGCGGATACCCCGAAGGCGGCTCGCTACGTCTCGCACAAAACATCGCCGATACGTTCACTTCGCTCGGAGGAAAAATCGTATACCGTACGAAAGTGCTCGGCATCGTAACGGAGGGGCAGAGAATTTCAGGAGTTAAAATCGCGCGGCCGAAATCCGGCGCATTGCCCTATACGGCGGACGGTTTCGATCACTCGGCGGAAATCTCCCAAACGGATATTGTTAAATCGGATTTTGTCATTGCCGCTTTCGACACGAGACGCGCAGTCGATTCGCTTTTTGCAAAACCGCTTGAAGAGCGATGGGCGAAGCAGATGCGCAAAATCGTAACGACCGAACAAGATATGTTTATCGCCCTCGGCATAAAAGCAGATTTATCGAACAGACCGGCCGGCCCCGTACTTCTGCTCGACGAACCCTTGGAAGCGGCGGGTTTGCGCTTTACGGAAATCCGCTTGAACAATTACGCGGGCCATGCGAATCATGCGCCCGATGGCTGTACCGCACTCACCTGCCTTTTGCTCGGCGGGAGTTACGATTGGTGGAAAGCTCGAAAAGCCGACGGCACATACCGGCAATGCAAAAAAGAAATTATCGATAAATTTATTAAAATAATCGAAAGTCGTTTTCCCGAAACGAAGGACGCGATCGAAGTGACCGATATGGCCACGCCTTTGACCTACGAACGCTATACGGCGAGCTTTGAAGGCAGTTGGATGAGCGTGTGGAAACCCGGAGATCCGATGTTCATATTGCCTGCAAAATCCAAGACGGTACGGGGTCTCTACTTTGCAAGCGAGCGTTCGATGATGCCCGGAGGCCTTATAATCGCGGGATGGGCGGGCAGACGCGCGGCGCAGACAATCTGCAAAGATTCGCGTACCGAATTTATCGCGCACGATTGAAAAAACCGGCGATATATTTTTTGAACTCGACAGTGATTTGCACGAACGGGATGCGATACGACGGCATAGTGCGAATTGAATAAATCAATATGATGTTTTATAATAACCGCCGATAAATGCGAGGATAGAAATGCCTAAAATCGAAGTCAATGAAAAAAGTTTTTTTACTTTACTCGGAAAAAAATACGATTACGATACGCTTGAAAAAAAATTGCCCTGCGCAAAAGCCGAACTCGACGAAAGACCCGATGCGTCGAAGTCAGAAGATGAACGCGTTATTAAAATCGAACTCAACGATACGAATCGTCCCGACTTGTGGTCGACGGTCGGCATCGCGCGGCAGATCGCCCTGCACGACGGCGCAAAATATGCGGATTATCAAAAGTTCATGTCGGCCCCCGATGCTATAAAAGATCCGGAAAACCGCATCGTCACCGTGGACGCCGAACTGCAGCATATCCGTCCGTACATCGTCGCCTTTGTGATTTCCGGAAAAGCGATCGACGATGCGATGCTGAAAGACATCATCCAAACGCAGGAAAAACTCGCGTGGAATTTCGGACGCAAGCGGAAGACGATTTCGATGGGCGTGTACCGTGTTTCCGACATCGCATTTCCCGTGCATTATAAAGCCGTCGATCCGGATGCAACGTCTTTTGTGCCGCTGCAGTGCACAGAGCCGATAACGTGCCGGGAAATTTTGAGCGAACATCCGAAAGGAAAAGAATACGGTTGGATTTTAAAAGATTTTAATAAATTTCCGCTGCTCGTCGACGACAAGGGCGAAATCATGTCGATGGCGCCGATCATCAACAGTGCGACGCTCGGCGCGGTACAAGTCGGAGACAGGGGCTTAATGGTCGAGCTTACCGGCGACGATATGGAAAGTCTTATGCTTGCGGCGAACATCGTCGCGTGCGATTTTTTCGAAAGCGGCTATGAAATTCTTCCGATGCGCGTCGAATATCCTTACGAAACGAAATTCGGCAAAACGGTCGTATGTCCGTATTATTTTCAAGTTCCGACAAAAGCTTATCTTTCACATATCAATAAAATGCTCGGCTCGTCGTTTACGGCGGACGAAGTCTGCGCCGCGCTCTACCGCATGGGCGATAAAGCGACTGCAAAAAAAATAACGATCGACGGAAAAGACGACGAAGAGTTTACGCTCTTTCCGCCGCCCTACCGCAACGATTTTTTACACGAAGCCGATGTGATCGAAGATGTAATGATCGGGTGCGATATCGCTTCGTTCGAACCGCAAAGCCCGAGCGATTTTACGATCGGCAGACTTTTACCGATAACGCAGTTCAGCCGTAAAGCAAAAACGCTTATGGTCGGACTCGGCTATCAGGAGATGATTTTCAACTATGTCGGAAGCCGCCGCGATTACATCGACAATATGCTCATCGACGAATCGAGCGTCATCGAAATCGCAAATCCGATGAGCGAAAATTATCAATTTATCAGACCGGAGATAATCTCTTCTCTGCTCCGCGCGGAAAGCAAATCGGCGAACGCACAGTTTCCGCACAAGATTTTCGAAATCGGCAAAGTCGCCTATCTCTGCGGCGAAGAAAATACCGGCACGCGCACACGCCAACACTTGGGCTTTTTAACGGCGGCGTCAAATGCAAACTTCAACGACGCGGCAAGCGAAGTCGCAGCGCTCCTGTATTTTCTAGACCATACATATGAAGTAAAAGAGAGCGCCGACCCGCGCTTTATCGCCGGCCGCCAAGCCGCTGTCATCGTAGGCGGCAAAGAAGTCGGTGTTTTCGGCGAAGTCAATCCGCAAGTGCTTGAAAACTGGGCTGTTACGGTGCCCTGTGTCGCAGGCGAAATCGATTTGGAAGCGCTGATGCGGAGCGACGTATAACGAAGAGTGCCGTCCGCTCACTGAAACCGGCGTTCGGCCGGAGTTGTGTCCCCGAATCGGACTGACGGATTTTTAAAATTCGTACGCAACTCAAAAAAAATTGACAAAGCTCAAAGTTCGACATATAATGAATAATTATATCAATGACGTGTACTGCCGTACACGCGAATCATTATATTTTCAATTAAAATTTATGGAGGACAGTATGAAAACAAGAAAAAAAATTGCGGCGGGAATCATCGCCGCAAGCGTTTTGATTTCTTCCGCTTTTGCAAAAAAGGGAGGAAAGTCTGCGGATTATCCGAAAAAAGGCATTACGGTAATCTGTCCGTGGGGCGCCGGCGGCGGTACGGATGCGATTTTGCGCGCGCTGTGTTCGACTGCGGAAAAGTACCTCGGTACGACGATCACCGTCGAAAATAAAACGGGCGGCGCGGGCGCTATCGGTCATGCTGCAATCAAAAACGCGAGACCGGACGGATATACGGTGGGTATGATAACGTTCGAATTGAATTCGCTGCCGCAGCAGGGTTTGATCGATTTCACGTATGCCGATTTCGATCCTCTTATCCGCGTCAACGCCGATGCTGCGACGCTTACCGTCGGCAAAAACGAACCGTACAATACCGTGCAGGAATTCGTCAACTACTGCAAAGCGCATCCCGGTGAAGTTTCCATCGGAAACTCGGCGCCCGGATCCGTGTGGCACATCGGTGCGGGATTGCTTGCCGATCAGGCCGGTATCAAAGTCAAACATATTCCGTTCGAAGGCGCGGCAGGTGCGGTTACGGCAGTAGCGGGCGGACACATTCAGGCGGTTACGGTATCGCTTGCGGAAGTCAAATCCCAATACGATGCGGGCAATGTAAAAGTGCTCGGCATTATGGCGGCAAAGCGCCCCGAAGCGTACCCCAATGTCAAAACGTTCAAAGAACAGGGATACAATATCGAATATGCGACATGGCGCGGACTTGCATTGCCGAAAGGCGTCGATCCGGCAATCAAAGCAAAATTGGTAGAAGCGTTTACAAAAGCGGAAAACGATCCTGCGTTTATCGCGACCGCAAAAAATCTCAACCAAACGCTCGCATATCAAAATCCCCAAGACTTCGCCGCTTTCTTAAAAAGCAACTATGAAGCGGTTACGAAGACGATGAAATCCATCGGTCTGATCGACTAGTCATACAAAAGTTCAACCGTTAAAAATCGGCCGGCGTTCCGCCGGTCGGTTTCCATTTTATAATAAAGCGGTACAGTTCAATCCGCTGAGGTTCTTGTGAAAAAAGCCAATATCATATCGGCGGTTATCGGCATGATCGTTTCGGCAGCCGCATTCGGATATACCCTTACTTTCAAACAGTTCAAAAACGTACCTGTAGGACCGGAGTTTTTTCCGCGCGTACTGGCCATAGCACTTTTTATATTCTGTGTGCTTTTATTATTAACAAATTTAAAAACTTCCGAATCGAATAAAAAATCGGCTCCGACGATGAGTTTGAAAAACCGCGGCATGCAAAAAGCGCTCGCGGGACTCGCAATCGTCGTCATATATGCGCTGCTGTGGGAAGTCCTCGGCTTTTTAATAATCACGCCGATTGCAATATTTTTAATGACGCTGCTGCTCGGAAAAAAGGAGTATATAAAGATGATCATCATTGCGATCGGAGCGACGGCAATCGTCTTTCTCGCATTTAAATATCTGCTGGGCATTCAGATGCCGCTCGGCTTTATGGAAGAGCTGTTTTAAAGGAGTCGAAGTATGGATTTCGGATTAATTGCGTCCAGTTTCGGACAAGTGTTTACGCCTTCCACGCTGCTCTATACGCTTATCGGAGCGACGGGCGGTATTCTCATCGGTGCCATTCCGGGCTTAACGGCGACGATGGGTATCGCGCTGCTCATCCCGTTTACCTACGGTCTCGATTTTATTCCGGGAGTTGCGATGCTGCTCGGTATATTTTGTGGCGGTATGTACGGAGGTTCCATAGCGGCGATCCTCATCCACACTCCGGGTACGCCCGCAGCGGCGGCAACGGTACTCGACGGATACCCGATGGGGCAAAAAGGAGAACCCGGCCGCGCGTTGACGATCGCTTTGTTTTCCTCTTTCAGCGGAGGAATCATCGGCGCCCTCGTCATGACTTTTTTGTCGCCGCTCATTTCAAAGATGGCGCTGAAATTCGGACCTGCGGAATTCTTTGCGCTTGCGATGTTCGGTCTGTCGGTCATCATTTCCATTTCCGGAAAATCGCTCATCAAAGGGCTCATCACCGCAGCTTTCGGACTTTTAATCGGAACCGTCGGTATGGACAAAACCTGTGCTTACTTGCGTTTTTTTAAACTGCAGGGCTTTTACGACGGCATTCCGTTTATTCCGGCGCTCATCGGTTTATTTGCAATCAGCGAAGTCATTGCAAACTTCGAAAATCTGCTGCAAAGCACACAGGAAAATAAAACGCGCGTAAAAACGGCAACCGCATCGAATCCCGTTTTGCGCTATTTAAAATCCGTTATCAGAAATATTTTACCCGAAAAGCGCGACGTAAAAACGATTTTGCCGCACATCTTCAAAGGCAGTCTTATCGGTACTTTTATCGGCGCGATCCCCGGAGCGGGCGGCGATATCGCGGCATTCGTTTCATACAGCGAAGCAAAACGCAGCAGCAAGCATCCCGAACTTTTCGGTCACGGCGCACCGGAAGGAATTGCCGCAGCCGAATCCGCAAACAACGGATGTTCAGGAGGTGCGATGATCCCGATGCTTTCGCTGGGCGTTCCCGGCGACTCGAACACGGCAGTACTCATGGGCGCTTTTATCATGCACGGTTTCCAACCCGGTCCGATGATGTTCGTCGAGCACCTCAATATCGTATACGCGGTATTCGGTGCAATGCTTGCGGCAAATCTGGCGTTCCTCATCGTAGGTATGCTCGGCGTCAATATTTTTTCGAAAATCATTTCGGTTGAAAAATATTTTTTAATTCCGTGCATACTCGTGCTGTCGCTCGTAGGTGCATACGCGATCAACCAAAGCATGTTCGACGTATATTTTGCAATCGTTATGGGCGTTATCGGATACCTTTTGCAAAAATACGATTTCCCGCTTTCACCGATTTTGCTTGCGCTTATTTTAGGACCGATGAGCGAATCGAATATTAGGCGCTACATGCAGATTGTCGACGGAAAATTCACTACGATTTTTTCCCGCCCCATCTGTATCGTATTTTTCCTGCTTGCGCTCGTTTCGCTTATTACCGCATTTTACAATCAGCGGAAAATCGCGCGAAGGGAAGCGGAAAAATCCGAATAACCGCTGCGGACATTCGGCTGCGATCCTGCAGCCGCTGCAAAAAAAACTGCCGGCGCATACCGGCAGTTTTTTTATTCGTTTGCAATATAAAAATTAATAATTAACAATCCGATTCGGAAGAATTACCGCAAAGGTGTTGCACGGTCAGTCTTTCGCACGCTCGACAAAAGAGCCGTCGCGCGTATCGATAACGATGCGTTCGCCTTCGTTGCAAAAAAGCGGAACGTTCACTTCGATACCCGTATCGACCGTCGCAGGCTTAAACGTTTTACCGCTCGTGTTGCCTTTTACGCCCGGCTCGCAGTACGTGATCGTACGGGTAACGTTGACGGGAAGTTTGACGCCGACCGGCTTTCCTTCATAAAAAGTGATGGATATATCGATATCGTCGTCGGGAGAAAGATAGCCCGCATTGTCGCCCAAATCTTCTTTTGTCATTTCGAGCTGCTCGTAGGTTTCCTGATCCATAAACACGTACGTGTCGCCTTCGATATAGGAAAGCTTCATCGTTTTTTCATCGAGATCGACTTCGTCGAATTTTTCGCCCGCATCGAGACCGAGATCCTGCGTCTGTCCCGTAACGATATTTTTTACGCGCAGTTTTGTGACCATACCGCCGCGGCCCGATTTTTGACCGAGCATACGCTGTACCATAAGCGGATTGTTTTCATACATAAACGCAGAACCGACTTTGATTTCCGATGTTGTAACCATATTTCTACCTTCTATAAATTAATAAGATTTGACAAAATTGAAAAGTGTATATGATTATAATGCAAAATGCCGCAAATAATCAAGCAGGCTTCGGGCAAAGTCGCCGTTTGCAATAAGCGTGGATGCAAATGCGGTAAAATATTTTTTTATCCGATCGGAAGCTTCCAAAAAGGCAAGGAGCGCTTTTTCCGTATCGCAAAAAGCCGTGCCGGAAGCATTGTACGATTTCCACGCATTTTCGACGATCGCAAAATCGTCATGCGGAAAAAAAACTTTTATGCGCTGCAAAAGCGCTTCGACTTTTACGCGCTGATAATCGTCTTCCTGAGGGTAGGCCTGCCACACAAAGGGAATGCCCGAAAGGCACGAACGCGAAAGCGAATCTTCCCCGCGTATAAAAAGCGCGTCCATAGTATAAAGCAGATCATCCCATTCGCTTTGGGCTAAAAACGGAAGCCGTTCCGCAGCAAAATACGCACTCGAATCCGCGTACGCTTTTATAAACGCACTCTGTCCCTGCCCCGCAGCCGCGTACGCGCAAAGCTTAAAGCGCTCGTCCGACTTTCGCTTTTCCGCTTCAAATGCACAAAGGGCACGAACGACGGGTGCGTAATCCCGGTCATAGCCGAATATCAAAACCGAAAATTCATCGGGATTTTTTTTTGCCGTCACGCAAGCGGACTTCCGGTCGAGGATGATCCCTCCCGTCTTTGAAGTAAAGCCCGGCATAAAATTGACTTTTTGTACGCGCGACGAGCGCGTAAGCGATTTGAGGCAGTGAAATTCTTCGGCATAATCTTCGGCCGTAAGGTAGTCGATATTGACGACGTGAACGACTGCGGTATTTTTTTTATCGAATAAAAGCGCTTCAAGCCATTCGGGATAGGGGCATTGAAAACACTGCAAAACGATTTTCGGCATCGCTTCCGAAAAAGAAGCTGTACATACATCCGCCGCGTTCCAATCGAAAACCGTCCAATTTCCGTACTGCTGCACAGCCGCATGAGAATCGATTCCGGGCGCAAGCAAAGCGAAAGACGCAAGGTTATCGATGACGAATCGAATGCGTACGCTGCCGTCGAGCGCCGAAAGAGCGCGCGCCAAACGATATGCAAATCCGACGTCGCCGTAGTTATCGACGACTTTGCAGAGAATTGCGATATCGAGCGGGCGCGTTTTATCCATCACAAGTGCGCAGCGATGTACGATGTCATCGCTGCCTTGCCTTTTTTATTCGCCGAGCAGCTCGGCAACTTTTTGGCTGCCTTCGCGGATATCGCGGAGAATCTTAAAATCTTTTACATAATCGACGGCGATAAAGCGGTCGTCTTCAGGCCACGTCTCTTTGAGCTTCGAACCTTCCCAATTATACGAAAGGAATGCGTCGCGGACGGCATCGCGGAGAGAGGGTTTAAGCCGATACGAAACGCCCCACGCGGTCGGCGGGAAAATTTCCGACTGATATACGACTTTTCCCCAAGTTTTAATATCGGGCACTCTTTTGCCGGCGATCATGCGCTGCATGACCGTATCCGCAATCGCACCGGCATCGTAGTCGTGATTGTATACGCCGGTGATCGAGTTATCGTGTTTGCCGGAAAAGGAGACGAGGTAATCTTTATTCGGCAGAAGTTTGAAATTCTGATACAAAATCGCGCGCGGCGCACTGTATCCCGAATTCGAACTTTCCGAAACGAATGCAACGTTTTTGCCTTTCAGATCGCCGATTTTATTGATGCCGGAACCGTTATATGTGACGATAGCCATGCGGTATCCGACAAAACCGTTTGCCGTTCCCATGACGGCGAGAGGAACAAATCCGCCGGTATTCACCGCATCCTGCACCGTACCTGCAGCGAAACCGGATACGTGAAGGCGGCCGGCGCGCATCGCTTCGATCTGCGTCGCATAATTCGTAACCGCAAACCATTTGACTTTTTTGCCGGTTTTTTGCGAAAGATACTTTTGAAAATCGACGAATACTTCTTCGTATACGGCGGGATCTTCGACGGGTGCATAGGCAAAGATCAGCGTATCGGGATCTTCCCACTGAGAGGGATCTTCCGGAGTATCGGCAATCATGTCGCCGTTTTTATCGACGTACATCGAATCGAGTTCTCCGTACCTGTCTCCGCTCTTTTCCTGCGAGCCGAGCGCCGACGCGAACGAAACGCAGATACCGGCGACTATAAAAGCGGTTATTATTTTTTTCATTTTATACCTCCTACAGTAATGAAAAACAAATTGATCCGTCACGAAATGGCTTTTCGTATTTTAACGGAAACCCATTCCGCCGCTATAACGGTGATAAATATTATTATTAAAATAGAAAGCACTCGATTCCACGCCAATTTATTGATTGCGGAATTCATCAAAAGCCCTATACCGCCTCCGCCGACGATACCGATGATCGTCGATTCACGGATATTGTTTTCCCAGCGATAGATCGAAGTACCGATAAACGGCGGCATTATCTGCGGCAGATAACCGTAAAAAAACACCTGCATTTTAGACGCTCCGGTTGCGGTAACCGCTTCGATCGGTTCCGGATCGATTTCCTCGATCGCTTCGTATGTCAATTTTGAAACCATGCCGAGCGAACGGATTGCAATCGCGAGGATACTCGCCAAAAGTCCCGGCCCTATCACTTGCACGAGGATGAGTGCCCAAATCATACTGTTGACGGAACGAGAGGCGACGATAATGCACAGCACGGCAAAACGCACCGCTTTGTTCGGCGACGTATTTTTCGCTGCAAGAAAACCGAGAAAGAACGAAAGGATGACCGCGATGCCGGTACCGAATATCGAAATCGTAATCGTATCCCACAGTGCCGGGAGGATTTTTCCGAAATAGCGGACATCCGGCGGAAACATACGCGAAAAGAAATCTTTGATTTGCTTCGGCGCGTCGAACACGAAGCCCCACGTCGTATGTTTGCCGACATAGGTACATGAGACCGCTAAAATCGCAAGCGCCAAAACCCAATAGCCTGCAGCTATGAACCGCTCTTGGGCGGTTTTCGGTTTCCAGATTCTGTTATTCTGTATATCACGGGAAAACGGCATCAGACAATCCTCCTTCGGATAGCGCTCGAAATGTATTCGGTGATCAAAACCAAAATAATAATGACGAGTAAAATCGCACCGGCCGTATTGAAATCGTAGCGCCCCATCGCGGTGTCGAGCACCGCTCCGATGCCGCCCGCACCGACAATGCCTATAACGGTCGACTGACGGAAACTGATGTCCGCACGATAGATCGACAAACCGATAAAACGCGTCGACACTTGCGGCCATACTCCGTACACAACGGTTTGCAGCCAGTTGGCTCCCGTTGCGCGAACCGCTTCAAGCTGTTCCGTATTTATATTTTCGATATCTTCCGCAAGCAGTTTTCCGATAAAACCGATGCTGTTTATCATCAGCGTGAGTACTCCGGCGAAAGGACCGTACCCGTACATAATGACGAACAAAATGGACAGGACGACGACATGAAGCGCACGAATTATCATCAACAAGATGCGGCAAATGACATACACCCATTTAGGCACGAGATTGCGCGACGCACCGAGGGCGAGCGGGACGGCAAGGAACATGCTGAAAAACGACGCAGCCGCCGTCATCGCAAGGCTTTCAAGCGTCCCTTCGATAATATATTTTCCGCGCGATATAAAATCGGGATGAAAAAAACCGGAAAACAATTTACCGATCCTGCCCGCACCCATCGCGATGCGACGAGGATCCACTTTTATATCTTTACCCGCGAAGATCAAATACGCGATCACTAAAATCCAAACACCGTAACGCAAGACGGCGTTGGCTATCATCGGCTTTTTTCTCCACACCGTTTTGGAAAGCTCTCCGCTCATTCGTTGCCTCCGAGTGAAAATATATCCGCGTCGTCTCCCGTATCCGCAGCTTCCGTTTCTTTATTTTTTTTCGTGATATTCCAATCTTCTTCGCCGTAGATCATATTCAAAACGGAAACGTCGATTTTATCGCTCGTACCGTCGAACACGATCTTTCCCGCCTGCAAACCGACGATGCGTTCGCAAAACTGACGGGCAAGGATGACATCGTGAATATTAATGATACACGAAATATTTTGTTCCTTTACGAGACTGAGGATCAGGCGCATGACTTGCCGCGAAGTTTTAGGATCGAGACTCGCCGTCGGTTCATCGACCAAAAGCAGATCGGGTTTTTGAATAAGCGCACGTGCAATGCCGACGCGCTGGCGCTGACCGCCCGAAAGCTGATCGGCTCTGCTGTCGACATATTCGCCGAGACCGACGCGGTCGAGCAGATCGAATGCCGTCTGTATGGTAGCCGGAGGAAAACGGCGGAGCGCGCTCGCCCAAAAACCGGTGTAGCCGAGCTGTCCCGACAAAACGTTTTCCATAACGGTCAGTCTGTCGACGAGGGCATACTCTTGAAATATCATGCCGATTTTTCTTCTCGCAAAACGAAGATCGCGTCCGTTGAGCGAACAGATATTTTTTCCGTTGACAACAATCTCGCCGGATGTCGGCTCGATCAATCTGTTGATGCAGCGGATAAGCGTACTCTTTCCCGCGCCCGACGGCCCGATAAGCGCAAGCACTTCATTGTCCCGTACCGAAAGCGAAACGTCTTTAAGCGCTTCCTGCCCCGACGGATATCGTTTTACCAAATTTTTAATTTCAATCATACATCGCTCCTGTGTAATTTTTTTTGCGCCGCTTCGTTTATCGCCGCAACGGCTGATTGCAATTCATCGGCATCGGAAGACGTCACCATCCAGCGAGCAACGCCTTTTTCGCTTTGGCTCGCGCGCTGTGCGATCCAGCACCACTTATCTCCGTCCCAATCGCGTTTTAACAATGTCGTGCCGAGCGGAGAACCGTCTTCAAGCGTTTTAAGCGGCACGTATCCTCTTTCCGTAAAAAAATTTTCGGTTGCACAAAGCGCATCGTCCCTGTCTTTTTCATCCGCATAGGTATAGCCCCATTCGCGTTCGCGAAGCACGCTGTTTTGACGGGCGACGAGCGCATCGAATTCCGTTTTTGCGTTTTTCCAGCGTTTCAAAAACAGCAGACAGAAAAGCAGCGTACTTTCCATCGGAACCGTGTTTTCGCCGTTCGGAAAATTCAAATAATAATGCGCGGTCTCTTCAACGGCGGCGATCGCTTTTTTTTGCAGCAAAATATCTTTTATCTGCGAATGTCCGTTCGGAACGAGCAGAGGATTGTTGCCGCCGCTTTTCAGTTCCGCGTGAACGACGGGAGACGCTTTCGAGTCGATTCCGATACGCGCTTCTCCCGTATGCGGCACGATCGACGTAAGCACGGAAGACAAAAAAGTCATAATCACTGAAGGCGAAATCTCCGTACCGTCGCCGCTTCTCGTATCGACGCGGTCGCCGTCGCCGTCGAATAAAAAGCAAAAATCGACCGACGAGGGATGCGCGCGCAGGTAGTCGAGCGTACCTTTGATATTATCTTTAATAATGGGGTTCGGCGCGCCGCTCGGAAAATTGCCGTCGGGAACGACGTTTCGCGGAACGCATGAAATGCCCGCATAGCGGAAGGCCCGCATCACTTCGCTTCCCGCACTGCCCGATAAAAAATCGGCGACGACGGATATACCGGAAAGTTCGTCTTTTCCGATCCGTGCCAAATCCAAACAGGCGCGCACGTATGCGTCGCCGTCATCGATGACCGTAACGCTGCCGCCCTCTTTTGCGGAAACGGTTTTTCCTTTTAAAAACGCATCGCGGACGGCTACAAGTCCGCCCTCAGGTCCGACGTTTTCCGCGATAGGTCTCACGTTCGGTCCGACCGTTTTTTGTCCGGTATAATTTTTCGGATTATGAGACGCCGTATACATGATCCCCGCACAGTTCGGGCGCTGCATACAGCTGAAATAAAACTGACACGTCGAAACGGGCAGCACGTTCGTATACACGCGAAATCCCAAGCCTGAAAAAGTCTCGATCGCGAGCTGTAAAAAGTGCTCGCCTTTTTTGCGCGTATCCCGGCACAAAACGATTTCGTCGGTACCGAGGCATTCTCTGAAATACCACGCCTGTGCATTGTACAGACGGGCTGCCGTTTCATCGCTCAGCTGTTCGGCATCGATTCTGATATCGAAGGCGTGAAACAGTTCATGCGCGATTTTTTCAAGTGCATTGTCGGCCATATTATCTCCAATAAAAGTTTTTGCAGAGATTCCAAATCTGCGGTTGTTTTTTTATTAAATTAATAAATTATTAATATTTAATTTTAAACGCGATTAATAATTATTATTTTCCGGCGGTATTGAATTTAATAAACAATACGTCGCCGTCCTGCACGACGTAATCTTTTCCTTCAATACGGTATTTTCCGGCTTCTTTGATCTTCGCTTCAGAACCGTAGGTACGCAAGTCGTCGATCGAATACGCTTCGGCTTTGATAAAACCTTTTTCAAAATCCGTATGTATGACGCCCGCCGCTTTCGGAGCGGTGTCTCCTGCGCGGATCGTCCATGCGTGACAGTCGTCGCTTCCCGCAGTAAAAAAAGTGCGCAGCCCCATGAGTTTATACGCCGTCCGCGCAAGATTTGCAAGAGCCGATTCTTTAAGGCCGGCGGCTTCCATAAATTCCTTACGATCGTTTTCGTCTTTGATTTCCGCCAAATCGGATTCGAACTTTCCGCAGATGACGACGGTCTCCGCGTTTTCTTCGGCGGCGATTTTTTTTACCGCTTCAACGTAGTCGTTCGTACCCGCAGCGATCGCGTCTTCGGCGACGTTGCAGACGTAAAACGTCGGCTTCATCGTAAGCAAAAACATATCGCTCACGGCCGCCTTTTCTTCCGGCGTCAGCCGGGCACGCCGCGCGCATTTTCCCGCTTCAAGCAGCGGTTTGATTTTCGCAACCGCACTCGTCCAATGCACGTATTTTTTTTCTTCCTCTTTTCCGAGCGCGCGGCTCGCCTTCGTCACTTTTTCCTGCCGCTTTCTTATCGTATCCAAGTCGGCAAATGCGAGCTCCATATCGATCGTTTCGATATCGCCTTTCGGGTCGATCGGCACGACGGTATTCGCATTTTCGCGGACGTGCATGATATCGGCATCGTCAAAGCAGCGCACGACGTGGGCGATACACGCCGTCTCCCGGATATTCGCCAAAAATTGATTGCCGAGGCCCTCGCCCTGAGCCGCACCTTTAATAAGACCCGCGATATCGACGATTTTTACCGACGTCGGCGTAATCTTTTTCGGCTCGAAGACGCTTGCGAGAAATGCGAGGCGCTCGTCCGGTAAATCGACAATGCCGACGTTGGGATCTATCGTACAAAACGGAAAATTTTCCGCAGCGGCGGGAGCTGCCGTCAGCGCCGTAAAGATCGTAGACTTGCCGACATTCGGCAGCCCGACGATTCCGCAATCAAGTGACATGATTCCTCCGTAAAAATATGCAAAGAAATTGCACTGTAAAATCAAGTGTTCAGTATATATGATTTGCCGGCGCTGAACAAGGCAAAAACCCTTTATCTCAAAGACAAATAAATCGATCTATCTCCGACCTGAGGGTATCGGGTAGTCTTTTTTATTTACGGATCATATCGTTTCGAACAATTATCAGGGTATCGTCAGCTTTGCGTTTTTGCGCGCTCGGCGTTTTCGGCGGCCGCCTCCCACTCTTCTCCGAGCAAGGTAAGACGCGCTTCCGTATCCGCGAGGCGCGTTTGCACGACGCGCGATTTTTCTCCCGATGCGTACACTTCGGGCTTTGCAAGTTCGTTTTCACATTCGGCCTTTTGCGCCTCGAGCGCGGCGATTTCCGCTTCGAGCCGTTCGACTTCGCGTTCGAGTTTGCGTTGCTCGGCTTTTCGCTTTTTCGATTCTTCCCACGAAAGCTGTCCTCCCGCAAGTACATCGTTCGTACCGGAAAGATTTCCGCTCACTCCCGATCCGGCAGCACGAGAGACGGATTGCCCTTTTACGTCGGCCGAAGATGAAAAAGGCATACCCGCAACCCTTCCGTTTTTTTCCGCTTCGATGCGCTCAAGGTAATACGCATAATCGCCCGGAAAAATGCGGAAGCGTCCCGCTTCGAGAGCGAGCACGCGCGTCGAAAGCCCTTCGATAAAACCGCGGTCATGGCTCACGAATACGACGGTACCGCCGAAATCTTTGAGCGCCTGCATGAGCACGTCTTTCGAATGCATATCGAGGTGATTCGTCGGTTCGTCGAGTACGAGAAAATTGACCGGCTCGAGCAAAAGCTTTAAGAGTGCGATGCGGTTTTTCTCGCCGCCCGAGAGCACGTCGAGGCTTTTAAATACATCGTCTCCGCGAAACAAAAACGCGCCGAGCATGTCGCGCACTTTCGGAACCATTTCAAGCGGAGAGACACTTTCGATATAATCGATGATGCTTTCGCTGCCGGAGATTTCTTCCGAACTGTCCTGCGAAAAATAGCCCGTGCGTACGCCGCTCCCGAATACGAGCTCGCCCGAAAAAGAAGTATCTTCCCCCGCGATGATCCGGAGGAGTGTCGATTTGCCCGCTCCGTTATGCCCCGCGACCACGAGCCGTTCCCCGTTTTCGATCGTCACGTCGAGCTTGTCGAGCACATTGTGTTCTCCGTCATAGCTTTTCGTCACGCCGTTTATGCGGAGCACGACCTTTCCCGCATGAGGCGCGGGCGGAAAAGTAAAGCGGATTTTCTTCATCGATTCGGGAATCTCGATGCGCTGTATTTTATCGAGCTGCTTTTGCCGCTCCTGCGCTTGAGATGCCTTCGTCGCTTTTGCGCCGAAGCGCCTGATAAATTCTTCGAGATGACGGATTTCCTTTTGCTGCTGTTCATAAGAGGCGATGAGCGTTTTCAATTCCGTTTTACGCACCGATTCGTAGTGCGTAAAGTTTCCCGGATAGCGTTTGAGCTCTCCGCCGAAAAGTTCGTACACATCGGTAACGCTGACATCGAGAAAATAGCGGTCATGACTGACAAGCAAAAATCCGCCTCTGAACGACTGTAAAAACCGCTCGAGCCAAGTACGCGCTTCTATGTCGAGGTAATTCGTCGGCTCGTCGAGGAGGAGTATGTCGGGATTTTGCATGAGGACTTTTGCAAGTGCAATGCGCATCTGCCAGCCGCCCGAAAAGGCTTCAGTCCGTTTGGCAAAATCTTCGCGCGAAAAACCGAGCCCCGAAAGCACCGCTTCCGCCTGCGCCCGTCTTCTGTGCCAGCCGCTTTCGTCGAGCGCGGCAATGAGAGAAGCTTGACGCTCGGCAAGGTCGCCTGCGTTCTCCGGGTGCAGCGAAAGCTCATCGCCTATCCGATCGATTTCCGCCTGCATATCGTAGCCGAATTGAAATGCGGTATCCGCTTCTTCAAGCAGTGTGCGTCCCGCGTGCGTAAGCCCCGACTGCGGCAAGTAGCCGATGCGCGCATCCTTTTGCACGACTCTCGTTCCGCTGTCGCAGGGAATGAGACCGGCCATCACTTTGATGAGCGTCGATTTCCCTTCCCCGTTCGCTCCCGTAAGAGCGGCTTTGGTGCCCGACTGCAGATTGATCGAAACGTTTTTCAATATGTCGCGGTCGCCGAACGCGAGCGATACTTTTGAAAACTGAACGAAAGCCATGACAAGCACTGCTAATTTTTTTCAAAAAAGATGACGAGCGGACTTGCTCCCCGCCGCACAAGGGTATTGCCTTCGAAGCGCGCTTCGGCCGCATCCTCAAGGCGTATGCCGTTCGCTTCGATTTTATACAAAAAATTCACTTTAGCTTTCATGCCTTCAAATGAAAACGAAAGCACACCGTCGTACTGCGGCGAAAGCAATTCGTCGATAAAATAATCGATCCCGACCGTACCGCCGCCCTTCGCGCTTTCGGCGATGAGAGACGGAACGAGCCTGCGGTTACCCCGCCACGTAAAGGAGCCGTCGCGTTTGAGCGAAAGCTGTCCGTATGCGGCGCTTTTAAAATTCGGTCCCGCCGCTGCGATGCGGACATATTCGGTGCCGCGCCGCTCTTTTTCTTCGGCAACGAGAGCGGCTATATCGACATCGTCTCCGAGTGCGATAAAATTATAATCGCGCGGTCTGCCCGCATCGTCGGCGCAGGTGACGGCGATATAATTGTCCCTAACGGAAACCTTTACGGGTGTATCGGTAAACGTATATTCACCGTCGGCGGTTTTCGTCGCCGCTCCGTATTCCCACGAACCGTAGCGTTCGGGAAGATTCAGCGACACTTTTTGATTTTCGGCATCGACCGTAAAGCAATAAGCTGCATTCATGCGAATCGGATCGATTCTCTTTTCGCGTATCATCGATCGATAATAATCGGGATACCATATCGTCCCGGCGAGCTTTTCAAAAGCATCGTCTTTTTCTTCTTCTCCGCTCCTCGCACCCGGCGCGGCTTCTCCTCCCTTTTGCATTTCGAAGAGTTCGAGGTTATATGAAAAACACCAGCCCTGCGTACCGCTCGACGTCAAAACGCGAAGCCAATTTCCTTCAAGCGCATCGGATCCGGTCATGACCGCCTGCCCCTCTCCCTTATATAAAATCTTAATAATTTCACCTTTTCTGAGACGGTACACTTGTCTTGCAGTGTTAACCGGTTCCGCTCTGATCGGAAGCCCGTCGAGCTTTACCGATGCATAGCGGTGAAGGAATTCCGCATATCGGAGTTTTATTTTTTTCGTTTCACGGCGGGAAGCGGGCGTCGTAATCTGCCACAGCGGAATATCGAAACGATCTTTTGAATCGGGCGCAGATACGGCATAGGTATGAGAAATATTTGAACGGATATACACGGGAAGGATATCGCCGTCGCGGAGATCTCTCTCGGGGATATCCCAAAGCAGCATGCCGTATCCCATAAAGCGGGAACAGGACGCGAGCGCAAACGAAATCGCGCAGATCGCAATCAAACCGTATTTTTTCGTCAAACAAATCATAGAATACAGCATAGCACAGCACGGTAAAAAAGTCATCGGTAAAAGACAATGCTTTTACGCACGGATTTTCAGCATTCGATTTTTATACCATGCCGCGCTTTAATTGCGGGCAGCATTCGAATATCGCTTTCAATACGGCATCCCGTTCACCCTCGTCGGCATAGGTGATGCGTTTCATCCCTTTTCCGCGGACTTCCAATTCCGCGATACACTCTCCCCGTATTTCGCCCGTCTCGGAACCTTTTTTTGCGCCGGAGATATCCTTAAACAAAATGATTTCACCTTCCGTTACGATGCCGTTTTCATATACGCCCGACGAACGCAGCGTCGAAGCTTCGCGAACGGCGATTTCCGTTGCGAGCAATGCGACGGCGCAGAGCATCCACTTAAAATAAAATCGCAGATCGACGAAGGCGCTGAAAAGCATGATAAAGGGAGCGCACACGATGATGCCGGCAGAAAATTTGGCGGGGCGCGGCCGAGCCGAAAACACGCATTTTCCCGCACGCTTTAAAATCGATTTTTTCCGAAGAAAAATCGTTAAAACGAGCAGTGCATACAAAACCGCCGAGGCGGCGTACACGGCTTTCGTTATCGTTGTGTCCATTTTTATCGACGCCTCCTTTTGAGCCACACGCCGAGCGCACGGCGCGAATTTTCAAATGCAAGCGGAACGGCGGCAAGCTCGGCATCGTTCCAAATCCGCACAGACGCAAAGCTTTCGACTTCGCTTTTTTGCGCACGGAGATTTTTTATCAACGCGTCGATCGTTTCAATGCCGCGCGGAAGGGATGCACGATAAAACACGTCGCAGGTTTTATACAAAATGCGTTTATATTCGTACGTGTTCGGAAACGAACACAGGAATTGCACGCGCCGTATTTCCAAACCGGCTTCTTCCCTGCATTCGCGAAAAGCCGCTTCGTCGGCGCTTTCGTCCGGATCGATAAAACCGCCGGGCAGCGCGAAAAATCCCCTGCGCGGTTCTTTTGCCCTTTTTTCAAGCAGTACGTTCCCTTCCCCGTCGGCGACGATAACGCACACGGCTGCGGCGACGTTGTGATACAGCATAAAATCGCAGTCGGGACAAAACCATTTTTTATTGTCGGCAAAATCGATATTTTTTCCGCCGCACATGGGGCACAAATTAAAATTATTGTTGCAGTTCATGAAAAACACCTTTCGGTCAGCGCATCCGCGAGCGCTTCCGATCTCCGTATCGTCTGCAGGACAAGCGGCACGAAAAGCGGAATGAGCGAACGCACGCGTCCGAAAAACCCTTTCGCATCTCTGAGCCCGCCGCGGATGAGCTGCGTTTTAATAATTTCGGACGCTTCGTCCAAAAGCAGGGGCATAAAGCGAAAAACGATTTCGGTTATTATGATAAGGTATCGCACGGGAATATGAAACACGGCAAGCGGTTTTAACAAAACCGAAAGACCGTCGACGATATCGTATTCCGGCGTCGTGTATGAAAACGAAAGTATGCACGCGATCGCTCCTTCGGTACGGATAAGCGTCGTAAGACAAAGCAAAAGCTTCGACGGCGTAACGGTAAAATATCGATAAGCAAGGAAGATCCGTTCGCCTTCAAGCGGCGGATAAAAAATCATCTGAAAGATGCAAAAAAACAGCAAGAGCGGAATCGTCTTTACGAGCGATAAAAAAAGGCGCCGCTTCGGATACTTTGCCAAAAACGCGTAGATGAGCGAAAGCAAAAACATACATGCGCATAACGAAAGCGGTCGGACGGCAAGAGAGGCGGTAAAGAGCGCGATAAAGACGATGAATTTTACTGCCGGCGGAAGCTTCGCTGCTATGCCGCCGTTTTTTTTGAAGTTCCCCGTATTCGCCGAAGCCGCGCGGATCGAATTTAATAATTTCGCTCCTTCAAGCGGCGGCTGTACCGTATCGGGAAGCGTATGCCGTTTCATCTGCGCGTCGAAGCCTGCGGCATCATCAGCACTGGATTTTCCCTTTTTAATAATTTTACCGCCCTTCGATGAAACCGCATCGCTTCGAACGAAAAAAAGCTCGCCGTCCCGAACGGATATCTCTTCGTCGGCAAAATCCGCTTCGTCCGGGCGGTGCGTGCTGAACAGCACCGTATGTCCCGAAACGGCCAGCGCACGAAGGAGCGCCATCGTCTTTGCACGGGAAGGTCCGTCGAGCCCCGCAGTCGGTTCGTCGAAGAGCAGCACGGGAGCGTCGAGCGCGATGATACCGGCAACGGCAAGCCGCCGTTTTTCGCCGCCCGAAAGTTCGGCCGTCTGCCGCTCGGCGTATTCTGCGTACGGGATGCCTGCTTCATCCATCGAGCGCTTTACGAGCGAAACGAGCGTTTTTCCCCGAACACCGCGGTTTCTAGGCCCGAAAGCGACGTCGTCTGCAGCAAAGCGTTCGAAAAGGGCGGCGTCGCTGTTTTGCCGGCACAAAGCGGGACGGGAATCGCAGCGGATTTCACCGTAAGACGGAGCAAGCAGCCCCGCCGCCATT
Organism: Treponema socranskii subsp. paredis ATCC 35535; assembly: GCA_000413015.1. GTDB lineage: Bacteria > Spirochaetota > Spirochaetia > Treponematales > Treponemataceae > Treponema_D > Treponema_D paredis. Next base: position 1,669,733 of record KE332515.1, read on the forward strand.
TCAAGCAGCGTCGATTTACCGCTGCCCGAAACGCCGGTGAGTGCGGTGAGCGTCCCTTTTGCAAGCAAAAAATTAATATTGTTAAAAATCACGTTTTCGCCGTAGGAAAATCCGATATTGCAAAAGGCAAGAGAGGATTCGATTTTTTTTATGGTATGTGCCGCATTTGTTTCCCCTTCGGCATCGCACACAATAGTCCGACACGCGGCTTCTTTTAGCGATGATGCATTTACCGCTTCGGCATCGGGCATATTCGACACGGCGGAAAATTTCATCGCACTTTTATTATTCTTTTTAAAAACGGAGTTTATGATTTTTTCTCCCGTAATGCGTTCACACAGTTCGGTGTCATTAAAAAAATCATCCGTCGTTCCCGAATATACGACCTTCCCCTTTTCCATCGCGATGACATCCTGCGCTTTTCGGATCGCATCCATATCATGCGTGATGTGGACGACCGTACGCCCCTTTCGAACCCAGTACGAAAGAAAGGCAAAGATATCGTTTCGCGAATCGGGGTCGAGCATAGAAAGCGCTTCATCGAGTATGATCACGTCCGGATCGATTGCGATGATACCGGCGAGCGCTTCTTTTTGCGTTTGCCCGAGAGACAGCGTCACGGACGGCGAAGAGGCTTTGTGAAGCAAACCGACGACGGTAAGCGATTCGATCGTGCGGAGCTCGACTTCATCGGGCGGAAGGGCGATGTTTTGCGGGCCGAAAGCCGTATCGCGGAAAACGACGCTGCAGATGATTTGATCTTTCGGCGATTGAAACACGAGAGCCGATCGGACGCCGCTTGCATACGAAACTTCGCCGCTCTCGGCGTCGAGGAGACCGCACAAAATCCGCGCGAGCGTACTCTTTCCGCTTCCGTTCAATCCGACAACGGCCGTGTACGAACCGCGCTCGAGCGAAAATTCGACGTCGCTGACGGCCGGCATATTTTGCTGCGGATAAGTGTAGCTTACGTGATCGACGGAAAGAACTCGCATCGCATTTATCATATCCGAAACGGCGGAAAAAGCCAATTCGCACATTTGACGCGCACGGCATTTTTTTGCACGTTTACCGATTGCACATATGCCGGTTCGTATCTTGCCGAACACGCATTCGGTGCGGCATTTGACTGTCAGGCACATTCGCGGTATTGTTATCGTTATGGAAAATACCGCAATCGTATATTATTCGCTCGACGGAAATACCGACTATATAGCCCGGCGCATCGCGGAAAAAACGGGCGCAAAACTCGTACGGCTCAAAACGAAAAGAGCATACCCGCGTAAAGGGTTCAAAAAATTTTTTATCGGAGGACGCGACGCGCTCTTCGGCGCAGAGCCCGAATTGAAAGCGCCGCTCCCCGATCTCGCGCCGGACCGCAACATCGTCATCGGCACACCCGTTTGGGCAAGCCGTCCCGCTCCGGCAATGAATACTTTTTTGCGGCGCGCAAAGATTGACGGAAAACACATCGCGCTCTTTGCGTGTTCGGGCGGAGGACAAGCGGAAACCTGTTTCGATAAAATGCAAGTGCTCCTCGCCGGTAATGAGATTCTCTGCCGGGCATCTTTTATAAATCCCGCATTCAAAAGAGGAAAAACGGTCGACGATGCGATCGACGAAATCGTATCCGCTTTGTCCGATTGAAGTTTTAAGCACACACGGAAAACTACCGCATAAAAAAGCGGATACGGTTTATATAGAGAGGACAATAATCGGTAAAAAAACGGTTGCCCGCCTTACCGCTCCGCAAGCGGTTTGATTTTCGTGCGGTATACTTTCACCATAAAAAAGCACGAGAGACCTAACGACATGACTTCCGCTATCGGAAAAGCAAGCCATACATCGTCGATATTGCGGGCGAGCGACAAAAGATAGGCGGCCGGCAAAAGCACGAGGAGCTGACGCGCAAAAGAAACGAACATGCTGTACATCGCCGAGCTGAATGCCTGAAACACGGACGACAGCGAAATCGCGACGGCAGCGCCGACAAAGCTCGACGCGATAATGCGCATCGCGGGCACTCCGATCGCAAGCATAGCATCGGACGCTTGAAAAAGTTTCAGCAGCTGCACAGGAAAGACTTCGAAAATAAGCGTACCGAAAGCCATAATGCCGACGGCAAAAAGTGTGCCGTTTTTGATTGTCTGCATGATACGCTTTTTGTGTTCCGCTCCGTAGTTGTACGCGATGATCGGAACGATGCCGTTATTCAAGCCGAAAACCGGCATAAAGATAAAGCTGTTCAGTTTAAAGTACACGCCGTATACCGCGATCGCCGTCGATGAAAACGAACCGAGAATGAGATTCAAAAAATACGTCGTAACCGACGTAATCGAATTGAGCAGGATCGACGGTACGCCCACTTTATAAATTTGCTTTATAACGAGCGCGTCGGGACGAAAACGCGACAAGCGAAATTGAATCTCTTTATTGATTTTTACATTGAAGATAAACGACAGGCACATACTGAGCCACTGTCCTATAACGGTTGCAAGCGCCGCCCCGGTCATACCCATACGAGGAAAGGGGCCGATGCCGAAAATAAGCAGAGGATCGAGGATGATATTCGTGAGCGCTCCCGCCGTCTGCGAATACATCGTAAAAACCGTACGTCCCGTTCCCTGCAAAAGACGGTCAAGCATGATTGCGGAAAACATACCGAAAGAACCGAGCACGACGACGTTCAAATACTCCATGCCGAAATCGATAATTTCAAGGTTGTCCGTCTGGCTTGCAAGATAAGGATGCATGCAAAAAAGGCCGATAACAAAAAAAACGATAAAACTGCATACGGCGAGAAAGAGTCCGTTTTCCGCAGCGGCATTTACTTCGTCCTGTTTTTTTTGTCCGAGCCGCATCGAGAGGAGTGCGTTTACACCGACCGCCGTTCCGACGCCGACGGAAATCATAAGCCCCTGAACGGGAAAAGCAAGCGATACCGCCGTGAGCGCGTTTTCGTTTATCTGCGCAACGAACACGCTGTCGACGATATTGTAGAGCGCCTGCACAAACATCGAAAACATCATCGGAAGCGACATATTCAAGATAAGCTTGGTCACGGGCATCGTGCCCATTTTATTTTCCTGCATCTCTATGAGTGTATAGAGAATATATATTTCTGTCAAATCGATTGTTAACAAAGGCTTGCAGCGCGGCGATATTGTTTTTAATAATATCAATAATTTTTTTATGAGACGCCGTTCGCTCGAAATCATACGTTGATTGCGCGTACGAATCCGTGTTATGATGATACGGAGGCCGGCATGATTATTAAAAAAATCGTTTTATTAATTTCGATATTGTATATTTGTATGTCCGCTTTTTTGCCTATATCATGCACGGCGAAATCGTCGGAAAAAACCGCGCAGGAAGCGGCGGATGCCCTCGCCATGCCTTTCGCACCGATCGATTTCGACAAAGCAGAAAGCGAGGGAATGCAGCAAAAAGAATGACACCCCTATGTTTCCGGCGGAAAAGGTCAATTAACCGTATCTTCTATTTTCGCTTAAAACGGCCGGAAGCCTGTACTTCTCTTTTTCGTCCGTCACTTTTTCAGCGCGAGCGTACACCTTTCAACTTCATCGAATGTCGGAATCGAAGGAGCCGCTCCCTTCCGCGATACCGCGATCGACGACGCTTTCGACGCATACTCCAAAGATTTTTCGACCGGCATACCGAGTGCGCGGCACACGATAAAATAGCCGGTAAAAGTATCGCCTGCAGCCGTAGTATCTACGACAGGTACGTCATAGATGCCGTGTCTATACGTACCGCTCGCATCTTTGTAAGCGACGCCGTTTTTTCCGAGCGTGAGCACGACCGATGCTTTGCTGAACTTTTCCGTCACGGCGCGAAGCAGCTCGTCTCCGTCTCCGACGGGCACACAGGCGATATCGGCGGCTTCCACTTCGTTTACGAGAAAGCAGTCGACAAAACCGAGCGGCAAATCGAGTATGCTTTTTTCGAACGGCGACGGATTAAAAAAAATCTTCAATCCTCGCTCATGCGCTTTTTCGATAATATAATCGAGCATATTGATTTCATTTTGTAAAACGATAAAATCGCCTTTTGAAAAATGAGCGAGAACGCCGTCGACAAAATCCTTCGTGTGCATTTTGTTCGTTCCCGGATAATAGACGATGCTGTTCTGCCCCGATGCGTCCACTTGGATAAACGTGTGTCCGGAAGGCGCATCGTATTCGCCGAGCAGCGACGTGTTGACGTTCATATCGATGAGCGCTTGTTTTAATAGCGCGCCGTCGTCTTTCCCGATTCCGCCCGCGATATAGATTTCGATACCGGATGCTTTGCCGAGCGCGCGGGAAAGCGCCGCAGTCTGATTCAATCCTTTTCCGCCGGGAAATATATCGCGCCTCTCTGCAGTAAGGGTCTCGCCCGGACGCACGAAGTGCGGAACGGTATATACGTAATCGATATTCAACGAACCGAAATTAACAATTTTCATATTTCCTCCAAAAACCGATAAGTTTTTTTGCGGCACATCCGACATATCTATCGTTCGGCGTCTTCCTTGTGTATCACAAAATGTTCGAGCGTCGCCCGATCGACAAGCGAAGGTACGACGCCTATCCGAGTCGTTGAAAAACCCGCCGCGTATATCGCATAATACAGCGCATCCTGTAAGCTCTTATGCTCCGATAAAAAAACGGCGAGCGCTGCGATAAAAGCATCGGCGGCACCGGTCGTATCGACAGGGGCGAAAACGGCGGCGGCAGGAAAGCGGCGCTCATATTGCCCTGTTCTGACATAGCATCCTTCCCGTCCAAGCGTCACGATAACCGTTTTTACACCCTTTGTCAAAAACCATGCCGCTTTTTCTTCCAGTGATCCTTCGCAAGGACAAAGCCTGTTCAATTCTTTTCGATTCGGAATAAAATAATCCAAATCCCGAAAAAGTTCTTCATCGATTTCTTTTACGGCCGACGGCTTCAGCATAAGCGCAACCTTATGCTTTTTCGCCGTATTGACGACCGCACGCACGGCATCCGTCGGTATTTCCGTTTGCAAAAGACAAAAGACCGCATCCTCAAAAAGGCTTTCGCCGTTCGCTATCGTCTCCGCCGTAACGGATTCGTTCGCCCCTCCGTATAAAACGATACCGCTTTCTCCGTCTTCCTGCACGTGAATATACGCTTTGCCGGTAGGTCTTTCCGCATCGACGCGGATCGCCGACGTGTCGATACCGTTTTCGTGGAGCACGTTTAAAATCATATCTCCGTCAAAATCGCGGCCGACACTGCCGATAAGCGATACGTTCGCACCGAGTTTTGCAGCTCCTACCGCCTGATTAATCCCCTTGCCACCCGGCACAATCGAAACGTTCGAAGCCGAAATGCTTTCTCCCGTTTGCGGATAATTTTTTACGGCAAGCAGTATATCCGTGTTGATGCTGCCGGCAACGATGAGCCGCTTTTTTTGCAGCGGAAAAGGCAAATCGATGCTCCCGCTATGATTGCAGACATAAGGGTCGCGGTATACGGCAAACGTATTTTTTCTCTTTTCGATTTTATTTATCAAACAAGCGCATGCGAACGCGCCGAAATTCGAAAGCGAAATCGGAACGGCGGATAAATACGGAAACGATTTGATATGCTCGGCATCGTCGATGCACAGCACCGATATATCGTGAGGTATACGGAACTTATGCAATTTTGCGTACTCATATACCGACAGCGCCGAATCCCATGAACAGCAGATAAAGGCGGAAGTGCCGTAAACCGCCGTCGCCTCCTGCAGCCCCTCGCAATCGATGTATGAACAATGTCCGTCGAAGCAGCACCGCTTAACTCCGCGCCGCATTACGTATTCACGTTCATCGTTTGCATCATACACACAGTGTATTTTTTTATGTCCCGATGCAATCAGGATATTCGCCGCCTCATATCCCGCTTTTTCATAATCGTAAAAAATACCTATTTCGGAATCTTCACTGCCCAATACCATAAAAGGCATTCCGTTTTTTCGCATAAGGGCAGATTGATTGTCCGCGTCGTCCGAAACCGGTTCCCATAAAACGGCGTCGACTCCGTTTTTGCATAATGACGCGATGTGCTTTCGTTCGCTTTCCGCCGAAACGGAAAGACACAGCTGCACTTGGTAGCCCTGCTTTTCCGCTTCACGCAAAAAACCGTTTTGAAACGAATAACAATTTTTTTTATCCGATAAAACGAGTCCCAGTAAAAAGTTTTTCGAACCCGCATTTTTTTTAATAAAATCATACGGTTTATATCGATATTCTTTAACAATTTTCAGAACTCGTTCGCGCGTTTCGTCTCTTATACCTTTGTCTTTTCCGTTAATAATTTTAGAAACGGTTGAAACCGAAACGTTCGCGAGAGCGGCAATATCGCTAATCGTCAAAAAAACCTCACAGCCGTTTATAATGTATCGGCATATTGCGGATCGGACGGCCCGTATACCGACCGTCCGATCCCTTCGTCATTTTATTTTAAGAATACGATCATGGAAAGTATAAACATAAATACGGTTCCCGCAATCATCGGAACGGAAGTCCGCTTTACGATTTCAAACGGCGTTTTCTTTACGCTTCCGGCAACGATGATAACGACCGCGGACACGGGTGAAACAGCACGCAGCAAATTGCCTCCGAGTCCGAGCGGAATGCTGAGCGCCAACACGTTGATACCCGCAGCGGCGGCGAGCGGTACCATAAGCGGCACCATTGCATAAAACAAAGCCGTACCGCTTCCGCTCAGCAAAACGATGAGCGCGGTCAGGAAAAGCAATATCAAAGGCAAAGCGAAACCCGTCCCCGAGCCTCCGATTCCCGTCATTAAATTCTGCAAATGCGTCATAATGCCGATCGATTTTAAACCGACGACGAAAACGCTTGCAGCGACAAGCAGAACGACAACGGGAATAACGCCGCCCATTCCTTTGAAAAAGTGTTCCGTACCTTCGAGCGCTTTTTTCGCGCTTTTATTTCTGATGATTTCGCATACGACGGCGATAATGAAGGAACACAAGGTCGCGATTTCAACGGTCAATTTAATTTTGATCGAAAAAGCGATATCGAGGACAAATATGACAATTAAAAAAATGATCGGCAGCAAGGGAAGCAAACCGTAGACCGCCGTAAACAAGGGACCGTGTTTTGCTTCGCTCGTTTCCTTTTGTACGATTGTTTCATCCGCAGCGATGCCGCCGGATTTTTTGTCCATAATTTTTTGCCAAAAGAAATGAACGACAGCCATTACCAAAAGCGTGGGCACCGATACGAGCGCGTGATATTTGAAAACATAATCCGACACCGTCAAACCTGCGTATTGGGCGGTATTGGCAAGCTCCGCGGCTATAGCGACGTTATCGCCTCCAAGCGGAGTCGGCATAACCGTCGCCGTCGTTGCTATAACGGCCGCCGCCGTCAGCACGCTCATCCCCGATTCAAGCAAAACGGGCAGCAGCGTCGCCAGTAAAATAATCGCCAAATTCGATGCGCTCGGAATAACGAGCGACAAAAAATTTCCGATTAAAAAAACGAGCGGCACGAGCACATACACCGACTTTATTTTTTTTACGGGTTTCAGCAATATCGAAACGGTTACTTTATTCGCTTCGATATGCGACATATACGCCGAATAGCCGCCCAAAATCAGAATAATAAATCCTGCCGATGAAAGCGTCGATTTGAATTGCGCTATAATTATTTCAAGCGGATCCAAAAAAGCAAGTCCCGTGCTTGAAAAATTTTTGAACGCAAGAGGTTTGCCCATGAGCAAAGCGGCATACATCAGTATCACGCCCAATAAAAAAAGCGATATTTTAACATCCATCTTTTTTATGAGAAGATACACGAGAAGAGCAAAGGCGGCGATCGCCAAGCCGTACATTAAAAACACATCCATAGTTTTCTCCCATAAAAACTTTTGCAGGAAATATCAATTTCCGAAAAAGTTTTTAGCCGTGCGCGTATGCGCACACGTTCAATAGTCGAGTTTGCAAAATAAAGCGTATCGTATTCATGCGACTTTTATCGAAACGACACATATACACGTCTTTTGCAAACATCCGTGCAAACTCGAGATAAAAAGCGTCGGCGATATTTCAGACGGCGCTTTTTATCGTATCTCCTTATATACATTTCGCCAAAGAATCCGTAAACCACGTTCGGAATGCCGCGGGATCTATATCCGTACAAACCGTCGCATTCGCATCTTTATGCAGATATCCTTTCAAGTCGACGACAGAACAACCTGAGGTCAAGCTTCCCGCCAATTCGATATCGACAAATGCCTCGGCGGTTTTGAACATATCCGGACGCAACACGTATGCGATCGCACATGCATCGTACATACGCAAACCGGTTGCAAAAGTACCGCTCCTGTATTTTTTAAAGAGCGCATGCACCATCTCTCCCGTCTTGCCCATCGCAAGCAGCTTTTCGGTGTTCTCCGGCAAAACCGTCGCCTGCCAGCCGATATCCAAACCGACCATAGCGATCGGAAGTCCCGCGTCAAAAACTATTTTCGCCGCATGCGGATCGGTTGCAAAATTGAATTCCGACATAACGCCTTTGTTTCCGCGCGTGAGCGAACCGCCCATAACGACCAGACGCGAAATATGCGTTTTCACTTCGGGATAGAGAGAAAATAACAGGGCGACATTCGTCAGCGGTCCGATAGCGACGAGGGTGATTTTATCTTCCGCCATGATAACTTCGCGCATCTTTTCAACCGCATGCTTTTCGGACAACAGAGACATATCCGGCTCCGGAAAATCGAAACCGTCCATACCGCTTTTTCCGTGAACATTCGACGCATCGGCAAACTCCGCAATGAGCGGCTTTACCGCACCCTTCGCTACCGGCGTCTTTTTGCCCCAAAACGTTACGAGCTTTAAAGCGTTTGTCGTAACTTTTTCCAGCGAAACGTTTCCTGCGACGGTCGAAATAAGTTTGACGTCGAGTGCATCGCTGAACAGCGCGATTCCCAACGCAACCGCATCGTCGATTCCGGGATCCGTATCGATAATGATTTTTTCTTTAGCCATCATGCCTCCTGTGTAGATTTTCCCGTTTTAATATACTGTACCATGCCGCTTCCGAATTTTTCATTCGGGCGCACAATAAAGCCGTATTTTTCATAAAACGATTCCCGTCCGGGAGTGGACATCAGCCCGACATACGCATCGTCGGCACACACGGTTTTGATATGGCGCATGATATCTTCCATAATCAAATCGCCTATTCCTCTGCCTTGATAGACGGGATCGACAACGACATCCTTTATAAAAAACGCAATCCTGTTATCGCCGACAACTCGCGCCATACCGACGGCATTTTCGTCATCTTTTGCAACGACGGAATAACACGTTTTTTTCAAAGCTTCGGCAACATCTTCACTTCGATAATAAACGAAACCTGCTTTTTCGCGCAGCGATATAAAAATCGGAACCGTCAATCCGTTTTTTTCAAGATATATCATAATTATTTCTTCTTGTTATGGAAGCCGTCGTCTCGACTCGGGAAAACGGTTTCTGAAAACATTTTCCCTACTTTCTTTCAGCATACACCCGAAATCCGTATCTGTCAAATATATTCGGATCGAATTTCGGCGTATTTTTACGATCCTGAAATCGTATTTTTTGATACGATTTTCCTTATCTCAATAATCTTTATGTTGACGGCCGGAGTTTTTTTTATTATTTTAAATGGAGTTAGCTTTGTGCAATTTTTTTCGGGATTGCACAAAAATCAAACGTTTTTTAATACGAGGTTTATATGACAAAGGAATTGGAATCGAAATTAAATCTGTATCTTGCAAATCAAATGATCGATTATGTCAAAAAACATAATCTCCATTGGAACTTAAAGGGTCCCCAGTTTTTTACCCTTCATGCAAAACTTGAAGAGCTGTATGACGAAGCGAACGACATCCTCGATGAAGTTGCCGAACGCATTCTCGCACTCGGCGGCAATCCCGTTTCGAACATGAAAGAAGCGCTCGCAATGGCGACGATCAAAGAACTCGGTGACGGTCCGAAATCCGCCGACGAAACGATCCGCGCGCTCGTTTCCGACACCGATTATTGGATCAAAGATTCGAAAGAAATTGCCGAAATCGCGGACAAAGAGGGCGACAGCGTTACCAACGATATGTTCAACGGCTACACGAAAGCATATCAAAAATTGGCGTGGATGCTGAAAGCGTATAACGGCTGACAAAGGTCTTTTCCGTACGAATGCGGAGGCTATAAAAACGCGGCTGCCGCTTTTTAAAGCGGTACCGCGTTTTTTTTTCGCGTGATTGCGCGGCCTTATTTTTTGAAATTATCCAGCACGCCGAACATACCCGTAAGCGATGCGCTTTCAATCTCGTGACCGGAAAGCGCCTTTTTGAGCACTTGTACGTCGCTGCCTGCGGGAAGATCGATCACGGCATCGAGCGCATAAAGATAAAAGATATAGCGGTGCGTACCGAACGGCGGCTGCGGCCCGTTATAACCGCTCGTACCCCAGCTCGTTTTGCCTTCGACGGCGCACGCGGGAATCTCCCCTTCTCCTATCGCCGCCGTTTCGGGAGGGATATTCCACAGCGTCCAATGATAAAAACCTCCCGCCATCGGTGCATCCGGATCGTGCATGATAAGGGCAAGACTCTTTGCGCCGCCGGGCACTCCTTCGATTTTCAGCGGGGGAATGCGGTTCGCACCCATTTTTGCAAATTCTTTCGGCAATTTTTCACCGTCGGCAAATGCCGTACTTGTCAATTTCATAACGCGGCCTCCCGACTTTCATTGTATCGCAAGAACACGGAAAGTCAACACGCTTGTACAACACGCCGATAGTCGATATCTTTTACACATTATTATCCCTGCACCGGAACGGAATCGATGCATGGCATCGTATTCGGGAGTACCGTATGAATAAAATAAAAATCATTGCCGTTTTGGTTTTCGTTTTCGCGGCGGTCGGCGTACAAGCCAAGCCGAAAGAACGCAAATCGCTCGTCGTCTATTTTTCCCGCGCGGATGAAAATGCCAAAGTCGGCTACGTAACCGAAGGCAATACGGCCATCGTTGCAAAACTCATCGCTGAAAAAATGAACGCCGACATATTCGAAATCGTACCGGAAAAACCCTATCCCGCCGATTATAAAAGCTGCATCGCATACGTAAAAGAAGAACAAAAAAACAAAGCGCGCCCCGCATATACGGGTACCGCGGATGTTTCTCCGTACGATACGATTTTTATCGGTTATCCGATTTGGTGGGGCGACTTGCCGCCGGTCGTGTACACATTTATAGAAAAAAACGATATGAACGGAAAAACGATCGTTCCGTTTTGTACGCATGAAGGAAGCGGTATGAGCGGAACCGCCGGCGTATTCCGCCGTATGTTTAAACGCTCGAAGATAACCAACGGCATTTCGATACTCGGACATACGGCACAACACGACAGACACAAAGCGGATATCGCGGTGACGACTCAGCTCAAATTGATGCTGCGCTTTATCCCGTAAATTATTAATTTTTTTCCCGAACAAGGCGATATAAAATCCTGAGCGGATGCAAACCTTTCCGCACGCGGGGCGTTGCGGGGGCACGAGCGAAAAAGATCCGCCCCCGCTTGAAAGGGGTCGGGTGAAGAGCGGAGCTCTGAACCGAGGGGAAAGGCTTTTCCCCTCAAAAAAAATAATATCGTTGCATATTTACTCCCCATGTGATATATTTTTTTTAATTATGAAAGGTATCATTCTTGCAGGCGGGTCGGGTACGCGCCTCTATCCGATTACGAAAGCCGTTTCAAAACAGATTTTGCCGCTCTACGACAAACCGATGATTTATTATCCCTTGTCGGTACTCATGCTTTCGAAAATCCGCGAAGTTTTAATAATTTCAACGCCGCGCGATCTGCCGGTCTTTGAAGAACTGCTCGGAGACGGAAAGCGGCTCGGCATGCGTTTCGAATACGCGGTACAGGATAAACCTCGCGGACTTGCGGATGCCTTTATCGTTGGAAAAAATTTTATTAAAAACGATACGGTTGCTCTGGTACTCGGCGACAATGTTTTTTACGGACAGGGTTTTTCGCGCAATCTTTCAAACGCGGTTGAACGAGTCGAAACAAAAGGCGGCGCGGTCATTTTCGGTTATTATGTCAAAGATCCGAGCGCGTACGGCGTCGTCGAATTCGATAAAAACGGCAAAGTGATCGGTATCGAAGAAAAGCCCGCTCGTCCGAAAAGCAATTATGCCGTTCCGGGTTTGTATTTTTACGATAACGACGTCGTAGATATCGCGTCGAACGTAAAGCCTTCGGCGCGCGGGGAAATCGAAATAACATCGGTAAACAACGCATACCTCGAACGCGCCGCTTTGTCGGTCGAACTGCTCGGACGCGGCATGGCGTGGCTCGATACCGGCACATACAACGATTTGCTCGAAGCGGGCAACTTTATCGCGACGATCGAAAGGCGACAGGGCTTGTACGTGTCGTGCATCGAAGAGATCGCATACCGGAACGGTTGGATTTCACGGGATGATTTGTTAAAACTCGCGGACGGCTACAAAACGGATTACGGAAGATATCTCGAATACATCGCAAGCTTGTGATGAAGCCTGTACGCACGGCCCGGGTGCTGAAAAACATGCACTCATTTTTTCGGTCATGCGCTTCGTGCGATACGAATTAGTAATTATTAATTTTGGAGTGTGCGGTGTCATTCGCGTTTAATCAATGTTCGATTGACGGAGTCCCTATTGCGGGACTGTTTGAAATAGTGCCGAAAGTATTCGGAGATGCGCGCGGTTATTTTTTCGAATCCTACAGTGAGCGCAACTTTGCCGCGGCGGGGATCGATGCGCGCTTTGTACAGGACAATCAGTCGCGATCGGCAAAAGGCGTTTTGCGCGGTCTGCATTTTCAAACGAAACATCCGCAGGGGAAACTCGTACGCGTCATATCGGGCAGCGTGTACGATGTCGCAGTCGATTTACGAAACGATTCTCCGACTTTCGGAAAATATTACGGAGTGGTACTCGACGGAGAAAAGCAAAATCAATTTTACATTCCGAAAGGCTTCGCGCACGGCTTTTATGTGCTGAGCGACGACGCGGTTTTCGCATACAAGTGCACCGATTTTTACGACCCTTCGGGCGAAGGCGGCATCATGTGGAACGATGCGACGATCGGAATCGATTGGGAGCGCGCTGCGCCGGACGTGACGCCGCTCCTTTCGGAAAAAGATAAAAAACATCCCTCATTCGATAAAAATACACGCTATTTTTCAAAGGACGGTATATGGCTCGGAAATTAACGAACATCATGGTCACCGGCGGCGCCGGTTTTATCGGCTGCAATTTTATCCGCTTTTTGCTCGGAAGCGAAAGCGGCTTTGACGGGCGCGTCGTCAACGTCGATTGCCTCTCCTACGCGGGCAACCTCGAAAGCCTTGCCGACATCGAAACCGAGTACGGCTCGTCGCGCTATTTTTTTGAAAAAGCCGACATCTGCGACAGGACGGAAATCGAACGTATTTTAAAACAGTACGATATCGATACGATCGTACACTTTGCGGCGGAAAGTCACGTCGACCGTTCCATTTTGGGGCCGGAAACGTTTATAAAAACGAACGTTATGGGAACCTTTACGCTGCTCGACGCCACGCGCAATTTTTGGCAAAGACCGGACGGTTCGATGCGCGAAGACGTGCTCTTTCACCACATAAGCACCGACGAAGTGTACGGCTCGCTCGGTGCGACGGGAGCTTTTTCCGAAACGACGCCCTACGATCCGCGCTCTCCGTATTCGGCGAGCAAGGCGTCGAGCGATCACATCGCGTCGGCATACAGCCACACGTACGGTTTACCGCTTACGCTTTCGAACTGCTCGAATAATTACGGACCCTATCAGTTTCCCGAAAAACTCATCCCCCTCATGATCGCAAATATCCGTGACGGAAAGGAACTTCCGGTATACGGCGAGGGCACGAACGTGCGCGATTGGATTTACGTCGAAGATCATAACCGCGCGGTGTACCTCATTTTGCAAAAAGGCGAGGCCGGGCAAAAATACAATATCGGCGGAGAAAACGAACTGCAAAATATCGAACTGCTGCGAAAACTCATCGAGCTTACGGCGGGCGAACTGCATAAAGACGTCGCCGACGTTGAAAAGACGATCGTCCATGTAAAAGACCGCCCCGGACACGACCTCCGCTACGCGATCGACTGCACGAAAATCAAAACCGAACTCGGCTGGCAGCGCAAAGTTTCGTTCGATGAAGGACTTCACCGTACGGTGTCGTGGTATCTTTCGCATCGGGATTGGGTCGATCATATCCTTTCCGGCGAATATAAAACGTGGATTGCGGAAAATTACGCGAAGCGGTGAGAAAAAAATATAAAGCTGCTGAATAAAAAATATATTTTCGCATGTCAATAGTTTTCGCATTGTCAATTTTATTTTTTTGCAGATAATTTTATTTTATCGTTATTAAATTTCTTGACAAAATGGGGGGGGGTAATATAGTAGAAAATATTAAAAGTATAACACAAGGAGGCTATAGGAAATGAAAAAACTCTGTGCGGTTTCGGCAATGCTCTTGTTTGTGTTGCCGTTTTGTTTTGCGCAAAACTTTTTGCCGAAAGGGACGTATCGTTCTCCGTTTGAAAACGGTATGTCCGCAATAAGCAAAGGCGGAGGCATAAGAGGACAGCGTTTTCTTACGCCGATCATCGGATATGAAAATTATGTTGTTCCTGGTGAAAGTAATACAAATGCGGCGTTATTGGGCTTGGATTTTATGTACCGCAGAAATTCGGGCTTTACCGTTTGGTTCAACAACGCTCTCATTTTAGGGAATGCTATTTATACGACTCGCAAATATACATATTTTCCCTATTATTCAAGTTACTATTATCAAGATGGCGGTTTCGTATCCGGCTGGGCGGGCGAGTTCCTTTTAGGATATTCGAAAACGGCAAGGAATCACCAATTCGATTTCGGAGCGGGACTGCAAACGGCATTCGGATTCGGAGATGCACTTTTAGCCGAATTCGCCGCGTTCGCATTTCGATTCGATTATGCGTGTTTTTTCAACGGCAAAGTCGGAATAACGGCCTGCATTACGGACGGATTGGGATACGGAATGGTAGGAAATTTGCCGGGCTTTATAAACGCTTTCAGCATAAAACTCGGACCCGTTTTTAAATTATAATCAATTTATTTTGAGGAGCATTAATATGAAAAAATTTTTCAGTCTTTTTTCGGCGGCGGCAACGATATTGATTTTGGCATCCTGTTCAAGCATTCCGCCTTCCGTAAGTGAAATAAACAGAATGCGGCACAACGAACCGGTAATGCCGGAAATTCCTTATGAAGCATATACGGCAGTCGGCCGCGTAAGCGGAGAAGGAAGCGTTTCAAACGTACGGACATCGACCGGTTTATTTGAGGGTGATACCGGAAATTACGGCAGCCTGGATAATTTCGACGCCATCTACCTTAATATCAACGAAAAAACGGTAATCGCTCCGCCGACGCCTTTCGACGCGGCGCTTGCCAATGCGGTATACAAAATGGTCGAACGCGCCGACGAACTTCAAGCCGATGCGGTTATTTTCGTACGTACAAAAACGAAGATCACCGATGACAAGGGCAAGCGAACGGTTTCCGTTCAAATAAGCGGTTTGGCGGTAAAATTAAAGTAACATCGAAAGCGGGACTGTTCAACCGACTCGTTTTCGAATCGGCACGTCCCCTTCGATTCGGCACGAAAATCCGCCCAAAGCCGCTCGAAAGCGTTTTTTCGGCTGCTTTTTGTACCGATTTTTATTTTTGATTTATTGAATAATCACCTTGATTTATAGTCGGTAATCCTGTATACTTAACATATATATTTTACATTGGGGTAAAGAGAGTATGAGTGATATTTATATCAATTATAACGGAAAATCGGGATTCAGCAGAGCGGCTGCCAAAAGCGCGCTTGCCGGTACGGCGATAAGCTATGCGGATTTTAAAGGAGTCAGCGGCGATATAAAACCGGGCAGCGATGTCGCATACGGCATCACAATGAGCGACGGAGACGTACAGGATTTTATCGCAAACTACGAAGTGGATTCGATTTTTACCGACGCAGAAAAAGGCTGATTATTCTTTCGAAACGTACATCACAGACCGTTTTATTCTGCAATTGATTCGCAGTAAAAACTTCGTTCCGCAAGGGACGGAGTTTTTTTTTACCGCTGTCAGGAGAATTATTAATTATGACGGAATTACTTCTTAAATACGGATGCAACCCGAATCAAAAACCTTCCCGCGTATTTATGGAAAAAGGAAAGCTGCCGTTTGCAGTTTTAAACGGAATGCCGGGCTATATCAATCTTCTCGACGCGCTGAACGGATGGCAGCTTGTTAAAGAGCTGCGTGCCGTAAGCGGCATAAGCGCAGCAGCTTCGTTTAAGCACGTATCGCCCGCGGGAGCCGCCGTCGGTTTGCCGCTTTCCGATACGCTCAAGCGCATATATTTTACGGGAGATGTCGAACTTTCGCCGCTCGCTTCCGCCTATGCCCGTGCACGCGGCGCCGACCGTATGTCGTCGTTCGGCGATTTTATCGCACTGTCCGATCCTTGCGACGAAGCGACGGCTCGCCTCATCGCAAAAGAAGTGTCCGACGGCGTTATCGCGCCCGGCTACGACGGCACCGCACTCGATATTTTAAAATCAAAAAAAAAAGGCGCATACGTCGTACTTCAAATAGACGGCTCATACGTTCCCGAAGAAATCGAACGGAAACAAGTGTTCGGCATTACGTTCGAACAGGGACGAAACAATGCAGTCATCGACTCGTCGTGTTTGAAAAATATCGTAACGAAAAACAAAACGCTTTCCGATACCGACAGATTAAATTTATTAATTTCGCTCATCGTGCTGAAGTACACGCAGTCGAACAGCGTCGCCTTTGTCAAAGACGGACAGGCGATCGGAGTCGGTGCGGGACAGCAGTCGAGAGTTCACTGCACGCGTCTCGCTGCAAGCAAAGCGGATACATGGTGGCTCCGCCGGTCGCCCCAAGCACTCGCCCTTGAATTCCGCGATGATATAAAGAGAGCCGAACGCGACAATGCGATCGACGTATACGTCGGAAACGAATCCTGCGACATACTCGCGGACGGTGCGTGGCAAAAAGTATTCAAAACGAAGCCGCCCGTTTTTACGGAAGAAGAAAAGCGCGCATGGATTTCGAAAAATACCGGCGTCGCCGTCGGAAGCGATGCGTTTTTTCCGTTCGGCGACAACATCGAGCGTGCACATAAAAGCGGAGCTTCCGTCGTTGCCGAACCCGGCGGTTCGATCCGCGACGATGACGTCATACGCACATGCGACGCATACGGTATGGTTATGGCCTTTACCGGTATGCGCCTTTTTCACCACTGAGCGATGTGCCGCGTGCAATGCACCTTTTTTTCCGATTGAGCGCGCGCGGCATTTTGCGGATCATGCAGGGTGAGTGCTTTTTCAAGGCGTCGCACTTTCAGCGCTTCGCACCCCATTGAGCGTAGTAGTCATCGAGCGATTTTTTGATGTCGTCGGTGATGATCGTTTTATCACCGTGCGTGTAAAGCGCGTCGATAACGTCGTCCATCGAAACGATCGCGCGGGCGGGAAAACCGTAGGATGCACTTATTTCGTCGAGCGCGCTTTTGTCCGTCGTAAGACCCTTTTCCATTCTGTTTATCGACACGACCAAACCGATGATTTTCGCTTTTTCGCTCTGCGCTTTGATGATCGGATACGTTTCTTCGATCGATTTGCCGCTCGTCGTTACGTCTTCGATTATTAAAACTCTGTCGCCGTCTGAAATTTTTCCGCCGAGCAAAATGCCCGCTTCTCCATGGTCTTTCGCTTCTTTACGGTTCGACGAATAGCGTACTGCTTTGCCGTACAATTCGTCATAAGCTATCGCCGTTGCGACGCCGAGCGGGATACCCTTGTACGCAGGTCCGAAAAGCACATCGAAATCGTCGCCGAAATTGTCATGAATCGCCTTTGCATAAAATTTGCCGAGCTGTAAAAGCTGAGAGCCCGTCACGTATGCGCCCGCGTTGATAAAAAACGGTGAATGCCGCCCGCTTTTGAGCGTAAACGATCCGAACGCGAGTGCGCCGCACGAAACCATAAAATCGATAAACTCTTTTTGATAATCGGTCATAGCGATTCCGACTTCGGCTGCAGTTTTTCCACTTCTTTTTGTGCGAGTCCGGTTGCCTTTGCGATATTTTCAATCGACAACCCCATATCAATTAAGTTCTTTGCCGTTTCGAGCCTCGCTTGATATGAGCCTTCGGAGATACCTTCTTGTTTGCCTTCAAGAATTCCTACACGCCGAGCGTCCGCTTCAAATGCACTCATTATCATATATTCGCGCCTCCTTTTGTCGTTTTGTTTTACCTCGTTTACTTTGTTTTCAAGTTCGATAATAAAATCACTGTTACTTTTCTTCCCATTCATATACTCTAAAAACGCTCGAAGTTCCGGTTTCTGCGTTTTTGCTGCTGCCCTGCTGTTAAGTATAACCTTTGTTATCCCGTCGGGCAACAGTATTTTATCGTTTTCTGTACAGGTTGTTTTAAACGTATAGACGGGAAGCCCCGCGTTCACGTAATCGAACGTACAAAAGAAGATGATAAAGGTATCGGGCAGGTTATCGTAATCCCAACCTTTATTCAGCGTACCTACGTCGATCGCCGATTGGTAATAGCGTAATCGTTTTGCTAAGTTCTTTTGATCGGTCGTTTGCATTTCGATGTCATATAATTTTCCTCTTTCATCTCCCGCCCAAATATCGAGCCGTATACCTTTACTCGATCCCCGTTCAAAAGTCGTTTGATAAGACACTTCCGTTATGGTACCGACGGAATCCTCAAGGACAAAGTTCAGCAGTTTTTTGCACAGAACGGCGTCTTGCATGACGGCGCAAAACATATAATCGTCGGCGATGGTTAATGCATCAAAACTTTTTCGCATAAAATACCCCCGCATATATAATCGTAAAAAAGTTTGACTTTCGGAGTTTTTCGAGATGCCCTAATATGCGGTATGTCGGATTTACAGTGCGGTCGGCGGGTTTTGTACACTGCCGCAGATGCATGCATTGCATTGACAATAAGTTTTTATTGTGTTTTTCTCTGCGACTAGGAGGAAAACAATGTATCACGGACGGTTTAAAAACAGCCATTACGAAGCGGGCTATCGGTACGGCGATCTCTTGTACAAACACGGAAAAGCGATTCGTGAAAACGATACGTTTATCGTAACGCGGGAACGGAAAGAATTCGCCGATGCGTGCCTTCCCATATATAAAAAATATTATCCCGAAGTGCTGGATGAAATCAAAGGGCTTGCTGACGGGCAGCGCAGTCCGCACGAAGATTTTTATACGTTTTTGCTGAGTATGTACTGCTTTGAATTTTCCAATCGGTGCACGTGTTTTGCCTTTAAGGATGACGAACATATCGTATTTGCGCGGAACAGCGATTTCCTTGTAAAACTGGAAAAGCTGTATATGAACTGTCTGTATGCGCTCGACGGTACGTATGCGTTTAACGGAAACACGACCGCGTTTATCGAAATGGAAGACGGGATCAACGAATACGGTTTAGCTGCGGGTCTGACTTTTGTATATCCCGTCATAAAAAATGCGGGATTGAATTCGGGTATACTGGTACGCTATATACTCGAAAAATGCAAAACGACGGAAGAAGCGATCGCATGCATACGGGCTTTACCGATCGCATCTCAGCAGACGATTTCCGTCATCGATAATACCGGAGCGATGGCAGTCATCGAATGCAATTGCCGCCGAATCGAAATCATTCGGCCGACTGCCGGCGATAATTTTATTGTAGCAACGAACGGTTTTCATTCCGGAAAAATGAAACTGTACGAAAAGCACGGTATCGACGATTGGAGATCGGATGAGCGCTATGAAGTTGCCCGTACGGCGCTGAAAGAAAACCGGCGCTGTTTTTCAATCGAATTGGCGAAATCGATTTTAAAAGGACGCTTCGGATTTATGTGCCGGTACGACAGGAAAACAGGAGCCGATACCGTTTGGTCGGTAGTATACGACGTCAAACACAAAAAGATATATCGTGCGGAAGGGAATCCCGGCAGAAAGCGATTCAAAGAAGATGCACGATTTGGATTTATTAATTATTAATTGCACCGCACAACTTCAATTTATTAACCAAATCGACAACCGCGGTTTATTAATCACTCTGCACGATTGCGATTTATTAATTACACCGCGCTTTCATACGCGGCACAGGACGCGCCTTTTTTGACGACCGTTTCGTAGATGACGCGCTGCAAAAGAACGTCTTCGAAAAGCGCACCGCTCGAGCGGATTTCCATGTCGGCGCTTGCGATGCCGGCAAGGATCGCCGCGGTCTGTCCCGCCGTCCAAATCGAAGAAGCGCGGCTGTACTGCGCTTTCGCTTTTTTGCTCGAAAAGCCGTGCGTCTTTAACGTAAAATCGTCGCTTTGCCCCGACGATGCGAGCGCGTGCCACAGCGCAAGTCGGCGGAAACATGAAGCGAGCCCCGCGAGTATCATCACCGGAGAAGAATCTTTTGAAAGACGGATTTTTTGCAGTACGTCGAGAGAAAGTTCGAGCCTTCGCGATGCGCTTTCACTCGAAGCCATCGCCGCAAAGAGCGTAAAGGCGCTTTCGGCTCTGTTGTGCGAAAGCACCGCTTCGACATCTTGAGGCGTGATTTCGTGCGATTTCGGAAAGAGTAAAAAAAATCGCGAACATTCGGAACGGAGCGCCTGCGTATTGTTTTCGATCATGTCGAGAATATCTTCGGCGGCTTCTTCGCCGATGCGGTATCCGTTTTTTCGGAAAAAGTTTATGAGCCACGGTACTTTCCGGTCTTCGAACATTTCCCAAAATATTTTTTTATGCGCGGAAGGAACAAGTTTTTCGAGCTTTGCGTCGACGGCTATTTCATCCGATACGAGGATAAGCGCGCTCGTCCCTTCCCCTGCCGTCTTTGCCCATGCGGATATCGCGCCGACGTCTTCCTTTTTTTTAATCGATTCCGCGGAACGCACGACGACGCACGATGCGTTTGTAAAGAGAGAGCCGCTTTGCAAAATAGTCAATATTTCCGAAACGGGCGTTTCGTTCGCATAAAAAAGATATTCGTCGAGTTCTCCGTGCGCTTTCCGCATTGCCTCTTTTACGGCGGAAACAGCGTCGTTCCGTTCGCCGAATTCGGGTCCGGTGTAAAGGTAGATCGGTGTATCCATATCAATAAGTGCGGACGATATTCGACAAAATGCCGACGACGCGGACGTCCTGACTGTAGATCGCTTTGAATGCGGGATTTTCCGGCTGCAATCGGATGCGGTTTTTTTCTTTGTAATACCGTTTTAAAGTGATCGCTTCATCGATGACGGCGACGACGATTTGTCCGTTTTCCGCAACCGACGTCTGCTCGACGACCGCCAAATCGCCTTCGAGGATGCCCGCGTCGATCATGCTCTGCCCGCGCACGCGAAGCGCAAAATAACGCTTTCCCGGATGCACAAAGGGTTCGGTCAAATTGACGTAGCCGTCAAGATTTTCCGCTGCGAAAAGCGGCTTACCCGCGGCAACGGTTCCGAGGAGCGGCACTTTGTCGATGTAGGGACGCGAACCTTTGGGCTCGCCGTCGGTAAGTACGCGAATCGATCGCGAACGTTTTTG
Organism: Treponema socranskii subsp. paredis ATCC 35535; assembly: GCA_000413015.1. Taxonomy (GTDB): domain Bacteria; phylum Spirochaetota; class Spirochaetia; order Treponematales; family Treponemataceae; genus Treponema_D; species Treponema_D paredis. The sequence goes on from KE332515.1 coordinate 1,691,478, forward strand.
GCACAGCGATAAAAATCCCTTGCGCTGCAACGCGGCTATATGATCCTGCACTGCCCGAAGCGATATGCCGAAGTTATCGCTTATTTCCCGCACGGTAGGCGGATACGCATTTTCTTCGGCAAAATCGGATATAAACGCCAAAACCTGTCTTTGTCTGTCGGTGATTTCCTTCATGCTATTCTTCCGCAAATTTCGAATCGAAGAGCGCTTCTATCGCCTGCACCGCTTCCCTTTCGTCGGAGCCGTCCGCTTTCAGCGTGATGCTCGTATTATAGCCCGCCGCCATCGTGATGACGCCCATAATCGATTTCGCATTCACTTCCGTGTCGCCGACTATAAGCGTGAGCTCACAGTTGAATTTATTCGCAGTCTGCGCGATGAGCGCGGCGGGCCGCGCGTGAATGCCCGCACGGTTTTTTACGATCAGCGTCTTTTCAAGCATATCACCATCCTTCCGTAAAATCAAAATTAATAATTAATAAGAATCGTCGCTGCTGTTGTAGGCAGCCTGCGCTTCTCCCGTTTCGATCCATTTAAGCACGTTTTGATTGAAGTCGCGCGCGGAATTGTATCCCATGCGCTTTAAGCGTTCGTTCATCGCCGCCGCTTCGATGATGATCGGCAGATTTCGCCCCGGCCGCACCGGTATTTCGAGAACGGGTATTTTAACGCCGAGGATATCCATATATTTTTGATCCGTACCGAGACGGTCGTACACTTTATCGGGATCCCAATCTTCGAGCGCAACGACGAGCTGTACTTCTTTTTGATCGCGGATGGCGCCGACGCCGTAGAGCTGCGATACGTTGATGATGCCCAGCCCCCGTATTTCCATGTGGTGGCTGATAAATCGATTTGCGCCCTGCCCGAGCAGGATATTGCCGTTGACGCACCGAAGTTCGATGATATCGTCCGCAACGAGGCGGTGACTCCGTTCAATGAGTTCGAGCGCGGTTTCGCTTTTGCCGACACCCGAGTGTCCGACGAGCAGGATGCCGATGCCGTACACTTCGACGAGAACACCGTGCATCGTTTTTTTCGGTGCAAAAGTATTCGATAAAACGCGGATGAGACGGCTTGAAAATTCGGTCGATTCGAGCGAGGTCTGCAAAATGGGACAAAAGGCTTCTTCCGCTATCGAAAGAAAATCATCCGGCGGCTGTATGTCGTACGAAAAAACGCAGCAGGGAATATCGTATTCGAAAATCGCTTTCAGCGATGCAAGATTGTGTTCCGAGTGGAGTTTTTGCAAGTATGCGCTTTCACCGCGGCCGAAAAGCTGTACGCGCTGATAAGCGAAGGATTCGTAAAAGCCGGCAAGCGCAAGCCCCGGACGGTTGATATCGGGCACCGTAAGCGCCCGAGGCAAACCGCGCCGACCCGCGATACACGTCAAATACAGCGCATCGTGCCCGGGCAAATCCAGTTCAAGCAAATCAAGAACGGTGAATTTTTTATCAGCCATAATTATACTATACACATATATCGATGGAAACGCAAGATTAAAAACGGCATGCCGCGGACAAAAAACTTATTGACAGCAAACATATCGGAATATACCATACGAGTATCTTGCAAAAGTTTTTATAGGAGGTACGATAAAAAACGCCGTCTGAAATATCGCCGTCGCTTTTTATCTCGAGTTTGCATGGATGTTTGCAGAAGACGTGTATATGTGTCGTTTCGATAAAAATCGCATGAATACGATACGCTTTATTTTGCAAACTCGACCATTGAACGTGTGCGCATACGCGCACGGCTAAAAACTTTTTCGGAAGTTGCAACTTCCTGCAAAAGTTTTTATAGGAGTAAATATGAGCGACATAATCCGATTGGGTATTACCGGTATTCTAATATCGTTTATTTTCTTTTTGATGAAGCGGAGCAAGAAAAAAGACTTGGACACAAACACCGACAGGAGATTAAAATTGCCGACCTATGTTCTCTTCATCGGTCTTATAGATTTTCTGCTGTTTTTCGGATTCGCTTTATTTTCAAACCTCTTCCCGAACGGAACGGAGTCGGCAGCTACGACTATACTGTTTTCAATTTTTGCATTGCTCGGAATCTTTCTCGTATATATGTATTTTGTCGAAAACTATACATACGATGAAAACGTTATAATATACAGGAAAATAAATTTAAAAAAAATAACAATAGAATGGAACTCGATTGTCGATATAAAGTATTCGTCCGCGATGCAATGGTTTATCATAAAATGCAGCGACGGTACAAAAGGATATTTTTCGGTAATGCTGAAAGGGATGAAACCTTTTGCCGAAACGATTTTACAAAAGGTTGCCGCGGGAAAAACGGATTCCAAAACGCGCGAAACGCTTATCTCTCTGAAAAACGGAAGCGTCGTGGGAAGCTTTTGATTTTACAACGGGATAAAAATTCGGATCTCCTGCCGGCACATGCGCGGCGGGTTTGCAGGGCAAACCCACCTTTCGCTCTATCAATTATTTTTTCATTTTCCGCCACAACGTCGAGCGGTTGATGCCGAGTATGCGGCAGGTTTCCGAAACCGAATTGCCGGTCTTTGCAAAAACTTCTCTGATATACCGATCTTCCGCTTCTTTAAGCGACACGTTTTTTTCACCGAAAGAAAGCGGATCCGCACCCGCTTTTCCGACCGTATCGATTTTCGATTGCGGGTACTTGCCGTAAAACGGATCGGGAAGTCCCGCGCACAAATCTTCTTCTTTTATAAAATCGCCGTCGCCGATGATAACGGCTCTCTCTATCATACCCTGCAGTTCGCGCACGTTTCCTTCGTACACATAACGCTTTAAAAACGAAAGCGCTTCACGGGTAAATCCCGCAAATCGTTTCGCATAGCATCCGTTATATTTCCGTAAAAAAGATTCCGCCAAAACGGGAATATCTTCCGCACGTTCGTTCAGCGGAGGAATATACAGACGCAGCGTATTCAATCGATATAATAAATCCTTGCGGAATTTTCCGTCCGCTACGAGTTCGTGCAGATTTTTATTCGTCGCACAGATGAGCCTCACATCGAGCGGAATATTCGCATCCCCTCCGATGCGCATCACTTCGCGTTCCTGCACCACACGTAAAAGGCGCCCCTGCAATTCGAGCGGCAGCTCTCCGATTTCGTCGAGAAAAAGAGTACCCGTATGCGCCATTTCAAAGACGCCTTCTTTTCCGCCCCTGACACCGCCGGTAAACGCGCCTTCCGCATATCCGAAGAGCATACTTTCAATAAGCGCGGGCGGAAGGGCGGCACAGCTGACCGCAACGAAGGGCGCAAGCCGGCGTTTGCTTCCGTTATGAATGCTCTGCGCGAACAATTCTTTTCCGACGCCCGATTCGCCTTCGATCAAAACGGCGGAATCGTAATTGCAGATTTTTTGAGCGATCGCGATGCAATCGCCCATGACGCGGCTTTTATAAATTATCGTCGCAAACGAATACTTTGCCGTAAGCCGCTTTTGCACGAGCTTTTGCCGTATCTTTTTTTCGCGGTTCTGTACGGCGGTGATATCCTGAAATACCGCGATTGAACCGTGCTTTTTCCCGCCCGACCGTATCGGATAATTGCTGATTTCGATTTTCGACGAACCGATTTGCCGCAGCTCGTCGGAAAGCGGCACATCGGCTGCAATCTCCCGGATAACGGCACCGTACCGATCGAGTACGCCGAGCGGCATATCCGACAAATCTTTTTGCTCCAAACCGAAAATGCGGCAAGCGGGCGCATTGACCGCAACGATCCTGTTGTTTTCGTCGGTCGCAAGAACGCCGTCGTGAACGGAATCCATAAGCGTGCGGTAACGGTCGATAAGCTCTTCTTCCCGTTCGATCGCCTGCAGTATCCGCTCGGCTTCATCGAACGCATCTTCGAGCGATTGCTCTCCGCTTTCAAGCAAAAAACACGTATAGCCGAGAGCGCTGCCGGTACGGCACGTGACCGCATCTCCGACAATCACCTTTGCGCCGGAATCGACGCATTCTTTTATTTTATCTTCAACCGAATCATTATTGTTTTTCAGTTCCGCTCTGATAACATGCTTTCCCAATTCTTTCAGCAGTTCATAGCCGTTCATACTGTTCGCATAGCCTACGACTCCGATAACATCGTCGATATTTTGCAGCGCTCTGATCGTCGCCGCAAAATCGATCGGACTCGTTTTTATTTCAATGACGGGAACGGGTGAAACGTATTGAATGAGAGAATACGTTCCTCCCCTGCTGATAAGAATTTTCGCACCGTTTTTCAGGGCATCCGAAGCCGCGATGAGACCTGCGGACAAATCGCCGAACACTGCAGCGATATTTGTATAACGCCTTTTTTCAATAACATGTTTCGCATCCGAAAGCATTTTTTCATACGGCGCAATCAATACGATATCGCTCATACATACAAGTATATCACGTATTTGCTCTTTCGTTTCCGTTTTACTATATTTTATAAGTAGGCATATAAGGATTGCGATATGGAAAAAATCAAACAAAAATTTTTAACGGGCGAACGCGCGCTCTTTCAAGCGCATGACATGAAAATCATCGATACGATTTTTGCCGACGGCGAGTCGCCGCTGAAGCACGCGTCGGATATAGAACTTGAAGGCTGTATGTTCAAATGGAAATACCCGCTGTGGTACGGTAAAAATATCGCCGTAAAAAACTGCACGTGGTTTGAAACGGGACGTGCGGGCGTATGGTACACGGATAATGTCACGGTCGAAGACAGCGTCATCGAAGCGCCGAAAAATTTCCGCAGATGCCGAAACGTACGCCTCGTAAATGCGGACTTTCCGAATGCGGCGGAAACTTTTTGGTCGTGTGACGGCGCCGTATTTGAAAACGTCAGCGCAAAGGGCGACTACTTTGCGATGAACAGCCGAAATATGAAAATCGACAATCTCATTCTTGTCGGAAACTATCCTTTCGACGGCGCGCAAAATATCGAAATCAATAATTCGAAACTCATTTCAAAAGATGCTCTGTGGAATGCCGAAAATATCGTCGTCCGCAATTCGTTTGTTTCGGGCGAATATCTCGGCTGGAATTCGAAAAACTTGACGTTCGAAAACTGCACGATCGAAAGTTTACAGGGTATGTGCTACATCGACAATCTCGTTATGAAAAATTGTAAACTCATCAATACGACGCTCGCTTTCGAATACTCGTCCGTAAACGCCGACATAACGAATACGATAGACAGCGTCTTTAATCCTTCAAGCGGTATGATACGTGCCGAGTACATCGGAAAGCTCATCGTCGAAAAAGATAAAGTCGATCCTTCAAAAACGAAAATTATCTGCAAAGAAGAAAATCAACAATCGACAAAGAGCGATGTATAAAAAATTAATAATCGAAAATTGATACAGGAGCGGTTAAAATGGCAGTATATGATTTCGATACGATCGTCGATCGAAAACATACGGCGTCATATAAATGGGATGTAAAAGACGGCGAACTTCCGATGTGGGTAGCCGACATGGATTTTAAAGCTGCGCCGGAAATAATCGATGCGATTTCGGAACGCGTAAAGCACGGCGTGTTCGGCTATCCGATCATCGAAAACGATTGGTACGACGCTCTTATCGGCTGGTGGAAGGCGCGGCACAACTTTGCGATTGAAAAAGAATGGCTTTCGTTTTGTACGGGCGTCGTCCCCGCTCTTTCGAGTGCCGTACGGAAGTTTTCGACGCCCGCCGAATACGTCGTCGTTTTAACGCCGGTGTATAATATTTTTTTCAATTCGATCGTCAACAACGGAAGACGTATTCTCGAAAGTCCGCTCGCGTACAAAGACGGCGCATACGAAATCGATTTTGAAGATTTCGAAAAAAAGCTCGCCGATCCACAAACTTCGCTTTTTATTTTGTGCAACCCGCACAATCCCGTCGGAAAAATTTGGGATGCAAAAACGCTTGAACGCATCGGACAACTCTGCGCAAAGCACGGCGTCACCGTCATAAGCGATGAAATCCACTGCGACCTCACCGATCCCGGCGCCTCCTACGTACCTTTCGCATCGGTTTCGGAAATCTGCGCGATGAACAGCGTCACCTGTGTCGCAGCGTCGAAAGCGTTCAATATCGCAGGTCTGCACACCGCAGCCGTATTTTCAAAAAATCCCAAGCTTCACGCAAAGATCGACAGGCAGCTCAATACCGACGAAGTCGCGGAACCCAACGTTTTTGCGTGCATCGCTGCTGCTGCGGCATTTACGAAAGGCGGGGCATGGCTCGACGAACTTCGCGCGTATATTTTCGAAAATAAAAAAGCGGTGCGCGAATTTATTAAAAATGAAATTCCCGAAATCTTTGCCGTTCCGTCGAACGCGACCTATCTTTTGTGGCTCGACTGTTCGAAAATCACCGAAGACTCGAACGACCTTGCGCGTTTTATCAGAAGCGAAACGGGACTCTACCTTACCGCAGGCGCGATTTACGGCGGAAACGGTCGCTCTTTTCTCCGCATGAATACCGCCTGTCCGAAAACAACGATCGACGACGGACTTGCGCGGCTGAAAGCGGGCGTGCATGCATATTGCAGCAAAAAAGGATAGTGCGCGCCTACTGCCGCAGGAAGGGATAATGCGTAGGGGTCGGACGTGCCGCTGTATTTTCCGCGACCGATCGCGGTATTTTCCAAAGGCGGCAGCAAAAAGATAATACGCCGGCGGCTGGCTCAAAAGTCGGTTACTTTTTCGACAGCTTGTCGAGTTTAAAATTAAGTCTTTGTACTTGTGGTAACTTAATTTTAAACGTCGCACAGTAAATCAAGGAAATCATAGAAAAGATTGCGGAAGAAGGGCTTCCTGTTTGCAATGCAAACTCGATTACAACATCCGCTTAAAGAATTAATTCTTAAAAACTATACCCCACACTCAAGCAGAATTTTCTTTATAATATTATGAATAGATAATGAAGGGTTTTTATCAAACCATTCATAGCCAGACGATATTTTTGGCATATCTTCTCTACTTCTTTGTTTATAAATTTTTTCCGCTCTTGTTATGGCTGATTTTACATCATTTAATGTAATTTTTGAAAGAATTTGTAAAAAATTACATTTTTCTTTGTATTCTTTCAGACCTTCAAACTTTGTCCCAAAAACCTGATTTATATTTCCAAGATATTTAGCTTTGCTATCTATACAAGCAAATAAATCTTTCTTATGCAAAAGAACCCATAATTCAAAATCTATGTTAGAATATCCTAAATTGAATTGTATAGATTTTCCAAATTTTTCTGCACATCTCATTTCTTTGAGTATATTCTCAAAGCGTTTATGGTGTACGGGATCATCATTTTCTACATCATAAACAGCAGTGATTATACAGGATTGTATAACGGAAATTTTTTTTACGAATCTTGAAGGAGAAATCTTTTCTATACGAAAAACAGGAGTTGCTTTTCTGCCGTTTTCTGAACAAATCAATTTTTTGAGATGCTGGAAATAAAGTCCTTCCGTTTCGCCTTCGACAGAGAAGAAATATTTTATATTCCGTTTTTCATACATCACTTTTCCCTAACAATTTTCATAAATATATCAGAAAAATCTATATCACGAATTGCACCATATTCATCCATAAAATAATTATTCATATAATCTTTGCCCTTACGAGCATTAGTTCCTTTTGTGCCAAAGTCAGACAAAGAATAATGATGACTACATTTTGTTTCATCGTCACGATCAATGAATTTTATCTCATCACGACGAAACAAATTATTATTTAAATAAAGTGGATTTTGAGTATTGAAGATAAGCTGAGCTTTATTAACATTGATTTCATCATTATGGAAAATAGTTATTATATCCATAATTGCTCTAGGATGAATTGATGAATCAAATTCATCAATGATCAGTGTTTCTCCTGTTTTTAATGCATTTGCAATAATAGGAAAGAGATTTACAAATCTTATAGTTCCATACGATTCAAAAACCTCTGACGGTACTATTGCTTTATTTGGCATAACAGAACAAAGAATCGGAGGATTATCGCTTTTTTTATTTTTTACATAAATCAATTTACTTGAATTTATCCCGAATGCTACTGCGGCTTCATTTATATGTTCATCAACAACGGTCTTGGCATCAAAAATTGGTATCGAAATTATATCATCTGCATGATAAATAGTTTTAAAATCGGAAATAAAATAATCAGATATAAAATCTGCTATATTTGAACTTACGATAGTTCTAAAACCGTTCATTAAAAACAAATCGTCTTTTTTTAAACTTTTTTGGGAAATCGAAAGTATAGTTTTAAAATCTTTCTTAATATCAGAAATCAAGTATTGTTCAAAGATTTTTAAATTGTTAAAACGCAATTCATTATTTGTTCGGTGAAAGAATTCCTTCTCGTTTATTTCGAGTATTTCTTCTACAATGCATCTGGGGGCATCTTTTTCTAAAAATTTTCCTAAATCTAAAACTATATAATATTTTATAAGTAAATTTTTCTTAATAAATTTTATTGAGAAAAAAACATTTTTCTTCTCGTTCAAAGTATTATTTGGAATCAATTCCAATGCATAATCAGAAACGTTGGGTGAATTAGGAAATTCAATATTTCGTATATTCCCACGTAAAATAATATTTTTTAAAGCCTGCATTGCACCAATTATATTTGTTTTGCCGGCTGCGTTTGGACCATATACAATCGCACTTGATAAAGCTTTGTAGTCTTTTTTTTCAATTTTTGTATGCAAAATACTATAATCAAGCCCTTTCTGTTTAGGGGCAGGAATCATTGAGAATGTTACCCTGTCTTTAAAAGATTTATAGTTCTCTGTTTGAAATTCTAACAACATATTGACTCCCTAATGCATAATATATATGATTATCGGTATAAAATCAATGAATATTTAAGGATTTTACAGGATTTGTGCAAAATCTATTTGACTTTAAATATTATTGTGTGTATATTTTATCTGTGGAAAGCCACTGAGGAATGTCATTCCAATAAAAAACCTCAGGTTGCAGCCTGAGGTTATAAAAAAAGAAACATCTGCAAGGCAAACATTTTCAAGTTATAAAATTACTGTAATAGTTATTCTTTGAAAATACAAGCCTATACAAATGTTTTCTACTTCACACAAAATAAGGAGGGAATCTATGGCAACTAATCCACCTGTCGGCGACAATCGTAGAATCGGTGCAGTGTGTAAACGTTCACAAGTACAGAATCCTAAGAATGGTCTGTATGTAAAACGTGACACTGAAAATGGTCGTTTTATGGATGTTAAACAAGATGGGACACCGTTCAAAGGTGTAAAGAAAGAAAAATAACTTTCTTGGTTTTGTTATCTACCTTGCAGAATCTCTATTGTGAGGTAGATATTTTTATTTTTAAGAAATTTAAAAAATTATATTACTGCTGAATAATTTTTATGAGGTTTTAGAAAAAATTACAATTTTTCTAAATTTTTTCTACTATTTTTGCTGTAAAATCCATGAAATATAGTAAAAATAGTATTTTAGCGCAGGATCTGGAGGGGATACCTGAAAATTGATTTCCGTGTCGCTGTAAAAGTCCACATTGACACGAGCCGCCGTTTTTATATATAGTAGACAAACGGTATTCAACCAATTTTTGCAGCCCTGCATACCGAATTTATCAATCGCAATTCATTTTTAAGGAGTGTTCGTATGAAATCTTGCCTTATAACAAAGATAACGGGAAGAGAAATTATCGACTCGCGCGGAAATCCGACGGTCGAAGCTGAAGTGACGCTTGCCGACGGAACGGTCGGAACGGGAGCCGTACCGAGCGGCGCATCGACGGGTACTTATGAAGCCCTCGAACTGCGCGACGGAGATGCAAAGCGCTTCGGCGGAAAAGGCGTTTTAAAAGCCGTCGAAAACGTAAACCGTGCAATCAACGAAACGCTCGTCGGAAAAGACGCGTCCGATATCTACGCGGTCGACCGCGCAATGATCGCTGCCGACGGTACGAAAGACAAATCAAAATTCGGTGCGAACGCAATCCTTGCGGTTTCCATCGCAAGCGCACGCGCGGCGGCTTCTTCTCTCGGCATTCCGCTCTACCGCTTTTTCGGCGGCGTCAATGCAACGAATCTGCCCGTCCCGATGATGAACATCTTAAACGGCGGCGCACACGCGACGAACAGCGTCGACACGCAGGAATTTATGATCATGCCGGCAGGCGCTCCGTCTTTTAAAGAAGGACTCCGCTGGTGCACCGAAGTGTTCCACGCGCTCCAGTCCATTTTAAAATCGAAAAAACTTGCGACGGCCGTCGGCGACGAAGGCGGATTTGCACCCGATCTCGCAAGCGACGACGAAACGATCGAAACGATCCTCGAAGCGATCAAAAAAGCCGGCTACGCTCCGGGAAAAGATTTCCTTCTCGCTATGGACGCGGCTTCTTCCGAATGGAAGGGCGGCAAAAAAGGCGAATACAAACAGCCCAAGAGCGGCAAAACGTTCACGTCGAACGAACTCGTCGCGCACTGGAAATCGCTCGTCGAAAAATATCCGATCATTTCCATTGAAGACGGCCTCGACGAAGAAGATTGGGAAGGCTGGCAGCATTTGACGAAAGAACTCGGCAAAAACGTGCAGCTCGTCGGCGACGACCTGTTCGTCACGAACACCGAACGCCTCATCAAAGGCATTCAAAACGGATGCGGCAACTCCATCCTCATCAAGCTGAACCAAATCGGCTCCATCTCCGAAACGATGGACGCGGTAAAGATGGCGCACAAAGCGGGCTTTACGGCAATCATATCGCATCGCTCCGGCGAAACCGAAGACACGACGATCGCCGACCTCGCAGTCGCGCTCAACGCAGGTCAAATCAAAACCGGCGCACCGAGCCGCAGCGAACGCGTCGCAAAATACAACCGTCTCCTGTGCATCGAAGAAAGCCTCGGAGCCGGCGCAGTGTACCCCGGATTCGGCGCGTTCAACGTAAAACGCAACGGATAAATTTTCCAAAAGAAAGTACGGACGACACGGAACGGAAGAACCCGCCTTCCGTACTTCGGTAACCCTCATCCGCGCTCGCGCGCGGACGCTTCGCGGTACTCCACGCGGGCGTAGGCTGCTCGCCCCGTAATCGAAAGGCGCACGGATCGGCTTATAACAAAGCCGCCCGTGCGCCTTTTTATTAATAATTAATAATTTTTTAGCGGCTGCCGAAACCATTCGAGCGTCCAAAAACGCTTATTTTACCGCGCGGACGGTGAGCCAGTGTTTTCCCTCGTTTCGATACGTTTCAATGCGCGTAAATCCCGCATCTCGCAGAAAGCGTTCCAGTTCTTCTTTGCCGTAAATTTTCATACCGTCTATGATAGACGTCCACTTTTCATCGGCTTTGTTTTTGCCGTCCGCTTCATTAACGACCATGAAAACACCGCCGGTTCGCAGTACACGGAACACTTCGGCAAAACTTCTGTCGGGTCCCGGCCAAAAGTAAACCGTTTCAAACGCACTGACCAAATCGAACGAAGCGTCGGCAAAAGGCAAAGCTGAAACGTCGCCCTGCACTATGCGACACCTGCCGTTCCGTACGGCATCGATGTTCACTTCTTCCGATTTTTTTACCGACACTACAGAATAGTCGAGTCCCGTAACTTCCGCCTGCGGGTATCGTTTTAACAATTCCGCAACGTTTCGTCCGCCGCCGCATCCGCAGTCCAAAATCGATTTCGGCCGAACATCGCCGAAAAAACTCATTCCCCAATCGGCAAGCGGCGCGTGTCCGCGGTTCATGCCCTCCACCATAAGCTTACCCCAAAAGCCTTCGGGCTTTTTCGTATTGCCGAACAGTTTATTTAAAATACCCATTTTCAGTCTCCCGTATGATTTATATACTACGTCTAAAAAGATTGTACATCGGTCATTCTCGCCGAAAGCATACATCTATTTGGCTGCGATTTTCAAAACTCGCCGTTCACCGCCGGCAGAGTTTCGCATAAAATGTAAAACCTATTTTTTGCCGATGAGCAGCGTCGAGCCCGTAAGCTGCAGCGACTTCGCTTCTTTCGGCGTCATAAACAAGCCCTGCGTCGTATCGATCAATTCGGCTTTTTCATAGCCTTTCGCTTTTAAGTCCGCGACAAAGGCATCCATATCGCCGTAACGGGAACGGGACATCAGATCGTGGATAGCGAAAACGCCGCCCTTTTTCAGCACGCGAAGCGTTTCCGAAAGCAGCTCCTGTTTATTTACACCGGTGATATTATGATACACGTAATTGCTCGTAACCGCATCGAAACTTTCATCGGGAAAATCGAGCTTTACCGCGTTACCCTTTTCAAAGCACACGTTCGAAACGCCTTCGGCTTTTGCATTGTTTTCGCACAGCGCTTTGCTGAATGAGCGGTACTCAGCGCCCCACGGATCGACGCCGATCATCGCACCTTGCGGATTGCGTTTTGCGCACGCGATCGTAAGCGCGCCGCTGCCGCAGCCCACGTCGAGTCCCCTACCGCCTGAGGGCAGCGTAACGTACTTTGCCGTCCCTTCGATGATACCACGTGACATCTGCCGCTTGCCGTTGTAATCGAATGCACGGTACCAGCGCAAAAACAATACTGCAGCCGTTCCGAAAACGGCAAAGGCGAGCGCAAACAGCACCGAAAGTACGATCTTGAGCGTTCCCGAAACGCCGATGCCGGCAATTCCGAAAACGATGAACAGGATCAGCGAAATGCCCGCACAAGCGGAAAAAAGAGCGAGCATTTCTTTCGGCACCCAGTTTTTATAATCCGGTTTCATAATTCCTCCGTGATTGCATTCGTAAAAACTATATCGATTTTTATCGATAATTTCAATCAGTTAGTTAAAGCTAATTTTTTACGGACAGATAAATCCGCATCCGATTCTTCATATAATTGCTGCAAGCTGTCCGAATCTTTGCAATACACTGCAAACCGAACATCGTATCTTGACCACGGATAACAACTTCAGTACAATACGCCCTATATCGAATAAGTTATCAATAGCTAACTAAAAATTATAATTAACTACTTACCTTATGGAGAACACATGAACTGTTATCTATCAAAAATAAAAAAAATTACGGGAACCTTTTGTATTGCAGCGATTATCGGCCTTTTTTTTGCCTGCGCCATGACAGGAACGGCTGACGAATCCTACAGTTCCGTCAGCGTAAACATACTTGATTCCATCGGCGGTACGCTCATTACGGAGCCGACGACGCTTACCGTATATAAGACGGGTACGCAAATCCCCTTTTACAGGTTTACCGTTTATAACGGTAAGACAAGCTTCGGCTTGCGCAAAGGCGAATGCTACGATTTTTATTTAAGCGGAGAAAAAAATAAACTAGCCGAATCCGTCATTGAAAATTACTGCGTCAAAGATACGGACGCGCAAACCGTTATGATGATTCAGCGCGAAATTCAAAAAGGGGCCGAACCGGAAGCTCCGGCGGTAACATCCGTCAAACTCAACGGTGAAAATTTTACGGACGGCAGCGTATGGAAAAGTACGATGTATCAGCAGATGAAATTGGAAATCGTTTTTAAGGCGCCTTCCCGCCCCGTTGCGGCTACGAACGGCGGAAATTTCGGCTGCGCAATTGCAGTGGGTTCTTCGCCGTCCTCACAAAACAATATCGCCTCGGTTTCTCCGATATGCAAACGTGAAAATGACGGAAGCTGGACATGCACGGCGGCATTTACATTCGACCGCATTTCGTTTCCTTCCGAGATAAACGATCTCATCATCGCCGCCTATGACGTTGCCGGAAACCGAGTGGAACGGCATATCAACTCGATCGAATTCAGAGAACGCCGGGTCGGACTGACAACCACGCAAAATGCGACAATTAAAAACTTTCGCGTTGAAATGCATCGTTTTCCGCATTCGCTCGGACTTTTTAATTTGTCCGAACGGCAAACCGTGCGGCCGTTCGCCATTGAGGGGCGTAACGGTGAAAGCAATACACATGAAGCATTGCTTTGGTTTAGGATTAAAGATTTTTCATCGAATGATTTGAGTATCCGCGGATTCGACATATACAGGCGAAAGCAAGGGGAGCGGACATGGATCCATGTAGGACGACGACAATACGCAAATGATTATACGGGAGAGCAGGATATACGGTATCCGTCATACAAGGGCTTTCATATCGGCTACGATACGGACGTTTCTCTCGAAGAAAACGTGACATACGAATATAAAATTTCGGCTTTTACCGACAGCACCCACCGTGTCGATTCGCCTATTGCGACTGCACGTCTTTTACCGGCAAATACGATCCAGCTCGAAAGCCCCGCCGACAACGGTTCGGTAAAATTCTCCGAGCTCGACAACTTACGGCTTTCATTTCGATTGACGAACCGCGATATTTGGGAAAAGGGTTATGCCGATTTTTTTACATTCGGACTTGTCATCGCCGATAAAACAACGGCGGAAAATGTCGTATTCGCCGGAAAAGTAAGTGTCGATTTGAAAAAGCCCCAAGGAGAGCGGTTGACGCTGAAGTTCGCACAAGGAAATCAATTCTTGGATCTCACGCTTGCAGAGTTGAAACAGCGAGGCTTTATAGGATACGCCGTTACCGAAGACGATCTCGTTTCGTATAATGACGGCGTCGTTACGCTGCAGCCCGCATACCTCAGAACTCCGGGATTCTGTCACCCGAAATATCAAGCGAATAAATTCTGGAAAGGCTATACATACGGATGGGATATCTTCGACTGGGGAAAAGATGCTGTCCGTACGACCGACGACGAACCTGCCGCCTTTACATCGGTATGGCGATGCAAAGACAACGACGGAAATGAAATAGCACCGCCGACCGAAGACCTCAGTTCAAGCGAAAGCTTTGCAAACAGACTCAGCGTTGCAGGAAGTTTGAACGGACAGTATTATTTTAAAATAACCGATGAGTAAAAACCGATAAGTACAATACGAGGATAATCATGATACGAAAAAACAACTGCATATTTTTATCGATAGGATGTACCCTGCTGCTTGCAGGCTGTTCCATGAGCATCAGTGAACCGTCTTCGAGCGGTATGGCAAACAGCAGCGGTAGTGCCGTTTTCAATTCGGAGCGGATCATAGCGCTGCAGGAAAAAAGCCCGACTGGAGCCACCGTTCGAAAAGGCTATTCGATCATAAAAACGGCGAATTCTTTTGACCCTGAAAAATTTGTCGAAGCGGGGGGAAGCGTCGTATCGGAATCGAATTTCCGAGACGGATATAAGTATTTTTTGATAAAGACCGAAAGAGACGATATACAGTTCAGGTCGGCCGTGCGGAACATGGACGGCGTACTCTACGCCCAACCCGACTACAGCATCGAGTCGCCGAAGATGTACGAAGGCTCATCGGGCGGTAAAGGTTACCGTAAGCCGAAAAGCCTTTTGCCGTTCGGTACGGGAGACGGAAACTTACAAGACGATCCCGAAGCGGAAAAATTGGATTGGGGACTGACCGTCACCCACGCGCTCGAAGCGTTTAAGCAATATGATGCGCACGATGCCGTCAATACGGTGCTCGCTGCCATCATCGATACCGGCATAAACGGCAAGCATGAAGATTTTTACGACGGAGCGGGTAATTCCGTTATTTTTTATGCAAAAGCGTCTATGGCTTACGGCGTTCCTTCTCCGCTCTCTTCTTTACAAATCGTTTCGATCGGCGACAACTGGGATAACCACGGACACGGAACGCACTGCTCGGGCACTATCGCTGCCGTCGGAAACAACGGTAAAGGTATCTGCGGCGTCTCGCACGCGAACACGAAACTCATCTCCTACCGCGGCATGGACGCATCGGGAGGAGACACGCATGCGACCTATTCGTGTCTCGGAGATCTCGCCGCGATCGTCACCGAACTGCGAAAAGAGCCGGGAACGCGGAATTCGGCCGTTTTGAACGGGCTGCCGCAAGCGGTAATCGATTTTCCGAAACTTACACAGACGACGGTACCGGTCAATATGTCGCTCGGCGGGCTTGCCATGAGCCCGTATGAAGTTGAAATGCTGAATAAAGCGCTCGCTGCGGGAGTTTTGCCCGTTATCGCAATGGGAAATGACGGTAAAACCGTCGCCAATTTTCCCGCCGCCCTGCAGGGCGTCCTTGCGGTAGGCGCAACGGCCATGAACGATACGCGCGCATATTTCAGCGACGGCGGTACGTGGATGAGCGTATGCGCACCCGGAGAAGCTATCTACAGCTGCAGCAACGGCGGCGCCAATTGGGCAAATTCCGTTTCTCCCGACGTAAAAAATACATACCGCTGGATGAGCGGTACATCGATGGCGACTCCGTTCGTCACCGGAACGATTGCGTATCTTTTATCGATTGACCCGACACTCAGTCCGTACCGGATTAAAACCGTCCTCGAACGCACCGCTGATAAAATCGACAGCAAATCTTCATACGGACAATACGATGCGCGAGGCTATTCGAAGTGGTACGGTTATGGGCGCGTAAACGTTTTGAACGCGGCAAAAGCGGTACAGGAAAAAAGCGTTCCGCAGGCGGGAAGTGTTTATTCCGAAAAAGCCGTAAAGATAAGCGTAAAAAAATCGGGAACCGCGCAGCAAGAAATGCGCGTATGGGTATATGAAAAGCGGACCGGCGTCTGCGCATCCTGCGGCTTTACCGATGCGGAAGGAAACGTAAGTTTTTACGGTTTACGAAGCGACACCGAATACGAAATAGGCATCAACGCCGACGGTACATACCATACGTACAGTGTTACGCCTTCGAATGATTCCGACACGGAATATACGTTTTTACTATAACTGAAAAACGAAACGATTTGTCGGACGAAGCAAAAAACTATCGCCGCTCCCGCAACATAAAAGCCGCTTCCCGTTTACGGAAGCGGTTTTTATTATAAAATTACAGGCGTACGGAATTATTGCCGCGCGGCGTCCCGCGTTATTGAAGACAAAGTTTTGTGATCGGGAGGCATGAGCGGAAATTCATCGCGTATATCGTCCATATTATAATCGACGATATAACTGCAATACAGCTTACCGCCTTTTTTATAGAAAAAGCCTCTGACGGCGGTATTTTTGCGCGGAAGAGAACGTCTGTTATTATTACCTTTAGTATAGGTAATCAATTCTCCGCCCGTACCGGTAAAGGAAAATGCTTTTCCGTCAGAATCCGCCGTAAGTTTGATATCGCTGAAAGCATAACTGAAATCCACAGGCATAACATCATATACCGTCTTTTCGGAGACAAAATTAATCTTGTGATATACCGATTCGTCGATTTTTACGGTTTCGCCGTAAGGACCGTATTTTCTTCCGTCCATTATGACCGTACAGTTTCCCATATATTTTCCCAAAGCATCGTTTTCCGTCAGCACTTCGCGTTCGGCGGCAGGCGGCAATACGATATCGACAGTTCCTTCCGATTTACCGCCGGTTTTGGATACATCTCCACCTTCGGTATTGCATGCCGCAAAACCGAAAAGCAAAAACATTGCGGTAAGACCGATACTTAACCGTTTAAAAAAATAAAATTTCATAAATAACCCTCTTGTAAACTGCAAGTCCGCCGCAAGCGGCGGACTTGCTCATATAATTTCAAGAGCACATCGGACAACCGCACGCGTTATCCGAATGCTTTTCGGCTCGGCTTTATTGGGCGATTTTCAAATCGACTTCACAAGTATTGCTCTGTCCCGTCGCTACCGTCGATTTTACAACACCGTAATACTTGAGTACGTCTTTATTACCTACCCGTTCGTATACCTGAACATCGACTCTGCAAACGGTACCCTGCGCTTTAATGCCCTTGAGTCCGATCGACATCGGGAATCTGTTGCCGGCGATCGATGATACGGTTTTATTTCCTAAAATGACGTCTTCGGATTTTTGCCATTGATTTTCATCCGAAACTAAAACGCTCATCACGGCGCCTGCCGGCATCATATAAGCGTCCGGATTTTTTACCGTTACCGTAAGCGAAGCAAAGGGAACAGAACTTCCCGTTATTTTAATCGGTACGCGTTTTACGGCAAGAGTTTGCCCCGAAATCGCGAATGCCCCCACTTTTACATCCCGCTCTCCGTTCGGAAGCTCGTTCAAAGAAGGCACAAGTGCTCTAAATGTATGACCGGTCACCGTCGCTTTGACCCACTTGCCGTTGTTTTTTTCCTGTATCGGCAAGCCCGATGAACCGACCCATATTTCATTGACGATACCTCTCGGATCGGTAAATGAACCGGTTACTTCGTAGCCGGAGGAAAGGGCTGCCACATTGACGGTTTCATTTTCCGTCGGGCTGTCGATCGTTATAGTCGGCGGAGAAAGCACATTGATCGTAATTTTATATTCCTTTCTGTTTCCGTTTTCGGCGACGACGGGAATCTTTACTTCATCGAACGGAGCGTCAAACCCGTTCACCTTTTGGCCGAGCCAGCCGTCGATATACGCTTTATTGCTGTCGGGTACCGCTTCCACTCTGATTTCCGAAACGTACTCGGGCAGTGTCAGCGTATAATCCGTTTTATCGGAAGCGAAAGTTTCATTGAGGGCTATTTGATAAAACTTATATTGTCCTCCATAATATAAAACGTTAAGTGCTTTAAGCTTGGCGTTCGAATCTCCTGCGACCTGATCTACTTTTTTGATCTGTAAACGATACGTATTTTCCGAACCTCCGGCGGAGGATGAAATGAGCCTTATGTTTACATAAATCCATCCCGGAGATCCTGTCTTTTCCTGTGTCAAATCGACAACTTTTGTTCCGCTAAAATCTTCTTCCGCGTCATCGTTGATTTGAATTTTCATCGTCGTAGAATCGGGGTACTCCGGTTCGGCCGTTATCGTTGTTTGATTTTGCGTTTTTGCAACCGTCGCGGTAAAATATTTCGTACCGAAATTTCCGCTTTTTTTGTAGTTTTCGAATTTTCCGGCATAAAAATTATTCAAACCGGTACCGCTGAATGTTTTAAGTACGAAGCTTCCTTTTTGACGATTTACTTTTACCGTATACGTTTTTACGGCGGCTCCGTCGGGAGCTGTCACCGCAATGACAAACACATTCAGCGGCTGCATGAGAAGTTTAAACTGCTGTTCGGCATCGTGACCTAAACCTTGGGGCAATCCGCCGTTTACCGAAACCGTCATTGTAGATCCCGTTTCTGCAGGTTTTGCTTTGATCCAGAATTCGTCGACTACGGCATTTACGGTACCTTCATATTCCGTTACTGAGGAACTGAATGCGGCCGGCGCAGTTATCCAATTCCTCTCCTTCTTTATTCCCATGTATTTCGCTTCAAGATTCAGCGACGCCAAATCGGCATTTGCGGAAGCGCCTGCCGCAGCACGGCGGACGGTAATCGTATATGAAAGCTCATAGAAAGGATCGCTTACGGGCTTTGCCTTTACCGTTACTTTATTTTCTCCTGCGTTCAACGAATGCTCTCCGGTTCCTTCAATAACAATACCCGCATCGGCTTCAGCTTCGATTTTTATTTTATCGACAGCCGCAGGAACGCTTGCCGTGTAAGTTGTATTGTCTTTGTCGAAAGCGGGTGAAAGCGCGACGACGGCATTTGTATCGGTGCGGATTATCTTAATTGCCGTAAGATATGCATCCGAGGGCATTTTGGTCGGATCGCTGTAATACACCGACAGCATATAGTTTTCTTCAACGCCCGCATGCGTAACGGAAATCTTGAGTTTCTTTACCGTTTCGGATCCTGTGAATTCCAGCGTTTTCGACTTCGGCGTCACCGTTATTTCCGTACCGTCGATTTTTACGCTATCGGCCGCATCGTATGTTTCAACGGTCACGGTCGCTTTATCCGTCGGTACGCTCGCCGTATAAACGTCTTTTCTGCGATTCACACGGGCGTCTTTCCCGTTATTATCCTGCACGGTTATTTTTTTTACCGCTCCTGCATAATAGCGGATCTTTACCGTATGCGTTTCGGTTTTGCCGCGTAACTTGATTTCCACGCTGAGCGTTTGCTCGTCTCCGTTCGTCGTAAAAGTCAATTCTTTCGCCTTTGTCGCTATACCATCTATCTTTACGTCGACATTTCCTCCCGTTATAACCTGAAAAGAGGCTTTTGCCGTCGAAATCGTAACGCTGTGTTCCGTACCGTTATCGATAACGGTACAATCATCACCGGCTTCATCCGTAACGACAAATTTGACGGTCGCAGGCGTTTGAGGCGATGGGTCGCCGCCGCCCGAAGGCGACTGGATACAACTCATCATCATACCCGAAAAAAGTAAAATCGCATAAAAGAATACTTGCAATTTTTTCATATATGCTCCTGTTATATAATCTCCTTGCAGCTCATCGCTCGACGATAAGCTGCATAAAATTTATATTTCGCCGTACGGCAAAACATCGATACTGTTTGAAAGCTTACGGAACCGGCAAAAGTCGACTCCGTAAGCATTTGTCCGCTCATCGCTCGACGGCAAACGCCCATGTGTAAAAGCAAGGACATCTACGCGGCAAACTGTCATCCGCTCAGTTGAAGGTTTTAGCGGCTATCGGGATATAGTTGCCGCCCTGATATTTTCCTACAGATTTATCGTTTCCATTAAAGAAACTTTCGCCATTATCTTCACTATACAAAATATTTATTTCACTAAAGTTTCCGACATATGATGTATCGCATCCTGTTACAGTAAGAGAAGCTTGGAAGAGATTTTTTTTATTAAGAACTGCATGAACCTCTTCTTTCGTCAAATATCGATTTCCCGATTCTTCGAGTTTCGTATAGGTATTGGCAGGTTGAGTACCTGAGAGTACCCACCCCAAGCTGTCTTTTATATACTGAGCTCCGACATATTTTGATCCGTCTACTGCAATAATGACATAATAATCCTGCCATGTTTTACCGACGGCGGGAGTAAAGGCATCTTTTTTATATTTTTTTCCGTCCTTATCGATGATATCGCCGAAAGCAAAAATCTCGCTCGGCGGTGTTGCCGCTTTGACGGTAACGGTAAAACTTGCGCTTTTTCCCTTGTAAGTCACGGTTATCGTTTTGAGGCCTGCCGCCGTGGAATCAAAGCCTGCAATCGCATATTCGGTATCGGTGAGCGGCCTGCTGGAAGAATTATCGTATTTTACATATACCTGCAAACCGCTCTTATCGAACGTCTCTCCCATCGAATACTCTTTTTTGGTCGGCTCGGTTTTAATTTCCAACTCTTTTATCATCTTCCACTGCGCGGTATATTCCTTATTTTCATCGGGAAAATTCTGAGACAAAAGAGGTGACCACGCATCGAAATCCGCATCGTCTTTTACCGGTTTTCCGACATCGGCTTCCGGTATTTTTTCGCCGTACTTGCCTTGCACCATTTTATTAGCGGTACTCGCACCGAACTTACCGCCGTTCGGTTTAAACGTCAGCGTAATGCTTTTTCTGACATAATAAATCTTTACGACCGTGCTGCCGTCGGCTTGTATCGTCGCTTGCGTGACCGCAGGCGTGTCAAATCCGGCATACGCGTTTGCGGCGGCTTGTGTCGGCGTACCTTTTTTACCGCTCTTCGTATCGGTCTCTTTCAGTTCATAGTTGTCTGAAGTATGTACAGCCGCGTCGTAAACTTTCCCCGTAACGGAATCAACTTTCTGCAGCCAGTGTTCCACTTTGTACTGCGGCTGCACTTCCGCCGTCCACTTTGCCTTATATTCTTTATTTCCGATCGGGAACGATTTCGGTAGTTCCGGATCCCAACCGGCAAAACTATTGCCCGATTTTGTCGGGTCTGTAGGCTTGAGCAAAGGCGCTCCGTATCTGCCCGATTTCGATTCAACCGCAGTGCCGCCGTCCGTGTTGAAACTTACGGTGACAGTATTTCTGTCGTAATAAATATTTACGACCGTTGAACCGTCCGCGTTTATTTTTTGCTGAGTTATCGTTCCGCCCGCATGCGCTACCGTACTCAGGTGAAAACCCGGATACGTTTTGACGGCCGCCGCGGTATCCGTTCCCGCGTTGCCCGAAAACGTTTCGCGCTCGTGTTCCGCGTACGTATCGCCGACGGCCGGCTGCCTCAAATGAATGACCCTGTACGCTGCCGCCTGAGGATCCTTCCACTGCGCAGTGTATACCCTATCGGAAGCGGGAAAGGCTGCAGGCTTTTCGGGCGCCCAGCTTAAAAACGAACTGCCGTCGGTTTTCTGCGGCGTCTCCGGTTCGGAAGCGGCAATATATTCCCCGTATTTGCCCTGCAACGTTTTTCCGTCGCTATTGTCGCCGAATTTACCGCCGTTTGCCTTGAACGTCAGCGTAACATCTTTTCTGAGGTAATAAATCTGTACGACGGTCTTGCCGGCGGCCGCTATCGATTTCTGTACGACTTCCTGCGCGTTGAACCCTTCGTATGCTTTTGCCGAAGCCGCCGTTTTTTCTCCGGTTTTCCCGCTCTTTTTTTCGGAATCTTTCAGCTTATAATTGGGTGTGCTGTGTGTAAGCGCATCGTAAACTTTTCCCGTTCCCGTATCGATTTCCTGCGTCCAGTGTTCGACGGTATACTGCTTCGCTTCCGAAGCCGCATCCCCGCCGGGTACATCCGTGTTGCACGAAAAAAAGAACGTCGCCGCAACCAGCGCGCTCCCCAATAAAAGACATCTTCGTCCGAAATTCCCGAGCAGCCGCCGCTGCCCGTTTTTTATGCCCTCGGTCATTTCCGACCCTCCTTAATATACATACATCAAACCGATAACACTCTCATCCGTTTATTGCCGATTAATAAATTTTATTAAGTGATCTGCAGCGGATCCGCTTCGTCCGATAATCGAATCGACATAAGCCGATCAAAGCGGGTTCGAACACATACTTGAAGATTCGCCGCACCGTGAAAACTATTCAGCCGGTATTTCGCCCGCTGTACGGTGTATGATAAAGATAATGCCTCAAAAATATGCTCATAATGAGATTTCCGTTTTTTATTCAATAAGTTTTTAAATATTCCGTCATAATCGATACTCTACAACGTTTGCCGCATACTCGCGGCAAACGCGCTTATCGCCTATGCTCCTTGTCCGCTCTTTTTGCGGCGGCACAGCAAACGTATCAACGTTCCGACCAGTTATTCCAATCGATTATAAATTTACCCTCATATTTTGAGTGTGCATTCGGCTCATTCGGACCCGCAGTCCCTTTGCCGTCGCCGGACTGTGCGCCCATAACACCGGAGTTGATATAAAGCCACAAAAAGTATTTTCCGTTATCTTTGTTTACCGGAAAGGTCATCGAAGTGACGTAGTGAACTTTTTTCCCCTCAGGATCGTCCGCAGTATCATCCGTGCTTACAGTAAATACTGCATCTTTTTTGACCCCGTCCGTATCGTAGTAACCGGGCGTCGAATTACGCGGATCTATAAATTTATTCGATTCAAGAGAACCGACTTTTACATACGATTTTCTGAATCTAACGGTAAGCATCACTTTTCCGTCGCTGTCAGCAGTAACAAAAGCGCTTTCCACTAAAGGTTTAAACTTTTCCCCTTCATTAGGCTGTCCTTTAGCTAAATCGAGCTTCATTGCCGGCGCATAAACGCTTAATGTAGAACCGACGTTATACGTTTTACCGGCAATTAAAGGGCAGGGCGTAGAAGGAGTAACGGAAGGAGGATTATCATCTGCCTTCCCTGCAGGATTGGGACAGCCCGTAAATCCGATAAGAACGGCTGCCAACACAGCCGCTACAATCATACATCTTTTCATATAACAACTCCTAAAAAAATATTTTTTAAACATATTTGTTAATCATTCCATGTTAAAAGCACCGCGCTATTTCAGCGGCGCTTTTAACCTACCGTAAAATGCGGCATTGCAGAAAATGTCGATTTCCGAAAATGCCGCATTAGTGCGCGAGCGCGCACAGGTATATCCGCGAGTTTTCTTTTGAAAACTCGAAGTTAAATTGAACGGCGCCGTTCCAGACGTTCAAACGCTGTTATCCGCCGCCCGGCGTTTACTCACCAGCGATAAACCAGTCCGCTTCCGCAGCCATCGTAGCTGCGTTTGCTTTATACACAGCCAGCTGTCCGGCAGGAACTTTTACGCTGTCCTTTTTTAAGCTTGTGCAGCCTTTAAACAGGTCTTGAAAAGCCAGCCGCTCATCATACAGCTTATCAGAATTGTAATCGCACTTGAGCGTCACAGATGTAAGCTTTGTGCAGCCTGCAAAGCAGTTGGGCATCTCCTTAACGGCTGCCGGTATCTCAGGCGCTTCCGTAAGGTTTATGCAGCCTTCAAAGCTGCGGTACATCTCTTCAACCTGTGCCGGTATCTTAGGAGCTTTCGTAAGCTTTGTGCAGCCTTGAAAGCAAGTGCTTATACTCGTAACGCCGTCCGGTATCGTAGGAAATTTCGTAAGACTTGTGCAGTCTCTAAAGAATCCGTACATATTCGTAACAGTCGCCGGTATCTCAGGCGCCTCCGTAAGACTTGTACAGCCTGCAAAACAGCTTTCCGCATACTGAACATTTGACGGCAGTACCGGCGCTTTTTTAAGGCTTGTGCAGTCTTTAAAGCACTCAGACATAGCCGTAACGGTGACCGGTATCTCAGGCACCTCCGTAAGACTTGTGCAGCCGGCAAAACACCCCGATAGAGCTGCCTTAAAGCCGTCCTGCAGCTTTGGAGCTTGCGTAAGACTTATGCAGTCTGTAAAGCATCTGTCTATGTTCTCAATAGTTGCCGGTATCTCGGGCACATAGGTAAGCTTTGCGCAAGAGGAAAAACAATCTCTCATATCCTTAACACCGTTCGGTATTTTCGGCGCTTGCGTAAGGCGGGCGCAGCCGTAAAAGCAGCCTCCCATATTCGTAACACCTTCCGGTATTACCGGCGCTTCCGTAAGACTAGTGCAAGCTTTAAAGCAGTCTTCCATAGTATCAACGCTCGCCGGTATCGCCGAAGCTTTTGTAAGGTTTTCGCAGACGTAAAAGCAGCTGCTCATATCCGTAACACCTTCCGGTATCTCAGGAGCTTGCGTAAGACTTGTACAGTTTGCAAAGCAGCTGCTCATATTCGTAACGCTTGCCGGTATCTCAGGAGCTTGTACAAGATTGTCGCACCCAAAAAAACAGCTGCTCATATTCTGAACACCGGCCGGTATTCCGGACACCTGTACAAGATTTCTGCAGCCAATTTGAGAAGCAACATCCAAAAAGCAAAAACTCATATCGGTAACACCGGTAAGATCGCTGCCGAATTTAAGCGCGACCTTTTTTGTTTTGTTGTCCTTCAGTACTTTGCAGAGCGGGCTTATATACGTTGCATCCATTACTAAGTCCGATGCAGAAAGACCGGTTACTTCTATGTAGTTTATGCCGTCAGCCGATGCCTTTGCAAGGTAGTCTCGTAAGCCCTCGCCGTTTGTACCGAAATCAACCTTTGTGTATTCTGCCGGCGGCGTCGTACCGCCGGTATCATCATCTGCATTCGTCTTGCAGCCCGCCGTAAAAGCCGCAGCGGCAAGTAAAACCGCCGTTATTCCAAGGAAAGTAATCGCTTTCCGCCTAAAAATTACTGTCTTCATTATTTTCCTCCTAGCTATAGCACGTTATTGTATTAGCCTATGAATTCGTTATCATACGGCTTACCTTTTATGCAGTCACCGCAGTCCGTGAAACCCGCCATCGGCACGATGTACGGTTTACACGAAAACGGACTCTTTGTCGTATCGACGGTAACACGTACATGCGTTGACGGCTTTGTCGTGTCTTCCCCTTCATTATAACAGCCGATAAGCCATGTTCCGTCTTTGTTGTCCGTAAAGGTTATTACCTTATACGAAAAAGGCATTACATTGTTATGCAGAGCGACAGAGTTTTCTTGTATCTCAATGCACATCTTCTTTATATGCACTTCACCGGATGCCTTGACCTCCAAAGAGCCCCAATACGCACCGTAGAGATCGCTCTGCTGAACGGACGGTGTCCCACCACCACCGTTGTCATCCGATGAACCGTTGCTGCATGCGCCGAACCCGATAAGGACGGCCGCCAAAGCCGTCAGAACAAACAATATTTTTTTCATATAACAACTCCTTGTGCTTCCTCGCGAAGCTTTTTATATTTTTTCAAGCGTCAATCCTCCCGTCCGATTCCTTAAAGTGCGGCATTGCAGGAAGTATCAACTTCCGAAAATGCCGCATCAGTGCGCGAAAGCGCACGCGTATATCCGCGAGTTTTCGAAAGAAAACTCGAAGTTAAACGAGCCGCGCCCTTTCAGCGGCTCGTTTAAACCTTCCTTTTTACGGCAACCGGTAATTAATTGCTTTTAAATACTTCGACAATGGCAAACGGCATATTTCCCGGTTTGAAAGAAACGCGCAGCGTCAGTTTGCCGTTTTCAAGTTTTCCGCGAACGGTCACCTCGTTTAACGTAACCTCCGATCCGTCAGCCTTTTTAACATGCGGAATGGAGTGGGCAGAGCGAGCAAGATAATACACATCGCCTTCTTTTCGCACCGTAACACCGGGAATATCGAAAGCTTCTATCGTCATCTGCTGCGTATAAGCAAAACGATGCGTTTTGAGTTTTACCGTATGCGTACCGTCCGGAACAATGCCGACTGTCGGAGTAATTACATTGCCTCCGGAATCCTTTCCGCACGATCCGCGTCCCCGCGCCAACTTTCCTTCAGGCCCGACCAAATAGTCGAATTCTCCCGTATACGAGCCGGCACCGCCCCAATCCGCTTCCGTTGCAGACGAGGGAATATTAATCTCTACATCTTGAATGCTCGAATCAAACTTCACTTCGGGCGCATTCTTGTTACGCGGAATATTCTTTTGTTTTGCCATGGGCACGCGCGTATTCGA
Organism: Treponema socranskii subsp. paredis ATCC 35535; assembly: GCA_000413015.1. Classification (GTDB taxonomy): domain Bacteria; phylum Spirochaetota; class Spirochaetia; order Treponematales; family Treponemataceae; genus Treponema_D; species Treponema_D paredis. The sequence continues at coordinate 1,718,247 of KE332515.1, forward strand.
CATCGCGCCGATTCCGGTAAGTCCGTCGCCCGTAAGCAAAATAATGATCCCGTCCGTACTGTTTATGCCGATTTGAACGGTCATCGCGGCTTTTGAAGCATCTTTCGTCATCGCCGCACCGTAATCCGCGGGGCTGAACCAGCGCAGCGTATAATTATTTTTGGAGTTTTTGACGGCATAATAATAAAACTGATTGTTGCTCATGCCGTTGACGCTCATATTCCAATCGAGCCGTTCGTCGTTATAAATCGTAAGCGAAGGCGTCAGCGTGCTGCCGCCCGAAGACGTAATGTTTCCGTAATACGTATAGCCGTACAGTTCGGTTATATCGATATTTTCAAGCGTTTCGTCTCTAAAAGCGTCCGAAATCGCATCGCACGAAACGAAGAGCAAAGAAGCCGCAATCGCTGCAGCTGCAAAAAAAGCATTTACCGTTTTTTTCATAACACACCCTGTCAATTAAATTTATATTTACCGCCGATGCGCAGTCCGATCCCTTCGGCGAGCCCGTAATAGTACTCCTGCGTTTCGTTGTTGCTTCCTTTTATAAAGTGGACGTTGTTCAGCATATTGTCCAAACCGGCGTACACTTCAAGCTTTTCATCCAAAAACTTTTTTGAAACGTCAAAGCCGACCATAAAATAATCGGGCGTATAATAACCGCTTTTTGCCGTCAAAAGCTGGGGCGAATTCCACTGCACGTTCAAAGCCGCCGTCGTTTCGATACGGGGAATTCGATAAGATGCATAGGCGGTTACCCTGTGCGCGACGCGCAGCGCAAGATCTTCCCATCCCCCGCTGTCTTTGTCGAAAAACTTCGCTCCGGTGTATGCGTAGCCCGTTTTTACGGTAAGCCTGTCCATTTCGGAGCTTATTGAAATATCGCCTCCGTAGGTTATCGCTTTGTCCACGTTTCGATATTCGCGTATCTGCGGCGAAGAAACGCCGTCCGTAACGACGCTGTCTATAAGGTTCTGTATATAGTTGAAATATCCTCCGGCGGAAACTTTAAAAAGATTTTTTACGTTTTGCTCGACTCCGATGTTAAAGCTGTGCGACGTTTCAGGCAAAAGATTCGGATTTCCGTAGAGAATAAAGTTTCCCGCACCGGGCGCATAGCTGTGTTTGAAAATCCAATATTTTTCTTTCAGCGTAGGAATTTTATAACCCATACCGTAACTGAAACGGATCGCGGTCTTTTCGGTCGGATTGTATTTCACTCCGATTTTCGGGGTCGCCATAAATAAAACGCTGCCTTTTTGAAGCGGCGGAGAAAAATCCAATCGCCCTCCGGGCACAAGCGTAAGTTTCGCATCGAAAAGCGAAATACTGTCCTGCGCGAACAAAGCCGCTTCCAAAGCGTATTTCCGTTTTTCGAACGACGTGCCTTCCATGGATTCGAGATCGATATTCGTTCCGAATGTAATGTCGTTGATTTTATTAGGCTTCCAGTGAAAGCGCACATCGTTTTCCGCATCAAACGAATTCGAATGCGTTTCGCTTAAAGAAGAATGCATGCCGGCTTTAACGTGATAAACGTTATCCAAAAAATATAATTTTCCGGCAAGAAAACCGTCGGCGTAGAGTTTATCGTTCCAGATATATTTTCCCGTAAAACCGAATTCGCCGCGATGCGTGTTGTACACCATGTCGGTGCCTTTATCGAATCCCGTTTTCGTATAATTGCTTATCTGATGCGAGCCTCCGTACACTCCGTATACACCGACCGATCCCCACGAATCTTTCCATGTAAGCGTGTCCCGTACGAAGCCGAGTATTTTTCGAGTCCCTTTAAAATATTTGATTTTTCCGGCAAGAGCGTCTTCGGTCATCTTTTCTCTGCCGGGATTCAAATCGAAACTTCCGATCAGCGTATTAAAAAGATGCTTTCCCGAAACGGAAAAATTTCCGGCGATATAATTTTTCCAACCGAGTACGATCGGCATAACGCCGATCTCGTGGGTAATGCTGCCCGACAACTTGATATCGTTTTTTTTCGAATCGCCCGCAGTTTCTTTTTCGGAATCCGTCTGCTCGCGCTTCGTTATGATATTGATAACGCCGCCCATCGCGTCGCTGCCGTACAAAACGGAATCCGCACCCTTGATAACTTCGATACGTTCAATGTTTTCGACGGGTATTTGAAAAATCGGTGTCGAGCCGGATATATCGGTTGAAACGCTTACTCCGTCTATCATAATTTTGACGTAGCCGTTGCCGAGCCCCTGCATCGTAACGGATTCGTTTGCATTTCCGGCCGTAGCTGCGCTCACCGCAACATCGGGCAGGGTTTTTAAAGCTTCGCCTACGGTTTTCGATCCGGATTTTTGTATATCTTCTCCGGTGATTGTCTTTTTTTGCTCGACCGACTCATCGATTTTCTGTTCGATTTTTTCCGCATCCACGACGATGACATCGTCTTCCGTTTCCTGCGAAAACAAAAGCCCTACCGAAAAAAATAAAATGCAGAGAAAAATATATCGTTTCAAAAATATACCCCGATTTTAGTTAGATATCGCTAACAAAATATTTAAAGGATTTTTTTACTTTACGCAAGAAAATCGGGCCTTATTGAGAATAAATATCAATAAAATATCTTTTTACGCGATTACGAAAATGTATCCGCTTCGCTGCACCGTTTTATCAGTGCAATGAAAAATCCATAACAAACGAAAGCGTCATTGGGCCTGAACCGCCGGTCATTTTTCTGAACGGAGCCGATTTTTTGATCGCTGCAAGACAGGCATTGTTTAAAAGCTCGTATTCGGACGGATTAAGAATGACGGCTTCGGCGAGCGTTCCGTCGGGATTGATGACGATCCGCGCGCGCACTTTCCCTTCCAAGCCGCTTGAACGGGCGGCATAGGGGTACGTTTTTTTCGACGCGATGCGTCCGAGCACATAGGATTTATACGTTGCGGCGGCTTTCGCATCGTGCGTATGAGAAAAAGAATCTACGGCGCCGCCCGCATTCGACGCATCGCTTGCCGCACTTTCGCCCGCATCTGTCGACGGAGTTTCATCGACCGCTTCGTTCGTTTCGTCGGAAAGTTCTTCCGGCGCTTCGGTTTGCTCAAGTCTTTCGGCAGGCGCTTCGGGTTTCGGAGAAGGGATCGTTTCGGCCGGCGTTGCCGGAACTGCGGGAACGGTTTTATTGTGCACGGGCGCCGGCGCTTTTTTCACAGCGCGCCGCACGATGTTCACGTTCGATACCGTCGTATCCGACACGATCGACGCCGTCGAAGAAGAAGATGTCCGTATACCCCAAAAGGGCAGACAAAACAATACCGCAGCGATTGCGATCGTACACAGGGCGGAGCTAATCCAACGGCTCATGCACGATTCCTATGCGGCTGATCCCCGCCGCCTGCACCTTCGTCAATATCTGAACGATCCGCTCGAACTCGACCGTCCTCTCGCATTCAAGCGAAAGCGCAAGTTCAGGTTCATGCGCAAAAAGCGATGCAAGCCTGTCCTCGAGCGCTTCAAGCGTTACGGCCTCTCCGTCCAATTCCATCCTGTCGGCGGTGACGGCAAGTACTTTTGTCGTATTGCGTTCCTGCGTCGCGTTTTCGCTTCTCGGTAAATCGAGCGGAAGCGAGCTTCGTTTGAATTGAGTCGATACCATAAAAAAAATGAGCAAAATAAATATAACGTCAATGAGCGACGTTATGTTTACGACAAGCTCTTCTTCGTAGCGGGAAAAAGAATCGGGTGCAAACATCACTTGTCTCCGGATCTTTGTCCGCCGGATTTTTCACCGTACAGCTGCATAAACATCATGCGTTTTTCGATAATGCGTTTGAACGTTCGATAGCACAGGAGCGCCGGAATCGAAATGATCATGCCGAAAGCCGTCGTGAGCATCGCTTCCCAAATGCCACCCGACAGATCCTGAATATTCACCGCCGCTCCCACTTCAGCCATCTTCGAAAACGAGCCGATAAGCCCGGTAACCGTACCGAGCAGCCCTATCGAAGGCGACACCGCGCTGATAAAATTGAGCAGCCACAGTCCGCGGTTCATTTCGTAATACAAAAGCGTGCTTTCCTTTGTAATCTCGGCATTGCGCTGCGCTTCCGGCAGAGCGGCAAGCTTGCCGGCCTTTTCCTGCAAGCGCTTGACTACGTCGTTTTTCGAACCTTTGCGCGTTTGAAAAAAATATATGCCGCGTTCAAGACATTGACAAAAACAAAAACACAAGATTACGGCGAGTACCCAGTTGATAGGTCCGCCTAAATTAATAAATTCAATCAATCGCATAACAACATCCCGTTTCCTCAATATTATTAAATTTATTTGCACTATGATTAAGAATCACCCGAAACGGAAAACGCAGAATGCAGCTCCCTGCATTTCGGAACTATCGTAACGGATTGAGGGCGGACATATCCGAGCTCTTGAAGCGAATGTACCATCCTGTATACCGTAGCCCGCCCGATCGAATTATCTTTTTTATGCGCCAAATAAAATATTTCTTTCGGCGAAAAGTCGGGATTTTGCAACATAATCGAAAGCAGCTGCCTGCGCTGATTCGTTATGCGCATCCCCCTTTCTTTGAAAGATGCGAGTATTTCATTGAACAGATATTTCATATAATCTCAAATTTATTTTATAATTATATTTTCAATCAGTGTGCGAATCTGCTGTCGTAATCGGCACCCTTTTGACAATCGGGAAACTTTATAAGTCCTAAATTCGACATAAAGTTTATCCATACTTTGCAGGTCATAGGATTCGCGGAAGCGTTTACGGTAACGGTCATGTGCGTCGAAGGTTTTCTTTTATTTTCCCGCGCATTGTAACAGGAAACAAGCCACGTGCCGTCTTTTTTATCCGTATATTTTATAAGCGGATAGCTTCTTCCCATTTTATCGCTGTGTATCGCAACGGAGTTTTGCCTTATGACGAGACACATATCGTGCGATTGGCCGAACACTTCCATCGTACCCCAATACGAGCCGAAAAGTTCCTCAGGCGGAATGTCATCGGTATCATCGCTGTCGGCACAGCCGGCAAACAGTATCGCCGCAATAAAAGCCGCGTATACGCATAAAAAAATCGATTTTTTTATAAAATGCCTCCTCATATATTTTACGGCACGCGGATCTTCGACCGCGCAAGTCCCGCACACGCCGGAGAGGCCGCACGTAAAACTATACAATAAGTTAGCCTATGCTATCCTATTATCTTTTCCGTGTCAACAGAATTTCCCCGTTTTTTCGATTGACGCACGAATATTTATCCGTTAGTATCGTTAGCAATGGATAACTCCATCGAAGAAAAAACGGCGCACGAAAAAAAAATCATCGGCGAAATGATACGTCTGTATTGCAGAAAAAAGCACGGTATGAAAAAATCGTTGTGTTCCGAATGCGGCGCTCTGTATGCGTACGCGGTCGGAAAAATCGACAAGTGTCCGTTTATAAAAGAAAAAACTTTTTGCTCCGCATGTAAAGTGCATTGCTATTCGCAGGATATGAGGAACAAAATCAAAACGGTTATGCGCTTTTCGGGACCGCGGATATTTTTATATCATCCGATCCTCGTTATAAAACACATGATCGTCGGTATGCAAACAAGGAAAACGCATGATTAAAATTCGTTTAATAAAATTGCTGTCGCACGCAAAAAAATTCGTGCTTCTGCAAGTACTCTGCCAATGGATTTCGCTGCTCTGCCAAATAGCGATTATCTTTTTTATAAGCGATATCGTACAAAGAGTGTTCGCACACGAGCCGATTGCAGGACTCGTTCCGCTGTACGCATCGGCATCGCTTTGCTGTTTCGCCCTTCGCTTCGCATCCGACCGCTTCTACGTCGCCGCATCGCATAAAGCGAGCGCCGATGTAAAAATAACGCTCCGAAAGCACATGTACGAAAAGCTTTTGCGCTTGGGCGCCTCGTATCGAAATTCCGCACCGACTGCGGAAATCGTACAACTTGCTTCAGACGGCGTCGAACAGCTCGAAATCTATTTCGGAAAATACCTCTCGCAGTTCGGCTACAGTTTGCTCGCACCTTTAACGCTCTTTGCGTTTTTATCGTTTGTCAGTATAAAAGCGAGCGCCGTGCTGCTTTTGTGCGTACCGCTCATTCCCCTTTCGATCGCACTCATCATGAAAATCGCAAAATATCTTTTGCGAAAATACTGGGGACTCTATGCAAAACTCGGTGACGGCTTTTTGGAAAATCTACAGGGTCTGACGACATTGAAAATCTACCGTGCCGATGAACAAAAGGCCTGCGAAATGGACAGGGAAGCCGAAAACTTCCGGCGGATAACGATGAAAGTGCTTTCCATGCAGCTGAACAGTACGAGCGTTATGGATATCATGGCGTACGGAGGAGCGGCGGTCGGAATGATTTTCGCGCTCGGCGAATTTGCACGCGGAGAAATAGCCCTCGGCGGCTGTCTCATGATCGTGCTGCTTGCCGCGGAATTCTTTATCCCGCTGAGACTGCTCGGTTCTTTTTTTCACGTCGCGATGAACGGCATGGCGGCATCCGACAAAATATTCGCACTGCTCGATTTACCGGAAAAGGAAGACCGTTCGGCCGGCCTTTCAGGCGCTTCCGTCACCGTCGAGTTTTCCGACCTTTCGTTCGCATATTCGCCCGAACGAAATATATTGAACCGTATTTCGCTCGCGTGTAAACCGAAATCGCTCACGGCGATCGTCGGAAAATCGGGCTCGGGCAAAAGTACGATCGCTTCTCTCATCATGACGCGCAGCAAAGGATATTCGGGCAGTATCCGTTTTAATAAAACGGAACTCGCTTCGATACGCGAAGACGCCGTTATGAATACGGCTACGCTCGTCACTCACGAAAGTTATCTGTTCAAGGGAACTGTAGAATATAACCTCCGCATGGGGAATGCGGACGCTTCGGAAAAGGATATGCAGAACGCATTGCAAAAAGTCAATTTGTGGGATTTTTTGCAAACGCAAAAGGGACTTAAAACGGAGCTTTCGGAAAAGGGAGGCAATTTATCGGGAGGTCAGCGTCAACGCCTCGCACTCGCCCGCGCATTGCTTCATGACAGCGCCGTCTACGTATTCGACGAAGCGACGTCAAACATCGATGCGGAAAGCGAAGCGATGATTATGGACGTCATCAAAGCTTTGTCAAAAAAGAAAACCGTTATCGTCATATCCCATAAACTGTCGAATACGGCGGAGGCGGCATGCATATATATGCTCGACGGCGGCGCGATAGCCGAATCGGGTAGGCACGACGAATTGATAAAAATGAAAGGTAAATATGCTGGCATGTACAATGCACAGCATAAACTCGAAACCTATGCGGAGGAGGCAAAACGATGAACCGAAATTTTCACAGCCGCACGGGCGGAAAAAACGCATTTTCGATTATGGCGCGTCTCATCGCCCTCGTACGCACTCTCCTTCCCGTTATGCTGCTTGCGATCTTTTTCGGCAGCATCGGCCACTTGTGCGCGATAGCCGTAACGGTGTCGGCCGCTTCGGGAATCGCAGGAATCGCCGGACAAAGCGTACCCTTGGTGCCGGTCGGAATTTTGCCGTATTTTTTGATCGCATTCGCCGTATGCCGCGGTATCTTCCATTATGCGGAACAGTACTGCAATCACTTTATCGCATTTAAACTGCTCGCGGTCATCAGGCACCGCATCTTTTCAAAACTCCGCGAACTCTGCCCCGCAAAGCTCGAAGGCAGAGACAAGGGCAATCTCATTTCGATAATAACATCCGACATCGAATTGCTCGAAGTCTTTTACGCGCACACGATTTCACCGGCAGCGATTGCGCTCATCGTATCGGCGTGCATGACCGTTTTTATATGGCAGGAAAATGCTGCCGCCGGCATCATCGCTTTATGCGCGTATATAACGGTCGGCTTTGTCATCCCGCTCGTCAACGCGAAACTCGGCGGCGGGGACGGTCTCAAATTCCGAAACGCGTTCGGAGCGCTCGGAAGCTTCGTACTCGATTCGCTTCGCGGGCTGGACGAAACAATTCAATACGGCTGCGGCAAAAAGCGCTTATCCGAATTGATAAAGCGATCGCAGGAACTGACAGCTACGCAAAAAAAACTTTCGACGCTCGAATCCTATCAGCGTGCGATTACTAATTTTGTCATACTTGCCTTTGACGCGGCGGTCTTTTGCCTCTTGCTCCGATCTTTTTTCGCCGGCAGCGTTTCGCTCGGAAACGTCGTCGTAACGACGACCGCTTTGATGAGTTCGTTCGGGCCGGTCGTCGCGCTGTCGAATCTTTCGAACAATTTGATGCAGACGCTTGCAAGCGGAGAGAGAGTCCTCTCGCTGCTCGATGAAAAGCCTGTCGTCGAAGAAGTGACAAGCGCTGCGGCAGCTATCGAAACCGCCGAAAAAGCTTTTGCCGTAAACGATATCGTCGTTTCAAACGCGGATTTTTCTTACGGAGCGGAAAATATATTGACGAAATTTTCACTCACGATTCCCGGACGGAAAATCTTCGGCATATACGGCTCGTCCGGCTGCGGCAAATCTACGCTTTTAAAACTGCTCATGCGCTTTTGGGACGTGCAGTCGGGAAGCGTTTCTCTTTCGAACAAAGACATACGGACGATCGATACTGCATCCCTCCGAGCTGCAGAATCTTATGTCACGCAGGAAACCGCTCTTTTCCGCGACACAATTGCAAACAATATAGCTATCGGAAAAATCGGTGCGACGCGCGAAGAGATAATCGACGCGGCAAAAAAAGCGTCGCTCGACGAATTCGTTTCTTCGCTTCCCGACGGATACGACACGGAAGTCGGAGAACTGGGGAGCACGTTGTCAGGCGGAGAGCGGCAGCGCATAGGACTTGCCCGCGCCTTTTTGCACGATGCGCCGATCATGCTTTTGGACGAACCGACGAGCAACCTCGATTCTCTCAACGAAGGTATCATCTTAAAATCGCTCAACGAAAAATCAAAACGTAAAACCGTCGTCATCGTATCGCATCGGATGTCGACGCTGAATATCGCACATACCGTTTTTGAAATGGAAAAGGAATCAACATGAAAAACCCGATTCGCATCTTGTGGATAACACTCGGTTTTATATCTCTGGGGCTCGGCACCGTCGGCATCGTGCTGCCGTTTCTTCCGACCGTACCGTTTTATTTGGCGACCGTTTTTTGTTTTGCCAAAAGTTCGAAAAGATTGCACGATTGGTTTATAGGCACATCGCTGTATAAAAAACACTTGGAAAGTTTCGTCGAACGAAAAGCGATGACGCTGAAAACGAAACTTTCGGTTATCGCTACGGTGACGGCGGTAATGCTCACGGGCTTTATCATGATGAAGCGCGTACCCGTCGCAAGGATTTGTCTCGCCGTCGTGTGGATATGCCACATCGTCTACTTTTTGTTCGGCGTCAAAACGATATCAAACAAAACGCAAAACCGATGCGGGCATATCGATAATGAAGGGGATGTGCTGCACGATAAAGCCGTTTCAAAATAAACGAAACGGACGCGGAGGCTGACGCCGCTTTCGCTTGCCGTGCGTGAGGGATTGGAGAGGCGAAAGTTCCGAAGCGAGCGATGAGCGAGCGGAGGAATGGAGCGCATGGGCGCGGAACCTCGAAAAGCCCGACCCGAGCAAAGCGAGGGGCACGCCCTGAAAATTAATAATTAATAATCGTATTTCGTCCTGGGTGATCGCGGACTCCGAACGGGTATGCGAACTTCCGAATGGAGCTTATTTTTTCATCAGGGCGGCGCCGCTCTTCCACGCCTGTCCGACTTTTTCCCCGATGCGGTAATAACCGTTTTGGAATTGGTCGAATACGAATGCATTGAGTTTTTCAGGATCGATTTTATCTTTTGCGTCAAGAATTTTTTCGTCTGCGATGACGTTGACGATTTCACCGACAACGCGGAAGCCGCCGACACCGTGTTCGATCGCCGCAACTTTACATTCGAGCGTAAGTGGAAATTCTTCGACGACGGGAGCGTCCACTTTCCGGCTTTTATACGCGTGCAGTCCCGTACGTTCGAATTTGTCGGGCATCGTATTGCACGACACGATGCCGAAAAAATCGGCCGCTTCGATATTGTCGATGTCCGCAATGCTGAGCGTAAAGGCGCCGCGCTTTTTTATATTTTCGGATGTTTTGTGCGATTCGTCGAGATTGAGCGCGACCATATTTTCCGCGCACATACCGCCCCACGCCATATTCATAACGTCGACGCTGTCGTCTTCGTTGTACGTCGCAACCATAAGCACCGGCATGGGAAACACGTAGGGATGAACGCCTAAATCTTTTTTCATACTAAGCCTCTGTAATTTTTGCGGAAAAACGCAAGCTTTGATAAAAACGACGGCAAACTATCGGCGCCGCCGTTTACCGTATCTCTCCGGATAAAAACACTATCACCGAAGAACAGCTTTGTCAATGAAAGGCGATGCGATTTTAACTTTTTTGCCTGTTGTCGGCAATATCAAGTTTCAATTTAAGCTCCCGTGAGGGAGCGATCCGATAACGTACATTCGTAAAAACGGGCGGACGCATGTTTCAATTCACGCTCCCGTAAGGGAGCGACTTGCCCATGCTGTACCTTCTTGTTTTCTATCTGCGAGTTTCAATTCACGCTCCCGTAAGGGAGCGACGATAA
>KE332515.1:1728977-1732231 GCA_000413015.1 Treponema socranskii subsp. paredis ATCC 35535
GATAAAGTTGCTGTTTCAATTCACGCTCCCGTGAGGGAGCGACTCGGTTCTCATAAAGTGCTTTACCTTCGGCTGAGTTTCAATTCACGCTCCCGCCGTTTTAACGCCTGCTGTATTTCTGCCGTAACTTCGGTGATTTTCTGCAAGTCTGTGTACTTCGGTACAATGTATCGTAATTTACATTTCGATACCATTCCTGATCATACTTTGCGCCGTCTTTCAGCGCGGATGCGGCATGTCGTGCAATCGTATCAATCCGTTGATTCAATAAAATCGCCTCGTCGAATTTCATCAATGCGCCGCAAAAATTTTTCGAGTTCTCCCTTTCACTCGATCGTCGCTATAAAAAGCGCGTCCATGACTTCCGTCCGGCTTTCATCCGCGTCATCACGCTCGCTCTTTCGCGTCTTTTCGGCATCCTCCTGCTCTTGTGTCGTCGGCGATATACCCTTTGCAAGCTCCCATGTCGTCTCGTACCATCGGGCGTCCGCATCGCTCGGCACTTGATCCTTGTTTTTTTCGAAAGCGTCAGTCATATAATAATCCATGAACTCTTGCCAGCTGTCGAACGATGCCGCTTCTTTCATGAGCTGTTCTTGCGTTTGAAACAAAATACCGTTTGTATCGGTACGAGAATTATTATTGACAGAAAGGATATCCTGCAGTACATTTATCATAACGGGATTGCCAAAGGAATGTGCCGGCTCCGATGTCGTATCGGAGATGCCCTCGGTCTAGATCCCGTTATTTATTTGCTGTTCATTGACAGATTGTGGAGTTTTGTAACCTTCCCCCGTGTTTGGTTTGCGGTTAGGTTGGTTTCTGAGCTCCTCAATTTTGTTTAATTCAGCCGTATCTCGCTGTTTTTCATTTTTGCTCTGAAAAAGAATTGACGGATTTCCTGCATCGAAGTTGCCGTTGTTTTGTGACGCCGACTTTATCTGATGCGGATCAAACACATTCCATTCATCATTTAAATCGCCGTTAAAATAAACGCCGTCGTACCCTTGTGCAATGAGGTCGTCTGTAAACTCTTCCGATTTTTCTTTACTGTCTGCTTCCGCAAGCGATTCGTGTTCTTCGGATGTCATGTAGTACGGATTACGAACATTGAGAAACGCCGGCAGTACCTTTCCGTATTGCCCGGCAAACGGATACTCGCCGGTAAAGTAAAATCCGCGGCCGAGCCGGCCGGCATCATTTTGTTGCGTTTTCTTAAATGTATCAAATACCGAGTTTGTTCCGTGATATATAACCTGCGGCTCGCCGTTTTCATCGACGACTTTGGACACATTTTCAGGCTTGACAGAAAGGAATTCGTGTAATATATTTTTATAGAACGCGCGTCCTCCGAGTCTCTTGCCGTTCGCGGCCGAGCCGGTCTGAAGGGACGCGCCTTTTTTTATCTCTTCTTCTGTAAATACTTCGTGAACATAAAACCGTTTGATGCTTTCGCCGCGTGTTGCCTGTCGTACCCTGCAAAAAACAATTCGTTCTTCTCCGTCAAAATCGACTCTCCCTGCAAAATAATAATTATCAATCGGCTTACCGTCGTAGTCGGCTTCCAGCCCAATATATATTCCGTTTGCAAGGACGGACGATATCGCCTGAACTGCATCGAGTTTTTCCTGACTAAAACCGTGTGAAAGACTGTTTTTTACAGTACGCTCATCAAGTACCACTTCTCCGATTGCCGTTTTAACGGGAGCATTCCCGTATTCTTTGATCCACTGTTTTGCCGCATCGATGGCCGTTTCCGCTTCCGATACTTTGATTATATTACGCTGGATTTTCGCGACTGTTTCTTTTTCGAGGATCTGTTTTTTCCGAAGCGTTTCCCAGTCGCCGAACCATTGTTTAAATTTCGGAGTACGTACCGTAAGCCATTGCTGCTCGTCAAAATTACTCCGTTTACCGTTCGGCGCTGTAAGCCAGCTGTCCGTGCCCTCATACAGTGTACGCACCGCTTCAAGTTGCTGCTTTGCTTCATCGGCGCTCTGAAACAATACGGCCGGCTCACCGTCAAGCAATGTTTCACCGTTCGGCCCATCCGTCCATACGCCACGGCTTGCGGCATATACCTTGCCCACCGCATTGACAGCTGCCGCCGCTTTTTCGGACGTACTGACATCCGGATCTTTTACGACTTCTTCCGCTTCCCGCACCGTTTCCGACGATTCAGGCCTCGTACTCGCTATGTCATCTTCCGCATTATTCTGTGCATTACGTTCATTTTGTGCCGGCGTTGCATCTTGCGCGCTTTTCTGCTCCGCCTCTTGCCGCTCGGTTTCAGCAACGGCGCGTTCGGCGGCGGCAAGGATGCTGTCATCGCCTTGCATGAGCTGGGCGTACACGTCGTCAATGTCTTTGGTAAAATCGATACGCGATTTCAGGGCATGATACACGCGCGAAATATATTCGGCAAGTTTTTGGTACAGATTTTTAAGCTCGTTGTTTTGTGCGAGGCCTGTCCGTAAATAATCCTCAAAGCCGACGGCAAACTTTTCTTCCTGTTCACGTGTCCATTGGCCTTTTTCTACGCCGAACGCATTCTCGGCTTGCGTTTTTAAATCACCTGTGAGCTGCTGTCTCCAAATATGCGCCACTTCATGCGCGAATGTCGAAAAATTAGCCGTCTCGGCGGCGTAAATAACCGCACGAACACCTTTCTCTGTGTCATTGAATGACACACCCCCGTTTACAGCTCCGACGTGGCTTTTCTGCGCCGCTTCGATTGCGACGTTCGCATCGCCGAACATCTGCGTCCCGTTTCAATTCATGCTACCTTGAGGAAGTGACGCCGCGACAAGCCAACAGCAATTTGTACAACAGGTGTTTCAATTCACGCTCCCCTGAGGGAGCGACTTATGTCGTGTCAGATACAGCATATCCGCATCGGTTTCAATTCACGCTCCCGTAAGGGAGCGACCGACCCCGAAAAACTGAAATCGATTAAAGTTGCGTTTCAATTTACGCTCCCGTAAGGGAGCGACAATGTCTTTTATTAAGACAAGTATTGTTTGTGCAGTTTCAATTCACGCTCCCGTGAGAGAGCGACTTTATCTTATAAAATATATTTCGCAAATGCGAAGTTTCAATTCACGCTCCCGTGAGGGAGCGACATCGTTCAGAATTAAACGGCTTGCCGATTGCGTGTTTCAATTCACGCTCCCGTGAGGGAGCGACTTCAATTCAAAATCAACCGACACCCATTTTTCATGTTTCAATTCACGCTCCCGTGAGGGAGCGACGCC
>KE332515.1:1737338-1848413 GCA_000413015.1 Treponema socranskii subsp. paredis ATCC 35535
GGCGTTTCAATTCACGCTCCCGTAAGGGAGCGACGCGAGATACAAATTAAACCCTTATTATCTGGTGGTTTCAATTCACGCTCCCGTAAGGGAGCGACATAGACACATCAGCAGTAGGTGCGTCTCCGCGCTGTTTCAATTCACGCTCCCGTAAGGGAGCGACAGTATGGCAGTTATTTTTTTGTAATATCGATATTTACAGTATAATTTCCGCGAACTTAGTTCGAACACTATAATGCCAATATCTAATTCACTATAATATAACGGATTATAAAATTCAAGCGAAATGAATAACCGATGTGTGCTTCCCGTTCGCGGCCGGAAATCCGGAAATCCGATTATAAAATCAAAACCCCTTGCGGATTGATCGGCTTTTTTTGCCCCACGTGTTCGACCTTACGCTCCCAATTTGCACCGAGCGCGTAAAATCGAATACTGTCGTAATTCGGATTTATTTCATTGAGCAATTTACTTTTCAGCGCAACCCATTGCGCAGGGTCGACCAAGCACTCAAATACGGAATATTGAACGCGCTGGCCGTAATTTTCAAGAATCTTTGCCACATGCCGAAGCCGCTTTTCCCCTTTTTCATCTTTTGCCACATCGTAACTTACCAGCATCATCATCGCGCGCGCCCTCTTTTATTTCCAAAGATATACCGGGTAGCCGTCAATATCGCCGCGTATATGCCGGGCCAAAAGCCGCGCTTGGGTATGGAACAAAATTGCGAGATGCATTCTTTTTTCCACATACGGGTGCTGCATAACGGTTTCTTTCTTTTTTTGATACGCGGTAATTACTGTTTTGCGAGCCGCTTCATCCATGCTGACGGCGCCGCTTGCGGTTTTTTCAAATTGTTCGGGTGCAACTTCATTTCGGTTGATGAGCGAAAGAACCAATCGGTCGGCAAAAAAAGAACGGAACTCTTCGGCAAGATCAAGGGCAAGACTTAAACGACCAGGCCTGTCGCGGTGCATAAAGCCGACGGCAGGATCGAGACCGACGCATTCCAGAGCGCTTATCATATCGTGATACAAAAGCGTGTACACATACGAAAGCATTGCATTTACCGCGTCGAGCGGAGGCCGGCGGTTACGTCCTTCAAATTTGAATCCGTCTTTTTGAGAAATAATCAATTCATCAAAGACGAAAAAATATGCTTTCGACGCATCGCCCTCAATTCCCCGCAAGACATCCAAGTCGCATTCTTTTTCGGCCTTATCGATATTCGAACTCAAAAGCGCAACGGCATCTTGAATTCTCTTGGCATCGATTTTTTCACTGTGATCGCGCAGCGAGCGCTGCAGCACGGTTTTTTGATTGGCCAGTTTTCCGATAATAAAATATTTTGCAAGCGAAGCCGACTTTTCTTTATCGTCGGAAATTCTGTACTGTTCCTTTCGAAGCAACACATTTCCCGCAACAGGCCCCTGCACGCGTGCAAGGAATTTTCCCGTTTCCGTTAAAAAACTTATCGTAATATTATACTTCGGCGCAGCGCCCAACAAAAACGGACTGACGAAAATATTCCCGAAACAAATAATACTGTCGAGCGTTATAAAAGGAATCAGCGCGAGCACCTTGCGGTCGGCAACGACTTCCACCGCTTCCCCTTTTTTATGCAGATATGTTTTTTGCGTGGTAATATAAAGCGTGTTAAGAAAGCGCTGCATACATCCTCCGTATATTATTCATCAATCGTAGCAACATCCTGCCACAAGCGTCGCCTGATATAATCGACTGCCGATTTGTTTTTACCGGCGGATTCGGGAAAACACTCGTCGATAAACGAACAGCTTTCGCATTTTTTCGAATAGACGGCCGCAGGTGTTTTTCCGTCCGCAATGAAGCGATGGAAGCGTTCGGCAAGCCCGATCGTTTCTTTTCTCAGCTCATCGGTAATGGGTATAAGAATGCGCCGGCGGATTTTAAAATAAAACAACGCCCCTTCATCTATTGTGCGGTCGAGCATTTCTTCAAGGCAAATAACTTGAGCGCACAGCTGTACCTCATCGCTTGTGTTTTCTTTCGGTTTTCCGTGCTTGTATTCTACCGGAATGATTTTTCCGTCGGAATAAAATTCCACGGCGTCGGTACAGCCGGTAACGCCGAGAAGAGCTGACGCGATTTTTAAATTGCGCTCGGTTTTTACGGTTTTACGCGACTCCGCCGTATTGCCGTGAACTTTTTCGTGCTGAACCCGGCCTGCCGCCGTAAAAAAGTTTTCGCTCCACTGCTGTTCAATGTGTATGAGCGCACACTGCCGCGGACAAAAGCGCAAATGCTGAAGCCCGCTGAGCAGCAGGTAGTCGGATTCAGAGTACATTAGAGCGCCTAAAACGAAAGAACTTCCGGTGTCAAGTCCGGTAAATCATCCGTCGTTATAGTATAGTCATCCGCCGATTTGGCTTGTGAAACACCGTCTTTTTTAGCAATTTTTAACGTACGGTGAACTTTAGCGGCGGAATACTGACCGCTTTTCGAATTGTGCTTCCACCAAAAAAGCTTTATTACTTCCATACTGCCTTCAGGGCGCGCGGATGAAGCATCGTTGTCGAATATGTGAAGCAGCGCATGTTTGATTTTATCGGCATCCGCATCATCGAATCCCGTGAGTTCCGCCAGCTGCGGATTGATGCTTCCGTATGTTGCATACATGCCGAAATCGACACTGTGTTTCATACCCATCGTATCCGAACCGCGCTTGGTTCCGTCGCCTTCGCCGCTGACGCTTTTTGTAATCTGCAAACTTGTTACGTTGATCGGGTCGATGCTGAATGCCGGTTGGATGGTTACCGGTCCGCGAATACCGACCGAAACGCCTTTTGCATCCCCGCCTTTAAATGCAAATACTTGTCCGAAACTTCTTACATCGATCCACGTTTTATTCGCAAGCTCATGAAGCTCTGTCTCGTTTTTCATCGCTTTGCCGAGTACCGCTTCCGCACGGCTGCGCAGCGAACGATAATCATCTTTTCGATAATCGTCGGACTGCACAAAAATATTTTCGCCTGCATCCTGTAAACGGTTTCTGATCTTTCTTTTAAGACATACGTCTGAAAGTTCACCGTATCCGTCCAAGGTTGTTCGCGGAATATTTCCATTTAAAGGATCACCGTTAGGGTTTGCATTTTTTACACTGAACACCAACGCAAAATCGATTTTGTTCTTTAAAGCCGCCATACTGTTTATTCCTCCGTATTGTTATTTGTATTTGACGTATCGTCAGCTGTTTTTCTAAACGCTTTTAACTGGCACATATAGCCGAGTAAGTATTCGCCGGACAACGGACTGTCATTACTATAATCATCCGCATTAAACAAATCAGCGACATCCTGCAATCTTTGTTCAAACCATTCCGCTAATCCCGGCTTAAGATGCCGCCGATAAGGTTTGAGTTTGTCCGTATATAAAAGTTTCCATGTGGAAGCCGGCCTTAAAGCAAATTGCTGCATGTAGCGAAGCGCATTCGTTTCCCGATTTTGATCCATTTCTTTTAATGCAGCCCTTTCTTCTTGATGAGCGACGGCTAACAGTCTGCCGTAAAGATAATCGCGGCTTGTTCTGTTCTCTTCTAAAGCCAATTGATATTCCTCCTTTATTCTATTTCTATTATATTTATAAACAGCGCACGCTGTTTCCAATACAAAATCACGCTTGTACGATGTATCGAGCGTTAAAAGCTTTGACGCCGACAGCACACATTGCTGTTCCAAATCAAAGGGGATCGCGCTGCCGTCAAGGATACAGGGTAAAAGCCGTTGAACGGTTTTTTCAATTTGATTCGGCTTTACCCGCTCCCCGTATGCGCATTCGGCGATCTCTTTCGGAGAAGGCGTCCCTATCGAATGAATATAATGCTTTACATTACCGTCTTTGTTCGACTGCCAATAACTTCTATACCACAACAGTCCGTCATACCAGTTATTCAAAGCTTGTACGATATCGGTATTTTGCAGCTCCCTATACAATGCGATTGAAGCGCGCCCCTGCCCCGGTGTCGCTTCTTTTATAACCAGTATCATAATATTTTGCGGATTACCGATATCACCGTAGTACCCGACCAGACGTTTATTCATCGCGTAAGCGAATTCTTCCGCCGTCTCATACTCATTTTCCAGAACGCTCTTATCGTCAGCAAAATCGACGCCGTAGTTAAAATCTCCGCTGCCTTTGACAATCGACGGAAGCATATCACCCGCCGCATTCCATGTTACAACGGAAAGTCCGTCTCCCAAGCTCTCCCTTTGCCGCCCTATCAGCCAGCGTAAGGCACAATGTGCTTTTTGTGTCGCGTCGGATCCGATTTGGCATGCTTCCTTATCGGTTAAAAACCTGCCGCGGAATGTATAATTTTGAGTATCGTTTGAAGAAATGATTTTTGCTTTATCTCCGCCGTGCCGTATTTTTGCCGGATGGTATGCGGCAATTTTTGTACTGCTTCCGTCCGTATAGTTTAAGCCCGTTTCTCTGATACGCTTTTCCCGGTCTTTTTTATCGGTAAACTGAACTTTACAATATTCATCAAAAGCATCGGAATTATAATATTGTATCCAGCTGTTTTGGGTCGCTTCATCCTTCCATAGTTCCGGTTTTGTATCTCCGGGAAGCTCAACGCTCCAGCGAATAAAATCGGACACCTCATCGCAGGCTATACCCGAACGTTTTAAATCTTCCGCCAAAGTCCCTTTCGCAGCGTATGTATAAACGGCTTTTACTTTATCGTTTGCAAATGCGGAACAGGCCCAACTTTTTAATAAATTCATATACATACCGTGTTTTTCAGGATTGTCGTACACGTATTCCCGTTTATCGCACAGCGGATACGGATCGTCACCGCTGGAGCGCGACGCACAGGAATCGGTACAGGGCATCGTCGTTACCCGGTCTTTCGATTTCGCATCGATAAGTTCGGCTTTTATAAAATTGCCCTTGCTATCCAAAACGACCGTCACGGAGGCATTATTGGAAATATGATATATAGGAGCCGGTTTATCGTCCGTTTTTTTATCTATCATATTGTCATATACTTTTTCCAATTCGGTAAGCCAGCTCATGCATCTTCCTCCGCTTTAATTTTGGGATTCTTTACGCTGTAATTTCGTATTTCACGCCGTACCGTGCACAGTTCCGGACGAGGGAATTCTATTATTCCCTTATCCATCTTTGCCTGCCAAAAACGCGCGGAAAGAACATCCGTATCGACTTCCGAAGGATAATCAAAACCGTGAAACATTAAACCGAAAGCAAACAATCCGTCGTCATCGTAAAAACTTTTACCGCTGCCGAATTCACACGGCTCGACATAACCTTGACATTCGCGCGCGCCGAGGAAAATATCCCGTCTGCCGCCTTTTTCAAGAGAACGGCGTGCCGTATCGAAATGTTTGTTTTCGTTTCGATCTTGTTCCAAATCGGAGCGCTGCATATTCCACTCGAAATGCGCCTTTACTTGATATTCAATATCTCTTAAATACGTATACACGGATAAATCGTTACCGCCGTTATAACACAGCGGTTTTATATTTTTCGATTCCGTACCGATTTTGTTAATAAGTCTTACCTTATCGATAACCCAAACGATCGTCGGCTTCCAATATATACTTTGCGTTATCCCTTTTAACGCTTCATATGTCGGTACAAGATAGGTACTTTTTTCTCCGCCGATTTTAGTAACCGGATCGGTAAAAAGCGCATATCGTCCGGTAAGCCGGTATTCAATACTGTTTTCTTTCAAAGCAGCCTCCTTTTAATAAATAAAATTGCTTAACTCCATTGTAGTCGCATTTTTTTATCATGTATTATTTTAATAATTTAATGGCGATAAATTATCGCTTGTAACTTCTTCCGTTATGCCGAAATCGTTACTGTAAAAACTTGCATGCAGCGCGTAGATACCCGTTTCGGGAATGACCTCGTATATCATGCCCTTGCTTCCCAAATGCTGTAACTGATTCATATATATATTAACCGTGTATTGCTGACATTCGTTTAATACGGATTTTAAAGACATATAGTAATCGCTGTCCGATTTTTCAAGCGCACACAAAGAACTGATTAAACGCCCTCCGTCTTTATACGGCACGATAACGCCGGTCGTTGCATCCGCAATCACTTCAAAATTGTCCCACGCGGTTCTAAATGCCTGCATATACGGCAGCTGCCAAGTTTTTCCGTTATGAATACGTTCGTATTCACTGACAGCGGACTTGTTGTCGGAAAGCATATCCAAGATAGTTGAATCTTTGCCCTTTATACTGTATTGAAGTATATTTTCAGTAAAAGATGCATAATAGTATTTAAAAAACCGTTCGATTATTTCCGGATGTACTAGATTTTTTTCACCGTCATTTTTGTCCGAATCGTATTCTCGCAAAACCCGTTCCATGCATTTTTGACCTATTTTTAATTCCTCGAGCGAATGCAGCTTTTCTCCTTCGAGAGCAAATAGCGCGAGTTTCCCGCATACGGCGTTTCCGTTTGTATCGTGCAATTCACCGTTTCTGTTACAGCGCCCCGCCGTTTGAATAACGGAATCCAAACCTGCCATATAGCGCAGCGCACTTTCAAAACTTACATCGACACCGGCTTCTATCAAACGGGTGCTTATGCAGACGATTCTTTTTTGTAAAGGAAGATTATCCGTTACGGTTTTTATTATATTTTTTCTGTGCGCCGGGCACATATTCGTACTCAAGTGATACACATAATCCGCACAGCCGGACTCGTCAATAAGCTCGAACAATTCTTTTGCCTGCGGTTTGGTATTTACAACGGCAAGAAAACTGTTGTGCGTTTCCATTTCGTGTTGAATATATGAGGCGATATCCGCTGCGCTGTGTTTTTTTGTGCCGCCGGCGGTTTTATCGATAAAGCGTACCCGTTTAAGCGCGTTAAAGTGTTCCGCTAAATCTACTATTACTTCACCATCGATATGAAGCCTGTAGCGATTTTCTCCGATTTTATCCAAGCACGGCTGCGTTGCGGTACAAAGCAAAGTGGAGCATCCACAGCATTTCACAAGATATTCCAAACCCCAATTGAAAAGATAGGTCGCTTTTAAAGGCAGCGTTTGTACTTCATCAAATATCAAAACACTGTTTGCCAGCCGATGCATTCTACGTATTTTCTTTGTTCCCGAACCGAACAACGTTTCAAGAAACTGTACCATAGTCGTAATGACTACAGGCGCAGTCCACGTTTGTTCCGCTTTATCATATTCGTCTTCCGATTCTTTTAAATCTCGTTTTTTCTCGGCAGATATGTTTGAATGGCATTCCAAAACGATGCTGCCTCTCGTACGCTCATCTTCAAGGATGCTTCTGATTTTATCGGCGTTTTGATCCAAAATCGAAGTGTACGGCGCAACGATAAAAATACGGTCTGCCCCGTATTTTTGAGCCTGTACGAGGGCGAAGCGCAGCGACGCGAACGTTTTACCCGCGCCGGTAAAAGCCGAACACGTATATATTCCTTTTTCACCCGCGCCCAATTCGGCGCAGCGGTCGGAAACGCTTTTTCGTATTTCGCCGAGCACGTCGGTATTTGAAAACTTTTTTAATTCCCGTTCCAGCTTTTGTAAAAGAACGCCCCAATCGGGAGTTGCATTACAATCATCAAGCAACATTGCTTTATTTTCTTCAAAAGCCGCACTGTTTGTTCTGTCGGCATCGATAAGGCAGCTGGAAAAGTTCCGCAAATGCAAGCCTATGTTAAACAAGAACTTTTTACAATAAACTTTTCCATCGGCGTCCGTGCAGCCGGCTGCGCACGGGAGCGCAAGCTGTTTTTTCCCGCCATCGCAAAAATCCGGACTGTTTAAACACAGCGCAATTTCCCGTTCGACTTCGTGCGGAAGCGCGGCCGCCGCTTCATTTAAGTCGGTATCGTCTGCCTTTTTATTCAGCCGCTCAAGGAATTCCGACCTGCCGTCGAGGCCCAACATATCGGGAAGCCCCGAACCGTGATGGAACATAACCGCTGCCTGAATCGCCGTTTCCGCAAGCCCGACCTCATTCGACAAACGATGCAAAAGGTATTGTGCGCCTGCCGTAGCGTGATCTTTTTTATGCTGCTTTTTTTCCCGTACCGAATTTTGCAAATACAGCTGCCAAGCGGGAGACGCTTTTCCCAAGTCGTGCAGCAAACCTGCAAGCTGCGCCGCGAATTCAAGATGGATTTTTTTCCCGAAACTTTTTGACAATTCCGCCGTTTGCCGCAAATGGTCGGATAGTTTTTGATAGCCGCCGTCAGACTCACGGTATCGCGCCCACAAATTCATAGATAACACCAGTATAATACGTTCTCGTATAAACGCAAGAAAAATATGTTTATCATGCAACCTTTTCCCTTATTTAAAAGTATTCGCAGTACGAATACCGCCAGATTTTACCGTTCCTTCGTTTTTTCCTGTAAATATTTTTGCCGTGAAGGATTTTCTTTTCCGATGTCGTGCCATTGAGTCTCTGCAAACTCCCTAGCGGAACTATTAAATTCCGCTTTAAAATACATCTCGATTGACATGCAATCTTTTTCTATACGGCATGTTCGTATTTTTTCAGTACACAACATATATCCCCCTTATATAATAATTCTCTTTATTTGTATATAAAAAATTGTATTATACATATTATATTTTGTCAAGTAAAATATTGTAAATTTTTCCGGAAACTTCACAAGAATAATTCTTTTATGTTATAGTACGAATGTCGTGTAACACGTGAATTGAAACTCTTTGTTTGTGTATAACGTTTACACTAGGCAGGTTCCGCAAAGTATTTTATGCGGAACCTGCCTGTAACGTTTTTACCTCCTACCGGCTTACAGCTCATCCTTGCGTCAGCCGAAGACGCCCATCCCCTCTTTATACTTCCACCCGCACGACGATACCGCCGCGCCCGTTTTGCATATCGCCGATACGCGCAAGACTCGCATTAAATCGGAACGTATTCGGTTTGGCGGCGCGAAGGATCGCAGCCCCGGTCGCACGGATATAGCCCGCGCGTTGCAAACCCGCATTGCCCAAGACTTTCGTGCAAACGTCTTCCGCCGAAACGGAAATCGCATTGGCATCGTGCGGATTATAGGGTTCGGCTTGCACGCTCACACGGAGCGAAGCATAGAGCTTTTTCTTTGCATCGCGTACTTTCTGCGTGCCGGCTAAAATATCGTCGCCGATTTTTTCGGAAAGCGCATCATCGAAAAAATCCGATCCGTCGTTCCAATTGTAAAAATTCGTCCCGACGATGCCGATCGTAAACACCGCATTGCGATCTTTAAAATACCGTATAAACATCTGCTCGGGCGTTTCATTTGCGGTATCGGGTTTTAAAATATCTTTTGCCGCGCAATACAGCAAAAACCCCGTATCCGCCTTGCCCGCACCAAGCAGTGCATTCGTTTTGTAAAGCGCGGTAAAGGCGGCCGCATCGCTGTGCGTGCGCCCGTATAGCCACGCAAAAAGCGCTTCCGCCGCAATAGGTTTTACGATAAAGAGCGTAAGCTGCGGAAACTTCATAAACAAAGCCGTCCGGCGTGCAAGCAGTTCCGCGGCAAGCAAAGAATCGCCACTTTCGACCGCAAGTAAAAGCGCGCCGATGTGGGTCAAAAACGCAAACGTATCGGCATCCGCGATTTCAAAATCGTTTGCAAGATACACGCGGATGTCCCTGCAGAGCGTTTCGTCCGCATACGTATACCATGTACTCGAAAAATATGGACTCCCGTCGAGCGTCTGGCGCGCGACGAGCATTCCTTCCGTGATGCCGTCGAGCTTTCCGCAAAAATCAAGCTGTCCCGTCCCCGTCCGATTAAAGCCCCAATAAAGAGAATCCGACTTTCCTTCCGCCCGAACGATGACATCCGCCTCGTTTCGATTTTTCAGTTCCGTCATACAAACCTCCGATCGTTAATTACAATCCCTCCGGATACGCGATTCCGACTGCCGTCAGCGATGATACGCAGCCTTTTCAAAAAGAAGTACATGCTCGCCAAACCCATGAAAAAAACAGAATAATACTGCCCAAAACAATCAACTCACCGATGAGTCCTCCCCATGCAGATATTTCAGAGTCTCTTCTGAGCCGTTCTTCCTCTTCCCGCATTCTAAGCACCTGTTTATACGCTCTTTTTGCTTCGTGAATGATATGAGTGTTTTCCGCAGAGGTAAGACAATAGCCTTGAATACTTTCCCAAGCATAGTCCATATCTCCGCCCGACTCATCCAGGCATTCAAGCGCCGTAAGCGCCGCTCCGTCCTGAAGCATCTTTCGATTTTTCATCTGTTGTTCCGTCATACAAACCTCCTTGCGCACAGTTCGATAAACGTGCCGAATCGCTGCGGCACAATCATTGCCGTAACAGTGCTGTAAGAGCTTTACGAAGAAAGTATACAACAAGGGGTGTGTCAACAAGTGATACAGGTGAGCCGTTTTATTATTCTTTTGATTCGATCAAAACCGGTAAAAACCTGAAAAATCGCGGGCAGCGCGTTTGCGCACTTGCTACGTTCCGTCAATAGGGAACCTCGAAAAACTGCAGTTTTTCGAGGTAACTTTGAAAATGCGATGTTGTAACTCGCGATAATACAGCGAGTTACAACTCGTCAGCATCTCGAAAAAGTCGCTAAAGGTGAGTTTTTCGAGATGCCCAATACAATTTACCCATCTTTCGAACTTCCGCTTTTACCGCTTTGACAAGTTCGGGCGGATTGAGTACGGTAACCGCGCACCCGAAGCTCATAACCCAATGAAGCGCTTCCGGCAGTTGATTCGTTTTAAATGAAAGATATACGCTGCCGTCTTTGTTGTGCCGAAGGCGCTGCGTCGGGTGCCAGCTGCGTTCCAAAATATACGTATTTATCTTTTCGTCGAACAAAAGCTCTATCTTCACCGGAGCGCCGGCGGTATTCCAAACGCCGAATTCGCTGTCGAAATATTTTTTCGGATTAAAATCTTTCGGGCGCTCAAAACGCTCTTCCGTCGTTTTCGGATTTTTCATCCGCGAAAAAGCGAATATCCTGCACTTTTTGTGTTTCAAACAATAAGCGAGCATATACCAGTTCCCTTTTTGGCAAATCACGTGATAGGGCTGGGCGAGCCGCACGCAATACGTTTTATCTCCGAGCGATTTGTATTCGAATTCGAGCGTACGCTGCATTTTCAGACTTTCGAAAACCGCATAAAAAACGCCGTTGTCTATCTGCGGCAGCGGATCGCTTATAAAGCTTAAATCGCCCGACAAAAAAAACGAATCGACGGAAACTTCTTCGGGCATAAGATTTATAATCGTATCGAAAATATTTTTCATGGACGATTCGAGCGGCGTATTTCGGTATTGCTCCAAGAGCGGAATAACCGCCGACACCGCAAACAGATCGCCTTCGGAAAGCATGACGCTCTTTATAAAAAACGTCGGATCGGTATAATAATAACCGCGCTTTGCCTCATCGTATTCAAGCGGAGCGTTATACCGGTCGCGCAAAAAATCGATATCGCGCATAATCGTACTGCGCGACACTTCAAACTTTTTACACAGATACGATGCGTTCGGAAATTTCCCGCTGCGGATGATTTCGTCGATTTTGAGAATGCGAAAAACTTTTACTTTTTCTTCACGGTCTTTTTTCAACTTTTTTGCCATAACGTTACCAGTATAACACCGCTTTATAAAACGCGCAGAAAATATTTTCCGCGCCCGGTTTTTTCCCGTATTTTAGGTTTTCCCGCAGCAAAGCCCGATCGCGCCGCTTCGCCTCTTTTTTTTAATCGGGACGAAACCTTTTTGCCGGCCGCCCTTCCGCCGCTTGCTCACGCGCGGCGTCCTCGCTCCGCTCCGGTCGCTGCCTTCGGCACGGCTCCACGGCGGCGTAGGCCGTATCGCGCAGCAGTGAAATCGGAAATTGCCAATCAAGAATACGCGCAATCCTTTCTAACAGGTATATCCAAATGTATATTTTTGACACACTCAATCATATCAAAATGATACAATATGTATAGTTTTGACAGAATTTTTCCGAATCCGCAAATAAATCGGTACCGTTTACCGCGTATAAAATCTAAAGCTCTCGTTCCGATGCGAAATTTCCGGCAAAAACGCCGTTTTCATCGATTATTACCGCCTCATCCGAGATAAAATCGCCGAATTTCAGTTTTTTTACCTTTTTTTAGATAGTTGGCATAAAAATTGCCATAAAGATAGGTGAGAGCTGCGAAATCGAAAGGATCGCAGGCCGCTCGGAAACGGCTCTACAAAGCGGCTTCCGTGAATTACAAAAAAATATTGGAGGTTTGATATGAACGAATTGGCACTTTTCAACAGCTTTTTTAACCACGCACTGAACGACACGATGAGCGATTTCAATTTCGGTACTTCTTTCAGCGTGCCGAAAGTCGACGTAAAAGAAACGAAAGACGCGTACATGCTTGAAATGGATTTGCCCGGCATGAACGAAAAGGACGTAAACGTCGAACTCGACCACAACGTTTTGACCATCTCTTCGCATCACGAAGAGAAAAAAGAGGAGCAGAATAAAAACGCGAAAAAAGATGAAAGCAAATGGCTCATCCGCGAACGCCGCGTCAGCGAGTTCAGCCGCCGCTTTACGCTCCCCGACGATGTCAACGGCGAACAGGTTGCCGCGTCCTTTAAGAACGGAGTGCTCACGGTAGCCATACCGCGTAAAGCGCTTTCCGCTCCCAAACGGATAGCGATCACCGCCGACTGACGAAGGGTCATAAAAGCATACGGCACGGACGCATCGCACGATAAACAGACCGTGCCGTACAAGCAAAGTTTTCGGAGAACAGCCGCCGCGCGTTGCGCGGCGGCTGTTTTATTTACAGACCCATAAAAAGTTTTTGTGATATAATACACACATCATGCAAACAAAAAACAAACCGAACTTCGCGTCGGACTATCTGGAAGGCGCTCACCCGGCGATTTTGCAGCGTCTTGCGGAAACGAATACGGAGCAAACTTCCGGCTACGGAACGGACGAACACTGCGAACACGCACGGAACCTTATCCGAAAAGCTGCAAACAGCCCTGACGCCGACGTTCATTTTCTTGTCGGCGGAACACAGACGAATGCAACAGTCATCGACGCTTTTTTGCGCCCGTACGAAGGAGTCGTCGCGGCGGACACCGGACACATCTCCGTGCATGAAGCGGGAGCAATCGAAGCGGGCGGCCACAAAGTGCTCACGCTCGCAGGCATTGCGGGAAAGCTTTCGTCCGAAACGCTCAAGCGGTATCTGCACGATTTTTATGCCGATGAAAACAGAGCGCACGCGGTTCAGCCCGGCATGGTTTATATCTCCCAGCCGACCGAATGCGGCACGCTCTATTCCAAAAAGGAGCTGTCCGAAATTGCCGCCCTGTGCCGCGAATATGCACTTGCGCTTTACATCGACGGAGCGCGGCTTGCCTATGCGCTTTCATCTCCGGAAAACG
The DNA here is from genome assembly GCA_000413015.1 of Treponema socranskii subsp. paredis ATCC 35535. Lineage (GTDB taxonomy): Bacteria > Spirochaetota > Spirochaetia > Treponematales > Treponemataceae > Treponema_D > Treponema_D paredis. Next base: position 1,750,791 of record KE332515.1, read on the forward strand.
ACGTAACGCTTTCCGACCTTGCGGCCGTTTCGGACGCTTTTTACATAGGAGGGACAAAGTGCGGATCTCTTTTCGGCGAAGCGCTCGTCATTCCCGATAAAAACCTCTTACCTCATTTTGTAACGACGATAAAACGGCACGGCGCGCTGCTTGCAAAAGGCAGACTTTTGGGCGTTCAATTTGAAACGCTTTTTGAAGACGGCCTATACTTCCGCATCGGAGAAAATGCGATCCGCGCGGCAGATAAAATCCGCTCATTCCTCGACACCCACGGTTTCCGGCAATATTTCGCTTCCCCTACAAATCAAATCTTTATCGTTTTGAAAAACGAAGATTACGCCCGGCTTTCTGAAAAAATCAGTCTTTCTTTTTGGGAAAAAGCGGATGAAACGCACTCCGTCATCCGCCTTGCGACAAGCTGGGCAACGACGGACGAGCAGGTCGAACGATTGTTGAAAACGCTTTCGGAGCATTCATCATGCGGAAAATCATAACGGAAGATTTGATATACGAAATTCTTTCGGCGGTCGAAGAAATCCCCGAAGGCAAAGTCGCAAGCTACGGACAAATCGCACACCTCATCGGCAGGGATAAAAACGCCCGCCTTGTGGGAAACGTCCTGAGCCGCGCTGAAGATTACGGCGGCTATCCCTGCCATCGGGTCGTCAATCATTCGGGCCGCATTGCGCCGAATTTCCCCGAGCAAAAAAACCGCCTCCTTGCCGAAGGCGTTTCGTTCAAAAACGACACTTGCGTCGATTTGGAAAAGTACCGCTGGGAAATATAGAAAACGCTTACGGATATTCGTTACGGTAAAAAATTTAATCGCCGATCTGATTGCGGAGATTAAGAAACTAACAAACGATCGTTTACAGATATACAAACAACCGTTCGTTAGTTATCCACATTGTTGAAAGACTGTGGATAAGTTTGTTGTTTCACGTGAAACATTCGACAGGCTCGATCAAAATATCGGCAAAGTTTTGCCGCATACCGAAAACTATTCCATATTTTTTATAAAATCACCCTACTCCCGTGTCCGACTCTTATACCGCCTTTTTTACTCGAATCTTAGCGCTGATGTATTTACTTAAAACCTCATACTTTCATTAACTCTGAACTTTATATCGCCGCGTCCTTTTCTTATAAGATTTTATAAAATCGCATTTGCGGAAAAGACATCTTTCAATAACTGTTTCACGTGAAACATATCGGCTGAATACGGATTCCCATCTGCTCCGGTAAAGCGGCTCGCAGCGAATCCGCTTTATCCGTACCGCAGCGATCTCAAAACACATATAAAATGTTTCACGTGAAACACTCGGTAACAATCGTTCACAACTGACGCTGCCTACATAAAAAACCAATCGTATCGCCATTATCTCCGCGCGGCTTTCAATAACTGTTTCACGTGAAACATTAAGCGCCCGACAAGGTTTTTCCACAAGTTATACCCATTGTTGAAAACTCTGCAATATTATGGTTGTTCCGTATCTACAGGTTTACAGAGCCTTTTGAATCGGCAACAGGCGGCGGCCGTATAGACGATACCCAAAATCCTCAGATAAAAAAGAGAGCCGGACCGCTTTCCGCGATCCGGCTCCTGCCTGATGACCACCCGCAACCGTATAAAATGCGCAACATCGGTTGTCCCGTATTATCCCATTATACGGCAATGATGTATTTTTGTCAGCACTTTCTTAAAAAAAACATGAAATTTCTTTAAAAAACCGATTCCGATAAAACCGCCTATTTTCTTGTATTATAACAAAATACATATGACTACGTGTTTTTTGTATCGCCCTTACCCTCTTCATCGTCGGCAACACGGTCAATGCCGACCAGATAATCCGGTGCATCCACTTTGACGACGGACACTCCGGTTGAAGATGCACCCTGCTCTTTGATATCGCCCGCTGCAACACGGAGCGTTTTTCCTTGACTCGTGATACACAGCACTTCATCTCCGTCGGCGACGGCAAGGGCGCCGATTATTTCGCCGCGCTCTTCGGTATTGCCGTAGCACCGCTGGCCGCCGGTACCGCGTCCGTGCGATTTGAAATCTTCGGGATTGATGCGCTTACCGAAGCCTTTTTCGGTAACGAGCATGATGCTCTTACCCGCTTCCGCGCGCACGGCTGCCGCGATTTCGTCTCCTTCGGCAAGTTTCATACCGCGCGTTCCGCGGCTCGCCCGTCCCATAGGCCGTACGTCGTCTTCCGATATACGGAGCGCTTTTCCTCGTCTCGAAACGAAAAATACGTCGTTTTTGCCCGCGGTCAAAATCGCACTGACGAGCTTGTCGCCGCCGTCGAGTTTGATCGCGATGACGCCCTTCGTCTTTGCGTTTGCAAAATCGCTGAGCGCGGTTTTTTTGACGACGCCGTTCGTCGTTGCCATAAGCACGTAATTGTCTCCGGCAAATTCTTTTACGGTCACCGTCGTCGTAATCTCTTCGTCGGCGGAAACGGCGAGCAGGCTTTTGATGTGCGAACCGCGGCTCATCTTCGACGCTTCGGGAATTTCGTGGACTTTTATCCAATACGCTTTTCCTTCGTTCGTGATAAACATGATGCAGTCATGCGTCGATGCGATAAAAATCTGATTGATGTAATCGTCTTCGACGAGGTTTGCGCTGAAGCTGCCCTTGCCGCCTCTCCCCTGACTTTTATACTGCGTCGCGGCAAGCCGCTTGATATAGCCGAGCTTTGAAACGAGGATAACGACGTCTTCCTGTTTGATCATGTCTTCGACGTTGATCTCTTCGATTTCATCCGCAACGATATCGGTACGGCGGTCGTCTCCGTATTTTTCGGCAAGTTCGTTCGTTTCCGTTTTGACAAGAGCGAGCAGCTTTTCGTGATGCGCAAGCAAATCGCGTAAGTGCGCAATGAGCGCTTCGAGTTCCGCAAGCTCTTTTTTCAAATCGTCGATTTCGAGATGTGTGAGGCGTTTCAACTGCATATCGACGATCGCCTGCGCCTGTACGTCATCGAAATCGAAACGTTTTTTGAGATTGTTTTTCGCACCTTCGGTATCGCGGCTCGCACGGATTATTTTGATCACTTCGTCGATATTGTTTATCGCGACGATGAGCGCCTGCAAAATATGTTCTCGCGCGAGCGCTTTGTTGAGTTCGAACTGCGTACGGCGCGTGACGACCTGATCGCGGTGTTCGACAAAATGCTGTACGAGCTGTTTGAGCGTGAGGATCTGAGGCCGACCGCCGACGAGCGCGAGATTGATGACGCCGAAATTCGATTGAAGCGCCGTCTTCGTAAACAGCTGATTCAATACGATTTTCGTAATCGCGCCCCGCTTCAAATCGATGACGATCCTCATACCGGTGCGGTCGGAGCTTTCGTCGTTTATGCCGGTTATGCCGTCGATGTCTTTGTTGCGCGCAAGTTCGCCGATGCGTTCGCACAGCACTTTCGTATTTACACCGTAGGGCACTTCCGTAAAGATAATCGACTCTCGGCCGCCTTTCGAAGTTTCGATATTGAAACGGCCGCGCACGATTATTTTGCCGCGACCCGTTTTATACGCCTGTTTGATGCCGCCTCTCCCGAAGATAATGCCGCCGGTCGGAAAATCGGGGCCGCGCACGATTTTGCTCAATTCTTCTATCGTTATGTCGGGATTGTCGATATAGGCCGAGACGGCCGATGCGATTTCACGGAGATTGTGCGGCGGCATATTCGTCGCCATACCGACTGCGATGCCGGACGCACCGTTTACGAGCAGATACGGCAGTTTCGACGGGAGTACGGTCGGCTCCTTTGCCGTTTCGTCAAAGTTCGGAACGAAATCGACTGTATCTTTGTCTATGTCCGCGACCATCTCTTCGGCAAGCTTTGCCATCTTCGCTTCGGTATAGCGGTATGCGGCGGCGGGGTCTCCGGCAATCGTACCGAAGTTTCCCTGAGGCGTAATCACCGGATAGCGCAGATAAAAATCCTGACCCAAGTGAACGATCGCATCGTAGACGGAAGCATCTCCGTGCGGGTGAAATTTACCGAGCACGTCTCCGACGATTTTTGCGCACTTTCTCGTCGCGCCGCTGCTTCGAAGACCGAGTTCGTCCATCGCGTACAATATGCGGCGGTGAACGGGTTTTAATCCGTCGCGGACGTCGGGGAGCGCGCGGCTCGTGATGACCGACATCGAATAATCGATATACGCCTGTTTGACTTCCGCATCGATAGGAATCGGTATCAGCGTACCGCCTTCCGGTGTTTGTATCTCTTCCATAATTGCAATCCTTATTGATTTTATCGGGTCATTACGCTTGCGTTTTGCCGCCGAAAGCTCGGGCTGCGAGCGATCGAGCCGGCGGATAACAAGCGCAAAACGTCAAACGTCCAAATTGGCGTAAACGGCGTTTTCTTCGATAAACTTGCGGCGCGGTTCGACCGCTTCTCCCATGCACACGGTAAACATTTTATCGGCAGCGACGACATCGGGAATCGTTACGCGCTTCATTTTACGTCTCGCGGGATCCATCGTCGTTTCCCACAGCTGCGTACCGTCCATTTCGCCGAGACCTTTGTAGCGCTGAACGGAAGCCTTTGCGGCATTGTCGCCGAGCTGTTTCAAAACTTCGGCTTTTTCGTTGTCGTCGTATACGTACCATTCTTTTTTGTTCCAGCTCACTTTGTACAGCGGCGGCATCGCAAGGTACACATAACCGTCTTCGATGATCTGCGGCATATAGCGGAAAAAGAACGTCAACAGGAGTGTACGGATGTGCGAACCGTCGACATCGGCATCGGCCATGATGATTATCTTGTGATAACGGAGCTTCGATATGTCGAAATCTTTACCGATCCCGGCGCCCAAAGACGCGATAACCGGTTCGAGTTTATCGTTGTTGATCACTTTATCGATCCGCGTCTTTTCGACGTTGAGCATTTTGCCCCACAGCGGAAGGATGGCCTGCCGCTTCGAATCGCGGCCTTTTTTGGCCGAACCGCCTGCGGAATCGCCCTCAACGATGTACACTTCACATTCGGCGGGATCTTTTGACGAACAATCGGAAAGTTTACCCGGAAGACCGAAACTGTCGAGACCGCTTTTGCGCCTCGTCGCTTCTTTCGCCCGCCGAGCCGCGATCCGCGCGCTCGCTTCTCCGACCGCTTTTTCGAGGATTTTTTCCAAATCCTGCGGATGCTGTTCGAAAAAGAGCGTCAATTTTTCTTTAATAAGAGAATCGACGATCGTGCGCACTTCGCTGTTGCCGAGCTTCGTTTTCGTCTGCCCTTCAAATTGCGGTTCGGGCACTTTGAGCGACAAAACGGCGGTAATGCCCGCACGGACGTCTTCGCCGGTAAGCTTTTCGTCCATTTTTTTGGAAAGCTTTTGATTCGCTTCCAAAAATTTATTGAGGACGAAAGTCAGCGCGATTTTAAATCCGTCGAGGTGAGTTCCGCCTTCGACCGTATTGATATCGTTGACGTAAGTGTAAACCGTTTCGTTATAGCCGTCGTTGTATTGGAGCGCGAGCTCGGTCATAACGCCGTTGTCTTCGCCTTCGATAAACGCCGGTTCCGCCGGAATGACGTTTTTCCCTTCGTTGAGATAATTTACGAATTGGCGGATGCCGCCGTCGAATTTAAAGATGATCTCTTTCGGCGTTTCGAGCCGCTCGTCGCGGAATACGATCGTAATGCCGCTGTTCAAAAACGCGAGTTCGCGCAGACGCTTTGCAAGAACGTCGAAATCGTAAGTCGTCGTTTCGGTAAAAATCGTTTTGTCGGCTTTCCAGCGTATCTGCGTGCCGTGCCGGTCGATCGACCCGATTTCCTGCACTTTCGTCTTGGGTACGCCGATTTCATAGCGCTGAAACCAGCGTTTACCGTCGGAATCGATCGTCGCTTCCATCCAAGAGGAAAGCGCGTTGACGCAGCTGACGCCGACGCCGTGCAAACCGCCGGAAACTTTGTACGCCCCTTTGTCGAATTTACCGCCGGCGTGCAGACGCGTTAAAACGAGTTCCAGCGCGCTCACGTGCTCCGTCGGATGCATGCCGACGGGAATGCCGCGGCCGTTGTCTTCAACGCGGACGATATCGTCTTTTTCGAGGGCAACGACGATCCGGTCGCAAAAACCCGCCATAGCTTCGTCGATACTGTTGTCTACGACTTCATATACGAGATGATGAAGCCCCTGCGGACCGGTCGAACCGATATACATACCCGGCCGCTTGCGTACGGCTTCGAGACCTTTTAAAACTTGAATGCTGCCCGCTGAATAATTTTCCGGTGATTGACTCATGCTTTACCTTTGATGATTTTCAGTATGTTTGTATATATTATAGAAAAAATTGATGTTTCAGTATAGTAAAAAAAGGGAAAAAAGTAAAGAACACGAAAATCCGAGCAGTACGGAGGATTTTCGTGTGTCTCCTATCACAAAGCGCGCATAAACGTCGCGCTTTGTGTCCTCATAAGGAATCACAGTCGGCTTTCATACCTTGTTATAACATCCGAATGGATGAGGTATGAAAGCCTCCGCACGGATAACAGAAAAACGCGTTGAGCGTTTTTCGACTCCGGACTTATTCGAGCAAATCCGAGTATGTACAAAAAGCCTACGCCCGGCCGGAGCGGTGCCGCAGGCAGCCACCGGAGCGAGCGCAAGCGAGCGAGGAGGCCGAGCGTGAGTGAGCCGCGGAGGACGGGCTCTTCCGATACGTGCCGTCCGAATTATTAAAGTTTTATACCGTTTTATTTTACATAAGGTATGTAATCGCCGTAGCCTTCTTTTTCCATGTCGTCATAAGGAATAAACTTGAGAGAAGCTCCGTTTATGCAGTAACGAAGTCCGCCGGCATCTTCCGGCCCGTCGTCGAACACGTGTCCCAAATGGGAGTCCCCCGTTCGGGAATGTACTTCGGTGCGCAGCATACCGAGACTCGTGTCTTTTTCGTAGCCGACGGCATCTGTCGTTATGGGTTTCGTAAAACTCGGCCAACCGCAGCCCGCATCGTATTTGTCGGTTGAAGAAAAAAGCGGCTTTCCCGTTACGATGTCGACGTAGATGCCTTTTTCATCGAAAGTGTCGTATTCGCTCGTATAGGGGCGTTCGGTCGCATGATGTTGCGTTACGTCGTATTGCAGCGGAGAAAGCTTTTTTTTGAGCGCGTCTTTTGTCGGTACCGCAAAACGGCTTTCATCGTACAGCGGTTTTTCCGCGAGGCGCAAATCGATGTGGCAATAGCCGCCGGGATTTTTATCGAGGTATTTTTGATGATAGTTTTCGGCGCGGATAAAATTTTTTAACGCACCCGTTTCAACAGCGAGCGGTGCGGAATATTTTTTTTGCATAAAATCCAAAAAATTTTGCACGTCTCTTTCGTCCGATGCATCCGTATAGTAAATACCGGTGCGGTATTGGCGGCCCCTGTCGTTTCCCTGCCGATTGACGGAAATCGGGTCGATGATTCTGAAATAATGCGCAAGGAGTTCTTCCAATGTAATCGTCGCAGGATCGTAGACGATGCGGACGGTTTCCGCGTGATCGGTTTCGTCCAATTCGCGATACGTCGTTTTATCGGTTTTTCCGTTCGCATATCCCGTTTCGGTGAGCGCGACGCCGGGAAGCCGTTCGAAATAGGCTTCGACGCCCCAAAAACAACCGCCTGCAAGGTAGATTTCTTTTTCCATTATTTTTCCGCCCGGTTTTACAGTATTTTGAGCTTTTTTCAAAACAGTTCGTTCCTGCGATTTTACGCAAGACGCACACAATACAAAAGCACATAAAAATGCACACAGCGTTTTAATATATTGTAATCGTTTCATATCTGTTTTATAAATAAAAATATAAAATAATGGTTACAATCTAGAGAATAATCGTAGCAAAAATGTGTACACAGAAAACAAGCTTATAAATAAAACAAAAAAGGCGGAACACGAGGCAGCGGAACTGCCGCCGAGCCGCTCAGACCGATGGCAAGCAAACTTTTTTGATAAAAAAGTTTGCGCAGTCCGATTCTTATTACGGTCTGCCGCGGCGAACGGCAGGGCTGCTGCCGGGAGTGTAGCCGATTTTTACATTACATGCCATTTTTTAGAGAACACACTTTCCGGTACGGTTACAGCTGTTTATATGCCGTTTTAAAAATTGACAGATACAAGATATTTAGTTTATAATTAATCTCTATGCCCAATAATAACTATCGTGAAGTTTGGTTTTATGCAATGGATCAAATTCACGAAGAATATAAAAATGCAGGTCCTCAACAGGAAACGGAATTCAAACTTTGGTTCAATATGACTTATATTGAAGATACCGATAATACCATAACCGTATCCGTTCCGTCCGAATTTTTGTGGCAGACGATGCTCAAAAAAGGCAATATCGATAAAATCGCAAAAAAAATAGAATCTCTGACGGGTCAAAAAAATATAAAACTGCAGCACATCGTAAGCAACGAAAATATTGCGGAAACAGGACCCTCTCAAAACCCCGCTCCTCAAAAAAAGGACGACGAAAAAACCGTTTCAAATCTTACACAAAAAAAACATCCGCAGCTGAACGAAGCTTTTACGTTTGAAACATTCATACCCGGAGAAGATAACAGTTTTGCGTATAATGCGGCTCTCGCAGCGGCAAAAGAGCCGGGAAAAAGGTTCAACCCGCTTTTGCTTTACGGAGGCGTCGGACTCGGAAAAACGCATCTCATGCAGTCTATCGGAAATTATCTTTTTCAGCGCGATGAAAAATTGAAAATTTGCTATATTTCGGCGGAATCTTTTACAAACGAATTTATCTGGTCGATCGGCTTAAAAGCAAAAGAAATGGATAAATTCAAATCGAAATACAGAAATCTCGACGTACTGCTTATAGACGACATTCACTTTTTGCAGGGAAAGGAAAAAGTACAGGAAGAATTGTTTTATACGTTCAATGCGCTTCGCGATAAAAACTCACAGCTCGTCTTTACGTGCGACCGTCCGGTAAAAGAAATGAAAGTGTTCAGCGAGCGTTTGCAAAGCCGCTTGTCGAACGGATTCAGCATCGATTTGAAATTGCCGTCGTACGAAACGAGGCGCGCAATTTTATTAAATAAATTAAAACTGCTCGATAAACAAATTCCAGAAGACGTTATCGATTATATCGCAAAAAATATCGAAACGAATGTGCGCGATTTGGAATCCGCTTTGACGAAAATGACGGGCTATGCGGAATTGATTCAAAAACCGGTTACGATCGAAGTGGCTCAACAACAGCTGCGGGATATTTTTTCAAGTCCTTCGGCCGGAAATATTTCCATCGAAACGATTCAAAAAGTCGTCGCCGATATGTATGCGATATCGGTCGCGGATTTGAAAAGCAAAAAACGCGATCAAAAATATGTTATCCCGCGTCAAATAGCCATGTACATTGCGCGTCAACTTACCGAATATTCTTTTACGGAAGTAGGAAGCGAATTCGGCGGACGAGATCATTCGACGGTCATGCATTCGTACGATAAAATTTCATCGGAAATAAAAATCGATTCGTCGCTGGAAGCGAGAATTCAACTTTTGATGAGGGAAATCAAAGATTACAAAAAGTGAATAATGTGCTATAATGTTGTGGAAAAAACGCACGAAAAGGTATACAATGTGGAAATGTGTATAACATGTGGACGGAGAACATAAAGTTATATACAACATAAATCTCTATAGTATAATCAAATACATGAGATTTCCACAATTTACCCGGCCTTATTATTATGATGACTAAATTTATATATATAATATAAATTTAAGAAGAAATATTTTGTGAACAAAAACGAATCTACGCAATAAAAACAATACTATTGCGTAATCGATACAGGAGCTTAATATGAAATTTTCTTTTGACAGAGATGCGATGATCAAAGAAATCGCGGTTGCTCAGGAAATCATTACGAACAAAAGCGCGATTTCTATTTTATCGAATATTTTTTTGAGCGCGGAAAAAAATACGCTTACGATAAAAGCTACCGATTCGTCGGTCGGCTTTTTAACAAAAATTCCGGTCGATGTACAGGAAGAAGGATCGACGACTGTGTACTGCGATAAGTTTATGAGTATCCTTGCATCTTCGCCTCAGGGTGAAATAGAGTTCAAACAGGAAGACGTAAAAATAACGATTACGCCCGTCGCAAAAAAAATAAAATTTCAGTTAAAGAGTATTGCAAGCGATAAATTTCCTGCGGTCAAACAGGCCGAAGATGTGCCCTTTTTCGATGTCGCGGCAAAAGATTTAAAAGCGATGATTTCGCAGACTATATTTGCCGTTTCCGAAGACGCAAACCGCTATTTTATGACGGGCGTTTTTTTTACGAAAAAAGACGACGATTTGATTATGGTTTCGACCGACGGCCGCCGTCTTTCGTATTCGGCGAAATCGATTGCACAGGGCATAAACAATTTTCCGTCGGCCATCGTTCCGATAAAAATATTGAGCTGTATTTTGAAACACGCAAGCGATGAAGGAAACGTTTCGGTTGCCGTCGTCGATAAATTGATTTATGTAAAGTTCGGTAATTACGAATTTTCGTCCGCTCTCCTTGAAGGACAATTTCCGAATTATCAAAAAGTCATTCCCGAAAAACAAAAGTTTTCATTCCAAGTTAATAAAAACGATTTGGATTCCGCTCTCAGGCGTACGACGATCCTCATCGACAAAAAGGTGAGCCGGCTTTTGTTTAAAGTGTCGCCTGGAACGCTGACGCTCATTTCGCCTGAAACCGATTTGGGAACGGCGGTCGAAGAGATCCCGTGCAGATATGACGGCGAAGAAGTGACGATTGCACTCAACTATCTCTATGTCGCCGAGCCTATCAAAGCGATCGGCACGGAAAACATCGTTTTCGAATTTACCGAACCGATGAAAGCGATCACGATGAGAGCCGAACCGGCATCCGATTATTTTCACATCATCATGCCGATGAATCTCAACTGATGCCGTTTTTATCGCTTGCAGTCGACAATTTTCGCAATTTGAAAAACGGCAGAATCGATTTTTCCGGAAAGGAAATCTATTTTGTCGGGACGAACGGGCAGGGGAAAACGAATATTCTCGAAGCGCTGTATTATTCCGCGTACGGTTCTTCGTTCCGCACTTATACCGATTCTCAAATCGTAAAAACGGGAGAAGAGGCCTTCTCGCTTCACGCACTTTACAAACAGGAAAGCGGCAACGTTCAAAAAATCGACATACGCTGTGCGGACGGTGTCAAACGAATCGAAAAAAACGGCAAGCGCGTTCAGGATCGAAAAGAATTGATAAATACGATCCCGTGCGTACTCTTTTGTCACGACGATATGCGCTTTGCGACCGGAGGACCCGAGCATCGCCGTTTTTTTCTCGATCAATCGCTGACGATGTTCGATGCACTGTATATCGACGATCTGCGCAATTACAAAAAAATTTTAAAAAACCGCAATCAATTATTAAAAGACCGTTCCTACGAAATGCTCGACGTTTACGATATGCAGCTTGTACAGTGCGGACTTGAAGTACAAAAAAAACGTAAAACGGCGGTTTTTCAATTTAATCAGATTTTCGGAAAATTATACGAAGCAGTCGCGGGTATAGACGGAGTGCGCATCGTCTATGTGCCGTCGTGGAAAGAAACGGAAGAGGGAGCGGGTATGCGTTTTCCTTTGCCGGAAGAAATAAGGGAGAAGCTTTCGGAAAAGCGCGATCGGGATAAAATGATGGAGACGACAATGAGCGGACCTCATCGCGACCGAATCGTTTTTATGCGCGGGGGAAATCAATTTATACCGACGGCGTCGACGGGACAGCAGCGGCTTACGGCGCTTTTACTTCGCGCATCGCAAGCCGTTTATTATACGAGAGTTACCGGAGTAAAGCCTGTTTTTTTGATGGACGATGTCATGCTCGAACTCGACCCCGACAAGCGGCAAAAAATGACGGCGATTTTACCCGACTACGATCAGCTTTTTTGCACGTTTTTACCGGGCGAGCCGTACGAACGCTATAAACGTTCGACGACGCGCATTTTCGGTATCGAAAACGGAGAATGGCACGAGATGCGGGAAGAAGAATCAAAAAGTTTTCCGCAAAGCAAAGAAGTATCGAATCGGCTGCGCGAATAAAATCGGCGGGAGCATATATGAATAACGGTGAACAAAATATCGTTTCCGCAGCGGATATGATAACGAGCGTATTTTCTAACCTCGACAAAAAAACGCTCGATCAAAGCGGAAAACTTATCGACACGTGGAAGCGCGTCGTGTCTAAAGTACGTTCTTCCGGCCGCGATTACGGCGATCAGCTTTGCGCTCATACGAATCCCGTACAGTTTGAAAAAGGCGTTTTACTTGTCGAAGCCGATCATCCGGGTTGGATTCAGATTTTGCAACTCTATTCGAAATTTATTTTGACCGGTTTACAGCGGGCCGCGCCGGAACTCGGCATAACGACGCTGTCGTTTAAGCTGAAAGGAAGCGGTGCGGAACTCTGCGGTAAAAGCTACGACGAACAAGTCGCCGAAGAGCGGCAAAAAATTGAAAAACGATATAAGAAGGCTTACGGGGAGCCGGAAAAAAATCAGGTGCGGAAAGGGCAGTCTCTTTCTTCCGAACTGCAGGCGAAATTCGATGCGCTGAAATTAAGTATGGAAAAAGCTGCGGAAACGGAAAAAGGCGAAGAACGATAAAAAAGCGTTTGCCTTTTTATTTTCGTGTTACAAGAATCGGGCAAGCAGTGAAGAGGCGCGTTGTAGACAAACTAAGAAGTACAATTACAATTTTTCGATTTCCGCTTCGGTAAGGCCTGTAGCCTGAGATATGACATTAATGGACACTCCGAGCCGTTTAAGATTGGCCGCATCTTGCAGCGCCTTTCGATGCGAGCCTTTTACTTCACCTTCTTTCAATGCGATTTCCCGCTCTTCTTCCCGCTGCACGGCGATGTCTACATCATAATCGTATTCGGCAATTAACATATTCATCACCTCTCTGCTTTTTCTTTGTAAGTACTCCCTCAGGATGTCGTTTTGTATGCATTCTTTGATTGCAGTCTTAAAGCCGTTTTCGCTGTCGAGCTTCATATGTTTGCGCACCGATTCGATAAACAGCGTGTACTCTTTCAGCGGTTTACACTTATGTAAGATTTCACTCCCCTTATTATAATTGATATTTGTCACGCTGACAACGAGTTCAAGAGTCGGATTTTCAGATATCGTCATAAAGGCGTCGGATAAACGGAGTATTGCTTTTTCCGGATAGTCCTCTTCACCGTTGTAAAACAAGTGGAATTCCGGCGCGGGAATTTTTTTCAACCTCCTGAGATAACGGTCGCGCGGGCTTTGGATGAACTCATAGAGCCGTGCGGCGTACTGTAAAAATCGCAGCGGCATGTTGGCGTTGACTGTAGACTGATGCTCGACCAGCACGATGATTTTATCGTCAACAAGACAGGCGATATCGTTACGAAAGGCCATGTACATCACTTGTTCGAGACGGAGAGGCTCGATCTTTGCAGACGCATCGAGACCGGTACCGTGGAGCGCATTATAAAGTGAGAGAAAATTTGCCTTTGCGTTTTTGTCTTCGCCGAAGAGATCGACGAAGACGGAATCTTTATAGCGGCGATTGTGTTTTGCCATAAAACCTCCGTGAAAATGCTCAACATTGAGGCTGTCATATATATCGCGGAAATGTTGCGATTTTGGAAGTTTTAAAAAAGATTTTCTGCAAAAAAAATACACAGTATGCAATATATCCGAGCCGCTTTGTTTTTGTTATTCGGAGCGATTATGATATTCTTTAAGCTTACAAATGCCGCCCGCTCTCTTTCAGGGATTACGCATGAGAAATGTATACACAGAAAAGAGGCGTATAATAAAATAAAAAAAGGCGGAACGCGAGGCAGCGGCAATGTCGCCGAGCCGCTCTGACCGATGGCAAGCAAAATTTCGAAGAAATTTTGCGCAGTCCGATTCCAATCACGGTCAGCCGCGGCACTTGCAACGAGCGCGAAGCGCGAAGTTCCCCGCGCAAACGGCAGGGCTGCTGCCGGGAGTACAGCCGAGTTTTACGGTAACGCTTATTTTTTGACGAATATAGATTCTCATGCGTAAGACCTGGAGCCTTTTCCGCGCCTTGACCAAGTATAAAAAATAATGATATATTTGATTACTTATTTCGATATCTTATGACCTCGATAGCGATATCAGGTTGATTATATAAGGAGCATGTTCTATGTTACGGACATATCAGCCCAGCAAAGTTAAACGCAACAGAAAATTCGGATTCAGAGCGCGCATGGCAACCAAAGGCGGCCGCAAAGTTCTCGCCCGCCGCCGTGCAAAGGGACGCAAAAAGCTGTCGGTCGCGGACGAAAAAAAGAAGTATTGATTTTAGGGACGGAAGCTGCCGATGGAAGCTGCTTTGAAAAAAACCGGCGGATTTAAACGTACGGAACGTATAAAAAAATCCGCCGCTTTTAAAGCGCTTTTTAAAAACGGAAAGCGAACGGGTATTCCGGGCGCAAAGCTGTTTTATGCGAAAAACGGATTGCGTATAAATCGCGTCGGATTTCCTCTGTCCCGCGGATACGGTAACGCGGTGCAGAGAAACTTGTCGAAAAGATACAGCCGTGAAGTCTATCGTTTATTAAAAGCACAGTTGGATGTCGGATACGATATGCTCTTTTTATTGTATCCCGGGCGGGATTCGTTCGATGCCCGATGTGCGCAATTTCGATTATTGTGTAAAAAAGCGGGATTGATTACGGAATGAAACAATTCCTTGCAAAATTTTTCTGTCTTTTAATCCGCGCCTATCAAATCTGTATTTCTCCGTTGTTTCCGTCGTGCTGCAGGTACACGCCGACGTGTTCGCAGTATGCGATCGAAGCGATAAAAAAATACGGACCGGGTAAGGGTCTTTTTTTCGCAATAAAGAGAATTATCCGCTGTCATCCATTTCATGCCGGCGGATACGATCCCGTTCCTTAAAACGCGGCAGTGCATAAAATATCGAGCGCATAAAGCGCATGTATAAAATGCTGCATTGCGTAAAATAATAATTTTAAAATGCCGTACCGATGTGCGCGCGCGTTTTACTATTTAATAACGGTGAAACAGATGGAGATTTGTTATGGATAAAAATACTGTTTGGGCGATCGCATTGTCGACGGTCGTAATCGGAGTGTTTTTGGTTTTGCAGTCTACCGTATTTGCGCCTCAGCGCCAAAACGGAGCTGCGGCTGCCGAACGGACGGCGGTTTCTACCGAAGCGCTTCCTGAAAATTCACAAAGTGCGGCGCCCGTGCTTATCGCTTCTTCCGATACCGAAGAAGCCGTTTCCGAACAAAGTCTTACGATCGTAACGGATAAAATCAAAGCGGTCTTTACGAACAGGGGCGGCGATATCATCGGCTATGAATTGCTGAATCACGTCGACACCGATACGAACAAAGGCGTTGAAATGGCGGACAATATTTCCGCTTTTAACCGCGCGTGCGCCGTTTCGTTCGGCGATGCGAACGGCGCGATGATAAACGATCTGTTCAGCGTGGAACAGCCGGATGCGAATACCGTACTTTTTACGCGGCGCTATAACGGCTACACTTTCGGCAAACGCTATACGTTTATCCCCGGCGAATACATGTTCAAACTTGAAGTTTTAATGCACAGCGACGAGGGCACGGTTTCGCTCAATACGAACAACGCCGCCTACACGATCCGCACGGCGCCCCAAGTCGGGCCGCATTACAACCCGCGTATGAACCGCTACGATTCGCGCATGTTTATCACGTTTGACGGCAACAAAAAAAAATACGTACAAGTCGGTACGAAACAGTTTAAAGCATACAAGCGCGATTATGTGTGGGCGGGCATCGCCGGAAAATATTTCGAAGAACTTTTCGTTCCCGAAAAACCGGAGACGATGACGGGCGAAGCCTATTATTCTTCACGTACGGAAGTCGGCGACTATGCGAACGCGCAAGCCTTTTTTACGCGCAAGCCTTTTTCCGGCACCGATATGGCCGACACGTATTACGTTTATTTCGGGCCGCGCAACGAAACCGATTTGCGTCTTTACAATACCGCGTCGACGAACGGCTGGCAGCTTGAAAATGTAAAACTCGACGAATCGCTGCAGGGCTACGGCTGGCTCGGCTGGCTTGAAAAGATACTCAAATGGGTTCTCGAAAGGCTGTACAAAGTCGTTCACAACTGGGGCGTCGCGATCATCATCATGACGATTTTATTGAAATTTGCGATGTTCCCGCTTACAAGACAGCAGTCGCTCGGCACGCTTAAAATGCAGGCGCTCCAGCCGAAGATCACGGAGCTGCAGACGAAGTACAAAGACAATCCTCAAAAACTGCAGGCGGAAACGGCAAAACTTTACAAAGACAACGGCTACAATCCGATGAGCGGCTGTCTTCCGATGCTTTTCCAATTTTTAATAATTTTTGCGATGTACGATCTGTTTAACAATTATTTCGAATTCCGCGGTGCATCGTTTATTCCCGGATGGATTCCCGATCTTTCGACCGGCGACAGTGTGTATACGTTTAATCGCGACATACCGTTCATAAGTTCTTTCTTGGGTAATTCACTCCGCATTTTACCGATCATCTATCTCGCATCCCAGCTTTTGTACGGCAAAATCACGATGGTCGGCGGTACCGCCGCGGGAGCCGGTTCGAGTGCGGGACAGATGAAATTTATGATGTACGGTATGCCCCTCATTTTCTTTTTCCTGTTCTACAATGCGCCGTCCGGACTGCTTTTGTATTGGACGGTGAGCAATATCATCCAGATGGGGCAGCAGCTTATAATCAATAAATTAATGCGTCAAAAAAAAGCGGAAATCTCCGCGCAAGCCGGACAATTTAAAATTGTTAAAAAAGGCAAAAAACGCTGAATCGTATTTTATTAATCGGAGGCTTTCGAAAACCGTACTTTCGGAAGTTTCCGGTTTCCGTTCGGAAAATATAAGAGGTACGTTATGATATACGAGTATGAAGGAAAAACCGAAAAAGAAGCGATCGAAAAAGCCGCGAGCGAACTCGGCCTCGAACGCGATCAGTTCGACGTGGAGATCCTTGAAACGCAAAAAAATTCGCTGTTCAAAAAAGGCTATGTAAGGATCCGCGTCAATCCGGTCGATTCTCCCGATGCGTCGCACGCGGGGAACGATAACAGAATGTATGAAACGTCTGCGAGGATTGTCGCCGATCCGCTGCCGCAGGATGAGTTCGAAAAAAAGCTGCTTGAGTTCGTCGACACGATTATCGAAAAGATGGGTTATGACGTAAAAACGGAAATCGTATTCCGCGAAGCGCGGAAAATCGGCATAAAAATGAATTCGCAAAATTCGTCGATCCTCATCGGGCGGAAAGGAAAAAACCTCGATGCGCTCCAGCTTTTGGCAAATATCTATGCCGGCCGGCTCGGTCACGAAGACGTGCGCATCATCCTCGATTCGGAAAATTACCGCATCCGCCGCGAAGAATCGCTCGTGCGCCTTGCGTACACGACTGCGGACAAAGTGCATCAGACGCATAATTCGATTTTGCTCGAACCGATGAATCCGTTCGAACGCCGCCTCATTCACACGACGCTCAACGACATCCCCGATATCGACACGAAATCGGAAGGCGACGGTCTGTACAAACAAGTGCGCGTTCTCTATAAGGGCGTCCGCTGACGTATTCCGCAGTGCGCGGCGCGATCGAAGCGGTTTGAAATTTTATTAATTTTTGATAAGGTGAAAATGCCTATGCGGAAATTGTTATTATCGTTTGCAGTGTGCTGTATCACGATCATGTACGGAGGA
The DNA here is from genome assembly GCA_000413015.1 of Treponema socranskii subsp. paredis ATCC 35535. Taxonomy (GTDB): domain Bacteria; phylum Spirochaetota; class Spirochaetia; order Treponematales; family Treponemataceae; genus Treponema_D; species Treponema_D paredis. The sequence goes on from KE332515.1 coordinate 1,768,595, forward strand.
TGCAATCCTATGGAAAAAAGCATAAAATCGATTCAAGGGAAAGACGGAGTATTCGCCGTCATGGAAACGACGCGCGGAAACATCGTGCTTGAGCTGTATTACAAAGATACGCCTCTTACCGTCGTGAATTTCGTCGGGCTTGCCGAAGGCACGCTCGATGCGGCGAAAGGCAAACCCTTTTACGACGGACTCACGTTTCACCGCGTTATCAGCAAGGGAAACGGCGACGATCAGGATTTTATGATCCAAGGCGGCGACCCGAGGGGCAACGGCACCGGCGGACCGGGCTATTCGTTTGCCGATGAAATCGTCGACAAATACACCTTTACTTCCGGCGGCCTCCTTGCCATGGCGAATTCCGGAGCGAATACGAACGGCAGTCAATTTTTTATCACGATCGTTCCGACGCCGTGGCTCACCGGCAAACACACGATTTTCGGCAAAGTGCTTGAAGGGCAGGACGTCGTCAATAAAACAAAACAGGGCGACGCGATCAAAAAAATTACGATCGTGCGGAACGGCGAACACGCGAAAAAGTTTACCGCATCGCAAAGTGATTTTAATAAATTATCCGCCGAAGCTCTGAAAGCGGCCGCCGCTCGGAAAGAAGCCGCGTTCGCCGATCAAATCAAAACGATCGAAAAAAATTTTGCGAATTTCGAAAAAAATGCCGACGGCATTTATTATAAAATAAAGAAAGCCGGCAGCGGTGAAAAAACGGGAAAGGGCAAAAAAGTTTCCGTCGATTACAAAGGCTATCTCATAGACGGCCGCGTATTCGATTCGTCGGAAGGCAGGGCGCCGCTATCCTTTACGACCGCCGCGGGACAGATGATTCCCGGTTTCGACGCGATGGTGCAGGATATGAAAAAAGGCGAAAGCCGAACGATCGTCATCCCGCCCGATTTGGCGTACGGCGAGCGCGGTTACCCGGGCGTCATCCCCGAAAACGCATATATCGCATTCGATATTACGCTTCACTGAGGTAAACAGAAATTGTTAATTATTAACGCCGTGTTTTCAAACGCGGTGTTTTTTTATCGCTTTTATAAAGAGGAGCGAAGTAAATGATTTCCCCGGGATTAAAAAAATTAAGTAAACAATACGGATTTAAAAATAACGGTACTTTTATATACGGCATGGTAAAAAATTCATATGTCATTGAATTCGACGGAAATAATCGGAAAAACGTTTGGTTTCGATTTCCGGGACAGCTTGATGAGGGTGATAAAATAAAAATCGAATCGTGGAAAAAGAGAGGCTTCGCAAAAAAAATTGTTTTTTTGGAGGGTAACGCCATATCCGTTGAAATGAATTTTATTAAATATATTGTTCCGTTCAATATAAAAAAAATAAAAGAAGTCATCGACGACATTACAAATTATATATTTAAAAAATATCCGGAAGGAAAAATTCTATGCAGCGAAGACGACTGTTCGGCCGATGCTGTTACAATATATACTGTTGGAGGCCTTCCACTGCCGCTTTGCCGCGCTTGTGCCGAAAATTTGCGTACTCGAACAGAATCCCTATATAAAGAAGAAAAGGCGGAAAACAACAATTATATAAAAGGTATCATATACGCGCTCTTTTTTTGCATACCGGGAATTTTATGTAATATTCTTTTCGGTATGCTGGGAAAAATAACGGGTATCTGCGGTGCCGTATATTACGGCCTTGCAAGGGAAGGATTTTTGGAGGCAAAAGGAAAATTTAATAAAATCGGTATCGCACTTGTTTCCGTGGTGAGTTTGTTGTTTTCCGTTTTCGGAGCTTATGTAAGCTATTTTGCATATGTAATAAAAGAAATTATAACGCAGTCCGAGATAAAAAGTTCGGCCTTTAAAAAGGCCGTCGAAATAGCTTTTAAAATTATGCGTATACCTGAAGTAAAAAAAGAAATCACAGCAAATATACATATGTCATTGGTTTTTTGCGGAATAGCCATTATTATTTTTATGATAAAAGATTTCCAGGTGGTAAAAAAAATCAAAATACGCAAAATATAATCCCGTTCGCGGCGTTTTTTATCGCCTTCTAAAAAAACGAAACTCGTTTCGATTGTTATTCGGTACTTGCCCTCTGCTGCAGTTTCAATCGATACAGTTTGGAGCCGCGGTTCGGCGACCATTTTTCTTTGCGCTTTTCAGGCAGCGTTGCGATATCGTCCGGCACAAACCCCAAGTTTTCAAACCAATCGGCCGCCTGCGTCGTGAGGATGAATACGCTTTCCGAGCGTTCCCGCTTTGCTTTTTTTAATAAAAATTCGATGAGTTTCGGTCCAACGCCGATATTCGCGCAGGATTCGTCCACGGCAACCGCTGCGATTTCCGCCTGATGCGCGTCGTAAAAATGTAGCGCGGCGCATGCGCGTATGCCGCCATCGAGTTCGTAGACGATATAATCGTCGGCGTTTTCGAGCAGTTCGGCATCGCTTCTCGGCAAAAGTTTTCCGGACGCGACGAAGGGGCGCATAAGCGAAAGCACTGCCGGAATGTCTTCGGTTTGCATCGCGCGTATGCCTCCGTAATTTTCCGAGTAGATCATCGTACCGCTTCCGAGTCCTGAAAAAATTTCGCAGGGCAGCACGCCGTCGAGCGCACCGTTTACGATATGTGTTCTTGCGACGCCCGATGCGCACGCGCTCTTTGCCAAGCGCAGGAGCGAAAGGATTTTTCCGCTTTCCGAATTCGCATTCGCGTCGATAAAAGAGTCGAGTTCGCCGAGGTTGAGCGCGGGGATTTCACCCGTTTCCGTCACGGCGATTCCGGGCGGCACGGTAAAATGCGATGCATTTATATCGTCGCCGCTTGTGACGAAAAACAATTTATCGGCTTGCAGCTGCACGGCGACTTCTTTTGCGAGCGCCGGAGAAGAGATATTGTACGGCTTTCCCGTTCGGCTCCAGCCGATGCACGGAAAAATCGGAACGAAGCCGTCGGCGAGCACCGTGCGGATCGCGTCGGTTTCGAGCTTGTCGATTTCACCCGCGTCCCCGTAATCTTTGCCGTCGAGCACGCCGATCGCGCGCGAGCGTACCCAGTTTCCGATCACGGCGGAAATGCGGTTTGCGGCGAGAGAAGTCATCACCGTATTCGAAACGTCGAAAGCCGCCATTTTTATGAGAGGCATCGCTTCATGCGCCGTAACGCGCACGCCGTTTTGCATCGTCCACGAAATATGCGATGCCGACAGCACTTCATCGATGCGCGAGCGCGAACCCGGCACGATGAGTACGTGCAGTCCCGCTTTTTTGATAAGCGCTATGTCGCGGATATGGCTTGAAAAAAGCGGCGAGTCGATGTCGTCGAGATAGATGACGACGACGGCGTTTTTAAATCGGTCGACGTAACGAATGACGTCGCGGATGCGCTGTGCTTTTTCGATTCGTATATTGTCCGCCATAAGGCTATTATAGCGCGCGGACGCGGAAAGTGGCAATGTCGAAAAGCGGATGGCGGCACCGGCAATCCGTTTTAAATTTAATAATTCGGGCGTTGCGGCGGGCAAGCCCGCCGCCGCTCTGTACGGGACTCCGCTTTCGCTTCGGTACAAACGTGCGGAAATTGCCGCACGTTTGCGTACAGACGACACGGTTTTGAAAAACCGCGTCGTCTTCCCTCCCGCCGCTAACGCTTATTTTGTTCCGTTCTTTTTCCAAAGGATACGGGCGAATTCTTTTATTTGCTTATTTGTTAAATTTGCAATAGTTTTTTCCGTCGGCCGCAGATGATAATACGCCAACAAATCTTCGATACCGCTGCAATATGTTCCATCGTTACAATGAATACGATAAATAAATTTGCTCCGTTTATCGTATTGGACGCTGAATCCTGCCGACAGAAGGCGCTTTATTTCATTATCCAATTCCAAATAAAAACCGTTTTCCGAATTCTCTTTTATATACATAGGCAATCCGTCGGAAGGAAAATCCCATGTATCGGAAACTTCCCTTAATAAAGACGGTTCAAACGTTTCCTGCTCTTTTTGCAATTTCGATTTATTTATTCGGCGTAAACTTCTGTTCGCAAAAGAGCGAGCAAATTTATTGCTGTTGTAACCGACATACGACATGACCGGATATTTTATATATGATTTACTCATTACAGTACTTCCTCTGCAATAATCAATTATCGCATAATACACGGAAAAAAGTAAGTATAAAATATTTTACTGTATGAGGTGTGCTTACTTAATTCTACTATTCAGTAAATGCGCGCTATCGGCTATACTCGTCTCATGACGTTTTTTGCTCTGTATCCCGTATATTTCAAAAGCCGCGGAGCGAGGTGATGCTTCGATCGCAATTTAAAGCCTTTGTCGAATTCCGCGATGAATTCCGCTCTCACGTTGCCGAGTGGTCGAAGTACGCTTCGGCGCTTGAAATGCTGCAAAGATCCGCCGCGCAAAAGGATACGCCGGATTATCCCGTTGAAACGGCGGTCGTGTATAACCGCGCGCTCGACGACGTTTCCGCTCAAGATGAAATCAAATTGATCGTCATCGGCGATAATCCGGGTAAAGACGAACAGCTTTCGATAAACAATCGTTACCTCGTCGGACAGAGCGGGAAAATCGCCGACGGTTTTTTTCGGCGCAATCCCGAACTGCAAACCGATTTCAGAAAAAACGTCGTCATCCTGAATAAAACGCCGGTGCACACCGCGAAGACGCATCATTTGCGCTCTCTGCAAAAAGCAAATCCAGAAATTGCAAAGCTCATCGAAATAAGCCAGCTGTGGATGGCCGAACATACGGCAAAGCTTCATCGCGCACTTTGGGAAAACGGCGCGAGCGGAAAAAAAAGTGTGCGAAGCCGAGCCGATACACACGGCGAAAAAATCGGCGAGTGTTTTAATCCGGTGCAGCTGTGGCTTGTCGGCTATGCGGAATTGAAAGAGAAGGGTATATTTACGCCGTACCGCAACGCATTGAAAGCCTGCTATGCCGGAAGCGATGCGTGGAAAAGCGTTTTCGTCTATCAGCATTTTTCGATGAACCGCTTTCTCATCGATTTGAAAGCGTATCAAAAAAATCGTGCAGCAGACGGAGGATGTGAAGTCGTGTGCGGAGGAGATAAAACCGCGCACAACGGCACGGTAAACGGCGGTGAAAACGCATCTCTTGCTTGCGATCTCGAAAAGCTCGGCGAATATCACAGAAAAGAAATTTTCGGCGAATGAATGTAAAATCGAAAAAATAATATTAATAAAAATTATTAATATTAAAATAGTTCACTCAGTTTTTATATCATAACGCATATAAAAAAGCAAAATAAAAAACTTGACAGCTGAAAAATCTGCCCCTATAATTTACTTATTAAGTTTTCAAGCTTTTCGGAGCTGCAGATGGAATTGATTGCGCATAGAGGTGTCCCCGATCTTCGCCCGGAAAACACGGCAAGCTCTTTTATTTTGGCAGTGGAATCCGGTGCGGATCAAATCGAATGCGATATACAGCGGACAAAAGACGGAGAATACGTCATTTTTCACGATTTTACCGTAGACCGCACGACCGACGGTACGGGTAAAGTACGGGACAAAACGCTCAAAGAACTGAAAGCGCTGTCCGCTCACAATAACATGGAGCGCTATTTCGGAGAGCGGATTTTAACTCTGGATGAATTTTTACATCTCGTGCCTGAAAATCTGATGCTGAATTTGGAGGTAAAGCGCGACATCAAAGAAGAAGAGCCGTGGGAGACGGATTTGCTGCGTTTCGTGCTTGAAAGACGAAGTACGGATGCGTTTATTTTAGCTTCATTAAATCATATTGTTTTGGAACATATCGCAAAAGAAAATCGTGACGTAAAGCTCGGTCTCGCATTGGACGGCGAATTGCTGGAATTAAAAACCTATTTGAAAAATCTTCCGTTTCGTATTTACAGTTATCATCCGGCTGCGGAATACGTAAATAAAAGCGGTGTGGAATTTTTACATTCTTTGGGCATAAAGGTATATCCGTGGATTATCGACGACAAGGATACCTTTTCCGATATGTCGGAATGCAAAGTCGACGGCGTTATAACCAACAGACTTTGTTTTTTGACGGATTGATTATCAATTGCAAGAGGAGTGAAAGATGAAACAAAGGATCAAACGAACGGTATGTTTTTCGGCATTGATTGCAGTACTGTTTTTAGCGTTCGGATGCAGCAAAAAAAATGCGGGCGGACAGGGAGCGGCAAAGCACGTATTTAAACTCAGCAACGTATTTACGAATGAACAGCCTTTGAACGTTACGTTGCGCGAAGTTGCCGACAATATCAACAAGAGAACGAACGGTGCGATCGAAATTCAGATTTATCCGAACGGTGAAATCGCGACGTATAAAGACGGCATCGAGCAAGTGCGCGCGGGTGCGTATTTTATTTCCAACGAAGATCCGAGCTATATGGCGGACTATGTACCGGATTACAACGCGCTTGTCGGGCCCATGCTCTATAACAACATGGAAGAATATACGGCGATGTGTCACAGCGACTTTGCAAAAGCTTTAAATAAAAAAGCCGAAGAAAACGGGATGAAAGTGCTGGCATTGGATTACGGATTCGGTTTCCGCCATATCTGCGCGAACAAACCCGTGCGCAATCCGAAAGAATTGAACAGTATGAAACTGCGCGTACCGAAATCGAACTTGTGGATCGAAACGCTGAGCGCCATGGGTGCCAACCCCATACCGATGGCGTGGTCCGAAGTATATTCCGCCGTACAGCAGGGCGTCGTCGTCGGACTTGAAACTTCCATCAGCGATATTGCGGACAACCAGATGGGCGCTATTATCAAAGATATCTCGTTGACCGGGCACTTTTGCGGAACGACATGCTGTGTTATGTCGAAGAAAATTTGGGACAGTCTTACGCCGGAACAGCAAAAAATCATGGAAGAAGAATTCCTTAAAGGTGCAAAGCGGAACAACGAACGCGTAGCGCTGCAGGAAATCAAAGACAGAGAAAGCCTCGGAAAAGAAGGGGTAAAGTTCCACGAAGTCGAAAAAGACGAGTTCCGTACATTGACAAAAAAAGTGTTTGAAAACAATAAAAATCTTACGCCTGGCGTATACGATACGATTCAAGCCGAATTGGCAAAAATTCGCGGCAAGTAAACACCGGCAAAAAGGGTAGAGGCGGAAGGACTCAGAGGTTTTTCGTCTTTACCCGTATTAATTAATAAGGAAATGGACATGAACAGAAAATCCGTGCTCGGTAATTTGGATTATATTATCGCAGCCGTTGCTCTTTTCGGTATAGTTCTCTTCGTTATCATCAACGTCTTTTGCCGATATATTTTGGGTTTTATCTTTAATTGGATGGAAGAGCTTGCAACGATTATGTTCGTGTGGTGTACCTATATGGGTATCGCAGCCGCTTACCGAACGCACGATCACGTGGGCATAAACATAATCGTAAATCTGCTGCCGGAAAAATTGCAGTTTGTCATCGAATTTTTAATCGACCTTTTCGTATTGGCGCTCGATATTATTATTTTCATACTCAGCGTCAGGCTTTGTATCAGTTCATGGGGAAAAATAACTCCGATAATCGGACTGTCGTACACCTTTGTCAATGCGTCTATCAGTATCGGATTTTTACTTTTGATCGTTTATACGGCGCTGCGCTTATTCGAAAAAATAAAACGGATAAGGCTCGCGTTCCTTTCAAAAAAAAATAGGCAGGAAAAAATATGAATTTAATACCGCTGTTGATCGTGTTTATTTTATTTATGCTCAATGTACCGATCGGTTTTGCACTCATCGGCGGATCCATGACCTATTTTTTATTTATGTCGAACAATATGCCGCCGCAATTCGTATTGCAGAATTTCATATCGGGCATAGAATCTTTTCCGCTGCTTGCCATACCGTTTTTTATATTTGCGGGCGTGATTATGAATTATTCGGGTATCAGCAAGCGTTTGATGCGTTTTGCCGATCTTTTGGTCGGACATCTCCCCGGCGGACTCGGACAGGTAAACGTCGTATTGTCCGCGCTCATGGGCGGAATCTCGGGCTCCGCAAACGCCGATGCCGCCATGCAGTGCAAAATTTTGGTTCCCGAAATGGAAAAGCGCGGTTTTCCGATGCCGTTTTCCGCGTCGATTACCGCGACCAGTTCCATCATACCGACGATCATTCCGCCGGGCATTATGCTTATTTTGTATTCGATGGTTGCCCGCGTCAGCGTGGGTAAAATTTTTATGGCGGGATATCTTCCCGGTTTGGTTATCACCGCCTGTCTCATGATCTCCGTGCATATCGAATCGATAAAACACAATTACGGACGGACACGGGAAAAGATGGCGAGCGGCAAAGAAATCATTCAGGGTGCGGGAGCCGCCGTTCTCGCTCTCATTTTACCATTAGTCATCATCATGGGTTTGCGGCAGGGCGTTTTTACTCCGACGGAAGGAGGCGCCATTGCATGTTTTTACTGTACGCTCGTAGGGATGCTGGCCTATCGTGAACTGCACGTCAAAGACTTTATCCCGATTTTACGGGAAACCGTCAATTCCACCGCGCAGGTAATGTTTATCATCGTCGGTGCGAATCTCTTCGGTATGTATTTAAGTTATGAGCGCATTCCGCACATGATTGCGCAGGCGGTGTTGAGTATTTCCGCCAATAAATACGTATTTTTAATGCTCGTCAATATCTTTTTATTTATCGTCGGAATGTTTGTCGAAGGCGGTCCGGCCATCATCATCATTGCGCCGCTTTTGGTTCCGATATTGAATACACTCAAAATCGATCTCGTTCACTTCGGCATCGTCATGACGCTGAACATGGCGATCGGAGGATTGACGCCTCCTTTCGGCTCCATGATTTTCGTCGTATCGTCGCTGCTCAAAGTGTCGATATGGGATTTTTTGAAAGCGAATATGCCCTTTCTTTTGGCAAGCATCGCGGCGCTTTTGATCATCACATATATACCCGCCATATCGCTGTGGCTGCCGTCGCTCTTGGGCTTGTAGGAGATGCGGCGACAGTTTATACTTGCGCTATGACGAACACAACCCGATCTTCGCGCGTTCCGTTTTTTGCGGCGCTCTGTCTTTTTCTTTCCGCAGTCGAATACGCTATTCCGAAACCGCTGCCGTTTATGCGGCTCGGACTGGCAAACCTTCCCATCCTCATTTCGCTTGCGATGATGTCCAAGCGCGACGTCGCCTTTCTCATCGTGCTCAAAGTGCTCGGTCAGGCGCTCATCTCCGGTACGCTTTTTTCGTACGTGTTCGTGTTTTCCGCAGCGGGTTCGTTCGCTTCCGGTTTTGCGATGCTCCTGCTTTACGCGCTCTTTCACAAAACGAAGCTCATGTCGAACATCGGTTTGAGTCTGGCAGGCGCGCTTGCGAACAATGCGGCGCAAGTCGCCGTGGCCCGCATGATGATTTTCGGCGCCCAAACGCGCTATATCGCCCCGCTTCTTTTTGTCACCGGACTCGCGACCGGACTCGTGCTCGGCGTTTTTGTGAATATTTTTTGCGCGAAATCGTCGTGGTATAAGCGCCTCCTTTCCGAGCAGCTTGATTCGAATACGGCAGGGGGGGAAGTCTCCCCCTCGCTCCAAAGTCCTCGCGCCGAAAGCGCTCCGGTCTTTTCCGTTGCCCCCTCTTCCGGCAGCCCGCTCGATGCCGACGCAAAAACTTCGCGCGCACAGTTTGTCGCCGCAATGATTCTGTTCCCGATTTTTTTACTGCACGGACTGGTCGTTCCGAAAAACGTATCCGGCATCGCGCGCGTGTGCATCGTGTGGATTTTCGTTGCTGCGTTTTTCACAATGGCCGCAATAAAAAAACGCGGCCGCATCAAAGTGTTGCCGACAGTCTTTATGACGATCGGCATTACGTTTTTTGCGCTCCTTGCACCGTCGGGCAGAGTGCTCCTTTCGCTCGGAAAATTCCGCATCACGCTCGACTCGCTCCTCGTCGGCTTGCACAAAAGCGGCATTCTTTCCGGCATGGTATTTCTTTCACAATTCGCCATATCGCCGCACTTGCACTTGCCGGGCAAAGCGGGCATATTTCTCGGACAGATGTTTACGACTTTCGACGCGCTTACGGCAAAGCACCTGCATTTTTCGCGAGGCCGCGTCATCGCCGCCCTCGACTCGCGCCTTAACGAATTATGGGAAGCGTGAGCGCGGAATCATACTGAAAGACGATACGCATATCGACGGAGCCGCTTCGGCGAACCGCAGTCCGAGCGGCGGAAAAGGGGTTTTCGATTAATAATATGGAATTGCAGTTTTTTATAGCGATTATCGGATTGCTTTTGCTCACGGTTATTTTATTAATCGTGCTTATTGTTAAAAAAAGCGGGACCGATTCACGGACGATTATCAACCGGCTTGAAAATTACGAAAAAAATCTGAAGGACGAATTTGAACGAAGCAGAAAAACGAATTCCGAAAGCGACAGAGAATCGCGAAAAGAAAACATCGAAACGCTCGTAAAATTCCAAGAATCGATAAACGGAAAATTGGACACGCTGACGAAAAACACGCACGAATCTCTGACGAATAATTTAACAAAATTTATGGCGATCATTTCTCAAAAATTCGACAGTCTGTCAAGTGCGACGCAGGCAAATCTTTTTAAACAGCAGGAAACCATACAGGCCGGTCTTAAAAACATACAGGACAACAATGAAAAAAAGCTTGAGCAGATGCGTATGACGGTAGACGAAAAACTGCAGTCGACGCTTGAAAAGCGATTGTCCGGTTCGTTTGAAATCGTGAGCAAACAGCTTGAAGCCGTACAAAAAGGACTCGGCGAAATGCAGACCCTTGCCGGCGACGTCGGCGGACTTAAGCGCGCATTGACGAATGTAAAGTCCGCCGGAGGTATGGGCGAAGTGCAGCTCGAAGCCATCCTCAGCAATTTTTTATCGGTCGAACAATACGAAAAAAATGCGCATCCGAACCCTTCCAATCCGAAAATGGTCGTTGAGTTTGCCGTAAAAATTCCGTCGAAAAGCACGGAACGCGATTATATCTACCTGCCGCTCGACTCGAAATATCCCGTTGCGATTTGGGATAAGCTGACACTGGCGTATGAAACGGGGGATAAGGCTGAAATCGAATCGCAAAAAAAAGCGTTGGCTTCCGAGATAAGGAGCATGGCAAAAGATATTAAAGAAAAATATATCGAAGTTCCGCATACGACCGATTTCGGCATATTGTTCGTTCCGTATGAAAGTTTGTATGCGGAACTGAACCGCATTCCGGGTTTTGTGCAGCAGCTGCAAAACGATTTTAAAGTTACGATATCCGGACCGACGACGCTGACGGCTCTTTTGAACAGTTTGCAGATGGGCTTTCGCACGCTCGCGATTCAAAAAGAGACGAGCAAAGTTTGGGACTTGCTCGGTTCCGTAAAAACGGAATTCGGAAAATTCGGCACGCTTTTGACAAAGACAAAAGAAAAGCTGCAGTCGGCGACAAATGAAATCGAAAGAGCGGAAAAGAGCAGCCGCCGAATCGAAAAAAAATTGACGCGGGTGGATGCGCTTTCCCAAGAGGATGCCGAAAAAACGCTCATCGATACGGCTTTCGACGCGGAATGATTTTCGATATGGATTGCAATATATTTTTAAATCAAGATCCCCCGCCGCTTGCGGCGGAGGATTAAAAATTCCGTACGAACAAAACGGACTGTTTTGCATCATATACAACACAGCCCTTATAAATTCTATTCGGCTTACATATTATCTTCGTCGTATACCGTTAATCCGAGATACTTTGCGACATCGAGAAAATCTTCTCGGTAGTCTCCGAATACCGTTACTCTGTGCCAGCTGAATAATTCATTATGCCAATTTTCCATAATCTTTCTGCTGGACTTTACTTTGCAAACGAGTTTTGTTCGGCATCCGCTTGCGTGATCTACGTTGCCGATGCTTTCGCCGCTGTGAATGCTCATAGCTTTTCCGCTTGCGCTTACCTTTATCGTCGTCAAAGGATAGCCGACCGGCATAATAACCTGCAGTGCGGCGCTTGCATTGTCTTCGGAGTGGGTTCTGATCTTATAGGGGAAAGAAGCGTGAGCCGGGCCGAGCGGTTTACAGGAAGCGACGCAGTGCGCATAGACGATTTGATTCGTTTCCGTATCGACAAAAGGATCGGATACGAATCCGGGGCGGCCGGAAATCGCCCTGATGATCAAACTGGTAATGCAAGCATCGAGATCGCCTTCGCATATTCCGATTTCACCGCTGTTGTTCATTTCGAAAAAGCTTAAACACGGGTATACCGTCAAGTCGTATGCAAAGAACAATAAAATACAGTCGACGCTTACTACATCGGCATTTGCTTCTCGTTTGAGTTTTTCCAGAGCGAAGTACATTTTAGCACTGGCAAAAACGTCATCATACGTAGGCTCGACCATTTCTTCCGCATGATCAATCCATTTTTTGGCTAATGCGGCCGCATCTTTTTCATCAACCTGATCGATACAGTCATTGAGTTCTTTCAATGTTTTTACGACGATTTCGACGCCGAAAGTATTTTTTATGGTATCCAAGTTTTGTCCGAAACCCTGCTTTCCCGCTATATAGCGCTTCATCGTACTGCCTGTTCCGATCGAACGCTTGAACTCGGCTTCTTTCAGCGGGGTCATCCGTTCGAAATTTTTAAATACCAAAATTCTGCTGTTTTTAATTTTCGGAACGGCTAAATATACGCGGATCTTATGAAGGAGCGATTCGACATCTTCGGTTCCCACCGTTCCGACGGGATATTGTTTTTCTTTGATAATACCTGTTGTACGAATTATATCGCCGGAACCTCCGTAGGGATCGTCGATTATTAATCCGTGTTTCAGCAGGGGAGCAACTCTCTGTCCCAAGCCCGTCCCGTGCGCAAGCAAAATCATGATGAAGCCGTCGTCGTGAGTCAGCGCTTCCAGATCCTGATCCGATGCATGTGCCATCAAACTCGAGTAAACGAACTCAAACTCGTTTCCGAAAGTTTCATTCAGCAGATTCATGTAATAGCGTTTTCTGCTTTCGTAATCGGCTAAAACTCCCGGCCAGCTTAAACCTGTGGGATCTTTTACCGCAAAACAGCATTGAATTTTCATATAAGTTTTACTCCTTTTCTTTATAATTTGCCCGTTCCGAATAGTAGTCGGGTGTAATAACACCTTTTTTTTGAAACCAAACGGGAGCATCTACACCGCAGCACAGAACGACATTTCCCCACGGTTCAAAGCCACCCGTTCTGATAATGTATTTCGCTTTTTTCTTATATTCCAGCAGCGCTTCATGCGGAATCGTTTCGACTTTGCAGCGGTCTATGATTTTCTTTACATTTGCAAAGTGAAGCGGATTGTATTCTTCCTGCTCTTTGGCAACGATACATCGCTCATAAATAAGATCGCTCGTGACAAGTTCCAGAATTTCGGCGATTTCCGGTTTTCCCGCTTCTATCGCCAAATCGATACGCTGTTCTTCCCGATCGACGGGAAGTCCCGCATCGGATATGATTATCCAATCCAAATGACCGAGCGAAGCGATCGCTTTATTTAATTGGATATTAAGAATTCTTCCTTTTTTCAATTTTTTCCTCCTTCGATTAATTTCAATATGTCATTTAAATAAGGAATGGATTCGATAACGCCGAATTTTGTCACGGAAAGCGACGATGCCGCCAAGGCGGTATCGACGGCTTTTTCGAGCGGCATACCTTCGCTCAATGCATATGCAAATGCGCCGCTGAACGTATCGCCCGCGCCTGTCGTATCGACGGGTTTAAGCGGATAAGTCGGTATCAGAACCGATAAAGATTCGGTACGGATATAACAACCTTTATCGCCGAGAGTGATGATTATATTGCATCCGAAACGGCGGTATAATCTTTCCGCCAGTTCGGCCGGAGGAAGAGCGGCTTTTTCTTCCAAAAGCTGCAGGGCTTCGACTTCATTCGGTACCAAATACGTTGCTTTTTTGATTACGCTTTCCGGCATTTTTTGATACGGTGCGGGATCCAAGATAACGGGAATATGCAGTTCGTGTGCAATTTCAACGACGCGTGCAACGGCGTTTAAATTGAATTCCAACTGCAATAAAACGACGCTTGCTTCCGCAATCGGCGCGCGCAATTTTTCTGCATCGTCCGCCGTAAAATCTTCATTGGCACCGAGAACGATAACGATTTCATTTCGCCCCTTCGGATCGACCATTACGATTCCGACCCCTGTTTTCGACGTTTCGCAAACCTTTACGTAATCTTTATTGATTTTTTCGTCGGCAAAAAGCTGCAGCGCTTCTTTTCCGAAAGTGTCGTTTCCCAAACACGTACAAAAGGTTACGTTTCCGCCCAAACGCGCGGCGGCGATAGCTTGATTGGAGCCTTTTCCGCCGTGTATGGCTGCGAAGTTCGTACCTTTTACGGTTTCCCCGACATCGGGAAAAACGGGACACTCCGCAGTCATCCCCACGGCGTAACTGCCCATTACAAATATTGAATTCTTTTTCATAAAAAACGACTCCCTTTATCGATAACCGAACGGGGCTGCAGAATTCTTTCGCGGTATCATTGTTTCGATAAGCCGATAAGCGATTCGGCAACCCCTTGTACGCACCGTTTTAACCGACAGGTTCGCCTGCGGCAAGTTTTTTCATATATTCGTCTATATTTTTTTCGTCGACCCGTAAAATTCCCGTATCGACATTTTTAAGCGGAATCCCTTTTGTAATAAAGTCGTAAAGAATCTTTACGGACATATAACCCTGATTATAGGGAAACTGCGACAGAGAAGCTTTTGTCCAGCGCGCTTTTATATTATCCAAAGTTTGAACGCTCAGATCGTTGCCGACGTGTACGATATCTTTGCGATTCAATCGGCTTAAAACGATACCTGTCGTCGGTGTCGTACCGCCGTCGAGAGAAGCGACAGCCGATACGCGCGGGTTCGCCAAGATTGCATTTTCGATGGCCGCGTATTGCGCCTGCTCTTCCCAACCGGTGCTGACAGTATTCAGAATTTTAACATTGGGGTAAGCGGCCATAGCTTCTCTAAAGCCGGTTTCACGGTCTATCGACCATGTTGCGGCGGCTTCTCCCGTTATAATAATAACGGTACCCTTTTTACCGATATATTCGGCGGTAACGTGCGCAAGCTGGCGACCCGATTCCACAAGCCCTTGCCCGACGAAAGCTTTACTCGGAGAATTTTCGGCTTCACTGTTAAAAGTGATTGTCGGAATGCCTGCAGCCAAAGCTTTTTGAATCATCGGGTTGAGTGCTTCACCGTTCGGATTACTTGTTGCAATGCCGTCGACTTTTCGGGTAATCGCATTTTCGATAAAAGCAACCTGCTCATCGACTTTTATACCGACGGGACCTTCAAATTTTACGTTGCATTTTAATTCTTTACCCGCAGCAAGGGCCCCCGCTTTGATGACTTGTCCGAATTCGAGCGCCGTATCGTGATAAATCAAAACGATGTTCAGCGGCTTATCCGTTTTTTCCGCTTCGCCGGTCGCAAAAGCGAGAGGTGAAAGCGATGCTATCAATACCAACAGACCGATAATTTTTTTCATTTTGTCCTCCTTGTAAAAGCCGGCACCATACGTCGACTTTTTGACATTAGTTCTACATTTGTGGATTTCCAACCGGAAAGAGACCGTGCGGCATATACCTTGCCGCTTACCTCGTTTTTTCATATAACCATGGCATGCCTCCCATAAAATGTTTCAGCATTTTGTCCTCCGTCATCTTCGGCGGTGCAATTTCAAACGACGGTTTTATTAAAAATTCTTTCTTTTTTTGTAAGCCCTTGTTTTAAATAGCCGCTTGAATAATCTTTTCCTTTGTTACTTCTTTTGCATCGAATTCCGCGACGAAAGCTCCTTCTTTCATAACGAGGATTCTGTTGCTCTGCGCAATGATCTCCGATAATTCCGAAGACACCAAAAGGATAGGCAATCCGTCTGCGCTGAGTTTTCGTAAAATGGAAAAAATTTCCGTTTTTGCTCCGACATCGACTCCGCGCGTGGGTTCATCGACAAATAAAACGCTCGGTTTTGAAGTAAGCCATTTCCCTATGATTACTTTTTGCTGATTTCCTCCGCTCAACTGGCTTATGAGTTGTTCGCGATCGGACGCTTTGACGGACAGCTTTTGAATTACTTTATCCGCATATCCCGTTAAAAGTTTTTGATCGAGCCGTATATGCGATTTATCCGTTTTGCGTACGGTACACACGCTGCAGATATTGTTTTTTATAGACATCTTTCCGAAAAAACCGTCTTTGAGCCGGTTTTCTCCGATCATTGCAAAACCGCGTCGGATCGCTTCTTTTGTGTTTTTATTTTTTATAGCTTTGCCTTTATAGAACATTTCACCGTTTGCGGGTTGTGAAAGACCGAACATGGTTTCCAAAAGCTCCGTTCTGCCGGATCCCTGCAAACCGTATATGCCGAGGATTTCGCCGGGATACAACGATAAGTTGAGATTGTTGAACGCATTGCTGCGTGAGTAATTCCGTATTTCCAAAACCGGCTGCGCATTCGGCTCTTTGTCTTTGATGTTTCTCGATGCGAGATCCTGCGCCATTTCTTTGCCCGCTATGAGCGATACGATTTGATTTTGCGTTATCTCGTCTTTGGCGAAAGTACCCAGATACTTACCGTCCCGCAAAACGGAAATACGATCGGACAGCGCAAAAACTTCTTCCATACGGTGTGAAATATAGATGATCGTTTTTCCCTGTTGTTTCAGCGATACCATCAGCTTAAACAGATTTTCCGATTCCCGAACCGTCAGACTGGAAGTCGGCTCATCCATAATAAGCACATCAGCATTCCGGCTGAGCGCGCGCGCAATTTCGACGAGCTGCTGTTCTGCCAAACTGAGGTTTCGCAATTTTTCCGATGTCGAAAATTTTCCGCCCAGTTTTTCGATCAAGCCCTTTGCGCTCTTATCGAGTTTTTGCCAAGGTATTTTTTTATTATTCCGATCGCGCTCCTGTCCTAAAAAAATATTTTCGGTTACGGTAAGATTTCCGCACAACTTTAATTCCTGATATACGATACCGATACCCATCGCCAAAGAATCGGCTTGATTTTTTATATGAACTTCTTTTTCTTTATATTTTATTGTTCCCGTCGTTGCCGCATACTGTCCGCCGAGAATATTTATTAACGTACTTTTTCCCGCGCCGTTTTCACCGACAATGGCGTGTATTTCTCCGACATCAATCGAAAAAGAAACATTTTGCAATGCCGTTACGCCGGGAAATTGTTTGGAGATATTTTCAAGTTCGATTATGTGTTTCATTCTTTTCTCCCCCGTTTAGACCATGTATCTATGGCGACCGCTCCTATAATGACGATGCCGATAATGAGTGTTTGCAAAAAAGGAGAAACACCCAAAAGAACGATACCGTTATTCAGCACGCCGATAATCAATACGCCGATGAGCGTGCCGATAATACTGCCTTCACCTCCCGAAAGCGATGTTCCGCCGATAATTACCGCCGCGATGACATTCATTTCCATACCTTGTCCCGACGTTCCCTGTATATTCGAGAGAAAGGCCATATTCAAAATACCGGCAAAAGCCGAAAACAAACCGTTAAACCCGAAAGAAAGCGTTTTGATGGCACGCCCGTTGATTCCCGAAGCTTGTGCGGCGAACGGATTACCTCCGACGGCTTTATAATGGAAACCTAAAAGCGATCTGTGGTAGATAAACCAAGAAATGATGACGACGATGATAAAGCACAGCGTCATAACCGGAATACCGAAAATCCGTCCTTGACCGAAAAACAAAAGCGAATTGAGCAGAGGCGATTTGATATTTCTGCTTGAAATATTGATTATTCTTCCTTCTGTGATCAGCAAAGCTATACCGCGCGTAATATTCATCATACCCAGGGTTACTATCATCGCGGGGATTTTACAAAAGGTTACCAATATGCCGTTTGCCAAACCGATGAACAAGCCTACAAGCAGTGCAACGATTACCGCAAATATGACATTGACGTTGTGAACCATGAGTGTCCCTGCAAGGATAGCCGATAAACAGTAGATCGCGCCGACCGACAGATCTATTTCGCCGCAGGTGATGACCATCGTCATCGACATACAGATGATACCCAACAGAGAGATTTGCCGTAAAATGTTGATAAGATTACTGAGTTTGAAAAAATGCGGCGAAGTCACCGAAAAGAACAACAGCAGCAACAGCAGCGCGGCAAAAACACCTTTTCCTCGTAAAAATTGTTTCGTTTTCATTATGCATCCACCTTTTCTTTTTGGAGAGTAAACGTTTACTCTCGCGGTTAAAAAAACTATTAGATTTCTCTTATAGACCCCTTATCGACGATAACGGGATCTATAACATCGATCAAAGGGTTTACTTCCTTTTTTTCGATACAATTGATGACTTTTTTTGCCGCAAGCATACCGAAGCGGTAGGCGGGAATTTCGACCGATGTTATAACCGGCTGGAACACGGCCGGAAATGAGATATTGTCGAAACCGGCGAGGGAGTAGTCTCGGGGGACTTTTTTGCCTATTTTATGTATGTACTCCATGGCGCCGTAGCCCATGAGGTCGTTTGCAGCAAACACGGCGGTAAAGGGAATTTCACGGGCGAAAAGCGTTTTCATAGCGCGGTATCCGCCTTCGTATGAATAATCGGATTCGATTGTCAATTCTTTTGTAAACGGTATGTCATGTTCGGCGAGTGCCGCTTTATACCCTTTAAAGCGATCAACTGCATTTTGCGTGGATGCCGGACCGCCGATAAAGGCGATTTTTTTATGATGATTTTTTATTAAGAGTTCAACAATCTGTTGTGCTCCCTGTTTATTTTTAAAATATACTCCGGGGGCATCAGCCAACGCTTTGCAATAATATTCTACAAGACAAAAAGGAATGTGTGCTTCTTTAAAACCGTAGAGATTTTCATTGCGCGTTTTTGCGTTTT
The DNA here is from genome assembly GCA_000413015.1 of Treponema socranskii subsp. paredis ATCC 35535. Lineage (GTDB taxonomy): Bacteria > Spirochaetota > Spirochaetia > Treponematales > Treponemataceae > Treponema_D > Treponema_D paredis. The sequence goes on from KE332515.1 coordinate 1,787,529, forward strand.
GTACCGTAAAAATAACGCCGGAAACCATACGTTTTTGAAAAAACGATATATACGCCCGCTCTTTTTGAGGCTTACTGTCGGTATTGCACAAAAGGCAGTTGTATTGCATTTGGGTACAGTAATCTTCTACCCCTCTGGCCAATTCGGCAAAAAAGGGGTTTCGAATATCGGGCAGAACAAGACCGATCAGTCCCGTGTTTCCGTTTACCATTCCGCGGGCCATTCCGTTCGGAGAATAATGCAATTCTTTGATAACAGAAAGCACATGCTCTTTCGTTTTCTGTCCGACGCCCTTTTTGCTGTTGTTCACGACGCGTGAAACCGTCGCAATGGAGACGTTGCAGATACGAGCGATGTCTTTTATCGTAACTTCCGCCATATAGTTCCCGCAAAAGAGTAAGCGTTTACTCTCCCGATGAGTTATATTCTCACACGTGATTTTAAATCTGTCAACAAAAATTTTTAATAATAATTGATAAATACTATAGGAATTGTCAATTAAATATCGGCATCGTTATGTATGAATTTATTAATATTGAAAAGACGAAATTTTCAAATAAGATAAAACGATGCTTAGCGCGCTCGCCAATGCCGCCGGATCGAAAAAAAATTGACGCGGGCGGATGCGCTTTCCCAAGAGGATGCCGAAATAATAGAGTTGTTATTTATTAATTTTTTGAAATGCTTTGTTCATGTGCCTTTTTTTCGCCGCATGAGCGCCGTGCGCACAAGGGACGCGGCAAGGGCGCCGGTACAGTCGGCAATCCAATCGTATATGGAAGCGTCGCGGCCGGGAACGAAGATTTGGTGAATTTCATCGCTTGCTCCGTAACATGCGGCGGCGATACACACGATCAAAATACATGCGGTGGGTTTTGTCTTCCACGTACCGCTGTCGAGCCAATACGAAAAAGCGAATGCAAAACATCCGAATGCGCAGGCGTGTAAAATTTTATCCGCACCCGGAAACAGTACGGAATCGGGCAGCGGCAGTTTCGATCGTGAAGAAAGTATAAAAATAGCCGTGGCGACTGCAATCGACATACAGCGCATAAAATAAACAAACGGTTTTTGTATTTTCATAAGACGATTCTCTTTGTAATGCTTGTTCGGGATCGGTTTTCCGGCCGCGTGTTTTCGGCGTTTACATCGCTTTCATCAGCGAGGCGATATTTTCCCGTATGACGTGCAGCAGTGCATTCCGTTCGACTTTGTCGGGGAAGTTTCGCCATACGATATACGCGGCGTTCGGCGCGACTTCGGCGAGCGGACTGCCTACGGGATTATGCACATTGTCGATGATTATATCGTAGCCGCCGGTTTTTGCGTTTGCGATTTGGTTCGCCGTTACCGCCTCCGGTCCGAATGTTTCCGCAACGGTAAAACCCAAATCGGCGGCGAGGTAGCACTGGTGTTTGTGGCACAGCACTTTTGCATTCGATTTTCCGCGCCGCTCGATTTCCGCTTTCGCATCCCGTATGGCATTTACATAGAGGGCGAGGCGCGCTTTGTTTTTTTCTTCCGTACCCAATCTTTCCGCAATTTTTGCCGTTTCGCTCGTTACCGTTGCAATTGAATTGTCGCTTGCGATTCGCATCATTTTCGTTCCGTCTATAGAATCGCCGAGCGTTTTCATCATTCGTTCAAAACCGGCGTAGATGAAAAGATCGCTTGCCGTGATTTTTTGAATATCGCTTACCGTCACTTCGTATTCTGGCGGATGACGAAGCGTTGCGGGTGCGATCGTTTCGACATTGTCCGCTCCTGCGATGTCGGCAAAGGCGGCTGTCCACGATGTCGATGCCACGATTCGAGTTTTCTGTTCGACTGCATTTTGTGCGGAGTTCGATATATCGTTTTTTCCGTTTGCGAAAAGTACCGCCGCAGATACTATCGGCAGTATAAAATTAATAATTTTTTTCATCGTGTAAAATCCTCAAAAGATATTTAAACAAAACGGATTTACCGTTTGTTAAAATTGTACAGCGGTTTTCGAAAAATTCAACCTTTGAGACAAGCCGTGTGCAATTATATGCACATAGCTATTTGCAGCTCATCCGCTTGAGTTCGCGTCCTTCCATATCGTACAATGCGATTTCGCCTTTTTCGTATACGGCGAATCCCGCAGGAGAATCGTTTTTCGGAAGCGATGTCGATCCGGGATTGCATACGAGAACGCCGGCTTGCGTTTTATATAAGTGCTGTTCGTGGATGTGGCCGAACAGTTCGATATCGTTCGGGGAAAGCGGCGGAATTTTGCTGCCGGCGACAATTGCATCTTTTGCCGTTTGTTTTGCCGGAGCATAGATGTGTCCGTGCGACGCAAAAATTCTTATACCGTCATCGGCGATGCAGGCGTAATCCGCTGAAATCGGAAAAGCGAGTACCATCTGATCGACTTCGGAGTCGCAGTTCCCGCGGCACGCGATTATGTCGTGCGCGAGCGGATTGAGCATTTGCGCGACAAGGGCGGGCGCGTAATTTTCCGGCAGCGGATTTCTCGGTCCGTGATAGAGCACGTCGCCGAGTAAAATAATTTTATCGCATTTAAGCGCATGAAAGTGCGCGAGCGCTTTTTCACAAGCCGCGGCGCTTCCGTGAATATCGGACATGATAAAGTATTTCATACTCATAAATCATATCGTGCTTGGGGATCTTTGGCAATGTTTTCAAAATCTAATGCGGCATTTTCGAAAATTGATATTTTCTGCAATGCCGCATTTTAAGGAGCGATAGCCTTGCGTGCCGATTTAGGATATGACGATGATTCCCGGTACCGGTCGTTCCGCTTCTCGGTTGTCGGCCGTTCGATCTTTCAAATGCAAAAATCTCTCGCCGTTTACAAGCAGCTGCGACGATCCGCCGCCGTCCAAATTGACCGAGTTTTGAAGACCGATACGGGCGCAGTATGCAGCCATTTCTTTGAGCGAACAGCCGGGACTTTCTTTTCTTTTTACGTGGCCGTGGATGCTTGCAGCTTCGGCCCAAATTAAAACGGGCAAATCGTCTTTATCGGCTCCCAGCACTATCCGTCCGGCTCTTCCGCCGTCCCATGAAAGGGGATATACCGTCGGCGGAAATGCGGTCATTTTTCCGAATTCGCAAAAAGGGCAGCCGGAAAAACCGACGGCAGGTTTCCCGTTTTCCGTCATCGCAGGTCCGACTTGCAGCGCAAACGCATACGGCGTATCGCTTTGAAACGAACAGTGCGGATCGGAAACCGCAACGGGCTTTTCCGTTTGAACGGCAAAGCCGCCCATAGGAACGCGAACGGCTCCTCCTTCTTTCGACGCGATGACGCGGCCGTCGGCAACGAGCAATGCGCTTCCGCTGCACGGCGGCGTCATTTCCGTATCGGGGCGTTCAAAAAAAAGACAATTTTTTCCGTGTACGTAATTTTTGCCGTCTATCGTTACGGACACTTCGGTGAGTTCGGGATGCGCGATCCGTGTTTTTCCGTCCGTATCCGCAACAAGTGCGGGACGATGATGCAGCGGCGGCAAAATCATTGTTCCCTTTTGCACGGTCATACCGTAGGGCGTTCCGAAAAGATCGTACGGACTGAGCGCATCGAAAGTGTCCATTAAAAAAAAGTGGGCGTTGCATGCGATGTCGTGCGCTTTTGCGGCGTCGCTTACGCAGCCGAATCGATTCGAAACCGGCATAGCCCTTGTACCCGCACCCGATCCGTCAGCCGTATCGCAAAAACCCGCTTTTATAACCGCATTCAGCAGTCTTTCGCTTTTCGGATCTCCGCTTTCGATCCACGCGGCGAGGTTTGCCGTCGTATCGTAATACGTCACGCCGCCGATCGTTCGGGGCATCGAAGCCGTATCGACGGTGCCGGGCACGTGAAAAAAAATCAAGTGTCCGGCTTCGGAGGGATTTTTCGGAATGATGGCCACGCGATAGAGCTGTGCCAACGATTTAATAAAATCGGAACGGAACGGAGCTTGCGTAAAGGCGATGTCGTTCCAGCCGAATCCCGACACGGTCAAAAACCTCTGAATATTTCCGTCGGGATTGTCTATTTGATCCAAGCGTTTGATGACAGTCATATTATCCTTTGATGCCGGCGTTCATAGAATTTTCGATGATATAGCGCTGGCAGAAAATAAACACGATGATCAGCGGCAAAACGGCAAGTACGCCGGCCGCAAGCAGCAAATTCCATTCGCTCGAATATTGACCTTGGAACATTGTAAGTCCGAGCGTAACGGTGTACAGCTCCGTTTTGGCAATGTAGAGCATAGGCCGAAGCAGATCGTTCCAGTTGTTCATAAACGCGATTATAAACAGCGTCGCGATCGGCGCGATCGATTGCGGCACGTAAATCATCGTATACATTTGAAGCGAATTCACCCCGTCGATGATTCCGGCATCGAAGAGCGCTTCGGGTACTTGTTCGTAAAATTCTTTCAGCATAAAGGTGCCGAGTGCGCCGGCAAGGAAAGACGGCACTATCAGAGGAAGATAGGAATCGAGCCAATTCAGGCGCATCATAAGATAGTACTCGGGAATGATCGTAACTTGAACCGGAATCATATACGTGAGCACTAAAAGAGAAAACAGCAGGTTTCTGCTTTTGAAGCGCATCCGTGCAAATGCAAAACCGCTGAGAGAGCATACGAAAAGCTGTCCCGCCGCGGCAAGCACGACGACAAAAACGGAGTTTAAAATATAGCGTCCGAAATTATATACGCCCATGACCGTTTTATAGTTGTCCCACATTTGGCCGGTAAACAGCAGATCGGGTATGAATCTCGGCGGATCGGCGAAAATATTTTTCGCACTCATAAAAGAATTCGACACCATCCAAATGAACGGAAAAATCGAAAGCAGTACAAATAAAATAATCAATGTATATCGTATGGCCGGAATGCGGCCTTCTTTGTCCAACACGGTATTCTCCTAATAAAGTTTTTACGAAAAACGGTAATCTTCAAAAAGCGCCGTTCCCGTTTGAAACGATGCTTTTCCGAATTTTTTTAATCCCACGGCTGAGCCCAGCGTTTTCTGATGTAAAAATTCAATACGGTGAAAAATGCGACGATTATCAAAAGGATAAAAGCGATCGCTTCGGCAAAGCCGACGCGGTAATATACGAATGCGTTTAAGTACACATCATAGACGAGGGTATTCGATGCGTTCATCGGTCCGCCGCGCGTCATGGCAAGAATCAATTCGAAGTTTTTAAATGAATCGATGATTGCGATTGTTAAAATAAAAAACGTCGTCGGACTCAAGAGCGGCAGCGTTATGCGGAAAAAACGCTGCGGACGGCTTGCACCGTCTATGGTCGCCGCTTCCATCATTTCATGCGATATATTTTGAAGACCGGCAAGAAACAAAATCATATAGTAACCGGACATTTTCCATACTTGAACGAATGCAACGGTAAACAAAACGAGTTTTTTATCGCCGAGCCAATTCGGCATACTCATAATACCGAGGCTCTTTAAAATAATGGAAAGGAGTCCGTAGTTGGGGCCGAGGAGCCAGCGCCAAACGATTCCGACCGCAACCGAAGAAGTAATGACCGGCATGTAAATGGCCGCGCGGAAAAAATTGATACCCTTTATTTTTACGTTGATAAGACAGGCAAAAATCAAGCCGAGCAGCATACCGCCTGTTACATAGAAAACGGAAAACTTGAACGTATTGCGGATAACAAGCCACGTGTCGGGGTCTTTAAGCGCTTCGATATAGTTTGCGAATCCGTGGAATCTCGGAGATGCGAGCAAATTCCAATCGGAAAAGCTTAAGATAAATGCGGCGACGATCGGCATTAAACGAAATACGAACAGACCGATGACGGTCGGCAATAAAAAAATCCATGGTGTCCACGGCTTGTGCCATACGAGTGATTTGGAAGACATTATTATATCCTAAATTAATAAATATCGAATAATAAAAAGACGGCATGCAAAGTGACGCATGCCGCCGATAAAATCAATTATTTGTAATAACGGGAAAGAACGACATTGATGTCTTTGGTCGCGGCCGTAATCGCCTGATCCATCGTTCTCTCACCGTTCAGTGCGCTGTCGATGTAGCCGTTGAAGCCCATCGCTTCGTTCGCACGGTAACCTCTCCATTCGTTCCATCCTTTTGTGTAGGAAGTTTTAAGAGGTTCTCCCGCTTCTTTATTCAAAAGCTCCATCTCTTTTCCGGGCTGCTGAGCCGGATCGACGATGCCTTTTGAAAGCGCAATGTTCGACGGAATTTTACCCGCCATATACTGCGACAAATCGATGCCTTCGCCCGCAACGTACTGCATGAATTTCCACGCTTCATCGACATTCTGCGTATTCGGCGACATACAATATGCATCGGGCCAGCCGTAGGTGACGCGCTTCGCTTTGCCTGCGGGTCCGAACGGAACGCGGCTTATGCCCCACTTTACGCTGTTTCCGAGCGTTTTGCGGTGATTGTCGACATACCATGAACCGTCGATCCACATTGCGCATTTACCCTGCGGAAAAATATCCTGATTGCGGAATGCGCTCATATCTTTTTGACGGGGTGCGACTTTTTCAACGGCAACGAGCCGATACAAAAAATTCAACGCATCGATCGCATTTGCATCCGGAGCGAATTTGTTTTTTTGCGCATTGAGCAGGTTGCCGCCGTTCGCATACACCCAGCTTTCGATCTGCGCATAACGTCCGTAAAACCAAAAGCCCCACTGGTCGACGGCACCGTCACGGTTTTTGTCGATCGTCAATTTTTTTGCGGCGGCGAGAAAATCGTTCCAGCTCCAGTCATCCGTCGGATATTTGACACCTGCCGCGTCAAACATATCTTTGTTGTAGTAAAGCACCGCGGTAACGAGCGCGAACGGAAGCGCATAGACATGATCGCTTTTTGAAATCGCTTTCGTCGCGTCCATCATCGATTTATAAAATTTTTTATCGGTACCGTCGCGTTTGATAAGCGGATCGAGATTGTACATGAGACCGTTTTCCGCCCATTCTTCGAGATAGCCGGAACTCATCGTAAAGACATCGGGCAATTTGCGCTGCTGCGCCTGAATGCGGAGTTTCGTCCAGTATTCATGTGTGTCGATAATGGTATTGTTGATTTTTACGTTCGGGTGTTCCGCCTGGTACTTTGCAATGATTTGCATATTTTGATCTTTCATGGTCGGATCCCACGTCCACCATTCCAGCGTAACCGGCTTTGCGGACGAACCCGTCGTTTCCGCGGTACCGGTCGCAAAAACCGCCGTGCCGATGCTTGCAAGCATGACGGCCAAAATCATTTTTTTCATAATGCCTCCTTAGAAAAAATGAATCGACATTCGTAATGTGTATAATACTGCCGATCGGCAGAAAGAGGTTTGGACGAAAAGACAGCACTATACGTTTATTTAATTTTTTTATAGTACTTCATTCCTTGGTACGCTGTCAATAAAAACGGGATATAAAAAAATTCTTCGCGTCAGTGTGTGCCGGACGATGTTTTTTGCAGTTCGTATAAAATAATCGACGCCGCCTGTGCGACGTTTAAGCTTTGTATGGCCGGCTCGATTCCTTCGGCGAATCCCGCAAAGGGGATAATGACGCATTCGTCGCAATTTTTCCGCACATCGTCGGATATGCCGTCCTCTTCGTTGCCGAGTACGACGGCTACGGGTTTGGTTCCGCGCAGATCCGCGATTTCCGCGAGCGTTTTTTTTGCACTCAAGTCGGTCCCTATCCGCAGCATGCGGTTCCGTACCGCTTCCATAAAACGTGCGATGGAATTCGCGGAATAGATCGTAACGAATTCCATACCGCCTTGTGCGATGCGGTAACTGCTTGTCGTAATTGCAGACTGCGATTCGTCCGCCGGTATGACGATGTTTTTCATACCGAAAAAAGCCGCGCTTCTCACGATTGCACCGAAATTGTTCGCGTTGCCGATGCGGTCGAGTACGAGTACGTTTTCACCGTTCGCAATCCATACGTCCGCAACGTCGGAATCGAGCGGTGTGATTTTCGGCATAAAAATCATTGCGACGACGCCCTGATGATGTACGGTACCTGAAAGTTTTTCCAAATCGGCAGGTTCCACCAAATTATATATGCCTCGGTTTTCTGCAAGCTTTTTGCAAAGTCCGCCGAAAAACGGCGCCGTCTCTTTTGTAAAATACAATCGGCGGATCTTTTTCCAATTATTTTTTTCAAGCTTTTTTACGGCGGAAAGTCCGCACACGGCGAGTTCGTCGTTTTGTTTGTTTCGCATGGATTTATTTTAGCCGATTGTGCCGCACGTGACAACGCGCACGAAGTCTTTGTAGGTACGGGTGGTTTTCAAAAAATACCGAGGAGAGCGCACGTACGGGATAAAGCGGCACTTGCATAAAAATCGAATTCCGTTATAATTCAAATGAAACAAATCGCCGGAGTTTGTACGCGAATACAAATTTCGGCTTTTTTTGTTTGTCTTTTTTTGGAGGAAAATATGAAAGTAATCGGCAAAATCGTTCTTTTCGGAGCAGCCGTTTTTACACTCGGCGCGTTTGTTTCGTGTACGAAAAAAAACGCAGAAGCGGAAAGCGATACGATTAAAATCGGCGTATTCGAACCGATGACGGGAGCGAACGCAGCGGGCGGCGCCCTTGAGCTTGAAGGCGTTCGTCTTGCAAACGAACTGTATCCGACGGTTACGGCGGGCGGGAAAGAATATAAAGTCGAACTCGTGGTCGCCGACAACAAATCCGATAAAGTCGAAGCGGCGAATGCGGTACAGCGTCTCGTTGACAAAGAAAAAGTAAAGGTTGTGCTCGGTTCGTGGGGTTCGGGTTATTCCATCGCAGCAGGACCCATCGTGCAGGAAGCGAAAGTTCCGGCTATGGGATTGACGTGTACGAATCCCCTCGTTACAAAGGACAATCCGTATTATTTCCGCGTATGCTTTATCGATCCGTTTCAGGGAACCGTTATGGCGACATACGCGAATAAAAATCTCAACGCGAAAACCGCGGTGCTTATCCGTGAAATTTCGAACGATTATTCCGTCGGTCTTGCGAAATTCTTTTCCGACACGTTTAAAAAACTTGCCGGAGAATCGAGCATTCTTGCAGAGCTCAATTACAATACTGGCGATCAGGATTTTACCGCACAGCTGACGACGATCAAAGCGAGCAATCCCGACGTGATTTTCGCGCCGGGCAATTACACCGAAAGCGCCCTTATCATGAAGCAGGCGCGGGAACTCGGCATTACCGCTCCCTTCCTCGGCGGCGATACGTGGGAAACGCCCGAACTCATCGATGTCGGAAAAGATGCCGTTGAAGGCTGTCTCCTTTCTACGGCTTTCGATGCAGGCGGTGCGACGGGTGATCTTGCAAAAAACTTTTTGGCAAAATACGATGAAAAATATCACAAAGAACCCGCCGCATTTACGGTTCTCGCTTTTGACGGATATCGCCTTGTTCTCGATGCGATACGCCGGGCCGATTCGATCGACACGACGAAGATTCGCGATGCGATTGCGGCTACGAGAGATTTCGAAGGGGTTGCAGGCGACGTTACGCTCGATGAAAACGGCGATGCGACGAAAAGCGCTTTTATTAAAACCGTAAAAGACGGAAAGTTTACATATATTACGATCGTAAACCCGTAATAATTTTTAATAATTAATAATACCTGCCGTAAGACGATGCAAGTGTTTTGCGGCAGGTACATATCGTGTTTCGGAACTGTATATGACACCGGTACTTTTTTTACAGCATATCGTAAATGCGCTTTCGCTCGGCAGCCTCTACGCGCTCATCGCAATCGGTTATACGATGGTGTACGGCATATTGCGCCTCATCAATTTTGCGCACGGCGATATCTTTATGCTCGGCGGGTATTTTGCATTTTATCTCATTGCGACGTTTTTTTTACCGTGGTGGGTCGCTTTTATCGTCGCTATTTCTCTGACGGCTCTGCTCGGGATCGGACTTGAACGGGTCGCCTATCGGCCGCTTCGCGATTCGCCGAAAATTTCCGTTATGATAAGCGCTATCGGCGCTTCGTTTTTGATCGAAAACTTGGCGACCGTCGTTTTCGGCGGACGGCAAAAAGGTTTTCCCGTTCCCGATTTTTTTAATAAATTGTTTACGTTCGGCTCTGTGAAAAATGCGGGGCACGCGGTCACCGTCGTCGCAATCAGCGCCGTTATTCCGATTGTGACGGCCGTACTCCTCGTACTGCTGCTTTGGGTCGTCAATAAAACGAAGACGGGTATGGCGATGCGCGCGGTTTCGACCGATTTGGATGCCGCGAGGCTTCAGGCGATCGACGTCGATAAAACGATTTCGTTTACGTTCGGGATCGGCTCGCTCATGGCTGCGATCGGCGGCATTCTATGGGCGTTAAAATATCCTCAGTTGAATCCGACGATGGGCATCATGCCGGGGCTGAAGTGTTTTATCGCGGCGGTGCTCGGCGGCATCGGCAATATAGGAGGAGCGGTGCTCGGCGGGTTTTTGCTCGGCTTTCTCGAAATCATGATAATCGCGTTTTTGCCGGCGCTTACCGGTTACCGCGACGCGTTTGCGTTTATCGTGCTTATCCTCGTGCTGCTTTTTAAGCCTGCGGGGCTGCTCGGAAAAAATCAGGTGGAAAAAGTATGAGTGCGGCCGTCATGACAATCGATAAAAAGAAAAAAACGATATTGACCGTGTGTGCGTCTGCACTTGCGCTTGCGTTTATCGCCGCAGCCGATGTTTTTTTCGATAATTTTACGCTGCGCGTTTTCAATCTCTGCGCAATCTATATCGTCCTTGCGCTTTCGCTCAATTTATTAAACGGCTTTACCGGCATTTTTTCGCTCGGACATGCGGGTTTTATGGCTATCGGCGCGTATGTTTCGGCGCTTTTGACGATGAGTCCCGCGCAAAAAGAAATGAATTTTTACCTTGCGCCGATTATACAACCGCTTGCAGGCGTTCAGATTCCGTTTTTGCCGGCCCTTTTGCTTGCGGGCTTCGCCGCCGCGCTCTTTGCTTTTTTGATCGGGCTTCCCGTGCTGCGTCTGCACGACGATTATCTCGCGATCGCCTCTCTCGGTTTTGCGGAAATCATCCGCGTCGTCATTACGAATTTGCAGCGAGTGACGAACGGCGCGCTCGGTTTAAAAGGCTTGCCGAAGTATTCGACGACCTACGTCGTGTGGGGCTGCGCGATCCTCGCAATCGTCTTTACGGTTGCGCTCATCAATTCCGCTTTCGGCAGTTCGCTTAAAGCAATCCGCGACAACGAAATTGCGGCGGAAGCGATGGGTATCAATGTCGCAAAAGTTAAAACGATCAGTTTTATCATGTCGGGTTTTATGGCGGGAATCGGAGGCGCTTTGCTCGGTCACCTCATGCAGACAATCGATCCGCGCATGTTCGTGTTCGGCCTGACGTACAATATTTTGCTCATCGTCGTACTCGGCGGAAACGGCAGTATTACGGGGTCGGTCATCGCATCGATCGTCGTCACCGTGTGTATGGAAATGCTGCGCTTTCTCGACGGTCCGCTCGATTTTCTTTTTGTCAAAACGAACGGTTTGCCCGGACTGCGCATGGTCGTCTTTTCGCTTTTGCTTATGATCGTCGTCATTTATCGGCAGCGCGGTCTTATGGGCACGAACGAATTTTCGTGGGATTATTTTGCAAAGATAGGACTTGTGCCGAAGCTGAAAAATCGAAAAACGGGAGGCCGCTGATGCTGCAGTGCATTCACACGACGATACAGTTCGGCGGACTTACCGCGGTTCGGGATTTGAATCTCAAAGTCAATGACGGTGAAATCGTCGGCTTGATAGGACCGAACGGAGCGGGTAAAACGACCGCATTCAATATGATCACCGGCGTGTATAAACCGACCGGCGGCGGTATCTTTTGGGACGATACCGATATCGTAAAATTGAAGCCGCATCAAATCACCGAACTCGGACTTGCGCGTACGTTTCAAAATATCAGATTGTTCGATGAAATGAGCGTGCTGGAAAACGTCATGGTTGCGGGAAATCTGCGCGCGCATTTCAGCGTATTCGAATCGGTGCTGCATTTGCCGGGATACAGACAACGCGCTCAAAAAGTCAAAGAACACGCGCTCGATCTCCTCGAGCAGGTCAATTTAAAAAAACACGCGTACGACAGTGCGACGAGTTTGCCTTACGGTGAACAGCGCCGTCTTGAAATAGTGCGCGCGCTTGCGACGCGGCCGAAACTGCTCCTGCTCGACGAACCGGCGGCGGGAATGAACCCGCAGGAATCGGAAGAGCTGATGGTTTTTATTAAAAAAATAAGAAACGATTTCGGCATTTCGATTTTATTGATCGAACATCACATGCAGGTCGTTATGGGAATCTGCGACAGAATGTACGTGCTCGAATACGGCAATACGATTGCCGAAGGAACGCCGAAAGAGATAAGCTCGAATCAAAAAGTGATCGACGCGTACTTGGGTACGGAAAACGAATTCTTCGACGGAGATGCGGAGGGCGGCGATGCTTGAGCTTACGAATGTGGAAGTATACTACGGCGGCATTCACGCGCTGCAAGGAATTTCGATCGAAGTTCCCGACGGAAAAATCGTATCGCTCATCGGTGCGAACGGAGCGGGAAAATCCACGACGCTCAATTCGATAGTCGGATTGGTAAAACCGCAAGCCGGCTCCATCGCGTGGAACGGAAAAGAGTTGACCGCACTCGGAACAAAGCGCATCGTTTCGGAGGGCGTGGTGCTCGTGCCGGAAGGCCGCCGTATTTTCCCCAATCTCACGACATGGGAAAACATCACGCTCGGCGCTTATCACCGAAGCGATAAAGCGGGTATAGAAAGAGACCGCGATATGGTGTATGAGCTTTTTCCCAGATTAAAAGAACGTGCGAAACAAAATGCGGGAACGCTTTCCGGGGGAGAGCAGCAGATGCTCGCCGTCGCGCGCGGTCTTATGTCGCGCCCGAAATTGTTTATGCTCGACGAACCGTCGCTCGGGCTCGCGCCGCTCATCATTAAAGACATTTTCGATACGATTCGTAAAATAAACGCGGAGGGTACGACCGTGCTGCTCGTTGAACAAAATGCACGCGCCGCGCTCAAAATTGCCGATTCGGCGTACGTTATGGAAACGGGTCGGATCACGCTTTCGGGTACGGGAAAAGAGCTGCTCGCCGATACGCGTATCAAAGAAGCGTATTTGGGCGGTGCAAAATAAAGGGTATCGCCCGAAAAAGCAAATACGCTTCAAAGCGTTGGAATATAATCGCAGCGGACGAAGCGAGCGGAACGCATACTTTCATTCTACGGATATTTTCAAAACGCGATATGCGGTCTTAATAATTATCGCCCGGTAACTGCATTGACAGTGCAGGCGATTACTTGTATTATTTTCTTATCATATCTCTCAATCCTTATATGGAGTTATTACATGGCAAAGACAAAACTCGTTTACTTTTTCGGCAATAAAAAAGCCGAGGGCAACGCCGATATGCGCGCAGAGCTCGGAGGCAAAGGTGCGAACCTTGCCGAAATGACGAACATTGGTGTTCCGGTTCCGCCGGGATTTACCATTTCAACCGATGTGTGCAAGATGTACTACGATAATAACAGAAAGTATCCCAAAGAACTGTACTCCGATGTCGCGACAAATCTTGCAAAGCTCGAACGTGCGTTCGGCAAAAAACTCGGCGATGAAAACGATCCTCTGCTCGTTTCCGTTCGTTCCGGCGCGGCAAGCTCCATGCCCGGCATGATGGACACCGTTCTCAACCTCGGTCTCAACGACAAATCGGTACTCGGACTTGCAAAAAAGACGAACAATCCGCGTTTTGCATGGGATGCGTACCGCCGCTTTATCCAGATGTTCGGCGATGTTGCGATGGGCGTTCCTCACGAAGAATTTGAAAAAATTCTTTCGGAAGCCAAAGCGCGAGCAGGCAAAAAGCTCGACAACGAACTCGATACGTCCGAGCTTCAGGAAATCGTCGCAAAATACAAAGCTCTGTATCAAAAGACGACGGGAACGGAATTTCCGCAGGATCCCGAAAAACAGATGTGGCACGCGATCAACGCGGTTTTCGGTTCGTGGATGAACGCGCGCGCGATCAAATACCGCGAGCTCAACAACATCAAAGGATTGAAAGGAACGGCCGTCACGGTTATGGCGATGGTGTTCGGCAATATGGGCAGCGATTCCGGCACGGGCGTATGTTTCAGCCGCAGTCCTTCGACCGGCGAAAATAAATTCTTCGGCGAATATTTGATAAACGCGCAGGGCGAAGACGTCGTCGCCGGTATCCGCACGCCTGAGGAAATCAGCCAGCTGAAAAAAGACAATCCGAAAATATACGACGAACTCATCAAAATCCGCAACAATCTCGAAAAGCACTACCACGATATGCAGGATATGGAATTCACCGTTCAGCAGGGCAAGCTCTATATGCTTCAGTGCCGCAACGGTAAACGCACCGGTCCCGCAGCGGTTAAAATGGCCGTCGATATGGTTGCCGAAAAACTTATCACGAAAGAAGAAGCGATCCTCCGCGTCGATGCGGATCAGATCGACCAGCTGCTTCACCCGATGATCGATAAAGACGCTGCAAAGCAGGCAGGCGTGATCGCCAGCGGTTTGAACGCTTCTCCTGGAGCAGGCTGCGGTCAAATCGTGTTCACTGCCGACGAAGCCGAAAAGCTTGCAAAAGAAGGCAAAAAAGTGCTGCTCGTCCGCAAAGAGACGAGTCCGGACGATATCGCCGGTATGGCGGCAGCCCAGGGTATTCTTACCGCAACGGGCGGACGCACATCGCACGCGGCTGTCGTCGCACGCCAGATGGGTAAGCCCTGTGTTTCCGGTGTCGAAGCGATTCACTTTACCAACGGCGGTATTACCGTCAACGGCAAATCGTACAAACAGGGTGATTGGCTTACGATCGACGGCTCGACGGGCAATATATACGCGGGTCAGATCCCGACGAAAGAACCGCAGATCACCGGAGACTTCGGTACCTTTATGAAGTGGTGCGATGAAATCCGCAACGGATCCGTCCGTAAAATCGGAAAATCGACGATCAAAGGTTTCGGAGTGCGCGCAAATGCCGATCAGCCCGATCAGGCGCAAGCTGCGTTCAATTTCGGCGCGGAAGGCGTCGGTCTCTGCCGCACGGAACACATGTTCTTCGATCCCGCGAAGCTCGTATACTTCCAGGCGATGATCGCATCCGATACGACGGGCGCACGCGAAAAAGCGCTTGCGAAAATTATGCCGCTGCAGAAAAAAGATTTTTCCGGCATCTTCGACGCGATGAAGGGCAAGCCCGTCATCATCCGCTTCCTCGATCCGCCGCTCCACGAATTTATTCCGAAAGACGAAGAAGGAACGCGCAAAGTGCAGCAAGTGCTGAAAGAAGAAGGCATCGACGTTTCGGTTGAAACGCTCACTGCTCGCTTCAACTCGCTGAAAGAATTCAATCCGATGCTCGGTCACCGCGGCTGCCGTCTTACGATCACCTATCCCGAAATCTATAAAATGCAGACGGAAGCCGTTGCACTTGCCGCAATCGAATGCAAAAAGCGCGGTATCTCCGTCCGTCCGATGATCATGATCCCGATCGTGTGCGAACCGGTCGAACTTGAGACTATCCGCAAAGAATGTGAAGAAGTCATCGAAAAAGTCCAAAAAGAGAGCGGTATGAAAGTCGCAATCGAAATCGGTACGATGATCGAAGTTCCGCGCGCGGCCCTCCTTTCCGGAGAGATCGCGAAAGTTGCGGATTTCTACAGCTTCGGTTCCAACGATTTGACTCAGTTGACTTTCGGCTTCAGCCGCGACGATGCGGGTAAATTCCTCGACGCGTACTACCACCGCAATATCCTCGACGACGATCCGTTTAAGACGCTCGATGAAAAGGGTGTCGGCAAACTCATGGATATGGCGGTTACGGCTGCGCGCGAAGTCAAACCGGAAATGCACCTCGGTATCTGCGGCGAACACGGAGGCGATCCTGCAACGATCGACTTCTGCTATCGCGTCGGTCTCGATTACGTTTCATGCTCGCCTTACCGCGTGCCGATCGCACGCCTTTCGGCGGCGCAAGCGGTTATCCGTGCGGCAAAGGCGAAAAAAGCCGCCGCTAAAAAACCGGCTGCAAAAAAAGCTCCGGCGAAAAAAGCCGCTGCTAAAACGGTAAAAAAAGCCGCGCAGAAAAAGGTCGCCGGAAAAACGATGGCGAAAGCTTCGGCGAAGAAAACGGCAGCCAAAAAACCCGCTGCAAAAAAAACGGCCGTAAAGAAAACGGTCGCGAAAAAAACCGCTAAAAAAGCGAAATAATATAAGCGGTTCTGTTTGACAGCGAAAACCGTCCGGCAAAACGTGAGAGCGGAATGCCGGGCGGTTTTTTTATGCGGCGGTTGCAGTGCAATCGCAGATTTTAAAATCGAACGGAAGTATGGGGAGGTATAAGGGATGGAACTTATCGAAAAAAAACTTTCTTCTGAAGAATTGTACAAAAGCGCATCGTATTCGTTTCGCGTCGATTCGGTTCGTCTGCCTGACGGAAAAACGGGAACGCGTGAAGTTATAAAACATCCCGGCGGCGTTGCGGTTTTAGCGATCGACGACGGCAAAGCGGCCGTAGTCCGCCAGTACCGATACGCGATCGATAGCGTTACGACGGAAATTCCTGCCGGTAAACTCGATAAAATTCCCGGGGAAAAGCCTGTCGATGCCGCGCGCCGCGAATTACGGGAAGAAACGGGCTGCACGGCGGATACGATGGAATACCTCGGCATGATATATCCTTCTCCCGGCATACTTACCGAAAAGCTTTATATTTTTTATGCAAAAGGTCTTCATAAAGCGGAGCAGGAGCTGGACGATGACGAGTTTCTCAATGCCGAATGGATGCCGATCGATGTACTGCTGAAACAAATCGCCGACGGAGAGATAAACGATTGTAAAGCGATTTGCGCTTGCATGTTTGCGCATCTCAAAGGTATATTGTAAAAATATGTTTCAATTATTGCTCGCCGTCATCTATATCGCATTCATCAGCCTCGGTTTGCCGGATGCACTGCTCGGTTCCGCATGGCCCGTTATGTACCGCGAATTCGGCGTGAGCGTTTCTTATGCAGGCATCATATCTATGATCATCGCTTTGGGAACCGTCGTTTCGAGTTTACAGAGCGATCGATTGACGAAAAAATTCGGAACCGGACGAGTGACTGCCGCAAGCGTTGCGCTGACCGCGTTTGCGCTTTTCGGTTTTTCGCTCGCGCACTCGTTTTATGCGCTCGTTTTTTTGGCGCTCCCCTACGGGCTCGGTGCGGGCAGCGTGGATGCGTCGCTGAATAATTACGTCGCGCTTCATTACAAAAGCCGGCACATGAGTTGGCTGCACTGTATGTGGGGAGTAGGAGCGGCAGCCGGTCCCTATGTTATGGGTTTTGCGCTTGCGCACGGGAACATGTGGAATGCGGGTTATCGCGCGATTGCGTTACTGCAAGCCGCGCTCACGGCGCTTCTTGTTTTCAGTTTGCCGCTTTGGAAACGAAATGATAAAACCGATGCAGCCGAGCGGATATCCGGAGCAGCGCAGCCTTCCCTATCCGACAAAGCGGCGCCTTCCGCATTCGATTCAGCCGATACCCGTCCGCTTTCGCTTAAAGAAATTATTGATTTACCGGGCGCAAAGGCGGTGATGCTTTCGTTTTTTTGTTATGCGGCGGTGGAACAGACGAGCGGTCTTTGGGCGGCGAGCTATACGCTTTTGCAAAACGGCGTTTCGGTGGACACCGCGGCGCGCTATGCGAGTTTCGTCTACCTCGGCATCACCGCCGGCCGCGCGCTCTGCGGTTTTATTTCGATGTATTTGAACGATACGCAGATGGTGAGGCTCGGCGAAATCGTTATACTTGCCGGAGTGATTTTGCTCTTTATGCCGTTTGGAAATGCGTTTACGCTTTTAGGCTTCGCGCTTACGGGACTCGGCTGTGCGCCCGTTTTTCCGAGCCTCATCCACGCAACCCCGCATCATTTCGGGGTAAATAAGTCGCAGGCGCTTATCGGCGTACAGATGGCAAGCGCATATATCGGGAACTGCATGCTGCCGCCGCTCTTCGGTTTTATTGCGAATAGATTCGGCATTTTTCTTTTGCCGGCATACTTGCTGCTGTTTTGCACACTCATGATCGCTTCTCACGAGCGGCTCATACGGCTGACAGAGCGGCGGCTCGAATCGATCGTATAAAACCGAATTTAATAATTAACTTAAATGTCGAGTTCGGAAAGCACCGGCCGATAAAGCTGCGCTTTTGACAAAAAGCCGTCCGTTCAGCCGGCAAAATCCTGTACGCACATAAAACGATATATTTTATGCAGGCCGCAGCCGATACCGACGTGCGTATAGGCTCGGCTTAAAATCTTTTTGCGGTGCCTGCGGCCCGGATCGCTATCGTCTTCCAAAAGTCGGATGACGATCATCCTTGCATCGTCGTAACCGTAGGAGATGTTTTCACCCCAAGTACTGCAAGCCCAATGTTTACGAATACGCGGATCCGTATGCATATCGTGTCCGACCCCGCCGCCCGGTCCTTGCACGTTGACCCATTCTTTTGCGGCAAGTGCTAGTCCTTTGCCGAACTTCAATGGCGGCAGGGGCTGCATTGCTTTCATCTCGTTAATACATTCCGTTATAGCGGTAGTCGGGTTTTTGACGGCATACGGTTCCAAACGTGTTTTTGCGTATTGTGCCGGCTGAGTGCGCGCAAAATTGATTTCTTCAAGCACGTCATTTTCCAGTTTGGCAAAATAAGCGGCGTTGGGATCTTCCGCCATATTCCCGCACGATACCGATACCGTCGCGAGCAGCAAAGCGGCCGCAGAAATTTTAATAATTTTTGAGAGATGTTTAGTTTTCGGATTTTTCATATATATACCTCCATGTATTTTATTTTTTTATTTTCGCAGCGATCATTGCTCCGCACGCGAGTATGAATAAAAACGCAAGATAGATGACGACGATATATGCCGCCGCGTCGGGCGCGACAAAAAACATGATGCCCGTTGCAAGGGTGAGAATACCGAGAACGAGCGATGCGCTTCCTGCAGCTTTTCCGAGCCGCTTTTTATCGCCGAGGGATGCGAGATATTTTTTCGAAAGCATATATGTGCCGGTTACGGTAAACGCAGCCCCCGCTCCGATAAAGAGCACGAAGAGCAAAAGCAGTTTCGTATGTGATAAAATCATAATTCAACTATACCGTATTTTCGGCTGTACTGCCATATCGGCACGTTTCCGGCGGCTGTATTTTGGCAGTTCCGTACCGTCGTTATGCCGCGGCCGCCGGTTGTCACGGGAGCCCTTTTGATTTAGACTGCATACCGACAGTATGGAATCGATTCTTTTATCGCTCAACGACGAACAGAGGGCATCCGTCGTGCAGACGGAAGGGCGCGTGCGCGTCATCGCGGGAGCGGGTACGGGCAAAACGAGAGCGTTGACGTCGCGCTACTGCTACCTCGTCGACGAAGCGGGCATCGCTCCCGGCAATATTTTGTGCGCGACTTTTACGAACCGTGCCGCGAACGAAATGAAACAGCGCGTGCGTAAGCGGCTCGGCGACATCGATTTGGGATATATCTGCACGTTCCACGCGTTTTGCGTTCAGCTCCTCAAAGAAGACATCAGCGTTTTAAACTACCCGAAAAATTTCGTCATCATGGATACGGAAGACGAACGCGATATTTTGCTGCGCATCTTTTCCGATATGCGCATTACGATGCGGGAGATGACGGTACAAAGCGCGATCGACGAAGTGCTCGAAGCGAAAAAAATGCGCGCCGACACGTATATCGACGATATCTACCGCATGAACAACGAACAGCTCCGCGAGCGTTTCAATTTTATCAAAGACCGCCGCGATGAAATTTTTGTGCGCTATATCTACGAGCAGAAAAAAATCTTCGGTCTCGACTTCAATGATTTAATAAATTTTACGACGTACATCCTCGAACATTTTCCCGCCGTGCGCGAAAAATGGCAGGCACGCATGCAGTACGTCATGGTTGACGAATTTCAGGACGTAAGCAAAAAGCAGTACAAAATCGCGCAGACACTTTCCGGAAAGCACGGAAACCTCTACATCGTCGGCGATCCCGATCAAACGATCTATTCGTGGCGCGGCTCGCACGTAAAACTCTTTCTCGATTTCGATAAAACTTATCCCGACGCAAAAACGTTTTTGCTTTCGAAAAATTACCGCTCGACGCCGGAAATCATCAAAGCATCCGATACGCTGATCGAAAAAAATACCGTGCGTTATCAAAAAACGCTTAGGGCGGAAAAGGAGTCGGGCGCCAAACCGATTTTTTGCCATTGTAAAAGCGAAGGCGAAGAAGCGCTTTGGATTTTTAATAAAATCGATGAGCTTGCAAAACGCGGCGTAGCCTACGGAGACATCGCAGTCTTATATCGTGCACACTATCTTTCCCGCGCGATCGAAGAAACGTTTATCGATAAGCGTGTACCGTATAAATTTTACAGCGGTATAGAATTTTACAGCCGCAGGGAAATTAAAGATATCGTGTGTTATCTCCGCATGATCACGTCCGGCGACGACGTCGCATTTTTGCGTACGGTCAATATGCCGTCGAGGAAAATCGGCAAAGCGAAGATAGAAACGCTCCGGACTCTTGCCGAACAAAACGGTACGGCGCTGTACGACGAATTTAAAAAAAATATCGATACGCCGCTTTTTGCAGGCACCGGAGCGCGCGCATACGTCGAAGCGATAGAAACGCTTCGTGCATCGTACAAAACGCTTCCGCTCGGTACGCTGCTGCAGGCGGTTATGGACAGGTCGGGCTATGAAGCGTACTTGCGTCTGCAAAACGATCAGGACAGGCTCGACAACGTCGCCGAATTCCGCCGCGCGGTGGAAAAAGCGGGACAGGACGATGATGCGAACTTAGAAGACTTTCTATCGCACATCGCGCTCTTTACCGATTTGGACAGAGAAGAAAACCGAAGCAATGTCAAACTCATGACGATCCATGCGGCGAAAGGCATGGAGTTTCCGTATGTGTTTGTCTGCGGTCTGAACGAAGGCGTGTTCCCGTCGCGTAAAACGCTCTCGTTCGACGACATGGAAGAGGAACGGAGGATCGCATATGTCGCGATGACGCGCGCGAAAGATGCGCTCTTTTTGTCGGATGCGGAAGGGACGGCGAACGACAACCTCTTTAAACAACCGTCGCGTTTTATTTTCGACGCGGGACTCGAAAACCTCGCGCTTGAAAGAAAACTCGACGAATCGTTTGTCGTGCAGACTAAATCGCTCATCGATTACAGCGAAGCGCAGCTCAAACGGATCGGCATACCGTACGAAGAAGGCACGCGTGTGCGTCATCCGATCTTCGGGGATGGTACCGTCGTTTCGGTAAACAAAAAAGCCGGCTGTTACGGCATCGCGTTCGATTCGATGCAAACCGAGCGGAGCATCCGTTTCGGTGCGGAATTGAGCGAAGTGCGGTAGAGAAAGGGCGGTGTGTGTACGTTCTTGGGTGCGGGATTGTGCGGGACGTTATGTTTCTGTATGAGGTGTATCGTGTGATAGAGAATCTTTGTTAAACGCTTAGTTCTATTCGGGATGATTGGGCAGGTGTTTAGGGTGCAGATATGGAGACGGAAAACCTAACATCGAAGAAATTGATTTTCGATATCTTCAAGGCTTTCTTTAATGAGAATGCTTGCATTAATATAGTTCAATTTACACGGAGGTTTTTTCCCGAGCAGGAGATAATCAGAAATAAGCTGCATACTCAAATAACCTTGTGCCTGAGGATTTTGAAATATACTAAAGGCGATACGGTTTTCCAATAAACCTTTTTTTACGATATCGGATAAATCGTACGTTATTACTTTGAATTGGAATTTTTCCTGCTCTTCAAGTACGGCTTTAAGGCCTCCTGAATTTGCACCGGACGCGTAAATGACACAGGATACGGGCATTTTTTTTGCAAATACTTCTTTACACCGCAAGTATGCTTCGATATCGTCCGACGGAAGCTCTATCACATCGATAATTTTAAGAGAGGGACATTGTGTATGTAAAAGCTCGGTCATGCTCGCTAATCGTATTTGGCTGCCTTTTATAATTTGGTTGGGCTCAAACACCAAAAGATTTCCGTGTCCTCCCGTAATGATACTTATAAGCCCGCTTGCAATATGCCCCGAATATCGATAATTGCATCCGACGAAAGCCGAATATTCGGCTTTTATGAATGAGGTTAATAATATTACGGGAAAACCGCAATTTGATAATCGGTTTACATAAGCAACAATCTCCGGATTATTTATCGGGATGAGGATTATACCATCGGCATTGTCGACTTCAACAGCTTCATGTAATAATTCTAACTGCGCTTTTGCGTTGAAATTTTCACATGGTTTAATGCTTAATGAAATTCCTGCCGGAAAAAATTCATCTGCAGCTTTTTGTATGCCCGCGCGGAGCATTTCGATGAACGGATTATTGATTACATGCTGAATAAAAACGATTTTAAATTGTTTTCGTTTATTCGATAAAGACTTTGCAAATTTATTCGGCTTGTAATGAAGATCCTCTGCGGCTTTAAGAATCCGTTCCGCAATTTCCGGCTTAATTCTTCCTCTGTTGTGTATTGCCCTGTCAACTGTTCCCGGAGAAACACCGACGATTTTTGCTATATCTTTTATAGTAACTGCCACTTTTTACCTCTATAGCTCGCCATTATAGCATACTTGAATAGTAAAATGTAACATTATTCAAGGTGTTTCAAAAATAGTGTGTGCGAGCACAATAATTTCTTTTCATGTGATAGTATATCCGCTTTTAATCTCTTATTTTTAAATATTTTAATTAAAATTTAGAGATTTTATAGTTTTATTATATAATAAAGCCGAATATTCTGTAAAATATAGTGATATCAATAAAAATTTATTGACAGATCCGATATCACGATATACACTATTATTTGCGTGTTCGAACACGCAAATAGGTTTTTATTATTTCTAAAACGAGGAGGAATATTATGACGGAAAAGGTAAAAACATCTTCCGACGGACAATTTGCGTCGCAAGCCGTTCCGATGGATAAGCGGATGAAAACCGTGACTCTTTTCGGATCTCTATCGGGGTTTGTCTTTATGACAACTTCTTTGCAGGCCGGAGCAGGTATGGGCTTCGCTGCGGATTTTATGACCGTCATCAAGGCAATCGCGGTCGGTTGTATCTTTTTGGCTGCGCTCGCCTGTGTGATGGCTGCAGCGGCGTCCAAAACGGGACTTACCTTCGGTCAGCTGTGTGCATATGCGTACGGTAAAATCGGCTCGAAAATTGTCGGCTTTTTTATAGCCTTTTCTCTCTTAGGCTGGACGGCGGTGGATGCCGGTTTAATGGCGAGTGCCATCAATGCAATAGTTCCCGCCTTACCGTACTTTCCTTTAAGTTTAGTCTGTTGCGTATTATTTACGCTGACCGCAGCGTTCGGGATGAAAGTTATGAGTAAACTCGGCTCTCTTTGTGTACCGATTATCGGTATTTTCGGACTCGTTTCTATGATTCTCGGTGCGCGAAGCGTCGGAGGAATGGAGGGGCTTTTAGCCTATATTCCTTTACCCGGCAGTCAGGTGAAATTCGGTGCTTTAGTCGGTATGGCTATCGGTTCTTGGATAGGGTGTGCCTGTTCTCTGTTGCCCGATTTTATTCGTTTTGCGAAAAGCACAAAGGTGGCGGTCGGTTTATCTTTGCTTTTTATGCTTGTTATCAATCCGTTGATGCTTATCATTGGCGCTATCGGTGCCATTGCTACCAGCAAAGGTGATTTGCCGTACGTATTAGCAGCACAAGGGTTGGCAATTCCGGGTTTGCTCATCGGTATTTTCGGCAACTGGGGACCGGCACAAGGGAATGAGTATTCCTGCGCTTTGACATGGGGAAATATATTCAAACTCGAACATAAGAAAATGACGTTTATTTGCGGCGCTATTGCGTTGATTTTGACGGCATTTAATTTCTTTGCATATTTCGGAAGTTTTATTATTTTCCTGTCCAATTGCGTACCCGCGATTATCGGTGTATTCGTAGCCGACTTCTTGTATACCTACCGTAAGGGGTATCCGCCAGCAGAGCGTTTGCAATTCAATTTCGATTGGCGCGGATTGGCAGCGGTCGCCGTCGGTATTGCCTTGGCTTTTGCTCCGTTGCCCGGTATTTCACAAATTTGGTGCGTTGTCGGCGCGATCGTCGTTCGCTTGGTTTTATCGGCAGTCGGGAAAAATTCTCCCGCAAAAATTTACGTCGCTTAATTCGAATGTGCCTTTATCGCATTTATTGCGGTAAACAACAAGTAAAAGAAAAATATAGGAGGAATTGTTATGGGTAAACGCTATTGGGAATGGGAGTCGCCGTTTAAGATCGTGCCGGAAGAGACGGCGCTTATTATCGTCGATATGCAAAAAGGATTCGTAGACGAAGGATTTTGTTTTTATACGCCGCAGGCAAAAGAACAAATTCCGTTGATTGCGGATTTTAAAGATTTTTGTCATAAAAAGGGCATCCCCGTATTTATGTCTGTTTTTGCGCAGTCTCCCGACTATCATAATGATTTTTATTGGGTGAGAAATAAAGAAAGAGGTCTGCTCAACGAAGACGGAACATGTAAGCTGCGGCTCGGTACTTCCGATTGTGAAATGACGGATGCTCTTGCTCCTGTCGGCGACGATGTCGTATTCACGAAATATACATATTCCTGCTTTGCACATACCGAACTCGAAACATGGCTCAAAAAAAAGCGGATTCGTACCGTGATCGTCTGCGGAACGGTTACCGATTGGTGCGTCGACAGTACTGTTCGGGATGCATATCACAGGGATTACAACGTTGTCGTTCTGGCCGATGGAGTAAGCGCTTATCCGCATGCCGGCGCGGATATCGAGACGTGGAACAAAATAGAGCTTGATTTGTGGGCGGAAGGTTTTGCAAAAGTTGTAACTGCCGAACAGGCAAAAGCAGAAATTAATAAAGCATAAATTAAATAAAATATTACAAGGAATTATCTATGGGAAACAGTACAGTTGATAATGAGTTCAGCACCGGTTCGGTGCCTCAATCGCAGCGACGGGGATTTCTTTCTCTTGTTTTTACGTGGATAGGCTACGTATTTACCGTTACGATTATGAGCGCCGGCGGACAGTTGGCAAGGGGTGCGGCCGATTTTCAGCAAGCGATACTCGCCGTCTATATCGGGTATTTTATCTGCTTTATAATTGCAATGTTTACGTCGATGTTGTCAATGAAAACCGGTCTTTCATTCGGTCTTTTGAGCCGTTTCGCATTCGGAAATATAGGTGCAAAACTTATTTCGTTTTTTACAATGCTTACGTTGTGCGGATGGTTTTCGATTAACTGTTATCTGATCGGAAGCATTACCAACGTGCTGTTTCCCATTGTTCCGCGATGGATTGCAACAATTATCTTTGGAGCGCTGATGATTTTTTCCGCGCTGAAAGGGCAAAAATTGATGAATATCATCGGGCTTTTTGCAACGGTTGCCGTTTTTGCTGTCGGTATTCTTGCAGTTGTCATCGGTATTAAAGATTCTTATAGCGTACAAACAGGCGGAATTTTAGCAATTCGTAATTCAGGCAATTTAATGACAATGTCGGAGTTGGTTACGATATCCGTCGGATCTATTATTTGCGGATGTTGTTCATGGGCACCCGATATAATGCGGTTTTCTAAGGGTAAAAAAACAACCCTGAGCGTTATGTTGGTCGGTCTCGGGATTTGCGGCCCTTTTATGCTGTTGATCGGTATCGTCGGGATGCTTGTTTACGGCGAGTATGATATTGCCTATATCCTGCAAAAGCAAGGATTTTTGGCTTTCGCATTTATCGGGCTGGTTGCAAATATCTGGTCGACAGCGCAGGGAAATGCTTATTCCAGTTCGTTGAATTTAGCATCAATTTTTACAAAAATCAGTCGTGAAAAACTGCTGGTAATTTTCGGCGTCATCGGTACCGTTGCGGGATTGTTCGGTCTGTATCAATATTTCGGCGTATGGCTCGGTTTTTTAGCGGCTGCATTCCCCCCGATGGCCGGCGTTGTAATCAGCGATTACTTTGTCAGCTGGCGTGGGAAAATGCCGGCTCTGGAAAAAGTTCAATTACCTGCATGGAATATCGGCAGTTTTGTATGTTATTGTATAGGGGTTTCGAGTAAGTGGTGGTTTCCGAAAATCGGTATACCTTCGGTAAATGCGTTTTTTGTCGCATTGATACTCGAAGCAATTTACGGATTTTTTTGGCTCCGAAAACAAGCCGATAAAATAAAAAAGGCGGCCCAATAACATATAATTATTTTATTTTTTGTTAAATCATAGTACTCCGATTTTTACACCGTGATGCGATCCTTACTTCATTTGTTTATCGGAGTACTTTTACATCTGCCTTTTCGTTTTTTTATTCGACAGCATAAGGCCGCAAATCGTAAGCATGACGCCCGCCGTGCTCAGCGCGGTGATCCGCTCACCGAGTGCGAAATACGCAAATACGATCGTTACGACGGGAATCAAATAGATGCCGACCGTCGCGCGGACGGCGCCGAGCTTATCGCATGCGGTGTTCCAAGCGGCAAAGCAGAGCGCGGACGCGGCGACGCCGAGAAAAAGCAGGTTTACCCAGTTGAGCGGTTTTGCGAATCTGGCCGTATTGACGGCCGCATCGAATGTTACAAAAAAATTATTATTGTTTTTTGCAAGCGGAGACAATGCGCCGAAGAGTACGAGCGGCGTCATAAAGATAAGCGCATAAAAAAATATGCGCCGTACGGCCGCCAATTTATTGAGACGCAGCGCGTTGATTTTCGTGACGAAGAGCGTATAAAATCCCCATGAAACTGCGGAACCGAGCGCGAGCAGATCACCTTTCGGTTTTAAGTGAAATTCCGCCGCACCGTTAAAGCTTACGAGTGCGACTCCTGAAATCGCGATGATAAAACCTGCGATAAAAAAAGGCGTAACGTGTTTTTCATGCAAAAAAATCTGCGCAATGATTGCGGCAAAGATCGGGCAGATCGAAACGATGACGCTTATGTTCGATGCCGACGAAAACATGATCGCTATATTTTCAAGAAATTGATACACTGCGACGCCGCTTAAACCGGCTGCGACGAAAAGCCGTTCGTCTTTTTTTCGTTCAAGCTTGAGCGGATGCGGGGAAAGTATCCACAGCATGACGTATGCGAATAAAAACCGGATGACGAGAATTTCGAGTGCGGAAAAATCTTTTAAAAGCGATTTCGTACAGACAAAAGTGATACCCCATACGAAGATCGCAAAAGCGGCGAAAAAAAAGCCGGTAAGCGATTTCGCTTTTTGAGACCCGCGATTTTCAAACATGACGGAAGTATAACACATTCGTCTGTTTTTTTCATGCCGTGCGCAACGTGACCGCGTACCGCGCCGCACAAAACCGCGCACAGCTCGTGACGTTTTTACGCATTCCGTTTACAATAGCACTTGCAATACTCATAGGAGCAACATCATGAAAATCGAACGATCGCCGAAAGAAATTTCGGTCGATAAAAAAATCATATCCGCGCTTGAAAAGCTGATTGCGCTTACGCCGGAAAAAGACGGTTTACCGCTCACCGTCGCAAAAGCGCTTATGCGCGATCAGGAAATCGAAGCGGTGCAAAATTACGCCAATAACGTTTCGATCGTGCGGCTCGGCTACAACGATCACGGTCCGGTACACATGCGCACGGTTACGCACAACGCGATCAAAATGACGGAGATATTGTACAAAGCCGGCGTACAGTTGAGCTTGCAAAAAGAAAAAGCGGGCACTTTTGCCGACAGTTTGACCGCTATCATATTCGCTTCGTTTTTGCACGACTTCGGCATGTCGATCGGCCGGCAGGATCACGAATTGTACAGCGTTTTTCTCGCGCTCCCCGTCATCGAACGGCTGCTCAACAAATTCATTCCCGGAGGCGAAAACATTGTGCGGCGCGTAACCGTCCGCTCGCTTGCGATGGAAGGCATCGTCGGCCACATGGGTACGCACAAAATCCATTCGCTCGAAGCCGGCATCATCCTCATCGCCGACGGCTGCGATATGACAAAGGGCAGAGCGCGCATTCCGCTCGGACTCGACAACGCTCCGACGATCGGCGACATCCATAAGTATTCTGCGAACTCGATCGAACGCGTCGAAATCGGCGCGGGCAGCGAAAAACCCGTACGCATTCAAATATATATGTCGGCGGAAGTCGGTTTTTTTCAAATCGAAGAGGTGCTGCTGCAAAAGATAAACGCAAGCCCCGCAAAACCCTACATCGAACTGCTTGCCGGCGTCGAAGGCGAAGCGATGAAACAATATTTATAGCAGTAAGATATAATTTTATTAATTATTAATTTTCGTAGCAAAAGAATCGTGACGGGCTATCCAAAAACTTCAGTTTTTGG
The DNA here is from genome assembly GCA_000413015.1 of Treponema socranskii subsp. paredis ATCC 35535. Taxonomy (GTDB): domain Bacteria; phylum Spirochaetota; class Spirochaetia; order Treponematales; family Treponemataceae; genus Treponema_D; species Treponema_D paredis. The sequence goes on from KE332515.1 coordinate 1,816,004, forward strand.
ATAGCTTCCTTGATTTCAATGCGATGTTTAAAATTAAGTCATTACAATACAAGGACTTAATTTTAAACTCGACGGGCTGTCGAAAAAGTAACCGATTTTTGAGACAGCCCCATCCGCCCTTCCGCCGCTTGCTCGCGCGCGGCGTCCTCGCTCCGCTCCGGTCGCTGCCTTCGGCACGGCTCCACGGCGGCGTAGGCTGTGTCGCAGTGCGGGCGTTTATCGGCCGTAGTTTATTAAAATGGCTCCTTCATAAACATCTTCAACGATTAAAATAAAATCCGTATGATGATGTCCTGTCGTTGCTTTTTGCATTTTACCGGAAACCGTATAGTTTTTCCCCGCATCAAAGTTTTTTCGATAAACAGCAGTAAATATCAACTGGATTTCTTTTAGACAGATATGTTTTCCTTCATCGTCGTATACTATCGGTGTATCCGGCAACAGAAAAAAATATGTTTCAAAGGTGTCGTCATTCGGATTTTCGCCGAAATTCGGCGGTCCGTAAAAACCTTTTTCTACAATGCTTCCGGTAAGGGTTATGATTTTTTTATCACAACAATCGCTTTTGTCATATTCCCGAAAAAAACTTTTTGAAAAAGTATTGCCGCTTGATGCCGCTGTTATAATCATCATAATCAGTAAAATTAATACATTCTGTTTTACTTTCCGTTTCACAATCCGCCTTCACTTCATAAAATTATTCTCACCGTCGTACGAACTCATTGTCCGCTCTATCCGAAAATACCTTTACGGTATTGTAATATTTACGGAACCGTATTTTACATAGCCATACGCTCCGTTTTCGTGGACGGGATCGAGTATCCATTTATCACCCTGTAATACGTAAAGATATATATGATTATTAATTATTTTTATTTGTTTTATTATTCCATAATACCATTGCGGCTTTATATATACGTTCCCGCTTTCGGAAAAATAAAGATATGAATCGGCACCGGCACAGCTATAGAATAATTGATTTTTCTGCAATAAAATATCGCAGGCATATCCGGAACCCCATTCATGCCCCTCTGACGACTCTCCGCTTCCTTTTTTTTCACCGTTGGTATTTTCAAGTATCCAATGACCGATATACGATCTACTTCGATCCGCCGTGTTTCCTGTAACAAGATATTGAAAAAAATCGTTGATACGGCGGTTTGCTTCCATCGCATATTCATGCAATGCAGGGGAGGGCTTGTATTCCGAATCGAGTAATTTTTGTGGAAAAATATTAGCCGGTTCTTGCTCCGTTTTGTTAAATTCGAGCGGAATGTCTGCTGCATCTTTGTTGGGCATCATACCTGTGATAACAAATAGGTACATCAATATAATTGATGTGAAAAATATTTTTTTCATATTCAATCTGCCGATCACTTTGTCTCCTCATCATGCCCCGAATTTGTAAAGTTACCCGGTACAATCTCAAGTATAAAAAGTTTTTTCCCTGCCGGCAAATCTTTATTGACAAAATCGGAAATAATTTTTGCCGTGGTCTCATTTATTTGCGCCCGGAGAGAATATGCGCGCACTGCTGCGGCACACAATAAAAACAATAACATCGCTTTCATTTTATTCATACTGTTAGCCTCCTATTTATCTTTTTTTACTCAGCCGGCACGGTATAAGTATAAATTATTTTTTTCCCGCTGCAAAGTCGCACCGTGCCTCGCATCCGGTTATTTTTTTATTCGGGACGAAACCTTTTTGCCGTCCGCCCTTCCGCCGCTTGCTCACGCGCGGCGTCCTCGCTCCGCTGCGGTCGCTGCCTTCGGCACGGCTCCACGGCGGCGTAGGCTGTGTGGTATTGTGAGCGCTTTATCCGCAGGCATATTGCGCAAACAGCGCGGCGCGAAAGTGCAAACCAGGGATTCTGCATGAAAAATGTATACACAGAAAAGAGACGTATATTATATATAAAATAAAAAAAGGCGGAACGCGAGGCAGCGGCAATGCCGCCGATCCGCTCTGACCGAGTTTAAACGGGATGCTAAAATAGCGCCTCCCGTTTAAGCGCAAGTTTGCTCCGCAAACTTGTTTATATACGTGTGCGCTTTCGCGCACGAGTGCGGCATTTTCGAAAATCGACATTTTCTGCAATGCCGCACTTCAGAGAATGGCAAGCAAAATTTCGAAGAAATTTTGCGCAGTCCGATTCCAATCACGGTCAGCCGCGGCACTTGCAACGAGCGCGAAGCGCGAAGTTCCCCGCGCAAACGGCAGGGCTGCTGCCGGGAGTGCAGCCGATTTTTACGGTAACGCTTATTTTTTGAGGAATACAGATTTTCATGCGGAAGCCCCGAGTGCAAACTGCAAAACATTGACAAAGCGGTAAAAACACATTAGCGTTGTTTACAATCGGTATGAAAGCAAACGATATAAAAGCGGAACGCGAAAAAAAGAAAGCGCATATAAAATCGGCAACACAATCGGAGCAGTCAAATAAAAAAGCGCATTCGAAATCGCCGGTACAATCGAAGCGATCGGCAAAACACGCAAAGACAAGAGCAACGAATTCCAAAGAACGCATTTTGCAGTGCGCCGCTTCCGAATTTTTGCAAAAGGGCTGGGCGAAAAGCTCGATGCGGGAGGTTGCAAAACTTGCCGGCGTTACGACCGGTTCTCTGTACTTTCATTTTAAAAATAAAGAAGCTCTTTTCGACGCGCTCGTAAAAGACGTGTACGATTCTCTTTTGGCGAACCACCGCGCGATGTACGACACTTTTTTTACGATGCCGCCCGACATAAAAGAGCGGCGCGCTTTCCGTTTTGAAGGCCGCAAAAAAACGATCGACTTTGTGTATGAACATTACCGGGCGGTAAAGCTGCTCGTGTGCGGTTCGGCCGGTACCCGCTATGCCGATTTTTTTTCACTCATGATGGAAGATACGTACAAAGCCGACGTGCGCGCTTTGTCGTCGCTGAAAGACTGCGGAGGCATACTGCATTCCGGCATAGATATGCGCCTGTATTCGGCGATCGATAAAAGCTTTTGGAACTGCCTGTTCGAAACCGTTCGCTTGGATATTCCCTACGAAGAAGCGCTCAAGTACGTCGCCGTACTCGATGAATTTTATGAAGCCGGCTGGCGGAAAATTTTGTGCGATGGGCGATCCGTCGGATGAAAATCTTCCTCATCCCTACGGCCCTTGTTCGAAACCTATTTTATATCATTATATAAGACATTCAAATCACTAAAAGTTTTATTGTATTTATCTGTTAATAAATATAAAGGATGAGGTTGTGTAATAATTGAAAAAAAATCAATTTCAATATCCTGAGTAAAAGATAATGTAAAATCAAGATTATTTACTTCATAAGAATTACGTAAATATAATTTATCAGAAAGGTGAAGGAGGTCAAGAAAATCAATATCATTTTCAACATCATTACATGCTAATATTATATCATTTTTCCGCCTTATCCGCCAAAAGCAATCAAATATTTGTAACATATAATCACCGCGAAATATTTCATGAGTCTTGCCTCTAGCGTTTTTCCACAAAATCACTGTTAACTCCCCAAAATCTATTTGTAACCCATAGCCTGCGAGATTTAACAATTTAGCAACAGCGTATTTCATGTTGTCCTCCTAAAATCCTTGCGCAAACTACGGTCCTTGTTCCAAACCCAAGCGGATTACCGCTTCCGGTCTCCAGTATTTAGGTCCGTCTCGCTCCATTTGCAAATATCCGCCGAAAATCCAACTGACAGTTCCGTTATAAAAATCATAATAATTCTGATTAAAGATGATGTAGCCGTCTTCTTTGCCGAATAAAAATTTAAGCCACACGTCTTTCGAATCGATTATATGTATTTCGAAAATATGTATCCGATCTTTTTGTTGCAACGTGCCGATAATGTTTTTTGCGATCGGAGAATCATAAAACGACAACTGATACGGTTCGGCCGCCCCATCGATAGTGATATCCTGCTCATAATGCCGAATTGTAATTGTATGATAGTTTTCCGTTTTTTCCAGTAAAAGCGTACCGTTCGGTATTTTTTTATTTTGAGAAAAAACAGAGGCGGTGCAAAAAACAGCTGCTAAAAAGCAAAGAATATTTTTTAGATTCAAAATGAGCTTCTTCTTGTTCGAATACACCGCCGCCAGTATACAACAAACTCCTTGCTTTTGCGACCCGGCATGCCGTTTTCGATTTGTCTGTAGGAATACCCGCGCAGGTATCGTACGGTTGATACGATTTTTGGTTTTATTTTAAAGAACTTCGGCAGTTTGCCGCTTTTCTCCTTGACACATTTCTTTGCGCTCTGTATTATAACAATGTTATGTTAGCCAAAGCTAATTATCGGGAGCGTCTATCGGGAGAAATTATGCTGCAAAGATTTTTTGCCTTGTCGGATGCGGGGACGCGCAATGTGCGTTTGTCGATTATCCTTTCGGTTATTATCAATCTGTTTGTGATGGTGCCGCTGGCGCTCGCTTTGTATGTGCTGCGCTATTTTTTGATGCGCATTATGCAGGAAGGTTTTAGCGCTCCGAATGTGTGGGCGGTGACGGCAGCAGGGCTCGCGATGATTGCCGTATTGTTTATTCTCGAAAAATTGAAGTACGGCAAAACATATAACAGTGCGTATGAAGAAGCTGCGAACGTGCGTATTTCGCTTGCCGAATCGCTGCGTAAACTTCCGCTTTCGTATTTCGGCAGGCAGGATTTATCGTATTTGACATCGACGCTTTTGAACGATGTTACAACGATTGAAGGATCGCTTTCGCACGCCGTACCGGAATTATTCGGCGGCATCATTTCGATTTTGATTGCTGCCGCGCTTTTGGCATTTTTGGATTGGAGGATGACGATAGCCCTTTTTATCTTCGCCTTTGCCGGATTTTTTATCATCATCGCCGCTCGATCAGTGCTGGATAAAAAAGCGAAGCAGGTGTTTGCGCGAAAAGATTCAATCTACGATTCCTTTCAGCAGATGATCGACAATGTAAAAGTGCTGAAATCTTCCGATAAAAAAGCGGTGTATGTGCAAAAACTCAAAGACGATATTACCGAGTCAACGTACATAACGCTCAAAGCGGAAGCGGTGGGCGGAGCGTTTATTTTCGGTTCGGCGGCGATTGTCCGCTTCGGCTTTCCTCTGGTCATTTCATACGGAGCGTTTTTGCTGTCGCAAGGGTGCATCGAACTGTTGACGTATATCGTCTTTTTGCTGGTCGCTTGCCGCATCTTCGATCCGCTGACGACGGTGTTTATGATGCTCGGCGAATTCTTTTTAATGCTGATTGCCGTTGAACGCAAGCAGGCGATTGTCAACTATCCCAAGCAGACGGGAAGCGAAAGTTTTAAGCCCAACGGTTACGACATCCGCTACGACAAGGTATCGTTTTCGTACGATGAACGGGACCGCGGGGCGGGAGAAGACACGGTCAGCGGGATCGACTTTACCGCAAAGCAGGGTGAAATTACCGCCCTCGTCGGGCACTCGGGCTGCGGAAAATCCACGATTGCACGCTTGGCCGCTCGCTTTTGGGACGCTTCTTCGGGCACGGTGAGCGTCGGCGGCGTCGATGTTTCCACCGTAGATCCGGAAACTTTGCTCGCAGCCTTTTCGATTGTGTTTCAGGACGTCGTGCTTTTTAACGACACGGTATACAACAATATTTTAATCGGCAACCGAAACGCGACAAAAGAACAAGTGCTTGCCGCCGCAAAAGCCGCGCAGTGCGATTCATTCATCGAAAAGCTGCCGCAAGGCTATGACACGGAAATCGGCGAAAACGGCTATACCCTTTCGGGCGGAGAACGCCAGCGGCTTTCCATCGCCCGCGCCCTTTTAAAAGACGCGCCGATCATCCTTTTGGATGAGGCAACCGCCGCCCTCGACCCTGAAAACGAAACGCTCATACAGCACGCTATCGGTACGCTTATAAAAGGCAAAACCGTTATAGTCATTGCACACCGTTTGCGCACCGTCGAAAACGCCGACAAGATTATCGTACTCAACAAGGGTATGATTGCCGAAACCGGCACCCACTCCGAGCTGATGGAAAAGAACGGCATTTATCGGGAAATGTATCGGCTGCAGCGGGAAAGCGAACAGTGGTCGGCATAATAATGGGTAATGAATAACGGGCGGTGTGTAATTAATAATCGGCAAATTAGAGTAGGTTATAGGCAGCGTGTATAATTACAAATTGAATGATATATCCATAGAGGAGGAATACTCTGAAAAAAAGATTGAAACTATCATCATTGAAAGGTCGATTAACTGTTATTGTTAATAAAGATGAAGAGGAAGAAACAGGTGAAGTTATTATATGTGGTGATAGGGCAGGTTTGAAATCATTGGGTGAATTGCTGATCGCTTTCTCCGATGTGGATCAAATGCAATTAAAAAATATTCCGATGTATGAATCGGCTCATGTACATTTAGACTACGGAGTACATATCGGAGAAAACAATATTGATAAAGAGCGGCTCATTCTAAGCCGCCTTGATACAAAAGATGGTAAAATTAAAGATTATTATCTCGGTAATATAAAAGAAGAACGGGAAATATCAATCGCTATGGAATAGAATTGTGATATAAATATTACTGATTAATTTCGTGGATAGCATTTTTGAAAACAGGCGGAGCAGAAGGCCGCATATTTTCAAAAAACAGAGGAGGTCTGAATGGACACATATAAAAGATTGTTTAAATATACGCCGGAAAAAATATACTGCGTGTATATTTCGGCGTTATGCGCCGTGCTGGGAGTCGCTTCTCAGATGGGGGCATTTTGGTTTTTATGGAAGTTTTTGTACGCGCTTTTGGTTACAAAAAACGTTACGGACGACTCGATGTACGCGACGGTGATTGTCTCGCTGTTGGCGGGCTATTCGATTGTGTATTTCGGCGCTTTGTGGGCATCGCACGTGCTCGGCTTTCGGCTTGAATCGAATTTGCGCAAAACCGCGATCAAACATTTGATGAACGCTTCGTTTGCGTTTTTTGACATGAACCCGTCGGGAAAAATTCGCAAGCTCATAGACGACAACGCGCAGGAAACGCATATGCTCGTCGCGCACTTGATTCCCGACAATATTTCCGCGCTGTTTACGCCGATTTTTATGTTTATCATCGTGTTTGCGGTCGATGTAAAGCTCGGTTTTTTGCTCCTCGGCGTTGCGCTTATCGGCGGTGCGCAGATGATGTTTATGATGGGCAATAAAAACTTTATGCAGAAGTATCAAGCGGCATTGGAACGGATGAATGCGGAAGCTGTCGAATATGTGCGCGGCATGCAGATTGTAAAAATCTTTAAAAGCACCGTCGAATCCTTTAAAGCGTTTTACGAAGCGATTACCGGTTATTCGGATTTGGCATACAAGTACACGCTCAGCTGCCGTTCGCCGTACGTGCTGTTTCAAGTGTTGTTTAACCTGTTCGCGGTATTCACCATTCCTGCCGCCATTTATTTTATGAACAAGGGCGCCGACGGAAATCTCATCGTTGCAAAAATCGTCTTTTTTGTGTGCATTGCCGGCGTTCTCTTTTCGGTGTTTATGCGCGTGATGTATGTCGGCATGTATAACTTTCAGGCAAAAAGCGTTGTGGATAAACTTGAAAATCTTTTTTCCGAAATGGAAAAAGACAATCTCGAACACGGCACGGAAGAAAAGTTTGACAACTTCGGTATCGAATTTAAAAACGTTTCGTTCGGCTATACCGACGAAAAGATTTTAAAAGACGTGAGCTTTACGTTGGAGCCGAACAAAACCTACGCGCTCGTCGGTTCATCCGGCGGCGGGAAATCAACCATTGCAAAACTTATTTCCGGTTTTTACAAAATAAATTCAGGCAACGTTTTAATCGGCGGAAAGGATATTTCTTCATATTCAAAAAATGCGCTGATGCGCAGTATCGCCTTTGTGTTCCAAACATCGAAGCTTTTTAAAACGAGCATTTTTGAAAACGTCAAAATGGGAAACGTACAGGCAAGCGATGAAGAAGTAATGAACGCGCTCCGGCTCGCCCGCTGCGAAGACATTTTGGCAAAATTCCCCGAACGTGAAAAAACGGTTATCGGTTCAAAAGGCGTGCACTTATCCGGCGGAGAAATTCAGCGCGTTGCGATTGCCCGCGCTATTTTGAAAAACGCGGACATCATCATTTTGGATGAAGCATCCGCGGCCGCCGACCCCGAAAACGAATACGAAATTCAGCAGGCATTTTCCAATTTGATGAAAAACAAAACGGTTATTATGATTGTGCACCGCCTCAGCTCGATTAAAAATGTCGATGAAATTTTGGTTGTCGAAGACGGAAACATCGTCGAGCGCGGCAGCGACGCCGAACTTATGCAAAAAGGCGGAAAGTACAGCCGGCTGCAAAAGCTGTATTCTCAAGCAAATGAGTGGAGAGTCTAAGAATGAATAAATTACAAAAATGGTTCGGGGTTACCGAATCGGGTGCAAAAGGAATAGTTACGGCGTCGGTATGGTCGATGCTTGCGGATATCTCGTTTATTTTACCGATGTTTTTAACGATGTTTTTCCTGCAGGGATACTTTGAGGGAACGCTGCGGCCGGCGGGATTTTATATCGGTATTATTGCCGCCCTTGCGGTTGTGATGTATGTGCTCGTGCATATCAATTACAACACGCTCTACACGGCGACGTTCAAAGAATGCAAAGAACTGCGCGTTAACATTGCCGACCGGCTTAAAGCGCTGCCGCTTGCGTATTTTTCAAAACACGATGTTTCCGATTTATCGCAAACGGTGATGACCGATGTCGCTACAATCGAGCATGCGCTCAGTCACGCAATTCCGCAAACAATCGGCCTTGTGTTGTATTTGATTATAATCGGCGCGATGATGATTATTGCTCATCCGGGATTGGGTTTATGCGTATTTGTTCCGATTATCATCAGTTTTATTCTGTTAATCTTGTCGAAAAAAATTCAAATACGGGAAACGACGCGCGACTTTCATAAGCAGCGTGAACGTTCGGAGTTTTTTCAGGAAACGATAGAGCTTCAGCAGGAAATTAAAAGCTACGGCCTTACGGATTCGGTGGCCGCAAAACTGAAGGGCAATGTCGACGAAGCGGAAAAACTGCATTTGGTTGTGGAAGCCCATCAAGCGATCCCGCTTAACATCGCAATACTGTTTTTAAAGTTTTCAATCGGATTTACCGTATTTTTCGGATTAAAAATGTATTTGGCAGGGACTGCGCCGCTCTTGTACTTTATCGGCTATATTATCGCAGCCTCGCGCGTTACCGATGCGGTTGCGGGCGTCGAAGCGAACCTTGCCGAGTTGATGTATATCGATTCGCGCGTTAAACGCATTAATGAGCTGCGCGAAACGGAAACGCAGGAAGGCGAGCCCGCTTCGTTGCAGCATTACGGCATTCAATTTGAAAACGTTGAATTTTCGTATAACAAGGGGCAAAAGATTATCGACGGCATTTCGTTTACTGCCGAACAAAATCAGGTTACCGCGCTTGTCGGCCCGTCCGGCTGCGGAAAGACAACCGTGCTCCGGCTTGCATCCCGCCTCTACGACTACGATAAAGGGCAGATCCTCATCGACGGCAAAGACATTGCAAAAATCGACACCGACAGCCTCTTCGATAAAATTTCGATTGTGTTTCAGGACGTCGGACTTTTTAATACGTCGATTATGGAGAATATCCGGGTCGGAAATAAAAACGCAAGCGACGACGACGTAAAAAAAGCCGCCCGTCTTGCAAACTGTACCGACTTTATCGAAGCTTTGCCGGACGGATACAACACGGTCATCGGTGAAAACGGCAGCCGTCTTTCCGGCGGAGAACGTCAGCGTCTTTCGATTGCGCGCGCTCTTTTAAAAAACGCGCCGATTATCATCCTCGACGAAATAAGCGCTTCGCTCGATGTGGAAAACGAAATGAAAATTCAGGAAAGCCTCAACACGCTCATAAAGGGCAAAACCGTGATTATCATTTCGCACCGCTTAAAATCGATCGAAAACGCCGACAAAATCATCGTCATGAACGAAGGCAAAATCGACGCGGAAGGCAAACACTCGGAACTTTTGAAAAAATCGCCGCTCTACCGCAGCATGATTGAAAAATCGGGCTTAACGGAGACGTATGTTTATTAAACGGAAGGTTTAATTTCGACCGCTGAAATAGCGCGGTCTCATTAAACGGCGAGTTTGCTGCGCAAACGTCGCTGATTAACGTATACACCGCTCGAAATTTCGCGCTTACGCGCTCGTTGCGGGGCACACGCACGAAAACGTCATTCTCGGAAATTGAAATTTCTTCGAATGTCGTTTTTTAAGGAAGGATAAGATTTTACCGTCTGTTCCGCAAGAGTATCTTCCGGTGATGGGTATCGGACAGGGAAATGTATCGGCTGCAGCGGGAAAGCGAACAGTGGTCGGCATAATAATTGATAATGGTAATAGGTGATTGTCTATGAGTGAAACGAAAGAAAATGAGCAAGAGCATCTTCCGGTGATGGGCATAGGGCCGATATGTATTGCGATTATGATTGCGTTCACGGCTGCGGGCATTGCGCTTGTCAAATTCGATATGCTTGCCGGCGGAAAAGTGAACGGCACGCGAACCGCAATTTTTTTTGTCATTGCCGGAATCCTGTGTATTGCAGGCGGCATTGCACTGTGGTGCGCCGCGGTATTCGGCGAACGCATCGACATTAAAATAAAATCGAACCGGCTTGCAACCGACGGCGTGTATGCCCTTGTGCGCAATCCCATTTATTCGGCATTTTTATTTATTTGTACCGGCGCACTGCTGTTTTGCCGGAATCTGTACGTATTGATTTTGCCGCCGTTTTTTTGGCTGTACCTTACCGCGTTTATGAAGCTGACGGAAGAAAAATGGCTTGCCGACCGCTTCGGCGATGAATATGGGGCATATTGCAAACGGGTCAACCGCTTTATCCCGTGGAAAAGAGGATGAATATGAATGAAATAAAAAAACGGGCGGCGGAAAATCCGACGGAAAATAAAAAGCAGGCGGAAAGGCGCGAGGAACGCAATCCTGCAAAGCAGCAGACTATCAAGCGGCTTTTAAGCTATGCGGGAAAGAGCAGAGGGCTTTTGTCGCTGTCGCTTGTGCTTTCCGGCTTGAGCGCCCTCGTCGGCTTTGTGCCGTACATCATGGTGTTATTTGTAATGCGCGATATGATCGGCGCAGTTGCGGCAAAAGAAGCGGTACACGCCGCCTCTCTTATGCGTTACGGACTGTGGGCCGTCGGTTCGGCTGCGGCGGGCTTTGTACTCTATTATGCGGCGCTTATGCTTTCGCACGCGACCGCGTTTACGATTCAGGAAAACCTTTCGATTCGGATGACCGAAACGCTTACGGACCTTCCGATAGGCTGGAGCCCTGATAACTGATGCATTCATAGCATAATGATATGGACAGGACATTTATTGAGCCCTGTCCTTCTTATATGTTGTATCACTTTTTAAACAGTGCTATAATAAAGAAAATTTGAAGTTTCATTAGGATACTTATACGCTACAGAAGGAGTTGGATAAGGATGATACTTTTTATAGAGATTATAATTGGAATTATTTTATTTACGATTTTGATAGTTCCCAGGGTGTTGAAAGACCCATTAAGTGCCATTGGTGATTACCCGCCACAAATACGTAGACGTTGCGTGGAATTAGGTCTTGTAGAAGACAGAAAGAAGCGTTTTTCTAAGAAGGAAATGCTGAGAAAATGTCTTTGCATGATAGTGTTGCCTGTAGTTTTTGCTCTCATTATGTATAAAATCAACGGTACAACTTCTTTTGTGAGTGGTTTTCTTCAGTCGTATATTATTTGGCTGGCGATTACATGGTACGATGCCTTTATTTTGGACTGTGTTTGGTTTTGCCATTCTAAGAAAGTGCGTATTCAGGGGACAGAGGATATGTCAGAATATAAGGATTATCTGTTTCATATTAAGCAATCCTGCATTGGTTCCGCACTTGGACTTCCGGTGTGTCTGATAGTTGGTTTGTGTGTATCTTTATTTTGATTTGAATTTTATCGAGGTGATAATATGACGTTTGCAGAAGAACTTAAATCGTTTCAGAACACTCATCCGTTTTCTAAAATGAAAGTGGATGACATAGAGGTAAAATACCTGATATGTTGAAATTCGGAAAGCAAAATAAATTTGGTGTATCTTGTGGGTGGAACCGGCTGTAGCATTGTCTGGTTCAATCATCTGAAACAAATGGAGAAGGACTATCAAATTCTTACCTTTGATTATCCAATGGAAATTAACAACATTGAAGAACTTGCGGATTTTGTCATAAAGTTTGTTGGGCAGTTGAAAATTGAAAATTCTATTTTTATAGGAGCATCTCTTGGTGGATTTCTTGCACAGCTTATCATGAGAAAATATAAAAGTACTGATGTAGCCTATGCACTTTATTCAACTTCAGCTTTGTCGGTCTCTGCAATTGATGGCTTGAAAAAACAGTATAAATCTTATGGATTTATGCTTAAACTTATGAAAATTGTTCCCTAACGATCTGTGTTATCGATGAGGGCAGAGTTGCAGAAACGGGAACGCATGCCGAGCTGCTCGAACGCAAAGGTCTTTATGCCGCGATGTGGGAGAACTTTCAAAAAGGCATCGAGTGGAAGGTTTAGATAATTAATAATTTGTAATGGATAATTAGAGGATAATCGGAATCGGTAATGACTGAAAGCTTTATACCGATGTGTTATAATCATCCTGTATAAGGCGGTTGTCATGAAACAAAATAAACGGTCTCGGCTGAACGCGCGATGAAACGGTTTGCAGGATCCGGTATGCATAAATAATATTGATTGTGCATATGATTTTGTGGTATAATATGCATACGGAGGATGTATATGAGAACAACGCTGGATCTGTCCGATACCTTGCTTGAAGAAGCGATGACATTGACAAAAATTACGACAAAAACGGAGGTCATAACACAAGCGCTTGAAAATTTGATACAAAAAGAAAAAGTTCAAAACCTGAAAGACTATTACGGAAAACTTGATTTGAATATCGACTTAAAAACGCTGAGAAAAAGGTCATAAAATGGTATTGGTCGATACTTCCGTCTGGATAGAATATTTTAGAGGCTCTGCGCGCTCTGCTGTGCTCAAAGAGTTGATACGTAATAATACGCTTTGTACCAATAATCTTGTGCTTGCCGAATTGCTTCCTTTTATTAATCTGAAAAAAGACTATGAGTTGAAACGGCTCTTGCTTGCGATTAAACGAATAGAACTTGAAATAGATTGGGACGAGATTATCGATATGCAGACTCGAAACCTGTTGCACGGTATAAACAAAGTCGGTATTCCCGATTTAATAATCGCTCAAAATGCGATTAACAATAATCTCTTTTTATTTTCGTTTGACAAACATTTCGGACTTATGTGCGATTTGTTTGCTCTTAAAATATTTACGCGAGAATAAGTCGCCGAGCTGCTCGCGCGGAAGGGCTTGTACACAAGTATGAGGGATAACTTTCAAAAAGGCATCGAGTGGAAGGTTTAAAAAGCGACGCACGGCTCAACACGTGGTAAAAATTATTATTTGCAGGAGGACAGGCGATATGGTTATACACGAATACGGAAACATTGAGGCGGAAAAAATACTGGTTTTGCACCCGATGTTGTTGACCGGTGCCTTTGCGGCAAAGCTGTTTGCGCCGCTGAGCGATCGGTACTGTATTATTGCGCCGGATTTGTCGGCTCACGGGCAAGCGTCTTCGAGCGAGTTTGTTTCCGCTGAAAACGAAGCTGCGCAAATCCTTTGCTATCTGAAAGAAAAAGGCTATACGGATATCGCATTGACGTTCGGCATTTCCCTGGGAGCGCGGGTTACGCTGGAGCTGTTGAAGGATGACGACATACACTGGAAATGCATTGTTTTGGACGGTGCGCCGGTATACAAAAATGCCCGCTTTTTGCGTTTTGTGTATACCGCCGTCTTTTTAAGTAAATGGAAAAAGGCGCGAAAATGCAAGGGGTTTGCTCAAAAGAAAATGACCGCATTGTTCGGTGAAGCGGGTGAAGTAATGGGAAGCACGTTTGAAAGCATGGGTGAAAAAAGCCTGCGAAATATCATAACGGCATGCAGCCGCTTCGATTTTTATCCGTATCCGAAAGATGTGCAGCAGCGTATGTATTTTGAATTCGGCAGTAAAGAAATAGATGCACGGCAAGCAAAGACCATTTTGCGCCGCTATCCTTTTGTGCATATCGCACTGCATAAAGGGTACGGGCACTGTCAGTATATGGCAGCGGAAAAAAAGGCATACCTTGCAATGCTTGAAGATCGCATGAAGCGGAAGGTTTGAATAAATTGATAATCGATAATGCGATGATATCGGTTCAAACGAGCATACAATTTACAAATTAACAATTTAAATCCCGCGTCATATCCGAAGCGGTTTCATCGGTTTTTTTACCGGGACGAACCCCATTTGCCATCCGCCCTTCCGCCGCTTGCTCGCGCGCGGCGTCCTCGCTCCGCTCCGGTCGCTGCCTTCGGCACGGCTCCACGGCGGCGTAGGCGTATCGTATTGCGAGCGCCTGTCGGCAAGTGGTATAATCGAAAGCGATGAAGCGGAATTATCAATCGGAACTTGACGGCATCCTCGACCGCATTGCGCCGGACCGAACGGCGGAAGCTCTTTCGGCAAAGCCCTCACTGCTCCTCCATGCGTGCTGCGCGCCGTGTTCGTCCTATGTCATCGAATATCTCGCATCTTATTTCGATATTTCGATTTATTATTACAATCCCAATATCCATCCCCGAAAAGAGTACGAGCGGCGCTTACACGAACTCGAAAATTTTTTGCCGCAATTTCCGCCGGCGATCGAAAACCGCGTTCGGCTCATACGTGCGGATTACGACGAGAGCGAATTCGAAGAAGCTGTCCGCGTAGCCGAAAATCCCGAACTTGCTTCCGAAGCCGAACGCGGGGAACGGTGCAGACGATGCTATGAACTGCGTATGAAGCGCGCATACGAATACGCACGCGCGCACTCTTTCGATTGGTTTACGACGACGCTTTCGATCAGTCCGTTTAAAGACGCGGATAAAATCAACGCCATCGGCGCGATGCTCGAAGCGTCAGGCGGCCCGCGCTTTCTCACAAGCGATTTTAAAAAGCGAAACGGTTTTAAACGCAGTCTCGAAATCAGCAAAGAATACGGTATGTACCGGCAGGATTATTGCGGCTGTAAGTATTCGCTCGAAAATACAAAAGCGCATTAATCGCCGCCGGAATCCGGCCGTTTCGGAATACTGCCGTAAGCGGCGGTGCGGCAGCCGTGCTCATAACCGTGCGTGCGCATTTATCGAAATCGATTTTATCCGTCGGATTTTTTTTGTCGGCGGAAAAAGATCTTTCGATTTTACGGTTTACCGATTTTTTTGCTTATAGTATACTTTTCACGGATATTGTATGTAAAATTTTTCGGGGGCAAGTATGGACGGTAAACGCGTATCGGCATTCCTTATCGATTTTATGATAACGGCCGTAATACAAAGTATACTGTTTATGTATTTTATTATGTATCCGCTCATAAACGGGTCGGCAGCTCCGATCGAAAATCTTCTGCCGAAAGCGTTGGGTTTAACCTATATTTCGATGTGTTATATGATATTTCGGGATATTCCGAAATACGGGAGCATCGGAAAACGGATTGTAAAATTGAAGATCGTATCGGCGGACACGAAAAAAGATGCGCCTCTTTTACGGCGGATACTGCGCAATATCTTTTGGGTTTTCGGTCCCCTCGAATTGCCGGCGTATGCGCTTTCCGGCAAAAGGCTTGGAGATCGCGCGGCAAAAACCGAAGTGGTACCCCGGTAAGAAGCCTTATGATATACACGGCGTCTTATTCGTCGCCGTTCGGCGATATGCTCTTGGCACAAAAGGACGGAGCGCTCGTCGGGCTGTGGTTCGAAGGGCAAAAATATTACGGCGCGGCGATTTCCGAGTCGGTGCCGAAAGACGACGATAAAACATCGGTCAAAGTAAAACGTTGGCTCGACCGATATTTTTCGGGACAAAAACCGGATGCGGCGGAACTCGCGCTTGCTCCGGCAGGAAGCGATTTTCGGCAAGCTGTATGGGCCGTTCTCCGAGAGATTCCGTACGGTAAAACCCTTTCCTACGGCGACATCGCCCGAACGCTTGCAAAAAGAAAAGGGCTTGCACGGGTATCGGCGCGCGCGGTCGGGGGTGCGGTCGCGCATAATCCCGTTTCCGTAATCATTCCGTGTCACAGAGTCGTCGGATCGGACGGAAAGCTGACCGGTTATGCCGGCGGCATCGATAAAAAAATAAAACTTCTTGAGTTGGAAGGTATCGATATAACGATGTTTAAAGATGCCCGGCGCGCTTCCAAGGGAGCAGTATGAAACAAAACGACAAAAGACGATATGCGTTTTTAATTCGACAGTATTTTCAAAACTCGACATTCATTTTAATAATTATTAATTTTATGTTTGCCGCGGCCGCTTTTTGCAGCGACAATTCACCCTGTGCCGCACACGATGTGCCGCCGCGTTATCGCGAAGAAATGCGCTCTTTTATTAAAAAAATATCAGCCTATGCAAAGGCGCAAAATCCGCACTTTGTCGTCATTCCGCAAAACGGGCAGACGGTCGCGTGGGACAGCGATGTCACAACCGACGAAAACGGCGTGCCGCTTACGGAAGCCGATACGTCGTACATGGATGCAATCGACGGATGCGGCCGCGAAGATACGTTTTACGGCGAAAGGGGAGCGGGCAAAGCGACATCTTCGAGGGCGTCCGCATATTTTGTCGGTACGTGTAAAAAATTTTCGGAAAAAGGTAAGACCGTCTTTTCGATCGATTACTGTTCTTCCCGAGCCGCGATTGCCGACTCGTACGCGAAAAACGCCGCAGCGGGTTTTATCGGTTTTGCCGCGCCCGACAGAAATCTCGCCCTTATTCCGGAACAAAGCGGATACGGGCGAGAGTATTATCCGTACCGCAAAAATCGAAACGACGTGACGAAACTTTCCGACGCGAAAAATTTTTTATTTTTGCTCGGTATGTCTTCAGGCGATGCGGACGGAAGCGCGCTCATCGAAAAAATACGGGCGACGGATTATGACGCCGTTATCATGGACGCCTTTGTGGACGGCGGCGATGTGCCGTTTTCCCGTGCGGCTGTCGAATCGATTAAGAAAAAAGCTTCCGGAGGCGGGCGCTTTGTCATTGCGTATATGAGTATCGGCGAAGCGGAAGACTACCGCTGGTATTGGGATGAGCGCTGGATACGCGGAAAAAAATTGACAAAAAATGCGCCCGCGTGGCTCGATAAATTGAATCCCGATTGGAAGGGAAATTACAAAGTGCGATACTGGAACGAAGATTGGCAAAATATCGTCTGCGGCGGAGATGATTCGTATATTCAAAAAATTATCGATGCGGGATTCGACGGCGTTTACCTCGACATCGTCGACGCATACGAATATTTCGAAGAGCAATAAACCTCACTTGCCGCAATTCGAAATCGCCGCACATCGACAGTCTGAGAGCCGATCGTCGCCGTGCTGGTAAAAAAAGCGGCAATCGATTACAATTTGAAAACCGCACGTGATAAGGAGTTGTCTACGGATATTGAAACCGAAAAGCGCATCGTTGCGCTCGAAACGAAACTTGCCTATCTCGAAGATTTTGTAAATCAGCTGCAGGGCGTTTCCGTTGTTCACTCGAAATCGATCGACGGGATTACGGCGCAGTGTAAAGCGATGTCGGAAAAACTGCGCGAATTGGCAGATGAGGCGGAAGAAATTCCCAACCGCATGCCCCCTCATTATTAATTAATAATTATGGAAAAGCCGAGTACGCAATACAAGCGCGAACATAAAATCGATTTCGGACGCGAGCGAATCGATATCCTCTATGAAGACGCGTACATCGTTGTCATACATAAACCGTCGGGCATGCTTTCCGTTCCGTATCCGGGCAGCAAAGCTCGTACGGCGCTCGATGTGCTTTGCCGCATCATGAGGAGCAGGGGCACGTATTCACAGCGGCATCGTCCCTTCGTCGTACACCGCCTCGACCGCGACACGTCCGGCGTCATGCTCTTTGCGCTGAGCAAACAGATACAGCGCTCGCTTATGGGTTCTTGGCAAAAAGTCGTCAGTAAGCGGATATATCGCGCCGTTGCCGAAAATCCGAAAGGGCCTGCGCTTCCCGATTTCGGCGTCATCGACGCGCCTCTTGCGTACAACGCGTACAATATCGGCTTCGTTCCGAAGGCGGACGATAAGCCTTCCGACAAAGCGTATCGGATAAAACGTTTTGATAAAAATAAAACGACTTATGCGAAGCATCTCGATTTTTCCGGCGGAAAGGCGAAATTTAAAACGGTCGAAGCGCGTACACGCTATCGCATCGTAGAGCGGGGGGAGACGCACACGCTTTTCGAGCTCGACCTCGATACCGGCAAAAAAAATCAAATACGCGCGCACCTCGCGTCGAAAGGCTGTCCGATTGCGGGAGATGAAACGCATCGCGCTCGTACCGATCCGTTTTGCCGTCTTGCGCTTCATGCGCGCAGTATCGAATTCATCCATCCCGCAACGCACAAAACCGTACGCTTCGAAGTTCCCGAACCCGAAGCTTGGATCGAATATGTCCGTCGCGGCGATGAAAAGCCTGAGCTTCCGGTATGGCGGAAGGAAAGAGAAATGCGCGGTAAGCCGGCTTTGCCGCGCGATTTTGCCGCTTCGCAAAAGGGCGGCAGGGGCGGTGCGGTATATGAAAAAAATAATAATTAATTTTTTTATCGTCTCGATTTTCGTATCGCTTTCCCTCGGCGCCGCCGACGGCGTCATGTGGGGCGAAAAAGATATCCGCGTCGTAAAGACGCAGTGGTTCGATATCATCTATGCACCGGATTCCGCCCGAAGCGCCGAACATCTCGCGCGTCATGCGGATGCGATATACGAAGACGTATGCGCATATCTTGAAACCGAGCAATGGAAGCGCTTTCCCGTCGTCATAACGCCTGCGCAGGACGAATTCAACGCATATTATTCGCCTGCGTGCTACGATACGATCGTCCTGTACGATACGCCGGTGACGAAAAAGATTGCCGTCGCATCGGACGATTTTTTATCGACGTTCCGGCACGAGCTCACGCATGCCGTTTCGTACAATATGAAAAATGCGTTTTGGCGCGGAGTCGGCGCGGTCTTCGGCGATGCCGTAAATCCCGCATATTTGTTTATCACGCGGTCGCGGACCGAAGGCGTTGCCGTCGCATCGGAAAGTGCCGGAGGCGAAGGACGCTTGAACGACCCGTACACCGCGCAAACGGTACGGCAGGCAAAAATCGAAGGCTCTTTTCCGTCGCATGCCGATATTTACGGTTCGCGCGATATATATCCGTACGATACGAATTATCATTTCGGCGCGGCGTTTGAAAACCGGATTCAAAAAACGTACGGTATGAAAAACTACGCGCGGTTTTTATACAAGTGCGTCAACTTTCAAACAATACACGCATCCCTCGCTTTCAAATCGGTGTACGGGATTTCCGTCAAAGAAGCGTGGAAGCATTTTTACGATTCGGTCGCCGTGCCCGATTCCGCCGCGCAGTATCCCGACCCGCTTGTCAAAGGCTCATGCAAGGATTATTTTTCCGGCACCGATAAACGCTCGAAAGAAAACGCGCGCGCTTCACGATATGCGTCGCTTGTTTCGTGCAGCTCAGGCTTCGGCTTTACCGACGATGCAGCCGGAAGTTTTTATTTTTCAAAATGGAATGCCGAACGGAAAGGCTACGATCGCGCAAAAAAAATATGTACCGTTAAAAACCTGCGGCACACATCTCTTTCGACTGACGGCGAGTATGCGGCCTTCAGCGTGATGAGCGAAAGGCATGCCGTTCCGAAAAGCGAAGTGCATATTTTTAATATGAAAAACCGCTCGCATTATACGATGAGCGAAACGGGTCTGCGCGATGCGGCCGTCATCTCATGGAACGGAGAGTATTATCTTGCGGCGGTAAAAACGAAGTCGCAGCAAAGCACGCTCACCGTCTACAAACTCGACAAAAGCGCGGACGACAAAGTGAGCGGCGCTTCACTTGTCGTATCCCGTGTTCTCGATCGGGGAGACGTCGCATTTACGCCGAAGGACGCAGGCGGCGGCGAAATCGTATACGCATGCAAAAGCGGCATGAGGTGGTCGATTCGATTGTATTCGATTGCGGACGGTACGGAAAAGGTATACGATGCGCCGTACGCGCGCATGGTTATCGGCGATGTTTCGCTTGCAGATGCGGGTAGCGCTGAAAAAGTATTTACGTTTTCGTGGGCGGCCGAAGATACGATGCCGCGCTTCGGAAAATTAATAATTAATAATCCTGATGACGGCCGAGCGGATTCCGCTTCGATGCTTTTACAGACGGACGATGTGTCCGGCGGTGTATACGATCCCGTCATGCTGCAAAACGGCAGTATCGCGTATACGGGGCATTTTTTTCGCGACAATCGCCTTTTTACTGCGGAAAGCGACAGTATGACGATGCGGGAAATCGAACTCGACGCAAAACGCGAATCGGTTGAAGGATTCGCAGCAGGCAAAGCGCGATCGGCGGAAGCGGCAGACAAGGTGCGAAGCGGAGAGCAGGCGGCCGGCGATCGAGACGTACAAGCGATTTTTGCCCGATCGAAAAAATATAATCCTCTCGATTATTATAAACGCGGTATCTTTTTACCGGTCGGCATCGCATCGACATACGGACATGATTTGCTCGGCGATGCGACAAGCATGATTTTGCCCTTGGGATTTACCTATGCGTCGAATAATCCGTGGTCGTCGAAACTCGCGATAGCGAGCGCAGGATACGGTTTTTTTTCGAACAGCGGTGCGATTGAAACGCGCTTTCAAAGCGGAACGGCGACTTCGCTTTTCAAATATTCGATCAGCAATCAAATCGAATTCGACCGTCGCGGTTTTAAGCAGACTGCACACACGATGAATCTCTCATCGACGATTCCCGTCGGTAAAATATCGCGCCTTACGTTCGTGGACGATGCACATGTTTTTGCCGGCAGGCAAAGCCGTATGGAATTTTCCGAAAGGTACGACCGATTTTTCGGCATCCTTGAAGACGACGATGCTTTGCCGATGTTTATCGCGGTTAACAAATTAACCGCCGGCTATTCGAATATTCATAAAACCGGTGCGGGTGTATATGAAAGAGCGGGTTTTGCCGCAAACGCATCGTATACAATCAAATACGAAGCCGTATGGGGAGCGCCTTTTTCGCAAAATAATATATATCAAAATCTTTCGGTAAATGCGGGCGTCTGCCTGCCGCGTCTTTTGCCGTATATATGCCGCTTTGATTATACGTATAATTTTCCGTTCACGCTCGGCACCCGATTTTTTCCGAGCAGATCGACCTTTATAAAAAACACCGCCGAAATTATTTTATTTGCGGGCGAAGTACAAAAAGCGATTCCGCTTTTCTACGTAAACCGTTGGGCACTGCGTGCGTCATATACCGGCCGATTCGATTATACGGGCGGCACATCGTGGGATTTTTTTGATACGCCGCATCTTGTGCGGAATCTTTTTTCGGGCGAAATGCGCTATTGCGATTCGGCCGTGCTGTTTGCGTCGCTGACCTTTACACCGAACTTCGGTGCCGCAGCAACGCCGCTTTTGACATCGACCGTACGCGCGGGTTTGCGTTATGTCATTCGTGAAACCGAAAAGCAAAATTATTTTGCTTTTGATTTCGGCTGGAGTCTTTCTTATTAAATTATGATGCAAAAGGTGTACGGGCTTGTGAAATACAAACCTGTACCGTGTGTCTTGTGTTTTGTAACGCACATTTTCAAAACGGCTGCGTTTTTACAATACCATGACAATCGTACCCGCCGTGAGGAGGAGCGCACCGACGATCGATTTTACCGAAACCTTTTCATGCAGGATCATAAAGGCGAGGATGATCGTGATTACGACGCTCATCTTGTCGACGGGAATGACTTTCGACGCGTCTCCCGTCTGCAGCGCGCGGTAGTAGCAAAGCCACGATGCGCCGGTAGCGAGTCCCGACAGAATTAAAAAAATCCAGCTCTTTTTTGAAATCGTTGCGATGCCGCTCTGCTCGTGTGTGACGAAAACCATAATCCATGCCATCGCGAGTACGACAAGGGTTCGGATCGCGGTTGCCAAATTCGAGTTGACTCCTTCGATTCCGATTTTGGCGAGGATCGAAGCGAGCGCGGCGAATACTGCGGAACAGACGGCAAAGGGCAGCCACATAGTACGCCTCCGAACAAGGGTATCGATTGAAAAGCGGATTTTTAAATCAGTTTGCATTCTGCTGCTCTAAAGATCCGTTTAGGTTTTTCAAAAGTGCCTTATTTTTCCAGCGATAAAAATATTTTATAGCAATTATACGCCGTACAGATGTCTTCTTTGTTAGTCAATTCCCACGGTGCATGCATGCTTAAAACCGAAACGCCCGCATCGAGTACGTCCATGCCGTACTTTGCCGCAAGATAGGCGATCGTACCGCCGCCGCCCTGATCGACTTTTCCGAGTTCGGCCATTTGAAACGGGATATCGTTTTTTTCCATGAGCGCGCGGACTTTTGCGATGAATTCGGGATTCGCGTCGCTCGCGGAATATTTACCGCGGCTTCCGGTGTATTTATTAAAAACGATTCCGCCTCCGAGGAACGACGAATTGTCTTTATCGTAAAGGTTGCCGTTCATCGGATCGAAAGCGGCATTGACGTCGCTTGAAAGCATTGCGGAATTTGCAAGGCAGCGCCTGAGTGTCAAATCGCTGTAGCCGCCGCTCATACGCGAAATGATTTCGGCAACCGCATTTTCAAGCAGGTGCGAACCCATACCCGTGGCACCGACGCTTCCGATCTCTTCTTTGTCGACGCAGAGGCAGCAGTTCGTCCGCGTCTTTGCCGTGCTGTCGAAGAGTGCCTGCACCGACGTAAATGCGCACGCTCGGTCGTCTTGCCCGTACGCGAGGATGAGCGATCGATCGATGCCGCAGTCGCGCGATAAGCCTGCCGGAACGATTTCAAGTTCCGCGGATGCGAAGTCTCCTTCGTCGATATTATATTTCGATTTTAATAATTTTAAAACGGCCTTTTTATATTTTTCTTTGTCTTTATCTTTCGATGATTTTTCATCGGCTTGTTCTTTTTGTTTGTCTTTTTTTTGCGGAATACCGGAACTCAAAATGAGGTCGAGGTTTTCGCCGGGAATAAAGTCCGACGCTTTTTCTTTCATCTGTTCCTGCGCGAGGTGCGGCAAAATGTCCGACACGCAAAATACCGGATCGTCCGCAGCCTCGCCGATCGTCACGTTGATGACGCTGCCGTCGGTTTTGCACACGACGCCGTGAATCGCAAGCGGAAGCGTTACCCACTGATATTTTTTAATGCCGCCGTAATAGTGCGTATTCAAATACACGATACAGTCTTTTTCATAGACGGGATTTTGCTTTACGTCCAAGCGCGGCGAATCGATGTGTGCGCCGAGGATATTCATACCGTCTTCGAGACTGCCCGTGCCGATTTCAAACAGCGCGACGGTTTTGTGCATTTTTTGCACGTAAACTTTATCGCCTGCTTTCAGCGTTTTATATGCCGCGATATCTTTGTACCCGCATTTTTCCGCCGCTTCGATGATCCGTGCGGCACACTCGCGTTCGGTTTTTCCGCCGTCCAAAAATTTTTTGTAATCGTTAATAAGTTTTTCGTCCATATATACTCCTAATTATTTGCGTATCTATAAAATTTTGATCGATTTTATTTAAAACACACATCGACTTCAAAAGGTCCGTACTGCGTCGTAAAAGGAATACCCACGATCGGATAATTTTTCGGCCACGAAAGCGTATGATCTTTTCCCGCAACGACAACAGGGGGCGATACTTTTATATCTTTGTTTTTTATTTCCGAAGCCGCATTCCCCGCGATGATATTCGTAAACTCGCTTACGAGCTGTTTTGCAAGTTCTTCCCGCTCCGATTCCATAACGATCTCAATACCTGAGCGTTCGAGCATTTTATCCGCAAGGATTTTATGCAGTCGAAACGCAACGACACCGTTGCAGTCGCCCGTAATACCGAGCAGTCCCGAAATCTCCCAGGCATGGCCGGCGTTCGGGTCGAGCAGGTACGGATCTTTATGCTGCGGCGGAATATCGAACATATTTTTAAATGCACTTTCGCACGATATTAAAAACGGATTAATAATTTTTACGTCCATTTGAAATTCAGTATATCGCAATGTAAAATTTGGGGCAAGCGTCGGAAAAGCACTTGAACAATACGAATGCTTTACCGTACATTTAAAGGGGGTACGCGATGGAAAATGATTACGGCGTTCAATCCGTTGAACGGGCATTGGATATCATTGAAGCGGTAGCGTCAAATAAAAATTCCGCCGTCTTGACGGAAATTGCCCAAAAATCCGGTCTGCACAAAAGTACGGCATACCGTATTATTTCGACGCTGCTCAAACGCGGTTATTTAAAAAAGAATGAAGACGGTACGTATAAAATCGGATTGAAGCTTATTGAAGCGGTGAGCTATTATATCGACAGTTTGGAGCTGCAAACGGAAGTGCGCCCGTATATCGCGCAGATTACGGCAAAGTTCGGGCTTACGTCGCATTTGGGCGTTTTGGAAGGCGATAAAGTGGTTTATATCGAAAAGATGGATATATTTTCGAATATCAAATTGTATTCTCAAATCGGTCTGCGCATGCATGCATACTGTTCTTCGCTCGGTAAGTGCCTTTTGGCAAATTTTTCCAACGCACAGCTTCGATCGATTATGGGAAAAACCGAATTTATGCGTTTTACTCCGAATACGATTACGACGATTGAAGCGCTGCAAAAAGAAATCGATTCGGTCAGACAGCGGGGCTGGGCGATCGACAACGAAGAATTCGAAATCGGACACCGCTGTATCGGCGCGCCGGTATACGATTATCGGGGCGATATAATTGCGGCAATAAGCGCAAGCGGCAGCACGAGTATACTTACCGACGAGCGGATTCCCGAAATAGTCGAATACTTGAAGCAAACCGCTGCGGAGATTTCTCAAAATATGGGCTACGTGCCGTGAGGGAGAAGCGGTAAAAAATACCGCCGCAAAAAATATCCGCGTGCGGTGAAAATACCGCGGTGCAAAAATTACCCAAGCGTGTTTTGCATCGTTCGTAAAAAAAGCGCTCGCGGATTTTATCCGAAAGCGCCTTTCAGAATTTTTGTAAGCTTTTTTATTTTACGCTTCAATAATATTTTTCAGCACGACGGTTTTTATCTTCGTCATTTCGTTGAACGTGGACATGACGCCTTCAGTACCGATGCCGCTGTGCTTCCACCCGCCGAAGGGCATTTCAAACGAGCGATAAAAACTCGCGCCGTTGATAACCGCTTCGCCCGCTTCCATCGCGTTTGCGATTTTAAACGCGCGTTTTTGATCGCGTGAAAATACGCAGCTCGATAAGCCGAACACGGAATTGTTCGCGATTTCGATCGCTTCTTCGTCGGTGTCGAATCCGATGATCGGTACGACAGGACCGAATATTTCCATGTCTTTTGCGACGTCGGCCGTTTTCGGAACATCCGTGATGACCGTCGGTTCGTAAAAAGCGCCGTTGCGTTTTCCGCCCAAAACGATTTTGCCGCCCTGTTCGACGGTTTTTTGCACTTGCTTTTCAACCTGTATTGCCGCTTTTTCGCTTATAAGGCAGGCGATTTTCGTATCTTCGTCGGCAGGATCGCCGAATTTCAGCTGCTTTATTCTTGCAACGGTTTTTTTTGCGAATTCGTCTTTCAGCGAATTGTGAATGATAAAGCGCTTGCTTGCACAGCATACCTGTCCGGTATTGTACATGCGTCCCCATACGAGCTCTTCGACCGCCAAATCGACGTCTCCGTCGTCCAGCACGATGAACGCATCGTTTCCGCCCAATTCAAGTGCCGTGTGCGTAAGGTTTGCCGCAGCTTTTATTGCCGAATCGATTCCGACTTCGGTGCTTCCCGTCAACGTAACCAAGCCGACCCGCTTGTCGGAAACGGCATAGCTTTTGACGGAGCCGGGAGCCGTAACGCACTGGATCGCACCGTCGGGCACGCCCGCTTCGACGAGCAGTTCCGTCAGCCGCATCAATGTCAGCGGATTGTCGGATGAAGGCAGGACGAGCGCGGAGTTGCCCATCATTAAAGCCGGAGCGACTTTTTGATCGAACAGGTCGCACGGAAAATTGAAAGGAATGATGCATACGACGACACCGACCGGCTCTCTGAGTACCAGCTGCATCGTTGTCTGCTGTCCCGCTTCCGTTCCCTGCGGAATGATCGTACCGTAAAAGTGTTTTGCCCGTTCGATAAATCCGCTGAAGCCGATCGTAACGTTTCCGATTTCGGCGCGCGCTTCGGTTATTGGTTTACCGTTTTCGCTCGACAAAAGCCGAGCCAAATCTTCGTGCGATTTTTGCACCAAGCTCAAGAACTTATACAGCACTTCGGCGCGTTTAAAAACAGGCACTTTCGCCCATTCTTTTTGTCCGCGTACGGCCGCCGCAATCGCCGCATCCAAATCTTTTTCATTCGCGCGCGGGACACTGTCGATCACTTTGCCGGTCGCAGGCGCGATTACGTCAAAGGTTTGACCGCTCGCGCTGTCCGTTTTTTTCCCGTTGATAATCATCTTCATAATTATTACCTCTCGTTAATTCATTTTTCACCGAACGCCGTAAAGGACAGCATAAGACCGCCGCATGTATTGCGACCGTCGTCTTCATAGCCGTATTCGCCGAACGTAAATTCGACGATAAACGGAATCGTTCCCGCTTCTTTTTTGATTGCCGCGGTCAATTCGTTTATCCGCTCTCCGATCCCGATCCGCCTGCCGCCGCAGTGAACCAAATGGAAGCCGGCTATAGGTCCTTTCATTTTCGCTTTTAAGTCGGCAAGAGCCGCGCTTACGGCTTTTATTAAATCGTCCGTACTGCCTTCGAGGAGGGTTATCGCCGTTCCGACCGCAAGATTGTTTCCTACTGCGATTGAACCGTCGGCATTGCCGTTCATCGGGTGACGTACCGCAATCAAATCGCCTAAGGGATCTTTTACTCCGAGCGGATTCGTAATGGAACGTACGAGCAGATTGCCGCCTTCCGTATCTTTTGCGCTTGCACCCGTCCATTCGCGGTACTGCTCAAGCGCCGGTTTTCCGTTGATTTCCACAAGAGTGCGCTCTTTTGCGATTTTGGTGATAACGCCGTATTTGCCGGTTTCTTTGTAGCCTCCGGTATATTTGTTCGCAAAGGCGGCTTTCGTATAGAAAAAAGCAACTGCCGCACCGTCGCCGGTTATCGTTTTGCCGGCAAACAGCTTCCATTCGCCTGCGAGCGTATTATCCGCAGCGCTGCCGCCGAAAAGCGGTACTCTTCCCACGACGTCGGAAATACCTTTCAGATAGTATTCTTCTTCGCCGGGAGGAGCGACCATATACATATAGGCGGGGGCATCCTTTTTACCGGCAGCAGCCAGAGCACTTTCCGCCAATTTTCGTCCCGTCTCCCGCGCGCTTCCGCTTTTCACCGCTGCCGCCGTTCCGACCGTCAAATCGGCATCGGACAGTGCCATAATTCCGACATAACCTTTTTCGCCGGTAATAAAACCGTCTTGCGTAATGACGCCGGAAAACGATGTGTTTCCGATCAACGGCACACCCGGAAGTTCTTCGCCGATCGCTTTCAACAAAGCCTGTTGGTCATACGATACACCGCTGTATACAAACACAAGCTTTAAATCATGCAGTGCGTCTTTTATTTTGCGCGCACATTCCTTTCCTGCCGGAGCCGCATCCGCATTGTTGCTGCTCGCAGTCCGTATCCGTAACATAACAACCTCCTGTAAAAACTTTTAGGCTCAATTTCGAGTTTTCTAAAACTCGAAATTTTCCATCCGTTTCGCGTATTAACTGAATGGCGAGTATGAAAAGCAAATAAATTTATGTTTACGGCAAGGTTCCGGCTGCGTGCCGTTTCGAGCGTTAGGCTTACGGAAGCCTGTCTTAAAAAGCTCGACCGCGGCACATACATGGCGAGTTTGCGAAGCAAACTCGGTAGTGAGCGCAGCGAACGAAGTTCTCGCCGTAAACACAGCTTTATCAGCTGATATTTTTCAAACTCGACATTCGACCTTTTGATTTTATGATAGGAGGTGAATTTTCAGCTGTCAATGAAAATAAAAATCGGGGGTTTTGTATATCAAAAATACGGTTTCACGATGTGAAACAATGTATGTTTTTCATTAAATACGGCGATGCATAGGTTTTGTGCTATACCGCGCACCGCCTTATACAGCGAAAAATTATTGTATGTTTTCTCGGATCATGCGCTCGAAGTCCCGCTCGTCATCGGGAGTTTCATCCACGAAAGAGGGATCCATGTGCATTAAAAAATGCCAATCGTTTTCTCCCTTTTTTTTATACACGATCGCTTCTCCGTCTTCGGAACCGAAAAACGACCTGTCAACTTCGCAGCCTTGTTGTTCAAGGAAAACTTTTGCGCGTTCGTATGTGCGCTCCCGCTTTTCGATATACGCTTTCACTTCTTCGTTATCGATGACATATGCGTCCACACGCGTATATCCTGCCGCAAGTCCCCGATTCGCTGTTTCCATATTCGGCACTTCACGCCAAATAATTTGCACATCGTCGGGATCCGGAAACATAAAACGGCTGAGCGGTATACGGTTTCCGTTATATTCGATTTCGGTATAATCGGGCAGTTGTCCGGGGCTCAGCGTTTCACTCACATCGCAAAAATCTCCGTCTCTGATTTCCGTCATCGTATACCCGGGAACGGTTCGGAGACTCTTCCTCGCTTCGTCGATGTTTTCAAACAGCGCCACAGGCGTTTCATTTCCGTTTTGATGGAAAGTTAATAAATACATCGTTTGTTTTGGAGAGCATCCTTCGCTTTGCAGACTCTCCGCTTTCGTTTTTTCATTTTCGGAAAAATCGATTTTCGCCTCTCCGTTTTTTTTCGCTTCGTCTTTCGGCGCTTGGTTCGGTCGGCTCTTTGCCGTAACGTGAGGAACTGAAATCTTTATGACGCACACGGATGAGGTCATTTCTTCCGATACGGTAAAATCCCTGCCGGTTTGCGTTTTCATAATGCATTTCAAGCCGAAAATTTTTTCTTTTATATCGGAAACGATTTCCGCTTTTCCTTCGCCCATAACGCTCGAATATGCAGAACTGTATTTACACGGAATATCACCGCCTGAAATCGGCGCAACATCCGTTTCGAGTTCAACGAATACGTGAGAATTTTTTTTAATAATATCGATTTTACGTCCTTCTTTGGCGCTGTGCAGATACAGCGTCAGCTTCCCTTCATTGAAAACATAACCGTACTGCATCGGTACGACGTAGGGTGCGTTTCCGTCGACCATACCCACGTGTACGATTTTAGCTTTTTCTATGATGTTTTCGATTTCCCCGATATCCGTTACTTCTCTGTCTTTTCTCCGCATACGGTCCTCCCCATACAATAAGTCCTGTCGGAAAATTGAATTTTTCAAATATAGAAAATATCGCTCATTCCGGAGCGCCCGTTCCGCACAAAATATACGACGGAAAAGACGATATATTCAACAGCTCCATGAGTCGATAATCGAGCGGATCTGCGCAATATCCGAAAGAATATCATTCCGATTTTTTTCCGAATAGACGGCAATCTTTTGCCGAAGCTTTTGTAAATAGGGAACCAATGTTTCAAGGCGTTCGATCGGTACGCGGGCGGGATCATAAGTGATGAGTACGCTTCCCGTTTTTTCTTTGTACTCGCAGACTGCGTCGTCGGAAATCGATTTCAGTGCGGCAATTGCCGCCGTCCGTATGGCTTCGTCACGGAGAGCCGGATCACGCAAACGCAGTCTCCCCGGAAAATAATTGATCTGCATCATTCTTTTTTTAATAGCGGCTGCATCGCCCGTACGGCAAATGCGATCGTCGATGAATTATGCAAAACGGCTGCGAGCGACGGTGAAATAAAACCGAACAAACCCGCGGCTATCAACACGGAATTGACAATTATTATGTTTTTATTATTGTCGTCGATTTTTTTCATCAAATGCTGACCCATAACCCGCGTTTTCAGCAGCGCCGCGAGTCCGTCACCCGACGGCAGCACGATGTCCGCCGTCTCTCCGGTGATTTCCGCGCAGTCGCCCATGGCAACTCCGGTATTCGCGGAGGCGAGCGCAGGAGCATCGTTTATACCGTCGCCGATCATTATGACGGTGTGACCTTCCCGTTTTTGTTTTTCGATGTATGCGACTTTGTCTTCCGGCAGTGCGTGCGCAATATAGTGATCGATGCCCGTAAGCTCCGCCGCTGTCTTCGCCGCACCCGCATCGTCGCCCGTTATCATCGTACAGTTGACGATACCCGTGCCGTGCAGACGGCGGACGATTTCTTTTGCATCGGCTCTCACGGGGTCTGTAATCGCAAAGGCGGCCAGCAGCCGTTTTTCTTCTGCAAGATACAAAAGCGATTCACCGCGATCGAGAGCATCGCGTATGATCGCATCAAGATTTTCCGGAGGAAGTATCTTTTCATCGTCAAAGGTAAAATGCCGGCTGCCGATCGAAAGGCGTTTACCGTTCAGAGTCGTTACTATGCCGTGTGCGACGATGTATTCGACTTTTGCGTGCCGTTCGGGATGCTTGAGCCCTTTGTCTTCGGCGGCTTGCACGATCGCGCGGGCGACGGGATGGGTAAAATGTTCTTCCAAACATGCGGCTGCCGCGAGCATGTCGTCTTCGCTTTCTTTGCCGAATACGATGATACGTGAAAGCTTCGGCTCGGCTGCCGTAAGCGTGCCGGTTTTGTCGAACACGACGGTGTCGGCTCGCGAAGCATCTTCGAGAAATTTTCCGCCTTTGACGAGAATGCCGTGCTCGGCCGCTTCTTTCATCGCGCTCAAAACCGCAAGCGGGGCTGCGAGCTTCATTGCGCATGAATAATCGACCATAAGCGTCGACAAGACCTTTGTTATATTTCCCGTAAAAACAAAAGTTAAAAGCGAAAGTAAAAAATTGTATTTTACAAGCTGATCGGCAAGGTACTCGGAACGAACCTGCGATGAAACTTTCAGCTGCTGCGACGAATCGATCATCGTGATGATGTTCTGCACTTTCGTTTGACTGCCCGCCGCGCGTACGAGAACGAAAAGCTCTCCTTCCTGCACGATCGTTCCGGCAAAGACGCTGTGCCCCTTTCGCTTTTCGACCGCGAGAGGCTCTCCGGTGATCGACGCCTGATTGACAAGCGCTTCGCCTTTGACGACTTCTCCGTCGGCGGGGATAAGCGAACCCGTGCGTACCGCAACGATATCGCCTTTTTTAAGAGTGTATAACGGAACCTTTCGCTCCGTTTCCCCTTCGACGAGTTGTGCCTGATCGTTTTCGGAAAACAGCGTCAACGCCAAATCTTCGTATGATTTCTTTTTCGTGTATTCTTCGATCGTTTCGCCGATATCGAGTAAAAAATTGATATTCGATGCGGTCGCCATATCGCCCGTGGCCGCGGCTGCCGTAATGGCCGTCGCATCGAGGACGTCGGCACAAAAAATACGGCTTGAAAAAATCCGTTCCGCACCTTTTAAAATTCTCGGAGCGATTGAAGCGATTTGTAAAAGCATTCTTAAAGGAGCAGGCAAAAGCCGTTTTGCATAATGCCATGCCGCCATAGAAATGAGCGATTCCGGAAGGCTTGCCCGTTTCGGCGGAAGTACGACGGATGCCAGCATATCCGCATCGTTGAGATATTTTCCGGAAAGCGCGGCAAACAGCGCTTTGATGCTTTGTTCGGATTGTTTTGTTTCGTCGTAACGGATAAGAAAAGAACCGACGATATGATTGACCGTTACTTGAGCTACGCCTTCCTGAACGGAAAGCAGATTTTGCGCAAGCACCGCCTGCCGCACGCTTACTTTGGATTTGTCGTACCGTACGCGCATGCGTCCGGGGAGAGAATGCTTAACATAAAACTTCATACGGGACAATTACGCTTTCGCCGCGTTCGCCTTTTTTTGTTTAGCTTCCGCTTCAGCATCTTCGGCATCTTCTTTTACCGATTCGAAAAATACCGAGGCGTCTTCCTTAAGCTGCAAACCTGCAGCTATCAGTTTGGAACAGCTTTTACGGAATATATCCGTTTTCATAAGCGATACCGCTGCCGCGCCGACAACCGCACCGAGTAAAAATTTTTTCATCCCTTCTGACATCGTATTCTCCTGCCGAAACTGAATTCGGTATTTTACTTGCACTGTGATTTTTGTAATCAATTCATAATACCGCTACGGATTGGAAAAAGC
>KE332515.1:1849068-2009922 GCA_000413015.1 Treponema socranskii subsp. paredis ATCC 35535
TATAAAAGAAAAACGTGCTAAACGTTTTTCGTCTCTCGACTTAAAAGAGCAAATCCGAGCAGTGCGGAGGAATTATGCGCGTCTCCTATAAAAGAAAAACGGCTCGGCCGTTTTTCAATACCAGACTTCATCAACCAAATCCGAGCAGTGCGCGACTTGCAACGAGCGCGGAGCGCGAAGTTCCCCGCGCAGGATTTGCTAAGCTATTCGTTTTTCGCGTTGTAAATATCATTTACAGATTGCAGGCTTTAAATTATTATAAATATTACGGAGCAATTATGAAAAAGAGAATTTGTATTGCAGTATTGTCTGCACTTTTTATCCCTTTGTTGTTTTCGGAAACCGCCTATGATAAATTTTGGAATTCGATGAAAGCCGAAGATTACGACGAAGCGGAACGATGTTTGGTAAAATGGGAGAAAACGAAACCGAAAGATGCTGAATTATACGTCGCGTATTTTAATTATTATATTGCAAAGGCAACGGCGGAACAAATACGCATGGAAACGACGCCTCCGGATTCCGGTGAATACGCGGAAGCAAAAAATGAAAGCGGCGATACGATTTATCTGTACTCGACGACGGCATACGACGATGCATTTTCGGAAAAAGCTTTTGCCGCCATCGACAAAGGGCTCTCATATCATCCGAAACGGCTCGATATGTATTTCGGTAAAGCGCATTTTTATTATATGCGGAAGGAATATTCCGATCAAAAAGAATTGCTAAAAAAGGTTTTTGCGTTTCATAAAAAATACGACGGAAAATGGTTATGGGCGAATAATACGCCGCTCGAAAACACACCGGTCGATTTTGAAGAAACCGTTCATAACTACATCGCAGAATGGCTCGGCACGGAAAATCAAACGGCGATCGAATGCGCAAGAGAAATCGCCCTGCTGTTTGTAAAAGATTTCCCGGATAATCCCGTCGCATACAACGATGCGGGCTTGGCATACAGTTATTTAAATGATTTGGAGCAGGCAAAAAAATATTATAAAGCCGGATGGGAGCGCGATGGGGAGATATGATTTTGCTCGCAAATCTCGCATACGTTTGCAAAAATCTCGGTGAAACGGATGAAGCGGAAAAATATTATTTGCTGATGGCGGAATCGGATGACAAAGGATATGCCGACTTCGCAAAACGGCAATTGGAAAATTTGCGATAACGCTCGGTATTCAACTCAATGCGACGTCGAGCACCATCATGAGAGCGAAGCCGACGGCAAAGCCGATCGTACAGACATCGGTTTTATCGTCACGCGTCGCTTCGGGGATGAGCTCTTCGATGACGACGTAAATCATGGCTCCGGCGGCGAACGAAAGAAAATACGGCAGTGCGCTTAAAACCGTTTCGGTTAATAAAATCGTAATCACGGCGGCGACGGGTTCGACGGCTCCGGAGAGCATCCCGTACCAAAACGATTTCGCTTTACTGTTGCCTTCCGTTCTCAGCGGCATTGAAATGATTGCGCCTTCGGGAAAGTTTTGAATCGCTATGCCGAGCGAAAGCGCAAAAGCCGCGGCTGCGGAAACGTTGGCGGTACCGCTCGTCATACCGGCGAATACAACGCCGACGGCCATGCCTTCGGGAATATTGTGCAGCGTTACCGCGAATACGAGCATGAGCGTACGGCTCAGACGCGATTTCGGTCCTTCGGGAGCGGATGCGTCGATTGCAGGTGAGGCGTTATTCTATCGAGCGAAAAAAGAAAGGCGATGCCGAATAAAAAGCCGACGAGAGCCGGTATAAACGATAAACTTTTTGCCGCCTCGGCCATTTCGATGGACGGGATGAGGAGCGACCATACGGATGCCGCAACCATCACGCCGGCGGCAAATCCCATAAGCGCGCGCCGTACGCCGTCGTGCATTTCGCGTTTCATGAAAAATACGCACGCGGCGCCGAGCGTCGTTCCGGCAAACGGAATCATCAATCCCCAAAAAACGGTAGCCATATTATTTTCTCATATCCATTATTCCGCTGTGTTGACAAAAAATCAAGCTTGGCATACGATACTGTTGATAATAAGTTAGCATCATATAACTTTTGGTAAATATGTTTCTGACGGAGAACCTTATGTCGGTAACGTATAAACCCGCCGCAGAACGGCAATGTATGTTGTTCTTATAAAACAGAACGATACGATAAACGATATTGCTTTGGAGGATACTATGAAAAGAGTCGAAAAATTATTAAAGAAAGCGGCCGTATTTTTTGCCCTCGGTGCCTGCGCGTTTGCGGCCGCCGCACAGGATTTGAGCGGCTATGACATTATGAAGCGAAGCAAAAATACGGATACCGGCAAA
This sequence comes from Treponema socranskii subsp. paredis ATCC 35535, assembly GCA_000413015.1. Classification (GTDB taxonomy): domain Bacteria; phylum Spirochaetota; class Spirochaetia; order Treponematales; family Treponemataceae; genus Treponema_D; species Treponema_D paredis. The sequence continues at coordinate 1,851,381 of KE332515.1, forward strand.
ACGGGAACGTATACCGCGACGATGACGCTTATCAACAAAACCGGCACTCAGCGTGTGCGCGAAGTCGTTTATTATACAAAAGATTACGGAGATACCGACAAAACGGTTATCGTTTTTCGAACGCCGAAAGATGTCGCCGGTGTCGGCTATTTGATGTGGGAGTACGATGAAAAAGCCGACGGTACGAAAAAAGATTCCGACAACTGGCTGTATATGCCCGCGATGAAAAAAGTGCGTCGCATATCCGGCAGCGAAAGCAGCGGCGATTTTATGGGAACAGATTTTACCTACGACGATATGGGCGACCGCGCCCTTTCGAAAGATACGTTCAATCTGCTCGGTTCGGAAAATATTAATAATGCCGACTGTTGGAAAATCGAATGTGTTTCAAAAGATAAAACGGAAAAAAATCCCCGCCGCATCGTATGGATCCGAAAAGATAATTATAAAGCGGTAAAAGGAGAATATTACGATCGCCAAAATGTGCTGCAGCGGAAATTGGAATGCGAAAAAATTGAAAAAATCGACGGTATATGGACGATCGGCAAGATGACGATGCAAAACGTCAGGACGAATCATTCGACCGTCATCGAAATGAAAGACGTACACTACAATATGCCGATAAACGATTCCGTCTTTACCGTTGCGTCCCTTGAGCGCGGAGCGATAAAATGAAATTATTAATTTTAAAAACGATGCAGGCGATGCGCCGGCATCGTTTTTCCGTGATCGCTCTTGTCTGCGTTCTTACCGTTTCCTTTGCCTTTTCGCAGGACATCACGTTTTCGGGAAGTGCGAAAACCTCAGTCGGCGTTTTTATCCGCGGCGACAATGCGGGAGATTTTTCATCCGCAAAAGAAACGGTGAGCGGAGAAGTCGATGCGCGGTTTGCGAATTGTACGGTTTTTATCGCGGGCAACGCGTACTTCAACGCGCTCGCTGCGAATTCCGGTGGAAGTTTTTCGGTTGTCGACGGACTCGGCGCGGAACTGCAGGAAGCGTATTTTACGTGGACGTCGAACGAATTTGGAAAAGGTTTGACGGCCGGCTTAAAAATCGGACGGCAGATAAGCGCTTGGGGAAAAGCGGACGGCATACGTATCGCGGATATCCTCTGTCCGCAAAATCTTGCGTCGCTCGGTACGGCGAATTACAGCGAAAGCAGGCTCGGCATCGACGCGGTAAAGGCGACGTTTTCGGGAACGTATTTTTCCGCCGACGCATATTGGATCCCCTTTTTCAGATCCTCCGCGCTTCCGCTCGAATCGTGGAATCCGATCAGGAAAGCGCTCATTCCCAGTCCTGCCGGCGTAGAGGTCGTACTCGGCGATATTTCAAAGCCGGAGCTGAACATCGCAAATTCAAGCTATGCCGCGCGCGTAAGTTTTTGGTTTCCGGCGATCGACTTTTCGCTGTACGGATATTACGGCTTCGACGATTCGCCGAACCTCTCGTACGCGCCCGGTGCGATGCCGCCGCCTAAAATTACCGTGACGGGAAAGTATTATCGCTACGGCATGGCGGGCTTCGACTTGGCCGTTCCCGCAGGGGCCTTTGTGATCAGAGCGGAAAGCGCGTTTTTTATCGAACGCGCGCTCCAGCTCGGACAAACTTCATTCGGCGGCTACGAAAGAAAAAACGAACTGAGAGCCCTTGCGGGAATCGACTGGAATAAAAACGGCTGGATGCTTACCGCGCAGTACTACGGAGACGTCGTATTTGCCTATGTCGATTCGCTTGCGCGCGACGCGTACGAGCACGGCGCGACGGCAAACTTTTCGAAGACGCTTTTTTCCGATACGCTCACGCTTTCGTGTACCGGTCTTGTACGCTGGAACGATTTGGACGGCTTCGCCGGCCTTAAAGTCAAGTACAACCTTACCGATGAGATTTCGCTTTTGCTTGCATTCGACGGCTATTTTCCCGGTCCGAAAAGCGAGGGTACTTACGGAAAGTACAAAGATTTAAGCTGCGTGCGATTCGAGGGAACTGTCAGATTTTAATAATTTTTATTAATTTTCCAGCGGGACGCCGACGGTATCCCGCATATTCAGAAGCCGGTGTCTGATCCGAACGGGATTCGATCATCGGCTTCTGTTTTTTTTATTCGTGCGAACATCAGCTTGCCGCTTGGGCGACGACTTCCACTTCGACGAGTACGTTTTTCGGAAGCTCGACGACGGCGACGCACGAGCGCGCAGGCTTTCCCGTAAAATATTTTGCGTACACTTCGTTGAACGCTGCAAAGTCATCCATCGTTTTCAAAAAGCACAGCGTTTTGACCGCTTTCGTAAAATCGCTTCCCGCCGCTTCGAGCACGGCTTTCAGATTTTTCATAACCTGTTCCGCCTGTTCGGTTATCGTTTTGCCTTCGACCGCGCCCGTCTGCGGATTGATCGGAATTTGTCCGGATGTGTACACGAACCCGTTTGCGACGATCGCCTGAGAGTACGGGCCGATTGCAGCCGGTGCATTTTTCGTATCGATTACTTTCATAAAATTGCCTCACTGTATAAGAAGATTGTATATGTCAGTATAGTACTGAAAAATAGTAAGGTCAAGAAAAGTGAATCGAATATTGAAGAAGGAAAAATTCACGCCAATGAATTTTGTGAAATTTCGTGAAGATGAAAATGCGATGCCGCACACATTTGTGCGGGCATCGGAAAAAAGAGAGCGCTTTAATTTTGCACTTTACCATGCGGCGGAAAATACGAGCGGTTTCGCCGCCGTGAGCAGATCGGCGAGGGGACACTCGATCGTTTTTACCGCTTTTTCTCCGTTCGGCGCAAAAAACGAAATCTTTATTTTTGCGCGTGCGGCTTCATCGGCGAGCGCTTTACCGTAGACGGAAGCGATCAAATCGACGTATTCGTCTTTGGGTACAGCTTCTCCGAGAAAAACGGGTGCCATAAATAAATCGATATACGACTGCAGCGTATCGGGCAGGAGTTTGTATAATTTTGCACAGGATGCGGGAGAAACCGTGATCGCCAAAGAGCGGGCGGCCCGGGAAATACAGCCCGACTGCGATATCGGATCATTTCCTTCTTTCGGCAGGCGAAGAGCAATACCGAGAGAAGTGTTCACCGGAGATGCGACGCGCGCGTCTTTGATACCCGCTGCCCGAAACTGAGAGGCCATTTCATCCGCATCGAAAAGCTGCTGTCCGCTTTCACCCGAAAGCGATTGCATGATTTCGATAAAGGCGGAATCGAATGCGGCGTCATACAGTATGTTTATGCTGCCGTCGCCGTTTGCATGCAGTTCGACGGAAGACGTACATGACGCGAATACGAGCGGCAACAAAAGCGCGGCGATCGCAATCATCGATTTAAAAAGAGGAGATTTTATACCGGCCGTTTCGAAGTACGGCATTTTTATCGACATGTTCTTTTTCATCGCATAATCCTTCGTGTGAAAAACAAACGGAACGGTTAAACGAAACACTTAAATGGCGTGTTCCGTTTAACGGCGAGTTTGCCGAAAGGCAAACTCGCACATCATCGTGCGCACCGCTCGAAACTTCGCGCTTACGCGCTCGTTGCGGGGCGCGCACTAATTGCACAGCTCCTAAATCTGAAGATTTACTCGTTGTGCAATTTCAAGGAACGGTTAAACGAAACACTGAAACGGCGTGTTTCGTTGGTATGGAATTTGCCTTTACCGATATAAAACTCGACATCCGCCCTATTCGATATCGAGCGGCATTTTATGTGTCGGCGGAGGAAACGCTTTATCCAACGCGATAAAATCTTGTGCATCGAGCTGCACCGTATCGGCGCCCGCATTGAGCAGCGTATGCTCTTTTCGCGAACTGCGCGGGATCGCAATCGTAGTGCCGTCGCGGATACACCATGCGAGCAGTACTTGCGTCACGTCGCTGCCGTGTTTTTGTGCAACGGCGGCGACGGATTCGTTTTCAAATAAACCGCGGCGTAATGTCCCCGCCTGTGCGAGTGGGCAATACGCCATAAGCGCGACGCCGTGCCGCCTCATCCACGGCAATAAATCGAATTCGATGCCGCGAGACCCCAAATGATAGAGTACTTGATTGACGGCGCAATTTTTTCCCGACGGAAGCGCAAAGAGTTCGTCCATATCGCGCGTATCGAAATTCGAAACGCCCCACGCGCGGATTTTTCCCTTCGCTTTCAGTTCTTCCAGACACGCAATCGTTTCGGCAAGCGCCGTACTTCCCCGCCAATGATAGAGATACAGATCGAGATGATCCGTGCCGAGCCGTTCGAGCGTCGCATCGCACGATCGCTCCATATTTTTTTTACCGGCGTTCGACGGCAGCACTTTCGAGACGATAAAAAGTTTTTTTCGATCCGTCGAAGAAATCGCTTCTCCGACGAGTTTTTCGCTTAAGCCGCTGCCGTACATTTCCGCCGTGTCGATGAGCGTCATGCCCGCTCCTATACCCGAGCGGATCGCATCGATCTCCTGAGCGCGTTTAGATGCTGTCTCACCGATATACCACGTGCCCTGTCCGATCGCCGGCACAACCGCTCCGTTCGATAACTTTACCGTGTTTTTCATCGCTTACCTCGCATATTGATTGTATAGCGATTGTTCCGCCGTTGTCTACGATTGAAGCATTGTTCGAAAGCGCGTTTGGCGATATACTCAAATCATGAAAATCGCTTCGGTATCGATAGTCGGATTGGGTGCGGTAGGAGCCGTCGTTGCGTCCCGCCTTACGTCTTTTTGGGGTAAAGCAAACGTACGGTGTATAGTCGATGCCGAGCGCAAAGCGCGCTACGAGCGCGACGGTATCTTCATCAACGGAGTGAAACAGGATTTTAATTATGTCACTCCGAAAGACGCTGTGCCTGCAGATTTAATAATAATTGCGACGAAAAATCTTCAGCTCGGTGAAGCGCTCGAAAGCATCCGCAGCGCCGTCGGAGCTCACACGGCGATCATGGTGCTTTGCAACGGCATTCAAAGCGAACGCGACGCCGCATCGGTTTACGGTGCAGAGCGTGTGCTCTACAGCTTTATCATCGGCATCAGTTCTATTCACGAAAAAAATCAAATCCGCTGTCCCGTCGAAGGCCGTATCGTATTCGGTGAAAAGGACAATAAAAAAACCGATCGGGTAAAAGCCGTCGAAGAATTGTTTGCAAAAGCGAAAATTGGAAGCGAAGTACCGGAAAATATTCACCTCGCGCAGTGGAAAAAATTTCTGCTCAACGTCGTGTTCAATACGCTGAGCGCTTTGTGCCGCGCTCCGTACGGAGCTTTTTCCGCTCCCGTTATGTGCGATCTTGCGCGGAGCGTCGGAAAAGAAGTCATCGCCGTCGCTCAAGCCGAAGGCGTTCCGCTTACGCAGACGATGTTCGAAGATACGCTTTCGCTTATCATCGGCTTCGATAGGCACGGTAAAACTTCCATGCTGCAGGATTTTGAAGCCGGCAGAAAAAGTGAAAACGCGTGGTTTTGCGGTACGGTGAACAAGCTCGGAAAAGCGCACGGTATTCCGACGCCCGTGTGTACGCTGCTCGAAGCTCTCGTCGAAGGCACGGAGATCGCGCGCAATATCTGAGCGCACGAAAGCCGATACGTTTGAGGCGATCGTGTGTCGGTCATTTTCGAAAACGTTAAACGCCTGCCGCATTACGGCAAAATGACATCCGCACGATCGTTATTGATTATTATTTTTGCATTCCGTTGCAATACGCGCGGCATACCGCCGGATAATTCGTGATGGTTCCGGAAATATTCCACGCGTACATTTTTTCAAGTTCGGCCATCGTGTTGACCGTCCATACATTGATGCCGATGCCGTGCCGTTTCAATTCCGCCACCGCTTCATCGTTCAGATTTTTATAACTCGGATGGTAGAATTCAAAACCGTATTTTTTGCAGTAAAAACCCGCGTTTACCAAACCGGTTTCTTCGACGAGCGCTCCTGCTGGAATCGAAGGTGCGATTTTTTTTGCCGTGATGAGCGAGCTGTGATTGAACGACGAAAACATCACTTTTTTTTCGAGTTTATATTTATCGATGATATCGATCGTTTTTTGCTCGATGTCTTCATAATATACAAGCCCTGTTTTCAGTTCGATATTCGTCGTTATGTTTACCGTTGCCGCCCATTCGCAGTATTCTTCGAATGAGGGTATGGATTCTTTCGGGAATTTTCCGTTCCATTTTTTTGCCGCGTCGAGTTTTCGAAGTTCCGCAAATGAAAGATTGCGGACGTCGCCTGTGCCGTCGGTCGTGCGGTCGACTTTTTCATCGTGGATGATGACGACCGTTCCGTCTTTTGTAAGCTGTACGTCGAGTTCGATTCCGTCCGAGCCCGCTTCAACGGCTTTGCGGAATGCGAGCATCGTATTTTCCGGGTAAGAACCGCTGTCTCCGCGGTGTGCAACAATATTCATAAAATTCTCCTGTATTTTTTTCTGCTGTTTTTTTTACCGTAGCTATCATCCTGCCGCACCGTAAATCAAATTCGGTACGACAAGCGATATCTGCGGAATATATGTTACAAGGATGAGCGACACGAGAAGCGCGATGATAAACGGATACACTTCTTTGATGAACGCTTCGAGTTTGCAGCCGGTAATACCGCAGCACGTAAACATCATGGAACCGAACGGCGGTGTAAGCCCTCCGATCATGATATTGACGATGCAGATTAAACCGAAGTGTATGACGTCGACGCCGAGCTGCGTGATGACCGGCACGAGCAGCGGCGCGAGTATGATGATAAGCGCTCCGCCTTCGAGGAACATACCGCCGATGAGCAGCACGACGTTGAAAATCATCAGCATGACATATTTGTTTTGCGTAATGCCGAGCAGCCACGTTGTCATCGTCTGCGGGATGCGCTGCCAGTTCAAATAGTAGCCGAACACCGATGCGGCAACAATGATAAAGACGACCGTACTCGTTCCGTACACCGTTTCAAGGATGATCGGAACGATGTGTTCTTTTTTCAATTCTTTGTACACGAATTTTCCGACGATGATACAATACAAAACCGCAATCGCTCCGGCTTCCGACGGCGTAAACAGTCCGATACGGAGTCCGAGTACGATACCGAACGGAAAGAGCAGCGCCCAAAGCGAATCGATCGCCTGCTTGCCGATTTCAATCGGAGCCGCAGCGCGCGTTCTTGTCGTTCCGTATTTTCTCTTTTTTGAAATAATATGCACGGTTATCATCAGCGACAGCGTCATCAAAAAGCCCGGCAAATATCCTGCGGCAAACATACGGCCGACCGAACAGCTTGCGATGAGCGCATAGACGATCAAATTGATGCCCGGCGGAATGACCGGCGTAACGGCGGAAGATGCTGCAGTGATCGCTGCGGAAAACGCTTTGCCGAAACCGCGCTTTTCCATTTCGGGGACAAGCATTTTGCTTTCCATTGCGGCATCCGCATTTGCCGAACCGGAAACGCCGCCCATGAGCATACTGAGCAAAACGTTCGACTGAGCGAGCCCGCCTGGCATATGGCCGGTGAGCACATCGGCAAACTGCATGAGCTTTTTACTGATACCGCAGTAATTCATAATGGAACCGGCCATAACGAAAAACGGAATGGCGAGTAGCGGAAAGGACTGTGTCGCGCTGACAAAACGCTGCAAAAGCAGGGCGGCGGACGTACCGGTATCGATAAAACCGAAATAAAACATCGTCGCGCCGAACAGAGCGAATGCGATCGGCATGCTTGAAAAATACAGAACGAGAACGAGAATAACGGGAAGGTATCCGATCATTGCGTATCCCCCTGTTTTGTTATTTTAATAAAATCGAAAATAAAAAATTTGACGGAATATACCGTCATGAGCGTAAATGCGATGAGAATCGACGCGCTGATACATACCGACGATATACCGAGAACGGGCGTCGGTTTTACGTGCGACACTTTTACGTAACGCAGCGCCATATACGCAATATAGCCGTTTACAAGGACGAGCAGCAGATCCATGACGAGGGCGATAAAAATGCGCATCTTTCCTTTCGCAAGGTTGACGATCATATCGACGCTTACGTGTACCTTCCGTTTGTAGGCCGCTGCTGCGCCGAGGAAAACGCTCCACACAAAACAGCCTGTCGCAACTTCTTCCGACCAATAGATGGCTGTCTTCAGAAAATATCGCGTAAACACGTTGATGATGACGAGCACCGTCGTCGCGATAAGAAAAGAGCCGGCACAGATCTCTTCAAAATAATTAAAAAATTTTTTTATTTTTTCCATTTTGATATCCGTAAAAGCCGAAACGCAGGCGAAAGCTTTGTCTCACACCCGCGTTTCGGAAGATGAGCATACCGGCGTGAAGTTGTACGGCCGGTACGATACACGATTGTATGCACGCGATTATTTTTTCGGCATTTTTGCGAGTTCCGCGCGGAATTTGTCTACGATGCCGGGTGTCGTGCCTTTCATATTGGCGTACACCGGAGCGACGGCTTTTGCAAATGCATCGTGATCGACTTCATTGAACGTAATACCCTGCGATTCGAGCTTCGCTTTTGCAGTGTTGTAGTTTTTCGAAACTTCCGAAATCATGTGAGCCGCGCCCTTCGTAAACTCTTCCTGAATGATGATTTGATATTCTTTCGGAATGGAATTGAACAAATCCGCGTTGATGTATACGCCGCATGTTCCGAGAAAGTGATTTGTGAGCGCCATCTTTTTTGCGACTTCGGAGCTGCCGTTTACACCGTATGCGTCCATCGTTCCTTCAAGACCGTCGACGACGCCCTGCTGTACGGCGGAAATCGTTTCGGAAAACGGCAGCGGCGTTGCGCTCGCGCCCATGGCGTTGAGCGTGTTGATAAAGAGCTGGCTGCCCGGTACGCGGATTTTCATGCCCCGCAAATCCGCCGGCGTTTTAATGACTTTATTCGTCATCAAACTTCTGAAGCCGAAAATATAATCGAGGGCGAGTACTTTGATCCTGTGTTTGTCTTCGACTTCTTTGATCATGCGTTTGACCAAATCGGTGCGGATGAGATATTCATATTGATCGAAATTGCTGTAGAGCATGGGGCCGACGAGCGCGTTGAAATCGGCAACGTAGTCGCCGAGGTAAGACGGGTCTTCCACCGAAATGAATTTCGCACCTTGTACAACCTGTTCGACGCCGTCTTTGTACGTTGCAAGCTGTCCCTGCGGATACTGCTGAATTTCGATTGCACCGTTCGTGCGCTTTGCAACGTTGTCGCAGACGATCGTAAGCGATTTTGTCAGCTGTTCGTTCGGCGCGAATACGTGGCTCATTCTCAAAACGAGCTTGTAATTTTTTTTGCCCGATGCCTTTTTCTGGGCTCCCAGCGTATTTGCCGAAAGCAAAATCGCACATGCGGCAAAAAAGATTAACGGTTTTTTCATAGGTCCTCCTGCGTTGATAATTCAACAAAATTAAACAATAGGCGATAGATATTGATCCGTATTTTCCCTTATCATAAGGCCAAAAGAGGCGCTTGTCAAATTTTTCTTGCGCTTTTTTAAAATCCGTGTTAAATTTTGTTTAATAAATGAAAGCGAAACCGACTTTGCGCGATATCGCCGATGTCGTTCACATTTCAACGGCAGCCGTTTCAATGATACTCGCAGGAAAAAATCTTTCCCGCTTTTCCGACGATACGATCGAAGCCGTCTACGCCGCCGCCAGAAAATTCAACTACAAACCGAAACACGGTATCGACAAAACGGGCATCATCGTCATCGTCTGTCCGTCTATAATCAATCCGTACTACGCAACGCTCCTGCAGGGCATGGAACTCGCCGCCGAAAAAAGCGGCTATACGACACTCATCTACAATACATATTGGAACATCGAACGCGAAAAGAAAATCATCGCATTTGCGCAAAACCCTGCCGTGCGCGGATTGATTTTTTCAATGGTACCGCAGCAGCCCGGGCTTGCCGAAAAAATGGCCGACAGTCTGCCGGTCGTCGCAGTCGGAGACAAACAGGATGCGCTGCGGATCGATATGGCGGAAATAAACAATTTCGACGCAGGTTATCAAATGGGAACGCATTTGATTTCGCTCGGACACAAGCGCGTCTGCTATGTTTCGACGACGCTCAACAAATATCATTCTTCGCGCGTGCTGCGCTACAGGGGATTGTGCGAAAGCTTTAAAAAATTCGGTACCGTATCGCTTATCACGAGCGACGTCGATCCGATGTCGGAGCTTTCGACCGTTGAAATCGAACACCGCACGGGGCGTGCGCTCGCGAAAAAATGCATACGGATGTATCCCGACGTTACCGCGATCGTCGCCATCAACGACATGGTCGCCTACGGCGTCATCGACGAAATCATCGATGAGGGGTTTCGTATCCCCGACGACTACAGCGTATGCGGTTTCGACAACATCTACCCGTCCAAGTTCAGCGGAGTGTCGCTTACGACGATCGACCACTTTATCAATCAGCGCGGACAGAGCGCGTTTTCGCTTTTGCAGGCGAAACTTGAAAACGGCGATATCGAACACGTCGCCTTAACCCGTCTCGAATTTAAAAACAAACTCATCGACAGGATGACTACGGGGAAGCCTCGGACGCAAGTGCATTGAAAACGCGCCGGAAAAAATAGATATTGCCGTTTTATTTCAGGAACGAACCGATTTCGCGCAAGTCGCGGAAAACCGCATCTGGTTTCGTATCGGATTTTTGTACGTCGCGCATATTCGCTTCGCCGGTAAGCACGAGCAGTCCGTGAGCGCCGTTGTTGACGCCGACTGCTATGTCGGTGTAGAGGCGATCGCCGACAAAAGCGATTTCGCTGCGGTTTTTCCAGCCTGCACGGAGCATTGCCATGTCGACGGTTTCGGGATTCGGCTTTCCGAGCGATTTTACTTCGCCGACACCCGCCGACAGCGAAATCATCGCGCAGAACGCGCCGACGTCTGTGATGTAGCCGTTTTCGACGGGGCAGTTGATGTCGGGATGCGTCGCAAGATAAACGGCGCCGGCGCGCACGTAGTCGCTCGCTTTTACGATCTTTTCATACGTGAGCGTCGTGTCGAAACCGATGACGACGATATCCGGATCGTCTTCGACGAGATCGATTCCCCCTTCGCGGAAACTTTTGATAAGAGCTTCCGTTCCGACGAGGTATACCCGCTTTCCCGGATATGCGGCGTTCAGATATTCGATCGTTACGTCTCCGCTCGTCATGATTTGTTTCCGCGAAATAAAGCAGTTCATACCCGCAAGTTTTTCGATGTACACGTCGGGGCTTTTCGACGAGTTATTCGTAAAAAATAAATAGTCGCGTCCCGTTTTTTCGAGCGTCTTTAAAAAATCGAGACTGCCCGGCAAAATCGTGTTGCCGAGATAAAAAGTGCCGTCCATGTCGAGCACAAAGTGTTTGCATGAATTGACGAGCGCGGCGCGGTCTATGCCTTTGTTAAACGCTTCGACGTCTTTCGGATCGTTGTGATTCAGCATCGCAAAACCTCTTTGCCGCAATCCTAGCCGACCGGAGCGTATGTGTCAACGCGCAGGGATGTACAAAGAAGCGTTACAGCTGTTCGACTTCCGCTTCGGAGAGACCGGTAGCTTGAGCAATGATATTGACAGAAACGCCGAGTTTTTTGAAATTAGCAGCATCTTGTAACGCTTTTCGGTATGAGCCTTCTTTCAAAGCAATTTCTCTTTCTTCTTTCCGCTGCACGGCGATGTCTATATCGTAATCATATTCGGCAATTAACATATTCATCACCTCCCGACTTTTTCTTTGTAAATACTCCCGCAAGATGTCGTTTTGTATGCACTCTTTGATCGCATTCTTAAAGCCGCTTTCACTGTCAAGTTTCGTATGCCTGCGTACGGCTTCAACGAACAGCGTATACTCTTTCAGCAGTTTACACGTATGCAATACCTTACATCCCTTATTATAATTGATATTCGTCACGCTGACAACGAGTTCGAGTGCAGGTTTTTCAGGCAGCGTCATAAAGGCGTCGGAAAGCCGTAACGTCGATTTTTTAGGATAATCCTCTTCACCGTTATAGAACACGTAAAACTCGGGCGTAGGGATTTTTTTTAGGTACTTGAGATAGCGGTCGCGGGGATTTTGAATGCGTTCGTAGAGGCGTGCAGCATACTGCAAAAAGCGGAGCGGCATATTCGCGTTGATTGTGGATTGGTGCTCTGTCAGGGCGATGATTTTACCGTCTATGAGATAGGCGACGTCGTTTCGAAAAGCCATATACATGACCTGTTCGAGGCTCAGCTGCTCGAGTTCCGTAGATGTGTCGAAATTTATCCCGTGGAGCGCGTTGTAGAGCGAGATAAAATTGCTTTTTGCATTTTTATCTTCACCGAATAAATCAACGAAAACGGAATCTTTGTATCGGCGATTGTGTTTTGTCATAAGACACCTCCCTAATATAAATCGCGGAAAAGTTTTGTTTTCGGAGTTTTTCGAAGATTTTTTTGGAGGCAGAGAGTGCCCGCAATGCAGACGGGGCGTTGCGGGGTGTCCCCGCTGGAAGGGGCAGCGCGCAACGGAGTGCGCGCGAGGGGAAGGCTTTCCCCCTTAAAATATAAATATGGAAGTTTTTTTAATTGCTCGACTGCGGACGAGACTGAGAATTTTCCCCGTTATTTTTTCCGTTCACAAATCCGTTGGAATATGTTATACTGATTTTACGGATCGCATCCGTTTGTACGATAAAGGAGCATTTTATTATGGATATAAAAATCATCACCGTCAGCAGGCAGTTCGGTTCGGGCGGACGTATTATCGCAAAAGACGTCGCGGATAAACTCGGTTGGAAATTTTACGATAAGGAAATCATAGAAAAGATTGCGGAAAAGAGCGGGCTTGCAAAGGAGTTTATCGAAGAGCGGGGCGAATACGCATCTGCGGGACAAAACCTCGTGTACAGCGCGCCGGCGGGTTTCGGCGGATTTTCTACGGGGCAGTCGGTATTCGATAAGCTCTACGTGATGCAGTACAATATTATTCGGGAGATTGCGGAAGAAGGTCCGTGCGTCATTGTCGGGCGATGCGCCGATTACGTGCTGCGCGACAGAACGGACTGTTTTCACGTCTTTATCTATGCGGATATGGATTTCCGCATCGCGCGCTCGACGAATATTTATAAAGTCGATGCGCCGAATGTGGAACGGTATCTGCTCGACCGCGACAAAAAGCGGAAGCTTTATTACAAATACAATACCGACCGCGTTTGGGGCGAAGTAAAAAATTACGACTTGTGTCTCAAAAGCAGTGCGATCGGGTTGGATACCTGCGCGGCGATGATCTGCGATGCGGCACAGCACAAAACCGTCGGTCCCGTACGTAAATCGATTGATGCTGCGGAAAAGGCGATGACGGCGGCTGCAAAAAAGATCGCAACGGGTTTGAAAAAATCGCCGGCTGCGGAAGCAACGAAAAAAATTGCGGATGACATAAAAGCATCGGCTCCGAAGACGGTAAAAAAGATTGCGGAAGAAGTCAAAAAGACCGCTCCCGAAACCGTGCGTAAAATCACCGCGGAAGTAAAAAAATCGTCGGCGGCTGCAGGAAAGACGGCGGCTTCCGCTGCGAAAAAGATTGCGGCAAACGTAAAAAAATCCGCACCGAAAGCGGAAAAAGAAGCGATCGAAACTGCGAAAAAAATCGCGTCGGGTGTAAAAAAAGCGGTATCGTCAAGCGCGGAGCGCGCAGCAAAGGCAAAGGCGAAAAAAAAGAAGGATTAAGGAGCTGTCTCAAAAGGCACTTATCTTTTCGACCGCCTGCCGATATAGGCTGTAAGTTTACGGGACAGATCTTTAGTGCGCAGCTTTATACATAACGAAAGACTCTCATTGGTCGGAATTTTGTGTCGCCGTGTGCGATGCGAAGCTATGCACGTACCGCTTGCTCAGTTCATAAAAAAAAGGAGATGCCGCGATGATACAAAACGATACGCTGCAGAAATTCGACGTTCCGAAATATATAAAATATTTAAGCGTGATTTACATTGCACTGAGCATCGCATCGGGAACGATATCGTTGATAATTAAAATATTGGAAGAGGGGCGCGCGACGCTCGATCAGCTTTCATATATAACAATGATGTTGCGCAATACGATTGAAGGTTTTATATTTTGGGGAGTCGGTCGGGTATTTGCAAAATTTACGGAAAAAAATAAGTGAAATTTAGAAATTATTTAAAGTTGGGCGCTCTTTATTATTTTTTGTCCGGCGTCGTCAGTGTTTTCTTTTTCGTTTTATTTATCATCGAACTTCCGGGTATTCGGCGCTCATATACGGGATCGGAAAGCGGGACAAACATATCGCCTGAGTTTTATTTTATAGCGCACTGTATGGGAAGCTTTCAATATTTTATTAAATTGCTCATCGTTACGCTGATCGCGTTTTTTATTTTTAAGAATTTTAAAATCGTGTACGGGAATATAAAAAAGGTATTGGGATAATAACAAAGACGGCAAAGATGACATCGTGTTTGTATGTCTCCGACTATGACGGGAAATCGGATAAGCACATTGCATTGTATTGAATCGGTATCGAAAATAAAATTTAAGAAAGCACAAGCATGAGTTTTGCTTGGTTTTTCATACTGCTTGCCGTATACTATATCCGGAGGCATAGTATGGCAATGTTACAAGTCCGCGATATGGATGATCGCTTATACGATAGATTGAAATTCGCCGCAAAGCGTGATAATCGTTCGATCAGCCAGCAAGTTGTTACCATTTTGCAAAATTATTTTACTTCCGCTCCTGTAAAAGCCAAAAATGCCACAGAAGAGTTTTTGAAGCTTTCAGGCTTATGGGAAGATGCAAGAAGCGCAGAAGAAATTATTGACGATATAAGAACTTCCCGTGTCAATTCAACAAGATTTGAGGCTTTAGATGGCATATTTGATTGATACCGACATAATAATTTTTGCACTTCGAGGGGACAAAACTGTATTGGCAAAATTCGAGGAAAACAAAAATATCCCTATTTCCATTTCGATGATTACGTATGCAGAGCTTGTCTTTGGGGCAAAACGGTCAGGGAATGAACAGAAGAATATGATAAAAGTAAATCGCATTCGTGAAATTTATCCCGTCGAAGAGTTGAATATCGGTATTATGGAAATTTTTGCGGATATAAAAGCAAAAATGTATGCAAAGGCAATAAGAATAGAAGATATGGATTTATGTATTGCAGCGACGGCAATTTACAATGATTTGGTCTTAGTAACGAATAATACAAAGCAATTTAAGAATATTCCATTGTTACAATTAGAAAACTGGAAAACATAATCAACAACCCCGACGCTCTACGTCGGGGTATTAAATCTTTCATACGAATAGAATAGCAGAGTTGTTCACTATAATTAAATTTACTTTAATATTACGAATGTATTGTTTGCAGTAGAAAAATATGCTGCTTTGTATATTTGCCAATCAGTTTTTGTCCGATATGCATCCAGTCCATCTTTTAAATTTTGCGGCAATAAATTTTTAAGCGGTGCGTACATGGGATCTGAAAAAATTTGATTTAAGACATTAAAAGCGGACTCAACCCCGTCGTTATTATCAGCGATAGAATAGCATGAAGAAATAAATGCCGTGATAACAAGAGAGCGTATTTCTTCATCTATTTCAATAAGCTGCTTCCCCCATATAGTATTTATTACACCATCTGTTTTTTCTACTTTTACCATAAAAGTATTTTCCTCAGAATAATTAAATATAATTTTACCCGCAGCATAGTCATTCATAAAAGTTTTAGCGCCGTCGGATTTTACCCATGTGAATACTCGCATAGGTACAGCCATACTCAAATGCGTTTTTTCTGCAAATTCACTTTTTGCAACAGCGGTTGATACACATCCTATCAAGCAGCAAGTAATTACAGTAATCGCAATCGTTTTAAGAGTTTTCATTTCAGCTCCTCCTCATACACTATTCCGTTTTACTACCATCAAGCTTCTACTTTCCGAACTCGACATTCGATCTATTATTTTTTCGAGCGGACGACGCGCATGCCGATAAAATTGTAGCGGGAAGCGGGGCTGCCGCAGTTTCTGAAATACGGCGAGCAGTCGGATGCTTCGGCATTCCATGCGCCGCCGCGTCCCATGCGGTCGGTGTTGTCGGCTGTGCGTTCGGCGCCGCGCGGGTTTACAAATTCGCCGGCCGTATAGCAGTCGTACCAATCCCAGCACCATTCCCATACGTTTCCGAAAAGATCGTAAAAGCCGAGAACGGAAGGCGATTTTAAACACACGGCATGTGTCATGCAGTCGCTGTTGTTTTTGTTCCACGATCGGTTTTCGTCGGCGTCTTTCGCCGCTTTTTTTTGTCCGTCGTGAACGCCGCCGCGCGCTGCGTATTCCCATTCGGATTCGGTCGGGAGCCGGTAGCCGTTCGCTTCCCAGCGGCATTGGGCGTTGTCCCAGACGTTGTTTTGTTCGTCGGGAACGGCGCCCCATTTTTTCGGATCGGATTCGCCTTTGATGATATAGCACGGGGTCAGTTTTTCGGTGATGCTGCGTTTGTTGCAGTAGACGAATGCGTCGTATTGGCTTATGTGTTCGACGGGGCGTTTGATTTGCGATTCGCCTTTTTTCGGACTGCTTGAAAAATATGCGGGATTTACACCCATAATTTTTTTCCATTCGGCTTGGGTAACCAAATGTTCGTCCATGTAAAAGTCGTCGACGGTAACGGTGTGTACCGGTCGTTCGTCGGCCATACCGGTCGGAGAACCCATTTGAAATGTGCCGCCCTTAACTAAAATCATCATGTTCCCGTATTATAACACACCTTTTGAAATTTATCAAAAAAATTATGCCGGGGTTTTAGGCGGAGGCCTTTTTCGGGCGAAAATAATGTCATACCGCTCGATCAGCGGTTCCCGTATCGTTTTTTTTCATCGCTTTCCGAATCGGCACTTGCTTTGATAAAAAAATGAACTTTGCTTGATTTCTCATGCAGTCTGCCGTATACTATAAACGGAGGCAAAATATGGCAATGTTACAAGTCCGCGACATGGATGACCGCTTATACGACAGATTGAAATTCGCCGCAAAACGTGATAACCGCTCAATCAGCCAACAAGTCGTTACCATTTTGCAAAATTATTTTACTTCCGTTCCCGTAAAACCGAAAAATGCCACAGAAGAATTTTTGAAACTTTCAGGAGCATGGGAAGATACAAGAAGTGCAGAAGAAATTATTGACGATATAAGAACTTCCCGCGTCAATTCAACAAGATTCGAGGCTGTAGATGGCATATTTGATTGATACCGACATCATAATATTTGCGCTGCGAGGGGACAAGACTGTGTTGGCAAAATTTGAGGAAAACAAAAATATTCCTATTTCCATTTCGATGATTACGTATGCAGAGCTTGTATTCGGTGCAAAACGCTCGCAGAATGAACGGACGAATATGCTAAAAGTGAATCGTATTCGCGAAATTTACCCTGTCGAAGAGCTGAATATCGGTATTATGGAACTATTTGCCGATATAAAAGCGAACATGTATTCCAAAGCAATGAGAATAGAAGACATGGATCTGTTTATTGCAGCGACGGCAATTTACAATGATTTGACTTTAGTAACCAATAAGACAAAGCATTTTAAAAATATTCCGCTATTGAAATTGGAAAACTGGAAAAGATAATAAGAGAGCAGCCGGAAGCAAAAAAAGAATTTTCGCCGTATTTTGATTCCGTTTTTAAAGACTGCAAATCCGTGATGATTATAGCAAACAGTATTGGCGCGTTTTTCGCCATGCACGCTTTATCCGATATGCCGATAGAAACGGAAGAGCAAATGCGCTTCCTTGATAATTGGCTGCAAAGCTTCACTGGTTCTAATTTATCTGTTAAATAACCGCCGAAAACCCAACCATATATATTTTTATTATTTTTTATCGTTTCAATTGGAAGGCATAAGCTGAAGATAAATGTTAAATTAATAATCACCCGTAGTAATAGCTTTTCTTAAAATACTGTTTATTCTGGTCTGATAGCCTTTACCTAACGACTGAAGGACCGCAAGAATATCGGCATCTATTTTTATAGAAATTGTTTTTTTAACGGGTGTTACATTCCAATATGCTTCATGCGCCGGTCTTAGCCTTGCAATTTGTTTCTTTGTTAATTTAGGACTATCCTCATCATACGATATAGGATAATTTTTTATTTCTTCCAATCTTTCAGCCGTTAATTTTTTTGAAGTAATCATAATATTCCTCCCTCAAGTCTTTATCTGCTTGCCGTGCGGATATTAACCGTATTCTGTTTTTCTTTTCAGTAAAAAAGACCAGAACTATCAATATTCCGTTCAAATTTCCGATTCCGTAATATCTATCCTCTTTTTCGGAATGCTCAAAACCATATCCTATTAAAAAGGCAGGGTCATCAAATACTTCCAATATTTCTTCTAGTTCCGCTCAACCCGCATCATTGCACTGAAGCAATATCAACTTGAAGCGGATGTTAGACGTCTTTTATTTACTATGATGAATTATCTGTAACACATAAAAATTCTATACTTTGTCCCAAAATGTATCTTCTGCCGATTGTTGTTCGGCAAAAGTCCATACTTCTTGTATCTTACCGTTTTCTATTTTGAATAGATCAATACCCGGATCATTGAGCTTGTCGGAACCTCTTTGAGCTACGGAAACAACACTTGCAGCAACAAAACACTCGTTGCTTGCAGCCCAATTGGTAATAACTTTAAATGTACCGCCGCTCCTTTTTGCAAATTCCCCTAAACGCTCTCCCAATGCCTGTTTCCCTACAACCGTACCTGAAAGCGAACTTTCGCCTCCCATGTGCCATACAATAGCATCGGAGATTGTTGCAAAAACTCCCGCAAAATCACCTCTTTCCAATGCATCGCGATAAGCATCAAATACTTTCATTGTTTCATTTTTCATAAAATTCCTCCGGCAAATATTTAGAAGAAATCCTCTCTTCTATAGGTATTATTATACTCCTTTATCTTGATTTTACAAGTACGAACATTTATAATACATGGTATCTAATATACTACCGCAAAGGAGTTTTTTATGATGTCGATTTATGATAAGTGCCCCTTCGCTACTACTCAAAGAGTATTGCAAGGGAAATGGGCGATTATAATTTTATATCATCTGAGTACGGGCGCAAAAAGGTTTAATGAACTTCAAAGATTGATGCCTACAACAACTCGAACTGTTTTAACGAGACAGCTGCGTCAGCTTGAAAAAGATAAACTGATCGACCGAAAAGTCTTTGCCGAAGTCCCGCCTCATGTTGAATACTCTTTAAGTAAATTGGGAACTAAATTTCAAAAAGTGTTAGACGAGATTGAGATTTTCGGCTTGAGTTATATCGCCGAATTACATAAAATGCAAAAAGGAAAAAGCAGTTGAGTTTCCATCAATATTTTACTTTTTTATACGGAAATCTATTTGTGGAATAATTTTCAATTCAGAGGAGACCGCAGTCGACAAATGAAACTCTTAATCTACGGTGCGGGCGTAATCGGCGGTTTGTATGCCGCCGTGTTCGCCGAAGCGGGCTATGACACGACGGTGTACGCAAGAGGGAAAAAACTTGAAACGCTGAAAACGTGCGGCTTGCTGTATGAAAAAAACGGCAAACAGTATAAAGCAAAGGTTAAAGTTATCGATGCATTGCAAAACGATGATATCTATGATTTTATCTTTTTGACGGTAAAAGAAAATCAAGTGCATACGGCGCTCGAAGAACTCCGGTCGAACGGCAGCCCGAACATCGTTACAATGGTCAACACGCTTGAACCTTACGCCGACTGGGAGAACCTGTGCGGCGAAGGGCGTATTATCCCTGCGTTTCCGGGGGCGGGCGGCAGCTATGAAGACGGCGTGTTGAAAGCGGATTTTACGCCGCCTCTTATTCAGGCTACGACATTCGCCGAAATCGGCGGGAACACATCGGAGCGGTTGAAAAAACTTGCGGCCCTTTTTAAGACGGCGGGCGTGCCGTACCGAATCGTAAAAGACATGCATGCCTGGCAGCTCTGTCACTTGGCTCTGGTTGTTCCGATTGCCGATGCGTATTATAAAGCCGAAAATCCGGAAGAGATTTGGAAAGAAGCGGGCATTATGAACGATACGGCACGGCACATAAAAAACAATTTTCAAAAATTGTACCGTTCGGGAGTAAAACTTTTACCGCCGAAAATGCACCTTTTGAGACTGCTGCCGGCTCCCGTGCTGCAAGGCATTTTTACTCAAGTTTTTAAAAGCCGCTTCGGAAATTTATTTATGTACCGGCACTCGATGAAAGCGCCCGACGAAATGCGATCTCTGCACACACAGTTGTATCAATACCTTGCCGGGCTGTAAATATAAACATAAAAGTGATACTATATGTAAGCAAAGGAGATTGCAAAGCATGCGTTTATTTTTATGTTCACATTTTTCAAGTGTCGGCTCCGCCGTCGAAGAGCAAATTGCGGGGAAAAAGGTTCTGTTCATTCCGACCGCATCAATACACGAAGGGTATACGGGATATGTCGGTTCGGCACGTAAATTATTCAAAAAAGCGGGCGCCTTGCTGACGGAAACCGATATTTCGAGCGAAGAATTTTCGAAAATAAAAACGCTGTTTGATGATGCCGATGTTATTTATTTTACCGGAGGTAATTCGTTTTTCCTCATCGACTGTTTACGAAAAACCGGAACGGATAAACTTTTAAAACGGCAGCTGGAAAAAGGGAAATTATTTATCGGAGAGTCGGCAGGGGCTATCGTATGTGCACCGACAATTTCTTATATTGAGAAAATGGATCCGATTCCGAAAGATTATTCGCAAAGCGACTATGCGGGATTAAAGCTTATTGATTTTTATATCCTGCCGCATTATCTTACCGCGCCGTTCAAAAAAGCTACGGAGCAAATTATGCAAGCCTTTCCGACGCTCGAAATATGCGCTATCAATAATTCGCAAGCCGTTATTATTGAAGACGGCAAACGGACAATAATCAGCGTGGAATGAAACTCATCTGTGTCGGCGACAGCTTAACATTCGGTAATGTCGGCTATTCGTATATTCATTTTTTAAACAAAAAAATTCATGCCGTAAACAAAGGAAAAAACGGCGACACGCTTAGGGGCGCTTACGGCCGGCTCAAAAAAATAATCGATAAGCCCCGACACGGGGGCGGTACATTCATCCTCGGAATCGGTACAAACGATATTCTGCTGCCGTATTTAAAATCCCTTTCTTTGTTTTGGTTTTTGACAATGAATCTGCGCTGCAAAATAAAACGGTGCATAGAAAACGACGATGTCTTTGAACGCGAATACGACAGGCTTTTGCACTTATGCTCAGAAAAAAATAAACACATAATCGTTTTCGGAATGCCGTTTATTAATTTAAAAAATTTTCCGCACGAAAAGACGATACGAAGAAACGCCGTTATCAAACGATTGGCGCAAAAATATAATTATTCTTTTATCGATATATACGAACTGCAAAAAGAAACGCTTCCGCCCGACAAGCGCACCTATACGTGGAAACACGGTTTTGCGTTCAGGCTTATAGATGCCGTCATAATGACGCTGTTGCCGTTTTGTAAAGACGGGTTCGCAAAAGCACGAGGTTTGAATGCAAGCGTAGACGGCGTTCATTTTAATTCGGCATCGGCAAGAATTTTGGCTGCGGAAATAGAAAAAGCCGTATTGCAATAAAGTCCGCAAAAGCCGCCGATTCGGCGGCCGCGTTTATTTGCCGTATTTTCTTTCTATAGCGGAAAGAGTGTCGACCCGTTCCGTGTAGACACCGTCTTCAAAGCGGGCATCGAGAAAGGCATCGACAATCATTTTCGCTTCTTCGGGTCCGACGATACATACGCCCATGGCGACAGCGTTTATATCGCTGTGTTCGACGGCGAGCTTTGCCGTACACGGTTCGCTGCACGCCGCAGCCCTCACTCCCGGAACCTTGTTTGCGGCAAGAGAAATGCCGACGCCCGATCCGCACACCATCACACCCTTTTCAACTTCACGCGATTTAATCGCTTCGGCAACCTTTAAGCCGAATTCGGCATAGTTTGCCGGAACCTTCGAATCCGCCGCACCGTAATCAACGCATTCGTATCCTTTATTGCGAACGTGTTCCATTAAAATATGTTTTAATGCAACGCCCGAATGATCGCTTCCGAATCCGATTTTCATATGCGCCCCCTTGTTGTATAAAAATTATTAAAACTTCATATCGAAGTACGATACTATAATAACACATTGATAATTAAAAAAACAGTCTGCCGCTCCGAAATGTTCGGCAATCGCTTTTACGGAATTCGAATTATTGAGAGGAAATTTTCTTTGTGCTTGATGTTGCAATAAACGACTATAATTGCGTTTTGCAACCTTCGGTGCGTATTGCAACATCGGATTTTAATTTTCTTAAACGGTATTAAAAAAATATTTTTTATAATATACGTTTATTTTGCAGCCGTCCGCAGTAACCGCGGTAAACCGCAGCGCTTTCAGTACATAATTTATCTTTCCTCGTTCGAAATTTTTGCCGCGTGTTTTAAATTGATTGGCACGAATATTGCAAAATAAAATTTGTTTATGATTATACTTGCGGATGATTTAACCGGCGCGAACGATACTGCCGTTCAATATAAAAACTGCGGAGCATCTTCAATTGTAAGCGTGGGTATGCCCGATTCCGAAAGTATATCGCGTTTTGCAGGGTACGATGTCATTTCGGTAAATACGGACAGCCGCGCCATGCCGAGCGCAAAAGCCTATGACGCCGTTTACAAAGCGTGCCGATTTTTTAATAAAAACGGATCCGCCGCTCCCTATAAAAAAATCGATTCGGTGCTGCGGGGGAATCCGGGCGCGGAACTCGACGCGGTTATGGATTCCTTCGAAAGCGATTTTGCCTTCGTGTGTCCGGCTTATCCCGAAAACGGACGCGTCGTCAAAAGCGGCATATTGCATGCCGGAGACGATAAAATCGATGCGGTAAAAACCGTTGCGGAAGATATGAAGCGTACCGTGCGTTCGGTGCCGCTTGAAATCGTTCGGGACGGCGCGGCAGCTGTTGGAAAATATATGCTTGACGAAGCTTCGAAATCCGGCGCTTCCGTTTTCGTGCTCGACGCATGTTCGGAAAACGATTTGAAATCGATATACGATGCTGCCTTGTCTTTTCCGGAAAAATATGTGTTGTGCGGATCGGCCGGGCTTGCACGGTTCGATGCCATGCGTTTCGCGGAAAAGAAAAAAGAGGCGGCTGAAAACTTGCCGTTGAAGGACGGCTTTACGCTCGTCATTTCCGGTTCGCGCAATAAAAAAACGCGTATGCAGTTTCAAAAGCTGTGCGACTATGTACATACGCGCTGCATCGTTGCGGATACGAAAACGATAAAATACGGCGGCGAGAGTAAAGTTGTGAACGATTGCTTTGAAAAAGCCGCTCGCAGAATCGCTGCGGGAGATACGACGCTCCTCGTCGTGCTTTCGAGTTTGTTTGAAGATTTTAGGATTGTACTCAAAGACAGCGATGAAAATTACCGTGAAGCGGACGTTCTGTCGCGCGCTTTGGGCAAACTTGCCGCGCGCATATACGAAGCGTTTCCGCTTCGGGCGATCGTTTCATGCGGCGGCGATACGACGCTGCGGCTGTGCAATGCGCTGGGTGCTTTCGGTATCGAGCCCGTTTGCGAAATCGTGCCGGGTACGCCGCTCGGTATTTTGGTCGGAGGCAAAGCGGATTCGCTTCCGATCATCACGAAATCGGGCGGCTTCGGGGACGATTCGGTACTTATCGAATGTGTCGATTTTTTATTAAAATATAGTCACGACGAGAGGGAGTAAGGAACGATATATGATAAGTTGTTTGAAAATACCGTCTGAACTGCATGCGGGGGTGGGCAGTATTGAAAAACTTGCCGACATTGTAAAGCGCGATTCCGTAAAGCGCGTCCTTTTGTTTACGGATAAAGGCATCAGGGCGGCAGGTCTTTGCGACGGAGTTATCGCAATTTTGGAAAGAGAGAACGTCGGCTGCAGAATATTCGACGGTATCACAGCCGAACCGTCCGTCTATGATGTCGATGCGGTTATAAAAGAAGCGGGCGGAGTGCAGGGCGATCTCGTCGTCGCCGTCGGCGGCGGCAGCACTATGGATACGGCAAAATTGGCTGCCGTTCTTATCGGTGCGCCGTATACGGTATTCGATTTGGTAAACGATTCTTCTCTTGCACAAAAACGTATGCGATCGGTTTTTATTCCGACGACATGCGGTACCGGTTCGGAAGCGACCCAAAACGCGATCGTCGCGATCCCCGAAGAAAGCAGTAAAAAAGGCATCGTTAATCCCGCGCTCATCCCCGACGGAGTTATCCTCGACGTCAATATGATCGCCCGTCTTCCGAGTAGCATCGTCGCCGCAACGGGAGTCGATGCGCTTGCGCACTGCGTCGAATGCTATACATCGAATAAAGCAACCGTGTTGAGTAACGAATATGCACGTGCCGGTGCCCGGCTTATCTTTTCTTCGATCGAAAAAGCGTATACCGATCCGGCCGATCTCGATGCGAAGATGAACATGCTTCTCGGTGCATTTTACGGCGGAGTCGCGATTACCGGCAGCGGAACTACTGCGGTACACGCGCTTTCGTATCCCCTCGGCGGGAAATACCATATTGCGCACGGCGTTTCAAATGCGATTTTATTTGCGCGGGTTATGGATTTCAACCGTGATGCGTGCATCAAAGAACTCGCCGAATTATGCGATACGATTCATCCCGAATCGGCCCGCGAAAGCACCGAAGAAAAAAGTAAATACGTTGTACGGCGTATTGCGGAAATCGTTAAAAATACGGAGATTCCGGTAAGTTTAAAAAAATTCGGCATCACAAAAGAGGACGTCGATTTTCTCGTAACGGCAGGTTCTCAGCAGCAGCGGCTCCTTGTCAACAACCGCAAAAAGTTGAGCCTCGATGATATCCGCATGATTTATGAAAGCGTTATCGAATAAAAATACGGTGACGCGACGGAGGCATATATGAACGAAAGACCGATTATCGGTATTACGATGGGAGATCCCGCAGGCTGCGGTCCCGAACTGTCGGTAAAAGCGCTGCGCAATCCGGACGTCTATAAAATGTGCCGGCCATTCGTCGTCGGCGACGTAAAGATGATCGAAGATTCGCTGCGCATTTTAAAAGACACATCGACGAAGATCAACCGCATCGCATCAGTCAAAGAGGCGAAGTTCGAACTTGGTACGATCGACGTATATCATCTCGAACTCGTCGATATGTCGAAATTCGAATACGGAAAAGTGAGCGCGATGTGCGGAGAAGCCGCTTTTCAATGCGTCATAAAGGTTATCGATATGGCGATGAAAGGCGAAATCAACGGCACGGTAACGAATGCGTTTAATAAAGAAGCGATCAATCTTGCGGGGCATCATTACAGCGGACATACGGAAATATACGCCGATTATACGCATACGAAAAAATATGCGATGATGCTTGCCGGAGACGATCTTCGCGTCGTACACGTGTCGACTCACATATCGCTGCGGGAAGCGTGCGACCGCGCGAAAAAGGATCGTGAACTCGAATGCATACGTCTTGCAAATCAGGCGTGCAAACAGCTGGGCATAGCACGTCCGAAAGTAGGAGTCTGCGGTCTTAATCCTCACGCGGGAGAAAACGGTTTATTCGGCGACGAAGAAATCAAAGAAATTATTCCGGCAATAGAACAGGCGAAAAGCGAAGGCATCGACGTCGACGGGCCGCTTCCCGCCGATACGGCGTTTTCGAAAGCGCGCGGCGGCTGGTACGACGTGCTTGTCGTTCAGTACCACGATCAGGGACACATACCGCTGAAAGTGCTCGGTTTCGTATACGACAAAACGGCAAAAAAATGGGGAGCCGTAGAAGGCGTCAATATAACGCTCGGTCTTCCGATCATCCGCGTATCCGTCGATCACGGAACGGCTTTCGGTCATGCGGGACAAGGCATTCAAAACGAGTTGAGCTTGCTGAATTCGATTCAATATGCGACTTCGTTTGCCAAAAATCGAAATATCAAATAAGTCCGATGCGGATGCTGTCCAAAAACTGAACTTTTTGGACAGTTTCTTTAATGTACTATGCGATGTTTAAAATTAAGTCATTACAATATCGCTTTCATGTTCCTCCGGTTTTTATCAATCTTACGAAATTTTCCCTTTTTTTCATAAAAATCCTGATAGCTGTCGGTAAATCCGGTCCGTAATGATTATAGATATCAGTAACTTCATCTTTTAGAGCTTTATCAACTCTGACTTGAACAAGTACCGTATTTATCGTACGTCCTTTTTCAGTTTTCACTCTTTTACCCAATCTTCAATTTTCAAATCGGTTATTCTCGAAAATTCATCCGTATTATGAGTAATAAGAGTCGCTTTTTTATGCACTGCGGCGGCGGCAATAAGCAAATCGTTCGCACCTATCGGTGTACCTGCAAGCTCCAAATCTTTTCGTATTTTTGCATACTCGTAAGACATTTCGTCCGTGAAATCGATAATTTCAAACGGCTTTAAAAATTGTTCCACTTTCTCCGTAGTCTTTTCCATAAAAATACATTAAAAAGCCTCTCGCACTTCAAGTTTCGGCTGATCGGGTCCGGTAAATAACGAATCTGAAACGGAACCGAACAAATCGGCCCAACCTTCAGGATAATGCGGTTCTATTTTTTCCATGATTTTGCTTACGGCCCATCTTGAAAGCGACATTTTTTTCGCATGAGCTTCGTTTTCGATTTCAAGTATATTATAATTTGCTGATTTAATTTTGAAAGGTTCTCAATTATATCTTATTTTCGGTGTTTTATAAAGTTATTTTTCAGGGGGTTCCCCGCCTCAGGTGAATCGGGTTTTCTTGTGGTGCCGGCTTTCGTAATCACATTAGGCAGTTATCCTATCCATTCTTTCTGTCGTCTACCTCTTTATAGACTTCCATGTTTTCTCTTTTCCCAATGCCCCAAATCTCGATGATTTCTACTTTTTCCGGAGTCAAAAGTCGGTAAACAATACGGACGCTTTTACCACAAGCATAAAGTTTATAAAAACCTGTTAAATCCATATTCGCTTTATTGCCCAGCGGAAAACCAAGAAACGGATTTTTATCAAGTTTTGCAAACTTCTTATCAACCTCAACCCTTATACTGCCATCCAAATTTTTATATTCTTCGGCTGCTTCCGGAATCAACCGGATTTTTTCAAATTCATCCGCGCGGAATTCCCCTTTTTTACTCATTATTCATCCCTAAGAGATGACCAACTTACAGACTTTGAAGCATCGTAACGGCTCATTCTTTTTTGAACCTCTGAAAAAATTTCTTTGTGTTCTTCAAGTTCTTCCAATTCGGAAAGTTTCTCGTAACGGTCAAATGGAATCATAACGGCTTCCATGATATTGTTTTTCATAATGAAAACAGGCTGATGGTCTTCGGAAATCTTTCTGACAGTCTGTGTGAGCGTTTTTTGCAACTGTGTAATCGGCATAATTTGAGAACTTTCTACTAACATATTACCACCTCTTAAATATATAATAATACATATTTTTATATGTAGTCAAGGGTTATATTTATGGAAAAAAGCGGTTGTTTTCGGCGTTTTAGAAAGTTATTTTTTAGGGGGTTCCCCGCCTCAGGCGGGTCGGGCTATCCGCTCCAATCGCCTTCGGCAATTTCCGCTTCTATCCCTAACCCGTATGCCGGCAGTAGAACAAACTGTATCTGTACGACCAATTCTCACCGCGCGCCGTTCGCCGCTTATTGCGCGGCTTCCATCGAAAAAGGCAATGTCAGGTTGAAGCAGGTGTTAGGCGTTCTTTTCTATACAAAAACTATATCTTAATCTACACCAAAGCCAAATCAGGAATAAACTGAAAGTCTTTGATATTCGTAATAAGTAATAGAAGACATTCCCAAACCCAGTCCTTTGTCTTGCTCAAGTTTTTGCTGAACTTCGGTTTTTCCACGAAGATAGTCTATAAGAACGCAAGTATCACAAAGATAAATCATTAAGAACGGCCCCAAGACTTGCTTCTTATTTCCTCAACGGAAAGATGCCTGTCTTTCCACAAACCGAAAACCGCATTAAAGTCCGAGAATTCTCTTTTATGAGTTTTTACGGGTCTGTGTAAAGTCCGTACTATCTTATCAAGTAATTTAATTTTCTCAGTATAAGAAAGCATATCAACTTGTGCTGAAAGTTGCTTAAAAGCTAATTCCGACATAGGTACCTCTCATAATGCGACGTTTGCCGAAAGGCAAACTCGGCAGATAAACAGTGAGGCTGAATTTCCGCCGAACTGTTTATCACACCTTCCATCTATTTCTCATAGTATACAATATTTTATAAAAAAATCATCTCTCAATCATTAAAACCAACACATAATTTCATATAACTTAATGTTTACTATTTTTAAGATAAGGTACATTATAGCGTACGTCAATGCCAAGTATTAATTACATCGTACGTTTCGTTTTTTTTAGGGGGTTCCCCGCCTGCGGCGGGTCGGGCTATCCGCTCCAATCGCCTTCGGCAATTTCCGCTTCTATCCCTAACCCATATACAGGCAGCAGAGCAAATTGTATCTGTAAGACCAATTTTCACCGCCGGCCGGTTACCGCGCGGCTTCGCCCTTCCGCAGAATGCGGAAGGTGTTAATACTTTCCTTGCAGAACTGCAAACGCTAGTCGGCGTTGCGAACCAGGCGGAAGCCATGGACGTCGTAGCGAAAGTTCGGGTCGCCGAAGTTCCGGTCAGCAACCCGCGCGACGAAGGCGCCTTCATACCAAGAACTGCCACGTCGACAGCGGCTAGAACCCGACGCCGAGCCTGTGTTTGGTGTGGTGTTCGATATGTTTCCGTACCGGTCCCAGCACCATTCCCACACGTTCCCGCTCATGTCGTACAGTCCGTAGCCGTTCTTTTTCTTTGTCTTCACGTCCCTGGTTCCTGTATCGTTTGTGTTTGATGTATACCATGCCACTTCATTTACATCGTTGCTTCCGGCGTAAGTGTAGTTCTCTCCGCCGCGGGCAGCCCACTCCCATTCCGCTTCCGTCGGAAGGCGGTAGCCGTCCGCATCGAAGTCGCATGTAGCGGCGTTCCATGTAGAGTCGCTCGATGTTGGAACTGCACCCCAGGTTGTCGGATCTGTCGAGCTGTTGATTGTATAGCATGGGGTGAGGCTTTCTTTTATCGAAAGTTTATTGCAGTACACGAGTGCGTCATACCAGCTGACTTTGTTTACAGGATTGTTGCCTGCGGCGTCTCCGGTAAGCTTGTTGCCGTCCTTGTCGTAAGCGTCCGCCATGCTGCCCGGGAGGCTTCCGATTACCTCCTTGTACTCCGCTCTTGTTACTTCGTGGTCGCTCATGTAAAAGGATTTTATCTCCAGAACGCGGCCGCTCACAAATACTGCTGAACTCGGTGTCCAGCTTTCCGTTCCGGCGATTGAGGTGCCGGGTACTTCCACAAAGCCTTCGGGAACGTTGCTTGTGCCAGTCTGTACGCCCACCTTATGTTTAACTTCCGCGCTCTTGTTTCCGAGTTTGTCAACGCTCGCTATGTAGTAGGTGTAGTATGCCTTCGTTGCGTCGATGCCGGTGAATGTCTTGGTCGCGCCTTTTACGATTTCCGCTTGCGATTTAGGCGAATCTGTCGTTCCGTCGTTCGTCGTGTACGAGATTTCCACACGGTCAAAGTCGCTGTTGCTCGGGTTTGTCCAATTCAGGATTATCTCATTGTGCGTGTTTGAATATACTGCCAAAACATTTTTTACTTTGAAAGGCGGCGTAAAGTCAAAGTTTGCCACGGCAATCTGCTCCGCCTCCTCTCGTCCCGATTCGTCAAGGACTGCCACCGTGTACGTTTGGTTTCCTTCGGCTTCGCTTGCCGCCGTAATCGTGAAGTAACCGTTTGTCTTGACGCTTCCCGTAACGTCATTTGCGTCTGTGTCCGAAAGGAGGTTTTTTGCAATTAAACTTCCGTTCTTTTTGTACACGACCTTCTTTATTTCGGCGGCTGTCGTTACCTCTACCTTTACATTGAGGCTTGTGTTCGTGGCGGCATCCGGGACGCTCAAAGCGATCGTCATCGGTGAATTCGCGCTGACGGCTACCGGAGTTGCCTTTACCGTTACGTCCCCGCTCTTGTTTCCGCTTGTGTCCATTGTCCTTACGGTGAACGTGTACTCCGTGCCGTTCGTAAGACCCGAGACATAGCAGCCGCCGGCACCTTGAGCAACCATCATGCTTTTATCGTTCAGCGCGGGAAGTGCGGCCCGGTTTATCGGGGCGCTTCCGCTGTAGCTTACTTCGTAGCCGTAGATGTCACTGTCCGAAGCGTCCGTCCATGTAAGAAGCACTCGGCTGTCTTTTGCCGTCGCCGTAAGGTTTGTAACGGCGGCAGGCGCGCTCTCGTCAGCTTTTTTGTCTTCTTCTACGGTGTTTTTGCATCCCGTAATCATGATCACCGCGACGGCTGCAACCGCCGCCACTATTCCGATTTTTCTTAAACAGGTTCTCATAGTTCCTCCTCGCCGGTTTATATTATTTTTAACCGCATTTTTGCGTGTGAAAAAATGCGGGCTAAAAAAACAGTATTAGGTGATTGATTCAACAAGCCTTATCATTTTTATTTTATCAGTATCAGTCATCCCCATTTCAACACAATAACTTTCTACTGCTAATTGCTGTGTTGATTTATTTTTATTTGCTTGGAAATCTGTTCTAAATCTTTGATAAACAGAATTAAAACTTGGCATAGAATAATTTTGTGAAAATTCTTGTCTATATTTATCCAAGACTTTCTTTATATTATCTCTTGCACTTTCTGTACATAAGACTAACTCTCGTTCTTCATTTTCCATAGAACTATCCTCAATTATTTCTTTTACTGCCATTTCGATTTTCCTCCAAAAATTATTACGATTATTCCAAGTATTGATAAATATCCAAGAATTCCAATGATAGAAATGTAAAATGTATTATTTTTAAACAATTCTATTATTACATGTAATAAAGCCATAATACATGAAAATAATGAAAAGAATGACGCTAATATACATTTTGAATAATTTGCCTGATTTTTACTTAATATATTATGTATTCCTTCAATTTCTTCATTTAAATTTAGCATCATTTTAGTATCAATTTCAAAACACTTTTGTATTTCATTATCGCTATTACTAATTTGATCAATAATGTCTTTTGAAATCAAATCTTTCATACTTGCAGGATATTTTAATATATCTAATTTTTTGGGTTTCATAATCCCATATACAAAAAAAGCACTTATTATTAAGTATATAATTGCAAAAACAAAGGATATATACAAAGAATACTTAAATATACCGAGTTCATTCAATAATTTTTCAGTATTAGATATTTGGGATATTATTCCAATCATTAAACTTACAATTAATGACAAAACAGTTAATATGGAACCTGCGCTTGTCTGCATATTTCCAATTTTCTGCCATTGAACAGAATATTGTGTATATGCTAGATCCAAAACAGTAGCCATACTATGAGCTTCCAAACAATTTCTCAAGGTTTCCTTGGTTTGTACCATATTCATGTCCTTTTTTATATATTTAGTGATGCTTTTGCACTGTCCACTTAACACATGCCTACATATCTATTATCCATAACAAATATACAGGCATCTTTATTGTGCTGTAGCCTGAACTTATCCAGCTTATTTTTTCACCCTTTCCTATTTTCTTCCTAAACACTAATTTTTATCTTTATAATTCTCCATAAACCAATTTTACTAAAATATCTTTTAAACAAAAAACCTGCGACAGTTTTATTGTTTGTGTTTATTTTACACCTGTTTTTGCTTACATGATAGGGAGTTTACTCCCGAAAAAATCGGGACAAATGGGAAAGTCAAAACTTCGGGATTATGACTGAATCGGATTGAAACTATACGCTTTTTACCGGAATCTCAAGCCTCACTTCCGTTCCGGCTTCCGCAGTGCTTTGCACAACAAGAGAACCGCCTAAAAGTTTTGCACGCATTTCCATTCCGCTCATGCCGAAGTGATTTTGCGAATATAGTCCGCTTTCAATTTGTGCCGTGCCGGCAAAGCCCTGTCCGTCGTCAAAAATCATTATGCAAATAAAATCTTCGCCGGTCTGCAAGTTTTGCTCCGGAACCGGCTCGGAACGGCGGTTTACGTTGCGGCTTACTTTTCTTATGACAATGCTTGTCTCTCTTGCTTTTGCGTGCGTTTGTGCATTGTTCAGGGCTTCCTGAATTATCCGCAAAATGTGATGTTTTTGCTCTTTTGAAAAATCGTCAAGCCCAACGTCGGGAGAAACGAAAAACGAGCAGTCTATGCCGCTTTGCTCTTTGAACTGTTCGCACAAATCGTTTATGACGGTTTTAAAAGGAATGTTGCCGACAGCCGGAACTGCAAGGTTTCGAATGATCGTTCTGAGCTGCTTTTGATTTTGTTTTTCAAGATCGATGATTTTTTCGATTTTGAATTGTATTTCATCGCTTTTAAAATTATAATCGCTTAAAACCGCCGAAAGTTCTTTTTCTTTGAGAAGAAGGGTCTTTATATTCTGACTTACCGTATCGTGAAGTTCCCGGCTTATACGGTTTCGTTCCGCTTCCTGCGTCTGGATTATTTCCGAAATAAACTCCCGGTTTCCCTGTAAATTTTTGCGGTTCTTTATATTGTGGATCAGACTAAACAGAACCGCGACAAAAGATGCAAAACAAAGCACGATCAAAAAGAGAAAAAATGACGTGTAGAGGTTTAAGGCAAAAAGTAAATCATGTAATTGCTGTTCGTTCATAGTTTAATTACCCGGTATATTCCGTAGCCTAAAAAAGTGGAAATCAGCCTGTCCAGCACGATGATCGGAATACGCGGCAAAAGATATGAAAGGAATGTCCCGAATTTTAAATTTTGGAATGCGATGTAAAAATCGTCGATTGCGGAAAACCGCGATAAGTTTCCGAAAAGCGGACGAATAAACGTGTTCAGCGCGCTTGCGGAAAAACAGGTTAAAAAAGCGGAAACGAACGCGATAATCAAAAGGTATAAAACCGTAACGGTATGACTGAAAAAGAATTCTTTTTTGTTGCGGCTGAAAATCCAAGTCGAAATGACAATCAGAATTCCGCAGATTGCATACAAAAAATCAAAGTAAAAGATTTCCGTTCCGTTAATTACACAAAGCAAAATCGTCATAATCGGATTATAGAGAGCTGCGACGATCAGAGCCGGCACAAGCCCCGCATAAAAAACGAGAGCGACCATAAAAATCGTGTCCATAAAAACGGGAAGCCGCAAATACGTGACGAGTAAGAAAGTTACAATGTTCAAAGCGAGTGCGGCCAAGCAAAGAAGTGCCGTTTTATAAAGTGCTTTCACTCGGACGTTCAATTTAACCTCCCTTAAAATTGTACAGCAAGTAAATCTTCAGATTTAGGAGCTGTGCAATTCGTGCGCTTTTTGCGCACAGCTAATAAGCGATGTTTCGGCTTTGTCCGAAACTCGAAGTTAAATTGAACGGCGCTATTTTCGACGTTCAATTTAACCTCCCCATTTTTTCCAAGAATTCAAGTTTGCTTTTTACTCCCGCTTTGTCATACAAAATTATAAGATAATTTACAACGGTTTTTTCCGTGATGCCGAGAGCGGCGGCAACTTCGGCGTTTGTGTTATGGATTGTCAGCGCATCCGCAAGGAGTTTTTCTTTTTTGGTAAAAGTCCGCGTTATGTGGTTCACTTCCAAAAGGCCTGTTACCAGTTCCGCCTGAATGTATGTTTTTCCGTCAGACACGGCACGAATTGCCGCAAGCAAAATTTCTTCATCCGCATTTTTTGAAACAAAGCCTTTTGCCCCGACGGCGGAACTTACGGCGTGTTCTACGAATCCTCCCGAATCATGACTTGAATACGCGATGCACGGAACGCCGAGCGCGGTAAAACGGCGGATTATTTCAAAACCGCAATTTTCTTCGCGGGCTGCCGGCGAATATTCGGCTTTGAACGAAATATCCACGACGGCGATATGGTCGCTCGGAGAGCCGGACGAGCGACAGTCGGACGCACGAAACGCTTCGATAATTTTTTCGCATTCCGTCCAAGTTCCCGCTTCATGCGTAACCTTGTATTTTGAATGAGTTTCTATCCAGCTTTTTATTCCGCTTCTCAACAGAGTGTGGTCATCGCAAAGAATTATATTCGGAATCATGATTGTATTTTATATGAAAAAAGCGACGATTTATAGGGAGTTTAGTCCCGAAAATTTTATAATATCGATACTGCTTGTTTTTCGATAAAGTTTTATTTCTTATCCGAAAACAGCTGTCCGAAGGTAACGCACAAGCGGAACTTCGGCATATTTTCTCATTGCCACGCTGTCGTTTTTGCGTTACAGTAGCGTGCAGGCGGGGTAGGCATGGTTGAGCTGATTACGGGGCCGATGTTTTCGGGTAAATCGACGCTGTTGTTTCAAAAGATGGAGCGCTACGTATACGCGCATAAAAAAATCATTCTCGTTCGACCCGAGCGTGACACGCGCAGTTTTTTTTCACATTCACCCCTCGAAAACGCTTTGCGCCGGCTTGCGGAATCGAAAAAGATCGATACCGTTTCCGTTTGCGCCTTTGACGGCGGTACTCGTTTCGATGAATACGACGCCGTGTTCGTCGACGAATATTTTATGATAAAAAACTGTGCCGGACTTGCCGCCGAGTGCCGAAAAGATCAGGACGTCTATTTTGCCGGTCTGCTTGCGACATCGGAATGCACGCTTTTTGCCGAAGCGGCGCAGCTTTTGCCGTATTGCGATTCCATCATCAAATTGAACGGTGTGTGTACGCAGTGTGCAAGTCAAATCGGAAACTATTCGTATTATAAGCAAGGTGCCAAGACAAGCGATATCGTTGTCGGCGACAGCGAATATACCTGTCTTTGCCGCGACTGTTATTTGAAAAATCAAAAAGAAAAAGAAACGCAGCTTACGCTGGGATAAGCGTTTTGTCCGCAGCTCGCGTGGGAATGCGGTGTTCAGTTTGCAGCTCTCGCCGAAGCATAGCGCTCCGGCGTAAGCTGCCCGTAGTACAAGCGCTCGGCGGTTATTGAATATCCTGAATGCTTTCCCAAGTACCCTTGCCCCACTTCGCTTCGAACATCGGCGGCAGCGTTTTCAGCGTGGCTACTCTGAAGCTTTCGACGTCGGGCGTGATGACCGTTATGCCCTGTGTTTCGAGCGCGGCAATCAATTCCTTTTCCTGTTTGACGATTTCATTATTTTGCCATTCGATATTTTTTGCAAGCGATGCTTTTATGATTTCCCGATCGTCGGCATCGAGCTTTTGCCACGTGTTTTCGTTGATGACGACGAACGCGGGCGTCATAACGTGTCCCGTGAGGATGACGTATTTTTGCACTTCCTGCAGTTTTGCGGAAGCGAAGGTCGGCAGCGGATTTTCCTGTCCGTCGACGATATTGTATTGGAGCGCCAAATACAATTCGCTGAACGTGATCGGTTTCGAATTGGAACCCCACGCGTGCGCCATTGCGACGAACAGATCGTTTTCGGGAACGCGGATATTCATGCCTGCGCAATCGGCGACCGAATGCACCGCTTTTGTGGACGTCGACAGATGGCGCGTTCCGTAATACATTGCGCCGAGCATACGCATACCGCTTTCACCGACAAGCGCTTCATTTATTTTTTGTCCGAACGCTCCGTTGAGAGCCGATTCAAGATGACCGATGCTGCGCCAAATATAGGGCGCTTCGGCAATGGTTGCGGAAGGCACGTACTGTCCGAAGTTTGCCGCTCCTTCGCTCACCATATCGATATCGCCTTTTTGTACCGCGCGGATCAAATCTTTGCTTCCGCCGAGCTGCGAACCCGGAAAGCATTTGATTTCGATGCGGCCGTCCGTCTTTTCCGAAATCTCTTCCGCGATGCGCGCCATCATTTGAGAAGCGGGATGTTCGGCCGGATGAACCGACGCCCATTTCAGCGTTATTTTTTGATTTTCAGAAACGACGTCGGGATCGCCGTCGCTTTTGCCGTTTGCCGCCGCCATTGCGCACAGCAGTAAAACCGATAGAACGGTGCAGATAATTTTTTTCATAACTTTTTCCAATATAAAATTTTATCTTATTTTAGAATATTAACGATGTATAATAGCATGAGTTTTTATCAGTGTCAAATTAAAAATCCCTCTTTATGAAAAATATACTGCAGCACGAAAATGCACTTATCCGGCCCCACTTTTGTGCCGATCGAGCGCAGCTGCCGCTCCTGTTACATTTTTATTTTAAATACGATTTTGCGCACCGTTTTCGGCTCCGTGATCGAAAGGTTCGGTTCGTGTCCTTCTCCGGGGAAAAGAACGATAAATTTTCCCGGCCGCGCGATATAGCGCAAAGCAAGCTCGCTGTCAAAAAATTGAATGTCGTTTTCGGCGTCGTATTCGCCCCGCGCTTTCATGCCGGCATTTTCGCATATATCGATTATCTCTTCGCCGGATACGATAATCTGCACATCCGCCGCATGGCGGTGCGTTTCATAACCTTTCGTGCCTTTCGGCCGCGTCCGGTATTCGCTTACCGAGTAGCGTACCGATTCATTGTACGTTCCTTCTTCCCGTGTCATCGCCGTTTCGATCGCTTTTTGTACTTCCGAAAGCGCCGGAAAAGAAAGTGCGTATTTTCCGATATTTTCGATTGAATCGATGATCATAGCCTTCCGTCCTCAGCGCACGATGCCTTTTCGCAAAATTATGTTGGCATATAGTGCTTTTTCGCTCGTCGCGATTACGGCGTAGCATTTTTCGGTGCGATTATAAAATTCGCCCGCTTCTATAAGCGAATAATTTTTATAAGCGTCATCGCCGTCCCGGCATAGGGCGTCGAATTCTTTCCAAATCGGCGTTTCGACGAAATTGTTTTTCGGAACTTCCATGAGAATCGCATTTTCTTTCATGTGGTCGAGGGGAAAAAGCGCGAGAACGGCTTTGAGTACTTCGCATACGCCGTGCCCGTCCATACGTACGAGCCGCTGCGCCCGCGAAGCGGCAGGATAATTGCCGTCGACGATTGCGATTTCATCTCCGTGTCCCATTTCCGACAGTATTTTTAATAAATCCGGTCCGACAATGGAAGGAATATTTTTTAACATATATGCTCCGTTTAAGTATGCCCCATCCGAAAATTCGACGGATTTTAGGATACTCGAATTATCATAAAACATCGGCCGCCGCTTGTCAAATCAATTATTTTCAAATTATAAAAATTATAAAAAATCGGAAAAACTTTTGCAGTAGTAAAAAAATTAAATATATGCTATAATATTTTCAACGGTTGATGCGGAATGTGTGCCGTTTTGTAAAGCGGACATACAGACGTAAAACTTTTTCGGAATATAGAGTTTACTTTAAAAATGCGCTGCACTTTCCTGTAAAAGTTTGTTCAAAATTTTACATTTAAGAAGAAGGAAGGATCGTATGCCTCAAGCGATCAACAGCGTTCTTACCTACATGGTAGTTGATTTTCTTTCCATCGCTTTTTCCTTTTTAATAATTAAAAAACTGACAACCGATATCGGCAGCGAACTTGAAATACGCATATTGAAAACTATGCTGCAGATATTTATAGCCTATTCTTTTATCGATGCGGCGTGGATTTTGGGCGAATACGGTTATATGCCGTACTTTTTGCGTTTTGTAAACGGCGCCGTTTGCTTTTTGTCCGTTTTTTTAGTAGGCGTTCTCGGCTTTTTAACGCTCATCTATACGGAAATCAGATTAAAAACGCTGTTTGTAAAAAAACGCGAATTATGGATTATCGCTTCGGTTCCGCTCGTACTTTCTTTTTTTATGTGTATCTGCTCGTATCGTACCGGATGGATTTTTTATATAACGAGCGACAACCGCTATGTGCGCGGACCCTATTATTGCTGGCAAATGACGATCGTACTTTTGTATTTTGCCTCTGCGGCTTTTCGGGCGTTGTGGTACGGATCGAAAGAACAAATGCCGATGCGGAAAAAAGCAACGTTCAGCCTCGCTTTTTCCATCATTGCCTCCGTTGCCGTCGGTTCGCTTCAGATTTTCGTTCCGGGTACGCCGCTTGTCGAAATGGCCATATTTTCAGGCTTTTTCATTACGTTTATTAATTTTCAGCAAGCGCAGATTTTCAGCGATGCGCTGACCGAGCTGAACAACCGGCGCCGTGCCAATCAATATCTTGAAACAAAATTCAACAGTCCGCTTACCGAATGGCCTTTGTATTTATTTATGTTCGATATCGATTTTTTTAAAGAGATAAACGATACCTACGGTCATATCGAAGGCGATAAAGTGTTACGCATCGTTGCGCAAGTGCTTCGGATAATAAGCCAAAAATACAGCGCTTTTACCGCACGGTTCGGCGGCGATGAATTTTTATTGGTTGTGGAATCTCTTTATCTGCCGAATCCCGATGAATTGATATACGATTTTAATAAAACAATCGATGCGGAAGCGGCCGCACGCAGATTACCCTATATGATAAAACTGAGCATCGGTTATGCGAAAACCGACGGACAGGATATGAGCGCCGTTGAACTTATTAAAAAAGCGGACGGTATGCTTTATAAAAACAAGGGACGTTCTCGCTCCGTACCCCCCCCCCCCGAAACCAGAATATGATGCCGATCGAAAACAGGAACGGAAAATTTCCGATACGGTTTTTCTGAAAGTGTGAATTTATTAATTAATAAATATATCCGGCTATGCGTCGGTTTGTAAAACGCCGGTGCAATCGGCGGATTTGCCGAAGTGTATCTGTATAAACGAAATTAATAATTATTAATCGTATAGCCTCGTGCGGTGTTTATACGTACAGCAAAAAGATCGCGGGTATTTTATTGATTTCGGGAAGCGGCGACTTTTTCCATTCGGAAACGGACTTTGTGCGGATGTATTCTTCGCCGCACGTGATGCCCGCGGCTATGCACAACTTCGTTTCGCCTTTGAGCGATGAGAGGAGCGATGAAAGAAGCTGCATATTGCGGTACGGCGCTTCGATAAAAATTTGCGTCTGCTTTTCTTTGCAGGCGCGGCTTTCAAGCTGTTTGATCCGCTGTACGCGTGCATCGGGTTTTGCGGGAAGATATCCGTTGAATGCGAAGTTTTGTCCGTTAAAACCGCTTGCCATAAGCGCCATGACGATCGAAGAGGGTCCTGCAAGCGGCGTAACGCGAAAACCTTTTTTATGAGCGAGCGCGACGATTGCGGCGCCCGGATCGGCAACTGCGGGGCAGCCTGCTTCCGAGAGGACGCCTACGGCGGAGCCTCTTTCAAGCGGGGCGAGGAACGGCTCGATCTTTGTCAAATCGGTGTGTTCGTCGAGTACGAAAAATGTCAGTTCGTCTATATCGATCGTGCGGTCGATTTTTTTGAGAAAGCGCCGCGCGCTCCGCAGGTTTTCAATGATAAAATATTTTATCGCGGAGATAAGGCTCCGGTTATATTCCGGGATAACGCGCTCGGTATCGGTGTCACCGAGCGTCGTCGGAATAAGATATAACGCCGTTTCCATAACTGCAGTCCTCCGATTATTATACTTGTCGGCCGTTCCACGATTTCGAATGCGCTTTTTCATACGCGACTGCTTTATCAAAGTCGGCTTCAGGCGAACAAAATCGTTCGATCTGCAGCTGCGTCGCATACAGCCGTCGCAGGCATTCGGTTTTATCGGTGTCGCCGAGTTTCGATTTTTCGATACCGTCGCCGAGCACACGGATCGTTTCATCGTAAATCCTGCACGGCACGGGAAAGGGATGCCCGTCTTTTCCTCCGTGTGCAAACGAAAATCGCGCGGGATCGGTAAAACGCGACGGCGTTCCGTATACGATTTCGCTTACGAGCGCAAGCGACTGCAGCGTGCGCGGTCCGAGACCGGGAGTGAGTAAAAGCGATTCGAAATCTTCCGGAGGACTTTCGTATGCGGCAGCGAGCACGGCTCCGAGCCTTTTTAAATCGATATCTTCGGCGCGTACGTCGTGATGCGTGCTCATCGTTATGGAGCGCGATGAGTGCGAAATGCGAGCCGTTTTTGCGACATCGTTCGAGTGCGAGGCGGGCGAGGGGCAAACGGTTTCCGCAGTTTTGTCCGTGCTTTCGGCGAGGTCGGGAAAAAGCTCAGGCTCTTTCGGCACGACGATTGCCGCAGAAGGCGATGCGATATGCGAGAGTTCACGCATGATACGGTCGGGATTTTCATGCGCGATTTCGACGATCATAGACCGCGTAGGCGCCGCAGCCCGATCGGTGAGATTTAAAATTGCACTTTGCTTTTCACCGACGACGCCCGTATGAGGTTCTTCGGTGAAAGAGCGCAGCTTCGGCGAACACCAATGATATCGCCTCGCCGTGCGGGAAGCGGCATTCATGCCCTGCTGTACAACCGCCCAATCGCCTTCGTCGGTAACGATAAAATTATGCTGATACAGCTGAAATCCGTCCTGGACGGCGTTGTTATCGACCTTTGCGCAAAGTTTGCTTGCGCGTACGAGCGAGGCACCGTCGAGTCCTGCAGCATCGGATAAAAATAATAATTCGTTCGGTGTATTACGCGAATATTTTCCGCGCCCGCCGCATACGCAGATGCCTAGTTCCCGTCCTCGTTCGTTCAGTCCGCGTTTGAGCGCATACATGACGCTCGTCGTGATGCCCGACGAATGCCAGTCCATGCCGAGTACCGCACCGAACGACTGAAACCACATCGGATCGCTCAATCGTACGAGTACTTCGCGCTTACCGTAATTTTGAATGATCGATTCGACGATCAGCGTTCCGAGATTTTTCATGCGCTCGGCGAGCCAAGGCGGAACCGTGCCCCGATGCAGCGGCAAATCCGCGCATCCCGTACGCCGTGCCCTCAAGCGCGGCTCCGCTTTGCGATGATGCCGTCAACGGCGAAGTTGAGTATGTCGCGTATGTCGTCGATGTTTTCCTGTGCGAGGACGGCGAGGCGAAAAATCGCGGATTCGATCAATCCGTAAAACATATCGTTTACGACTTTGACGTTTATCTTTTTAAACTCGCCCGATTTTGCACCGCGGATGAGCAGCGTCGTCATGATGTGCCGCAGTTTGATGACGCGCCGCATGACGCGCTTCCGCGGATCGACGCCCGATTTTTGAAGCTGTATCAAATACAGGAGCAAAACGCTGAACAGTTTTTTGTTTTCACCGATCGCATCGACGATACTCATCAGCATTTTTCGAAAACATTTTTCCGTGTTGAAAGATGTATTGTTGACGATCTGCATGATCGTTGTTTCGATTCCCGATACGAGCTGCTTGATGCTCCATAAAAAAATCTCGCGTTTGTTTTTAAAATAAATATACAGCGTCGTCCGCGTAATGCCGCAGCGGTCGGCGATCTTTTGAAACGTGACATCTTCGTAGCCTTCTTCGACGAAAACGTCGAGCGCTTTTTCGAGTATTTTATGTCTGCGTTTGTCGTGTTCGACGATGATCGCCATGGAATGCCGTCCTCCTACGCTTTTTCTTTTTTGCCGGAAGATATCGAGTACATGTAAAAATGCGTATCGAGATTTCCGGCTTTAAAACTTTTCAGTTTGTCCGCATAACGGCCCGAGCATTTTTGAAACTGTTTGCTTGCGGTGATGACGCCTATTTGCCAATTCGGAAAATTCGTCCACAGCGCGCCCATCTTTTTATAAAGCGCTTCCGCTTCCGCTTCGTCTCCGAGCCGCTCGCCGTACGGAGGATTGCACAGCAAAAGCCCCTCATCGTACGGAGCCGCCAAATCGATAAAATCAGACTGTATGAAATCGGGGCGAGGAATACGGTTGTCTTTTCCGATGGACTGCAAAGCGCGGCCTGCCGCAACGCATGCGTGTTCGGCGTTCGCCTTTGCACGGTTTACCGCCTCTGCGTCGATATCGCTTCCGGTAACGCGCACTTCGACATCCGTCCGAATTCGTTCCGCTTCCTGCGCACGGATTTCGTCCGCGCGTTTTTTATTAAAAACGGCAAGATGTTCGAGCGCAAAGCTCCTGCCTGTCCCCGGCGCGATATCGTGCGCAAAAAGCATCGCTTCGATCGCGATCGTACCCGAACCGCAAAAGGGATCGTGCAGCGGCGTTCTTCTGCGCCACAGCATTTCCTGCAGCAGCACCGCGGCAACCGTTTCGCGAAGCGGCGCCGTCCCTCCTCCCGTGCGGTAACCGCGTTTGTACAGCGGCTCTCCCGAAAGATCGAGCAGGACGTTTACCTTATCGTTGTCGATATATACGCGCACATCAGCCGTTTCTCCCGATTCGGGAAGCGACCTCATGCGCCACTTGTCGCCGAGTTTTTTGTAGATCGCTTTTTGCACCATGCTTTGGACCGTGTGTTCCGAATTCAATTTTGAGTGATGCGAGCGCACTTTGTCCACGACGACGCGCACGTCTTTTTTTAATAAATCCTGCCAGTCGGCCGCATAGGTGCCGGCAAAAAGCGAATCGAAATCGGCCGCCTGAAAAGAAGCCGCCTGTAAATATACGCGGTCGGCCGTGCGGAGGCAGAGGTTCGCACGGAAAAGCGCATCATCGTCGCCGGTAAAAAAAACCCGTCCGGGCGCGTTTCCCGCAAGCTTGTAGCCGAGATGTTTGATTTCATTGCCGAGTATTTTATCCGCGCCGACGGCGCAGAGCGCAACGAGGGTATTCATACGGATTTAAAAATAACATTTTTACGGATTTTGTGCAATTGTCGTGTTTTGCACTTTTGCACGCCGAAAGCGCCGCCGACGGAAATTTTTTAATAATTATTAATTATTAATTTTTTCAGGACGAAACGGATCGGAAGAACCCGCCTTCCGCACTTCGGTAACCCTCATCCGCGCCCCGGCGCGGACGCTGCGCGGTGCTCCGCGCGGGCGTAAGCTTTCCGTAAACCCGAGCGATATTGCGAGTTGCGTAAAGCGTTGTCGTTTTTACTTTATCTGTGCGGTTTTCGTAAGTGCGTGCGCCGTTACAGCTTATGTTATCCGTTATCGCTTTTCGAAAAAGTTCCGAATCTCATCGAGCCGATCGAGCGCGTCTTTTCGTCCGATGTCGTACAGCGCTTTGATTTTTGCGGCATCTTTTTCCGTACGCCCGACACCCGCGGTGTGCTTCGGACGGATGAGCAAAAGCGACCTCGCTTCCGCCCTTCGTTCGATATCCGCGACTTCCTCGTTGTATACGATATGGCGCATTTCCATCGCACGGATGAGCGCGGGATATTTCCGCATTGCAATACGCAGCGCGGGAAGCAGCGGATTTTTTCCTTTACGGTATCCTTCAGGCTGCGTCAAAATGACGATGTTTCGCGTATAGCCGAGCCGTTCGAAAGCGCGGAGCGGGATCGAATCGGCGATGCCTCCGTCGAGCATTTTACGACCGTCCGCGCATACGATGTTCGAAGCGAGCGGCATGGACGCCGAAGCCTGCAGCCATTTCATTTCATCGCCGCGGAGCGTTTTACACCGATGGTAAACGGGCTCACCCGTTTCGACGTCGGTACAGGTTACATAA
Source organism: Treponema socranskii subsp. paredis ATCC 35535 (assembly GCA_000413015.1). Lineage (GTDB taxonomy): Bacteria > Spirochaetota > Spirochaetia > Treponematales > Treponemataceae > Treponema_D > Treponema_D paredis. The sequence continues at coordinate 1,894,951 of KE332515.1, forward strand.
AACTCGACCGGAGAAGATTCGAGCGCGTCGTTGTCGTAGGGATCGAGTTTTTCCGGCAATTCGCGCCAGCAAAAATCCGCGTTGAATAAATCGCCCGTCCTAAGCCATGAGCGGAAACTCATATAGCGTTTGTCGCCGCAGTATTTCATCATGTAGCGGACGGAACGTCCGATTTGGTGCGACGCATAACTTGCTCCGTGAACGGCTCCCGCCGACACGCCGAGCACACCGTCGGCTTCGATGCCGTTTTCGCAGAACACGTCGAGTATGCCCGCCGCATAGATGCCGCGGTGTCCTCCGCCTTCGATTACGATCCCCGTTTTCATCTTTTCCATCCTTTCTTTTCGCCGCCAACCGAACGGCGAGGTTGCGAGGCAAACTCGGTAGTGAGCGCAGCGAACGAAGTTCTCGTCGTTATCAACTTATACTTTCCAAACCCGATATTCGGCCTATTTAATCAGTTTCCATTTGCCGTCGATCAGCAATTCGTGCGGCTTGAAATTCGATTTGTACACCATCGACTTGCAGTCTTTAAGCCAATAGCCGAGATAGTACCGCTGCAGATGAAATGTTCGGCACAATTCGATTTCCTTCAATATGCTGTACGTGCCGATGCTTCTCTTTTTCGTTTCGTCCGACGTGTCGTAGTAAAAATAATTCGACGACAGGCTCGCTTCCCCCGTATCGATGATGCCGACGCCGACGAGCTTACCGCCGCATCTGTAATCCATATTTATCGTACCGGAATAAAACGATTCGTACTTGCCGCCCTCCGCCGTGCGGCAAATGCCGTTCATATCGATAAGCGTTTTTTCCGCTTCGTCAAAACTTTTTTCAGAGGCGGGATTGTGCCGCTTGTCATAGGTGCGGAAGAGCGCAATTTTTTCGCCGGTGATGAATTCGTCCGCTTTCGTCGTGATCGTTACGCTAAGATCGCGGTTCTTTTCAAGTACGCGCCGCTGCGACTTCGACGGCTCGAACGCGTCCGGTGAAATCCTGATCGGAATACACGCTTTGCAGTCGGGACAGTCGGCGCGGTATACATAATTTCCCGCCCGGCGGAAACCTTCGTCGAGCATGATGTCGAATAAAATTTGCTGATAGAGTGCGGGATCGCTTTCGGTGCGCACAGGCTCTTCACCGTGCGTCAGCATAGCGGACGCTTCGTTCACTGACGGAATACGGTAAATCGTTTCGTACGACGTGCGGCCTTCAAAATAACCGCAGCTGCCGGCATACAGATTGTTAAAAGCATCGCCCACTTCGTCGGATCGGATATCGCCGGCCATCGTTACAGTCCCGTACCCTCGTCGATCCCCATCATGATATTCATGCACTGCACCGCAGCTCCCGACGCTCCTTTGCCGAGATTGTCGAAGCGTGCGGAGATTACGATGCGCTCGTCGTTTCCGTACACGAATATCTGCATATCGTTCGTTCCCGAGAGCGTATTTGCCGCGATAAATCCGCCGTCGATCGTATCTTGCAGTTTCATAACTTTAATAAATTTGGAACCCGCATAGCACGATGCAAAAATCTCCCGCACGTCAAGGACGGAAACTTTTTTTGCAAGCAGCCGCACGTGCAGAGGCACGGTAACCGTCATACCCGAAAAATAATCGCATATATACGGAGTAAAGGCGGGCGGAAAATCCAAACCGCTTATCTTTTGCATTTCCGGCAAATGCTTGTGATGCTGCGTGAGCGCGTAGAGGCGCGGGGAGGCGAGTTCTTCGGGGCGGTTTTCCGATTCGTACTCGGCGATCGCTTTTTTGCCCGCGCCGCTGTAGCCTGAAACCGCGTGGCATACGACGGGATAATCGCGCGGCAAAACGCCCGATGTCGTAAGCGGAAAGCAGATCGCGTTAAAGCCGCTCGCATAGCAGCCGGGAACTGCGACCCGTTTCGATCTTTCGATGCGGTGCCTGAAATCGCTTGAAAGTTCGGGAAAGCCGTAATCCCAGCCGGGGGCCGTACGGTGCGCAGTCGACGCGTCGATGATGCGTACGGCGGGATTCGTGCACAGCTCTGCGGCTTCGACGGCGGCGGCGTCGGGGAGACATAAAAACGTAAAGTCGGAATTATTAATTAATTTTTTTCGTTCGTCCGCGTCTTTTCTTTTGTCGTCGTCTATGCGCAGCATTTCGATATCGCTTCGCTTGGCAAAGCGCTCGTATATCTTTAAGCCCGTCGTACCTTCTTGCCCGTCAATAAAAACTCTGTATGCCATACGTCTACTATAGTGCACCGAAAAAAAGAGTGCAATCACGATGGACGGCAGTACAAATATTCTTTTACGGGTATTGCGCCTCGCTTCGCTCGGCGCCGGGCTTTGCGGGGTTCCGCGCACAAGCGCTCCATTCCCTCGTTCGCACAGCTCGCTCGGGAAAGGCTTCGCCTCCCCTCCAATCCCTAACACAAAAGAGAAAACCATAATCTGCGGCTTATCGAAATACGTTTACGGTTTTAACTTCAGACTGCGCAAATATTTTTTACGATCGGCGGGAACGCGGTAACTTTCAATCGCCTTTTGAATCGTTTTGTTGTGCGTCCATACGTCGAGTTTTTTCTTTTCGATAAAAGGAAGCACCGCATCGTATTGTTTTGCGAGTGCCGTCGCAAAATACCACGCGATCATCATATTGATATAGTATTCGTCCGAACGTATTTTTGAAACGAGGGTCGCGGACGAAATCGTAAAACGTTCGTCGAGAAAAAAGCGCATGAGTATGCCGATGCCGAATCTCACCGTATAGGTTTTATCCGACGCGATCCATTCCTGCGCTTTTTTGTACAGCACGGGGATATTTTTTTCGAGCGCTTTCGGACTCATCAAATCGCAGGTCGCCCAGTTGTCGACGTAGGGCAAAAACTCGTCGAGCGCGGCGACGGCGTCGTCGAAATCGGCAATCGTTTCGATGATGAACGCGTGTACGTTGTTTTCTTCGTAATAAACGTGCGGCAATTTTTTAATAAATTCTTTCGCATCGGGGGTTTTTGCGAAGTCTTTTGCAAAAGAGCGGAGAGCGGGAGTCCGTATGCCGATGACCGTTTCGCCCGGAAGCGTCGGCAAAAGCTTTTGCTGAAATCGCCGGTAAACCTCATCCTGCATCGAAAATAATTTTTTTTGAAGCGCCGTTTTCGTCATAAAACGAGTATAGCCGAAACGCAGGCGGGAAGCAAGAAAAGTGCCCTTCCTGCAAAACCGTCATAGCACACTGCGCGTAAATTCGCTATACTGTCGGTACATCTTATGGAACCGATATTAACTGTAGAAAATCTGACGAAGCGCTACGGCGCAAAACCCGCGCTTAAAAATATTTCGTTCGTGCTTGAAGCGGGCAGGATCCTCGGACTTATGGGACCGAACGGCAGCGGTAAAACGACGTTTTTGAAAGTCGTCGCGGGCTTGCAAAAGGCGAACGGCGGAAAAGTGCGCGTGTGCGGAAGCCCCGTCGGTATCGAAAGTAAAAAATACGTATCCTTTTTACCCGATCGTAATATTATGCCTAAGTGGATGACGGTCCTCGATGCTTTCGATTATTATCGCGATTATTTTGACGATTTCGATGTGCACAAAGCGCTCGATATGCTCGACTTCGTCCGTCTTGAAAAAAACGTTCCCGTTTCTCAGATGTCGAAGGGCATGATCGAAAAACTTAATTTGACTTTGTGTTTTTCCCGCAAAGCCAAATTGTTTTTGCTCGACGAACCGCTCGGCGGCGTCGATCCCGTTGCGCGGGAGAGGATCGTATCGGCTATCGTCAACACGTATAATCCTTCTTCGTCGATCATCGTAAGCACGCATCTCGTACACGACATCGAACACATGTTCAACGACGTGTGCTTTATCGGCAAGGGTGAAATCGTATTGTATGAAGATGCGAGCGTGCTGAAACGCGGGCGCGGTATGGACATCGACGAACTGTATATCGATACATTCAAGGAGATGTGAGCATGATGCAAGCGACGTTGAAACAGGAATGGAAAGCGAGCCGCCTGCGCATTTTGTATACGAGCGCCGTCATCGCGATGGTGCTGCTCGGTGCGGCGCTTATTAATTTTATCGCGTATCAAACGCGGTCGGATCATCTTTCGCTTTTCGGCATGGCCATGTATTTTATCGGATTTTGCTGTATGGGGATTATCCCGCTGTATGCTTTGGTGCGCGGAAGCGGCAATATGCAGCCGATCCTTTTCGGCGATACGGGATGGCTTGCTTTGCTTGTGCCCGAACGGAGTTATGTGCAGCTCGGAGCGAGGCAGCTCATAAATCTTGCCGAATACGTTATCTATATGCTGCCGGCTTTATTGTATCTGTCGTTTATGGCGCCGACTGCGGGGCTCTTGTTTCACGGCGCGTTTTCGCAATATATGCCGTTTCCGGTCAATCCGGGCATGTCCTATGTCGAGAGCATAAAGCAGCTGTACCGCTTTGTGTTTGCCGAACATTTTTTAGAACTCGTACAATTCGGCGCAATGGGTGTCATCTCTTTTGCAAGCTGGCAGGCGATGTTCAATTTTGCGATGGCGCTGTACTCCGCGTTTATCCGCACGAAAAAGCCGAATATGTTTTTGATCGTCGTAATCATCTTTTTTCTGTTTTATTTTCCGATGCGCATCGGTACGCTCGGCTTCGATACCGACGTGAGCGATATGGTGCGGGACTCGTCGTTTTATGGAGCGGTGCTGCGCTATTCGTGGAATCATACGCTGCGTTATGCGATTTTCGGTGCGGTGTATTTTTTGGCGACGGGCTGGCTTATGGAACATAAAATCGAGGTGTGATGTGAAACATGCGATGGAGCGCTTGAGGGAGCTTTCGAAAAAAAACGGACCGCTGTGCGTCGGACTCGATACCGATCCGTCGTATATTCCCGAAAGCGTTTTGCACCGATTCGGCGGAAAAGCGGAAGCGGTTTTCGCATACAACAGAGAAATTATTAATCGAATTGCGGCCGACAAAAGCGCGTGCTGCTGTAAAGTACAGATCGCGTATTACGAAGCGATGGGCGTTGCGGGAATGAGCGCGTATGCGAAAACGCTTTCGGCGGTGAGAGAAGCGGGATTGACGGTCATATCGGACATCAAACGGGGCGATATCGCGAATACGGCGGAAGCCTACGCGAGAGCGCATTTTTCGGGCGACTTCGAAACGGATATCGTCACGGTAAATCCGTATATGGGTTTCGATACGCTTTCGCCCTTTGCGGAGTTTTGCAAAAAGGGCAAAGGGATATTCGTTTTGCTCCGCACGTCGAATCCCGGAGCAGCGGACATCGAACGGAGGGAGCTTAAAGAAGGGGGCACGGTTTTCGGCATCGTCGGCGCGGAGCTCAAGCGGCTTGCAAAGGAAAGCGCGGTGCATTATCCGGCCGAGTGCTGTCCGCCCGTCGGTGCCGTCGTCGGCTGTACGGAAGAAAGCGATGCACGTATTTTGCGGGAAGTATATCCCGAACTCTTTTTTTTGATCCCCGGCTACGGTGCTCAAGGCGGAAAAGCGCGCGTCGCCGCTGCACTCCTTTCCGAAGCCGGCGGCGTCGTAAACTCTTCTCGAGCTCTTTTGTGCGCATGGAAAAACGATGCGGATCTCGTGCGAAAAGCGGATGAAGGAGTGATCACGATTTCGGATATGGCCGATGCGGCCGCTCGTAGCGCTCTTTCGGCAAAAGAAGAATTGTGCGCTTTGGCGTAAGCGCCGGATTTTGCGTCGATTGTTCGAAAACATTGTCATTTACGAATTGATGTGTTAATATGAAGTCGGATGGCGCGTTTAAATAAACTCGATCGAATCTGTAAACTCGGCTCTAAGCGCGGACACGCGGGATTTGTTCTGCCGTCAAGCGCAAACAATATGTTTTACAACGGAGGAAAAAATGAAAAAATTCGCTTTTAAGCGGACGGCAGCGGTGATGCTTGCGGCATCACTTTTTTTTGTTTCTTGCGGGGGCGGAAGCAAATTCAAAGCGGGAACCTATACCGGCGAGGGTACGGGTATGGGCGGCGCGCTCACGGTGCAGGTAAAGCTTTCCGCTTCGAAAATCGAATCGGTTGAAGTGACGAAGCACAACGAAACACCCGGCATCAGCGATCCTGCGATCGAAAAGATTCCGGCGCAGATTGTAGCTGCTCAAAAAACGAACCTCGACGCTATCGGCGGATGTACGATTACAAGCCGCGCGATTATGCAGGCGGCGGATGCTGCGCTCAAAAGCGCAGGCGTCAATGTCGAAAAGCTGAACGCGGCAACCGTTTCTTCTGCGGAAACGAAAGCGGCCGATGTCGAAAAAACGGCGGACGTTATCGTCGTCGGCGCGGGCGGTGCGGGTATGGCAGCCGGCGTTCAGGCAAATCAAAACGGCGCGACGGTTATCATCATCGAAAAAACGGCACGCGTCGGAGGCGATACGATCATGGCCGGCGGCGCACTGAACGCGGTAGATGACGGAAGTCCGACTGCAAAAGAACATAACGATTCGGTTGCGCTGCATTACAAGCAGACTTATGAAGGCGGCGACAAACAGGGCGATCCCGCTTTGATTCACGTGCTCACCGACAATGCGTGGAAGGGTGTCGAATGGCTCAAATCGATGGGCATGGAATTCAAGCCCGGCACGTTTACGGTAACCGGCGGTATGTGGCCGCGCGCTCATAAACCGGTAGATCCCGTCGGTACTGGATTTTTCAAAACCTATAACCGCTATATCGATTCGCACGAGGGCATCGAAGTTATGCTCAACACGAAGGGCGAAAGCTTTATCGTCGAAAACGGTAAAGTCGTCGGTGTCAATGCGATCGGTGAAACGGGCAACAAAGTGACGCTCCGCGCGAATAAGGGCGTAGTTCTTGCGACCGGCGGTTTTGCACGCAATGTCGAAATGCGCGAAAAATACAACAAACAATGGCCGACGCTCGGTGCGAATATTCCTTCGACGAACCCGCCGAGTTCAACCGGCGACGGTTTGGTCATGGTCGAACCGCTTCACGCGCAGCTCGTGCAGATGGAAAACATCCAGCTCCTGCCGCTCGGCGATCCCCAAACGGGAAGCCTTTCCGGCAATATCGAAATGGATGTCGAACGCCGTATCTTTGTCAATAAAAACGGCGACCGCTTTGTCGATGAAGGCGCGAGGCGCGACGTTATGACGATGGCGCTGTTCCATCAGCCGGATAACTATATGTGGATCGTACTCGATTCGCACTGCTATCCGACGGGCGACGAAAAAAACAATTTCAACGAATCCGCGAACGAACTCGTTGCGGCCGGCCGCGCGGTGAAAGCGAACTCCGTCGAAGAGCTTGCAAAAGCGATGAACGTTCCCGCCGATCATTTGAAAGCCGCGCTCGACGATTTCAACAAACACGTTGCAGATAAATCGAAGGACGCGTTCGGCCGTACGCTTTATTCGACGCCGATCGACAAAGCTCCGTTCTATGCGGCTCCCCGCGTTCCGACGGTTCACCACACGATGGGCGGCGTCAAAATCGATACGGGCTGTCATGTGTACAACACCGACGGAAAAATCATTCCGGGCTTGTATGCGGCGGGTGAAGTTACCGGCGGCATACACGGTGCGAACCGCTTGGGCGGCAACGCGCTGACCGATACGGTCGTATTCGGACGCATCGCCGGTACGAACGCAGCGGCGGGCAAATAATCGTCCGTTCTAAAAGCAGACCTTTCGGAAGGGCTTAGAAGCGCGGACAATGGTGTAAAGGCGGCTTTCTTTTCGGGGAAAGCTGCTTTTTTATTATCCGCCTCTTTTCTATTTTATGCGTCCGTTTTCCCGCGCCTTGCCGAAAGAGCGCTTCCGCCATTATCAATTATTAATATCTTTACTTTTGCACACATACGGCATATACTGTAGGCGATGAAAAACGTATTTGCAACATATATGTCCGGCGACGGATTATTGCAAGCGTTTGTCTTCGGCCGCATAGCAGGTGAAAAAGCCGCAACTGAAAAAAAGGGGACTGTTAAAGCGGCTGTTCGGTCGGATACGTTCTAAAAATAATTTTGAAAAAAGAAATGTAATCGATTTTTGCACGAAGCGGACGGCATCCCCTTATTGGGGGTGCCGTTTTTTATGCGGAAATTGCCCCCGTCTTGCCCTAACTCGCGTAAAATCATATCTTTACGGTATGTCCGATACAGCAGCTTGCAAATCTCCTCCGCTCTATGCGAGGGGTACCGTCATATCCTGTGAAAAAGAAAAAGGCGCGCGTCCCGAAGGAAGCGTTTTTTTGCTGAAAGTCTCCATACCGAAGTCGGCAGCTAGACACTGTCAGTCGGTGCCGTATTCGATTCTGCAAGCTGTAAACCCTTCCGCCGTGCCGCAGGAAGCCGCGAACGCTGTCAGTACCGTATGCGGCAGAAGTTCGCTGAGCGCGCAGTCCGGCATGCCGCTTCCGGGTCAGTTTTATATGCTCCGTGCGGAAAGGTCGGGTGTGCTTTTGGGGCGGCCGGTTAGCGTATTTCATGCCGAAGCGCGTACGGACGAAATCGAAGTGCAGTTTCTCATCCTCGTAAAGGGACGCGGTACGAGGGAGTTGTGCGCGCTGAAAGCGGGAGACGCCGTGCTCATGCTCGGTCCCGTCGGAAACACATTTTCCCTTCCCGAAACCGATAAAAAAGTCTGTATTGCGGGCGGCGGCATCGGTGTCGCGCCCGTAGCTGCTTTTGCCGAAACGCTTCCGCCCGGCTCTTACGATTTTTTTGCGAGCTTTAAAAGCGGCTCCTACGGTTTGGAATATATCCGCCCGGAAAAATTAATAATTACGACGGACGACGGAAGCGAAGGCGTTCACGGCATGCTTCCCGAAGCCCTTACCGAAGATGCGCTCCGTGCGGGAGCTTACAGCGCCGTGTATGCGTGCGGCCCTGTGCCTATGCTTTCGTATGTAAAGCGCATAGCCGAAAGTGCGGGTATCCCGTGTTATATAAGCATGGAAAGCCGGATGGCTTGCGGCATGGGTGTCTGCCTCGGCTGCACGATTCACACGAGCGAAGGTAACAAGCGCTGCTGTAAAGACGGCCCCGTTTTCGACAGCCGCATACTCGAATTTCCGAAGCCCCTATCGAAGCCTGCTCGGAAAGCGCTCGACGGAGTACCCGATCTTTCGATTGCGATTGCGGGAGTGCGTTTTAAAAATCCCGTCATCGCATCTTCGGGGACTTTCGGATTCGGCACGGAATACGCTTCCGTTTTCGATGTCGGAAAGCTCGGCGGCATTGCGAGCAAGGGTTTGACGCTCGAAGCGCGCGAAGGAAATACGGGCATCCGCTTGTGGGAAACGCCTTCGGGTCTCATGAATTCGATCGGGCTGCAAAATCCCGGCATCGCTCATTTTATCGATTTCGAACTGCCGGAAATGCTCAAGCTGAAAACGGTGGCGATCGCGAACCTCTCCGGTTCGACGCTCGAAACCTATGTCGAAGGCGCAAAGCTGCTCGATAAAAGTGCCGTCCCGATCATCGAACTGAATATTTCCTGTCCGAACGTTGCGGCCGGAGGCGCTGCATGGGGCATGACGTGCGCGAATGCGGAAACTGCGGTGCGCGAAGTGCGCGCCGTAACGAAAAAACCGCTCATCGTCAAACTTACGCCGCAAGCGCCCGATTTTACGGGTGTCGCGCTTGCCTGCATCCGCTCGGGTGCGGACGCGCTCAGCATCGGAAACTCCTTTCAAGGCGTCGCCGTCGACATAGAGCGCGGCGTGCCGGTGTTCGATAAAATCAAAGCGGGCTTCGGCGGCCCTGCCGTTCGTCCGATCGCCGTGCGCCTCGTGTGGGAAACTTTCGAAGCGATGCGATCTCTCGCGCCGCACGAACGCGTGCCGATCGTTGCCGTCGGCGGGATTGAAAAATGGGAAGATGCGGTCGAGTTTATCATGGCGGGAGCGCTTGCCGTCGAAGTCGGTACGAACACTTTTGCAAATCCGTTGACAATACTCGAAGTGCTTGCGGGAGTCGAAGCGTTTATGAAGCGCAAGGGCTTTGCCTCCGTATACGATATGTGCGGCATCGCGCACGAGGATTAAAATCGTTTACTGCAGAATATTTTTCTTTTTTACAATTGATAGTTTCTTGACGGATATAGGTTATTTCCTATATCATATAATTATGGCGAATCCGTTTACGGTTATTTTTTTCGAGACTGAAAAAGGCGAAGTGCCGGTTTTGTAATTTCTCAATACGCTTGAGGTAAAATTGTGAGCAAAGGTATTCCGCGATTTACAGCTTCTTGAACAAAAAGGAAACGATCTTCGTTTGCCGTGGTCGGAGCATCTCGATGACGGGATATTTGAACTGCGTACGATTCGAAGTACCGTTATTATCAGGTGCTTTTATTTTTTTCTTTCCGGAAAAAAGATCGTCGTTACTCACGGATTTAAGAAAAAGACTCGCAAAACGCCGCAAAATGAAATTATACGCGCAAAAAAATATCGGGAAGATTATTTTAAACGCGGCAACAGGAGATAAAAATGACATTGACTAAAGCGTTGAAAGATCAATGTAAAAACACAAACTTCAAAAAAGAATACGAAGCATTGGAACCCGAATATGCTTTGATTCGGGCGTTAATCGATGCAAGAAATTCATGTAATATCACACAAAAAGAACTTGCTGCAGCGACCGGTATTGCGCAATCGGATATAAGCAAAATAGAAAACGGTTTAGGAAATCCGACGATACGGCTTTTGCAGCGGCTTGCAAATGGATTGAACATGAATCTGAAAGTTGAGTTCGTCCCGAAAAAACGTATCGCAATGCGTTGAAAGTATAATCGAAAGCGTTATAAAAACCGCAGTTGCCTTGGTGGCGATATTTCGCCGATTTGCGCTTCGATACGATTTATATTTCGATTTGCGCTCGCCGAAGGAATGCGCTATAATCGCTTTCGAAGTGTGAGGCTTTTATGAAAAGATTTGATATAGGCGAAAAGGTTTCGCTCAAAGTCGTCGCGGTTTCCGCGGGTACGGTTTTTCTCGACTTGAACGCGAAAAGCGAAGGCGTACTCGACGCGTCGGAGTTTACCGATGAAAACGGCGTCTGTTCGGTGCATCCGGGCGATATGCTCGACGTGTATTTTATCGGAAACGAAAAAGGGGAAGCGCGCTTTACGACGAAAATTTCCGGCGGTAATGCGGATAAATCGATTCTCGAAAACGCGTATAAAAACGGCATCCCCGTCGAAGGGCATGTAAACAAAGAGATAAAAGGCGGCTACGAAGTGACGGTCGGAACGAGCCGCGCCTTTTGTCCGTATTCTCAGATGGGCTGGAAGCAAAAGGGAGATGCCGCGTCGTTTGTCGGAAAGCACCTTATTTTTAAAATTCAGGAATACAAAAACGACGGCCGCGATATACTCGTTTCAAACCGCGTCGTCATGGAAGAAGCGCACGAAAAAGAACTCGAAGCGCTCAAGGAAAAATTAAAAGAAGGCATGACGGTCGAAGCGACGGTCGTGTCGCTGCAAACATACGGCGCCTTTGTCGATATCGGGGGATTCGAAGCCCTCCTGCCGATTTCGGAAATCGCGCGTTCCCGTGTCGACGACGTGAGCGCGGTTTTGCATGTCGGGCAAAAGCTCGACGTAAAAATTATTAAAGCGGATTGGGCGCACGAGCGCGTTTCGGTCAGCGCAAAAGAACTGCTCGCCGATCCGTGGGAAGTCGCTGCGGAAAAATATGCTCCCGGCTTGAAATGCGAGGGTGCCGTTTCGCGCGTCGCACCCTTCGGCGTTTTTGTCGAACTCGAACCGGGTGTCGACGGGCTCGTACACATATCGGAAATGGACGGCGTCGACTCTCATACGAATCTGAACAAAGTCTTTTCGAAGGGACAAAAGATGTCCGTACTCGTCAAAGAAGTAAACGCTCGGGAACGGCGTATTTCGCTTACGCCGACGACTTCGGCCGAACAGGATAAAACGACGGCGCGTTATATGTCCGGTCAGACGGACGGCGAGGGTTACAATCCCTTTGCATCTCTTTTGCGGAAATAGCGGTGTCGAAAAATAATAAACTTTTGCGCGCGATGATCGCGTACGACAGAGGCGATCCCAAACGCATTCATCACTTTTTGAAAGTGTACGAATTTGCAAAACTGATCTGCGAGGGCGAAAAAATCGGCGACGAGCTTCGGCACATTACGGAAACGGCGGCGATCGTACACGATATCGGCATTCACCTTGCGGAGCAAAAATACGGCAACGGGCACGGGCATTATCAGGAAATCGAAGGGCCGCCGGAAGCGAAAAAAATGCTCGAAGCGCTCGGTTACGATACAGCGGTGACGGATCGCGTGTGCCGGCTCGTAAGTCTTCACCACACGTATACGCATATCGACGGCATCGATTATCAAATACTTGTCGAAGCGGATTTTCTCGTAAACATATACGAGCACCATGAAAACGATTCGGACGACGAAGCGATGAAAGCTGAGGCGCGAGCGGTGCGCAAAACGATTTTCCGCACGGAAACGGGAAAGGCGCTCCTCGACGAATTGTACGGATAGGCGGGGCGTTGCGGGGGCACGAGCGAAAAAGGTCCGCCCCCGCTCGAAAGGGGTCGGGTGAAGAGCGGAGCTCTGAACCGAGGGGAAAGGCTTTTCCCCTTTAGGTAATATAATAAATTCGAATCCTTCGTTTATACGGCTCCGTTCGGGCAAAGTCTTGCCGTCTTTACACTGCCGTTTAATTTATGCTAAAATACTTTAATATAATTAAAGACTTATAAAGGATGTAATTGTTATGAAATTTCTTGAAAAACTGAGCGATTTTTTCGGCAAGTGGATGGCACTCATCGTCATTGCGGTTGCCGCTCTTGCACTCTTTGCACCGCAGACTTGTTTGTGGATTAAAACGAGCTGGATAAATTGGCTGCTCGGCATCGTGATGTTCGGCATGGGACTTACGCTCAAGATGAGCGATTTTAAAGTCGTGTTCAGCCGGCCGAAAGATATCATCATCGGTTTTATCGCGCAGTTTACGCTCATGCCGCTTATCGCCTTTCTTTTGACGAAAGCGTTTAATCTGCCGACGGAAATCGCCGTCGGCGTTATCCTTGTCGGCACTTGTCCCGGCGGTACTTCGTCTAACGTGATGACCTATCTCTCAAAAGGTGACGTTCCGCTGTCGGTCGGCATGACCGCTGTGTCGACGCTGTTCGCGCCGCTTATGACCCCTCTTTTAACGCTCCTGTATGCGGGGCAGCGTGTCGATGTCAATGCCGTCGCGATGTTTTTGTCGATTGTAAAAGTCGTACTCGTGCCGATTGCGCTCGGTTTGGTGTGCAATTATTTTTTCGAAAAAGCGACGCGCGAGATCGTGCGTATCCTTCCGCTTATTTCGACGATCGCGATCATCATGATTATTGCAAGCGTCGTGTCCGCGAATTCCGTGCGGCTTAAAACGGTCGGCATTGTGGTCGTCGTCGTCGTTATCCTTCACAATCTGCTCGGCTACGCGGCGGGGTTCGGTGTCGGAAAATTACTGCGTCTCAATACGACTAAGTGCCGTGCGCTTTCGATCGAAGTCGGTATGCAAAACTCGGGACTTGCGACATCGCTTGCGGCAACGCACTTTGCGCAGTATCCGCTTGCGACGATCCCGGGTGCCGTATTCAGCGTATGGCACAATATTTCGGGCGCCGTTTACGCGAATTTTCTTGCAAACCGTCATCCCGAAAAAGCGAAGTAATATTCGTTCGCGCTGCATCCGTGCAGCGCTCACTACCGTATTTTTGCGGAGCAAAAATACGCGGCCGTTTTGCAAGACTGCGATACGGCATCCGTGCCGTGCATCGAGAGTAAGTTTCCGTTAATATGTTCGCGCTGCATCCTTGCAGCGCAATACCGCGTCTTGACACTATGTGTCTTTCAAAACATACTTGCAATATGAAACTTGCAAATGCATTTACGTCGGTTCGCATCGTCTTTGCGCCGGTATTTTTCCTTATCTATTTTATCCCGATTTGGACGGGGCGATTTGCCGGTCTTTCGGCGGCTCTTATGATTCCTCTTCTGGCGTGCATGGAATTTACCGATTTTCTGGACGGATTTTTTGCGCGCAAAAACCGTGAAGTGAGCGACTTCGGAAAGATGTTCGATCCCTTTGCGGACGTTATCGTCCATTTGACGACGTTTACGTGTTTTATGTATTCGTTCGCCGCGTCCGTTAAAAGCTATCTTCCGGTATGGATTTTCGTATTGATCTTGTACCGCGAGTTTTCGCAAAATTTTCTCCGTATGGTTGCGGCGAAGCAAGGTACGGCGATTGCCGCGCGAAAGGGCGGAAAACTCAAAACCGTATTTTACGTCGCATCGGGATTTGTATGCCTCATTCCCGAATGTGCGCTGCGCTTTTATGCGGCGAAAGGGGGATCTGTCGGCGCTGTCGTTTTATCCGTCGTGCAGCATACGGAAGCTTGGAAAAACGCCGCGCTCGCTATGTTTGTCGCGAGCCTTGCCCTGTGCTATATTTCGTTTGCCGATTACCTCGTGCACTTTAAGTCGGTTTTAAAAGATATGTAGGAGCCGATAAAAGCGTTTTTGCGGAAAAACGGACGCCGGATTTGCGTTTCCGGCGGAGTAAAAAATGCGGATATTGATAAGTTCCGATATACATGCAAACATATTGGCATGCGAAGCGTTGGCAAAAATATATGCGCGCGAAAAATGCGATTTGCACATAACGCTGGGAGATGCCGTTGATTTGGGGCCGTGGCCGAAAGAAACGCTGGAATTTATTAAGAGAGAAAAAACGGTTTATCTGAAAGGCAATCACGAAGAATACAACTGTTCGATAGGGCTCGGACCCGAATTGAAAAAGAGCATAGGAAAATCGGAAGCCGAACACTATCGATGGACAAAAGAGCAAATCGGCATCGATAACGTACGTTATATTGAAAAGCTTCCCTATAAATATCATATCGAAATCGGAAAATATAATCTGTATTTTCAGCATTTCTTTTTGGAAAACGGAATAATCTCCGAATACAATGTATTCGAGTACGGTATTGACGGACTTGACCTCGAGCGCGTATTCGGAATCGAACCGAAGAAAAATAATGTGATTTTTTTCGGACACTTACATAAAGCATTCCTAACGGAGAAAATAAATACATATATAAGCGTAGGATCTGCGGGCTGCGACGGAAAATATTCAAAAGGAAAATCTGCCGATATTATAGAAATCGATAAAAATGCATATACGATAAAGCCGATCGAATTGGAATGGAATACGAAAACGGTTATTAATGAAATTGAAAACAGGAATATGCCCGATAAAGATGCAATCGAAGAATATTTTTTTAATGGATAAAATGCTGCGGCGTAACGCTTTTATGACGGAAGCACAGCGGCGGCGACCGGTAAATCCGCTTGATTTTTTTGCCGACAAAGGCTATAACGTGATTATGAAAACTGCAGGCGGTGTAAACACTTTTGTAAAAAAGGGGTTTGCATCGTTTTTTTATTTTTAAATGGCGGGATAAACGCCGGAGGACTGTATGCCGAAAGTGCAGGAATTGTTCGGAAGCATGGTTTTTAATCAAAAGGTGATGCAGGAGCTTTTGCCGAAAGATACATTTAAAGCGCTCAAAAAAACGCTCGACGGAGGCAGTCCTCTCGAACTTGAAATTGCAAATCAAGTGGCGCACGCGATGAAAGAGTGGGCTATTTCAAAAGGCGCGACGCACTATACGCATTGGTTTCAGCCGCTCACCGGCATTACGGCGGAAAAGCACGAAAGTTTTATCGCTCCCGACAAAAACGGCGGCGTCATTATGGAGTTCGGCGGCAAAGAACTTGTCAAAGGCGAAAGCGATGCGTCGTCGTTCCCGTCGGGCGGAAGCCGCGCCACCTTTGAAGCGCGCGGGTACACGGTGTGGGATCCGACTGCGTACGCGTTCGTAAAGGATCATTCGCTGTGTATTCCGACGGCCTTCTGTTCGTACACGGGAGAAGCCCTCGATAAAAAAACGCCGCTCCTTCGTTCCATCGAAGCGCTCAGCAAACAGGCTGTGCGTGTGCTGCGTCTTTTCGGCGAAAAAAACGTCGAACACGTGATTTCCTGCGTCGGCGCCGAACAGGAATATTTTTTGGTCGATGAAAAACTCTATGAAAAGCGCAGAGATCTCCAGATGACGGGTCGTACGCTCTTCGGCGCAAAGCCTGCAAAGGGGCAGGAGATGGACGACCAGTATTTTACCGCGATCACGCCGCGCGTTACGGAATACATGGAAGACTTGAACGAAGAATTATGGAAACTCGGCATCTTTGCGAAGACGGAACATAACGAAACGGCTCCCGCCCAGCACGAAATGGCGCCGATTTTTTCGACGACGAATTTGGCGGCCGATCAAAATCAGCTGACGATGGAGATCATGAAAAAACTTGCGCGCCGTCACGGGCTTGTGTGTCTGCTGCACGAAAAGCCTTTTGCCGGCATCAACGGCAGCGGCAAGCACAACAACTGGTCGATCGAAACCGATGCTGGCGAAGGTCTTTTAAAGCCGGGCGACACGCCGAGGGAAAACGCGCGCTTTTTGCTTTTCCTCACCGCGGTGATCCGCGCGGTCGACGACAATCAGGATTTGCTTCGCATTTCGGTTGCGAGCGCGGGAAACGATCATCGGCTCGGAGCGAACGAAGCACCGCCTGCAATCATGTCGATATTCGTCGGCGACGAACTCGAAGCCGTATTGAAATCGATTAAAGACGGAACGCCGTACAACGCGAAATCGAAACAAAAGATAAAAATCGGCGCGGATGTTTTGCCGCCCATCCCGAAAGATACGACCGACCGCAACCGCACGTCTCCTTTTGCGTTTACCGTAAATAAATTCGAATTCCGCTCCGTCGGTTCTTCTCTGTCGATTTCGGGGCCGATGACGACGCTCAACGCGATCGTTGCGGATGTTTTGAAAGAGTACGCCGACAGACTCGAAGGAGCGAAAGACTTCAATCAAGCGCTGCAGGAACTTATTAAAAACGAAATTACGGCTCACTGGAAAATCATCTTCAACGGCAACGGCTACGGAGACGATTGGGTTTCCGAAGCGAAAAAGCGCGGACTTTTGAATTTGCGCAATCTTCCGGAAGCGGTCGCCGAATACCTCAAGCCGAAAAACGTCAAGCTGTATACCGAAACGGGCATCTACACCGAAGCGGAGATGAAAAGCCACTATGAAGTAAAGCTCGAAAAATACTGCCAAGTGCTCAATATCGAAGTCGGCACGATGCTCGAAATGGTCAATAAAAATATCATGCCCTCCGTGCTCGGATATATGGATTCGATTGCGGAGACTGTCGTGTCGGTAAAAAATGCCCTTCCGCTTGCAAAATGCGGCGCGGGGATTTCGCTGCTCGAAAAACTCGACGCGCTTGCCGATTCTCTTTCGGCAGAAACGGCTTCGCTTTCGGAAAAACACGCGGCGGCAATCGCAAACGGCGATTATATGCTCCGTGCAAAAGCTTACGCCGACACCGTGATTCCCGCGATGGAAAAAGTGCGTGCGGTAACCGATGCCATAGAGCCGCTGCTCGCCGAAGCGTACAAGCCGTTTCCGTCATATGAAGAGCTGCTTTTCAGCGTGTGACGGGGATGAACCGCTAAAAGCGAAAAAACGTAAAAAAAACCTTGCGTTATTTGAAAACTCGATTTATACTTATAAGGCATTTGTAAGATATTACTGGTATCTTACAAATCGCATAAAACCGGATATTTCAGTGAAAAATTACGGAGGTACAATGTGAAAAAAATATTAATAAATCAGGAGATTTCGTAAAAGACAGATGAAAAACATCGGACTCGTATATGGTAATAGGGTGTGTTTTCTCGACGGCGGTTCGGTCGTCGGTAAACTCTTATTTGAAGCAATCAATACGTATTGTCAAGGAAAATAATTATATGGACAAAAAGATATACGATGCATACGTCGCAATCTTGAAAACGGAACTCGTGCCGGCGCTCGGCTGTACCGAGCCGATTGCCATCGCGTTTGCGGCGGCAAAAGCGCGCGATGTACTCGGAAGCTTTCCCGAAAAACTGCGGATCGAAGCGAGCGGCAACATCGTTAAAAACGTGCAGGGCGTAACCGTTCCTAATTCCGGCGGTATGAAAGGGATCGATGTGGCGGCGACGCTCGGTGCGGTCGGCGGCGATGCTGAAATCGGTTTGGAAGTGCTTTCGAAAATTACCGAAGAGCAGATTAAAAAAACGAAGGAGCTTGTCGATTCGGGATTTTGCGAATGCAGTCTTGTCGACGGCAAAGACAATCTTTATATCCGCGTAACGGCAAAAAAAGGCGAAGATACGGTGATCGTCATCGTATCCGAAAAGCACACGAATATTTCATATATCGAAAAAAACGGAAAAATAATAATCGATGCGCAATCGCCGGCTGTAAAAGCCGATACGGGAACGCAAGCGGACAAATCGCTGCTTGCGGTAAAAGATATAATCGATTTTGCGAATGAAGTGAATATCGAAGACGTGCGCGCCGTGATCGAACGGCAGATCGAATACAATACCGCCATATCGCAAGAAGGGCTTACGCGCGAATACGGAGCGAGGATCGGACGTACGCTTGAAAAGTTGTACGACAAAAACGATGTGCGTGTGCGCGCTCGTGCTGCCGCGGCGGCGGGAAGCGATGCGCGTATGAGCGGATGTCCCCTGCCGGTAGTCATAAATAGCGGAAGCGGCAATCAGGGAATGACGGTATCGCTGCCGGTCATCGAATATGCGAAAGAGTGGAACGTGTCGCATGACAAGCTGATCCGTGCGCTTGTTTTGGCAAATCTCATAGCGCTTTTGCAAAAGCGTTATATAGGCAGTTTGAGCGCATTTTGCGGAGCGGTGTGTGCGGCGACGGGAGCCGGCTGCGGCATAACCTATCTGCACGGCGGAGACGAGGACGCGATCGCTCGTACGATTGCGAATACGCTCGGCGATGTGGGCGGTGTCGTGTGTGACGGTGCCAAACCTTCGTGTGCGGCAAAGATAGCGTCGGCGGTGGATGCGGCAATACTCGGCTTTGAACTCGGCTCGAAAGAAGGCGTTGCATTCCAAAAAGGCGAGGGCTTGGTTAAGGGGTCGGCTGAAGAAACGATACGGAGTTTCGGCCGCGTGGGCCGCGACGGTATGCGTTCGACCGATACGGAAATATTGCAGATCATGCTTGAAAAATAAGGCGCATGTCATGGTTGCGACGCGGGAAAAATATTCGAACAACACGCTGAAAGATACGTATTACGATATTATCCTTCAGCGTGTTATCCGCGACGAGTATAAATCGGGCGACATCATTACGGAAAAATCTCTTGTCGATGAATTCAATGTAAGCAAGTCTCCGATTCGCGAAGCGTTGATTTCTCTATGCAATGAAAGATTGTTAAAAAGTATACCGAGATTCGGTTACGAAGTGATGTCCATTTCCGAACAAACGGTTTCCGAAATGCTCGATTACCGCGTCGTATTGGAATGCGGATATCTTGAACGGAATTGGGATGCCATAACGGGCAAGAGGATCGCACGGTTGGAAGAATTGCTGTATAAGGATTACCGTAAGCCGGAGCAGCGTGAAGCGCTTGAACACTGGGGAAAAAACTGCAATTTTCATTTGGCGCTTTTTTCGTTTTGGGGTAACGCTTTTTCATACGAACGGCTTGCCGATGTCATGCGTACGCTTGGCATCGTCTATGTCCGCTCGTATTGGAAAACGCTGCACTTGACACGGGTAAGCAGCGGAGCGAATTATCATAAACAGCTTATTAATTATTTTACGGACGGCGATAAAAAAGCCGCTGTTGAATGTCTGAAAGAAGATATAACGGAATTTTTTACACCCGGCACTTGAATGCGCCGATGTATGTCGATTGAAATTCGATACAATCGATTTTTTTACAGCTTTCCGGATTCCGCCGCACCGGGCAACCCTATATCTTTTCGATAGAACGCATTGTCAAAGTGTACCGCATCGATCGCATCGTACGCTTTTTTACGCGCTTCGCCGAAATCGGCGCCGTGTGCGCTGCATGCGAGTACGCGCCCGCCGTCGGTTACGAGTTTTCCGTCCGCATTGCGTTTTGCTCCTGCGATAAATAATTTCGCACCGGCCTCTTTTATGCACTTTTCATCGATTGTGATTTCTTTGCCTTTTTCGTATGCGCCGGGATAACCGCCGGAAACGACGACCGGAGCGACGACATAGCCCGTTTTCCATTTGAATGAAAAATTATCAAGCGAACAGTTGATGATCGAACAGCACATCGCGGCGAAATCGAAATCGGCGAGCGGAAGAAGCGCCTGCGTTTCGGGATCGCCGAGCCGTACGTTGTATTCGAGAAGCTTCGGCCCGTCTTTTGTGAGCATGACGCCGAAAAAAATAAAACCGCGGTAATCGAAATTTTCTGCGATGAGCCCTTTGAGCGTCGGTGAAAGGATATCGCGCCGAAAGAGAGTCATCGTTTCATCCGTCACGTCGGCAAGCGGGCATACGGCTCCCATACCGCCGGTATTCGGGCCTGCCGCTCCGTCGAAAAGGCGTTTGTGATCGCGTGCCGGCAAAAACGGCACGATTTTCGCTTTTTGTTTTTTTGCCGCTTCGGGAGTTACCGAAACCGCGGCGAGCACGGAAATTTCGATGCCTTCGAGGTATTCTTCGATGACGATTTTTTTTCCCGCTGCTCCGACTTTACCCGAATCCATGATATCGGAAATCGCCGCTAAGGCATCTTCGACGGTCGCGGCTACGACAACGCCTTTTCCTGCCGCAAGCCCGTCCGCTTTTATGACGACGGGTGCGCCGTGTTGCATGACATACGCTTTCGCTTTTTCGCTGCCGTCAAACGTTTCGCTTTTTGCACATGCGACGCCGTATGTGCGCATAAAACGCTTTGCAAAATCTTTACTCGCTTCGAGTTTCGCCGCTTTTTTTTTCGGTCCGATGCACGGGATATCGGCTTTCCAAAAATCATCGGCAAGACCTTCTGCAAGCGGATCTTCCGGTCCGACGACAGCCATGATGCATTCTTCGCGCCGCGCAATCTGTACGTAGGGCGATATTCCGTTATTTTCTATATAATCGCACGACGATATATCGATATTTTCGCATTTCGATTCCGAAGCGGTACCGCCGTTTCCGGGAACGACGACGATTTTTTTTACAAGCGGACTTTGCGCGAGAGACCATGCAATGGCATGCTCACGCCCGCCCGATCCGACGAGGATGATATTCATGCGCTCATAATAAATAAAAAAACTGCAAACGGCAAGATGCGCATCGTATTCGAATCGCGTCGTGGCAAGCTGCGTGTACGTATGACGAAAACGTGCTATACTTTCCGTATGTTCGATTATATTTTGATCGGCGGCGCGGCCGTTGTTATCGTTTCGGTGCTGGGCTGGGGTATTGCATTTTTGAGCGCCCAAGCGCACGACAAAAAACAAAAGCGGCAAAAAACCTATTCGTTCGCAAATTGTCCGCTGTGCGCTTTTCCGTTGTATAAAGAAGATCTGTATTCGCGCGTTTTTCGTCCGATGACGGTAAGCGATCAGCGCTGCATTATTTTCGGCTGTCCGCACTGCTGGCCGAAACCGGAACCGGGGGTCAAGCGGATATGTCCCGTCTGCCGTAAAGCGGTGCCGCCTGAAGGCCACCTTGTCGCCCGTCTTTTCAATAAAACGAAAGACGGCAAAAAACACGTCATCGTTACCGGCTGCTCGGTGTGCTGTAAATACGAACCCGCATGAGAGCGTGCCGTAGGGAATACCTGTGAAATCGCGCGAGGAAATGAAAGTCGAAAAACGCTTGACACGCTTGTGAGGAACACTTGTCAACTTCCGCCGTATGCCTTATACTGAAAACTATGAGAGAGTATAACGCAAGCTTTGTCTTCGCGCATTGCGAAGCCGGCACGGGTATCCGTATGCAAAAATCCTGCATTTCCGTGATCGATTCAGCTCCGCTTAGGCCGCAAATTTCTCTGGATAAAACGATTTTCACTCATCCCCCGCATACCGGCCGTCCATATACAAAAAGCGCACAATCATATTCCGCACAAAACGCACGAAGGACGCATTGTCTTCCGTGCATTTTTTATAATTCGGTTTGTTTTAACGGATAATTAATAATTTGTAATTGGTAATTATGCGGAATTATCCGTTAAAAATTATTAATTACCGATTGAGAGAAAGGAGGTGTTTATGAAACACAAATTGAACGCATTTTTGGCTGCCGCTTCGGCGCTTATTGTGCTGTTCGGTATGACGGGCTGCCCGCAGAGCCAATCGGGCGGAGAGACGATCATGATCGACATCACCGTAAAAGGCGATGCGAATGTGAACGTTCCGGCAGATCCCGTGCAAGTGACGCTCGGAAGTCAGTGGAGCACCGTAAAGGCGATACTTACTCCGAATGTTACCGCCAAGACCGGCTGGCTCATCGATTCGTGGCATCCCGGCGAAGACGCAAGCCAACCCGAGATCGACAACGCGAAGATTTTTTACGGGGATGAAACCGTATTTGTAAAGTCGCGGCCGATTTTACCGCCGCTTCCCAAACCGGCGAAGCCCGGCGATCCGTCGGTAAAAATCACGTTCGAAGTCGCTTCCGAAGCGGGCAAAATATTGGGCGACAATCCCGTTATCGTACGGCCGAATACGACGTGGGCGGCTCTTAAAGATTATGCCAAAGCCGCGCTCAAAACGAACTACGGCTTCAGTGAAGAGAGTGTCGAATGGAAACAGGGCAGCACTCCACTCACCGACGGTACATCGTTCGCCGCGGACGCAACGATCACAGCATATCCGGAAGACATGCGCATTTTCATAACGGTTGCGGGCGACGATAACGTTACGATCGACAAACCCGACGAAAAAATTATCGCCATTCCCGGATCAAAGTGGAAAGAAATCAAAGCAAAGGCGGACGACAAAGTAAGAGTCAAAGATAAAGACCGCTACGTTGTAACCGCATGGCACAAGGGAACAGACAAAAACGGTCCCAAGCTGACCGACGATTATGCGTTTCAAGAATCAGACGGACCTGAGTGCACCGTCTTTGCGAAAACGGGCGACAGTCAGATAGCACTTACCGTGAACTACGGTACGGGTTCGGATACTCCGACGACGGGCGGCACCATAACCATACGCGACGGCAATACGTGGGCCGGTGTAAAAGCACAGGCTGTGGGAAAGGTGAACATTCCCCAAGACCATATCATACAAGAATGGCGCTTGAACGGTAAAAGCGGGCAGGTTATAAACGACAGTTATAAGTTTAAAGCGAGCGACGGGAATGCGCAAACCGTGTACGCCGAACTGCAAAACCAGCAAATAAAGGTTACCGTCAAATACGGCAAGCTCGAAGGGGCGGTGAAAATGCTGCCGGAGCCCATAACCGTGCTCAACGGTAAAAAGTGGTCGGAAGTAGCAGACGAATTTGAGGCAAAGGTAAACGCAAAACTACCTCAGAATGTCGAAATAGACTCATGGATTTGGGATAATGATAACGGATTAGCTATGTCTCCTGAGCATACGTTCAAAACGGAAAACGCTCCGTATACCGTCTATGCAAGACTAAAAGACAAACGCATAAAGGTTACCATCAAATACGGTAAGCTCAAAGGAGGAGAGGATACGGTGTCGGTTCCCTTGACCGTACTTGAAGGAAAAACTTGGGGCGAAGTAAAAGAAGCCGCTAAAGCTAAAATACCCGCTTCCGCTTCCGTTCTCAATCATGCAGCCGTATCCGAATGGCGTTGGGATAATGCAGACGGAAATGCTATAGATGATCGTGAGACATTTTACGTGGATGACGGACAAACGCGTACCGTTTATGCGCTTATCAGGTCGCACATAACGATATCTAAGAAATCTGATACGGATGAGGATAGAAAGCTGACGTATTACGCTCCGATAGGCGGCACCGTTACCGAATGTCACTACTGGCTGAAGGGTATTGCGGAAGTAACAGACGGCTGGATCGCTAAGGATAGCTGGTTGGGTATTGATAAGCAATTGCACGACACAAAGCGTCAGGTAAGTTTAACAGCATATAAGATAGGCGAAATCGAAATACCGCAGGCGCTGTACGAACTGGTAATGGGAGAAAATCCGAGTAACTTCAAACCTTCGAATGGGCACCAGTCTGCAAGCGGTGAAACGCAGGAACGGCGTCCGGTAGAATATTTAACGTGGCGCGACGCAGTCCTGTTTTGCAATGAATTGACGCTCTGTACCGGTATGGGAAAAAATGAGTGCGTATATGTCTTTGGTAATCACCCTTATACTATGAAGGACGTAAAAGACGGAAACGATCCGGGTATAGATATGAGCAAAAAAGGTTTCCGCTTACCGACCGAAGCCGAATGGGAATGGGCGGCCCAAGGAGGCGCTAACGAGCATACATGGGCGGGTACGGACACCTCTGGCCAGCTTGGAACCTATGCGTGGTACCGAGGTAACAGCGGCGACAAAACCCACGAAGTAAAAACGAAGGCTTCGAACGCCTTCGGTCTTTACGATATGAGCGGGAACGTATGGGAGTGGTGCTGGGATTGGTACGCCGATCCGCCTGCAAGCGGTCTTAACCCGATGAACGTGCTTCCGGGTACCTCTCACGTCATACACGGCGGGGGTTATGAAGCAGATGATACTCAATGCCGGTGTGCGGTTCGTCAAGCAATGAATCAGGCTCATCCGAAGGTCGGCTTCCGCGTGGTGTTTCGGTATATTGATTAACGGATAATTGGTTAATGGATAAGCGGTAATTTTGATTAATGGGTAATTGATAATGTGTAATTGGTAATTCAATTACACATTACCCATTGCAAATCACAATTGAGAACATTACCGATTATTGAACGTCGGTTGCTTTTAAAATCCGCTCGTCTGTGGTATAATAAAGGTGCGGGGAGGTTAAAAAGTGCGTAAAAGTTTTGACGATTTAACCATAGCAGACGATTTTATGTTTTGCAAGATAATGCAGGATGAAGAAACTTGTAAAACTTTTCTCGAAATGACTTTGGCCGGTCAAATCGGAAAAATCACATACCTGTCATCGCAAAATGCAATACTCACAGGCTCCGAAGCAAAATCCATACGCTTAGATATTTTGGTCAAAGACGAAAACGGAAAAACCTACGACATCGAAATGCAGGCTGTCAATGAACATAATCTCCCGAAACGAATGAGATATTATCAGGCAGCTCTCGATATCTCCTTTTTAGATAAAGGCCTTCATTACAAAACATTAAACGACAGCTACATTATTTTTGTGTGTTTGTTTGACGCAATAGGAAAAGGCAAGCCGTTATATACGTTTGAAAACGTCTGCATTGAAGATCGACAAACACCCTTACAAGACGGGGCAAAGAAGGTTATAATCAATGCACAAGCATTCAGTAAAGCCGAAGACAAAGAACTGAAAGGCTTTTTGGAATATATTAAAACAGGTACGGCAAACACCGCATACACAGGGAGGATAGAAACGATGGTACAGGCAGTAAAACACAACGAACAGGCACGCAAGGAATACCGCATAATGTCGGCATTTGAAATGGACGCTCGAGAAGAGGGAATACAACAAGGCTTTTCCGAAGGTTCATACCGAAAAGCCTTGGAGGATGCAGGCAATTTAAAACGGCTTGGTGTTTCAATTGATATTATCACTAAAGCTACCGGTCTGACCAAAGAAGAGGTGGAATCGATTAGGTAATTACCAATTACCAATTGTTCCCGCGGGAAAGCGCTTACTTCAAATCTTTCAGGGCTATGGCGGTACCGTATCGGCGACTACCGCATAATGTCGGCATTTGAAATATACGATAATCGATTGTAAAGAGGAGTTGTTTATGAAAATACAACGGATCGCAAACGCTTTGAGAGGAGGGGCGGCGCTCGCAACAGCCGCAGTATTGACAGCGGCGCTGCTGTTTACCGGCTGTCCGCAGGCGGCCGGAAGCGGAACGCCGTCACGCTATAGGCAAGTAAAAAACTTCGATGAATTGCAAGAGCTCTATGTCGCGGACATATTTTCGAAAACGGAGGTAAACTACATCGAAATAACCGATGTCATACCGGCAGCCGACTTTATACCGCAAGGTTCCGAGCCGAGCGCGATAAGAAAAAATCTAGAAGACTATTCGGACATAAAAATCGCCCTTAAAATCAATTATCCTGCGGGGCTTACCGATATGCACAACTGTTTTCAAAACTGCACAAACCTCGTATCGCTTGACTCTCTTCCTGCCGGCGTTACGAATATAAGCGGGTGTTTTATGGACTGTACAAACCTCGTATCGCTTGACTCACTTCCTGCCGGCGTTACGGATATAAACGCCTTATTTGCCGGCTGTACAAATCTGACTGCCGTGCCGGCGATCCCGGAAGGCGTTACGAATATGAACAGCTGTTTTCACGGCTGTACGAAGCTTACCTCCGTGCCGGACATCCCCGCAAGCGTTAAGCTTATGAAGACCTGTTTTGAAAACTGCACAAGTCTTACGGGCGTAAAACTTAAATGCGATTACAATCCCGCCATTACCTTTGGGGCACCTGCTTTCAAATACGCCTTTAATGGCTGCACTGCGCTCACGGCAGGAAGTATCAAAGTGCCTGCCGCTCAGTTTACAGCATACAAAAATAATGCCGCAACAATGGGCACTACAGAGGAAAAGTTCGCAGCGGAGTAAAATTCAATGGATAATGTGTAATGCGTAATTGCGACACATTATCCGTTCCCGATTGATGAACCTTTACCGAGTGTAAATAATTTTCCTTGACAGAATTCCGAAACGGCAGATATAATTATATATTACTTTATCGCGGAGGAAACTATGAAACTCGGTCAAGTCAAAATCCTTGACACTATCAACAAAATCCCCGGCGGATTGATGGTAGTTCCCTTGATTCTCGGAGTAACCGTCAACACACTCTTTCCGGATTTTTTGATGATCGGAAGCTTTACGACGGCGCTTTTCAAAAACGGCGGCAGCTGTCTTATTGCGGCACTCTTTCTTTGTTCGGGCGCGCAGATTCAGTTTAAAAGCGCGGGACAGGCGCTGTACAAAGGCGTCGTCATCAATACGAGTAAAGTGTTGTTCGGCGTGTCGATCGGCGTTATCCTCGCGCGTGTCGGGGGACCCGGCGCCGTTATCCTCGGTATGACGCCGCTCGGGCTTATCGGCTGTATGTCGAATTCGAACGGCGGTTTGTACACCGCACTCGCTACGAAATACGGCGACAAAACCGATGTCGGCGCCATCGCGGTCATTTCTTCGAACGACGGTCCGTTTTATGAAATGCTGTTTATGGGTCTCGGCGGCGTCGCAACGATCCCGGCGAAAGCTTTGTTCGCATGTATTTTCCCGATCATCGTCGGAATGATACTCGGAAACCTCGACGATAAAATGCGCGATTTTTTAAAGCCCGGTATGCTCATATCGATTTTCCTCTTCGCGTTCCCGCTCGGCGCCGGCATGAGTTTTAAAACCTTCGTTACGGCCGGTATTCCCGGTATCCTCGTCGGTCTGCTTACCGTCGTGTGGACGGGTATTCCGACATATTTCATCTACAAATTGCTTATCCGCAAAAAGAACCGCCGAAGCTGTGCCGTAGGAGCTGCGGTCGGTACGGCGGCCGGAAACTCCATCGGAACGCCTGCCGCCATAGCCGCCGTCGATCCGACGTGGGAACCCTATGCGGCTGCTGCGACGGCACAGTGCGCCGCTGCGGTTATCGTTACGGCTATCGTTACGCCGCTCGTCGTAAACGCGCTGTATAAGTACGAAGAAAAGCACGGCCTTATCAATTACGACGTGCCGCTTGCTTCCGAAGATACGGAGATGGAAAGAGCCGCCAAGCGCGAGCCGAAACTTTAATTGCTATACTGAACAAAAGCCGTTTCAAAGCGGCTTTTGTTTTTATGGGGGTGTATATGAATCTGTCGTTTCCTTACGGAAAAGAATTCTTAAAAATCGATATTCCCGACGAACGCTTAAAGGGCGTCATCGTTTCGGATCTTCATCACTATACGGCAAAAAATACGCCGTCCGCACTTGTTGCCGAAGCGCTTGAAAATCCCGTCGGTACGAAAAAACTTTCGGAACTCGCCGAAGGGAAAAACAATATCGTACTCATCGCAAGCGATCACACGCGCCCCGTTCCCAGCAAAGTAATCGTTCCGCCGATGCTTGCCGAAATCCGAAAAGGAAACCCGAACGCCGACATTACGATTCTCATTTCGACCGGCTGTCACAGGCTTTCGACAAAAGAAGAACTCATCGATAAATTCGGCGAAGAAATCGTTAAAAACGAAAAAATCGTCGTTCACGACTGCGACAATTCTCCGCTCGTAAAAATCGGAACGCTGCCGAGCGGCGGCGAGTGCATTATCAATAAGCTTGCAGTCGATGCCGATCTGCTTGTCGCGGAAGGCTTTATCGAACCGCACTTTTTTGCGGGTTTTTCGGGCGGGCGCAAAAGCGTTCTTCCCGGCGTGGCAAGCCGTACGACGGTGCTTGCAAATCACTGTTCCGAATTTATTGCCGACGTGCATTCTCGTACCGGCATTCTCGATGGAAATCCGATTCACAAAGATATGGTGTGGGCGGCGCATGCGGCAAAACTCGCGTTTATCGTCAACGTCGTCATCAACGAAAAAAAAGAAGCGATTTATGCGGTTGCAGGCGATGTGGAAGCCGCACATAAAAAAGGCTGCGATTTTCTTTCGTCGCTGTGCAAAGTCGACGCGCTGCCGGCGGACATTGTCATATCGACGAACGGCGGCTATCCGCTCGATCAGAATATTTACCAAGCGGTAAAAGGCATGACGGCGGCGGAAGCTACGGTCAAAAAAGGCGGCGTCATCATCATGCTTGCGAAGTCGAACGACGGTCACGGCGGTGAAGGATTTTATCATCAGATGGCCGACGAGCCGGATATTCAAAAGACGCTCGATCTTTTTATGAGCCGCGGCAGAAACGAAACGAAGCCCGATCAATGGCAGACGCAGATTTTTATCCGCATTTTACAAAAGGCGCGCGTGATTTACGTTTCGGATGCGCCCGACGAAATGGTGCGTGCCCTTCACATGATCCCCGCGCACAGCCTCGAAGAAGCGATGAAAGAAGCCGAAAAACTTTGCGGCAATCCGAATGCTTCGGTGACGGCGATCCCCGACGGCGTGTCGGTTATGGTTATCGAGTGAGATAAAGCGGTCCTGTATTTTCCGCTTTCGCGCGGTGCTCTGCTGGCAGCTCGGTGACACACGACCGTCCGGCAAACATTTGCTGCTCGGCGCCCCGCGGACACTCGGCAATATATCCGTCGACGGAAGCTGCCTGAAATCGAAGCTTTCGGGCAGCTTTTTTGCTTTTTACAAAATTTCTTTTTTTTATTATTTATGGAAAAAATCATACAAAAAATAATCGAAAATTATTTATTTTTACTTGCGGCCTTCGCACTTGTTTATTTTAATCAAAAAAGAGTCGGGATCGTGTCCGTAAAAAAACGGAGAGCGGTGTTTATCATGCTTATGCTCGCCGTATTTTATTTGGTGTTTTTGCTTTTGATCCAGCGGATGCATTGGAATCCGTATTTTGCGATTCCGGGTTTTATCACGGTTGTTTTTACGGGATTTTTGCTCCGCCGTCATACGTGGCCTTTTAGAAGCCGTTGCCGGAAATGCGGCAAACAATTGACGATTACGCAGATGCTTACAAACGATGAAAATATCTGCGGCGCGTGTTTTGTTGAAGAGCATCCGGAACTTGCGCCGAAAACGGAAGCGGATATTCAAAAAGAATTCGACGACGAATGGGCTGCGTGGAAACCCGGCGAATACGTCGTGCTGTGCTTTATCGTAAACGAGCCGAATCAGGTATTGCTCATCGAACGGAAGTATATCGAAAAAGGATCGGGCAAAGTATCGGGGGCGATGCGCCGCATGGAAGCGGGGGAAGATCCCGTCGCTGCATGCAAACGGTGCGCGCTCGAAGAGACGGGACTTGCTGTCGAAGAGCCGCGCTGTCACGGAAGATTGAATTTTGCCCTTCCGGGACGCGACTTACGCTGCTATGTGTTTGTCGCCGACGAGTTTACAGGTACGATCAAAGAAACCGACAAAAATCTGCCGTATTGGGTAAACATCAAAAAATTGCCCTTCGGTAAAATGTCCGTCGACTGCCGCGTATGGCTCCCGATCGCCCTCGACCGCGGTTATTTCGATTATTACGGTACGTGCAACGAAAAAGGCTATGTCGTCAAAGATACGCTTCGTAAACACCTTCCGGAAGACCCTTTCGCTTGACAGCCGGTATCGATTGCCGCCGTGCGACCTCTGCCGAAAACGCACCCGATTTTTTCGATACACGTTTTTCGGCGGGTACGGTTTTTTACAGGCTTTGTATCATACAATTTCTTTAAAAAAAAATTAAAAAAATGCTAATGTCTTTTTGGCGAATTCCGATGATTAGTATGTAAGGTGATAAAACCAAAACAAGCCGAGTACGGTTTGTCTGATACCAAAGCTGAAGGAGATTACTATGGTTATCAATCACAATATGAGCGCTATGTTTGCAACTCGCGCTGAGGGACTCACGGAGGTTTCCCAACAGAAAGACATGGAAAAGCTGTCCTCTGGTATGAGAATAAACCGTGCAGGAGACGATGCTTCCGGTCTCGCCGTTTCTGAAAAAATGCGCAGCCAGATCCGCGGTTTGAATCAAGCGTCGACGAACGCTCAGAACGGTATTTCGTTCATTCAGACGACGGAAGGTTATCTGCAGGAAACGACCGACATCATCCAGCGCATCCGTGAACTGGCCGTCCAGTCTTCCAACGGTATTTACAGCGCGGAAGACCGCATGCAGATCCAAGTCGAAGTTTCTTCGCTCATCGCGGAAGTTGACCGCGTTGCCAGCGCGGCACAGTTTAACGGCATGAATATGCTTACCGGCCGCTTTGCCCGTCCGACGGGAGAAAACACCGTTACCGGTTCGATGTGGTTCCACATCGGTGCGAACATGGATCAGCGCACGCAAGTCTACATCGGCACTATGTCGGCAATGGCGCTCGGTCTGCGCAATGTCGGCGATGAATCGATTATGACGCTCGAAACGCCGGATGAAGCGAACCGCGCAATCGGTACACTCGACGAAGCGATTAAAAAGATCAACAAACAGCGCGCCGACCTCGGTGCATATCAAAACCGTCTCGAAAAGACGATCGTCGGTCTTGATATCGGTGCGGAAAACCTCCAAGCATCCGAGAGCCGCATCCGCGACGCCAACATGGCAAAAGAAACCGTTAATTTCACGAGAGACAACGTTCTCTCACAGGCCGGCACGGCTATGATCGCACAGGCGAACCAATCTAGCCAAAATGTGCTGAGCTTACTTCGGTGAGATTGTTGTAAACGGCAGAAACCGATAAAAACGGCTGCTCCGAACGTTCCGAAATCGAACGCGGCGGAGCGGCTTTTTGTTTTTAAAGCTGTGCGGTGAATTATATTCTATCCGCTCATCCGAAAGTATAGGGCAAAAATTGACTCCGCGCATAATTTTTCTCCACCCCTTGACAAATTTAAAGTTATCATTTATATTTCATTTATGTAATTATTACAATTATATAATTACTTTAATTTATATTATCATAATTTTAGGAGATTTTATGGAACAAACGACAATGCACATGCCCCTCTTGGGCGATGACTTTCCCGAATTGAGCGTAACGACGACGCTCGGCAAAATGAATATTCCCGGCGATTTGAAAGGCAGCTGGTTTGTGCTGTTCAGCCACCCCGCCGATTTTACGCCGGTCTGCACGACCGAATTTGCCGCGTTTCAAAAGCTCGTTCCCGAGTTTGAAAAGCTCGGCGTCAAATTGATCGGTCTTTCGATCGATCAGCTGCAAAGCCATTTGAAATGGATCGAATGGATCAAAGAAAAACTCGGAATCGAAATCACCTTCCCCGTCATCGCGGCGAACGATACGGTTGCGAATAAACTCGGACTCCTGCATCCCGGAAAAGGCACGAACACCGTGCGCGCGGTCTTTATCGGCGATCCCAACGGCAAAGTACGCCTCGTCCTCTATTATCCGCAGGAAGTCGGCCGCAATATGAAAGAAGTTTTGCGCGCCGTCAAAGTGCTCCAGATTTCCGATGCGAACGGCGTCGCGATGCCCGCCGATTGGCCTGAAAACGCTTTGATCGGCGACAGCGTCATCATTCCGCCGCCGGGAAGCAAAGCCGAAGCCGACAAGCGCCTTTCCGAATATGACGGCTACGACTTTTGGTTTTGCCACAAAAAACTTCATTAAAATCGTACGGCGAGTAAATCTTCGGATTTAGGAGCTGTACGATCAGTGGGCGAAAGCGCACACGTATAGCCGCGAGTTTTCGAAAGAAAACTCGAAATTAAACGGGACACGCTATTTCAGTGCCCCGTTTAAACTTTCATTAAAATCGTACAGCGAGTAAATCTTCGGATTTAGGAGCCGTACGATCAGTGGGCGTGCCGATCGCATTTCGTGGCAGCGAGGCACGATGTAAGCTGGAACATAACCGTGCGTTCAGGCACGGACTGCGACATTTCGAAGAGCGCATGCTTTTGCAATGCCACAGCGGTAAAAATGCTATGTAAAAATTAAGGCGCCGCTTACCGAAAGGTGTGCCGGCGCTTTTTTTATTTCAGTCCGTAAGCACGGTTTTATTAGCCGGTACTTGTCAACCTCGGTATTCGGCTTGATATTTTTTTCGGACAGAGCTTATCGGAAGAACCCGCCTTCCGCACTTCGGTAACCCTCATCCGCGCTCTCGCGCGGACGCTTCGCGGTGCTCCACGCGGGCGTAGGCGGGTCGCGTACAATAAACATATTTTTTAATAATTTTTCACAACGCATAATGTGTTTTCCCTTGCCCGCAAGTGCGCTTTCCGGCATTCTTCGCCGATACTCGTTTTTACGTACTCTGTCGTAAAACTTGTCGATGGACACGTACTCGTTATCGTGATATTTTATTCGTGCGGAGGGTTTAATACCCCGACGCTTGCGTCGTAACAAAGGGTATTAAAGCCGACTGCAGCCACCTTATGAGAATAACACCCCCGACGCCGCTTGAAGCTTCGCTGCGAGGCTGCGTCGGGGGTGTTGATTATGCGGTTTCCGTAAGAGTGCCGTATTGTTTGGTCGGGCACACACTCTATTAATAAAATCGCTGCGGGAGATACAATGAAAACGATCGGATTATTGGGCGGAATGAGTTGGGAAAGCACGGAAACGTATTACCGCATAATCAACGAAACCGTCAAAGAAAAACTCGGAGGCCTTCATTCGGCAAAAATCGTCATGTACAGCGTCGACTTTGCGGAAATCGAAGCGTGTCAGGTGAACGGGGATTGGGAAAAAAGCGGTCGAATACTTGCCGAAGCCGCTGCATCGCTTGAAAAAGCGGGCGCGGATTTTATCGTCATCTGTACCAATACGATGCACAAAACGGTTCCCGCGATTCAAGCGCGTATTTCCGTTCCGATTTTGCACATCGCCGACGCGACGGCGGAAGAGCTGATTCGAAACGGAATAAAACGAACCGGCCTTCTCGGCACGAAATACACGCTCACGCAGGATTTTTATAAAGACCGCATCGCGGCAAAAGGCTTGGACGTGCTTGTTCCCGAGCCTGTGCAAATCGAGCTGGTCAATGCGGTCATCTACGATGAACTGTGTCTCGGCATCGTTTCCGAAAAATCGAAAAAAGAGTATCTCCGTATCATAGCCGATTTGAAAGCGCGCGGAGCCGAAGCCGTTATCCTCGGCTGCACCGAAATAGGCTTGCTTATTTCGCAGGAAGATTCGGATATTCCCGTCTTCGATACCGCGAAAATTCACGCGCAGCTTGCAGCGCAAAAAGCCGTTGAATCAACATACCCCGACGCAGAGCATCGGGGTATGTTGTTCTCATAAGGTGGTTGCAGTCGGCTTTAATACCCTTTATTACGACGCAAAGCGCCGGGGTATTAAAGCCTCCGCACGAATAAATTTCGCACATTCATCCAATAAAACGTAAAAAAACGCTTGCTCTAATCGTTGCGCGGTGCTATACTGATTGTATATTTATGTACTAGGAGTGTATAAATATGCAATTAAACCATCCGAGCGATATGTGCTTTGTCGACGGCGGAGTGACCGCTCCGCAGGGCTTTACGGCAAACGGCGTTTTGTGCGGCATAAAAGCGAGCCGCAAAACTCCCGATACGGCGCTCATCTTTTCCGAAACGCGCTGCACTGCCGCCGCCGTTTTTACGCAAAACCGCGTGCAGGCCGAATGCGTAAAATTAACAAAAGAACATATCGCTTCGGGGTTTGCGCAGGCGGTGATCGCAAACAGCGGAAACGCGAATGCATGCACGGGCGATCAGGGTGCCAAAGCCGCACGGCGTATGGCTTCGGCCGCTGCAAATGCGCTCGGCATCGGGGTGCGTGACGTGATCGTGTGTTCGACCGGCGTTATCGGCAGGCAGCTTCCCGTCGAAAAAATCGAAGCGAAAATCGATGAGCTGAAAAGCGGCCTCTCGAAAAAAAATCACGAAAAGGCGCGCGAAGCGATTATGACGACCGACACGCAGTATAAAGAATGTGCCGTACAATTTACGCTCGGCGGAAAAACGGTGACGATCGGCGCCATGTGTAAAGGCAGCGGTATGATTCACATCAATATGGGAACTATGCTCGGCTTTATCACGACCGACTGCGCCGTCTCTCAAGCGATGCTCCGTAAAGCGCTTTTCGAGAGCGCACGCGCGACGTATAATTGCGTGTCCGTCGACGGAGATACGAGCACGAACGACACGCTCGCGATTTTGGCAAACGGTATGGCGGGCAACGCTCCGATCGAACGGGAGGACGGCGATTACGACGTATTTTTTGCGGCGCTCACCGCACTGAATACGGTTATGGCAAAAAAAATCGCAGCCGACGGAGAAGGGGCGAGCCGGCTCATCGAATGCACGGTCACGGGCGCCAAAGATGTCGATACGGCGCGCACGCTTGCAAAGAGCGTGATTTCATCGAATCTCGTAAAAGCCGCGATGTTCGGCCGCGATGCGAATTGGGGGCGGGTTTTGTGCGCGCTCGGCTATTCGGGTGCGGAATTTACGGCGGAAAAAACGTCGGTATATTTTTCGAGTGCGCCCGGTGTAAAATCCTCGTCGGATCCGCGCAAATGCGATACGTCGGGCGGCGAAGTGGAAGAGAGCCGAAAGATCGCCGTATTTGAAAACGGCGTTCCTCTGAACTTCGACGAAGCGCTCGCAAAAAAAATACTCGGCGAAAAAGAAGTCGAAATCCTCGTTGAACTGCAGGACGGAAAAGCCGAAGGCCGTGCGTGGGGATGTGACCTAACTTACGATTATGTTAAAATAAACGGCGATTATCGGACATGAGCGAAAATGCGCGGTACAGTTCAAACGCCGCAAACGAAAGCGCGGTGCGGCCAACGGAGCTCACGCGCGGCGAAAGAGAGGTACGATAAAAAGCACCGTCTGAAATATCGCCGTCGCTGGAGTCTAGAGCCGAAAAACGCTGAAGCGTTTTTCTTTTATCGGAGACACTCGCGATTTCTGCGCATTGCTCGAAATCGCAGCGTTCTTATCTCGAGTTTGCTTGGATGTTTGCAGAAGACGTGTATACGTGGTGTTTCGATGAAAATCGCATGAATACGATACGCTTTATTTTGCAAACTCGATTATTGAACATGTGCGCGCACGCGCATGGCTAAAAACTTTTTCGGAAATTGATTCGAAGTCTGCGAAAGCGGACACGTAGAATCAGTTCTTTACAGAACGAGCCGAAGGCTCTAATTTCCTGCAAAAGTTTTTATAAGAGGAAGTTATGACGACTGATACGGCAAACAATTCGACAGATGAACGGCAGCGCTGCGAAAATCGCGACCGCCCGCTCGACAATGCGCACTGGGCGGACGTGCTCGTACAAGCTATGCCGTATTTTAAAAAGTGGGTCGGCAAAGTCGTCGTCGTAAAGTACGGCGGCAACGCGATGCTCAACGACGAACTGAAAGCGGCGGTTATGAAAGACCTTGTGCTGCTCAATACGATCGGCGTACACGTCGTACTCGTACACGGCGGCGGACCCGAAATCAACAAAATGCTCGATCGCGTCGGAAAAGAAAGCAAATTCGTCGACGGCTTGCGCTGTACCGACGCCGACACGATGGAAATCGTCGAAATGGTTTTGTCCGGAAAACTCAATAAAGAGATCGTCGGTATGCTGCTGCGCGAAGGCGGTAAAGCCGTCGGTTTGAGCGGCGTCGACGGCGGTTTGATCCGTGCAAAAAAAATCAACAACGATAAAATCGATTACGGCTATACGGGCGAAGTGACGGAAGTGCGTCCCGACATCGTCGTTTCCCTTTTGTCTCAAGGATTTATCCCCGTCATTTCGACCGTCGCGGTCGGAGAAGACGGGGACACGAATCGATACAATATCAACGCGGATACCGCCGCCGCTAAAATCGCCGTCGCGCTGCATGCGGAAAAATTCGTACAGCTTACGAACGTGCCCGGCATTTTGCGCGACACCGGCGACTCGTCTTCCCTCATTGCCCGCGTATCGAGGGCGGAAGTCGAGTCTCTCGTAAATGACGGCACCGTTGCCGGCGGCATGATACCGAAAGTGGAGTGCTGCATAACGGCGCTTACGGGAGGAGTGGAACGGACGCATATCATCGACGGACGGGTGCCGCATTCGCTCCTCATCGAAATGTTCAGCGATCGCGGTATCGGCACAATGATTTATTAGGTTGAATGGAGAGTTTTGAAAATATTTAGCTGAATGAAGCGATGCTTACGGCGAAAATGACCGCTGTACAATTTTTGCAGTCATATGCGAACGCGGCTTTCACAGCGGAATCCCCGCTTACGCTCCGGTTGTGCTTTTTTAAGCAAAGCTTCCGCAAGCTGAACGCACAAAGTCGCACGCGGGTCTCCCGCTGCTACGCCGCATCGCGCACATGTCAAGCGCTTTCGGCACGCGGTCGGAACTTCGCCGTAAGCATAATTTTATTTATTTTCAAAACTCGCCATTCAGTTGGTGAACGAAAAGGATAGAAGATTTTGAGTTTTGGCAAACTCAAAATTACTTTAATAATAAAACGAGGAGCGGATTATGGAGAAAAAAATTGTTAATAATTACGGAAGCTTCGACGTCGTTTTTGTAAAAGGCGAGGGTGCCGTTCTCTTCGACGCGGAAGGAAAGCGCTATATCGATTTTATCGCAGGTATCGGCGTAAACTCTCTCGGGCACAACTACGCGCCGCTCGTCGAAGCCGTACAAAAACAGGCTGCGCGTGAAATCCATATTTCGAATTATTATCTGTCGGATGAGGGTATCGCATTTGCGGAAGAACTGCTTTCGGCGACGGGATTTTCCGGAGGCTTTTTCGGCAACAGCGGCGCGGAAGCGAACGAAGCTGCGATCAAGCTTGCTCGGAAATACGGCTATATGAACGGCGGAGAAAAGCGCCGCACGATCTATACGCTCGAACAATCGTTTCACGGCAGAACGCTTGCGACGCTGACCGCGACGGGACAGGAAAAATTTCATCCGCCGTATTTTGCTCCCTATGTCGCCGATTTTAAAACGATCAAAGCGAACGATTGGGGCGTACTCGAAACGGCGTTCGACGATACGACTGCCGCTCTGCTCATAGAATGCGTGCAGGGCGAAGGCGGCGTAAACCTCGTCGATGCCGAATGGGCGTGCGCAGTATCCGATGCCGCGCGCAAGGCGGGAGCGATCGTTATGGCCGACGAAGTGCAGACCGGCATGGGGCGCTGCGGTACGCTTTTGGCAAGCGAACGGCTCGGCTTTTGTCCTGACGTCGTCACACTTGCAAAGGGAATCGCTGGCGGTATTCCTATGGGAGCCTGTCTTTTCCGCGGCAAAGCCGACAAAGTGTTTTCCTCGGGCGATCATCAATCGACCTTTGCGGGAAATCCGCTTGCGTGCAGCGCAGGCCGTGTCGTGCTCAAAACGCTTTCCGCCCCCGGATTTTTGGATGGCGTAAATCGAAAGGGCGATTATATGAGGAGCGTCATTTCCGGCTGGAAGATTCCGATCGTTACCGACGTGCGCGGGCTCGGTCTCATGATCGGCACGGAAATCGCGGGAAAGATAAAACCCTTCGATGTGGAAAAGCGCTGCCTTGAAAAAGGATTGTGCGTGTCGATCGCGGGTACAAACGTGATCCGCTTTTTGCCGCCGCTTACGATCACGGACGAAGAGATGGACGCAGGGCTTGCAATATTCCGGAGCGTGCTCGAAGAGTATGCTTGATGAAAGGTGAAGTGATAATTGTCAAAGAAATGAGATGAGTGAAATATAATATGGGAGGGAACAAAATCGATGTTAATGAACTGAAGAACAAAGAAAAGCAAATAATCTATAAACATTTATGGGCAAATCAAAATTTTGATTTTAATATTATTAAAAGAGGTGTGTCAGATCCCTCTTATGAATTTGAATTTGCAGATAAGGATTCCGCGTCTTTTGTGAGCGAATCCTTGGCGAATAATTTCGGTATCGAAAAAGAAAAATATTTGTTTATAGAAAAATTCGGAATGTCATGTTCCGGAACCGGCGGAGAATTAAAGAAAATCACAACATTGCATTCATCCTCTTTGTGTGCATTGTTATTCTTTTTTAATGTAGATAATATGCCTTTGAAAATGCGGGGGTTGGAAAACTGCGAATTTACACAGTCGTTTTTTGAATTCAAAAATAAAGTAATAAGATATTCCTCAAATATCGATGTTGTTCTTTTAGGAAAAAATAAGATAACGAATAAAAAGGTGATTCTATTTCTTGAATCAAAATTTTCGGAATATATAACAGGAATAAATAAAAAAGACACCAAATATAAAATCGGAAAAGCATATTTTAAGGGAGGCTGTTTTAGTAAGCCTATCTATGATGAATTAAATTCGCGAGGAAGCTTACATTATAATGAAAAAGACGGGAGCTTTACGGCTTCAAAGCCTAAATACATTGAAGGATTAAAACAGATTGTTTCTCATTATTATGGAATTAGGAATTTTTTCATATCCGATTATTACGAAAAAGATAACCGGAACTTGGATGCCGTAAAAAAATACGGTGCCGAAGAATTTATTTTAGGCGAAATAATATTTGATAATTTCGGAAAAGAATTGGCAGATACGTTAAAGTCTTATGAAGAAGATTACGGACAATTGGCTGAAATAATTAATAATCAATGTAAAAAAGATAAAATCGGTAACTTTAGAATTCTCACCGAATTGTTAAAATACTCCGACTTAAAAGATTATATCTCGGAATTTCCGAAAATTAAAAACTTCTATTTTGGAAAGTAGATAAGTTTGTGTTTCGACGCGATTACTAAAAGACAGTAATGTTTGAAACTCGGAACAGATTTTTAAAATACTTTGGATTGTATTTTTTCACTCGGATTATTCGCTGTTTCACTCAAAACAAGAAATCTTTCATAACAGTATTTACGGTAAACAACGCGTCCTCTTTGTCCGAAAACAGAGTTTCTCCTATCGCATAATTCTAATGTTGTTCATTTTCACAAAATCCGCTAAAATAATCCATCATGGCTACACATACGACGATCGATGAAGATACGCTCGAAAAGCTGCTGTATCTTTCCCGGCTTTCGCCCGAAAGCACCAATTTAACGATATTAAAAAAGCAGGTCGATGAAATCATCGGCTATTTCGAACTCTTGTCGAAATACGACGACAGCGAAAATCCATACGATGCGTATCCGTCGACGGAGGCGGATAAACTGCGCAAAGACGAAGTCGTAGCGGGCTTGGCTATGAGCGATGTAAAAAAGATTTCGAAAGATTTTATGGACGGCTATTTTCAAGTGCCGAAAGTATTGGGCGAGGGCGCGTGATGAATACGATACGTGATATGCGCGCGGCGCTGAAAGAAGGATCTGCGACGAGCGCGGACATTATTAAAAAATCGGCGGCGGCTTTTGAAGCGGATAAA
Organism: Treponema socranskii subsp. paredis ATCC 35535; assembly: GCA_000413015.1. Lineage (GTDB taxonomy): Bacteria > Spirochaetota > Spirochaetia > Treponematales > Treponemataceae > Treponema_D > Treponema_D paredis. The sequence continues at coordinate 1,935,018 of KE332515.1, forward strand.
AAATCGGCAGCTCCTCTCAACGCCTTTCTTGAAATATATGAAGATGCGTTTGCAAAAGCCGAAGCGGCGGACGCGGAAATCGCGAGGGCGCGCAGTTCCGGCTCGCTCGACGCGCTCTTTTCGGAAAAGCCGCTTTTGGGTTTGCCGTTTGCGAACAAAGACAATATTTCGGCGAAGGGCAAGCGTTTAACCTGCGCGAGCAAAATCCTCGAAGGCTATGTCGCTCCCTACGATGCGACGGTGATCGCGCGACTGGAAAAAGCGGGCGCCGTTCCGCTCGGCCGCTGCAATCAGGACGAATTTGCGATGGGTTCTTCGACCGAGTATTCGGTTTACGGAGCGACGAGAAATCCCGTAAACCGCGATTATGTTTCAGGCGGTTCGTCGGGCGGTTCGACCGCCGCCGTTGCCGCGAATCAGGCGGTTTTCGGACTCGGTACCGAAACGGGCGGCTCGGTGCGCTTGCCGGCAAGTTATTGCGGCGTGTACGGGTTAAAGCCGACGTACGGCGTTTTGAGCAGATGGGGTGTCGTCGCATACGGCAGCTCTCTCGATCAAGTCGGCATCCTCGCGCACACGCCGTCGGATATCGCCGAAGCGCTTTACGCGATGTGCGGCGCCGATATGTACGACGATACGAGCGCGGATTTGCCTGAGAAAGAAAAATTATTAAATCTCAAACCCTGCGGAGACGCGCCGTTTTCCTCTTTGAAAATTGCGCTCATCCGTCAATTCCTCGAAAACAAGGGGCTCGACGCGGACGTCGGAAAAGTCTTCGACGAAACGCGCAAGTGGTTTGAAAGCAGGGGCGCGAAAATCGAAGTCGTCGATATGCCGGTCATGGATGCCTCCGTCGCAAGTTATTACGTACTCGCGCTTGCCGAAGCCGCGTCGAATTTGAGCCGCTTTGACGGAATCCGTTACGGCCGCCGCGTCGATACGGGAGAAGGCTACGACGAGCTGTATGTGCATACGAGAAGCGAAGGCTTCGGGGCGGAAGTAAAACGCAGGATCGTCATCGGCAATTATGTTTTATCCGAGCAGTTTTCCGGCGACACGTACAAAAAAGGCATGACGGTGCGCGCGCGCATTCAGCGCGAAATGGCCGCTCTCTTTAAAACCTACGATGCGGTGCTTTGTCCCGTCTGTCCGACACCGGCGTTTAAGCTCGGCCAAAAAACGGATAATCCGCTCGAAATGTATTTGAGCGATCTCTTCGTCAACTTCGTAAACCTTGCGCGCATCACCTCTCTTTCGGTACCGGCCGGTATCACAAAAGAAGGGCTGCCCGTCGGTATTCAATTCGTCGGGCCGATGTTCGGCGAAGTGAAGATACTTGAACTTGCCGAGGCGTGGGAAGCCGATCATCCCGGCTGCGGCATGCCGCTCGGTACTAAGTGAAATTATTAATTAATTATATCGGCAGATCGCCCGAGTGCGGTTTTTTAGGAATGATGTATGGCAATCGATAAATACGAAATCGTAATAGGCTGCGAAATACATACGCAGCTTTTAACAAAGACAAAAGCGTTTTGCGCGTGCGAAAACCGCTACGGCGGTATGCCCGATACGCGCGTGTGTCCCGTGTGTCTCGGACTTCCCGGTGCGATGCCGCGCGTAAGCGAAGGCTACGTCGAACTCGGCGCCGTTGCGGGGCAGGCGCTCAACTGCCGCATCGCACGATTTACGAAATTCGACCGTAAGCATTATTTTTATCCCGATTTGGCAAAGGGCTATCAGATCACGCAGTATGATATTCCGTTGTGCGCCGACGGGTATGTCGATTTGCCCTTTATCCATTATCCGGAAGACGAACGTCCCGGCGGAGCGAAGTGCCGTACGGTGAATTTCAAAGGCGAAAACTGCATCGTCGACAACCGCTACCGCCGCGTGCGGATCGAGCGCATTCACCTCGAAGAAGACGTCGGAAAATCGCTGCACCTTGAAGGCGCGCATTCGTATATCGACTATAACCGCTGCGGTACTCCGCTTATCGAAATCGTAACGAAGCCCGATATTACCGGTCCCGAAGAGGCGGCTCTCTTTATGCAGACCGTGCAGGAGATCCTCCGCTACGTCAAAGTGACGAAGGGAAATCTCGAAGAAGGCAATATGCGCTGCGACGCGAATATCAATTTGAACGTGTGGGAAAACGGCACGCTGTATCATACTCCCATTTCCGAAATCAAAAACCTGAATTCGTTCCGCGCGATAAAAGACGCGTGTACCTATGAATCGAAACGCCAGCTCAAAGAATTCGAAACCGATCGGCAGCCCTTTAACGCGGGTTTTAAAGTGACGATGGGCTGGGACGAAGCGAAGGGTGAAACGGTCGTTCAGCGCACGAAGAATTCCTTCGTCGATTACCGCTTTGTCGTCGAGCCGGACATCAAACCTTTCAGCGTCAGCGAAGCGCTTATCGCTCGGGCAAAAGAAGCGGTCGGAGAGTTGCCCGAAGCGAAGCGCGTGCGTTTTATGAAAGAATACTCTCTTTCTTCGTTCGATGCGGAAACGCTGACTGCGACGCGCGAGCTTGCGCTGTGGTTCGAAGAAGCCGCAAAAAAATCGAAGAGCCCGAAGCGTGCCGCAAACCTCATCCTCACCGAACTGCTCGCAGTCTTAAACGAAAAGCAGGAAACGATCGATTCCGTTTCGATTACGCCGCTGCACATCGCGGAACTTGCGGACGCCCTCGAAACCGATAAGATCACGAGCAAGCAGGGAAAGATCGTTTTTGAAAAGATGCTTGCAACGAAAAAGCTGCCGTCGGAAATTATTAAAGAAGAAGGCATGGAGCAGGTAAACGATACCGATGCGATCGAAAAGATCGTCGAAAGCGTGCTTGCCGCAAATCCGCAGGCCGTCGCCGATTTTAAAAACGGCAAGACGAATGCGCTCGGCTGGCTTATGGGGCAAGTGATGAAAGAGTCGCACGGAAAAGCGAACCCGAAACAGGCGACGGAAATGCTCAAGGAAAGACTATCGTAAAAGGCAGGATCGACGCGCGGCGGGAGCGTCAGTAGACGAAAATCGTACACTTTCGGTTCAGCCGAATCGCTTACATATGCTGTGGTAGACGCTGCGTATTATTCACGTAAAAATCCGACAAAACGATTTGCGTCATTCATGTGTCGCGGCGGCATGCTGCCGGCCGGCTTTTTAGGGCGGAACAAAAAATGGAATATAAAATTACAGTAAATATTACTTTAGAAGATTATAAAAGTTTTATTTTCGATAATATAATGCAAAAAAAGGTTTCGCTTATATTTTCACTTTGCCTTATTTTGATCGGATTTATTATTACATTTGTGGATTTTATATTAACAAGGAATTATTCAATTTATATGAATATTTTTTTATTTATTATTCTTTTTCTTATTATACTCATGATAAAAATACCGCGTAGACTTTCTAAGATATATAATTCTGATGCATTATTACATGAAAATTATTTATTAACAATAACGGAAAATTTTATTAAAGAAGAATCGGATCGAGGTTCGTTCTCTTACAAAACTGATGACTTTCAAAAAGTGTTATTTGGTAAAAAAGTTATTTCCATGAATATTTCACAACAAAGAGCTATTGTAATACCATGGCATTGTTTTTCTTCAAAAGAAGAAGAGACCGAAATCGAGAATTTTATAAAAATAAATTATTTGAAAATTAATAAATAGGTATATTTGCCGCGCTGTTTTTAAAGCCGCCGAAACGGTCAAGCCGTGTCACGGCGGCATACGTACTGTGGCAAAACCGGCTTTTTTTCGCTATACTGTCAGCAATGGCATCGATCGATTTTTTGGCATCGGAAATAACAAAGCGCTGCGGTACCGTGCAGCGCGCGCGGGGCTGTTTTTTGTATACGAGAAAAGGCGTACGCCTCACCGACCTCTATCGCGAAGGAGGGCGGGCGATACTCGGTTGGAAGGGCGGCGCAGCGCTGAAAGTTTTTAAAAATACGCTCGACCGCGGACTTGTCGGAAGCTTCGATACGGATTATGAAGGACGCATTGCAAGAGCGGTGAGTTTGCTTATCGGGGATGAGCGCGTCGCGTACGTGTATACCGACCGTACTCCCGCGTTGAAAACGGCGTTGGCGTTTTCGGAGAGCAGTACCACTTTTTGGAAGCCGTGGAATCCGAATATTTCCGACTATCGAAAAATCGACTGTGTTATCGTAACGCCTCCGTTTCCGTGGGCGAGCGCGCTGTATTTTATCGCAGTCCGTCCGTCCGTCCGTCGAGAGCGTATCGATGCGGGCATTATTCCAGCGGCATGCGAGCGCATTCCGGCAGCCCTTGCGGCAGCTGCGGTGAGGGCGATCTACGATTGTATCGCTTCGGTAAATCGATTCGGAGAAAAAGATTGGTTTATCTACGATACGGTTTTAACAAAATATTGGACGCGCGAAGGGCCCTACCTCTATCCGAAAATCGCGGAAGCGCGCTATGCCGATTTTTTGCTGCACTGCCTTGACTGCGAGGTAGTCGTAAGCTGCGACTATAATGTGCCCTCGATCGTTCCGTTCGGCGCGGACAGGGGCGTATTTACGAAGCTGAAAAATATTCCGTTCGAATAATTGCAAATCGATTGTTGGGGAAAACAATGGCGCAAGGGGACATACTACTGTCGATTATTAAACTGGTGCTGGGCGGCATTTCGGCGTTTTGTGCGATCATGCTGTGGTCGAAAACGCGGGATGCCGCATGGATGTCGCTCGCTGCGGGTGTCGTAACGTCGTATGCGAGTTTCGTGTACGACATGATGACTGAACTCGGCGTCATCCTTCCGGGTGCGTTGAGCGTCGCCGGTATTCCGCTTCCGACGCTTTTATTTGCCATCGTACCGAGCTGTTTTTTTATCGTCGCGTTTATCCTCATGATCAGGCGGAACCGATGACGGCCGATGCCGCGTCTTATTGGCAAAAATTTTTGCAGAAAAAGGATTGCAATTCCGATAAGTGCTGCGCCGGCGAAATGAGTTTTGAAGCGGAGGGATTTTTCGGCGACGAGCTGCTCGCGCTTGTACTTGCGGGAAAAAAGACGGCGTTTTTTTCAAGTTATGCTTCTTATCTTGTAGATAATGAAGAACTCCCCGTATCGGGAGAAATGTACGTGGTGCTTGACAGAAGCGGTAGTCCGCGGTGTATTATCGAACTGACTTCCGTGCGGATCGTTCCGTTTTGTGAAGTGACGCGCAAAATGGTGATCGCCGAAGGCGAGGACGAATCGCTTGAAGCGTGGCGTGAAAAAGAGAAGGGGTATTTGGAAGACGAGGGAGAGATCGTAGGCTTTGCATTTGCCGAAGATATTAAACTTGTTTTTCATGAATTCCGTATTGTCAATTAGATTAAATTATTAATTAATAATTTAAGGAAAGTTACCGAAAACGGAAATTTCGGAAACTTTCGATTATTATTAAATATTTTAGGGGGTATCGGTATGGCGGAACGGCATTCGATCGGGTATATGCTTACTCAGATCGCGCTCGGTTTGTATTTTTTTGTGACGGGAATTTGGACGCTGCAGGGCGGAAACGGCAACGAAATCGCGGCGGCGGTAAAATCGGTTACCGGCGGAGACACGGCGAGGATCATCTGCCTTGTGTTCGGGATCATCGAAGTGCTGGCAGGTCTTTTTTTGCTGCTCCGCATATTCGTGACGTTCAGTTCTCCGATCGACACGATTCTTATGGTTATCATTATGATCGCGTGGATTGCGGCGATCGTGCTGCTTGACTTTATCGGCAAGGGCGCACTGCCGTCGGGGAGCATCGATTCGATTTTGCGCTGGCTCAGTACGCTTTCGCGGCACTTGCTCGTGCTCGGCGGGATCGTTATCGTAAAAAATTAATCGTAAGCCTAGACGGTGTTGACGGCGTTATCCGACGGGTACGCCGTGTAGAGCTGCCCGTCTTATCGTCAGCGGCGGACGATGAAAGGCGTTCCGCTACCGGCATGCGGTGACGACGGAATTCGTCTGCACTCACAAAGGCGGCGCTTTGAGAGGAATGTTAGCTTGTTTGAAGGGCGGCTTAGTCGCTTGTTAAGATGCGTTGACGTTGATAGTGATATCCGGATGTTCGTTAAAAAAAGCGGAAATATTTTCTATTGTCGACAGCAAGTGTGCTTCCATCGCTTTTTCCGCTTCCGTGCGATTATGCGTCTGCATCGTTTCGAGCAGGATTTTATGGTACTTGATTCCCAGTGCCGCTCCTAAAATGCTCACGATGCTTTTCATAAGCGGCAGCATATGATCCTGCATTGTACTTTGCTGAATAAGGATGAGCGGGTTCTTTGTGAATTTTCCCAAAAGCATATGAAATTTGAAATCGGCCTCGGCATGGCGCGGTATATTGTTCGTCGTTGAAAGCATTTCGCCGTAGCAGGCTTGAAGTTCTGCAATCTCTTCGTCGGTTATGCGCTCGGCGGCAAGGCCGGCAATGCCGCGCTCGAAAATCATACGCGATTCCAGTGCCGAGAGAATATATTCTTTGCTGTATACGGTTTGCGGAGGTATAAGAGCGAGCGATGTACCGTTCCGGGAAATAACGACCGCTCTTTTTCCTTGAGCTATTTTGATAAATCCCTTGCTTTCCAAATCCTGCAGCGCCGATCGGATTGTCGTTTTACTTACGTGATATTCGCTGCAAAGCTGACTTTCGGCGGGGATAGCGGAATGCAAGCTCCATTTCCCGCAGAGTATTTTATGTTCCATGTCTTTTGCAATGCGCTGTCGTAACATCATTTTTCTTTTAATTTCTTTTGTGATTTCACTATAATAATTTTTTTCTCCGTTTATGTCCAGTCTGTAATCATATTATTTATGATTATAACATATAATATATGTTTGGGGAAGCATATTGTATGATAAAATAAGATACGCAATTCATATTTCAATAATTTAATGGAATTATCCGAATATTATTGTAAAAACTTATATAATTTATTGTAATACAATAAATTATAGTGTTAAAAAATTTCTTGACAGGTGATATATCGTATGTTATCATAACTTATAATCTAATTAGGGGTGCATATATGAAAGCATTGTATTTTATGGCCGATAAAATGATGGAATTACGTGATATCGCTGTACCGGTGCCGAAAAAAGGGCAGTACCTCATTCAAGTAAAGGTGTGCGGTATATGCGGTTCCGATTTTGAAGGTTATATGGGTAAAACGGGGCGCAGAACGCCTCCGATGATTATGGGACACGAATTTGCGGGCGTTATAACCGAAGCGCCGGAGGGCGGAAAATTAAAAAAAGGTCAAAGCGTCGTCGTATTTCCGAAGCCGTTTTGCGGAATCTGCGAATACTGTAAAAAAGGGCTCGTAAATGTGTGTACTTCCGGAATCTGTATGGGTGTACTTTCGGCGGACGGCGCAATGTGCGAATACGTTGCCGTTGATGAAAAATATTTGATCCCGTTTTCACCGGAAAAGCTTCCGTACGATATCGCATCTATGACGGAGCCCCTTTCGGTCGCATACCGTGCCGTTTATAAAATCAGCGACGAAGAACTCCGATCGAGCGATCATATTGTCGTCATCGGCGCCGGTACTATCGGCTTGCTCGTGACGGCCATGCTCGCCCATCGGAAGGCTAAACACATTATCGTGAGCGATACGCAGGAATTCCGTTTGGAAACAGCGAAAAAGATGGGTGCGCATACGGTAGTGAACCCCGCTGCCGGTGATTTCGAAGAAGCAATCAAAAAGGCGACGGACGGGAAAAAATGCGATTTTTCAATCGAAGCCGTGGGAATCTCCGCTACGGCGGAATCTTCTCTCGATGCGCTGAAAATCGGCGGTACGGCTATTTGGATCGGCAATGCACAAAAGATCGTTTCAATCAATATGCAAAAAATCGTTACGACCGAGCTTTCCGTCCGCGGCAGCTACGTATACGATTTCGACGGTTTTAAAAAATGCGTGGAATTGCTTCAAAATAAAGTCATCGATGTATCGTCGATGATCACGAATACGTATAAATTGCAGGACGGTGTGGCGGCATTTAAAGCGCTCGAAAACAATACGGACGGTAAAATGCTCAAAGTTATGCTGGAGGTGTAACATGAGCGTAAGCGGAAAAACGATACTGATCACCGGAGGTGCGGGCGGACTCGGATTTGCGATGACCGAAGTTTTGCTTAAAAATAAAGCGAATGTCGTTATGCTCGATGTTGCAGCCGATGTCGGAGATAAAAAACTCGAAGAGCTTAAACGGACGGGATATGAAGCCGTTTCGTTTATGCAAATCGATGTGACGAAAGAAGAAGATTGGAAGCGCGTCGTCGATGCTTCAGTCGAACGATACGGCAGGATAGACGTCCTCGTCAATAATGCGGGTATCAATATCAGAAAGCCGATCGAAGAGATGAACATTTCCGAATGGAATACGATGATGTCGGTCAATACGGGTTCCGTTTTTCTTGGATGCAAATACGTTATTCCTATAATGAAAAAGCAGGGCGGCGGCGCGATCATCAATACGTCTTCGGTGTGCGGCCTTGTAGGGCATAAATATACACCTGAAGCGTATACGGCTTCAAAAGGCGCAGTGACGTTGCTGACAAAAGCCGTTGCATCGCGTTATGCACAGTTCGGCATACGCTGCAATTCGATCCATCCGAGTACGGTCGACACGCCGCTTGTGCAGACACTTTTTAAAGATCCCGCGCGCAAAGCGGAAAGACTCGGCGAAGTACCGCTCGGCAGGCTTTGTTCGGCACAGGATGTTGCAAATGCGGTTTTATTTCTTTCGGGAGATGATGCGTCGTTTATAAACGGGCTTGCGATGACGGTAGACGGCGGAGTTACCTGTTATTAAATAATTTTTAGGAGGCTGTATGAGGTCTGATGTTGATGTGAAAAAATTGAAACTGATGGCTGCAAAAATGCGGGGGAATGTCGTTGAAATGATTCCTCCCGGAAAAGTCGGCCATCTCGGCGGCAGTTCGTCGATCTGCGATATTCTGTCGGTATTGTATTTTTACCGCATGAAAAATCTCGATCCGAAAAATCCCAAAAAGAAAAATCGCGATCGTCTTTTGCTGAGCAAAGGCCACGCCGTACTCGCCCAATATGCCGCGCTCGTTGAGCTCGGATATTTCGGGCGCGCGGAGCTCAAAAAAGTAAAAACTTTCGGCGGTATGCTGCAAGGACATCCCGACATTGATAAAACGCCCGGGCTTGAAGCGGTAACCGGTTCGCTCGGTCAAGGCTTAAGTATTTCGGCAGGGATCGCTTCCGCACTTAAACTCGATAAAAGCGGCGCGAAAGTATTTTGCGTGTGCGGCGACGGCGAACTTGCTGAAGGACAAATTTGGGAAGCGGCGATGAGCGCCGCAAATTACAAACTCGACAATCTCTGTCTCTTTATCGACAAAAACGATGTGCAGGCGACCGATACCGTACGTGCCGTATTTCCGATGACAACCATATCGGGTAAATTTGCGGCGTTCGGATGGCATGTCATAGAAATCGACGGACACGATATCACCCAGATACTCGATGCCGTCGATGAAGCCGATTCCGTAAAAGGAGTGCCGACCGTTATCGTTGCAAATACCGTCAAAGGCAAGGGCTTCCCCTTTGCCGAAGGCAAGGCGCAGTTCCATAATGCCGCGCTCGACGAAAAATTGTACAAAGAAGCGCTGAACTGTGTTGAAATTATGAAAAAGGAGGCTTCAAAATGAAAGTTGAAAGTTTGCGGAAGGCCTACGGCGATGCTCTCGTCGCTTTGGGCGATAAAGACAATCGCATTGTAGCTCTTGAAGCCGATCTCGGAAAATCGACGATGAGTATTTCTTTCGGCAAAAAATATCCCGACCGTTATTTTCAAATGGGAATCGCCGAACAGAATATGATATCGACGGCGGCGGGTCTTGCGCTCACGGGAAAGATTCCGTTCGCGAGTTCATTTGCGGTTTTTTCTTCCGGGCGGCCGTATGATCAAATACGTTCGTCGATTGCGATTCCGAATTTGCATGTTATTATCTGCGGCTCTTCGGCCGGTTTATCCGATTACGGCGACGGGAAAACGCATCAAAGCATCGACGATATAGCGCTCATGCGCGTTCTTCCGCACATGACGGTTTTGTGTCCCTGCGATGCGCACGAAGTACATCAGATGATGAAAGCGGCGCTCACCTGTAAGGGACCGGTGTATATCCGAATTTGCCGTGCAGATCTGCCCGTGCTTACCGAATCCGAAACGAGTTATTCCATCGGTAAAATGACCGAGCTTCGAAGCGGGAAAGACATCGTTATTTTCGCATGCGGCGTCATGGTTTCACAAAGTCTTAAAGCGGCGGAAATTTTGGCAAAACAAAATATCGGCGCGAAAGTTGTCAATCTGTCGACGATTAAGCCGCTCGACGTTAAGCGATTGAAAGCTTATGTGAAAGGTATGAAAGCCGTTATAACGGCGGAAGAACACAATAAATACTGTGGTATGGGTTCGGCCGTTGCAGAAGTTTTGTGCGAGACGGGAATTCCGATCGGTATGGTTGCCGTCGACGATTGTTTCGGTACAAGCGCTGAAAATTACGACAAACTGCTTGAGGCCTATCACCTGATGCCGGAAGATATCGTTACCAAAGCGCTTTCGATGCTGCGTAAGTGAAAAAACATTCGATTCGGAGATAAAAACCTTTTATGGGGGATATTATGAAAATAGGATTTATCGGGCTCGGCATTATGGGAAAGCCGATGGTCAAAAATCTTTTAAAAGCGGGGCATGAAGTCGTCGCTTACGATATCGTCGCCGAAAATCTGCAGGCGGCCGTGCGTGACGGCGCTGTCGCAGGAAAAAATGCCGCCGCGATTGCAGCGGAATGTCCCGTTGTTATTACGATGCTGCCCAATTCTCCGCATGTTAAAGCCGTTGTTATGGAAAAAGACGGTGTGCTTGAAGGAGCAAAAGAGGGTCTCATCCTTATCGATATGTCTTCGATCGCTCCGCTTGCCAGCAAAGAGATCTGTGAAGCCTGTAAGAAAAAAGGCGTCCGTATGCTCGATGCTCCCGTTTCCGGAGGAGAACCGAAAGCCATAGACGGAAGTCTTTCGATTATGGTTGGCGGCAATAAAGCGTTGTTCGAAGAGATGAAACCGATCCTTTCGTGTATGGGTGCTTCAATCGTTTTGTGCGGAGATGTCGGCGCAGGCAATACCACAAAACTTGCAAATCAAATGATCGTTGCGGGTAATATCGCGGTTTTGGCGGAAGCGCTTACGCTTGCAAAAAAAGCGGGTGTCGACCCTGAAACGGTTTTTCAGGCAATCAAAGGCGGTCTTGCCGGCTCGACGGTTATGAACGCAAAGGCGCCGATGATGATCGAAGGAAATTTCAAGCCGGGTTTCAGAATCGATCTGCACATTAAAGATTTGAATAACGCGCTTGAGACAGGTCACAAAGTAGGAGCACCTATGCTCCTTACGGCGAACGTTCAGGAAATGTTCGAAATTCTCCATGCGGACGGATGCGGTTCGGACGATCACAGCGGACTTGCAAAATATTATGCAAAGATTTCCGGTTCTAAAATAGGAAAGTAAAGGAGGTTTCTATGAAATGTACGGTAAAAACACTGCTCGCGGCAGTCGCATTGGCAACGCTGGTTTTCGCCGGCTGTAAAAAACGCGCCGATGTGTCGGGAGCTCCCGCAGCTTCGGAAAAAGCGGGTATAGGAGATGTTTCGCTCAGAAATTCCGATACGTCAAAAGCCGATGTCATTATCAGATTTTGCTATTACGATACCGCGACGTGGCCGAATATCGCACGCCTTCCGCTGCCGGAACACGCTTATGCGCTCACATTCAAAAGTATGGTCGAATCGCTTTCCAATAATACAATCGCCGTCGAATTGTATCCGGGAAATATGCTCGGCGATACGAAAGCGACGATGGAAATGTGCATGTCGGGCAGTATCGAAATGGTAACCTGTACAGGAACCGTTTCGGCTTTAATGCCGGAACTTCAAGTTATTTTTCTCCCGTATGTTTTTAAGGGCGATGAAGTCGCATGGGATTTTTTTGATAACAGTCCCATGTGGAAACGCATGTGCAAAGAGCTTGAGAAAAAAAGCGGTATGCGCATGATTTCCGTCGGGCAAAACGGAACGCGCCATTTTACGAACAACGTGCGCCCCGTTCATTCACCGAAAGATATGAAAGGTTTGAAATTTCGCGTCATGCAGAGCCCGATCTATGTCAAGATGGTCGAAGCTATGGGAGCAAGCGCAACGCCTCTCGCATCGGGAGAAATCTATACGGCATGCCAGACGAACGTCGTTGACGGACAGGAAAATCCCGTGTGGAACATCGTCGCAAATAAATGGTACGAGGTACAAAAATACATCACGCTTGACGGACATACGTGGAGTGAAAACTTCGTTATGATCAACTCGAAGTTCTGGAATAAGCTTACTTCCGATCAACAGCGCATTATCGAGCGTGCTGCCTATCATGCACAACAGGCAGACCGTGCGGCCGAAGATCTTGCTTCGCGTGTTCTCGACTTCGATGTTATCCGCCAGACGATGGAAGTATATGTTCCGACGGCTGAAGAACTGAAAGAATTTCAGGATGCGGCAGCTCCGACGTATACGTGGCTTCGGGGACAAGTCGGCGATGCCGTCGTCGACGAATTCCTTGCTGAAATCAAAAAATCGGAAGTGAAATACGGATATTGATCTGATCGTTAAGGAAACTGTCCGAAAACATCTGTTTTTGGACAGTCCCTGAAATGGTGGGTGCTTTTAACCTCAGAAAAATTGTACGGCGGGTAAATCTTCGGATTTAGGAGCAGTACAATTAATGCGCGAGCCCCGCAACGAGCGCGTAAGCGCGAAGTTTCGAGCGGCGCACACGTATATCCGCGAGTTTCCGAAAAAAACTCGCAGTTAAAAGCGCCGTACGATTTCAGCGGCGTTTTTAACCTCCGTCAATTTTATTGAAAAGGAAATATATATGGATATCGTCGACAAAATATGCAAAACGACGGCAAAAATTGCAACCGTACTTTCGGGGCTTTTGCTTTTATCGGTTTTTGTCGTTCTCTTTATCGAAATAAGCGGACGTTTTATGGGAAAGAGTCCTTCATGGACGGAAGAATTGTCGCGCTGGGGACTGATTGCCATGTGTTTCAGCGGAGCGAGTGCTGCGCTGTACAATAAATCGCATGTCGGTGTAAATATCATCGTTACCCGGCTGCCGTTTCCCGTTGCGAGAATCTGCACTGCAATCGCATATCTGTGCGGCATAACGCTGTGTATTTTTTTCGGCTATTATTGTTTTTTGGCTGCAATGCGTACCGTCAATCTGAAAGGCGATATCATTCCCGTATCCATGATTTATGTGAAAATGTTTTTGCCTCTCGGTTTTTTTATGATGTTCATCCAGCTTCTGGGCGGATTGATAAAATTATTCGATAAGCGGCTTACGGCGATTGCCGACGCGACAATCGGAAGTTAAGGCGGAAACTATGAGTATATTGATTTTAATCTTCGTACTTCTTTTGGTAATCGGTTTGCCGATCGCATTTGTCCTCGGGGGAACGTCTCTTTTTTATTTTTTCTTTTTAAGCAAAGTTCCGATGGAAATGATCGGACAAAAATTATATGCCGGCATCGATAACTTCGTTTTGCTGGCGATTCCGTTTTTTATACTTGCCGGTGAATTGATGAATCGGTCGAAAATTACCGATGCCCTTATCGAATTTTCAAGGATTCTGGTCGGAAAGATTCCGGGAGCGCTTGCGCAGGTGAATATCGTTGCGAGCGTTTTCTTTGCCGGCATAACCGGCGCGGGAGTCGCCGATACTGCTGCACTCGGTTCCATTTTGATTCCCGCGATGACGAAAGAAGGTTATACGCCCGAATATTCGGCGGCTGTCACGTGTACGTCATCGGTTATCGGCCCCATCATTCCTCCGTCGATCGTTATGATCATCTACGCGACGTGTACCGGTGAATCCGTCGGTGCTCTGTTTGCGGCGGGATTTATTCCCGGTTTGATGATCGCTCTCGCGCTGATGATTATGTGCTTTTACTATGCGATTAAACAGCACCATCCCCGCAGAACGGAAAAACTTACGGCGAAATTTGTCGTGACGACATTGCGGAAATCAATCGTTGCGCTTTTATGCCCGATAATTCTCATTGTCGGAATTTTTTCCGGTTACTTCACTCCGACGGAAGCTGCCGCGGTTGCGTGTCTCTATGCGATTATTGCGGGTATGTTTATACTGAAAACTCTGACACTGAAAGATATTTGGGAAAGTTTAAAGATAAGCGTCGTTGCCGGTTCCGTCATCTTATTGCTCATCTCTATGGCCGCTCTCTTTGCACAAGTACTTTCGATAGAGCGCGTTCCCGCCGCAATCGCGACCGGCATTCTCGCCTTTACGCAGAACAAATACGTATTTTTACTTATTATGAACGGCGTTTTGCTTATCGCGGGTATGCTCCTCGATGCAGGTGTCAATGTCATGCTCATTGCTCCGATCCTCTTGCCTGTTGCGATTCGGCTCGGTATTACACCGCTGCACTTTGCGTTGGTGCTCCTTGTCAATCTCAATATCGGACTCGTAACTCCTCCGATGGGTGTATGCCTTTTTGCTGCCGCTCCCATAGCTCGCGTAAGCTTTGAAAGGGTTGCGAAGGCGTCGCTGCCGTTTATCGCCGCCGAATTCGTTGCGCTGTTGATTATGACCTATGTTCCCGAATTGATTTTATTTGTTCCGCGCCTGCTAGGCTATCTGTAATCTCCATCTTAGCGTCAGCGGCGGACAATGGAAAGGCGTTTTGCTGTCGGTATGCGGTGAAATCGTTTAAAAACAAAAAAGGCTTTGCAAAAATTGCAAAGCCTTTTTTATCCGTTTTTACCGCGCGTACTCGACGATGCGCGTTTCGCGTATCATCGTGATTCTGATCCTGCCCGGATAGCGCAGATCCGATTCGATCTGTTTTGCGATATTCCGTGCGAGCGGTTTTACCTCTTCGTCGCCCACTTTCGCGTTGTCGACGAGAATGCGCAGTTCGCGGCCGGCTTGAATCGCGTACGCTTTTTCTACGCCGGAAAAACGTTCCGCCGTCTGTTCGAGGTTTTCAAGACGCTTGACGTAATTGTCGATCGTTTCTCGCCGTGCTCCCGGCCGCGCGGCCGAAATGGCATCCGCGATCTGTACGTACACCGCTTCCGTACTTGTCGGTTCGATGTCGTTGTGGTGAGCGGCGATCGCGTTGATGACGCGGGGATCTTCGCCCATTTTCCGTGCGATTTCCGCGCCGATTTCCGCGTGATTTTGATCGCTTTCCGTTTCGGCTCCCTTGCCGATGTCGTGGAGCAGCGCCGCGCGTTTTGCAAGTTCGCGGTTTCCGCCGATTTCCGCAGCGAGGGCGGCTGCGATCATCGCCACTTCTTTAGAGTGCGTGAGTACGTTTTGCCCGTAGCTCGTGCGGAAATAAAGCCGTCCGAGCGCCCGCACGCCTTCGGTGGGCATGTTGTGGATGCCCAAATCGAACAGTGCTTTTTCGCCTTCTTCGTAAATCTTATTTTGCACCTCGTGCGTAACTTTTTGCACGATTTCTTCGATGCGCGCGGGGTGAATGCGGCCGTCGGATATGAGCCTTTCGAGCGCCACTTTTGCGATTTCTTTGCGTACCGGATCGAAGCACGAAATGACGACCGCTTCCGGCGTATCGTCGATGATGATATCGACACCGGTGAGCGTTTCGAGCGTGCGGATATTGCGTCCTTCCCGCCCGATAATGCGGCCCTTCATTTCGTCGCTCGGAAGCGATACCGTCGTAACGGTGATATCGCTCGTAACTTCCGGCGCGAGGCGCTGAACGATCGTTACGAGTACGTCGCGCGCCTTTTTTTCCGCCGTAAGCTGAGCTTCCTGCTCAATTTTATTGAGCAGCGCCTGCGCATCGTGGCGGGCGTCGTTTTCGAGGTTTTTGATGATAAGCTCTTTTGCCTGCTGCTGTGACAGCCCCGACACGTGTTCCAGACGCTTTCGGTATTCTTCTTCCTGTGTCATAACCGAGGCTTCACGCTTTTTCAGCGCTTCGACGCGGTCGGCAACTTCTTTGTCGCGCTTTTCATATTCGGCAGCCCGCTGATCGAGGAGCTCCTCTTTTTTATTTACGCGGGCTTCATAGCGCTGTACTTCGGCCCGTCGTTCTCTGTTTTCCCGTTCCTGCTGGTTTCGTTCCCGAATGAGTTCATCTTTTGCATTGAGCAAAATTTCTTTTTTCTGTGCTTCAGCTTCTCGAATTGCATCCTGTTTTACACGTTCAGCTTTTTGTTCTGACGCAGATAGTTGAAATCTGGCATACAGCCATCTAATAATCCATCCAAGAATAATTCCTGCAATCGGGAGAACAATGAATAAAATGATAGTATTCATCTTTGTCTCCTTGTGTGCATGGTATAGAATAATTCAGTATACATAGTAACGTACAATCTTCAAAATGTCAAACCGAAAACGAAAAGATTTACGTGCATTTATAGGTAAAACGGAGGAATTTTGAGAGAAAAAGAGGAAAAATTGAAAAGAAGATGAACAAAGACGGTCGGATTTGAACCGACTGCCACAGGATAACCTGCCTTAGCTCCTATATCGGGATTCTTTCTTTATTCATCGTGAAGGATTTGCATACGCGAGCAATGCCGGAAAGCGGCCGTTTGAAGTACTCCGCATCGATACAAGTCTTTCATGAACGATAATACAACAGCTTTCGTATAAAATCAAGTGTTTACGTATGTTTTTTTTATTTATTTTACCATTTATTCGATTCAGTCGATAAACAGCGGTGTCGACAGATAGCGGTCGGCGGAATCGGGAAGCAAAACGACGATCGTTTTATTTTTAAATTCCTGCCGCTTGGCGATTTCGTATGAGGCATAGAGCGCTGCGCCGGAGGAGATGCCGGCAAGTATGCCTTCCGTTTTTCCGAATTCTCTTGCAGCGGAAAACGCATCTTCGTTTTTAACGGCTATGACTTCGTCGTAGATTTTTTTGTCGAGCGTTTCGGGAATAAAGTTCGCACCGAGTCCTTGCAGTTTATGCGATCCGGCATAGCCTTTTGAAAGAAGCGGGGATGCGGCAGGTTCGACAGCAAAGATTTTTATGCGTTTGTTTTTCGAGCGCAAAAACTTTCCGGCGCCCGAAAGGGTGCCGCCCGTACCGATGCCCGCTACAAAGGCATCGACGTGTCCGCCCGAATCTTCCCAAATCTCGGGACCGGTCGTTTTAAAATGCGTATCGGGATTTACGGGATTGGTAAACTGACTCGGAATAAAGCTGTGCGGCGTTTCCTTTGCGATTTTTTCGGCTTTATCGACCGCACCTTTCATACCGAGAGCGCCGTCGGTAAGTACGATTTCAGCGCCGTACGCTTTCAGTAAATTGCGCCGTTCGACGGACATCGTTTCCGGCATCGTCAAAATAAGGCGCAGACCGCAGCTCGCGCACACCGATGCGAGGCCTATACCCGTATTGCCACTCGTCGGTTCGATGACTACCGAATCTTTTTTAATTTTGCCGGTTTTTATCCCGTCGTCTATCATAGACTTTGCAATGCGGTCTTTTACGCTGCCGGCAGGGTTCAAATATTCGAGCTTTACGAGAATGCGCGCATGAAGTGCAAGCCGCCTTTGCGTATTTTTGATTTCGACGAGCGGCGTGTGCCCGATGAGATCGGTTATTTTCGATGCGATTTTTTCGGCCATATTGTTTTAAATGCTGTAATCGACAGGTTCGGGAGCAGCGGTAAGCTGATCGAGTGTTATGCCGTCGAGATATGAATTGATCGTTTTTTCAAGACCTTCCCACAATTTGAGGGTTGCGCATATTGACCGTCTGCAGCATTCGTTCGCTTCATTTTCCAAACAGCTCACCGGCGCCAAATCGCCTTCGGTGATGCGCAGTATTTCGCCGACGGTGTATTGGTTTTGCGGACGCGCAAGTTTGTATCCGCCTTGCGGTCCGCGCACGCTTTGCAAAAGCCCGTATTTGCTCAAAAGCGAAGTGATCTGTTCGAGATATTTTATCGAAATGCTTTGCCGTTCCGATATGTCTTTTAAAGGGATAAATTCGTCCTGTTTGTGCTGCGCCAAGTCGATCATAAAGCGGAGCGCATATCTGCCGCGTGTTGATATTTTCATATTTTCCTACTGAGAAACTAGTATATCCGATTATATCGATTTTGTAAAGAAAAAAGGGAGGAAAGAAGCCGATACATTGTACGGTGAAACTAAGGAACTGTATTTTCGGAAAACTTTCCGAATTTTGTTAAATTTGCAGTAGCACATAAATATTAATTTCTGAAAGACAAGCTCGCGTTTAACGAAATCGCACTAATTGAAAAATAAAATATTTTCTTGCCGTTTACAGTTCCACGACGATTTTGCCGTTTACCTTGCCGCCGTCGCATGCTTCGCAGGCTTTTCCAATATCGCGGAAAGCAAACTTTTCTCCGACAAGAGGATTTAATTTGTGTTCGGCTAAAAAAGCGAAAATCGAATCGATGTCGGCTTGTGTCGGGAAATTGCTGTGAAAGCCGGTAAGATACACGCCGCTCGGAATTTCCTGAATGGGAGCAAAATTGTCAAGTGCAAACACGCCGCCGAGCACACCCGTATTACAGACGATGCCGCCTGAAGCGGTACACCGCAACGTATCGCGCAAGGTTTTACAGCCGACCAGTTCCAAAACTTTATTAAAGCGGCCTTGATATTTTTCGTTCAGATTGCCGTCGTCCAAAATACACTCGTCCGCTCCCGCATTTTTAAGCAAATTCAATTTGCTTTCACGGTGAGTTGTAGCGGCAACACGGCAGCCTATCGCTTTTGCAATTTGAATTGAAGCGTAACCGAGTGCACAGGTGCCGCCGCGGATTAAAAGCGTGTTATCTTTTTGCAGCCGCAAACAGCGGAACAAAGAACCCCACGCGGTAAAATATGTTTCAGGAACAGCGGCGATATCCGTCCATGCCATATCGGACTGTATTGCAAAAACATGGTGAAAAGGAAGCAGGGCATATTCGGCATAGCTGCCGTTGAAGCTGCGCCCCATTCCTCCCATCAGTGCAACAATTTTTTGTCCGTTAGAAAAATGAGTATCGGAAGCATCGGCAATTTCGCCTACGCATTCGATCCCCGGAATGATCGGCTTTTGTATGTAGTCATGTTCAATTTCAAATTGCCGTAAGATTTGTTCGGAGTGGTTGAGTCCGAATGCATGGATCTTTACGAGTACCCATCCGCTCTTTACAGCAGGAACGGGAACATCGGTTAAAACAATGTCTTTTGCCGCGGTCGGTTCGGTCAGTACCACGGCCTTCATCGTCTTCGGTATTGTATGCATCACAACCTTCTATAAAAACTTTTGCAGGATGTTAGAGCCTGCGGCTCGTTCTATAAAGAGCCGATTCTACATGTCCGCTTGCGCGGACTTCGAATCAACATCCGAAAAAGTTTTTAGTCGTGCGCAACAGCGCACACGTTCAATAATCGAGTTTGCGAAACTATACTGTATCGTATTCATTCGATTTTCATCAAAACGATACGTATACATAGCTGCCGCAAACATCCGTGCAAACTCGAGATAAAAACGCTGCGATTTCGAGCAATGCGCAGAAATCGCGAGTGTCTCCAATATATAGAAAAACGCTTCTGCGTTTTTCGTCTCCGGACTTTAGCGACGGCGATATTTCAGACGGCGCTTTTTATCGTACCTCCCGCTTTAATTTTGTTTTCAGGTTTTTATCAGTGAAAACTTGTTTATTATTGTACCGCGGTATCGAATCGGTTTGTCAGTTTATAGCTGCGGGGCGATAATCCCTTTGTAAACGAATTGAACTCCGCCCATGTTTCAGTCAGATAATAGGCGACTACGGCCTCCCGGTTGTTGCCGAACTGCGAAGTCAGCACCGGGCTTTCCTCGAAGCAGCGGTTTACGACAGCCGGATCTTTTGTAAAATTCACCTTGCCGCCCAACCGCACATAGGTCATGGTTTCCGGATCGCAGATACACAGCTGAATATACGGGTGCGCGCACAATTCGGCATAGGAAGCATAAAACTCCACAGTATCGAAATACAGAACGCCGTCCTGTTCAAACTTAAATTCAATAGGGCGAATCTGCGGATTGCCGTCCAAGCCGAGGGTGGTGCCGTATTGCAGGGAAAAACGCTCAAAGATTTTTGTGACAACACTCAAACCGTTCTCATAATCCAACGATTGAAAAAACTCCAAGTTCGTCATAGGAGCATTCTCCTTTCGGCCGGCTGCCGTACAACAGAGAATACCGATCAAAAAAATGCCGCACAGAACCGGTATAATTTTCCGTGCCGGCTTAAGCTGCTTTAAACCGCTCATACAACTTCCTTCCAGCATTGCGGATCGGCGGCATAAAAATCTCCGCCGCAGCTTCCGCTTGCAACGGCGGGACAGCCGCGGCAATATGGCAGCAATTCACATCTTGAACACTTGCTGAATTTTCCGTAGTCGCGGTAGGCTTCCATTTTTTTGCCCGTCCATACATCGGCCAGCCGCTCATCGCATGCGTTCCCGACACGGCTGTTTGCAACGCGGCGGCAGGCGTAAATATCGCCCGTCGGTAAAATCGTAATATGACAATTCCCGCAATTACAACCGCCGTAAATGATAAGTTTGTCGAAATTGTACCCGACGCCGGGAATCGACGGATCGGAAACCGTTCCCGCATCCGATGTTCCGGAAGCCGAAGTTACCTTATCCGCTGGCGTATGAGCGGGCAATTCAAAGCGTCCGTGTTCGTAATCGAAAAGCGTCCACAAGTGGTCTTTTCTATTGAAGTACGTTTTACAGCCGCGCTCTTCATAATC
This sequence comes from Treponema socranskii subsp. paredis ATCC 35535, assembly GCA_000413015.1. Taxonomy (GTDB): domain Bacteria; phylum Spirochaetota; class Spirochaetia; order Treponematales; family Treponemataceae; genus Treponema_D; species Treponema_D paredis. The sequence goes on from KE332515.1 coordinate 1,955,895, forward strand.
AGTGTAGATTTTATCGATTCGTTCAAGAAAGTCGCGGTAACGTTCGGGTGCAATATACCAATCGCTTTTTTCGTTGCCCTTACCGTCACTCGTAGGAACATATCGGGCAAACGCATATACCTGAGCTTCGGCACGGACGACCGCGTCGATCACGGCAGGAATTTCATCGATGTTCGTACCGCTGACCGTCGTCATAATAACGCTTGTTATGCCGGCGTCATTGATAACTTTGATTTTTTCGAGTGTCGTTTTAAAACTGCCCGGCTTTCTAAACCAGTCATGTGTGTGCTCCATACCGTCGATGCTCATTTGATACTTATCGCAGCCGTAATCGCGCATCTTACGACATACTTCGTCCGTCAGATGAAACGGATTTCCCATAAGCGTAAAAGGGATATCGTGTTCTTTCATAAGCGAAAGCAAAAACCAAAAATGCGGATGCAAAATCGGATCGCCGCCGGTGATATAAAAATACGGAAGCCGATCGAATGTTTGACAGAATTCCAATGCGTTAAAAAAAACGTGTTCGATCCGCACGCGGTTCATTGTTACTAACGCAGGGTGTCCTTCGGCAAAGATGTAACAGTGTTTACAGCGTTGGTCGCATTCGTCGGTGATGTGCCACTGGAAGGCAAAATATTGATGTGCCATATCGATAAAAAAAAGGACGGCAGCATAAAAATCTACCGTCCGCTATAATCTCCAAACGGATTACTTTCCGCCTGCTCCGCACGCAGAACCGCATGCCGCAGGTTTTTTCTCAGGCTTAGCCGGTTTACCGGCACCGCACGCAGAACCGCAAGCGGCGGGCTTTTTTTCGGGCTTTGTCGGTTTGTCCGCGCCGCAGGCAGAACCGCAGGCCGCAGGTTTTTTATCAGGCTTAGCCGGTTTTCCGGAACCGCATGCCGTACCGCACGCCGCTCCCTTGTTAGGGCTTTCCTTCGTTTCATTCCAATCGGCAAGATTTGAAAGTGCCATATTAGCCTCCTAGTAAAATATACTGATTACAGTATAACACAATTGTGACCATAAAAAAAGAACGCACCTTTTTGTAACCGCTTATCTTTTTACCTGTGTTTTATAATAAGTACCCCAACTCCGCATTTCGTCAAGAAGCGGCCGCAGCGTTTCTCCGAGCGGAGAAAGCGCATATTCGACGATTTTCGGCGGTGTACTTTCGATTTCGCTTCGGACAATGATTCCGTCGTCTTCCATAGAGCGTAAACTTTCCGTCAGCACTTTTTGGCTGATTCCTTCAAGATCGTTTTTCAACTCATTAAAGCGCCACGTCCGCACAAGCAGATTTCGGATGATAAACAGTTTCCATTTACTGCCAAGCACCTGTATTGTTGTTGCGACGGGACAATCGGGTAAATCTTCTTTCTTTTTCATATCCGTACCTTTCTAAAATTTACGTTTTTAAATATCGGCTCGCTTTACAATAGCTTGCACCGGACAATTTTCCCAACAGCTTCCACAATGAAGGCAATGCTCTTGTTGGATGACAAACGGTTGTCCTTCCGTGATGCAGTTTTGCGGACAGTGCTGTTTACATACTCCGCATTCAATACAGGAGTCTGTTATATGATATCCCTTTGCTTCAATTTTGCCGCTGCCGATCACATAGCTTTCTCGGAAAATCGGATTTACGCCAAGATTGAAATATTCAATACTTGCATTGCGGATTTCAAATATAATTCCGATATTGCGTGTATCTGCGGGATAGACATTGGAAAGATAGGGCTGTTCGGAAAAAATCGTGTCAATCCAATATTTCTGTTTTTCCTGATTCACCGGCATAGCTTTTGCCGACAGACGAATCATTTCTTTATATCGTGTATATCCGAGAATTTGTACCCTGCCGTCGGAAAGTAACTCCTTACAAAAATCCTTTCCTCTGGCGGTAAAAAAATACAGAGCATCCGGTTCGTAGTGGATGGCACTAATATTGCGTACCTGCGGATTTCCTTTTTCATCTACGGTTGCAAAGGCAAGAACGCCGACATATTGCAACTTTTCAAAACAGGTTTTTGCGTCCATATTTTCTCCCCGTATAAAAGTCAGTGTATCAATATTTACCTCAGCCTGCCTGCCGGATGCTTCATCATGTTAAAGTAATTCCGAATATGAAACAAGAGCGCACTTTTTTGTAACCGCCTGCCTGCTTTTTATAATAGACCTCAATAATTAGGTATGCCGGACAATTTCTTTTTTTACAATGAATATCGGTTTAATCGTATTTACCGCTAAAAAACTTCTGTAAATTAAATTTATACTATTTACAGTTTTATAAAAAATGCATATACTATACGCTCTAAAATTGCTGCGGTTTTTCAGCGGTGATTTTAAAATATTTCATTTTAAAAAGTTATAAAGTGAGAGAATTACAATGCAGCCTGACTCAAGCGTCAATTTTTTTGACGAAAACGAACGACGGGTAAATACCGTCGTTGTAAAGTTGTACAGTTTGTTTACCTTTGCGGGTCCCGTTATGCTCGCAGCGCGGTATTTCAATATCTTTCCGAAAGCAAATTATGCGCTTTTATTCGCATATACGCTTTATTTTGCCCTTACGAGCATTTTTTTGTTTTTGTTTATACGCTTTGTTCCCTATACTCATCATACAAAATATCTCGCGCTCGGCATGCTCGAGACGATCGTTATCTTTCTTTCGATAGTGCCGGGTATATCGGTTTTTATTTTATACGTACTCGTGCCCATATTGAGCTGCGTGTATTACAACAAACGCTTTACGTATCGGGTCTTTATCGCCTGTTATATCATGATGATGATATCGCTGTATATCAGAAGCCGCGCGGCGCAGCCTTATCCTGCAGGAGCGCTCTACGGTATACGCTGGTTTATAACATACGGTACCGGGGCAACGCTCGAATACGTGTTTTGCGTTATCCTTATGTACAACGTCGTATCGACGGCGCACGCGAGTCTTCAAAAACAGTATGAACAGGATATCCGTATCCGCGACATGCAGACAAAGCTCATCGCGGGTTTTGCAAACCTCGTCGAATCGAAAGATTATACGACGGGAGAACACATCAAACGTACGAGCGAATACGTGCGTCGCATCTGCCTGAAGCTGCGAGAACTCGGCTATTATACCGACGAACTTACCGACGAAGTTATCGATACGATGGTAAAAGCCGCACCGCTTCACGATTTGGGAAAGATAAGCATTCCCGAAGATATTCTTGCGAAGCAGGGACCGCTGACGGAGCAGGAATTCGATATGATACGGAAACATCCGCTGTACGGAGCGAATTTGATTGAAAAATATCTTTCGGGCATTGAAACCGACGAATACACGGAAACCGCGCGTGCTATGACGCTCGGACATCACGAATGGTGGAACGGAGAAGGCTATCCGCTGCATGTTTCGGGAACCGATATTCCCCTTGCCGCGCGCATTATGGCGGCGGCGGATGTGCTCGACGCGCTGCTGAGCAAACGTCCGTATAAAGAAGCGCTTTCGGTCGATGAAACGGTCAGTTCCATTAAACGGCTGTCGGGCAGACAGTTCGATCCGAAAGTCGTCGAAGCGGTGGAAGCTATCCGCAGCAGTCTCGTTGAAGCATAATGCCGGTGTAAACAACGGATAATTTAATTATATATTACCCCTTACCGATTAAAGAATACGGCTTATTGAATAAAGGCCGGCAATATTATATTATTATTATATGGTCTGGACGATAGAAGAGTTTATTGATAAAAAAACCGTCGATGCCCTTTCCGTATTTGTCACATCGAATGATGAAAAAGATTTTTCCGGAGCAACGGATATCATCGTACAAGCATTCGGCTTTGACAATCGATCGTTTTCGCGAAATAACGCAAACGACGACGCCAAATTGACGGTAAGTTTTAAAAATAATCTTGCATTGCTTATTCAAAAAACATGGGTTGAAAAAACGGATATAGAATTAAAAGAACGCATTCTGTATCAGCTTGAACAGTTCCGCGTCGATTCCGCACAAACGTGGAAAGCTTCTTATGCTCCGTTCCTCGATATCCTCTACAATGCGGTATACCTTATGTTCGGGGAGCAGGTTCACACGGACGATTTCAACGAATATGCGCTTCGTATCGATCCGGAATTCGGCACTTACTGGTGGTACGTCGGCAGCCTGCCGAGGAGCGCCGATTGGCCCGAAATGAAATGCCGCGATGCTATTTTGCTCGGAATGTACTTCCTTGCAAATTATTAGCTTATTCATTGATACGTGAAACGGTTGGGATTGTACTTGATTAAAATGCGGCCGGGTTCAGCGTGTTCCCGGCTTTTTCTTTTTTGAGGCTAACGATGGATTTAAACAGTGTATGCGCTTCTCTCCGCCGAGGAGCCGAAAAACTTGCCCTGCAAACCGCCGCGCAAAAAAACCGCGCGCTTTTTGCCGTTGCCGCCCGTATCGATTCCGGCCGTTCCGCGCTTCTTGCGGCCAACGCGCTCGATGTCCGCCGTGCCGAAAAAGGGGGTATGCCGCGCGCGCTTGTCGAACGGCTTTCTCTCGACGATAAAAAAATCGACGATATCATTGCGGGTATGCGCATAGTCATCGCTCAGGAAGATCCCGTGGGCGAAGTCGTCGCCGGCTGGACGACTCCGAACGGTATGCGGATACGCCAAGTTCGCGTTCCTCTCGGCGTCGCAGCGATCATCTACGAATCGCGGCCGAACGTTACCGTCGATGCATTTTGCCTCGCATACAAAAGCGGCAATGCGATTTTGCTGCGCGGATCGTCTTCCGCACTCGAATCGAATAAAGCGCTCGTTCGCGCCGTCAAAGACGGATTGCAGGAAGCGGGCGTTCCCGAAGCGGTCGAACTTTCGGAAAGCGAAAGCCGCGAAGATGTTACGGAGATTTTACACGCTGTCGGAAAAATCGATGTCGTGATTCCGCGCGGCGGCAAAGCGCTCATACAAAATGTCGTGCAAAACGCGCGCGTGCCCGTCATCGAAACGGGAAGCGGCGTGTGTCACCTCTATGTCGATGAAACTGCGGATGCGGAAACGGCGGCGTCGATTGCCGAAAACGCAAAGATTCAGCGTCCCGGCGCGTGCAATGCGATCGAATGTATTTTAGTCAATAAAAAAATCGCGGGTGATTTTTTGCCGCTGCTTGAAAAAAAATTGGCCGGCCGTGTGCAGCTCCGCGCGGATGACGTGTGCTATCCGATTTTGAAAGACGCATACGAAAAAGACGAAGCTGCAAAAGGCGGACTCTACGGAGCCGACTGCGTCGTGCGCGCAAAGGACGAAGACTTCGGATTCGAGTTTCTCGATTACGTGTGCGCTGTCCGCGCCGTCGCCTCGGTCGACGAAGCGGTCGAATTCATAAACGCGCACAATACAAAACATTCCGAATGTATCGTGACGAACGACCTCTCTCACGCCCGTAAATTTCAAGCGCAAGTCGATGCCGCCTGTGTCTACGTCAACGCATCGACGCGCTTTACCGACGGCGGTGAATTCGGCTTCGGTTCGGAGCTCGGCATAAGCACGCAAAAACTGCATGCGCGCGGGCCTATGGGTATCAAAGCGCTGACGACGACGAAATACGTCATAGACGGCGAAGGACAAATTCGATGAGCGAAAAGGAAGCGGTAAACGGAAAAGCGATCGCGGAAATTATTAATCGATCGCGGAAAATCGTTATTAAAATCGGCAGCAATACGCTTGCGGATGCGACGGGTTTGCCGAACGACGGTTTTATGGAAAACTTCGCGCGGCAAGCGAAGGCGCTCATAGACTGCGGCAAACAGCTTGTCGTCGTGTCGTCCGGCGCGCAGATCAGCGGACTTGCGACGATCAAAGAGTGGGCGCGTAAACGCGACGTTCACTATCGGCAGGCGCTGTGCGCGATCGGGCAGGTCGAACTCATGGACAGATGGCGAAGCGCGTTCAATACATACGGTCTGCATATCGGTCAGCTGCTTTTGACAAAAGACGATTTTACGAACGATCACCGCACGCTCAATATACGGAATACGCTTTTTACGCTCGTCGACGAAGGCGTCGTTCCGATCATCAACGAAAACGATTCGGTGTCTTTCGATGAAATCAGGATCGGCGACAACGACAATCTGAGCGCGCTGACGGCGGTTTTGTGGAGCGCGGATCTTTTGATTTTGTTCAGCGACATCGACGGCGTTTACACCGACAATCCCAAAACGAACAAAGACGCAAAACTCGTTGCGACGGTAACCGATATCGCTTCTCTTCGAAAATCGATTACGATCGGCGCGACGAATTCGTTCGGTACCGGCGGCATCGAAACGAAACTCGAAGCGGCCGAACTTTCGACGTCGTACGGCATTCCGCTCCTTCTTGCAAAGGGTACGGACACTGCGCTTGAAAATCTCGCAGCGGGAAAGGAATGCGGCACGCTCTTTTTTGCCGATCAAGAAAAATTGCTGCAGGATATCAGACAGTCTTGAGATGCGCGTCATCGTCTTTGCACGTCGGTATTGAATACGTGTTTGCGAAAACGGCGGTGCGTACGGCCGTTGATTATTAATTTTTTGCGGCTTTTGAAAATTGCAATTTTTGGGAACGTTCATTAAAAGCGTTTATTAATTTTTTTAAAGCGAGGCGGATATGGCGGATGCTTTCGATATGAAAAAAATTACGGTAAGCGTTATCGGATGCGGGGCGATGGGCGGCGCCGTCCTCCGCGCACTGTGCAAAAAAATCGATCCGCAGTCGGTAAAAGTGAGCGCGAAACGTTTCGAACACGCCGAAGCGATCGCGGCGGAAACGAAGTGCGTTGCGGTAAAGACGAATTCGGAAGCCGCCCGAAAAAGCGATTACGTTTTTATCGCGGTAAAGCCCGCTTACGTTCTCTCCGTGCTTGAAGAGATTTCAGGCGAACTCAAAGACGATGCGACGGTCGTTTCCATGGCAGCAGGCGTTCCGCTTGAAGCGCTCTCTAAAGCTTCGGGAAAACCCGCCGTGCGCATTATGCCGAATATGCCCGTTTCCGTAGGAGAAGGGATGATCGCCCTTGCGGCTTCAGGTGATGTAAGCGAAGAGCGCGTTGCCGCTGTATGCGCCCTCCTTGAAGCTTCGGGGAAAGTCGAGCGCGTCGATGAAAAACTCATGGACTGCGTAACGGCGGTGAGCGGTTCGGGGCCGGCATACGCGTTCGTGTTTATCGAAGCGCTTGCCGATGCCGCAGTCCGCTCGGGTATGCCGAGAGATGAGGCCTATGTCTATGCGGCGCAGACGGTAAAAGGAGCTGCCGCCGCGGTTCTTGCCTGCGGAAAAAATCCCGCCTCTTTGAAAGATGCCGTATGTTCTCCCGGCGGCACGACGATCGAAGGGGTCGCCGCTTTGGAAAAAGGCGGCTTCCGATCGGCGGTATTCGATGCCGTAAAAGCCGCCTATGAAAAATCCGCCGCTATGAGCAAGATGTAAGACGCTTATCGTATATCAAAGGGTAATGTGTAATCAGCTAATCGATTCCACATCTTCTTTTGTAAGACCGGTCATCTTCTCTATAAATGAAATTTCGCAATTTGCCTGTTTCATCAGCCGTGCCGTTTCAAGTGCTTTTTGACGGGCACCTTCAGCAAAACCGAGCGATTTACCTTGTTGTATGCCTTCTTCCCGCGCGTCCATCTCAAACCCCGAAATAAAGCGGTATTCCTGCCGTGCCTGTTCGTTATTCTTTACAGCCTGTATCATCGTTTCTATCCTCTCTGTGTATTCCGTATTCGCCGTTCCGGTTTTGACATACTCCAAAAAGCCTTTGAGTTCTTTACCTTCGGCTTTTCCAAACGCTTCCGCATTTATTATAACCTTTTTTGTTCCGTCGCGTAAGTGTATCTGCCCGTCTTCAAGACAAATATTTTCAAACGTGTAAAGCGGCTTGTTTTTTCCGATCGCATCAAACAAGCACACAAATATGATATAACTGTCGTTTAATGCTTTGTAGTGGTCACCCTTGTCTAAGAATGCGATGTCGATTGCCGCCTGATAATATCTCATGCGTTTCGGAATATTGTGTTCGTTGCTTACCTGCATCTCAATGTCGTACGATTTCCCCGCCTCGTCTTTTACGAGCAGGTCGAGCCGCACCGATTTTGCTTCAATGCCGGCTGCTACAGTGTTTTGCGGCGACAGGCAGGCAATCTTCCCGATTTCGTTTGCCAAAACCATTTCGAGAAATTCTTTACAGATACTTTCATCCTGCATGACTTTGCAAAACATAAAGTTATCGGCGATGATCAAGTCGTCAAAGCTTTTTTTCATACAGGTCTCCCCGCAAAATATTCACTATATATATCGAGGAGATGTTACAATTTCGGAGTTCTTTGAATCAATTTTGGAAGATATCTGGCGATGCCGCAGTTCGCCGCTATGAGCAAGATATAAGACGCCGGCTTATTTTCGCAAATCGGCCGGCATCGTTTATTCTCTTTATGCGTTATTATTTTTTGTAATTCCGTTTTACTTTGAGAGTCGTCGTCATTTCCAGCGGTTTGTCGAGTATCGTTATCCTCGTGATCCGCGCATAAGGCTGCAGCGTGTGATTTACCGCATCGACGTCGGCTTGGATCAAATGACGTATGTCATCGTTCGAAAAAGAATCGCCGCGTTCTATGCCCAGTTTTTTGAACGCTTCGTCGCTCGGATAAATCAGCGCTTCGATGCTTTCCGATTTCGATTCGCCGTCTTCGACATAACCTTGCGCCGTGATCTGCTGAATATTGTCGTAGAGCTGGAACGCGTCTTCGATTTCTTCGGGATACACGTTTTTTCCGCCCGACGTGACGATGATGTTCTTTGCCCGTCCGCACAGCGAAATATAGCGTTCGTCGTCGATTTTGCCGACATCGCCCGTTTTGAAAAAGCCGTCGTCGGTAAACATTTTCGCAGTTTCTTCCGGCATATTGTAATAGCCCTTCATCACCATCGGGCCTTTGACGGCGATTTCTCCGATGCCGTCTTTATCGGGATTGAGAATTTTAACTTCTTCGTAGGGATAAAAATCTTTTCCGACGCTTTCGATTTTAAAACGTTCGACCGGATTCAGCGCGATAATGGGGCTCGTTTCGGTGAGTCCGTACCCTTGAATAAAATTGATACCCGCAGCGTTGTACGCTTTGAACACGCTCGAAGAAAGCGGTCCGCCTCCGCAGATTGCGACGCGCAGCGTGTAGATATTCGCCTGTTGGAGTACCGCTTTGAACAGCACTTTTCCGGGATTTTTTCCGGTGAGTTTTTTGACGAAGTAGGAAAATCCCATGAGAAAACGCATGATGCCTGCGACGAGTACGCCTTTTTCGCGTATGCCTTTTTTTATGCCGGCGAGCAGTTTGTTGTATAAAAGCGGCACGCCGAGCATAACGGTGATTTTGCCTTCGCGCAGTTCTCGCATGAGGCGGGAGACGGCCATGTTTTTTCCGAATACGATTTCGGCTCCCGTCGACAGCGGATTGATAAATGCCGCCTGCATCGTGTACGCATGGTGGATCGGAAGGAGCGCGTAAAATACGTCTCCGTTATAGTGTCTGAAATTCAACTGTGCGATATAGCAGTCGCTTATTAAATTTTCGTGCGTGAGCATGACGCCTTTGGGCGTACCCGTCGTTCCCGACGTAAATAAAATCGCCGCGACGTCGCCGCTTTCGGCTTTCCGGTCAGCTTCGATTTTGCCGTCGGCTTTTAAATTGCAAACATAGGTTTCCGGGTACTTCGGACTCAGGGACATGACTTTCAAAGAGGCGGCATTGCGTGAGATCGATTCGTATTTTTCTTCGTCGACGAAGATGATTTTCGGATCCGATACGCGCAAAAGATTGTCGACTTCGTTGTCGTGCAGAGCGTAATCGATCGGGACGACGATACCGCCGGCAAAAAGGATCGCCAGATACGCGATCGCCCACTCGGGTGAATTTTTTCCGGTTACGGCAACCCGATCTCCTTTTTTAACTCCGTTCGCCGCGAGCCATACCGCAAGCGATTCTATATTTTTCAGCGCTTGCGCGTAACTGAAAGACCGTTTTGAAGCGTTCGGGCCGTCAAAATCGGTAAAGCACGGGCTATCCGGAAACCGCTCTGCGGAAATCCGGAACACTTGCGGAAAAGTCGGCCATTCGCCGTCGAAAACTTTGCCTCGGTATGAATCGAGAAAGGACCAGGGAAGATTGTTTGTGTTTGTCATAATGTACCATTGTATCACATAATTGTGAAATCGGGGGGATAAATTTATGTGATTTAAACAGGTTTTAAACCGGCGCGGAAGGAATTGCTGAAATTATTTTCCCGTGAAGAATCCGCTGAAAAAAGTCCCGCTTTTCGCCTATAATAGAAGTATGAGAATTTTTCGGAAACGTCTGGGCTTCGGCGTATTTTTGCTTGCGCTTTGTGCGGCGGCATCCGCCGAATCGAAAACGGAAGCGGTGCAGGCGAAACGAGATGAGCTTATTGCGGAAGCAAAAAAATATATCGGCTCGCCCTATGCGGCAGGCGGGGTAGGGCCGGAATCCTTCGATTGTTCCGGCTTTATCTATTTTATCGCGCGGAAATCGGCGAAGGTGCAGCTTCCCCGCAGTTCTCACGCCATATATCGATTTGTCGAGCATATTTCGGACGATGAAATCGAAGCGGGCGATTTGCTCTTTTTTTCCGCATCGTCATCGGGGCGTATGACGCATGTCGGTTTGTATATCGGAGAGGGTAAAATGATCCATGCGGCGAGCGAGGGGCCGAAAACGGGCGTTGTCGTTTCGTCGCTCGGTGAGCACTATTGGAAAACCTATTATGCCGGCGCGGGGAGATTTGTTCCTTCGGCAAAAAGTTCGTCGGGAGGGAAGCCGTCGAACGGTTCCGATAAGCAAAAAATCGCTGCGCCTTCTTCATTTGAAAATTCCGAAAAAAAAACAAACGGCACGACGGCGGACGCGGAAACGGCGTCTTCCGGAAAAAGCGGTGAAAAATCGGCCGAAAAAACGGTTGCCGACAGCAGTGAATCGGATCGGGATGAGTCGTCCGCATCCGTACGTAAAGATACGGCAAAAGTCGACGCCGTCCCGAAAAAGAACGAACTTATCGATAATTTTATCTGCAGTTTTTCTGCGGCGATAGATTGGTCGCTTTTCGAACCCGATCGCTTTTTTGCAAATTTTCGCGGCATCGATTCCGGTGCCGACATAACGTTTTTAAAATGGAAGCTTCGGCCGGGAATCGGAACGATGATCAAAGGGTATAACGGCGGTATCGTTTTGGTTCCGCTCGTGTTCATCCTGGAACTGAACGACAATATCCGCGCTTATGCCGGTCCTGCCGTTGCGCTCGGCGCTCCGACGTTTTTCGGTGAACGTACGGCTTCTCCCGCTTTTTCGGGAACTTTCGGCGTATCGTTTTGTACGCCGCCCCATGCCGCAGGTTCCGTCGGTATTCGTTTTATGCAGGATATTTCTTATACGATTTTTAAAAAAAGCGACGGTTCGATGTTTTCTTTTGCGAGTGCCTTTTGTACGGGTTTTGCATTTGCAACGGGCATACGCATAAGTCTGCCGATGCGCGCCTTTGCCGGCGAGCGGGGCGTATGAGGTTTTTACCGCAATTTTTTTTAACCGATAGACGCGGGATTGTTAAATAATTATAATCATACCCGATGGATACGTTTCATATATGGCGGTATCGGATTATATCCGCACTGCAAATGGGCGCACTCTCCTGCGCGGTAGGCATTTGTTCCGGTGCCGTATGCGCGGTATTCGGACGAGGTTTGTTATTAATTAATAATTTCCGTGACGTGCATCGGATGTTTTTAATTCCGCTTTTGCCGCTGCTCGGACTTTGTATCGTTTTTATGTACGACAAGTGGGGCGGCGGCGCCGAAGAGGGTATGAATATCGTATTCGCCGCCGGCCTTGACGATACTCGGACGATTCCTTTTCGCATGATGCCGCTTGCCGTCGGTGCGACGTGGTTCGGTCATATCGGAGGGGCGAGCGTAGGGCGGGAAGGAGTCGCCTGCCAAATCGGCGCGGTGATCGGATATACCGTCGGAAAGCTCGTAAAAAACAAACGCTTTACGCAGACTCTTATCATTGCGGGAATGGCGGGCGGTTTTGCCGGCTTGTTCCGTACGCCGGTCGCTGCGGTGTGCTTTGCGCTCGAAGTGATGATCGCCGGCCGCCTCTTTTATTATGCGCTTTTGCCGGCGATTATAGCGGCGGGCAGCGCGTCGGCCGTTTCGGGACTTTTAGGTCTTACCCATGAGTATTTTCCGCTTCCCGATGTGGGCGAAGCGGCTTTTACGCCGCCCTTTGTCGCAAAACTTACGGCGCTCGCCCTGCTTTTTTGCGCCGCGGGGCAGCTTTTTGCACATCTTTTAAAATATTGCCATGAGCGTTTTCAAGTTTGGCTGCCGAATAAATACAAGCGGATTTTTATCGTCGGTGCGGTTTTGAGCGGGCTGCTCCTTGTCGTTCATAAGGGAAGATACGCGGGTTTGAGTTTTTCGATAACCGATGCGGTCTTTGAGGGCGGAAATGTGTTTATGTACGACTGGATTTTAAAATTGCTGTTTACCGTCGTCTGCCTTTCAGCCGGTTTTCAAGGCGGAGAGCTTACGCCGCTTTTTATCATCGGTTCGGCTTTCGGCTATATCGTCGCTCCTCTTTTCGGTTTGCCGCCGCTTTTGTGCGCGGCCCTCGGTCACGGTGCGGTTTTCGGCAGCGCGACGAATACGCTCCTTGCGCCGATCGCGATCACGGGAGCGGTGTTCGGTTTTCAATATACGCCGCTGTTCGCGTTCGTGTGCGCCGTAGCGTTTTATTGTAACGGAAATCACGGCATCTACCGCTTGCAGCGCGCCGTATAACCGGCCGGCAGCGCTTTCGCTTTTCGCCGGTTTCCGCGTGCCGAGCGGCGGGTTCTGCCTGCCGCGTGTTTGCCCTCCGTGATTTTTCGGTCCGTATAAAAAATACTTTCGAAGCTTGTTCGGCTGAAAAAAATCGGGGCTGCCGTTTTCGGGCAGCCCTCATTGATTTACAAAAAATTATCGATTTCGGATTTTACCGAAGCGATCATTCTTCTTCCGCAAAGAGCGCGCCTTTGAGCGAACTCTTGTCTTGTTTATAGTTTACGACAAGTTTCGTGTCGAACGGCGTCGAACCGTAACACGCGATGCCGCCTACCAAATACGTTGAACCGCCGATCTGTTTTGCAGGGCCGTAGCGTTTGTAGTTTGCAATGCTTGTTGCCTGCTGTACTTTATTTTGCGGATTTCCAGAGACACTGAACGTTCCGAGTTCCAGTCTTTGCGTTTTGGACTTTCCGAGGTACACTTTATAGGTACCGGCCGTCTCTTGCGTTATGTATAAATTAACGGAAAAAGAAGTGCCTGGAGTATAGGTATAATTAGCTGCGGGGAGAGTTACCCAATCGGGTATACCGTTTGCGTTGTTAGAAGAGCCTGTCCAGTTTGCATAGGTAACCGAACTGTCGTACTTATATAAAGTTCCCGCTGTTCCGCCGCTGAAAGAAAAATACGAGCCTAAGGAATTATCTTTTGTTATACCGCTTGCTTTTTTTGCGGGCGTAACTTCCGTATAGCGCTCGAAATAGTAGTCAAACGTAGAAGCGCCACTTTGACGTATACCGACCAGACAAAAATCGACATTAGTACTGCCTGCTTTGTTTGTGTCCAAATCGAACGCCAAACCGAAGACTGCCATTCTGTTGCCGTCGGTGCTTTTCAGTTTCGACTTGGCCAAATCAACGGTGATCGTCGACGTAATTTCAGCGACCTGTTCCTTGTCGCCTATCTGCTCCCATACACGTTTATAATAGGGATTTGTCGTATTATTGTACCCTGTACCGAGTGTATTTCCTGCGGAATCTTTGGAATCGCTGAAAATTCCGCCTTTTTCCGCCAGGCCGTTGATCGTCATCGTTGTATTCCATTTGCCGCCGGTCGTTTTAATATCGCCGCTGCCGAATCCGCAGCTCATAAATGCCAATACTGCCGATAAAAGCAGTGCCGTTGTTAAAGTCTTTTTCATAGTCATCTCCTTCTGCATTAAGATAAGATTTAATAAAAGTATAACAAAAAGAAAAGAACATTGCAATGCAAACGTTACAACGCTCCGCACTCAAGCGTCTTCGCCGGACACCGCCGGTAAGGGACTCCGGTGCCTGCTTTGCCGACGGTGTACTTTCCGCACAAATCGCTATCGAGTGAGCTTTCTGTACACGACCCTCCGCGGCACTTCGACGTCGTCTCCGAACTGGGCTTTCCGCCACGCCGCGTACTCCGACCAGTTGCCTTCGAAAAAGCGTACTTGGCTGTTGTTTTCAAAGGCGAGTATGTGCGTGCAGATCCTGTCCAAAAACCAGCGGTCGTGACTGACGACGAGCGCACATCCGGCAAAATCTTCGAGGGCTTCTTCGAGCGCGCGCACCGTCTGCACGTCCAAGTCGTTCGTCGGTTCGTCGAGCATCAAAACGTTACCCGCTTCTTTGAGCATCATGCCGAGATTCAGCCGATTTTTTTCGCCGCCGGAAAGCACGCCGATCTTTTTATTCTGTTCCGCGCCGGAAAAATTGAACCACGAACAGTAAGCATGCGCGTTCACTTCGCGAATCCCGCCTTCAAGCGCCCTGCCTTTTTCATCGACCGCGCCGAGCTTGATGATATCCTGTCCGCCGGAAAGCAGTTCGTACACCGTTTTATCGGGATCGAGCTTCGAGCGGAGCTGATCGACATAAACCAATTTTACCGTCGAGCCGATTTTGATTTCACCGGAATCCGGTTTTTCTCCGCCCTCTTTGCCGTCGAGCCGTTCGGCAGTTTGACCGGCCGCATCGGCGATCAATTTGAACAGCGTTGTCTTTCCCGCGCCGTTCGGTCCTACGATGCCCACGATCGCGCCCGCCGGAATATGAAACGAAAGATTTTCGAACAGGAGTTTGTCGCCGTAGGATTTCGTTATATTTTCCGCATCGATGACCGCTCCTCCCAGGCGCGGGCCCGCGGGTATCGAAATCTGCGTGTCTTTGAGCGCGGTTTTGCCGCTTTGCGAAAGCAGTTCGTTGTAGCGCGTAATGTGTTCTTTGTGCTTCGCCTGCCTGCCCTTCGCACCCATGTGGATCCACTCGAGTTCGCGCTGTATCGCTTTGCGCCGTTCGCTTTCACCCTTTTCTTCCAGCGCAAGACGCGCTTCTTTTTGTTCAAGCCAGCTCGAATAATTGCCTTTAAACGGATAACCTTCGCCGCGGTCGAGTTCCAAAATCCAACCGGCCACGTCGTCGAGAAAATAACGGTCGTGCGTGATCGCGATGACCGTACCCTCGTAATCGTTCAAATGCTTTTCAAGCCACGCGACCGTTTCCGCGTCCAAGTGGTTCGTCGGTTCGTCGAGCAAAAGGATATCGGGCTTTTGCAAAAGCAGCCGGCACAGCGCAACGCGCCTGCGCTCGCCGCCGGAAAGCACGTCGACGATCTGATCTCCCGGCGGACAACGCAGCGCTTCCATCGCGAGCTCCAAATTCGCATCGAGATTCCACGCGTCGAGCGCGTCGAGTTTTTCCTGCAGCTCCGCCTGCCGCGCGCCGAGTTTGTCGAAATCCACATCGGGATCTCCGAACGCTTCGTTTACCGTATCGAATTCCGCAAGGAGGTCGGTGATCTCTTTGACACCTTCGCCGACGATCTCTCTGACCGTTTTCCCCGCTTCGAGTTCCGGCTCCTGTTCGAGATAGCCGATCGAATAGCCCGGCGCGAGATGCGTTTCGCCCGTAAACTCCGTATCGCGACCCGCAAGTATTTTAAAAAGACTCGATTTACCCGATCCGTTCGGCCCGATGACGCCGATCTTTGCACCGTAATAATACGAAATGCCGATATTTTTCAAAACGACTTTTGTGCCGTACGCGCGGCTCACATCGTCCATCGTGTAGATGATTTTTTTATTGTCAACCGTCTTTGCCATGCGCACATCATATCGGAAAAAATCGAATCCTGCAAGTTTTCGATTCTCATTTTCCGATTATTAAAATTTAATAATATCGATTGCTAAATTATTAATACATTTCGCGCCCTCATTTTCCGTATCGCTTTTTCGGATATTTATTAATTTTCAGGGCGTGCCCCTCGCGTTTCTCGGGTCGGGCTTTGCGGGGTTCCGCGCTCGCGCGCTCCATTCCTCCGCTCGCTCATCGCTCGCTCCGGAACTTTCGCCCCTCCAATCCCTCACGCTCCGTTCCCCTGCACTTTATGTTTTTATAGAAAAACATTTTTAAATCCGCGTAAAAAACGCATTTGCACACGATATATAAGCGGAATGTCGAGTTTCGAAAGTATTTCTAAATAAAGCTGTGCTTTCGGCGAGAACCCGTCCGCTTAGCTGGGGTCGAGCTTTTGGGGCATGCTTCCGCAGGCCTAACGCTCGAAGCGGCACGCAGCCGGAACCTCGCCTCCGCTCATTTTTATTCGTTTTCGAAACTCGCCGTTCATTGAACTATAAGAAGGTTGGAAAATTTCGAGTTTTAGAAAACTCGAAATTCAGGCTATATAGGCGGGCTGCAAAGCGCCGTGCGGGAGAGCGCGTGATGTATGCGTTTCCGCGCGGTGTGCGGCTTTGAGGTGCAGTATGAAAAAATCGACGCTTTTCCTTGCACTGTTTGCATTGTTCGCATGCGGCTGTGCGGAAAAAAAATCCGGCGAATATGCGGCGCTTAAAAATTCCGGCTTAACGGGAGACGCGCTGTATGAAAAACTTATCGCCTTTGACAAGGAGCATCCCGTCTCTTTCGACTCGAAGCTCGACTTGGCTTCATATTATTTTATTTTAGGAAATCGCGGCGAAGCATGGAAATACGCATTGAAAGCCGAAGGTCTGCTTGCCTCCGTAAAAAGAGTTGTACCGCAAAAATGTGCGCTGCTTTTCGCCCTTCTTTCGGCTTTGTATGCGGCCGACAGCGATGCCGATAAAGCTCTGGCTTATGCGAAAAAAGCTTACGAAGTGCCGGACTCCGGCGCGCAATACGGATATCTCTATGCGAAAATGCAGCTTTTGCACGGCGCCGAAAGCGAAGCGCTCGCTTTGTTCGATAAAACGTATTCTCGTTATCCCGATCGCATTGCACCCGATGAAATGCGTTCGTATATGTATTTGCTTGCCGATGCCGGCGAGTTTCAAAAATGCGCCGAACTGCTCGAACCTTATTTTGAAACCGGCAGCTTTTTTCCGGGGCTGGGTCTTTTCGCATCGACCGTATATGAAAAACTCGGTGATACCGAAAAAGCTGTGCTGTGCGCCTTCCTCGATTACGAATACGCAGCGGACGGAAATGCGTCAGCCGATGCGTTTTCGGCAAACCTGCAATCGGTTGAAGCTTTGCTTCCGTCGGGCGGCAGTTCCGAAGCGCTTGAAAGCATCAAAGCTTTATTCGATATGCGGCTCGAAGCGAAAGCGCCTTCTTCGCCGTTTTTCATTTCCGGCTACGTTTATTGTAAAGCGAAACTGCTGCGAAACGATTTTTCCCCTGCCGATTTTTCGGCGCTTTTGCAGCTTGAAAAATATTTTTCGCGATTTCCTTCGTACTATTGGACGGTGTGGGAAGCTGTCCGTGCGCTCGAGCCTGAAAAACCGAACGATTGGCTTCGTGTACTCGAAAAGACGATCGCGCTTACGCCTTCGTCTTCTTACGCGTCGCTTGCAAGAGAGGCGCTGGCATCTTGTATAGGCATCGAGACAAAAAATGCGGCCGCTTTACTCATGCCTCAGGAAGTAAAAGCCGCGCTCGAAGCTTTTGCGTCGACGGCGGACGAGGGCAGGCTTTTCCCTTTGTACGATTTATTGGATCTTCCCGACTGTTCGTACGTCTATGCCGGCGTACAGATGGTAAAGACGGCGGCTTCCGAACCGATCGTTCGCGCCGCGCTCGTAAAAAAGTTCGGCCAGTCGTCGGGGCGCTTAAAAGACCGGCTCGCATTTATTTTATCGTGAGGCGCTATGAAGCGAAAACTTGCATTTCTTTTATCGTGTATGTTTTTTTTCTTTTTTTCGTGCAGAGATTCGCGGGGGGCGGAAGAGCTGTACGCACGCGCGGCGGATGCGTACATACGCGAAGATTTTTCGAATGCCCTTGCGCTTTCGGATGAAGCTCTGCGCGCCGACGGAAATTGTTTTCAGGCAAAACTGCTCAAAGCGAAAGTATTGATTTTTACGGAAAAAACCGGCGATGCGGAAAAGATTTTGCGCAGCCTGTGTAAACGGTATCCCGAATTTACCGAAGCGCGGCTGTGGTATGTGCGCGCTTTGATTATGAGCGAACGATACGATAAAGCCGAAGCCTTTCTTGAAAGGGAAGTCACGCTCAATCAAACGGACTGGCGTTTTTATTATCAATACGCGCTTTTGGCGCAAAAACAAAATGCGCTTGATAAACGTCTTGCGATGTGCAGAAAGGCGGAGCAGGCTCTCTGCGATTCGGAAAAGCTGTATATCGAAACGGCGGATATATGGCTTATGCTCGGCATCCGCGCGAATGCGCTTGCCGCGCTCGACAAAGCGCTTGCCGTTTCATCCGAACCGTCCGCGGTCGCGGAAATAATACATTTTATTAAAAAAGGAGACGACATACGATGAAACGAAGGGTTTTCGGCGCAATGCTGCCTCTGCTTCTTTTTTCATGCGCTTTGGTTTCATTCGACGAATACGGCGTTTCGTGCAGCCGAAATCCCGCAGCGCGGTACTTTGAAGGCGAGCGTATCGATTTTTCATTCAACTGCGATGTCGTTCATTATTATGCGGAACAGGCCGTAACGATAAAATCGGGGACTCATCGCTATGATGCCGAATATGTGTGGGACGGACGTTCTTTGTCCGTAAAGCCCGCGGCCGGATGGATTCGGGGAAAGCCGTATCTTGTGAGTATCGACGGTCTCATGCACACGGAAAACAATGCGTCGTTTCAAGCGTATGCGGTATGTGCGTTTATATACGGAAATGAAACGGATCGCTTTTGTGCGCTTTCACTTCCCGAACGTCGGTACGATGCCGATCTGCAAACAAAACTCGTATTTTCATTTAATAAAAAAATAGAAGAATCGCAGTTTGAAAAAGCCTTTTCCCTTTCACCCGCTGCCGAATATACGACGGCTTTATCGGATGACGGAAAAACGGTTGTCGTTTCGCCCTCTTCGAATTGGAAGATGAATACGACTTATGCGTGGACGGTAAAACGGCTCTTTTCATCGGACGGTTTCGAAATGCAGGAGACGCTTTCGAATACGTTTTCGACGAAAGAAGATCCGGAAAATCCCGCACTCGCCGCTTTATGTCCCGTAACGGATATGTCGCCCGATGCTCCGTGGCTTACCGATATTCCTCTCGATAAAAATATTTCTGAAAAACAGGCGATCGGTTTTGTGTTTTCAAAGCCGATGGATTTCGATTCGGTAAAAGACGCCGTTTCGATTTCTCCTCCGGTATCGGGTTATATGATCCGGTACGGTGATTCTCCCGAACGTTTTTTATTCGTGCCGGAAGAATATTATAAAAGCGGCGTCGAATATACGCTTTCGATTTCCGCTTCGGCTCAAGACAAAAACGGCATGCCTCTTTTTGAAAAATATATTCATTGTTTTTATGCCGCTGATGTGCGCCTCTCCGTTGTCGGGCTTTTGCTGGATGCCGATGCGGTTTCCGATTTTTCCGGCAGCTGTATCGAACACGTGTTTTATAAAAATGCCGACGGCGACGGGGAGTTGACCGCACATATTCTTTTTTCGCACGCGCTTGCCGGTGATTTTTTGACGGCAGCTGCGAATGCGGTGACGGCATCGCTCCTCTTTCCGTTTACTTCGTCAAGTCCCGTCAAAAGCACTGTGTTTTGGAACGAAGACAGAACGCGGCTTACGGTAACGTGGACGCGTTTTACGGTAAGTACGAGCGATGTATTGTCATATTATCGATTGAAAATCGCAGGCGGGCCGTCGGGCATAACCGACGGGTGCGGCGGTTATATGGAGAAGGATATATGCATAAATATTTTGGCAAAATAATGATTGCGGAATTAATAATTTTTCCGGCTATGCTTGCGGGCTGTGCTTCGCTTTTGCTCCCCGAAATGCGGGTCGAATCCTGCACGTGGGACAAAGAATACGTTTCGATCGTATTTTCTCTTGAACCCGATATGACATCGTTCGTAAAAGCGTTTTCGCTGACTGAAGACGAACAGCCTTCTTCGGGTATTTTTTCGCGTTCGGGAAAAGAAGTGCGCTTTTTTCCTGCCGGCGGCATTAAAACAAATTACGATTATGTGCTTACCGTTTCGTCTTCCGCCGAAAGCGAAAAAGGTTATTCGCTCGGCGCAGATTATTGCAAAACCTTTTCGACCCGTACCGATATTGTACGTCCCGAAATAATTTCGTTTACGCCGTCAAACGGCAGTTTCGTTGCCGACGTCCCCGATATAACGATTTCGTTTTCCGAACCCGTCGCTCGGGAATCTTTTGAAGCCGCCGTTTCCGTGAGTCCGCCGTTTTCGTATGCAAAGATTTTTTTCGACGGCGACAGAAGCGTTCGTCTTGTGCCGACTGAAAAACTGAAAGCGAATACGCTGTATAAAATTACGGTTTCGGAAAGTCTTGAAGATTGCGCGCGCAACGCTCTTGCAAAAGAATTTCATACGTCGTTTTATTACCGGCACGATTCCGATTTACCGATCTGCACTTTTTCGCTCAAAAATAAAAAAGGTTTTCAAACGGAAGCCCTTTCCGGCGGCCTATATTCTTCCGTTCCGAAAGACTGTGTTATCGGTATGGATTTTTCGAAAGAGATGAATATCGATTCGCTCTCTTCCTATGTTTCGATCATACCGACCGCATCGTATTCGATAAAAACAAATGCGCTTGATAAAACGCACGCCGAACTTGTCTTCGATGCTCCCGCTTGGGGAAAGACCTATACGTTCCGTATGCGGAAAGGCGTACAAGCCGTATCGGGTAATAAAACCGAAAGCGATACGAACTTCGATATATGTTTCAATGCGGAAGGCGACAGACCGATCGAATTTGTTAAAGGTTTTTTGCAAACCGGAGTTTGGAGTGCGGGTAATCTTTCCGAGGGTGTGCATTATAAAACGATAAACGGCGGATCTGATTTTTCAGCGCTGCTTTTCGATCCCGTTTTTTTCCCGGTTTCGTCGGACACGGCCTGCTCGCTTTATCTCGTGTTCTCCGTTTCGCGGGAATCCGCCGGTATCGATATGCTTTCGATGTTCGATTCTCTTTCGATTGCGGCGACGAACGGCTGTTGTTCGGCGGTGATAAAAACATTCGCCGTTCTTTCATCCGATGACTGCGTTCAATTTCCGGTAAATGAACTTATCTCTTTTACGGACGGTATGAGCATCGTAAAAGCGGGACTCGAAATTAGAAACGGCAGCAAAGCCGGCATAGTTACGATAACGCTCGGAGACGGTATAAAAGATTCGCTCGGAAATACGATGAGAGCGAAACGGGTTTTTACGTTCACGAAGTGACGGGGAGACGGTATGAAATACGGATTTAAATCGATTGTTCCGCTTCTCTTTTTTTGTACCGCAGCACCGATGTTTTCCGACACGGTTTTCCGTTCGGCCGAAGAAGCGGCTTTATACGCCGTATCGCATTCGAAAGAATATTTGCTGAAAAAAGAATATGTCGAAGCGGCGTACAAGGCTGCTTGCCGGGCAGTGCAGGATTTTTTACCGTCGCTGAACATATCGTGGTCGGAAAACGATGCCGTCAAAATCGGAGGAGCGGATTCGCGCAGTAAATCGATACAGCTTTCCGTTCGGCAGCTTGTTACCGACGGCGGCCGCCGTATCGTTTTATACAATATGAATAAAACCGATGCGTATTATGCGGTAAAGGCCTGTGAGCAGGAATTGCAGGCCTTTCAATCCTCCGTCATAGATCAATACGGTGCCTGTCTGCAGCAAAATGAAATTATTAAAATTAAAAGCGATTTGGAAAAGAACGCTTTCATGCAGTTCGAAATTATTAAAAAAGAATATGATCTCGGTCTCGCTCTTGAAAACGATTATTTGGAATATCTTATTTCGTTCAAAAGGATTCAAAACGACAAAAAGAAAGCCGAGCGTGAACTTAGGACGCGAATGCGCACGCTGAAAACGCTTATCGGTATGGATACGGATGAGGATCTGCGCATAGAAAATATTTCGTCGGAGCAAAGCGGACTTCCGTATCTCGAGGGGCATATAGCCGAACTGCGGCGTATGACCGACGAGCGCAATCCCGCCGTAAAAAAAGCTGAAGCTGCACTGCATTATGCCGAACGCCGCTTGGCGTATGCGAAACTGTTTTTTATTCCCGAAGTGAGCGTCGAAGGCGTCGTTTCGTTTTCCGGTACGGCTTATCCGCTGAATAAGCCTTCGTATTCGATAAAACTGTCGGTGAGTTTTTCGAATATGCCGTTTGTGCCGACGACGGCCGGCAACGGATACGGTTTTAATAAAAGCGGACTCGGAGGCATCGATAATTCTCTTTCGGCGGGTTTTGTACCCGATATCGGTTATTTTATTAAAAATAATATTAATAAAATTTCGGTTGAGCGCGAAGCCGAACAGCTGCGTTTGCAAAAGCATGCGTTGTATGAACGGCTTTTTGAAAAAGCGGCCGCCTATGACGACGGTAAAGATTCGATCGCCCGTATTTCGGAATCGATCGCTTTGCGCGAACGGCGTATTGCAGTCAGTGCCGAACAGGTTGAAAAAGGGGAGATGAAGCGGATCGATTATCTTGCGGAGTTGATGGAAATCGCGGAAGAAAAAGTCAAACTCGTCGCCGCGCAATCGTCCGTCCGTACCGCCGCGCGCGATATAGAGATTATGATATGCGTTCCGTTTGGAGGGTTGGAAAAATGTTTTTAATAAAATACGTATATTGTGCTTTGTTTGTTCCGCTTTGTTTTTCATGCGCGCCTTCCGGTTTGAAAAATGAAAATACCGATGCTGCGGCGGAAGTGTACGTCGTCCGTGCGGATGAGAGGCCTCTCGACGATGAGCTTAAAAGTTTCGGTTCGATTTCGTATAAAACGAAAACCGATGTTACGTGTATGGTCGGCGGAACGATCGTATCGTTTTTTGTAAAAGAAGGCGATGCGGTGGAAAAAGGGCAAAGACTTGCACAGCTTCGCAACGTTCAGCTTGAACTGCAAAAAGAGCAATCCGTGAGCGCGCTCGATGCGGCGAACGCGGCTCTCAAACTCGCATATGCGAAACTTCGCGAAGAAACGCTTGCTGCCGAAAGCCGTTTCCTTGCCGTAGAAAAATCGAAAATGAACATAGTGCAAAAAGAACTCGAATCGGAATTGTTGAAAAATACGCTTTCGAATAAATCGCGGCTTCACGAACTCGGCGGCGTTACCGACTCTTCGCTCGAACAGTTGAAACTGCAAGCCCGCTCGATGGAAACCGAAATCGCAATTTTGAAAAAAGAACTCGACGCGCTGCTTTTGGGTTTTCGCGATGAAGACTTGATAAAAGAGGGAATCGTTCCTTCTCCCGATTCGGATGTGCGGAAAAAACAGCTTATCGCACTCAATACCAAATCGGGCGGAGCGGAACTTGCATCGGTCGAAGCACAGGTAAAGACGGCAGGACAGCAGCTTACATCCGTGCAAAAGCTTATCGACGAGCTTACGATACGCGCTCCGGTGGCGGGTATCGTCGGCGCACGTTATTACGAAAACGGCGAATATGTAAAAGAAAATGAAAAACTCGCAACGCTTATGGATACGTCGTCCGTTTTTGCGGTGCTGTCCGTACAGGAGCAGGATGCCGTAGGTTTTATGCAAGGTACGCGGGTTTCGCTTTTTTTGCCATCGCTCGGAAAATCCTACGAGTCCGTCATTTCCGAAATATCGCCGGCGGCGGATCCTCAAAGCGGAAATTTTTCGATCAAAACCGAAATCGATAATAAAAGCGGCGCAATCAAACCGGGTATGTTTGTGCGATGCGAAATCGAGCGTTCGGCCGCAAAAGATATGCCGTGCATACCTGAGAGCGCATTGCTCATGTCCGATGAAAAAAACGGGAAAATTTTTTCTGTCGTAAACGGATATGCGGTGCAAAAAAATATTTTAATAAAAGCGCATCGCGACGGTCTTGTGTGGGCGGGCGGCGGTCTTTCCGCCGGAGAAATTATTATCGATAAGCCTTCGCCGTTTTTGCGCGAAGGACAGGCGGTAAGGGTAAAAGAATTATGATAAAAAAGATCGTTTCGTTTTCGGTATATCATCCCGTCTCCGTGTTGATGCTCCATCTTGCATTGGCCTTGTGTTGTTGTATAAGCCTTGCCCTTATTCAGTTCGATTTTATGCCGAAAACGGGAGAACGATTTTTGCTTGTCGCAACCGATTTTACCGGAGTGAATGCGGACGATATGCGCTCTCTTGTTACGCTTCCCGTGGAAGATGCTGCGGCTTCGCTCAAAGGGGTAAAAAATATTTCATCGGTAACGCGCGACGGACTTTCGCTCGTCATCGTCGAATTGCATTGGAATGTCGATGCGGATCTTGCCCTTACCGAATGCCGCGAAATTATCGATCGGTGCTACGAAGCGCTTCCGAACGGCTGTGCGAAACCCGCCGCATCCGTTTTCAATCCCGTGCATCGCGAACTTCTTACGATCGCCGTTTTTCCGAACGACGGTGATTTGGAATACGCCCGCCATATCGTCGATTCGGATATACGTCCGCATCTTCAGCGCGTCAAAGGTGTCGCTTCCGTTTCCGTTACCGGCGGGGTAAAAAGCGAAGTGCAAGTGCGGCTCGACAAAGCGAAACTTGAAGCGCTCCCGCTGTCGCTGCAAGCGGCAGCCGATATTTTAGCGCAGTCCAATTTCGAATATCCGTCGGGAAACGCGCGCGACGGAAATAAAGAGCTGCTTTTCAGAACTTCGGGTTTGTTCATATCGCTTGACGATATTGCCGATACGCCTATCTTTTACGGCGGCAACGGCGTGCTTAAAATAAAAGACATCGGAACGGCGGCATTCGGCACCGAAAAAAAACAGAGCTTTTTTTTATATAACGGCAGAGAAGCGCTGTGCGTAAAAATCTATAAAAAAGCCGACGCGAGTCCGCTTTCGGTTTCAAAAAAATTAATAAAAGAAATTGCGGAACTTGAAAAGCTCTACGGCGGAAATTTTACATTGAAAGTCATTTTCAATTTATCGGATGAACTTAGAGCGTCGATAAAAAATTTATGCGCGGCTGCCCTTGTCGGTGCTGTCATAAGCGCCCTCGTGCTGTTTTTGTTTTTGCGGTCGCTGCGTATTTCGTTTTTGGCTGCAAGCGTTATGCCGCTTTCGATTGTTTTTTCCGTATTTGTTCTTTTTCTGTGCGGTAAAACGATAAACGTATTATCCGTTTCGGGTATTACGATAGGCATCGGTATGGTAATCGATCCCGCCGCGGTCGCTATGGAAAATATATCGGAAAAAATAAAGCGGCAGCCGAAAGCCGATGTTTCGAATGCGATTATTCAAGGGATTTCCGAAACGGCTCTTTCTTCGTCCGGCTCGGCGGTAACGACGATTGCGGCTTTTTCTCCGTTATTCTTTTTTCCGGGATTGTTCGGAAAACTCTTTTCGGATATGGCCGCAGCCGTTATCGCTTCCATCGCGTTTTCGTTCGTACTCGCTATGACCTATATTCCCGCGATGACGGCATTTCATCCGAAAGTTTTGATAAAATTATGCAAACCCGATCACCGTATTGCGTATTTTGAAAAAATATACAGCGGCTGTTTAAAAACCGTATTTGCAAAAAAGCATATTCTTTTCGTTTTGCTCTCCGGTTGTATTTGCGTCGGCATATTGAGCGCGCTGTTTTTAAAAAAGGAACTGCTGCCGAGCATGTCGGGCAACGCAGTTTCGGCGACTGTTCGCTACGGCTCCTCTCCTTCACTTGATGCGCTTTTTTCCGATGCTGCAGTTATACACCGGCTTTTGTCCGCGGATACTTCCGTCGATACGGTGTGCATATCGGGCGGAATCGAAAAAGACGATTACGACTTTCTTGCGGATCCCGGAGCGAAAAAGGAAACGCTCCGTATAAGGTGCAGCGGAAAACATCCCGAAAAAACCGCTTCTCTCCTTAATAAAATTTTACGGGAAACGGATATGCCTTATACGATCGAAAGCAGCCGTAATCTGCTTGAAGAGACGATCGCATCCGAGGGCGCGCCGCTTATTATGACGGATTCTTCTCCCGAAGCGCTGAGAGAAAAGGCGCTCGCTTTTTTCGATGAGCGGGATATAGTACCTTGCGATATTTTGCAGGAAGCCGTTTTTGTTCCCGATCGAAGCGCATGCGCGAGGTTTTCCGTTTCCGCTTCTCAAACCGCTTCCGCCGCTTATGCTGCGCTTGAAGGAGCTCCCTCAAATGTCTTTTATCGAAACGGAAGAAAAATACCGCTCCGCGTATCGTTTACCGCAGGGACATATACCGCTGTTGAAGATCTCATGTATACAAATGTCGTTTCCGGAAAACTTGCCGTACCTCTTTTTGCACTCGGTACGATCGAGCGCAGGTCGAATGAAAAAACTTTATTCCGTTGGAACAGAAAAGATGCAAAAAAAATTAATAATGTAAAAGGCGGGAAATTAATCGACAGCTTTACCGCAGGGCGCCGGGGTATTAAAGACTCCGAACGAATCAATAGCTTCGCTGCAAAGCCTCCGAGTATCGAATCTGCCGGTCTTATTCCGCTTGGGGATATGCGGATAAAAGAACTTTTCAAAAGCGGGGCGGTGCTGCTTGTCGTCGTATTTCTTTTGCTTTATTGCATTATGGGCGCACAGTTCGAATCCTTTGTCATTCCGCTTCTCATGTTCGCTTCAATACCGCCGGCCTTTGCCGGTGCGTTCTTTTTGCTTTTTTTATGCCGCCGTTCGCTCAATATAAACGGGATAATCGCTCTTGTCGTGCTTTTCGGAACGGCAGTCAACAACGCGATCATTTTATATGAAAGCATCGTCCGGCTGAAGAAAATTACGGAAGACGGCGTTATTGCTGCAAGCGTTTCGAAGCTGCGTTCGATTTTAATAACGACACTGACGACGATATGTGCGCTTATTCCGTTTGCGTTCGACCCCTTCCGTAAAAACCAACAATCGTCGATGGCCGTTGCCGTTATCGGAGGGCTTGCGGCATCTTTTGTCGTCGTACTCGCCGTTATGCCGCCGCTTTTCCGTGCGGTTTTACAAAAGAGGAAAAAGCCGTGAACGAGCGCTCGTGGTACAATCGTCCGAAGCTCGCATTTTTCGTGTTCGCGGCCGTAACGGTGTGCTTGATCGCATGCGCAATACGAATCGAACTCGGCGAATCGAATGACAAGCGCAGTACCGTGTTCACCGTCGAATTCGATTATTACGGAATGGACGCCGATAAAATCGAGCAGCTCGTGACGATTCCGCTTGAAGAAAAAATATTGCCGCTTTCGGGGCTTTTGGAACTCGACTCTTCGGCGGAAAACGGCAAATCGGTAACGACGGCGTATTTTAATAAAAATATTTCATCGAAAAATACCTATCTTGCGCTCAGAAACGGAGTCGATACTTTGTATGCATCTCTCCCGCGCGATGTGCAAAAGCCGCGCATATATGCATCGGATATGCATTCCGCGAGCGTTTTATGCGTCGCATTTGAAAAAAAAGACGAGCGTACGAGAGAAGCGATCGAATCGGCGTTGAAGAAAAAAATCGAAAGCGTGCGCGGTGTTTCCGAAGTGATTGTAAGCGGCGGAGCGCAGAACGAAGTACTTATATCGTTCGATCCGGAAAAAGCGTCGGCATCGATGCAAAATCCGTCCGCTTTTTCGGCGGTCGTCCGCGACGGCAATACGGCGAGTCCTTCGTGTACGATACAAAGCGCAAGAAAAAACGAATCGATCGTATTCGACACGAAGCTGAAAAGTCTTGACGAACTCCGCGCTCTCCCGATAAGGGCGGGCACGGGTTATTCGAATTTCGGTTATCTTGCAGATGTGCGAATGCGCCCGCGGGAGCCTGACGGAATCGTGCGGATTGACGGGAGAGAATGTATTGCGCTGAATGTAAAATGCGCATCGGACGGAAACGCCGTCGCGCTTTCTTCTGCTTGCAGAAAAATTCTTTCGGCGGCCGACTTGCATGATATCGATTATACGATTTTATACGACAGCGGACGGGAACAGCTCGAACTTATCAAATCGGTTGCATGTGCATTTTTGCAAAGCTTTATCTGCGTCGCTCTTATTGTTCCCTTCTTTTATAAATCGATTTCGATCGGATTTTTTATTTTATTATTATTAATTACCGACAGCGTATGGACGGTCGGTATACTGCAGCTTTCGGGTTTTACGCTGAACTGCCATACGATTGCGGGTATATCGATCGCGCTCGGTCTTATTTCCGATCCGGCTCTTATTATCAGCGAGCTTGCCGAAACGAGTTCGACAAAAGATGAGTTTTTACACAAAGTCGGAGAAACGTATGCGCCGCTTGCCGCTGCCGGATGCACGACGCTGCTTGCCGTCGTTCCTCTTTTCTTTTTCGATGCCGTTGTACCGGGTACGAAAAATATTGCGGCGGCGATGTGCATAATGATTTCGCTTTCGATAATTATAACGGAAGTTTTCGTTCCGTGCTGCATTTACGGAAAAAATCGATTTTTGTCGGAACTTATACCGTACCGCAAAATCCAATCGGTCTATGTGCGAGCTTCGTATTACGCTGCGCTAAAAAGCGTTTTGCACCGTCGTGCGGTATGTATAACATATATATGCTGTATTGCGATTCCTCCGTTTTTATTTTTAATGAGCGGGAAAAATCTTTCGTCGGAAGAGCGCGGCAATATCGTATTTGCATCGGTCGATTACGAGCCGGAACTCGGAGCGGCGTATATCGATGAAAGCATAAAAAGGATCGTACCGTATTTAAAAGAAAATACGGGCATTTCGTTCATCCGTACGGAAGCGAAGAGGGGATCGGCGGATATCGAAATCGGGTGTAAACGTTCTGCAGATACGGCTCGCATCCGCGAATATGCGGCATCCTGTTCGCGCTTTATTCCCGACGGATTTTTCCATGTGCCCGGAGGGAAAAAATCGCCGCGGAAAAAATTTGCGCGTTTGAAAATTGCAGCCGTCGGAGACGAATCCGAGATGTGCAGAGCGTATGCCGAAAAAGCCGCCGCCGCACTTGCGCCGTTAAAGCAAGTCGATTCGGTTGTACTCAATTTTAAAAAAGCGGAAAAAGAATACGTCTTCGTTCCCGATAAAACGCTGCTTATTAAAAACGGATTGACGGTCGAATCGGTTGCGTCGAATCTGCGCTGGCTTATGTTCGGTCCCGTTGCGGATAAATGGCTTCAAGACGGCAGAGAATACGATATCCGCATTGCGGGGAAGAATTTGCAAAAGGCTTCTCTCACACAAATCGAAAATATTCACTTGCCGATTTCGTCGGGCAGCGTCAAATTCGCTTCCCTCGGTTCGATAAAATCGATTGATAAAATTAATAAAATCTACAGAAAAGACGGAAGACGATGTGCCTATTTTACTGCGGAACTGAGCGGCGTGAGTACCGGCACGGCAGCATCTCTCGTATCCGAAAGACTTGCGGTTTTGCCGCTCGAAAAAGGGTATCGTTTTTCGTTCGAAAGGGATGTCGCCGAATTGAATAGGGATTACAGGACGGCGGCAGGAGTGCTTGTGCTTTGTGTGGCGGGGATTTTCATATTGCTTACGGCGTTGAACGAGCGGTTTGAATTGTCGGCACTCATCGTTTCGGTTATTCCCGTTTCTCTCGTGCTGCCCCTTGCAATCCGTTTTATGTCCGGAGTGCCGCTTGAACTCGGCGATATTACGGGGATGGTCGTACTGTCCGGTCTTGCCGTAAATAACGCGATTTACATAACCGAATCGAAAAAAAGACGGATCGTGTTTTGCGTACGGGAAAAAGCGCGCAGTATTTTGGTTACTTCTCTTACGACGATAGTCGGCGCCGTTCCGCTG
Organism: Treponema socranskii subsp. paredis ATCC 35535; assembly: GCA_000413015.1. Taxonomy (GTDB): domain Bacteria; phylum Spirochaetota; class Spirochaetia; order Treponematales; family Treponemataceae; genus Treponema_D; species Treponema_D paredis. The sequence continues at coordinate 1,985,944 of KE332515.1, forward strand.
TATCTGTTCGGAAGAGATTCTTTTTCGCGATGTCTCGCGTTTTTTATTATTTTCGGAATTATCGATTCGACGATCATGTCGTTTGTATTGTTTCCGGGCTGTGTTGCACGGATTTTTGATAAATGAAATTTTTATAGGAGGTACGATCCAAAGCGCCGTCTGAAATATTGCCGTCGCTTTGGATCTCGAGTTTGCGTGGATGTTTGCAGAAAGACGTGTATACGTACCGTTTCGATAAGAATCGTATGAGTACGATACGCTATATTTGCAAACTCGATTATTGAACGTGTGCGCGTTTGCGCACGGCTAAAAACTTTTTCGGAAATTGATTCGAAGTCCGCGAAAGCGGACACGTAGAATCAGTTCTTTGCAGAACGAGCCGAAGGCTCTTATTTCCTGCAAAAGTTTTTATAGGAGGTATGTATGAATGAAAAATTGACAAGGGCGACGGCTGCCCTGCTTATGTTCGTCTACTGCGTGAGCATTGTTCCCGCGCACGAAATCGCATCCGGTCTTGCGGCCGGAAAAGTCCGCATCGACTATTATTTGAATCGTGCGGAAAAAACGTACGACGAAAACGAATGGAAGCGCCTTGCCGAAGAAGGAGTGCTTGTTTCTCTTGCGGCATGGGAACGTATGACGCTCGCTTTGAAAGAGCAAAATGCCGACGAGTGGAATACGTTGCGTTCGGAAGCGAAGTTGTATTATGAGAATACGGTCGCAAAGCGATATGCGGATATGATCCGCGATCGCTTTGCGCGTTCGCATGAAGCGAAAATATCTTCCGAGCTTTCGCGCCGGCTCAAAGAAAAAATTAATAATTTCGATTCATCGGGATACACGCTTGCCGAAACGGCGAAGCTCTATGATGATTGGAATGAAGAAAGCCGAAAAATTATCGATGAATATCTTGCCGGATACGATACCGGAAATTTTTCGGAAACGGTACGGCGCGAAGCGGAAATGCTTTCAATGATTGAAGGGAAGCGCCTTATCTCCCGTTTTATGAAAGACGAACATTCGCTTAAAGCGGAAAAAGCGAAAGAAGCGGCAGCTGCGATTGCGGAAGATTTGACGAAAAAAACGTACGGTGAAACCGAACGGGATATGAATGAACTGTTTGCCGCATTCGAAAAAAGAATAACGGCACCCGATGCGCAATCGGCAGATAAGGATGCCTTTCTTTCTCGATTTAAAGAAGTTTTCAACAAAGGGCTTGCTAAGTGGGAAGATGCCGAACGCGCATTTTTGAAAGACCGCCTTACGTGGGAAAACGAAGCGCAGCAAACCTACGAAGAAAGTGAGAAAATTTGGGAAGCGGCGAAAAAGACGCTTTCGGATAAAAAGGCGGAATGGGAAAAAAGTATCGAAGAGCGCATACGGAAATTCGAACGGGAAATCGGGGAAAAAAATAAAGAATATGAAAATGAGATAAACACGCTGCTTGAAAATTATCGGGCGACGCTCGAAGAAAATGCGTCGAATCGATACGCCGCGATACGGATGCAGGCGTCGATTTATAAAAATATGCGCGATATGCTCGCTTCTTCACATGACGGCATTAAAAATTGGGGCGCGCTGTGGGGAGCGAAGTATAACGGCGTTTATTCGTATTGGAAAACGGAAGACGCATCCGATGTACTCTGCAATATTGTTAACGGAAAAAACAATATAAAAATCGACATCGAAACCGCGAAGCGCCTTCGTAAAAATGTATATGATTGGCAGGATTTGTACATACGTCTGCTCGTTCGGGAATACGACAGCGTTATGGCGCAATATGTAACGAAAATTGAAAATCTGCAGCAAAATATTAACGGCGGTTTACAAGGCAAATCTTTTGATAAAATAGATTATACGAAATCGAAAGAATACAATCAGGATATTATAAAAAAAGCGAATACCTATTCAAGAATATATAAGACACACTTTTTGAACGATTTCGAAGTGCAGGAGTTTTTCGAGTATTACGATAAAATCGAAGCGCTCAAACAATACGGCAATAATGAAAAAACGTTTCGCGCTCTCATGGCGTCGGAAAATGTAAAAAATTTGGAAAAAGAACTTCTCCTTTACAAAGATGCCGACGAATCGGCGCTCGACGAACGGACGAAAGCGTATATAGACGATATAAAAAAATGGCTTGCGATTCAAAAGACAAAAGCGGCGGGCGGCAACGCTTCTCAGAAATTCCGCTCGTATTTGGAAAAGATAAAAGATACCGACAAAGCCTTATCCAAAAATAATAATTTTATCGTGCTCGCGGAAGAAATCGAAGCGGGTACGGCGCTTTTGGAGCGGTACAGGATCGCGCTTTCCGATAAAATACGTCTCGACAAAACGATGGATAATCTTTTTTTTCTGACGGAAGGAAAAACGCTCGGCTGCGGAGAAGCGGAGTCGGCATTGTTGAAATTGAAAGCGATTGCGCGGGCGGCGGAAGAAGAATATGAAATTGCAAAAGCGGTCGACGATTATGCATCGGTGACGGATGCGTCGCGCGAAGCGAAGATCGAAACGGAGCGGCGCCTGCACGGTGCGGAAAAAGCATATAAAGCCGCATATAATGAGTATCGAATTCTATGCGAAAAACTTTCCGACGGCGATATACAACGCGCGCGGGAAAAGCTGGAGGCGGCATATAAAAATCTGGAAGCTGCAAAAGAAGCTCTTTCCGAAGCGGAAAAAGAAAACGCTTCGCTTATGTCGTTAAAGTCCGAAGCTAAGCGCGATATGATAGAGCGGATGATTTTACTGTTCGCGGATACGTATTTGGAAAAAAATACTGCTGTACTTCAGGCGGCGCGTAATTATTATCTTGCGAAATTTTCGGAACTTGAAAAACAGGATTTATTAAAAATTGAAGGAGAAAATGCCGATGAAAAGCGGCAGGATTATAAAGCTGCAAAAAGCGCGGTCGCGGACGCGATTCGAAAAAATGCCGCAGCTCCCGCCCGAGCGGAAAAAGGATCGTATGGTAAAGTTATCGATTATATAAAGGAGCTGAGCATCCTTTCTTCGGGACTTTCCGACGGTGCGCGCCAAGCGCTTGCCGAATATACGGAGCTGTATTCGGATGCGGAAGCATACAGATATGCGGATCTTTCGGGTACCGACGGAAAAGCGGAAGCTGCGAAGTTTACGGAGTATTGCGAAAAACTTGCGCAGTATGAAGACGTTTTCGATACCGATGCGCTCGATGAAGCGCAAAAAGCGGAACTGCATACGCTCGTCTTTGAAAGTAAATTTTTGGAAAGCGTCGTGCGTTATGCGAAAAAAACGCGCGGCACGTGGAATGAAAAATTATTAAAAAATGGATATTTGAATTCGTCGGTATTTACTTCGGCTGAAGAAAAGGAAAGGATACGGAAAGTGCTTGTCGAAAGCGATGCTGCCGATTTGCAGATGAAAGCGGATACCGCCGCTTTTGCTACGGATTTCTTTTTACAAGCCGATTATACGGCGGGAGAGAAAACGGCGGCGGAGTTATACGGAACGCTCACACGTGCCTTTGAACAAAAAGAGGACTCGACGAAAAAACTCGAACTCTATGCGGAGCTTTTTTTGCTTTCATGTGCGGACAATATGACGGTTCGCATTACCGAAAGTTTTGAAAAAACCGCGGCCGCTCAGCGTACGGTTGTCGCCGCAAATGAATCGTATGAAAAAGCGCTTTCGGAACTGAAATACGCGGAAGCCGAATATGCAAAAAAGGTTGACGAATGCAATGCGTCGTATGCGGCGCTTGAAAAATTCCGGACAGCCAAACGCTGTGCTCAAGCGGTATACGATTGGGCGGCGAGTATCTATCTTGAAAATATCGGAACTAATACGCATGAAAGTTATATAACGCCGAAAGAGCGGCTTTCAAAAGCGGCGTACGCAAAAGAGCGGGCGGCGTTTTCGATTCGTGTGTTGGAAAATATAATTGCGGAAAAACGCGGGACGGCGGATCTTCCTGCAGAAAATGATGAAATCGAAGCGTATAAAAAAGCCGACCGCGCGTATTATGAACGACTTGTTCTTCAGTATGAACTTCATAAAGATTCCCGGGAAAAAGAAAAAAAGCTTTTCGATGCGGAAGCTGCAGAACTCGAAGCCCGATCGGCAGTGAGCGTGGCGTCGGATTATACGAATGAAGAAAAACTCGTACATATTTCAAAAGGCGAAAACGGATGGAACTATGCGCTTTCTCATCGTATCGTTGCCGAAGAAAAAAGCGAAACGCATTTTGAAAAACGCCGGCAACTTAAAAATTACGTATCCGGTGACGAAGAGCCTAAAGAAAGCGATTATGAAGAAGTTGAGATTCCCGTTACCAGAAGGTGGACGGAATACAATATTCATCCGACTTCTTATGCAGGCGCCGACAATGCCGCCGAACAAAAAAAATATTTTACCGACGGCGACGAAGCGGCGGTAGAAACCGTATCGAGAGGAAGGGTTAAGCGGACTGCCGTGGAGAGCGAAGCCGTACAATGGCTTTCATCGCTGTGGAGCAGGGGGCATCGGTACGCCGAAAGCGTGATTCTTGCCGCGATGTATTTGCAGTATCGATGCGGCAATAAAGTAAAAATTTTGCAAAGCGCTTCCGAACATCGTTTTGCCATACCGAATGTCAAATCGGAACACGGAATCGATGTATACGGAATGTACAAGCAGTATCGCGAAGATGTTTTATGGGATGCATACGATTCGGTTGTCAAAGCCGGAGGCGAAAGCGATATAGCGAAATGTATTTTATTCAGGAACAGCGGCAATATCCTCGGTGCGGGGATCGAAGAATATGAAACGAATATTTTAAAAGAGCGCTCCCTCGAACGGCTCGGCAGCGCCATGTATAGGATAGAGCGCCAAAACACTTGTTTCAAATGGATTTTTTGGGGAATCTTTTCGATGCGCAACGCAACCGGAAAATATGCGTATTCGGTCGTAGGAAAATGCTATTCCTATGAAAAAAGCGCAGAGGCGGTCAATATCAAAAAACGCGAAAATATCGCCCAAGCGCTCAATATGTTGAAAGAAGCGGAAAATACGCGAAAAGCCGCTTCGGCCGATTATGTCGCGCTTTATAAAGGTGCGCCTCAAAACGGCAAGCAGACCGCAAAAACAATGCGGGATATGTTCGCCGGAAACGATACGGTTTCCCCCACGATCCTCGATGAAATTGTCGATGAGGCGGATGAAAATGCAAGCTATTCGAACGCCCTCGATTTTATCGATAAAACGGTAAACGAGTATAAAGCGAAAAAAGACGAAGCCGCGTTTGTGCTGGCCGAAAAACGGAAAGAACTTTTTGAAGCGCAAAAAAAAGCTTCGGCCGCCTATTATGCATACGGTGAAAAAAATAAAACGATAGACGAGGAGACCCGTGCCGAATTGCGGAAACTCGCTTTGGAATCGTCGGACGCACGATTGAGTGCCGAAGCGCGCAAAAGAGCCGCTGAAAAATATGCGGTGTCGGCTGCGGAAAAATTTTCCGTGACGGAAGAAGAAAAACGGCTGTTCGCAGAATATGCCGAAAAGGCATGGGGTAGGGGCACGTACGACAGCATCGGTTTTATTAAATCGCTCGGAAATTATTATAACGATTATCGTGAAAATAATCGAAATGATTTTTCACGTAAGGGGGAGACTTACGATGAGTATATCGGAAACGAGCTGCTCCGTTTCGCCGAAGTTAAAATCGGAACGGAAAATGCATGGCGCTACGATGCGTATAAAATCGAATTGACGAAAAATGCTGATGCGGCGAAGACCGAATATAAAAACGCACTCGAACAGCTTAACGATATTGCCGTGCTGGCAAGCGACGAGTGGGCAAAAGCGCAGGAAAGAATGAATGTGCAGTACAACACGTGGCGGCACGAATTTGTGCAAACGTATAAAGCCGCACAAAGCGAGTGGGAATCGAATTACGATACGTTTTTATCGCAAAAACAGGAATGGATAAACGGAATGTATTCCGATGCAGCAGCCGAAACGGATCTTCGTGAGGATGAGGAAGAGCAAAAACGCGCGGAAAAACTTGCCGAAGCGCGGAACGCCGTGCGGAAGACGCTTCCGAAAACGATTGTCGACGGTAAAAAATATATCGAAGCGCTGCTCGGGGAGACGCTTATCGGTAAGCTCGAAGCGCACAGCGGTGTTTTGGAAAAGCGCATTGAATCGATTTCATTTGCCGCTTCTCGCTGCAGTCAGCCATCGTCCGATATCGAAATCGCATACCGTGCGGCGGAAGTGCTTGCCGTAACAAACCGAGATTTGCAGCAGGCGGCTGTCCGCATTGCCGCGCAGCAAGCCGAACACAATCTTATAAAAAGCCGCGATCGATATGCCGCTCTCGTTCACGAGCAGAATAAAAAGCTTGAAGATTATGTGTTCGATACCGTACTTGATTCCGGATACACGGTGAGCGGTAAAATTATTAAACGGCGTGCGGTTATCGATTCGAATTTTTGGGGCGTTACGGAAGTCGTGCAGACCGTACATCCGTACGAGTGGTATGTAGGTACGGCTCCGGACATCGGCATAGATACGAAAGCGCTTTTTAATGCCGATACCGCCGTTGCCGATTATCTTATGGCCGCGGCGCATGAAAATCTTTCCGCATGGTATAAGCGCGTTTTCGGTGAAGGCGGCGAATTTGAAAAGCATCGAGGTGAAAAGCCTGTGTTTAAAAGGGGTGGCGATTTCAATATTAAAAAAGGCCGGGATGCAAATATTGAAACGCAGGGCAGCGGAGAAATCGGCCTTGTCATGCTGGATATTTTATGGAATGATATTGAAGAAAATTACGGTTGGAACGAACTTGCAAAGCCCGATTGGGATCAAAAGCTGTGGAGCGGGAATTCTTTTTTAGGTATGGATCCGCCGAGCGTACGGACGGTGACGACGGTTGCCGCAGCGGCCGCGGCGACGATTGTAAGTGCGGTGTGTACGTGGGGTACTGCCGCGCCGGTAGTGGCCGCCTTGTGTTCGGCAGCGGTTGCAAGCGCGATAACGATGAGCAACGAACTTTTGTTTGCCGCCCTCGATTTAGGCGGCGGCTATAAAACAGCTGACGAGATCGGCAAGAGCCTTGCGATGAGCGCGGTTACGAGCGTAATCGGTGCGGCAGGAGGAGCCGGTGCCGCGGGAGCCGGAATTTTGGGCGGCTTTGCGGGAGCAGTATTGAAAACCGGCATCAGCGTTTCGGGAGAGCTTACGGGAAAATTCGTTACCGGCGGCATCGCGACCAATTGGAACTGGAGCGAAATGGGCAAACAATGGGACGATTGGAATGATTGGAAGGGGACGGTGATAGGTATGACCGGAAATATCGTCACCAACGGTTTTGAAACCGCGATGCTCGGAGATACGATTGCAAAAGGGGGAAAGGTAATCGGATATACAAGAGCGACCGGTTTTAACAGCGGACAAATCGGTCAAATAAAAACGCTTGCCGGAACCCTGGGCAATTTGACCGGAAGTGCGATGGAACTCGGCATAAACGGCGAAACGACTGTCAATATATTGAATACGAGTAATTTTCTTGCAAAGACGAAATTGGCCGGAGCATCGAGCGGATTGCTTGCGTTGACGTTCGGTAATAAAGGCGTACGTACGGAAATAAGCGCGGCAGGACGTAATTACAGTATTACGGAAATAGCGAATACGATAAGCGGTACGAAAGCGGCGGGTATTGTGCTGCGGACGAACGCGTATGAACGAGAGAACGGATCGGGTACGGGCACGGCGCTTCGCAGTCAATACGGATTCGGAGATAAAATGGCGCGGCAGCAGGCGGATGATATTCTGCACGGCAGAGCAAAGCTGATAAAGGACGGCGGTTCCGTGACGGCCGGAGGCCGCGCAAAAACAATATTTGACGGCAAACGAAAAATATATATCAACGGCAGTAATTTGGACGGAACGGTTGAAAGCGCGCTTGCTATGGGTATAACGCTTCAGCACGAAGCGTACCGGGACGGGGTTACCGAATCGAGTGCGGCACAACAGGCGGAGACGCTGCAGGCCGTCTACAAGCATACGGAAATGGCGCTTCGGATGATGAGTGACGGTATGACCGGCGCTATGATGGAGGGTGTGTTATCGCGTATGACCGAGTTGCGAAGCGATATCGGAAACTATAATCGATATATGTTTGCAATGGCACGGGCGGGAGAAGACGAGGCGAAACAGAGGGAAGCGTACGAACAATATGCGGCGTATGTGGATGAGATGTATGATTCGAGCGGAGATTATTGGAAGTTAAAAATGTACGCGGACGGTACGCATAAAATCATATTCGACGGCAAAAAAGAATTAAGTATCGATTATGTAAATGCAAAAGGAGAAGTAATCAGTACGATGAAACCCGACGGCCAGGATATGAGCGATGTCGGTATGGCAGGTTCGTTGGTAAAAATATTGGGCATAGAACGTGCAGAGCAGCTGCTCGGAAGCAGTTATCGTAACACGGATTTATACAGTGCGCAGACATTGAAAGATGTCCTAAATCTGTCTGACGATCAAATAGCCCGTATCCGGCGCAGCGGTTCGCTTGCCGGCATAAAACTGACGAATTCGCAAAAGCAAAGTCTCCTAGGAGAAGCGTTGATGAATAAAGCCGGTGCGTCGTGGGAAGCAGGTAAAGGTTGGCAAAATACGTCGAATATTGCGATGACGATTGTAAACGGGCAAGTTGCCGGTAATATTATGGCGGAAGTACGGAACGGAAAATATCTGTATTCCACCGTCAATGCGACAGTATATCGCAATCCCGATTCATGGAAATCCGTTTCAAGCGAAGACGGACAATCATGGAAAAGTAATACCGAGTATTACGGACGTGATTATATCTTATATGAAAAACAGGGAATAAATTACGACGGGTACGATTCGCTGCTTTTAGGTAAATACCAAACCGTCGATAATTTGACAAAGAATGACGATAAACATAATCGAAATCAAGCGTATTATGATGAGGCGAGACAAACATGGATTCAAGGGAATACGGTGAATTCTTCTTTCAATATGGGGTATTATACCGATTGGAGAGGAACTTCGTGTTTTGAAAACAATGTGCTCGTATTAAACAATACGTCGACGATTGGCGGAACGATGATCGGAAACTTCGGCTGCGAATATAACCTTTATACCGATAGATGGCTTGCACATGATGATTCGCGTAATCTTGATAATATTTGGACAGCTTGGAAGCATCAATATTCCGACGGCTGTTTTGTAACTACGCGTGAAAATCAAAGGCGCCTTTTGGAAAAATTGCAGAAATGGGGATTGGCGGGAGGTTATCAAATAACCGGTACTATAGTGGGACAAAAATACAAAAAATATAACGGAGTGAAGTAATATGAAAAAGATATTTTTATTGTTAGTGCTTAATTTTGTTCCTCTTTGTTTTGTTAGTGCAGATGGTACGCAGAGGCAAATCGACATATATAATAATCTGGATAAGGAATTCGATTTAGGTAAACGTTGTTTAGAATATACGGAGATAGGAGTGGTTTCTAAAAGAGATAATATCGTTATTATTAAAACGTGGTCCGATAATTATTATATCAAAAAAATCGATTTAGATAATATCGATAAGGATATGTACGGCTATTATTTTTTTGAATATAATAAACGGAAATATCTGGCAATCTACGGATCGAATATGTTTTTTTCATTCGATTATTTATCTCCGAATATATCGAATGCTTATAAGCCGGGCTTATCGATTAAAGAAGCTCCCTTTGCATTTATGCAATATATAAAGCCTGATAATTTCGAATCATTTGTAAAAGAGGTGGCTCGATATAAAAGGGATGCCTTGGAATCTTGGAATGCGATACCTCAATTTTCAATAAAAAAAATCGAAGCATCGTCATGGTATAATGAACCGATGAAATCAGGAATCGTTTCTTATAGACCAGATTATCTCAATATGATTTTTCATGAAGAAGCGTTTTTAACTAATTTCCTTCTCCGCAATCCGTGGGTACCGGGAAAGGAAAACAATCCGGCCGGTATCGGAGAATCGCTTACGATCGAATTTGCCGAACCGAAAGATAATATCGTCGTTTTGAACGGTTACGTCGATTTGGAAAAGCGCTACCTTTACAAAGCGAACAACCGTGTCAAAACCGCCGTCGTCACTTCGCTCGATGAAGGCAATCCGTTCGAATTTGAATATCGGTTTGAAGATTTTGTGCATTTTGCGGAGATAGATTTTCCTGTGAAAGTTTCTAAAGTACGCTTTACGATTAAAGACGTATACAACGGCGAAAAATGGAACGATACGTGCATTACCGCTGTCATTACGCGGCGCGATTAGAAGCCGGGACTGTCGAAAAGCAACCGCTTTTGAGACACCCGTATTACCGCCGTTAGCAGACGGCGCGATTAACACCGCCGAGCGGCGTATCTCTTTGCCGCTCGGTCGCTTTCTTCGGATTTTGATCGGTATACCCGCCGCATTCGTTTGCGGCGGGAAACCCGCGCGCGATTCAACATCCGCACCGCCTATTTCAACGCGCCGTATTTGCACCTTGCGCGGCACTCTCCGCAGCGGATGCATTCGCGGTCATTTACTTTGCACGTATCCATTTTGCACAATGCGATGCAGGCGTTACAGCTGACGCATTTCGATTCGTCGACGCGGATTCCGAAAATCGCGAATTTATTAAAAAAAGAATACACCGCGCCGAGCGGGCAAAAAAATCTGCAAAAGGGGCGGAACATAAAAATCGACCACATGATGAATACGGCGGCGACGGCGGCTTTCCACGTAAAAAGCATGCCGGCCGCACTCCGAAGTTGTTCGTTCAGCAAAACGAGCGGTACGCCGGCTCCGACCGTTCCCGCGGGGCACACGAATTTGCAAAAAAAAGGCGCGCCGAGTCCGTCTTTAAAATAAAACGCGAGCGGCAGCGCGATGCACAAAACAAGCAAAAGCGCGTATTTGAAAAGCGAGAGCTTTCTTGTAAGCGCGAAGGTTCGTTTTGTTCTTATTATTTTTTTTGAAGGAATTTTATACAGCAGTTCCTGCACCAATCCTGCGGGGCAGATAAAGCCGCACACGACGCGACCGAAAAGCGTTCCGATGAGCAAAAAAAAGCCGGTGATAAAAAACGGCAGCTGTCCGTTTGCAAGCGTGTTTTGCAGGGAACCGAGCGGGCATGCGGCGACGGCGCCGGGGCACGAATAGCAGTTTAAGCCGGGTACGCATACGGTTTTCAACGGTGAATGCGAAATGCCGCCTGAAAACCAGCGTTTTACATCCGCGTTGTATATGAGCATTGAGATAAATTGAATCGCCTTTCTGTGTCTCGTCTGTTTTTTATCCAATGCCTATACACTCCATGCAGATAAAGACGGCTTTGCGGAAAATCGAATCGTTGTCTCCGCGGAAAAAGCCGACGATAATAAACACCGCCGCTGCGGCTATGAGAACGATGCGCAGCAGCGTATGCTTTTTTTCGGAGCGGCCGTCTTTTACGGAAAGTTTTTTTTCAGTTTGCATATTTTCCGACAAAACGCTGCAATTCCGCGGGGGACATCGCACCGACGCGGATTTTTTCGATTTTTCCGTCCGGCGAAATCAGTATGCTCGTCGGAATGCCCTGAATAAAATACGAACCTGCGATGGAGCCGTCTTTGTCGAGACCGCCGGGGAAAGTGTAATTATTTTTTTTCATAAAAGCATCGCGCGATTTTTCCGTGTCGGAAATGCACACTGCAAGGAATGCGATGCGCGAAGACGAATCGAGTTTTGAAGCGAATGCGTTCATTTCAGGCAATTCGGTACGGCAGGGTCCGCACCACGTCGCCCAAAAATGGAGAAGCACCGCTTTGCCCTTATAGTCGGAAAGTTTTACCTGCTGTCCCGTCGAAAGCGTGAGCGAAAAATCGGGAGCCGTTTTGCCTTCTTTGGCGCTTTGCGCAAAGATCGGAGATGCTGCTGCGATCGCAATTATCGATGCGATTAAAAAAGATTTTAAATATTTCATGTATGAAAAGATAACAAATATGAAACGGAAAATCAAGTTTAAAATACCGGTTGGACCGGGAATTTATATTATTTCCGTTTTAAATTCGAAAAATAATTCTGAAAGAGATTTCAAAAATTATACTATTTCAATAAAACCCTTGAATATTAACAAATTATTTTTTACCTACCCAAAATATATAAAACATTAACAGCGTACATATTGTTACAAACGTTAAGATATGCTGCAAAATTCTAAACTTATGATACAAAGGTTTTTCCTTCATATAGCCTCTACAAAGTCCCAATAATATACAAAAACCGGCCAATATTTTTATTAAAAATATAAGAATTTTCATTTTGAACCGCATCTGCAAGAATTCTTAATCTCTCAACCCTGCAAGAAATACCGCTTGTACAATGAGTAATATAAGCGATAAAATCAATATAATAAAAAATTTTACATTATCATTATCGTATTCATCATACGGAATTGTGTTTATTTTGTTATTCAATATAAAAGAAGTAATTAAACCGGAAAAACCGCTTATATAAAAATTTACTTCCATATCTTTTAATCCAAAAAGCCATAAAATAAACATAAAGATATTTGCAGTAATAAAAGCACTGCTGCCGATAAAAATCTTACTATATACACTTTTCTTTAATTTCATTTTCCATTCTCGATACTCATAAGATAAATTATTTACTTTGATTTAATAATTTGTAAAGTTGCAAGTATGCATTCTTTGGTTTCTCGAACCAGACGAACATTTTCTGGAAAACGCATATAATCTTTTCCGTTAAGCGCGTTAAAAAACTCCGTCTGCGTTTTAGCCCAATACCATAGACCTTCTTTCTGTACAAAAAAATCAGGGCATGCCGCTCGCAAAGCATTTATATCCGCAAAAACATACGTCAACTGCACGCGATATTTGCCGATCGGCGTCTCAATAATCATACTGTCCGCTCTATGCGTTTGACAAGGGAGAGGCGCTTTATACCCGCTGCTATATCGTTCGCGTCTTCAGTATATCGTGCGCATACCGTACTCATCGATTTTGCACCCTATTTATTCCGTACGCATTTTGTCGGGAAACATCCTTTTAAAAACGGTATTATACTACGCGATTGCGTTGCACGCAGGGCAAACATGAGATACGCCGGCTGTACGGCGCGGAGGCATATTCGATGCACATGATAGAGAGCTTTAACAAAACCGTAGATTATATCGAAAGCGTTTTGAACGGCGAAATCGACGAAAAAAAGATTGCCGTGCTGTCGGGATATTCGTATTCGATGTTCCGCAGAATCTTTTCGATTTTGACCGGAATGACTTTATCCGAATATATGAGGTTCAGAAAATTGACGCGGGCGGCGGAGGCTCTGAGAGAAACGGATAAAAAGATAATCGATATTGCCCTTGATGCCGGATACGATTCACCCGATTCGTTCGGTCTCGCATTTAAAAATTTTCACGGCTATACGCCCACGGAAGTCAGAAACGGAAAGCCGTTTCGCGTGCTTTCACGAATCAAATTGGCGCTGAGCATAAAAGGAGGAAATACTATGAATATCACAATTCAAAAGAAGGCTGCTTTTACGGTAGCGGGGATCAATTTCAACGACATCGAATCGTCGCTCTGTCCGAAAGTATGGAAAGATCTGTATGCGAAACACACACACGAAGAGCTCGCAAAGCTCGGCAGCGGGCGGAGCTTCGGAATGTGCCATGGTGTCGAAGATTTCAAAAAGATCAATTATATGGCGTGTTACGACGCAGCGGACGTCAAAGCGGCAAAAGCGATGGGACTTGAAACGGCGTCGATTGCCGAAGCGGAATACGCCGTCGTCGATTTGTGCGGAAAGGTGCCGGAGTGCATTCATAAAGGCTGGAAATATCTTTTCGAAGTATTTTTCCCCGAACACGGGTATCGGCATTCCGGCGCACCGGACTTTGAAGTGTACGAAGAAGGCGACATGACGAGCGACGCATACCGTATGCAGCTTTGGGTTCCGATCGAAAAAGAATAGAATTTTTTTGAAATTATGCGGCGGCACGGAGGTATGCAGCAGGGGCGGCTTTTTTCGATTGCATCGAAAAAACCGGGCTTTTCGGAGTTCCGCCTTTCGGCTCCATTCCTTCGGAACGGCTCCGCCGCTCCTACAATCCCTGCCGCTTTTATCGACTTTTGTAAACGCGGAAAAAAAATTATAATCGCACCGATGGCAAATGTAAAAATCGCACCCGAAATCAACAAGCTTGCCGCAGCCTCGAAGCGAAGCTTTAAACGGCAGCGAAGTATTGAAGTTTCCGCTCGAATAAAAAAACTTTTGCGCGAGCTTGCGGACGCATACGAAACCCGCGAATTTTCCGCAGGCGATCCGAGCCGCATAGTGCGGTGCTACCGTTCCGCGCGCGATATTGAAGTCGCCGCGTTTATCACGGCAATGTTGTCGTTCGGAAAACGCGAACAGTTTTTGCAAAAAACGGGGATGATTTTTGCACTTGCAGGAAAGCATCCCGCGCAGTGGATACGAAGCGGCGCGTGGCAAAGCGATTTTCCGCGCGGCACTCGGAAATTTTATCGATTTTTTTCATACGACGATATGCGCGATCTTTTTGCCGCGCTGCAAAAAATATTGGAAAAGCACCCATCGTTCGGCGCGTATGTAAAAAAAGCGTACGAAGCGGAATGTGCCGTTCGGCGGGAAATCTTCCGAGTACACGGCGTCGGCATAAAAAGTGCAGATCGCACGGAAAGCGAACATAACGTATCGTCTGCCGACATAAAACTTGCCTCTTGTAAGCTTAACAAAAAAAGCGAAAGCGGCGAACCGAGCGTTACCGGCATAAAAGCCGCAAATCGCAAAACCTCTCAAACCGAATCTTTTTCTCCTTCTTCCGCGCTCTTACACGTTATCGCCGATGCGTTTCCGCAGTGCCGCGCCGTTCCGCAAAAAAGCGCTTCGGCGAACAAGCGTACGAATATGTTTTTGCGCTGGATGGTGCGTACAAACTCTCCCGTGGATGCCGGACTGTGGACATGGTTTTCGCCTGCGGATCTGCTCATACCGCTCGACACGCACGTACTCCGCCAAGCGAAAAACTTCGGTCTCATTTCCGAACGGAGCGCCGCAACGGAAAAGACCGCGCACGAACTGACCGATGTGCTCAAGCGGATTTGGCCGGACGATCCCTGCCGCGGCGATTTTGCTCTGTTCGGGCCCGGTGTATCGGGGGAAAATATTTCCGATAAGCTTTATTAAAACGTTTTTCCCGTTGCCGATTTCGGCGTTTTATATTACACTCATTTTATGGCTTACGAAGTTACGGCGACGCGGCGGCGGCCCAAGCAATTTTCCGATTTGGTCGGTCAGGAATTTGTTGCGGAAACTTTGAAAAATTCGATCACGTCGCATCAAATCGCTCATGCGTATTTGTTTTCCGGTCCGCGCGGCTGCGGCAAAACGTCCACGGCGCGCATACTCGCAAAAGCGCTCAACTGTGAAAACGGACCGACGCCTGCTCCGTGCGGCATTTGCGCGCATTGTACGGAAATCACGAAAGGTGCGAGTCTCGACGTTATCGAAATAGACGGCGCGTCGAATACGAGCGTCAACGACGTGCGCCAAATCAAAGACGAAGTGATGTTCCCGCCTAACTCGTCGCGTTATAAAATTTATATCATCGATGAAGTGCACATGCTTTCGACGAGCGCGTTCAACGCGCTTTTAAAAACGATCGAAGAACCGCCGCCCTACGTCGTCTTTATTTTTGCGACGACGGAGCTGCAAAAAGTTCCGGCTACGATCAAAAGCCGCTGTCAGCAATTCAATTTTCGTCTCGTTTCTGCAGAAAAGATAAAAGATTTGCTTGCCGATGCGGTACGTGAATTGTCGATTCAAGCTGACGATGAAGCGCTCTATTGGATTGCGCGAGAGGCGACCGGCTCGATCCGCGACGCGTATACGCTTTTCGATCAGGTTGCGGCGTTCAGCGACGGCGTCATCACGTATGACAAAATCCGCGACAAGCTCGGTCTCGTCGGTGTGGACAGACTCAACGAATTGTTTGAAAAGTGTGCGGCGGGCAAAGCCGACGACGCGATCGGCGTACTCGACGCGTATCTCGAATCGGGTATTTCGATCGAACAGCTGATCGCAAACAGTACGAATTATATCCGAAGTCTTTTATTGATTAAAAACGGTATTACAAAAGAATCGCTGCTAGGCAGTTCGGCCGAACGCTACAGTTCCGCCGTCGTCGAAGCGTGGAATACGGTGCAAGTCGAGCGCGCACTTTCGATTTTTTTGCAGCTCTACCGCGATATCCGTTATTCGCTTTCGCCGCGCTATGAACTCGAACTTGCGTTTTCGCGTTTGTGCTGGCTTTCCGAGTACGTGTCGCCGGCCGAAGTTAAATCCGCGATCGATTCCGCCCGCTCATTGTTGACGGGGGGATCTCCCGATCATTCGGCGCAAGCGGCGGGGCGTCCTCTGCAAAACGATGCGGCGGCAGGATGTGCCGCGCGTCAATCGATCGAAAGCAATGCGGCGTATACGCAAACTGCCTCGCCGGTGCAAACTTCGGTGCGGACGGACGGGGATGCGAAACAATATGAAAGCGAGTTCCGGAACGATTTTACATCTTCGGTGCAAAACCCTGCGTCTTCGGAAGCGATGAAATCTATGCCTCGTTTTGCCGCGTTGTCGGAACGGCCGCCGGAGAACGAAAGCCCTTTTTATAACGGCGGGGCCGTGCCGCCTGAACAAGCGGCAGGGGAAAGCGACGGGCTGCCGAAAGTACAGCCGCCCTTTCAAAGTCTCCCTTCGTGGGAAGATAATCTTTCTTCAGACGATTTCGATGATATAGACGACGGCGATGAAGCTTTATCCGACGGCGATGCGGATGAGAGCGGCGATGAGGATGTAAGTGACACTTCCGAAGTAAGGGCTTATATTCCGTCTCTGCATGTTGAGCGTACAGGCGGCGCGGCGGATGAAGCGCAATCCTATGTAACGGGCGGCGGCCGTACGATCAGTTTCGCGCAGCTTCGCGGGAGCGTTATCGCCGAACTCGGCATATACGATGCCCCGACGGCGGCAGCGCTTATGACGACGACTCCGTGGCAAATTTCAGGCAATGTGATTTCGACGCAGGCCGCAGCGGCGTATCAAAAGACGCAGCTAGAACGGCAGCGCGACGCGATTTTGCGGACGCTTGAAAAAGTGTGCGAGCGGCCCATGGATTTTTCGGTAAGTTTGAAAGAAGCCGAAGAAGCGGCGGGACCTGCCGAAGTGCCGCAGCAGATAAAAATCCTGTGCAGCGTTTTTAAAGGAAGTATAGTAGGGGGAAAGATATAGATGAATCCGTTCGAATTATTGCAAAATACGGCAAAGCTCAAAGAAGAAGCGCAAAAGATGCAGGACGAACTTGCCGCTTTATCCGCCGACGGTTCGTCCGGAGGCAAAATGGTTACCGTTACCGTAAACGGAAAAATGGAAATGACTGAGATCCGCATCGATCCCATTTGCGTCGATAAGCGCGATGTTGCGATGCTCGAAGATTTGATCGTCGCCGCTCATCACGATGCGATCGCCAATATACAGGAACAAATCAAAGCGAAAACCGGTTCGCTCTTGCAGGGACTCAATATCCCCGGATTGAATGTATGAACGCGCTCGAAGAACTCGTCGATTCGTTTTCGCGTCTTCCGGGTATCGGAAAAAAGAGCGCGTCGCGCATAGTGCATTATTTATTAAAATCCGATCGCGCTTATGTGAACCGTTTTTCAGAACAGCTTTCCGTTCTTCAAGATAGAATCAGACAGTGTTCGGTTTGCGGTTCGTGGACGGAAGACGATCCCTGTCCTGTCTGCTCGAATCCTCTTCGCGACAAAACCCTCATCTGCGTCGTCGAACAGCCGCAGGACGTGCAAACCATCGAAAGCGCGCATGAATACACCGGTTTGTATCACGTACTCGGCGGCGTGATTTCTCCGATCGACGGCATCGGCCCGGATCAGCTGCGCATCGCCTCACTCCTTTCCCGCGTAAAAAACGAACGCATCGAAGAGATAATCATTGCGACGAATCCGACGGTCGAAGGCGACACGACTGCATTGTACGTGCAGCAGCTGCTTGCAAAAGCCGGCGGCGTAAAAGTGACGCGCCTTGCATCCGGCATTCCCGTCGGCGGCGATTTGGAGTATACCGATAAACTGACTTTGATGCGGAGCTTCCGCGGAAGGATCGCGTTGTAATCGAGTGTACCTCGTCATGTGCGCATACCGCCGTGTGTGCGAAAACCTCCTTTCCCTCTCCTTGACACCGTCTCGCGGAATTCGATAAAATGAGAACCGTTCTCATTTTGAGAAATGCGCGTATGAATACGAAAAGTCAATACAAAACAAAACAGCACGAAGAACTGCTTGCCTTTTTGGAATCGATGAAAGATACGCATATCACGGTAAACGCGGTCTGTTCATATTTTAAATCGCACGGCAAAGCGATCGGTACGGCGACGGTATACCGTCAGCTCGAACACATGGTCGAAGAAGGCATAGTCAATAAATACATCATCGACGCCAACAGTCCCGCCTGTTTCGAATACACCGGCGGAAAAAAGCGGGACTGCGCGGAGCCGTATTTTCACTGCAAATGCAAAGACTGCGGCAAACTCATCCACGTGCGTTGTTCGAAATTGTCGGCGATGCAAAGCCACTTGCTGGACTCTCACGGATTTAAAATCGATTCGCACAGAACGGTGCTCTACGGGATATGCGGCGAATGTTCGCGACGGAAGCGCGCACGCGGCAGGTAAAAAGATATGCGGAAATCTAATTGCGTTTATACGTGCACAGCGGCTCAAAACACTCGGGCGGTATTTGCCTATGCCGTATTATTTTTAATAACGATCGTTTCGGTCGTGTACATAGTTCACGAAAGCGTTCACGTTTGCAGCGGGGATGACTGTCTCGTGTGCGCGTGTATCCGTTCGGTACAAAATAATTTATCGCAGCTTACGATCGATTTGGCGGAGACGATGACGCCCGCTGCTCCGGCTTTTGAGCGGCTTTTGTCGGTAAAATCTTTTTGCGTTTCCGTTCTTTGTCGGACGCTCGTCGAGCAGAAAATTAAATTGAATAATTGACGTATGTTTTCCGAATCGATAGCCGCCCTCTCTTGCCGATTGTGCGGTTTTGTAAAAAAAACAAATTGAAAGAGGTTATAAAATTATTATGAAAAAAAATATTGTTAAGATTGCAGCTGCATTGATTTTTGCAGCGCTTGTTGCGGGAGCCGCGTTTGCCGCGCCCGCTAAAAAGAATGCATCGTCAGGTACGGTAAAAATCGTTACCGATATTTTCCCCGTATACGATTGGGTCCGCGAAATAACGAAAAACAGTGCGGCGAAAATCGATCTCACACTGCTGCTCGATAACGGCGTCGATCTGCACAGTTATCAGCCGTCGGTTGCCGATGTCGCGAAGATTGCCGAATGTAATCTCTTCGTTTACGTCGGCGGCGAATCCGAAGGATGGATGGACGATGCGCGCAAAGAAATCAAAAATAAAAAAAGCCTCGTGTTGAAACTCCTCGATTCGCTCGGCGATGCGGCGAAAGAAGAGGAATTGGTCGAAGGTATGGAAGGCGAACACGATCACGAGCATGAGAGCGCGGGTGAACATCATCACGATCACGAACATGAAAGTGCCGGCGAACACCATCACGAACACGGCGAGCACGAAGATGAGGAGGGGCCGGAATACGACGAGCACATTTGGCTGTCCGTGAAAAACGCGAAATTTCTGTGCAATGCGATAGCCGAAAAGATTGCGGAAATCGATCCGAAAAACGCCCAAACCTATCGCGCGAATGCGGCTTCCTATGGCGCAAAACTTTCATCGCTCGATGTGCAGTATCAAAAGATCGTCGATGCGGCGTCGAAAAAAACGGTTCTTTTCGGCGATCGCTTTCCGTTTCGCTATCTCGTAGACGATTACGGTCTTTCCTATTATGCGGCCTTTGTCGGCTGTTCTGCGGAAACGGAAGCGAGTTTTAAAACGATTTTATTTCTCGCAAAAAAAGTCGATGAACTTCGCATTCCCGCCGTGCTGACGATCGAAAAGTCCGACGGAAAAATTGCCAGGACGATTATTAAAAATACGAAAGCGAAAAATCAAAAGATTTTAACGCTCGATTCGATGCAGTCGACGACATCGAACGACATAAAAAAAGGCGTTACGTATCTTTCGATTATGACGAAAAACGCCGACGTGTTGAAAGCGGCGCTGCAGTAAAGCGCTTCAGGCGGAATGTCCTGCGGGTGTGTTCCGCCTGCGGGGCATTTTGCATTTGCAAACGCGGGTTTTTGGAGGCTGTATGGCATTGCTCGCTTGTCAAAACGTATCGCTGAAATACGATGCGAATGTGATCGTGCGCGACATAAATTTTTCCGTAAACGCAGGCGATTACCTCTGTGTCGTCGGCGAAAACGGTTCGGGCAAAACAACATTGATAAAAACGCTGCTCGGACTTCATGCTCCTTCAAGCGGTACGATTGTGACGGGCGACGGCTTAAAGCGGAACGAAATAGGCTACCTGCCGCAGCAGACGCTCGTGCAGCGGGATTTTCCCGCGTCCGTGTACGAGATCGTTCTTTCCGGCTGTCAGGGAAGGTGCGGTATGCGCCCGTTTTACAATAAAGCGGAAAAGCGCCTCGCCTCGGAAAGCATGGAGCGGATGGGCATCGCGCGTTTTGCCATCCGATCGTACCGCGATCTTTCCGGCGGTCAACAGCAGCGAGTGCTGCTTGCGCGGGCGTTTTGCGCTACGCAAAAACTTTTGCTTTTGGACGAACCCGTGTCCGGTCTCGATCCGAACGCGGCGGAAGATATGTATCGATTGATAAAAGAATTGCACGACGACGGCGTTACGATTATTATGATTTCGCACGATATCCCTTCGGCTCTGCGCTATGCGACGCACATCCTGCACATCGGAGGAGAGCGCGCAGCGTT
The DNA here is from genome assembly GCA_000413015.1 of Treponema socranskii subsp. paredis ATCC 35535. Lineage (GTDB taxonomy): Bacteria > Spirochaetota > Spirochaetia > Treponematales > Treponemataceae > Treponema_D > Treponema_D paredis. Next base: position 2,006,944 of record KE332515.1, read on the forward strand.
TCAAACGAAGGAAGCGTTCGTGCAAAACGGAGCGGGCGGTTTGTCGCCGGAATCGAGGAGCGAAGTGCAATGAACGGCATCATAGAAGAGATTTCGTTTTACGTAGGTTATCCTTTTGTACGCTATGCGTTTATCGTCGGCATTTTGATCGCACTGTGTTCGTCGCTTCTCGGCGTAACTCTCGTGCTTAAGCGATTTTCATTTATCGGCGACGGTCTTTCCCACGTCGCATTCGGTGCGATGGCCGTTGCAACGGTTTTGCGCTTTTCAAACAATATGCTCCTTATGCTTCCGGTAACCGTTCTCTGCGCGATTCTTTTGCTGCGCACCGGACAGAACACTAAGATAAAAGGGGATGCCGCGATCGCTATGGTTTCCGTCGGAGCGCTTGCAGTCGGCTATCTCTTGATGAATATATTTTCGACGTCGGCAAATTTGACGGGCGACGTGTGCAGCACGCTTTTCGGTTCCACATCGATTTTAACGCTGTCGAAATCGGAAGTGATCGTATGCGTCGTGCTGTCGGTCATCGTAGTCGTGCTGTTCGTTCTGTTTTATCAAAAGATTTTTGCCGTAACTTTCGACGAGAGTTTTGCGCGTGCGGTCGGCACTCGGGCGGGCGTATACAATTTACTTATCGCGGTCGTCACCGCGATCGTCATCGTGCTTGCGATGAACCTCGTCGGTTCTTTGCTTATCTCCGCGCTCATCATCTTTCCCGCTCTGTCGGCTATGCGGATTTTTAAAAGCTTTAAAGCCGTTACGATTTGTTCGGTGCTGCTGTCGGTCGGCTGTGCATTTTTCGGGCTTGCGATATCTATCGTCGCCGGAACACCCGTCGGCTCGACAATCGTCGCCATTCACATTATAGTATTTATTGTTTTTTCCTGCATCGAAAATTTGAAACGGAGGCGCGGGGCATGAAAAAAATAATCGATAATCTCGCCGCAGCGCGCCGATGCAGGTCATCTTCCGTGCGAATAAAATTCTGCGTTTTGCTCGCCGTCGGGATGTTGTCCGGCTGTGGGAAAGCTTTGCCGGCTCAGATCAAGAACATGCTGTTTTCGCAAAAACGAAATACGGGTATCGTCGATTTGACGCGCTTGAGCGCGACGATGGTATACGCGGAAGTTTTCAATATGATGGTCGAGCCGGAAAATTACGTCGGTAAAACGATAAAAATGAACGGTCTGTTTTATGTGTATCCCGATGAAAAAAAAAGTACGTATACGTTCGCGTGTCTCATCATGGATGCGACCGCATGCTGCGCACAGGGAATCGAATTCCGTCTGCGCGGAGAACATGCATACCCCGCAGATTATCCCGAACCGAATACGAATATTACCGTGCAGGGGACTTTTTACACGTATGAAGAAGACGGCTTTACGCACACGCTTTTGATCGACGCGGATATGACCGTGCGTAAATAGGTCGCGCGCCGCAAGCGAAGCGGCTTTTTATAGTGCCGGTTGTTTTTAGCGAAGGTTTAAATTGAACGTCTGAGATAGCGCCGTTCAATTTAACTTCGAGTTTTCTTTTAGAAAACTCGCGGATGAACGTGTGCGCCGCTTGAAACTTCGCGCTATTGCGATCGTTTCGAGGCTCGCGCACGAATTGCCCTGCTCCTAAATCCGAAGATTTACTCGCCGTGCAATTTTAAGGAAGGTTTAAAAGCGCCGCTGAAATAGCGCGGTACTTTTAACTTCGCGTTTTCTGTCGAAAACTCGTGGATGTACATGTGCGCGCTCGCGCACGAATTGCACAGCTCCTAAATCCGAAGATTTACTCGCTGTGCAATTTTAAGGAATATGTTTTCCGACGTATTTTTTCGTTGTCGTAGCGCGTAGTTGCAATCGACGGAAAATATGCTATACTCGTTGTCATGATAGATATAGACGAACAAAAAAAGATCGCAGTACTCATAGATGCGGAAAATATCCCGCACAATAAATTGCCGGCGATTCTCGAAGAGATGGCGGTGCACGGACATGTCATCACCAAGCGCGCGTACGGCGACTTTTCGAGCGACAAGCTCCGCGCGTGGAAAACCGTTTTAAATGAAAACGCTGTCTTACCGATACAGCAGTTCAGCTATACGCAGGGAAAAAATTCGAGCGATTCGGCGATGATCATCGACGCGATGGATTTGCTCTATACCGAAAAATACGATACTTTCGTACTCGTTTCTTCCGACAGCGATTTTACCAAACTCGCATCTCGCCTGCGTGAATCGCAGGAGTACGTGTTCGGCGTCGGCGAAAAGAAAACGCCGGTGTCGTTTGTAAACGCGTGCGACGAATTCATCTATATAGAAAATTTGCACGGTGTCGAAGATTCGTCGCTGCCGGAAAAAATCGATGTCGCGCACAAGCGGCGTGCAAAAGTAAAGCGCGCGGCTCCCGCGGGAGGTACGGCTGCCGCCGGCGCTACGGTCGGCGTCAACGCGGACGGCGACACGATGACCGACAAACAGTTCCGTCAGATTTACAAGCTGCTTACAAACGCATACGAAAAATACGCAGACGATACCGGCTGGGCGCCCGTTTCCGCGGTGGGCTCTCTTTTCAAGCGGCAAAATCCCGGCTTCGACACTCGCGATTTCGGATTTAAAAAGCTGTCGGACTTGATCGCTTACCTCGACGACGATTTTGAAATGAAAGGCTCCGGTGCGGGCGGCCGCGGCGGCAACAAAATATACCGCCCCGTCGAAAAAGAATAATTAATAAACGGGATGTAGAAAGCAAATAATACTACAGCTTTTGAATTTCCGTTTCCGAAAGACCGGTCATAAGGCAAATCTCAGAGAGCGGGTATTTGCGTTCAGCCATTAGCTTTGCCGTTTCTTTTGCTTTTTGATAAGCTCCCGTAGCGATACCGTCTTCCCTGCCTTTGCGCATCCCCTCAGCAATGCCCCGATCAAAGCCGATCTTTTCACCTGCCATGCGTAAATCATCTTTCCAAATATTCAACGACATATAC
>KE332515.1:2010062-2014357 GCA_000413015.1 Treponema socranskii subsp. paredis ATCC 35535
CAAAGATACTGCAGCAAAGCGCTCAATTCAGGCTCACCTTCTTTATCGTAGGCACCCGTATTATAAAACACCTTGACGCTTTTGTCATCAAGAAAAATACTGCCGTTCTCACTGCATACACTGCGGAAAGTATAAACGGGCAAGTCTTTGCCGAACGGATCCTGCGTGCAGATAAAGATGACATAGCTCTCTTTCAGTTCGGCATAACTCTGTCCGCGTAAAAGGTTATCGACATCCATGAGGCTTTGATAATAGCGCGTACGCTTGGGAAGAAAAGGCGGGATCGACGTTTGTATTTCGATATCGAAAACACGCTCCGAGTCTGAAACATAGACGTCGAGGCGTATACCCTTGCTTTCATAAAAGGGAGCTATCGTTTTTTGCAGCGAGGGATATTCGATTTTGCCGACTTTGATATGCAAGAGCCGTTCGATGATACCTTTGCAGATTATTCTGTTCTTCATGACCGTGCCGAACATAAAGTCGTCGCTAAAGGTAAGTTCTTCGACGGGTTTATGGGTATATTCCATGAGGATACTCTCGATTGTTGAGATAGCGCGGACAGGAAAGCCGCCGAACTATATATCGCCTGTAAAGCGATATATTACGCGGTTTTTAAAGAAATGTATAAGAAATAGGCTTGTGTTTTTTTCGAAATTTTCCGGTCGTTTCGTATATCAACAGAAGGTTCAAATTGAACGTCTGAAATTGCGCCGTTCAATTTAACTTCGAGTTTCGGACGAAGCCGAAACATCGCTTATTAACTGTGCGCTCGCGCGCACTAATTATACAGCTCCTAAATCTGAAGATTTACTCGCTGTGCAATTTTAAGGAACGATAAATTTTGAAAACGGCAGTGCCGTATCGATTGACGGTGTTTTCAGATGCTTTTTTTCACTTTCGTTTTTTCGAGCGCTTTTTCGTATTTTCTTTCGTCCGCTTTTTCTGCAGGGCGGTACAAAATCGCTTTGTTGCCGATGATCCGTACGAGAACGGCGGAGCAGGCTTCCGACAATGAAGCGGCGAGATCCCGCTTTTCCTCTTTGAATTCGTTGAAACTGATTTTAATAAGTTCGTGAGCGGCGAGTGCGGCATCGGTCATTTTTTCGACCGCTTCGGTAACCCCGTTTTGTCCGACGATAACGACGCTTTGCAGGGGCTGCGCATATTTTTCAAGAATTTTTCTCTGCTTGCTTGAAAGTTCAATCATATTTGAAATACTATCGGTATTCGCTCGATTGCGCAACTGCGGAAGAGCATGTAAAACACTTGCCCGATGTTATATAAATCGGCGGCATAAAAACTTTCCCTTGCAATGTCATTTATTTTCTTTTATCATAGCCTTGTATTTACATTTCAATCTTTATGGGAGTACAACGGTTATGAAAATGACGATGCGCTGGTACGGAACGAAATTCGATTCCGTCACACTGCAAAACATCAGACAGGTGCCCGGAATTGCGGGTGTTATCACAACCTTATACGATATTCCTGCCGGCGAATTATGGCCGCTTGAAAGAATCAAAGCGATTAAAAAAGAAGTCGAAGATGCGGGTCTTCAAATATGCGGTATAGAAAGCGTCAACATTCATGACGATATTAAAATCGGTTTGCCGTCGCGCGACGGCTATATCGACGCGTATATCAAAACGCTCGAACACCTCGGGCAGTGCGGCATCGATATGGTGTGTTACAATTTTATGCCGGTCTTCGATTGGACGCGTACGGATTTGGCAAAAAAGAGAGCCGACGGTTCGACGGTTTTGGCTTACGATCAAAAAGCCGTCGACAGCATCGATCCCGAAAAATTTATCGAAGGAACCGATAAAAATTCCAACGGTTTTATCATGCCGGGATGGGAGCCGGAGAGGCTTGCGCATGTCAAAGAATTGTTTGAAAAATACAAAGACGTCGATAACGAAAAGCTTTTTAATAATCTTGTATATTTTCTCAAAGCGATTCGGCCGGTATGTGAAAAGTACGATATTAAAATGGCGATCCATCCCGACGATCCTGCGTGGCCGGTTTTCAATCTGCCTCGCATCATCACCGGCAAAGAAGCTATATTGAAAATGCTGCATGCCGTCGACGCGCCTTTTAACGGGATTACGTTTTGCACAGGTTCACTCGGTACGAATCCTCAAAACGATTTGCCCGGCATTATCCGTGCATGCAAAGGCCGCGTTCATTTTGCACACGTGCGGAACTTGCACCATTATGCGCCCGGCGTTTTCGAAGAAGCAGCGCACCTTTCATCCGACGGTTCTTTCGATATGTATGAAATTGTTAAAGCGCTTTATGAAACGGGCTTTTCCGGACCGATCCGTCCCGATCACGGGCGTATGATTTGGGGTGAAAAAGCTATGCCCGGTTACGGTTTGTACGACCGCGCGCTCGGCGTTGCATATATCAACGGATTGTGGGAGGCGATTGAAAAAAATGAAACTCACTGAGCGCGGCGTCGCCGATACGCATGCATGGAAAGGATATGCGCTGCCGAAATTCGATCGCGCAAAGATGATTGCGGCGACGAAAAAAAATCCTGCGTGGATTCATTTCGGTGCGGGGAATATTTTCCGCGCGTTTCAAGCGATGCTTGCACAAGAGCTGCTTGAAAAAAATCTTACCGATACGGGAATCATCGTCGCTGAAGGTTTCGATTTCGACATTATAGATAAAGCGTATCGGCCGTACGACAATCTGTCTCTGCTCGTTACGCTCAAAAGCGACGGAAGCATTACGAAAACCGTTGCGGCATCGGTTGCCGAAAGTTATAAATGCGATCCCTCTTTTCCGGACGATTGGAATGCGCTTACGGAAATCTTCCGAAGCAAGTCTCTCGCGCTTGTAACTTTTACGATCACCGAAAAAGGATACGCGGTAAAAGATTCCAACGGAAATTTTATTCCCGCATACTGCGCCGATTTTGAAGCGGGTCCCGATAAAGCGAAAATGTTTTTATCCCGCCTGTGTGCGCTTTTGTACGGCCGCTATCTTCATGCGGACAAATATCCCGTCGCGCTGGTGAGTACCGACAACTGTTCGCATAACGGAGAAAAACTTCAGGCGGCGGTTCGAGCGATTGCCGGAGAATGGCAAAAACGCGGCTTCGTGGACGAAGGTTTTATCGATTATATTTCATCGCCCGAGTCGGTGAGTTTTCCGTGGAGCATGATCGATAAGATCACGCCGCGTCCCGATGCCGGCGTGCAGGCGCAGCTTAAAGCCGACGGTTTTGAAGACGCCGAAATAATCGTTACCGACAAACACACGTATACCGCTTCTTTCGTAAATGCGGAATCTCCGCAGTATCTCGTTATCGAAGACGCGTTCCCGAACGGACGTCCGCCGCTCGAAAAAGCTGGCGTATATTTTACGACGCGAGATACGGTAAACAAAGTCGAGCGGATGAAAGTGTGTACGTGTTTGAACCCTCTGCATACGGCGCTTGCGATTTACGGTTGTCTGCTCGGATATACGCTCATCGCGGATGAAATGAAGGATGCCGAACTCAATACATTGATACACCGCATCGGCTATGACGAAGGGCTTCCCGTCGTCACCGATCCGAAAATAATCGATCCGAAAAAATTTATCGATGAAGTCGTTACGGTGCGCATTCCGAATCCGTTTATGCCGGACACGCCGCAGCGCATAGCATGCGATACGTCGCAAAAACTTTCGATCCGCTTCGGCGAAACGATTAAAGCATATGCCGCAGATCCCGCACTGGGTACGCAAAAGCTCAAATATATTCCTCTTGTGCTTGCCGGCTGGTGCCGCTATCTTATGGCGCTCGATGACGAAGGTAAAAAATTCGAATTGAGTCCCGATCCCCTGCTCGGCCGCGTATGTCCTTTTGTCGAAAAAATCGAACTCGGCCGAACGTATACGGCGGAAGCTCTCGACGGATTTTTGCACGGACTGCTTTCCGACGCATCGCTGTTCGGGGTCGATCTTTACGCGGCGGGACTTGCGCCTCTCGTGCTCGAATATTTCGGCGAATTGACGGCAGGCAAGGGCGCCGTGAGAGCGACGCTGAAAAAACATATACGTTGAAAGAAGGAATGATAAAAAGCGCCGTCTGAAATATCGCCGTCGCTAAAGTCCGGAGATGAAAAACGCTGAAGCGTTTTTCTTTTATGGGAGACACTCGCGATTTCTGTGCATTGCTCGAAATCGCAGCGTTCTTATCTCGAGTTTGCACGAATGTTTGCAGAAGACGTGTATACGTGGTGTTTCGATAAAAATCGCATGAATACGATACGCTTTATTTTGCAAACTCGACTATTGAA
>KE332516.1:0-443820 GCA_000413015.1 Treponema socranskii subsp. paredis ATCC 35535
AAATAATGCTTTTTATAAAAAAAGAGCCCGGCAGCTACCTACTTTCCCGCTTGGAAGCAGTATCATCGGCGCAAGGGAGCTTGACTTCCGTGTTCGGAATGGGAACGGGTATTTCCTCCCCGCCATGGCCACCGGGCAATAATTGCCGTACAAAAAGAAAAAGGAAGAAGGGGGCAGACGAAAACCAAAACGCCTGCCGTCATTTCATACAAGCTTTTATGTGCTCGTAAGTATAGCGTTTCGCGCATAGGCACGGGAACGATAATATGGTCAAGCCTCACGACCTATTAGTACTGCTCGGCTGTGCACGTCGCCGTGCCTGCACCTGCAGCCTATCAACCGGATAGTGTCTCCGGGGTCTTTAGGAGGGTTATACCCTCAGGGATGTCTCATCTTGAGGCGGGCTTCCCGCTTAGATGCTTTCAGCGGTTATCCCTTCCGAACGTAGCCACCCGGCACTTACCCTTGGCAGGATAACCGGTATACCAGAGGTTCGTCCGCTTCGGTCCTCTCGTACTAAAAGCAGCTCCTCTCAAACATCCTCCGCCCGTAACAGATAGGGACCGAACTGTCTCGCGACGTTCTGAACCCAGCTCACGTACCGCTTTAATTGGCGAACAGCCAAACCCTTGGGACCTGCTCCAGCCCCAGGATGCGATGAGCCGACATCGAGGTGCCAAACTTTCCCGTCGATGTGAACTCTTGGGGAAAATCAGCCTGTTATCCCCGGAGTACCTTTTGTCCGTTAAGTGACGGCGCTTCCACTTGCAACCGCCAGATCACTAAGACCTGCTTTCGCACCTGCTCGTGATGTCTCACTCGCAGTCAAGCCTCCTTGTGCCTTTACACTCGTACGATGATTTCCAACCACCGCGAGGAGACCTTCGCGCGCCTCCGTTACCCTTTAGGAGGCGACCGCCCCAGTCAAACCGCCCGCCAATCACTGTCCCCCATCCGGCTTCACGGACCGGAGTTAGAAATCCCATCCGCCAGGGCCGGTATTTCACCAACGGCTCCACGCACGCTGACGCGCACGCTTCATAGCCTCCCGGCTATCCTACACATGGCGGATAGAATCCCAGTGATAAGCTGCGGTGAAGGTTCACGGGGTCTTTCCGTCTAATTACGGGTATCCGGCTTCTTTACCGGAATATAAGTTTCACCGAGTCCCGCGTTGAGACAGCGCCCAGAATCGTTACACCATTCGTGCGGGTCGGAACTTACCCGACAAGGAATTTCGCTACCTTAGGACCGTTATAGTTACGGCCGCCGTTTGCCGGGGCTTCGGTTCGGAGCTTCGCATTGCTGCTAACCCCTCCCCTTAACCTTCCGGTACCGGGCAGGTGTCACCACCTATACGTCCCATTACTGGTTCGCAGATGGCTGTGTTTTTGATAAACAGTCGCCTGGGCCTGCTTTCTGCCGCTCACATCCTTATCAGCGTGAGCCACACTTCTTCCGAAGTTACGTGTGCTTTTTGCCGAGTTCCTTAACGCGGGGTCGCTCGTGCGCCTTAGATTACTCATCCTGCCTGCGTGTGTCCGTTTCCGGTACGGTCCGACTCAGCCTAACTTTAGACAGTATTTCCCGGCACCTTGATTACGTCCGCTTCGCTTCGCCTGCGCTCCGCTCCCCGTAACAGCTCAGCTCGGAGGCTCTTTTAACCGCCCCCTCAACACCTCACTGCTTGGACAGGAACTACCGTTCTCCTGCCGGATTTCACCTCATGCGTCCTGCCTTCAAAACTGAGCCGGGTATCGGATTTTGAACCGATTTCCCATCGACTACGACTTTCGTCCTCGCCTTAGGGGCCGACTTACCCCGGGCAGATTGCCTTTACCCGGGAATCCTCAGGCTTTCGGCGGACGGGAATCTCACCCGTCTTTTCGTTACTTGTGCCTGCATTCTCTCTTCCGCTTCCTCCAGCGCCCCTCACAGGTACGCCTTCTCCGGTTAGCGCAATGCTCCCCTACCGCCCGCATCTTACAATGCGGACCCGCGGCTTCGGTATAACGCTTAGCCCCGTTACATTGTCTGCGCACGCCTGCTCGACCAGTGAGCTGTTACGCACTCTTTTAAGGAATGGCTGCTTCTAAGCCAACCTCCTGGCTGTCTGTGCAGACGCACCTCATTTCACACTGAGCGTTATTTTGGGACCTTTGCCGACGGTCCGGGCTGTTTCCCTCTCGACTATGAACCTTGGAGCACACAGTCTCACTCCCATGCGTTGGCGGATGGCATTCTGAGTTCGATTGGTGTCGGTAGACTGTGACGCCCCCTATCCCATCCGGTGCTTTACCTCCTTCCGCTTTGCATGAGGCTGTCCCTAAAGGCATTTCGGGGAGAGCCAGCTATTTCCAGGTTTGTTTAGCCTTTCACTCCTAATCACAGGTCATCACTACCTTTTTTAACAGATTACTGTTCGGCCCTCCAACAGGTTTCACCCTGCCTTCAGCCTGCCCATAATTAGATCACCTTGGCTTCGGGTCTGCGTCACGCGACTTTTCGCACTTTTCACACTCGCTTTCGCTCCGGCTCCGGATCTTCCAACCCTTAGCCTCGCCGCGCAACGCAACTCGCAGGTTTATTCTACAAAAGACACGCCACAACGCTCGCGCGCCGTGACATCTTGTCGGTCTGTGGTTTCAGGTTCTCTTTCACTCCCCTCACCGGGGTTCTTTTCGCCTTTCCCTCACGGTACTGCTTCTCTGTCGGTAGCTGTCTCGTATTTAGCCTTGGATCGTGGTCGACCCGGATTCAGACTGGGTTTCTCGTGCCCCGCCCTACTTAGGTACCGCACCATGGAGTCCGATCCTTTTCGCATACGCGGCTTTCACGCTGTTTCGCGCGCCTTTCCAGACGCTTCCGCTAAAAATCGGTTTTTTCCTAACTCCACGGGTCATCCCCGTGCGGCCCTGCAACACCCTCTATAAGGGTTTAGGCTCCTGCACGTTCGCTCGCCGCTACTTGCGCAATCTCTTTTGATTTCTCTTCCCGCGTTACTTAGATGGTTCACTTCACGCAGTCTCGCTCCGCCGCAGTATCTTCTTCCCGCGCGCGGTGTATGCCTTACGGCATACGGGTTACCCCATTCGGCTATCTGCGGATCTAAGGATGTTTGCTCCTCCCCGCAGCTTTTCGCAGCTTACCGCGGCCTTCTTCGCCGGACAGCTCCCAGGCATCCGCCACAGACCTATGCTTGCTTGACCATATTCTCTTTCCCGCGCTTTAAGCTTCCAACCGCTTATGCGCTCAAACCTTCTTCCCTTCCCTATATTTTCAAAGAGCATGCGTACCCTGCCGGTACGCCCTCACTTCTGTCCTTTTTGAATCTGGGACAGAATAGAGTTGAACTATTGACCCCCGCCTTATCAGAGCGGTGCTCTAACCAACTGAGCTACTGTCCCGTATTTGATAATAGCCGCACTTGCTGCTCAAGGGGCACAGGGAAAGAAAGAAAGCAGGACTGTCTCAAAACACTCTCGTGCGGACAACATCCTTCGACACATGCGGTTTGCGCGCGTACACTGCGCGCCCCTCTTCCCTTGGAAAAGGAGGTGATCCAGCCGCACCTTCCGGTACGACTACCTTGTTACGACTTCACCCCCCTCACAAAGCGTACCTTCGACAGCGTCCCCCTTGCGGTTGGACTGCCGGCTTCGGGTACCCCCTGCTCGGATGGTGTGACGGGCGGTGTGTACAAGGCCCGGGAACGTATTCACCGCGCCGTGCTGATGTGCGGTTACTAGCGATTCCAGCTTCATGAAGTCGAGTTTCAGACTTCAATCCGGACTACGACCGCTTTTCTGCGTTCTGCTCCGCCTCTCGGCTTCGCTCCGCTCTGTGGCGGCCATTGTAGCACGTGTGTAGCCCTGGACATAAGGGCCATGATGACTTGACGTCGTCCCCGCCTTCCTCCTGCTTGTCGCAGGCAGTTCCGCCTGAGTCCTCAGCGCTACCTGTTAGTAACCGGCAGTAGGGGTTGCGCTCGTTGCGGGACTTAACCCAACACCTCACGGCACGAGCTGACGACAGCCATGCAGCACCTGTTCACAGCCGTATTGCTACGCTCACATATCTCTATATGATCGCTGTGTATGTCAAACCCAGGTAAGGTTCCTCGCGTACCATCGAATTAAACCACATGCTCCACCGCTTGTGCGGGCCCCCGTCAATTCCTTTGAGTTTCACCCTTGCGGGCATACTCCCCAGGCGGTACACTTATCGCGTTTGCTTCGGCACGCACGCTCTTGCGCACACGCCCAGTGTACATCGTTGACTGTGCGGACTACCAGGGTATCTAATCCTGTTTGCTCCCCGCACCTTCGCACCTCAGCGTCAGTCGTCCGCCGGTATCCTGCCTTCGCCATCGGTGTTCTTCCGCATATCTACAGATTTCACCCCTTCACACGGAATTCCGGATACCCTTCGGCAACTCTAGCTCGCCAGTTCTCAATATAGCTCCGGAGTTGAGCCCCGGTATTTCTTACCAAGCTTGGCGACCCGCCTGCATGCCCTTTACGCCCAATAATTCCGAACAACGCTCGCACCTTACGTGTTACCGCGGCTGCTGGCACGTAATTAGCCGGTGCTTATTCCTGCCCTACCGTCACCATGTCGGCATTTCCTCCAACACTTATTCCTCGGACAGAAAAGAACTTTACAACCTTCCGGCCTTCTTCGTTCACGCGGCGTCGCTCCGTCAGGGTTTCCCCCATTGCGGAATATTCTTACCTGCTGCCTCCCGTAGGAGTCTGGGCCGTATCTCAGTCCCAATGTGTCCGTCCGCCCTCTCAGGCCGGATACCCGTCCTCGCCACGGCGGGCCGTTACCCCGCCGTCCAGCTGATGGGCCGCAGACCGATCCCGTTGCGGAGCCGAAGCTCCTTTCCCGCTGTCTACCTATCGCAAACAGTGATCTATCCGGTATCACCCTCTATTTCTACAGGCTGTCCCGGTCAGCGGGGTACGTTATCCACGTGTTACTCACCAGTCCGCCGCTCTCGGCATTGCTGCCTGCCGCTCGACTTGCATGGTTAAGACGCGCCGCCAGCGTTCGTTCTGAGCCAGGATCAAACTCTCCATCATTATGTTCCCGGATTGCTCCGGGTCTAATTGCGTTCGTTTGTCCCCGCTTCCTTTTTGCTCTCGCTTAAGTTTAGTTCGGGAGACTTTTGTGTCTCCGCATGCGTCTTGCTTTCTTTCCTTCCCTTTGCCTGTCAAACAGCGCACCTGCGGTTTTCGCGGGTAGCTTGTAATTTACCGCTTTTTCCCCTTGCGTGTCAAGTACTTCCCACCCTTTTTTCAATATTTTTTCTCTCCCACGCAGGCTTTTTTCATTCGGCAGGCGGCTCGTCCGCCTTGTACCGTACGGCAGCGCTCTCGATGTACAGCGTGCGTCTTGCGCATCGGCAAATGTATCGCCAACCGCTACACCTTCGATGCACAGACAACGAAAGACATTCAAAAAAAGCAGACGGAAGCCGTTTCAAGTAATTATTAATTAATAATTATTAAAACGATCTTTCCGTTCTTTCCGCCATCGCTTTTACGGTCTTTTTCCAATCCGCCGCAAACCACTGCGGACTTTGCGGAACGGCATTCGCTCCCTGCGCTAAAATCCATTCCATGACTTTCAGGACTTGCGTTGAAGAAAATTCTATCCGTGTTTTTTCTTCATCTTCAAAATCCGTAAGTTTCTGATTGTCCGCCCAAAGACGCTCTTTTACATACGGCCGAGCGTCTCCGTAAAAATCGATTATAAAATCGACGGAATCTTCCGACACAAATGCGCCGAACTTTCCGCCGCCGCAATAGGAAGAAAATTCAAAATCATCGGGAAGTTCAAAATGCTCGTCCGTAACGACACAGCTCTTCATTCGGCTCAAGGCGAAAAGACGCACGGCCTTTTTATTCAAATCATAGCCGAATAGAAAACAAAGCCCCTCATCCATAAGGATCTGATACGGCGCGACGCGGCGCCGGATCGGTTCCGGATTCCACCTGCCGCTGTACTCAAAATCGATAACTGCGTTTTCCTGCAAAGAACGTATAACTTTTTTCCAAACAGCTTCATTCGTTACGACTTTCGGAACGGGCGGAACGGCGATTCTCTTTAAAAGAGAACTTTTGCTCAAGCCCTGTGTATCCGTTACAAAATCGATAACTTCGGAAATCGATTTATAAATAGGACTTCCTTCAAAACTTGAAAGTAATGTTTTTGCTGCCGAAAGATAAAAAACATCCTCTGCGGAAATATCATTCAAAGGGAATTCAAAGGCAGTGCTGTAATAATAGCCGCCTTTGTGTCTGTCAAATTCCAGAGGTGCGTGAAAATAAGTACGAAGCATATCGATATCGCGGTTAATTGTAGCCTCGCCGACTTTGCTGTAGCCTGTCGTCTCGCAGTAAAGCCGCTGTAACTTCAGATTATCGGGATAACTTCCGGATTTAATTGCTCTATGGATGATATTTATCCGTTCAAGTATTTTTCTGTTCAGCTGCCGAGTCTGCTGTTTTTTGTTTTCCCGCTTCATAAAACTATTATAACACAAACCGCTATCATTTGGTGATAGCGAATAATTTTTATTTTTTTGCAACTATCGTGATATGATAGAGAATGTGTGGTATAATTTAAGTAGGAGGTAAAAGACTATGCTTTCAACATTTGAATATTCAGAATTTGAAAAACAAAAAAATCATGACTTAGATAAGTTAATGAACGAATGGATAGAACAGTTATCAAAGAATAAAACTCCCATTGATAACGGAAACAAGGAAACAACAACCCCTCAAGATTGTTTTGCAAAAGACGGTTTTTTCCCCGGATATTTCGATCAAAAAAGAAAAACGGTTTTTATAGGCCGTGAGCCGAGAAACATCGGAGGTTATGACTTTAGAGATACGACAAAAGAATTTTTTGACAAGGATTTTAGCAACAAGAATTCATGGTGGCGGCATATTTTTTATATGGTATATGGAATTAAAACGGAAAGAAAATTTCCATTCGAAAAGATTCCGGAATCTTCGGAAATCTTGAACGAAATGCGTGAAACTAATGATTTCGGATTCGCCTGCATAAATATTTCAAAATACAGTAATGACGATCCTGATAATTGGGAGACTAATACAGATTTGGTTGATCGTTTCTTAAAAGATTCGGAGTTGGAAAAAACAAACTTTTTTCAAGAGCAATTAAAAATATTGGACCCCGATATAATCATAACAGCCAATTTATGGGACGGTACGATTGCTGAAAACTACATAAATTTATGCTTCCCCGGTGAATTTTCAAAAAATAAAACACTTACTCATAACAAAGAAGGCGTCGCCGCATACGGCAAATATAATCTGAACGGCAAAGAAATAGATTATATCGATTTGTTTCACTTCTCCGCAAACAAGAGCGACGAGTACTGTTATTACAATCCCGTTATGAAGATTTTGTTTAATAAAGCCAGAAAATAATTTTTCCGCTATCGTGATCTGATATTCTCCCCTGTTACTATATCTGTAAATCTTAACAGGGGAATCAACTCTCTGTTCATTAAGACAAAATTCGAATGGCGGAATATCAGTATATAAATTGTCGAAATCTGCTTTCTCTTCCAGATGAGATTGAATCCGTTTTCAGTACTCTCGGAGTTCCGCCAAGGTTATACGCTCATTCGCTGCTTGTTCACGATGTTGCAAATAAATTGCTTGAAAAGATAAACGGTACATGGAGAAATCTGAACATCAATAAATATCTCGTCTTATTTGGTGCGGCCGCTCACGACATAGGAAAAACCGTTTACATTAACGAACTTTCGGAAGAAGGGCATAAACATGAACAGGAAGGCTTACGGCTTTTACGGTCTCTCGGTTTCTCCGAAGAAAAATCACAATTTGCCGCCTCTCACGCTTTATGGTCGGAAAGCTCAACGCTTGAAGAACTCGCAGTTTCACTTGCCGATAAAATCTGGAAGGGCAGTCGTGTACCGGATTTGGAAGATTTGGCAGCGGCAAAAATCGCAGCCGTAACAAACCGTGAACGCTGGGAAGTTTTCCGTTCTTTGGATACTATCATTCAAGCAATCGCAAGAGAGTCCGACAAACGATTGTTTTTTCAAAATAATTTCCCCACTATCATGCTATGATAGCCGCCCGTGTTATATTTTTTATAAACAGTCAGCCGCTGAAGGAGATAAAAATGACATTATTAACCCGTGAGGAAACATTATTGTTCGCTGTACCGTCTTTATTTAGTGAACTATTTTCAATAAAAGAAATATTTCTGGGCGAAATAGACCAAAGTCTGATAGCCTACAAACGGGACAGTACAACCAAAAAGGCAGATGAATATGGCGCCGGTTTTTATTATACTTACAAATCAAATAATTTCTTTATAGGATTTAGCCCTTGCTGTGAAAAAGAATTTTTTCTTTCCCTTGCAATCGAGGAGAATCAAAATAATAGCAAACTGGGCAAAAAACTGTATTTTCGGAAAGGGTGGTACTATATACCTCTACAAAATTCTTCAATAAGCGTTTGTGATAAAAAAGTTCTTTCTGAAGTAAGAATGCGTTTACGTAAAATTGATTGGCCTCTGCCGGATCACATATATCGATCTCTTCCGGCTTTTTTTTCAATGGAAAATAAAATAATTCGTCTTATTGAAGAAAGTAATTGCCGGAATGAATATAATAAATTTAACTGCTGTGAATGGTTTTATTATTTTGAAAATCAAACAAAATTCGACACTGACGAGTTCAAGTCGTTTTTATTTGCGGATTCATATCAGCAGCAGTTAGATGCTTTTAAGGAATGGATTAAATTGCTATGAAAATATTTTAAGGGGAAAACCATGAATCGATTTTTGTATATTTTAAAGTCTTTGTTCGCGATTGCGCTGGTTATAATTCTCCCGTTATCGCTTTTGTCGGTTGCCTATCCGAAATTATTGATAGAAATCTTGTCGGCAGGATTTTATTTGTTTTCAATTACTGTGTGTTTTTTGATTTGGAATAGAAAAACAAAGATAAATCGGATAGAATTTTGTTCAATACTTTCTTTAGTCCTCTACGTGCAGTTAATACATATTTCGCTTTTAGCACAAGAATCAAATGAGCATATTTTTATTGTAAAGCTGTTTCAACAGCCGCTTGAATCCGATGAGAAAATTTCAGTGATGTTTTCACAATTTATTATGATTATCTATATCGTACTTTTCATTATGAAGAACACAGCTGAAATCTCGGAAGCAAACAGCAGATTTTCATCAGACACAATGAATACGAAATTTTTTGATATTGATACTAAATTGACTGAAAAAGAGATTACGGAAAATGAAGCGGAAAAGCTAAGGCAGCAAGTCGGCACGGAAGCTGATTTTTATTCCGAACAAAAAGAATGTTTTGCTGTGCTTTTTAAATGTATGACGGCATTTGTCGTTTTGACGTGTATTCATTTTGCTTTAGGAATCGGAATGGATGTATTTTTGAAAAACGAATTGTTAAAAATGGCAATTTTTTCAAATATTCCTATCGTCGTAGGAATAAGTTTTCCGTTCATTGTTTTATATATAGTATTCGGAATTACCGTTGGAATTAAAAAATCATTGTAAAACAATCGAGAATGAAAAGGGAAAAATTATTTTTTTAGACGACAAGTCGTACAAAGTGAAACGGAAAAAAGATTCTGCAACGAAATACTTTCAATTCTATTGTCGGCAAAACCTCAATCACACGCGTTGACCAGTCTTTCCATTCACTATAAAATTAGCGCTATGGCACATTCGGCACAAGACGGCTCCGCGTTTTTTTCCGTGACACAGATCACAAATCTCATAAAAGAGATGATCGAAGGTTCGTTCGGCACCGTCGTCGTCGAAGGTGAAATTTCCAACTGCAAACTGACAAGCGCCGGCCACATCTATTTGACGCTGAAAGATTCCGGCGCGCAGCTCGGATGTGCGATGTGGCGGAGCGCGACGCCCTCTCTTTCGTTTTCACCGAAAGACGGTATGCTCGTGCGCTGTACCGGACGCCTTACGGTATACCCCCCGCACGGCAAATATCAGCTCGTCATTTCGCGCATGGAAATGGCGGGCGCGGGAAATATTTTACAGATGCTCGAAGAGCGCAAAAAGCGCCTTGCAGCGGAAGGCATATTCGACGAAGCGCACAAAAAACCGCTGCCGCTTTTTCCGAAAACGATCGGTATCGTTACGAGCGCGACGGGAGCCGCCCTGCGCGATATCCTGCAGATTATGAAGCGGAGGAATCCCTGCGTATCGGCGGTCATTTTGCCCGCAACGGTGCAGGGAGAAGGCGCGGCGGAAACGATCGTGAGGCAGATAAAAGTCGCAAATTATTTCCGGCTTTGCGACGTGCTCATCGTCGGACGCGGAGGCGGTTCCCTCGAAGATCTGCTTCCCTTCAGCGACGAAGCCGTAGTACGCGCCGTCTACGAATCGAATATACCGGTGATTTCCGCCGTCGGACACGAAATCGATTGGGCGCTTTCCGATTACGCAGCCGATTTTCGAGCCCCGACTCCGTCGGCCGCAGCGGAAGCCGCAGTTCCGCTCAAAAGCGATATCATTCGCACGCTGCAAACCTATGCCGATACCTTCCATACGGAAATAAAACGCAAAGTCGAAAACATGAAGCTCGTCGTGCGCACATTCAATCCCGAAAATCTCGAACTGCAGTTCCGAACTATCGAACAGCCGCTCCTTGCGCGCTTTGACGGCGCAAAAGTCGCGCTGCTGCAAAATATCGATCAAAAATTAAAAGACGCAAAACACCGCATCGCCCTGTGTACGCACGTACTCGAAAGCGCAAGTCCCGAAAAAATTTTTGCACGAGGCTATTCGATGGTACGAGACACGGCAAGCGGAGATGTCGTGCGGGATGCATCGCTCATCGCAGTCGGAGCGGAGCTCGAAATCGTTCCGGCAAAAGGACAACTTAGGGCGACCGTCAAAAGCGTACACGCAGAGGCAAACGGATTTATTAATTAATAATTTTACAAGGAGTTCGTCATGAAAAATTTTGCAAAAAACCTTGAAACGCTTGAAAAGCTTACCGCCGACATCAAGCGCGACGACATATCGCTCGAAGATGCGCTCAAAGATTTCGAAATGGGCATAAAACTTGCGCGCGGCATGGAAGCCGAAATCGACAGGATCGAAGGAAAAATTCAAATGCTCATGAACGAACCCGCACCCGAAAGCGCGGATACGCCCGAACTCGATCTTTTTTCGGGCGCCGATGAAACGACGGGAACGGCGGGCGCTCCGCAGGAGGGCACGCGTCAATGAGCGATGCAAAACCGGTCAGGCAGCTTTCCGCCGAAGTCGCAAGGAAAATTGCGGCGGGCGAAGTCATCGACCGGCCGAACGCGGTTCTGCGAGAACTCATGGACAATGCGGTCGATTCGGGCGCCGACAGCATCGCCGTCGAAATCGATTCGGGCGGCATCGAAAAAGTGCGCGTCGTCGACAACGGTTCGGGCATGACGAAAAGCGATCTGCAAAACTGCGCGCGGCCGCACGCGACAAGCAAAATCGAAACGGAAACCGACTTGTTGCATCTTTCGACGCTCGGCTTCAGAGGAGAAGCGCTTTCGTCGATCGCCGCCGTATGCCGTCTTTCGATCATATCGGGCGGCTGGAAAATGCGGGCATCGGTAACCGAAGATCACATCATCGAAAGGGGTGCATCGACTGCGGGTACGATCGTGCAGGCGGAAGGTCTTTTTGAAAACTTTCCCGCGCGGAGAAGATTTTTAAAACGCCCGGCAGCCGAAGCGCTCATGTGCAAAAACACGTTTATCGAAAAGACGCTTGCGAGGCCGGATATAGCCTTTTCGTTTACCGCGGACGGCGAGCGGCGCATAACGCTCGAAGCGGGCACGAGTTTAAAAAAGCGATTCGTAGAAGCGGCGCTCCCTTCCGAAAACGCTTCTCTCTTTTACGAAATCTCAGGCTCTTCGGGCGGAGAAAATCCCGACTGGAGTTTTACCTGCGTCATCGGAGAACCGGGCGTATTGCGCACAAATAAAAAAGACATATACATCTTTGTAAACGGCAGAAAGATTACCGAGTATTCGCTCGTACAGGCGATCGAGTACGGCGGTCAGGGTTATTTTCCGAACGGCACTTATCCCGCTGCCGCCCTCTTCGTCACGATGAAAAGCGATCTCGTCGACTTCAATATTCACCCGGCAAAAAAAGAAGCGCGCTTCCGCGATATCGCAAGCCTGCATCACGGCGTAAGCGGATCTTTGCGGAACTTTTTTCATCAATACACCCTGCGCGAAATGAAAAACGACCGCGTCGATACAATTAACAATTTTCAATCTTTCGATTTCGATACGGAAAACGCAGCCGCCGAAAGCACGGGCGGCAAAGAAAGCGGAAACTTGTACACTCTTCGAAAAAACGATGAGCTCGGTGTGCATACGAGCGCCGGCAGCAAGGGTGCTTTCGATACGGCCGGCGGAAAAGGCATATCGTACGGAAAAAACAAAGACTCGATCCGGCAGGCGAAAGATTTTTCGCGTATCGTCATGCACCGCGGCGGAGGCGACTTTACCAATCCCTACGCCCGCGAATATAAAACCGATGCATACAAAGCGCGCTATTCGATAAACCATGAAGCGCAGGACGTACCGCTCGAACTTGCAAAAAAAGCGCTTTCGTTCGGCGAAACGGGGAATGATTCGGCAGGCGACGCGGCAGATAAAACAAAACTGTACGACGCCGAAAACGCAGCCGAAAAAATCAAAACGATAAACGGAAACTTTCACTTTCTCGGAAGCGCGCTCGGTACTTTTTTGGTCGCGGAAAAAGGCGATACGCTGTATATCATCGATCAGCACGCGGCTCACGAACGGCTCCTCTACGACGCCATTATGCAAAATCAGGGAAAAAGCCAAAAACTTCTCGTGCCCTATGAAATCGTCACACAAAACGCCGCGGACGATATTTATTTGACGCGCATACGGGATGAAATGAAAAAAGCGGGCATTGCGGCACAAAACAAAGGAAACGGCGTGTGGGAGATAAGATCGGTACCGGAGCGCTGGAAAGGAAGCGAAAACGATCTGTACCGCGCCCTCCTCGAAAAGAGAGTCGCTCCGGAAGACGTCATTTCACAGATAGCCGCAATGACCGCGTGCAAAGCGGCGGTCAAAGACGGCTATGTGCTTGACGATGCGACCGCTTCGGATTTGGCGGAAAAGGCGCTCGCCCTCCCCGACCCGCACTGTCCGCACGGAAGACCCGTTTGGACGGCGGTAACGAGGGCGGAGCTTTTCGCCCTCGTAAAGCGCACCTAAGGAAACACTGATTAATTCGAATGCGAATTAATCAGTGTTAACATTGAAATTCCTTGTTTCGTAATAAGTCTATATATTATGGGTAATCAAAGACTTATGAGAAACAAAAAGGAAGTGCTGATTAAATGCGCACCTCGCTTTAATCAGCACCTCCCTAAATGCCCGTTTGTTATTTTGCCTGAATACCGCCGCTTCGAAGCGCCGACAAAAGTTCCGTCACTTCCGTCCGGCGGTGATTAGGACGCTTGGTCTGCACTTCGCTCAAATAGCGTTCCGCGCCCGCAGTATCTCCCGTCGACATGCATACTTTTCCAAGCTCCACATAGGCATCCCAATTCGTTCCGTCGCGCTTGATCAGCTCGGTATACGTTGTTTTCGCGTTGTCGAACTGACCGTCGCTTGCGTAAGTTTGTGCGAGATTCGAGCGTACCGTATTGTTTGACGGATCGAGGCGCAGCGCATTTTGATAAAATTTAATCGCATTTTTATAATCTTTTTTTGCGAGGTATGCGCTTCCGAGATTATTGTTCGCTTCGAAACTTTTATTGTCCGCATCGTAGGCCTGCTTGAAAAGCCGAAGAGCCGTGTCGACATCGGGCGGATTCATTTCGAGATACATCTTTCCGAGGTTGATTTTCGATTTTTCATGATTCGGATTCAAGCGCAGCGCTTCAAGATAGAGCGGAATCGCTTCTTCGAATTTACCCGAGTCCTGCAGCATAAGCGCATAATTGTATACTACGTTCGCTTGAGCGGTATTGCCGAGCGACGCCTTTGAAGCGTACGCGCGCTTCGCATAAGCGACAGCTTCGGCATCTTTACGCTCCGCATACAGCGTCGCCGAAAGATTGTAATACGTCGTCGGGTCTTCTTCCGTCGGACTCAAAAGCGCGAGCGCGCGGCGATAGCAGTTTTCGGATGCGGCGTAATTTTCCATCGCGTAGTATTCGGAACCGAGTTCGCGCAGCGCGTTGCCGTTCACATCGTTAATGCGGAGAACGGCATTATAGGCTTTGACGGCACCGTTTTGATCGCCTTGTTTTGAAAGAAGGCGCGCTTCTTCAAGGTAGGCTTTTTCGTAATTCGCATCGGTGGTCCGCGCGCGGCGGAATGACGACAGCGCTTCGGATTCGTTTCCTGTCCTCAAATTTGCAAGACCGAGATTGTATTGAGCCGGTGCAAAGCGTCCGTCCAAATCGACGCTTCTCTGAAACGACGAACGCGCGTCGCTGTAGCGGCGCGAAAGATACTGCACCCGTCCGAGATTATAGTGATAAAGAGCATTCGATTGATCGTTCTGCACCGCTTTGGAAAGTTCGTCGAGCGCTTTCGGATAATTTTTTGCATCCATCGCTGTCATGCCCAGTACGTAGTGAGCTGCGGCATCGTTCGGCGTTTTTCGGATCGCTTCTTCGGCATAACTTACGGCCGCATCGCGGAGTTTTTTCCTATCGGCATCCGATGCCGCGTTTTGCGAAGCTTCGTAAAGGGCGGCCGCCATTTCGGAATTTTTGCTGCCTGAAAAAAGAGGCTCCCCTGCGGAAATCGGCAGCATCTTTTGCGCTTTGCCGAAATGATTGAGAGCAGAGTCGATTTTATTTGCCGTCAAATCGGATTTGCCCTGTGCGATTTCGCCGTTTACGCCGTCGATTTCTCTTTGAATCGCGCGGTTTTTACGCGCAAGTTCTTCTTCGGCTGCTTTGCGCGCGGCCGCTTCTCTTTGCTTTTGCGCTGCAAGCGCTTGAGCGGCTTTTTCGGCTTCGGCTTTCCGTTCGCGCGCCGCCGCAGCAGCCGCCGCTTTTTCCGCGGCGATTTCCGCTTCCCGTGCGCGCCGGGCGGCTTCTTCAGCTTCTCGCAGCTTTTGCTGCGCCGCATTTTTGTCGGCCGAAGTCTCCGCCGATGCGGTGCGTTCTCCCGGACGCTGCGCGGAACCGGAAGCCGTATTCTGTGAAAGCGGAGAATTCTGTCCGCGCGCAATCAATTCTTCAAGTTCTTTTTGCGTCCGCTGGGCTTCCGCCGTACTTCGTGCAAGCTCGTCCTGCATGGCCCCGTCACCGGACTTTGCACTCTTCAACGCATGCAGTTCGTCGAGCAGCCGCCGAGCTTCGGCATCACCGGGATTTTTTTTGAGCAGCTTTTCGAGCAGATCCAGTGCGCGATCGTATTCGCCCGTGTCCATGTAGAGCTGAACGGAAGAGAGCGTATCGCCCCGTGCGCTCGCGCTCGACCCCGGCAAACCGGATTTATTTAAAAAAAAACCGCGATAAGGGCGATGATGACTGCCGCGCAGATAATTGCGATAACGATTTTTTTATTCAATTTTTTTTCGGATTCGCTTTCTGAAACGGCTCGGCTTACCGGCTTGCTTACTCCGGAAAAATCCGTAAACGATATTTTTTCGGAAGCCGGCTTTTGTTCGTCCGTATGAGACGAAGCCGTGCTCACGTCCGCAAAGAGAGGCTTTGAAACGGGAGCCTTTGCCGCATCGACGCTTTCGGTTATTTTTGCGGAAATCGTTTTTTCACTTACGAGAGATTTTTCCGCTGCAGTTTTTTTTGCGGCGGATTTCGAACGCACGCTTTCGCCGCCCGTCTTTACACTCTGCGTTTTTGCGGTTGTTTTTACCGCAGTTTTACCGGAAGCCTTTACGGCGGTTTTTTTAACAGCCGGTTTCGGCGCGGTCTTTACAGACGTTTTCGTATCGGCCTTTTTTACGCCCGCTTTTGCCGCCGTTTTCACATCGGCTTTTTTCACAGCCGTTTTTACCGAAGTCTTTACGCTTGTCTTTTTCGCAGCCGCTTTTTCCGCGGTTTTCGCAACGGCTTTTTTTGCAGCCGGTTTTTCGGCCGTTTTTTTGGCAGCGGACTTTGCCGTTTTTTCCGCCGGCGCTTTTTTCGCCGTTTTAGCGCTTGCCGTTTTTTCAGTGGTCTTTGTCTTAGCCATATCCCTTTCCTTTGCTGAAAATATACCGCACCCGCAACAATATTAATCGAGTTCCGGTTCCGATTCATAGCCGAGCGTATCTTCCGCTCCGCCCGACATATTTTCCGTATTTGTCGCTCGAAGCGAATTCGCCACGTCTTCGAGCAGTTTCTTTTTGCGCGCTTCTTCGGCCGCTTTCGCTTCGGCTTCGCGCCTGGCCTTATCGGCGGCAATCCTCTCCTGCTCCGCACGCATACGCGCTTCCTCAGCTTTTCTCGCCTGCTCGAGAGCCGCGGCAGCTCTCGCTTCTTCTTCTTTTCTGGCAAGTTCGGCTCGGAGCAGCGCAATGACGCGCTCTATTTCCGTACGCTGCGGATCGCCGGGCACTCGAACGATATAAGTTTCATAATCGCCGAGCGCGTCCTGAAGACGCATCTGGTTGAGTCTCGCGTTCGCACGGTTCAAAAGCGCTTTTGTAAAATCGGGAGATGCTGCAAGAGCGAGAGAATAACACTCGTCGGCTTTCGCATAATTTCCCGCGGCAAAAGCGGAATTTCCGGCATTGTATGCGAGCACTTTTTTGTCGGTACCCGGTACGGAAAGCCCCTTTTCAAATACCGCGACGGATTTATCGTACTGCCCCGTTTGATAATACGAAAGTCCGAGATAATTATATGCCGCGCTCGAAAGCGTTCCCGACGAAAGCTCCCGTTCAAACAGCGGAATGGCGGCCGCAGGATTATTCGATTTAAAAAGGCGCTCGCCTTCGCTTTCGGCAAAAAGCGATACCGCGAAAAACAATAAAAAAAATACAGCGCCGTTCGTCCGCTTCACTCCACCGCTCCCATATCCGATATGCAATCGATAATCATATCGATATAATTATCGGACATTTGACAGAGTTTAATAAATCTACTACTCTAGTATACAGTAAAACGGAGTTTTGCAAAAGCCCGTTTTACCCGATTTTAAAGAGGAGGATTTTACAGTGGAACCGATTCAAATTGCGGTCATTGCGGCTCTCGCAGCGTTTATCGCCGGACTGCTGATTTTTATCGTAAAATCCCTGCTCGCACCCAAGCGCGCCGAAAATATCCTCAAGCTCATAAAACAAAAAAAACTTTCCGCAGCTGAAAAATCGGCAAAACGGATACTCGCAAAAGATCCGAAAAATTATCTCGTACACTATTATCTCGGTAAAGTCTATGTTGCGGAAAACAGAGCGGAACTTGCGCTCATGGAATACAAAACCGTAAATGAAAATGCCGTCTTCGGAGACGACATCGCCGAAGTTCCGTTTCGAAAAGATATCGCGTCTTTGTATTTGAAATTCAATCAGGAAGAAAACGCACTGCGCGAATTTCTTTTACTCACAAAGATCGATCCGAAAAACGCCGACGCCTATTATAACGCGGGGAAAATTTACGAAAAACAAAACCGCACCGACGCGGCGCTTTCGATGTTTCGCAAAACCGCCGCGCTCGATAAACGCCATGCCGAAGCACACGCATCTCTCGCCCTCCTCCTCGCAAACGAAAAACAATTTGCCGAAGCGAAAAAAGAAATCGATCTCGCCCTTTCACTGAACCCCGAAGCCTACGGAAATTATTATTATCTCGGGAAAATATTAAAAGAAAATAAAAATTATGCAGATGCCGTCAAAGCTTTTGAAAAAGCGCAGCGCAGTTCGGAATACCGTGAACGCTCGCTCATCGAACGCGGAGTGTGCCTCATGCTCGCAGGCAGACCCGACAGCGCGCTCATCGATTTCGCCCGCGCGATCGAACAGGATAAAGCGGGCGTCAAACAGGAAACGCTCCACGCGCGCTATTGCATGGCCTCGTGCTTTGAAACGATGCGCCGAATCGACAAAGCTATAGAGCAGTGGGAAATCATCTGCAAAAAAAACCATGCATTCCGTGATGTCACTGCAAAGCTCGAAAAATATAAAGACGTGCGGACAAACGATGCTCTCAAAGATTATCTTACGTGCCCGTCCGGCGACTTTACCGCGCTGTGTGAAAAGATCGCGCAAAACGCGCTGTCCTTTACCGTCCGCCGTTCGGATGCGGTAAAATGGGGCTGCCAAATCGTCGCATCCGATCGCGGCGGGGATTGGATGAATGGCAGAAAGCAATCGTACTTGCTGCGTTTTTACCGCACCTCCGAAGCGCTCGAAGATTCCGTTGTGAGGCAGGCGCTCGACGATCTTAAAGGAGCAAACTGTTCGCGCGCATATATTTTTTCGAGTGCGGATTTTTCGCGAAGCGCACGCGCGTTTTCGGAAAACAGACAGGTCGAACTCATCGGCAAAGAACAGCTTGAACAGGTACTTAAAAAATCGGGTATATAATGAAAATACTTTGCGTTTCGGATATGATCGATCCTCTCATCTACAATCAAAACGCCTCTTCTCTGTTTGCCGACGTAGATATGATTTTATGTGCCGGCGATCTTCCGATGGACTACGTGGATTTTATCGTTTCGATTTTTAATAAGCCGACGTTTTTTATTTTCGGCAATCACAATTTAAACGAATTTCATTATTACCATTCGGGTGTGCCGGCACCGTCGGAAAAAAGGGGAGATGCGCACGGACACGGAGCGGCATACTGCGGTTTCCGCGTTATCCGCGATAAAGCGCTTTCGTTTACCGATCCCGTAACGGGAAAAACGACGCCGCTCCTTATCGCCGGAGTTTCAGGGTCGCGAAAATACAACAACGGTCTCAACCAGTACAGCGAAGGAGAAATGAAGCGCCGGCTCATCGCAATGATCCCTTCGCTCATATGGAACAAACTTCGCTACGGCAGATACCTCGATATCTTTTTGACGCACGCCTCTCCGAGAGGTATCCACGACAAAGAAGATCCGTGCCATATCGGTTTCGAATGCTTTAACTGGTTTATAAAAAAATTTTCACCGGCCTACCTCGTGCACGGACACATTCATCTCTACGACATACGTACGAAGCGCGTTACTGAAACCGGCACGACGACGGTCGTAAACGCATACGCGCACTGGCTTATCGACTTTCCGAAAACCGGAGCGGCACAATGAAAGCAAACATATTTGCCCTGCAGACGGAAGAAGATTTCAACAGAGCCCGCAGCAAAGCGCTTTTCAACGAAATACAGCATTTTTTAAATCCCGAAGAAGCATCTCTCATTTCGTTTTCCGAAATAAAATCGATTTTAAAACCGAAGGATGAAATCTATATCGGTTTAAAGACGATTCCGATCGACAAGATCGTCGGAAGCGAAGGCCGCTACAAAGATTTCGACAATCGTTTTTTTCCGAAAAGTGGATTTTTGCGCGAACGATGGAAACACGTCGATGAAGCGCAATATGAATCGATCATCCTTCCACCGATAAAAGTATACGAACTCGGAGGTCTCTATTTTGTGCGCGACGGCAATCATCGGGTTTCGGTCGCAAAAGCGCGCGGTATAGAATTCATCGATGCGGAAATCGTTTCACTGCAAAGCGAAATAAAACTGAAGCCCGCCTATACGCTCAAATCGATGATAAAAGAAATCATCGCGTATGAAAAGCGCGTCTTTTATACCGAAACGAATTTCGGAGACATCACCGATTTTTGGACGCTCGATTTTACATCGACCGGACAGTACGATATCATCTACAATCACATCCTGACACATAAAGCGTACGTCGAAAAAAAAGAAAATACGGATATGGCGATTACCGACGCGATCACTTCGTGGTTTAACGAAGTCTATCTTCCGATCATCAAAACGATAGACGACGGACACGTCATGCGTTATTTCAGAGCGCATACGAAAAGCGATCTGTATGTATGGATTATGCTGTACTGGGAAGAGCTTCGAAAAAAATTCGGAGAAGACGTGGAACTCAACGATGCGGTGCGCTCCTTTACGCGCAGTAAAGGCATAAATTTCGTCTCCCGCATAAAAAACGGAATCGGGCGCATCATGTTTAAAAGGAAAATAAAATCTCCTTGACCTCTTAGAGCTTCGATGATAAAATAGTAAAATAATCGTAATTTTACGTGGAGTTAAAAATTGTATTCAATCGAGTCGTTTATACATATTCCGATTATAGGAGCGGCGGTCCTGCTCGCAATTTTATTCGCGCTGCTGGTCGTCATACGCTACCGAAATACAGCAAAAGCAAGTTTTGTACTCTATATCGCGCTCGGCATCCTTTTTGCAGGTCTCATCCGTATGTTCCGTTCGTCGAGCGGCATCTATTTCGTTTCCGCCTTTTTTGTTTCGGAACTCCTTCTCCTGCCCTACTTTATCATTCTTGCATTCGGCGATCCGAAAAAACGGGAAAAAAAACAAGCTCCCGAAGTGCACGAAAAAGTCGAATACGATTCGCTTGCAAACATATCGTATGAAAAAAAATTCGGGGCAAACGAAGAATTCGCCGCAAAAGCCGCCGAGCTTTTTTCGCAGGACGACAGCTTAAATCAATTTCTCGACTACTTCAACGCAAAGCTCACCGAAGCGGTCAAAGCCGACGGATGCGTCATTCTCCTGTCGGACGAATTCGACAACTTTCTCACCGTCCGTTCCATGAAAGGCTCTTTTCCGCCTCCGTATAAACTGCCGGATACGCTGCCGCATACACCGGTACGGGTGGAAGCGAATTTCCGCTATATGCAGTTCCAGCTTTCCGAAACCCTTTTCGGAGAAGTCGCGTCTTCGGGTGAAGCGGTGCTTATAAAAGATTCCACCCACGACCCGCGCATTTATCAAAACGGACCGGAAGACTTTCTCGCATGCGGCAGCTACATCTGCGTTCCGATCCGCATACAAGGCAAAACCGTCGGCGTTTCGGCGCTGTCGCGGGCTCCGAAAAACGAAAGCTTTTCCGAAATCGATTTCGAACATGCAAAAACGATTACCGATGCCGCATCTTCCGCTCTCCGCTCTCTTTTGAGCTTTCTCGACTACAGCGAAAAACGCAGTCTCACGGAAGAAGGCAATACTGCGGCAAAATTTCAAAAAAAGATCATCCTTGAAAAAATTCCGGAAATGCCCGGCTTATCGCTCGGAGCCTGGTCGGTACAAAACGAAAACGTATGCGGCGACTACTACGACATCCTCGCGGTACGCAAAGACCGCACGCTCTTCGTCATGGCGGATGTCGTCGGCAAAGGCATGAACTCGTTCAGCGTCATGGTGATGATCCGCACGATGCTGCGCATGATCGCACCGTCGCCTCAAAGCCCTGCCGCTATTTTAAAATGGATCAACCGCGGACTGTGTGCGGAAAGCGGCATAGAAGATCACTTTGCGAGCATCGCGCTCATCGACTATAATCCGTTGACAAAGGAAACGAAACTTTCGACGAGCGGTATCAATCCCGTACTCGTCTACCGGGCGAAAAACGGCGAAGTGTCGCAGCTGTCAAAACAAAACGAACCGCTCGGTGTCGAAAAAACTTCGAATTTTGCCGATGAAATATTACAGCTCGAAAGAGGAGACATCCTCGTAACCTGTACGGACGGATTGCTTGAATGCTTGAGCGAATCCGGTGTACAATATTCCGCGTCCCGCCTCATGCAAGTCATCAAAGAAAATCACGAGCTTGCAGGAGCGGAAATTGCCGAACGCGTAAAAGCGGATGTAAAGCGGCATTCGGCAGGGGCGCAGCAATACGACGATCAAAGCCTTTTGATTATAAAAATAAAATGAATTAGGAAGGAGCGTATTTTATGGAACTGAAAATCCGCAAAAACGGCGACATCTATATCATCGACGTAAACGGAGAGATGGATCTGTACAATTCCTACAAGCTCAAAGAGCTTGTCATGAAAATGCTGGAAAAAAACGTCAAGTTTTTCATCATCAATTTGGAACAGGTCGATTATATCGATTCGTCGGGAATCGGAGCACTCATCTATATCTGCTCTACGATAAAAAAGATGAATCTGCACCTTTCCATTGCGAATATCCACGGCTCTGTAAAAAAAGTCATCGAACTGACAAAGCTGACGGGATATTTTCCGATCGCAAACAGCATCGAAGATGCGCTGCAAATGGTAAAAGAATAACGCGCTTATCTTGCGAAAATACGATTCATGAGCGGAAGGCGGACAATCGGCGCTTCCGCTCGTTTTTCATACGCCAAATTAAATAATACCGTTACACGAACTTATTGCAAAACGAAAATTTAATAAAGGAGTTTACACGATGGCACGCGAAGACGTAATAAAAGAACTTCACTCGGACGATAACGATCCCCTATTCAATACGGAAAACATGCTCGTAAAAACCTTTCCGTCGGATTTCAGACAGATCAGATACTTTACGCTCCTCATCGTCCAGTCTGCGCCGACGGAAATCAGAGAGCTGAACCTGCTCGAACAGCAGATAAGCGAAGTGATCAAAAACGCCGTCAAACACGGCAACAATTGCGACATGAATAAAAAAGTAACCGTTTGGTATTCGTTCAGCCCCACCCATGCGCACCTTATCGTGCAGGACGAAGGCGAAGGTTTTAAAAATCTCGAAAAGTGGAACGAATTCAACCGCAAAAGAATCGAATGCCTGCGCACTCAGAATTTCGAAGACCTTGCAAACTACGTTTCATTCCGCACGGCATCAAGCGACGAACACGACGGCGGAAACGCGCTCTTTGCAGCGGTCGAATATTGGAACGGAGGCTTTGTCTTTAACGGTAAACGGAACGCCGTCGCAATGCTGAAAAAGTTCAAACAAAAACACCACTCCATCAGCTGACGTATTCGATTTTTGTCTGAGACGGATCGATCCGCTTTTGAAAATACAGCAAGTTCCTCTCGGCTGCAGAACGCTTCGAAAAACGGAAAGTTTTTCGAAGCGTTTATAATTTGTCGATAAGCATGGAACACTTACCGGACGGGATCGGCAGCGTCTTTTTCTTTTGATCGAGGATATTGATCGTAAAGTAGTAGAGCTTTTCGCTTTCCATTTGGATTTCCCAGCCGCGGCTGCTTTTGTTGCTCAATATCGTTATAAGGTTTCGCTTGAGCGACAGGTTTTCGATACCCATAATTTCGAGATTCGGAATAATCCAGTCGACCGTTTTGCGGGGAAGACTTATCGAAAGACCGATGACGTTTTCTATCATCAGCGCTATCGTCGAAAGACCGACGGTGATGAGATAGTGCGGACGCGGAAAACTTGCGTCTTTAGACATGGAAGCTTTGCCTTCTTTTGTCGGCAGATACGCTTCGTACACATCGCCCTTTTCTTTCGGGTTGTTCGGCATAAGCCCTTCGAGGATATAGTAGAGGTGACGTATGGAACACTCGCGCGCAAGTTCGTAGTGGCGGTATTTTTCAAGTCCTTTGACGACCATAAAATTGAACGCGGGAAACACGCTGCCGCAAAATCCTTCACCCGATTTTTTAAACGATCTGCTGTCGGCCGAAAGCGTCGGAAACGGATGATCGGTACCGAAAGTTTCGGGATTGCTCAAGTGGGAAATAAGCAGTTCCGCTTTATCGGCATTCGGGATTTCGGCGAGAAGCGGCCAAAAACCCGCTATCGTTTTTTCGCTCAAGCGGTTTCCGTCTTTGTTGAGATCGTGATAAAAGTGCGTCGCGTCGTCCCACATAAGAGAATTGATCCGCGTTTTGATCGAAAAATACATGCGCCTGTATTGAAAGCTCAAATCTTTATCGTTGAGTATATCGCCGAGAGCGGACATGTGAGATGCGTTGATCGCCATAGCCGCATTGAAATCGACGGGGTATACGCTTTTTTCGCGCGGAGCGTTGAACATCGTACTCGCGGAAAAAGGAACGGCATACAAGCCGTTTTCCTGCTTAAACGTTTCGTCGAGCCATGTCATGTACTTTTGCAGTTTCGGCATGATTTCTTTTATACGCCGCTTGTTCGCGGATTTATGGTAGAGGTTGAATTCCGCCCATGCAAAAAGCGGCATACCCGCACCCTGGGGATTCGTTTTCGGCAAAAGAGGCTTTCCCGTTTTCGCGTCGTATCTCCAGCGGATCGCGCCGTCTTTTTCCTGCTTGTTGTAAAAGTAATCGATGTTTTGACTTGCGTTGAAATTGCGGTTCGAATACACGAGAAAAAAAGAAGAAAAAATCGATTCGAATTGATCGATAACGCTCTTTCCGCTTTCGGGATATAAAAAACAGCCGGAAAGCGATTCTTTCGATGTCGCAGGGTCGATCCAAAAATCTGCAAGCATCGACCACGTTTTATTATAAATATCTACAAAATCCTGATCGTAAAAATGAATTTTCGGAAAATCGTGCTTATTCACTTGTGCTCCTGCAACTGCTGTACGAAAGTAGTCTTTACCAGTATATCACATTTTTATAAAAAGGCAAAATCTTTTTTATAAAAATAGAGATTTTTTTATAATTTGAAAGCCGAAACCGCCGGATAAAAGGAAAAACGGACGAAATCGGATACGCACCTTTCAAAAACCGCACGGAAACTTCCGCTCGGCGCCGCTTTCCGAATATGCGATATCACATGAAAATGAAGTAAAATCGACAAAAAGCGAAGCGTAGTCTGCACCGTTTTTTCGGAGAATGCGCAAACTGTGTTCATCGGACGGCAAAAGATGAAACTCGCCGTCGAATGCGGGATGAGCGTTCCGAAACCTCATGAGCGCAATGAGTTTTTGTACAAGCGGAGAAGCCGAAACGGATTCGATTTCACCGAGCGGATAATAATGACGGTTTATGTCGCGATGTACACCCGTTTTATTGCAAAGCTCGAAATCGTTTTTTCCGCCCCACACGCCGACATAATACACTTGCGGAATACCGGGTGCGAAAAACTGCAGCGCGCGAGCGATAAAATATTTTTTATCGTCGTTGCCGCATGCTGAATAATACGTACAGTTGATTTGATACGTATCGAATCGATCGAGATCCATACGGATGCCGAATTTTTCATAAAGTTCGAAAGTTCCGGGGTTCAGCTCGAAACATTTTCTCCGCGTCGCAAGAAGATCTTCATCGCTCATCAAATAGCGCGCATCGACGACGCCGATACCGTCGTGCGTGTCGAGCGTCGTAAACTGTTTTCGCGGACAGACGAGAAGCCAATTTTTCAAATACATCGACTTTCCGAAATACAGCGCATTGAGAGTGAGCATGGGGAGCTGGAAGTCATAGGTATAATAGCCGCGCGCTTCCGTTTTTTTCTGTATAAAATAGTGTTCGTGAATTTCGGGAAGAACGGCCACTCCTCGCGGGGAAAGGATTTCATCGCATTCGCCGAGCAGATGCCAAATCTCGGGTTCGACAAAAAAACAATCCGTACCTTCGCGCTTGGAAGCATACGCGACCGCATCGAGGCGGATGATCGAAGCTCCGTGTTCGGAGAGAAAGGTGAGATTGTCTTTTAAAAAATTTTTCGCTTCTTCGGAATATTGATTTATATCGATTTGATAATCGCTGAATGTCGTCCACAGTTTTTCTTTTGAACCGTCGGCAAATTCGGCTTCGATATACGGAATCTTTTTTCGTTTATAGAGCCTGTCGATATCTTCGGCGGTCGGCTCTCCCTTCGTCCAAAAATCTTTATAGCGGATAAAAAAATCGCGATAGCGCGAAGCGTCTTTTTTTTCCAAAAAATCTTTATAAATAGAGCTTGCCGACGAAAGATGATTTATCATGTAATCGTACATGAGATAATATTTTTTTCCGAGAGAAGCGATATCGTCCCAAGTGCCGAATTGCGGATCGACCTCTTTATATGTCAGGGGTGCAAAACCGCGGTCGGCCGACGACGGAAAAAACGGCAAAATATGGACACCTCCGACAGCTCCGTCCAAATAGGAGTCAAGCACATACGAGAGATCTTTCAAATTGCCGCCCATGCAGTCGGCATAGGTAATGAGCATAATCTTGTTTGCAATTTTTTGCGGCATAAGAGTCCTCCGTATTCAAAATAATTATGCGACCCTCTAAAAATTCAATCGGGTTTTCAAAAGCGCCTTATGTCGTTTTCCGTTCAATCAGCGTTACGGGAAACACTTGTTTATCGGGAACGCGTTTTCCGTCCATCAAATCGATAAGCGTGGAAACCGCCGTTTCGGCAAGCAGTTTATAATCTTGACGAACGGTTGTCAACGGAGGAAAAATCATTGAACTGATATTCGTATCGTCGTATCCGACAATCTTTATATCTTCCGGTATTCGAAAGCCGCGGGAAAGAGAAGCGGAAACGCAAACGCTTGCGATGATATCGTTGCTCGCGAAGATGCCGTCGAAGCCGTCGTTTTCAGAAAAAACGGTATCGACGATTTTCGAATAATCGTTTTCTTTTTGGAGTATAAGCGGCGCTTCGTAGAGCTTATAAACGATACCGCTCTTTTCACACTCGCGGATAAACGCATATGTGCGTTCATTGGACGAACGACGGTATTTCAACTCTCCGCTTATGTGGATGATATGCTTGCAGCCTTTCGAAATCAAATGCCGGGCGGCAAGCGTTCCTCCCAAATCGTCATCGGACGAAACGGACGGAGCGCAGTCGGCATTGGCGATGACGACGGTCGGCACGAGCGATTGCCGTATAAAATCTTCCGTACCGTTGATATACGACGTGATAATGCCGTTCGACATGTTACGTCCGAGCGATCGGTATTCCCTCTCATAATCTTCCCGCTCAAGAGGAGAAGATGTCACCATGATGGAATAACCGTGAGATGCGGCCGCCCTTTCAAGCTCGTGTGCCGTCTGCGCCCAAAACGGCATATTCAAATCGGGCAGCATAATGCCGATGCAGCTGTTCGTACCGCACACGAGCGAACGGGCAACCGCATTCGGCCGGTAATGCAGGCGGCGCATCGCATCGAGAACATTCTTTTTTGTAGTCCCGCGCAGCTTGGGGCTACCATTTAAAACGCGGGAAACCGTCGCCGTGGATACGCCCGCCTCTTTTGCGACATCGATAATCGTGGACACCGTCTTCTCCGCTTACGATTTTACCGCACCCGAAACGATACCGCCGACAATATATTTTTGCAGGAAAATATACAAAACAATGACGGGCAGCATGGAAAGCACGAGAGCCGCCATAATATTGCCGTAATCGTTTGAAAAAGTACCGTAAAACGTTCTGATCGCAAGCGGCAGCGTATACAGTTCTTTTTTACCGAGTACGAGAGAGGGCAAAAGATAATCGTTCCAAAAACCGAGCGTTTCGAGAATCGCGATTGTCGAAAGAATCGGTTTTAACAGCGGAAAGACGATAAGGAAAAATATCGTATGCGGATTGCAGCCGTCGATAACGGCAGCTTCTTCCAGTGCGATCGGAATATTCGATTTAATAAATCCGTGACACATAAAAATACACATCGCCGTTCCGAAGCCGAAGTTCATCAAAACGAGCACCGTACGCGAATTGAGCATATGGAACATACCGCCGTAAATGGAAATGAGCGGTATCATGACGACTTGAAACGGAACTGCCATAGATGCCATCATGAGCGCAAAAGTCACTTTGGAAGATTTCCGATTCGAATGCCGCACGAGAAAGTACGCCGCCATCGAAGAAAAGACGAGCAATATACAAACGCTGAAAACGGTAATCGAAAGGCTGTTGAAAAACGACCGCGCAAAATCCATCTTTACGACGGCGGCTTTATAATTGTTCCACTGCAGGCCTTTTTCATCGATGAGGCGCAGCGGATATTTTACGATCTGCACTTTTCGCTTGAGAGAATTGATAAGAACCAAAAAAAACGGGAAGAGATACAGACACAGAAAAAATACGGCAAACACGCTTCTCAATACAATCCCTTTCGACGAGGGTTTCACTTCCACTGTTTTTTGCATATTACATCTCCAATTCCCGTTTTTTTCCGATATAGGTTTGCGTCAATGCAATGGCCGCCATACAGACAAACATAACGAGCGCTTCGGCTTGTCCCACGCCGTATTTTTGTTCTTCGAACGCTTTCGAATAGATATGCATTGCGGCAAGCTTCGTCGAATCGTAGGGGCCGCCGGCAGTCAGCGATAAATTGACGTCGTACACTTTAAACGTCCGTGTTATCGATAAAAATAAACTGATAACGATGGACGGCACTATAAGCGGTATGCGGATTTTCCGCGTAATAAGCCCTTCGCCCGCCCCGTCGATCCGCGCCGCTTCGATTAAATCGTGCGGAATGCCGACAAAGCCTGCGATATAGATGAGCAGCATATACCCCGAATACTGCCACGTCGCGACGATGATAAGAGAAGCCATTGCCGTAGCCGGAGAAGAAAGCCATGACTTTTCAAAAAGCGCAACGGGAATAATTTTATATATATTGACAAAAACCCTGCTGAACACGAATTGCCATATATAACCGAGAATGAGTCCTCCGATCAAATTCGGCGTAAAAAATCCCGCGCGCAAAAAACTTTCGGCCTTTACGCCGCTCGTCAACAGATAGGCAAGCAAAAACGCGATGACATTGATGGCGATAACCGAAGCGGCGGAATACAGAATCGTTCGCCGCATCGATTGCCAAAAAGACAGATCGGTAAAGACCTCCGCATAATTTGCAAAGCCCGTAAAACCGATCGTACTTGCAATGCCGTCCCAATCGGTAAGGGTAAGATAAAATCCGTAGAGAAGCGGGACGATAAAAACGAGCACGAAAAAAAGCATAGACGGCCCGACAAAGGACGCATACAACAGCGCATTTTTTTTCTTATCCGCAAATTTCATACTTACCCCCGCATCGTGTTTATTCTTTAGGCAAATGTTCGCGCCAATATGCGTCAAGCTTTTCGGCGATCTGCGCCCGCGTCATTTTTCCCGCGAGATAGGCCTGCATATTCGCCGCAAGTTTGCTTCTGTGGTCGGAAGGCATATAGGTCGCGCCGTCGACGACAAGACCGGCGTCTATAAATTTTTTCAAACTCACATTAAAAGGATTATTCGGTGCGAGCGATATATTCGTAAACGCCGTTACGATGCCGCACTTATTGATCAAACAATCCTGCCCGTCGTTTGTAAAGACAAGCCAATTCAAAAACATCTTTGCAGCTTTTTGCTGATCGGCGGAAGCATTGACTTTGTCAACCGTCATAAACTTCGTAGCGGCGACGACCACTTTACCCTGCGTTTTCGGTTCGTCGTCAAACGGAAATGCACATACGCCGTACTCGCTGCCTTTTACCGCATAATTCGAAAAATCCGGCCAAGCCCATGTTCCGTTGAGCCAGAACGCGGCTTCGCCTTCGGCGACATAACTTGCGTTCAAATCGTAGTCGGCGGCAAGCGGATCGGCACGATTGATATTGTTTGCAATAAAAACATCGAAAGCATCGTATACTTTTTGGAAAACGGCATTTTTTCCGAACGATGTCTTTCCGGAATTAACATTTTTCAAAAAGGCGACAGCTCCTGCAGCCGTTCCGTCCTGATAGTCGTATATCCATTGATAGCCTTTTTGACCGATAGACCAGTCTTCTTTGTTCAGTACCATCGGATATTTCATACCGCCGGCTTTGAGTTCGTTCAACAGCGCCGTAAATTTTTTCAGCGACGTATAATCGGCCGCATTGAATTTCCGTCGAATAATTTTTTCAATTGCGGTTTTATTATACAAAAGGCACATGCCTTCGATCGTAAGCGGCATACCGTATACTTTGCCGTTCATAACCGCGCCGAGCGTTTTTCCTCCGACTGAAACCCATTTTTGATCGGAAAGATCCGAAAGTTTTTCGGCATAGAGATCGCGGACATTCGCAATATCCATAATACCGATCGTCGGCGCATCCCCTGCCGCATATTTTTGGGCAAGCGTGTCGCCGGGCGAAGCCGTTTCGTACACTTGTACTTTAACATTGAACTCTCGTCCGAATTTGGCAGCGCCCGCTTCAAGCGCTTCGGTGATTTCGGGTTTCGAATTCATGAGGCTGATTGTTACGCGCTTCGCAAACGGCGTTCCGACCGCATCCCGTGCGGCGGAAGAATTCTTGCCTGCCTGCATAAATGCAGGGGCAACACACAACAGAATCGACATGCAAGCGATACCGAGTTTTTTCATCACAACCTCCTAATAAAAATAAAACGATTGCAGGAACTTACAAAAAAGCTTCGAGCAAGTTTCAACTTCCGAAAAGGCGACAGTCCGGATTCTACCGTTTTCCGATCCCGAAACCGTGCCCTTTTGCCGCATCTTTTTTTCGGGAAATCCCCTATATCGTTATGGTAATAGCGGTTTTGGAGGTTGTCAACGTTTACATTTGAAAAAAAAATGACTTTTTTAATAAATTACTGACAAATACCTATTCAAAAGAATAGGTGCCGTCGCTTTACTCTCGCTGAGAACAAGGGATTTTATTTGCCGGTATGAGTTGTTTTTCTTCGATCGGCATCTTTCAAAAACCGCATGGAAACTTCCGCTCGGCGCACCGTCACTCTGCGGATTCGGGAGACGCGTTGCCCGTCGACATCGGAATATTGCCTTCGGGAAGCGCGCTTGCCGGAAGCCGCGGTTCGGGAGGAGGTGCGATGACGTTGCCTGCCGCATCGGTTTCCGTAAGCGTCCGGCGTTCGGCAGCTTCGCGCGCCGCATCCGAATAGATGAAGCGTATCGTCTCTATCTGCGATTTGTGACGCGACTTTAAAAGCAGCGTATTCGTGTCGGCACGGTACACATAACCCGAAGAATTATACGTTTCAAAGCGCGGGTCGGTACGGAATGCCAAATCGTAAATATAGATGGTTCTGAATCGCTGTATGCCGTTTATGATAACGTAATGCGTATAGGACTGCGGAAAATCGATCGTAACCGTAACCGTTCCCCTGCCGTCGTTCGCATAGGTCATATTCGCCGCACAAGTCCACGCCCATACCGCATTGCCGCCGTCGAAACCGAGGAGTGCAAAGTGCGGATAATAGGGATTGTCGTGTACGACGATCGGATACAAAGAAGCAAGCGTTCGAAGATCGAACGAAGCGCTTTCGGCAAGGTACGAATTCAAAATGACGTATCCGCCCCGTTCAAGCGACACCTGTCCCGATGCGCGCCCGTAGCGTACGAGGGCGTCTCCGATTTCCGCCGCCTGAATAACCGAAACGAAAGCGCCGTTTTCGGAAATCGTAATCTTTTCGTTTTCGGCCGAACAGGCTTCGGTAATTTTATCGATGCAGACTTGAGCTGCAGGATGAAGGATCGACGCGAGCTCGGCATTTTTGGCGAGGAACGAATCGTAAGCCGAAAGAATGGAAGCGGCTTGTGAAACGGTAATCGAGTTCGCACCGACCGCCGCTCCCGTCGAAAGCAGCGTTCTGACCGCGTTTGAGC
Organism: Treponema socranskii subsp. paredis ATCC 35535; assembly: GCA_000413015.1. Classification (GTDB taxonomy): domain Bacteria; phylum Spirochaetota; class Spirochaetia; order Treponematales; family Treponemataceae; genus Treponema_D; species Treponema_D paredis. The sequence goes on from KE332516.1 coordinate 31,521, forward strand.
CCGGATGCATACACATATAATCGACGATGCCGGAAACGGCAAACGCATCGATCGTATTCTGTGCGACGATATCGCGGAAGCCCGACATCTGCTGTTCGAGCGAACGGTTCATCGTCGCAAGCGAATCGAAGTACGGAGATGAAAGATAGGTGCGTTGTACGCCGCGCCTGAACGAAGAAGGCACCGCGTTGATCGCATCGTTGTAACGGCCGCGCTCGGACATAGCCGCGACAAACGAAACGGCTTCCTGCTCGGTGATATCCTGCTGAGAAGTAAAAGCCGTTATTAAATTTTGTTTGAACGAAGCGATCGTTGTCGAATACGCGCTGCGCTCCGCAGATGCGAACCGAGATGTATTTTCAAACGAGAATTTTTTCGTCGCATCGTAATACGAATACGAAGCCACGGTTCCTCGTCCACCGAACGAAACCGTACCGCCCGATATTTCCGCCGCTTCGAATTCCCATCGGCTGTTTCTGATATCGAGCTGTACGTGCGTATCCGTTTCCGAAACGACGGCCGCACCCGACATAATTTCATAATGCAGGCGTACGTCGTCCGCATTTTCCGGAAGAACGGCGTGCACGGTCAAGCGCTCGCCTTCTCCGCTTCCGCTTACGGCAAACGAAAGCGAAACACCTTCGCTGAACTCAAATTCACAGGAACGGGAATTCGGTTTTTTCCATGACATGAGCGCAAGATTCCGGCGGCCGCGTTCGCCGCGCACGGCAAGAGTGAGAGGATGAGCGTCGTCGGCCGTAAAAGCGATACCGTTAAACGATGCGGTCATCCGATTTTTCAAAACAGCAGCGCCGTCATCGCCCTTCGTTTCGGCAAGCGATATGCGGAGATTTCCGATCCTTTCGGATATAACGGAATCGCTTCTAAATTGCAGCATAAAAATGCCGACAATTATAACGATATACGTAAAAAGGAGCCCAAGTGACTTCCGGACAATATTCCTATGCATTGACGACAGTTTAACCAATGGCGCAAGGAATTGCAACCGGTGTAATTTTCCTCTTTTTTATGTATTATATTACGAGAAAACAATTAAGGATCACACGATGAAAAAATCTCTCAGCCGCCCTATAGCCGGCATATTCCTGGCAGCACTCATCATATCGTTCATATCGTGCGCAAGTACGCCGAAGCGGGAAAAAACGCCTGAAAAAAGCGCAGAGCCGGCTCTTTCCGCACGGCAAGATACGACAGCCGTTTCCGCAGAAGAAACGGATCGATCCGTAAAAGAGCCGTCCGATGCGGCAAAAACGATTCTTCCGGAACGCGAAACGGAAACGGACGAAGCGCAGGAAACTCTCTCCCCTTCAGCCCCCGAAGCATCATCCGCCGCTCAGAGCGAAGAGCCGCCCGTTCCGGCGGACGTCGCATTCGTTCGGGAACTGCAGGCTCTTCTTTCGGTAAAAGATACGGACGGCGCACTCAAAGCTTTTGAAAATCTTCCCGATGAGCTCAAAGAAAACACACAGCTGGAAATCCTCCGTGCATCGCTTTTCCTTTCGGCAGGGCGCACCGAAGAAGCTAAAAAGGCGGCGGAAGCGCTTTTGGAACGGGACTCGGACAATATCGACGTGATCGAACTCAATATGCGCACGGCTCTTGCGTCGGGAGACAGAAAAAAAGCGGATTCGCTTATCAAACGGCTTCTCGCTTCCGATCCGAACAATGCGGCGGCAAATATCGCGCTTGCAGAACAATACGCTCTCTCTCGAAAATTCAAACTCGCAAACGACGCGTATAAAAGAGCGCTGCAAAGCGAAAGCGGTAATATCGATGCGCTTTTCGGTTTCGCCCAGACGGCTTTTTACATCGGCGACACGGCCGAAGCGAAAAAATCTTTCGAAGCGATCCTTGCAGAGGACGCTTCTCACGCGCTCGCCCTCTCGTATTTGGGAAAGATCGCAGCCGACGATAAAAATTATCTTCGCGCATCTTCATATATAGAAAAGGCAATTGCAGCCGACGATACCAATTACGATTTTTACCTCGATTGGGGCACATACCTGCGCTACCGCGGCAAATTCGAAGAAGCGGAGGCGGCGTGGACAAAGGCGATAGCCCTCGATCCCGCCTACTTTCTCGCGTACGTGTATCGAGGAGAACTCTACGACGAACAAAAAAAATACAAAGAAGCGCTCGCCGATTTTTACAAAGTCGCAGAAACGAACCCCGATTATTTTTTCGCATATAAAGATATCGGACTGCTCGAATGGCACGAAGGAAACTGGACAAGAGCGCGGGCCGCATTTCAAAAAGCGTACTCGTACGACAAAAACGACTTTTCCTACGCGCTTATGACGGCGGCCGCCTATCTCAAAGCGAAAAACCTCATCGACTGCAAAAAATTTTTAGCGCAGGCGATGCGTTCCTTGGACCGCAGTTCTCTCGCCTACGAAATGATGCGCCTCTATCACGATCAGGGAGGTTTCAACGCGGAAAATTCGCTCCGCCTGAAAATCGATAAAATCGACAAACCGTCCGAGCGCGGCAGAATGTGGTACTATATGGGATTATTCTACGAACTCAAAGGTTCGGCAAAAATCGCAAACGAATATTATTCGAAAATTATTAAAATGCAGGCGTCGATGTTTTTCGAATACCGGCTTGCCGAATGGAGCCTCGGAAAGTGAGCAATATGCAAAAAACAATTTCCCTTAACGGACGGACGATCACGCTGCTCGGAACGGCACACGTTTCAAGCGAAAGCATCAAAGAAGTGACGGACGCGATCAAAGAACAAAAGCCCGACTGCGTCGCTATCGAACTCGACGAAAAGCGCAGCCGCTCCATGACCGATCCCGAAAGCTACCGCAAGCTCGACATCATCGCGGTACTGAAGCGCAAAGAAGGATTTTTACTTTTGGCGAATTTGGTACTCGCTTCTTTTCAAAAGCGGCTCGGTAAAAACGTCGGCGTAAAACCCGGCGACGAAATGCTCGCCGCGATGAATACAGCCGCAGAACTGGGCATTCCGTCGGTCATGGTCGACCGCCCTATAGCCGTGACGCTGAGGCGTGCATGGGTAAAAAATTCGCTGTGGGGAAAAAGCAAATTGATTTCCGCGCTTATCGCAAGCGCATTCGACAAAGAAGAGATATCGCCCGAACAAATCGAAGCATTGAAAAAATCGAATGAAATGGATTCGATGATGACCGAGCTTGCAGAGTATTTGCCCGCAGTAAAGGAAGTGCTCATAAACGAACGCGACCGCTACCTCGCTTCTCGTATTTGGGAAGCGGACGGCGAAAGAGTGCTTGCAGTCCTCGGCGCGGGGCACCTTCCCGGCGTGGAAGCGCATCTGAAAAAAATCGCCTCAGGCGACGAGACGACCGACACGAGCGACATCGATCAAGTGCCGCCGAAAACGGGATTTTCAAAATACGTCGGCTGGATCATACCGATTGCGATAATCGCGCTTGTCGCCCTCGGCTTTGCGCTCGGCGGAAAACACGTCGGGAGCGAAATGATCGGAAGCTGGATTTTTTGGAACGCTTCTCTTGCGGCGCTCGGTACGCTTGCAGCCGGCGGACACCCGATCACGATTGTCTCTGCAGCTGTCGGAGCTCCGGTCACGTCTCTCACGCCGGTCATCGGCGTCGGACTCGTCACGGGCGCGGTGCAGACGTATTTTTGCAAACCGAAAGTGTCCGATATGGAGAGTCTGCAAACCGATGCCGGAAGCATAAAAGGCTGGTACCGCAACCGCCTCCTTCGCGTGCTCCTCGTGTTTTTACTTTCGACACTCGGAAGCTCGGCGGGAACCTTTATCGCGGGAGCAGGCATCGTAAAATCTTTCGGCGCTTTTTTTTCCGCGCACTGAACATCGCCGAAAAAGCAACGGGCTTTTTCGGCACTCTCCTTTATATTCCGAAAATCGATCAAAACCTTCACCGCCCCCGCTCCCTCGGCAGCGCGATAAGGGCGGTGAAAAAATATGTTTTTTCCCAGGGCTTCAGCATGAAAATCTATATTCCCCAAAAAATAACCGTTACCGTGAAAAAAATCGGCTACACTCCCGGCAGCAGCCCTGCCGTTCGCCGCGACTGACCGTAATCGGAATCGGACTGCGCAAAATTTCTACGAAATTTTGCTTGCCATCGGTCAGAGCGGCTCGGCGGCATTGCCGCTGCCTCGCGTTCCGCCTTTTTTATTTTATATTATACCACTTTTATGTGTATACAATTTTTCATGCTGAAGCCCTGTGTTTTTTCCACGTACCTCTTGACAGAATAACTAAACAGTGTTAAATTATCACTGTTTACTAAAGTCTTAGAAGGAGACGGCTTTGCGGAATGCGAATCCTGAAATCGTTCCGGCTATAAAAACCAAAACGCTTGAACTGCTCATGCACAAAAACCCCGACGAGATCGCCATGCGCGACATCGCTTCGAATTGCGGAATTACGGCGGCGAACATCTACCACTATTACAAAGATAAAGACGAACTCTTTCAGGCAATCAGCCTCGATTGTTTAAACGAACTCAACGCCCGAATCGCAGCCGGAGCGAAAGGCTCTCGTCCGGGCAAAAAGCGGCTGTACGGCGCGATCGATGCGTTCCGCACATGGTGCTTTGAAAATCCGCGGAGAGCGCTGCTTGTCATGCAGGGTATCAAATCGGCATCGGATGCGGGCGATAAAATCATCGAACAGTATTATGTGTGCAATAAAACCGGATCCGCCCTGCTCAAAGAATGCATTCAAAGCGGTATCGCGCATTCTGCAAATCCCGACCTCGATGTCGGTGTACTCGTTTCGGGATTGTGGGGCTGTATCGAATCGGTCATCTTAAAAAAGTGTCATAAAAAATATTGGAATAACGGAAAGCGCTATACGGATCGCTTTATCGCTATATGGATGAATGCAATTTTCGGAGGTACACAATGAAAAAAACATGTGCGGTTATCGGAATCCTGCTTTTGGGTACGGCGCTTTTCGCAAGAGAAGCGACCGTCAGTATCGGAGCCGGAAAAAATTGGAAAGAAAAAATGGCGTCTCAATGCGCCGTTTGGCTTGAAGATGCGAACGGAAACTACGTGCGCACGCTTTACGTCACGCAGCGCGCAAGCAAGCGTAATTGGATCGTCGGTCCGAAAGTCGGCCGGCCGGAATCGCTTCCGGTATGGTATCACGCGGCAAAGTACGAAAGCGCGAAAGGCGCTCCGGTCAATTCCGACGTGGACGCCGTAACGGCGGCAACGCCGAAAGGAGGCGTCGTGTTCACCGCCGAAATCGGCGACGGAACATACGTTATCAAAGCGGAGTTCAATACGAGTTTCGACTACAACGATTTTTATACAAAGAAAAATTCCGGCGTCAACGGCCAGCCTTCCGTCGTATACGAAGCGAAGATTCCTTCGGGTACGGGCGGCGAAATCGCGCTTTCGCTTACGGGAACGGGATCCGAAGACGGCAGCGACGGAAAGATTTACACGGACGTTTCAAAATTGACGACGGCGAAAACGATAGTCGATAAAATCATCGTAACCGTACGATAAGCGGCATCGGCTCATTCGTACGGAGGCTTTAACACCCCGACGCCGCTTGAGGCTTCGCTGCGAAGCTGTGTCGGGGCTGTTACTTTTGCAAAACGAAAACAAAGCGTGCCCGATAAAAAAATCGGCATCCCTCGGCCGCACTTCCGCAGCTGCAGGATGCCGACAGTATTTAATTTCGCGAGACTATTTTCGCAAGGCGTACTGCGCCGCATTGCGTCCGGACATATATCCTCGCGTGCTCGCTACCGTAAGACCGCTCGCGCCCAAGTACGCACCGCCGTAAAATGCGCGATTGGAAGCATCGCCCGCCGCATACAAACCGGGTATAACGGCACCGTTTTGCGATATGACTTCACTGCTGACGTTCGTCACGATGCCGCCGACCGTACTGCGGTCGCAGGAATATCCCTTGATCGCATAGAACGGCCCCTTATCGATCTTTTCAAGCAGCTGCGGCGATTTACCCCAGTCGCTGTCGACACCGCGATCGCACAGATCGTTGTAGTGTTCGACGGTTTTAAGAAACAGCGTCGGAATAACGCCGATCTTTTCCGCAAGCTCTGCAAGCGTATCGGCCTTATACACTTCGTATAAGCCGTTTTTATTTGCAAGAATTTCGTCGGCACCGATAGTATACATATCCGTGCGGATCGCGATGGAAGGGATAGCGTCACTATCGATTATATCCCACACAAAGGTAGGCTCGCCGTAAATATTGTACATCGCCGTAGCGGAATACGCGTGTCCGTCTTCCTTAAAGCGCCGATCGCCGTATTTTGAAACGTAAAGCGTATTCGGAATCGTATCGCTGTATGCGTAACCGCCGCGGTACACATCGCGCGGATTAAATACAAAATATCCGCCGAATACGACTTGATTATCATAGACTTGCGCACCGACCGCTTCCCCCATCGTAATGGCATCTCCGGTATTTCCGATCGCGCTCGCGGAATAATTGCCCGCCGAAATCGGCATATATTTTTTCATCATCGCTTCGTTTTGATGATATCCGCCGGTACAGAGAATAACAGCCTTCGATTTAAACGTTTTCGTTCCGCGCTTTGTTTCCGAAACGATGCCTGCAACGGAACCGTCGCCGTTCATCAAAAGCTTCGTACCCGGCGTATTCAAAAAGACGGCAATATTTTCTTTGACAAGATAATCATTGAGCACTTCGCATATTTTCCAGCCGCGCTTCGTATCCTGCACATCGGGGATAACGTAGGTTGTAGACGCGATACTGCCGGACGCTTTGCTGCCGCCGGCTGTATTTAGCGCCGTTTTATCGAGACCGATTTGATGACGCACCGTATAATTCAAACCGATACTTTTCAAAAATAAAATCGAATCGTAGCTGATATCGGCTGTCGCGCGTATCATTTCCTCTTTCGGGAAACCGACGGCCGTTACTTCGTTTTGCGAATTGAGCCACGCTTTGATCCAGAGCTCTTTCGCATCATCGCTGTTATCGGGATTTCCCTGCCATACGCCGCTTGTATTGACCGAGCTCCCGCCGAGCAGCCCTTCCTTTTCGATCAATGCAACATTTGCACCCTGTTCGTGCGCTTTTGCAGCCGCCATCATACCGGCGATACCGCCGCCGACAACGACGACGTCATAGTCGTAGGTTTCGTCTTTTGCCTTTTCCGCGGCGGGCACGATTTTATACAATGCTTCGGGATCCGCGCCCGCTTGTTTTGCACACGCGGCGACGGCAGCCTTTATTGCAGCTGACGTAACCGTCGCGCCGGCAACGACGTCTACGCCGAGCCCCTGCGCTGCAATAATTTTTCCGGGCATCTCATTCAGCGCAACCTCTCCGACGCGCTTCGTTTCGTGAGCATCCGTTACGACGATATCCTTTATCGCCGAATTATCGAATGTCACCGAAACGGTGATATCGGCATTGTGGCCTCTTACTGTCGCCTCGTATGTGCCGGCGGTATATGAAAGTTTTTTAGTTCCGCAAGCTGATACAAAAACCGCCGATACGATAAGCGTTACGATCAACATCTTTTTCATAACGATACTAAACTCCTTGGCAGAATTATTAATCTGTCAAGACCAGTATACTCGCTTTTCCATATCTGTCTATAGGAACATGAAATACAGGATTCGGTAAAATTCTCCGTGCAAACTGCCGATCAATACCCGTCCGACATCGCGCGGTTATTGTCTTTGATGCACAACTCGTCGTACACGAGACTCCGCTTTCTAAGCTCTTCTTTGCGGGCCTGCGGAAACGGCATATTGCGCCAAAAGATGCCGCGCACTTCTTTATCGAGACGCTGTACGCCGGAGGATTCTTTCGTCATCCACAAGATATAGTCTTCGATAAAAAATTGTTTGAGATCGCCTTTTAATTTTTGCCGATCGATGTATTGATAATATTGACCGGTAAGCCCTTCTTCCATCCAATAATACGACGCTTTTTCTTTCGCAACCTGCCAGCGAAGATCCGCAACGGCGGTCAGCACGGCGATATGCAGATCGCGCGGATACATCGGAATGACGATACGCCCGCGGCTCGTCACGAGATTGTAGCGATCGAAAGGCTGCCAGCAAAAACCGCGGTCGCCGTAAGTCGGCACGAGCAGCGTATACGGGATGATCCTGTTCGGCACGCTTTTGTGAATGCGGCAAAATGCACCCGGGTCGATCGATTCGATCCAGCGCATAACTTCGAGCACGTTTTCGCGCGTACCCGTTCCCTTTTCGGTGCAGTGAAAAAACTCCCGCGTAAAAACCGGAAACTGATTTCCCTGCCGGCCGACCGTCATCTTTGCCATCTGTCGCACCGTATCGAATTCGGTTTTCAGATCGCCGGTATTCATTTCGACGATTTCCGGACCCGCGTCGAGTTTTTCCTGCACGCTGTCGAAGATGCTCTTCGCTTCTTCATATTCGCGCAAATTCTTTGAAAGCTCTTTATCGTTGCGCGAAAGGTTTCGCAGTTTGTCGCTTATCTCGGAAAACTCGCGCTTTTGCGCTTCGGTATACGGAGCGCGATGCGGTTCAAGTCCGAAACACGGCTGGTGTTCGCATATATCGTCGACAAGGCGTTTCAGTTCGATTTCGAGCATTTCCCGTTCGTGCTCTTTCATCGTAAGCATGCTTTCGGCGCTCTGCAGTTTGCCGGAATTTTTCGACTGCAGCTGCATGAGCCGCGTCTGTTCCTGCATCTGAGCTTCGTCGGGATTTTTGCTGATCTTTCGTGAAGAGGCGGGTTCGTCCGTCATCGAAATATTCATGCGTCCCGAAAGGACTTCTTTAAACCATTCGTCCATATAGAGGATCGGTTCGTTCGTGAGATTTTCGAATATGATGCGCGAAAAAAATTCTTTTTGTTCGGGTTTGAAAAGCGACGGAAGCAAAACGCCGAAACGCATGAGCATACGCTTGGGCATGGGCAAATGCATATTGCCCGATTTTTCCGACATACCGCGCAAAAGTTCCCAATACGCCGAAATAATATTTTGCCGGAAAACCGAACGGTCTTTCGGATCCTGACTCGTAAGATATTTTGAAAGCTGCGTGTGCACGCGCTGTGCCGATTCGTTTTCGCCTGAAAGCGCCGTTTTATAATACTGAGGATCGTCGAAAACGCCGGACGGAACATCGTTCAGCAACTTTCCCGGAGGGTCGAATCCTTTGACGCCCAAATCGACATCGTGAATTCCTTTCGATGATCGGCGCACGCCGTTGTCGATTTTCGTATCCGGCACATTGTCCGGCTCCGCCGTATCGATTTCCTCTTCTCCGATTCGGTGCGACTTTTCCGCTTCCGCAAGCAATGCCGCGATCGAGGGATCCAATTCCTGTTCGTCCATGCCACACTCCGTTTTTTTTATTATCGATTACAGTATACCACGCAGCCGGCATTATCGCAATCGGCGAGAATTACACGTCATCGAAGGAAAGAAGTTTTTATTCCGCACAGTACGAATGAAGCGTCACTTCTCCGCTGTCGAGAAAACGCTCCTTTCCGTCTCCGATTTTTACGATCAATTTCGCGTCTTCTCCGACCCCCGTCACTTCCGCTTCATACGATTCCGCACCGTTTATGACGGGATGCACCCGTACCCTTTTTCCCGTCAAAAGCGAACGCCTTCGGTATTCTTCCATCGCGCGGACAAAACCTTTTTTCCCGGATGTATAAATCGAAAGCACTTCGTTTACGATCGCCGCCGCAAGCGCGCTCCGTTTCGTATCCGCTTTTTTGTCGTCGAGCACGGAAGTCGCAATATCTGCAATATCGCGAGGAAAATGTTGCGGTGCGATATTTACACCGATACCGACGACCGCACACGATATGCCGCCCCTCTCAAAATCGGTAAGACCTTCGGTGAGTATGCCCGAAACTTTTTTGCCCCGCATAAAAATATCGTTTACCCATTTGATTTCGGCATCGGCTTCGTAAACCGAAAAGAGCGCGCGGCACACGCCGACTGCCGCCGTCGCGGTCAAAAGCGCAGGCGATTCGATTTTTTCATTCGGCGCATAGATGATCGAAAGATACAAACCCGAACCGTCCGGCGAATAAAACGCTCGCCCGAGTCTCCCGCGTCCTGCCGTTTGAGAAGAGGCTGCTATCACGGTATGGTTGAGGGAGCGCACGTCGGAAGCTTCAGCCAAACGCCGCTTCGCTTCGGTATTCGTCGAATCGATTTTCTGATAGACATAAACGCGCGCACGAAAGGTTTCGTCTATAAGCGAAGCGACGGCTTTTTCCGAAAGGATGCCGCCCGCACCCGAAAGGCGATAACCCCTGTTCGTCACGGCTTCGATCCTGGCACCCTGCAGGCGCAGCTGCCGTACCGCTTTCCACACCGCCTGCCGGGAAACGCCCGATCTTTCGGCGAGCGCTTCACCCGAAATAAAACCGTCTGCCGTCTCGGGCTTTGAAAGCGCACACAGTACGGCATCGGCGGTTTTCAAGATTTTTTTCCGAGCAGGGTAAAGTCTCCGACCGGAGTGCAAAATGCGATGCCGCTTCCGGGCTCTGCAAGGCAGGGCAGCGTGCGGACGGCTTCGAAAACACCGTCGAGCTTTTCGGAATCGATGATGATGAATATCATCTCTTTTTCGGGTATGATTTCCATACCGAAAAATTTCGCGTCTCCCGGAGTCGCAGTCCCCCGCGCATTGATGACCGTACCGCCTCCGGCGCCCGCTTTCCGAGCTGCCGCCATAATATCGTCCGCATAGCCTCTATTTGCAATCACGGTAATCATCTGATGTGTCGTTTTTTGAGTCATATAATCTCCGCCTCCCGAAACGGTTCCGGTTTTTAATAATTTTGCAGCATCGGCCGTAACGAGCACGCCGAACTTTTTCTTTTTCGATTCCGATGCGCCGGCAATCGCGCCGACAATATCCGATTTTTTTTCTGCGGGAACGAGTATGTACACGATGTCTTTCGGCATATCGCCGAGTGCCAGTGCATGCAGCACGCCGCTCGCCGTCGTACCTCTCCCCATCATAACAGTTCCGCCGCCCGCGCCCGCACTCACCGCAGTCTTTGTGATAAACTCGCCTTCATCGTGCGGAACGATGCAGATTATTAAATTGTATGCCGTCATCTTTATCCCCTCCTCTTTTTTTTATATTGAAACACGAGGCCGAGCACTTGGATCGCGATAAGCGGCGTCATCGCGATGAGCGCAATAACCCCGAAAGCGTCGGAACTGCCGCCTGCCGCCTGCGATGCGCCGAGTGCAAACGAAAGCACAAAGGTCGAACTTATGGGACCCGACGCGACGCCCCCCGAATCGAAGGCGATGCCGGTAAAGAGCTTCGGACAAAAGATCATCAATATAAGAGCCGCCGCATAGCCGGGCACGAGGATATACATGATGTTGAATCCGGTAAGCGCCCGCACCATCGCAAGCCCTATCGCGATAGCCGCACCCGCCGACAAAAAGACGAGAAGCGCTTTTCGCTTTATCGTACCGCCGGAAATCGATTCGACCTGATCGGTGAGTACCCATACGGCGGGTTCTGCGCACACGACGACCGCACCGATCAAAAGCCCCGTGCCGATAAGGAGGACCGTCCAAAGCCCGCCGCTTTGTGCCGCGCGCATACCGAGCAATTCACCGAGCTTTCGTCCCGCCGTCATAAAACCGCCGTTGACGCCGACGAGGAAGACGACGAGTCCGATATAACTGTAGATAAAACCCGCGATCATACGGGCAACTTGTCTGGGCGGCAGACGGAGTAAAAAAATCTGAAATACGACAAAGAGAGTGACGACCGGAAGAAGCGAAAAAGCGGCTTCCTGCACGATATGGGGCAGCACCGCAGTAAATGCGCGAAGTCCCTGTACCGCTTCCCCTCCCGCACCGGCAGCGGCCGTTTCGGAAACGACGGATGCATGATGCGAAAGCATCAAACCGTAGGACAACACCGCCATAATCGGTCCGACGGACGCCATACCCGTAAGACCGAAATTATCGCTTTGCGAATCGCTCGATCCGCCTTTCGAATTCATGCGCGCGGAAGAAACGCCGATACCGAGCGCCATGATAAAGGGCACCGTCATCGGCCCCGTCGTCGCCCCTCCCGAATCGAATGCGATACCGATAAAACTCTGCGGAGCCGCAAAGGCCAGTATGAAAATAACGACGTACGAAATTGCGAGGATCATCTTCAGCGACAGGCGCATGACCGTACGTAAAAGACCGAGCATAACGTACAGACCGACACCGAGCGCAATCATCATGATAAAAAGCAGTTTGTTTACAAGCGGAAAAACGCTCCGCACTTGATCGGCGAGCACTTGGATATCGGGCTCCGATGCGGTGACGAGAAAGCCGATAAGAAAAGACGCGCCGAGCAAAAGCGGAAGGTTCCTCCGCTTTGTCAGCTCCGAACCGCCCTGCGCTCCGAGCGGAAGAATGCCGACATCGACGCCGAGCAAAAAAATCGTCAAGCCCGTAATGAGCAAAATACCTCCGACAAAAAATCGCAAAAGCAGATCGCTTCCGAGCGGAGCTGCAGTGACTCCGAGTATGAGCACGATGGCCATAACGGGGAGAACGGACGACGCCGTCTCTTTAAATTTTTCCAAAAGGTTCATAGATGCTTAAGTACACACTCCGCTTATAATAATTTCATCATTTCGATAACGATGGCCGCGCTCTCTTCGGCGGCCGCTTTTTCGTTGAACGCAATCGCTTTTCCCCCGTTGTCGTCTGCGGCATCCGACATGGCGCGTATGATCACAAAGGGTACATCGTTCAAATAGCACGTATGTGCGATAGCGGCTCCTTCCATTTCTATGCACGCGGGATCGCACAGCTCTTTTATATGCCGTTTTACTTTTCCGTCAGCGATAAACTGATCGCCTGAAGCTACGCGGCCTTTTAATAATGTATATTTTTTTGCCGCATCCGTTTTTGCAAACGCCTTTTCGGCAGCCCTTATCAAATTCTCATCCGCCGGAAAACGATACGCATCCATCTGCGGGATTTCGCAGGGTTGATAGCCGAAAAGAGTCGCGTCGACATCGTGATACATCGCGTCGGTTGAAACGACGACATCGAATACGCCGAGCGATGAAGCGGCGGCTCCCGCGATGCCGGTATTTACGATATGCGTTACGCCGAATTCCGATATGAGGCGCGCGGCGCAGAGAGCGGCGTTTACTTTACCGACGCCGCTTTTTACGACGACCGCGCGGACACCCGAAAGCATACCGTCGTAAAACGAAAGATGTCCGGATTTTATTAATTTTACCCTGCCCCTTCCGTCTTCTCCGGTCATGGAAGATGCAAGCGTTTGCACTTCGACTTCCATCGCTCCGATAATACCGATTTTTTTCATGGATGCTCCGGTTTACGAATTGCCCTGATTTTTATCCCGCGATTTGCGCGGACGATAATAATCGCCGAGTCCCTTTTGCAATTTGTCGTACAGATTCAATTTGTCGATGATCACGAACATGATTTTTTTATGCAGGATAAAACCGAAGATCATCCCCCCGACAAATACGAGAGGAGATGCGATTTGGATCGGAAGCGCCGATTGAAAACGGAAAAGCCGATAAAAAAGAACGGCCGCAACAGCGTACAGCGCTATCATAAGAACGAGCATGAGGATCACTTGGACGATACAGCTTACGATCGTAAAAAGAATCGTATTGCGTCTGATCTCTCCCTTTTTAATAATTTCCTGACGCCGTTTCTTTTCCGCTTCGATTTCCGTGCGGTCGATATCGGAAAAATTATTATGTTCCATGCGAACTTCTCCCCCTTTCTGCACCGGCCGTTTTCATAAATGAAACGATAAGGATCGCACAGCACACGACGATAGACGCGTCCGCAATATTGAAAGTCGGCCACCGTTCAAGCGAAAACAAGCCGGGTACGGCGATATTCGGGATATCGACATCGATAAAGTCGACGACGCCTTCGGCGCGCATAAACCGATCGATGAGATTTCCGAGCCCTCCGCCGACGACGCCGCAAATCGTCCATCGCTGAAGCTTCGTAAACGTATTATTTTTGAAGTATACGGTGAACACGATGCCGATCACGACGAGCGGAAGGATCGCAAACAAAAATCGTCTGGCAGTATCGGGCAAGCTGTCGCCGACGCTGAAAGCGACGCCCGTATTCGAAACGTGCACGAGACGCAGTATGCCGCCGAAAAACGATGCGCCTATTGTAAACGGCGGAATCGTTTTTACGATAATATATTTCGTAATTTGATCGGCCGCGACGACTAAAAGCGTCAAAACGAGCGGCACGAACTTTTCGATCTTCGTTTTGTTTTCCATAATTGTATAAGTATACCGATAAACGACATTGCCGTATATAGCAGCTGCCGAGCCGATAACAGGTTTTGCTATCTCAAATATACCATGAGGAGCATGACGTCGCTTACGCGGATGCCTGAAATGCGTCCCGCCTGCCCCAGCGTGCGCGGGCGTATCTTTTCGAGCTTTGCGCGCGATTCGGCGGAAAGCGATACGACGGATGCGTAATCGAAATCGTCGGGGATGCGCGCGCTTTCCATGCGGTGCATCTTTTCGACACGCCTGTCCTGCTTTTCGATATAGTAGCGGTATTTGAAATCGATTTTCGCTTCTTCCCATTCGCTTTCGTCGTAGCCGGGGTTTTCAAGCGCGGGATCTTTTAATAATTTTTCGAATATCTCTTCCCGCAGGGCATACTTTCGGTTTACGGCGTCGAACTGCGCTTTCGTCTTTAAGCCCGCGGCAAAACCGTAAGAAGCAAGGCGGCGGTCTGCCGTATCGCTTCGGAGTTTTAAGCGATATTCGGCTCTCGCGGTAAACATACGGTAAGGCTCTTTCGTGCCGAGCGTGACCAAATCGTCGATCAATACGCCGATATACGCTTCATCGCGGCGGAGTACGAGCGGCTGCCATTCGGGTATCGTTCGAAAATTGTTAAAGCCCGCATCCCTTTGCGCTTTTTCGAGAGCGTCGTTCAAGCGTTCGGGAGAAGAGCGCATATCGTCGGAAGAAGCGCACAAGGGACCGCAGATTTTCCGATGCGCTTTCGCATAATAACCCGCATTGATGCCCGCGACGATGCCCTGCCCCGCAGCTTCTTCGTAGCCCGACGTTCCGTTGATTTGCCCCGCGTTGAACAGCCCCGCGACGCGCTTCGTTTCGAGCGACGAAAAAAGCTGGGTGGGTTCGACGTAATCGTATTCGACCGCATAACCCGGTCTCGACGGTACGGCGTTTTCAAAGCCCGGCAACGTACGCAAAAACGCATCCTGCACGCTTTCGGGAAGCGAAGAGGAAAATCCGTTCAAATAGATTTCATCGGTTTCAAGGCTTTCCGGTTCTACGAAAATCTGATGGCGCTCGCGCTCGGCAAAGCGCACCACTTTGTCTTCGATGGAAGGACAGTAGCGCGGCCCGATCCCCAAAATCTTTCCGCTGAAAAGCGGCGAGCGGTGAACGTTGTCGCGGATTATCCGGTGCGTTTCGCCATTCGTGTATACGATGTGGCAGGGTACGAGCGGGCGATCGACTGAGGTATTGTCGTATGAAAACGGGATAACGTCGACGTCTCCTTCCTGCACGTCGAGCTTCGAAAAATCGACAGTCTTTTTAAGCACGCGGGGCGGAGTGCCGGTTTTCAGTCTCCCCGTCGTAAAGCCGAGTTTTCGAAGAGAGTCCGTCAAACCCTGTGCGGCGGCCTCTCCGAGCCTTCCGCACGGGGCGTCGTATTCGCCGATAAATATGCGTCCGCCCAAAAAGGTTCCCGTCGTAAGCACGACGGCGCGCACGGGAACAACGCGGCCCCGCTCGGTTACGATGCCGGTGATTTTCAAGCGCATAGCCGAGTCTTTCGTTTCACCCCTCTTTTCGCCCGGTATCGTTCCCGCCTCCGCGCTCCCCTCCGAATGCGGCGGAAGCGGCGTCGAACTTTCCGCCGTCACGATATCGGTAACGGTGTCCATGAGCGTCGAAAGATTGGGCTCCGCTTCGAGCGCTTTCCGCGCAAGTTCTGAATAGACGATTTTGTCCGCTTGAGCGCGCGGAGCGCGTACGGCAGGCCCCTTGCTTTTGTTGAGGAGGCGAAATTGAATGAGGGATGAGTCCGTGAGCTTTGCCATCTCACCGCCGAGCGCGTCGATTTCGCGGACGATATTGCCCTTTGCGATGCCGCCGATCGAAGGATTGCACGACAGGCGCCCGACCGACTCGATCGTCTGCGTTACGACGAGCGTCTTCAATCCCATGCGCGCGCACGCAAGAGCGGCTTCGATTCCCGCGTGCCCCGCACCGACGACTGCGACGTCATAAAAATCGTAAAAACCGGACATGTCAGTTTTTCCGTCTCTTTCTCAAAACGCGGACTATGAGCATAATGACCGTCATGCCGGCAACGGGCGTCATAACGGAAATGAGGAATCCCGAAAAAAGGAAAAAGGGCTTCACATAGCCTAAAACGATGCCGAGCGCTGTGAACGCAAACCACGCGATCACTTCCCATACTGGCGTGTATTCGTTTCCCGCATCGTCGCCCGACCAAATAAAATCCGATATGACGTACCCCGCAGCGCCGCCTATCCACAAAAAAATCACATAGGCCGCGCCGAGCTTTTCACCGGAAACGGACGAACAGCCGGTAAAAAGAAGCGGAAGAGAGAGGAGCAGCGCGGATATGAAAGGTTTGGATTTCATAGGCAGTGCAACACTATCACATCGCCGTTTTTTCTGCAATATTTCTATCGTACAATATTTTTCTTTTTATACGTTTTATGCTATAATACGACGCGCAAACCGTTTATCATAGGTTCAATCTCATAGCTTCGGAGGCTGCACATGCAGACAGAATTGCTTTCGCCCGACATCGAAACCCTCGTCAAAGAAGAACGGTATGCCGATGTCGCACGCTTTTTGAGCACCCTTCACCCGACGGAAGTCGCCGAACTCATCGAAGGATTGGAAGCGGAAGAGATATATCATCTGTTCAAACATCTCGATCCGCGTACGGCGATCGATATTTTCCGCGAACTTCCCGATACGCTCCAATCCGAAACCGCCGAGCTTTTAAGCGACGGAGAACTCACGCGGCTGCTCAAAATACTGCCGCCGGATGAACGCGCAGACCTTGCAAAATCGATTTCGGAAGACAGGCTCGACGAAGTACTTCCGCTCCTCGCGCAAAAAGAGCGCGACGAAATCAAACAGCTTTCATCCTACCCCGAAGGAACGGCCGGCTCGGTTATGACGACCGACTACGTCGCGTTCCCCGAATCGTTTACGGTACAGGAAGCGATCAATCGCATACGGCTCGAGGGCGCGCAAAGGGAAGCGGTATCGGTCATATTCGTGCTCACCGAAGAAAGAAAACTCTGCGGCTACGTAACGCTCACCGATTTGATCCTCGCAAAACCTACAGCGACCCTCGCTTCCATAAAAAAAGAGCCGGCTGCGGAAATCACTGCGGATGCGGATCAGGAAGAAGCGTCGTTTACGATAACGAAATACGGCCTGCTCGTACTTCCCGTCGTCGACAGCTCAGGGCTCCTCATCGGCATCATCACGCACGACGATGCGATGGACGTCGTCGAAGAAGAGCGTACGGAAGATATGGAACGCTTTATGGCGATCACCGGAAAACATCAGGAAACGTCGTACTTGAACACATCCGCGTGGACGCATTTTTCACGGCGCGTCATCTGGCTCGTCGTACTCGCGATATTCGATTTTTTTTCGGGCGCCGTACTGCAGACCTATCAGGATACGATCGCGCATCTCATGCTGCTCACGTTTTACATGCCTATGCTCACCGACATGGGAGGCAATACCGGAAGCCAAGCCGCGACGGTTATCGTTCGGGCGCTCGCGCTGAAAGAAATCGACAAGCACGATATACTGCGCGTCGTATGGAAAGAGCTGCGCATTTCGCTCATGCTCGGTCTCGTACTCGGTTTGATCGCATTTTTGCGCGTCAATCTTATGAGCGGCGGGACGACCATCCCCGCCACTCTCACCCTCGTACAGATAGGAATCGCCATCGCGCTCGCTCTTGCGGCACAAGTTATCTCCGCGACCATTATCGGTGCGGCCCTTCCGCTTATTTCCGCCGCGTTCAAAGTCGACCCCGCGCTCATCGCAAGTCCCGCACTCACGACGATAGTCGATATCACGGGGCTTTTGATTTACTTCGGCATCACAAAGGCGATGCTCGGCATATAGCGCGCATATTTTCGGCTCGCAACCCGTAAACGCGCACCGAGTACGATCAACAAAACAAGAGGTATACGATTATGGAAAACGGAATACATACGATAACTGTCTGGGGCGATTCGATATTAAAAGGAGCGGTCACCGGTTACAGCGACAGCCGTTTTGACGTACTCGAAGATGAAAACAGTCTCGCCCTCGCTCAAAAAAAACTTAGGTTTACGCTTGTCAATAAAAGCGTATTCGGCAACGTCATCAATAAAGCGCTTCGTACGCTCAAGCGCGATATGGAAAAAGGTTTAAGCTGTGACCTCGGCATCGTCGAAAGCGGCGGCAACGACTGCGATTACGATTGGACGCCGATAAGCGAAAACCCTGATGCTCCGCACAAGATGCGGAACCCGCTCCCGGACTTTTTGCGCATGCTCGGCGAAGCGGTCGAAACGCTCCGCGCACATAAGATCACCCCGCTTTTGATGACGATGCCGCCTCTCGTTATCGACAACTGGTATAAGACGATCACCTCAGGTCAAAATAAACAAAATATCGACAGATTTCTCGACGGCGATATATTCAGATTGTACAGAACTCACGAACTCTATTCGCTTTCGATCGAAAAATACGCCCTCAGTCACGGCGTCCAGTATATCGATATGCGCATGGCGCTCCTCGAAGCGGAAGATTATCGTTCACTTATGTGCGAAGACGGTATTCATCCGAACGTTTCGGGTTACGCATACATGGCGGATGTGTGGATCCGGGAACTGCCGCGTCTGCACAAAGAATTTTAAGAGCCCGTTTCGATAATCGTCGCAACGGAAATACGAACGGAAAATATATTGCGCATCCGCTTTCATTCGAGTATAATTTACGATCATGGAGATCAGCAATTTTATTAAAAAATGCCTTTACGGCGTTTTGGTCCTGTGCTTTTCAGTCACAGCAGTTTTTGCGGCACCGCTTCGGAATTATGTCTGCGTCGTTCGCAGCAATTTACCGAAAGATACAGTCACCTTTTTAAAAGATTACCGCGACAGACTTGAAAACCGCGGATACGCTTCGTATGCAAAAAATATCGACGCGTATTTAAAAGGCTCGTTCGGTTCAGGCTTCGTATTTTACGCATCGAACGGCAAACCTTATGTCGTCACGAACCGGCACGTAGTCAAAGAAGCGGAAACGGTCAACGTGGAATTTGAAAACGAAGACGGTTCCAATTCGAGTTACAAAGAACTTAAAATCATCGCGGTGGATGAAGACATCGATATCGCGCTCGTCGCCCTGCCCGATTCGTATACGCGAAAAGGTTTAACTCTGAGCAATGTCTCCGTCCGTGACGGAGATGAAGTGTGGTCGGCGGGTTTCCCCGGATTGGGAAGCGATCCGATGTGGCAGCTCGGCAAGGGTACGGTAACGAATGCGCGGGCGAAAATCAAAGAACTCCTTTCCCCCGACATTTCGACGCTCATCCAGCATTCGGCGCAAGTCGATGCGGGAAACTCGGGCGGTCCGCTTTTGACGGCCGATTCAAAATCCGAAGCGGGATATTCGGTTATCGGAATCAATACGTGGAAAGCCACTTACCGTGAATCGACGAACTTTTCAATTCCCGCGGCGATCATCAAATCTTTTGTACAAAGGAATATCGCCGGAGAGAAAAAACAAAATATCGATGAGCGTGTAAAACAGTTCGTAAAATCGACCGCAGATAAAAACGAACTTTTCTTTTCGCTCGGAAAATACATTTCAAACGAAATGGTTTCAAAAGCCGGCGGCGACGATTTTCTCGATGTACTTGCAACCGCGCCTTCGAGCGTGCGCTCCATAATCGTCGAAATATTCGCCTACGATCCGATCGAAGGCTTGCGCTATGCGCTCGCATACAAAGTGTGGAAAGCCTTTCAAGGAGATGACGGCGCACTTACGACCGAAGCAAGCGCAGCCGAAGAATCGACGAACGGCATGAAAGTTTCCTTTACGCCTCAGGGTAAGGACGCGATCCCGTCTCTGTGGACGGAAGAACAGGGCGTTTGGAGACTTTCCGAATTCGGTGAAGCGAAAGCTCAAAAATCGTCGAAAAAGAAAACGAAAAAAAGATCCGGTGCAAGCAGCGTAACCGGTCTTGAAATCGATGATCCCTATCTTATCAATATTTCAGGCGGTGTACTCATTCCGTTCGAATCGCAGACGCCGGGCTTCAATCTTTCGGTTTTGTTTATGAACACCTACTTCGGAGGCGGTCCCTTTATCCAAACCGAAAAAGTCGAAAAGGTTTCAATACGGAAAAACTCTTATACCTCAATCGTAAAACCTGAAACGATGACGACGGTGGGTGCGGCGCTGCGCTTCCAAGTTCCGCTCGCATTCAACAAATTCATCGTCGCTCCCTTTGCGGAAACGAGGATCGGTCTTACGAATATAGCAACATTTCTTAGCGACGAATCCACATATCGCTTTTACTTCGGTATCGGGGGCGGCGTCTATGCGTCGTACCGCATAACCGATTGGCTCGCTCCCATGGCAGGTATTCAGTATATGCACTCGCTGTACGCGGGCTTTTTAGGAAACGGTACCGAAAACGTAAACAATATGACGGTCTTTATCGGTATAAAATTGGCCGAAAGGGACTAAGCCGCTTTTAATCAAAAATGACGATAAATATATATTTTTTATTAAGGAGGTATTCGATGAAAAAAAAGATCGGAGTTATCGCACTAGCCGTTGCGGTGATGGCGCTGACGGGTTGTTTTTCAATATCCGGCTATAGGATGGGTGAAAGCAAAAGCAAAGTCCAAAAGGCCGTAACCAGCGGCAACTGGGGCAGTCCGAAAGATTCGACTGTCCTGTTCGGAAGCGAATACGTCGATTTCGGCGTCTATCAGCAAAATCCCGCGTTCGGCTACCGATACTACCAGGCGCAGGTAAACGCGACAAAGACGGGAACAGCGGCATTTTTCGTCGCCGTTGCAAAAACAAAATCGCTGTTTTTTATACAGCCTTTGCCGCGCGGCAGCGAAATCAAAATATACGGATACAGAAATGCCGGAGCATACAATGACACGATCACATACTGCGGTATACAGGGAGTGGACTTCGTACTCACAAAACCCGGTTTGATGTATTACGAAAAAAACGATCCCGAACATAAAAACGAATACGCGTCGCTCAAAGCGATGCTGCCCTACTTCAAAGGAACCGATTGGGAACCGGTTATCACCAAACGCATGGAGGAATTGTCAAATGAATCAAAGAAAAAATAAATTACTGATTTCCGCGTTATGCGTTTCGCTTGCCGCCGCGGCTCTGTTTGCTGCTGACGTAAAAGAAAAATCGGTGAAAATCCCCGGAGGCAATAAAGTCGTTATCGTCGGAAGGATTTCTTTTAAAACGCCGATCGATATCGAAGGACGTAAAGAGGGACTGTCCATATCGAAAGATCCGAAGCCGAGCACCTATTCGATGGGTGAAAGTTTTTCTCCCAAATGGGAATTCGAAGAACCGTTTTATTATACTGCGAAAATCGGCGCCGACGGAACGGTAACGCTCGACTATGCACGATGCAGACTCTTCAGCGTCTATCAGGACTTTTTCGATGTGCCGCTTCTTGTAAAAATCGCCATCCCCGAAGGCGCGCAGTTCGTCTATATCGGAAACTTCGAATACGATCTCGATTATGCGCTGCGTATCAAAGGCTTTCAACATTACGATGAATATGAAAAAGCGAAAAAATGGATCAACCGTGCCGTCGGTAAAGACGTGACGCTCATGCGCGGCGAATTGAATTTTATCAAAGCGGAAGATCTTAAAAAGAAATAAAATCCGTTAATCCGGTAAAATCCTGCCTTCATCGGGCAGGATTTTTTTATACGCGCATACATATATTGTTAAAAGGGCGGCACGGCGTTATACTTACACTCATGCGCGCATATATATGTATTTTTTTATCGGTACTGCTTCTAGGCTGCACAAAAGCGAAAGTCGATCCTGCGCGTCAGGAGACGAAAATGAGATCGACGGCCGAAGCGGAGACGGCCGAAGAAATCCTACCGTTCCCCCGCTATAACAATACAAGCGCCGTATCATTCGAACGGCTCGATGCCGCCGACGGTGCCTTTCATACCGACGCTCACGCAGCGTATGTAAACGACACACTTACGTTCGTACCTTTTCCCGATCAGGGGATGAACTATGCTCGCACGGCTGTAGTCGGAAGCCGCGTATGCATGCTCTACCCCGAATCGGATTTCGATATCAATATATCGAACAGAGAAGCTTCGATCAAAAACGAAAACGATATGCACGGCACTCCTGTTCCCTTTGCTTCTATCGTCAGGATATTCGGAGAAAAAATCATCAATGCCGATACGACGCAGCCGGATTACACGCGCCGCACATTTCCGTTTCAAGACAATTACAATTGGTTTTATCCCGTAGAATGGCAGGGCAAAACGGGCTATGTATTCGGCGCCGACCTCTTCGGTCTCGACGATCCGCCCGAAAAAGACAGAATTTCCGCAGAGCTTTATCGAACGCATTCCGACTACGATGCGTTTTATCCCGTCGTTGGGTATACACCCCTCGGCGAAGAAGTCGCATCGGCGCTTGAAGCGAACAGAATCGCCTTTCAAAAAACACCGCTTCGGAAATATTACCGCCCGGATGATATGATTTCATTTTACCGCGAAATCGGCAGGCAGGATTCGTTTATCCCGCATTTTATATCGACGGATTTGATTGCGCATTCGCAGCATCTCATATTCGACAGAATGCTGCAATACACGGAAGAGTTCTCATTTATGCCGAAGCTGCTTTCGCTCACTCAAAACTGTATCGCTTCTCTTCAAGCGAATGCGGACGCCGATGCCGAAACGAAAAACAAAGCGATCATGTATTTCCAAGTCGCCGAAGCGCTTCTCCGTACGGCGCCCGAAAGAATCGAAAAAAACATACGCTACGAAAAAACCGTAACATACGAAGAGCGCGATGAAAATAAAATTCTTTCCGAGTACCCGAAAGAAGTCGTCGAAGATTACAAGCGCATAAAAAAAGCGGAAACGGAAGCGGGCTTCGGTTCGGCGCTGCCGCTTTCCGTATTTCCGAGCGTACGGGAAGACTTTTCGCAGTACAAAGCGCGCGGCCACTACACGAAAAACGGAGCGCTCGAAGCGTATTTTCGCGCACAGATGTGGTACGGGCGCATTCACTTTTTGATCGCCCGTGAAAAGGTCGATTCGGGCGAGACTCTCGAAGCGGAAAAAGCCGCACTTTTTATAATCGATACGGTGCGGAAAAATGCGGCGCTCTATGATCAATGGGCTTCGCTTTTCAATCCGATCACCGACCTCATCGGTCTTTCGGACGATTTGAGTTTTTACGACGTGCTTCCGCTGTGGAAAGAGGCGCGCACATCCGATTTCGCATCGTGGTCGTCCGACAGAAAAAATATTATTAATTTTATGAAGCTGTGCCGGGAAAAACTCCGTCCTCCTGCGATCGGTTCCGAAAGCGCGCTTTACGGCAAATCAAACGATGAGACAGAGCCGCCTGCGGGCTGGAGACTTTTCGGTCAGCGATTTACGCTCGACTCGGCAATTCATTACAGAGTTTCTTCTCCCCGCCTTCTGAAAATCGTCGGCGATACGATCTACGGCCGCACTATGGTAAGCGGTCTTGATATCATAAAAGCGTTCGGTTCCCGCTCTGCGGATCTGCTTTTGGAAAACGAATACAAAGAGCATGAAGCTATCAAGTTCCGCGAAACGCTTGATGCGATCGAACGCGAAATCGATTCGTACGGCGACGACTATTGGAATAAAACTTATTATACGCAAGTGCTGCGTCAAATCAAGACGCTTGCACAATTTGAAAGCGGTGCGGGATTTTATTTTACCGAAACACCGCTGTGGAATTTAAAATCGCTTATAACGGCTCACAGCGCGTGGGCGGAACTTCGGCACGATACGATTTTATATACCAAACAGTGCTATGCGGAAAAAGGCGGCGGCGACGATTTCGAACCGACGTTCAGAACCGAGCCGATTCCGCGCCCGACGCATTACATAGAACCGAATATTCCGTTTTGGATCGCATCGCTCAATTCGGTACAAAAGCTGCGCTCGATGTACACGACTTACGATCTGCTCAACGCCGATGCGGAAATCGTGCTCAACGGTCTTTTGAAAATGTATCAAAAGATACTCGCGATATGCAAAAAAGAAGCGGCGGACAAGCTGATAAGCGACGAAGAAAATCGATGGATACCCGTAATCGCCGCCGAACTCGAAAAATACGTTTTGGTTCACAACGGTTTCGACGCTGCATACACGAACGACGAAGACGCTTTTAAAATGGCATGCGTCGCCGATGTATTTACGGATGCGGAGTCGGGAACGGTTCTCGAAACGGGTATCGCATCTCCTTTGCGCATCTATGTCGCGCTCAACGACGGACAGGGCGGCAAGCGTATCGCAGTCGGCTATTGTTTCAGCTACGCGGAATTCGCCGTACCGATCAACAAACGTATGACCGATGAAGAGTGGAAAAAAATCGTATATCGGAAAGACGGAAATATCGAAGCGTATTATCCGTTTTGGGAAAGAGGATGGATTATACCCGACGACGGCGTTTTTTCATATTATTAAGCGCACTCTTTGCCGCCGCATTATTAACAATATGTATGTGCGCTTTCCGTCTGAAGAGGAAACAGGCGGATGCGGTGCATTCCATACCGACGTGGGCATCAGAGCAGGATAGCGAACCGTATTCGATCGAACTTCCCTTCGAAGCGCTTCCGCCCTCCGATTCGTTTCCGTGGGCGGCAACCGTAAGCCACCACTTGCTCGCGCACGGACAAATCGACGCTCTCTTTCGCGAGATCGCCGCAAGGCGGAAGGTGCGGACGTTTTTTATCGTAAGCCCCTCGCATTGGAATCTTTCGACAAAACCGTGGTCGCTTGACGACGTTTCATGGAATGCAGGAGGCGGACGCACGACAATGACCGAACGAAAGACGGAAGCCGCCCTCGCAAAGACGCTCGGCGTTTCATACGATGCGCAAGTGTTTCCGCTCGAACACGGCATCACGACGCTCATCCCCTATATCGCGCGGTATTTTCCGAACGCCCGCGTCGCAGCCGTCGCCGTTGGCGGAGAGCCGCCCGTAAACCAAAGCGATGCCGAAAAATTGACAAGTGCGCTCGCGCCCTACTTTACACGCCGAAACAGAAAACACAATTTTTTATTGATTTCGACCGACTTTTCTCATTTAAGCGGTATAAAAGAGACCGCTCGCAAGGATGCGTCTTCGCGCGTCTTTTTCGATGCACCGTCGAAGAAGACGTGGATATACGCGGTGTGCGACAATCGACCCGGCATCTATGCGCTCGCACACCTCATCGACGAAGATACGAAATGCGCCCTTTTGTTTCACACGACATCGTACGAGCTTTCGGGAAAAGGCGAAGACGACATTACGAGTTATTATTTTTCGCTGTTTTATTAAAAGGGTAAATGGCGAGCTTGGAAAGTATCGGCTGATAAAGCTGCGCTTACGGCGATACTTCGCCCGCTTATAAGCCTGCAAGCGCAGCGGAAACCGCGCCCCTACTCCAGCGCGTGAAGGCGTTCGAGCAGCGTCGGGTGCGAATAGGTAAACGCGCTGTAGATTTTCGCCGTCCGCACTTCGCCGTTGTTTTCCCGATTCAATGCGATGAGCGCGGACGAAAGCGGTTTTCCCGATCCGCACAATTTCTTTGCGTACGCGTCGGCTTCGTATTCGTCTTTTCGCGAAAAGAAATTGGAAACAAGCCGAACGAAGATGCCGTAGCAGCCGAAAACTTCCGACAACAAAAAGAGTGCGATGAATTTCATGTACGGAAGCGCCGCATCATAGGAAAAACCGAATCCGCTGTAAAGCGCTTCGCATGAAGCAAGTCGGGCGGCGGCAAAGAGGACGATGTACACGAGAGGGATCGTGACGGCAAAACGCTTTACGATGTGATGTTTTTTATAGTGGCCGAGTTCGTGCGCGAGGACGGCGCCGACTTCATCGACCGAAAGCTGTTCGACGAGCGTATCGTAAAGAACGACGCGCTTCGTCTTTCCGAAGCCCGTAAAATACGCGTTTGAATGTTTGCTGCGCTTCGACGCATCCATGATAAAAACTCCGCTTGATTTGAATCCCGTACGCTCCATAAAATCGGAGATACGCGACTTGAGTTCTCCCTCTCCGAGAGGAGTAAATTTATTAAAAAGAGGAGCGATGAGGCGCGGATAGATAAACGACATGAGAAGCGAAAACGCGACGTAAACGCTTGCAAGCACGAAGGGCCATGCGCTCACGTGTTCGAAGATCGCCGTCATCGCCGAAAGTAAAAGCGCCGACACGACGAGAGCGACGGCAAAAGATTTGAGCTTATCCGCGATCCAAAGCCGTACCGTCATCGAAGAAAAACCGAAGCGCTTTTCGATGACGAACTCTTCATACCATTCGAACGGGAGCGACAAGACTGCGGACGGAATCGATACCGTAAGCGCGAAGATGAGCGTCAGCGCATACGGATTATCGGATACGGACTTAAGCGCGCGGAAGACACAGGGATAAAAGCCCGAAAGCAATAAAACCGCGCCGAGCGCCGTCGATGCGCCGTATTCGAAAACCCAAAGACGATAGCGCGCATCTTTATACGCACAGGTTTTTTCCGCATCACGCGGCGTGATATACGGCGCAAGTTCCAGAGGTATGTCGCGTCCGTATTTTTTTCGAAACACGTATTGGAGTCTCTCAATAAAATTATGTAATAAAAACGAAAGAAAAGTTCCGACACAATAAAGTACGACAAAAAGGTTTGAAAATTGCATGGCACGAGTATAACGTTTTTTCCGTCCATACGCAAAGGGCGATTTTTCCCGTCGGTAAACGCGCAGCATATAAAATCGAAACGGTATTGCAATTATTATTTTGCCTGTTTACCGTCTTTCAAGCGATGTATTTTTTTCCGTTATTTTATTATACTGAATGTGCTGTCGCAGTTTTTAATAACGGAGGTTTCGTATGGGACTTGACGAAAGAATTACGCTTAACAACGGCATCCTCATGCCGAAGTTCGGACTCGGCGTTTACAAAGCGGGAGACGCGACGATTCGTGCGGTACGGACGGCTCTCGAATGCGGTTATCGTCTCATCGATACGGCGGCCTTTTACAATAACGAAACGCAAGTCGGCAAAGCGATCCGCGAAAGCGGCGTGCCGCGCGAAGAAGTTTTTGTAACGACAAAGATGTGGAATCAGGATCAGAGAGACAACCGGCAGGAAGATGCGTTCCACGAAAGTCTCAACAAACTCAAACTCGATTATATCGATCTGTATTTGATTCACTGGCCGGTGCCGGGTAAATTTATCGACACTTGGAAATACATGGAAGACTTTCTCGCGTCGGGAAAAGTGCGGGCGATCGGCGTAAGTAATTTTTTGGAACACCATCTCGAAGAACTCGCCGCCGTCTCCAACGTCGTTCCGGCAGTCGATCAATTCGAATGTCATCCGTTTTTGACTCGAGAAAGTCTACGCGAATACTGTGCGCTTCATTCGATTGTTCCCGAAGCGTGGAGTCCGCTCGGCCGCGGTATCGTACTCGAAAGCAGGACGATCGCTGAAATTGCCAAAGCGCATAAAAAAAGCGCGGCGCAGGTGACGCTCCGCTGGGATTATCAAAACGGCATCATTACGATCCCGAAATCCGTCGATCCGAAACGCATCAAAGAAAACGCGGACATCTTCGATTTCAGTCTCACCGAAGATGAAATGGAAAAGATAAGCGATTTGGATACGGGCATCGCAAAACAGGATCCCGATAATTTCGACTTTTAACGGCACGAATGTCGCGGCGGCCTCTTTTATAACAGCCGCCAAAGTTCCCACAGCGCCTGCATGATCCCTCGCGGTATAATCTTTGCAATAAGGCGGTGCAGAGTACTGACAACTCCGGTCGTTACGACAGGCAAGTTTAAAGCGCTTGCCCAAAGAGAAAGGCGCGCGGCGAATACTGGATCGTCGCCGAAACGAAAATTACGAATCGAATGAGAAGAAGGAATACCGCTCGTTTCCGCGTTTTTAATAAATTCCGTTTTTTTCATCCAATAGGGACACACCGCCGTCACTCGGATGCCGCGCGTAAAGAGCTCCCAGTGAAGCGCGCGCGACCAGCTCAACACGAACGCTTTCGTCGCCGCATATACGGCGAGGTGCTGAAACGGCTGAAACGCGGACGTACTCGAAATATTGATAATTCTTGCGCCCCTCTTCATATACGGTAAAACGGTATTCGCCGCATTGACGAATGCCGTGCAGTTGAGCGCAATCATGCGCTCATTGTCTTCACGCTCTATATCGCAGTAATTGCCGATTTTGCCTACGCCTGCGCAGTTTACGAGAAAAGCGACCGTCATGCCGTCCCCGCCTTTTTTTTCGTCTGCGGATGAGAGATCGTACGAGGGCACTCGCTCTGCTTTCGCTTTGAGAGCGTTTTCCAGTCTGTCGATACTCGCAGGCTTTGTCAAATCGAGCGGAAGAATATTCGTCCTATGTTCGAGGGACGAAGAAAGTTCAAGCAATTTGTCTTCTCGCCGTGCGATGAGCCAAATCTCATCGATGTCTTTCCGTCCGTCTATGAGTTTCGCATAGATGCTTCCGAGACCGCTCGAAGCGCCCGTTATCACTGCAATCTTTATCATTGTAGGGGAATAATAAGACGCTTCCCCTTTTCCGTCAATACGGTAGAGCTATGTTTTCATGCCGATACCGATCGCCGCGCCGCCCTCACTTTCGTTCATCGATTTTATTCCGCACACACTGCCGACACACGTTGTCATGCGCGCTTGTAGAGCCGCATACAATTTGTTAAAATTATTTATTATGGAATTAAATACGGCGGACAGAAATGAAAGACATATCGTTCTCATGCGGAGGGCGGGATATATCGCGCTTTTCGGAAATCTTGCGCTCGCATGCGTAAAGATTTTTCTTTCGAAAGTTTCGGGAAGTCTTGCCGTTATGGGCGACGGCATCGATTCGCTCACCGACGTCGCGATCGCGCTTATGACGCTCATCGTAAGCACTATCGTTTCGCGGCCGGGCGACAAAGAGCATCCGTGGGGACACGGCAGGGCGGAAACGACGGCGACGATGGCTCTGTCCTTCGTCATCTTTTTTGCCGGCACGCAGCTCGCCCTTTCGTCCGTAGGCTCTCTTATCAGGCACTCGTACAAAAACGAAGTGAGCCCTGCGGCACTCGCTGCAGCCGCACTGTCGATCACGGGAAAAGCGATACTCGCCGTAACGCAGTATACGCTCGGGAAAAAAAGCGGCAGCGCCATAATCAAAGCGAACGCACAGAATATGAAAAGCGATATCGTCATGTCTTCGGGTGTGCTTTTAGGCATAGGAGCTGCGCGGCTTTTCCGCTGCCCTTCACTCGATCCCGTCACCGCCCTCCTCGTAAGCGCATGGGTTATTAAAAATGCGATAGCAATCTTTTCGGATATGAATACCGAACTCATGGACGGAAACACCGACCGCGAAATATACAAGCGCCTTTTCGACGCCGCATCTTCCGTAAAAGGAGTGTCGCATCCGCACCGAGCGCGGATCAGAAAAATCGCTTCGCATTGGGATATCGACTTGGATATAGAAGTGGCGGCCGATATGAGCGTGTCTGCCGCTCATGAAATCGCCTGTCAAGTGGAAAGCGCCGTCCGATGCGCCATCCCCGACGTATACGACATCATGGTACACGTGGAACCCGCAGGACTGAACGATGAAAACGAACAGTACGGGCTTGACGAAAACGACGTAAGATAACGGATGCGCGAAAAAAACTGTACACGGCGGAGGCTTATAAGTCTGCAAGCGCAAGGAGACTGATAAAACCATGCTTTCTTTCGTCGAAAATGACCGTCATACAATGGTCTGCAGACGTATGCGAACGCCGCTTCCGCAAGCAGAACGCACAAAGTCGCACGTGAAGTGCGGAGAGGGAGCAAGGCTACAGCTTTTCGATTTCCGCTTCGGTGAGACCGGTTGCTTTGGCTATGTTTGCGACCGACAATCCCAAACCGAGTAAATTCTTCGCCGTTTCAATCGCTTTTTGATATGAGCCTTCGGAAATGCCCTGTGTAACCCCAAGAGAAAAACCTTTTGCTTCGCCTTCCTGTAACGCTTCCTCCCGCTGCACGGCTATGTCCACATCGTAATCGTATTCGGCAATTAACATGTTCATCACCTCCCGACTTTTTCTTTGTAAATACTCCCGCAGGATGTCGTTTTGTATGCACTCTTTGATCGCGTTCTTAAAGCCGTTTTCACTGTCGAGCTTGGTATGTTTCCGCACCGCTTCGATGAACAGCGTGTATTCTTCAAGCGGTTTACACGTACGTAAGATTCTGCTTCCCTTATTATAATTGATATTCGTCACGCTGACAACGAGTTCGAGGCTCGGTTTTTCGGGTGTCGTTATAAAAGCGTCGGACAGACGGAGCGTTGCGGTTTCGGGGTAATCTTCTTCGCCGTTGTAAAATACGTAAAATTCCGGCGTAGGGATTTTTTTCAGGTGCTTGAGATAACGGTCACGCGGGTTTTGTATGCGTTCATAAAGCCGAGCGGCATACTGCAAAAAGCGCAGCGGCATATTGGCGTTCACAGTCGATTGGTGTTCAACGAGTACAATGATTTTCCCGTCGACGAGGCAGGCGACATCGTTGCAAAAGGCCATATACATCACCTGTTCGAGACGGAGCGGTTCGAGTTCCGTCGTTTCGTCGAGGCAAGTACCATGGAGCGCGTTGTAGAGCGAAAGAAAGTTCGCTTTCGCGTTTTTATCTTCGCCGAAAAAATCGACAAAGACCGAATCCTTATACCGGCGATTATGCTTTGCCATAAAACCTCTCAAAAAACTTTTGCAGGTACTTGCAGCGAAGCTTCAAGCAAGGTGTAACTTCCGAAAAAGTTTTTTCTGTGCGCGCGAGCGCACACGTTCAATCGGCGAGTTTGCAACGCAAACTCGAGATAAAAAGCGGAGGCGCTATTTCAGCCGATGCTTTTTATCGACCTCCGGGATAACCGCATCGGAAATGGATACTTAGAAAAGAAGTCATACTTACATAAAAAAGGCGGAACGCGAGGCAGCGGAACTGCCGCCGAGCCGCTCAGACCGATGGCAAGCAATCTCTTTGTAAAAAGAGATTACGCAGTCCGATTCCGATTACGGTCTGCCGCGGCGAACGGCAGGGCTGCTGCCGGGAGTGCAGCCGATTTTTTACGTTATACGCTATTTTTTAGAAATACAATTTCCGGTGCGGTTATCCTGATAATACTTCAGTAATATATATTCGCTTCGCCGGTGCGATTTCGGAGTTTTTTCGAAAAAGGTTCCTGCGCGGCAAACTGTACGAAGGACGGGGCGTTGCGGGGTGTCCCCGCAGGAAGTGGCAGGGGCTGTCTCAAAAGTCGGTTACTTTCTCGACAGCCTATCGAGTTTAAAATTAAGTCTTTATATTATAATGACTTAATTTTAAACGTCGCACATAAAATCAAGAAAGCTGTCCAAAAACTGAAGTTTTTGGACAGCCCGCGCGAGGGGAAGGCTTTCCCCCTTAAAATCTATTTTACGGATAAAGCTTTCGAAAGCCGGATCGGATTATCGGCTATGCGGATAAAATTGCAGTGCGCGGAAAACCTCGGGAGCCCGGCTTGCATAAAAAGACTGGCACAGGCGGTGCGGGAGATGCGCGATTGTTGCGTACTGCCCGCAATTCATGCCCATGCCCTAGACGTATTTTACACGAGCGGTTAAAATACATCATCATCGAAACGTATAAACAAATACAGAGGTAAGTATGAATTTCATCTTTTTAGGGCCTCCGGGAGCGGGCAAAGGTTCTCTCGCCGTCAAAGTCGCACAGGAGTATAAAATCCCGCACATTTCGACGGGCGATATTTTCCGCGCGGCGATAAAAAATCAAACGGAACTCGGGAAAAAAGTCAAAAGCATCATCGACTCGGGCGGCTTGGTCAGCGACGACATCACGTGCGCGCTCGTAAAAGAGCGGCTCGAAGCGGACGATACGAAAGACGGCTTTATCCTCGACGGATTTCCGCGCACCCTTGCGCAAGCTGAAGCGTTTACAAAAATCTGCGACGACGTAAAGGTCGTCAATTTCATTATTAAAGATGAAGAAGTTATCAAGCGCCTTTCGACGCGGCGCGTCTGCAAAAAATGCGGAACGAACTTCAACGTGCTCACTTTGCCGCCGAAAAAAGAAGGCGTCTGCGACAACTGCGGCGGCGAACTCTACCAGCGGGACGACGACAAACAGGAATCGATTTTGCACCGTATGGACGTGTACCGCGAACAAACCGAACCGCTTATCGATTTTTACCGCACGAGAGGAAAGCTCACCGACATAGACGGCGCCGTTCAAACGCCTCAGTTATTAAACGAGTTCGGAAAAGTCTTTCCGA
Organism: Treponema socranskii subsp. paredis ATCC 35535; assembly: GCA_000413015.1. Classification (GTDB taxonomy): domain Bacteria; phylum Spirochaetota; class Spirochaetia; order Treponematales; family Treponemataceae; genus Treponema_D; species Treponema_D paredis. The sequence continues at coordinate 64,232 of KE332516.1, forward strand.
AAAAATGATATCCGCTGCGGCACACGGCATCCTATGCAGCGGTGCGCGCTGTAAATTGTACGTAAAAAACCGACAGAGGCCTAAGGAGACGATGCAGTGAAAAAAATCGTACTGATCCCCGATTCATTCAAAGGCACGATGAGTTCCGCAGAGATATGCGGCATCATGGAAAAAGCGATAAAAAAAATTTATCCCGAAACGAACGTCATAAGCATTCCCGTTGCAGACGGAGGAGAAGGCAGCGTAGACGCCTTTCTCACTGCAGTCGGCGGAAAAAAAATCACCGTATCCGCGGACGATCCTTACTTTAACAAAATGGATGCGTTTTACGGAAAGCTTTCCGACGGAAAAACGGGCGTCATCGAAATGGCTGCCTGCGCTGGGCTTCCCCTCGTCGAAGACAGGCGCAATCCCGAAAAGACGACGACGTTCGGAGTGGGCGCTCTCATTCTTCGCGCGATCGAAGACGGCTGCACGAAACTCATCATGGGACTCGGAGGAAGCGCGACGAACGACGGAGGCTGCGGAGCGGCTGCGGCATGCGGCGTAAAGTTCATCGATAAAACCGGAAAAGAATTCATCCCGACGGGCGGTACGCTCTGCGACATCGAACACATCGACTCATCGGCTTTGCATCCATCGCTCAAGGGCATCGAAATCGTCACGATGTGCGACATAGACAATCCGCTCTACGGAGAGACGGGAGCCGCATACGTTTTCGGGCCGCAAAAGGGCGCCGACGAAAGAGCGGTAAAGAGGCTCGATTCGGGACTCCGCCGCCTCGCCGAAGTCGTCGAACGGGATCTGCACAAAGACGCTTCTCTCATGCCGGGCGCGGGAGCTGCAGGCGGCATGGGCTACGGCATGAACGTCTTTTTCGATTCAAAGCTGCAGATGGGCATCGAAACGGTGCTCGACACGGTGAGATTCGACGAACTCGTCAAAGACGCGGACTGCGTTTTTTCGGGCGAAGGAAAAATCGACACGCAGAGCCTTCGCGGGAAAGTCGTCATCGGCATAGCGCGCCGCACGAAAAAAGCGGAAGTACCGCTCATCGCGGTCGTCGGCGATATCGGAGACGACATCGAAGAAGCGTACGACACGGGCGTATCGGCAGTCTTCAGCATAAACCGCGTCGCAGTCGACTACAGCCGCGCAAAACCGCGCGCCAAAAACGATCTCAAACTCACGGTCGAAAACATCATGCGCTTTATCGAATGCATAAAAGCACGAGCCTAAAAGCCGGCCGTCAACAAGCGAAGCAGCAAGCTTCCGCACGGATCAACAATCCCGACGCAGCCTCGCAGCGAAGCTTCAAGCGGCGTCGGAGTATTAAAACCTCCGCACGGATATAACTTAAAATACCTTTTTCGGAAGCGGCCGGTCGGAAGAGCCGGCTGCTCCGGATTCGCTCACGCTCATGGGGCTGTCCAAAAACTGAAGTTTTTGGACAGCTTCCTTGATTTTATATGCGACGTTTAAAATCAAGTCATTATAATACAAAGACTGGATTTTAAACTCGACGGGCTGTCGAAAAAGTAACCGACTTTTGAGACAGCCCCGCATTCGCGGCGCACGCCGCGAATGGGTGTCCTGCGCATCCGGGCTGGGCTTATTCTTAAAACACCGCCGATTCGTCGATGACTTTTTTGAGCGTCCGGGCCGAATGTAAAAGTGCTTCCCTCTCTTTTTCATCGAGTTCGAGCGGCACCTGCGTTTCGACACCGTCCTTTCCGACGACCGCGGGCATACTCAGCGCAACACCTTCGATTCCGAAAGCGCCGTGCTGTATCGTCGATACCGGCAAAATCGATTTTTCATCGCGGCTGATCGCCTGACAGATGCGCCTGACCGCCATCGCCACTCCGTAATACGTCGCTTTCTTTTTATCGATGATTTTGTACGCGCTGTTTTTGACTTCTTCGGCGATCCTGCGCATGGAATCTTCGTGTTCGTGAAAACCGCGCATATCGCAAAAGCGGTTGAGCTTGATGCCCGAAACGTTCGCACAGCTCCACGCGGCGATTTCGCTGTCCCCGTGTTCGCCGATGATAAAGGCGTGAACGCTTCTGCTGTCGACGCTCAAGTGTTCGCCCAAAAGATATTTCAGCCGTGCCGTATCGAGAACGGTACCCGAACCGAACACGCGGTTTTCCGGCAAACCCGAAAGCTTTGCCGCCGTATACGTTAAAATGTCGACGGGATTTGCGACGATGAGCAGTACGCCCTGAAAATCCCGCTTTGCGATTTCCGGAATAATCGATTTGAAAATCGCAACGTTCTTTTTTACAAGATCGAGCCGCGTCTCTCCGGGCTTTTGCCCCGCGCCCGCCGTCACGACGACGATCGACGCATCGCGTATGTCGTCGTATGAGCCCGCATATATTTTCATCGGACCGGCAAAGGGAAGCCCGTGGCTTATATCGAGCGCTTCGCCTTCGGCTTTATTTTGATCCGCATCGATTAAAACCATTTCCGAATACAGACCGCTTTCCATCAATGCGAACGCCGACGATGCGCCGACAAATCCGCATCCGATAACACCTATTTTTCTCGCGTTGACGACACTCATAGTTCTGCTCCTTACAGCTTCGATTTCGATCGTATATCGATCATACGCATATAATAAATATAGCGAAAAAATCGCCGTCCGTGTACTGAAAGCGTTATCAAGACAAGCGCGGCACATTGCACAAGCGGTACTTCTTGCGCTATGCTTAGCGAATGACGGAAACAAAATCGCATTCACTCGTACGGTCGGGCATCCGCCTTTCGGTCGTCACGCTTTTATCGCGCATACTCGGCCTCGTGCGCGAAATGACCAAAGCGGCTTTTCTCGGAACCGGAGCCATAGCGGACGCATTCGGTATCGCATTTCAACTGCCGAATCTCTTTCGAAGGCTCTTCGCGGAAAACAGCGTTTCCGTCGCCTTCATCCCGACTTTCCGCGCATACGTCGAAGATATTTCGTCGGATGCCGACAGAAAAAAAACGCAGGATTTTATCTCATCGACGCTTACCCTCGTCACTTTTTTGACGGGAGCCGTCACCGCTTTGGGTATCGCCTTTACGCCCGTGATCATTAAAATATTTTACGGCAGTACCGATGCGGCGACAATGCCGGAAGCGGTGCTTCTCACGCGTATCATGTTTCCCTATCTCGCCGTCGTTTCCGTCGCCGCCCTCTTTCAGGGAATCTTAAACGGCGTCGGCATTTTCACACCGTCGGGCTTCGCTCCCGTTTTGTTCAACGCAGTCGTCATCACTCTCACGTACATACTCGCCCCGTATACGGCGAATCCCGCGCGCGCTATGGCGGCAGGCGTCATCGCAGGCGGCGTTTCGCAAATGCTCTTTCAGCTGCCCTTCGTACTGCGCACGAAGTGGCGCGTTTCGTTCGCGTCGCTTAAAAGCGCGTTTACGAATCCCGGCACGAGACGCGTCATGCTCCTCGTCTTTCCGACCGTCGTCGGTATGGCCGCATACCAGATAAACGACGTCGTATCGAGTACGCTCGCAAAACGCGCGGGCATCGGCATCTACGCGAGTCTGCAATATTCGCTTCGGCTGCAGGAATTGATTTTAGGCATATTCGCCGTATCGATCGGTTCGGTTATTTTGCCGGACATGTCGGCGCTTGCGCAAAAAAAACGCTGGGACGATTTTACGGCGCTGCTCATCCGCGCCCTAAAAATCATCACGCTGATAGCGCTTCCGGTTACGTTTTATTCGCTTATCTGCGGAAAGGAAATCATTTCGCTCGTCTACAAAACGAAAAACTTTACCGACGAATCGGTAGCGATGACGCTTTCGGTATTCCGCTTTCACATGATAGGTCTCGTCTTTATCGCGCAAAACCGCGTTTTGTCCCCGTCGTTTTATGCGCAAAAAAACACCGTGCTTCCGACGCTTGCGGGTATTTTCAACTTCGCCGTCAATATCGCGCTCGCTTCTCTTTTCGTCGGACGCATGAAGGGTGCGGGCATCGCGCTCGCCCTTTCGATCGCAAGCTTTGCGAATACCGTTTTTTTATGCGCCGCGCTTCCGCGTTTGCGCTCCGTCGATACAAAAAAAATTATTAAATCGTCGGTACTGTATGAATTGAAAATAATAATTTTTTCCGCCGCAGCCTCTCTTCCCGTCTATATCGTAAAACCGCGCCTCGTATCTTTTTTTGCGGGACACGGCCGTATCGTTTCGGACGGAAGCGTAGTCGCCCTTTCGGCGCTCCTCTTCGCCGCCGTCGGCATCGCCCTACTTTTTTTCACGCGGGATGAAATCGCAAAAGCCTGTGCGGAAAGACTGTTCAAAAAGCGCAGCGCTTCACGGTAGGATAAAAAACCGCCCGAAAGCATTCGCTTCGGGCGGCACACGCCTTATGCGCCGTAAAACTTATTTGCGTCCGATAATCGTTTTGTTTTGTATTTCAAGGCTGCGTTTCGGATTCAAATAAATTCTGAACATAAACACAAAGAGGAAAACGACCGCAAAAACTATACCGACCGCATACGAAACGGTAATACCCTGCTGTCCGAGCCGCACGAGGTTAAAACACTCCGGTGCGTAACACAGATACGTGATCGATACGGCGGACATAAAGGTTGCGGGAACCGCGGCAATCCAACAGCGGTTTCTGTTCGGGTAATTCGTCGCAAGATAAGCCGCTCCCGCCCACAATACGATCATCGCAAGCGTTTGGTTCGACCATGAAAAATACCGCCAGACGACGCCGTAGTTGATCCACGAAATACCGTAGCCGATCAAAAGCAGCGGAACCGCAATCGAAAGGCGAATTTTAAGATCTTTTTCGTCGAGCTTAAACCAGTCGAAGATAACCATACGCGCGCTTCGGAATGCCGTATCGCCCGACGTGATCGGACAAGCGATAACACCGATAAGCGCAATCGCCCCTCCGACTTTTCCGAGAAGACCCGTGCAGATTGCGTATACCGATTTCGGGTTTCCGCCGCCCATTTCAAGCATCGCTTTCAAGCCCGTGCCGGCACCGTCTTTATTCCAGAAAAACGCGATCGCAGCGGATGCCCAAATCATAGCGATGATGCCTTCAGCGACCATCGCTCCGTAAAATACTCTCCGGCCTTCTTTTTCGTTCCGTATCGTGCGGGAAACGATCGGCGACTGCGTTGCGTGGAAACCGGATATGGCGCCGCACGCGACGGTGATGAACATAAGCGGCCAAATCGGTTTTTGCGTTGCCGCAGGATACAGGTTTTGAAGCGTAATATCCATCATCGGGCGGACGCCGTGGTTCATGATCGTCGCAACCGAAACGCCGAGCGCCATGAGGATGAGGAAGATACCGAAAATCGGATAAAAACGCCCGATGACTTTATCGACCGGAAGCAGCGTCGCAAGAAAATAGTAGACGAGGATGATCACCGTCCACACTTTTACGTTGAGCCATTCGGGCGTCAAAAGCGCAAGCAAGCCCGCCGGACCCACCATAAAGACGACGCCGACCATAACGAGCAAAACGACGCTGAATACGCGCATGACGGTCATCATAACGGGACCCAAATATTTACCCGTGATTTCCGAAATACTCGCGCCGTCGTTCCGCACCGACAGCATACCCGAAAGATAATCGTGTACCGCACCCGCCAAGATCGTACCGCCGACGATCCAAAGGTAGACGCTCGGCCCCCACAAAGCGCCCGAAATCGCGCCGAAAATCGGTCCGAGACCGGCGATATTCAAAAGCTGAATAAGGAACGCACGCGGCGTCGAAATCGGAACATAGTCGATACCGTCAGGATTTGCCATGGCGGGCGTCACCCGATTCGCATCGGGCTGGAACACTTTTTCGACGATCGTTCCGTACACAAAATACCCTGCTATAAGCAGACCGATACATAAAAAGAAAGAAACCATAGATCCTCCCTAAAAACCTTCGTAAAAATTCGCGGCAAAGCTTTAGCAAAGCGCAAATCCCGAAAAATTTTTAGCCGTGCGCGCAGTTCGCAGCGAAGCGTTCCGCTCCGCCTCTTCGAGCGATCGCACATTTTTAATAATAAATAATTAATACGATTTTACGCACAGATCGCACTATGCGCTTTACGCAAAATCGAGATAAAGCGGCAGACTGCGCCGATCTTTACCGTCCGACAACCGCCATACAAATCGCAAGTGCAATAGAGCACTCGTTTAGAACAGTATACACCTACTTATATAATTTGTAAAATAAAATATGAAAAACAAGGAGATAAAAAAGAAAAAACCGTTTTAAGGTCGATAAGAAAAATACGGACGAAACGTATCGGCAAACCCGCCCTTTGCGGCTCGCTCACGCTCGGCGTCCTCGCTCCGCTGCGGTCGCTGCCTTTAGCCCCGCACCGGGCGGGCGTAAGCGAAAGACGCCGCTTGTCAGATTGAGCGGAAGATTATTTTTGCGGCAGCCTACTTATTCTTTTTTTTCATCCAATTTTCGATACCCGCAACGATATCCGCATCGATATCGTGTTCGACGCGGCACGCGTTTTCTTCCGCCTGCTCTTTGGAAACGCCGGTGATCTTTACAAAAAAATCGGTGAGCAGGCGATGACGGGAATATATATTCGTCGCTTTTTCGAGACCTTTTTTCGTAAATTCGAGTTCCGTACCTTCACTGTCTTCGAGATAGCCGTCACGCTTCAATATGCCGACCGCCCTGCTCACGCTCGGTTTGGAAACGCCGAGCTTTTTTGCGACATCGACCGAGTGAACCGTACCTTTGGATTCTTTGACTCTAAGGATCGCTTCAAGATAATCTTCGCCGGACTCGTACATATATGCCTCCGTTTCCGTCTCTATACGGCACATTCAGTATACCGCATATATCGATTAATTGCCATCTTTAAAATGCCGTATTTTAAAAAGCATCGTCCGAACGGGTACGGCGTGTTACAGATCGATATCCATCATAATGCGGTCGACGGATTTTCCCGGCGGAATCATCGGAAGCACCATTTCATCTTTGTCGATCGCAGCGTCGATCACCGCGGGCTTTCCGGAAGCGAGGGCCGCATCGAAAGCTTTTTTGAATTCCGCTTCACTTGCAACGCGCACGCCTGCCACTCCGTAGGCATCGGCGAGCTTTACGAAGTCGGGTGCAAAATCGAGCGTCGTCGCGCTGTAGCGCTTTTCGTAAAAAAGCGTCTGCCACTGGCGGACGTTTCCGAGCGCGCCGTTATTGAAAATGACGATTATGATCGGAAGACCGTAGTGACTTATCGTCGCAAGTTCGTTGCAGTTCATGCGGAACGAACCGTCGCCTGCAAAGTGAACGACTTTTTTATCGGGGTTCGCAAGCTGTGCGCCGATCGCCGCCCCCGTACCGAATCCCATCGTTCCCAATCCTCCCGACGTAAGAAAAGTGCGCGGTTTTTCAAAATGATAAAAGAGCGCAGTCCACATTTGATGCTGCCCGACTTCCGTCGTGACGATCGTATCGGAAGGAACCTTACCGTTGACGTATTCGAAAATCGATTTCGGAAAAAGCTTTCCGCTTTGTTTCCAACTCGGCGGCACTTCGGCTTTCCATTCGCTTATCTTCGCGTTCCATTCGGACGCTTTTCTCTTTTCGACGAGGGGCAAAAGGCGCGAAAGCGCATCCTTTATATTGCCGACGAGAGAATCGTGGACTGCGATATTTTTGTTCACTTCGGCGGGATCCACGTCGATCTGCACGATCTTCGCCTTTCCCGCAAATCTCTTGGGATCGCCTATGACACGGTCGCTGAAACGCGTGCCTATCGCAAGCAAAAGGTCGCATTTATCGACAGCCGTATTCGACGCCTTCGTTCCGTGCATACCGATCATGCCGGTCGAAAGCGCGTGAGTATTCGGAAAAGCCGACTTTCCCATAAGACTCATCGAAACGGGGATCTGCGCTTTTTCGGCGAGCGCTTTGAGCTCTTCGCACGCATCCGATATAATCACGCCGCCGCCCGCGTAAATAAAGGGCCGCTCCGACGCATTGATGAGCGAAGCAAGTTTATTAATTTTTTCATCGGAAACGCTGCATACTTTCATAATGCGGTGCAGACTCGCTTTGCGCTTGGAAAACTGCGCATCGGGAAAAGACTTTGCTGAAACATAATCGCACGAAGATGCGGTAACGTCTTTCGGAATATCGATGAGTACGGGACCCGGGCGCCCCGTCTTTGCAATAAAAAACGCTTCGCGTATCGTGTCGGCAAGCTTTCCGACATCGCGCACGATAAAATTGTGCTTTGTGACGGGCATCGTCACGCCCGCAATATCGATTTCCTGAAAACTGTCTTTACCGAGCAGGGGCGCTATAACGTTGCACGTGATCGCGACGATGGGAACGGAGTCCATATATGCCGTCGCGATTCCCGTAACGAGGTTCGTAGCCCCCGGCCCGCTTGTCGCCATAACGACGCCGACTTTGCCGGTTGAACGCGCATAGCCGTCTGCAGCGTGAGAAGCGCCCTGTTCGTGAGCGGTGAGGATGTGACGGAGACGTTTTTCGTTTTTATACAGTTCGTCGTAGATATTGAGGATCGCCCCTCCGGGATAGCCGAAAACGGTATCGACTCCCTGTTCGATAAGACATTCCACAACGATTTGCGCACCGGTATATTTCATCGACCATCCTCCGCGTTACTGTAAAATCGCACCTTTATCTGCGGACGACACGAGCTTTGCATAGCGGACAAGATAGCCTTCCGTCGCTTTCGGAGAAGGCGCCTTCCACGCCGCCTTCCGCTTTTGAAGTTCTTCGTCGCTCACTTCGAGCTTGATCGTATACGCGTTTATGTCGAACGTTATCTTATCGCCTTCTTGCACGAGCGCTATGGGCCCGCCGACGGCCGCTTCGGGCGAACAGTGTCCGAAGGATGCACCGCGCGTTGCGCCGCTGAAACGTCCGTCGGTGATGAGCGCGACATCTTTGTCGAGATCCTGCCCCGCAAGGGCTGCCGTAACGGCAAGCATTTCGCGCATACCCGGCCCGCCTTTCGGTCCCTCGTAACGGATGACGACGACGTCGCCCGGTTTGATCTCTCGCTTTTGCACCGCCGCCATCGCGTCCTTTTCATCGTCGAATACGCGCGCAGGTCCCGTGTGCTTCATCAACTCCTTTGCGCAGGCGCTCCGCTTTACGACCGTACCGTCGGGCGCGAGATTGCCGAACAAAATCGCAATGCCGCCGTTGGGCGAAAAAGGATTTTCGATCGGTCGAATAACCGAATGATTTCTGTTGACGGCGCTTTTAATATTTTCGGCGATCGTCTTTCCGGTAACCGTAATCAAATCGGTTTTTATCAATTGTTTTTTTGCGAGTTCCGCGAGTACCGCTTCAACGCCGCCGGCATCGTCGAGTTCGTTCATAAACGTGTGCCCCGCCGGAGCGAGGTGGCAGAGATTGGGAGTTACTTCGCTGATATCGTTTATCATGTGCAGATCGATTGCGACGCCCGCTTCGTGCGCGATCGCCGGAACGTGGAGCACCGTATTGCTCGAACATCCGAGCGCCATATCCGCCGTAAGCGCGTTTCGAAACGAATCGGCCGTCATCATGGAACGTGCGGTGATCCCTTTGTCGAACATTTCCATAACCTGCATACCCGCCCGTTTTGCCAGAGCTATACGCCGGCCGGTCACTGCGGGGATCGTCCCGTTCCCGGGAAGCCCGAGACCGAGCACTTCGGTGAGACAGTTCATACTGTTCGCCGTAAACATACCCGAGCACGCGCCGCAGCCGGGACAGGCGCGCTCTTCGAGCTCTTTAAGCTGCGCCTCGTCGATTTTACCGGCAGCGACGGCACCGACGGCTTCAAACATATCGCTTAAACTCAAGCCCCTTGCGGCGTACGGGTTCGAAGAATTCGCAACGTGACCGGGCATCATGGGACCGCCTGAAACGACGACGGTCGGAAGATTGAGACGGGCCGCCGCCATGAGCATGCCGGGAACGACTTTATCGCAATTCGGAATAAGCACGAGCGCGTCGAACTGGTGCGCTTTTGCGACGCATTCGATAGAATCTGCGATAAGCTCACGCGTTACGAGAGAATATTTCATCCCTTCGTGTCCCATCGCGATACCGTCGCATACGCCGATCGCCGGAAATTCTATCGGAGTACCGCCTGCCATACGGACACCAGCCTTTGCCGCTTCGGCAATACGGTCGAGTTCGAAGTGTCCCGGAATGATTTCGTTTTTCGCGCAGCATACGCCGACGAGCGGACGGCCGAGCTCTTCGTCCGTATACCCCATCGCATAAAACAACGAACGATGCGGCGCACGTTCTATACCTTTTTTTGCATTATCGCTTTTCATTTGTGCCATTATAAACCTCTGTCGGCCGAAATCAAAATACCCCGCCGCAAGAATAAAATATGAATATATCCTAATCTATCGAGGCGATGCTAGTCAAGAGATTTTAAATAAATATTTAAGAAATACAGTATAATTAATTTATGATAAAACAAACATTCGAGCTGCACACGGCTTCGTCTATTGCACTTTTCACACGTATAAAAAGCTTTTAACCGAAACTTAGGCCGAATAATTATCCTGCAGCATCATTTTAATAAGTTTCGTTTCGAGATCGCCAGCACGCGCGTTCGCCTGTCCTATCTGATCGCGTTCAAGGCTGATCCCTGCAAGAGACGCAAAATGTTTGGCATCTCCGGAAATGAGCGACAGTTTCGAAGCGCTGCACGCGTATACCGTATTGCGCTCGGTGATAAAATCCGTAAACAGGTGGGCGAACTCGTCGTCGCCGAACGGAAGACCGTAATACATAAAAATCTTCGAATAGTTGTGAATCGCCGCAATCCGGCGCGAGCAGTTTTCAAGAGCTTTCGAAAAGTGTCCGCTTCCGGATGAATCGAGCACGAGCCCTTCGGCAAACACATAAAGACCGTCGTTCCAATCGCTTTTTCCGTCCGCATTCGAAAGATCGATACATTCGTATTTTTTCGCCGCATCGGCAATGCGATTTAAAATCGAATCGCCGGAAACCGAACATTCGTGTTCCTGCGCGCTTGCGGGAGCGGTTATATCGGCCGGCGTATTTTGCCGGAGAATATCGCTTTCAGCGACGAGCAGATTGAGTTCATCCTGAGAAATAGGCTTAAATCCGTCGTCCTTCGTCTCCCTATTTTCCAATTTGATTTCGGAAGCCTTTTTGAAAATTTCATCGACACTTGCTTGATCGATATTCGCCATTGTGTTTTTCTCCATTACATCGTTCGGTTCGATATTATTAAATTTATGAATTTCAATTTCATCCGGCACGTCTTCCAATATTTCGCTATAAGCGTTTTCTACGGTATCCGAATTATCGGATTTTTTCAAAAATTTTGCAACCGCCCCTTCCGTATCCGAAACACCCGTATGTTCTGCTGCCCTCTCGTTTTTTGTTTTTTTATCGGAATTCCGCGTACGGCTTTTTTCAAGCGTTTCCGCATCTGCCGGCCCTTTCATATCCGGAACATTCGAAAAACTTTCGTCTCTTTTCTCCGGAAGCTCTCCGTTTTTTTCAAAAGTGCAAGGGTCACCTTCAATTCCACATACCGGGCGAGAGAAAGCGTTTTCAGTATAATTATTAATTTCATTATTTTCAATCCCCTGCCTTCCCGCTTCTGCCGATAAATTCCGCATAGCGATACCGGCTTTCGCCGTGCGCAAACTTTCTTCATATCGGTCGATTTCGGGCGCCCCGCCGTTTTTTTGCCCGTCGGTACCCGATTCGGCTTTCGCCGACTTTATCAATTTAGCCGCAGCCTTTTCAAAATCGCAGGGACGAAGCACAACTGCGGCATCCTCACGGCGATAGAGACAGCCGTCTTTCTCAACGTAAAAAACATCGTTATCTTCCGAAATGCGGATATGACGGAGCGACGAACAGCCGGCGAAAGCTCCCGCTTCAAGCGTTTTGAGCGAAGAAGGCAAAACGAGCGCGGCAAGTTTCGTACAGTCGGCAGCGGCTCCGCTTTTGATCCGCTCGACGGTATCGGGCACGATAAGCGATGTAAGCGACGTACAATATGAAAAAACATCTTCCGAAAGTTCCGTGAGGCCGGCGCGGAACGGAATCGATTTTAACGACGAACAGCCGGAAAAAGCCGCACGTCCGATCGAATCGATTTCAGGCGGCATAATAATTTTTTCAAGAGAAGAACATCCTTCAAAAAGCCTGTCGGGAATAGAACGAAGAGAAGCCGAAAGCTTTATCCTTTTGAGCGAAGTGCAGCCGGAAAAAAGAGAAGCGGGTATGACCCTAACGGAATCGGGAATATCGACGGCTTCAATAGACGCTGCAGGAATAAACGAAACAACTGCAGTACGGTCATCAGAAAGCAACAACCCGCTTCTTTCAGTACCACCTCTCATACCGACAGTATAATAATATCAGCAAAACCGAACAAGAGCTTGAGAATTCCGAGCAGTGCGCAGGAATTCCCAAGCGTCTCCTATAAAAGAAAAACGCGTCAAGCGTTTTTCAACTCCAGACTTCATCAACTAAATCCGAGCAATGCGCAGGATTTGCGAGCGTCTCAATAAAAGAAAAACGGCTCAGCCGTTTTTCGCCTCACGACTTAATCAAATAAATCCGAGCAATGCGCAGGATTTGCGAGCGTCTCAATAAAAGAAAAACGGCTCAGCCGTTTTTCGCCTCACGACTTATTCAAATAATTCCGAGCAGTGCGGAGGAATCTGCGAGCGTCTCCTATAAAAGAAAAACGCGCAAGCGTTTTTCACCTCTCGACTTCATCAACCAAATCCGAGCAGTGGCCGTTCGCGGCTTTCCAAAAGCTTCAGTTTTTGGAAAGTTTCCTTGGTTTAACTATGCGATGTTTAAAATTAAGTCACTGCGATATAAAGACTTAATTTTAAACTCGACAGGCTGTCGAAAAAGTAACCGACTTTTGAGACAGCCCACTCACTACCGTATTTTTACTTCGTAAAAATACGCAGCCATTTTGGGAATGTACGACACGGCATCCGTGCCGTGCATTGGAAGCGGAGCGCGAAGTTTCCCGCGCAACTTGCAACGAGCGCAGAGCGCGAAGTTCCCCGCGCAGGATTTCGAGCGTTTCGGATTGTCTATTTCGATTGACGTGCGGTTTTACCGCGTTAGGCGCCGGAGCAACGCGAAGCGGCCACTGGAGCGAGCTGCGCGAGTGAAGCGGCTGGAGCGAAAGCGGAATTGCGGAGGCGCCGGCGGGCAAAGCCCGCAACGCCCGTCTATCTTTATCTTTGAACCGTCCGTCTCTTATCCCTCAATGCGCAGGGCTACGAGTTCGCCCATCTTTTTCGTGCCGGCAAGTTTTCCCGCAGCTTTTACCGCCGCAATATCTCCCGCGATGTCTCCGGTGCGCCAGCCTTCGTCGAGCACGCTTTCGACGGCAGTCTCGATCGCACGCGCTTCGGTTTCCGCGTGAAAGCTGTAGCGCAAAAGCATCGCTGCGGACAAAATCGTCGCAAGCGGATTCGCCGCATCTTTACCCGCAATGTCGGGCGCGGATCCGTGAATCGGTTCGTATAGACCCGGTCCGCTTCCGTCGCCGAGTGACGCGGATGCGAGCATGCCGATGGAGCCGGTGATTTGGCTCGCTTCGTCGCTTAAAATATCGCCGAACATATTGCTCGTCGCGATGACGTCGAACTGCTTCGGGTTTCGCACGAGCTGCATCGCCGCGTTGTCGATATACATATAGCCGAGCGAAACGTCGGGATAATCGCCTTTGACGCTTTCCGTGACTTTGCGCCACAGTCGGCTCGTGTTGAGGATATTCGCTTTATCGACGACCGTGAGCACTTTCCGCCGCTTTTGCGCCGCTTCAAAGCCGAGCCGCACGATGCGCTCTATTTCATGCCACGAATACGTTTCCGTATCCCATGCGCTCTTTCCGTCCTCCGACGTACCCCGCTCGCCGAAATAGATGCCGCCGGTCAATTCGCGCACGATGAGGATATCGATGCCGTCGCCGGAGTCTTTAAGCGGACAGGCTTCTTTCAACTGCTTGAACATGACGGCGGGACGGAGATTCGCGTACACTTTCATGCCGCCCCGTAAACCCAGGAGCGCTTTTTCGGGGCGCATTTCGGGCGCGACGTTGTCCCACTTCGGCCCGCCGACGGCTCCGAGCAGCACCGCATCGGATGCGAGGCAGATATCGAGCTGATCTTTCGGAAGCGGATTTTGCCGGCTGTCGATCGCAGCCCCTCCCGCAACGACATTTTTATATACAAACTCGTGTCCGTATTTTTTTGCGACGGCGTCAAGCACGCGCACCGCTTCCGCTACGACGTCCGGTCCGATCCCGTCGCCGGGAATAAGCGCAATCGTTTTTTTCATACAAACCTCACTTAGCGCGTGCAGTGCCGAATTTTATTAATTTTAAAAATCGGCATGCGCACTCAGATCATTTTTCGAAAATGTTTTTCGATATCTTTTATCAATTTATATTCGAACGAATCGACGAGGGCGAGCCAAGAGGCTTCCATGATATCCGCCGAAACGCCGACCGTCGTCCACGAATCGACCCCGTCGGTGCTTTCGATGAGGACTCTCACGCGCGCTGCGGTCGCTGACTTTCCGTCGATGACGCGGACTTTAAAATCGGTGAGCCGGATTTTTTTTACGGCGGGATAAAATTTTTCGAGCGCACGGCGGAGCGCGATATCGAGCGCGTTGACGGGACCGTCGCCTTCACCTGCGGTCACCGCGATCTGTCCGTCGACTTCAACTTTTATCTGCGCGCACGCGTTGACTCCCTTTTCGGGTCTCGGATTGATACCGCTCGTCTGATAATAATGCAGCGTAAAAAACGGCTGGTATTTTCCGATCGTTTTGCGCACGAGCAGTTCGAAACTTCCGTCGGCTCCTTCAAACTGGTAGCCTTCGAATTCGAGCTCTTTCATTTTTTTAATAATTTCCAAAACGACGGGATCGTCTTTTTGAATCGCCGGATCGAATTTTTTGATCTTTTCGATGATCATGCTGCGGCCGGCAACTTCGCTCATGAGGAACACGCGGGAGTTTCCGACGCTTTCGGGGGCGATGTGTTCGTACGCATCGGGGTTTTTGATAACCGCATCGATGTGCATGCCCGCTTTGTGCGCAAACGCGTTCGCGCCGACATAGGGCAGCTGGGGATTGAGGGCAATGTTCGCAATCTCCGCAACGCGGTGCGCGATCGGCGTAAGCGATTTCAGTTTTTCCTCCGGAAGACAGGTATAGCCCATCTTCAGCTGCAAGTCCGCGATGATGGTCGCAAGGTTCGCGTTTCCCGTGCGCTCCCCGAAACCGAGAAGCGTTCCCTGTACGTGGCGGGCTCCCGCATCGACCGCAACGAGTGAGTTCGCAACTGCGAGTCCCGAATCGTCATGCGTGTGGATACCGATAAGGGCTTCACGTCCGAAATGCGCGTACACATCGGCGACCGCTTTTTTACATTCGTCGATGAGACAGCCGCCCGTCGTTTCGCAAAGCGTGAGTACACCGGCTCCCCCTTCGATCGCCGCGGCGAGCGTTTTCAGCGCATAGTCTTTATCGTGTCTGTAACCGGTAAAAAAATGTTCGGCATCGTAGATGACGCGGCGGTTGTTTTTCGTTAAAAATGCACACGTATCGCGGACCATCGAAAGGTTTTCTTCGAGCGTCGTTTTAATAATATCGACGACGTGGAATGTCCACGACTTTCCGAATATGACGACGTCTTCCGTCTCCGCCGCCAAAAGGCTTTGCACGTTTACGTCTTCCGCGCACGAAATATCTTTTCTGCGCGTCGCACCGAAAGCGCAGAGTTTCGCATTTGTAAGCGGCGTTTTTTTTATCTCCTGAAAGAATTCCATATCTTTCGGATTCGAGCCGGGATTCCCCGCTTCGATATACGCAACTCCGAGTTCGTCGAGCGCGTGCACGATGTGAATTTTATCCTGAACCGAAAGACTGATCCCCTCGCCCTGCACGCCGTCGCGCAGCGTCGAGTCGAGGATATCGACCGTAGTGTTTGAACGCATATTGATAGTTATAATGGAAACGGCGGATAATGGGAAGTATGCCGTTGACAGCAAAATGCAATATCACTACCATCATATAGAACAAAATCACAAGCGACGGCGAATGGAATACTTTCGCCGCGCAATCGTTTTTCAAAAGGAAAATACTATGAAAAGAATCATCACCGTACAGGATATTTCATGCGTCGGAAAGTGCTCGCTCACCGTAGCGCTTCCCGTCATTTCCGCGATGGGAGTCGAAGCCGCCATCCTTCCGACGGCAGTGCTTTCGACGCATACCGCATTTAAAGGTTTTACCTTCCGCGATCTCACGGAAGACATCACGCCGATATGCGATCACTGGAAAAAAGAAAAAATTTCATTCGACGCGATTTACACCGGCTATCTCGGATCTTTCGAACAGCTCGATTTGATGAAAAAGATGTTCGCCGACTTCGGCGGAAAAGATGTGCTCGTCTTTGTCGATCCGTGTATGGCCGACAACGGAAAACTCTATCCGGGCTTTACGCAGGAGTTCGCATTCGCTATGGCAAAACTCGCAGGTCTCGCTGACGTCATCGCACCGAATATGACCGAAGCGTCGTTTATGCTCGGCGTTCCGTACAAAGCCGCGGGTGAATACGATGAAGCGTACATCAAAGACATGCTCAAAAAACTCGCCGCCCTCGGCGCAAAGCGCATCGTTTTGAAAGGCGTCGAGTTCGCTTCCGAACCCGGCAAGATCGGCATCATGTCCTACGATTCGGAGAGCGGCACCTATACGAGTTACTTTCACGAAAAATGCGCGACGAGCTTTCACGGCACCGGAGACATCTTCGCAAGCGTCTGCGTCGGCGCTCTCATGCGCGGTCTTTCGCTCGAACAATCCTATGCGCTTGCGGCGGACTTCGTCGTCGAATCGATTAAAGCGACCGTTTCACACAAAGACTACAACTGGTACGGCGTCGATTTTGAAAGCGCCATTCCTTACCTCGTAAAGCGGCTCGGAGCATAACGATTGCGTTTATTGTTTATCCGGCATGGCGACCCGAATTACGATTTGGACATATTGACCGAAAAGGGAAAGCGCGAAGCAGCTCTGCTTGCAAGGCGCGTTTCAAAATGGCAGGTTACCGATTTTTTCGCCTCGCCCTTGGGACGCGCCGAAGAGACGGCTCGAATCGCAATGAAGGACACCGGACGCAAAGCCGAAACCTGCGATTGGCTCAGAGAATTTCATTATAAAGTGCGGGATCCCGAAACGGGCAAAGACAAAATCGCATGGGATTGGCTCCCCTCTTTTTATACCGATCCCGCAAACAAAGCGCTCCTCGACGCCGACAAGTGGATGCATAGCCCCGTCATGGAATCGGGCAATATCGCACAACGCTTCGAAGAAGTGTGCGGCGGCTTTGACGGCATCCTCGCGCGCTACGGCTTCGTGCGCGAAGGCGGCATCTACCGAACGGACGGCACGCATTGCCAAAAAGGCGTATTAAACGATTCAATTGCGCCCGTTAAACAATCCTACGATGACCGAACGCTCGTCTTTTTTTGCCACTTGGGCGTCATGTTCGCGATCATCGGTCACCTCGTAAAAATATCGCCCGTGCAGTTGTGGCAGGGTTTTTACGTCGCGCCGACGTCGGTGACTGCACTCGCATCCGAAGAGCGCGTTCCGGGCACCGCATTTTTCCGCGTACAGACTTTCGGCGACACGAATCACCTGCACGACGGAAACGAAGCGCCTTCGGCGGCAGGATACTTTACCGACGTATTTTACGATTAATAAAATTTTACAATTGCAGAGCGCTCATACGCTGCGCGAACGTTTATTCACCGGCGCAGCAAAACCGCGCCGCCGCTCGCATCGCGCAGCGCGTCGGAAAATTTTTGCAATTCGCCGCTTCCGATTTCTCCGCTTACGCTTACTGCCGATTCGAAGCGTTCTGCAATATCGAAAAGACGAAACTCTTTCATAATGTGCCGAAGCTTTTCATAGGCGGCATACGAAGCGGTAAACGAAAAGCGCGTTTTTTCGATAAGTTCCGAAAAGGCACCAAGCCTTTCCGCTTCTTCAATAACCGCCTTTGCCGCATCCGTGTACGCTTTAACAAGACCGCCCGTACCGAGGAGCGTTCCGCCGAAATAACGCGTAACGGTCAAAAGCGCATTCGTGCAGTTTTTCCCGCACAGTACATCGAGCACCGGGCGGGCGGCCGTTCCCGAAGGCTCCCCGTCGTCGCTCATGCCGCGTATTTCGGCCGAAGGACCCGTGACGAAAGCGTGGACGACGTGAGAGGCGTCGGAGTATTTCGCTTTTTGAGATTTTAATAATTCGCGCGCTTCGCTCTGCGACGTACAGAGCAAAAGTTCGGCAATAAAGCGCGAATGCTTTACGAGCGTTTCAGAAACCGCATAGCCTGTAAGCGCATCCAAAAAACTTTTCTCCGCTCAGACTTCTTTCGGAGGCTCGACATCGATCGATTCGACTTCTTTCGAAGCTGCGCGCGTCCCTTGAGCTTTCAAGCCTTTTTCAGGGAAGGCGGACGCTTTGAAACTTTCATCGAGTTTTTTTATCCGCGCTTTTTTCGCATAGTGCAGGGTAAACGTAAAATTTTTCCGCGTATCGACGTGGAGCACTTCTTTGCCGTCGGGTGCAAAAAAATAATCGCGGTTCATGATATAGCCTTCGACGCGGCATCGTTTAACAAAAACGTATTTCGTTTCGGGGTCACGGTAAATGATCGTAAAGAGCACTTTTGAAAGAGAGTCTTTGTCCGCAAGCCCGCACCAAAACATACCCGGCCCGACGAAAACTTTTTGAGGAGAATCGGTTACGCTGAATATGCCGCTCCGCCGGACAAAGAGTACCCTGTCGTACGGAGTAATTTTAAGCGCTTCGATGCCGCCTGAAACGCCCGTTCCGAGATAACCCGACGTGCCGTCGTATTTGAGCGGGATGTCGCGCTTGACGATTTCTTTGACGTCCACTTTTTCGATGTCGGCTATCGTCGTGAGGCGCTGCGTTTTTTCCGCATCGAGCTTTGCAAGCAAGCCGTCGAGCCAGCTTATCGCATAGGCGGCAAGATGCTTTAAAAGCTTATCGATTTCTTTGATACGGTTTTTCGCAGCTTCCACTTCCTGACGGTTTTTGTTGATGTCGTAAAGCGAAATGCGGCGGATAGGAATCTTCAGCAAGTGATCGACATCTTCATCGGTTATGGGGCGCAGGAGCTCTTTTTTAAACGGTACGAAACCTTTTTTTACCGCGTCGACGACGGCCTCCTGCGTTTTCATCTGTTCGATATTTTTATAGATGCGCTCTTCGATAAAGATGCGCTCGAGCGTCCGCAAATGCAGCTTTTCGAATTGTTCGGCACGCTCGACGGTGAGTTCGTCTTTCAGCACGCCGACGAGCTGCTTTGCGTGAAATTTAATAACGTCGGTTACGGTAATCTGCACCGGCATATTGTCGCGGATAACGAGCAGGTTACAGTATATCGTCTGTTCGCATTCCGTGTATGCATAGAGCGCATCGACGATATCGGAGGCATACACGCCGCGCGGAAGCTTTATTTCGATATTGACGGTTTCGGCCGTATAATCGTTGATCGACGCAATGCGCACTTTATTGTTTTTAGCGGCTTTTTCGATCGAATCCATAAGCGACTCGGTCGTCGAACCGAAGGGCAGTTCGGTAATCGTAATTTTTTTTTCATCGCTTAAATCCATCTTCGCTCTCGTAACGATTTTGCCCAAGCCGTCCTGATAGTCCGACACGTCGATAAGACCGCCCGTTTGAAAGTCGGGATAGAGCGTAAACTTTTCGCCGCGCAGACATTTTTTTTCGGCTTCGATGACTTCGCGGATATTGAGAGGAAGGATTTTCGTACTCATACCGACGGCGATCCCTTCCGCGCCCAAAATCAGCACGAGAGGCAGCTTTGCGCGGAACATAACGGGCTCTTTATTGCGCCCGTCGTAGCTCGGAACGTAATCGGTGATTTTCGGATTGTAGAGGATATCGCGCGCAATGGGGCGCAGACGGCATTCGATATAACGCGCGGCGGATGCCGAATCCCCGGTGTAGAGGTTTCCGAAGTTTCCCTGCCGGTCGACGAGCAAATCTTTATTGGCAAGAACGACGAGCGCCGAATAAATGGATGCGTCTCCGTGCGGATGATATTTCATGCACTGACCGACGACGTTTGCAACTTTGTGAAATTTGCCGTCGTCCGCTTCGAGAAGCGTGTGGAGGATCCTCCGCTGTACCGGCTTCAGTCCGTCGACGAGTTCGGGGATAGCACGGTCTCGAATAACGTAGCTCGCGTATTGAATAAAATTGCTGTCGAAAAGATTTTTTACGTATGCCATACCGTTTCAGTATACAGCAAATGAGGATTTCTGTCTTGCAGCGCGATACGGCGAATTATACCATATATCCCAAACACGAAGAAATCTGACGAGCGGTTTCACAAATCATATAGACATTCGCATCCATCTGCTCTTTTGCAATATAATTTTCGAATGCGCTCATGCTCACCGCTGCAACGATTTTTCCGCTTGAATCGCGGATCGGAGCGGCATTGCAGTTATCGTTTAAGATAAGCTCTTCGCGGTCGATTGCATATCCCTGTTCCCGTACTTTCTTCAGTTCACGCTGCAAGAGCGCATAGTCGGTAATCGTGTGAACGGTGAATTCTTTCAACCCGCCGTTTTTGTCGATAATCCTTTCAAGCTCTTCGGGATACAATTCGGAAACGAGTACTTTGCCCAAAGCAGAAGCATGGAACGGAACTTTTTTCCCCGGTGTAAAATACGTTTTGAGTACAACCTGCCCGTCGATCCTGTCGGTCTGCACCACTTCGCCGTCATAAAGAACTCCGAGATTGATATTCGCTTCGGGAAAACGATGAGCGAGCATTTCCATATACGGAAGCGCGAACTTCCGTATATCGATCGAAGAAAGCGCGCGGTTAAACAACTTTAACACTTTAAGTGAAACCGTATACGTCCCCGTCGCTTCGTTTTTTATCAAATATCCCGCAGCTGTCATCGTCGAAAGCAGACGATAGGCCATATTGACATTTACCTGCAGTGCTTTCATGACATCCTGCACCGTAAACGAATCTTCCCGTTCGGCCGCCATGTCGAAGATCGCAAGGCTTCGAGAAACTATTTTTACATTATATTTTTCTTCTTTATCGCCGGTCATATTACGTGGAGTATACCGATATTGCAGATAAAATGAAATATCGGTATACAATTTTCATTACCGTACCATACACGGTTTTTTAGAATCGAATTTCCATCCGGAAATAAGATGCTGCATACCGACATCATCTCTGCGATCCCCGTACGGAAGTTTTTTATAAAGTGCATTTGCTTTAAGAATCGCATCCATATCGATTTCAAGACCGAAGCCCGGGGTGTCAGGAATGTGAATTCTGCCTTCGGTGATTTTATACGGAGAACGGGTAAGGTGCTGTCCGTCCTGCCAAATCCAATGCGTATCCATCGCCGTCACCGAAGGACAAGCGGCGGCTGTTTGCGCGAAAATCGCAAGAGATATATCGAAATGATTATTCGAGTGACAGCCCCATGTCAAACCCCAGTTGTCAAGCACTTGGCCGATACGCACCGAATCGCTCATCGTCCAAAAATGCGGATCGGCGAGTACTATGTCGATCGATTTTTCTACAACCGCATGATAAAACTGTCTCCAATCGGTTGCGATCATATTCGTCGCTGTAGGAATCCCCGTTCGCATTTTGAATTCCGCCATCGTTTCGCGCCCCGAATAGCCGCTTTCGGTACCGCACGGATCTTCAGCGTATGAAAGACAGCTGCCCTTGCACAGACGAACGGCATCGGCAAGTTTCCACGCGCCGTTCGGATCTATGTTGATGCGCGCATCCGGAAATTCTTTCCCGAGTGCAGCAACCGCTTCCATCTCTTTTTCTCCGGAAAACACGCCGCCTTTGAGTTTAAAATCCTTAAATCCGTAATATTCTTTTGCGGCATAAGCCTGCGCTACGATACCTGCCGTATCCATGGCGGGCTTTCGACGCGTGCGAAACCAAATATTGTCCGATGCGTCTTCAGTGATATAGCCTTCGTCGTATTTTCTTCCGTCCGCCTGATAAAACAAATAGCCGAGAACCGTAACGTCATCCCGTTGTTTGCCGTCGCCCAAAAGTTCGCATACGGGAAGACCGAGAAACTGTCCCCATAAATCAAGGAGGGCGGCTTCAATTGCGGATTCGGCATGAACGACGTCTTTCAATTTCGTTAAATCGAGATTTTGTATGCCGTCGCTGTTTTTTGTTCTTTCATTGTGACCGGTTTTCAGTTTCGCGACAATCGTTTTATATTTGCACACCGGCTGTCCGACGACAAAAGGAATAGCCTCTTCCAGCGATTTCGTAATCGTTTCTCCGCCGTGAACTTCTCCGATGCCCGTATGACCGGCATTATCTTTTAAGATAACGATATTGCGCGTAAAAAACGGTGCATGTGCTCCGCTCAGTGAAAGCAGCATACTGTCATAACCTGCAACGGGATAAACCTGCATCTGTGTTACAATCGGCGTATCGGCATTCGTCATATATCCTCCGAATATTAATAATAAACAAACCGACCGCGTTCAGCTTTTTGCGGAATTTCCGGCACTTCGCATCGAATGTATTCCTTTAATAATCGAGCGGACGATTGAAAAAAATGCAAGTGCGATAAATATGATTGCGATAGGATGCTTAAATATTTCAAAAGCATCTCCGTTCGAATACTGCAACCCGCGTCTGAGATTTGTTTCAAAATCTTTTGCAAGGATAAAGCCCAGTATGAACGGCGGCAACGGCACACCGACGACTTTCATCACATATCCGATAACGCCGAACAGCAAAAGGCTGAATATATCAAATACCCGATAATTGAGCGCGTACGATCCGATACAGCACAAGACAATAATAACCGGCAATAAAATATATGACGGGATTTTTAATATTTTTACGAAACCGCGCAGGCATGTAAACATAATAACAGCCATAAAAACCGACGATAAAATCATAGCCGCATAAATCGTATAGACGGTCTGCGCGCTCGTTTGGAAAAGAAGCGGACCCGGGGTAAGGCCGTGCAGCATAAATCCTCCGAGCAGAATCGCCGTAACACCGTCACCCGGGATACCGAGCGTAAGCAGAGGAATCATGGCTCCTCCGATGCTCGCATTGTTTGAAGTTTCGCTTGCTATAACACCGTCTACAATCCCCGTACCGAATTTTTCGGGATGCTTCGATGAATTTTTCGCAACCGAATATGCGATGAGATTGCTTGTCGAACCGCCGATTCCGGGAAGAATACCGATCCCGAGCCCGACAGCCGCCGAGCGGATGAAATTTCCGATTTGATCTTTTATTTCACTCCACGTAAAACCGAGACCTTTCAGACGATAGTCGGTCATCAAAACGTCTTTGTGCTCCGTAACCGCCGTTTCAAGAACTTCGCTTACCGCATACAAGCCGACCAGAACCGGGAGTAAGGCGAATCCCGAAGTAAGATCGAGCGAATTGAATGTAAAGCGTTTTGCCGAATCGATCGGTGCAAGCCCGACGGTTGCAAACATCATACCGAACAATGCGCTTAGCAAACCTTTTACCATCGACTTGCCGGCAAGGCTGGAAATAAGCGTCAGCGCGAAAAGTGTCACGCCGAAATATTCCCAGGGACCGAAACGTATCGTGAGCGCCGCAAGGGGTTTTGAAATGACAACCATTGCCGCAATACTGAAGACCGTTCCGATAAACGAACTGAATATGCCTACACCGAGTGCTTTACCCGCTTCACCTTTCAGTGCAAGCGGTCTTCCGTCGAACGTCGTCGCAATCGAAGCGGGGGTACCCGGCATATTCAGTAAAATAGCCGAAACCAGGCCTCCCGATGTACCGCCGATATAAATTGCCGTAAGCATCGATAAACCCGTTTCTTTTGTCAAAACATATGTAATCGGAAGCATCATAGAAATACCGGCAACCGTTGTCAGTCCCGGAATCGCTCCGAAGATAATTCCGAATACGACTCCGAAAATTATTAAGCCGACAGTGAGCGGTTGGGTAAAAAGACCTATAAAACTTGAAAACAGCATAATACCCCCGTCAATAACCGAAAACGCCTCTCGGTAAAATCAAACCGAGCAGATTATTAAAAACCGTATACACGAGAAAAGAAACGGCAACCGAAAAAAGAACCGTAAAGATTCCGGTTTTCGCATTTTTACGCGGAACCAATAAAAAAATCATTGTCGAAAGGTAGAAAACGGTTGAAACGATAAAACCTAATTTGTCGAATAAAAAAATATAAACGGTAAGGAGTATGATTGCGAAAACAAATTTACCGAATACATTCCGGTTTATACGTACCGACGTATCCGAGACATTGACCGTACTCAGTTTTTTCAATTTTAAAACGGCTTGTATGACCACTGAGAAACTCAGTATCGCCATTATGACGGCGAGAATTTGCGGCACGATTTTCGAAGACAGACCTGCGTCTCCGAACGGATTATATGACTCTATCGAAAACGTCCCGGCAAAATACGCTGTCGCCAGCAGGAAAAAAAATAATCCGATTCCTAAGTCTTTTTTTATTTTTTGTTCCATAAGCATATCTCCTTTATACGGACAATGCGGCAAACGATACCGTCCGCCGCATTTGAGGCTTACTATTTTTTTATACCCGCTCTGATTTGATCGCGAATCGCCATAAGCGCATCATATTGCGATTTATAGAGAGCTTCCGTCGCAGCAGGATCTTTATACATCGGTGTTTGATACAATTTTTCCAAATCCGCTTTATACTGCGTATTCGTCTTAATAATTTTTTCACATGCAGCGGCAAACTTTCCGACGATCACCTTATCCGTGCCCTTAGGCATAAAAAACGTATTATCGTAGCTGTAGCCGCAGTCTATACCGAGCTCTTTCAATGTCGGCACATCTTTAAGGATATCCGAACGTTCCGTACTTACATTGGCTATTATTCTCAGCGTACCGTTTTTTACATAATCGATAACTTGGCTGTAATTCAATTCGGTCACATCGACATGATTGCCGAGAATAAGCTGGAGCCTCTCTCCCGATCCGCCGGAGCTGACGATGTTAAACTTGGCACCTGCAGCTTGAACCGCGATCCCTATCCATTGCGTAGAAGCGCCGGTATTTGCAGTAAAGCGATATTTTCCGGGATCTTTTTTCGTCGCATTCACGACATCCTGATATGTGCGCCAATCGGGATGCTGCTTCGCATTGATGAGGAGCACTTCATCCGATGCGCGGGAAAACACGCAGACCGGTTCAAAATCCTGATAACCGAAATCGACCATGCCGGAAACCTGTGCCATGTGCATGGATATTTGATGAACGAGCACGGTATATCCGTCATTAGCCGCATCCTTTGCCTGTGCCGCACCGATCGTACCGCCGGATCCCGCAACATTCGTCACAACGACGGGCTGCCGGAGTTCCTGCGTCAAATACTTCGCAAGCGTGCGCGCGTTGACATCCGAATTACCGCCGGCGGCAAACGGGACAATGAGATTGATCGATTTTTTCGGCCAATCTATTCCGGTCGTATCCTTTTCTCCGTTTGCAAAAACGGAAAAAGTTGCCGCCGCCAAAACCGAAAATACGACAATTAATTTTTTCATAACAACTCCTTATTAAAAAACAATTCATATAAAACGATGAGTATTCTCTTCGTTTTCACTCAACTCTTACCTAATAAGCCCCATATCCTTTAGAAGCGCGCGAAGCGTTTCCCGCTGCTCGCCGCTCAAAGGCCGTATCGGTGCCAAACACGTTCCCGCATCGAATCCTTCAAGTTCCAATCCCTCTTTGATAACTTCCGGAAAGGTTCCCATATTGCATGCGATGCGAAGCGGATTAAGCGCAAACTGCGCATCAAGAGCACCTTCCAAATCACCCGCTTTGAATTTATCGTAGATATCAGCGACCAAACGCGGCGCCACATTTGCACAGGATGCGATGGAACCAGACGCCCCGGAACAAAGCCCGGCATAGATAAGTGTATCGCGGCCGATTAAAACGCTGAAATTTTCGTTTCCTTTCGTAAGCCGCAAGTATTCGGCCGAATTCGTAAAATCTCCGGTACTGTCTTTGATACCGATGATATTATCGATTTCGGCAAGACGGGAGACGGTACGAGGCTCTATCGTTACGTTCGTTTTCGGTTTATTGTTGTACATGATTACCGGAAGATCCGTATTTTCCGCAATCGTTTTGTAGTATTCGTACAATTCATCTTGCGTTTGGGAAACAAACATGGGAGTAAGCACGGAAACGGCATCGAAACCGGCATCTTGAGCAATATGTACGCGCTCTATCACTCCTCTCGTTGTAATATGGCTTGCACCCGCATAGATCGGAACGCGGCCTCTCACTTCGTCTTTTGTCGCTTCAAATATGTACCGTATTTCATCTTTGTCGAATGCATAGAATTCGCCGGTCGTGCCGAGAGGGAAAATACCGTGCACGCCGCATTCAATCAAATGATTAACAATTTTTCTGAAAGCTTTTTCATTAAACTTTCCGTCATCGGTAAACGGCGTTACAACCGGCGGAATGATTCCGTAAGGTTTAAACATCACACAACTCCTCGCTGTATGTTTACCTGACCAAACAGGGTTTTTTAGGATCGAATTTCCAATTCGGAATAAGATACTGCATGCCTGCGCTGTCGTCCCTGCCGCCAAGACATTGCTCGGTATAGAGTTCATGCGCTTTTCGTATCCGCTCCATATCGGGCTCGATCCCCAAACCGGGCTTCGCAGACAATTCGATATATCCGTCTTTTATGGAAAGCGGCTTTTTCGTAAGGCGCTCGACACCTTCCTGCCAAATCCAGTGCGTATCGATCGCGTTGAGATTTCCCGGCACCGCAGCCGCCGTATGTGCGATCATGGCGAGCGAAATATCGAAATGATTGTTCGAATGCGAACCCCACGTCATACCGAACTCGCTGCACAGTTGTCCGACCCGCACCGCCCCGCGCATCGTCCAAAAATGGCAATCCGCAAGAGGTATGTCTACCGACTGAAGCTCTATCGAATGACAAAGCTCTCTCCAGTCCGTCGCAATCATATTCGTTGCAGTCGGCATACCTGTTGCACGGCGGAATTCGGAAAGGATTTCTCGTCCCGAATAACCATGTTCCGCACCGCACGGATCTTCGCAGTACGTCAAAATACCGTGCATATCTTTGCATAATTCTATAGCTTCGGAAAGCGACCAAGCTCCGTTCGGGTCGAGCGTCATGCGAGCATCGGGAAACGCTTTTTTCATCGATTTGATAATTTCGATTTCTTCACGGCCGGAAAGAACACCGCCCTTGAGCTTAAAATCTTTAAAACCGTATTTATTTTGTGCAGCCTTCGCAAGAGCTATGAGCGTACCGGCATCCATGGCTTTGTTACGGCGGAGTCTGTACCATTCGCACGGAGAATCGTCTTCAAAAGTATACGGCAGATCCGTTTTTTTTGCGTCTCCGACAAAAAAGAGATAACCGAGCGCCAAAACTTTTGTACGTTGTATGCCGTCGCCGAGCAAGTGTGCGGAAGGAACTTCGAGAAACTGTCCGAGAAGATCGAGAAGCGGTGCTTCGATCGCCGTAACGACATGAACGCCCGTACGCAAGTCGAAAGTCTGTAAACCGCGTACGTCTTCCCCTCCTTTGCTTTTCAGATAATCCGAAACTTTTTTCAGCGTATTTTTATAATCGCCGAGTGCACTTCCTTCAATAAGCGATTTGCATTCTTCAAGTGCCGCGGTAATTTTTTTACCGCCGGGGACTTCGCCGCATCCGACCCTCCCCGTACTGTCGGTTAAAATGACGATATTGCGCGTAAAATAAGGAGCATGAGCCCCGCTCAAATTCAGCAGCATGCTGTCTTTGCCGGCTACCGGATATACATCCATCCGCTTTATTACAGGAATTGCACTCATCCGACTATCCTACTTTCCGATTTTCACATTCGTCATTTTTTCGTAGTATTTTGCAAGCGCACTGTGATCGTCTTTTTCAAAGCCGTCGGCTTTCAGAGCCTGCATCATTTCCATAACTTCGGCGGTAAGCGGAACGGGAGAGGTTACCGCGTGCGCCGCGTTGAGTGCGTTAGTCAAATCTTTGATATGGAGTTCGATTCTGAAGCCGGGCTTGTAATCGTGCGCGAGCATCATCGGTGCTTTTGCATTCATAACGGTAGAACCCGCAAGCCCGCCCTTTATCGCTTGGAACACGAGTTCGGGGTCGACGCCGGCTTTGCGTGAAAACATCAGCGCTTCCGCAAGAGAGGCGATATTGCAGGCGACGACGATTTGATTTGCGAGCTTTGCGACGTTTCCCGCACCGAGCTCTCCGACATATACGACCGAGCCCGCCATCGCTTTGAGTACGTCATAATAGGTATCGAACAGCTCTTTTTTTCCGCCGACCATAACCGACAGCGTACCGTCTATCGCTTTCGGTTCGCCCCCCGAAACGGGCGCGTCGAGCATATCGACTCCGAGCTTTGCAAGGTCGGCTCCGATTTTGCGGCTTTCAACGGGATCGATAGAGCTCATATCGATGAGGATCGCGCCCTTTTTCACCGTTTCCGCGATACCGCCCTTGTCGAAAACGGCCGCACGTACGTGCGGAGAGTTCGGCACCATTGTGATAATGAGGCTGCATTCTTTCGCAACGGCAGCTCCGTTTTCCGCAGCCTTTGCCCCGCAGCTTACAACTTCGGCGACTGCGTCTTTATGAAAATCGCATACGACGAGTTCATGCCCGGCTTTGATAAGGTTTTTGCTCATCGGCTTTCCCATAATACCGAGTCCGATAAATCCTATTTTCATAATATACCCCCGAAATATAAAATATCTTTTCTTACAATCCCATGATATGGATCTTTTTATATCAATCTTCTAAAATCATAAGACATACGGGTGTTTTTGTCAAGTGAATTTATATTTTTAAATGTATTTATATATATTTTTATAAATTAAATTGATTTTTATAAATAATATTGATATAAAATGAAAAAATTAGATTAAATTCAGAATTTAATACGGAACTGCCGGGTACTACAATTGAGAAAATAAAAATTACCGCGCGTTTTTTAAAACACACGGTAAAACGATGAGATAAAAATCAACAGTATCAATATCACAGAATCCGCACGAAAAGAGAAAATTTCGGCGTACCGCATCTTTTTGCAGTACACGCGATTAAAAAGCGACCTTACAGCGCATCGAAAAAGCCCTTGGCTTTCAAGAGTTCCGCGTTCAAAATGCCGCCGAGCGCAGCGCCTCGTTTCGTATTGTGACTCAGCGAAACGAATTTTACGTCGAACACGTTGCACGAGCGGAGCCGTCCGATAACGCAGGCCATGCCGCCTTCGGTTTCACGGTCACGTCTCGGCTGCGGGCGGTTTTCTTCGGAACGAAGCACGATCGGATGAACGGGAGCGGACGGCAGCTGTAATTCCTGCGGAACCGAGCGATAGTTCTTCCACACGCGCGCGATCTCTTCGAGCGAAGGTTTTTTCTCCTGCGGTAAATCGAAGTCGAGGTTTACGCAGGCGGTATGTCCGTCGACGACGGGAACGCGCGTACATGTCGACGATACGGCAGGACCCGCCGCATTCACGATTTCGCCGTCTTTAACCGAACCGAGTATTTTCAAACATTCGCGCTCGGTTTTTTCTTCTTCGCCTCCGATAAACGGCACGATATTGTCGATCATGTCGAAGGACGGCACGCCGGGATAGCCCGCCCCGCTGGTCGCCTGCAGCGTCGTCACGATCATGCGCTTGATCGGATAGCCCGCCTGAATGAGGGCGTGGATCGGCATCATATAAGTTTGCAGCGAACAGTTCGGCTTTACGACAATAAAGCCCTTGTCCCAGCCGTAGTGCAGCTTTTGAAAAGCGATCACGTCGAGGTGCGCCCAGTTGATTTCCGGCACGAGCATGGGTACGTCGCTCGTCCAGCGGTTTGCGCTCGCGTTTGAAACTACGGGAATGCCCTCCGCCGCATAGCGCGCTTCGAGCGCTTTGATTTCGTCTTTGCTCATTTCAAGCGCGCTGAATACGAACGCGCATTCGCTGAGCGCACGCGGCGCATCGTTTGCATCCTCGACGGTAAGCTTTGCAACGCCCGAAGGGATATCAGCACCGATGAGCCAGCGGTTTGCGACCGCTTCTTCGTACGATTTACCCGCGGAGCGCGGACTTGCCGCAACATAACTCACTTCAAACCACGGATGATTTTCAAGCAGCGCAATATAACGCTGACCGACCATGCCCGTCGCACCGAGCACACCCACCGGTATCTTTTCCATAATAATTTCCTTAATAATTTTATTCGTCAAATATAAATTCGGCGGAGCGCAACGCACGCCTTACAATCCGCACGATGCAATCCGTGCGTTACAATCCGCACACCGAAAGCGCTTCTTCGATAATTTTTTTCGCCTCATCGTACACATCGACGAGCGGCAAACGCACGCTCCCCGAAGGCAAACCTTTGACGCGCATCGCATATTTTATCGACGTGGGATTTCCGTCGATAAAGGCCGCTTTGAAAAACGGCAGCAAGCGGTAATGAATTTTCCGCGCCGCTTCATAATCGCCCGAAAGAGCCGCCTTCACCATTTCCGTAACCGGAGCAGGGGCCGCATTCGAAACGACCGATACGACACCGTCGCCGCCGCATGCGATGAGCGGAAGCGTCATCGCATCGTCTCCGCTCAGCACTGCAAAGTCGGGATGCTTCGATTTAATCGTGTCGATAACATCCGTCATCTGCGAAATGCTGCCGCTCGCTTCTTTGACGCCCGCGATATTCGGCAAATCCGCGATGCGCGAAAGCGTCGGCGTATCGATATTTTTTCCGGTGCGGCCGGCGATATTGTACACGAGGATCGGAATGCCTATGCGAGAAACCGCTTCAAAGTGCCGGAATATGCCTTCGGACGAAGGTTTATTATAATAAGGAGTTACGACGAGAGCGGCATCGGCGCCCGCCTTTTTTGCGCGCTCCGTATAACGGACGGCATCTCTCGTATTGTTGCTGCCCGCGCCGAGGACGACGGGTACTTTGACTCTTCTCTCTTTTTCGAACGCACGCACTTCTTCCATTACGACATCGATGATACGCTGCTCTTCGTCTTCATCGAGCGTCGGCGTTTCGCCCGTCGTACCGAGCGGCACGAGCCCGTCGATACCCTCTTCCATTTGAAAACGGAGCAGCTTTCGATATCCGTCATAATCGATCGAACCGTCTTCCTTCATCGGCGTAATCATCGCCGTAAATGCACCGCGTAACCGTATCATAATCGCCTCACGCTTTCGAATAATGAGCGCATTATCGCACGTTTATGCGTTTTGAGCAATGCGTTTTATTTTCGACAGCCGGTCGTAAAATCGACTTCATTGACAAGCGCTTGTCCGTTTGCAAAGCGTTTCAAATTATCAAGAGCGATCGTAAAGATGCGACGAAAAGTTTCCGGCAAATGATACCCGCCTGCAACGTGCGGCGTCAAAATTAAATTCGGCGCTTTCCAAAGCTTCGAATCGGCGGGAAGCGGTTCGGGAACGGTCACGTCGATTGCCGCGCCGGCGATCAGTTTTTCCGTAAGCGCCGCATAGAGGTCGTCAGATTTTACGGCGCTGCCTCGTCCCGCATTCAAAAAAAATGCCGACCTTTTCATACGGGAAAATCGCGCTTCGTTCCACATTCCCTCGGTCGACGCATTCGACGGCAAAACGGACGCTACGACATCGGCACGCTCCAGCATTTCGTCAAGTTTGTCGATCGCAGCGACTTCATCGAAAAAATCAAGCGCGGATGCGGCCTTTCGTTTTATGCCGATCGTATAAGCACCGACGCCTTTAACGAGACGGGCAAAATACGTTCCTATATCGCCCGTTCCGGCAATCAAAACGCACGCGCCTTCAGGCGTCGTCACATCTCCCATATCGGTCCATGCGGATTTGTTTTGCGCATCGCGGTACAGGTGCAGTTTTTTCATAAACATGAACATGACGGCGAACATATGCTCCGCCACGGCTTGTCCGTATGCGCCGCTCGCATTGGTAAGTTTCGCGCCGACGGGAAAAACGCAGGGAGCGATGTACGCATCGGCGCCTGCGGAATTGAGCTGCATCCATTTGAGATTCGAAGCATCTTTTAATAAAATCGGATCCGCATTTCCGAAGATGATTTCGGCGCCTTGTATGATTTCCTTTGTCGCTGCATTTGCCGCGCAGTACAAAACTTCATATCGATCGTGCGACGCAGCTTCAAGCGCGCGCTTTTGTTCGGCTGTCAAATCCCACAGACATACAAGTTTTTTCATATCGGCCCCCAATTAAAAACCTTCCGGCAATTTTGCACATACCGTAAGCATATCGCCGCTTACCGGATGCGGAAACGAAAGCGAATACGCGTGGAGAAAAAGCCGTTCCGCTCTTTCCCCTCCGTAGCGTTCGTCGCCGAAAATCGGCATACCGCGAGAGGCGAGATGGATGCGGATTTGATGCGTGCGTCCGGTAATCGGCCGCGCTTCGATCCTTAACAATTTTTTTCCGTCCCTCGCGCATTCGCCGAGCACCGTAAAATCCGTACGTGCAAAGCGCCCTCGCCCGTCCGTTACTTCACCCCACATGCCGCTTCCGCCGAGCTTGCCGATTCTGCTTTCGACGCTGAAATTCGCTTCAGGCGGCGCAAAAGGTTTTGCGGCGAGAGCGCGGTATATTTTTTGCACGCCGCCGCTTTCGAACAGTTCGTGTATGCGCGCGTTTACCGAGCGCTGTTTTGTAAAAAGCAAAACCCCGCTCGTTGTCCTGTCGAGGCGGTGCATGATCCCCGCATACGGCTTGTTTCGAAGCGAAGAATTTTTTTTCCGCAGCCAAGCGATGACGGCATCGTGCATATTGTCCCGCTTTCCCGCAATCGTCGGTTCGGTAAGAAAGAAAGCTGGCTTATCGACGATTATTAAAAAATCGTCTTCGTATAAAATCGATTTTTCGGAAAGCTCGAAAGATATGTCGCCGTTTTGTTTTTCGTAAAAAAATTTTTCCCGATCGATTTTTACGGCGATGCGGCTTCCTTTTTTTATCGCGTACGCGGGGATGCGGCGCTGCGCCCCGTCCGAAAATACCGCACCGGCAATGATGAGCCGGCGTATTTTGGAATTGCTTACGGATACTTCACCGCCGAAATACTGCGGCAGCTTTTTTCGCAAAAGCTCGTCGAGACGGGAAGCTTCATCGGCGATAAAAAAAATCGTTTCCACCGCAGAGCCGCTTTTTATGCGGATTTTCCGCGCTACAAAAGCACGATGCCCAAGTCGGCACAGTCTTTAATCATTTTTTTCGGCCAAATGCTCACCTGCGTTTCGCCGATGTGCGCTTTTTTGAGCAAAAACATACACAAGCGTGACTGCCCGATTCCGCCTCCGAGCGTTTGCAGCAGTTCACCTTTTAATAATTTTTTATGGAATTCGAATTTTTCGCGATCGGTACAGCCCCGCTCTTTGAGCTGCGCTTTCAGCGATTCGGGAGAAACGCGGATACCCATGGACGAAAGTTCGAGCGGCGCTTTCAGCACACCGTTCCATACGATGATATCGCCGTTCAAGCCGCGGTGTCCGTCGCCCGTTTCGGTAATCCAATCGTCGTAATCGGGTGCGCGTCCGTCGTGAACGGAACCGCTCGGCATTTTTCCGCCGATGCCGGTTATAAACACCGCGCCGTATTTTTTTGCAGCCTTCGCTTCCCGCTCGTGCGGAGTAAGATCGGGATATTCGCGTTCCAAATCATCGGCATACAAAAGCGTAATATTTTCCGGGAGAGACGGCGCGATCGAAGCGTAGTGATCGTAAATATAAAACTCGGCGCGCTTCAAACAACGGTAAATTTTTTTTACGATTTCGTGCAGGTAAAACACCGTGCGATTTTCAGGCTCGATCGCCATTTCCCAATCCCACTGATCGACATACAGGGAATGGATCGCATCGAGCGTTTCGTCGGGACGGATAGCATTCATATCCGTGTAAATGCCGAAACCCGATCGCATACCGAGTTCCGTCACTTTCAAGCGCTTCCACTTGGCGAGCGACTGTACGATTTCCATGCGCTTGTTTTCCATGTCTTTTACCGGAAACGATACCGGCCGTTCGACGCCGTTCAAATCGTCGTTTACGCCGAGTCCGCTCTGTACGAAAAGCGGCGCCGTAACGCGCGTCAAATTCAATTCGGTCGAAAGCGCCGTTTGGAAAAAATTTTTTATCAGGACGATTGCGTGTTCCGTCTCTTTCGGATTCAGTATCTGCTTGTAATGCGCCGGCAATGCATTCATAAAATACCCGTAATTAATAATTATTAAATTATATCATGCACCGTGATAATCGATAAGCGTCGTAACGCGTATCGGATCGAGCACTTCTTTGTAGTGCAAATCGGCAAGTCCTATGACGCCGAAAAAGTCCGAAACGATCCCTCCGCCCTGTTCGATAAGACTGCGGGAAGCTTGGAGCGTTCCGCCCGTCGCGATCAGATCGTCGACGATGAGATAACGCTTTCCTTTTCGGATATCCGATTTATGCGCTTCGATTTCCGCTTGTCCGTATTCGAGCGAATACGCGCACGTATATTTATCGCCCGGGAGCTTTCCTTTTTTGCGCACGAGCACGAGCGGGATACCCATGCGAAGCGCAAACGGAGCCGCAAACAAAAAGCCGCGCGATTCGACGCCGGCAACCGCATCGATATTTTTATCGCGGTATATGTTTACCATGCTGTCGATACAAAACGAAAACGCCTGCGGATTGACGAAGATGCCGGTAATATCGTAAAAAAGAATCCCCGGCTTCGGAAAGTCGGGAACACGACGGATCGCGCCGTCGAGCACTTCAAGATCGGTCATAATTATCGATTTTAATGAACGGTCTGCACCTCGTCAATACGAAGGTTTAAAAGCGAAATTCGATTCCCGCCTGTTTCATTATAGCGTTGGCGGTAAAACGCGATTTTATTTTTCCGTCAACGGTAAAATTGATATTTGATACCGGACTGTACCAAATATCATGATCACCTCTCCCGTGCCGGACAAAAGAACAACCGAATTCGAGCAATTTTTTTCTTACCTTTTTTTCGTATTCCGCCATCAAAGCGCCACGACTTCTTTACGCTGCGCCGCAAATGAAACCGCGATATCCGTACCGGCGGTCGTTTTCGTATTCATCGCTAAAAGTTCGGGCACGGCATATTTAACTTTTTCAATAAGCGCATCGAGTGAACCGGATTCAAGACAGAGTCCGGGCACATCGTCACTCGTCGCAGTCCATACGGCAGCTTCAGGATCCCAAATCGTTTTTATCCTATACTCCATATCATTATCGTATCATGATTGACGCCGAAGTACAAGATTCAAAAATTAATTAATTTCGAAGTTTGTAGCGACAGCCCCCTTTCGTCTCAATCGGCCCATCCTCAACCGTTCGGTACCGTACTCGTTTTTACGACGAAAGTTCCCATATTCATGCGCCGCGTGCGCACGTCTGCGAGGTAGGCTTCAAGCGAAGCCGCATCGTTTTCCGCAACGGCTTTTTTCATCAGCGCAAGCTGCTTTTCAAATGAATCGATATGCGAAAGAAGTTCGTCTTTATTTGCGAGAAAAAGTTCCGTCCACAGCGGTGCGTTGATCATCGCAATACGCGTCAAATCTTCAAAACTGCCGCCGCCGAATTCGGTTACGCTTTCATCTTCGGCGCTTTTTACGAGGGCGGACGCGATGACGTGACAAAGCTGGCTCGTAAATGCGATTTTTCGATCGTGAGTTTTGCAGTCCGTTTCGACGATGCGCGCAAAACCCATTGCGGCGATAAGGCTTTTGATGAGCGCGACGTTTTCGGCTTTATTCGAAGGCTGCAGCATCAAAATATAATTCCGCCCCTTAAAATACGCGCCGTTCGAATTGACGTAGCCTTCTTTTTCGCCGCCCGCCATAGGGTGCCCGAAAATAAAATCGACGTCGTTCCTCGAAAATTTTTCAAGGGCATCGGCCAAAAACGTTTTGACGCCGCTTATGTCGGTGACGATAGATGCGCTTTTAAAATCCTCTCGATGCGCTTTAATAAATTCGAGCGTTGCGTGCGGATAGAGGCAGATATACACGATATCGCACTCGGAAAGCATCGCACCCGCTTCGCCGGGAGCAAAGCCCTTGTCGATAACGCCGTCGCGGACGGCAGCGTCGAGCGTTGCGCCAAGCGCATCGCACGCAAAAATTTTTCCGGCAGCATCCGGTATATCGAGTACGTTGGATCGAATCGCTTTTGCAACGGAGCCGCCCATAATACCGAGTCCGACGATGCCGTAAACGGCATCCCGAAGATTATTCATTGCATTCATAATTTTCTCCATAAGCTGTGCGCATTATGCACGGTGCCGTTACACGCTTCGTCCTTCGATTTCCGCTACCCGGGCGAGTATTTTCATCAAAGAAGCGAATTCATCCGGACGCAGGCTTTGCTCTCCGTCGCACAGCGCACGGCTCGGATCGTTATGCACTTCGATGATAAGACCGTCCGCACCTCCCGCGACCGCCGCCTTTGCAAGCGTCGGCACCATCCAGCTCATACCGCAGGCGTGGCTCGGATCGATGATGACGGGAAGATGGCTTACCTTGTGCAGGTACGGAACGACGCTCACGTCAAGACAGTTACGCGTATAGGAATCGAAGGTACGTACGCCTCGCTCGCAAAGTATGACGTTTTCGTTGCCGCTTGCCATAATGTATTCGGCGGACATGAGCAATTCTTTGACCGTCGCCGCCATGCCGCGTTTTAATAAAATCGGTTTTCCCGCCTTGCCCATTTCTTTTAATAAATCGAAGTTTTGCATATTGCGCGCGCCGATTTGAATGATGTCGACGTCGGCAAAATACTGCAGCTGACGCACGTCCATCAATTCGGTGACGATCGGAAGTCCCGTTTCGATTTTTGCCGATTTTAAAAATGCAAGACCTTGAGCGCCGAGCCCTTGGAACGCATAGGGAGAGGTGCGCGGTTTGAACGCTCCGCCTCTCAGCAATTTTGCACCCGCCTTTTTGACTTCTTTTGCGATCGCGACAACCTGCTCTTCGCTTTCGACGGAGCAGGGACCTGCAATCACCGGAACCGTATCGCCCCCGAAACTTACCGCACCGCCTCCCGTGCCGACGGTAATCACCGTATTGTCCGGATGAAAAGCGCGGTTTGCCATTTTGTACGGAGCCGTAACGCGCTTTACGTCTTCGACGATCGGATCGGCGATGACGCTTTCGGTATCGAGCTTTGTCGTATCGCCGAGTAAACCGAGTATCGTCGCTTCTTCACCGCGCGAAACGTGTACGCCGTACCCTTTTTCTTTCCACTGCCGGATAAAATCCTGCATCGCGGCATCCGTCGCACCCTTTTTCAAAATAACAATCATCGCACACTCCTATAAATAATTTAAAACAAAAAAGGGAACTCCGGAGAGTTCCCTCTGTTTACTTGCTTTCAGTAAAACACGTACCGGGCTTTAGGCCGGCAGGACTTCTCCGCATAAAGTGAAAAAACGATAGTAATAATAAGCATATACCCCGCGCAAGGCACCGCTTGCACAAAATGAGCGCATATCGTTTTTTACGGAAAAGCCGTGTTTCATATTTTTACTCTAGCGAAAAATAATTGCGTTTGTCAAGGGCATTGCAGAATTCGTATATCGTTTTTCGAAGTCCGTAAAATACAATCGATTTACTTCAGCGCTTCGTCAACCGATTCCCCGACCGATTTGCCGCTTGTCACAGCCCGGCCGGCACCAGCACGCTTGCCCTACTCCAAAACCGAGCTGCCCGTATACAAGCGGTAATAGCGGCCGCCTGAAGCGATGAGTTCTTCGTGCGTACCGCGCTCGATAATCGTACCATGTTCCAGCACGACGATTTCATCCGCATTTCGGACGGTGCTGAGGCGGTGCGCGATGACGAACACCGTTCTGCCTTTCATAAGGCTGTCCATACCTTTTTGAATGAGCATTTCGGTTCTCGTGTCGATCGAACTCGTCGCTTCATCGAGGATGAGCACAGGCGGATCGGCGACGGCAGCGCGCGCGATCGCAATAAGCTGCCGCTGCCCTTGGCTCAAATTTCCGCCGTCGCCCGAAATGACGGTATCGTAACCCTTTTCAAGCCTCCGGATAAAAGCATCCGCATTTGCAAGGCGGGCAGCCGCGATAATCTGCGCATCGCTTGCTTCCAAATTGCCGTAAGCGATATTATCGCGTATCGTTCCGGAAAAAAGGTGCGTGTCCTGCAGCACGATCCCGAGCGAACGGCGCAGATCGTCTTTTTTAATTTTATTGATCGGAATGCCGTCGTACGTGATGCTGCCCGAACCTTCGGCGACGTCGTAAAAGCGTGTCAAAAGATTTATCACCGTCGTCTTCCCGCTGCCGGTAGAGCCGACGAGCGCGATCTTCCGTCCGGGTAAGGCGCGCATACAAATGTCGTGCAAAACGGTTTTTCCTTCATCGTAGCCGAAACTCACGTGATCGAAGGCGACGTCGCCTCGCAATCGTATCAATTTCGTGTCGGAGGGATCTTTCCACGCCCATTCGCCGGTATATGCGAAAGACTGCACCAGCTTCATTTTTCCGAGTTTATCGCGCGCTTCGCATGCGTTGACGAGGCACAGCTTTCCTTCGTCTGCTTCGCTTTCTTCGTCGATAACCGCGAACACCCGCTCCGCACCGGCAAGCGCGTTCAATATTCCGTTGAACTGCTGACTCATCATCGTTATCGGCCGGCTGAAATTCCGCGTATACTGCAAAAAGGCGGCGATGGAACCCAAGTCGAGCTTCCCGCCGATGACGAAGAGCGCACCTGTGACCGCGACAAGCGCGTACTGAACGTGAGAAAGATTTCCCATAAGGGGCATGAGCATACCTGCGTAAGCATTCGCACGAGTCCCCGAAGCGCAAAGCTCGCCATTGAGCAAAGCGAAAGAAGCGATCGCTTCGCGTTCGTGATTGAACACTTTGACAACGCGCAGCCCTTCGATAAGCTCTTCGACATAGCCGTTTACCCGTCCGATATTTTTTTGCTGATCGCGGAATGCGCCCGCGCTCTTTTTTCCGACAAAAGCGGCAAGCAGCATGATGAGCGCAATCGAAACGACGGCGATAAGCGCGAGCGCGGGACTCAATACGATCATCATTGCAAATATGCCTGAGACGGTAAGGGCCGACGAAAAAAGCTGCATCAAACTCTGACTGAACACATCGCGCAGCGTATCGATATCGTTCGTAAAACGCGACATGATTTCGCCGTGCGCCCGGGTATCGTAATATTTTATCGGGAGCGTTTCAAGTTTTTCGAACAAATCGCGGCGGATGCGGAAAAGCACGTCCGACGAAATATGCAGCATGGTACGAGAACTGCCCCATGAAGCGAAAGCGCCTGCGGCAAAAATTGCAAAAACAAGGGCAAGCATTTTAATAAATTTCGTTAAATCCGGATTTTGTTTTCCGATAAGCGGAATGATATAGTCGTTGAGAGCGGGTTTTATCGCATACGAACTTATGACGCTCGATCCTGCGTTTACGGCGATAAGGATGAAAACCGCAATCCACAACGCTTTGTATTGCACCATATATGAAGCGAGCCGCTTTATCGTCGAGCGCGTATGCTTCGGCTTCGCATAGCCTTTTTTTTCGAATCGCTTTGCTCCCGGCATAGCCTAGTCCCCTACCGTCCGCTGCGACTCGTACACTTCTCTGTAGATCGCATTCGATTTTAACAATTCTTCATGCGTGCCGAAACCGCTTATCTTTCCTTCGTCGAGTACGAAGATGATGTCGGCGTCCTGCACCGATGAAATGCGCTGCGCGATGATAATTTTCGTTATCTCGGGATGCGAAGTTTTCAAAGCGGAGCGTATGCGTGCTTCGGTCGCCGTATCGACCGCGCTCGTGCTGTCGTCGAAAATCAATATCTTCGGATTTTTCAACAATGCGCGCGCAATACACAGCCGCTGCTTTTGCCCGCCGGAAATATTGACGCCGCCCTGCCCGAGAACCGTATCGTAACCCAATGGAAAAGATTCTATAAAACCGTCGGCATCGGCTGCTTTGCACGCCGCAACGATCG
Organism: Treponema socranskii subsp. paredis ATCC 35535; assembly: GCA_000413015.1. GTDB lineage: Bacteria > Spirochaetota > Spirochaetia > Treponematales > Treponemataceae > Treponema_D > Treponema_D paredis. The sequence continues at coordinate 104,449 of KE332516.1, forward strand.
CTTCGTCGCTTGCCTCTTTATCGCCCCACTTGAGATTTTCTTTTATCGTACCGCTGAACAAAACGTTTTTTTGCAGCACCGTCGAAACGCCGTCGCGGAGAAAAGTCAAATCGTAGCGCCTCACATCTTCTCCTCCGACCCTTACCGCACCGGCACTTACATCGTACAAGCGGGGAATAAGCGAAACGAGCGTCGTCTTCGAAGATCCGGTACCGCCGATGATACCTGCGACTTGACCGCTTGCAATGTGCAGGCTGACGTTTTCAAGTGCAAAGCTGCCTGCGCTCTCGGAATAGCGGAACGATACGTTTTCAAAATCGATCGAACCGTCTTTAATAATTTTGATTCCGGCATCGGGAGAAGCGACGGAGCTTTTTTTATCCAGCACTTCGTTTATGCGCGCGATCGACGCACGGGAAAGCACGAGCGAAACGAAAATCATACCGAGCATTAAAAGCGACATGAGGATTTGCGTGATGTATGAAAGAAAGCTTACGAGCTCTCCCGTTTTCATATCGCCTGCAATTATCATATTGCCGCCGAACCACAGAGAAGCGATAATCGTGCTGTACACGGTCATCTGCATGACGGGCCAAATCCATAAAATCACTTTTTCCGCCGAAACCTGCGCGCGTCTTACGCCGTCCGCCGAAGACGCGAATTTTTCGCATTCGAATTTTCCGCGCACGAAAGCTTTTACGACTCGGATCGCGATGAGATTTTCCTGAATGATCGTATTGAGCGCATCGTATTTTGTAAGCATTTTTCCGAACCGGGGATACGCTTTCGAAGAAACGAGGACGATGGCGATTATTAAAATCGGAATCGAAACGAGAAAAATCGATGCGAGGCGGCCGTTTATGACGTATGCCATAACCGTACCCGATACGAGCATAAAGGGCGCGCGCACGCTCGGACGGATGAGCGTCTGATACACGTTTTGCGCATTCGTCACGTCGACGGTAAGACGTGTAACGAGTGAAGCCGTTCCGAACTCATCGATATCGGCAAAGGAAAAATCCTGCACGTTTGCAAAAAGCTTTCGCCTGAGGTTGCGGGAAAACCCCTGAGAAGCGGAAGCTGCAAAGAATGCTCCGGCCGCACCGCACAAAAGCGAAACGATTGCACAGCCTATCATAATGCCGCCGGTACGCACGACATAAGCGATATCGCCCTGCGCGATGCCTACGTCGATGATGCGCGACATGATGTACGGAATCACCGTCTCCATGACAACTTCGCCGATCATCGTGAACGGAGACAAACACGTATATGCAATATATTTTTTTTCAAGCCCTCCGGTCAGATTCTTCAGCGTCGGCATGGCCGAAAGTATAGCACGGCATAAAATATTTTGCCATACGTTCTTTTGCCATACGTTCTTTCGGCAAATTAATAATTCGATAAAATCTTTTCGAGCTTTTCTTTTCCGATGATTTTCATAAAGCTTGCAAGCCGCGGCCCCTGCTCTTTGCCGATGAGCACGCGGTACATGATACCGAAAAGCTCTTTCGGCTTAATGCCGCATCCGACGGCCGCGTCGTAAATCTTTTGCGAAAGCTCCTGCTCTCCGCTCGATTCGACAAAGGGCAGCACATCGCTTTTCATTTTTCCGACAACCGCTTTTTCCGCATCGTTTAACGCAATCGCCCCGCTTTCGATCCGGAGTGCAAATTTAAAATCTTCCGGAGCGCATTCGGTAATCCAATACCACGCACACTCGCATCTCCGCTTCAAACAATCTTTTTGTTCGTCACGTACGCCGTTCAAAGATGCGATAACCGCATCGATGTCGCCCGAGTACGTCTGTAAAAGCGTCGTGAGCATTCTGAAGCCGATTTGATACGGCATGACGTTCGGCATCGCTGGCTCCACTTGTGAAAGCAGGTAAACGCGCTTTTCGAGATTTGCGACGTCGTCGTTTTTTGCCTGTTCGAGACCCCACGCGATGCGCTCGGTGCGGTCGTAGGCTTCGTACACCGTGATGACGTCGAGGTCGAAACTGATCGCAAATTCGTGATCGACTTTGTTGACGGCAAAAATATAGCGCAGCACTTCCGGCTGGTAGACGGCGAGCGCGTCGGGAAGCGCGATGACTTTACCCTTCGACGACGACATTTTTCCGGGGATTCCCTTTAAACCGACAAAATCGTATTTCATCGTAACCGGTGCATCCCAGCCGTAGACTTTTTTCGAAACGAGCTTTGCCGTATCGTAAGAACCGCCGGGACTCACGTGATCTTTTCCGCCCGGCTCGAACATCACTTTTTCTTCGTTCCACCTCATCGGCCAGTCGACTCTCCAGCCGAGCTTAAAGCCCTTCGATGAGCGGAGATCTTCGGCCGCTTCGTGTCCGCATTCGCATTTGTACGATATGCCGTATTCGCCGTCATAGCCGGTGATCTCCGTCGTATCGCGATTGCACTTCGAACAGAACACCGAAACAGGCCAATACGCTTCATCCGCTTTCATTTTGTGCGCGTCGTCCCGGTATTCGTTCAGACAGGATTTAATAAGCTCGCGATTTTGCATCGCCTTTTTCATGCCTTCGGCGTAGCGGTTTTCGCGGTAGCGCTGAGCCTGATATAAAAATTCCGGGTGAATGCCGACCCTCGGCAGCTCCCTCTCGATATCGACTTCGTGATGGCGCGCATAGTTTTCATCGCGCCCTGTCGTATCGGGAACCATCGTAATCGGAAAGCGAAGATATTTTTTCAGTTCGTCCTGATTCGGCATGTTCGCGGGTACTTTTCGGAACACATCGTAATCGTCCCACGAATAGATAAATCGTACGTTTTTGCCGCGGTCGCGCAGCGCGCGCACGACCAAATCGACCGTGATGATTTCGCGGAAGTTTCCGATATGCACGGTACCCGACGGCGTTATACCCGAAGCGCAGGTATATAAATCGCGCTCGCCCCGCTCCGAAATGATATTGTCCGCGACGCGGTCCGCCCAATGACACAAAAGTTTTTTATCGACACCCATATTGTTTCCCGATTGTAATTTGTTAAAATGACAGCGCAAAAAATGCGCGGATTTGCTATCCTATCACGAGTGAAAGGAAAAGACAACACGTTTACTTTATTCGCGTCTTGTACGTCTTGCACGATGTGTGCGTTTGCACGGAGGTGCCTTTACATTTCACATTTTGCGCCAAGCCATTCCCGCGCCGCACCGAAAGTGCTATACTCTTTTCTATGACGATAGCACTTATCTACGGCGGAAAAAGCGGCGAACACGAAGTATCGCTCATGTCGGGCGCGGCGGTCGCGCGGCACATCGACAAAAAGCATAAAATCATTCTCATCGGCATCACAAAAGACGGACGATGGTTTTTACAGGACGATGCCGAACTCGGCCGCGTAAAAGCCGACGCAAAGGCGGCGCTTAGGGTAACGGAAAAAGAAGGCGCTGAAATAAGGATCGCACCCGGAATGAAAAATGCGGCCTTTTCGGCGGGCGGCCGGATGCTCGACATCGACGTCGCGTTCGCAGTCCTTCACGGCACGAACGGCGAAGACGGCACGATTCAGGGGCTTTTCGAAACGGCGGACATCCCCTATGTCGGCTGCTCCGTTACCGCGAGCGCGCTCACGATGGACAAAGAAAAAACAAAGGTCGTCCTTCAGGCGGCGGGCATCCGGATCGTCCCCTACGTTACGGTTCGGAGATCGGATGTACTCGATTCGCGCGCGTACGATGCGCTCGTAAAAAAAGCCGTCGATACACTCGGCTTTCCGCTTTTTGTAAAGCCCTCTGCGGCCGGCTCTTCGAACGGAGCGGCAAAAGCGGAAAATGCAAAGGCGCTTTCGGTCGCACTCGCGGACGCTTTTTTGTGGGACGATAAAGTGCTTATAGAAAAGGCGATAAACGCCCGTGAACTCGAATGCGCAGTCACCGGAAATACGACGGCGGCTGAAGGAGTGCGCGAAAGCGTTAGCGTATACGGACCCGGTGAAATCGTTTTGACGCACGAGTTTTACGATTACAACGCAAAATACAAAGACAGCGACGGCGTGCGCATACCGGCGGACATAAGCGAAAACGTGCGCGAAAAAATCAGAAACATTGCGCTGGATGCGTACAAGATCGTCGACGCATCGGGTTTGAGCCGCATCGATTTTTTTCTCGACAAAGACTCTGGCGAAATCTATCTCAACGAAATCAATTCGATGCCGGGCTTTACGGCTATCAGCATGTTTCCGAAAGCATGCGAAAGCGAAGGCTTGAGTTTTACCTGCCTCACCGAATTGCTGATCGAAGAAGCGATCCTCCGCCGAAAAGAGCGAAGCGTTTTAAAAACATCGCGCTGAGCGCACTTCTCATGCGCCGAGTTCCGCACGGATCCGCTCGAGGATGTCGAGGGTTTGCAATCCGTCTTCGAGCGTCGATTCGAGCGGAGCGATTCCGTCGAGGAAATCGACACAGCTTTTCACCATATTCGAAAAGCAGCGTGTCTTTTTCGGCGCGGAAACTTTTTTATCTTCTGCAAGCGAATAAAATCCCGTGTACAGCTTCGCTTTTTCCCTCCGGTAAAATTTCGCATAGCCGTTTCCGATCGCGACGGCCCCTTCGGTTCCGAGTATGTCGACACCGAACGAAAAAAAACGCGATCTCCCGCTCATCGTAATCGTGATGTCGGAACAGACATCGGATGCGAAATGCGCGGAAAGATTTTGCACGACCGAGGGATCGCTTTTATCGCGGTATATACCCGTAATCGACATATTGTAAAGCACGCTCCGTCTCGTTTCCGTTTCCGCGTTATCCGAAGCGTCCGACAGCAAATACTGCACTATATCGACGAGGTGCGTGCCGTCGTGAAAGAGACTGTATTCGCCGGATGCTTCGTATTTTTTACCGTAGACGCGAAGGCCGGAGCAGAGTTCCGCGCGCACGCGCTGGACAGCACCGATTTTTTTTATATAGGATTTTGCTGCCGCGTAGTCGTCGGCAAAGCGCCGCTCGTGGTTTATGAGTACGGGTACGCCGTATTTTTTCGCTTCGTCTGCGATCGCAAGTCCGTCTTTCATGGAGAGAGCAACGGGCTTTTCCAAAATTATTAATTTCGGTTTGCTCCGTATCGCTTCGAGGGCTACTTCCAAATGCGCGCTTTCGTTGACCGCAACGACGACGATATCGGGACTGCAGGCGGCAAAGAGATAGCTCGCCGTATGATAAGAAGCCGCACCACGGCAATACCGTTTCCACGCCGCAAGTTTTTCGGCATCGGTATCGCAGCCTGCGATAATGCGTATACGGCTATTTTCTCGGAGAGCTGCCGTATGACTTGCCGGCTGTTCGCGCTTTTTATCGAAACCGAGCGTAAAACCGATCCTCCCCGTACCGATTATCGCCGCAGTATATTTTTTTTTGCTACGCACCTTTACACCCCGTAAGAGCGGCTTCGACTTCATCGATTATGTAATCGGGCGTACTCGCTCCGGCTGTAATGCCGACCCTCTTCATTTTAAAATAATCGCTCGGGATCTCATCCGCCGTTTCGATCAAATCGGCGCGGCACGATTGTGCTCTTGCGGCAAGCAAAAGCCGCTTCGTATTCGCGCTGTTTTTTCCGCCGACGACGAGTACGCCGTCCACGTTCGGACAGAGATTTAAAAGCGCATCCTGTCTCGCTTTCGTCGCGGGACAAATCGTATGTATGACGGTGAGCGAGGGACACTTTCGTTTTAACAATTCCGCAATTTTTTCGAATTCCGTTTTGCTGAAAGTCGTTTGAGAAAGGAGCACCGCTTTTTCATTTTCCGAAAGCGAAAGCGTTTCGGCTTCTTCGACGCTTTGCACGAGTACGAAACGCTCTTTCGCGTACCCCGCAATTCCCGCGACTTCTCCGTGTTTTTCATCGCCCGCAAACAGCACCGTGCAGCCTTTTTGCGCGGAAGAGGCGGCAAGCTTTTGACTTGCGGTAACGCGGGTGCAGGTTGCATCGACGACAGTACAGTTCCGCCTTTGAAGCGTTTCGATCGTTTCAGGCGGCACGCCGTGCGCGCGGATGATGACGATGCTGCCGTATTCGGCTTTTTCGGCATCGTTTTCGCCGAGTACCGAAAGCCCCTGCTTTTCAAGCGCTTCGAGGGCAAGACGGTTGTGGATGAGCGGACCGAGCGTATATACTTTTTTTCCGGGATTGTCCGAAAGCGCCTTTTGCGCCGCATCGAGGGCATGGCGCACACCGAAACAACAGCCGAGGACATCGGAACGGATGACAGTCATAGAGGCAGTATAGCTTGAAAGGTGAATTTAGTACACTGTGCGCACAAAAACAAATGACGCGATAAGGAAATTTCGACTGCAGGTTTTTAGCGTCGCGCGAAATACACAGTATAAAAAACCATCGCAAACACCCAAACGCAAAAAAAATACCGCGCACTCCTGCGCGGTATTTTTCAAAAGTCATTCGCCAAAATACGCTTACACGCTTACTCCGACGTCGAACACGCCTTTTTGGAGTTTCAGCGAATGGTGAATGCCGTATTCCGGTTTCCAATTTTTTCGCGTCGCGGCGATAAATCCGCTCGAAATGAATATGGACGAATAGCAGCCGCTGACAAGTCCTACGAGGAGCGCGAGAGCGAAGTTTTTGATATCGCCCTGCGTAAACACGTAGAGGGAAGCGGCCGCAAACATCGTCGTCACCGTCGTGATGATCGAACGGCTCAACGTATCGGTGAGCGCCTGATCGATGATGTCGGTGAATTTTTTCGTGTCTTTCATGATCGGCAAAAGCGCGCGTTCGCGGTCGAGAATAACGATCGTCGCGTTGATCGAATAACCGACAATCGTCAAAATCGCCGCTACCGTCATCGTCGAAAATTCCATCTGCGACCACACGATAAAGGTTATCATGATAAGCGCGTCGTGGATGAGCGCGAGTACCGAGCCGAGCGCAAAGTCCCAGTGAAAGCGGATCGTCGCATACAGCCATATAAGCACGATAGCAAAGGCAAGCACGATGATCGACTGCACTGCGATTGCACGTGAAAAATTCGAACCGATAAAATCGGTACGGACGACGACTACGTTGTCATCTCCGAATTTGTTTTTCAGATTCGTCAAAACCGTATTTTGCAGATCGGCGCTCGATTTTCCGTCGCCCTTATCGGCCATGCGGATTTGAAAACTTGCCGCATCCCCCGCACCGAGCTGCTGAATCGAAATGCCTTCGACCGACGAAAGCGCTTCGCGTACTTGCGAAACGGCGACATCGATTTTTCCGGCTGAATACAAACGGTACGGAGTCGATGAAAGTTTATTCGACGCGTTCGTATCGACGAATAAATCCGCCGTCGAAGAAGATGCGTTCGAATTGACTTGTGCGCGGATTCCGTCGATCGCATTGAGACTCGATGCGAGCTCGGAAACCGTTCGGTTTGCGGCGAACGAAAGCTTTTCGGTTTTGTTTTCCGAACCCGTTCCGCTTATAACGACGTCGATCCCTTCGCCGCTCATGTCGAGGCTGACGTTCGCGCTGCCGGAATAGCTCACGTCCAAAACGGCGGGCGCAATGCGCACTTCTTCGAGTAAACCGGGACGATAGTCGAGACCGAAATTGATGCCGCGTATAAAAAATCCCGCGATACCCGAAATGATTATCGCCGCGCTGATAACCGCGCACGGAAGGAAGCCTTTGCTGAAATGTATCGTTTTTCGCGTCATTATTTTACCCCCCAACCGATGCTCACGGTATTTTTTCGGAACACGTCGGTATTGAAATCGAACATGAGGTGCGACACGAACAAAGCGGTAAACACCGAAGAGACGACACCGATCGCCAAGCTGACCGCAAAGCCCTGGATCGCGCCGCTGCCGAGCTGCGACAGAAACATCGCCGCGATAAAGGTCGTAATGTTCGAGTCCATGATCGCCCAAAACGCATTGCGGAAGCCTGCGGCTATCGCAGCCGTACGCCCTTTGCCGTCGGAAAGCTCTTCTTTGATGCGCTCGAAAATAATGACGTTCGCATCGACCGCCATACCGATCGTCAAAATCATACCGGCGATGCTCGAAAGCGTAATCGTCATATTGAACGCCGAGAGCACCGAAAACATGATGTAGAGGTTAAGGATCTGCGCAACGCACGCGTTGACACCCGCACCTTTATAGTAGACGAGCATAAAAAGCATAATCGCACCGAGACCGACCAACACCGCAATGATGCCCATCCGCTTCGCCCTCTGTCCGAGAGAGGCACCGATTACTTGCTGGCTTTCGACCGAAAGCGGCACGGAAAGCCACGCCGTCTGCAGCACTTTTTGCAGCGTCTGCGCTTCTTCGAGATTGAAACCCGTGATCGCAACGCGGCCGCCGGTGATCGCGGTATTGATCGTAGCCGCCGAGCGGATTCTGTTGTCGTTTACGATGGCGAGCCGCTCGCCGACGTGAGCCGACGTAAACTCGCCGAAAATCACGGCACCCTCGCCGTCGAGTACGAAATCGACTTCGGGGCGGTTCGTTAAATTGTCCGAACCGACTTCCGCCGATTTGATATGCCGGCCGTCGAGCGCGATTTCTTTTTTTACTGCAAGCCAGCCGATCCGATCTTCGAGACCGTAATCGTCGTTTTGATAGAGACCGAGCACTTCGCAGTCGGCGGGGACGACGGATGTGTCGAGCAGCGTACCGTCCGAAGCGAAAACGTTTCCGGGATTCTGCAGATAATAATTATTAAACGCTTGAGTTGCCGCATCGTCGACGAGACGGAAATTCAAAATGCCCTTTCCCATGATGATCGTATTGATCGCATCCGCTTCCGCAGCTCCCGGAATTTCGATATAGATGCGGTCTTCGCCCTGCTGACGGATCACCGGAGACGTAAGACCGAAGCGGTCGATCCTGCTCGAAAGCGAGTCGATCGCCTGCTGCATCGCGTTCGCTTTGAGCGTCGCGTTCGATTCGGCCGTATCGGCTCCTTCCTGATTTTTTACGGCGGCGTCGAGATCTGCTTTGACGATGATGTTCATACCGCCGGACAAATCGAGTCCGAGCTTTACCGAATTCTGATATTGTTTTTTCGCTTTTAAAATGGCGTCGCGGTAACGGGCCTGCACCGCTTCGCGGAATTCCTGTTCGCTTGAAAATGCGTTGAGCACCGCGCTTTTCGTCAAAGGCGACGGCACTTTTGCGCCCATATTTTTATAGTTCCGCGCGACGATCTTTTTTATCCAGCCGTAGGATTCGTCGAGCTGAGCGTTCGGATCTTTCCGCGCCGCATCCGTAAACGCCTTTACGTCGTCGGACGCTTTTACGGTCGCGTAATCTTTGATGCTCTGCAGCGAACCGAGTGCGAGCGCTTTCATCTCTTTCGGCGTGCCGTAGTACCAGCTGATCGACGGCCACAAAAAAGCGAAACAGACGGCAATCACCGCAAGCAGGATTACAAAACGAGTACGTTTATTCATGCTGACAGCTCCGTTTTATTTCTTTTCCTCTGAAGATTTTTCCGCATCGGCGTCTGAAGATTTTTTCGCGTCTTTTGCAGGAGCTTCGGGATTTTCGATTGCGGCGACAGCGCTCCGCGTAAATTTGATCTTTGTCGCATCGTCCACTTTTATGATGACGTTCTTTTCGTCAACCGAAGAAACGACGCCGTGAATGCCGCCTATCGTAACGACTTTATCGCCTTTTTTCAGCGCGTCGAGCATTTTCTGCGTTTCTTTTTGTTTTTTGCTCTGCGGGCGGATAAGGAAAAAATAGAAAATAACGACGAGCAGCACCATCATCACGATCGATGACATAAAACCGCCGGTTGTCGACGCACCGCCGGCCGCTCCGCCTTCGGCTGCGCCCATTAAAAAAGGAATAAACGACATTGTATAGCCCCTTCATTTTATTAAAATTTGACAAAAATGCCAGTTTTATGAGCATATCACGAGAGAAGTCGGCGCGTCAAGAGCGATGCCGGAGATGCGAAAAACGGCGGTACATCCGTTCGCGCGGTAATTTTGCCGTTGCGAGAAAACGGAACCGATAGATTTTTTAAATAAGTAACTGATATTCTTTAATCCCCAAAAATCCACCCATAAATATCATCGAAAAAATCCAGCTCTGAAATACATGTATCATTGTATTTTGTCCCTTTATAAATTTCTGATACCGGAAGAACTGATGCATGCCAATTATCTATAATCTGTATTTCATTATATTTATCTTCTACTGTGATAAACCGATTAGAATAAAACTCTCTTTTATATCCATCAAAATAATGTCCGCCGATACTTTTCCCTCTGTTATTCTTTTCATATAATTCTTTGTTTTTGCAATATCCATTTATCAACTTCAATTTTGTAATATTATTATATTCTTTCTTATACAAAGAAATATAAATCAAATCATCTTCCGTGTTTTCCACATACGCTGTCGCAGGATTACCGTCAAATGCATTTTGAATTGTATACATAAAAGGACGTTTTTTATCGATTAGCGGTTGATCTGTTTTTATTTCAACACAAGGAAAATCGTAATAAGATTTTACATACTTTACCTTTCCATTTGTTTCCATCGCATTATTTATCACATCATCAAAAAGATAGTATTCGGCCGTATTTATATATAGTTCCTTATGGATTCCGCTTTCTTCCGCTCTGTTATGATGGTCAATCTTATCTTCAAGACAATTTAGTAAAAAGCCTTTTACAGTATTGTTTCGCTGAATTATTTCTATCATCTGATATTTGTTATCAGTCCCGTTTTCCCAACTGTAGCCGCCCGCATCCATCATACACATCGGACCTACGGCAAATATCTCATTCGGATTTTTTACATAGAAAAGTTGAACCAAATAGGGCCGGTTTGTATTACCGCCCGGATTTCTCCAGTTCAAAATATATTCATCTGTCAGCTCATTTACAGCTTTGACTACGCGAATAAATTTCTTTTCACCTATTATCTGCCTAAACGACTTGTAATAAATTTGCTTTGTATTCTTGCGAGAAAACTCTTCTATCCATAATTTTTCTACATAGAATTTTATATTCGGATATTCATTGAAAACGGCCTCGGAGGAGATTTCATAAATGGTTTCATAATTGTTCCCGAACATTACCTGACGAATATCCGTTGCAAAAAGAGGAATCGCAAAAAATACAAAAATGATTGTAAAAAATTTTATTTTAAATCCGCGCATTTTCATCCTTTTCATTTGCAATTCTCTCCCTGCGATGATATTTTTGCCGTAAATAAATCTTCCTTAAAACCCACCAGTCGAACAAAATATCAATTTTGGAGACTGTTGAATTCATGCGCGTGCCCCGCAACGAGCGCGTAAGCGCGAAGTTTCGAGCGGAGCACATAAAATCTGCGGAGTTTCGGCTTGCCGAAACTCGGCGTTTAACGAGGCTGCGCTGTTTTAGCGGCCGAAGTTAAGCCTTCCTTAAAATGCGGCATTGCAGAAAATGTCGATTTTCGAAAATGCCGCATTAGTGCGCGTGCGCGCACACGTACATCCGCGAGTTTTCTGCAAGAAAACTCGAAATTAAACGAGACGCGCTATCTCAGCGGCTCGTTTAAACCTTCCTTTCCGCATCCCTTTTTCTCTACACCGTCTCCGATAAAAAATCGACGATGTTTTTGTGAATAACGCCGTCCCTGCCGAAATCGACGCGATCCATGGACAGCACGTATTTCGGAAAATTATCTTCAATCGATTTATACACCCCGAATTCCCGTTCACGCGTTTTTTCGTCGGTCAACAGATAGGCGACCTGATAATAAAAAATCCGGTCGTTTTTTTGCGCGATAAAATCGATTTCCCTGTCTTTCAGCTTTCCGATTTTTACCTCATAACCCCTCGACGCAAGTTCGATAAACACGATATTTTCCAGCGTCCGCTCTATATCTTTTGTGTTGGAAAATCCCTGCGCCTGCCGGAAGCCGTGATCGGTTACATAATATTTTTCATCCACTTTGAGGATTTTTTTGCCCGCCACATCATAGCGCGGAACTTTTTTAATGATAAAAGCGTTTTTGCAATATTCCAAATAATTTAAAATCGTATCGATTGAAATATTCCGTTTTTCGTTTTTAAAATAATTTTTAATGCCGTTTGCCGAAAAGGTATGCCCGATATTTTCAAGCACATACGATAAAATGCGGTTAAAACCGTCGACGTCCCGAACATTGTTGTACTGCAACACATCTTTGACCAATACGGTATTATACACATCATTTAAATATTTAAAACAGGGAGAAGCATCCAAATCAAAATAGCGCAAAAAAGGCATTCCGCCGATCTGCAGGAATTTATCGAACAGCGCCTCTTTGGATATTTTTTTATTTTTAAAAACCTGCACAAATTCGCCGAAGGTAAACGGATAAATTTCAAACGCCGTATACCGCCCCGAAAGCAGTGTTGCAAGATCGCCCGAAATAAGCGTCGAATTCGATCCCGTTATGTAAATGTCGCAATTTGTGTCCACGCTGAGACTGTTGACGACTTTTTCCCAGCCGGCAACCATTTGTATTTCGTCGAAGAAAAAATATAGTTTCTTTTTTGTTTTTTGAATTATAGGCTGCAAATAAGCGCGCAAAGCCTTTGCGGTAGTTATATCGAAAAGTTCGGCCGACTCGAAATTGAGGTATACTTTGTTTTTGTCGGGTATATTTTTTAAAACTTCGTCTCTTATTATCGTTAAAAGCGTGGACTTTCCGACCCGTCGCATACCGGTCAGCACTTTAATAACCGGCTTGTCTACAAATTGCGCAATCTGCCTTATGTATTTCGGTCTGATAATACGGTTCACAAGCGAGCTCCTTGTCGATTTCGACTGTAATCGATAGATTTGCCAAAACGACAACGATTTCGATTATAGTCGAAACGATCGATAAAATCAACACGATTTCGATTATAGTCGATAAAATCGAAAACTTGTATACAACTTCGATCATAACCGAAACGATATCGCCGACCACACAAGTACAAATAAAAAAAACAAAGAAAAAAAAACGATCGATTGACAAATCTCTTTTTTAAAGTTATCATCGGCTAATTTTTTATTATTTACAACTAACCACAACGGAGGTTTTATGAACAAAAAGATTTTACACGTATGTATATGTACGGCCATGCTTTTCAGCACATTCGCTTTTAGCGCATGTAATAATGCCGCACAAAGCACCGAGACTCCGGCGGGAAACCCGTCGGTACCTTCGACGCCGACACCGCCGTCAACACCCGATCCGAAAGCACTCATATACGGCACATACGAAGGAAAATTTAACGGACAGCCGGTAGCGTTGGTATTGAGCGCAACGCTTGCCGATTTTCAAAATCCGGTAATGCCGAAAAAGTATACCAATATCACCTTTGAAAAAAAAGCGGATGAAAAATGGCTCATTACCTGTTACAAAGATGGCGTAACGCCCGCTCCGGGCAACAAGGATGCCGATGTACTCATCGATACGAATGAAGACCCCTTTACCGCTCTCATTACCATTTACGGTATGGGCGGCGCGCAAATCAATTGTGAAAAAAAAGGCGGAGACCCCGGATTAAAAATTAAAGGCAGCACGCTTAAGGGCTATAAAGGCGCTCAGCCCTCGGGTGTTTTAATCGTACCCGAAGGTATTACCGTAATAGGTCAGGAAGCTTTTTCGGGCTGTGCCGGCATATCGGAAGTACGCTTTCCTTTAACCCTTGAAAGAATAGACGCGGAAGCTTTTAACGCTTGTACAGGATTGACCGCACTGCACTTTCCCCAAAACCTTAAGAGACTTGAAGACGGAGCTTTTAACGGTTGTACGGGTTTAAAAACGCTGGATTTTTCCAAAAGCACAAAGCTTGACCTGATTGAAGACAACGCGTTCCGAGGCTGCACAAATATAGAAGGACAATTAAACTTACCCGCAAGTGTTACAAGAATCGGAGACAGCGCTTTTGACGGTTGCGAAAATATAAAAGGAAAAGTGAGCTTTCCTGCAAGTCTTACGAAAATCGGAAAAAGCGCATTTTTAAAATGCAAAAATATAACGGAAATAGATTTTTCTTCCTGCACAAACCTTACTCAAATAGACAGAAATGCATTTAATCAATGTACCGCTTTAACGCATGCAAAACTGCCTGCAAGCCTTACCAGTGTCGGAAATATTTTTACCGGCTGTACAAAACTTGCGCATCTTTCCATAGATCCGGCAAACTCCGCATTATGCGCCGAAAACGATATCGTCTACAATAAAGAAAAAACAAAGCTGCTTTTCGGCGCTCCGGCCGTTACGAAAGCCGTTGCAATGCCCGAAGACCTTACTCACATCGAAATGAACGCTTTCATCAAGAACCAAGCGTTAACCGAAGTAAAATTCTCGAAAAATCTTATCGAAATCGGGGATTCCGCTTTCAGTACATGTAAAAGTCTGCAAACGGTAGACTTTTCCAAAAGTATAAAATTGGAAAAAATTGTAGACTACGCTTTTAATCAATGTGAAAACATAACGGGAACACTGGTTTTTCCGGCAAGCCTTACGGAAATCGGTGAGTTTGCCTTTGACAATTGTAAAAGCATAACGGAAATCGATCTTCGCAATTGTACCGTTCTTTCCACAATCGGCATCCGAGCGTTCCAAAACTGCAATGCTCGGTTCAAAGTAAAATCGGGAAGCGGTTTAAAAGAAAAACTTAAAACATCCGGCGTACAGGAAGGTAAAATAGACGAAGAATAAACGGCTGTAATCCCGCCGATGCTTTGCTCGCTCCGACGGGAATCCGCTTTTATATGTATACTCCGTACCGACTTACAACCGGCATTTCCGCCGTGTTGCCGTCGGCACGGTCAGCCGAATAATGCAAAATACGACAAAAGCGATATCGCCCCGCGCTGCCTATCCTTCGAGCGCAAAAAGGCGGCGGCAGTTTTCATCGACGGTTTCGCTCAGCGTTTCGGGACTTACATTTCGCGCTTTTGCGACATAACGATAGACGTGTTCGACAAAGAGCGGCGTATTCGTTTTACCGCGGTACGGAACGGGAGCGAGGTATGGGGAATCGGTTTCACAGAGGATCCTGTCCGAAGGAACGTAGCTCAAAAGCTTTTGCATTTCGTCCGCTTTGCCGCGCTTTGCATACGTAACCGAACCGCTGAAACTGATGTACCAGCCGCAGTCGAGAAAGGCGCGCGCTTCTTCGATGCCGTACGAAAAACAGTGGATGATCCCTCTGTCGTATTTCGAATTTTTTATGCATCGATACGTATCTTCAAAACCGTCGCGGCTGTGTACGACAAGGGGAAGCTTGAATTTTTTTGCAAGCTCGATCTGCATTTCAAAAAGCTCGCACTCCCCTTCCCGCATCGCCCGATCGGAATCGCTTTCACATTTTCCGTCGGCGGCCGCAGGATTCCAATGCCGATCGATGCCGCACTCTCCGATGGCCGCAATCTTTTCGGAAAACGAAGCGATATCTTTTTCGAGCGTTTCCGTCATTTCTTTCCGATGCAGAATCGCATCGGGAGACGGCCACAAGCCCGCAGTGTAATGCAGCATACGCCGGACATTTTTTTGCAGTTCTCCGCTTATGAGTGAAAGGGCTTTTTCCAGTGCGGCTTTTCGCACAGACAAATCGCCGCATTCGGTACCGATATCGAGCGCAAAAAAACAATTGCGCTTTGCCATTTCGGAAAGGATTTCCGCGCCGTCGCTGCCCGTGCGTTCGCACATCTTGAAAAAATGAAAATGAGTATCAGAAAACATAAAGATTTTTTGCCAGGAACCGGAATCGAACCGGCACGGCATTTTAACTGCCGAGGGATTTTAAGTCCCTTGTGTCTACCAATTCCACCATCCTGGCGACACATGCGCTCCACTATAACTTGTATGCGGATTTTTGTAAATAACCCGATCGAATTCGATAAAATAAAATCCGCATCTTGACGAAATATTCGATATCCGATAGAGTAATCACTACACCGCTTTCAGGTGCGCGATTAGCTCAGTTGGTTAGAGTACAAGCATGACACGCTTGGGGTCACTAGTTCGATTCTAGTATCGCGCATCGGAAAGCGGTATTTTTATTTCCCCAACTATATCGCGTCCGCGTTTCGATAAGTCCGTATCCGCGAGCCGCCAACCTGTACGGAACACGCCATTTCAGCGGCTCGTTTAAACCTTCATTAAAATGCGGCATTGCAGAAAATATCGATTTTCGAAAATGCCGCATTCGTGCGCTTTTTGCGCACACGTATATCCGCGAGTTTTCTGCAAGAAAACTCGAAGTTAAACGAGACGCGCCATTTCAGTGGCTCGTTCAAACCTTCCTTAAAATTCAACAGTCGAACAAAATATCAATTTTGGAGACTGTTGAATTGGTGCGCGAACGCGCACAGGTATATGGGCGAGTTTTCAAAAGAAAACTCGAAGTTAAAAGCGGCGCGCCATTTCAGCGGCGCTTTTAAACCTTACTTTTCCGACAGTCCCTTTCGCGTTTAGAATTTTTTACCCATGATCGCACGGACGGCTGCGATAAAGATACATGAACCTGCAACGCCGATGATTATCGAAGAAGCGAATCCCCCGCCGCCGATGTTAAGCGCATTCGCAACGGCGGAACCGACAATCGAACCGATGATGCCGATCAGACAGTTCATCCAAAACCCGTGTTTGCTTTTCATAAAAATTCCGGCAAGCCATCCGATAAGCGCGCCGATTACAATCGTAAAAATAATTATCATTACCATAAAAATACCTCGCCTTTATTATAGCATATAAAACATTCTTTTACCGCTTCACAATGAACGGCAACATATCGATTCTCCGCACTTTTCTTCGGTTTTCAGATATGTTTTTAATTACCACAGATAGAAGGCACAGCGACCCTACACCGTACCGTTCAAAAACCGTATCGCATAAAGCGTATACAAAGACACCGCAACGTTCAACGCTTCTTCATCGATATCGAACATCGAGTCGTGATGGGCGGCGACCGTTTCTTTTTTTGCGGGATTTCCTGTTCCGACATAGGCGTAGACTCCGGGCACTTTAATAATATATTCGGCAAAGTCGTCGCCGCCGAGAGAGGGCTTTCGCTGCTTAATCACTTTATCGCTTCCGAAAATATCGGATGCGAGACGCTGCACTTCGAGAGCCGCTTCGCGGCTGTTGATAAGCGGAGACGTAAAATCTTTCCATTCGATTTTTACAGTGCCGCCGAACGACGACGCGATATTCGACGCGAGCGTTTCAAGCTGCCCCTTTACCGCTTTTCTCGTTTCCGGAGTAAGCACACGGATCGTCCCTTCAAGTTCCGCTTTTTGCGCGACTATATTGTATGCATCCCCCGCCGTAAGCTTTCCGACGCCGATGAGCACGTTGTCCATCGGAGAAGTACGCCTCGTAACGAGCGCCTGCAGAGCGACGACGATGTGACTTGCAATATAGACGGCATCGACTCCGAGTTCGGGCGTCGACACGTGCGCGGGATAGCCTTGCACGCTTATTTTAAACCAATCGACACTTGCGTTGTTCGGGCCTTCCATTGCGACGACGGAACCGACGGGAACGTTTGAGGCCGCATGGATGCCGAACGTGCGGTCGGCTCCGTCGAGGAAGCCGCCGTCGACGAAGACGCGCGCGCCGTATCCTATCTCTTCACCCGCCTGAAAGGTCAAGCGCACCGTACCGCCGAAGGCATCGGTATGAGAAGCCAGAATACGCGCGGCACCGATGAGAGAAGCCGTATGCGCATCATGTCCGCATGCATGCATTTTGCCCGGAACGGTCGACATGTATTCGCAAGCGTGCGTTTCCTGAATCGGAAGCGCGTCGATGTCGGCTCGGAGCACGATCGTCTTTTTACCCGGCTTAGTTCCCCTGATTTCGGCATACACACCCGTTTCGCCGACTCTCTTATGGGCGATGCCGGCGGCGTCGAGTTCGTCTTCGATCTTTTTTGCGGTGTTGAATTCTTCCCGTGCGATTTCAGGATGCATGTGGAAGTACCGCCGCAAACCGACGACATACCGATGATCGCTTTGTATTTCAGCCGTCAAGCGCTTTTCGACTTCATCCATACGCGTATTCTTTTTACCAGCGGACTGCAGCGTCGACTTTTTTTACCGTCGCTGCTGCCGTATTCGCATCGATCGTGCCGTATGCAAATGCCGGAAAATACGATTCTTTGTACTTCGAAAAAATATATTCGGCAACCGTCTGCGATTGATAGGCTTTCACAATCTTCGCATAGAGCGCGTTGTCTTTATCTTTCGTGCGGGCGACGATGACGTTGACGTAGGGATTGTCGCCCGAAGAAGACTGCTTTTCGATTATCAATCCGTCGCGCGAGGGAACGAACCCCGACGGAATCGCATAGGTGCCGTTTATCGTCGCACCCGCATAATCGTTCAGCGTCTGCGGCAGCGTATTTGCCGTCTGCGGCACGACTTCGACATTGTACACGAGCTTCGTAATATCCTTCATTTCAGGCGTATATCCCGCTGCGGGGTTCACTTCGATAAAGCCCGCCGCTTCAAGCAGTTTGATGCCGCGGCTCAAATTCGTTCCGTCGCTCGGAATGGCGAGACGAAGCGCGTTTTTCCGAACCGCCTTCGTTCCGTTCGTGCCGGCGGCTTTTTTGATATCGTCGACGCTTTTGTATTTTTTCGAATACAGCGTCAGCGGCGCAATGAGCGTATCACCGATAGCCGTAATCTTGTAGCCGTTTTTCGACGCATCGTTATTGAGATAGGCTTTATGCTGAAATGCGTTGAGATGTATGTCGCCGGAATTGAGCGCTTCGTTCGGAAGATTGTACGCACTGAATTCGACGAGCTGGATTTTGATACCTGATTTTTCGCTGTCGAGTACATACTGCACGGCTTTCCACTGATCGTTTGACGATCCGCACACGCCGACTTTTACCGTCGCAGCTCCCTTCTTTTGCGCAAAAGCGCCGCCTGCAATCAAAGCGCCTGCAAAAACGGCACTTACCAATTTCTTAATAATTTTCATACGATTCTCCTGTACATGATATCGAACTGTCGAAAAAGTGACGACTTTTGAAACAGCCCGCGTTTTCCTTGTTTTTACGTTTCGCCCGATTCCGGAAAAACGATCAATAGTGTTTTTTAACGAGCTCGCGATTTGTCGTCTTTTTTGCAAAAAACGAACCTATAAACTGCAAAAGGCAGATAAACAGCAAGAGCACGATGATACATGCATAGATGATATCCTGATGATTCAATCCCTGCCCGTAGTTGATTGCAAAATCTCCGAGCCCGCCCGCGCCGACGGCGCCCGCCATCGTCGTAAGACCGACGAGAGAAATCGCCGTGATCGTCGTTACGCGAATGAGTTCCGGCACCGATTCGTGAAGATACACGCGGAAGATCAAACCGAACGTACCGCTTCCCATACTGCGCGCCGCTTCCGCCTTTCCGGGATCGACGTTTTCAAGGGCGGTTTCGACTTGACGCGAAAAAAACGGCACCGTTCCGAAAATAAGCGGAATGATCGCCCCCTTCACTCCGATGGCCGTTCCGACGAACGCTCTCGTAAACGGAATCAAAAACACGAGGAGCACGACAAAAGGAATCGATCGGAATAAATTAATAAAAATACTGACGATCGTGTAAAGGGTTTTGTTTTCTTTTATACCGTCTTTTTTGAACACGATAAGCAGTACGCCGAAAATCATGCCGAACACGAACGAGATTGCGCCCGATATGATAAACATTTGAAACGTCGCCGCACAGTTGGCAAGAAATTTATACCAATAGGAATACAGGTTCGGTAACCATCGTTCTATAAATTCCATCATTTGCCTCCGTCGTGAATAATATTTTCAAACACTTTTACGTTTTTACTTCGAAAATACGAAAGAGCGGCGGCGACGTTTTGCGCATCTCCTTTTATCGCAGCGATAATCGCACCGAGCGGCTCCCCATGAATGATATCGACGTTTGCGAGTACGATATTCAAATTGACGCCGAACTTTCTCGACACTTCCGAAATGAGCGCATCGCCGACGGCATCTTTTTCGAACTGCAATTTAACAAGCGCGCCGCCGCCTTGCGTGCCGATAAGAGCGCCGCCCGATGCGAGCATATCGATTTTTGAAAGAGAAGATTGAGAAGCGATAAATTTCTTTGTAATCGCCTGAACGGGAGATGCAAAAATGGTATACACATCCCCTTCTTCGACCACGCGTCCGTTTTCCATCACCGCAACTTTATGACATATCGATTTGATAACCGACATTTCATGCGTAATGAGAACGATCGTAAGATTTAATTTTTTATTGAGCTCTTTTAACAGTGAAAGAATCGATTCGGTCGCTTCGGGATCGAGCGCACTCGTCGCTTCGTCCGAGAGCAGCACGCTCGGATTGTTTGCCAAAGCGCGCGCAACAGCTACGCGCTGCTTTTGTCCGCCTGAAAGCTGCGACGGATACGCAGCGGCTTTATCGGTGAGGCCGACGAGTTCAAGCAGTTCGAAAACACGGGAGCGGATTTCCTCTTTTGCAAGCCCCGAATACGCGAGCGGATATGCCACGTTTCCGAACACGGTCGAACGATCGAGCAGATTGAAGTGCTGAAAAATCATACCGATTTTTTTACGTACTTTTTTCATTTCATGATTGGAAAGCCGTTTGAACTTTCCGTCTTCGTTCCATGTAACGTCCGTGCCGTTTACCGAAATCGAACCGCTGTCGGGAACTTCGAGTAAATTGATACATCTGATAAGCGAAGATTTTCCCGCCCCGGAATAGCCGATGATGCCGAAAATTTCGCCGTCGCGGATCTGAAGCGACACGTCTTTGATCGCTTCCACGCGTGCGTCTTTGAGACGATACGTTTTGTTGACGTTCTGTAAAACAATCATAATAACACTAATAACCTACTGAAATACTAGTATATATAATTTCATAAATACAGTCAACAGACTTCAGGAGAAAATAAAAAATCCATACCTTCCGCACCGCCGGATCGATTAAAAAACTTGACTTTTGAAAATGACGATGTACAATATTATTATATTCAAAAAACGGAGAAGCAATGAACACCCTCACGGTACTGCTCGAAAATACGCAAGCCGAACTGAAATCGGTTTCAGTCGAACACGGGCTCTCTCTTTTGCTCCGCGTCGACGATAAAGCCTTTTTATTCGATACGGGCGCGACGGGCATCTTTACCGACAATGCCCGCCTGATGAACGTCCGGCTCGACGACTTGGAGTGCGTCGTCATAAGTCACTCTCACTACGATCATGCAGGCGGTTTCGCCTCTTTTGCCGAAAAATACCGCGTACAAGAACTCGTTACCGGTCCCGATTTTTTTCTTCCGAAATATAATTTTCTAAACGGTGCGTTTACATACCTCGGTGCGAGTTTCGATAAAGCACTGCTCGACAGCTGCGGCATCGCGCACAGAAAATGCGACGGCTGCCTGCAATTGAGCGATTCGCTCTACGCTTTTTCGGGATTTGCCCGCACTTATGCATTCGAAACGATTCCCGAACGCTTCGTAAAAGGAGTCGTCGGCAATACCGTCCCTGATTTTTTCAACGACGAAGTCTGCCTCGTGTACGACGGCGGCGCATCACTCACGATCATCGTCGGCTGCTCGCATCCGGGCATACTCAACATGACGGCATCTGTAGCCGCATACTTCGGCAAACCCGTATCCGCCGTCTACGGTGGGTCGCATTTGGTCGAAGCCGACGACGAACGAATCCGAAAAACGATCGAAGAACTGCAAAAAAAAGGCGTTCAAAAAACGGGATTTTGTCATTGCAGCGGAAACCGCGTCCACGAAATCATCGCGGAGACAAACGCCGTAACCGACTGTCGTATTGCGACCGGCAGCGTCATCATACTTTAATCACAGGCATTATCAAAATTATTAAACCGTATCGCATTTAATAATTTTGAAATTATTAAAAAAGCAGGAGGCTTTAAATGTCAGGTGCGTACATGTTGGCGGTTATTATCCTTGCGGTAATAGCCATGATTCTCGCGATCAGCAAATTGAAAATTCATCCGTTTATCGTGATGACGGTCATTGCGATCGCCGTCGGTTTGCTGTGCGGAATGAATACGGAAGACGTTATCAACAAAGTGAAAGCCGGTTTCGGCAACATCTTAGCGAGCATCGGTATCGTCATCCTCGCAGGTACGATCATCGGCACGATTCTCGAAAAGACGGGTGCGGCGTTGACAATGGCGAATACCATTTTGAAACTCGTCGGCAAAGAGCGGTCGGTTCTCACGATGGGATTGACCGGCTACGTGACGGGTATCCCCGTATTTTGCGATTCGGGCTTCGTCATCCTCTCGCCGATCAGCCGTGCGCTTGCGGCACAATCGAACAAATCGCTTGCAGTCATGGCTACGGCGCTCAGCGCAGGTCTGTATGCGACGCACTGTCTCGTTCCTCCGACGCCGGGTCCAATCGCAATGGCGGGTACGCTCAGCGCAAATCTCGGTTTGGTTATCGGAATCGGTCTCCTGATTTCGCTGCCGGCGACGTTTATGGGAATCCTGTATGCAAATAAAGTGGCAGGCAAAATCGATATTCCGGCGAATCCCGAATATACGGTAGAAGAACTCGTAGAAAAATACGGTAAACTTCCGGGAGCACTGCACTCCTTCGCTCCAATTCTCGTACCGATTATCCTCATCGCGTTAAAGAGTATCGGAGATTTCCCGTCGCACCCCTTCGGTACCGGAGCCGTCAAAACGTTCTGTTCGTTTATCGGAAATCCCGTCGTTGCGCTGCTGTTGGGTATCGCTCTTGCGACGACTCTCATTCCGAAATCCGAAAAAAAGAGCACGCTTTCATGGGTTACCGACGGAGTGACGAATTCGGCGGGCATCCTTGCGATCACCGGCGCGGGCGGCGCATTCGGCGAAATTTTAAAATCGCTTCCGCTCGCGGACGCGCTGAGTTCGACTCTTTTACAGATGAATGTCGGCGTTTTCCTGCCCTTCATCATCGCAGCGATTTTAAAATCCGCAATGGGTGCGTCTACGGTCGCGATGATTTTGACTTCGGCAATGGTCGCGCCTCTCATGCCGGCTCTCGGCTTTACGTCGGAAATCGGCAAAGTACTCGTGATCATGGCAATAGGCGCGGGTTCGATGACGGTGAGCCATGCAAACGATTCATACTTCTGGGTCGTTTCTCAGTTTTCCGATATGAATACGCAGCAGGCGTATAAGTGTCAAACGGGTGTAACGCTCGTACAGGGTATTACGACGATCGTCGTCGTATTTATCATTTCTTTATTCGTACATTAATAATCGTTACGATGAAGGGGCTGTCGAAAAAGTAACCGACTTTGAGACTGCCCCTTCCGTGAAGATCCTATCGCAGCGCGTCGATATTCGCTTTGCCGGGCAAAACGAAAGGCAGCACGTCTTCCGCAGAATCAATTTCTATGCGCACTAAAAACGGCTTTCGCTCCCGCTTCGGGGAAAACGCTTTTTCATACCACTTTTCATCTTCGGCCGCATCCACGGCATCGATACCGAAACCTCGTGCGATTTCAACAAAATCGACGCGATGAGAAAATTCGCTTGCGGCATAGGTTCCGCCGAAAAGGTATTTTTGCTGCTGATATACCATACCGAGCGTGCCGTTGTCGAAAACGATGACCGTCACCGCAAGGTTTTGCTCGGAAAGCGTTGCAAGCTCCTGAATGTTCATGAGGATGGAACCGTCGCCGGAAAAACACACAACGCGGCATTCCGGATTCGAAAGAGAAGCACCGATCGCGGCGGGCAAACCGAAGCCCATCGTACCGAGAGAACCCGACGTAAGAAATGTTCTCGGCTTTTCCACGGGATAATATTGAGCCGTCCACATTTGATGCTGGCCGACATCCGTCGTAACGATGAGTTTGTCGCGTCTCATACCGGCTTTTTCCGCGAGGAGCGGAATCGACGCGATGCACTCGCGGGGATTGCCGTAGGGCGAGCTTTTCGCAGCGCCGCATAGAGGTGAAAAGGTTTCCGCTTTAAGGCGAATGATCTTTTCAAGCCATACGGCGCGCGCTTCCGCGTTTTGCCAATTCGATGCGAAAAGCTCCTGCTTTCGGGAAGCAAGCTGCACGAGGAGCGGAAAGACGGAGCCGACGTCGGCGACGACGGAAATATCGGCATCGATGATTTTATCGACTTCGGCAGCATCGACGTCTATGTGCACGACGCGCGCTTTCGGACAAAACTTCGACACGACGCCCGTCGCCCTGTCGTCGAAACGGACGCCTGCGGCGATGACGAGATCGGCATCGTGCATAGCGACGTTTGCCGCGTAGGAACCGTGCATACCGACCATACCGGCAAACATTTCAAAAGAGGAAGGCACGCAGCCGATTCCCATAAGACTCGTCACGACGGGAAGACGATAAGTTTTCAGGAATTTTTGCAGTTCCTTTGCAGCCGCTTCCGAATTGCAGCCTCCTCCGCAAAAAAGAACGGGACGCCGAGCTTCGGCAAGAGCATCGGTTATACGATCCATACTCGAAGCGTATTCCGACGGCGGCGTATGAAAGCGGATATCGTGTATCGTAACGGAGGCGATATCCGGCCACGAATCGAATTCGCATGAAGCAAGCTGTACGTCGCGAGGAACGTCGATGAGCACCGGTCCCGGACGGCCGTTTACCGCAATCGCAAAGGCTTGGGGAACAGCGCTCAAAAGCTCTTCCGGAGATTTTACCATCATGCTGTGCTTTGCAATCGGAAAGGAAAGTCCGAAGGTATCCGCTTCCTGAAACGCATCGGTGCCGATAAGGCTTGTGTTCACCTGCCCCGTGATCGCGACGATCGGAACGGAATCGCTTCGGGCATCGGCGACCGCAGTAAGGAGATTCATCGCGCCCGGACCGCTCGTCGCAAAGCATACCGCCGGCTTTCCGCTGCTCCGCGCCATGCCCTGCGCAATAAAGCCCGCAGCCTGTTCATGGCGCACGAGAACGTGACGGATCGAACTTTTCGCAAGCGCGTCGTACAGCGGCAAAATCGATCCGCCGGGAATTCCCGCAACGACGGATATGCCTTCCATTTCGAGCAGCTTGACGATTATTTCGCTTCCCGTCTTTTTCATAAATATCGGTTACAGTTCAAACTGATCGATCTGCGATTCGATCTTTTGTATGGCCTCTTTCACCTGCGTCGAAATACTTTCCAATGCGGCACCCGTTTCATTTATCTGCCGTGCACCCATTGCCATTTCATCCATACCTGCTTTCATACCGGCCGCATTATTTTGCAGTTTGCTGATTTCGGCAAGAATCGATTTATTGCCTGTCGCCATTTCGCGCGATGCATTTTGAACGCTTGTCGTATTTCCGTTTACGATGCGCAGCGACGCGTCTATCTGCTTCGAACCTTCGTTTTGTTCCTGCATTGCCTGCTTGATATACAGCACGAACTGATTCGTAACATTCAATTCGTCGGACACCGATTTGAACACGGAACTCAATTCGGCCGATGCGCCGACGACGCTGCTTATCGCCTGCTGTACGTTGCTGAGCTCTTCGCCGATGCGCTTCGACTGTGCGGCGGACGACTTAGACAATTTACGGATTTCATCCGCAACGACCGCAAAGCCCTTTCCCGCTTTGCCGGCATGAGCCGCTTCGATAGATGCGTTCATAGCGAGCAGGTTCGTCCGCGTTGCGATATCCGCGATTATCGTATTCGCACCCTGCAGCATATTCGATTGGCTTTCTATCTGCCCGATACGCGTATTGACATCGGTTTGTTTGATAAAACCGTCCTGCGCTTTTTCCCGCAGCAAGGAAAAAGAGTCCACCATTTTGTCCACGGATTGATTGACCGAAGCAATGCTGACGATCATTTCTTCGATCGCAGCCGAAGCCTCCGTCATACTGCTCGATTGATTTTGAATCATGCGCTCAAGAGAATCGATATTGGATGCGATTTGATTGACCGAACCGACAGTCTGTTCGATGCTCGACTCCTGCTCGTCCATCTGAGCGTGTATGTTTTGGATATTCGCGATGATTTCGGTGATGGAACTCGAGGTATCGTCCGCACGGCCGGTCATATCTTCACCGGCCGTAACGAGCGTCGCTTTGCTTTCTTTTACGTCTTTAACAATCGCATACAGTTTTCGGATGAATTTATTAAATCCCGAAACGAGCGTACCGATTTCATCGTTCGAAGGAACGTCGAGCTGGACGGAGAGATTGGCGTTTCCTTGCGAAAGAGCCGTAAACGCCTGCGACACTCTTTGAAGCGGCCGCATAAACAGACCGAAAATACGGTTTGCAATAATGGAAACGAGGATGACGAGCAGTATGATGACCGCCGCGATAATCTCAAGCATCCTAAGACCGATCGTTCTTATAAGTTCCGCGCGCGATGAAGAAAAATTGCTTGCAAGCGCCCACATACCCGCGGGCTTTCCGGCAGTATCGAAAACCGGCCAATAAACGACATAATATTGATCCGTTCCGATCCTGTCCATCTCCGCGTACATTTCACCGCGGGAAAATACCGCTTCGATGCAATCGTCGCCGATGGGAGGAGCGAGCATGTCGCCCGCCTCATCGGCGATCGTCGATGAAACCGCTTCCGTGCCGTCATAGAGCATGACATCGCAGCCGAACGTAGCGCGCGCTTTTTGCAAAAAATCCGCAGACGATACGTTGAAACCCGAAACGACCGCTCCTATAATGCGCCGCTCGCTGTCGTATACGGGGCATCCGGCTCTGATGGCAAAACGAACGAGTACCGCCTTTTCATACGAATACGTCACACGTCCCCTGAGCGCTTCTTTGACCGCTCTTTGATTTATGATATTGTCGCCGTAACGTTCCGAGTGTCCGCGAGAAATAATGTTGCCGCTCGTGTCGGTTAAGACGATAAAGTCGACACGCATCTGTTTTGTAAGTTCGGAAAGAATTTTATACGCGTACGGATGATTGCGGTTGAGCGCCGCCTGAACGACGTCGGGACGGCCGGCAATAGATACTGCAGCCCCCTCCGCACGCAAGCCGAAATCATCGAGCAAAATACGATACCCCGAAACGCTTGCCCTTGTCGCCTGTTCATGCTGAGCGGTCAATATGCTGTAAAAGAAAACTGCAAGCGCAATGCCGGAGACGATTGCCGTAAAAAATACCGTAATCCTGTTGACGCTGCTGAGTTTCCGTACAAGAGAGGTTTGCTTTTTTGCTGCAGGGAGTTTATCGGAAAAAGCGGTTTGTGCCATAGTGTTTGCTCCTCTTATACATCTTCACGCATTATGAAGCTTTTGTCAATTATACATTATATATATGAAAAAAGATATATCAAAAAAAACGGATATCTGTTATACTGTTAGTATGAAAAAGATATTGCTCGTCTCATCGAATAAAAAAATTATCGATACGGTGCAGGAAGGCTGCGCCGCATTTTCGGACGATTTCGGCACGGATATCAGAACGGACGCCGACGATATCATCAGCTACATCAATTATGAACTGCCCGAAATCAAGATACTCGACTATACTTCCCCGAACATCGACTGCGGGAAAATTCTTTGCGAAGTGAACTCCGATCCGTGGCTGCACTACGGAGGTATCATCGCGGTTTGTAAAGACAGAAAGCAAATGCAAGAGCTCGAAGAGCTGAAAGATTCCAATATCCTTTCAATTCAAACGATGAACGATTTTTCAGTTCACTTTATTCACTTACTGCGCATCCTGTGGCAAAACCAGAAATTTCTTTTAAACCGCGGTATGCAGGAAGATTTCGGCGGCGAAGAAAACGGTACGTTTGTCTGCGGCAACGATCCGCTCGATATCAGATTTTACACATCGTTTCTTATCAATTATTTATACAGTACGAACAGAATAAACAGCGACGACCGAAGCGCACTCCGGATGACCTTGACCGAACTTTTGACAAACGCGCTCGAACATGGAAATTTGCATATCTCATACGAAGAAAAAACAAAATGGATGGAAACGCACGGGGACATATTCAGCCTCATCACGGAACGGGCCGCCGATCCGCAATACGCAAACAAACAGATTACGATCACGTATGCGATCGGCAAACAAAAATCGACCGTATCGATTCAGGACGAAGGAGACGGTTTCGATTGGCGGAAATACATCGGTAAAAAAAACGTAGCCGATGGAGAATTGCACGGCAGAGGCATCAGTCTCGCAGCGGAACTCGTTTCGAAAATCGCATACAACGAAAAAGGCAATCAAGTCGTATTCGAAATCAACAACAGAATCGACGAATCGAACACGGTGCCGCAAGTCATGTCGAATTTCGAAACGGTGACATACGTCGACAAACAAATCGTTTGCCGTCAAAACGAAGCGACGACGGATCTTTTCTTTATCGTATCGGGACGCTACGCAGTCTATTCCGGACGGAAGCTCGTCACCGTCATGTCGCCGAACGACGTGTTTATCGGAGAAATGTCGTTTTTGCTCAACGACAAACGCTCGGCAACGATCCTCGCCGTCGGCAACTGCAAACTTATTAAAATTCCGAAAGGCGATTTTCTCCAGATGATACGGAAAAACCCGCACTACGGTTTATTCCTTTCGCGGATGCTCGCGCAGCGGCTTGAAAAACAAACGCACCGGACAATCGAGCTGAACGCACAGATCGCAAAACGGCAGGAAGGCGAAAAATAATTATTAAGTCGGATTCCGTCTTTTAGGAAAACCCGAAACCGAACCTGTTATGATGCCGCATTATTATTATAAGGAACTGTCGTGTCGCTCAACTGCAACGAAATAAACGTTATCCTCGCGGAACTCGATCTCGAAGGCGCTTTTATCCAAGACATCATCCAGCCCGGCTACGATACGCTTGCGCTCTGCACATATAAAAACGGAAGGGCGCTCACGCTCTTTATCTGCACTGCGCACTCTTCATGCCGCATACACGAGACGAAACGGAAAATCACGAGGAACGATAAGCCGCTGCGCTTTATGGAATTTTTAAAATCGCGCATAAAGGGCTCCCGAATCACATCCTGCGCACAAGTCGGTTTTGAACGGATTATTAAAATGACGCTTACGCACGCCGACGAAAGTTTTATCATGTACATACGTTTGTGGAGCGGAGCTGCAAATATCATATTGTGTACGGAATCGAACATAATCCTCGATACGATGTATCGCCGTCCTGCAAAGGGTGAAATCGCGGGCGGCACTTTCACGCTTCCCGAAAACGAAAGAACGTTTCCGCAAAAAGAGCATCCCGTCCGCACCTTCGGCGATGTCGAAGAGAGATATGTAAAAGAGCATCCCGACGCGGAACCTCTTTCGTTCAACGAAAAAGTCGATATATGGTACGGAGAACATGCCCGCTCGCTTTCCCGCGCGGCGCTTTTGGCGCAGGCGGAAAAATGGTATGCCGCGCAAAAATTGAAAAGAGAAGCCTCTCTCGAACGGCTGAAAGCGAAACGGGAATCTTTTAAAAATGCCGGCCAATACAAACATCAGGGCGATTTGATTTTATCTTTCGGATACTTGCTCGCCGGTAAAAGCGATTTTTTAGAATGCGACGATTACGATACCGGAGGAAGGGTACGGATCAAAATCGATCCGAAAAAAAATGCACAGGAAAACGCGGCTGCATATTACGAGCGGTATAGGAAAGAAACGCGGGGAGCGGAACAGCTCATACACGATATCGAAATCGAAAAAAAAGAGATCTCAGCTCTCGACAAACGCTACGGAGACATCATACGCGAACAAAATCCCGTAAAGATAGAGCAGCTGCTCAGACGGAACACAAAACCGGAGCAGCAAAAGAAAAAAGCGCATCCGGGTCTCGATTACACGGTCGACGGCTGGTACATCATCGCGGGGCGCGACGCAAACGAAAACGACGAGCTTTTACGCCGCCATGTCCGAGGCGAAGATATGTGGCTGCACGCGCGCGACTTTCCGGGCGGATACGTTTTTATTAAAAACCGGCCGGGAAAAACCGTACCGCGCGATGTGCTGCTCGACGCGGCAAACCTTGCAGTCTACTATTCGAAGGGGCGCAAAGCGGGAAAAGCCGACGTTTATTATACAAAAGTAAAATATCTCCGGCGCGCGAAAAACGGTCCGAAAGGTCTCGTGCTTCCAACACAGGAAAAAAATATTTTCATCACCCTCGATCAGGGGCGGCTTGACCGCCTGGACGATATCCGGCGGGAATTGCCGCACGAATAAAAACAAGAGGAAGTGCCGATTAAATGCACTCCTCGTTTTAATCAGCACTTTCCCGGCACGGCTTTATAAAAAGCCGTATTTATAAAAGCTTCGATCTAAAAGCGTTCGGCCCTTCCGGAGGATTTACGCCGATACAAACCTGCGCTTCCGCTCCGCTCCGTCGGCGTATGTACGTTCGGTCTTCCGTGCGACTTGATTTTTTTTTCGCCGAAGCCGCCGCTTCTTTCAAAACGTCCCGATTTCTTTTTCCCGCCGAAAGATTCGCCGTCGCCTCGAAACGATGAACGCGATTTTTTTTCAAAACCGCCGGATTTGGAATCGACGTGGATGTGCGGAACATCTCCGCCTCTTTTGGACAATTCGAGCGCTTTTTTTGCCGAATCGGCGGGAAGACTCAACAGTGTAAAATTCGCGGCCATATCGATACGGTCGACGAAGCGCCCCGGAATATGGAGGAGATCGCTGAAATAATCCGCAATTTCGCGCGGACCGTATCCGTCGCGCCGTCCCATCTGCACGTAGAGGCGCACTTGATCGCCCGCCTCTCCGAACGAAACGCGGTTTCGACCCGCTTCACCTTTTTGACGTGCAATCTTTCCGTAACGGGAAACATCGAGCGATGTGCCGTAGAGTACGGACATAACCGCCGCAAGCACGTCTTCGGCGTCGTTGTCTTTGCAGAGCTCTTTCGCCATCTCCGCAAACTGCGCATCGGCTTTGATGAGAGCAGGCTTTTGAACTTCCGTATCATCATACGTTTCCGTATCGGCCTGCGCGTTCGTATCGGATACCGCATCGGAGATATCCGCCCGCTCATCGGAATTATTAATTATTAATTTATCGGCATCATCCGATTCCGAAACGCGATCGTACCGCGGAGACAAACCGATATCGCTTTTAAGTTTATCGAAAAGCCGCTCCCTTTTTTTTGCAACGACTTCTTCGATCGTCGGAACGGCTTCTTCTTTGAGCTCGCCCTTCGTACTTTTCCGGATCGCATTTTGCATATAGCTGAGTTTACGCTTCCGCTCTTCGGGACGGACAAAGGTGATCGCCGTTCCCGCAGCTCCCGCCCTGCCCGTGCGCCCGATACGATGCACGTACGTCGCACCGTCGAACGGAAGAGAATAATTGACGACGTGGCTGAGACCTGTGATATCGATACCGCGGGCGGCGACGTCGGTCGCAACGAGGATGCGCGTTTTTTTTCGGCGGAATCTCGCAAGGATTTTTTCGCGCTGGCTCTGTGCAACGTCTCCGTGAAGAGCTGCAACTTCGTAGCCGCGTTCGTCGAGCTGGCGCGCAACGGTGTCGGCGTCCATTTTCGTCTGTGTAAAGACGAGTCCGTAAAAATCGTCGGAAATATCGATGAGGCGCACGAGGGCGTCTATCTTTTCGCTTTCGCGGAGCACCCAAAATTTCTGTTCGATGAGCAGCGGCTCGTCGACGACGCCTTCTTCTTCAACGATTTCGTATTCGCCCATAAACTGAGAAGCGATTTTGAGAATCGGAGCAGGCATCGTCGCGCTGAAAAGCAGGATGCGGCTCGCGGGATTGGCTTTTTCGAAAATCGCTTCGATATCTTCGATGAAACCCATATCGAGCATTTCATCGCCTTCGTCGAGAATAAAATAATCGATTTTGCCGATGTCGAGCGTACCGCGTTCGATGTGATCCTGAATGCGGCCGGGAGTGCCGACGACGATTTCAACGCCGCGTTTCAAATCGCGTATCTGCGACAGCATCGACGCGCCGCCGTAAACGACGCAAGTGCGCGGAAACGTTCCGTCGGCGAACGACTGCATTTCGGTGCACGTCTGCACGGCAAGTTCCCGCGTCGGCTCAAGGATGAGCGCTTTGACGTGATCGCTTCCTCCTCTCAAGCGCTGCACGAGAGGCAAACCGAATGCGGCCGTTTTTCCCGTTCCCGTACGCGCTCTCGCGATGACGTTTGCGTCTCCGCCCAAAAGGCGCGGAATTGCGAGAACTTGAATCGGAGAAGGAGTGACAAAGCCTTTACGGGCTACTGCAGCCAAGGTCTGTTCGTCCAGACCGAGGTCTTCGAAAGAGATGTCTTCTGAATCCATGTGTATACCTGTACCCTGCGGGCAAACGCCCGCCCCTGATTTGTGTGACGGGACTGACAGGAAGCACTCAAGATCCGGAAAATCGATAGATGCGGCTTTACACGCCGCGCATGCGTCCATCAGACACAGCACACATAGCTTTACTCTAACGTAAATAACAAACAATTACAAGTGAAAATCGTGATATAATTTTAATTATTTCGCATATATTACCGTTTTTTAGAAATGCTTTACGGCATCCGGTTTGATTTTTTTGCTGTTCTGTGGTATACTGTGCCGATATGGCAAAAACTACGAGTCCGAAAAAATCGGCAAAACCTGAGGCGAAAGCAAAGACATCGGCAAAAGCGAAAAAAGCTCCCGAAAAGTCTGCAAAAGCAGCATCCAAAACCGGTACAAAAACAAGCGGAAAATCCGCAGCAAAGCCGGCGGCGAAAAGCGCTGCAAAAACGGGCACTAAAACTGCGGTAAAAAAATCGGCAAAACCAGAAGCAAAAGCAAAAACATCGGCAAAAGCTAAAGAACCCGCGAAGGCGGCATCCTCAAAGGCGGCGGCAAAGAGCGTTTCGAAAATTTCAACGGCGAAAAAAGCCGTCTCAAAAAGCACGTCTCCGAAAACGGGAACAAAAACGGGTGCAAAAGCAGCTCCTTCGAAATCCGCTGCAGGAAAAGCGGCTGCAAAAAAATCGAAAACTTCGAGATTCCGCGTAAATCAAAAAATCGTCTACCCCAGTCAGGGCGTCGGAAAAATAACTGCCATCAATGACCAGCTTTTTAACGGCGAAATGGTGCCGTATTACAATATCTATATCGAAGCGTCGGATATGACCGTCATGGCGCGCGTCGAATATGCCGAAGAACTCGGTATCCGCGCCATCGTTTCCGCTTCCGAAGCGGAAAAAGCGCTCAATCTGCTTTCCGATGATTTCGAACCGATCACGTCGGATTGGAAGCTCCGTTACCAGATGAACCTCGACCTGCTCAAAAAAGGAAGCATCAACGACATCGCAACGATCGTGCGTTGCCTGTACAACCGCAGCAAAGTAAAAGAACTTCCGATCCTCGAACGCAAGCTCTACGATTCCGCGCGCAAACTGCTCGAAGATGAAATTTCGTTTGCGACGGGAAAATCGCTCAAAGAAGTCGAAACGCTTATCCATATCAAACTTGAGCCGCCGGGATCCTCGCCCAAAGTCAAGCACGTTATCAGTATCGACGATGACGAAGACGACAACCTCATGGACGACATGAACACCGGCTCGAACGAATCTGACGACGGAGATTCTTCAGGCGATGACGATTCGTCCTACGACGACGATTCGTTTTAACCTGTGAATGTCAAGTTTTGAAAGTAAAGCATCATAAAAATGGATAAAAAACATAAAATCCCCGCCGCCGTCATCATCGTCGCGGCGGGTACTTCTTCACGCATGGGTAAAGGAGTGCGGAAACAGTACCGGCCGCTCGGATGCGGCACCGTTCTTTCCGAATCGATTAAGCCGTTTTTAAAAGCGCTCGACTGCGCCTCTCTCGTTATCGCAATCCCTTCCGATGAAGACGAAAGTCATGCGCGCGAGGCGCTTTCTGCGGATACGGAAATCGAAATGCTTTTGCAAAAAATAAAACCCGTTTTCGTGCGCGGAGGGACGACGCGGCAAAGCTCGGTAAAAATCGCGCTTGAAAAAACCGCAGAAAAAATTACGGACGGTATCGTTTTGATTCATGACGCCGCCCGTCCCTTCGTCACCGAAGAAATCATCGTCCGTACCGCACAAGCGGCAATCGAACACGGTGCTGCCGTCCCTGCCGTTTTGCCGACGGACACGCAAAAAATCATCAACGCCGAAGGTTTTATCCTCGAACATCTCAAGCGGGAACGTATGGCTGCGGTTCAAACGCCGCAAGCTTTCGATTTTATTCGGCTGCTCGCTTCTCACCGCAAAGCGGAAAACGACGGAAAAGCATATACGGACGACACGGAAATTTGGGGAAAATACGAAGGAGACGTTATGACGGTACAAGGCTCGCCGGAAAACAAAAAGATCACCTATACGGAGGATATACGGATGACCGCCTTTCGAACCGGCTTGGGTTATGATATGCACCGCCTTATTCCGGGAAGAAAATTGATTATCGGCGGAGTCGTCATTCCGTTCGACAAAGGCGAAGACGCGCACTCCGACGGCGACGTTCTCCTCCACGCCGTAACCGACGCACTCCTGGGAGCTGCCGCGCTGGGCGATATCGGAAGTTTTTTTCCGCCTGAAGATGCCGCATGGAAAGACGCCGATTCCGTTTTTTTATTAAAATCCGTTTGGGAAAAAATACAAAAACACGGCTGGCACCTTATCAATATGGACTGCGTGATAAAACTCGAGCGTCCGAAATTTCTTCCGTACCGGCGGCAAGTAATCGATTCGATTGCACAGGCTCTCGGAGTCGAAAGCTCTTCTATTTTCGTAAAAGCGAAAACGGGTGAAGCGCTCGGAGATGTCGGCAAAGGCGAGGCCGTAGAAGCATGGTGCACTTGCCTTCTCGGTAAAAACTGAATACGCGCCGACGGGAAAAAGCCGAAAAAGATATTCGGTTCGAAAAAATTGCCGTGCGCGCTTTATCTGCGCCGCACTTTACCGATGCGGCGCGTTTTTTATTCGGGCATTTCGAGCACCATTTCGATTTCCGTCTGTGTGCGCTTCATCGACCTCGCGATTTCTTTTACCGTCCATCCCTGCTGTTTAAGCTGTTTGATATTGTCCCTGTCCTGCGGCGACAAGCGTTTATCCTCTTTTGCAGGATGCTTTTCCAAATCTTTTTTCGTCAGTTGATTGAGCAGCTTGAACTTCGATTCGATATCGGTTTTAAGTTCTTCAAGGCGCGCTTCGCTCCTGCCGATGCCCTGCCGCGCCGACGTAAGCGCATCCATGCGTTTGTCGGCTTCGTCGAGAATCGCATCGAGAGATTCGAGCTTCGCTACCGCCTGTGCAAGCTTCGGACCGCTCTTCAAAAGCTTATCGACGTCTTTTTGCACGTCTTTGATTTCTTTGGGAAGCGATTCGGTTTGACGTGTGCACTGCTTCAATTTGTCTTCAAGCGTTTTCAAAGAATCGAAGGATCTGTTGACGTCTTCGTTCACCCGCTCGATTATCGTCTGTTTTTGCTCGAGCCTGTCGTAAGAGCCGCTAAGCGAATGCAGTTTTTCCTGAAAATCGCGCACCGCAACTTCAAAGTTTTGCAGCTCGTCGTATGACGTCTGTAAACCGCTTATCTTTTCGTCTATAGACCCTGAAAGATTTACCATCTTTTCGTATTTTTGCCCGATCGAATCGACACGTGCTCTTTGCACATCGAATTCTTTCAGACGCCCGTTTATATCGTCGTACATTTTATGCAGCGCTTTGAAATTGTCGGCAAGAGAAAGAGCGGTTTCATTGTACGACGCGAGCCGGCTGAAATCTTCATCGAGAGCCGAAATACGTTCGTCCAGCGATTTTTTCATCGCTTCCGCTCTTTCATAGAGCTGCATTTGCGAACGCACGTTTTGGATTTCACGGTTCAGCTCTCCCAAACGGCTTTGCATTTCATCTTGATCGCTTTGCATTTTAAGCACGAACTTAGCCTGATTTTCGCTCGCTTGAGATTCAAACGAATTGATTTTTCCGCGAAGGTCGCTCAGCGTTTTCGCAGAATCGGCGCTCTGCCTGCTCACACGAGACTCGGTATCTTTGAGCATTTCTTCGTACATGGATTGCAGACGTGCAAGCATTTCTTCGGAACGCGACTCATACATATCGAGCGATTCGTCGGTTTTCGCCTGCAGTTTGCTGACCGAAGAAGAAAGAGCGGCTTGTTGCTCTTTCATATCCGCGGAATAATTTTGGAAATCCGCGAGAAGCGATTCGCGCGCTTCATCGATTTTATTTTGTGAAGACGACTTCAGCGTATCGAGCTGATCTTTAAAAACGGCACGAGATTCGTCGAGCTGCTGTTTAAGCTGCTGTTTCCACGTATTCAGTTCGGAACGTGCGGCATCGATCGTGGACGCGCTCGTCTCCTGCTGATCGCTTACGGCTTCTTCGATTTTTTTCAACCCGTCGCTCAATTCCGATTTTACCCGCTCAAGCTCGTCGTTCATCTTCGCTTCGTATTGACCGGCGACCGTTTTTAAATACTCGTCCGAAATCGTCTGCGTTTTATTTACACGCTCCCTCGTTTCTTCTTCAAAACCGTCAATCGTCTTTGCAAGACCGTCTATCCTCTCGCGAAGCGATCCGTTCGCCTCATTGAGACCGGAAGCGATACGGGCAAGCTGTTCGTCGTTTTTTTCCTGAAGAGAATCGAGCTTGGCTTTTAAATCTTCGCCGTACTTCATTTCAAGCGCACGGCGGTCGTTTTCATAATCGCCCGTAAAGAGCGCAAGCTTTCCGTCAAACGAATTTTTCCACACCGCCAAATCTTCGGTGATTTTATCGCTGCGCATTTTCAAATCGTCGTCGATGCCTTCTTCAAAATCTTTCAGCTTTGCACTTACGTTTCCGAGCGCCGATTCTTTGAGCGCATCTACCGTCTGTTCCAGAGTCTGCAGCTGCGACTGAAGCGCTTCGGAATCCGCCTGTACGGAATCGGAAAATTCCTTTTGCGCTTTTTGCTGACCCGCGGTAAACGAATCGAAATCGGAGAGCACTCGTTTTCGTATTTCGTCCATCGCTTTGCGCAAATTCGCTTCAAGCGAATCGATATCTTTACCCGACGTTTCGAGCCTCGAAAACTGATACGCCAAATCTTTTTTATACGAACCGAACTGAGAATCGATCGCATTGAGCGCATCGGACTGCTGCTGTTCGCACTGTTTCGCGATTTTGTAAATCGATTCGGAAAGCGTTTTGTCGAAGTCCGCAAGTTTCGCCTCCGACTGCGCACGGAATTTTTCGATCCGTTCATCGATGAGCCGAATCTTTTCCGCAAGTTTGGGTTCCGCGTCATCGGCCTTTTTCTGCGCTTCGTCGCAGGCAGCGCGAAGCTCTTTGATCGCGTCTTCGGCATCGCGTACCGAATCGTCCGTACGGCGGGAAATTTCGACAAGCGTTTCGGAAAGAGAGGTTTTAAACGCGTCGATTTTATTTTGCACTTGCCCCTGATATTTTTCGAGACGCTCGCCCGAAGCGGCCGAGAATTTTTCAAAGGCGGCCTTTTCCTTTTCGTCGGCGGCGGAAACGGCGTTCGCAAAGAGATTGTTGTACCGCGACTCGATATTCTTCACTTCCGATTCGAGCATCGCACGCAGTCCTTCAAGGCTCTTTGCGTTTCCGGAAACGTTTTGCGAAATGAAATCGGACGTCGCCTTCGCTTCCGAAAGCGATGCCTCAAGCTCGCTTTTGATTTTTTCGATCTGCGAAGCGTATTCGGAATCGAGAGAATCGATGCGCGCATTGATGTCGGCTGCAACCGATCCTTCTTTTTCGTCGTATGCCGCCGCAATCGCCGCCGCCTGCTTTTCAAGCAACGAAGCTTTTTCTTCGTACGAAGCGTTCAGCTTTGAAAAAAGCGCATCGAATTTCGCATCGAGCGAAGCGATACGTCCGTCGTTTTTTCCGTCTATCGATTCGAGCTGCTTGGCATATTTTCCCTGCGCCGAATCGATTTTTTCGTCGTAACGCTTTGCAAATTCGTCGATATGCTGTTTGTATTTTTCATCGAGAGAAGAAAGCTGCTTTTTAATATTCGAAACGATATTGCCCGTCGAATCTTTAAACGCCGCAACGGTTTCGGAAGTTTTTTGCGTAAAGGCGTTATCGATTTCGGCAATTTTCGCTTTATAAGTTTCGGACAAAGCGGTGTACCGCTCGCCGAGTGCCGCATCCGTTTTCGCCGCAAGCTCTTTATATTTTTCCGAAAGCGCCCCGTACTGCGCGGCAAGAGCCGCATCCGTTTCGCCGGATTTTTTCGTATGCTTTTCGGAAAGGAGCGCATACTGCTGATTGAGTTTTGCACCGTAATCTTCGAGCTTCTTTTTATACGCATCGGTAAACTGCATATACTGCGCGTCGTATTTTTTTATCATTTCGGCGGTACGGCTTCCGATCGCGGCATCGATTGAAAGCGTTTTACCGGAAATCTCTTCAAGCGCAACGGCAATACCCGAATCGATTTTGGACGAAAGAGCGTTCATTTCATTTTCGTATTTGTCGGAAAGCTCTCGGTAACGCTCGCGATATTTTTCATCGACATCGGATTCGACGCCCGCAGCCGCTTCGATCGCTTCATCGGCGCGCGAGTTTACCCTGCTTTCAGCTTCGGCGATACGTTCATCGACGAGGGCTTCGATTTCGGCGATCTTATCTTCGATCGTCCGCACATACGTGTCGCTCCTCGCCTGCGCCTGTTCGCTCAAATGACGGAACGCGGTATCTTCAAGCGCATCCGCTTTTTTTGCCGCCGAATCGTATACGCCTTCTATCTCCGATCGGAAGCGGACAAGCGCATCGTCGGCCTGCTTTCCGAGAGAAGCGATATGTTCGGCAAGTTCCTTCGAGCGCGCATCGTATTCCTGCAGCAGTTTCGTTCCGAGCAGTTTCAGCTGTTCGCCGTTTTTTTGCGAAAACTCTCCTGCAATATTCGGAATCTTTTTTTCGATTTCGTCGATCGTCTTTTTTTGCGCATCGATGCGCGCGTCGAGCTTTTCGACGATGAGCGCTTCTTTTTTCAGCCTTGTCAAATTTTCTTCGACGTTGGCCGTCATCTCCGCGAGAGACGCAAGCGATTTGTCATAGCCGTTGATCTTCGCTTCTGCAGCCGCGATCGCATTTTTATATTTTTGCAGCTCGTCGGCTCCGGCCAAAAAATCGTCGCGTTCTTTTTGGAGGCGCTTGATTCCCGCAGTCGCCTGAAGGTATTTCGTTTCGAGCTCCGCACCCGCGCCCGCTATATTCGCATCCTGTTTTTTAAAATACTCGTCAAAGCCTTCGAGCCGCTTATCGGCATAACGCTTGACTTTTTCCATTGTGTTGTTATCGCCGTCCAGTTTTTTGAATACGACGGCGATTACCGCGGCGACAGCAGCCGCTATCAAAATTGTGACGATATCCACTTTTCCCACCCGTGCGGACTAAACCGCTTTATCGATTATATCACATTTTCTATTGTAACACAATTTTTCTCAATTGACGATAGTCGCAAAAAGAAATATCGGCTTTTCGACAAGACATACCGAAAAGATTCCGCCAGCGCGGTTCAAAATGCGCGGCTTTCATACCCGCATTCTTTGCGCCGACGACATCGTATTTGACGCTGTTTCCGACATATAAAATATGTTCCGGCGCGATGCCCAGTTTTTCGGCAAGCACGCGGAAAGGATGCGTCGACGGCTTCAGTGCGCCTGTGGTTTCCGTCCCAAGCAAAACGTCGCAATATTTCCGAAGCCCCCAGAGACCGCCTTTTTGTTCGGGAGGAAAATCCGACATAAGCGCAATTTTCAAACCCGCATCGTGCAGCGCATGAAACGTTTCTTCGACATGATCGCACAGCGGAATCGATTCGAAAAACGGAGAAAGCCCTTTATATACGATCCGCTCGAGCCGCTCTTTAGCCGCATCGATGCCGCATCCGATCCGCTTCGCAAGCATTTCAGCCTGCGTCGCGTAAAAATCGTCAAGCACGCCCATATCGTGAATCTTCGAGCGCACGATCCCGTACTGCAAAAAGAATTGATTGAATCTGAAAAAATGAAACATCATGCGCGCATGAAGATCGAGCGGCTTATACAACGTGCCGTCGATATCAAATGCAACCGCCTGTATGTCTCCGATGTTCGCTCTAAGCACTCCGCACCTCTTCTTTCAAGCTTACCGTAAAATTCGAGGATTAACAATAGCGGATGAAAGCGCAGACGGCTGCATTCGAATACTCGATATTCAAAAATTTTATTCTGCGGTATATTTATATAGAACCCTTTTATGATTTCGAAACGCATACACAATTCCGTTATCGGTATCGATTTTTATCTTTTTGATTTTTATCGCGCTTTGTTTTTTTGAATGTAAATTTTCATACAGGCATAAAAAACCGCTTTCGTCTATGAGCCAACATTCGACGGGTGCACTTGCATAGATACCCTTCTTTCCGTATGTACACAGCACATAATTACTTCCGTCGGAATCCTTCTTAAACACGAACTGTTCCGTATCTTTTTTCGAGACGAGTTCAAATCTGCGATTGACGATTTCATCTTCATTCCACGCGGGTATCGCATCGGAACTTTTATACAGTTGAATAAAATTCCGTATTTTTAAAACGATTGCGCTTCTGTTTTCCAAAGACAAATCTTCACAAGATTTATCTTTACAGAAAACCGAAATAGGTAAAACCGAAAACAATACCAACAGTAATTTTGCCGTCATATCCGTTGCATCACGCAGTCTTTATCTTCCGCCGACAAGGATTTTGTGCCTCATAAACAAGCGTCCGCCCCTGTTTACAAATTGTCATGCGGCAAAATATCCTTACAAATCTTTTGCATCTTGAAAATATTCCGCGTAGACTTGCAGGTGAACATTTTTATTTTCTTCGGTCGTCACGAAAATATCGTAAACCTGCACATTTCTCAGCCGAGAAAACATTGCAGGATCCGGTGCTTCCTGCGTTCCGTGCATTTCAGCATCAAGATCTTTTTCGTCGATCACGTCGAGTATTTTTGAAAACCGTATACGGTTCTTTTTTATCGCATTGTTCAATTTTTTCAGAGCCGATTTTTTTACATTATACAAAGTGACCATATATGCGAGTTCGCCACCGCTCGCGTCAAGCGCCTGCACCATCGAAGTACATTTTAATCCCGTAATGTGAAATTTTTTATCATTTGCCGAAGCGATTGTTAAATCCGCATTTTCATTCGGGATGATGTTTGTTTGAACGGCGGTAATGCCCAGATCTTTTATGATCATGTCTTTAAAAAACAGGGCGACATCATTGTTTACTTCCGTAAGTATTTTTTCGGGTTCATACTCATTGGCAAAGACGCCTCTGCATCCGATTGCCAGTAAAATCAACAACAAAAACTTTTTCATTTTTCCTCCGAATTGTTTTCCGCCGCAAATAGAATTATTTTATTACAAGCACCTTTTTTATCATTCGGGTAAGATTCAAGCTCGATCAGGGTAAAAAAACTGCCCGAAAACCGAAGCTTTCGGACAGTATCCAAACGGTTTTTTCCGCGACCATTTCAAAACTTCCGCTTGAAGCGGTACTGATGCCCTACTCTTCGGTAAATCCGGCTGCGGCTTTTTCGGCGCGCGCAGCGACTTCTTTGCTTTGAATGTCTGAAGGCGCCTGTTCATAGCGCGCGAATTCGTAACTGTAGTCTCCGCGTCCGCCGGTCATCGAACGGAGTCCCGTACAGTAATCGAAGAGTTCCATCTGCGGAACGTCGGCTTCGATGATCTGTCTGCCGCCGGGTGCGGGATTCATACCGAGTACGCGGCCCCGCCGCTTCGTCAAATCTCCCATGACGTCTCCGGTATACGCATCGGGTACGACGACTTTTAAATTGACAATCGGCTCAAGCAGTACGGGACTTGCTTCCATAAAGCCTTTTTTAAACGCGAACTTCGCAGCGGTTTTAAATGCGATTTCGGACGAATCGACCGGATGATACGAACCGTCATAGAGCGTCGCCTGCACGCCTACAACGGGGTAAGCTGCAAGCGGGCCGCGGGCAGTCGATTCGGCGATGCCTTTTTCAACGGCGGGAAAATAATTTTTCGGTACGGAACCGCCGACGACTTTTTGGTCGAACGCGTACGGCTTTGTAAAATCGCCGGTCGGAGCAAAGCGCATTTTGACGTGTCCGTACTGCCCGTGTCCGCCGGTTTGTTTTTTGTATTTGTGTTCGACGTCGGAATTCTTTTTTATCGTTTCGCGGAACGCAACTTTCGGTTTTTCGATCCGCAAATCGATTTTATATTCGTCTTTCAAAATACTTTGAATGACGTCGAGGTGCAAATCTCCCATACCGTACATGAGCATCTGTCCGTTGACGGAATCGTTGACCGTTTTAAACGTCGGATCCTCCGCGGAAATTTTCGCCATCGCCTGCGCAATTTTATCGACATCGGCTTTATTGACCGCGTGATAGCGGAGATAGGTATAGGGAACGGGAAGATCCTGTTTCGGATATTGGATCGGCGTCGCCTTCGTTGAAAGCGTATCTCCCGTTTTTACGCCGCTGAGTTTTGCGACGGCGCCCAAATCGCCGGCATGGAGTTCGGAAATTTCCGTCGCTTTATTGCCCTGCATGATGTAAAGCTTTCCGATTTTGAATTCGGAAGCCGTCGATGCGTCGTAGACGAGATCGTCGGTTTTGAAGATGCCCGAACGGATTTTAATAAGACTGTATCTGCCGAGGAAGGGATCGACGATCGTCTTAAATACGAAAGCGGTCTTCGGCTTAAGCACGTCGAAGTTCGCTTTGAAGATTTCGTTCGTACTCGTATTGATGCCGGACACTTTGCGGCTTTCCGCTGCAGGCATATACTTTTCGATATCGTCCATGAGATTATACACGCCGTGCACTGCAGTGCCCGAACCCATACACACCGGCACGATGGAACCGTCCTGTATGGAAAGACGCACGGCTTCCCGTATTTCCGTTTCGGAAAATTTTTCGCCCGCAAAAAAGCGCTCCATAAAATCTTCCGACGTTTCGGCAACCGCTTCCATAAGGATCGTGTGGTAAGCTGCCAAATGCTCTTTCGAATAATCGGGTATGTCGGTCGGTTCGACGACGCCGATCGCTTTATAGCGGAACGCTTTTTGCTGAATGACGTTGACGTAGCCGGTAAACTTGCCCTCGTCGCGGATC
This sequence comes from Treponema socranskii subsp. paredis ATCC 35535, assembly GCA_000413015.1. GTDB lineage: Bacteria > Spirochaetota > Spirochaetia > Treponematales > Treponemataceae > Treponema_D > Treponema_D paredis. Next base: position 147,535 of record KE332516.1, read on the forward strand.
GGCATATTGAACGGAGCTATCTTTTTGCCGTAGACGGCAGTCAAATCTTCGATTGCTTTTCTGTAGGAAACGTCGTCGATATCCATATCGGTTACGAAAAACATGCGCGGCAGATGATATTTTTCGCACAGCTCCCACGCTTTTTCGGTACCCGCTTCGATGCCCGATTTACCCGACACGACGATGATCGCGCCGTCGGCGACGCTCATCGCTTCATCGACTTCGCCGGCAAAATCGAAATAGCCGGGAGTGTCGAGGATATTGAATTTATAATCGTTCCACTCGACGGGAACGAGAGAAGTTCTGATCGATATGCCGCGCTTTTGCTCTTCTTTCGTAAAATCGCTGACGGTGTTTTTGTCTTCAACGCGGCCGAGCCTCGTCGTCAATTTGCTTAAATAGCACATAGCTTCGACGAGCGTCGTTTTTCCCGCCCCTCCGTGTCCGAGAACGGCAACATTTCTGATTTTATCGGTTGTGTAGACCTTCATGATGCACTTTCCTCCAAAATTTTATAAATATATAGTATTGTACTACGGTATCGGCGAAAACGCAAATAATTTTTTTCGGAGATTACAGAAGCATGGTAGGAAATTGTGAAAGATCGAAGGTTTACTGTGAAGCGGCGCGGAAATCCGAAAAGGTCTTACTGCGGGTTGAACGTTGCGGTCGTACGCATGCGCGTAAGATGAATAAAATCGTTTCGGAACGTGCGCGAGAATTCGGCGAGCGTCGATTCGGCGTCGTTTCGGAATACGGCGCACTGAAATTTTCCCGCGTCGTCAAAATACGGAAAGAAAATCGCGCATTGGTTGAACGCATGCACTTCGGGAATTCTTTTGCGGTCGGTTTCACGGATCGCTGCGAGATAACATTCGCCGGGATATTCGGCTGCAAAGACGTACAAAAGAGAAGCGAGAGAAGATGCGGGATAGCCCGAATCTTTGACATAACCGACGGTATTCTTTATGCCGTCCGCCGTCATCTCCGCCGCAAAGGGATCGATCGTCATATCGACACCCGATTCCGGATACCGGTAGGTTTTGCCCGTCGCGACGGAAAACACGGCCGCAGCCAAATTGCGCGTCCAGTCGAGCGCAAAGGATATATTGTATTTTTCCGAAACTACGCCTTGATAACCAACGGGATCGTAACTCACCGTCGGTTCGAGGAGCGGCCGCCGCTTGAGTCCGCCCCGTGTCATCGGATAGACAATGCCGTCGGCGATCCACTTGACGAATCCCGCGGAAGAAAGCGACATTTTGCCCGCGTCTTCGGCATGCATGCGGCGGGGCGCGCCGGTTAAAATCGACACGGGATTTCCGCTTTCGTCATACATCGCATCGTCGGCATAGACGAGGTTTGCAAGGCGGGAACGGATGACGCGTATCATGGAAAGGGTGGTATCGTATGCGCCTTCCCGCCTGACGGTATAGCGCCACGGAAGCGTATGCTTTGTGAGATTTACGACATCGGAAAAGGGCATCGCATAAAAGCGCTCAAAGGGAAGCCCCGTCGGAACTTGACGCGCGCAATAATTTCCGAAAATGACAAAATCTCCGTATGCGCTTTTTCCGAGCGGAGAAAATTGGACGTACACGCCGCTGTCGGGCGCAAAATAATAACGCACGCGCAGAGGATTTCCCGAACGCTTGTCGCGGACGAGGATCCAGCTCCCCGGCGCCGACGACGAATAGACGTCCTGTACCGCCGTTACTTTGCCGCTTTCGGAATATACGTCGACCGGCATTTCGGTACGGGGAGCGACCACGACGGAAAAAGTTGTATCGGTTTCTTCAAGGCGGATCTGAAAGCGGTGTCCGTCTTTTGCCGTACGCACTTCGGTGCGGTTTTCTCTGACGGCCGAAAGCGGGGACTCAAACCACGTTTCGCGCAGCTCTTTCCGGATGTCGGACGAATCGGGGAGGAGGTTCTGTGCGAAAATCATATTCGCCGCTCCGCATACGAAAGAAAGTAAAATTAATAATTTTCCGACAGCACGCCGCATCGGCATCCTCCCCTGCACTCTCATGTATTCACCGGCGCGAGCACCGGAGGACGGTTTCCCGCCGCGACGGGTTCGAAATCGGTAAAGCTTACCGCTCCTTCTGCCAAACGTATTTCGGGCTTTACGAGGGAGCCGTCGCTCATCACGATCATGCCCTCTTCGTTTTCATCGGGATGCTTCCCGATCGGCGCGTTCGACAGTAAAAGCTTCAAACGGTTGAGCTGATTGACTTCGCTCGAACCCGGATCGTAATCGATCGCGCTGATATTCGCGCCGGGAAAGCGCCGGCGGAGCTCTTTTATCATGCCCTTTCCGGTAACGTGATTCGGAAGGCAGGCAAAGGGCTGCACGCACGCGATACTCGGCACTCCCGTTTTAATGAGTTCGACCATCTCCGCCGTGAGGAACCAGCCTTCGCCCGTGATGTTTCCGAGCTGTACGATGTCGTCGACGCTTTTCATCTGCTCGTATATCGTTTCGGGCGCGTCGAAGCGCCTGCTTTTGCGCAGGTACTTTTCAATCGGCTTTCTGAACGATTCCGTAAACCATACGAGAAGGCGCGCGATCGTTTCGGTCTTTTTCGGGAACGCAAGTTTTTCGTGGCGGAAAATGCCGGTCGAAAACGTATACAGGAAAAAGTTCACCATGTCGGGCATAACCGCTTCCGCGCCTTCGCGCTCGATCGTATCGACGATCTGATTGTTCGCCGTCGGATGGAATTTGACGAGGATTTCTCCGACTATGCCGATGCGCGGTTTTTTGATCGGCAAAAGCGGCAGTACATCGAAATCGTCGATAATGTTTTTTACGAGTTTATGAAAACCGTGGATCGAAAGAGAACGCAGCTGAATCTCCGCCCTGCCGTTCCATTTTTCGTAAAGCGCGTTCGCCGAACCCTGCACTTTTTCGTAGGGACGCGTCCGGTACAAAACGCGCATGAGCACATCTCCTATCATCGAACTCATGATGAGCCGTTCGAGGAGAGGAAGCGTCACTTTAAATCCCGGATTTTGTTCGAGACCGTTCGCGTTCAGCGACAGTACGGGGATATGACCCCAGCCGGCATCGTTTAAAGCGCGCCTGATAAAGCCGATATAATTCGTCGCACGGCAGCCGCCTCCCGTCTGCGAAATGATGAGGGACGTGTGATTCAAATCATACTTGCCCGATTCGAGGGCGGCGATCATTTGCCCCGTGACGAGGATCGACGGATAACACGCGTCGTTGTTGACGAATCTCAAACCGATATCGACGGCGCGCGGATCGACCGCATCGAGTACGACGAATTTATAACCGGAATATTCGAAGGCTTTTTGAAAGAGGCGGAAGTGGATCGGCGACATTTGAGGAGCGATGATCGTGTGCGTGTACTTCATCTCTTTCGTAAACACCTGCTTTTGATACGAAGCGCTTTTTACGACGGGCTTTTGATGCCGCCTCTCGCGCTCCTTTACCGCGGCGATGAGCGAGCGTATGCGTATGCGTACCGCGCCCAAGTTCGAGCCTTCATCGATTTTAATAAGCGTATACATGCGTCCCTTTGCGCGCATGATTTCATCGACCTGATCGGCCGTAACCGCGTCCAGCCCGCAGCCGAAACTCGTCAGCTGTACGAGTTCGATGTTCGGCATGCCGGCGACAAAGGAAGCCGCGCGGTATAATCGATTGTGATACGTCCACTGATCGATGATGCGCAGCGGCCGCTCGATGCTGCCCAAATGCGCAACGCTGTCTTCGGTAAAAACCGCAAGCCCCAAATCGTTTATGAGTTCGGGGATGCCGTGGTTGATTTCGGGATCGAGGTGATACGGACGGCCTGCGAGCACGATGCCGTTTGCACCGCGCCTGATCGTCTCTTCGATCGCTTCGATACCCTTTTCTTCCGTATCGCGCCGGAACTTTTCCTGTTCCGCCCACGCTTCGTCCACCGCGCGCGCGATGCGCTCTTTTGTCAATTTCGGAAAGTGCGGAATAAGCTCTTCGGTCAAGCGCACGGCAAGACGGTCTTTGTCGTAAATCGGCAAAAACGGATCCATATACAAAATGGAAGAGTCCTGTCTGAGCGAATCGATATTGTTGCGCAGCACTTCGGGATAGCTTGTGACGATGGGACAATTATAGTGATTGCCCGCAGTCGAATCTTCCTGCAGTTCGTAGGGCGCGCAGGGATAGAAAATAAATTTTATACCCTGCTGTAAAAGGCTTTCGACGTGTCCGTGAGAAATTTTTCCCGGATAGCACACCGACTCCGACGGAATCGTTTCAAGCCCTTTTTCGTAAACCGTGCGCGACGATCGGGAGGAAAGGCGCACGCGGAAACCGAGCGCAGTAAAAAACGTAAACCACAGCGGATAATTTTCGTACATATTGAGTACGCGCGGGATGCCGACTTCTCCCATCGGCGCATCTTCGGCGCGGAGCGGAACGTAATCGTTAAAAAGCCGCGCGTATTTCCATGCGAACATATTGGGAAGCTTCGCTTCTTTTCCGGCCGCGGCATTCGTCGCTTTTTTATTGCTCGCGTCGAGAACATTACCGTCGAGTTCGGCTCCCCGTTCGCAGCGGTTGCCCGTTACGAACTTCCGCTCGAAGCCGCCGGTACTGAACGTATTGATCGTCAAAAGACAGTTGTTTTGGCATTTGCCGCAGCGGCGGAGATCGAGCTTTACGCTGAACGAATCGAGATCCGAAAGCGTGGCGATGCCCGAACGGATTTCATGCCGAGGAGCACCGGGTCCCTCTTCGGGCTTCGGAGCCGAAAGATCGAGCCACTGATCGTAGGCGATGAGCGCCGAACCGTAGGCCCCCATGAGGCCCGCAACGTCGGGACGGAACACATGCACGCCCGAAATATTTTCGAACGCGCGCAGCACGGCGTCATTGTTGAACGTACCGCCCTGCACGACGACTTTCGTGCCGATGTCGCTCGCTTTGCGCAATTTAATAACTTTGAAAAGCGCGTTTTTAATAACCGAATACGAAAGACCTGCGGAGATGTCGGCGACGGACGCGCCTTCTTTTTGCGCCTGTTTGACGCGGCTGTTCATAAATACGGTACACCGGCTTCCCAAGTCGACGGGCTTTTCGGCGAGCAGCGCCCTTTTGCTGAACTCGCGCACATCCATACCCATCGTACGCGCAAAGTTGTCGAGAAAGCTGCCGCAGCCGGAAGAGCAGGCTTCGTTCAATTGAATGGAAACGATGGCGCCGTCTTTCATGCGAAGGCATTTCATATCCTGCCCGCCGATGTCGAGCAAAAATTCGACGCCCGGCACGAAAAAGTCCGCCGCGCGGAAATGCGTTATCGTTTCTACTTCGCCCGCATCGACGTTGAGCGCCGCCTGAAAGAGCGCTTCTCCGTAACCGGTCGAAACCGCGCGCGCGATGTACACGTCTTTCGGAAGCCTCGCATACAAGCCTTTTAAAACTTTGACGGCAAGGTCTACGGGATTGCCCGCGTTCGCCGCATAAAAATCCCACAGTATCCTTCCTTCCTGATCGATGAGCACCGCTTTCGTCGTCGTGGAACCCGCATCAAGGCCGAGAAAGACGGGACCCTTGACACTATCCAAATCGCCTCGCTTCGCTTTTTCTTTTGCATGCCGACTGACAAATTCGTCGAGATCGCTTTGACTTTTAAACAGCGGCTCCAAACGCTGCACTTCGCTGAGTTCCGCGCCGACGAGGTTCGAAAGACTGCTTCTGAAATCGGCGACCGTCGGAAAAGCAAAATCCGGCATACCCGAATAGCGGCGGTCTGCCGAATACGCGCAGCCCTGCGCAACGAAAAGTTGGGAATTTTCCGGGACGATGATTTCGTCGTCTTTTAATTTCAGCGTAACGATAAAGCGTTCACGCAGCTGATCCATAAAGTGGAGCGGGCCGCCCAAAAACGCGACGTGACCGCGTATGGGCTTTCCGCACGCAAGACCGGAAATCGTTTGGTTGACGACGGCTTGAAAAATGGACGCGGCGATATCTTCGCGGCGGGCGCCTTCATTGATGAGCGGCTGCACGTCGGTTTTCGCAAAAACGCCGCAACGCGCGGCAATCGGGTAGATCGTGTGCGCGTCTTTTGCAAGCGTATTGAGGCCGTCGGCATCCGTTTCAAGGAGAGCGGCCATCTGATCGATAAAAGCTCCGGTACCGCCCGCGCACGTACCGTTCATGCGCTGTTCGACCCCGCCTTTAAAATACGTAATCTTCGCATCTTCACCGCCGAGTTCGATGACGACATCGGTGAGCGGGATGATCGTTTTGACGGCAGTCGTCGCCGCGATGACTTCCTGAATAAACGGAACGGAAAGCCACTGCGACACGGACAATCCGCCCGAGCCGGTCACTTTGACGGTAACCGCCCGCTCCGCTCCTCCCGCGATATTTTTTTCGAGAAAGTCGAGTGCTTGATTTACGACGGATATGATCGTGCTGCGGATATCGGCGCGGTGACGTTCGTAGTCGCTGTATATGAGCGTATCGTCGTCGTCGAGTACGGCGATCTTTACGGTCGTCGAGCCGACATCGATGCCGATACGGATCGGAAGCAATTCATTATGGAAAGCGGTCTGTGTTACTGCCATAAATTCCTTATTAATTCTCTCCCATTTTAACTCTCTCTATTATAATAGTAGTAAAGCCTAAAATAGGCAAGTTGAACGATTTTGCAAATAGACGGCAGGTGCGATCTTATGCGCACATACGGTACCGTAAAAGATCCGCGCAATCCGCCGCGCGCATAAGGCGCAAGCGAATCGCACGATATTCGATTTATTCGCCTAAAAACAATTTTAAATCGTCGTCGACGGTGCCGATCGTTGCAAGACCGAAATTCTTTACGAGCACGTTCAAAACGTTCGGCGACAAAAACGCAGGGAGCGTGGGTCCCACGTGAATGTTTTTTACGCCGAGATACAAAAGCGCAAGGAGCACGATGACGGCCTTTTGTTCGTACCACGCGATATTGAACGCGAGCGGCAGTTTATTGATATCGTCGAGACCGAAAATCTCTTTGAGTTTGAGCGCGATGAGCGCAAGCGAATACGAATCGTTGCACTGCCCCGCATCCAAAACGCGAGGAATACCGCCGATATCGCCGAGATTCAATTTATTGTATTTGTACTTTGCGCAGCCCGCCGTCAAAATGACGACGTCTTTCGGAAGCCGCTTTGCAAATTCGGTATAGTATTCGCGCGACTTCATCCTTCCGTCGCAGCCGCCCATCGCGATGAATTTTCTGATCGCACCGGATTTTACCGCATCGACGATTTTATCGGCAAGCGCAAAAACCTGCTCGTGCGCGAATCCTCCGACAATCGTTCCGCTTTCGATCTCTTCAGGCGCTTCGCAGCTTTTCGCCTGTTCGATGATCGCCGAAAAATCTTTTTTTTCGCCGTATGCGCCCGGAATGTGACGGCAGCCGGGAACGCCCGTCGCGCCCGTCGTCCACAAGCGGTCTTTGTAACTGTCGGGAGGAATCACGACACAGTTCGTCGTCATCAAAATGGGACCGTGAAATTTTTCGAATTCTTCTTTTTGTTTCCACCACGCGTTTCCGTAGTTTCCGACAAAGTGCGGATATTTTTTAAACGCGGGATAGTAATTCGCCGGAAGCATTTCGGAATGCGTGTACACGTCGACGCCCGTCCCCTGCGTCTGCTCCAAAAGCATTTCCATATCTTTCATATCGTGTCCCGAAATCAAAATGCCGGGATTTTTCCGCACGCCGATATTGACCGTCGTCGCTTCGGGATTTCCGTAGGCGCCCGTATTCGCTTTATCCAAAAGCGCCATACCCTGAACGCCGTATTTTCCCGTTTCAAGCGTAAGGGCGACCAAATCGTCGACCGAAAGACTTTCATCGAGCGTTTTCGAAAGCGCCTTTTGAATAAAGGCGTCGACTTCTTCATCATCCTGCAAGAGCGCGTTCGCATGCTTCGAATACGCAGCCAACCCTTTCAAACCGTATATGATAAGTTCGCGCAGAGAGCGAACGTCTTCATCGCTCGTCGCAAGAACGCCGACCGTCGAAGCTTTCGCATCGAAACTCGAAACATCGCCTTTCCATGTCGCAGCTTCCGGAAGACCATCCCCGCCCGATACTGAAGGCAAAAGACGCTCGGTCACAGAGAGCGTCTCTTCGATCCGTTTAATAATCGACTCTCTGTCGAAGTTCGCATTCGTAATCGTCGTAAATAAATTGAGCGTTACGAGATGATTGACGTCTTTACTTACCTGCTGTCCCGCTTGGCGCATCTTCGTCGTTACGCACGAAAGCCCCTTCGTCACATAGATAAGCAAATCCTGCATCGCCGCCACATCGGGCTTTTTACCGCAGACACCCGAAACGGTGCAGCCTTTGCCGCCCGCAGTTTCCTGACATTGGAAACAAAACATCTTAGCATCCATAATAAGACACTCCTTGTTCTTCTGTATAATTTCGTACTGTATATTCAGGATAACCGTACCGGAATCTATATCCTTTAAAAGACAGCGTGTAATGCAAAAAATCGGCTGCACTCCCGGCAGCAGCCCTGCCGTTCACCGCGGCTGACCGTGATCGGAATCGGACTGCGCAATCTCTTTTTACAAAGAGATTGCTTGCCATCGGTCAGAGCGGCTCGGCGGCAGTCCCGCTGCCTCGCGTTCCGCCTTTTTTATGTAATCATACGCTTCCTTTCCGCATATACATTTCCGCTGCGGTTACCCTGCCCTTACAATTCAAACGCTTGCGCTTGCAGTTAGAGTATACTAAAATGACGCATGCGATGATGTGGTAAAAACCACGCCGATTTCATATCGATTTTATCGGGCAGTGCGGCGCAAGGAGGCGCAAGTGGATACGGCGATGCTTCGTTCGCTGAAAATCTTCAACGGCATGGATGAAAAAGAAACCGTACGTGCGGCGGCCGCGCTCGGTGTGTGCGAGCGCGCATATAAAAAAGGCGAAATTATCTTCCATACGGGAAACACGATCGATACGATGGGCATGGTGCTTTCGGGCAGCGTCATCATCGAAAACAACGATCTGTGGGGCAACCGGACGATACTCGGCTACATCGGCAAAGGACAGTTTTTCGGAGAAACCTACGCGCTTTTGGAAAACACCGTACTCCTCGTTGATGCGTGCGCGAACGAAGACAGCCGCATCGTATTTTTTAAAATCGGTACCGTCCGGCGCTTAGCGGCAAGCGGAGAGCCGTGGCTCGTAAAACTTTTGTCGAATCTCCTTACGATTTCCGTCCGTAAAAATATCGCTCTGTCGGAGCGGAGTTTTCACACCGCCCGCAAAACGAGCCGCGCAAAACTCCTGTCGTATCTGAATTTCATTTCACTGAAAAAGAAAAGCACCGAATTCGACATCCCCTTCGACCGACAGCAGCTCGCCGACTATCTCAACCTCGAACGGACGGCGCTTTCGAAAGAACTCGGGAAAATGCAAAACGACGGTCTCATCACGTTCCGAAAAAATCACTTCGTGCTGAACAAAACGAAGTCACAGAAAAAATAGAGGCGATCCCAACACTCGCATCTTTTATCAATGTATGATTCTATTTCGCCGTTTGCCCTTGTTTTCATTGCGCGCATAAAAAACGCCGACCGAATCCGCAAAGGAATCGATCGGCGCCGAATTTAATCGCGCGGCGTTTGAAGTTTCGAACTCCGATGCCGCGCGATTTTGCAAACTATGTTTTCAGCCGCGCTCAGTCGGCTGCTTCTTTGAATTTATCCCCAGTCGTGCCCATATCCCCCGCAGCGGCGGTATAATCGCCGAGCTTTCCTTTCGGCACGGTGATGCTGCCCGTACCCAGAGCAGGACAATTGTCAAAAGCCAGATTAAACGAACCCGAAACGTAATTACATTTGAGTGTAACGGCTGGGAGCTTGGAACAACCGTTAAAACAGTTGAACATCGTATTGACTGCAGCCGGAACGACGGGCGCATTTGTCAATTCCGTACATCTGGCAAAACAAAAACCGAGAGTCGTAACGCTTTCCGGCACGGCGGGCGCCGTCGTCAAACTGGTACAACCGTCAAAACAACTATGCATCGTCGTAACGCCGCTCGGAATGCTCGGCGCTCCCGTCAATCCGGTACATTCAACAAAACAGCCGCTCATATCGGTAACACCGGCAGGAATATTTTCAACCGAAACAATATTTTCACACGTAGCAAAACAGTTTGTCATTGATGTACCGGCCGCAACACTTGAGGGCAATTTAAGCGCGATCTTTTTACCGGAAGCTTTCAACACAGCTCCCAAGGCACTCGGCGTATAAGTCCCCATCATGTTGGTACCTGTTAAACCCACAGCCGGTATGGTTCCCGTTATTTCGATATAGTTGACTTCGGTCGAAGAAGCGCCTGCAAGGTAGCCGGCCAAATCGCCGTAAGCAACCGCTGTGTACTGCGAAGAAGTTCCGCCGCCCCCGCTGTCAGAAGGGCCTTTACAACCGGTCAACGCGCTTAAAACCAACAGGATACCGCCGAGCAATACCCCCCCCTTGTATACTTTTGTATACGATTTTGAATTTTTCGTATTCATAAACACCTCCTGATATTGTGTCGAATACACATAATACACCCGCATTACGGGTATCACATCGTATTTTTATAATATAACGCATTTTTGATTTTTTTCCAAATACTTTGCACGCATATCAAAAACGCAGATTCCGTTTTCATGTATAAAAAACGCCGACCGCTTCCAAAGGAATCGATCGGCGTCTTACGGACGATCATGCAGGCGGAGCAGACTCACCTTGATGTGCGCACGGTTCCCAGCCGGCCCAGCATAGTGTCCGGCACGAGGCGGCTGTTTCCGCATTGACAGTGGTTCGACGCCGCTTCTTTGTCGGTGAACAGTCTGAACGTTACCGATTTTGCACCGGTGAGCGCATCGATTTCTTCGCGGTATAAATGCCAATCGATAAAGTGATCTTTTGCGCCGTGCAAAATGTTTGTGCGCTTGCGGCTCGTCGTAGCGCGCCCGAAAGACAATGCGGCCGTCTTTATATATCATACCGTTTTTTATGTCCGCTCGCATTTTGAAAGCCTGCCGCGCCCGCTTTAGCGGCCGGTATCAAAACTTCGCCGCCCACGCCGAAAGAAAAGCCGGATCCTGTTCGCCGTTCAGTACTTTGCCCCCGACGATTTTCGCTTTCGGTGCGCTCGGCTGTAAATGCGAAACGGCTTTATCGAAACCGAAACCGCTTCCGCCCGCCGTCGCGAACAGCACGATTTTTTTGCCGCTGAAATCATATCGCTCGACGAAGGTATTGATAATCGACGGCGCAATCGACCACCAAACGGGAAACCCGATAAAAATCACATCATAATCGGAAATACGCGCATCTCCACCCGCAATCTCGGGCCGAAACGACGGATCGGACATTTCTCTGCTCGTTCGCGATTGTTTATTCATCCAATTCAAATCCGCGCCGGTATACGGCTTGGCGGGTTTGATTTCATACAGATCCGCGCCTGAAGCATCCGCAAGCGTGCGCGCCGCATGGGAAGTTTTACCCGTTACGCTGAAAAATGCAACCAATTTTTTCGTCATACCCGTATCTTCCTCTTAACAATTATTAAATTTCATATCAAATTTATTAAATATCTTCATGGCGGCTTTTTGCGCCTGCGCCGCAAAAACCGGGCTTTTCGGGATTCCTCCGTCCGGCTTCATTCCTCCGCTCGCAGCGCTCGCTTCGGAACGGCTTCGCCGTCCCTTCAATCCCTGCCGCACCGTAAGCGCAAATCACAGCGTCGCCGTACCGCGCGGCAGGAATTTCGTCAGCGATCGAATGAGGTCCGTCAATCGAACGAAACGCCGATTTCGCGGTAATAGCGTTTTGCGCCTTCATGCAGCGGCAAACCTGCAATATCCTTTACCGCATCCTGCGCCTTCAAGCCTTTTAAATTGCGCTGCGCGTTTCCGAGTTCGTCGACGTTTTCCCAAAAGGTTTTCGTGAGCATATACACCGTTTCATCGTCGAGCGTCGAATTGCAAAACATCAACATTTTAATAGCCGTCGTGCCGACATCCGCGTTTTGTCCGGGATAGGTTCCCGCGGGAATCGTATAGCGCGCATACCACGGATAGGATGAACGAAGCTTTTCGAGGATATCGTCTCCGATCGAAACGAGCGTACATCCTGACGAGCAGGCTTGAGAAACGGCGGCTGCGGGAATGCCGCTCATAATCCATGCGCCGTCGAGCGTACCGTTTTGGAGCATATCGGCGGCATCTCCGAAAGCGATGTATTCGGTTTGAATGTCGGACGGATAACTCAAGCCCGCCGCGGTAAAGTGGTTTTTGCATTCGCCTTCAACGCTCGATCCTGCAGCGGCGACGGCAAAGTGTTTACCCTTGATGCCGGAAAGAGATGCGATGCCGGACTTTTTTGTAACGACGACCTGATTCGGATTAAAATACAAACCCGCAATGATGCGGAGATTTTTATTCGCAGCGCCTTCAAAGCTGTCGGTACCCTTATAGCTTTGAAAGCAGTTCGAGCTCACCGCGATCGACACTTGCGACTCTCCGTCGGCAATCTGATTGAGGTTGTCGATGCCGCCGTTCGACGCTTGACTCGACGCGCTCACAAAATCGATTTTCGTGTCCCACACATTCGTGATCGCGGCTCCTACCGCATAGAGCGCCCCCGAAGCGGATGCCGTCGGAAATTTAATCGTCACTTTTTCGTGTCCGCCCGACGCAGTTTTTTTCCCGCTGCAGCCTGCAAGTACCGCGGCCGCAAAAACCGCGGCAAACCCGATCTTCATCTTCATAGATACGTTTTTCATATTTCTCCCATAAAAACTTTTGCAGAAAGTTTCAACTTTCGAAAAAGTTTTTAGCCGTGCGCAAACGCGCACACGTTCAATAGTCGAGTTTGCAAATACAGTGTATCGTACTTATGCGATTTTTATCGGAACGATACGTATACACGGCTACTGCAAACATCCAAGCAAACTCGAGATAAGAACGCTGCGATTTCGAGCAATGCACAGAAATCGCGAGTGTCTCCCATAAAAGAAAAACGCTTCAGCGTTTTTCGGCTCTAGACTCCAGCGACGGCGATATTTCAGACGGCGCTTTTTATCGTACCTCCTTAAAAAACCGAAAAGTTTTCAAAAAATCAACCGTGCGTTTTCACAGAACAAATACAAGCATCGCACCGGTATTAATAATTATTGACGGATATTTTATCGCGTAATCGTATTCTTGAGCAACTCCGCTTACGAGCGCTTTTCCGAATCTGAAATCTTTTTCGCCGGCACTCGATTTTTTACGTATTGATAAATGCTCACCGCAGCGAGGAGCGCAAAGCCGATCGCATCGGAGGCGACGCCCGCATAGAGTAAAAGAGGAGCGATCGCGATGAGAGAGAGCCGTTCGAAAAGGGATGCGCGGCGCAAAAGCCATCCTTCAAGACCCGCGACGAGCGTGACCGTTCCGACCGATGCCGTAAACACAGACCAGAGACTCATCGCAAGAGGAGCGCTTCCGCTTCCGATGAGCAGCACGGGATTTGCCAAAAAGAAAAACGGGATCAAAAATCCGACGAGCCCTATCCGCACGGCAAGCAGTCCGGTTTTAAGCTGATCCGAATCCGCGATGCCGGCTGCGACGTAGCAGCTGATTGCGACCGGAGGCGTGATATTCGAAAGGCACGCATAGATGAGGCAAAATAAATGCGCCGCTATCGGAAGTACGCCTGTCTTTATTAAAACGGGAACGGCGACAGCCTGCACGATGACGTAGGCTGCAACTCCCGGAACCCCCATCCCCAATATCGTCGACATAACCATGACAAGGAGTCCCGTCAAATAGATGCTGTTGTTAGGCACAACGTTCAAAATCACGTAGCCCATATTGAGGCCGAGGCTTGTCAGCGTCACGGTTCCGATGATGACGCCGATGATAACGCAGGACACACCGACACCGACGGCACCTTTCGCACCTTCGACGCAGGCGGCGATTATTTTATCGCCTGTCATACGCGTATCTTTTCGGAGCCAGCTCGCGCCGACGGCCGCGAAAATCGCAGCGACAGCCGAAAGAAGCGGCGTAAATCCTTTCGCCATCATCGCGATAAGAAGCACGAGCGGGAGCACGAGATGCCCCTGCTCTTTCAGCACTTTTACGGCATCGGGGATATGCTCTTTTGAAAGGCCGGGAAGTCCCATGCGCTTCGCTTCAAAATGAACGGCGAGCAGAATTCCCAAATAATACAAAAACGCGGGCACGATCGCTGCGAGCATGACGGTCGTATAACTTATGTTTAAAAATTCCGCCATGACAAAGCCGACGGCGCCCATGATCGGGGGACAGAATTGACCGCCGGTACTCGCCGTCGCTTCGACCGCCGCGGCGAATTCTTTTTTGTAGCCTGTCCGCTTCATAAGCGGGATCGTAATCGTACCGGTCGTTGCGACATTTGCGACGGCCGATCCGTTTATCATGCCCATGAGGGCGGAGGCTAAGACGGCGACTTTCGCAGGTCCGCCCGGCGTGCGCCCGACGAGCGTCAAAGAAAAATCGTTGATGAATTTTGAAAAACCGCTGTACTTTAAAAAAGAGCCGAACACGACGAATAAAAAAATATACGTCGCAGACACACCGACGCCGACACCCAAAATTCCCTGAGTGCCCCAAAACTGGGTGACGAGTACGCGCTTTATCGTAAAGCCGTTGTGTCCGAGCTGTCCCGGAATATATTTTCCGAAAAAATTATAGGCAAGGAAGAGCGCCGCAAGAAAAGCAAGGTTTCCCGAAGTACGGCGGGCAGCTTCAAAAACGACTGCGAGCGCAAGAGCGGCAACGGCGATTTGAAAAGGCGTGACGCGGCCGCCGCCCCGAGCGAGTGCCGTATAGTGAAGTATAAAATAGCCGAACGTAAAAAAAGCAAACGCGATGAGAAAAAAATCGACGACGGGAGGAAAGCGGCGTTTTCGGTTTTCTTTTTTTGTCGCAGGATATAACAGGAACGCGAACAAAAGCAAAAAGATGCTGTGAAACGCGCGCAGGTTTACGGCGCTCATCACTCCGACGGTATTGAAATACAGCTGAAAGACGACCCAAACGCAGAGCAAAACCGAAATGACCTTTTCCGTCGGCCCGGTATACACTCTGGTACGGGAATCGGTATCCGTGTCTTCAAGCAATTTTTGCGCAAGGGCAGCTTCGGTCGATTTCGGCATACGGCTTCCTAAGAGTTTATATGCGGTCGATTGTATAAACATACATCGGAAAAGTCAATGATTTTGAAATTCGGCTCACGTTAAGGATTTGACAAAACGAGGACGACATCTTTTAATTCATAAAAATTTATGTACAATATTAGAGGGTAGTTTTATTTCTTATAATGCTGGAGGTCATATGAAAAGATTCCGTATCATTGCCTGTATTTCAGGCATTGTATTTTTAGCGGCGGCCTTATCCTGCGGAGGGAAAAAAGGCATGGCAAAAGACGGTACTTATACCGGTACCGCAATCGCCCATAACGGCCCGCTCACCGTCGAAGTAGGCTTTACAAAAGGCGTTATCACGTCGGTAACCGTAACGCAGCACACTGAAACTAAGGGTGTAAGTGAAAACGCTATCGCGAAGGTTTCCGAAGCGATCGTAAAAAACAATTCTACAAACGTCGATTCCGTAAGCGGCGCTACGATCACTTCTTATGCTATTAAAACGGCCGTACAGAATGCGATCAAACAGGCAGGCGGACAGCCGGGCAATTATGCTAAAGAGGTTTCCAAAGCAAACGAGGGAGACAAAACGCTCGAATGCGATGTTGTCGTCATCGGAGCAGGAGGCGGCGGTATAACGGCAGCTGCGCGGGCGCAAGAACAGGGAGCGAAGGTTATCCTCATCGAAAAGAACGGACAGGTAGGCGGTGACACCGCTCTTAACGCAGGCACCCTCATAGCGACCGGTTCGAAGTTTCAAAGAGAACGGTTAAAAGAAACCAAAGACTCTCCGGAACTGGCATACAGCGATATCATGCGCATCGGAAAAAATGTAAACGATCCCGTCTTGGTTTCCATGATCACCAAAACCATCGGCAAAACGGTAGACTGGCTCATCGACGACATGAAAGTACCGTACAACGTTGCCGCAACACAATACCCCGATCATTCGGCTAACAGGCAGATCGGCGTTGTAGGACGCTCTCCGGCATTCTTTGCCGCTATGCAAAAGAATTTTGAAAACCTCGGCGGAACATTGCTTTTGGAAACAAAAGGTGAATCTCTAATCTTCGAAGACGGAGAAGTAAAAGGCGTTACGGCAAGCGACAAATCGGGCGCAAAAATTACGATCAAAGCGGCTTCCACCGTTATCGCCTCGGGCGGTTACGGAGCGAACACGAAGCTTCTTCCGAATACCCTCACGGGATATATGTTTTACGGACGCAGCACGGACACGGGAGACGGCTTTACGATGGCAAAAGCAATCGGTACGGATACCATTAACCTCGACTGCGTAAAAGTTTACGCTCAGGGCGTAGAAACAACTCCCGGAAGAGCTCTTGCGGCGACGGCATCTTCTACCGCAGCTTCCAACGGACACGGAACGATATACGTAAATACAAAGGGTGTTCGCGTCGTAAATGAAACGGGAACACTTGCAGCACAGACGGAAGCGACCGTAGCGCAGAGCGACAAAATCCTGTATCTCTTAATGGACGAAGATGCGTACCGCGCATACGTGGCAAAGAGCCTTGAAGACAAACTCGTCGCATCCGAAAACGATATCGACAAATGGTACAATATTTCAAACGACGGCAAACCCGTAATCGCAAAAAGTGCAAATCTTGACGAACTGGCAAAAACTATGGGCATAGACGCAAGCGCCTTGCAAACAACCGTCGCAAAATACAACGACAACTGTGCAAAAGGAGTCGATCCGGAATTCGGCAAGAAAAACCCCGTCGCTCTTGCATCGGGCGGCACGTACTACATCGTAGAACAGCGTCCACGCTTTTCCACAACCTTGGGCGGTTTAAAAGCCGATGCTTCCATGCAGCTGCTCTCAGGCGGAAAGCCCGTTAAAAACTTATACGGAGCCGGAAGTGTTGTAGGCGGTGCAAACGGACGAGACTCGATGACTGCAATGATGAATTCATGGGCGATCGGTTCGGGACGCATCGCGGGTGAAAGCGCTGCAAAAAACGCAGGTAAATAAATAATCCGAAAATACACTTTGTAGAAAACGATACCGAAGCGGCAATTCCGTTTGACGTTTTCGTCCGAAATGTACCGTCTCCTCGCGGCATTGCATCGCGAGGAGATTTCGTACCGGTATCGTTTTCATATATTTCATTTTCATGCAATATCGAAGATCGGATTTTCGATTCGAGGTATAAAAATAATTAATAAAAAACAGATAAGAACCGGAAATCCGATGCGCTTCAAAAAACCGAAGCGCGCAAAAATGAGCTATTGCAGATTCGAACTGCAGACCCACGCCTTAAAAGGGCGTTGCTCTACCTACTGAGCTAATAGCCCGCGCATAACATAGGGGTTACTATATTATTTTTTTTCTTCCGTGTCAATAACCGGCAAAAAAATTGTAAAGGAATTTCATTCGATATTCGGGCTTGTATACATCGTCAAATGTTATCTATTGCTAACATTTATAAAATTCGCTATACCATAGTCGAAACTTGACACACAAGTTTTACGGAGGTTATATGAAAAAAACGGCAATTACCGGCATATTGTCGGCAGTGCTTTTAACGACGGCGCTTTCGTTTGCCGCAGCCGATCCTGCGACGGATGTAAAGATCGATTACAAAATGGATCTTTCCTTAAAAAATCACGATGCCGATTATTTTACATGGACGGTCGGAAACCAAACCGTGCAGGACAAATTCGATGCCGCATCGGGTGCAAGTCTCAACGGCTCCACGAGGGCATTCAACGCAGTCCGCTTCGCCGAACCGACGAAGGACAGAAAAGCTTCCCTGCCCGCAGGGCTTCGCAGCGTATTTTTATTTGCAATTGCAAATCCATCGTTTGTAAAAAGTCACGGACTTCAAGTGACGAATAACGCAGGCACCATTACCGTACGTTTTGTCCGCAAAACGAACGCGTTCGAATTGAAAACCGATAAAAAGGGAAATTTCAATCTGCTGACCGGATCGAAGATCGCAAAAAACGTCACCGACAAAAAAGACGACGGTTTTGTCGTCAAACCCGAATACTTAAAACAAGGCGGAGACGCAAGCAATATGGCCGACATCGATTGGAGCAAGATCCCGCTTGAAAAGGACGCGTTCAATCCCGACGCCGCCTATCATTACGACGGCAACGTAAAGTTTACGTTGAAAAATAACGTGCTTCGCATCGCAGGCACGCTCTCCCGTGTAAAATAAATCGCTGTAGCGCAACGGCGAGTTTAAAAGCGTTTCTAAATAAAGATATGCTTTCGAAACTCGCCATTCAGTTGATACATAAAACGGGTGAAAAAAGCCCGTACGATTTTACAAACAGCCGATGTCCGCCCTGCCCGGCTGCCCAAGACAAGCGGCCTACGGGTTCAGCTCCCACTCTCCGTATTTATCGACGATTTTCGTTTTCATGCTTTCCATCGGGCGCCACACGACCGAAACGGTCACGTAGGGATTGAAATCATAACGCTTGTTTCCTCCTTCCGTTACAAGGCGAGGTGCAACTTTAAATGTCGTATTGAAATCCCAATCGTGCAGATCGTGCGTAAACGTAAAGTTCAAGCTCTGCAGTTTGAATCCGGAAGATTTCCGCTTGCTTTCGTCGTCGAACCTGAACGAATCGAGCAAGTCGGCAAAGATATTCGATTCTCCGGGAATGCGTCCCTCCGCTCCGAACATCTTTTGAAAATAGCGGTACAGCACGGAATTGCGCGACGTCGACGAAAACGTAAATTTGACGAATTTATTAATTTCGAAATTGATCGACGGCGTAAAAAGAAAATAGCTGTTCGTCGGACGCAGGAGATCCGCAACTATGCTCGTCGAAAGACCCGGCGCGATTTTGATGCGGTTTTTCCAAAAGTAAAACGTATCCTGGGGTAAAGTGTATGCAAGCGAAAGCGAATACGGCAAAAACTCTTCTTCGGAACGGGCCTGCCATCCGAGCGTTCCATCGAAATTGTAGCCTTTCGTATACGACATCGCATACGAAGCCTGCAAGCCCTGCCACGAGAGAGAGAGGCGCAGCGCATCATGCCGGTATTTATCCCAGTTATAATTATATGACTGCGTAAATTTCAGCGTATTCTTAAAAAGTGAAAGCGTACATGTCTGTTGTACAAGCTTTCGCTCCCACTCGTCACCCGCAGCGCTCTTTTTCTTAAATCCCGTCGTAAGCGAAAACGTCGTATACGGAAAGGCGAGAGAAAGAGTACCGGTGTATTCGTCGACTTGCGGGGGGAGCGTCATTGAAAGCGAAAGCGACTGCGAAAAGGCATCCCCCTCGTTCATCGCATAAGTGAACGCAAGCTGATGAGCGGTTACCGAATCTTTATCGGTAAAATCGGGACCGTGATATTCCCATGCGGGATTGTCGACATCGCCTGTAAATTCGCTTCTGAGCAGTTTAATCGTCGAGTTGTACGTAAAGCTCGTATTTTTAAACATGCCGATATAATAAAACGGTTTGACGCTCAGCGTATTCGTATTGACGATTTCCTGCGTCGATGCCTTCAAATCCGCGACTTTCAGAGAATCCGCCGCTTGAGACGTATAACCGCCCTTTGCGGTATCGGTCGAAATATAAGGATGCCGCTGTATAACGGGATTATACGATATTCCGTTCGTAAGGTTGAAAAAGCCGCCGCCGTAGCTTGCGGCCGAATCGATCGAAAGCGGAGTTTTAAATGTATACATCGAAGATCGGACGGCATCCCATTTGAAATCTTCGCTTTTATTCAAGCCCGTCGACGAATAGGCAAGCTGCGACGTAAAAGAAGGTTTCAACGAATACGTAAGTTTATAGTCGAAGCCGGGAATCGCCGTAACCGAAAGAGACGGAACCGTAAGAGACGGAAGCGCTTTTTCGAAAAACTTCGCATCGTCTTCCGCGTTCGTGCCGTCCGAGTTTTCGGTTTGCGCCGTATCCGAAACGGCGAGCGCGGCATCCGCCGTATCGGCAGCCGCGCCGTCCGTCTTTGCTGCAGCACTTGCCGCTTGTTCGGCTTTCGCTTTTTCATCGGCAATCTCTTTTGCCGTTTTCAATTCGTCCGGAGCAATGAGCGGCACTTCGGGCACGTTCTTTTTTACCGTATTCGTTTCCCTCGCCGGATACGAAAAAATCGTTCCCGAAAGCGAAAGAGAAGCCGAAGCAGGGGTAATCTGCGACGGATAATAAAATTTCCGCTCGGGAGAATATGTTTTCAAATCGTCCGCACTTGAAAGCGAATTATTAACAATGGAACTGTATACGACCGAAGAGTTGAGCGAAACCGACAGAGAAGAAATATACGGAGCGACGGGAAGCGATGACGGCAGAGAATACGAACTCGCGAGCGTCCATGAAAAAGACGATATTTCGTTGACGGTTTTCGTTTCACCCGTATCGGTACCCATCGACGTGAGATAGCCGATCCAATCCATCGTTTCGGCGCGTTCGGAAAAATCGTCGGTGATAAACGGATCGGAATATAACGGCATCGACAGCGAAAACGAAAAAGGTTTACTCAGCGTAAATTTGAAGTTCGCACCGTAACGGAACGGCAGCGCAAGTCCTAAAAAATTAGATCCGTCGGAATATTTTTTTCCGGAAGCCGCATAGGGAATATAACTCCCCCCCGAATTACGAAACACGGTATTGCTGAACGCGAGACGAGCCGAAGAAGCGATTTCCGTGATATAATCGTTAGGCTTAAAAGCGCCGTCGAAACCGAATGCAAATCCGAGATTCGAATACCAGTCGCCCGTAATTTTAAAATAATTGGCCGTACTGCCGGTATAGTCTTCGTCGAGGTTGTGCAGCACGATACCTTCGAGCTTTTGTTTTTTCAGCGTCGAGGGCCGCATAAAATTGAACAGCGCTTTCAGACTATCGCTGTCATCGCTGTCTTCTTTTTTTTTCGACGTATCTTTCGGAACGTACAGCGGCTTTCGCCCGTAAAGATAGGCGGTCGTCTGAATAAAATATCCGCGCCGTACATCGTAACCGAATACGGGATTGTAGATCAGTTCGTCTTTCGGATAATAAAATGCCGGAAGATAAAGCACGGGTACGACGCCCACGTATAAGAGCGCATTGAAAAACGCAAACTCGCCGCCGGGAAGCAGCCAAATGCGCGTCGCGTCTATATGCCAATGAGGATTTTCGTCGTCGCAAAACGTGAGACTTCCGTTTTTAAAAGCGACCGTATTCGATTCGCTCCTGCCGAACATATCGGATGCGACGATGAGCGTCGAACCCGACGGCAAATTGATCGAATCCGTCTGCGTCTGCACGATGCGCCCATCGTCGAACACGCCTTCGAGCGTCGACGTGTTGAACATGAGTGACGATGCGCTGGCCGTACTGTTGCCGGCCGCGCCTCCCGTCTGTTCCATCGACACGCCGCCGGATGCGTACATCATCTGCGTCTTTCTGTCGTAAGTGATTCTCTCGGCGCGGATCGTCGTCTTCGTGCTTCCCTTCGCAACGGAAATGCGGACGGCTCCCGAGAGCACTATCGTATCGTTTCCTGTCTCTTTATTTTTTTCATACGACGTCGATTGCGAATGTTCTATCGTGATGACGGTCTTTTCTTCCTGCGCCGTACGAAGTGCGGCCGCCTCATCCGCCGCCCTTACATGCTGCATACCGGCAGAAAAAAAGACGAATGAAAAAATTAACAATTTTACGATACGGCGGTTCGATCCAATCATCTTTCAATCATTTTTTTCGTGCCGATTTTTTTGCGGCGGGACGGAGCTTTTCGCGGTCGAGCATCTCTTTGATATAAGAGCCCGTATACGACTGTTTGACTTCGGCGACTTCTTCGGGCGTCCCTTTCGCGATGACATTTCCGCCGCGGAAACCGCCTTCCGGCCCCAAATCGATTATCCAATCGGCTTGGCAGATAACGTCGAGGTTGTGCTCGATCATAATCACCGTGTTGCCCGCATCGACGAGGCGCCGGATCACTTCCATAAGCAGCATGACGTCGGCAAAGTGCAAACCGGTCGTCGGTTCGTCGAGTATGTACATCGTTTTACCCGTCGAAGTGCGCGCGAGTTCGGTCGCAAGCTTTACGCGCTGCGCTTCTCCGCCGGAAAGTGTGAGCGCCGACTGCCCGAGCTGGATATAGCCGAGTCCGACCGACTTCAGCGTTTCGAGCTTGCGCGCGACGTGCGGGATGCCCGCAAAAAAATCGCACGCTTCTTCGATCGTCATATTGAGCACGTCGTTGATATTTTTGCCTTTGTACGTTACGTCGAGCGTTTCTTTGTTAAAGCGCTTTCCGCCGCAGACGTCGCACTGGATGTACACGTCGGGCAAAAAATTCATTTCGATAACGATAGTCCCCGCTCCTTGACAGTTTTCGCACCTGCCGCCTTTTACGTTAAAGCTGAACCTGCCCGGACCGTAGCCTCGCGCTTTCGC
This sequence comes from Treponema socranskii subsp. paredis ATCC 35535, assembly GCA_000413015.1. Taxonomy (GTDB): domain Bacteria; phylum Spirochaetota; class Spirochaetia; order Treponematales; family Treponemataceae; genus Treponema_D; species Treponema_D paredis. The sequence continues at coordinate 170,130 of KE332516.1, forward strand.
TTCGGGAAGAGAGGCAAAGAGATCGCGTATGCCGCTGAAAAGACCGACGTATGTCGCGGGGTTCGACCGAGGCGTGCGCCCGATCGGGCTTTGATCGATATTGATAACTTTGTCGATATTCGAAACGCCTTCGATCTTTTCGAATTTACCGACAGAGTATTTTGTCCGCATAAGTTTATTGCTGAGCGCGGGATAAAGCACGTCGGAAAGCAGCGTCGATTTGCCGGATCCCGAAACGCCCGTTATGCATGTAAAAGTGCCGAGCGGAATTTTTACGGAAACGTTTTTCAGATTGTGCTCGGTCGCTCCCGTAAGTTCGATACAGCTTCCGTTGCCGCCCCTCCGTTTTGCCGGAATCGCCATACGCAATTTTCCCGAGAGGTATTGCCCCGTAACGCTTTCGGCGACACGCGAAACCTGTTCGGGTGTTCCCGCCGCAACGACGCGGCCGCCGTGCACGCCCGCCGCAGGTCCCAAGTCGACGAGGTAGTCCGCGGTTCGAAGCGTCTGTTCGTCGTGTTCGACGACGATGACCGTATTGCCAGCGTCGCGGAGATAGGTCAGCGTGTCGATCAGTTTTTGATTGTCCCGCTGGTGCAGCCCGATAGACGGCTCGTCGAGGATATACATAACGCCGACGAGGGCGCTTCCGATCTGCGTGGCAAGCCTGATCCGCTGCGCTTCGCCTCCCGACAGCGTTTCCGCCGCACGCTCAAGCGTCAGATAATCGAGTCCGACGTTTTTCAAAAAGCGCAGGCGCGAGCGTATCTCTTTTAAAACTTGGGATGCGATTTCGCTTTCGGAATTCGTCAATCGTATTTTGTCGAAAAAATCGATCGAATCGAGGACGGAAAGTTCAGTGATTTCCCAAATATTTTTTCCGCCGACCGTAACACCGAGCGCTTCGGGACGCAGCCTTTTTCCGCGGCACGCGGCGCATTCGCGGTGCGCCATGTATTTTTCGAGGTTCGTCTTCATCTGGTCGCCCCACGCTTCCGTGTAGCGCCGCTTCATATCGTCGAAGAGACCCGGCCACGCCTGATCGTACACCGAATACCCTTCTCCGCTCTGCTTTTCGTATTCCCAGTGAATAGCGTCTTTCGTGCCGTACAAAAGCGCATCTCTCTGCTTTTTTGTCAATTTTTCGATCGGCGTCGAAAGCGTAAACTTATACGCATCCGCCAGCCCCTGTATGCGCGCCGTATTCCACGCGGACGAAGGATTGTACGGAAGGATAGCCCACTCGTCGAAGGATTTGGATTCGTCGGGAATCATCAGATTCAAATCGAATTCCATCTTTTCGCCCAAACCGGTGCATTCGGGACAGGCGCCGAAAGGATTGTTAAATGAAAAAAGGCGCGGCTGCAGTTCGGGAATCGAAATACCGCAGGAGGGGCACGCGTTCTTTTGCGAAAAAAACACTTCGGATTCCGAAGATGCTTCCCCGCCTGCAGCATCGTTTTTTTTCGTGACGATGATGGTACCGTTCGAACTTTTGAGCGCGGTTTCTACCGAGTCCGCCAAACGCTTGCGCACGGAAGGCGAAATGATAATCCTGTCGACGACGATTTCAATCGTGTGTTTTTTTTGCTTGTCGAGTTTAACCGTATCTTCCAAATCGGCCATAACGCCGTCCACCCGCGCGCGCGCAAAACCAGCTTTCCGCGCGTCTTCGAACACTTTTTGATGTTCGCCTTTTTTTCCGCGTACCACCGGCGAAAGTATCTGCACCTTCGTACCCTCCGGCCAGCTCATCATCGTGTCGATGATTTGGTCGACCGACTGTTCGGTGATTTCGCGTCCGCAGTTCGGACAGTGTGCGTGCCCGATACGTGCAAAGAGAAGGCGATAATAATCGTAGATTTCGGTGATCGTGCCGACCGTCGAACGGGGGTTTTTGTTCGTCGATTTTTGTTCGATCGAAATCGCAGGCGAAAGCCCTTCGATCAAATCGACGTCGGGTTTGTCCATCGTACCCAAAAACTGGCGTGCGTACGATGAAAGGCTTTCCATATAACGCCGCTGCCCTTCGGCAAAGAGCGTATCGAACGCGAGGGAAGATTTTCCCGAACCGGAAAGACCGGAAAGCACGACGAGTTTATTGCGCGGCAAATCGATGTCGACGTTTTGCAGATTGTGCTCGCGCGCGCCTCTGATACTTATTTTTTCGCCCGTGACGGGCGCGATATTTTTCGCATATTTTTTCAACTGATAAGATGCGGATGATGCCATAGTACACATAAGTATAGCGCATAAGAGCTTCGCGCTCAAGGCGGCGGACATCTATGGAAAACAGAGCAGCCGCATCAAAAACTATATTCTTTAAAAAATAGCATATAACGAAAAAATCGGCCGCCCCTCAGCGGATGTTCCGCAAAGTCTACGGCAGGTATTCGCTTCGGACATTTTTCAGCGATAAAAAGAGGCGCATCTTTTTCGCATCGTTTCCGCCGGTAAGCCCTTCGAGCAAAAGACGCGCTTTTTTTCTTCCCGAATTATCCTGATAATCACAGGTACAGACGGAAGACGCAAAACCTTTCAGCCGGGCGTAATCGATGAGCGTTTTTTCGCCGACATAACACAGCGGACGCAAAATCGTAACGGGATAATTTTCATACGAAAGTTTCGGCGGCATCGTCGAAAGTTCGCCCCGCTCGAGCATATTCATAAGGAGCGTTTCGAGTATATCGTCGAGGTGATGACCGAGTGCGATTTTATTGAATTTATGTTCGATCGCATAATTCAAAAGTTCCGTCCGCCGCTGCGTCGAACACCACCAACAGTTCATCTTTTGTCCCTTTTTGAGCCGCGCGATCACGTCCGCGCCGATGATTTCAAAGGGCACGTCCCACTCGCAAAATAAGCGCGCGATGCCTTCGGGAAAAGCGGGCGCAAAATCGCTTTGTACGGCGACGGCTTTATACGAAAAATTGCAATCGGGGCGCAGGGAGCGGAGCGCAAAATACTCGACGAGGGCGGTCGAATCCTTTCCGCCCGACGCGCCCACGAGGATGCGGTCGCCGTCTTCGATCATCGCGTAATCGAAAACGGCTTTATCGATAAGACTTTGAAGTTTCGGATGAGAGGCCATCGCGCGTCAGCGCTTTTTCAAATGGACGGCAAAACCGTTGATCTCTTTATCGAGATAGATGAATTTCAGCGGCGACTTTTCCGCATCCCCCGTCCACTGCGCGCTGTCGGCGACGGGTTTAAAACCGTGATCGGCAAGATATGCAAGGGCGCGTTCGATATTGTAGGTCAAAATTCCGATGTGTCCGTTTTTGCCCTTTATGCCGTTTTTCATCAATTCGAATTCGGTTCCGCAAAACCACGACGATTTTCCTTCAACGCCTTTAAAGCCGAACGCTTCGAATTCTTTTACGCCTTCCGCACATTCGCCGTCTCCGTGAAAATTGATGCCGACATGAGCAAAACCGAATCCGAGAGAAGCTTCGATCGCTTCTTTCGACAAGCGCGTAATTTCATCCCATTGTTTTGCTTTGATGAGGCTGCCCTTCACCATCCAGCTGCCGGAAACGGCCGCGACGTTCGACAGCGCAAAATAATTTCCCATATTGTCGAGATTCAATCCGCCGCTCGGAAGAAATTTTATACGCGGAAAGGGACCGGCAAAGGCTTTGAGCGCAGCGACACCGCCTGAAATTTCGGCTGGGAAAAATTTGAGTACGGAAAGACCTTTTGCAGCGGCCGCCGTAATTTCACTCGCCGTAGAAACTCCGGGGTACGTGACGATACCGTGCGCAATGGAATAATCGACGACGTCTTCTTTAAATCCCGGAGATACGATAAACTTCGCTCCCGAATCGATCGCAGCTTTTGCAAGCTCGACGCTCGTCACGGTACCGGCTCCGACAGTCATCGCGGAAACTTTTTCGTGTACGTCGCGTATCGCGCGTGCGGTCCCTTCATAATCGGACGGATTACGGAAGGTGATCTCCATTGAAGTGATGCCGCCTTTGAGAAGAGCCGCCGCAAGCGGAACCGCGTCATCCGGCGAATCGAGCGCTACGACGGGAACGATACCCGTTTTATGCAAAAGATCGTACTCTTTTTCAAACATATCCATACCCCTTGTTAAAATAATGAGAGCGCAGTACTACACTTGACTGTAGAGGCCGCTCAGTTCGCTTCGCCACGGAAGATCGGCATCGCGCCCTTCCCATTCTATCGTCTTGATAATTTTAAATGATTTTACATCGTGCGGATCTTCGTAGCGCAAAAGCGCAAACCTGCCCTGCCCGATGTATGCGATTTTTTCGTTTTCGCCGAGCGTTTCCGTTTTTTGCAGCTGATCCAAAATACAATCGAAGTGTGCGGGTTTTCCGGACGCTTTATCGACGACAGCGCTTGCCATCTCTTCGATATCCTTTCCGCAAAGGGGACAGACGACGCGGCGCTGCTTGAGGTGGCGGATTGCTTCGTCTTTTTCTTTTTGCGCTGCGATATTTTCATAGAGATGACGTTGAACGGCGGCATCGCGGAGTTTCGTATTTTTATTGTCCGTCCGTTTAAGAGCGGCTGAACGGGGATTTTGAGCGTTTTGATTTTTCCAATCCCTTTTTACGCGTCCGCGCTTCGTATTTTTTCCCATATCCGCTCCGTTATTCCGTAAACAGCGGATCGTCTTCAGGGTTTTCAATCAATTTTTTGCTGATAACCTGAGCGATCCTCTGTACGGCCGTATCGATATACTCCGAGTCCCGAATCATTTCCCGCAATGCGAGCAGGCGCGGCGGCAAATCCGCTTTTTGTTTTTCGAGGACGAGGGTAGTTGTTTTCAGTCCGGAAATCATACAAGCTCCGAAAAAGCGTTTTCAATGTGATATACGGCCGGCAAAGACGGCATATCCACAACAATCACATCGTATCTGATATAGTGCTTACTATATTGTCGATTGTTTGAGAGAAAACGTTTAGACGTTTCTATAATTTTTTTTTGTTTCCGGTTGTCGAGCACGTGCGACAGCATATCGGCGTTTCCGTTCGGAAGCGTCTTCACTTCGGCAAAAACAAGTACATCCTTCGACAATGCTATTATATCGATTTCACCGATTTTTGTCTGCCAATTCCGAGCGACGATCGAATAGCCTTTTTCGGCCAAATAACGCGCAGCTTTTTCTTCCCCCGCTTTTCCGATCGATTTTTTTGAAGCGCTCACGGACGAACGCGGCGCTTCAAGCTCTGCGCGCTCGGTCAAATATTTACCGGCATATCGTCGTCGACGGGTTCGAGTTCGTCCACGTCTTCGAGATTCGCATTCGCCTGTGCATCGATTTCAGCCTGAGAAAGCACGTGACCTACGGTAAGCAAAAAAGGAACATTCCAATTTTTGAGCGCGGCAAGGTGATACGGCTTTGCAGGCTTTCCTGCGGCGAGAAACATATTTTTTCCGTCGTCAAAAAATACCGGTGCGGAAAAACGCATACCTTCTTTAATATCGTTTTGCGTAAGCTTCAAAAAACCTGCCATACAATCCCCTCGTATTCCTTTAATAATTTTACGCATCTCTGAAAATCCGATCGATTTTTGAAGATGCCTTTTATCGTTTTTTATCCTGCATTTTCAGTACAAAGGCAAATATCCCCGCCAATACGCCCCACGTTTCTTCCGGCACGTACGAGCCGATTTCTCCGAGCGTCAAAACGTCGGCAAGGTTCGCATTTTCGACGACGGCGATACCCTGCTCTTTTGCTATTTCGGTAAGCCTTTCCGCAGCTTCACCCCGAGCCGATGCCGTTATAAAAGGCGAAGGCGCACCTTCAGGATACTTCAGCGCGACCGCTTTTTTCATACGCTGCCTCTGACAACGGAAATACCGCTTTTTTCGAAAAAGCCCGAAAGCACACCGCTTTCCGTCCGTTCGACGCTGAACGATTTTCCGCCGAACGCCGCTTCGAGCGCTTTTTTGAGCAAAGCGCTTTCACCCTCACGCTCTTCGCCCGATGCGGCATAGAGCACGCGGTTTCGTTCTTTATGTAAGTATATCACAAAATAATAAAATTGCCCACCCAAATCGAGCGTTGCCGTATATTTTTCCGCCTTTTTTTGCCGCGCATCCGCAAAAAAACGGAGTACGCCGTTTCCTGTTTTATCCCCGCCGTCGAGGGAAATCTCGAAGGGGAGCTGGATCCAGCTTGCGCCTAAAGAAAAGCCGCGTTGATTGAAAAGGGTGAGAACGCCGCCTTCGCTTTGTTCAAGCGCCCGCCCCGAGAGTATGCCGCAAAAAAACCGCCGCACTTCCGCTTCGATTTCGGAAACGAGTTCTTTCAGCGGCCGCCCCTCGTCGGAGCCGCTTTGTATGTGTGTACCTCCGTCTTGCAGTAAAGCCGCGTGCCGTGAAAGATCTCTTTCTCCCGCGTTTTCATCTTTTCCGTCGTTTTGCCGGCCGCCGCTCTTTTCATCCGCTCCTCCTCTCTCCGCCTTGCCGCCGCTTTGAGAATCCGCATCGCTTCCGGAGCCTTTATCGCTTTTTTCGTTTTCACCGACGATAGCGGCGACGGCATCTTTTTCCATGGCAATGCCTTTTTGCTCCAAAAGCAGAGCCGCTTGTGCCGCTTCTTTTTCACGACCGGGAAACGACAGCGCGATGCGGTGCGCATCGGTAAAAATCTTCTCATCGAATTTCATGCCGAGCTGCTGCATCGCGGTAAAAAGAGAAAGGGTAATATAATCGGGAAAAAGATTGAGAGAAGTAAAATAGCGAACCAGCTCCGCATCGGAGAGCGTTCCGTCGGAATTGAGCGCCGTCGAAAACGTCGTTACAAGATGTTCGTTTGAAAAAGGGGTATCCGCGATAAGCGGTGAAAGGACGAGCGTTCCGTCTTTGATCGAAACGGAAGCGGAAAAAACCGCACCCTGCACAAGAGGTCTTTCCGACGTAACGAAAAATCTCCCTCCTGCAAAAGAAGCGATGTACGAATTCTGCCCCGTCTGTGAAAGGATGCGCACGGAAACGACATCCCCTTCGCGAATCTCGTGCCGGTTCGGCATAGGGGAAAGGGAAGCCGTTTGAACGTATACGCGGGAAATCGTATCCATGCGCCGGAAAAATTATCGAGAGTCTGCCGAAAAAGCAAGCGACTTTTAGGACAGCTCCATCCGCTTCTAAAAACCGCTTGAGTTTTCAAAAGCGGCACATTATTTCTTTTTTGCCTTTTCAGCCGCTTCCGCTGCGTGTTCTTCTTTTTGCTCTTCTTTGATTGCGGCTTCCTGGGCTGCAGCGGCGGCATCGACTCGAGCATTGCGTTCGGCAAGAGCCGCGGCGATGTTTCCGCCGACGCGCGTTTTAATGCGCTTCGCTTTACCGACCGCATCGCGGAGGTAATAGAGTTTCGCACGGCGGACTTTACCCGGACGCACGATTTCCACCTTTATGATACGCGGCGAGTGCATCGGAAATACGCGCTCTACTCCCACGCCGTACGATTCTTTGCGGACCGTAAAAGTTTCGCGCGTACCGCCGCCGTTTTTCGCGATGACGACGCCTTCGTACACTTGAATGCGTTCCGTTTTGCCTTCGACGATTTTAAAGAAAACTTTTACCGTATCGCCGACATTAAATCCCATAGCGCTCGCACGCTTTTGTTTTTCTTCAATACCCTTAATGATATCCATCTCAGTCTCCAGCTTCCCGAGTCCGTTTCGCCCGCTTCTTTTTTCCGGCGGTTTTAAGCGAAACCTGCTCCGTAATTTCCTTAATAATTTTTTCGGCTTCCGATGAAAGCGTACCCGCGCTGCGCGCAGACGCTATCAAGTCCGGCCGATTGGCAAGCGTTTTCGCAACGCTCTTCCGCAGCCGCCACGCGCGTATCGCTTCGTGGTTTCCCGACCGCAGCACTTCGGGCACTTCTTCACCCCGATAATTTTGCGGCCGCGTATACTGCGGATATTCAAGCAGTCCGCCCGAATAGCTTTCTTCGTCAAGCGATTCCGCCGAAATGACGCCGTCGATCAGGCGGTACACCGTGTCGATGACGACTTCCGCCGCAACCTCTCCGCTCGACATAACGTAATCCCCGATCGAAATCTCTTCGTCGACATATCGATCGATTATCCGCTGGTCGATCCCTTCGTACCGTCCGCAGATAATAACGATTTCGCTTTCGCGGCTCAACTCAAGCGCTTTCGCCTGCGTAAAAGGTTTTCCTCCGGGCGTCACATAGATGACGCGCTTTTTGTACGCCTCTACGCTGTCGAGCGCTTCTCCGAGCGGCTCGGCGAGCATAAGCTGCCCCGCCCCGCCGCCGTACGGACCGTCGTCACAGGAACGGTGTTTATCGCGGGCAAAATCCCTGATATCCGTCAAGACGCAGGAAATAATTCCCTTTTCAACCGCTTTCGCCATAATCGAATTTTCGAAGTACGCGCGCAGAATATCTGGAAATAAGGTCAGCACGGTAAATTGCATGGAATCACTCCAGAATCCAGAGGTGCATCAGCTCCACCGTTTTGCCTTCGATATCGACCGCTCCGATATGCTCCTCAGTAAAAGGAACATAGACCGTTTTCGGTTTTCCCGAAACGGTACGTTTGACATCGTCCGCAAGAACGCTGCAAGCCTCGGAGATGCGCACTTCCAAAAGCTGCGCCGCTCCGCCTTCCAATACGTCCGTGATCTTGCCTATCGTTTCGACAGGCGCGGCCGAAGCCGCCGATCCGTTTTTCCTCTCATATACGAGAGAACAATCTTTCAAATCATCGATGTACCATTCTCCTTTTTTCAAAGGATAGGCACACTCGCGCGGTACGACCACTTCCCATCCGTTGTACTTTCGTACCGCTTCGGGAGAATCGATTCCCGCCAATTTCATAAACACGCAGGTACCGCCCCAGTCCGCAGATTCGACTCTGCGCCGTTCGGTTTCCTCGCCGTGCCGTAAAGTGACATCCTTGAGCGAAACGATATGATCGTACGCGCCGGAAGCACTCTCTATTTTACATTCACCCGTAATCCCGTGCGGACCGCGGATAAAGCCGACTGCAAGCTGATCTTTCATCTGCCCTTCAGTCTAAGATGTCGAGACTGTAGTGATTTCCGTCCCTTGCCGCAGATGCGCTCAGCACCGTGCGCATCGCCTTTGCGATACGGCCGTATTTGCCGATCACTTTACCGATATCGCTTTCAGCCACTTTCAGCTGCAAAACGGGTCCGCGTTCGCCCTCCGCTTCGGTTACCGAAACCGCGGAAGGATCATCGACAAGCGACTTTGCAATATATTCGATTAAATCTTTTTCCATTCAGCCGCCTCGATACAATCACTTCGCGGAACGGATTTGTTTGTTGAGCAGCTTACCGACGATATCCGTCGGCTGTGCACCGACTCCGAGCCAATACTTTGCGCGTTCGACGTCGATTTTGATCTGCTTTTCCGCAGCTTCGATCGGCATATACGTACCGATTTCTTCGATCGCCCGGCCGTCGCGCGGAGAACGTTCATCCATGACAACGACGCGATAATAGGGACGTTTTTGCGTACCGAACTTTTTCAGTCTGATTTTGACCACTGTAATCCTCCGTAGAACTCGAACCGAACGGGGTCAAGTCCTAAAATAACACACCCATCGGTGCGAATATTTATTATAGCGGAAGCGGGGGGAGAGAGTCAATCGGAGGGGAAAAGGCTTGTATAAATTCCGGCCATTTTTTTTACTGCATATTTTGTCGAATACTTTTCAGCAGTTTTTACATTATTTTCAGCCAAGCTCAAGCATTTTTTTCTATCTTTATATAAATCCATGATCTTATTGATAAAATCGCGCTTATTACCCGGCTGATACAAACTTCCATTAATATCTGTTTGTATAATATCATTTTGTCCGCGAATATCGCTGACGACAGCAGGTAAACCTGTTGCAATCGCTTCCACAACACCTATCGGTAAACCTTCCTGTTTGCTCGTCGCAACATATAAATCGGACAACCCGCATAATTTATGTATATCTTTTCGGTAACCGCAAAAATTGATTATGTCATCGACATATAACTTCTTCGCTAAATTAACCATAGAGGCAAAAAGCTCTCCTTTGCCGGGCAAAATAATTTTTAAGTTCGGAATATTTTTTTTCAAACTTGGCAGACTTTCTATAAGAAACTTATGATTTTTTCGCGTAATAAATTCAGCCGTATATATCATAATAAAATCATCGTCCGTATAGCCGTACTCTTGCCGAATTTTGTGTTTACTTTCTAATGGTTTAAAATCCGCAATATTCACTCCAACGCCGTTTATTTGAAAAATTTTTTCCGCAAGAAATCGTTTTTTTAGGGCACATTCATAATCTTCTTTATTGATCGTCACCAAAACATCCGTATACTTCGCAAGATGTTTTTCTACAGGATAATAAAAAAGCCAATTTAAAATCGGCGCGCCTTTATAAAAATGAAAACCGTGAGCCGTATATATAATTTTAATTTTATGTTCGTACCGAAGGTTTTTTGCCGCAAGACGCCCAAGCACGCCCCCCATAGGAGTATGACAATGTAAAATATCATACCGATTTTCTACAAGAAGTTTTTTCAGCTGTCTTAGCGCTTTTACATTTTTCAATGAAAACGGAGAACGCGCGATACTGATCGTATATTGGTTGTCGCAATCTTTTACCAATTCTTCTCCAGCCGAACAATAATCTACCCGCCAGCCCTGCTCATGAAACCAGCACATATACGGCAAATTGAACTTTGAAAAGTTTGCAGTGTTGGAAAGAAAGAGAATTTTTCTTTTCCGTTTTACTTTTTCAATCATAAATTCCTCTTATTATCTGGATAACTCCGGCACGATTATTTTAACAAAATATTCTATTCCGTTGAACTAGATAAAAATGACAATAACTTTTGAACTGATTTTGCCCATGAAAAAACTGTATTGTTTTTTTCAAATGCCGAATTTCCCATTTTAATTATTTTCTCCGGCTCTGCATACATTTTTAATATCGCGTCGGCTAACGCTTTATACTCACCTGAAGATATAATAACACCGGTATCGTCAAAAACCTGTTCAGGTAATCCTCCTACATTAGTAACAATAACAGGTTTACCGAATGTATACGCAAGCATGATAACCCCGGATTGGGAAGCTTCAATATAAGGGACCACAACGAAATCTATATCCTCAAAATATTCAAATATTTCATTATTTGAAATCCATTTATTTACTAACTCAACAGAACTTCCCAATCTTTTGATTTTTGCTGTATCGTCGGAAGAAATTTGCCCTCGCCCTGCAATTCTGAGAGTAATATTTTTATTTGTATTTTTTATAACTTCCATTGCGTCAAGTAAAACAGATATACCTTTATATTTGTGAATACGTCCGAAAAATAATATTTTATTCGTTAATGATATCGCATTCCTAAAAGAAGCCGGCCTGTAATAATTATAATTAGCATGCCGAATCCAGCAAATATTTTCTTTTAAAACTTGGTACTTATTCGAAATTTTATCGATAAACGATTCAGAGAGCGTAATAATTTTATCGGATTTCTTTATTATATAACTATTAAAACAATCTATTAAGAAGTTTTTTTCTCCCAAATGCATTGCAACATCATGTATGGTCGTTACAATCCTTATTTTTCGATTTAAGAACGGTAAAATAAATCTACCCCACAAAGAAATCATGGGAATATAAATCCAGTCAGGATTAAATTTATTTATAGTATATGCTAATTTTATAAATTTAATAACGTTCAAACTTTTTGATAAAAATTCTTTTCGATTTCTATATGTTGGAATAAAAATTTGAGTATAATTTTTATAATTTTCCAACCTTATAAAATCAGGTTTATTCTCAATGTAATCACATAAAACAGCTTGTATAGTACAACCGACAGATAATAAATTCCTGAGCATTTCATATGTATAAATACAAGCTCCCCCAGATTTTCCTAGAAACAAGATCGTAATTTTCACTTTTTACTCCTACATTAATCTCTGATCCAAATTTTCTAGGAAATACCAGCGAAAAGGAACATATTCATTACTATGATTAGCAAAAACAGAAAAAAACAAATATATGAAAAAATAAGCGTATAATGGGATCATAAAAAGAACTCTGTACTGAATACTGAATCTTTTATTACAGTCGGGAATTAAAAGACAATAATAAATTAGAAAATATTCTGCAAGGCGCCCCCCTGTATGTCCACCTAAAATAAACGGTAAAGCTACACCTATCATACATATATTCAAAATACCTTTCATTTTTTTCCGATGAAAAACAAGTGCATATATATACATAAACAAATATACTATACGTTGGAAACTTCCGCTTGAATCTCTTACACCGCCCTTTTCCAGATACAAAAGAAAAAAAGGCGCCAGTTCTTTAAGCATAGCAGGGAGAAGTATTCTCGCACAAACATAGGTACAGATTAAGAAAAAGAAGCACTGTATTGAACTGAAATAATATAATAGGTAAAACAGAATTCCTATCACCGCAGTTTTATGAAACAATGATGCAAAAAGACAGATAAGTATATATTTAAATATTTTCTTACAATCAATATATTTAAATCCGTAAAAAACAATCGACACAGCTGCAGCCTGTCGTATGGTACTTAATGTTATTAAATAGAAAAAGCATACATACAGCATCAGTGCTTCAAATTTCGCCTCGCTATAAGTATCCAGAATAATCCCTATGTTTACGTACGTCACTATAGCATATACAGAAAATAAGATAAGTGGTTGATGTAACACGCCCGCGCAATAGATTATCAACTTACTCAGCGGTTCAAACCTACCGATATCTTGAAATCTATAAACAGGGTATACAAATGAAAAATACACGGACCAATCATAACCTATATTAAAACGCAGACATGACACTATGACAATAAAAAGAATTGCCAATTTAAATCCTGTTTTTTTAGATACAATATAATAGCCGCTTACAATATTATATCGTCCGCAAAGAATAATAATAAATGTTAAAAAAAATATATAAAAAACCATTTTATTTACTTAAAAGATTTTTTTGATCGTTTAGTGTCGAATATTTGTGAATTCCCAAAATAAATTCTTCAAAGCGATCAATACCAAGAAATCTCAAAACTAATTTAAAAAATAAAAAGATAAGATTTTTCTTCTTTAAAAAAGAACTTACATTCTTCGTATTCGATGAATGAATTTGTTTCTTTGAAATCATTTTATTTTTCTTCAACAATAAGAAAAAACCTTCCTCTACGAAAAAAGGATGGTCAAACGCTTCTTTTTTTATAATTTCGCCGTATATTCTCCTATGAAGTTTCATAATAGAAGTTCCATCTGAATAGTTTGCAAAATAATATTGCAAGGAGAAAAAATCGAATGCATGATTAGCGTTTAATGCCTCTCTATACCCATCGATTAATTCCAATATATCACAATAATTATTCATCAACCACTTATGTCCAATACTTCCACCGCACAGTTCTTTGTAATTAAACCCACTAAAATGCACAAAACATAAATCGGTAACAAGCTCGACTTTATTTATTCTATTATATACTTTATAAAGCCCATCGATTTTTTTTACTTCCCGCTCATAAAAATTCCAAGGCGCAACATTACATCCGATATTTTTTATTATAAACAACTCGTCCGACGAAACCAAAGCAGGCAAGAAATCTATCCATTTCTGATCCGTAAACAAACCGTATTCAGGAGCCGCATAGCAAGCATCAAGCAGTCTATACATCCACCATTCCAGAATTTGTTTAGAAATATTCGTTTTTCTGAATGCAATAAAACCGCAATTGTATATCCCGTATCGCAGGATATTCGATTCCTCATCATCTCCCGAATATTGTGTTTCACACGTAACTATATGCGGCGTTATATAAATAGATTTTGTTACATCTAAGATTTCTTCAAATTTTGAATAAAAACAAATATCCGGATCAAGATAGACAGCAAGCTCATATCCTTTTTCAAGAAAAAATTGAATAGAAAACGGTTTTATGCTTGTACAAAACTCGGTCAGATCATATTTAAAAGCCATCTCAAAAAATTTTTCTTCTGACAAATATTTTTTTCGAATATCCGTTATTGATACCGCAACATTATTTATATTATCCAAATCGTCTATATAAATTATAAAAAAATCAAAGCCATCATTAAATTTTAAAAAAGAATTTTGCAATACTTTTGCCAAACCTTGATAGCTCTTTGTACAAATAGTAAAGGCACAATTTTTATTCATCGCAGTTCTCCAAAATCTATTCGACATAATCAAAAGAAGCATGAATATATAAATAAAAACAATACTAGATTTTATTAGCGTATCACCTATATTCTTTTTCTACTTCTCAAATAGAATGCAAAATGTTTATTTTCCAATCGAGCGTTCGGAATCGACACAGAATCGACAGGTATCTTATATTTCCATAACAAATAACATAATGATAACTGATCTCTTGGAACTATCTTCAACATATCCCACCACTCTTCCATTATTTTCCGGATTATCGGAGAATCATGTTTTCGATAGATAATATTATTTTCCGTTAAACCATATGATTTCGGAAATCCTGCAGCAGTCAGAAATTCTTTTATTTTGATCAAATCAGCAGGTGCGGCTTTTTTAAGCTTTTTTACAGTTTTAATTTCCTGATAAATACAATTATTTATATAATGAACGGGAATAACCAAATCGGATTTCTTATTTTCAATCTGCAAAAATAAAAAATCGTCCAAAATATCCACATTACCGTCTATATATATACTGCTGTCATATTCGGGAAATAATTTATAAGGAAACAATTTATGCCATCGATTATTAAGCTGATTGCTTCTCTCATTATAAATCAAAGGTTTTATGCGCCATACACCTATTTTTCTCTTATCAAGCCAGTTTGTGTTATCCGTAAAACAAATATAATCCCATTTTCTGTTATAATATGTAGGCTGAATCAATTCATCATATCCGCCGGTTATACACGTATAAATAACCGATCGATGTCTTTGAGTATCGGGTGATATTTTATAACACAATATTCTTGTACTCAAATTATCAAGAGGAAACAAATTTTCTACAGCTTTTCGTTCGTTCGGTTTGAGAAAAACAAATCGCTTAATTTTTTTAAGCATTTTAATAAAACTATTCATATATACAGTCTCCTGCTCTATATGAATATAGGTTAATAGGATTCAAACATATTATTAATGTGCTCTTAGAATTAATTCGTTCTTTATGCATAACTATATGTTAATTTTTGTCAAAAAATTCACAAATCACATTAATTACTTTTTGAACATCATCATATGTCAAAGCCATATGCACAGGCAATGATATAACATGCTCGCTGATATATTCTGCATACGGACACGTCCCCTTTGCATAGCTATACATCGGATATTCTGTATTTACAATATAATGAACGCCGGGATATATTTCATGCTCATTCAAATATTCAAGCAATGCATCTCTGTTTTCCACAACAATTTGAAAAATATGCTGTGATGTTTCACATTCTTCAGGAACACGAATAAATTTTATTTTCTCATTATATTTTTTTAAACCAGATCTATACCATCCGGCAATCTCACGTCTATATGCATTATCTTTATCCAAATGAGGCAATTGTGCCAATGCAATGGAAGCCATTATCGCATTGCCATTATACTTATTCCCCAAATATTCAACATTATATTTCCATTTATACGAACCGTTTGCCGAAACGCGGGCATATGTATCTTTATTAATACCCAACCAGGCTCTTTGTCTTGCAATCGTATCCAATGTTTTTTCTTTAAAGCAAATCATACCGCTATCACCCGTCGGCAGATTTTTTACCGCCTGATAACTCCAACATACAACATCGGCTTCTTTACCGGGAATCTCTCCGTTAATCCTTGTCCCCGCCATATGTGCAGCATCAAGAATCAGAGCTAAATTATGGTCATTACATATTTTTACAATTTCACCGTACTTCCCCGTATTGCCGCCAAATGCAACATAACAAACAGCACGCGTCTTCGGGGTAATTTTTTTCAAAACATCTTGCGGATCCAGGCATAATGTATCATCGACATCAGCAAAAACAGCATGTAAACCGGCTTTGAGGATCGCATGATTTGATGAGACGAATGTTAAAGGTGTGGAAATTACTTCATCGCCTTCATCCCACTTCCTTTCTGTTTTCAGAATATCAAACGAAAGATTTAAAGCTGCGGTCGCACTATTTAGATAATGAGCATTTGACAATCCCGTATATTTTTTCCATTCTTCTTCAAATTGCACTGTCTTGAATCCCATTCCTGTCCATCCGCACTCAAGACATTCCTTAATATGAGTTAAACATGCATCAACATCAAAAACGGGTCTGAATACTTGTATCGCCATATAATACCTCCAAAAACAATCTATCGTTTATGTAACAATCTATTTTTGATAGCCTTTTCCAAAATTATAAAATCCGTACGAAAAATCAACCTGTAAAAAAATACGCTTATCAAGACGGAAACGCAAAAAACCGCAATGGCGACAATAAGCCACTCCGATAAATTCGATATAACAAAAGGTACCAGCGCGAATACCAATTTAGCGCAAAAAACAATTGTCAGCAATATCGTCACTCCTGCAATCAATGTCGTCAGTTTTATAAATCCTTTAACTTTGCGACAAATTTCCAGCGAATAAAAAATCAGTAACCCTAGGTAAAAGAATGCAATAGCAAACGGTACATATCCGATACCGCAATATTTACATAATACCGACATAACGCCGATTGCAACAAGACCGATAACGATAACACCTCGATATATATCCTTATACAAACCGAATATATCTACAACAAGGTTGAGTTGCAAATACAGAGTATAAAAAATGAAATCAAATACAAGCGAGAAAGAAAATATCGGAATTGCGTATTGTATATCTGTAATTTTGGCAGTATATATTTGTATAAAACTGAAATTCAGACATATTAAACACGAAGCAAGGACAGTTGTTATAAATAAAATTCCCAATTGAACTTTCCTAAATAATGTGGAACTTTCTTTTATCGTATGCATGGCATTGTAATTTCCGAAAGGCTCCGTAACAGAATGAAAGAAAGAAAGCATCAGCATCTTTAATATATTTACAATCATGTAGTTTATTGAATATACACTCGTAAAAGTCAAATCATATTGACTTGAAATCAATATATACGGTAAAGATGTAACCAACTGAAAGACGATAGAATTGCTTAATAAATACCAGCGATTCTTTAGCTTAAAATTTATTTTTTCTCTAATCGGCCGGTACCAATCTTTTGTAAGTTTTTTATATGTAAAGCGCAATATCAATAAATAAACGCATTTTGCTACCAGGCTTGATACATACATTAAAACGAAGTGTTTTTTAAACAAGATGACAAGGATGACAAGGATATAATAAATACACTTATTTACAATACGCGACAATGAAAATATATACCGTTTCTGATATGAGGAAATTATTATATCATACCGTGCATCAAAAAAGAACGTAAGAGTTCCGTTAAGCCCCATAATTACCGTTGCACATATAATTTCCCATTGCCGAAACACGGAGTCGGTTTCCCTATACAAGATAAAGGGTATAACCATTAAAACCAAAAAAGCAAATATCGAACCAACCCTATAGAAAAACTTCGTGGTAGCATTGACAATCTCGTTAATGCGGTCATAAGCCTTTTCAGCAATCGGCTTGTAGAGTTCAAAGATAGCAGCACCTATCATACCGGCCTGCAATAGTTGGAAAACATTCAAAATTTGCTGTATAAAAGAGGTCAACCCGTTCACTTCCGGACCGTACGTTTTAATTACAAGTCTCGGGACAACCAACCCAAATGCCATAGCAATCAATTGCTCGAATATATTAGAGAACGTACTAAGAAGAGTATTTTTTGTACGGGAATTAGACATTTTCTTAAAGGCTACTATCTATTGTCTCAAGCATTCTATCTGTTGAAAACATTTCTATATATTTCTGATTGTCGTATTCGCAATCTTTTTTTATCCAGTTAAAATCTATGGAATCAATATCCCTATAAACTTGAATATTACCAGTTGCTATTGCATCTACCCATTCTAAGTCCATAAGCTCTGTACAATTTGTAAGCAGTTTTCGTTTATACAACATACACATAGAAAAACGTGTCGTTGGAGAAGAACCGTTCTTTTGCAAAGCTTCAAATGTACATCTGGCATTTAGCGTATGCTTATTAAAATCATCAAAAGAAAGATACTCGTTATAATGTATTTCATCTTTATATTTTTGATTTTCTTCCTTTACACCAAATATCCAAAAATCCAGTTTTAAGTTATGAGCTTTAAGTTTTTCATAAACAGACAAAATATCTTTTAATCGATCTTTAGCTGTACCTATGAAAGTAACATCATATTCCGTTTCTTCCAAAGTATTTTCAAGCAGATGATAAGTAAAGGGTTCAAGACAATAAGTGAACCCATACTTTTTGCATTCACCTTTATCAAAAGAAAAAATCTTATTAAATGAAGAATAACATACGGAAACTGGTATTTTAAATGATGTCACAACATCCACGAAATATATTGTATAGTGTGCACCTGAATAACATTTTTTTAAATATTTTATAAGAACATCTCCATATTCTTCAAATACCCGAGCCATTATAATAAAACAATATTCTTTTTTGTTAGATGCCTTTAATGCATCTATTTTTATTTTATCATCAAAATAATTACAAAAATCCTCTTTATACAACTTCTGCATTTTTTTTCTAATTATAAATTGTATTTTTTTTGTAAAAACAAAACTAAGCTTTTTTGAATATAAAAAATGCGCAATTATCTTAAATAGCTTTTTCTCATAAAGTTTATGTTCCAATAAGAATAATTGAGAAACTTGATTATTTACACCACTGTACATAAAAGCAACATCATCAACACTCGTCGCAATCATAACATAGTTATATTTCATTTTTTTCCTTTATATTAAAATAGTCTTGAATCTTCTTTTTCTTCTCTAAATATGATAACCCTTTAGTCATAATTATCTTTTCTTTATTTTTTTTATAATAACAATCTATCGATTCAACAATCCTAGCAGGAATACCCGCAACCACTGTATTATCAGGAACATCTTTGGTTACTATAGAACCACAACCTACAATCGAATTCTTACCAATTGTAACTCCTGGCATAATCATAACATTCCAACCGATATGAACATTATCACATATTTTTATTTTTCCAAATTTATCAGCTTTTTGCATTTCAGGATATAAATTTCGAATAACCCACAATGCTCCATCATGAGTAAAAAACTTCACAGAATCTGTAAGACGAACTTTATTCCCAATTTCAATTAGATAAGGTTCTGAACCAAAATCTACATTTGGAAAAACCTCACAATCTTTTCCAATTAGCCCACCATTTTTTACAAACTCAAAAATATTGCGCGACACTATTGCCTTTCGTAGTATACGATTTCTGATACGATAAATAATATAAATTACCTTAGTGATAAGCGCTTTTTTCATAATAATTTATAACCTCATCTTTATAGTAAAATATACTTCTGCTGTAAATTAATCATCTTGTAAAAAAATACTATAAATAAAATTCTTTATACCATTTTGCAAAAGCGGTCAGACCTTCTTTTATAGTTGTCTCAGGCTTAAAATCAAAGTTCTGTTCAAATTCCGTCGTATCGGCGTATGTCTGATATACGTCACCCGGCTGCATAGGCAACATTTCTTTTTTTACAGGTCTTTGTATTATACCTTCTTTTTGCAGACATTCCTCCAACGTAGTAACATATTTTAACAGATCTTCGGGCTGACCGTTACCGATATTATAAATTTTGTATTTTACACCGTCAATCGTCGCATCGGGTATTTTTTGCATAACGGCAACAATGCCTTTTACAATATCATCGATATAGGTAAAATCTCTTTTCATGTTACCGTTATTATAAATTTGAATTTTTTCACCTTTGACGATTTTATTTGTAAATTTAAAATATGCCATATCCGGCCTTCCGGCAGGACCGTAAACGGTAAAAAATCTTAAGCCTGTTGAGGGAATGTCATACAATTTACTGTAGGCATGAGCAAAAAGTTCATTCGATTTTTTTGTAGCTGCATATAACGAAACGGGATTATCAACTTTATCGTCGGTAGAATACGGAACTTTTTTATTTGAACCGTACACGGAGGAACTCGACGCATATACAAGATGTTCAACACCTTTTTTGCCGTTATCATAAGAATGACGGCACGCTTCCAAAATATAAAAAAAACCGATCACATTGGTTTGAATATATGCGTCGGGATTTGTAATCGAATATCGTACACCTGCCTGCGCGGCAAGATTTACGACAACGGAAGGTTGATATTTTTCGAAGATTTCGGTAATAAATTTTTTATTCGAAATATCACCCCTAAAAAAATAATAATTTTTATTTTTTTTCACTTGTTGCAAGCGATATTCTTTCAGAGCGACATCATAATAATCGTTCATATTATCTATGCCGACAATTCTGATATTTTTAAAACATGCAAACAATTCTTTACATAGATTTGCGCCGATAAAGCCGCTTGACCCCGTAACTAAAACAGTCTTCCCGTCCAATTCTATTCTACTCATTTTAATCTCTTTGAAATAAATCCCGCGTATAAACTTTATCCTTTACATCACCAAGACAAGTATCATACCGATTGGTAACAATCACATCGGACTTGGATTTGAATATATCTAAATTATTTACAACCGTACTGCCAAAAAAAGTTTCTCCGTCGTTTAATATCGGTTCATAAATAATAACATTCGCTCCTTTCGCTTTAATTCTTTTCATTACCCCTTGAATGGAACTTTGCCGAAAATTATCGCTGTTGCTTTTCATCGTTAACCGAAATAATCCGACGGTAATCGGTTCCGCACTAGCTGCATAATCTCTTCCATCGGAATAATTGTAATACCCCGCCTTTTGTAAAACCCTATCCGCAATAAATTCCTTCCGTGTTCTGTTTGATTCCACAATTGCCTGTATAAGATTTTGAGGCACGTCGCGGTAATTTGCCAAAAGCTGCTTGGTATCTTTCGGAAGGCAATAGCCGCCGTATCCGAAACTCGGATTATTGTAAAAATCTCCGATCCTCGGATCAAGCGAAACACCTTGAATAATCTGTTTTGCATTCAAGCCTTTAAGCTCCGCATAGGTATCCAATTCATTAAAATAACTTACACGCAAAGCAAGATACGTATTTGCAAAAAGTTTAACCGCCTCGGCTTCGGTAGATCCCATAAAAAGCGTGTCGATATTTTTTTTGCTCGCTCCGTCTGCAAGTAAATCGGCAAATGTATGAGCGGCGTCAACAAGCCATTCATCTTGTAAATCAGTACCGACAATAATACGGCTTGGATACAGATTATCATATAAAGCTTTACTTTCACGGAGAAATTCAGGACTAAAAATAATATTTTTACAATTATATTTTTTACGGACAGATTCGGTAAATCCAACGGGAACAGTCGACTTTATTACCATGAAGGCATTCGGATTATACTGCAATACCAGCTCAATCACATTCTCTACACATCGCGTATCAAAAAAATTAAGCTTTGTATCATAATTTGTCGGAGCGGCAATTATAACAATATCGGCATCGGAATAAGCAACTTTCGCATCCAGCGTCGCTGTAAGATGCAACGGCTTTGTTAGCAAATATTTTTCGATTTCTGCATCTTGAATCGGCGATTTTTTACTATTGATGAGATCGACTTTTTGCGGAATCACATCTACCGCCCAAACTTCATTGTGCTGACTCAAAAGAACGGCGACGCTAAGGCCGACATAACCGGTACCGGCTACAGCAATTTTAGTTATTTTCACAAGACTTACCTTAATACTGATAGATTTTATTTTAACTAAAAAAACCAATTTATTCCAGTCGTCGGTATTTTCTCCTGCTGCAATAGCTTCCAAACTCTTTCCTAAGACTCTTTGATTTTATTCTAACGCGCAGCGCACGAAAATCAATTTTTACCGAGCAAGTAAAGCGTTAAGTGCAGAAGATATGCTCCATCATACAAGAACGGAACGGTCGGTAGAATCAATGCATTATACATAAGCGTAATTCACAATCGAAGCTGCCGCAGTGCTACACTCCCTTTATCCGCCGTTTCGGTAAAATAAAGCTAGCCGTTATTTTACTTTAATCGCACAAAGTAAAATAACGGCTTTTACACACATCGCCTCATTTCAACCGCAAACTCGCCTGCGGTGACTTCGTCCGCCGCCCGCAATGGAACCGCTCCGCACACACGCTTCCGTCACTCAAACGAAAGTCCGTCCGCCCCCGGTTTCGCCGTCACTTTGATCGCAGCTCCGTCGGAAAATTTTCCCTCAAGCAACTCTTTTGCAAGGGGATTTTCCACGTACGTTTGAATCGCGCGCTTTACCGGCCGCGCGCCGAACGCGGGATCGTAGCCCTTATCGGCGAGGAAGGCTACGGCTTTGTCGTCGAACATGATTTTAATTCGTCTGTCGTCGAGCCTGTGCGATACGCGTTCGAGCTGATTTTTGACAATGCCCGAAATGCAGCTTTGGTCGAGACGGCCGAACATGACGATTTCATCGATGCGGTTTAAGAATTCGGGGCGGAACGTCGATTTAAGCAGTTCGCTCACTTTTATTCGCGCGTCGTGCATTTTTTCCGGCGTATCGGCATCAAGGATCACGTCGCTTCCGAGATTGCTCGTCATGATGATGATCGTATTTTTAAAATCGACGAGGCGTCCCTGTCCGTCAGTCAAGCGTCCGTCGTCGAGCACTTGGAGCAGCACGTTGAATACGTCGGGATGCGCTTTTTCGATTTCGTCGAAGAGCACGACGCTGTATGGACGGCGGCGCACCGCTTCGGTAAGCTGTCCGCCTTCATCGTAGCCGACATATCCCGGAGGAGCGCCGATCAGACGCGAAACGGAAAACTTTTCCATATATTCGCTCATGTCGATTCGCGTAAGCGATTTTTCATCGTTGAACAAAAAGTCCGCAAGCGTTTTCGCAAGTTCGGTTTTACCGACACCGGTCGGGCCGATAAACAAAAAGCTTCCGAGCGGACGATTCGGATCGCTCAAGCCGGAACGGTTTCTGCGGATCGCGTCCGAGACGACTTGTACCGCATCGTTTTGTCCGATAACGCGCTTGTGCAGCACGGATTCGAGCTGCAGATATTTTTGCTTTTCGCTCGACAGCATCTTTGTAACGGGGATTCCCGTCCATTCGCTGACGACGCGCGCGATGTCTTCTTCGGTCACTTCCTGCCGCAAAAGCGATTCGCGTCCGCCGTCGTTTTTACTTCTGGCTTCCGCCGCGGCGGAAAGTTCCTTTTGCAGTTCGGGGATAATGCTGTACTTCAATTCGGCGGCTTTCGCCAGGTTTCCTTCGCGCGTATATTTTTCTTCGTTGAAGCGCGCCTGTTCGAGCTTTTCTTTGACGTCGCGGCTCTTGTTGATATCCGCTTTTTCATTTTGCCACTGCAGCTTCATCGCATCGCGTTTTACCGAAAGATCGGCGAGTTCTTTTTCAAGTTTTGCGAGGCGCTCTTTCGACGCTTCGTCGTCTTCTTTTGCGAGCGACTGTTTTTCGATGGAAAGCTGCATGATCTTCCGTTCGATTTGATCGAGTTCGGTCGGCTGGCTTTCGATTTCCATTTTGAGGCGGCTCATCGCTTCGTCTACAAGGTCGATCGCTTTGTCGGGCATAAAACGGTTCGTGATATAGCGGTTGCTGAGGACTGCCGCCGCGACGAGCGCTTCGTCGTCGATCCGCACGCCGTGGTGAATTTCGTATTTTTCGCGCAGGCCGCGGAGGATCGCGATCGTATCTTCGACCGACGGTTCCGAACAATAAACCGGCTGAAAGCGCCGTTCGAGCGCCGCATCCTTTTCGATGTATTTCCGATATTCGTCGAGCGTCGTCGCTCCGATCGCGCGAAGCTCTCCGCGGGCGAGTACCGGTTTTAATAAATTCGAAGCGTCCATAGAACCTTCGGACGCGCCCGCACCGACGATGGTATGCAGCTCGTCGATAAAAAGCACGATCTGTCCTTGGCTTTTTTGCACTTCCGTGATGACGGCTTTGAGCCGCTCTTCGAATTCTCCGCGGAATTTCGCGCCTGCGACAAGAGAACCCAAATCGAGGGCGAGGAGGCGCTTGTTTTTCAAGCTTTCGGGAACGTCGCCCGATGCGATGCGGCGGGCAAGTCCTTCGACGATGGCGGTTTTTCCGACGCCGGGTTCGCCGATGAGTACGGGATTGTTTTTCGTGCGGCGGCAAAGCACTTGCATGACGCGCCTTATCTCTTCGTCGCGCCCGATAACCGGATCGATTTTATCCTGACGTGCAAGAGAGGTCAAATCGCGGCAAAATTTTTCGAGCGAGCGCATCGAAGATTCGGGATCGTTGCCGGTTACCTGCTGATTGCCGCGAAGCGCTTTCAGCGCTTCCAAAATCGCTTTGCGCTCAATGCCGTGTTTTCGAAGCATATCGCCCGTACGCCCGTCCGATTCGCTCATCGCAAGGAAAATATGCTCGGTCGAAAGGTATTCGTCGTGCATATCCGCCATCGCTTTTTCGGCTTTTGCAAGCGTTTTTTGCGCTTCCGATGAAAGCGTCATCTGCACGTTGCCCCTCACCGTCGGGTAAGAAGCAAGCAATGCGTCGTTTTCCCGAAGCAGCGTTTCGACAGGCACGCCGATACGCTCGACAAGGGGCGGAACGATACCGTCCTTTTGCTTTAAAAGCGCGTCGAGTATATGTTCGAGTCCTATTTCACTGTGATCTTTTTGCTGCGCAAGAGCGCTCGCCTGCTGCAGCGCGTCCTGCGTTTTAAGTGTAAAATGTTCGTAATCCATGATTTAAACATACTCACGAATTGCGAATAAAGCAAGAATTTATTTATGGCAACGAAAACTATATTTGCTAAAAAAATAATACTCACGTAAAAAATAGAGTGCACGTAAAAAATCGGCTGCACTCCCTGCAACAGCCCTGCCGTTTGCCGCGAATGTATTTTCACCTATAATCTAAGCGGCTCAGATTTCGCCTTCTTCGACTTGCCCGAATTCGCAAAGCGAAAAAGCGACGTGCGCGTCTTCGATGATTTCGAGGCTTTTGCCGATGCGGCGGTACAATTTGATTTCTCCCGTTCCGCTTCCGCCCGAAAGCAATTTCATTACTTTTCGGTTTCCTTCGGGAAGTTCGATATTACGTACAAAGAGCTTCGACGTGTGACACACGATATCGATATCGATAACCCATTTTTTCGTATCGGCGCTCACCGACCAATGCAGCCGCTCGCCTTCTTCGTCGGCGGGCATTTCGGTGCAGTCCCACAAAATTTTTTCCGACGCACCTCTTTTTTTCGCTTCAAGCGCAATGTCCGTATCTTCGAGTTCGAGCGCGAGGGAGAGACTGTCTTCAAAAATTCCCTGCACGGTAAAGCTTGAATTGAACAATGCCTTTCCGCTGATTCGGCTCGTCAAATTCGACGACGAAATATGAAAATAAGGAGCCGGAAACGTACGGAGAAAATGAGCGTCGATATAGCCGTAGGATTTTTTCGGAAGCACGCTGAACTCGCGGCCGTCGAGCGTAATGCTTCCCGAAAATGCAGCACGCACTCCTGCGGGAATCCATTGCTCCGTGCTTTTTTTATAACCTGCTGAAAATTGTTTTTGAATTTCACAGCGGAGCTCCCACGAAATCTCTCCCGCATCGCAAAAGTATTCGGGGTGAGACGCACGCTCTTTTGCCGTACATGAAAGAGAGCCGGAAAGTCTACCGTCGTCGAAAGAACAATTTCCGACGGTGATCGGAGAAAGCCGAAATCCACCCGCAGTATCTTTCAGCGAATAATAGCCGCAAATCTGTTTCGGCTTTGCACCGAAAGTTCCCGCGCGAACGGCGACGTACGACGGAGTTACGATCGATTCGGCGCGCAGATTGAGCGCCGCTTCCGTTCCCGCAAGCGCATACTGCAGATCGTCTTCGGAGATGGCGGTGCGCGATTTAAAACCGAGTACGCTTTCATCTTGAGAGAGAGAGGCATTGAGCATTTCCAATTCGATAAAAAAAAGCTGTTCCGTACCGGAAATCGCATCGATAGCGGTAAAGACATAACGAGCCCACACAATGCCGTTTTTTTTGATCGCCGAATGCGGTTTAAATTTGTTGAAATTAATAATTTTTTTCGGAGCTGTCATGGCAAATCTCCGGCCTTACATTATCCGAGAATTTTTTCGATACTCTTGGTAATCGCTTTTTTATCGCGCGGAAAATTGGCGTCGAGGAATTCAAAGCATTCGACGGCTGCGCGCTGTGCGTGTTCGTACCATATAGTATACAATTCCGATTTTATATCTTCACCGGGATACGGCGCACCCTGCACGTCGGAGACGAGATTGCGCAGCATCCGTATACATTCTTTTGTTTTTTTGTCCATCATACACGACACCTCGTTTTGAGTATTATAGCGACAAATCGATAATAAAGCCAGTGCCCTTTACCGATTTATCGCAGATTACCGCAGTATTTCCTTCGGCGATCGAGCGGGCGTTTTCAGCCGCCGTATGTAAAGAAGCGGCATCGACCGAAAGGATCGCTTCTATATACTCGCTCCATTCTTCATGAGTCATCGCGTAAAGCTTCCGCAAAAACCCGCGCGCACCGCGCGACTGAGGAGACTGGGGTTTCGTCACGTCTCCGTATGTTCCCGTCACTGCACGGGAAACATCGGTATCGCTGAAACGCATAGCGCACACGTCGTCAAGACAGCTTTTAAATGTTTTTATAGATTCGAGCGGAGACGGATCGCGGTAGGTAGTCATCGAAAAGATTTCGGTTGAAATGTCAAAACCCGCCGATGCACCGTATGCGCCGCCTGTCGTCCGTATGCGCTCCCAAAGGATATTGCCGCGCATCCAGTGGCAGAGCACCGTAAGAGCCGCTTTTTCCCGCATCGTCAATCCGCCGAGATACACCGATTGCGCCGCATAACCGACTTGTGACGAAAGTGCGCACATTTCAAAGCGTTCGCCGTCTTCTTCTCCATGGGCTTTTGTAAGCGCATAGTATTCGCCGTTTTCAGGCCGGACAAAAGGCGAAAGCGCGTGCAAGCCCGCCTTCCGTGCGAATTCGGGAATGCGCGGAAGCACGGTTTTAAGCGATGCTTCGTCGGCCGTAATGTGAATAAGACCTCCCGCATTTCGAATCGATTGGGCCATATCGGAAAAACGATTCCCGACCGAAGCGGGATTTTCTTTGCAAATCTTTTCGATCGCCAAAACCTGCGCGACGCCTCCCCACGCTTCTTCGACGGCGGAAGACCTTCCGAGATTTCGCGACGCTCTGAGTTTTGCGTAGCGCGAACCGGAAGGAATGACGGACGAACGGATATCATTTTTCATTTCGTCCAAAATCGTTTTGACTCGCTTTTCATCCGAAAATTCCGGAAACGCGATAGCTTCTCCGAAAAGCGCGAGTGCTTCATCCGTTTTTTCGACGGGCAGCTTGATGCTGAACGAAAGCCAATCGCGCCCGATATAGTGTTTGTCGCGAACCGAAAAAGCCGCCTTTTGCGCATACGCGCTTTTATACGAGTCGCCCGTCAGCGTGCGCACCCCCATATCGCCCGAGCACAGGGAAGCGGCGGCGGCACACTCGTCCCATTTTTTCCCGTTCCAGCCGGTATTCGTCGCACAGGCGGCAAAGGCCGGAATATAGGGATATGCACCTATAGGAAGCGCATCGGCAGGATAACACACATCGATATAGACGATACCGCCCGTCGCTTCGCGGTTTACAAAAAGCGCTACTTCGCTTCCGTCCGCGCCTAAACATGACGACACGTCGGTTACGATCGGCTCGACTTTCTTTTTCAAATCCGACGGAAGAATATGCGGTATGCACGCAGTCTCTTTTTCCGTCTCTTTCCGCTTTTGATAGGCGTGCAGCGCTTCGGTGTTCCGCCGCACTTCACCGGCATCGGCGCTTTTTGTAAGAGATGCGATAAGCTCGCTTTCTTTTTTCGCACGTTGTTTTAAAAACGAAGCTTCGGGCGTTACGACGACGAAAGAGCGGGCGGTGTTGTCCAAAAAAACGCGCCGTATCAGAGACGCGATATAGTTTTTATCGGCGGCGATTTTTCGTTTGACCTTATCGAAAGCTGAGCGGTAGCCGAGCGTCGATGCGGGAGATGCGCCGTAGTTCCAGCCGTTCAGTGCACGATCGGCGAGTTCGAGAGAAAAGGGATCGCCCCGCACGCGCACGACTTCGCGGTTTGCAAAATCGACGGCGAGAACTGCCGCATCGATATCGTTTTGCGGAATACCGTTTTCACACAAATCGACAAGCGTAGAAATTATTAATTTTCTTACCGCATCGGCATTTTTTTTATCGACGCCGCTCAAACCGAAATAGAGCATTTGACAAAACGCTTCGGCCCCTCCGCCTGCGGCGAGCCTTTCGCCCAAACGCGAATCGGTCAAGGCTTTTGCGATCGGAGAGCTGTCGTTTCCAGCGAGAAGCTGGAGCAAAAAAATCACTTCCATCGTATCGTCGATATTCGATGAAAGACCGTATCGCCAGTTGAGCGTTACGTTCGATTTTTTCGCATCCGATGCCGGGCCGGCCGCATAGACGACAGCTTCTTCACTCATCGCTTTCGGCTCTTCAAGCTTTCGGAACTTTTCTCCGAAGGCGGGAAAACTTTTCGGCACATCGGGGATCGGATAGATTTTTTCAAGACGATCGAAAAAGCTTTGCTGCATAAAATCAAGCTGCGTTTCCGTCTTTATATTTCCGTATAAAAACAAAAGACAATTCGCCGGACTGTAATACGAGCGATGAAAATCTTTAAAGCGCTCATAGGTAAATGACGGGATGACGAGAGGGTCGCCGCCGGAATCGTTTGCATAGCAGGTGCCGGAAAACAGGCTTTTAAATTGTTCATCGAAAGCGACCGAATTGAACGACGAATAATTTCCTTTCATTTCGTTGTACACGACGCCCTGAATCGAATAGCCGCCCTTCCCGTCTTCTTCAAGGCGGTGCCCTTCCTGATAAAAGGTTTCTTTTTTTAACAAGGGAAAAAACACCGCGTCGGCATATACGTCCATCAAATGAAAATAATCTTTTTCGTTTGCCGAACTCGCGGGATACACCGTCTTATCGGGATAGGTCATCGCATTTAAAAACGTGTACACGCTTTGATTCATCAAATTGACAAAAGGTTCTTTGACCGGAAATTTTTCCGAACCGCAAAAAACCGAGTGTTCGAGTATGTGCGGAGCTCCCGTCGAATCGGCGACGGGAGTGCGGAACGCAAATGCAAAGAGATTTTCTTCATCGTTATTTACTAAGTGAAAAATTTCGAGTCCCGTCTTTTTATGGCGGAGATACAATCCCTTCGATTCGCAGTCGAGGATATCGGAAATCGATATGAGGTCGAAGCCTTTATAAAATTGTTTCAACTGTCACTCCACGTATTCGCCGTCGTCACGGCCGTCGATTTTAAATTTGCCTTGTTCATACGCGCTCCGCATCGCACCCAAAAATTTTCCGGTTACGTCGTCGCAGTCGCGCTTGGACATGGGCTTTGCAAGCTGTTCTTCTTCGAGAACGGTATCTCCCCTGCCCTTCGAAACGTTGTATAAAATTTTTTTTCGAAACGGTTCGGGTTTTCCCGCGATGAGATAGGCGACCTCTTTTTCGCTCATCGATCTCAAGAGTTCTTGGATAAAACGGTCGTCCGATTTTTCGACGTCTTCGAGCGTAAAGAGCCGCTTCCGTATGTCGTTTGCCAAATCGGCATCTTCTCCGGAAATCGTTTCGATGATTTCGTCTTCCGATGCGAGCGGCATGCGCCTAAGGATTTCGGCAAGCGCGCTCCGCCCGTCGATCGATTCCGCTTTTTCCGCAGCAATCGAAAGCGATTTTTCGTATATCGCTTTGTCCGTGCGGGCCAGTACGTCGGGAGAAACCGGCTGCATTTTCGCAAGACGTGAAATCACATCGCGCTTTACTTCGACGTCCATCTTCCCGATAACGGCAGCCGCTTTTTCAGGCTTTATGCGAGAGAGCACGAGCGCCTGTACCGCGGGCGATTCGTCTTTTAATAAAAAATACACGCGCTCGCCGTCCGCCGTGTTGAGATATTCGAAGGGCTTACCGCCCGAAAGCGAAACCGCCTTATGCAGCATCGCTTCGGCCTTTTCGGCGCCGTAGGCTTTTTCGAGCATTTCCCGCGCGATGTCCGCGCCTCCGCTCTGCCGCGCCTGTTTTAACAAACCTTCGAATTCGGAAAGTATTTCGGAAGCTTCTTTCGGATCGACGCTCCTGATCGACGCGATTTCCGGAATGATTTTTTCAGTCTGCTCTTCGGTCAAGTGCCGCATCACTTTTGCAGCTTCATCGACGCCGATTATTAAAAGAAATTTTGCAACGCGGCGGTAGACGCTGTCGCCGGATGAGCTTTCCGGTATTTTTAACAAGCCGCCTTTTTTCAGCGTGTCCGCCGCACGGGAAAGTCCTTCGTTTCCGCCGGAGTTTCCGTTACGCGCATTCTGCAAAGCCGCCTGTTTCGACAAGGTTTTGCTTTCGGAAAAAATATTTGCAATTTTTCGATTGACGCCTTCAAAGGGCTTGTTCGATCCGCTGCCGGTCGGCGATTGTGAAAGCCGTACCCGTACGCCGTCTTCTTCGTTCGGCACCTGCCCCCCCGCAGCTTTCATCGCACTCCCATCTGCGGGACGCTCTCCCTTTCGCGCGCCGTTTTTATATGCGTTCGCCCGAATGTCGTTCAGATTCATAGCGTCTATAATATAGTGAAATAAAATATCGGGCAAGGCTGTCGCTTAACGGAAAAGGGGATTCCGCAAAAATAAAGGCGGAAGTAGCCCGGATATGTTTTCGTTTATAAAAACATATCCGGTTGGGGTCGGTGCTTACAATGCAGCTGTCTTAAATTTTTACTTTATATCTTTTATCTTTTCCGCTAAAAACAAGTAATTTTCGTATGCTTCTTTTATATGCGGCATATCAAGTTTTAAAGCATTAACG
The DNA here is from genome assembly GCA_000413015.1 of Treponema socranskii subsp. paredis ATCC 35535. Classification (GTDB taxonomy): domain Bacteria; phylum Spirochaetota; class Spirochaetia; order Treponematales; family Treponemataceae; genus Treponema_D; species Treponema_D paredis. The sequence continues at coordinate 201,203 of KE332516.1, forward strand.
GGGAAGTCGATCAGGGATTGCGAACGCAAAGTTTCTCGACGAAGCGTATTCACAAAGGTTCTGAAACTCTTATTTGTCATACGATTGTACTCGATCGATTCAAGTTTACTTTGGCGATAAAATTCCTGTAAAACAGTATTTTTTACGGCTTCTTTATCATCGGCAAAGATTTCATCGTATCGTAAATCGACTATTTGACCTTTTTCATATATGACTTCAAGTCTTGTGCTTATACCGCAATCATAGGGTTGAGTGATTCCCACATATCTTTTATCGGTAGATTTTTCTTTAACTTCTTTTGCCATCTCTTTGAGCAAGGGGACAAAACCGTTTCTCGCACTGTTGGATGAACCGAATAAGGTTTTGTATTCGAAATCCAATTTTTGATTCTTTAAAACCTGCCATTCCAAATAACTCATTCCGTTTATAAGCGTAACCAGCGTATAGTCGGTTCTCGGACTTTTCGCCTGAAAAAATCCGTAACCCGAACGGCGTTTTGTTTCTCCCGCCCATTCGGAAGCATAGTATGTAGCCGGCGGTCTTTCATTCAGCTCTATGTGTACGATCTCGTTATTATTAACCACAACCTCCGCATACGCTTCATAGCCGCCGTCAAACACTTTTTTGCCGGAATAATAATCGCCTGTGATGATTCCCTTGGGAGGTTGAACCGACCAGTACATAGCATTAATTTTTTCCTGACCCTTTTTGGTTTTTTTCTTCGCTATTTCCATAGCTTCCAAAACTTTAGGATCGGTTTCCACTTCTTTGGACACTCCCTTTTTGCCGTCATACTTCAATGTCTGGGAGTGATTTATCATGTCCGCAACGGTTCTGGACGCTCCGCTCGATGCATCGTAATCATACACTCTGCCGTTGATAACGATTTCGTTTGAGTTCGGATCGATATATTTATAATAATTCGGCGTGTAATTTATTTTTTCCCGTTTTTTATTTTTAAATACATAATCATCCAGATTAATAAGCGTTTTCCATTTATCAATCTGACTCACGGTAGGAGCCGACACGGCATCAACTTTCTTTGATGCTCCCGCTTTGGCATCCGTCTTGGAAGGAGTTTTGGCATTAGCTTGTAATGCAAAGACTCCCGACAATAAAAGAATCTTTAAAAGATTGTTTCCTTTTTTCATAATGTATCATCCCCTATCAGTAATGAAGTTGTGGGATTCTAACAAATTTTATTAACTTTGCATAGGATACAGGTGCGGATTTGAAAAAAACAACTGCCCCGAAACGGCTTCGACGACAACCGAAGATACCGGCATACGGTGAGGTAAGCGAAAGAAAAAGGCTGCACAGCACGGGAAACAGATACTTCATTACACACCTCGCTTCACCTTAAAAGCCCAAACCTTTGAGCCATGCTTTTACGGCGGCTTCGCTAAAACTGCTCGGGAAGCGTTCGCCTGCGATCCAATTGCCGGTTTTTGCAAGTCTTTCAAGCCGCTTTCGGCTTTCGCCCGTTCCGGTCGATATCGACGTGCAAAACGCAATCACGTTTTTGCCCGTAAAATTGTTATTTTTAACAAAGCCGTCCACAACCCACGAAGCTTCGCTCCACCAAATCGGATAGCCGATAAAGACGGTGTCGTAGGATTCAAATTTCGGAACCTTTGTGGTTTCAAGTTCTACTGAAACATTGTTTACACCCAGTTCGTGTTCCTTAACGACACGGCTGTTTTTATTGTTCCAATTCAAGTCCGCCGACGTATAAGGCTTTTTCGGCTTTAACGCAAACAAATCCGCTCCGGTTTCTTTTGCGATTATGTTCGCCAAGCGCCCGGTTGTGCCGGTCGCCGAATAATAAACGACCAGTACTTTTTTAGCGTTTCGCGTATTGCCGTCCGCCGCAAAGACGGAAACACCCGCCGTAAAAAACATTGCCGCAACGGCAAAAACCACCGCACATTTTTTCATCGATTTCATCATTATAACCCCCTTGTTTTAAGCCACGCTTCCACATGGTCAGCGATTTCTTTATTGTTTAATTCCTGAAACAAAAAGTGACTATTACCGGTGATACCTGCTTTCGGCAAGTCGATAACCGTCGCATCTCCGTCTTGCGCACGATAATTTTCGGCAAACGAATAGCACATCCCGCGCATCATGCGCCACATTCCGGTCGCCTGAATGCGGGTATCGCCGTTATCGATATAATCGCCGAAATAAAACGTTACCGGAATCTTTTTTGAAAGCACGGTTTTAAAATCTTCGGTATCCGCTCCCGGCGCTCCGCCCGGCTCAACGGCTACAATCGCCGCAATATGGTCGGTATATTTTGCCGCAGTCCACCCCGGTCCGCCTCCTTGGGAATGAGTTACCAAAACGGACTTTTTGCCCGTCATCGCGAATACGCGGTCGATCGTTGCCGCAACGGCCTTTGCAACCGTTTCGTTGTCAAAATCCGCACCCATATCCGATTTCATTCCGGTGTCGGGTGTCATTTGGCGGAAAAACTGATCGACCGACGCATCGTCGTTCGGAAATTGAGAGCCCGCATTCACTGTCGAACGCCCATTTTCCCAACGTCCGATCCGAAACTGCGTATACCACCGCTGATCCAGCGTCTTTGTGCCGATTGTCCCGCTTACGGAAGTTTGCCCCGCTTCGCCGCGGCGCGGTTCGTCGATTAAAAAGATACTGTGTCCTTTTTTCAAAAAGATGTCGCTCCAGCCTTCCCGCCCGTCCGGCGTCGTCATCCAGCCCATGCGCGATTGCCCGTAGCCGTGCAAAAACACCATCGGCAGTCCCTTTTCTGCCGCCGGAATCTGGTACAACACGTTTGCATGATCCGCATGCATCGTTTGTCCGGCGCCGCTTTCTTCCCATTGGTTTTCGGGATTGAACGTTCCCCGCGACGTTACGACAATTCCTCCTGCGGAAAATATTCCCTGCTTTGCAATCGAAAGAGGGGCACCCTTTACAGCTGCGCCTTCCTTTGTCGTCGCACATCCGGCCAATAAAGCCGCCGCTAAGCCCGCCGACAATACAGCCGCTCGAACTGCCTGGCCTACAATCGGTCTGACAGCCTTTTTTTCGATCGTTTTTTTTATCACATTCATTCTTAAAATCTCCATAATATATTATTTATTTTGGGGAGGATACCGGAAATGTATACACGGAAAAAGAGCGTATACTAAAATAAAAAAGGCGGAACGCAAGGCAGCGGTACTGCCGCCGAGCCGCTCAGACCGATGGCAAGCAATCTCTTTGTAAAAAGAGATTGCGCAGTCCGATTCCGATCACGGTCTGCCGCGGTGAACGGCAGGGCTGCTGCCGGGAGTGCAGCCGATTTTATTTTTCACGCTATTTTTTTTAAGTATATATTTCCGGTATCCTTACACTGATTATTTATTTTTCCGCTCTTCAACCGTCTTAACAAACCATTCCACCATGTTCGGATCGGAATGCGAAAAAAACGAACTTTGCCCCTTATCCAGCGCGGCAATGCGCTGCATATCATCATCGCTTAAACGAAAATCGAACACGGCGATATTTTCCGCCATACGCTCCGAGCGCGTCGATTTGGCAAGTGTAACGATGTTCCGCTGCAAAAGCCAGCGAAGCATTACCTGCGCACTACTTTTGCCGTACGCTTCTCCGATTTCTTTGAGCACGGGATTATCGAAAAGACCGCCGCGCCCCTCGCCGAACGGCGCCCACGCTTCGTGTACGACACCGTATTTTTCCATCCACTTATGTGCTTCAACCTGCTGATTCAGCGGGTGCGTTTCCACCTGATTCACCATAGGGCGGATGCGTGCAAACGAAGCGATATCTACCAAGCGGTCGGGGTAAAAATTCGACACGCCGATCGCCCTGATTTTCCCTTCGTCGTACAAATCCTCAAGCGCGCGCCATGCGCCGTAATAGTCGTTAAACGGCTGATGCAAAAGCATAAGGTCGACATACTCGAGCTGCAGTTTTTTAAGCGATTCAAGCACCGACTCGCGGCAGGCGTCGTAGCCGTAATGTTCTATCCACACCTTACTCGTAATAAACAATTCCTCGCGACCAATGCCCGATTTTTTCAGCGCGGAACCGACGCCTTCTTCATTAAAGTACGATTGCGCCGTATCGATCGAACGGTAGCCCGCCTTTATCGCGTCGAGTACGCATCGCTCCGTTTCTTTCGCGTCGATTTGAAACACGCCGAATCCCAGCATCGGCATTTTCACGCCGTTCGATAAAGTTGCATATTCCATCGTTTTCCTCCTTAGGTTTTATTTCGTACACCTTTTAGGGCGACCCGGTTTCCGCTCCGCGAAAACCGTCGGGCTTTTCGGGGTTCCGCCTTTCGGCTCCATTCGACGGGGCTGTCCGAAAACTGCAGTTTTTGGACAGCTTCCTTGATTTTATGTGCGACGTTTAAAATTAAGTCATTATAATATAAAGACTTAATTTTAAACTCGACAGGCTGTCGAGAAAGTAACCGACTTTTGAGACAGCCCCCTTACGAACGGCTTCGCCGCCCCTCCAATCCCTGTCGCTCGCAGTACTTTTGCCGCAACAGCCTCTGTCATACAAATTAGCAAACAAACGAAAATATGTACAATAGAAGTTTTGCACGGCGCTATATCAAAAACGCATAGCATGATATACTGTATGTATGGAATTGTATCAGCTGCGCGGGCTTATCGCGTTTGCAGAATGCGGAAATCTTTCCAAAGCGGCAGAAGCGGTACACACGTCGCAAAGCGCGTTAAGCCGCTCGATGAAAAATCTGGAAGATGAACTCGGCGTACCGCTGTTTTCTCGCACCAAAAACAGTATCGCTCTTACCGAAACGGGGACGCTTGCCGTGCGCCATGCACAGATTATCGTTTCGGCACACAACGATATGATCCGCACGGTCCGCGAAGAAGAGCGCAGGCGGCATACTTTTTCTTTCGGCTCGATTGCGCCCGCTCCGATGTGGGAATTGACATCGATTGCGCGAAAACTTTTCGAAGGCAAAACCGTGAGTGCCGATTTACAGGAAACCGAAGCCCCTCTCATCCGCGGACTTACCGAGGGCTCGTATAATTTGGTTATCCTGCTCCGCCCGCTTGGAGAAACTGACTCCGGCGGCAAGCCGCGCTATCGAAACATTCCTTTTATACGCGAAAACCTTTTTGTGCTTTTGCCTTCAACACACCGTCTTGCAAAGCGGAAAGCACTGCAGCTCAAAGACCTTGCAGGCGAAAAAATTCTCATACACAACAAAATCGGCTTTTGGTATTCGGTATGCAAAGAAAAAATTCCCGATGCGGTATTTTTGGAACAAAGCGAACTTTCCGCTCTGCGCGAAATCGTGAGTGCAAGCGATTTGCCGTCATTCAGAACAAACGTTACGAACAGTCTTGATTCGATTCCCTCCGATAAAACCGCGATTCGCCTGTCGGATCCGGAGGTGAACGTGCGGTTTTGGTGCATATGCCTGACTGAAAAAGAAGCCGAATACGCACCCTTGTTTGACGCGATGGAAAAAAGATAAAAAATATGAGAAAATAAAAACGATTCAAAGAAGGAGAGCGGAGACACGGCTAAAAAAAATTGTTGTGCACGCTTTTATTGCCGGAAATCCGTTCGCTCTTTTATGCGGGATCGGCGCGGGATTATTACGATAAACCGGCAATAAAAAATTAAAACACGGAACAACGGGTACGGGAGAAATTATGAAACGATTCGACGTTACGGCGCTCGGTGAAATACTTATCGACTTTACGCCCGCAGGCAAATCGAAAAACGGCAGAACGCTGTTCGAAGAAAATCCGGGAGGCGCTCCGGCAAATGCCGCAGCAGCTGCCGCAAAGCTCGGCGCACGAGCCGCTTTTATCGGAAAGACAGGGGATGACCAATTCGGCCGCGATGCGAAAGCGGCGCTCGAAAACTGCGGTGTCTATACGGGAGCAATGAAAACGGACAAGCGTCATACGACCCTCGCTTTCGTAACGCTTGCACACTCAGGCGAGAGAGCGTTTTCGTTCGCGCGCTCGGACGGCGCCGACATCAATCTGTCGGCCGATGACATCGATGAAAAATTAATAAACGAGAGCACGTTTTTGCATATCGGCTCTCTTTCGTGTACCGACGAACCTTCTCTTTCGGCGACGCGCAAAGCGATCGGAGCCGCGAAAAACGGGGAGACATTCATCTCGTACGATCCGAACTGGAGAGAACCGCTGTGGCGCGACAAAGAAGAGGGTATTGAAACGATGCGCTCGCTTTTTAAATATGCCGATTTTGTTAAAATCGCCGACAACGAACTCGCGCTCATGTACGGAGAAAACACGCCGATCGCCGCACGGGAGATCCTCGACGAGGGCGCAAAGCTCGTCTGCGTAACACTCGGCAAAGACGGCGTCTTCTATAAAACGCAAGGGTACGAAGGCATCGTATCGATCCCGCAATACAATATCGAAGTGCGCGATACGACAGGCGCGGGCGACGCGTTTACCGGTGCGCTTCTCTATCGGCTGACTCGGCGCGAAAATCCGTTTTCGTTTACCGAAGACGAACTCAAATGCGATCTGCACTTTGCAAACGCCGCCGCAACGCTCTGCGTGTCGCGATACGGCGCGATCCCCGCATTGGCTTCTCTTTCCGAAACGGAAAAGCTCCTCGCTTCTTTTCCCTGCATCAGCGGCAAACAGCCGTGATCCACGCAAAGAGTTCGTCGAGATCGTAATCGCCCGAATGCACTTTATCCCACGGATACGTAAAGTCTACGGAAAATCCGGCGGCTTCAAGTTTTGACGCAAGTATAAACGGAACGGCAAGCGCCGTGTCGCTGTCTTTTGTGCCGTGCCTGATACGCCAATGCTTTGCCGAAACGGCAACGGACGAATCGATATAATTGAGCGGGTTCATCATTTTAATAACGGAAGTTTCCGCCGTCTCAATGCCTGCTTTTCCGTGCTCCGTGCCGTACTTCGTAAAGTGACGGAACTCGAGCGTCTTATTGCCGAAGAGATTGTTTTCTCCGGAACTTCCGTCGAGCGCATCGAAAGCCGGAGGCAGTTTTTGCCGCCCGCGGTACGCAATATACGCGTCGAAGTCGACGGCGGTAACTTTGCCTTTTTCGATCGTCAAAAAATCGTACCGTGACATATCGGTACCCGAAGCGAGCGCTTTGTTTGCAGAATCGATGACGAGGAGCGCGATCGCGTCTTTAAATGTACCGTTTCCGTCGGCATTGAGCAAAAGCGGCGTTCCGTTCGATACAAGTTTTAAATTATTAATATATAACGGAAAGAGCCGTTTCAAATCGGATGAAACGCTTTGCTCGTCTTCGGTGAGCGTTCCCGTAACATAGGTGCGCTGCACTTTATAGTCGAGCATCGTAATATCCATTTTACGGTAATTGTTGCAGCCGTTGAACTCCCACTCGTATGCAGCATCCGCATGTTCAAGATCGGTGATCGGACAATATACGGAAACGGCAAAGATGTCGTCCCGTGCGCGGGCAGCGCCGAGCGCGCGCAGATACGGCTCGTAATCACTGCTGTTGCCGCTTGCGCCGAGCAAAGCCGAAAGCCCGCCTCCGGCACTCGTACCGTTCGAAACGATTTTTTCGGCATCGCCCGGCATAATACGGTCGTTATACCGGAGATAGCGCACCGCAGCTTTTAAATCGACGATGCATGAAGGAGCTCTTCCCACATCCGACGTGCGCCCGCGCGCACCGGGAGAAGCGACGACAAATCCTTGCAGCAGCGCATACGCCGAAGCGTTTACGTTTTTACCGTCACCGTCTGCAAGCGTTATCGGTTTTCCCGGCATATAGCCGCCGACCGCATTCGGGGAAAAAATCGGAGCCGTTCGTTCATTATAGCCTGCGACCTGCCCTCCCGAAAAATACGCCGAAGGAATATAGATATTCATGATTTGATAATCCGTATCGACGGGATTTTTTACGTACACGATATTTTCGTACGCGCGGTATCGCACCGACTTTTCTCCCGCCGAAAACGTACGCTCTTCATATGTATTCGGATCGAAGACAATACCGTACTTAGCTTTACCGCCGGATACACAGGCGCAAAACAACAGGGCGATTGAAAAAATCAATATTAATAATTTTTGCATATAAACCTCGCACAGCATTCTCGCACAGCATTATAGTACCGATATTGCAATCGGATTGGAAGCAGTTTAGCGGAACGCCGAAAAGCACATTTCATTATACCGTGCAGTATGCTATAATTTTTTTTTATGCAAAAAAAATCTTTTACGTCCCCGATTCGGCAAACCCATTTTATCGGCGTACTCGTTCCCGAAAATCTCATCGTTCCGCTTGAAGCGTGCCGCGCTTGGATGAGAGCGCGCTTCGGCTGCAAAAGCGGACAGGGCACTCCCCTTCACATAACGCTTGTGCCGCCTTTTTGCCTCGACGAAAAATTTTCCGAACGCACATTATTCGAAGCGCTCGCCGAGGCGGCATCCGCGTGGAATACAAAAAGCAAAACGCTTTGCTGCGCGGTAAACGGTTTCGGCGCTTTTTCTTCGCGGACGATCTTTGCACACGTCGAACCTTCAAGCGAATGGACGGCTCTCCGCACTCTCGTCTACGATTCCCTTCTAACAAAATGCCCGGGAACGGCAAAGCGCGATACGCGAACTTTTGTACCGCATATCACCGTCGCAAACCGCGACATACCGTCCGGCGCGATCGAAGATGCGCTTTCGTATTTCGATTCGCTCGATCTGCACGAAAGTTTCGACGTACAATCGATAACGCTCTTTGCCATGAGAGACGGAACATGGACGGAACGCGAAACGTTTGAATGGTAAAAATTAATAAAAATCAACGGCGAAATCGTACCGCACAGAAAGGGGCTGTCTCAAAAGCCGGTTACTTTTTCGACAGCCTGTCGAACTGCACAAATCTTCCCGAAGCAAGCGAGTTGAAAACCGTTTTCCGCCGTGCTAAAATGGGGCTATGCAGGAATCCAACGACGACACCATCTATATCCTCGATTCGTACGGGCTCATCTACCGTTGTTATTTTGCCTTTATTTCGCGGCCGCTGACAAACAGCCGCGGGGAAAACATTTCCGCGCTTTTCGGTTTTTTCAGAAATCTGCACGCAGTGTTTACACACTATAAACCGCGTTACATCGCCGCGGCTTTCGATTCGCGCACGCCCACGTTCCGCCACGAAATGTACGATGAATACAAAGCCACACGCGCAAAAACGCCCGACGACCTGCACGCTCAGATCCCGTGGATCGAAGACATTCTCGCATCGCTCGGTATTCCGATCCTGCAGTGCGACGGCTACGAAGCCGACGATATCATCGCAACTGTTGCGGCAAAGGCGGCGGCAAGCGGTCGTACATGCCGCATCCTTTCGGGCGACAAAGATTTGATGCAGCTCGTAAACGATACGACGCAGATTTTAAAACCCGATACCGCCCTTGTTTGGAAAGCGATCGATTCGAACGGCGTTAAAGCCGAATGGGGTGTCCTTCCCGAACAAATGCTCGATCTGCTTTCGCTCATCGGAGATGCATCGGACAACGTGCCGGGCGTAAAAGGCGTCGGACCGAAAACCGCGTGCAAATACATCGACGCGTACGGAAACCTCGATAACATTTTCGCACATGCGGATGAAATAAAGGGAGCCGCGGGTGAAAAGCTGAGAGCGGGAAAAGACGACGCGTATTTTTCACAAAAATTAATAAAATTGTGTTACGACGTGCCGTGCGTAAAAAACCTCGAAGATGCACTTCCTCCCGTTTCGTTCGACTTCAATGCCGCAGCCGAAAAGCTTTCATTTTACGAAGCGCCTACCGTCGCAAAAACCTATGCCGTTCTCGCAGCGGAAAACGGAAGCGCAGGCGTCGAAACGGACGAAGTGCGGAAAGCCTCTGCGGCGGAAAAAGGCGCTCATCCGGCGCGAAAAAATGTCATAAACGCTGAAGAAAACGGAAAGACAAAATACGAATCTTCCGAACAGGGACCCGATACGGAAGACCTTCCGATTCTCAAGCCGCTTACAAAAAACAAGGGCGAATACCGCGCCGTAACCGACATCGAAGAACTCAAAAAAATCGTCGACGGCATTATCGCATCGAAAGAAAAATGTGCCGCTTTCGACTGCGAAACCGACAGTCTCGACACGATGAGCGCTTCTCTCGTCGGCTTTTCGTTGTGCACGGAATCCAGCAAAGCAGTCTACGTTCCGCTTGTACTCACCGATGCGCTTTTTTCAGATCCGCTCATTTCAAAGCAGGATGCGCTCGCACAGATTGCACGGCTCTTTACCGACAAAGACATCACCGTCGTCATGCACAACGGCAAATTCGATTACGAAGTGCTTCGCACGAACGGCATCGCGCTGGGAGGCGGGGAGTATCCCTCCCCTTCATGCAAAATCGCCGACACGATGGTCGCCGCGTGGCTGCTCGATCCGGATAAAACGGGAGGCGCTTCATACGCGCTCGAATATCTTGCGGAGAAAAATCTCTTGCTTTCGGGAATCGAATACGACGATATCGTCCCCAAAGGAGGAAGCTTTGCCAATGTGCCGCTCGATAAAGCCGCCGACTACGGTGCCGAAGATGCCGATTTTACGCTGCAGCTTTGGCATCTTTTCCGCGAACGGCTTGAAAAAAATAAATTGTTAAATTTATTTACCGACGTCGAAATGAAGCTGCTTCCTATCCTCGCGGAAATGGAACTGCGCGGCATCCACGTAAACACAAAAGCGCTCGACAAATACGACGCCGAACTCACCGGTGAAATCGAAACGGTGCAAAAAGAAATATACGAAATCGTCGGACACGAATTCAATATCGCTTCTCCGAAACAGCTGCAGGAAATTTTATTCGAAGAATTGAAATTGCCGCACGGCAAAAAGACGAAAACCGGTTATTCGACGGACACGACAGTGCTCGAAGAACTTTCGGCTTATCATCCGGTGCCGCAAAAAATTCTCACATACCGCGAAAAGACAAAGCTGCAGTCGACCTACGTCGAAGCGCTGCCGAAACTCTGCGATAAAAACAAACGCTTGCACACGAACTATATGCAGACGGGAACGGCGACCGGACGGCTTTCATCGCGTGATCCGAACTTGCAGAACATTCCGGTGCGGAACGAAGACGGCAGGAGAATTCGTTCAGCCTTTACGGCTTTGCCGAATACGCATCTCATTTCGGCCGATTATTCGCAAATCGAACTCGTCGTCCTCGCGCACCTCTCGGGCGACAAAAACATGTGCAAAGCGTTCAGCGAGGGCGTCGATATCCACCGCGCAACGGCATCCCTTTTATTTTCGACACCTCAGGAAAAAGTTACGGCGGACGAAAGGAGAGTCGCAAAGACGATCAATTTCGGCATCATCTACGGCATGAGCGCATTCCGCCTCGCACGCGATTTGGGTATTCCACGGACGCAAGCCGCTTCGTTTATAGAAAATTATTTTACGCAGTATTCGTCGATCAGACGTTTTATCGATTCGACGATTTCCTTTGCCGAAACGCACGGATATGTCGAAACGATTTTCGGACGCCGCAGAAAAATTATTAATATTAATTCCAGAAACCGCGTGGAAAAAGCTGCCGCCGAACGCGTCGCGGTAAATACGCCGGTACAGGGAAGTGCGGCGGACATCGTAAAACAGGCGATGCTCGACGTGGACTCGTCGCTCCGAAAAGAAAAAAACGGCGCACGCCTTTTGCTCCAAGTGCACGACGAACTCATCTTCGAATGTCCGTCCGAAAAATCCGTCCTCGATGCGACGATCGACATGATACGCAATAAAATGGAAAGCGCGGTAAAACTTTCGGTTCCGCTCCGCGTTTCGATCGAAGCGGGCAAAAATTGGGGAGCCTTTCATTGATCATCTGCATTACGGGCCCCATGGCGGCGGGAAAAAATGCGGCGGCAAAGCTGCTTGAAAAGCGCGGCTGGTTCTGCATTGACGCGGACACTCTCGTCCACGAGGCGATAGAGAGCGAAGCCGATAAAATCATCCGAACCTTTTCGCAGGATGCGAAAAAACGCGGTATCGATATCGTGAGGCAGGACGGAAGCATCGACAGGCGCTCGCTCGGGAAGCTCGTCTTTTCCGATGCGTCGCTGCTTGCAAAACAGGAAGCTATCGTCTATCCCGCAATCGAAAAACACGCGATGCAAAAAATCGATTCGCATGAGGCGAAAAACATCGCGCTCAATGCGGCCGTACTCTACAAAACGCCGACTCTCATGCGCATGTGCCGCGCGATCCTCTACGTCGAAGCGCCCTTTTTGGTACGCCTTTTTCGTGCAAAAAAACGCGACGGAGAAGTGATTTGCGCGATCTGCAAACGTTTCCGTGCACAGCGCGGCTTATATCGAAATTATAAACAAAGCGGCATACCGATCGTCAAAGTACGCAATGTATCATCCCTTTCCGCTCTCGAACGGAATACGGAAAAAGCGCTGCGGCGTATCGAAGGGTTTTAGTATCGGGGCAAACTCGATAGTGAGCGCAGCGAACGACGTTCTCGTCAAAAAGATAATTTTATTCGGCTAATACTTTCAAAACTCGACATTCGTTCTATGAAACAAATCGCTTAATTATATTTTCCGCGTGCCGATATTTACAGTAGAGCAGTATACGGCATCTCGAAAAATTCGCCTTGAGCGATTTTTTCGAGATTTCGACGAGTTGTAACTCACTGTAGTATCGCGAGTTACAACATCGAATTTTCAAAGTTACTTCTAAAAACGGCAGTTTTTGGAAGTTCCCGATACTCACAGGGGAAAATCATGGAACAAAAAGGTACTTTATGGATCATCGCTGCAGTCGGCATATTTTTGCTTGCCGTCCTTTTACCTGCGATCATCCTCTTTAAACCCGATACGCACAAAGTACAGACAACGGCACCGATCGCCAAACCCGCATCGGGCGGCTGGATAGCGGCAGGAACGTCTTCTCCTGCCGGCAGCGCTTCCGAAAATGAAGCGGCTAAAGGCGATGTACCTGCAGATAAAATCGATTCCGAAAATCAGGCGAAACCGGAAGCCGTCGGAACGCAAAATACGGAACGGAGCACGACGCAAGTCGGAGATATGACCGTATTTGCGCAAAATGCGACCGTGTACGGTTTCGAAGCTCCGCGAAATACGCAAAGCGCTCCGGACGGTTCCACGCTGATCGATTTGAATGCGCTCCGATCGGACAACGCTTTTCCGAGCGATACCGTTACACCGAAAAATGAAACGAGCGCCAAATCGATGGAGACGACGCGGCAAACAGCCCGCGCCCCGCAGACCGAACAAGCGCAATATTCCGCAGCGGAATCTCGAAGCGCAGCGGTAAAAACTCCTGCGAAAAAACCGTCATCCGAACCGAAAGCGGCTTCATCGAAAAGCGATGCGGCAAAAACTCCCGCATCGAAAAATACCGCTTCTCCGAAAACGGCACAGAAAAATACCGCGGCAAAACCGAAAGCAAAAACGAGCGCGGGAAAAACCCAATATTGGGTGCAGGCCGCTTCTTTCGCAAATAAAAACGGCGCCGATGCGGCACGGAGCGTTCTCGACGAAAACAAAATTCCCGCCGATGTTTTTACGTACAAAGACGGTAAAGGAAAAGTGTTTTACCGCGTGAGGATAGGTCCCTACGTGACGAAAAGCGAAGCCGAATACTGGCGGACGCGGGTCGCCCAGATAAACGATTTTAAATCGGGAGAAAGCTATATCACGCAAACTTCTTCAGCGACGGATTGAAAGAAGCTTCCGAAAAATTGCAATTTGTATGCCTACGCAGCCAATCCCCCGGTACGCTATATAGACCCGGATGGAAGGTTTAATGCTAATACTTTTTATCAATTTGCAAGTGAAACTTCTAATAAGGCACAAACAGTAGCCCTTGCTGATAGCCCAGCGCTCGGACCTTGTGATGTTGTTGCGGTCGGCATGTTGATTGTTGCATTAGGTGCCGTGGCAATTGGAGGCGGAATAAATTTATATAATTATTTAGCTGACAAAATAGGATCACGTTCAAATGTTAAGGTTTCTTCATCAACCATAGCAGAGAAACAAACCCCAGAGTCAAATGCAATCCGGTTTCAACTTCAAACGGGTTCAGATACCCCAGCCTCTTCTGTAAGAATTAGTAATGATAAACTTGGTGTAAAGAAACGGGATGCTTATGGAGCATTAGCAGAACTTTATAGTACAGCTATTGCAAAAGAACCAGGTCTTGCAAGGTGCAAAGATTTTACATCAGCTATTATTAGAATGAGTGAACATGTCAAGACTACGCAAGGTGAATATAAGCAAGGAGCAAATGTTTGGCGAGAAACATTTTACTATCAAGGAAAAGAATATCGAATTGATTTAGAAAATATTCGTGGAATAAATCTTGTGGAGTAAAAAGATGAATATAGAATTGCAAAAATATTTACAAAGTCTTAGTAATAAAAACAATACCGACAAAGCCGATATGATTACAAATATTGGACTTTTGCTTGAAAAAAACAATGGCTATAATAATCCTACAGATTATTCTCTTTTGTTACCAGAAGAATTACTATGTTTGTCTATTACTACAGATGACAGGGAGAAAATAATCGATTGCTTACTAGTGCTCCTTAAACAGGAACCAGTTTATTCCAGTCGAATTGTTTGGGCTATCGGAAAAACTTTTAATGAAAACTATATAGAATCTATGCTTTCAACTATTTTACAAATTAACACTCTCGACAATGATACCTTTGAACAGATTGATTACATTGTAGAGGTAACCAAAAATGAACGAATTATTAAATTGTTTGAAAAAATCAATTCACTAAGAGATAGAAACTTAAGTTGATAATTGTATTTACAATTTTGTATAGTCCTTTCCGCCATGCCGTGTATAGCGGAATTTCCGTTCGCCGTAAGTCCCACAAATAGCGATTTGAGAGAAAAGAGCCAAAAAACCGCCAAATTTCGGGAGAATTCATGCTGAGAAAATCAGATTCTTCCGAAATTTAAAAAATAAAACACCGATTTCTCGTTTTTCATGCTATAATCAGTCAGAAGGAGGCTTAAAAAAGGGCTTTAGCAACCATATTGCAATTTATATGCCTACGCAGCCAATAACCCGGTACGCTATATAGACCCGGATGGAAGAGCTGTTCCGATAGCAGCTACGCTTTTTTGGGTTGGACTTTTTACTGTAGCAACTATAGAGGCGTATTTGCAAATGCCCCTAGGGAAACAGGGCTCACAAGCTTTAGCTGATGCAATATCTTATGGAGCACAATCGGCCAATCAGGCTGTTTCAAATGCGATAACAGCAATAAAGACTGCTGTAAAAGAAAAACAGGAAACAAAACTTTATATGACATATACAATGACTGATGCTGATGGGCTTGTATATTCGGGGCGTACCAGTGGATATGGTACTCCCTCTGAAGTTTTGGAAAACCGACAGAATAATCATCATACGGCAAAGCAGGGGTTTGGGAATGTACAAATTGATAAAATTGCGTATGGAGAACAAGGTAAACTTGCAATAAGAGGTCGTGAGCAACAACTTATTGATAAAAATGGAACAACTCAATCAGATACGATTAATGGTCATAAAGGGACATCTGGTAATGCAATTAGAGGTGTAAGCAAATTTAATCCGCGAGTTCCAATATATCATGAGGCTGCAAATAAAGCATTTGGCAATATTGCCCCTTATACAGGATTTGGAGCAGTTCAGGAGTAAAAATGGCAAAAAGAAAAAAAATCGGTGATGTATACAGATTTGATTTTGATAAAAAATTCCATTGTTATTGTCAGATATTAGAAGCAAGTGATGTAGTTTTTTTCAATTTTTATTCTGATTCTGAAAATGACAATATAGATGAAGTAATCGAAAAGGACGAATTATTTCGGATTTGGCTTGACCGTGATTGCTTGAAAAGTGATAAATGGCAATTTATTTGTCATAAAGAACTTTCTGCTGAAAGAAAAAGTGTTTTTGATAAATATAATAACCCTGCAGGAGGAACTGATTTTTTTATTCTTAGGAATGAAAAAAATGCTGAGTTTATTAAGGTTGCTCGCGAACAATGTTTTGGTTTGGAATTAGCTGCAGCATGGACAGAGTTAGGAATAATTGACAGGTTGAATTATTCTTTTTTGGGAATTCCTCTTCCTATGCATATAAAAAAGGATATCCCTTTTTATGAATAGTTTTATTCTTTATCCCAATTCACACTACATTCAGCGTTTTCAACCAGTCTGAAAAACACGGATGTTAGTCCTACAAATAGGGATATGTATGAGTGCTCCGGAAAATGCTCGAATTCCGCTCGGTTTCCGGAGTAAAAACCGGATTTCGGAGCGGGAATGAGCTGTTGCGTTACGAAAAATTATTATTCGCCGCAGAAAAAACAGATTTTGTTGTTGAATACGGCGGAAATTCGACGTAAAACGCAGGTTCGGCAACCATATTGCAATTTGTATGCCTACGGTGCCAATAACCTGGTACGCTATATAGACCCGGATAGGGAATTTTTATAGCCAATATGCTTCTTGGAGCTGTTACAGGGGCTAGAATAGGTTTTATTTTAAATATTGTAGTCTAAAGCGAGGTATTGAAAATACAGCTATAAGGTAGTACATTTTATTTACTAAAATATTGTATTTACAAATATTATGTAAATAGATTACAAGAGACTTATCAAGCGAAACACTCTACTTTAACAAAATGTCGATCCTGCATACGGACACCGACAACAGCATTCACAGCGGACAGTACGCTAAGAACGTGTATTTGGGAGAGACGAGAATAGTAACGAAGCTTTGCCTCAGAAACGATCCTCGTGCGGATGCGGAAGAATTACAGCAGTATTTCTACCATTCCGATCATTTAGGCTCTGCAAGTCTCATTTCCGACTATTAAGGTGGATGAATGATGAAAAAAATTATTTTATTTTTTATTTTTTCTATAACTATTTTTCTTTATTCTGCTGAAAAGGATATTCCGTGTGTTTATATTATTCAGGATAATCCTTCGAAGTATTGTTTAAGTGTGTATAAAAAGCAAGGTTCGATGTTGAAATTAATTAGGAATATATCTTATGATGATTTTCAAGAACGTTACAGCTATATTCAGACAGATAATTATTTGTATTATGTTAATTATGATGAACACTTAATACGCTTATCTTTCCTTACTGCCGAAATTGAAGACACAAAAATAAAGACGGGGCTTGGTTTTTCAATATCAAAGGATGATGAGTTCGTATGTGTTTCTGAAAAATCTCCGATTTTAAATAATTCATCTGAAACATTAATTCCTGCTATTTATAATTTAAAGAATAACAAAAGAGTTTTTATAAAGAATTTTTCTCCCGATTTTCTTTTAGATGATATAGGTATATCTCTTGATACTCAATACAATGAAAAAGAAAATGGTTTTGATATCGAATATAATTGGGATACTCCTGTTCCAAAATTTAAAGGATTCATTGCGTTGAATAGTTTTAGCTATATACAAAGAAAATAAGCTGTTGAATACTTTAAATGATTTAGGTTTTCAAGATTTATCGAAGAACTTGAAAAATATATTTATTCCAATGAGAGACAGTGCAGTTTCGGAAATAGAAATGACAAATGAAGTATTATTTGATTTTTTTATGCTCAGTAATGTTTTTTACTGCTTGTGATACATCGAAGTTTTATTGCGAAGATGAAAAACTAAAAATTGAAGTTGAAATTAAGAAAATTAAAGAAATTGAGCGAAATACATATAAATTAAGCTGTTGTGTAAGGGTTCAGAATTTAACAGATGAAGTTTGTTTGTTTGATTTGAAGAAAATTCAATTGCAAATTGAAAATAAAGCTGAATATGGGGTTTATATTGATTCAATTGCAAGTAGATTAATTGAAGTTCAAAAGATAAAGCCGCGTATGATATATAGCGAAAATGTATATTGGATAGTTCATTCAAATAATAAGATAGTACTTCATGGAATAAATTATTCAGAGGTATGATACAAAGGTTCTTGGTTCGGAATGCTGAAAGATATATCATATTTTTCTCGGATAAAAACAATCGGTTTTAATATAGAATGGCTTGACGGCCAGGATATATGCCCGGATGATTTGTATGTTAATAGTGTCGCAATCAATTAAAAATATTATTCTTCAAATACTGATGTTCTAATGCAATCTGATATGCCATTCGACCCGAAAGATCCTACCGGATTAAATAAAAATGATGCGCATGCTGATAGTTACAAAGATTATCCTTAATAATGAATAACTCAATAAAAGGAAGATATTAATGGTTGCTAAGAAGATATTGTTTGTTTTTATTATTTTTATTGTAAATGTATTATACGTAAATGCGGAAAACAAAATGGAATATGATAAATACCTTGAATCACAAATGTTTGTTGAAACAGAAAATGGTTTTGTTTCAACAAAAGAGATGGCTATTAAACTTGCAGAAATTTATCTAATCGATATTTCTGTATTTGTATATTTTTCTTTTTCTTTATTTTTCAATAAAAGGGGTTGCAGAGATTACTTCTTCCGCTTCGGAAGGAAAGATAATTTTGGATGTTGCAAAAGAGACAGAAGCGACATTGTCTGAAATTCGGGAGAGAGAGAATGGGGATAAAGAATGAATAAGATTGAAATACTACAGTATTTTGGTACAGCGCTGTCATTTGTTGTGTGTGGAATTCTCGGTTTGACGAAAGTGATACGTGATATTAATGGATCTCAAAATATTTATCCGCAACAAAAAATTAAAAAATGTCTGATTATAAGAATATGTGCGGTTTTATTATTTATATCTGCGGTAGGGATTATTACCTTATATTTTATAAATTATCATAATACATATAAAGATTTGAATTGGCGACGAACAGAAAGCGGTAATTATATTTCAGAGATTAATACTGATCAAAATTGTACTGTTATCTCAATATCAGAGAAAATGTTCCAAAATGCTGATAGCATCTTTGAATAAGAAAAAAAACGATATGAAAATAAAGGATTTGATGTTTACTATAATAAATTTTCAAGAAGAAATGAACGACAGCTAAAAAAAATAATGCAGAGCTTTACTCAAAAAGTACCTATTAATTATGATGTGAAAGATTTTTTCTCTGTTATTATCACAAATACACAGCCTAAGTATGCCGGTATAGAGTTGTATATTTTTGCATATACGGCTACAGCTGATATTAAGGTGTCAATTATTCCTGCAGAAAATAAATATGTATGGTGCCGTATACAAAAATCGCAGTGATTTTATCCTTTGCGGGAGAACTAATATGAAAGTAATATATGCACCTAAAACATATTTTAAATTAGCAAAAATAGACTATCTTGTTCCTTATTATCAGCAACTGCAAGAAGCACTACAAGATGATTTAGCAACCGAAAAATAGAGGTAAAAAAATGTTTACTACAAGATATGATGTTATAATGATTTTGGTAAGTATAGTTATACTGCTTTACTCTGTATTTTATATTTCGCGAACGGGGAAGAAAGATTCTAAAATATGGAGTAAACGGATGAATATAATTTCTATTGCCGTGCTTATCGGATTTACAATTGACTTTATAATGAATTTTTTCAAACTGTGGTAGAATTATTTATAACTCGATCGTAAAAACAACTGTACATTTTTTTTGTATAGCTGTCCGGAAAACTTGCGCGGTATAAATCTTGTGGAATAGAAAAATGACTTTGTTCTTGAAAAATTATTTGAAAATGCTTAACGACACCGGTGTAAATAATAAAGACAATATGATTATAAATATCGGTCTTTTGCTTGAGAAAAATATTTCAAAAGATAATCCGACGGATTATTCTCTCTTACTGCCTCCTGAATTAGTAGATTTATCGGTTTCACATGAGGATATTGATGAAATAATTAACTCTTTATTAATACTTTTGAAAAACGAACCGAGTTATTCAAGTCGTGTTGTATGGGCTATAGGAAAAACATTCGATGAAAAAAAAATTGAAGCATTACTCTTTACCCTTTCTCAAATAAAGTATTGTGATGACGAAACATTCAAACAAATAACTTTTCTGACTGATGTTGTAAAAAATAAACAAATAAATCGATTGGTTCATGAAATAGAATTATTCAGACTATCCTAAGTATGTTAGGAAGGTTTTCAAAATATGTAGAGGAAATGCGCAAGGAGTTTTCAAAAGCAGCTGTATTTCCTCGCCGTTTTCAAACCGGATGCAAAGCGCGTCCGTTTTTTTTATCTTCGCGCATAACGCCACCTCCAACTCAACGCACGCTCCAATCAAAGCGCTCCCGTGCATCGCTTTTTTTTGAATTTACCGAGCAAAAAAACTCCGAAACCGAAAGTTTACGGCGAATATTAGTGTATGAATCATCGCTGTATATTGATCGCCGCAGTTTTGGCCGTCTTTTCATTCGCATATCGATTATCCGCTGCCGAAAAACCGGAAGCTGAACAAAAAACACACTTGAATGCGGAACCGAAAACGGAGCGAAAATCGGAAGCGCAAACAGAGCAAAGCACTGCATCGGAAACGAAAAACCGAAAAAATGCGAATCGAAATTCCGAACCGAAAACGGAGCAAAAGTCAGGAACGAAGCCGAAAGCGGAAGCGCTCTTTAAACGAATCGATATAAGTTCCTCTTCTTCATTTCGATTCAATGCCGCGGATTTCGATCAAGCGGCGGCCGGTACGGCTTGCGCTATGCGCGCGCTTTTCCGCGACGCCGATCTGCGCTTTTATGAGGCGCTATCGGATATCGCCTTACCGAATTTCAGAAGAGCTTCCGTTCGTCTGCCGCAATACGGGGCGGCTTTATCGCTTACACGGGTGCTGCCGTTTCCGCTGACGGTAAAAGCCGGCACGCTTTCTCCGGGCGGAAGTTTTTCGCGTCTTGTCTCCCCCGCACTTTCTTTTTCGGCATCTCCGTTTGCAAAATCGTTTTCGACAAAAACGGGCGTCGCATCATCGCTTCCGTCATCCGGCGGCGAAGAAAAAGAATTTGCGCTTGCGGCCGACATCCGTTTTCCCGAAAAAATGGGGCGCTTTGCGGGATCCGGTGCTTCTTTTTTTTATCGAAAGGACGGAATCTTTGCCGCATCGGCGGATATGCGCATCAATTTGCCGCACATGATGAGCGCGGCCGTTTCATTTACCGGAGGATGTTTTTTTCTCGAAAACAACTCGTCGTCGTGGTTTTCCGAAATCGCATTTTTCAAACCGGCAAAGTATTCTGTTTTCGCATTGCAGGCGCTCTTTTCGGCGCCGAATCTTACATCGATTTTTACGGCAAATTTATACGATCAGCCGTCGGGAAAACCAAGACTTATATATAGAAGCGAAAATGCGGTTTTTTTCGGCGGATTTACGCTGCTCGCATCCGCATTCGTTTCGGACGGGCGCGGCATCATCGTCCCGAACGGTACGGCATTGAATACGCTTTACCAATTCCGCATCGCTCCGCAGTATACACACCGCTTTTCTTCTCCCCGCTTTCCCGCACTCACCGTCGGGGCGTCAGGCGTCATTCGGCAAAAATACGTCCCTTCGGATAATACCGAACAAACGAGCGTCAAATGCGGATGCGGTTTGCAATATTCGGATAAAAAAATATCATCACGCCTTATATTTGAAACGGACGGTATCGAATTTCCGAAAACGAAAAAAAACGATTCCGTACGATGTGCGTTTTCCGGAAAATTTTCACAAAAGACGGAAAAAATCGGCTTAGGAATACAGCTATCGTGTTCGTTTTCAAAAAAAGAGACGGAAGAATCATGCAAAATTTCGATTGCACATTCGAAAAAAAACCTTACGGTTTCAGGCAATGCCGGATTTTCATTTAAACAAAAAAACGGCGAATACGGCGGAGGCGCCGCATCGCTCGGATTTTCCGCTTCTCATACGAGGAAATTTATTAAATATACGTTCCGGTTATCGGCCGCCGGAAAATATTGATAATTTTTGCGCTATTCTGCGGTATTGAATAAAGCTCCGTAATCGGTTATATTTATCCCTTACTGTAAGGTGGAATTTTTTTTTATAAAGAGGTAATTAATATGGACTTTGATATTTCCAAAATACGAAATATCGGTATCAGCGCTCACATCGACTCAGGAAAAACGACTTTGTCGGAACGCATTTTGTTTTACTGCAACAGGATTCATCAAATTCACGAAGTTCACGGTAAAGACGGCGTCGGCGCGACAATGGACAGCATGGAATTGGAACGCGAGCGCGGCATTACGATTCAATCTGCGGCAACGCAGGTTCAATGGAAAGATTACACAATCAACTTGATCGATACGCCCGGACACGTCGACTTTACGATCGAAGTTGAACGGAGTTTGCGCGTTCTCGACGGCGCCATCCTCGTTTTGTGTGCGGTTGCAGGCGTTCAGTCGCAGTCGATCACCGTCGACCGCCAGCTTAAACGCTACCACGTACCCCGCATCGCATTCGTCAACAAATGCGACCGTCAGGGCGCGAATCCCATCCGCGTATGCAAACAGCTGCGCGACAAACTCGGTCTCAATGCCCACATGATGGCGCTCCCGATCGGACTTGAAGACAAACTCGAAGGCGTCGTCGACCTTGTCACGATGAAAGCGCTCTATTTCGAAGGACCCGACGGACAGGAAGTTCGTGTCGCCGAAATTCCCGTTCACATGGTCGATGAAGCGAAAAAATACCGCGCGGATTTGGTCGATGCGGTATCCATGTTCGACGATCAGCTCATGGAAGACGCGCTCGAAGGCAAAGAAACGGAAGAAGAGATCATCTCGGCCGTCCGTAAAGCGACGCTGGCGGAGCAGTTCGTCGGCGTATTCTGCGGTTCGGCACACATGAACAAGGGCGTACAGCTCGTGCTTGACGGCGTTACGCGATATCTTCCCGATCCGACCGAGGTGCATAACTATGCATTCGACCTCGACAACAACGAATCTCAGGTTGAGCTCTTCAATGTCGCGGATAAGCCGACCGTCGCGATCGCGTTCAAACTCGACGACGGACAATACGGTCAGCTTACCTACGTCCGCGTATATCAGGGCACTATTCCGAAAGGCTGTGAACTGTACAATACGCGCGCGCGTAAAAAGTTCAAAGTCGGACGCCTCGTGCGCATGAATGCGGACAAAATGGAAGACATCAACGAAGCGACGCCGGGAGACATCATTGCCCTGTTCGGCATCGACTGCGCATCCGGCGATACGTTCTGCGGCGGCGGACTCAATTATTCCATGGCGTCGATGTACGTTCCGAATCCCGTCATCTCCGAATCGATCACGCCGAAAGAAAAAAAAGATGCCGCTCAGATGGCGAAAGCGCTCAACCGCTTTACCAAAGAGGATCCGACGTTCCAAACCTACGTCGATCCCGAATCGAACGAAACGATCATCAAAGGTATGGGCGAACTGCACCTCGCCGTTTACGTCGAACGCATGAAGCGCGAATACAAGTGCGAAGTCGTCGTCGGTCAGCCGCAAGTCGCTTACCGCGAATCGATCACGCAGAGCGCGCCGTTCAACTATACGCATAAAAAGCAAACCGGAGGTTCCGGTCAATACGGACGTGTCGCCGGTATTATGGAGCCGCTCGCCGACAAAGATTACGAGTTCGTCGATGCGATCAAGGGAGGCGCCATCCCGAACGAATACATTCCGTCCTGCGATAAGGGTTTCCGCAAAGCGATGGAAAAAGGTACGCTCATCGGCTTCCCCATCGTCGGCGTAAAGATGACGATCAACGACGGTCAGTACCATCCGGTCGACTCGTCCGACATCGCCTTCCAACAGGCTGCGATCGGAGCTTTCCGCGAAGGTTACGAAAAAGCGAAGCCTGTTATCCTCGAACCGATTATGAAAGTGTCCATTTCGGGACCGACCGAATTCCAGGGCAATATGTTCGGCCTCATCAACCAGAGACGCGGCGTCATCATCGATACGACCGATGAAAACAATACGTCGACCGTAAACGCGGAAGTGCCGCTTTCGGAGATGTTCGGCTTTTCGACTATCCTCCGTTCTTCGACACAGGGCAAAGCGGAGTTTACGATGGAATTCCTCAAATACGGACGCGTACCGAACGCCGTAGGCGAAGAACTGATGAAAAAATATCAAGAAGAGCGCAAAGCAGCGCAAAAATAACGAGATGCGATAAAAGCGGTGCCGGCGTTACGGCATCGCTTTTTTGCAATCTCGAAAAAATCGCTGCAGACGAGTTTTTCGAGATGACCCATACTTTCTGCAAAAGTTTTATAGGAGGCAGCTATGGATAAAAAAGATCTTATCAACTACAGCCCGGTGCGCAGCTTTGACAATATTGCCGACGGAGGACTGAAAGCGGGCGAGATCGGACTCGTCACCGCAAAAAAGGGCGTCGGTAAAACGGCGATCCTCGTGCAGTTCGGTCTCGACGCGCTGCTCAAAGACGAACAGCTCGTTCACGTTTCGTTCGACCAGCACTCTTCGAACGTCATTTCGTGGTACGACAGCATCTTTACGGAAATAGCGAAGAAAAAAAATATCGCCGACAATCCGGAATTGAAAGACAGCATTATGCGCGACCGTATGATTTTGAATTTCAGTCAGGAAACCTTTTCACTCACAAAAGTGATAAATACGCTGAAAGCGCTGAAAGCCGGCGGCATCGCCGTTTCCGCGATCGTCATCGACGGTATGAACATGGATAAAGTGAGCAAAGAAGACATCGAAACCGTATCCGAGTTCGTTAAAGAAGAAAAGATGACCGCATGGTTCAGCGATACGAAGGCGAACACGGATTTGGCGGGTTCCTGCCGTCCGGAACTGCTTCCCTTTTTCGATGCGGTGTGCCATCTCGCCGCTTCGCAAAACGGCGTTGCGATGAGCGTGCTGAAGCTCCGCGAAAAAAGGGCCGTCGCGGGCACGGTAAACCTCGATCCGAAAACGCTGCTTATGTCGGCAAAGTAAGATTTACTTTTTACTTTCGATTATCCGATCGGAAAACCGCGGCGGAATTCGATTTCGCCGCCGAAAGCCGATCGGTATTTTTTTATATGCATATGTGCAAAATCTACGCACTGCGATGTATACGAACGGTATATGCAATGCGCAACAGCACTCACCGTATTGACAAATATCCGTCAAATACGTATATTGAATAAACAATATATTCCCCGATTGTGTAATGGTAGCACCGCAGATTCTGGTTCTGCTTGTGGGGGTTCGAATCCTCCTTGGGGAACGCAAAAAGACTTTTCGAAAATTTCGATTTTTGAAAAGTTTCCTTGATTTATTATGCGATGTTTGTGATTAAGTTATTAACAGTATAAAGCTTAATTTCAAACTCGACAGGCTGTCGAAAAAGTAACCGACTTTTGAGACAGCCCTTTTTGTCAGTATCGGGTCCCTTCGTCTATCGGTTAGGACGAAAGATTCTCAATCTTTAAAGACGAGTTCGACTCTCGTAGGGACCGAAAATGTGATTTTTTTAATTTATTTTTTTAATTTATTATCGAACAAAAAATTATAAGCACCGCCCGAAGAGCTGTAAACAAATCTGTAAACAGTTCGGACGGCTTTTTTTGTTTGCACACCCGGCTCCGAACTTTACGAACGGATCTGCCGTGTGAATTACCGCTTTATAAAGTTGCAGATATGTTTTTACATTACCTCAATTCAAACACATTACCATTACAATACACTTGCAAAAATATTACTTTGTAGTATAATACTGCGATAGAGGTTGAGTATGGCAAGCACTTTGGTTCAAATCCGCGTTGATGAAAAACTGAAGAACGATGCGGCTGCCGTCTATGAAGATCTCGGTTTGGATTTATCGACAGCGGTACGTATCTTTTTTAAGCGCAGCGTTGCCGAAAACGGTATTCCGTTCAGTATGAGATTGGAAAATTCCGATCGGGACACTGTAAAAGCACGGATTCCGCAAAATGTACTCTCGGCAATGCAGGCGATGTCGCAAAGCGCAGCTTCAAACGGTATTTCCGATATGAGCCTTGAAGAAATCAATACCGAAATCAATGCCGCCCGCAAGCGGTAATGGGATGCCTTTGTACGCCGTCATCGATACGAATGTTCTCGTTTCCGCATTTTTAAAAGAAAATTCCGTACCCCGCTATATTATTAATTATATGTACGCAGGAAAAATTATCCCTGTCTACAATGAGGAAATCATCACCGAATATTCCGCCGTACTGCATCGTCCGAAATTTTATTTTCCGACGGAATCAGTCGATATTGCAGTGAATGCGATACAACAAATAGGCTTAAAAATAGACGGCACAAGTATAACAGATCCCATACCCGATCCGAAAGATATTGTTTTTTATGCGGTTGCATTGAATGCGAGGAAGCAATTCAAGACCTATTTAATTACGGGTAATATAAAACATTTTCCTGCTAAATCTTTTGTCGTAACGCCGCGGCAATTTTTGGATATATTTATACAATAATCGGTATAATTATTTTTTGACCTGCTGAAGTATTACAGATATAATTGTAGCCAAAAAAGCAGCCGATTCGAAAATAATAATAACCTCGCTTTGATTCATACGGGACATTCCATTGATTTTGTGATAGAATTGCGCTATGAATATTTTTCGGACTCTTGCAATCGGAATTATAATCGGTATGGCAAACGTGATCCCCGGCGTTTCGGGAAGCACGATCGCAGTGGTTTTCGGAATTTACGATAAATTTATCAACGCGATAACCCTGAATATAAAAAAAATTTGGCTTAACAAAAAATTCGTTCTGCCGATTATTGCGGGTATGGCATCGGGCGTGCTGATTTTCAGCAAAGTCATAACCGTACTTTATGAAAAATTTCCGGTACAGACAAATTTTTTCTTTACGGGTTTGATTATCGGAAGCATTCCGATGCTTGCCGCTCTCGCGACAAAACCGAAAGAGGGTGTAAAAATCGAAAGAGCGAAAATCGTTTCCATTATAGTCTGCACGCTTATCGGAATCGCCGTTATGATTTTGTTTTCCGTACTTGAATCATCGTTCGGCACTTCGCAAGACATGGCGGGACCGCTCCCTTCTTTTTCGGTAAAACTCGCCTTAAAAATTTTTGTCGCAGGACTTTTGGGTGCGGTAGCGATGATTGTGCCGGGAATTTCCGGATCGCTTTTGATGCTCATTATGGGCGTTTACCCGATCGTAATAAAAAGCATACCCGCACTTTTTTTGCCTGAAAGTTTTTTTACCGCATTGATCCTTCTTCTTCCGAACGGATTCGGCGTGCTTGCGGGACTTTTAATCGGAGCGAAACTCGTAAAAAATCTTTTGGAAAAAGCGCCGAATTACGCATATGCCGTAATACTCGGACTTTTGTGCGGGTCGGCTTTGAATATCTGCCCGCTCACAAAAAATCTTTTTCAAGGCGATTTTCTAAAATCCCTTTCCGAGTTTAAGGGTATTTCGCTCATTTTATCTTCGGCGGCGGCGTTGATCCTCGGCGGTGCCATGTCGTTTTTAAGCTCGAAGTTTTCGCCCTCGGAAGAGCCTTCCGAGCAGCTTATTTAAAATCCCTCTCAAACCTTGTTTTTTGATATACGTATTCATAAAGAATATCGTCGAAATTTTCATAGCCGAATTTTTTATGGATTTTTGTGATTTTCCACTGCTTTATATTTTCGACGTGGGGATACGGAAGCCAAAAAAGGCGCCTTGAAAAATGCCGGATTACGGTATTTTTATAAAGAAATTTTTGATCGTTGAAGCGCTGCGACAGTATCTTTTTTCTGACGGTGCTGCGGATAATCGCGCTTTCATCGGCGAATGTCAGTTTTTTCGTCTTTATAAGTTTTCGGCTTTTTTCAAAAAGTCCGGTTTCGCGGCATTTTTTCATATTGAACAGCAGCACGCCCGCGTTTATAAAATTCGGATGTATAAGAAACTTTCCGTAGTGGTCCCTTGACGCCGCATATTCGTAACCTTCAATATCCGTGTTCCAAAGGAGATCTATGTCTCTGTTGAAAAGCAAGTCGATGTCAAGGTAAAGGATTTTTTCAGGGATCTGCGGCTCCATGTCCGCAAAAAGCCTTATAAGCGTATAAGGCGAACAGTAGCATCCTTCGTTCGGGCATAAGGCAAACTCTTTTTCGTATGTTTCGGTAACGTCGATTTTTACGACGGAATGCTCGGGGTTATACGACTTTGCAAGTTCGTCAAGAAACCCGATTTGCCTATCGCTGATCGCCATATAGTCGGCTTTGAGCCTTGTAAGATCCATCGTGAATATGTAAAACTTTATTCCTTCCTTCGAAATACTTCTTTTAAATATTGAAAGCATTGTCGTAATCATGCCGTCGAACACTTTATCGTTTCCGCAAAAAAGGATGCTTTTCATGATTGCTCCTACTCGCCTGAAAGTTCAGGCCCCTCTTTTTTGATATATGTAACGATTTCAACATCGTTCAGTGCGCTTCTACGGCACATCGCATTGTACACTTCGTCTCTCAACTTGTGCCGTCTTTCCTTCGGAGAAAGTTTTTCATCGGCAAAAAAAGGACCGTCGACATAGGTAAGCATTTTCGGATTTTTGGAAAAGCGGCGTTTTTTATAAACGTTTGTAAAGCAAAATACGGGACAGCCGTAGTCGACGGGATATTTAAATGAAACGTCCGGAAAAGGTCTGATCTTTGTATAGAACGGCCAAATATGAGCTTCCGGATATATGTAAATGCTTTTATTGTGATCGACGTGGTATTTTACGGTTCCGATAAAATTCTTCATCGCGGAAAAATTATCGGGCAAAGGGAGTGCTCCGAGATAAGGCATTATTTTGCCCCATACGGGCATTGAAACGTTGTTCGGGTGAACTATCACAAAAGCCTGCTGCGGAAAACTCACAAAGGTCGGAACGAGAGGGTCGGCAAAAACATTCGTGTGGTTTCCGTATACGAACATCGGCCCTTTTTTGTATTTTTTCAGGACGGAGCGGTTCATTATCCTGTGGCGGAATACGAGTTTAAGATAGAGAACGGCAATGGGCTGGGCAAAAATTCTGTGAAGGAAAAATCGTTTTACCTTCCACGAAAAAGTCTTTCCGCCGTAGTCGTAGTTTTCGTCAATCGGACGAGGTTTTATGACAGCGGTTGAAAATTCATCTCGGAGTTCGTCGGAATAATAGACGATCTTTTTTATCTCTGCCATAAGTCAAAAAACACAGGTATCATTCCGAATAGGAAAGCAGTTTTCCGTATACGGATTCATACACTTCCTTCCAAACTTCATAATTCCTGTCCTTCATATACTCGGCGTTCTTTTTTACGGAAAGATCCGCTTTCGGATAAATCGGTTCGAGGATGTGGACTGTGTATTCCTGCACCGGAAAACCGAATCCGTCCGAACGGTCGGAATCTTCCATGGTTATGAACATCGGAATTACGGGAACATTGTTTTCGGCGGCGAAACGGTATGCGCCGGGCGTAAGAGGACGCGGCTTTCTGTAGTTCCACCACATCGCCTGTTCGGGATAGATGAGAATATGCCTGCCCCGTGAAAGATATATTTTTACCGCATCCATAAAATTTTTCATCGTGGAGGGTAAGCTGCTCAAAGGCATGGTATTGCAGTGCTTAAACAAAAAACCGTAAAATCCCGGAAAATTCGTATAGTTTCCCTCACGGCAGACTTTCAAAAGTTCCCTGTGATAGACGTGCTTTTCTATAGCTTTGTACACCGCAAAATTGTCCATGGGATTGAAGTGATTGCAAGTGATTATTGCGCCTGTCCTTTTTAACGGAATATAGTTTTCAAGACCGCGTACTTCTTTTATAATCATCTGTCCCGATTTCATAAGACCGAGAATATGGCGGCGTGCGAGCATATTCGCAAACTTCATCCATATTTTGCTTGAAATCTTTTTATTCAGATAGTCGACCATTTCGGGACGGAGCGGAACGGTCGGAGGATCCGGTTCGACATCTTCCGAAAAACGCCCTTCCCTTTCGTAGGCTTTTATCTTTTCTACGATCGCAAGGCGCTCGGGATTCCGTCCGGTAAAAGATTCCGAGTCTCTATTGTTTTTTTCAATGACCGTTTTTTCCGACATAAAAAGCTCCTCTCCTGACTTTCCGATATGATTATTTCGTCCTGTTTACCGTGTTCCAATAATTATCGGGATCGTTCGTATCTTCAATCGCCATCCGCTTGAGTCTTTCAAAAGCTTCGGCATCGCTTTTCTTTTGCTCAACGCCGTATGAATCTTTGATTTTCAAAATATTTTCGTAGAGTGGTGTCTTTTCGGCGCATTCCCAAAAATATTCTTCGTAAAGAACGCGGTTGTAATGCCAAGGCTTCCAGTTTATCTTATAGTGGATTATCTTTAAGTCCTTTTCGTCAAAACCTTCGGTTTTGTAAGCGGACTTGTTCCAACCCACATCGAGCCATTTTACTTTGTCTTTGCACAGAACATTCAGATAGTCTTCGTCCTGGGTGATCCTGAACTTGAATCGGTTCATAAGAGCGATGAATTTTTCCTCAATGTTTTCTTCCCGATATTTTTTTGCATTTATAAGAAGGACTCCCGCGCTGAAGTATTTTTCACGAGGAACGCCGAGAGCCTTTTCCACATAAGTTCCGAATACATCGAAAGACTGCATAACCTCTTCGATTGCGGCTCCGACAAGATTATCGCCTATATCAATATCGTAGAGTTCGGAAATATCGCCCGTCACGACGATATCGCTGTCAAGGTAAATTACCTTATCGTACTGAGGAAAAAATCTCGGAATGAATATTCGACAGTACGTTTCCCGCGAATAATAATCGCGCAGATGAAAAGTACCGGAAGTTTTTTCCATCTCCTCGCGCAGGGAAACAAATTCAACGGATGCATTGCCGGGCATTGCATTTTGACAGATGGTTTCCAACTGTTCGATATATTCACGGTAAAGATCCGTCGTTAAAACACAGACCTTATAAAAGTAATTTTTTGACGCCTTTTCCAACATAGATGCCAAAGCGACCGCCATAAAAGGCGCATAGTTGTTGTCCGTAGCAAAGAACACCGGTATTTCTTTTTTATCGGCTGAGTTTATACGCATAATTTGCTCAGTCTATCACGAATCGAGAAATCTGTGCAATATCGATTTTTCTTGTAATAAATCCCGATTTTTTGTATCCTGTAAGGGTGAAAAAATCGGCAAAAAAAATAGCGGTATTGTTTTCCGCCTTGGTTTTATTTCAGGCGTCCGCAAAAGAATTCAGCCCCGAAGAAAACTCTCTCATTCAAAAAATATTCGATTTCAGACTCAAGCTCAGAACATTCGACACCGAAGACGAATGCATCGAAAAAATCATCGAATACCGCGATTCAATCTCCGACGAAATAAAATCCTTTTCCGAAGAAGCGCAGATCACGTGTACCAATATGCTTTCAACGGCGCAATACAACTGCGAATACGCCAAAGACATGAAATCCCCGAACATGGAAAAAATTCTGCGTCCTCAGTACGAAAAAATTATGAAATTCACCCGCACAAACGACGCCGACGATCCGAACCCGTGGTTTATCCTCACTTCGGCGGACATACTGAACTCAATGATGCAATTTTTACCGCAATCGGAATCCATAAAAATCGGACTTCAGGAAAAAAAGGACTACGCCGACGTTATTAAAAAAAATCCGACCATGAGTTTCGCCTATACTCTTTCCGGCTGGTGGTATTATTACGCGCCCGCAATCGGAGGAGGAAGCAAAAAGCTTTCAAAGGATTTTTTCATTTCGTCGCTCAAGTACGCAAAAAGCGACTACGACAAGTTCTACGGAAACATAAATCTGGCCCAGTTTTATTTTGAAGAAAAAAATACGGCGGAATGCGAAAAGCTCATGGAAGAAGCGGAAAAAATTCTTTCGGGAACACGATATGTAAAATTCCTAAAAAGCATAAATGCGATCGGCTATTCGCTTTTTGACTACAACATGAATTCGCGGCGGGATAAAATAAATCAAAAATTGGCAAACCGCTAAAACGGAACAAAGTTCAAATACCGCACGGAATCTTGCATACATTCCGTTTCCGCTATATACTTAAACCGTGTACGAAACTTTGCTGTAAGTGTCTGTATTTTTTATGGGAGTCCGCTATGACAATCGAAGGATATTTTGACGGAAAAACCTTTGTGCCGCTTGAAAAACTTTCTTTGAAACCGAATCAAAAAGTGCAGATTACGGTTCTCGACGAATTCCTTACGTCCGAAAAGCAAAAACAAATTTCCCGAAAACACGGCAAAGACGACAATAAAAAATAAACCGTATGCCGGAGAAACCTGCAAACGGGGACTGTCCGAAAACTTCCGTTTTCGGACAGCTTCATCGATTTACTGTGCGATCATCAATGCAGGAAAAGAGACAAGATAAATATTTCTACAACACCTGCTATACCGAGCACAAGCGTACCGAGCGTCTGCGTTTTATAGCCGCGTTCGGGCGACATAGCACCGAAATTCGTAACGACCCAAAAATACGAATCGTTCGCGTGACTTACGGTCATAGCGCCGGCACCGATCGCCATACATGCGAGCGCCGCACGTACCGGAGAATCGAGACCGAGAACCGGAAGCAGCGGAGCAATGATGCCTGCAGAAGTCACAAGCGCAACGGTTGAAGAACCTTGGGCCGTTTTCAAAATCGCGGAAAGGATAAACGGAAAGAGGATACCCATCGTCTGAAGCACCGTCGCGTGCATTTTGATATAGTTTACCATATCCGAAGACGCGATAACTTTTCCGAGAACGCCGCCTGCCGCCGTGATAAACAGAATCGGGCCGGTAACCTTGAGCGTTTCTTCCACGATCATATAAAAATCCTTTATTTTATCGGCAAACTTGAGCTGCAGCACTGCAAATGCTGTACCGACGCTGAGTGCGATAACCGGAGTTCCGAGGAATTTAATAATATTGACTCCGAGTCCTTGCATCTTTGCCATAGCAACGACGGAAGATGCCGCCATAAGGATAACGGGAACGACAATCGGTGCAAGCGCGTTAAAGCCGTTCGGAAGTTTTTTAAATTCGGCAACGAGCTGTTCGTAGCTTTTCGTCACCTGACCCGCATCGGCTTCATCATCCGCACGGACACGGGAGCCGATATATTTTGCAAAAAAATAACCTGCGATAAGCGGTAAAACGGAACAAAGCGCGCCCATGCCCATAACGAGCAAAAGATTGTCGCCGATACCGAGCGTATTCGCAGCGGCAATCGGACCAGGCGTCGGCGGAATAAATACGTGTGAAATATACAAACCGAATGAAAGTCCGGTCGTCATCGCAACGGAAGAAGCGGCGGTTCTGTTGACGAGCGCTTTACGGATGGGATTCAAAATGACGAAACCCGAATCGCAAAACACGGGAATGGAAACGACCCAGCCCATAAGCTCTATGGCGAGGACGGGATGATTTTTTCCGACAAGATGAATGATCATGTCCGCAAGTTTCAGCGCCGCGCCCGTTTTTTCAAGTATGGAACCGATGAGCGCACCGAGGATGATAACGATACCGATACTGGTAAAAGTACCGGCAAAGCCCGCACCGATAACGTTTGCAAGTCCCTGCACCGTTTTTCCGTCGGCGGTTTTCATGTCGACGAGCGGAATACCGGCAATCAAACCGAGCAGCAACGAAATGCACATTATCGAAATAAAGGGATGGATTTTGAATTTTGAAATTGCAAAAACCATGACGATAATCGCAATGACAAAAACAAAAATAAACGGTAAGCCTGTCATATATAATGACCTCCTTTTTTGTCAATTATAGTAACACGAGTTTTTAAATTCTGCAAGAATTTTTTTTTATGAAATACGGATATGCGGATTGTAAAAGATATAACGCTGTACGGACAAAATATAAAACGGAAAAGCGGCACGGCGGTTTTGTGCAGCTTCGGATTGACGCATGGCGGATTCGAACCGCCTACCTACTGCTTAGAAGGCAGTTGCTCTATCCAGATGAGCTAAAGCGTCGTAGAGTTTATAGTACAGTAAACGCGCAATTCTTGCAATACGCAACATAACGGCTTACGGCAAACAATATTAAAGAAACGAAAAGCGATCCGAACACCGAACGGGCTTTATTTACATAATGTAAAGCGATAAATCACATAAAGCTTTCGGCATTTTTTCGGATGAAAAAGTTCGATACGAAAAGATTTTTTTCATTCGATCCGTTCGGTAAAAAATCGATCAGCGGGCGGCAGCGCTTTTGCCGCCGTATTTTACATAGCCGATACCGTTGAAATTAAAGGTGTCGCCCGATATTTTTCCGCGTTCGTCATACGTCGAAGAAACGGAAAGCCACACGCCCTTGAGCGCGTTAAACGTCGACGTAACGGTAAGCGTGATTTCTCCGTCGGATTGAGCATTGCCGGAATAAGTTCCTCTTTCGGTTTCGATTTCGCCCGACCTTGCTCCGTCCCTTCCGTAGGCGCCGCGTGAAAACGTTTTGTTTGCGTAAAAGCGATAAAACGTATAACCCGATTTATCGCCGGCACTCATGCCGTAACGGTACTCGGCAAGTCCGCTTCCCTTCTTCGTCGATTTACACGAAGCGAAAACACCGAGCGCGGCAAAAATCGCGAAAACGACAATCCATTTTCCAACGTGTCTCATACGACATCTCCTGCAAGCGATTATACGGCAAAGGCGGCGTTCCGCCATCGCCTTTTTAAATCAGGCCGATTCTTTTAACGCTTTATTGTAGCCCGAATACCGACTTTTGTAAATCGCCGTTCGAAGATCGTTGTTCGAATATGCAGAAAACTTCGTTCCGCCCGTTTACAACCTCGCTCGTACGGCGGCACCTACGAAGTCTGCGCCGGCAAAGCGGGAAATCTCTATCTTCGTATCCGCCGGCTCTACGAAAAAGAGCAGATGTATGTTATTACGATTTTGAATACTTTGCAATTATATTTTGCAATTCAAAAAGTGCCGATTTACGCAAACAGAGGACAGTCGATTTTCGATCTTTCATTTCATCCGTCAAAGCATCGATAAAGTATCCGTCATATATATATATGCGTCTTTTAAATACACCGAAAGAAAATTATCTTCGCCCTTATCGGTTTTATAACAAAAAACAATATCCGGACGATCGGAAACGCAAATTCTTTTCGTTTTCGCAGATGAGACAATACGCCAAACCGTTCGCACTTCTTCATCCGAAAGACGTCTGTCATATATTTTCAATTCTGTGTACATCGGGTATTTTTTATCACAACCGATAAATGCAAAACAAACAAGCGATAAACATAAAAAACGTATAATCTTATTCATTTTTATTATTATTCACCGGAACCTCGCCGACAGTCGGCATTAAGCGATATCTTATGCATAACTTTTCGTACATATTAACAATCCCGTTTTAAAATTTGGAGTGCAAAAGCCAAGAGTCACACTTACTGCAAAGATCGTTATCGTATTTTTGCAAACGTTGCAAGGACACGCAGTTTTTGCAAAAACTGCCGAATCTCACGGTATAATAATTATTTACCGTCAGGAATATTTTTTTCTTCAATCACAAAGGCTTGTTCATATTTTGTAGTATATGAATAGTTAATAAAATACGGTTTTCCGTTTTCATCGTACAACTCTTTTAATAAATCTCCGTCAATAAAGTAAGGACTTAATTTATATTGTCCGTTCCATTCAAAACGTCTTGTTGAAAAGAAAAAATAAAGCTTATTTTGATATAAACCGAAAAACTTTTTATTGAAATCGGCTTCGATAAATCTTTTTTCCGGCGGATAAAAAACAATATGTTCGGGATCCGTTATATCAAAAATAAAACATATACAGTCATTATATTTACCTATATTCCCTAGAAGCATCAAAAAAGTCTTATCTTCAAAATTTGCAGAACACAATTTTAAGCTATGTAAATCGAAATCCGATTCATTATAAACGAATTCCTGACCATTGATTTCAAACTTACCTTTTCTACACTCTTTATTATTACCCATCGGGTAATACAGAAAAGTCTCGACGCCTTTTATATTTTCAATTGAAAAAATCCAGCATGTAGAATAATCGGAATCTTTTATATACTGAGATTCAAGCGTACCGCGGTCTTTGATTTGAATTTCTTTATACGGATATTCTTTAAAATCAAATAACGAGCGTAAACTTGTATCCGCAAAAAGCAGAGTACTTGACAGTGCCAAATATAAGAGCATAAATACTTGCAGAACCCCTGCTCTTATCCCCTGAACGAGCACGTTGTCTTTTTTTCTTCGCCTCATAAAACACCTCGGCCGCTTTTCAAAAGCCGTTTCAAGTCAGCCTTTATCTCTAAAAACCTGTAATCGCACTCTGTAAGCGCCGGTGAAAGAGTTAAGGATTATTCTCACCAATTAAAAATCGGGTTCGCATTCAAAGGCGATCCGCTCGCCCGTTACAGGATGGATAAACGACAGATACGAAGCGTGAAGCATGAGACGCTCTCCCACATCGCACGTTCCGTACAAAGAATCGCCGACGATCGGAAGACCGAAGCCGTGCATATCGCTTGACGCGACGCGGAGCTGGTGCGTACGCCCCGTGTGCGGAATAAACAAAATGCGCGTCACCTTTCTGTTTTTTCCGTCGGTCCCGCGGTACCAGTTGTAGCCGAGTTTTTTCCATTCGGTGATGCCGAGTTTGCCGTTTGCTTCGTCGTAGATGCGTTTCGGGCGATTCGGCCAGTCAAGCGAAAACTTCAATTCCATGCGCCCTTCGACGACGCTTGGGAGAGGTGCGCATCGGCCGGAAGCCTTTTCGAGAGATCCGTCAAGCAGTGCGATATAGCGCTTATGCACATCGCCTTTTTCGAACTGCATCGAAAGCGAGCGCTGCGCGTCCTGCGTAAAGGCGAGCACCATGAGCCCCGACGTTTCCATATCGAGCCGATGTACCGACGGATACGGAATCGTTTTCGGAAAGAGGCGCTTCATGCGGTTTACGATGCAGTCCTGTTTTTCAGGTCCCCGACCCGGAACGGAAAGGAGGCCGCTCGGCTTATTGACGACAAGGATCGCGTCGTCGCGGTAGACGATTTCAAGGCCGAGCATCGAAGGCAAAACGAGCGCACAGCGTTCGTCGCACGGCGGATAGGATGTGCCGCTCTCTTTGCTTTGCGTCGCCTTAC
Source organism: Treponema socranskii subsp. paredis ATCC 35535 (assembly GCA_000413015.1). Classification (GTDB taxonomy): domain Bacteria; phylum Spirochaetota; class Spirochaetia; order Treponematales; family Treponemataceae; genus Treponema_D; species Treponema_D paredis. The sequence continues at coordinate 238,319 of KE332516.1, forward strand.
CCCAATACATTTCATCCATACTCACGGGAAAAAGCGAGTGCGAAAACGCATAGTCGAGCAGCTTCGGCGCACAGCAATCGCCGGTGCCTGTCGGCGGCAATTTCGTTTTACAGATATCGACGAGGTGCCGAACGTTTCCGTCTATGCAGTGAAATCGATACAGTTCATGTACTTTTCGAAGCGACTCCGTCGTTAATATTTCACGCTCTTGGGCGATGCGGCGAAGATCGTTTTCGGGAGCGCTTTTCAATTCCGCGGTCAATTCGTGAATGCGCTTGTCGTTCGGTAAAAGCGCATCGGCAATAAGCTTTGCATTCACGATCGGCGGCACCCATATTCCCTCGGACTCGCCTTCGGCGACGAGACTGTTGCCCGAAACCGCGTTGAGAATTATTTTATTGCCTTCGGCATCGGCACAGACGAGACATCCGATCATAACGCCGTGCCCGTCACGCTCTTCACTCGGAAGCGACACCTGTTTTAAAACGAGGGAGCCCTTTTGAAGCCGCTCGAAAATCTTTTTCAGATAGAGGTGTGCGCGTTTTGTCGGGAGAGGCGGAAACATCGGCTAACAAAGCCTCGCGCACTCGGCACCGTAATCGATTCCCGTAAAAATTTTAAACTGTTTATAGCCCTGATATTTGAGCATTTCTTCGCCGTTGCACGTTTTGCAGCCCGCTTCCGCAGCGCGTGCCATAATCGGCGTAACTTGAGGCACGTACACCAAATCGAATACCGTTTCCGTTCCGGTGAATTGATAAAAATACAGCGGGTCACCGTCTTTCGACGCTTGCCCGTCCGAGCTCATACCTTTCGACGTAGTCTGAATTATGATGTCGGCGTACTTTTCGATTTTTTTTGCAGCTTCCGGTCCGAGCGGCGCATAGTCGAAGCCGTACCGTTCGGCGAGCGCTTTCGCATGAGAAAGCGTTCTGTTGAAGATGCACGCTTTAGCGCCGAGAGACTTGACGGCGTACGCGACTGCTTTTGCCGCACCTCCGGCACCGATGACGGCAACACGGCGGCCGCGGAGTTTTTTTACGCCGAGAAAGCGCAAAAGCGCCGTTCGAAATCCGTACGCATCGGTATTGCTGCCGGTCCATCCCTCCTCCGTGCGCACGACGGTATTGCACGCACCGATCGCCTGCGCTTCTCCGTCAAGCTTTATCAATTCGGGGATCACGGCTTCTTTATGAGGGACGGTTACCGCAAGTCCCCGCACGCCGAGAAAAGATGCACAGTCGAGTACATCGGAAACGGACGGCGAGCGCAGAGGTAAAAGAAGCGCATCGATATTATTAATTTTATATCCTGCGTTGTGAAGTGCGGGACTCGACGTTTTCGGAAGCGGCCATCCGGTCACCGCATAAAGCGCAGTCCGATCGCTTAAAGCGCGGAAACGGTATACGTCGTTCAGCGTAATCGGATCGATGTGACCGATACTTGCGATATTGTCTTCGGTTTCTTCGGGCGACACGTAAGTCAAATACGAATGAAGCTTATATGCCAAAATGCGGGTTACCTGTCCCATCGGTCCCATCGCGCACAGTATGTGCTCATAATCCGTCATCGACTCCGCTTCGCGGAACATATCGACGACATCGGAAAGCGTTTTCGGCATGCATGCGATCTTAGGAATTTCATAGCCCGTCGTGCGCATCGCTTCGCACTTGGCTTTGAGATTTTTTATCGGCTTTTCCATGTCGTGACAGCTTCTGATGATGCGGACGCCGAACGCAAGGCATGCATCCTGTAAACTCGGAACCCGGAAATCCTCTTCAAAATCGACGTATGCGAAATTCTTTTGCGGATTTTGATCGGCAAACGCAAGCGCGCGTCCGAAAAGCATCGTCCGCGACATTTCGTTGCTCGCAAATCGTCCGCCGTCCGCCGTCCGCCGGATCGTCAGTATGCACGGAACATTGACCATAGCCGGAAAACGGCGCACCGAAAGCTGTTCGTCGGGAGCAAGGAAATCGACGCGGAGTTCCGCGACATCGATATAACGGTTATACTTCCGCACGAGAGCCGCGTTCTCTTCGAGCGTCAAAGCGGTGAGCGTCAAACAGACAAGCGGCTGACTCATCGGCATATCCTCATCGATAATTATTGATTTATCTGACGGTGATCCGCTTGCGTTCCGTTTCTCCGGCAGACGACACGACCGAAAGGATGAGATCCGTACCTTTCGGAACGGCGTACGGAATCGTAACGGCACCTCCCGGATGCGAAAAAGTCACGATCGTATAGGCATCTCCGTCTTCCGGTTTCGCCGCCAGCTTTACCTGTACGGAATACGGATAAGCGGGCAGCACGGCATCGAATATACCGTACACGTTTCCGCCCAGTGTTTGGCGCGGAAATGCGAATTCGACGGCGACGTGCGTATAGTTCGGAACGAGTTCTTCCTCAAAAGTCTGCTCGCGCACCACCGTTCCCGCGTTTTCGCCGGGACCCGCTTCGTGCGAAGTAAAATCGAAAACGAGGCGCGTGCGGGCCATCTGCTGGAGTACGTCGTTTACGGAATTGCCGAGCAAATCGGGAACTCGCGTATTTTCGAAATTCGGTCCGCGGCTGACGACAAAATGCACGGTTACGGGATCGGTTATACTCGTACCTTCCGGCGGATCCTGTTCGAGAATGGTGCCGGCTTCGGCGGTATCGGCTTTGTACTGCGGAGAAGCGATGACGATAAGCGGCTTCGCCGTTCCCGCAAAGAGCGTCTGAAGTTTCATGCGCACCGCGTCGATATTTTCTCCGATATAATTTTCCACGTGATCGATGACGACGCCTCGGCTTACTACGAGCGAAATGTGACTGAAGCCTTTTCTGATTGCCCCTCCCGAAGGACTCTGTTCGAGGATCGTCCCTTCGTCGCCCGGCGTTTCCGAATAGCGCAGCTGGATTTCAGGGTACAATTTTTTCGCCTGCATTTCGATAAGCGCCGCGGTCAGTTTTTTTCCCGTAACATCGGGAACGAGCACTTGTTCGGGGCCCTTTACGTTTACGCTAAAGACGGCAAGACATGCAAGCGACATCACGGCAAATGATGCGATGACGGTCATCAAAAGCAATTTGCCGTTCGATTGAAGCTTTTCAAATGCAGCGTGAAAATCGATCCGTAAAAATTTTTCTTTCAATTTTAATAATATATCTTTGAGCTTCATATCAATCATATCCTCGACGTTTTTTTATCGTATCATTTTCCGCACACATAATCAATGTTTATAAAACGGCGAAAACGAAATGCTCCCCAGCAAAAAATTATTAAAAAGCGATAAACGCATTTTTTCATCTAGCGTACCGTCGCATCGACGGACGACGATCTGCCGCCTTCTATCCGCAAAAACACTTGATTCGGAAGACAGGCCGACCATTCGCCGCTTTCGCTTATCGGCATGGACTGCACGCAGGTTTTATTCGGACAGGGAGAATCGAGAAAACGAACCGTACCGTCCGAGATTTCGATGCGCGACGTACCGATCGCCCCTTCAATATCGATAATTCTGTCTTTCGACATATCGTACGCAAAAGTACCGCGGGGAGTATGCACGAGCAGTTCTTTTCGATCCATACCGCCGCTGTACGCGTATGAAAATGCATATACCGTAACGGCCGCAAAAACGGCAAAAACGGCGATATCGATCAATTTAATTCTTCGAAAGAAATTTAAAAAAAAGCTTGACATTACGCCACCACTATAGTATATTTTAAGCAAGCTTGTAAATAAGCTGATAAACTCTCTCCGATGTCCAACTATGTTGGACGGTAGAGGCTCCGGGTGGCGTTGTCGTTCGGAGCCTCTATTTTTTATTTACACCTACCGCAATCCGAGACGGATCGACTGCGCGTTTTTAAGAGCGCAATCCATACCGAAGCGAACCGCATCGGCAAGCGATTTTCCCGCAAGCAGGCTGTGCATCATACCGGCGGTAAGCGCGTCTCCGCAGCCTATCGTATTGACGACGGGTACTTCTTTATTCGGAACGGCGGAAAAATCATTTCCGTCATACACCCACGTATCGAATTTGCCTCGGCTTATGACGCTTTTCGTTCCGTAATCGTCGAATATCTTTTTTGTAACGGAATAAACGGTTTCACGGAGAGCATCGGAATTTTCATTTTCGAAAACGACGCGCCCCTTTTCCACGGTTGCCACAAGCTCGGAAAGATTCGGTTTAATAACATCGGGACGAAAAAGGAGCGAGCGCCGTAAATCTTCACCCTTTAAGTCGAGTACGACAAGCTTTCCCAGCTCTTTCGCCCTCGCCGTCATGCGGGAATAGAGATCGGCTTCATAGCCTTGGGCGCGAGTGCCGGTGATAACGAGCGCATCGAATTGTCCGATAAGCGAATCGAATAAATCGAACGCGCGTTTTCCGGCGCCTTTTTCAACGGCGAGCGGCTCCTGCACGATTTCCGTACTCGTCTTTTTTTCACCGTTGACGATATTGATACACGTTCGTACGGGACTCGTTGACGGAAAAGATTCGAGGATGATATTTTCAGCTTTACAAAGATCGAGAAATTCACCTGCACGGCTTCCGCCGAGATGGGTCAATACATGCGCTTCGGTTCCGAGCTGCGTCAAAACTCGAGCGACGTTTACCCCCTTACCCGAAGGAAGCGTAAAATAATTTGCGGTACGGTTCACTTCATTTTCATAAAAAGAATCGAGTACGACCGTAAGCTCAAACGTCGGATTCAAACAAACCGCAAGCACTTTTCCGGATTTCATTTCGCAGCTCCTAAAAAAATATTATTTAAAAATTATTATACGGATCGAATTTCATTTTTTTTAAATTCGAAATTATTGTCCGAAGCGAAAGGCGGCGAATTTTTTACAGACAGTCGAAGCATTTCTTTTCAATCAGCTTTACCTGCGCTTCCGACGACGTCGATCAGCTCTTCCGCAATGACGGCACAGCTTTCAATCACCGAGCGGCAAACGTTTCGGGGATCGGCATCGGGCGATTTTGCGTATTCGTTTTTTACGGTATCGGAAATGCCGTGTACGCGGAATTCGGTTCCGACATTGATTTTACGTATGCCGCAGGAGATCGCCTTTCGCAAATCTTCGTATGATACCCCCGTACCGCCGTGCAGCACAAGCGGGATGTCGGGAATCAGCGTATGAATCTTTGCGATGCGCGCAAAATCGATTTTGGGTTCGGCTTTATAAAACCCGTGTACCGTACCTGCCGCAACGGCAAGGCAGTCGACATGCGTATCGCGGACAAAGCGAACGGCTTCTTCCGGCTGCGTAAATAAAGCCGACATATCATCGACTTCGATATCGTCTTCTTTACCGCCGATGTTTCCGAGTTCCGCTTCGACCGTGACGCCGTACTTTGCGGCGTATTCGACGACGCGTGAAGTAATGTCGACGTTTTCGTCGTAGCTTTTCGAAGACGCATCGATCATAACGGACGTGAAGCCGTCGTCTATACAGCGGCGGATCATATCGTAATCGCGGCAGTGATCAAGGTGTACTACCATATCGATTCCGTAATCTTCGCTTACGCCTTCGCACATTTTTACACTCGCGTTTTCTCCCATAATCTTCGTACCGCTTACGGTCGCCATAGCGATGACGGGACTGCGTTTGTTTTTTGCCGCCTGCGCTATGCCTGCAAGATTTGAAAACGTAAAAAAATTAAACGCGGGAACGGCATAGTTTCCTTTTTCCGCTTTTGCAAGTTCATACTTCATCGTCACCAGTGCCATATTCGCTTCTCCCGAAATTACAGACGTAAAAATACGGTGCGCCGTTTCGGTATTTTAAAGTGCATTGCATATTTTTGCAATGCGTAACAGTATTGTTACATAGAAGGTTTAAACGAGCCGCTGAAATAGCGCGTCTCGTTTAATATCGAGTTTTCTTTTGAAAACTCGCGGATATACGTATGCGCCGCTCGAAACTTCGCGCTTACGCGCTCGTTGCGAGGCTCGCGCACCAATGCGTCATTTTCGAAAATTGACATTTTCTGCAATGCCGCATTTTAAGGAACGGCAGCCGGTGCGTTTTTACACATTGTTTACGATGCGTATGATCGCGCTGCCGAAGCGATCGGCTTTTACCGAACCGATGCCGTATACGCGGGAAAGTTCCGTTTCGTTTGTCGGTTTTTTTGCCGCAATGTCGGCAATCGTCCGGTCTCCGAATATGACGTACGGCGGCACGTTTTCTTCTTCGGCGATTTTTTTGCGCCACGTTTTGAGTTCCCGTGCGATGCGGAGCGCATCCCCGTCGCTTTGATCGACGATTTTTGACGGAAGCGATTTTTTTGCAGCTTTACGCGGAAAGCCGAATGAAGCGGATCCGAAAGACGACGGTGCGGATTTTACGGCAATATGCCTCTCTTCTTCCGCTTCGAAAACTCCGAGAGAAATCGGCAGTTCGATTTTTTCACGCGCAGCCAAAGCTCGCTTTGCTTTTTGAGAGAGAGAAAGCACTCGGTAGTCTTCGGATTTATGAAGATAATCCGCATCGACAAGCGCTTCGGTAAGCGCAAACCAATCGCTCTTCGGAAAGTTTTTTCCGATGCCCCACGTCGAAATCGAATCGTGTCCGTTTTCCGCAATACGCTTGGCACGAGAGCCCGTAAGCACATCGATGACGTAGGAAGCTCCGAAACGCTCCCGCGTACGGAGAATGCACGAAAGAAGCATTTGAGAGGGAAGCGTCACATCGACTGGCGGAAGCTCTCCGGCTGCGCAGACGCTGCAGCATAAAGAAGCATCCTGACTCACGCCTTTTTCGCCGAAATAGGAAAGCAAAAACCGTCGGAGACATGTCTTTGACGACGTATAAGAAATCATGCTTTGCAAAAGCCTCTCCGATTTTTTCCGATCGCCGCTCTCGTCGAAAAACCAGCGGATTTTCCGTACGTCTTCCGCGCCGTATAAGAGCAGCGCGTGAGCAGGAAGTCCGTCACGCCCCGCCCTGCCGATCTCCTGATAATATTGTTCGACGGATTTCGGAACGGAATAATGGACGACAAAACGCACATTCGGCTTATCGATCCCCATACCGAATGCGACGGTTGCAACCATGATGAGCGCTTTGTCGCGGATAAACGATTGCTGATGCGATGCGCGCTCGGCGTCGCTTAATCCCGCGTGATAATTCAACGCGGAAAATCCCATATCGCAAAGAGAACGCGTAAGATCGTCGACTTCGCGCCTCGAAAAACAATAGACTATACCGCTTTCATCCGGATGATTTTTAATGAAATGTACGACTTGACCGAGCGCGTTCCGCTTGGGCTGCACTTCGAGAAAAATATTTTCGCGGTTAAAACTCGCGACAAAAACTTCGCATCGTTTCATACCGAGATTTTTAATAATATCGGATCGCACGGAAGCCGTTGCGGTCGCCGTCAGAGCAAGGCACACGGCATCGGAAAAGAGACGGCGCACGGAAGCGAGTTCGAGATAATCGGGGCGAAAATCGTGTCCCCACTCGCTGATGCAGTGCGCTTCATCGATCGTAACGCAGCTCACTTTGACGCCGTTCGAACAAAACAAATCTCTTAAGCGTTCCGTCGCAAGACCTTCTGGCGAAACGTAGACGAGCTTTATCTTTCCCGAACGGATATCGTCCGAAGCTTTTCTATAGTCGTCCCATTCGAGCGTGCTGTTTAAAAACACGGCGCTGACGCCGTCTTCGGCAAGGGCGGACACTTGATCCTGCATGAGCGCAATGAGCGGAGAAACGACGATCGTAAGCCCTGCGAAGATGAGAGCGGGAATTTGGCAGCACAGGGATTTACCGCCGCCGGTAGGCATAACGGCGAGCGTATCCTTTCCGGCAAGCACCGATGCGATAATCTCTTTTTGAAAGGGCCGAAAAGAGTCGTAACCGAAAACGGCTTTCAGCACCCGCTCCGGTTTTGCACCGACAAAGGCACCCGCATCCGCTTTATGTACCATAGGGCAATTATAGCGTTTCACCGAGTACTTGCAAATATACCGCTATTGCGGTATATTGACATCTACCCTGCCGGCATGGTGGAATGGTAGACACGAGGGACTCAAAATCCCTTGGCCGCAAGGCCGTAAGAGTTCAAGTCTCTTTGCCGGCAACAAGAAATTTTACATCAGCAAATAAATCAATCATAAAAAATATAGTCGTTATATTGCCGAAGGAGACTTGAACTCCGAAGCTCGTATATGCTCGATTTATTTTCCCTCGTGAGCTTTTATCTTCGCTTCGATCGCCGCGATCAATTCATCCATCGGCATTTGACTGCGCTCGCTCATCATAGAAACGGTCGCTTTCGGGATCATGATGCGGGCGAGCGGAGTCTGAAGCATTTTAAATGCGGGATTGATCGACGGAAGTTCGGCTTTCAGCCACGGGTAAACCACAAGCAAATCCGAAAGCTTCGTTTCGCCTTTGAGCGGCAAAACCTTTGTGCCGTTCGCACTTTCCGAAAAATGTTCCGGCAGAGCCGCTTCCGCTCCGGCGTTTTCTTTTTTCGGAGAGCTTTCCGCGTCCGCAGTATTGCTTCCCGAAGAAGTATCATCGGCATAGACTTTTTCTTTTTTGCCGCTGCTCCACGTTAAAAGCGTCTGCGAGCCTTCAAGACTTCTGATATGGGTGCAGTCCTGCATCATCTCCAAAACGCCGCGGAAACGCCCGTCGGCATCGCGCACCGCAATATACGTGATATAGATAAAAAGGCCGGGCTTATTTATCCAAAACTCCGCTTCGCTCTCTTCGCCGCTTCTGAATTTTTTAATAATTTCTTCGACGATGTGAACGCTCGCTTTCGGATGACAATTTTTTACATCGCGTCCGATAACGTTTTTGCTGCGCGGAAACACGCGGTGTTCAGTATCGGTGTAAAAGCGGACGATTTCATTTTCGTCGACGTAGGAAATATCGACCGGCATGTGTTTATAAATCAAATTGATTTGATCGAGCGTCAATTGTCCCGTCGTAACCTCGAGCTTTTCACCGGAAGAAGCTGCGTAGCCGTGTTTTTGCAAAATCTTTGCAAGGTCGCTTGCAAAATCGCCGCTTGCACCCGACGCAGCTTTCGTATCCGCACAGCTGCAGTTCGAAGAAACGGCCGCTCCGCTTTTTGCGGAACTTGAATTTACATCGATCCACGCAAAACCGATTTCTCTGTCGCCGATTTTCATATCTTCGAATTCTTCAGGAGTGAGCATCGCAAGAGAAGTCGGATACAAAATCGTGTTTTCTTTGGAAATCAAATCGCGGACGTCGGCAACGATCGTCGGCTGCATAGCGAGAAAGGCGTCGTCTTTGCCTTCATCCAAAAGCGTGCGCGCGTCTTTTATCTCGTCGCGGATAAAATCGTCGAGCGTCCACATCGTCGTCGTCGGGCGGTCGAAGCCTTTGCGCTCGAGCATGGAATACAGTTGATTTTGCTTGCGGGAAAAGTGCAGACGATACTGCGCAAGCTTATCGTAGATTTCGAGCCACTGATTTTTGATGAGCGGGTACTGAACCAAATCTTCGATTTCAAGCATGATTTTTAAAAGCGCATCGTTTTCGCGGTAATAACACATGATCGGATGATCGGCCGGCAGATCGGGACGGGATGTGTCCATGATATCTTCAAAGAGAACGAGCATGCCTTGAATGTTTTCTTTGCGGCATTCGTCGTCTTCGAATTCTTTGAGTTCCTGCTCGGCAACGGCGATTTCCTGAGGCGTAAGTTTTTTTACTTTTTCCTTTAAAATCCGCTTCGCCTCTTCAAGGCTCATACGCCCGCCGTTGTACGCGTCTTTTATTTCCAAAACCGTTTTCAGTTTTTCCGTATCGATATCTTTAAGATAGTGCATCATATTTTCCATAAAATAACCTCGTGCGTGTTTTTAGCATTTTTACGCCACTTTGTCAATTTGTTATAGTACGCTAACCACAACAACCGCAGCGAAAAATATATTTTCTAAAACCGGTATATAACGACTGTACTCCCGCGGGAGCCCTCCAGCATAACCGCGCAACCGGCACGGTATATGCGTTCAAAAAAGCGCAGCCTATCCGACCGCAGTTTCCGCTAAAAAACCCGTACACGCTTTTCGGTATTGTATCGCTTCTTTTACATGCGCTTCCTGTATGACGGTACAGCCTGCCATATCGGCTATCGTGCGCGCGAGTTTTACGGAACTTGAAACGGCGCGCGGAGAAAATCCGTATCGTATCGCAGCATTATCGAGCAGCTTTCGCCCGGCGGCGCTCATCGGACAGTATCCGGCAATCTCTTCGGGCAAAAGTTTTGCATTTTTTTTACCCTGCCTTTTCCGCTGCACTTTTACCGCACGCGCAATTTCAGGACGCAATTCGGCAGTCGTCGTCCGTACCGCATCCTGCCCCGCTCCTTCGTTGTCGACGAAAACGCGCATATCGATGCGGTCTAAAAGCGGAGCTGAAAATTTATTCCAATAGGTTTCGACGGCGCGGGCGCTGCACAAACAGATTTTCGATTTCGATCCGAAGTTTCCGCAGGGACAGGGATTTGCCGCCATAAGCAGCTGGAAGGATGCGGGATAAACCGTCGATCGGCCGGCGCGAGCGAGCGTGATGCGTCCGCTTTCGATGGGTACGCGAAGCATCTGCAGCACCGACGAACGGAACTCGGCGGCTTCATCGAGAAAGAGAACCCCGTTGTGTGCAAGCGATATTTCTCCGGGAATACAGCGTACGCCGCCTCCGCACATGCCTTCGATCGTCGCAGTTTGATGCGGTTCGCGGAACGGAGCGATCCTGACAAGGGGTTCGCTTCCCCGCATAAGTCCCGCAATCGAATAGATGCGCGTAACCGGCTGAGCTTCTCCGACATCGAGGAGAGGAAGCAGTGCTTGAAATTTCCTCATCGCCATCGTTTTGCCGCAGCCGGGAGCGCCGACTGCAATGAGGTTGTGACCGCCGGCAGCGGCAATCTGCAAGCCCCGCACAAAAAAACTTTGCCCCGCCACATCGGCAAATTCAAAACCTTCTCCAACGGGAGGAAAAAGAACGCCCTCCGTTTCAATGCAGTTTTCCGGTATAAAGGCGCTTTGTTCCGATCGGCTCCGCTCGGTAAAAACTTCGTCCGAGTCGAGAGCGGAAAACGCATCTTCGAGAGATGCCGCTCCGTACACTTTCATACCGTTCACTTCACGCGCTTCGTCTTCGTTCGCAAGCGGCACGATACATTTAAAAATTCCCGAAGCTGCGGCAGTGGAAGCGGCAGCGTGGACGGCGCGCACGCCTCGCACATTTCCCGAAAGTTCGAGTTCTCCCATGACGAGGACGGAAGACGAATCGGAAAGCGAATCTTTTCCGCTTCGAGCTTGGAGGACGGCAAGCGCAATCGCCAAATCGAAGCCTGCGCCTTCTTTACGCATATCCGCAGGCGATAAACTGACAAGCACGCGCTCCGGCGGAAAGTCGAAGCCGGAATTCTGTACGGCAGCTCTCATGCGCTCACGCGATTCTTTTACGGCGCCGTCCGCAAGACCTACGATATCGACCGCGGGAATGCCGCGGCGTATATCCACTTCAACCGTAACGAGCGCGCCTTCGTACCCGAACGGCGAAAACGAAAAAATCTGCATACGCATTATGCTCCCTGCACGCAAAATCTCTCCGTATAAGGATCGTCCGTAAGCGTGCAGTTTCGGAGCATGTATGTAAAAATTTTTTAAAAAAATATGCGGTACGGCCGGCAGGACCTATATAACCGCCCGCAGCGGGAAAATAGCGCCCTTACTTTGCCAAATGCGGAAGCAGCTCTTCGTAATAAAATCGATCATCTATTTTTTTACCGTCGGCGGTATAACCGAGTTTTCTGTCGGCGCGGATTTTTTCGCCGTGGAAATCGCTTCCCGCAGTAACGAACATACCGTGTTCGTGCGCAAGCGATTCGAGGCGCTTGCAGTCATGACCGCTTGCCCCCGGATGATACGCTTCGATCCCTTCCACTCCGCGCGAGTGAATATCTCCCAAAATCGTTCCGAGATGTCCCCATGACACGTAAAGCGACAGCGGATGCGCGATGACAGGCACGCCGCCCGAATCGACAATCGCCTGTACGGCTTCATCGAGATTTGCGCCGGTACGTTCGGCGTAAAAGGGCTTACCTTTTCCGAGATATTTTTCAAAGGCTTCCCTATTGTTTTTTACCGTATTTTTGTATTTAAGATATTCGGCAAAATGAGGTCTTCCGACGGAACGGCCCGGAAAGAGGCCGCAAAGTTCGTCGTACGACGCATCGATGCCTTTTTCGCGCATCTTTTCGATTATGTGCAGATTCCGTTCGGTGCGTTTTTTTTGCAAAAAATCGACGAGTTCCGCCAACGACGGCGAAATATGCGTAAAACCGAGTCCGAGCAAGTGGAATTCGCCGGTCGACCATCCCACAAAAATTTCGATTCCCCGTATAAAAACAATATGCCGTTTTTCGGCGGCTTCGGCGGCTTCGGAAAGCCCCGCAACCGTATCATGATCCGTTATCGCAAAAACGGAAATACCGCTTTCGTAAGCCTTTTCGACAAGCTCGGCCGGGCGGTACTGACCGTCGGATGCATTGCTGTGAATATGTAAATCAATCATCAAAAAGAGCATAGCACAAATAGATGATTTATGATATAATACTGTAATGTACCAGGGGATTTTGTATGCCTAAAGCGATGCAATATACAAAAGGATCGATCGTTTACTTTGAAGGGGATAAAGACGAACGGATTTTTATCCTGCAAAAAGGTATTCTCGTCCTTACAACGACAGATGTGGAAACTCATCAGCCCGTTACCGAGCAGGTAAAAAACGGCGAGTTCTTCGGTGTCAAATCCGCACTCGGCCGTTTTCCGCGCGAAGAAACCGCAACCGCGCTTACCGACTGCGTTTCAATCGCTTTGACCATACAGGAATTCGAGCAGATATTCAGCAGCAACAAAGAGATCATCATGAAGATGCTCCGCGTCTTTTCAAATCAGCTGCGTCTCATTCATAAAAAAACCGAAGCGATTCTCAACAACGTTCCCGAAGATCAGCAGACCGGTATGATCGCCGTTGCAAAGAGTTTTTATAATGACGAAGAATACCTCTCGTGCTGCGACATCTGCGTTAAATTTTTATCGCTCTATCCGAACACAGCGAAAAAAGACGAAGTCGCAAAATTATATGCCGATGCAAAACTGCGCAACACGAAGATAAAAGAAAAAACAAAAAGCAGCGATACAACCGAAGAAGACGAAGAAGCTTCGGGCGCGCTGAAGCAGTTTGCACTTCCCGCGTTCAAACGTTTTGCCAAACAATATAAACCGGGCAATGTCATCATCAGCGAATTCGAACCGGGCAACAGTTTTTATCTCATTCAGTCGGGACGCGTGCAGCTCGTCAAATGCGTAAACGGCGCAAAGAAAAATCTGGACATCATGAAGCCCGGAGAATTTTTCGGCGAAATGGCCATCCTCGACAATTCCCCGCGCTCGGCAACCTGCGTCGCGATCGGCAATGTCGAATGCCTCGAATTCAACAAAGAAAATTTCCAACTGCTCATCATGGGTAATCCGCAGATCGCCATTATCCTATTGAAGCTTTTTTGCAAACGTATCTACGACCAACGGCGCAGACTCCGCACGCTCGCAATCAAAGACGTACAAGCCCGCATCGCCGACGTATTTCTCATGTTCGACGAAATGAATCCTTCACCGAATGCGCCCGATCGGCAGCGGAAGTTCAACGTATCGGCGGGAGATGTGGCGCATTGGGCGGGACTGTCGCCGGAAGCGACGCGCGATGAAATTAATAAATTCGTCGAAAAGCGGAAAATCGAAGTGTACGACAATTACATCGTTGTAGACAATATCGCCGATATGAAGCGTATCGTCGACACGAGAAGCGGCCTTTCGGAACAAAAATAAATTTTATTAATTCGTATTTACATATTGCTGCGGACTCAATAACTTCTTTCGCCTGCTTCAATTTTCACGATATAAAAAAAACCGCCGTCGATTCCCGACGGCGGTTTTATACTGCGGCCTAGCCTATGTAAGCCGCTTTTGCATTGTCGTTACCGCGCATCCGCAACAACCGTATCGCCTGCAAGCTTGCCGAATACGACCGTATCCACGACGGCGTTTCCGCCCAAGCGGTTCGCACCGTGTATGCCTCCGGTGATTTCACCTGCCGCATACAAACCGGGGATAATTTTGCCGTTCGTGCCGATAACGTGTCCGCTCGTGTCGATCGTAACGCCGCCCATCGTGTGGTGAACGCAGGCTTGGCGCGGAGTTGCAACCCACGGGCCCTTCGTCAGCTTCGTCGAATAGAGCGTTCTGCCGAATTCGTCGCGGCCGGAATCGACGCTCGCATTGAAGGTGTTGATCGTCTCTTGGAGCGTCGCAGCGTTCATGCCGAGTTTTCCGGCGATTTCTTCGAGCGTGTCGCCCTTGTAGATGTAACCGTTCGATTCGAGATAGTCGAAAGTAAAGCCGTCGGCACTTCTCCATGAAGGATCTTTGATATCTTTGTATTTGTCGCCGTCGCCGGATTCGAGCATGTAGAACACTTTATCGGGCTGTGCAAAAACAGCGAGACAGATATTATCGCGGCGGCCGCCTTCGTTCGTAAAGCGTTTGCCTTCTTTATTGATAAAGATAATCTGGTCGGTGCCGTTGACGTCTCTCGGGGGATACTTCGTCAGCTGTCCGTCTTTTAAGTTGCCGAGATACAAAAGCTGGAGCTGTTCCATATCGGTGAGCGAAGCGCCCGCAGCGACGGCCATTTCGATACCGTCTCCCTGAGAGCACGAAAAGCGGTTCGTCGTCGCGACTTTGCTCAAATCCTGCCATTTGCCCGACGTATTGTACTTTTGCACCATCGCGCCGTTTGCGGCAAAACCGCCGGTCGCGAGAATGACGCCGTCCTTTGCCGAAAGGGTAAACTCGTTGCCGTTTCTGTCGGCGCATACGACGCCGGTAACTCTGTTGCCGTCTTTGACGAGCGATTTACCCGTCGTTTCAACCATGACCGTGATATTGTTCATCTTGGCGATATTTTCGACATAGGTCGAAATAAAGCCCGTTCCCATCTTCATCGTACTGGTGTGCGTGCGCTCCCACAGAGAACCCGCTCCCTGGCTGATGACGTCGGAAAAGCTCATACCCAAATCGTCGATCCAGTTAAGTCCGTCGTATGCGTTGTAGCACAGCACTTTGACGAGGTTTAAATTACCGACTTTATCGCCGCCGTTCCACGTCTGCAGCGCGAACCATTCTTTCGAATCGAAGAGGTCGGTTCTGCCGCTCGCTTTGTACGCGTTCCACTGGGAGCGCACTTGCGCTTGAAGCGCGGCGTGCTCGCCGCTTTTCGGAGCTTCGGCGAGAGCCGATTCTATAGTGCGTTTTACCGCATCGCCCATCGTCGCTTTTTTCTGCAGCGCTTCGTCGGGAGTATTGTAAATGGCGCCGCACACGAGCGTGTCGCCGCCGACTTCGCCGTTCTTTTCTACGATGATGACGGATTTATTTTGCTGACCCGCAGCGATAGCCGCCGCAAGACCCGCACCACCGCCGCCGACAACGACGACATCCGCGCTCGCATTTGCAGGAGCGGGAGCCGCTTCGGGTTTCGCATTCCAATCGGAAGGATTCGCTTTCGCCTCTTTCAGACAGTTCGACACCGCAGCTTTGATTGCAGCCGACGTGATCGTCGCACCGGTTACGACATCGACGTTGACCGACTGATGCTTTACGATTTCGGCGGGGATCAATTCGACGGGGGACGCGCCGCCCGCCGTCAAAACCGTGCCCTTCGCATCCGTCAACGCACTGCCGATGCCCGGCGTTTCCGAGTTTTTCGTAACCCGTACATCCGCGATTTTTTTGTCTGCAATCGTAACGGATACTTCGATCTCATCGTTCATGCCGTGTACGGATGAAGTATAGGTTCCGTTTTTGATCGATTTACCGCCGCAGGAAATCAAACCCGCAACTGCAAATACAGCCAATGCAAATGAAAATACCTTTTTTTGCATTATTCATGCCTCCAAATATTATTAAACGGTCGCTGTCCCATACAGCGATTCCTTTTTATGGTATGACCATATATCCGTTTTGTCAAGAAAAACGGCGGCAAAGTTTTTAAAATCTTGCGCTTATACATACGCCTGTCGGAAAAACGGAAAGCGACACGGCTTCTTTACGCTTTTCAACCGCCTTATGAGATTGCCGACCGAGCATGTGCAAGAGCGGTATGCCTATACCGAAAACGGTACCGAAGGCGGCGCCCGCAAGCACGTCGGTCAAAAAGTGATTGCCGCTTGAAAGACGCAGCACTGCGACCGTCGCGGCAAGCGCATAAGATCCCGCGCTCACCGGAATATTCCACAGAGAACGGGGAAAATAGACTGCAAAAACGAAACTCGTAAACGCGGCTGCGGCAAAAGCCTGCATCGTATGTCCCGACGGAAAAGAATTATTCCAATCGCCCGAATCGACATATTTTTGCGGATAGCCTTCGAAGTACATATAAGGACGCGCACGGAACGTGAGCGATTTTATAAAATCTTTTACCGCATGCGTGAGAAGCATCGTTTCGGCATACATAATGCCGATCGTAATCCATTCGTGTCTGTCTACGGATGCAAATACGAGCGGGGTCGCCATCGCACATCCTATAAATACGTCTCCCGTTATGTCGAGCGCACGCGAATACGGGCGCATAGCCCAACGGTCGAAAGGATTTACGTCGTCGCGATTGTACGGAGTACCGCCGAAAACGCGATCGCTTTTAAAACGGAACAAAAACTGATCGGCCGCAAAGAGGCCGATACCGCTCCCGATAAGGACTGAGTCCGTTATCGGATTCAACGAAAAATACTGCCGTGAACCTGTGACATAGGATAAAAACCCGCTCTTTCCCGCTTCGGTTTGCGAAAGGCGCTCTTCGAGTTTTTCGGTAAAAACACTCTCCGAATAAACGGAAGCACAAGACAGAACGGCAAGCACACACAAAGAAAAAATCGATTTCATCATTTACGTATTATTATATGAAAACAAAGCTGCACTGTCCACAGTCGCAGGCTTATGAAAAAGCGATGTCTTGCCGATAAAGCCGATTCGCTTTATATTATGTATATGCCTCAAGAATACAACAAATCTCGCATCGCGCGAGGCATCTTCTATATTGTCTGTTCGTCGTTTTGTTTTGCACTTATGGGAATGCTTGCCCGCCTTGCAGGCGACATCCCCTTTATGCAAAAAGCGTTTTTCCGCAATATCATCGCCTTTTTTATCGCTTTCGTATTATTGATAAAAGAGCAGCGCGAAGGAAAGAGGCCGTTTGTACTGCCTGAGGGAAGCGTCCGCTTTCTTTTTTTCCGATCCGTCGCCGGTTCCCTCGGCATATTCGGCAACTTCTACGCGCTCGACAAAATAAACATCGCCGATGCGTCGATCCTCAACAAGATGTCGCCTTTTTTTACCGTCATCTTCAGTTTTTTCATACTCGGTGAAAAGATCATGCCTGTCCCGCTTGCGGCAATTTGTGTGTCGATTGCGGGAGCGGCTCTGGTTATAAAACCGTCGTTTGAAATCACGGCAATGCTTCCCGCCCTTGCAGGATTTTTGGGAGGCGTAAGTTCGGGATTCGCATACACCTGCGTACGCCGTTTAAGAATAATGAACGTAAACGGCAAACTCATAGTCGCCTGCTTTTCGCTTTTTTCATTGCTCCTTGCAGTTCCGTTTTTGCTCTTTCACTTTTCTCCGATGACAAGCCGTCAGCTCCTTATCATGCTCGCAGCGGGCATTGCGGCCGCAGGCGGTCAGCTCACAATAACGGCGGCATACAGCGAAGCGCCGGCCGCAAAGATCAGCATATTCGATTATTCGCAGATCGTTTTTTCATCGCTTATGGGATTTTTCGCATTCGGTCAAATACCCGATATGCTGAGCTTTGCTGGTTACGCCCTCATCATCGCCATGGCGATCGTCGTATTCGTATACAACAGGCGGCATAACAATTCTTAATTATCGATTAAATATTTTCGAAACCCGATATTCGATTAATTATTAATTTGATTGAGGAACCACTCGTAGAGCGCATCGGTACGGCGTTTAAATGCGTCGGCCAAATCCACTTTTATAAAGAGGACGCTTACCGTCTGCTTTTGTCCCGTAACGATTGCCGCGGAAGAAAAGAAAATACCTTCTTCGAGCGGGTACGCCGAAATGCACATTTCCATTTCGCGCTCTTTTAAGCACGTCACTCCGTGATACTTCATCGGTGTGCAGTTCGTAATTTCGAGGAAGATTTCGAATGCGGAATCGGTATACGTGTGGAGATACGTATTTTCGCCGAACGACGTATCTTCCTGAAACACGTAGCGCCGGTCGGAAGGGGGAACTTCGCTTGCAACGGGATCGGCGAGCGCGGTTTCCGTATGCTCGGTATCTGCAATATAGTACGAGCGCGTAAAAAGCGTTTTCGGCTTATAGCCCGCACGCCGCGAAATATACGTAATGCCCTTTTGCGCGGAAACGCGTCCGAGCGCATTGTAGAGGGAAAGAAGTTTTTCATCCGCACTCATGCCCTTCCACGAAGCGGGATACGGGATGAGCGCACAAGATACGACGGCAAAGCCGCTCTTACCCTGCGGAGATGCCGCAAGTTTTTTCGCAGCGGCACTCGAAGACGGCACGTACTTTGTCAAATCTTCCCCGCTGCCGTTGCCGAAGGAAATAACCTTCCCCGCAACAAGATCGGCCGCCGCTTTTTCGCCGAGATTCGGAAGCGCCGCCGAAAGACGCTCGGCCTTTTTCACGGCAAGTTTATACCCTGCATCCCCGTATGAAGGAAAAATCACGGTAGTCGAATCGGCACGTTCTTCGTCGGCGCAGAAAGCGGAAATCATGCAGAGCGATGCCGCAGCGGCGAAAATAATTTTTTTGACAATGTGTTTCATTTGTACTATTTATTCCGTCGGCCGCTTTTTCAAAGAACGGCTTTTTACGACAGCCTGTCCTTTACCCGCTTTTTGTTCCATCATTGCGCGCACGGTAAGCGGCAAACCGAAAAGCGTGATAAAGCCGCCCGCGTCGCGGTGATCGTAGAGATCGCCGGTCGTAAAGCTTGCGATGCTTTCGTTATATAAGCTGTACGGAGAAAAGGAACCGGCACCCTGTATCGTCCCCTTGTACAATTTGAGGCGCACCCAGCCGCTCACGCTCTCTTCGACTTTATCGTTGAACGCCATGATACCGCTCATCAGAGAGGTAAACCACAAACCGTTGTAAATGAGTTCCGCCTGTTTGAGCGCGATCTGCTGCTTGTAGTGATAAGTATCGCGGTCGAGGCACAAGTGCTCGAGTTGTTCGTGCGCGTAATACAAAATCGTTCCGCCCGGCGTTTCGTACACACCGCGGCTTTTCAAACCGACACAGCGGTTTTCGACGAGGTCGATGAGACCGATGCCGTTTTTTCCGCCGATTTTGTTCAGCGTTTCCATGAGCGAAAGAGAATCCATTTTTTTACCGTTGACCGCGACGGGAATACCCTTTTCGAATTCGATCTTTACGTATTCGGCTTTATCGGGAGCCGCTTCGGGCAGCTTCGTGATTTTGAGCATATTTTTCCAGTCGGCTTCATTTTCGGTTTTTTCAAGTTCGAGGCCTTCGTGACTGATATGCCAAATATTTTCGTCGCAGCTGTACGAAGAAGATTTTTTTACCGGAACGGGAATGCCCCTCTTTTCAAGATATTCGATTTCGTCTTCGCGGCTTTGGAGATCCCACTTAGGATCGCGCCACGCGGCGATAACGCGGAGATCCGGTGCGAACGCTTTGATCGCAAGTTCGAAGCGGACTTGATCGTTACCCTTTCCCGTCGCGCCGTGACAGATCGCAACGGCCTTTTCCTGCCGAGCGTATTCGACGAGGATTTTTCCGATAAGCGGACGCGCCGTCGACGTACCGAGCAGATACCGGTCTTCGTAGAGCGCACCGCCTTTCAGCGCAGGCCAAATATATTCTTCGATATATTCTTTTCGCGCATCGACGACATAGCATGCCGAAGCGCCCGTTTTAATCGCGCGCGCTTTTATCGTTTTCCAATCGTCGCCCTGCCCCAAATCGATGCAGACGGCAATGACGTCGTAATCGTAATCTTCCTTCAACCACGGAATGATAACCGTCGTATCAAGTCCGCCCGAATACGCGAGAATCACTTTGCTTTTTTTAGCCATACGAAGCCTCTTTTCGATAAACAAATTTCTGAAAAGGATTGTACCAGCAATCGCGCAGTATGGCAATCATGAACGACAGTGAAAATATTTTACCGTACGAGCGGATTGTGCTATACTCGCCGTATGGACAGACAAAAACTGCACGAGAGTATCGCGCTCCACACCGAAATGACATTCGCCCGATCGGGCGGAGCGGGCGGGCAAAACGTAAACAAAGTCAACACGAAAGTACATGCGTCCGTAGCGCTCGAAAAAATCGAAGGCTTGTCGGAAACGGAGCGGGAACTTGTCATACAGCGTCTGGCAAAAAGCATACACGCGGGCATCATCTCCGTCGACGTACAGGACGAACGCTTTCAGGAGCGGAACAGAAAAATCGCACTTGCGCGCATCGAAGCGAAAATTGCGGCAGCGGCGCGGATCGAAAAAAAGCGGCGAGCGACAAAGCCGACAAAAGCTTCGCGCGAACGGCGCTTGAAGATAAAAAAGCTGCGCGCGGACATTAAAAAGAATAGGGGAAAAGTGCGGGTGTGAAAAAACGTATGTATCGGCTTCATTTCAATCTCGACACATTTGTTATTCCGGCAATCCTGTTATTTCCGCTTTAATTTTTCCATAATTATTCAATAAAAAACGAAATCATATATCATCATGCATTTTCGATTTTATCAAATAAACGATATACAGTATGAAAAAAGCAGCCGTATAAATCGGCAAACATCTCTTTTTCAGATATATTGAAGAGTCGGTATAAAATTGATAAATTTTCATGGGTATCGACCCTTGATACGGTCCGTTCATCGCTATGAAAACCATTTGCATTATTGTCAATAACAAACAAATTAAAAACGCATTCCTTGCATAGATGCAAATTTTTTTTGCCTTTTGTTTTTTTCTGCGGATACTTTGCCGCTTTGCGGAGGAGCTTTTATCGTGATCGTCCATTCGTTTTTTCTCCCCGTGCTTCGCGGAATATACGCCCGCACCGTGAAGCGCCATCGCCGCGTTATCTCTATCGCCTCCGCACCTGTTCCAATCCGCGCCTGAACTGGGGGATGCGCGCACAGGCGGTAGTGTTGAGCGGACTCGTATCGCCGCGCTGCAAAAAATGATAGGCGACGCCCGCGATCATAGCGCCGTTATCACCGCAGAGTTTAAGCGGCGGAAATATGCACGTGATATCGCGCCGTTCGGCGAGCAGCGCGCGCAAGTGCGAATTGGCGGCCACACCTCCGCCTGCGACGACAGTTGTAAGACCCGTGTCTTCCACCGCGCGGAAAAGGCGCGACGTGAG
Source organism: Treponema socranskii subsp. paredis ATCC 35535 (assembly GCA_000413015.1). GTDB lineage: Bacteria > Spirochaetota > Spirochaetia > Treponematales > Treponemataceae > Treponema_D > Treponema_D paredis. Next base: position 259,823 of record KE332516.1, read on the forward strand.
CGTACGGCAAGCGACATCCTGAAACGACGCGCACATATTTTCCGTCGTCGGCTCGAAACCTTCGTTCAAAAAAAGATCGCGCTGATGGATGACGGCGGTTTTCAATCCGCTGAACGAAACGTCGTAGCGGTGTTCGCTTTCGTCGAGCTTGGGAACCGGAAAGGAAAATGCGCGCGCATCTCCCTCTTTCGAAAGTTTATCGATAATGACGCCGCCGGGATAGCCGAGGTCGTAAAACTTGGCGACTTTATCGAATGCTTCGCCGACCGAATCGTCGACTGTCGTACCGAGCACTTCGATATCGTCGAATCCGTGTACTTTGCAGATGATGCTGTGACCGCCTGAAACGAGGAGACCGAGATACGGGTAGGCGATATCATTTGCAAGGTACGCCGCGTAAAGGTGGCCCAGCATGTGGTTGACCGCGATAAAGGGTTTTCCAGCCGCCCATGCGAGCGTTTTGCCGTAAGTCAAACCGACGAGGAGAGAGCCCATCAACCCCGGACGATTCGTCGCAGAAACCGCATCGATATCGCCGAGCGAAAGGCCGGCTTCTTTGAACGCCTGCTTTACGACGGGCAAAATCCATTCGGCGTGCTTTCTGCTCGCGATTTCGGGGACGACTCCTTTGTATATTTCGTGAAACGGAATCTGTGTCGCAACGACGTTGCTTAAAATAACGCGGCCGTCTTCGACGATCGCCGCCGCCGTTTCATCGCATGAAGATTCGATACCGAGAACTTTCATAGCCTCTCCAAAAAATTATCGATCGGCAATTTTTAAAAATTGCAATTATTAAAATCGTTAAATTATTAATTAATCAACACCCCCGACGCAAGCGTCGGGGTATGTTGTTCTCATAAGGTGGTTGCAGTCGGGTTTAATACCCTTTGTTACGACGCAAGCGTCGGGGTATTAAACCCTCCGCACGAATAATTTATCAATACGCCGCATTGCAAACGCCGCACGACCACAGCCCGATAAAAACACGACCGCACAACTACGGGCGGATAAGCGCGCCGGAATTGCTCACCGTCGTAAACGCATACCCCTTGTTTTTCAGCACAGGATAGAATTCGATCAATATGCCCGGCAGAATATCCGCCGACCATATATGCCCTATCATAATCGCAGCTCCCTTCGCATTCGCGATGCCGATACCGCGCATGATTTCGCGGATGATTTTTTCGCGGTCTTTGATATTGTCGAGAAATACGTTCCGCGAATAGTAGGGTATGCCGAGCGCCATAGCCGCCTGCGGTACGCGCGTTTGGCTCGTCGTTCGCGAATCGAGGAAAAAGACGCCGCTCTCCTTTGCCGCAAGCATCGCAGCTCCGATTTTCATTTCGTCTTCGCTGATGAGAGAGCCTTCGTGATTGTTGATTCCGGCGACAGGGCCGATTTCGGCGATATTTTCTTTTATAAGCGCTTCGATCGAAGAGGTCTGCATATCCGCCGTAACCGCACCGGGACCGGGATTGACGTTCAAGTTTACCGCCTGCATGGGCTGGTGGAGCATCACTTCATTGCCCGACGCGCGCACTTTGTCGGCGCAGGCTTTCGAATGTACGAGCTTGGGCAAAACGGACACGGTGATCGGAAACGGGAGCGAAAGGAATTTTTCAAGCTGCGAAAGACTTTGACCCGCGTCGTCGAATACGAAAACGAGCTTTGCACCGTTTACCGCCTGCGGAATGTCGGGAAGCGGAGATGGGGGTACTGCAGGAGACAGAGGCGCGGAAGACGACGGCTTTACCGACGAAAGCGGCTTTACGGATGCGGGATTCGATTGCTGTCCCTTGGGCGCGGAATACGGGGGCTTTGCGCTGCCGGAGGATTTGTTGTCCGCGCTTCGGCGAATCTGCGCTTCAGCCACGCGCTCCTTTTGCGTTGCATTTTCTTCCTGTGTGTTTTTTTTCGGCACATCGCTCCGCGGCGCTTCCCGTCCGGAGCTTTGCCGCTCATCGGATTTTCCCGCATTTTGCTGCGGCTTTTGCAAACTTTGCCGATCGGCGTTTTGTCGAGCGTCCGGTGTGCGCTTCTCTTCACCCGCACTATCCGCGTTTTGTGAGGCGATCCGATGCTCGACGGCGGTATTTTTCGGATTGCGTCCCGAATTGACGACAAGAAGCGCAAAACAGGCGGCGACAATCAAAACACACAAGATCGCCGTCTGCATGGAAGAAAATACGATTTTATGTTTTTTGCCCGGAATCCGGCGGGGGGAGGACTTTGTTCGAGTCGAAGGTTTTACGGAAGAATGCGAAACGGTTTTCCGCCCGCGCGTGCGTCCATTTTGTGCCATAGCGCGTATTCTATCACGTATCGCAGGTTTTGGAAACGCTCGAAAAAAATTTCCGTAAGAAAAAATATCGCCTAAAAAAAGTCTACGGCAGAGTTACATAACACCTTGCCGAACCCGCCAAATCGATCCTGGCGCCGTTTTTTAATACGAGGACGAATTTCATTTTCGCCCAATACTCCTGACATTCTTTCAATATCGTATAAATCAAATCGGTTTCCGGAAGTTCGAAGTGTTTTGTCGGAACGCCGGTAAAAGTATAGACCGTTTTATTTTTTTTGATTTTAATAGGAAGCCTACCCATGAGCTCACCTCCGTTATGCGCATCGTATACGAATATGTTCGCCTTTTGCGTTTTCGAGGGCTTTTCCGCAAGCCTTATCGTATAAGCGATATCGTCCCACATGTGATAATTGGCATGGTCAAAAGCGACGGTACCCCTTTCCGCTGCAGGCGGCTCATCGTTTTTTTTATCGGTCTTTTTATCGGAAAAATCTTTTTCATCCGAATAAACGATTTTTGCATCGTTCCACGCGTTCCATGCAAGCGACCACTTTTCGGTATTCGCATTTTTATCGATCAGTATGTATTCGAGCGAAGAGCAATCGCCGAAAGCACAGGCCCCGACGTAGCGCACGCTCGCAGGAATTTCGATGCGCTTTAATGTCGGTACGTCAAAAAATGCGTTACGTTGGATTACCTCAAGCCCGTCGGGAAGCCTTATCTCTTCGAGCTGCGTGCAGTCAAAATAACGGAGAAATTTTGTGCTCATCGGCAGCACGCATCTGCGCACATTTTTGATATGAAAAAGCTCGAGTATACAATCGTCGTCTGCGTACGTGCATTCCGACAGATCCAAATCGAAATACAGGTTTTTGGAATTTTTTGTTTTCCACGTCAGCGTCACCAAACTGTTTTGCGTTTCGGAAGAGAGCACGTCTTTTATTTTTATCGAAACGGTTTCGCCCTCGGCACCGGATGCGATTTTATAATTTTCGACATAAGATTTGAATTCGGAAACCGTAAAGGTTTTTTGAGCGAACGCTGAAAACACCGAGCAAAACACTGCAAGCGCGATAATCGATTTACGCATAATTTCTCCCGGAACCGGCCGATAGGCGGTGATTTGTTACATCATAAATGAAATACAAAGTTCCGTCTATAAAATAAAAGACCGCTGCAAAGCATTTTATATTGCCCTGCAGCGGCGCACTGAAACTCTCTCTTTCTCCGATGTTCTCTATGCGGTATGGTTATGCCGTCAGCGTTTCCTCCGCCGCGCTTTCGAAAGCCGATGCGCTTTCTTTTATAAAACGCATCACGCGGATTTCGATTTTGCGCACGGTTTCCGAGGAAATACCGAGCAGCCTGCTCGTTTCAAATAATGTCCGCCGTTCCATCCTGTCGAAATCGTAACGGCAGAGCATAACTCTGCGTTCTTCTTCCGGCAGCGAATCGATAAAAGTGCGGACTTCCTGTTTTAAGATTTTTCCGATCGCGGTTTCTTCGGGACCGGAAGCCGTATCGGGAATGCTGTCGCCGTATACGGTATCTTCATACTCGCTGCACGGCGAATCGAAACGTATGACGTTCCACGGCATGACGGAAATATCGCGCACCGTTTTTTCTTCGATATGCAAAACTCGGGCGATATCCGCATCGGACGGCATAAAGCCGTTTTTTGAAAAAAGCTCGGCACGAACTTCGTTTATTTTCCGAAGCAGAGCGATTTTATTGTCGGGGATATAGATATCCGTCGATTTCGTCTGCACGTAGCGCTGCATATATTGCACTATCCAGGGATAAGCGTAAGTCGAAAAACGCGTACGGTACGAGATTTTGAATTTTGAAACGGCGGTCATCAAACCGATATTTCCTTCCTGGATCAAATCCATAAAAGGCGTATTCGAATCGGCAAAACGGCCGGCAATGCTGATGACAAGACGCAAATTCGAATTGATAAAGCGCGTCTTCGCCGCTTCATCGCCCGCCGCAATTTTTTTCAACAGCGATTTTTCTTCCGATTCGGAAAGCAGGGGATACGATTTGATTTCATTGAGATACAATGCATACACGTTATCGTTTTGTGTTTTCATACATCCGCTCCGGCTCAAAAATCCGTGTCCGTATGCCGTCCGTCCTTTTAACGGGGCATCAGCCCTTGCCGCCTCTCCGATATATTTTTCCGCAAACAAACTCTCGATTATATGTATGGCAAAAAATGTGCCAAGAAAGGAAAAACAGAAAATTTTTATATTAATTTATAATTTATTATAATACAACAAATTAAATATCGATATCCGAAAAAACATGATTTTAACAAAAAAAATAAGCCGCATATAAAATAAGACGGCGTATACTTTTTTATACGCAAATACATATAACTGTGCAGACTGTATACAAAAGTATACGGCAGCCCCTTTATTTGCTTAAGAGCGTGTTTTTTAATGAAATTTTTATGCAAACCGATATAAAGCGCAAAGTTCCCGCCGCCGCTTACAAGGGTCGCCAAACGCAAAATTCCCCGCTCCCCTTATATGCTGTAAAAAAACTGCCGGCACTCTTTTCCTCGTGATGATACGGCCGGCGTTTTATGTTATATTTGAAATGAGGAATACTATGGGAAAAATAACAAAAGAATCGGCGCGGCGTTTTTTTTCAAAGCCGTCGTCCTATGCGCTGCTGCTCGCCCTCTTTATCGGAGCGTCGGCGGTAAAAAGCAATTTTTACATCGTCGATGAAACGGAGCAGGCCGTCGTCACGAGATTCGGCAAATACGTCGAAACCGTCGGACCGGGTTTGCATTTTAAGCTGCCCTTCAGCATCGACAAAAATTACAATATTCCGGTGCAAGTCGTTCAGACGGAACAGTTCGGTTTTCAGACGATCGAAATGAAGCGGAACAGCCGCTATCAAAACGGCATCGTCGCCGAATCCACTATGCTCACGGGAGATTTGAATATCGTCGACGTCGAATGGATCATTCAATACCGCATCGTCGATCCGAAAGCGTGGCAGTTCAACGTCGAAGACCGCACGCGTACGATCCGAGACATCTCCCGCTCGGTGATCAATACGCTCGTCGGCGACCGCGCCATCCTCGACATTATGAGCGCGGAGCGCACGAACATCGAAATGCAGTCGCGCGATATGATGAACGACAATTTTGCAAAGCTCGGTTTGGGCATACATGTTACGACGGTCAAACTGCAAAACATCGTTCCGCCCGAGGGCGTGCAGGATGCCTTCGAAGACGTCAACAAAGCGATACAGGATATGAACCGATTTATCAACGAAGGAAAAGAAGCGTACAATGCCGAAATTCCGAAAGCTCAGGGAGAAGCCGACAAACAGATTTCGGTCGCGCAGGGATATGCGGCGGAACGCGTAAACCGTGCGAAAGGAGACGTCGCCCGCTTCAACTCCGTGTATCAAGAATACCGGCGATCGCCGCGCGTTACCCGCGAGCGCATGTATTTGGAAACGATGGACGCCCTTTTCAATTCCGACACGAAGAGTACGCTCATCGACGGTAAACTCCAAAACGTACTGCCGATAAAACAGCTTTCGGCTTCCGAAGGAGGAGCGCAATGAAATCGATCAAACGTATCGTCCTGCCCTTCGCCGTTTTTTTATTTTTGTTGATTTTTTTCTTCGCGTCCGGCCCGCTCTATATCGTCAGAGAGGGAAATCAGGCGGTCGTCACGAGATTCGGAAGCATCGCCGAAGTCCGCACCGACGCGGGATTGTATTTTAAAATTCCCGCCGCGGATCTGGTGACAACGTATCCGAAACGCATCCTTTCGATCGACGGCGATCCGCAGCGCATTCCGACAAAAGAAAACCAATTTATCGTCGTCGACACGACGAGCCGATGGAAGATAGCCGATCCGAAATTGTTCTACACGAGTTTTAAAACGATCGAAAACGCAAGCAACCGCCTGAGCGACATCATCGATTCGGCGACGCGTACGGTCGTCACCGCAAACCGATTGAGCGAAATCGTGCGTTCTTCGAACATCATCAACGAGCGCGCGGCAAAGGCCGTCGCGGCGGAAGACGAAGAGACGAAGGAAATCGAATCGCTTGTAAACGTCAACACGACAATCGAAGCGGTCGTGCGCGGACGGGGCGCGCTCTGCGAAGAAATGACCGCCGCCGCAAACGTCCTCGTTTCGGACTACGGCATCACGGTCATCGACATCGTACCGAGACAAATAAAATATTCGGACGAACTCACCGAAAGCGTATACAAGCGCATGATAAAAGACCGCAGCCAAGTCGCGCAGGCATACCGTTCGCTCGGAGAAGCGAAAAAAACGGGATGGATCGGACGGCTCGAAAACGAAAAGCGTACGATTTCTTCCGATGCGTATCGCCGCGCCGAAGAGATCAAAGGACAGGCGGACGCGGAAGCGGCGCGCATTTACGCCGAAGCGTATAACCGCGATCCGGAATTTTACGCGTTTTGGAAAAGTATGGAATCGTATGCAAATACGCTTAAAGGGCGCGATGCGACGTACAGCACGAACATGGATTACTTCCGCTATCTGTATTCACCCGAAGGCAGACGATAACGCCGTCGGCTGAATGCGGAGTTTCAAAATGATTGTATAATAAAATTATGAGTGAAATTATATTCGATACGGGATTAACCGAATCGGCATTTGCCAAAACCCGTTTTTCAAATTTGCTTTCCGAGTCAGGCATCGCTGCCTGCGCGGATAAAAATTTCGGATCCGATATGACGTTTTCGTTTTCCGAATGGAAATTCGACGGCGTCAAAACGATCGGCGACGGAGATGACGCTCACGTGTATCTCTGCGGGCGATTCGGTGAAGATGAAGAGATGCTCTCTCTTGCGGAAATCTTTTTGAGGGCGGAAAAAGGAGGAGAGGCCGAGCACTATGCGGCGGCGGCCGCTTCCTATGCGGCACTATGCGCAATAGAAGAAGCGAAAAAAGAAAACGTAAAAATCGAAAACATCGGTGCGGGCGGCATCTATGTAAAGGCTGCAGCGGGGTTTGCAAAAAAACCGGCTCTCCTTTTTTTACCCCAAACGCTGTTCGATAAAGCGTGCGCGACCGGCGGCGAATCCTATGCAAAGCTGCAGGGCTTTTGGATAAGCAAAGCGCTTTCCGAAAGGCGCAGCGCACTTTCTTTTACACAGGCGGTCATCGCTTACCGCGCTCTTGCAAAGCGCATGCCTTACGACAAAAGCGATGAGAGCGCGCGGAGCACCGACGAATACGATAAAAATTATATGCATCTCGAGCACGTCATAAACGGAGTCGATGCGTCTCTTGCCGAAAGCGTCGATGCCGCGCTTGAACTTCCGGCACGTACCGCAGAAGCGGAACGGAAAAATGCACGCGGATCACACGATGTACACGGCGCAGCGAACACGTCCGGTACAACGGACGGCGCGGCGGACAGGCAAAAAGAAAAAACCTTTCCGCTTCAAGCTTTTTACGCCGAACTCGGAATCGGTGACGGCTCGCTGAAAGAAGTACCGCATCCTGCAGCCCTGCCTCAAAGCGAGTTCGATGCAAAAGTCGCATCCTATTACAAATCGAAAAAACGAAGCTTAAGCGCCCGACGGACATTCAGACGCAATGCGGGAGCGATCGCGGCCTGTTTTGCGCTTGCCGCCGTTATCGCGTTTTTCGCTTTCAGCGCGGTGCGCGATGCCCGGCACCGCCCTTCCGCCGTAGGTCTTACCTCTTTTGAAGTCGCCGAAGCTTTTTACGAAGCGATACACACGCAAAACGTCGAACTCGTCGGCGCAATGTCTTCGGGCAAAGTGTCCAAGCGCTACGGCGATATCGTCGGCGGCATCTACGTCGTAAACAAAGCGAGGAGCGCCTACGATCCGAAAAACGGCATCGCCGCCCCGGAAACGTGGTTCGCCTCCCTTTCGGAGGAAAATGCGGAGGCAAGGCGGGACGTATACGGCATTACTTCTTTTACGCTCGACGGCAAAGAAAGCTTACTCGAAGTCCGCGTGCCCGAACGGAGCGAAAAGAAAACGCCGGTAACAGGCGAAGGAGGCGCACCGCTCGAAGACGGCGCTCAAGCGGTACATACGGCGGAGTATTACACCGTGCGCACGGACGGCGAAACGGGCGAGTTTATCGTAAAGCGTAATCGAGATACGGTAAGACTGACGTATAAAAAAAACGGATGGGCCGTCACCGGTATCGAAGAAAAAGAGGACGATGTGCCCGTCGATACCGCAGCCTTCAAATCCGACGCGATCTGCGCCCTGCAAAAAAACGGAGGAAACGCCGCCCTTGCCTCAAGCGCGCTCAAAGAAAAATACCCGTGGGTGCCGGACTCCACCGCCGTGCAAAAAGAAGCGGAGCGGAATCGATGAAGACTTAAATACGGAACGGCCGATTGCAGCGGTAAATTGGGGGATAATCGGTTTTGCCGCATCCGCTCGCGGCATACGAAACTTCGCCTCTTTACCTAAAGCGGTAATCGGTCGTCCCGAACACGCTCAATTCGACTTCGACATAAAACCGATTTTTGTCATATTGACAGCGCGGAAACGATGGGTTATCATAGAGCGTACGTTTAAATTATTTTGGAACGAGGAATTGTCTTATGGAATACAATGTCGAAAAACAGCACGAAAAAGGAAAACTTCACGCAATCGAACGGATTCGCGCTTTGTGCGATGAAAATTCGTTTATGGAAATCTATTCGGGTGTGCGCCACAACTGCACGAGCTTCGGCATGGAAAAAAAGGATATGCCCTACGACGGCGTCATCACCGGATTCGGAAAGATAAACGGAAGAGCGGTCGCGGTATACGCGCAGGATTTTACGGTACAGGGCGGCTCGCTCGGTCTCATGCACGGCAAAAAAATCGCCGAACTCATCGACAAGGCGGTCGAATCGCGGTGCCCCGTCATCGGTATAAACGATTCCGGCGGAGCGCGCATTCAGGAAGGCGTCGACGCGCTGTGCGGCTACGGAGACCTCTTTTATCAAAACGTCCGCGCATCCGGTTCGGTGCCGCAGATTTCGATCGTCGCAGGCCCCTGTGCGGGAGGCGCCGTGTATTCGCCGGGCATCACCGATTTTATCTTTGCAATCGACAAGATAAGCGAACTTTTTATCACCGGCCCGAAAGTCGTCAAATCGGTTATGTTTATGGACATCTCGTCGGAAGATTTGGGAGGAGCTGCGATCCACTCGAAAAAATCGGGCGTCGCGCATTTCCGCTGCGAAAGCGAAAACGACTGCTATCGAAAAGTGCGCGCGCTGCTCGACTACATCCCCCATTATTTCGGCGACGATCTCGCACAAAACGAAAAATACAAATTCGACGCGAAGAAAAAAGCGAAGCGCATCGAAGAAATCATCCCCGAAAATCCGCGCGCCGGTTACGATATCCGCGAAATCATCAACTGCTGTATCGACGACGATTCGTTTTTTGAAACGTCGGCGGAATTTGCGGTAAACTGCGTGACGGGCTTTGCGAAGATCGAAGGCAAATCGGTCGGCATCGTCGCAAACAATCCGATGGGCGTCGGCGGCGTTCTCGACTGCGATGCAAGCGACAAAATCGCGCGCTTCGTCCGTTACTGCGACGCTTTCGGTATCCCGCTTTTAACTTTCGTCGACGTTCCCGGCTTTATCCCCGGCCCGCAGGAAGAGCAAAAAGGCATCATCAGGCACGGCGCAAAAGTGATCTATGCGTACAGCGAAGCGAGCGTTCCGAAAGTAACCGTCATCGCGCGCAAAGCGTACGGCGGCGCATACATCGCTATGTGCTCGAAACACCTCGGCGCCGATTACGTGTACGCGTGGCCGAAAGCGGAAATCGCGGTTATGGGTGCGGAAGGCGCGATCGGCATTTTGTACGCAAAAGAACTCAAAGATCCGTCGAAGGCGGCCGAAGTCGCGGCAAAGTCGGAAGAATATAAAACGGAGATAATGACGCCGAAAATCGCGGCGAAGCGCGGCTATGTCAGCGAAGTGATCGAACCGCAGGAAACGCGAGAGCGCATCGCACGCAGTTTCGAAGTGCTCGCTCGAAAGCGCAGCATGGACACGCCTTTGAAAAAGCACGGCAATATCCCGCTATAACCGTTCGCGGCATGACGCGCGCTTGCAGTCCCTCATGCCGCAAAAAATTGAAAAGCAAATTACTGTAATGAAGATACGGCTGCGCACATGCGCGGCCGTTTTGTATATAAGCGTATTCGATTGCCTGATAAAAAATCGATACCTTCTGTTTGACACTCCTCCGAGCCGCCGTTATAATAAAATACAAATGAAAATATTTCTCGGCATTCCGGCAGCTGACGGAATAGGACTCGGAAAGGCCTTCGTCATTCCCGAAAAGACAATAAAAACCGTTCCTCAAAAAACCGTCCGAAAAGAAGAAAAGGATGCCGGCTGGGAGCGTTTTTTATCGTCGGTGCGCGCCGTCACCGAAAGGCTCGGCGCCGAACTCGACCGCCTGCCGAAAACCCCGGCGAACAAAACACAGCGCGACTTGCTCGAAGCCTATACGCTCATGCTCGGTGATCCGATCTTTGCCGCCGAACTCAAAGATTCTTATGAAAAATCGAACGTAAATATCGAACACGTCGTCGACGTAAAATCGGCCGAATATGCCGAAAAACTGCGCAACGCTGGCGACGACTATTTAGCCGAGCGGGCAAGAGACATCACCGACGTATTCGCCCTCGTACTCGACGATATGCTGTGCGTCCGCGAATTCGACGCAAACGAAGTGCCTGAAGGATCGGTCATCGTCGCGTCATCCCTTTCACCGACGGATACGATCGCCCTTGCAAAACGAAAGATTGCGGCGCTCGCACTCACCGAAGGCGGCCTTTCGAGCCATGTCGTCATATTGGCGCGGAACTACGGTATTCCCGCCGTCGTCGGCATCAACAATATCACGCATCAAATTCAAACGGGGGAAACCGTCGTCGTAAACGGAAAAACGGCGGAAGTCATCGCCGGCCCGGACGACGCGACGCTCTCCGAATATCGAAAAAAAATCGAAGAGGAAAAAGCGCACGGCGAAAAGCTTAAAATATTTTTAACAAAATCCGCCGAAACGAAAGACGGTACGAAATTTCAATTATATGCGAATATCGGCACGCCGGAAGAAGCGGACTTCGCGGTAAAAGAAGGTGCGGACGGCATCGGTCTTTTCCGAACGGAATTTTTATACATGAGTACCGTGCATGAAACCGGAAACTACGCGTACCGCCCCTTCGACGAAGATGTGCAGTTCAACGCGTATAAGCACGCGCTCGGCGCTATGAACGGAAAACCCGTAACGATCCGCACGCTCGACGCGGGCGGCGACAAACTCATTCATTCGGCGGATATCCCGATCGCCGAAGAAAAAAATCCGCTTATGGGACTGCGCGCCGTACGCCTTTCCCTCGCCTATCCGCAGCTTTTAAAAACACAGCTGCGCGCTTTATACCGCGCAAGCATTTACGGAAACCTGCGCATCATGCTGCCGCTCATCACGACCGTCGATCAGGTCAAGCAGTGCAAATCGATCGCGAAAACGGTGCGGAGCGAACTGCGCGCAGAAAACATTCCGTTCAACGATAATGTTCCGATCGGCATCATGGTGGAAACGGCCGCCGCCGCCCTGCTTTCCGATTCGCTTGCAAAGCACAGCGATTTTTTTTCGATCGGTACGAACGATTTGACGCAGTATACGCTCGGCATCGACAGGGAAAATCCCGCAGTGTCGGGACTTTACGACGAATTCAATTTGGCCGTCCTGCGCCTCATCGCGATGACGGTCGATGCCGCCGGAAAAGCGAATATACCCGTTTCCGTGTGCGGAGAGATGGCGGGAAAAAACGACAGCGTTCTCGTGCTTTCGGGTATGGGACTGCGCAGTTTGAGCATGAGCGCAAAATTGATTTCCGGTATCAAAGAGCTTTTGTCGCGCTTTACGATCGACGAATTGAATGCGATTTCGGCAAAGCATCTCAACAGTTTATAATAATTAATAATTACGGCGAACGGGATTATCGACTATGCAGAAAAAACGCAAACCTGATTTTTCAAAACCGCTCGAAAAAAAACGATCGGAATCGATCGTACAAAAAGCAACGGATGAAAAGCGCGATAAGCTGTTTGCAAACTGCCCCGTCGTCGTCATCGCAGGCCGCCCGAACGTCGGCAAGTCTACGCTCTTTAACCGCTTTATGAAAAAAAATATCGCGATCACCGATCCGACTCCGGGCGTTACCCGCGATCCCGTCGAAGGCACGGCGCTCATCGCGGGAAAACCCGTTCGCCTCATCGACACGGGCGGCTATAAACTCGAACGGAAAACGGGTACGCAGGAAGCCGTCCTCGACGAACTCGTCGTAAACCGCTCGCTCGATGCGATTCGGAAAGCCGATTTGATTTTGCTCGTTTTCGATGCCGAAGAACTCACCGCCGAAGACGAAGAGCTCATAGGAGAAATGCGGCCGTATCGGGACAAAATCGTCGCCGTCGTCAACAAAACGGAAGGAGGACGCAACAGAGAACAGGCTTACGATTACGCAAGATTCGGCTTCGGCGATTTGATTTTCATTTCGGCCGAACACGGCGATCACATTCCCGAGCTTTCGGATGCGATCGTTTCGCGCCTCGATTTTTCGTCCGTCGTCGAAACCGATAAAACACCGGTCATACGCATCGCGATCATGGGAAAACCGAACACCGGAAAATCGACGCTCGCAAACCGCTTGACGCATTCCGACGCGTCGATCGTCAGCGATTACGCCGGCACGACGCGGGACGTCGTCGAAGGAGCCTTTTCGTACGGAGGAGCCGACTTTCAAGTGCTCGATACCGCCGGCATCCGAAGAAAGACGAAGGTAAAAGAAAACGTCGAATACTATTCCGTAAACCGCGCGATCAAAACGCTCGACGAATGCGACGTCGTCATATTGATGATCGACGCGCAGGACGGATTGGACGAGCAGGTAAAAAAATTGTGCGCGCTCGCGCACGAACGCGGACGCGGCATCGTCTTCGCGCTCAATAAATGGGACACGCAGGAAAAGGGACGCGCCTCTTTCCGCAAAGCGGCGGAAAACATCCGCATCATGTTCGGTCACATGGAATACGCGCCGATCGTCGCGCTTTCCGCCCTCGAAGGCAAGGGCATAAAAGATTTGCTCGCTACGGTGCTTGAGCTCTACGCTCAGCTTACGCGAAAAGTAGACACGTCGGTGCTGAACGCAGCGCTCAAAGATTGGCTCTTTCAATACCCGCCGCCTGCTGCGAAAACCGCGCATTTTAAAGTACGCTATATGACGCAGACCGGCGTCAATCCCGTGTCTTTTTTGATTTTTGCGACAAAGCCCGAATCGGTACCGCAGACGTACATCGCCTATCTTAAAAACAGGATCCGCGAAGATTTGGGATTTAATAAAATTCCCGTACAGCTCGAACTGAAAGCGAGCCGGCAAAAATGGGAAGACCGCACGAATAAAAGCTGACGGAGAGACAAGTGGCATCGTATTCGATCGGCGACGTAGAAGAAATCACGGGCGTAAAAGCCCACGTGCTTCGCTATTGGGAAAGCGTGATACCCGGATTCGCCCCGCAAAAAAATATGGCGGGACACCGCGTGTATTCGCAGCGCGAAATCGATATCATCCTCCGGCTGAAATACCTTATCAATATTAAAAAATTTACGATCGAAGGCGCGCGGAGCCAAATCATCGAAGATGCGAATCGACTCGAAGACGACGCGGATACGCTGCACGCGATCCACGACTTGCGCACCGATTTGACCGATATCTACCTTACGATGAGGAAATACCGAAAGCATGAATCGAACTGACGGCGCAAAGCGGTACAAAAAATTTATTAAAAAAAATACCGCGGCAATTTTGAAACGGCGCAGCATGTTTTCAGCCGATGCGATTCCGCCCGACGCACGAAATGTCATCGCCGAATTCGACAAGATATTGCAAAGCGTATTTCCCGCAAACGGCAGACAGCTCGCTTCTCTTCCGAAAAACATAAACGCGCTTTCGCACGCGCTCACCGACGAACGGGGCGAACGGAGAAGAGGCTATATGAACGCGCCCGAAACGCTTTCCGCATACGTTCGCTATTTTTCATGGTGGAACATAGTCCGCTTTACGCGCCTCTTTGCAAACTTTGAAAAAGACGCATTCGCACTTTCAGACGGGGACGCCTGCCTCGATGTCGGAAGCGGCCCGCTCACCGCCGTCATCTCGCTGTGGCTTTCCCGTCCCGAACTGCGGAACAAAAAACTTACGTGGTACTGCATGGACATATCGCAGGCATCTCTCGCGCTCGGAGAAGACCTCTACCTTTCGATCGCAGCCCGCGTCCCTCCTTCCGATAAAAGCGCCGCCCCTCATTGGAATATCGTGCGCGTAAAAGGAGAACTCGGAGAGCCGCTACGCAAAAAAGCCTCTCTCATCGTCTGTGCCGACATGCTGAACGAACTGCGCGAAACCGATGCGCGGAGCGACGAAATACGCGCAAAACAGTACGCCTCATCGCTCCTTTCCTATGCGGCAAAAAAAAGCGCCCTTCTCGTCATCGAACCGGGAGTGCCGTCCGCCGCACGCATTATCAGCTTGATGCGCGACACCTTGCTTAAAAAGAATATGACGATCGTTTCACCCTGTCCGCACGAAAAAGCATGCCCGATGAACGGATACCGCGCGCATACGGGAAGCGCATCGAAGTGGTGCAACTTCGCCTTTTCGACGGAGGACGCGCCCTCCTCTCTTTTGAAGCTTTCGAAAGACGCAAAGCTTCCGAAAACGAGAGCCGTCGTAAGCTTTCTCTTTGCCCGAAACGCTTTCGAAAGCGGAGGCGCAAAAGCGGTACGCGGATGCACCGACGAAGCGCCAAAAACAAAAAGCGCCGCATTTCCGATCCGCATCGTAAGCGACGCCATCACGCTTCCCGGCCGCGCTTCGGGACACTACGCGTGCAGTCCGCTCGGATTGACGCTCGCAGTTCCCGCATCCGACAGCCCGCTTTTTTCGGGCGACTTCGTCGCAGTCGGCACGCTCGGCGATCCGGCACGGCTTCCGAAAGACGAAAAAACCGGAGCTTCCGTCATCAGGATTTGAGATTCTCCCAAAACATACCTTGACTAATGCCGCCGCTCGGTATACTATTTTTACGATTATTATTTACCCGCAATAAGGAGAACACAATGAAAAAAACAATCGCAATTCTGTGCGCACTGCTTGCAGCAAGTGCAGTCTTTGCAATGGGAGGAGTCGATTCGTCCGCATCCGGAAAAAAATCGCTCCGTGTCGGCATGGTAACCGATGCCGGAACCATCGACGACAAATCATTCAATCAAGGCACGTGGGAAGGCATCCTCCGCGCACAAAAAGATATGAACATCGAATGCAAATATCTGAAACCTGCGGGAACGACGGAAGCCGACTATCTCAAAGAAATCGGAAACCTCGCGGATGCGGGCTATCAGATGATCATCTGCCCGGGCTTCAAATTCGAAACCGCCGTTTTCGCAGCGCAAGACAAATATCCGAAAGTCAAATTCGTCATCCTCGACGGAAAACCGCACAACGCCGATTATTCGGTATTCAAAACGGCGCCGAACGTCGCGGCCATTTCGTGGCTCGAACAGCAGTCCGCCTTTATCGCGGGCGTCGCGGCCGCAGTGCAGGTCAAAGAAGGCAGCTTCGGCTTTATCGGAGGCATGGAAATCCCCGCCGTTCAAAAATTCAACTGGGGATGGCAGCAGGGCATCAAATACGCAAACGCGAACTTCGGCACTAAGATAACGATCAAAGCCGAAAACGTCATCTATCAGGGAACCTTCAACGACGTCGCGGCAGGTCAGCAGCTCGCAGCTTCCATGTTCGATAAAGGCGTCAAAGTCATCCACGCAGCGGCAGGCGGCGTCGGAGTGGGCGTCATCAGCGAAGCGAAAACGAGGCGCTCTACCGGCAAAGACGTATGGGTCGTCGGCGTCGACGTCGATCAATACAACGACGGGCTCATGCCGAACGGAAAGAGTGCCGTGCTCACATCAGCTATGAAATTCCTCGACCGCGCTTCGTACGATATGATCAAAGCCGAACTCGCAGGTCAATTCCCCGGCGGCAAAGAACTCGAGTTCACGGCGAACAACAACGGCGTCGGCATCCCTCTCAAAAACCCGAACCTCTCGGCGGAAGCGCAAAAACGCGCAACCGAAGCATTCGAAGCTATCAAATCGGGAAAAGTTATCGTTGCGGACAATCCTGCAGGATTAATAAAATAAAAATCGGGACGAAGCGGTCGGAAGAACCCGCCCTCTGCGGCTCGCTCACGCTCGGCCGCGTCCCTCGCTTGCGCTCGCTCCGCGTCTGCCTTCGGCACCGCTCCGCGCGGGCGTAGGCTGACGGTGTAAAAGCACCGTCGAAAGCAGACCGTTTACGAAACGGCGGCCGCAGCGCGGACGCCGTCTTTGTCGAAAGCGCACTTTTCCTCAATTTATTAATTATTAATAATATCAACAACTCCGCGCTTTTTCAAGCAAATCGCACACGACCTTTTGCGCGATCAAAAGCCCCGCGGCCGCAGGCACGAATGAAATGCTTGCAGGCGGTTTTTCATAAACCGAAGGCTTTTCGGTCGAAAAGAGCACCGGAACTTTTTCTATACCCCGCTTTTTCAATTCCTGCCGAACGACGCGCGCAAGCGGACACACGCTCGTCTCGGCTATATCGGCAATACGAAAACGAGACGCATCGAGTTTGTTTCCCGTGCCCATGGAGCTTACGACGGGCGTCCCCGCGTCCTTCGCTCTTTTAATGATTTCTATTTTTGCAGCGACCGTATCGACGGCATCGACGACGTAATCCCAGCGTGAAAAATCGAATCTCTCTTTCGTGTCGGGAAGAAAAAAACAGCGGTGAGCCCTTACCTCACATTCGGGATTGATGTCTCGGATGCGCGCGGCGGCGACATCGACTTTATACGCGCCGACCGTGCTGTCGAGCGCGTATATCTGCCGGTTTATGTTCGAAGCGGAAACGGTATCGTTATCGACTATATCGAGAGAACCTATACCCGCGCGCGAAAGCGCTTCGACGACAAAGCCTCCCACGCCTCCGATACCGAACACGATGACGCGGCTTTTTTGCAGCGTTTCGACGCCGTCATCCCCGACAAGCATCCTCGTCCGCGAAAATCGATCTTCATCGGACCGAGCGCTTCGGTCTTTACGCTCCCCGTCGGCAGCGGGCGTTGCCGCCCCCGTCGCGCTTTCCGTATCGAACGCCGTCAAACAAGACCCCGCCGCGCTTACACTGCGGATATGACGAGCTGCATATCGCCTTCGAATACCGCCCGCCCGTACTCATACGGAAGAATAAAGTGGCTTCCCTTTCGAACGGCTTTTCCGTCAACAGTACCTGCGCCTTCGACGACCGATGCAAGCATAAATTTTTGATCCTGCACGATCTCAGCCCTTCCTTGCACACCGAGCGTCCACACGGAAAAATACGGACAGCTTACGAGTTCGCCGAGATTTTTGTTGATCGTTTTATGAGGATTTTTTTGCGGCAGACTCTCTTCAAACGGCGCCGTTATGACGTCGATGCTCTCGGCAATATGAAGCGCGCGCGGTTTTCCGTCGCTTCCCGGCCTATCGTAATCGTAGACGCGGTAAGTGACGTCGCTGTTTTGCTGCGTTTCAAGCAAAAGAGTGCCTCCCTTTATCGCGTGAACCGTTCCCGGCGCAATAAAGAAAAAATCGCCCTTGTGTACCGGCACTTCGCGGATAAACTCGTTCCAGCGCTTTTGTTCGATCATATCGCGCACTTCGCCGCGGTTTTTCGCATTGTGCCCTATGACGATTTTCGCACCGGGCGCGGCATCGAGAATATACCAGCATTCGGTTTTGCCGAGAGAGCCGTTTTCGTGCAGCTTTGCGTACGCATCGTCGGGATGCACTTGGATGGACAGATCGCTTTCCGCATCGATGATCTTCGTCAAAAGCGGAAAACGCTCTCCCGCCTCGCCTCCGAAAAGCTCGCGATGCTTTTGCCAAAGCTCCGAAAGGTGCATACCGGCAAAAGCGCATCCTTCGACGGTACAGTCACCGTTCGGATGCGCGCTGATCGCCCATGCTTCTCCGACATGATCGCTCGGCAGTTTATAACCGTATTCGGCGAGGCGCTTCCCTCCCCACACCGTATCTTTTAAAACGGGATCGACAAAAATGATTTCACGCATTGCATTCGTTCTCCGCAGCAAGGTTCGTATATTTTGCAATCGCATCGGTATCTTTCGCTTGCTTCGCGTAGTACAGCAATTTGTCCGCAACGGATCGGATATTGTCTTTATATTTTTCTTCAAGATAATTGACCATCGCGATATTCAAACTTCTCCTCGTGGACTCGATGATCGTCCTATAGAGGACATCGCGCACCATCACATCTTTAAACGTAAAAAGCGTACGCTTTGCATTGTCGCAAATGATAAAGCCGCTCTCTTCAAGTTCGGTAAGCGATCGCTCGAGAACTTCAGAAGAAATCGTTTCGGACATAAGCGCTTTAAGCGCGGAAAGCGAAAACGTTCTGCCGACAGCTGAAGCATTTTTGCAGATAACCTGCGATTCATACGAAAGCGCATTGAGCTGTACGACGATAAGATTTTCGATCGTATACGGAATCTTTATATCATCGATAGGCTTGACGGGATAATAATACCCCTTATTATTTTTAATAATTTTTTCATCCGAAACGAGACTTTCGACAATGATTTGAATATACAAGGGATTGCCGCCGGACAGAGCAACTATTTTCGCCGAAAGCAGTTTATCAGGCATTTCGAAATTCAAAAGTTTTGCCGTAAGCCGAGAAGCGGCCGTATCGCTTAAAGGTGCGAGACGCATCACTTTAATATTGTTCAGTGAAAAAATCCGCTTTATCTTTTTCGACTCGCGGGAAACGGGCACGACAAGAATCGGTGCGGTCTTGGGCTGACGCGAAATATACGAAAGCAAGTGCAGCGAAAGGCTGTCGGCCCATTGCAGATTTTCAAGAACGATGACGAGAGGATGACTTTCCGCATAACTTACGAGCAGCGTATATACGAGGGCAAAAAAGTGCTGCTGCTTTGTCGCCGGATCGAGGTGCGCGGTTACCGGATTTTCCACGAAACTGTAGCCGAGTACCGTCAGAAAATACGACACCCAATTTTTATGAGCCGGAAGCTCGCGCGCGAATTTGTTCAGGACGTGCAGCAAAAGCATTTCACCCTGCATCGAATCGGTTATGCCGACGACGCGCTTTATGATGTCGCTCCACAAAAAAAACGGAGTCGAAACTTCGTAGGGATATGCTCTGCCGTACATGACAACGGTATCCGTGTACGACGCCATAATATCCGAAACGAAATCCTGCACAAGGTAAGATTTACCCAAACCGATATCGCCGACAATAGGAGCAAAGCACAGCTCTCCCTGTCTGATTCTTTCATACAATGCCCGAAGAGCCGAAAGTTCACCGCTTCTTCCGAAGAGCTCCGTTTTATGATTCACTTTTTCGACATCTCTTTTGATTGACAAAAGATGATATACGGTTTGCATTTCGGAAAAACCTTTGAGCATAATACCGGGCATCGTTTCCGTTTCGCACATCGCATCGGTTTTGGATTTCGTCGCTTCATCGATAAAAACGGTAAAACTTCCGTGGTTCGTCGCGTTCATCATGAGGCGTGCGGCAAAGTTGATCGCGTTGCCGACGATCGTAAAATCTTTGCGCATATTCGCACCGAATTCTCCGGCGTAGACGACGCCGGTGGAAATGCCGACGTTTACGATAATTTTACCGCCCGCCTTTACTTCTTCTTCGATCAGCTTGTGCGCAAACAGCAAGGCCATACGTTCTTTATTTTCGATTGCAACGGGCATGCCGAAAAATACGGGAAAGACGATACCCTTGTCGCTCAAATCGGGCTTTCCGCAATAACCGGTAAAACGATTCGCGATATCCTGCAGATCTTTATAAATTTTATTAAGACTTTCATAACCTTCGGCGATAGACGCTTCGCTGACGGCCTGTCCGAAAACTCCGTCGAAACGAACCATACAGCACGTGACATTGCGGTATTCGCCGTCAAAGCCCTGCACATTGGTTTTTATCCGGTTGAAGATAATAGGATTAATAAACGAATACAGACGATTGTAAAAACGCGGATTTGAAAACCATGTTTCCACGTCGATATATTCCGGACGTTCGACCGAAGCGGCAAAATCTTCCGGGATATCGGTAAGATGATAAAAACCTTCCTGTTCGGCAAAATAGCGCTCAAGCCCTATTTTACACGCAAGGTTCCACACGGGAATACTCACGACGATTTCCTGCATCGTACACGCTTCTTCCATTTTGATCGCTTGGATGACTGCCGCGCCCGTAAGCACCGGCGTCATCGAATATTCCGTGTCGCCGAGAAATATTTGAAAGATTTCCCCCTGCCCCATACCGATTTTCGGCTTCAGCGTAAAATTAACAAACTCTTCGGAAACCGTATTGTAGTTGTTGCTCAGTTCAAGGATGAGAATCATCGCCGCAAGCGCACGCCGTAAATTGTTTTCATCGCTTTCGTCTTTCAATCTGTCGAAACAGATGAGAATCGAATCGCCTGCAAATTGGAACACGGAGCCGCCGAATCCGCGGACGGTTTCTATAACGACCGAATAATAATCGGACAGCGTATTCGTAAGATCCGCAACGTCGCGCCCCGTTTTCATATAGCCGTCGACGATTTTCGTAAAGCCGATGATATCGAGGTAAACCATGACGCCTTGAAATTTTTCTATCGTTCTTTCAAAAAAGCAGCTGGGAGATTCGCCCATCATTTTTACGACGCTATAGGGAACATAACGCGTCATAAAAAAAAGCTGTTCGGGCGTTATATCGTTATCAGTACGCAAAATGCAGTCGATGCAATTCTCTTTCATTAACAAAAACCCCAAAAATCAAATTGAACTTTCTGTATCTTCCGTCAGTATAATATAATTCGCCGCGCGACTTCAAGGGTACGTAGACTTATGCACGCATTGCCCGTATTGCATCCGCTGCGGAAATCAATTTTTAATCGCAGGATTTTCATCGGCCGGACGGTTTCGATCAGCTGCACGTACAGTACAATTTCCCGCATCCGCTTACGGCATCTCCTTTTGCTGTCAGATATTTTCGAGCAGCTGCATCGCTCCTTTTTCCTTTTCGGCGAGACTTCGCAGGAGTTCCGACGCTTGCAGCACGTACCGTCTTTCACCGGTTTTTCCGACGTTTTCAAAAAGCGCGATGACGCGCGACCAGTCTTTCGCAATATCCGTAAACGCTTTGTGTGCTTTTTCGATCGCATCGTGTTTCGTCAAGCGATAAGCTTCGGCTAAAAAATCGCGGTAAAGATTTCGAAACAGCGCTCCGCCGGTCCCCGCTTTTTCCATCAACATCGCGCTCGCGGCGAATTCCGTTTTAACATCTCCGGAGCCGTCGAACCATCGTATAATTTCGCCGCTCGCTTTTTCAATGCCCTTGTACGAAAGATTTTTAATCGGAGGAGAAAGATACGCCGCCGCATTACCGCGGATCGCTTTGACGACGGCTTTTTTGAGCGGAGTGCATTTTTCTTTTTCGATCGTATAATACAGATTTTTCGACGACATCGCTCCTTTTTCGCTCCGAGCCGCTTCCAAACTTTTCAGCGACGTCACCGAAGAGGTACCCTGCTGTTTCGTATCGATTAAAAACGCATTTTTATCGTCATAACCGATAATGGCGACGTAGTGTCCCGCAAAATGTATCGGATGCGAAAAATATTCAAGGTGATAGCAATCGAGCTTTAAGCCGACCGCTTTGCCGGCATCCAACAGCGCTTTAACTCCTTTCCACGCTTTTTTGTGCGAACTCGTTTCCCGTACCGTAAGTTTCATCCGAGATTTTTTGCGATATTCGCAGTGAGTACGTCGGGCTTGACGCGGCCGCCCATAAACGGAAACGCCATCGTTTTCATGTTCCATATAATAAAGTTTAAACCTTCGCCGAGCCCGAACAGCATCGGTTCTGAAAGCTCGATCCCCAACTGATGCAGCAAAGTTCCCGTCGCAGTAGTTTCGCAGTGCTGTCCGATAAAGGGTTTTACCGATACGTTCATTTTTTTATCCTCCTCAATTCCGCGCTTATCCAATCCGCTTCGGTTTTCAACAATGCTTCGCTCAAAGAGAGCAGCTCGCGTGCAGAGCGCGGCGCATCTTTGTTTTCCGTAATCTTTTTTTGCAGCGCTTGCAAATCTTTTTTTATTTCGTTCCGCCGATTTTTAAAAGCGTCGATGAGTTCCGAAGATTCTAACAGCCAGCTTCCGGCTAATCCCGTCATAAAGTGCATATTCGAAGGCCGCCGCTTTTCGATTCGGTTTTTCGTTTCTTCTTTCAGAATCGCCATACCTTTATCGGTTATGGAATAACGCTTTTGCGCTTTGCCCGCCGTATGAGCGCCGGCCGCCAAACCTTTTTTTTCAAGTCGAGCCAAAACGTAATAAATTGAAGAAAAGCCGACTTCAGTCCACTTCCGCATGCCCCGCTCTTCGATGAGATGTTCGATGTGATAACCGTGCTGCGGTTTTTCGGCTAAAATGCCGAGCAGCAGCAGCTCCGTCAATGATATACCCATGCTTAGTATCCTAGTACTAGAATAAAAAAAAGTCAATCGCGTATAAAACATCCGATAAAATTATCAAAATGATGAGTCGGAACAATATGCCGGATAGTTTCAAACGGTTTCAAGCATAATCGTAAAGGGGCCGTCGTTGACGAGCGAAACTTTCATATCGGCACCGAAAATGCCGTGACCGACAGAGCGGAATCGGCTCTCACAGTACGATAAAAAATATTCATATATGTTTTTGGCATAAGAAGGTTCGGCGGCGTTTTCAAAGCCGGGCCGATTGCCGCCCCTGCAGTCGGCGTACAGGGTAAACTGCGATACGACCAAAAGTTCGCCCGCAACGTCTTCGATCGATAAA
Organism: Treponema socranskii subsp. paredis ATCC 35535; assembly: GCA_000413015.1. Classification (GTDB taxonomy): domain Bacteria; phylum Spirochaetota; class Spirochaetia; order Treponematales; family Treponemataceae; genus Treponema_D; species Treponema_D paredis. The sequence continues at coordinate 283,167 of KE332516.1, forward strand.
TTCGTCTTTCCGTTTTCGTCTTCAAAAATACGAAGCTTACGGATTTTTTCCGCAAGCTTTTCAGCGGTCTCTTTTGTGTCTCCGTGCGTAACGCCCAAAAAAACGAGAAAGCCGCGAGAAATGGAAGCGCAGCACTCACCGTCTACCGATACCGATGCGGCGCTTACGCGTTGAATCAGTGCTTTCATTATAAAAGTATTCCTTGTATAGCCGAATGCATGAGCCCCGTTTTTATTGCGCTTTGTCATACACGGAGCTTCCGTCAAAATAATAATATTTTTTTATGCGTTGGGCAAGGCGCTCGATTCGGGCTCTTTTTACATGTATGCGAAAAAACAAAAGGCAGGCGGATAGAATCAGAAAAAATCGAAAATACGCTTGACAAAATCCCCCTGCATGAGTATCTTTAAAACGATTCCGCAAATCGGGGGTGTACCGGTTTCGACGGATACGGGAAAGCTTGTACTGCAGGTAAGGCCGCGTTTCCTTTGAAAACGCAAAAAAACATAACTGCCAAACGTGAAGAAGACTTCGTGTCTGAAGACGAACAGTTAGCTCTTGCTGCGTAAGCGGCGACTTAAAGAGCCGGAAACCCGTCCGCGCCGCTCTGAGCTGGCGGGATTTCCGTCGTAAACCGGAGCTTGCTGCACGCGGTGTCCGATACGCGCACAGGACATCTATCGGAATACGGAGCGGACACCTGCTGTGCCGTTAAACGCTCCCGACAATCACCTCGCACAGCTACACCTGTAGATGTACCTGTTTTACGTACCCGGACGGGGGTTCAATTCCCCCCATCTCCATTTTTGAGGGAATTATCGATCCTGTAATTCTTTGTGGTATAAGAAATTACAGAACCATGAAAAACACACAAATGTCCGTGTATACAGAATGTATACAAAACGTCCGACAGATTTTTTATGCTTTTACCTTTAATTTTGTATCGCCGGATTTTACGCCTTTATCGATATTTTGAGTGTTAATTTTTGCAGCTATACATCTATGCCAATATATTGCACAACGATTGTCATTCTATAAAATTAACGGTATATTGAAGCCATGAAAAAGCCGCTATTTTTAACCGTATTTTTGATGTCCGCTCTTGTATTTTCTGCTTGCATATTTAATGATGGCGATGACAGAGATTCTTTTACGCAAGTGGAAACTGATAAATTCGTTAAAGCAACGGAATATTCTTTTCCTAAAGATACAACGGCATTGGAATTATACAACTGCTTTATCCGTTTCCATTCGGAAGGGACATATACTGTAACCGGCACTTATAAGCATACGGAAACCGCAACGCTAAACGGTAATCTTTATACAGATACCATTACTAAAAATATAGTAACGGTTAAGATTTATAAATCTAAAACGGAAATTTCAAATTTATTTCATGTCGATTTTATAACCGATAACAACGAAACGATAAGCAACTATTATGAATGGCAACACCACCGCGACAACGTATGGCACAATAATAAAATCGATGGCGATATTGTCATTCAGAAATTTTAATTCTTAAATATCCTCTGCATCTGTTTAAGTATTTTTTTCAATACGCCAACCGCATCTTTCCGTACGCTTTGATTCTGCCGTCATTTTTTTCATAATTCCGTGCGGTAACTCCGTTTATTTCGTAAACGCCGTCATTGTTATCATCTTTTTGCGTACTGTCGATAAAATACACTTTTCCGTTTTCCATTTTATCAAAGAGTGCAATGTGGGTAACGCTTATCGTATCGACTTCGCTCATAAAAATCAAATCACCGCGTCTCGGAAATATCGTCGGCGTACTGTAGTTCGTATAAACGGCATTCGCGGAGGCATCGTCGAAAAGAAGATTATACTTCGTATCGACAAGGGCATATTTATAGCACATTACGACAAGACCGGAACAATCGATCCCCGCGAAACGAAGAGGTGATTGTCCGCCGTGTTCATATTTCATCCCTGTTTCTTTGTACAGCAGCGCAAATTCAAATGCGCGCTCGCATATCGCATCGGGGCAATCGATCTCCGTAAAGTTGTTTTCATGGTCATTGCATGATACAAATAGTATTGTTAATAATAAAAAAAATGTAATACGCTGCATTGTTAAATTTTTATTCTACATTCTCCGCTGGGAGAATCGCATATCGATTTTCCGATCCTTTATCAACAGCAGATACGTTTGCACCGCATCTGCAAGCGGGTACGCTTTGACGCACCCGCTCATGCATATTTCGATCCGCACTGCGCCCACCCCGCTCAAGCGTTTACGTCGCACGCATGCGGACGAGTTCTGCACACACTTTCCTACTGCAGCGCCGCACGAACGGCGTCGATCTCTTCTCGCGTAAGGCCGGCCTTTGTGCGGAGATAATTTTCGACGACTTTTCCGACGTTCCGATCGGTAACGCCCCGTCCGCCGTTGATCGATACGAGCGTACCGATGATAACGTTTCCGATCATATCGTACTGCTCCGTGCCTTTTTTGACGCCGAAATAATTTTCAAAGCTCGTCATATAATCGGCTTTGATTTCATTGAGCGTCGCGCCGCACAGCGCTTCGAGCAAGGCGCACACATAGCCCGCACGATCTTTTCCTTCATTGCAATGAACGACATAGGACGCACTTTTCTTTTTGCCGATAAAGACGAGAGCGTCGTGCAATTTTTTAATAAAATCTTCGTCGGCAAACGAAACGCCCATATTGAGGAAGACGATATTGCCTCTTTCCGCAAGCCCTTTGTAATACGGCGCTTCATCGATGTGTTTCCAAGCGCTCTCGCGGCTGTCCGCAAGATTTACCGCAGCTTTTATGCCGTTTGCTTTTATGAGCTTTTCGGCATAAGGAGCGCGCGCATCACCGTAGACGGGATTACACGATCGATACAAGCGGCCGGATGCAATGCCTCCCGCTTTTACTTCGCGAAAATTGGCAAAAATTTCGTCCGATGCATAGTCGCTCCGGTTTTCGCTTTTTTTAAGCTGGCGGATTTTATAGTCGGCAAGGTATGCGCCCTTCCCTTTCATCGCAACGGCGACTGGAGTACCGGCTACGGCTCCGCTCGTTTTGGCAAAATTACCCATATTGATTGCGAACGAAACGCCTCCCTTGCTCAAGCGGATGAGGTATTTTCCGTTATCGACGTCGCTGTAATTCGTACATACGGGAGCATCGAAGGTGAAAGCGCCCGCCTTTACCGACACGATATCGCCCGGCTCGAAACCCGCCGCGGTAAATTCATCCTGCGTAATGCTGAGCGCACAGTTTCCGTATTTGTCGATCGACGAAACCGCCGTTTGAACGCCCGCGCGGGAAGACTCCGCGGAAACTTTTTTTGTCGTCGCACAGCTTGCCGCAAAAAGAGAGGCGATAAAGAGCGATGCAATCGCCGCCACACGTATTTGTTTTTTCATCATGATTCCTCCATGATTATCGATTATATCACAAAAAGCCGCATTCGGGCGCGAAAACGGAACATTACAATGTCGATGCGCGGCGGATCAATGTAACGGGAAAAACGGTTCGGGGAGGCACCGTTTCACCTTTCATTTTTTTAATAATAATTTCCACTGCGCATCGGCACATATCTTCAATCGGTTGATGAACGGTTGTAAGCGGAGGATTTGTAAGACATGCAATATCGATATCGTCGAAACCGATTATCTTGAGATTTTTCGGAACCGATATATTTCTCGCCGTACACGCTTGAAGCAATTGAGCCGCAATGATATCGCTTGTCGCAAAGATTCCGTCAAATGAACTGTCGGTATCAAACATTTCGTTTATCGCTTTGTGATAATCAAAATCGTTAAACTGTTCTTCACTCGTAGCAATAACGACAGGCACGACTCCCGATTTTCGACAAGTATCTTCAAACGCTTTTGCCCGCCGATCGGCAGGCAGTTTTATGCGGGGAATGCCGCTGAAAATTGCAGGCCGTTTACAGCCCTGCTCGAGCAGCAGTTCGGCTGCATAGACGCCTCCGCGATAATTATCGCATAAAACGGCGGGGATCAAATCGGAAATCGACCTCTCTATCGTGACGACGGGAAACTGATCGAGACGGCTTGCAATTTTGCCGCTCCTCGTACACAAAATGATACCCGACACTTTATTCGATTTCAACATATCGATATAATCGCTTTCTTTTTCGCTGTTTTGCTGCGAATTGCATACAAGTAATTTAAATCCGTTGGAAAATGCGTATTTTTCAAGATAATTGATACACGCTGAAAAAAACGGATGCAGCAATGACGGTACGATCGCGCCGATGAGTTTCGTCTGCTTTTGTACGAGAGCGCGCGCGATTTCATTCGGTCGATAATCGAGCTCGCTCATGACTCTATACACTTTTTCACGAGTTTGCGCGCTGATATAACCTCGATTATTGAGAACGCGCGATACTGTCGTCACCGTTATGCCTGCTCTTTCCGCGACGTCTTTTATCGTAGCCAAAATGCGACCCCGCTCTTATACGGTGACGACCATACCGTCATGCGTTAAATACATATCGTCTTTTTCGGCAAGAGACGCGAATTCATCCGGAGCTAAACCGCACATATGCGAAAAATGATTGAGATATATTTTTGTCGACGCGTCAATAAGTCCGCATGAGCGAAGCCGTTCGCAAACCGTCTTGTCTTCGGCCAACCCCATATGTGCATCTCCGGGCAGCGTACCGCGCGCGCAATCGAGACTGATCGCGGAAAATACTTTTCCGTAACGATTCAGCGCATCGAATGTCCTTTCAGGCGGAAGCCCTGTGTCGTTACCGTAAAGAAAAGAATGCGTGCCGTCAGAAAGCGCGAATATACAGCATTCTTCGCCTTTTATGTGATCCGCTTCAAACGCGGTGAATTCGATGTCGCCGACGGCAAACGGAACTCCGTATGCTATCTTTGAAAAATGCAATTTGGAAGGATCGGCATGTTTTTCTTCGGAAAATTTTTTATTAATTTTTTCCCGAACGGCATCATTACACCATATCGAAATATAATTTTCGTCTCTTTTGATTGACGGCAAAACGGTTGCGCCGTCTTTGCACCTGAGCATGAGCGACATAAGATCGAGATGGTCGTCATGCGAATGCGTAAAGACGATCGTATCGACGGCGGAAAGATGTAAACGGTTTTCCCAGCTTTGCATAAAAATATCGGGTGACAAATCGATGAGTATGTGTTCGTTTATGAGCGTGCAACTGCGTGTTTTTCTGTTTTTACCGCCGAGTCGTCGCACTCTTTCGCAGGCAGCGCATTCGCAAAACGGCGCGGGAAATCCTTCCGCTGCGCCCGTTCCAAGATAGCGGATCCGAATCATAACGCAGCTACCCCTTGATACCGGTCATCGCAAGCGATTCGATAAACTGCTTTTGAAATATGATAAAGATAATGAGGACGGGCAGCGTCATGAGAGCTGCAAATGCGAATATCTGTCCCCAGAAAATATGAACGTCGGTCGAAAGTGCGCGCAGCGCAAGCGGCAGCGTCCGATACGTTTCATCCCTCGTTACAAGCGTCGGCCAAAGCAGATCTCCCCACGAGCGCACGAAACTCATGATCGCAACCGTCGCCATAATCGGCTTCGACAGCGGCAACATTATTTTCCAGAAAATTCCGTTGTAAGATTCTCCGTCGACGATCGCCGCATCGATAAGCTCCTGCGGCATACCTTTAAAATGATTGTAATACAAAAATATATGCATCGGATAACCGGCCGTCGGGAGCGCGAGCCCGATATAGCTGTTAAGCAAGTGCATTTTATTAACAATCATAAATCGATTGATGATGACGGATTCGGTCGGAATAATGGCAAGAGCTATGACAAGCGCCAGCAGAAAATTCTTTTCCTTAAATGAAAGCATTCCCAAAACATAGCCTGCCATCGCATTGATAATCGTTACAAGGGCGACATTCATAACAGCAACGACAACGGAGTTTTTGAAAAATGTAAAAAATCTTACTTTGCCGATGATCTCCGCATAATGCTCCCATGAAGGACGCAGCGTGGGAACGAACGCTTTGATCGTAGACATATCCGCCACAATCTGCATATCGTCTTTTACCGACGAAATGAACATATAAAAAACCGGCAAAATAAAAACCAGCGCAATGAGTATATATAAAATATAATATACGATTTCCGTTGTCGTTTTTTTTACGAGCGATCTCATAAATCACTTCTCCTTCGTCAAATGATTTTGAATGAGCGAAACGGCAAAAACGATCAAAAAGAATACCACGGCGATTGCGGAAGAGTATCCGACTTGATTATTGATAAATCCCGCTCTGTAAAGAAGGTAGATAACCGATACCGTAGCATTTTTCGGTCCGCCGTTCGTCAGCACATACACTTGCGTAAAAAGTTTCAAAGACCCGATCGTTACCGATATAAGCACGTACACGAGCGTATTGCGCAGCATTGGAATTGTGATATAAAAAAAACGCTGCGGTACGGAACATCCGTCGAGATAGCTCGCTTCATACAATTCATGCGGGATGTACTGCAATCCGCCGAGTATGATCACCATTTCAAGACCGAGCGTTTGCCATATATACATAAATGCAAGGCACGGCAGCGCCTGATTTCCGTTTTGCAGCCATGTCTGCGACGGAATACCGAACAGACCTAAAAACGAATTTAAAAGACCGGCTTGGCCCGGAGAAAAGATATACGACCACACGACGGCGACAACGGTCATCGTTACGACTTGCGGACTGAAATATATGGCTCGAAATACTTTTACGCCGGTGAGCTGTTTATTTACAAAGACGGCAAGGATCGTCCCGAGCAAAATAACCGCGGGTACGACCATGAGCGCATATAAAGCGGTATTACGAAACGCAACCGCCGCCGTTTCATTCGTAAACAGGCGCAGATAATTTTGCAAGCCGACAAAATCGGTCGGCTTTCCCATCCGCGGCACAAGCATTTTATTTGTAAATGAATAAAAAACCGCAAGAATAAAAGGGAAAAAATAAAAAATAAAAATACACAAAAATGCGGGAATGCAGTACAGCCGCGCGGTACGAGCCTGGCTTTTTTGCAATCCGCTTAATTTTCCGGAATAAGATTTCATGCTTCTTCCTCCGTAAAAACGGCAAAGCGGGGAAAGGATCTCTATCCGTTCCCCGCCGCAGTATGCTTATTTATCCCAGCCGTTTTCTTTGATGACGGCGTCGATTTCTTTTGCAGCTGCGGTAAGCGTTGTTTTCGCATCCGCCCCGTGAATGATATCTCCAGTCGCCGCCTGCATGGCGGTGTAAATGGTCATGTGCGCGGGTGTAAGCGGTCTGAGTACGGAAATACCCGCTTCAAGCTGTTCGCGGTACAAATATAAGCGCCCGCCTTTTTGCAAAGCTGCAACTTGATCCATAACCGATTTTCGAGACGGAATGGCCCCGTTAAAATCGGTAACGATTCGAATATTCGCGGGCTCAAGACTCATCTGTAAAATCCGCCACACGTCATCCGCGATCCCGTTTTGTTTTGCAGCGGTCGTCATAGCCCATACGGTCGAACCCGAGCACGTGAATACGCCTTTTCCGAAATTCGGAGGAGGAATGATTATCGCATCGTCGCCGAGATTCTTTACGTGATCGGTATATTTCCAGTGACCGATGAGTGCAAGCGCGCTTTCTTTTTTTCCGTAAAACGCATCTTCGTAATCACATCGGCCGTTGAGATATCCCTGTTTTAAAAGCCACGTAAGATAATCGTACGCCGCGACCGTATTCGCGCCGTCGAGCACTCCTTTGGCATGAAGCGTTTTTCTGTCGATATAGTCGCCGCCGAAACTTGCAAGGATAGGCATATACGTAAAATACAACGTCGACGGTTTATTTTGACGTATATAAATCGGATACGGAATTCCGCTCGCTTTGAGTTTTTTGAGCGCATCTTCAAATTCCGCTTTCGACCACGCTTCTTTATAGCTTACGGGAATACGTACGCCCGCCTTTTGGAGCATCGCTTTATTTGCCCACAGTCCCATACCCGCATCGAACTGAGCGGTCGAAATAAGTTTTCCCTGATACGTTGATTCGGCAACGACGGATGGGATCAAATCGCTTTTTAAAGACGCGGGCATATATTTATCGAGCGCCTCAATGAGTCCCGCTTCATAATATGCGGGCATCTGCAGGTAATCGACGATAATCATATCCGGAGCATCTCCCACAACGGGAGCCACTTGCAGTTTTCCGTCGAGTTCGTCTTTCGGATAATATTCGTCGCGGATCGTAATGCCCGAAGCGGTTCTGATGGTATCGAAAAGTTTTCGATACACGCCGTCTTCGGCGCCGCTGGACACCCATACTTTGACAAAATCCTGTTTGCGTTGAACGCCTTCCGTTTGTCCCAGTGCCGAGGCGGCAGATACGATCACACTGCCGGCAAGCAAAGCCGCTAACCATCTTTTCATAAAGCTGTCCTCCAAAAGCAATTATTAAGAACAAAGAACCTACGGTTCTCTTTGTAAAAACCGATTCATCATTGTATTGCAATCAACTCATAACAAATTTTTTATAGATCTTTTTGCGCACCGCATCCGTTACGCCGATCGCATCGAGATACTGCATAACCCCTCCGTATGTTTTGTGCAAAAAATCGAGGAGATTTTCCATATTCGTATAGCGTGAACCTGAAACATCGTCCGTAAAGCCTTTGATATAGGTGTGGCTCACTTCGTAGTCCGCGACAATATCTTTTTCATCGACACCCGCGATCGCATACAAAAACATCGCGGTAAGTCCCGTGCGATCCTTTCCCACAACGCAATGAAACAGCACCGGCGCTTCGGCATCCGCTAAAAAAAACAGCACTTTGCAAAATTCATCGCCGCTTACGGTAAGAAGCTGCCGATACATACGGCACAGCGTATGCGTCATATAGACGTTGCCGTTTACTTTGAGCTCGCCCGGAGCGATCGACCCCTGCACCGATATGTTTTTATACACGCAGGATTTCGGATAAGGGTCGGGACGAGCAGTTGTTTCTTGAGGATGCCGCAAATCGAGGATCGTCCGTATGCCCAAATCTTCAATGCGCTGTAAGTCCGCTTTCGTTGCTTTGGCAAGTTCGGTCGAACGATAAAATATGCCGTATTTTGTCATCCCTCCGCCATTGCATTCCCAGCCGCCGAGATCGCGAAAATTTTCGATACCGTCGAATCGGAGTCTTCTGTAAGCTTTCATGTATCTCCTTCCGGAAGCGGATCCCTCGTCGTTTTTGCATTTCCGAAAAAGAAATAAAAATCCTGTAATTCCGTTTCCATCATCGCTTTGTTTTCTTTATATCTTTTCGCCGCTGTGAATTGTACACTGCGATCATAAGGTATTCGTTTGAAAACGAGTGCTCCGTTTTCTATCACCGCATACTGCGCGCTCTTATCGTTTTCGTCGGGACGGCGGTACGATATGCTTCCCGGATTTATCCACATTCTGTTTCCGTAAAGGCAGTGGGCGCACTGACGATGTGTATGCCCGACAATAATACGGCGTTCGGACGCAGTATGATACGATGTCGGCGTATGTGCATTCCAAAAGATATCGAACTCTTCAACGCTGTTTATATCGCGATACGGAACGGTTTTATCGAATCGGTGCGTCATAAGATAATATTTGCCGTCCGCTTCAAATGCCATACTGTCCGGCAGCGAATCCAAAAAAGACACATGATACTCGTTAAGCTGAAGACAATTTTGATGAACCCATTTGAATTGCGTCGAAGAAATATTTTCGAACTCTCCCGTGCGCCATACGTTCACCAAATGCTCGTCGTGATTGCCTTTGACAAGACGGCTCTCTGCCGTGTGAGTGCAAAACCATTCGATAATCGGCTTCGGCGAAATACCGTAGTCGACCAGATCTCCCGCGCACCACAGGCAATCAAATCCCTTTTCTTCAGATAAAACCGCGGAAAACGCTTCGAAATTGCTGTGAATGTCCGACATCAAAAGTACGCGCATATATAAACGAGTATACCACAAAATCCGTATATGTCAATCGTTTAATATATTACCGGCAATTTTCAAGTGATTTACAAAAACCGGCATTCGGGTTATTATCAATACAATCTTTCGATATTATAGGTACGCACATGGCACTCGATGAACGATTACAGACGATCAGGCACAGCTGTTCGCACGTTATGGCGGAAGCGATCAAACATCTCTATCCGGGTACGAAAATCGCGATAGGCCCCGCAATCGATACGGGCTTTTATTACGACTTCGATTTTCCGAAAGACGTCAAATTTTCGGAAAGCGATTTTCCTGCGGTCGAAAAAGAGATGCGGAAAATTCTTTCGGGCAATCACGAATTCGTGCGCAAAGAGATTTCAAAAGACGAAGCGCTTTCCCTTTTTAAAGACGAGCCGTATAAAATCGATTTGATACAAAGCCTTCCCGCAGACGAAGCGATCTCCACCTACGAACAGGACGATTTTCGCGATCTCTGCCGCGGGCCGCACGTATCGAGTACGAAAGAGATAAACGCGCAGGCTTTTAAATTGATGAAAATTGCGGGCGCATATTGGCACGGAGACGCAAGTCAGCCGATGCTCACGCGCGTGTACGCGGCCTGTTTTGCAAAGCCGGACGATTTGAAAAATCATCTCAAAATGCTCGAAGAAGCCGACAAGCGCGATCACCGAAAACTCGGCGTAAAGATGGATCTCTTCCACATAGACGACGAAGATCCCGGTCAAATTTTTTGGCATCCGAACGGCTGGTCAGTGTACATAACGCTGCAGGAATACATGCGAAAAAAGCTCGAAGCCGACGGCTATATGGAAGTCAATACTCCGGCGATCATGCCGCGCACGCTGTGGGAACGGAGCGGACACTGGGGACATTATCAAAAAAATATGTTCATCACCGAAAGCGAAAAGCGCATGTTCGCGATCAAGCCGATGAACTGCCCCGGCGCAATCGAAATATTTAAAACACGGACGAGAAGCTACAAAGATCTTCCGATGCGCCTTGCCGAATTCGGTCACTGCGTGCGGAACGAGCCGAGCGGAACGCTCCACGGCATCATGCGCGTGAGAGGCTTCGTGCAGGACGATGCGCACATTTTGTGCACCGAAGAGCAGATCGAAAGCGAAGTCGCAAAGTTCTGCAAACTCCTCGTCAGCGTATACGGAGATTTCGGTTTTAATAAAAACCTTATCGTCAAACTGAGCACGATGCCCGACGATCACGTCGGAGACGAAGCGACGTGGCATCATGCCGAAAACGCACTCGGAAACGCGTGCAAAGAAGCCGGTCTCGACTATGACGTGCAGCCGAAAGAAGGCGCATTTTACGGGCCGAAGCTCGAATTTACCCTCGTCGATGCGCTCGGCCGCGAATGGCAGTGCGGTACGATCCAGCTCGATTACCAGCTGCCGTCAAGCGAACGGCTCAACGCGGAATACATCGGAAAAGACAATCAAAAGCACCATCCGGTTATGCTGCACCGCGCCGTGCTCGGCTCGCTCGAACGCTTTATCGGCATCCTCATCGAAAACTACGCCGGAGCTTTTCCCGCATGGCTCCACTTCGAACAGGCGGCCGTCGTTCCCGTCGGACCCGATTTTTACGATTACGCGGAACAAGTGCGAAGCGCGCTCGCCGAAAAAGGCATACGCGCAAACGCGTACGTCGACGAAAGCAATATGAAAAGCAAAATCAAATCGATAAGCTCGGAGCGCAAAACACCGTACATCCTCATCGTCGGACAAAAAGAAAAAGACGAAGGTGCGGTAACGGTCCGCTTCCGCGCCGACAGCGGTCTCGAACAAAAAACGTTTTCGCTCAAAGACTTTATCGTCTATGTACAGGAAAAAACGAAAACGCATTACAACGGCATTTGACCGATTTTTAAAACCGGCGTTTCGGCACTTCGTTTTAAGCGATGTACCGGAAGCCGAATTCTGTCGGCGCCCGTCCGCCAAAGGATAAGCCGGCAGCGTCTTTATTCCTTTATCAAGGGAGCGATCAGCCATGAAAAAAAGATTATATAAATCGAATGATAAAAAAATCTGCGGCGTGTGCGGCGGCATCGCCGAATACTTTGACACCGACCCGACCGTCGTCCGATTTATCTGGGGCATTTTAACGATTTTGAGCTTCGGTATGGGCGGCATCCTCGCCTATATTCTGTGCGCCTTTATCTTTCCCGATAAACCGAAAGCGCATATTTCAGACGGAGCCGAATACGATACGACTCACACGTCGGAAAAAGATTAAAAGTCGAATATCGAATTTTGAAACTATACGCTAAATAAAGCCGAGCGCCCGAAAAGCACTTCGTTCGCCGGCTCACATCGTTGGGTTTCCCCTCACCGTATATGCCATGATCGATCTTTTGAATCGGGCTTCCGTTTTTCGGCCGCCGCACGCATTTGCCGGCTACAAAGCAAGTATCGTATCGATTGCGCGATCGACGTAGTCGACGTTCAAGTCTTCGATCGTACCTAAATCGACTGCAGCAGAAGATTGTTCTTCTATCGGAATCTTTGCGAGCACGGGAATATTGTAATTTTTTGCAATCGCTTCGATATTGCTTTTACCGTATACGTTGATGATTTCGCCGCATTTCGGACATTTTACGTAGCTCATATTTTCGACGAGGCCCAAAATCGGAATCTTCATCATCTGCGCCATCTTTACCGCTTTTTCGACGATGACGCGTACGAGCTGCTGAGGAGAAGACACGATGATAATACCGTCAACCGGAAGCGATTGGAATACCGTGAGCGGTACGTCTCCCGTACCCGGCGGCATATCGACGAACATATAATCGACGTCGCGCCAAATGACGTCGGTCCAAAACTGCTTTACCGCGCCGGATATGACCGGCCCCCGCCAGATGACGGGATCGGTATTGCTTTCAAGCAAAAAATCCATGGACATGAGCTGAATGCCGCCGTCCGTCGTTACCGGATGAATCGTCCGCTCATCGCCCTCGGCGCGCGCAGAAGAAAGACCGAATGCTTCGGGTATGGAAGGTCCGGTTATATCGGCATCGAGGATAGCCGTATGTTTTCCTTTTCGATTCATAGCACAGGCCAAAAGACAAGTGACAAAAGATTTTCCGACACCGCCTTTTCCGCTTAAAACGCCGATCACTTTTTTGACGCTGCTTTGTTCGTGGAGCTTTGCGCGCAAATCTCTTTGTTCGCAGCTTTTGCCGCACGAGCTGCAGCCGTTATTGCAATTTTGTTCTTCCGCCATCGTATGCCTCAACTTCGATTACGGCCGCTTTCCGAAAACAGCAGAAGTTTCCGGCAGCTGCCGTATGTATAATGTACTCATAAAAGAAGGCGGCGTCAACTTTCATCCGCCAATGCCGAAAGCGTTTTTCCCGAAAGCCGATAGACGTTCCAATCTTTCATCCGCTCGGCTCCGATCGAAAGATAAAAATCGATACTCGGCGTATTCCAATTCAGACACGACCATTCAAGCCTTCCGCAGCCGCGAGAGACGGCGATGCCGGCGAGTTTTATTAAAATCGCTTTTCCGACGCCGCGCCCGCGGTATTCGGGAAAGACGTACAAATCTTCGAGGTAGATGCCCGCGCGGCCGAGGAATGTGGAAAAATTATGAAAAAAAAGCGCAAAGCCGATTTCCTTTCCGTCTGCAAGCGCAAAAAGTACTTCGGCTTTCTTTTTATCGAAAATCCATTCGTTCAAAAGCGCTTCAGTCGCGACGACCTCATCTTCCATCTTTTCGTATTGCGCGAGCATTTCAATAAAGTGCAAAATAAGCGGCACATCTTTTTTTTCGGCAAATCGAAACCGAATATCGTTCATAATCCGAAAGTATAGCATAAAGGATGCGCGTCGTCAAAATACAACGGACACGTTTTTTTTCTTGCGTACATAGAGCATGCATACAAAGATAAAGGATAAAAACTGTGCCGTTCCGATCCGTACAACTTGCAGATGATCGCTTCCCATGCTCGAGGCAACGTGAACGATATTGATGATACTGTTGTTAAAAAAGTGGTCGGACAGGCCCGCCCATACAGAGCCGGTCATCCTGTATAAAAAGCTCATCTTCAAACCGTAGACGAATGAGAGCACTACATAGCCCGCGCTCAAAAGCAGCATCGGAACGAACTCCAGTTGCCCTTCGATAAATGAGCGTACGGGCATTGCCAAATGCCACAGACCGAACAATAATGCGGTAATAAATATTGTCATCCTACAGTCATACCGCTCGCGCAAAAGCCGCGTAAAAAGCCCGCGGAACAAACCTTCTTCCATCCATACGTTAAGCACATTGAATAAAAGAATAAAACCGATGCCCGTGCTTACATACTCGGTGCTGTTGACCAGTGAAAAACCGCCGGACGCTATCGTCAAAGAAGGAGAGGCTTCCTGAACGTACAGCACGATGCACTCGGCCGCATAGGCGATCGTGTAAAAGCCGAAGCCCAATGCCAAACCGAAGCCGATATTTTTAAGCCGACCGGCGCGTACAAAACCGATGTCACGCCAATGTAAGCCCGATGCAAAAAGCGCGGCAAAAATTACAACGACGCCGCACGCTTTATGAATAAAGTTTTCACCGATAACGCTTTCGTCCGTCTTGAGCACAAAATACTCCCACAGACGGAACGCATAGCACAAAAGGTACAGTGCGATACATACCGACAGAGGATATTGAGAAAAAACTTTGCCGATCGGCTTTTTATCTTGTTCCATTCGTATGCTCCTTCGCGAAACAGTATAACGTAAACGATATACGCCGTCAAAATACATATGCCGCATAAAAACGAGAGAAATTGCAGCGATGCGTACAGAAAATACCGCGTCATATACGCCGAACAAAAACCGTCATCGGATGAATTATCTGTTCGTTCCCTTCGGCGCGCGCCGAAGAGAGACCAAACGCTTCGGGGATCGAATGACCGGTTATATCGGCATCGAGGATTGCAGTATGTTTTCCTTTTCGATTCATGGCGCAGGCCAAAAGACAGGTGACGAACGACTTTCCGACACCTCCCTTCCCGCTTAAAACGCCGATCACTTTTTTGACGCTGCTGCCTTCGTGCAGCTTTGCGCGAAAATCCCGCTGCTCGCAGCTTTTGCCGCACGAAGTACATTCGTTATTGCAATTTTGCTCTTCCGCCATCGTATGCCACAATTTGGATTACGGCCGCTTTCCGAAAACCGTACCATCGACTTCGGCAAATCGGAATTGCATATCGCGCATAATTCGAAGTATAGCATACAGGATACATACCGTCTTTTTATCGATGAAGTTTAGAATCAATAAATTCTATAAAAAACGTAGAAAACAAAAATGCTTACTCTGCATACTAGTCATCCGTAGAGAAAAGGCTTACCCTGCTTGCATCCTCTAAAAACTCTATCTTTTAGAGGATGCAAACAATAGAATCTCTTATAATAAAATATCAATTGTATTAATTGTGATACTTTTCTATTTTTGAATCAAATCACTTATTTTCTTAGGCAACTTTTCTTTTGCTGTATCGTAGACTTGTATATTTTCTATGATTCCCACCACAGGTAAATAATTATTGTCTAATGCTAATTCTGTAAAATCTTTATATTCTTGAGAATCATACGGTGCTATTTTATACGTTATTTGCAAAGTTACCGTTCTATCAACATTTCCCTGTGTATCTTTTCTACTTTGAAGAAAAGTTCTGGCTGTTGTTTTTTCCATTTTAAAGAAATTAAACTTATCAAGATCAATAAGTTTGATAGCAATTCTTTTTCGAAAAATAGAATCACGACTAGCTATATAATCATAATAAAATGCATCAAGAAGGAAAACAGCACCTTCTTTTATTAAAACAGGAAAGCCTTCATTTGTAAAATCATAATCACCAAAATTAACATTTGTAGTTAAGACATAGGTTAAATCCAAATCTACATTTGCAATTGCTTTATCAAGACCTTGTTTGATTTGCGGAAACTGTTCTGCCCATTCAAATTCATCATTACTATATTTTTTATATTTTTCATGTTCAACAACCTTTGCATAATTTAAATATTCCTCATCAGTAATAGGCATTTGACTTACTTTTAAATAAACATAATAAGCATTACTTTTATCCAATCTGTTAGTTTGTGCAGAAAGACTAAATCCTATTATAACTACCATAAGAAACAAAGATAATAACTTTTTCATCGATGTTAACCTCTAAATAACTTTAGATAAAAAATAAATCAACTTTTATTTTCTTTTAAGAAGAATAAATGTAAATCAATCTTTTGTCAAGAAATATTTCCGTACTTACATATCTTCATCACTCGATACAATCGCCTAAATAATTCAGCTGAGATCTCAAAGAATGTAGTCACGTATACTAAGGCTTGACTTTTATTTGTTTTAGCCTCTGGTATCCTTGTCATGACAAAAGCCGTCATCGGCATTGCGCCTTTTGCGTTTAATTGTTATGGTAACCTTTATGGTTTCGATCGAACAAGTATCTCCGGAAGCGTTTCCTCCGCAAGACAATCTCTTTCAAACGGCGTTTTGGGGAACATTTAAAAAATTTGCGGGACAGGAACCGCATTTTTTTTCGGCGACCTTTACCGACGATGACGCTTTATCCGCGTACACGTTTCCGTTTATGATCCTCCTGCGGCAAAGGCATGACGGAAGCTGTTATGCGTATGCGCCCAAAGCTCCCTCGATTTCGCTGCCTGCAGAAAAGCGCGGCATGCTTCTTGAAGAACTTGCGCTCGCCCTACGTGACTGCGTTCCCGAAAACTGTATTTGTCTGCGCTTCGATTTGGCATGGAGGAGCCGGTACGGCGGAGATGAAATCATAAAAACGGAAACGGCGCAGCTTGCGCTCAACTGGGGAACAAAAACGCACAATTTGCGGAAAGCGTCCGGAAATCATCTTGCGCCCGACACCGTCATCATCAATCTGTCGCTCACTCCCGAACAAATTCTTTCGCGCATGAGAGGGACGACACGGAACTGCATACGCCGCGCGTACCGGAGCGAAATCGATTTTGCCGTCGGCGGAATCGATATGCTGCACGACTGGTACGGACTCTACGAAGAGACCGCAAAGCGAAAAGGTTTTTATTACGAAAGCGAAGATTATTTCAATACGCTGTTTTCGCACAAGCGCATTCAGGAAAACACCTTTCACGAGCCGCCGCCTCATAAAAAAATTGAAACGAAAAAAAAGGAAATCATTCCACTCGCCGCCCCCGCCCCGCTTCCGCAATTCCATATCATGACCGCATCGAAAAGCGGCAAACTCCTTTCGGGCATCATCATCGCTCTGTCCGGACACAACGCGTATTATATGTATGCGGGCTCATCGGAAGATTTGAAAGAACTTATGGCAAACTACGGACTTCAATGGGAAGCCGTACGTTTCGCGCGAAGCAAAGGATGCACGAACTACGATCTCATGGGCATTCCGCCGAACGGCGATACGTCAAATCCGATGGCGGGTTTGTATCTTTTTAAAACGGGATTCGGCGGTGAAAAAGTACGTTTTGCCGGTACATGGGATTATCCGTATGACGAAAAACGCTACGCGTATTTCAATCTCGAAGAGCAGATGCGGTAAATACGATAAAAATCGTCGGGATAGGGCGGTTCGAACGCCCGACATCTTGCTCCCAAAGCAAGCGCGCTACCGGCTGCGCTATATCCCGAAAGCAAAAAGAGTATAGCCCGAACGCCCCGTTTTGTCAAAGCGGACACACACAAAAGCGCTCGTACCATTCTACTCGAAGATAACAAATCTGTAGACAAATATTCTTTTTTTTTCATACCGGAAGACCTTAATCGAGACTAAAATAAGTACATCTTAAAAATAAGGAGGTCTGTTTCTTTCCCTGTTGTCCGTATATCATTAGGTACTATTTTCCCGTATTCAGTCGATTCAAAAGTAACGGAACATCTTTTTCAAGGATATACCAATCTCCATGCATTGCGTCCATTATGACCTTAAATTTATCATATCCTGTCACCACAATAGAATATTTTACAGGAAAAAGAATTTTCGGGTCTTCCAGCATCTGCAATTTACCTTCAATAACATATCCTATTATAACTTCCTCTCCTGTAACAGTATAACAGTTATGCCCCCATGGGTCGACAAGATCATCTCGCTTTTCACATGACTTTGCAGAAAAATTATCTTTCAGTACTACATATTTTCTAGGTCGATCGCTTACCATTGAAACAAATTGCTCGTCCTCGAATTTATCGGCAACATCTTTTGAAAATATTGTATCACTTTGTGTCCAGCCATGAGACTTTGCTTCTCGATATCTTTGCACGAATTCTATTGCCTTATCACGATCAAAGGAAATCTGTTTTCTCTTTCCATGATTTACATACAATAAGGAGAAAACACAAAATACTATAAATAATGATATGCAGCTTACAACAAACCTCTTCATCACTTTTACAATTTCTTTCTGCTTATCTGCCATCTTTATTTATTTCCCTTTTTATATCTAAAGTAATCTACTTTATAGGTCGTATTATCTCTATACCAGTCAACGCTCCGCTCAACAGATCTTCCGCAAGCGACTTTCCTTTTGCATACGTGCGGCCCTCCGCTTTTGCTTTCGCCCGTTCATACGCGTCCCGTTTGTCTTCCACATACCCCAAGCTGTTGATCGCACCCAGCGTTGCACGGCTTTCTTTACTTCCGTATTTCCATCGCGCCGCTTTCGCCGCACTCTTCGCTCCGCTGATCGATGCTGCTAGATTTCCCACACTGACATTTGCTCCCGCTGTACTCAGCTCCGCTCCTATCCCGTTTCTGCCTATAGAAACTGCAAGCAAACCGCTCGATGCACTTTTAAGTTTCGTCTTCCCTAAAAAGTCTCCCACGTTCAGTACATTGAACGTCATATCACCCCCGAATGCGAAGTTCATCCCTTCCGTTGCATACTTACCTATTGCCGAATTTTTAGAGAAATTCGTTAGAATTCCTCTAATATGTAAGTCCTTTAATTTGCAATCCCAATTCATGGGCAAACCATTTTGCATCATAACCTTCGTTATCAACAATATTTATATCAGCCCCATGTTCTATCAGATATTCACTTATTTCAATATATTTCAAATAAACGGAATAAAACAATGCTGTATCACCATTATTATCAATATTATTAATATTGATTCCTTTTTCTATAAGAAGCCGTACACAGTCCATATTTCCGGAATAAACATCCCCTGTTAAAGCATTTTCTTTATCATCATTTAATTGATTAATATTTTTGACTTTATTTACAATCCAATTCAGAATATCAATATCACCTGATCTTGCTGCATACCATAAAACTGTTTCGCCATTTATAGACTTTGCATTCACATCAAGACCGTATTTTAGTAATAATCTTAATGCGTCTTTCTTTTCATTTACAATCATTGCGGCAAATAAATAATTATTAATAGAGGGGACTATAATATTCACATTAGCACCTTTTTTCAACAAAAATTCGGCAACATCATAGTGATTGTAATATAAAGAAACTTCTAAAGGGTTTATCATAAACAACCCTTCAACCCCGTATTGCTCAACCGATCGGGGACCGAATTTCTTATAATATCTTTTTACCCCTGCCAAATCGCCGTTTTCAAGATACTTTGAATATTCGGCAAAATCTTCTAATGTAGGAAATTCTTCCTTACAGGAAACAACCGATAAGACCGATACTATAATCGATATATATAAAACTATTCTTTTTATACTCATTTATCCATGCCAATCTTGATTCCCACCAGCAAAAATCATTCCATCGCTTTATTATCTTATCTCTTTTTTTCCGTATAAAAGCGAACATAATTCTCCAACAAATATTCCCGATAGGTTTCTTTATATCCTTTCGAAACGGCATACTTACGGACTGTCGGAATATGAATCAGTATACTCGTACTTTAATAAAAAGCAATCCGCACAAACCTCCGCCATCCGCGTACGGGTACTCGCCTCTCGTCCTAATAATAAAGCGCTGGACAAATGCACAAAAGCGCTGTACAGTAAAAGCCATGACGCGCGACGGCAACAACGGCACATCCGCTTCCATTCTCACAGGATCCGTATGGCGTTCACTCCTTTCCTTTTTTTTCCCCATTCTACTCGGTACCTTTTTTCAGCAGCTGTACAATACGGTCGATGCCGTCATCGTCGGGCAATTTCTCGGCAAAGCAGCCCTTGCCGCCGTAAGCGGGGGAAGCGGCGTCTACGTCAATCTCCTCGTCGGATTTTTTCTCGGAGTATCGAGCGGCGCAACGATCATAATCTCTCAATTCTACGGAGCAAAGCGCGAACGGGAGCTCTGCCGAGCCGTACACACCGCTATGGCGATGTCGATATGGGCGGGCATCTTTATGTCCGCCGCAGGTTTTTTTGCATCCGCTCCCGCGATGAAAGCGATATCTACGCCGAGCGATATCTTTGCGCCTTCGGTAATCTATCTGCAAATCTATTTTATCGGAGCCCTTCCGATGTTCGTCTATAACGTCGGATCGGGTATTTTGCGCGCGCTCGGCGACAGCAAAAGCCCTTTTATCATTCTCGTTGCGGGCTGTATCGTAAACATCTTTCTCGATCTGCTTTTCGTCGCGGTCTTCCGCTTAGGCGTTGCGGGTGCGGCGTGGGCGACCGTTATTTCGGAAATCATCTGCACTGTTTTGACGCTCGTAAAACTCATGCGGGAGCCGAACCGCTATGCCCGCCTCGTCATCCGAAAAATCCGTTTTACGCCGCACCTCCTTTCACGCATGAGTGCGATAGGACTTCCTGCGGGCATTCAAGCTTCGCTTTATACCGTTTCAAATTTAATAATTCAATCGAATATCAATTCGTTCGGAACGGACGCAGCAGCGGCATGGGCGGCATACGGCAGGCTTGATTCCGTCTTTTGGATGACCGTAAGCTCCTTCGGTATTGCAATCACAACCTTTGCCGGTCAAAACTACGGGGCGCGCAAAATCGGCCGCATGAAAAATGCGACGATACAGGGACTCGGTATGGCGGGAGCCGCCGCCCTCTTTTATACGCTGATTTTTTATCTTTTCGGACAATATTTCTTTTTGCTCTTTACGCACGACCAAGCGGTAATCGAACAGGGAAAATCGCTGCTGCATTTTTTGCCGCTCTTTTTTATCGCCTACGTTCCGATCGAAATACTTTCCGGCACGATCCGCAGTACGGGCGAAACGTTCAAGCCTATGATCATAACGATGCTCGGCGTATGCGTGCTGCGCGTCGCGTGGATTTTCACAGCCGTTCCGCTGCACAATACGCTTCTAACCGTCGTCGCCTGTTATCCGATCACGTGGACTGCAACCGCCGCCGCTTTTTTTATCTACTACTGCAGAGGAAAATGGCTTATCGGCAAGGCTACGGATTAAACGCGCGTCATGCACCGACGGCAGCCGACAGCTCTTTTGCGTTATTGACGATTTTTTGCGCTCCGTGTTCGGCAAGGAATCCGAGGTCTTTAAAACCCCACGAAACGCTGATGCACGGGATGCCCGCATTTTTTGCAGTTTCTATATCGACTTCGGAATCTCCGACATACACGCAGTCTTTTTTTTCAGCTCCGATTTTTTTAATAATTTCAAACACCGAATCGGGCGCGGGCTTCGTTTTGATACCCTCTCTCGTTCCGACGGCGGCATCGAAGAGGCGCGGAAAATACATTTCGGCGAGAATCCGCACGGCTTCATCCGGCTTATTCGAAACGACGGCGGTCTTTATGCCGGACTCGCGCAGAGATGCGAGCAGTTCGGGAATGCCGTCGTAGGGTTTTGTCGCATCGGCGCAGTGAGCTTTATAACGGGCGTTATAATCTTCAAATACTTTATCGAAAAGGGCATCCGCCGTACCTTCGGGCACTGCGCGCCGAATCAATTTTACCGCACCGTTTCCGACAAAGCGCCGCACTTCTTCGCGCGTCCGTTTCGGAAGACCGTTCGCTTCGAGAGCGTAGTTTACGCTTGATACCAAATCGTCGAGCGTGTCGAGGATCGTGCCGTCCATATCGAAGATAACCGCTTTATAATGCAATCCGCTCATCGCTTTACGCCCCTTATCGCCGTGTTCCGAAATATACCCGCCGCCGAATCACTGTACGACGATATTGACGAGTTTATCCGGCACGATAATCATCTTAATAATTTTTTTGCCGTCGATGTGCTTTGCCGCGCTTTTCTCCGCAAGCGCCCTCTTTTCAAGTTCGTCTTTCGGCGTACCGCTTGCCGCTTGAAAGGTCGCGCGGAGTTTTCCGTTTACCATAACGGCTATCGTTTTCGTATCGTCGGCACAATATTTTTCGTCGATCGCGGGCCAGGTTTCATATGCGACCGTCCCGTCATGACCGAGTTTTTGCCACAGCTCTTCGCCCAAATGCGGCGCGTAGCACGAAAGCATTTTGACAAAGCCTTCCCACATGACTTTCGGCACGACGGAAAGCTTCGACACTTCGTTGATAAAAATCATCATCTGACTGATCGCCGTATTGAACGAAAGGCTTGCCGTATCGTCGCTCACTTTTTTTACCGTCTGCGCATAGGTTTTCCGCGCAGATGCAAGAGAAGCGTCGGCGAGTGTGCCGAAGATATCGATATCGCCTATTTCCTTTTCGCTCACGTTCCACACTTTTTCGAGAAAGCGGTTTATGCCGACAATGCCCTGAGTGTTCCACGGCTTCGACATTGTCAGCGGCCCCATAAACATTTCGTACATGCGTACGCTGTCCGCGCCGTAGAGCTTTATCTCTTCGTCGGGATTTACGACGTTTTTCAGCGACTTGCTCATCTTTGCAACGACGCGTTCGAGTTTTTCACCCGTCGCTTTTTCGATATAGACGCCGTCTTTTTCTTCGACCATGTCGGTCGGCACGAGGGTTTTATTTTTGCGCTCGTATGCAAACGACGTGATCATCCCCTGATTGACTAGACGGCGGAAGGGTTCTTTCGTAGACACGGCTCCGATATCGTAGAGGACTTTGTGCCAAAAGCGCGCGTACAAAAGGTGAAGCACCGCATGCTCGGCGCCGCCGACATAGAGATCGACCGGCATCCAGTATTTTTCTTTTTCGGGAGCGCAAAAACGTTCGCCGTTGTGCGGGTCGAGATAGCGCAGATAATACCAGCAGCTTCCCGCCCACTGCGGCATCGTGTTCGTTTCGCGTTTCGCTTTTCCGCCGCACTTGGGGCACGTGCAGTTCACCCACTCGTCGATTCCCGCAAGCGGACTTTCCCCCGTGCCCGTCGGCTGATAGGTTTTTACATCGGGCAGCACGAGGGGCAAATCCTTTTCGTCGACGGGAACGACGCCGCAGGCAGGGCAATGCACGAGCGGGATCGGCTCGCCCCAATAGCGCTGACGGCTGAAAATCCAATCGCGCAGTTTGTAATTTACCGCTTCTTTTCCGATGCCTTTTTCGGAAAGATACGCTATCATGTCTTTGATCGTCTGTTTCGTAGCCGTTCCCGTAAAGGAACCGCTGTTGATCGAATACCCGTCCGCACTCGTGCACGCATCGGCGACGTTGAAGATTTCGGGATGCGCTTCGGCAAGATTTCGATATGCCGCCTCGTCTTTTGCGGCGTTCAATAAAATCGCCTGTCCCGCTTTTTCGTCTCCGCCGCCGAGAGAAGCGACTTCTTCTTTCGACGCGACGACTTTTACGATCGGCAAATCGAATTTTTTCGCAAAGTCCCAGTCGCGCTCATCGTGCGCGGGAACGGCCATAATCGCACCGGTGCCGTACGAAATGAGTACGTAGTCTGAAATCCAAATCGGGATCTCGCGTCCGTTTACGGGGTCTATCGCATAGCTTCCGGTAAACACGCCCGTTTTATCTTTTGCCAAATCGGTGCGCTCGAGGTCGGATTTTTTTGCGGCGCTTTCGACGTATGCGGAGACGGCTTCTTTTTGTTCGGCGGTCGTAAGCTTTGAAACGAGCGGGTGTTCGGGCGCGATAACCATGTACGTCGCTCCGAAAAGCGTGTCAGCCCGCGTCGTGTAAACCGTGAGCTTATCTCCGCTCGCTTTACCGTCTTTGCCTCTGACGGCGAAATCGACTTCTCCTCCCGTCGATCGTCCGATCCAATTTTCCTGCATGAGCTTGACGCTTTCAGGCCAATCGAGTTCGTCCAAATCTTCGAGCAATCTGTCGGCATACGCGGTGATCTTTAAAACCCACTGCCGGATCGTTTTGCGCGTAACGGGAGAACCGCAGCGTTCGCATTTTCCTTCTTTGACTTCTTCGTTTGCGAGTCCCGTTTTACAGCTCGGACACCAGTTTATCGGAGAATCCGTTTCATAAGCGAGACCGCGCTTGTACAGCTGTAAAAAAATCCACTGCGTCCATTTATAATAACTTTCTTTGCACGTGATGACGCACCTGTCCCAATCGTAGGAAAAACCGAGCGCTTTGATCTGCTGCGTAAAGTGTTCGATGTTCGCCATCGTCGAATCCGCCGGATGCGTGCCCGTTTTGATCGCATAGTTTTCGGCGGGCAAACCGAATGCATCGTAGCCCATCGGATGCAAAACGTTGTATCCGTTCATGCGGAGATAGCGGCAGTAGATATCGGTCGCCGTATAGCCTTCCGGGTGTCCGACGTGCAAGCCCGCGCCGCTCGGATACGGAAACATATCGAGAACGTAACACCGCTTTTCTTTCGGCACCGATTCGTCTTCCGTCGTTTTGAACGTTTTATTTTTTTCCCAATATTTTTGCCACTTCGGTTCAATCGATTCAAAAGGATATTTCGACATAGGTACTCCAATCGTTTTCGTACGCGCTGCAAGCTCTTCAGCTCACATCGGCGCATTTTATTTATTTTTGAAAATTAAAAAAAGACGCGCACAACGAAAAGTTCCGTAAGCCGCGCGAGCGATTTTA
Source organism: Treponema socranskii subsp. paredis ATCC 35535 (assembly GCA_000413015.1). Taxonomy (GTDB): domain Bacteria; phylum Spirochaetota; class Spirochaetia; order Treponematales; family Treponemataceae; genus Treponema_D; species Treponema_D paredis. Next base: position 308,029 of record KE332516.1, read on the forward strand.
ATCGGCGTTTTTCATTATACTTGCACGGAAAGACAGTGGCAAGACGGCGCAGACGCGCATTAAGCTTTTATACTTCGTATGCGTGCAGCTGCTCCGTCATAAGCGGGATGAGCTGCTTTTTGCGAGACACGACGTCTTTCAAATAATACACGTTTTCTTCGAGACGCGGAAAAGTCACAAGCGGCATAAACTTTTCGTCTCCGACCAAAAACAGCAAACTCGACAGCTGCGTAATATCCGTGACGAGAAGAGCGGAAAAAAGCAATTTCCGCGAACGCTGTTCGATTTCGAGTTCTTCGATAAATTCTTTTTTGCGGTCGAGAATCTCTTTCGTATCGTCCACTTCGATTTGGCTCACCGTATAATTCACTTTGTCCTGCACATACTCTTTCATGTCCTGCGTAACGAGGTCGTGCGCGCTCCGTCCCTTGATGCGGCTTCCCGAAGCGATCACGTCTTTACCGAGCTGCTTAATATCGAGACCGGTGATATCCGAAAGATAGCTTGCCGTTTCCCGATCTTCGTCCGTCGTCGTAGTGGACTGCAATATGAGCGTGTCCGAGAGGATGCCGCACAGCAAAATGCTTGCGATTTCGCGAGGAATCGGCACTTTATATTCGCGGTAGAGATTCGTTATCAAAGTCGATGTCGAACCGACCGGCTTTGAAATAAACATAATCGGATAATCCGTAGAAAGAGTTCCGAGCCGGTGATGATCGATCACTTCCCGTATGCGGTAATGAGCGATGCCGTCGACCGCTTGAGAAGCTTCATTGTGATCAACCAATATCAATTCGATACCGGGCTCCTGCAGGAGGTCGTGTTCGGAAATGAGACCGACGAGTTTTTTATCGTCGTCGATAACCGGAAGACAGCGGCACGGAGATTCCTGAATGAGCGGCCGTATCTTCGCAACGGTATCTTCCGGATGTACGGGCGGAACATCGGCGTCGGCCATAACCGAAACGGGAGCCGCATACGGAATAAGCATCGCCGTCGGGGACGTCGCATAGGGACTGATGATAACCGACACTCCCCGCTCTTCGGCTCTTTCACGCAGTTCTTTTTTCAGCGGCTTTCCGAGCGTAATGATAAGGAGCTTTACGCCCGCGTCGATCGCCGCGCTCTGTATGTCTTCCCTGTCACCGGTAATGACAACGGCATTTTCGCTGTTGTGTTCGGAAAGCGTATCCGAAAAAGTTTCAAGAGACGCCGCACCGACGAGTACCGACGCTTTGAACACGTCGTTTTCGTTTTTGACGATAACCGGCTGCGCGTGTATCGTATGCGCGATGAGCGCAATGCTCGTCGGCAAAGCGGTTTTATATTCCGGATCCAAAACGGAAAGCACGTTTTGCGCAAATATATTGTAATGGAGCATTGCCATATACGCGCCCTTTTCGTCGACGACCGGCAGCACGCGGCTTTCGAGTCTGTCCATAACGCTGATGGCATCCCACACCGATTCGTCTTCGCCGACCGCATCGCACGAACCGCTCATAAAATACGCAACTTTCGGAACGACGTTCGAAATATATTTCGGATACGGTACTTTAAAACGGTTGAATACGTATTCCGTCTGCGGAGAAAAATGCCCCGCACGGCACGCGATATAATTCTTTTTGCCGAGCAGCTGCTTTAATCGCGCGTACGCGGCAGCCGCAACGGCGCAATCCGTGTCGGGATTTTTATGCCCGATAATATAAACGGTCTTTTCTTTCATAACAATATTTTCGTGCAAAACTCACCCTTTGTCAAACCGCATGTCGCACGCACTAAGGCGGCATTTTTAAGAAAGGCACCCGCATTCGATCGACACGAGTACGCGCCGCAAGCGAGAAATGCGCCTCTCGAGTACAAAAGCCGGTAACCGCACAATGTGTACAAAAAAAACGCCGATCGGGAACGGATCTCCGACCGGCGGCGTACGATTTCAATTCCAAGGGAATGGAGAAAGTGTAAGTTCTATAGGATTCCCCGAACCTTCAAAAGTGAATATCAGAACAAGATTTTTTTCATTCTTTACATTATTCATACGGATCGATGTAATCAGCAAGCTATATTCTTTTGGTGCTTGCCCCTTTGCAATTGAAACATATTGCTTACTTGCTACAGCAAGATCTGTGAGTTCCGTTAAACCATTTACGGAAAGATAATAATCGTCCGTATTGTGGTTAGCATAATCGATCAAGTGTCGGTTTTTAAGGGCAAATCCTTCGGGAGTTTTGGCACCCAATAATTCAATATTATTGATCTTTCTCTTTAGCCATTTAGTTTTTGCAACGTCTATATTGCCGGTCTTTATAAGGCTAAATAAAAAATTCTGTTTTAGGAAGTTTTCCGATACTTTCATAAAACCTGTTTTCTCAACATGGACGGGTTTTATAACGTACGAACCGTTATACGTTCCGTTTTTTACATCAGCAATAAACTGATTTCGTTGAATATAGTAGTCAACTTTTATTGTACCGGAATAGTCATCTGCCCCAATACCTCTATCTTTCGGTTTATCCAAAGCGTAAGATAAATCGGAATCACCGTGGACGTCTGTTATCTGAATCTGTCCGTCGGATTTTTTATAAGTGTCTTGATATTTTTTAAATTTTGAACCCTCGCCAACATTGAATATATCGCTTGGCGTAGCATTTAAATATTTTGCACGCGCATAAACATAAGAAGCAAATGTATTTGCCGGTACTTTAATTATTTCGTCCTTAACTTTTTCGGCAACATACTCAAATACGTCATTTTCTGTAAAATAATCATATTCAATATTATGAAATGCCGGCCCTACAATGGTTACCGGCACTTTTTCGGTTTCTTCCGAAGCTCCTTCAGCCAATTTCTTATAAATAAGTTCATATTTTGGAGTAAGTTCTATTTTGCCGCTGTTTTCTGCAAAGTCCGCAGTAAATTTATAGGGTTCTGCAGAATTGGCAATATCTATAACTTTCCCGTTTGCAAGAGTGAATTTTAATTCAAGATAATCTGCGATGTTTGCAGCATTCTTTAATAAATTAATAAAATTCTGCAGTTTTAAGTTATCTTCCAGTGCCGCATCAAATTTTAGTTTATCTCCCAAATTTTTTGAGAATGGTACACTGTTATAGGGGTGCGTAAATCCTTCCATCGTTATTGTGTTGGAAAATTCTTTACCGTTTTTCGTACCCTTTACTTTTACGGTAAACGTTCCCGCTTCATCGTCATATGCAATAAAGTTTCTTTCAGTAAATATAACGCCGCTTGCCGCCGGCGTGTCGTTTGCAATTTTTTTTGCCGCGGCCGAAGCTGTTATCGAGCCCTTTGTTAAGCCGAACGCCCCAAGCACATCCGCTTCGGTCAATTCATACGGATTTTGCGGAACGACGGGATTCGTTCCGGGATTTTCCGGTTCACGGCAGCCCGCCGCAAACAGCAAAAAAATCATCACCGGTACGGCGACAGATTTCGACAGTCCTTTCATCATAAAATCTCCTCGTTGTATTTTTGCATATAGTATTTTATTATAATTACAGTATAGTGAAAAACACAGAAAAAAACAACGTTTTGCAAAAACCGGTGTTTCGGTTGCCGTCCGTCCTTTTTCGTGTTAAAATCGCCGCTATGGATACGCTTTCAAATAAAATCGTACCGGAAAATCTTCCCGGCGAATTTAATAAAATCTACGGCGGCGGAAAAAATTCAGTGCGCGTCTTTGCCGCTCCCGCACGCATCAATATCATCGGAGAACACATCGACTATAACGGCGGAAAAGTATTTCCCTCGGCAATCGACCGTTTTCTCTACGTAACGATCAGAAAACGGGACGATTCGCGCATCAGCTATCGAGACTTGAAATTTCCGGGCATCTACACTTTCGATATACGCGACGAGTTCGCATACAAAAAAGAAAACGGCTACGCAAATTACTTAAACGGCATCGTGACGATTTTAAAACGAAGAGGCTGCGTCTTTTCGGGCGGCTTCGACGCGCTCATTGCAAGCGACATCCCTCCGGCCGGCGGCATTTCATCGTCGTCCGCCCTCGAATGTGCCTTCGCGTTCGCGCTTTCGGAAGTTTTCGGTTTCGGCATTTCGCGAAAAGATATCGCCCTTATCGGACAGCAGAGCGAACACGAATTCATGAACGTCAACTGCGGCATTATGGATCAATTCATCATCGCGACGGCGAAAAAAAATACGGCTGAACTGCTCGACTGCGCGACGCTCGACTTCGAATACGTGCCGCTTGCGCTCGGTGATTGCCGCTTCGTCGTCATGAACACGCAAAAAAAACGACAGCTCGCCGATTCGAAATACAACGAAAGGCGAGCCGAGTGCGCCCGCGCTCTTGCAATATTACAAGAGGCAAAAATTCCGCTTCACACCGCAGGAAAGTATACGAACACGAAGGACATTCCCGACCTGTGCGCTTTGACACCGAATCAGCTCGACGAATGTAAAAGTATTTTTACCGACGAAACGATTTTCCGCCGCGCGCGCCACTGCGTCACCGAAAACGCACGCGTCGCAAAAGCCGCAGCCGCTCTCAAAGAAGGAAATCTCTCAGCACTCGGAACATTATTAAAAGAATCGCACGCATCGCTCAGAGACGATTACGAAGTGACCGGTATCGAACTCGACACGCTTGCAGACGCCGCAAATGCCGAGCGCTCGTGCATCGGAGCCAGAATGACCGGAGCCGGCTTCGGCGGCTGCGCGATCGCGCTCGTAAAAAACGGCGGCACGGAAGAATTTATCGACAGGGTGCAGCGCGCGTATATAAAAGCGATCGGCTATGAAGCGGCCTTTTTTATATGCGAAAGCGCGGACGGCGTACGGGAGATCGAAACGGCACGAAGCTAACGCTGCCGAATCGGGTAATGCGGCGCAAAGTATGACGCAGACGATACGGCGACAAATCGGATTTGCAAAACGCTTCAGTATTCGTCAAACGGCCGGTCCAATTTTACAAATGCGCGGGAACGCTTGCTTTCATATATCGCCGTAACGATCCGCACGGCGCAAAGCGCGTCTTCTCCCGAAATGAACGGCTTTCGATCGCGGATAATCGCATCCGCAAAATCGCAAAACTGTTTTGCATGACCTTCCGAAAGAATCGCTTTAGGATCCGCCGCACCGCCTGCCGAATTGCTTTTTTTTCCGAAGCGCTCGCGGATTTCCTCATCTTCTTTCCGCTCGTCTTTGAATTGCCACACTTTCAGCATATCTTCTTCGATGACGGCACTGCCCTCCGTTCCCGTTATTTCTATTTTTTTTAATGCTCCCGGATACGATCCCGTCGTTCCTTCTATAACGCCGAGAGCGCCGTTCGCAAATTTCAACACTGCAGCTCCCGTATCTTCGACCGCAATACGATTATGTGCAAGCGTTTCCGTAAAAGCGCCTATTTCCGTTACCGGCCCCATAAACCACTGCAAAAGATCGACGGCATGAATACTCTGATTCATGAGAGCACCGCCTCCGTCGATTTCCCACGTACCGCGCCACGCACCGGAATCATAATATGCTTGACTGCGAAACCATTTCACATACGCGCTGCCTAAGACAGGCGTTCCGAAACGCCCTTCGTCGATCGCTTTTTTTACGAGACGCGGCGCATCATAAAAGCGCGATTGAAAAATTCCCGAAAGCTTTACGCCTTTTGCATTTGCCGCATCGATAATTTTCCTGCAGCGTTCGACGGTAATTTCAAGCGGTTTTTCGACAATAATATGTTTTCCCTTTTCTATCGCACCGAGCGCCGCTTCCAAATGGCATCCCGACGGCGTCGCAACGGAGACAGCCTGAATACCGGATGAATTGAAAAAACTGTCCGAGTCGGTGTACGGCTCGAGCCCATATTTTTGAGCGAACCGATCCGCTTTATCCGGAGAAGGACTGTAACAGACTGTGAGTTCGCAGTTCGGACATTGTGCCAGCGCTTCGGCATGAACGTCGGCAATGGAACCCAATCCGATTATACCGAATTTGACTTTTTCCATAAGGATATCATAACAAAGCGGGAGAGGATGTCAATACGATACGGTCGGACAGAGGGCTGTCTCAAAAGCCTGTTGCTTTTTTGACAGCCCGTCGAGTTTGCTAAAACCCGCAATTGAACTTATAATTTTTTTTACTAGTGCGCGGTCAGCCAATCCCGCCACTGTACTTCAGCTTTGTCTAGGGTAGTCATTTCGCCTATATAGTAGTCCATTTTAGCATTAGCGCTAAAATTAAAGAGATACGGTTTAAAGTGATGCTGGTCATAGTAAGGGTTCTCCGTATCGGCTTTGGTATAGATATCGACTCCGTCTTTATAACGTATACCGTAAGTGAATATCATATTATTAACCCCGTCATTATTATCAACAACATATATAGCGATGACATTATTATCCTCATCAAAAGCAGCGCCCCACAGTGTTATGGCATGAGCTTCACCCGATGATTTGTCTAAATTTATTCCGATGGCTTTTTTAGACCCGAGTGCCTCTTTAAGCATATCCTCGAACTCTTTTTTTGTATAAATACGTTTTTTCTCGATAGGAGTTTTACTTTCACTAAAGACATCCGAAAATAATGCCGGCGAATAGTTTTTATCGTCTGCATTTTCAAAATTGTTTAATCCGAAAAGATACCACGCTAGCCCCTTAGCCGGATCGCCCCCATGATTTATGCATTTTGCACGAAAGAGGTTTGCTATGGAACTTTTTTGAGGTTCCTGATCATTGGCAAGCCCGCGTTTATAAACAGGTTTATACATATTTACAGCATCGCCTGTTATACCTTTTTTTGTTATGTACTGGTTTATATTGCTTTCGTTCTGTACAAACCACCAATGCAGCATATTTGAATCGGTCTTAGCCCAACACTGCTTACTGTCACGACGCCCGTTGTTCGGAGGATTTGTGTAATCGACTTTCCGCGCATTAAAAAACTTGGTACTTGTCGTTTCGTTCCATGTAAAAACATAGTCGATATTATGATTTTCTACCGGATTTGAACCGACGATTTGTATCGGTTGCTTTTCGGAAGGAAGAGGTTCCCCTATTTCGTGTACCCATTTTATCGTTACAACCGGGTGCTCATTCTTTTTTTGGATGATTTTTACTTGCAGATCCTTACCTGCAGCTTTGACATATTTATTTGTACTATTATCTTTAAATTTGATATATGCAGTTCTGGTCCACACGGTTTTGTTTTTCTTAAGGTGCAAGCGTACCGTATCCTGAGCCGGATTTGTGGCGTCTTTCGAAACAAAGTTCGCCCATTCTTTTCCGCCGTCTACGACCTCAGGCGTATAGCTAAGTTTTCCGTTGGATGTTTTTACCGTAAATGTTACATCACCTTCATCGCTTTCACACAAGACGGACGGTGTTTCTATACTGATTGAGGGACCTAAAGGTTTTTCCTTCGTCTTAAAATGAACTTCTTTTTTAACAGAGGGATTATCTACAGAGGTTATGGTTACCGTTGCTTCTCCGACATCGTGATAGGCTTTTATTGACAGGTTTCCATCGCCGTTCGGCCATGCTACATTCTCATTAGATGAAGTAATTCTAAGCTCTTTATTAGCGGCATCATCCGGCATTACTTTCAGCTTGAGTTCATAAGACTCGCCGATAACCAGCTCAACAGGGTTTGCAGGTTCCTCTTCAAATTCGATGGAAGTAACATGAACGAGAGCTGCCGTAACGGTAATGTTTATTGTCTTTTGCACGCCGTTTGCCGCACGTATCGTAATTACCGCATTGCCCGTATCATGTGCGGTAATCAAACCTTCGGCATTTACCGAAGCGGTTTCTTCGGCGTCTGACGAAAAAAAGAGTTTTTTATCCGACGCATTTTCCGGCAAAACTTTCGCCTGCAGGCGGTACGTATCGTCCTTGACGATGGAAAGAGAATCACCGACGGAATTAATGTGAATGCCCGTAACCGCCGTATCCGTATCGGTCTTGGATAGATCGTTCGCACAAGATACAAAGAGCAAGGCCGACAACGATACAAACACAGCGATTTTATTTTTAAATAAATATTTTATATTGTGTTTTATATTGTATAATATACAATATTTTCCATTTCTTTTCAAGTGATAAATCAAATAAATTTAATACCTCCAATAAATCAAATCAACGTGCATATCCCCCCCGCAAAACCGCTCTTGCCGCCGAAAACGTAAACGGACATAAAAAAAGGATTACCGGAAACCCGATAATCCTTGCAATGCGGAGAACCTGACTTGAACAGGCACGGCTCGCGCCACTAGCACCTCAAGCTAGCGTGTCTACCAATTCCACCATCCCCGCGTGTGAACGAAAGCATATCACAAGGCACAAAGCGTGTCAAGTATACGGCGCAGCGGTTTCGACGCAATATCAAGCGGCACGAACAGTCCGTTTACTTTCGAAAAGGCCGCCGGCTTTTTACCCTTCGCGCTTATTTTTTAGAGCATCGGTTTTCCGTGCCCTGCTTTGAACGGCAAGCGCTCTATTGACACGATCGCGCAGGTCATTTACAGTAAACGTGGTTTGAGAGCAGTCAGCAGTACGAGCCTCACAGGAGTTAGTATGTCCGCCGAAGAATTATTTTCGTATGACGACGAATACGATGACGACGATTTCGATGCCGACGACGATTTCGGCAGCGACGACGGAGACGAAGAACTCGACGAATTCGACGAAGACGCCGATTTTTTCGAAGACGATCCTCTTGAAGAAGAAGACGATATAGACGAACCCTACGACGACTACGAAGAAGAAGACGGGTACGGCGCCGTACGTGACGATGACGAAGATCTGTCGGAAGACGACGACTTCGACGATATCGACGACGACTCCTATTGATATCGCTCTTTAAAAGCCGATCGGCGCGCTTTCATTTTTTAAAAATTTCCGATAGACTCGGCTTTCAATTCCGATTTTATTAATTATTGTTTTTTATTTCAGGGCGACTTTTTGCGGCAAACCGCAAAAACCGGGCTTTCCGAGGTTCCGCCTTCCGGCTCCATTCCTTCGGAACGGCTCCGCCGCCTCTCCAATCCCTGTCGCTCGCAAAGCCTTTTTCCGCTTTGCATTTCCTCCGAAACTCGCAGCACTACCGTGCGTTAATTATTAATTTCCACACGGCGTCCGGCATGCCACAATTTTTCCAAATCGTAAAACCCTCTCGCCTCGCTCGACATCAAGTGTACGACGATATCTCCGAAATCCGTGAGCTGCCAATCGTCGCCGTCGCTCTGTTTTCTGCGCGTCGGATAAAGTCCGAGTTCGTTTTCCTTCGCATAATCGCATGCCTGCTTATATAAACCTTCTTTATGCGCCGAACTCGTGACCGTAGCGATGACAAAATAATCCGTCCAGCCGTTCAGCTCCGAAATATCGATAAGCGCGACGTCTTTTCCTTTGCCGTCTTCCATAAGCCGCGCGAGTTCTTTCGCTTTTTCTTCCGTCGTTTTCATACTGCAACCCTTGTGTCAATTTGCGGACGGGCGCACATAGCGGCCGTCAAAATCTTTTCCCAATATAATCGTAAAGTCGACGCTCGCAACCGATTCGTTCGAACTGTCGCTCCTCACTTCTTCTTCCTGAATATTCGTGCAGCGGATAAAATCGCCGACCATTTTCGCGATTTCCCTGTTGCCGATATGATCGATGATCACCGTCTTTTCGTAATCGTTTCTGTCGGCATTCTGCGTACTCAAAATATCGTAGCTCGCGTTTTGAAACAAAATCGCCGTATTGTGCGCGAGTCCCTGTACCGTCGTACCGTTTTGTATTTCAAGCACGTAAATACGGCTCGTCATCGTGTTGCCGGTGGAGATGAGCATATTCGTCGACTGAGCGACAGCCTGTTTGATAAACTCGCCGCCGTTGAGCGGAAAGACGAGCTGCTTGCCGTCGACGGTACTCACTCTTCCCGTTACGTTTTGCCTCATGATGTATTCCGTGTTCATCTCCGCAAGCAGCGACATGTGCGTGATAAAATCTTTCGCATCGAGGTTCGATGAAAAAAGCGGCAAAAATTTATCGATATTTTTTTTCGCAAGCACCATCGCTTTGTTTTCGCCTAGCTGCGTAAAATAAGCGATCATGATGTTTTGATAACGCTCGTATACATCGGTATCGGTCTCTTCGCTCAAACGGTAACGAAGATAGGTCGAAACTTTATCGCCGTCGAGCGTTACCGCACCGGAGGGCAAAAGCCAGCGCTCCCCGTCCGGGGAAAGAGAGTCTACCGGTGCGGAAATAAAAACGCGCAAGCCGCCCATCATATCGGTCAGCGTGATAAAATCGTCGAGCTTTACGATCGAATAAAAGGGGATCGACGTTCCGAGCAGCGTTTCGATCTGCCGGAGATAAGCGCCTATTCCCTTTTCGCGATAGATGACCGCGATACCGTCGGTGCGTCCCTGCGTGCCTTCGACACCTTCGAGTACGCGGTAAATACCGCCGACATTGTACGGGATATTGACGACGGCCGCTTTTTTCGAAACCGGATAATAAATGACGACTTCCGTCATAAGCGCATTTCCGTTGCCGTCGTCGAGCACGTACAGCGTGCGGATCACCTGATCGTTTTCAAGGCTTTTGCCGACCGTATCGGTGCGAAGCGACATCGCGATAAAAACGGAAACGCCCGCGATGATGGCGAATATGAGGATCAAAAACAGTATGCCTTTTTGTTCGTCACGGATATGCATATATCGTAACAACTCCCATAAAAACTTTTGCAGGTACTTGCAGCGAAGCTTCAAGCAAGGTGCAACTTCCGAAAAAGTTTTTAGTCGTGCGCAAAAGCGCACATGTTCAATAATCGAGTTTGCGAAACTATACTGTATCGTAGTCTTTCAATTTTCATCAAAACGATACGTATACATAGCTTCCGCAAACAGCCATGCAAACTTGAGATAAGAACGCTGCGATTTCGAGCAATGCGCAGAAATCGCGAGTGTCTCCGATAAAAGAAAAACGCTTCAGCGTTTTTCGGCTTTAGACTCCAGCGGCGGCGATATTTCAGACGGCGCTTTTTATCGTAACTCCTTAACAATCTAACGGCGATTCAACGAGCGCAAAAGTTTTTCAGATTCGGGCGCGACGGCGCATCCCTTTTTTTTCAAATACGCGATTCCGTCGGCCAGTACTTTTTCTACGAGTTCGTCGAGCGAAAGACGATCGAGAGACGCCGTATACGCTTTTGTCGCCTGCGGACGGCCGGGTTCGATTTTATCCGCCGCATAAACGGCTTTCGAAAGAGGACACATACCTTCTTCTCCGAACGTGTGCACGGCGACCGCCTGCAGTATGTCTTTATCGGTTACGCCGAAATCGCGGCGAAGCATGAGAGCTGCCGCGCGTCCGTGCAAGAGCGAAGGCTTTTGCGCTTCAAGCTCCGTAATCGCTTTTCCGTCCTCGCGGGCGAGTGCCGCGATCTTTTCGCCGCTCATGTCTTTGCACATATCGTGTGCGATGCCCGCAAGATAGCCGCGCGAAGCGTCCAATCCGTATTTTTTACAAAGCCGGGAAGCGGTTTCGGCGACGCGCAGCGAATGTTCGTAGCGCTCTTTTGTTAAAACCTCTTTCGCATAATTTTTGACGCGTTCGGTGAGCGCGGAGATGCAATCAGAATCTTCCGTATCCATAGAGCCGTTTCCGTATAATATATCGAAAAACGCTTTCGGGAACAAGGTAACGCCAGCTTTTTCCCGAACCGATGCGGGAGCGGATTTCGGTCGAAGAAAGCGTAAGCTGAGGATTGTCGAGAAGTTTGTGCGGAAACGGAAAAGACACCGACGCCTCTCCTCCGTCAAATCCGCCGGTATAATTTCCCAGAGGCGTATTTTGAAACGCTTTGAGCTCTTCCCCCTTGTCTCCGACCCGTCTCCGCGCGATGACGATATCGGCAAGGGATGCGACATCGGATGCGCGGTACCACTTTTCGAACTCGCGCGCATTTTCCTCCCCGATGATGAGTGCAGGCTTTCCTTCGAGCAAATCGCCGAATTTTTTAATAATATACTCAAGCGTATCGAAAGTGTATGAAACGCCTCCGCGCCGGATTTCGCAGGCTTCGGCGGCAAAGTGCGGAGAATCTTTGCAAAACGAGCGCACCATGCCGAGCCTGTCTTTCGCAGAAGCCGCATCCGTAAAACGTTTGTGCGGCGGGATATATGTCGGTACGAAGAGCACTTTGTCGAAACCGAGCTCTTTTACCGCGATTTCGGCAAGCATGGCGTGTCCGATATGCAGCGGATTGAACGCGCCGCCGAGCAAAGCGATTTTCATGAACGCTCCGTCCCCGGATACTGCGTTTCCATACTTTCGTCGACCGACCGCGTCGAAAGGAACGACGACTCATCATTTCCGCGAGTATCCTCTCCGTCCCGAGCCTCAGACTCTACACCCGAAGCGACATCGACCATATCGATGATCCCGATCTTTGCGCTTCTCATATTCATATTCGCGGTAACCGAAATCGCGATAACGGGAGTTTCCTTTTCCGTTTCGCGAATCGATTTAATAATTTTTTGCGCGTTTTCCGCAGCGCCTTCCACGTCGATTTTATTGCACAGCACCATTTTCGGCTTTGCGGCGAGCTCGGGCGAATACGAAGCGATCTCTTTTTTCAGCGTAGCGTAAGCGGTCATGCAGCTTTCGTCGGAACAGTCGATCATATAGATAAGGCAGGCCGTACGTGAAATGTGTTTTAAAAATTTAAACCCGAGTCCTGCGCCTTCGGACGCGCCTTCGATGATTCCCGGTATATCGGCGATGATGATATCGCGCTCTCCGTCGACGCGGAGCACTCCCAAGTTGGGGATTTTCGTCGTAAACGGATAGGGCGCGATTTTCGGACGCGCGTTCGTAAACGCATTTAAAAGCGACGATTTTCCGGCATTCGGAAAACCGACGAGACCCGCGTCGGCTATGATCGAAAGTTCGAGTCGAAGCTTTCTCACTTCTCCCGGAGTGCCCGGGTGCGCGTAACGCGGCGCCTGATTCGTCGACGACTTGAAATGGACATTGCCCCAGCCGCCCTTACCGCCCGTTAAAAAAACGAAGCGCTCATTTTCGTCTTCGTCGGTAAAATCGTGAATGAGTTCGTCCGTTTCGGCGTCCCGTATCGTCGTGCCGGGCGGAACGGCGATAACGACATCTTCTCCGTCTTTGCCGTATTTGTTCCAGCCCGAACCGTCGCCGCCGTTTTTCGCTTTAAAGACGACTTGATTGCGGAGCTTTGCGAGCGTACGCATATTGCGCTTAACGCAAAACACGACATCTCCGCCCTTGCCGCCGTCTCCTCCGTTCGGTCCCCCCCGCGGAATGTATTTTTCCCTGCGAAACGCGATGCAGCCGTTTCCGCCTTTTCCCGAACGGACTTCGATCACCGCTTCATCTGCAAACTGTATCATAATATTCTCTTGTTTATATCCGTGCAACTGCACTGGAAAACTATAGTCTCTAAAAAATAGGGTGTAACATAAAAAATCGGCTGCACTCCCGGCAGCAGCCCTGCTATTTTCATTTAAAATTACCCTAAACGAAAATACCCGGCGCAGGCTGTGCTGAACCGGGTATCATCATAGTGTCAAACAAAATTTTACGCGTTTGCCGGAGCAACGGAAATATATTTTCTGTTCATCCGTTCATGGTAGACGACTTTACCGTCCGCCGTCGCATACAGGCTGTCGTCGCCTGCGCGCTTTACATTGCTGCCCGGAAAAAATTTCGTTCCGCGCTGTTTGACAAGTATGGAACCGGCCGTAACCGCTTCTCCGCCGTATCGCTTTACGCCTAAACTTTTCGGATTGGAATCGCGTCCGTTTTTGGCGCCGCTGCCGCCTCTCGATCTTCCCATAGTATACCTCGTTTAATCAGTTTGTATCTTCAATTCTACGTTGAGCGGATATTCCCGCACAAGGGAAGCGAGCCCCGCTTCCAAAAATCGTCCGGCATATACGAGCGCCGCCCGTGATTCCGCCGGCGCACTTTCCGCACTCACGTCGAAATCCAAGCTCCCCCGCTCCGAAGCGTCGGCTCGGACGAAGACGCCTTCCGTTTCGGAAAGCGTTTGCATCGTCGTACGCAGCAAAACCGTAACGGCGCTGCAGACGATGTCGCCTCCCCTCTCGGCAAAATGCGCGTGTCCCTGCGCCCTACACGATGCGAGCGCTCCGTCTTCACCGCAGGTGAGCAGCACGGAAATCATTACGCGCCGATAATATCCGTTACGGTAACTTTCGTATACGCCTGTCGGTGCCCGATAAGCCTGTGATAATCCTTTTTGGCTTTATATTTGAACACAAGCACTTTTTTGTCACGGAACGTTTCCCCGACTTCGATTTTCACTTTTGCGCCCGCAACATACGGAGCGCCGACGCTGATTTTGTCGCCGTCGCTTACGAGCAAAACGGAATCGAGTTCGACGGTCGAACCCTTTTCTTCGCTCAATTTGTCGACCGTTAAAACGGTGCCTTTTTCCGCTTTATATTGTTTGCCCTTATATTCGATAAGTGCGTACATGGCAACACTCCTGATTATTAAAATAATGCGCGCAAAACAGCCGCACACAAAACGGGGATTATGCAGCACCGTCTTACACTGCGCGTATCGGTCATTGTATCGGAAAAGGCGGGGCTTAGTCAAGCGTTTTTTGTCAATTTCGATACCCGATCTATTAAAAAACGCCGCCCACAGACGTGAACGGCGCTCTTTGAAAGATTTTCGGATCGTCGAAAACTACCAGCGGTAGTGTGCGAACGCTTTGTTCGCTTCGGCCATCTTGTGCGTATCTTCTTTTTTCTTAAAAGCCGTACCCGTGCTGTTGTACGCATCGAGCAGTTCGGCGGCAAGCGTTTCGGCCATACCGTGTCCGTTTCTGTTGCGGGCGGCGGCGATGATCCAGCGCATTGCAAGCGCTTCTTTGCGCACGTCGCGGATTTCCACCGGAACCTGATAGGTTGCGCCTCCGACGCGGCGGGATTTTACTTCCACCATCGGCTTGACGTTTTCGAGCGCTTTCAAAAACACTTCGAGAGGATCTTTGTCGGTTTTGGCTTTTAAATTGTCCATCGCAGTGTACACGAGACGCTTGCACGTTTCTTTTTTACCCTGCAGCATCATGCGCGTAATGAATTTCGAAACGACTTTGCTGTTGTATTTTACGTCCGGCATAACGGGACGATCGATCGATTTTTTATGTCTTCCCATTTTCTGATCCCCCGTTACGCTTTAGCGCGTTTTGCGCCGTATTTCGAGCGGCCGCGTTTGCGTCCGTCGACACCGAGCGTATCCTTCGTGCCGCGGATAATGTGATAACGTACGCCCGGCAAATCCTTTACACGTCCGCCGCGCACGAGCACGACCGAGTGTTCCTGCAAATTATGACCGATACCCGGAATATATGCAGTCACTTCCATACCGTTGCTGAGCCGCACACGCGCAATTTTCCGAAGCGCGGAATTCGGTTTTTTCGGCGTCATCGTCATAACACGAGTGCATACGCCGCGTTTTTGCGGACACGAATCGAGAGCGGGCGCTTTTGTTCTGTTTGCGCTCGACTTGCGTCCCTGATGAATCAACTGATTAATTGTAGGCATTGCCTATCTCCTATCGCAATAATTAATAATCTTTAACAAAATCCCGGTCAGCACCCCGGAATATAATCCGCCGTTATCCTAAAAACGGGGGGAATTATATGATACTTCATTCCCCCGTCTCTCGTCAATAGCTCAATCCGCTTCCGGCTCTTCCGCATCGAAAGCCGCATCTTCTTCCGTCATACGGAGCGCTTCCTGCTCTTTTTCGATACGGCGGCGTTCGAGGATTTCATCCATCTGGATATCCAAATCCCTGTCGCTTCCGTCGAAAAGTTTGATATGACGGTAATTTCTTATACCCGTTCCTGCGGGAATCATGTGACCGATTGCAACGTTTTCCTTAATGCCGTGCAGATAATCGGTCGAACCGGAAATTGCCGCGTTCGTGAGTACGCGCGTGGTTTCCTGGAACGATGCCGCCGAAATAAAGGAATCGACGCCGAGAGAGGCTTTCGTGATACCCTGAAACATCGGACGGCCCGTAGCCGGCTGTCCGCCTTCGTCTTTTACGCGCTTATTTTCTTCGTGGAATTTGTATTTGTCCACTTGCTGTCCGTAGATAAAGTGCGTATCGCCGACTGCAACGATTTCAACTTTGCGCAGCATCTGCCGAACGATGATACCGATATGCTTGTCGTTGATATCGACACCTTGCGCGCGATACACCTGCTGGATTTCATCCATAAGATAATTCTGCAGCGCATTTTCTCCGAGGATGGCGAGAATATCGTGGGGGCTCGGAGAACCGTCGCACAGCGGCTCTCCCGCTTCCACGCGGTCGCCGTCGCGCACGAGCATGCGCTTGTTCATCGGAACGGCGTGATCGTGTACTTTACCGAATTCGTCTTCGACCGTCACCATGCGCTTGCCTTTGGTAATTCCCTTAAATTTGACAAGCCCCGAAATCTTCGCAAGCACGGTCGGATTTCTCGGCTTGCGCGCTTCGAAGAGTTCGGAAACGCGCGGAAGACCGCCGGTGATATCGCTCGATTTTGCGGCGACTTTCGGCAGCCTTGCAAGCGTAACGCCCGCGGCGATCTGCTTTTTGTCGTCGACGTTCAAAACGGCGCCCGCCGGCAGATAGTAGCTTCCGAGTTCGTTGCCCGCTTCATCGGTGATGAGGATGCGCGGCTGTTTTACGTCCAAGTGCAAATCGGTGATAATGCGTTCGATGTTTCCCGTCTGCATATCGTGCCGCTCTTCGAGCGTCGAACCGACGATGATGTCTTCGAAGTGCACGTAGCCGTCGCTTTCGGCGATGATCGGTTCGCTGAACGGATCGAATTCTCCGATCGGCTTTCCTGCAGCTACGATATCGCCCGCTTTGGCGTAGATCGTCGAACCGTTTGCGATTTCGACTTTCACTTCGCTGCTCGTCAAATAAACCGTATCGCCGACGATCATAATCTTCGCATCGGCAGACGCTTTTACTTCTCCGCTTTTCGCCGTCATAACGATGCTGCCCTTTAAGATGCGGTCTCCGTCTTTTACTTTGACGGACGCATCTTTACCGATTTTGATTTCATCGATAATGCGGATAACGGTCATAAAGCCTTTGCGCGTAAAGAGCCACTTGCCGCCTTTTACTTCTACGTGCGTACCCGCGACCTCTTTGATAAAGGCGTTGAATTTGAGAACGATGTGATTTTCTTCCGTCGTCTTTTCGGCGGCTCCACCCGAGTGGAAAGTTCTGAGCGTAAGCTGAGTACCCGGCTGTCCGATCGACTGAGCCGCAATGATACCGACGGCTTCCCCGATTTCGACGATTTTGTTCCGCGCGAGGTTTTGTCCGTAGCAGCGAACGCAGATACCGTGGTGCGCTTCGCACGTAAGCACGGTGCGGAGCTTTACTTTTTCGACGCCCGCTTCATCGATTTTTTTCGCCAAATCGCCGTCGATGTAACGGTTGACATCGCATAAAAGTTCTCCGGTAATCGGATGGATGACGCGCTCGATCGTATAGTGACCGACGATGCGATCGGAAAGAGGAACGATAACTTCGTCGCCGTCTTTGATGGCCGCATAGTCGATGCCGTTGATCGTACCGCAGTCGTCTTCGTTGACGACGACGTCCTGAGCAACGTCGACGAGCCGCCGCGTCATATAACCTGCGTCCGCGGTTTTGAGCGCTGTATCCGACAAACCTTTTCGCGCACCGTTTGTGGAAATAAAGAATTCGATAACGGACAAACCTTCTTTAAAGTTCGAGCGGATCGGCAGTTCGATGATGTCGCCGTTCGGTTTCGCCATAAGACCGCGCATCGCCGCAAGCTGTGAAATCTGTTTCGGAGAACCGCGCGCGCCCGACTTTGCCATCATGTAAATCGTGTTGAAACCGTCTTTGTCTTTGGCGAGGTTGTCCATCATTATTTTTGAAAGTTCGTCGTTCGTTCTCGCCCACAAGTCGGTAACTTTTTGATAACGCTCTTCGGCGGTGATGATACCTTTCGAATATTGTCCGACGATTTCTTCGACTTCTTTGTTCGCTTTGTCGACCATCTTTTTCTTTTCGTCGGGAACGAGGATATCGTCCATGGAAAGCGTCGCGCCGTAGAACGTCGCATTTTTATAACCGCACGCTTTGATCGCGTCGAGCATCTTTATCGTGAGCCAAGGGCCCTTCGTGTGATACACGTGTTCGATCATTTTGCGCAGCTTTTTATCGTCCATCTGCTCGTTTACGTAGTCCACTTCGTCCGGCATCTCTTCGTTGAACGCGAGGATGCCCGCCGTCGTTTCGATCACTTTGCCGTTATACGGAGCTTTTTGGACGGGCGCTTTGATTGCAGCCTGCCATTCGATGCTGCCGTATTCGGCGGCCATGCGCGCTTCGTCGCTCGAACTGAAGCGTCTTCCCGTACCCTTTGCGTTCGGCTTGACCGACGTCATATAGTAGATACCGAGTACCATATCCTGAGACGGATACACGATCGTGTTGCCGTTTGCGGGATCGAGGAGGTTGCGCGCAGAAAGCATGAGCGTCCAGCACTCCATCTGCGCCGCCTGCGTCAGCGGCACATGGATCGCCATCTGGTCGCCGTCGAAGTCCGCGTTGAACGATTTACACGCGAGCGGATGCAGTTTGATCGCTTTGCCTTCGACAAGTATGGGTTCGAAGGCGAGGATGCCGAGCCGGTGCAAAGTCGGCGCGCGGTTCAGCATAACCGGATGTTCGCGCACGACTTCATCGAGGATCGCGTACACTTCAGGCGATTCCTGTTCGACAAGCATTTTCGCTTTTTTGATATTGAACACGACGTCTTTATCGACGAGCTTTTTCATGATAAAGGGCTTGAAGAGTTCAAGCGCCATCTTCGTCGGAAGTCCGCACTGCCACAAATGCAGTTCCGGGCCGACGACGATGACGGAGCGTCCCGAATAATCGACGCGTTTTCCGAGCAGGTTTTGGCGGAAGCGCCCCTGCTTTCCTTTGAGCATATCGCTGATCGATTTGAGCGGACGATTCGACGCACCCTTTACGACGCGTTTTCGTTTACTGTTATCGAAGAGCGCATCGACCGCTTCCTGCAGCATACGCTTTTCGTTTCTGATGATGATATCGGGAGCCGAAAGCTGCTGCAGGCGCTTTAAACGGTTGTTGCGGTTTATGACGCGGCGGTAGAGATCGTTCAGATCGGATGTCGCAAAGCGGCCGCCGTCGAGCTGCACCATCGGACGCAGATCCGGCGGAATGACGGGAACGACGTCCAAAATCATCCAGCTCGCTTTATTGCCCGATTCGCGGAAATGCTCCACGATTTCGATGCGCTTTAAAAGCCGCTTGTCGCTCTTTGAACCTTTTTCGATCATCTTTGCGCGGAGCTCGGCGGCGAGCGCGTCGAGGTCGAGTCCTTCGAGCAGCGTTTTGATCGCTTCGGCGCCCATATCCGCGGTAAAAGTTTCACCGTAGCGTTCGCGCGCTTCGTTGTATTCGTCTTCGGTCAAAAGCTGCATCTTTTTCAAATCGGTGTCGCCCGGTTCGATGACGATGTACTTTTCGTAATAGAGCACCGAGCGTAAAGATGCAACCTGCAGATCGAGCAGGAGTCCCATGCGGCTCGGCACCGAGCGGTAATACCAGATGTGGCTCACCGGAGCTGCAAGCTCGATGTGTCCCGTGCGTTCGCGGCGCACTTTAAAATCGGTCACTTCGACGCCGCAGCGGTCGCAGATAACACCTTTATAGCGGATCGATTTGAATTTTCCGCAATAGCATTCCCATTCTTTTGTCGTACCGAAAATGCGTTCGCAAAAAAGTCCGTCTTTTTCGGGACGCAGCGTGCGGTAATTTATCGTTTCGGGTTTTTTCACTTCGCCGTACGACCACGCGCGGATCGTATCGGGAGAAGCGAGTTTTATTTTAAGGCTGTCGAAATCCTGAATATCACGCATTGGCATTCTCCTTGTCAAAACCGGAAGCGGCTTTATCGATCAATTCCTGATCGCGTTCCGTCAGGGCGATCTGCTTGCCCTTCGCATCATAAATCGTAAAGTCGAGCGCAAGACCGCGCAGCTCCTGTACGAGTACGTTGAACGATTCCGGTACTCCGGCGGGAGACGACGGGTCGCCTTTGACGATCGACTCGTAAATCTTCGAACGGCCGTTCATATCGTCCGACTTGATCGTCATCATCTCCTGCAGCGTATTCGCCGCACCGTAGGCTTCGAGCGCCCATACTTCCATTTCACCCAAACGCTGACCGCCGAACTGCGCTTTGCCTCCGAGCGGCTGCTGCGTAACGAGCGAATAGGGACCGGTCGAACGGGCGTGCATTTTGTCGTCAACGAGGTGGTGCAGCTTCATAAAGTAAATGACGCCGACAAAGATCGGATTGACGAAGGGAACTCCGGTGCGCCCGTCGTGCACGATTTGTTTGCAGTCGGGAGAAAGACCGGCTTCTTTGAGTTTTTCCGCGATCTGTTCCTGACTCGGCGTTTGGAAAGCGGGGCACTCGTAGTACTGGCTCAAATAGCGGCCGGCCATGCCGAGTTCGCTTTCCATGATCTGTCCGATATTCATACGGGACGGAACGCCGAGCGGATTCAAGCAAACGTCGAGCGGTGTGCCGTCTTCGAGATACGGCATATCTTCGATCGGAAGGATGCGCGCGACGACGCCCTTGTTTCCGTGGCGTCCGGCCATCTTGTCGCCTTCGCAGAGCTTGCGCTTGTTTGCGATAAGCACTTTGACGACTTCGTCGACGCCGGGGTTCAAATCGTCTCCCTGAGTCCTCCGCAGCCGCTGTATATCGATGACGACGCCTTCGACGCCGTGAGGAACGCGCAGCGACGAATCTCGCACTTCTTTCGCTTTTTCACCGAATATCGAATTTAATAATTTGAATTCGGGCGTCGTTTCGGTTTCGCTTTTCGGCGTAACCTTTCCGACCAAAATGTCGCCGCTTCTCACTTTAGCGCCGACTCTGATGATGCCTTCCACGTCGAGATTGTCGAGCGTTTTCGAAGCGGTATTCGGAACGTCGCGCGTGATCTTTTCGGGACCGAGTTTCGTTTCGCGGATTTCGATCGTAAATTCTTTTATGTGGATCGACGTGTACATATCTTCGCGAACGACGCGCTGAGAGATAAGGACGGCGTCTTCGTAATTGTATCCGTTCCACGGCACAAAACCGACGAGGATATTGCGTCCGAGCGCAAGTTCTCCGTTGAACGTCGCAGGCCCGTCGGCAAGCACGTCGCCTTCTTTTACCGTTTCTCCGACGGAAACGGTCGGCCGCTGGTGATAGCAGGTATCCTGATTCGTGCGCTGGTATTTGAGCAGGATGTATTCGTCGAGCGGGTCGGTCTTTTTTGCACCTTCCGGTTTTACTTTGATACAGTCGCTCGTCACCGACACGACTTCACCCGCGTGTTTCGCTTTGATGAGAACGCCCGAATCGTAGGCCGTCTTTTGCTCCATGCCGGTGCCGACGATCGGCGGTTCGGGGAACAGAAGCGGTACCGCCTGGCGCTGCATATTGCAGCCCATGAGCGCGCGGTTCGCGTCGTCGTGTTCGAGGAACGGAACGAGGGATGCGGAAACGGAGATGACTTGACGCGGCGAAACGTCTATGTACTGCACGTCTTTCGGCGAGCGCTGCGTATAGTTTCCGCGGTTGCGGCACGAAATCATATCGGCCGAAAACGAACCGTCCTTGCCGATACCTTCGACGACTTGTCCGATGTAGTATTTATCTTCGTCCATCGCGGAAAGGTATTCGACTTTACCCGTCACTTTGCCGTTTTCGACTTTGCGGTACGGCGCTTCGAGAAAGCCGTAATCGTTGATGCGCGTAAAAATCGCAAGCGAAACGATGAGACCGATGTTCGGCCCTTCAGGCGTTTCGATCGGACACATGCGTCCGTAATGCGAATAGTGAACGTCGCGCACTTCGAAGCCCGCCCTCTCGCGGGAAAGACCGCCGGGTCCGAGCGCGTTCAAGCGCCTCTTGTGCGTGAGCTCGGCAAGCGGATTGACTTGATCCATAAACTGCGAAAGCTGCGACGAACCGAAAAATTCTTTGATGGATGCGACGATCGGTTTGATGGAAATCAAATCCTGAGGCTTCATCGTTTCCGTTTCTTTTAAGCTCATGCGTTCTTTTGCTATGCGTTCCATGCGATTGAACGCCGTCTTCAGCTGATTCGTCATGAGTTCGCCGACGGAACGGATGCGCCGGTTGCCGAGATGGTCGATATCGTCTATCTGCTCGTCGCCGATGTACACTTTGATGAGGTACTTCATCGTCTGAATGACGTCTTCGCGGATAAGCGTAAAGTCTTCGACGTCGTCTTTGTAGTCGAATTTTTTGTTGAGCTTATAGCGGCCGACTCTTCCCAAATCGTAGCGGCGTTCGGAAAAGAACATGGACGCCAAATCCTTTTCGGCGGCTTCGACGGTGATCGGCTCTCCCGGCATAAGGATCTGGTACACGGCCGAAAGCGCGTCCTCTTTCGTCGGTTCCATATCGACGGAACCTTCTTTGACGTAACGCACTTCTTCGCGCTCAAAGCAGTTGATGATCATCTGCGAATTGAGCGATTCGTTTTTTTCGTCGGCGCCCTTGCCTCTCGTATCGAATTTGATGACGACGATTTTGCTCACGCCGTTTGCGATGAGATCGTCGATTTCGTGCGGGTGCAACCGGATGCCGGCATTGAACAGGCGCTTTTCTTCGTTCGTATCTTTGTCGCGCAGGATAACCGCGCTCGCCAGTACTTTATCTACAAGCTTTTCGCGGGAAGCGTTATCGCTCTTTACAGGCACTTCTTCCGTCGCATAAAAACAGCGGATGATCTGTTCACGCGTATTGTAGCCGAGCGCACGCAGCAAAATCGTACCGAGGATTTTCTTTTTGCGGTCGATTTTGGCAAAGATCAATTCTTTCTTTTGGTCGATTTCGAATTCGAGCCACGAACCGCGATACGGAATGATGCGGCTCGAATAAACGCCTTTGTCGTGGCAAAAGATGACGCCCGGCGACCTGTGGATCTGTGAGACGACGACGCGCTCGGCTCCGTTTATGATAAAGGTGCCTCTGTCGGTCATGAGCGGAATGTCGCCCATATATATGTCTTTTTGCAAAATGGTTCCCGTCTGGAGAAACACGAGTTTGATGACCGCTTTCAGCGGCACGGCATAGGTTAAACCCTTTTGCTTGCATTCGAGTTCGGAAAATTTAATATTGTCGAAATCGAGTTCGTACGAATCGAATTCGAGGTTCATATCGCCGTTCGGGCTTTCGATCGGAAACACGGACGTAAACACTTCCTGCAGTCCCTGTTCGAGCGGCTTTTCGCGATTTTTAATTTTGTTTGCTTGAAGAAAACTTTCATACGACGAAGTCTGGATCGAAATAAGATCGGGCACGTCCATGAAATTGCGGATGTCTTTGCCGATGTAACGGCGGTCGATCGTTCGGGTTTTTGCGAACATCTGGTTCCTCTATGTGAAGTCGGGCGTTCTTCCGCTACAAGGAGAAACTCTCCTCAGCACGAAAGACGCCTCGTGTTTCCGTGTTGACTCGGAAACGGCGGGTTTGCCGCAAAACGGCGGAAAAGCGCGCAGGATATATTCGAGCGCGATTCGATTCCGCCTTTTTTCGCAGGCGTTTCAATCGTTCCTTAAAATTGCACAGCGAGCAAATCTTCGGATTTAGGAGCTGTGCAATCGGTGCGCGATTGCGCACGCGTATATAGCCGAGTTTTCTGCAAGAAAACTCGAAGTTAAACGAAACGCGCTATTTCAGCGTTTCGTTTAACCGTTCGGAAAATCGAGAAAACCGTCCGAAAACCGAAATCTTCGAACGGTTTCGTTTCCGTACGGAAGTCTCGAAAAATTTCGGTTTTTCAAGATTTCCGTCAAATGCAAATTGCTTATTTTTTGCTTGCGGTACCACCGGCTTCCGTGAGCTGGGCGATGATCTTGTCGGCATCCGCTTTGCTGACGCCTTCTTTGACGACTTTCGGAGCGCCTTCGACGAGCGTCTTCGCTTCTCCGAGACCCAGTCCCGTAATTTCGCGGATCGCTTTGATAACCGGAATCTTTTTCGCCGGATCGAATTTTTCGAGCGTGATCGTAAAGTCGCTCTGCTCTTCGGCTGCCGCTCCTCCGGCCGCACCGGGTGCAACCGCAACTGCTACGGGTGCCGCCGCCGTAACGCCGAATTTTTCTTCCATCGCTTTGACGAGATCGGCTGCCTGCTGAACCGTCATGTTCGCAATCGCTTCGAGAATCTCTTCATTCGTAAGTGCTGCCATATTATCTTCTCCTAAAAAATAATAATTATTCGTCCCGTACGGAACGATTCCGGCTTCGTCTTTTTAAAAAGACGGCCGCTTTTTATGCGGACAGTCGACAGCAATGAAGCCTGACCGCAGTTTATACACACAGTGCCGGGATTTTGCAAAGTACTGCAACCCCGTATACGATTTTGCCCGCGAAGCGCGCACATCAAAATCCGGTACGCGCTTTCGTTGTCGCACCTTCGGCATTTCGAAGATTGCGCTCCGAGCAATACGCGCGCCGAAATCATCCGGAACGCGTTTAAAAAACCTTACGCTTCGGGAGCTGCATCCGCTTTCGGAGCTTCGGCTGTGCCCTCTGCCGGTTTTTCGGCGGGAGCGGCGTCGGCTGTCGGAGCATCCGCTGCAGCAGCAGGCGCTTCTTCCGCTTTCGGTGCTTCGGGTGAAGCATCTCCACCGGCCGATTTTTTGTCGACATAGGCCTGCAGAGTCGCTGCAAGCTGACGGGCAGGTCCGTTGATTGCGGACATGAGCATCGCGATGAGGGTCTTTTTGCCCGGAATCTTCGAAAACTCCGAAATCTTCGCCGCATCGTAAATCTCTTTGCCGATAAAACCGCCTTTGACGTTCAAAGTCGGCGCGTCTTTCGTAAAGTCGAACATCGTCTTTGCGACTTCGTTCGAATCTTCTTTTACCATCGCGACGACGGTGGGCCCTTTAAGGTAATCGGCAACATTGTCGATCTGCATATCCGCAAATGCGATGCGCGCGAAATTGTTTTTGACGACTTTAAGGGCGGCGCTCTGTTCGCGCAGCTTTTTACGAAGCTGCGTGATCTGTTCGACCGTCATACCGCGGTAATCGGCAAAAATGAAGTCGTTGTAATCGGCAAATGTCTTTTTCGCTTCTTCTATCGCAGCCGTTTTTGCAGGCTGCACTTTTTTTGCTTTGACGGCCATGATTATTCTCCTTCCTTATAGTCGATCCATACACCGGGTCCCATCGTAGAACTCAGGGAAACGGTCGCGATATAACCCGCTTTCGCATCGACCGGTTTGCGGCGTCGTACTTCATTTAAAAGGACGTCGACGTTTTCCGCGACTTTGCCGGGATCCATCGACACTTTGCCGACCGCAATGTGAATGACGCCGCCTTTATCCGCGCGGAATTCGGTGCGCCCTTTTTTGAGTTCGCCGATCGCGTGAACGATGTCGTTCGTAACCGTTCCCGTCTTCGGGTTCGGCATAAGACCTTTGCGTCCGAGCACCATACCGAGGCGGCCGACGTCTTTCATCATATCGGGAGTGGCGACGGCGATATCGAAATCGAGCCAGCCGTCTTTTACCTTTTGAATATATTCGTCCGCTCCTGCGTACGTTGCACCCGCGTCGAGAGCTTCTTTTGCGCGGTCGTCTTTGCAAAAGACGAGCACTTTTTTTTCAGCGGTAAACTGATTCGGAAAGACGAGCGTATCGCGGACGCTTGCGTTTTTGCCGAGTTTGAGAGAAATATGAGCTTCGACCGTTTCATCGAAAGCGGCATATTTCATATCCTGTACCATTTTGCACGCGTCGGCGACGAGGTATTTTTTTGTAAGATCGTATTTTGCTGCAGACGCGCGATATTTTTTTCCACGCTTCATATCATGCCTCCACATCGACGCCCATACTGCGTGCAGTACCGGCGATAATTTTTTTTGCCGCTTCGAGATCGTTCGCGTTGACATCCGGAAGCTTCGTTTTGGCGATCTCTTCGAGATCCTTTTGAGAAAGCTTTCCTACTTTGTCGCGGAGCGGATTTCCCGAACCCTTTTCCAGCTTGAGCGCCTTTTTGATGAGGACGGCGGCGGGCGGGGTCTTTAAGATAAACGTGTAGGATTTGTCCTGATAGACGGTGAGAACGACGGGAATGATAAGTCCCTTTTCCATTTTTTTCGTTCTGTCGTTGAATTCTTGGACAAATTTCGGCGCGCTCACTCCGTGCGGGCCCAACGCGGGACCGATCGGGGGCGCCGGCGTCGCAGCTCCTGCAGGGCACTGCAGTTTAATGACAGCCGTAACCTTTTTTCCAGCCATAATGAACTCCTTAATTGGTGCGGGTGTACCGCATGCGGCACCCCTAGCGAAGCGCGTATGTCCGACGGACCGGCGCTTCTCCCAAAACAGGTATACTCTCCCGCCGCGCGTGCGGCGGAAAGATTTTGTCCGCGCTTTTTAAGCACGGATCCTGATTCCGAACCTTGTTATATCTAGATCTTTTCAACCTGCATGAGGCTGACTTCGACGGGCGTCGCGCGGCCGAAAATCTGCACCGTAACGCGAAGCCTGTCTTTTTCCGTATTCACTTCGTCGATGTCCCCACTGAACGACGCGAAAGGACCGTCGATAATTTTCACTTTGTCGCCGACGGCGTACGACTGCTTGACGCGCACGGTTTTTTCGCCCTTTATCGCGCCGGACTTTTGCAAAAGATTTTTCGCTTCATCTGCGGAAATGGGGCGCGGACGATCGCTCGGATTCGTTCCGACAAAACCCGTCACGCCCTGAATGCGGCGGATCACCGTACACGCCTTTTTCCAATCAAGCTCCGGCAAATCCATTTCGAGCATGATATAACCCGGTAAAAATTTATTTTTGCGCGAATGCTGTTTACCGTCTTTTAATTCGATAATCTCTTCAACGGGAACTTTGACATCCGTAACGACAGCGGGATCTATATCTTTCGATTCGAGCAGCAATCTGATTGTCTTTTCGATCTTCTGCTCATACCCCGTATAGGTATGCAGAATATACCAATTCTTTGCCATGCAGCGCTGTCCTATTTCATGATCGCGCGGAACGCGGCGGTAAATCCCAAATCGAGCAAGCCGAGTATAACGGCGACGACAAAGGTCGAAACGATAACAACGATTACGGAAGAGACAACGTCGTCACGGGACGGCCAAACGACTTTTTTAAGTTCGGCTTTGCTTTCGCGAAAAAACTGAATAACTTTTGACATAGTACCCCCGCTTAAAATAACAGGCCAGGCAGGATTCGAACCCACGACAGGCGGTTTTGGAGACCGCAACTCTACCAGCTGAGCTACTGGCCTAAAAAATGACGTTTGCGCACGGGTGCGGCAAACATCGGCTATATAAAACCGTTTTTATAAAATTAAAAACGGACAGAACGCTCCGTGTAAAACGCAAACCGAAAGCCGCGTCTCACCGTCTGCGCGCTATTTTACTTTTGTTTCTTTATGAACGGTATGCTTCCGGTCGAAGGGGCAATACTTGCTCAATTCAAGCTTCCCTTGCGTGTTTTTGCGGTTTTTCATCGTCGTATAATTTTTTTGTTTGCATTCCGTGCATTGCAGCGCAATGATTTCAACAGCACCTTTCTTTTTACTCGCCATAATGATATCCTCTGACTTAAACAGTAATTTCGACTGTTCGAGCCCCCGTGCAGAATCGAACTGCAGACCTCAACCTTACCATGGTTGCGCTCTACCGACTGAGCTACAAGGGCAAACGCGTTTTGTAAGTATATAGAAGTGACGATTTTATGTCAACAAGCGCATCGACATTTTACCGCACGGTCTACCCGTATACCGCGCAATACAAACCCCTTCTAAAAACGAAGCGCATTCGGAAAAGTAAAAATCTTCCCCGAATGCGAACGATCTCACATTTATAAAAACAAAGACGGTCTCAAATCAATCGTCAAACGAAAGATTTACTTTAACCGTTCCGACGCTTTTCTGTACTTGCGCATTCCGGACAATCGATACACCGGTACCGACGCTTTCGGTTTCGGCCGGAGTTCTCATGCTTGCAGCGACCTGCGAAGCGGCCGCGAATGCGGACGTTGCAGGATCCGAAGTCATGCCGTCGGAAGAAAACGCGGCGGCTTGCCCTCTCAGTACGACAACGGTACCTGCCGGAGCCGAAGGCGCTATATCGGAAGCCGGAGTTGCAGCGTTCGACTTTCCTTCAGCCGGTACGGTATTTACAGCGGAAGCGATATACGAACGCGCGCTGTACGCGGCGACAGCTCCTTCGGAACACGAAATCACACCGTCTCCGCGAAAATCGAATTCCGTACCGCGGACGGAAGCGACTGCGACGGGATTTCTCACCGTATAATTTACACGGCGGTTTTCAAGAGGTTTTACCGTAGATTTTACCGCACCCGTATTCAAATAAACGGCAACCGTATCGCTCTTTTCGCTTGCAACAAGCTTTTCCAGGGTAACCCGCGTAAGCGCGCCGAGCTGCAGCAAGGAACCCTTACAGCGCAGCGTCGCTTTCGACTTAAACCCCGTCGATATGACTTCCCCTTCGGAAACGATATCGTTCACGGCAAGCGGAACCCATTTTCCGCCGCGTTCGACTTCCACTTTGCCTTCCGCAGCAACAACCGTTGCGGGAGCGGCACAAAGCGGAAGCGCAAAACACAAAGTTATAAGCGCAGCCGAAACCGCATTTTTAATTTTAATAAGATCCATAAACAACCTCCAAACAGTAATAATTAATAAAAACGATTGCCGTATTGCATCGTAAAATACCGCCGTTCAAAAAACAAATGCCCCCGAAACGGAAAGCCCCAGTTTATCGTTTCCTCCGTTTTTCCCTATGTATTGATATAGGGCCGACGAAAGCTGCAAGTCGTGAAAAATATTCCATATCGCGTCGATGCGCCATTGAAAACCGTTATATGAAAAGGTATTCGGGCAGGCAAAGACGACGGCGGCCGAAGCTCCGACGTAAACGCGGGATAAAAACGTATAAGTGCCTGAAATTTCCGCTTTAAGCTTGCTTTCGTATTCGGTGCCGAAGTCCGCCGTCTCCGAAGCCGAAACCGCGGTTTGCGACGTAAATCCGCGGAAAGAAGATATCGCTCCGTGATCGCCCGATGCGTACACACCGGAAAATCCGATCGACGCCTTTTCAGCGGGATAATACGCCAGCATCAGCTTCGATAAATTCGATAAATTGGGAAAAGAAGCCGTATTTACTATAGAGAGCGTCGTCGACGCGGCGTAAAACATGTTGTTCAAAACGGGACCTGAAAACATCAGCGTCGTGTAAAACCGGTTATAATTGTCCCCGGAATAATCGATAAATCCCCATTGTTCGAGCGTAATGTCCTGATTTAAAAACAGCGACGGAAAATACAGCGAAAGCCCTAAAGGTATGTACGAGGGTCCCAACACATAGACGAAAGAGGCATGCTCCGGCTTTACCGTCGTATCTGAAAAGCGGCGCAAAATGACGACGTCGTGACTGTTGAGCAGCCGCGTCGTCCCGCCGTATAAACTCACCGAGCAGACGGGCCATGAATATTTTGCATAGATACCGTCGCTCGTTTGATTGAAAATGATTCCCGTCGCATCGTTCACCGAAAAGCGGCCGACGCCGAATTCGAAAGTATCCTTTTGATTCGGATGGAAAGTTCCGCTCAATTTAAATAAGTTGATATCGACGATATGCTTTACGGTATCGCCTTTTTGATCGTAGCGGAACTCGTATGAAGCGTCCGTACCGAAATAAAGCTTGCTGCCGATCGGCGAAGTAAACCATAGATGAGCGCCCGCGCTTTCATACCAAAAAAGCGAGTCGAATTTATTGCCGTGATATTTTGTCGTACTGTTCAGTTTTCCGCCCCAATCGAACGCGCAAAGCGGGGCAAGCAGCAATACGGCAAATGCCGCAGATAAAAGAGTTTTTTTCATTGGGCTTCTCCGTATTTCCGCAAACAAAGGGTATACATATTCAATACATCGGTACCCGACGCTTTTTTCGACGGATCGGTACGTTCGGGGATGATGCCGTCCGCTTTAAACTGCCGAAACGCATAACGAGCGGAAGCTTTGGTCGCGCGGTACATAAGCCCGCCTTTGATATGCCATATTTTCGCCATAAGGCGGGAAAGCTCGGCAAAGGTCACCGGATCTTTTACATCGGCGCCGGGAGCGGCCTGCCCCCGCTCGACGAGAACGCGCAAAGCATCGGCATAGGAAGCGTTGTCATTTATAAAGCCCTGATATACGGCTGAAAGATAGCAGACTGCGCCGTACGAAGCTTTGTCCGCAGCGATGAGCTCGCTTACAAAATCCGCACGCTGGGCGTACGCCGCCATCGACAAGACGAGTACGACCGGCAAAATAAAACTTTTTTTCATTTGCATCCCCTCGCTTTATATAAAATTATTCAAACAACATATGAAAGCTCAATATAGTATAACATAAATAATAAATAAAAACAATTAAAAAATCGATGCCGCAGGCTAAAGGCATTGGGAAAAGCATATCTTCCGAAGCAGAGCGGGCAATAAAAAATCGGGAGTTTTTCCGGCAAGAGCACTACCGGCTATACTCACAGACCGGTCGGTATATCGATAAAGACGGTTTCCATACGCAGATCCTTTTCAAGCTTCGCGCGCACAAGGTTTACGCCGACGGTTTCGGTTTCGTAATGTCCGCCCGCGATAACGTTGATGCCCGCCTCTTTTGCAAAGTGATAATCTTCGTGCTCGAAAGCTCCCGTAATATACGCATCCAAGCGTTCGGCCGAAGCCTGCCGCACGTCTTCGCCCGCCCCTCCGGAAACGATTCCGACAGTACGGATTTTTTGGGGTCCGAACGGAAATACGGCGGCTTTTTTTTCAGGACGCATAACAAGAGAGGCGAGCTCGTCCGCCGAAAGAGGAGAACGAAGCACGCCTTTTACGCCGATCGTCATATTTTTCCACTCGCCGAAAGGCTCTCTTTTTTTCAAACCGATGCGGTCGGCGAGCCCTGCGTTGTTTCCGAGTTTTTCATGTGCGTCGAGCGGGATATGATATGCGCACAGTGCGATATCGTTTTTTATAAAAGCCGCAATGCGTTTATACTGAGAGCCGGTTAAAACCGTACAGTCGCCCCAAAACAATCCGTGATGCACGAAAAGAACATCGGCACCAAGGGAAGCGGCTTCGAGAGCGGTCGCTTCGCACGCATCGACTGCAAAGGCAACTTTGGAGATCGGTTTACGGTCGGGAGCTTCGTTTTGAATTTGAATACCGTTGCGGGATATATCGCTCGGAAAATTTTCTTTTTTCAAAAACGAATTAAAATACGCGTCGAGTTCGAAAAGCGTCATATTCTTTCCTCTCCTTGTCCCGGATTATCGAATCCGCCGAAGCGTTTCCGAAACGAGCGTATGCGGCAGGCGCATATCCGCATCGCGCGAAAGACCGAAAAAAGCCGCAAGCAGCGGATCGGTTTGTTCGATCAGACCGAAGCCGGGCGTCCGGTATTGACCGACACTGTCCAAAGCGAGAGCGCCTTCCACGCTGCCGTTCGCATCTCTTATAAAATCGACGGCGGCCGCATCCGCCATTCCGTCGCATGCGATAAAAAGTTTGACGCCGTTTCCGAATTTTTTTTCGGCTATGGCGCGCATAGCCGAAAACTCGCGGATCATGCCGAACGTGTAAAAATCTTTTTGACGCAAAAAATAATCCCGCCGAAAGAGATACGACGCCGTCATCGCAAATTTCCGAAAAAAACGCAAATTTGCAGCCGAATCGAACCAGCGCCCGTCGGAAGCGTAAAAATCGCAAGCCATAACCGTATAGCCTTCGGCGGCAAGCAGTATCATATAGGGACGATACGCAGCCGCATCCGCCCTTTTATCGCTTCCGACGATTACGACGGGAGACGTTTTTTTTTCGCCTTGCCCTTCGTATATGTACAGGACGGCGGAACTCCCGTCGAAATAAGCGGCTTCGGAAAATCCCGAAGCGAAAGAGCCGGAAAGCCTCGTTTTCGTTTCAGAAACGCCCAAACGGCTCGGATCAGCCGTGACGGGCGCAAAGCGGACAGCAATGACTGCAAGCGCAATCGATACGATCAAAATCAGCGCCGAAAAAACGATAAAAACGGGACTGTAATGATCGACATAGAGTTTCGACGCCAAACGGGAAAGCGCGCGGATATTCGTAAAAAACGCGATAAGCGCAAGTATAAAAAGAGAAGCGGAAATAAAATCGATATTCCATGCCAGGATTTGCAAAATGATGACGATAAGAGCCAGAGGCGCAAGAACGGCGGCAGTATCGAAGCGCTCGTATTTAAGAAAAAAAATCCGCGCACTCGAAGCGGCAAGCAAAAACGCCGCAAGCAAATCGCCGAAAACGGAATAAACCATGCCGCCATCATAGCCGAAAAGGACGAAATGCGCAATAAAATCATTTAATAGCGCGGCTGAAGCGGTGCGGCTCGTTTAAAAAAGAACGGATTATATTTGTCATTTTATTCAATATGTGTTATAATTTATTAATCGATTCGATTTTAAATTTTGAAAACTTTAAAATCGGATCCTATTCATTTTAAACCGGTTTTTTATCGGCACTTCGGAGATATCATGGCAGCTCAAAAAATAGCAGTCGATCTTGAAAAAATCAAAACGGCAATTCATTCGGGCATCCCCCTTTCGATTACCACATATACGCTCCCGCGCGAAATGGAAACATATATGGGAGACATACTCAGCGCGTTTTTAATCGAATTGGATCAGCAGCAGATGATTCAATATCTGAGTTACTGTCTGAGCGAACTCATGACGAATGCAAAAAAAGCGAATACGAAGCGCGTTTACTTTTCGGAAAAGCATCTGAACATTATGGACGCGGGCGATTATAAAGCCGGTATGACGACGTTTAAAGCGGATACGCTCGGCAATATCGAACATTATCTGCAGCTGCAAAAAAAATCGGGTTTGTATGTAAAGCTTTTGCTGCAGGTACGTGCGAATAAAATCCGCATCGAAGTGCGTAATAACTGCCCGCTCACCGTTTTCGAATACAAACGCATTCACGATAAGCTCGCGCGGGCGCAGCAGTACGCTTCCATTGAAGAAGCGCTTTCACAAATTCTCGACGATTCCGAAGGCGCGGGTCTGGGTCTGATCATCATGATTTTGATGCTCGAAAAAATCGGTTTGACCGAAGAGAATTTCCAAACGGTTTCGGAAAACGGAGAAACGATCACGCGCATCATACTGCCGCTTTCCGAAAAGACGAAACGGGAACTTTCGGTCATCGCGCTGGAATTTATTAAAACGATCAACAATCTGCCGCAGTTCCCTGACAATATCGTCCGGCTGAACCGCCTTTTAAACGATCCCGATTCGAAGATGTCGGACATAGCGATGCAGATAAGCAACGATGCGACGCTCACCGGAGAATTGTTAAAGCTCGTCAATTCCGCAGCCTTCGCTCTTGCAAACCCCTGCGCGAATATCGCGGATGCGGTAAAGCTCGTCGGTATCCGCGGTATCCGAAACCTTTTGTACAGTATCGGCTCCATTAAAACGCTGTCAAACGTTCCGGGAAGCAAAAAAACGCTGTGGGCGCACGCATATCAAGTGGCCTTTTACGCATACAATATGGCACGCAATTTTTGTCCGAACGAGCGCGCGGTCATCGACGATGCATACATCTGCGGCTTGCTCCACGACATGGGAAAGATTATTTTCGAAACGGCGCATCCGGATCTGCTCGAACGCGTTATGAACGTCTGCAGCGGAAAAGGCATTTCAAAAGAAACGTTCGAAAAATTGATATCCGGCGTAAATCACGGCGAAGTCGGCGCGCGCGTTGCGGAAAAATGGAATTTTCCGGAAACGGTTTCGAACGTTATCCGCTATCATCACGAACCCGAAGAAGCGCCGCAAGATATTAGAAAGCTCGCCTCGCTCATATATCTCGCCGATGCGATCGCGCACTACCAACAAGGCGATATCGATTTTTATCAAATCGATCCGGATATACTTTCGCTTTTCAAAATTACGTCGGAAGCGCAGTTGAAAACCATCTCCGACAGAATGTATACCGCATTTAAACGCGACCGTATATAAACAGAGCGAATGTCCGGTTTGAAAAAATGAACCGATAACACTCTTCCGGCGAAACCTTCGTTCGCTGCACTCAGTGCTGCACTCCATATCGATGAAAAATCAAATCGCTTTGCCTTGTGCGACGGATTGCGTCCATGAGGCGAGGAGTACGCCTAAGGCCACGCCGACGTTGAGCGACGCTTTGAGTCCCTTCATCGGAATGGAAACGCATCCGTAATCGGCGCGATCGAGCGCTTCGGGGCTGAGACCGAGTTCTTCCGATCCGATAAGACAGATGCCTTGCTTCGGAAAAGCGAAATCGGAAATCGGAGTACCGCCCGTTTCGAGCGCAAAGACCGGTATCTCCGGCGGCAAATCGTCAAGCGCTTTTCGTTCCCAGCCGAGCGTTTCGATGCAGCCCATGCCGCTTCGAAGCGCGCGCGTTTGGAGGGGATCGGCACAAAACGGAGACAGATATACCTTATCGACACCGAAAGCTTCCGCGCTTCTGAAAATCGATCCGAGATTGAACGGAGAGCGTATGTCTTCGGCATACACGCACATACCCGCATAAAAATCGCGCTGCTTGACGATGCCGTTTTCATCGAACGGTAAAGGGTGAGGCGCTATAACCAAATCCCATTCGGCAGGCAGCGTTCCGATGATTGCAAGAAGATGATTTCGCGCGCAGTTGCATACGCGCCGCTCGTCGAAGGGTTCGGTATCGATAAGAGAACGGAGTTCCGCGGCGGCGGCTTCGGACAGAGAGGGATCGCGCAGCACGATCTCCGCAAGTCGCTTGGTGTATGCCGCCCTCGTCATGGACGGAAAATCGTATGAAGCGCCTTTTTCCGCAATACCCGCAATATCGCGTTCGAGGGCGCCGAATGTAAGGGCGAGCTTCCGTCTGCGCTGCCCTCCTTCAAGCTGAAACAATTTTCCCGGCTCAATCATAGCGATTTTGCGAATAAAGCACTTCAATATACCGATTTGATAAAATCGAACAAGTCATCCGATGACATACTGCGCGGCAGCGTGTTTGCAAGTTCGAGCCGGCCTGCGTCTTCTGCCGGGAGCGCGAGCTGTTGAATCGAAATCGACAATTCTTTTAGGCGCGACGGCAGATTCGCTTTGGCAAGGAGCTGCCGAATGTACTCCGCAAAATGAGCGACCGCTTCTTCGCCGCGCACATCGGAAGGAACGATACGCGAAATATGCGCAAGTTTTTCGACGCGTTCGATTTTGAATTTGCCGGCGTCTTCGATGATGCTCGGAAATAAAATCGATGCGATAAGCGAACGCGAAACCCCGAATCGTGAATTGATGCACAGCGAAAGGAGCGTGCCGAGACCCGGTGCGCTTGCGGCGGCGGCGAGCGAGGCCATACAGCCCGCCTGCGATTT
Organism: Treponema socranskii subsp. paredis ATCC 35535; assembly: GCA_000413015.1. Taxonomy (GTDB): domain Bacteria; phylum Spirochaetota; class Spirochaetia; order Treponematales; family Treponemataceae; genus Treponema_D; species Treponema_D paredis. The sequence continues at coordinate 343,616 of KE332516.1, forward strand.
GAGGATTTCTTCCGGAGTCGTGATTTCAAGCGTCGGAGAACCGCAGAGCGCGTAACCCATAAGTTCGACCGATTTTTCGACAAGCATATCGCTGAAAAAATTCGCCTTTTGTGAAAGGTATGCTTCGAGAGCGAGACACATCGTTTCAACGGCCATCGCGGTATTTTGATTGTCGGTGAGCGTGAGCGTCAAATTCGGATCGACGAGTGCAAGCTTGCAGAGCGTACCTTGAGCTTTGAGCAGTTTTATTTGCCGAGAGCGGGAATCGACGATAGGAATCATATTCGTATAAATAAACGGAGCGCGGAACGTCGTCGGCACACAGACGAGCGGCAGCGCTCCCGTCGTCGGAACGGCGCCGTCGACGTAATCGTAGAGATCGTGGTTTTCGTTGTACAAAGAAGCGACCGCCGAGGCGACATTGAGCACTTTCGAACCGCCCGAAGCGATGATGCCGTGGATGCGTCCGTCGCGCGCGAGTGCGAGTATGCGCTCGACGGTTTTCGTATCCGCGCTCTCACCGAATTCGTTAAAAATAAAATAGTCGATTTTACGTTCCGAAAGCGGCTCGATCAGTTTATCCGCGAGGTTCACTTCTTTTAATATAGGATCCATGATGATGAGAAAACGCGAACCGTATTCGCGTACGTACTGTCCGATACGGCTCAGCGTATACGGACCCAGCACGATATTCGGCGAAATACGAAAAATAAAATCGGCCATAGTACTCTCCATGATAACGGCGGACACAAATAAAAAAAGACGGAATGATACTTCCGCCTTTTTTACATCGATTATCTTTTTATCGGCAAATGCCTATACGCAGGATAATTAAAGTCCGAAACTCGTCATAATGCGATCCGCTGCGGAATCGATTACGGCATTACTCAGATAAGACGGGTCTTTAATCTTTTCTTTTACGGCTGCGATACGGTCGGAGCGGACATCCGGTGTTTCTGCCGAAACTTTGTTCGCGTAGTACAAAGCCGCCATGCGTTTCGCTTCGTCGGAAACGCTGATCGAATCGCTGCCTACTTTGGGCGCTCCCTGTTCATTTATCCGGTGAGCGTTCTGTACATTGTTAAGAGGATTTACTCCCCCGATTTTGTCTATCATCATTCCGTCCTGCCTCTCTACCGATTAATTATCGGCAGATTTATCAGAAAGTTTAATTTTTTTTACGCCCGAAACGAAAAGCGCACATTCGCCTTTTATCGACTCCCTGGCAGAAAACTCGCTGCAGAGTTCCGCCGCCGTTCCTTCGATAATCTCTTCGTGCAGTTTTGTGAGTTCCCGTCCGATCACGATACGGCGCTCACTGTCAATATCGGCTAAATCCTCGAGCAACTTGAGGATCCTGTACGGCGATTCGTACAAAATAACGGCATCGCCCGAAAAAAGCAGCTCTTTAAGGCGGCGGCGGCGTTTTCCCGGCGAAGGCGACAAAAATCCTTCGAAAACGAGGGTTTTTCCGCCCGCTCCCGCAACGCTTACGAGGGCCGTGAGAGCCGAAGGACCGGGAACGGGAACGACGGGAAAACCCGCATTGCGCACGATACCCGCCAAAAGTGCGCCCGGATCGCTGATGCCCGGAGTACCCGCGTCGCTCGCATAGGCGACGTTTTTACCGCTTTTCAGCAGATCGACGATTTTTTCGGCCGATTTTTCTTCGTTTTGCGCCCTGCACGACACAAGCGGCTTTCGTATGCCGAAATGCGTGAGCAGTTCAAGCGTATGCCGCGTATCTTCGCACGCGATCACATCCGCCGTTTTGAACGTTTCGAGCGCGCGGAACGTAATGTCGCCGAGATTGCCGATCGGCGTTCCTACGATATATAACGAAGCCACGATGCGTCAGTATAAACCTTCAAGCGCAAATTTGCAATGACAAAACGACAAAAATATAAAAAATACAAAAAAGAAATTACTTGTCAATTTATATATTTGCATATAAAATAATATGGTTATGAACAATGCTCTGCTGATAGATGCTTCCCCGCTTTTTAGAGAGTTTTTAAAGGACAAACTTTCCGCAGAAAAAGTCTCGGTTACGGTAACGCAGGGAAAACGCGATGCGTTTATTAAAATGATTTCAATCCTCCCCGATCTTATCATCTACGAAATAGAAGATGATTTTATCGAACTGTTCCGTTTTTTGGAAAAAAAACGCTCGAACCCGAATGCAGTCCGTATTCCGATGATCGTTTCGGGTCCCGTAGCCGACCGCGCAAAGCTTTCGCAGTTCGCACAGTTCGGCGTCACAAAATATTTCAACAAACCTATAAAATTCGACATCTTTTTTGAAGCGGTCGGTCAAATCCTCTCTCTCGCGTTTTCCATGGATACCACTCCGTGCCTGCTCGACATCCATCGCAACGGCGACATCATCTTTATAGAAATCGCCGAAGGTTTGAACCGGGAAAAACTCGCACTGCTGAAATACAAACTCATCGAAATGATCGATTCGGGAAAACTCGCCGATCCTAAAATCGTTCTTATGATGACGAATCTCGATCTCAGCTTTGTCGACGGATCGAATATCGAAATGTTGCTCAACAACATTCTCGCAGCCCCGAAAGTTTTAACAAAAAACGTCAAAGTGCTTTCGTTCAATTCTTTTACCCGGGAACTCATAAACGGCCATCCCGAATACGACGGTATTGAAGTCGTAACGGAACTCTCGCATGTACTCAATTCGCTCATCGACAGCAGCGCCGCATCGAGCGTGTCCGAACTCGTCGCGGAAAAAATATTGTCGCCGTCGGGTGAACAAATATGGGGGTCGGTCGATACGCGTTTTTATTCGGACTTGGGCGTCAATCAGGATGACACGGAAACCATCGGCAACGTTTTGCGCATAGCACTCGTCGATGACGACAGCATTATTTTAAAGATTCTTGAAAACGCATTCAAAGCCGTAAGCGCAACCTGCGATTTGTATTCGAGCGGCGCGGAATTTTTAACGGGTATCAACAAACACCGCTATGATCTCGCAGTTGTCGATATTTTGATGCCGGGTATTTCGGGCTTCGATATTTTGGCGCGTCTCGGCAGCAGCGTAAACAATATCCCGGTCATTATCTATTCGCAGACGACAAAACGCGAAGATGTCATACGCGCGCTCAGCCTCGGTGCAAAGCACTATCTCGTAAAACCGCAGAAGCCCGAAGTTATCGTACAAAAGGCGATAGAGCTGCTCCATGGAAAAATCTAATATCGATCCCGCCCAACGTCTGGCATTTTTGGCAAACACCGTACATGAAATCCGCACTCCGGTGCAGACGATCGTCGGTACGCTGGAACTGCTTTCGGACACGCGTCTCAACAACGAACAACAGGAATACGTGCGCCAAATTCAATTCAGCACGAACGTACTCCTTTCTCTCGTAAACGACATACTCGATTTTACGAAAATCAAATCGAGGCAAATCGTACTCGAATCGATTCCGTACGACGTCGTCGCTCTCACGGAACAGGTTGTCGATCTTATCAGTATGGAAGCGTTCGGTAAAGGCATAGAGCTCGTCGTCGATTCCGATTACTCCCTGCCGCAGTTTATCATCGGAGACCCGACGCGCATCCAGCAAGTGCTGCTCAATATTATTAAAAATGCCGTCAAGTTTACGCAGTCGGGCTATATCCACGTATCGCTTGCAAAAAAAAACGAAACCGCGCTGCTGTTTGAAATCGCCGATACCGGCATAGGCATTCCGAAAGAAAAACAGGAACTTCTTTTTACCGATTATTATCAGGCGGAAACATCGACGACGCGCAAATACGGAGGAACGGGACTCGGACTTGCCATATGCAAGGGACTCGTTTCGGCGATGAACGGCGACATAGGCGTGCGCACGAATCCCGACGGCGGATCCGTCTTTTGGTTTACCGTTCCGTTTTCCGCAGCTCAGAATGTGCTGGTTTCCGACACGAAGACAACCGCTCCGGCGAATACCCGTATCCTCATCGTCGACGACAGCATCCTCGCGCTGAACAGTATGCGGCAAAAACTCAATTCGTGCGGCCTGTACAATATCTCGTACGCAAAAGACGCGGCCGAAGCGCTTTTGAAAATGAAAAATGCGAGCCACCTCGGAAAAGCTTTTTCACTCGTCTTTATCGATATGGGTTTACCGAAAGTGGACGGCTGGCATCTCGCGTGGGAAATCAAAGAATGCAATTTTACCGATACGAAACTGTACTTGCTCGTTCCCGAAGGCAGGATGGGCGCCGAAGCGAAAATGAAGCTCATCAATCTGTTTAACGGATATCTTTACAAACCCGTTAAACGGCATCTCGTGCAGTCTCTGCTCGAAGACATATACGACGTACCGACAGACCTTGAAACGGTCGACGCAAAGCAGCCGAAAGCGGGCGAAACAAACCTTACCGAAAACGAGGTAAACATCACGGAAGGCATGACGATACTCGTCGCAGAAGATCATCCGCTGAACAGAAAACTCATCGTAACGTTTTTAAAAAAATTGGGTGCGCCGGTCATCGAAGCGGAAAACGGCGAGCAGGCCGTCGAAGCCGTCAAAAAAAACAGCGAAATCAATATGATCTTTATGGATATCCAAATGCCGGTTATGGACGGTATAGACGCGTCAAAAAAAATCAAAGCCGCGGGCTACACGGGAATTATCGTGGCATGTACGGCAAACAACGACGAAAACGATTTTGCTCTGTATCGAAAAATAGGCATAAACGATATACTCGTAAAGCCGTTTAAGCGGGACGATATAAAATCGCTTATCGAAAAATGGCGCACGGTTATAGAACTGCCCGTAGCACCGAAAATTACGATGCTCGACAGTATGATCTCTTCCGAAAACACGACATGGAACCAAAAAGATTTCGAAAACACGATCGGAGGCGATATAGCGCTCGGAAAAGAACTGCTTGCGGAATATCGAAAACAGTTTATGAGCTTCGTACGCGAAATCGAAAAAGCAATCGTCCGAAAAGATTTCGAAACGCTCGGACGCATCGGACACACGATCAAAGGCAGCTCGGCTGCGATCGGCGCGTACGTGCTCTCAAACCGGGGTGCGTCAATCGAAAAAGAAGCGGGAAAGCGCGGCATCGAAAACATAGAAAAAGATTTTGCCGCGCTCAAAGACGAATTTGTGATTTTCGAATTCAATTCGAACGAATGGAAACGAAAGTGGGAATAAGCGCAAAACGCATAGTGATTTTTATACGAGGATACAATGAAGACGAATTACCACATGCATACGACATTTTGTGACGGAAGCGATACGGTCGAAGCGATGGCAGGAGCCGCATTTGAAAAACAATTCGATATCATCGGCTTTTCGAGCCACAGTATGTACCCCTTTGCGGGCGACTGCCACATAGCGCCGCGCGAATTTAACGATTATGTAAGTGCGGTACGGAATGCGGCAAAAACATACGAGGGACGCATGCAGATCCTGCTCGGTTTTGAAGTCGACTATATGCCCGGGCTTTCGGTTCCCCGAATGAGCGATTATGCCGCTTTTCAGCCGGACTTTCTCATCGGCTCGGTGCATTACCTCATAACGGAAAACGGCACTTTTTCCGTCGACGATAAAACCGAAAAAGTAAAAGAAGGACTCGAACGTTATTTTAAAGGAAACGCAAAAGAAGCGGTGTGCATGTATTTCGCACTGCAGCGAGAAATGCTGCAAAAGGGAGATTTTCTCATCTGGGGACATCCCGACGTCATCAGAAAGCGCAACGGCATCCTGCATTTTTTCGACGAAAGCGAAAGCTGGTACCGCAGCGAACTCGTCGCGACGGCGAACTCGGCAAAACATTCGGGCGTTATCGCCGAAATCAACACGGGCGGCATCGCACGCGGCGCAATCGACGACGTTTACCCGTCCACGGATTTTCTTTCACTGCTCCACGCTTCGGGCGTTCCCGTCATGATCAACTCCGACGCGCACCGCTCGGAAGACCTCGACTGCGCGTTCGACAGAGCCGAAATCGCGGCAAAAAAAGCGGGCTATACGGAAGTTTTATTTTTGGATGCGGGCTTTATACGGCATAAAAAAATTTAATCCCCTTCCCGCACGGATAAACGGCGGACAAGAGCGAATCGTCCGAGCGTTCAGCGGCGCTTGCGCTCTTCTTCGGATGCGCAGTTTACGCACATAAGCGCATACGGCAGCGCCTTTAAACGCTGCTGCGGAATATCTTTGCCGCATTTAATGCACTTTCCGTATTTTCCCTGACGGATGCGGTCAAGAGCGTTGTCGACAAGCTGCAAGCGTGCGGCATCCTGAGAGCCGAGCGAATCGAGCAGCGTACGGTCGATCGCATCCGAGGCAACATCGATAACGTCGCCCGCAGCGACGGTTTTTACCAATTTTTTCATATCGTCGCTCTGTTCCGCAAGCGAGGTAAGAATAGTCTGCCGGCGCGCGAGCAAATCTTTTTTCATGCTTTCAAGAAATTTTTTATCCATAATCGATTAACTCCGTGCAATGAATCCGCACCCGTGTTGACAAGCGCGGAGATTTTATACATACTGAACAGTATACGACCAAATCGGAATAAAAACAAGGTTAAATTGAAAGTCTGAAACAGCGCCGTTCAATTTAACTTCGAGTTTTCAAATGAAAACTCGCGGATATACGTGTGCGCTTACGCAGCGGAGGAACTGTGGCGAAAGAAGAAGCTATTGAAGTGGAAGGCGTGGTAAAAGAAGCGCTCCCCAATACAACATTCAGAATCGAATTGCAAAACGGACATCTCATCCTTGCGACATTGTCCGGAAAAATGCGAAAGCACTATATCAGAATCGTGCCGGGCGACACGGTAAAAGTCGCGCTTTCTCCGTACGATTTGAACCGAGGCCGGATCATCTTCCGCCAACGCTGAAGCGCGTTTCGACGGTGCGCATTTGCGCTGCAACGAAATATACCGTAAAGCGCACCAATTGTCCCCGATTTAATAATTAATAAATTGAAAACAGGCGATCCGCAGTTCTCCGCTCTATTCTTGCCTTCCCAATTTAATAAGCGCTATGGCGGATTTTACGGCACCGACGACGCCGCTGACAGTTACAAAGAGGCATAAAATTCCGAAGAGCGGAAAAAAGCCGAATATGCTGCTTGCGATTATGCCGAAAAACGCCTGTCCCAATTTCGAATAAAGCTGAGAGCGGAGCGCTTCCCGCGTATCCCGTCTCTTTTCATTTGTCCACGTATAGGTATAGCGCCGCTCGCCGTTTTGCCGGCCGCCGTAATTACCGCCGAACCACTGCCAAAACATATCTTCGTCGCCGGAGCGGGTGCCGCCGTAGGAATCGTACGCATACTGCGCGTCTTGCCGGTACTCGTACGCGGTTTCGGCTTGCCCGAAGCGGTCGTACTGTGAACGCTTCGTTTCGTCTCCGAGTACATCGTAGGCGGCGTTTATCGCTTTGAATTTTTCTTCGGCCGCCTTATCTCCCGGATTTCTGTCGGGGTGATATTTGAATGCGAGTGTGCGGTACGCTTTTTTAATTTCATCGGTGCTTGCCGTTTTCGAAACTCCGAGCACCGCATACAAATCCTGATTCATCAGCTATAAAATAGCCGTTTCGGACAAATGTTACAAGTGCCTGCCGTCCGTACACACGGAGGCGTTCAAAAACATACAGCCGCTCCGAACGGAAATCGTTCGCATTCGGAATTCTAAAACAGCGTGATCGAAAACGATTTTTCAAAAACGGCGGAAGGAGGAAGAGAGTTGCCCCATTCGCGTTCGCTCAATTCGCCCGAAAAACCCGCGCGGTCGCATCGTCCGTACCACGGTTCGATGCACAAAAACGGAGCGCCTCTTTCCTGCGGCGACCACAAACCGAAAACGCCGGTATCGAAGTCGACTCTCACGAATTCTTTTTTCGATTTATCGAGCAATGTGACCGCCTTGATACCGCTGTTTTCGAAAATAAGCGCATCATGTGAAAACATATCGGCGGTAACCCGCACGGCGCCGTCCGAAAGCGCGTAAGAATCCGTCTTCTCCTGCACAAGACCCGCGGCATTTATCGTACGAGCGGTAACCCGATCGATTTTTTTGTCACCCGAAAAACGGATCGTCCACTCGGTAAGTTTTCCGCCTTGCACCGGACACACAAACCCCGGATGCGCACCGAGAGAAAAATATATCATCGATTTTCCGGTATTCGTCACGCGCCACGTCTGCGTCAGCGTACTTCCCGTAATCGTATACGTGATTTCAAATAAAAACGGAAACGGATAGACTTTCCGCGTTTCATCCGTATCGGAAAGTGCAAAGCGCAGATAGGTGTCCGTCCGCTTTGAAAGCACAAACGGCACGTCGCGCGCAAATCCGTGCGGCGTCATGGGGTATGTTTTTCCTCCAAAGCGATAGACTCCGCCGTTCAATTTTCCGACAAAAGGAAAAAGATTCGGAGCGGAACGGTTCCATACGACCGAATCGGCCTGCCACAGATATTCCATACCGCTCTTTTTCAACGATACGAGTTCCGCGCCTTTTAAAACCGCCGCAATCGATATGACGCCGTTCGATATTTCGTATTGCATATATGCCTCCCGTGTTCCCAAAGGAGCCGCTGAAAAATCGGCCGATTTCAGAACGCCCCTCTGTTCAATTTTTCAAAAACACCCACGTGGCGCCGCTGCCTCCCATACGCCGATCGGGATGACCGGAGCGGCCGCAGCGTCTATCCTGTTCGATAAATTTCCTTACCTCTTCTCCGAGTACGGGATCGCTTCCGGTCGTATGAATCCCCTTTCCGTGCACGATGAGAATTTTGCGAAGCCCGCGTTTTACACAGTCGCCGACAAAAAATGCAAGCCTGCTCCTCGCTTCCTCCCGCGTCAGTCCGTGCAAATCGATTTTCGCTTCGACCGGAATTTTTTTTACGTAAAGCTGCGACCGCTCACGATTGCGCTCCGCTTCCAGAGATGCGATCTTATCTTTATCGACCACGCCGTAGCGGCGAAGCCACGCTTCCTGCGGATCGATCCGTTTTGAAAAACCGTTTCCTTCTCCCAAACGATCGGAAGACTCTTTGCCTTTTTCCGGCGCGTTCGCTTTTTTTCCCGAAACGGAATTTCCTCCGTGTCCCTTCCGCTTCGCTGCTTTTTGCATTTTATCCCATTCATCGAGCACCGCACCGAAATCCATAAGCCCCCGCATTACCGATTATCAATCAACTACCGTATCGGAGCAACCGACGACGAAATCACCCAACCGCCGGTCGTACCGTATTGGATATACATCCATTTTCCCGCCGTTTCTTCGATACGTACCCGCTCGCCGCTTCCTATCGGAGAAACGAAGCCGGACGATTCATCCGGAACGAGCCGTATTTCTCCTCCCTTAAAAATACCGTATACCGCCGAAAGGCGTATCGTCGAAGCGACGGCAAACGCAAGGACGATGCAAAAACCGCATAAAACCGTATATGCGAAAGCGCGCTTTTTTAGGGCAAAAAATACGACGCACAACAAAGCGAGCACTCCGGCGCAAACTGCAAAAAGCGTGCATACGGCGGCTTTTGGCTCCGCTTTTCCCGACGTGATCCCCAGATTCGCTTCAAACGCGCGGCGGGCGGATACCGCTTTCCACGGAAAAAAAGCGTGCCGTTCGGCGCTGCGAAGCAATGCAAGCGTTTCACAATCGGCTTCGGAAACCGCACGAACGGTATTTTCGTTTTCAGGATTATCGACTTCGGAAAACGCATAGGAAAAATAACTTTCATTGCTGTCGCTTTCATCGGAAGGAACGGAAACCGAGGGTACAACGCGGATTACGGCAGCAGGAAGCGACAGTTTTACTCGTGCGCCGCTGTATGCGCTTGTGCTGAGTTCAATGTCGGGAAGCGCGGTATTTCCGCTTACGAGCGGCTGCCATTCGAAGAGAGCTACGGGAATGGGATCCGCCGTAAACAGAGAAGATCGGGCGGCACTGTCATTGATTTCATATCGCCACAGCTCCGTCAAAAGAGCGTCTTTCGGAGCCTGCCAAGAAAAGCGTATGACCTGTACGGCATATTGCAGATAGAGCGTAAATAAAATTTTTTCCCCTGCAGGCAAGGTAAACAGCGGCTCATCGTTTGCCGCATTGTCGGATACCTCCGTACCGTTTGCGAATTTAATAATCAGGCGAGGAGAAGTAGAAGCGGGATTCTGTTCGATATTGACATCGGCAAACGGAATCTCATACAAACGCCCTTTGATGCGCACGCGCAGAGGAGGAAGCGTATAAATACGCGCGTCGCGAAACGAAAGCCAAATATCGATCTCGGTTCCCGTTTGCATACCGGCTTCGGTATAGTCGGTTCTGCGCATCGACACGACGCTGACGCCGGAAGGCACTTCGGGAGTATCTGCCTGTACGGAAGACGGTTTTACGTCGGGGATAATGAGCGAAAACATATATTCGTTTCCCGAATAGAGCGCGCCGACGGGAGGCGTTACGCGGAGTTTTTGCAGATCGGGAGGCGTTTGAGCGCGGAGAAAACGGTTATCGATAAAAATCAATAAAAACAATACCGCGAATACCGTTTTGCACGCCGGTTGAAATATTGATAAAATTAATAATCGACGGAAGAATTCGATTCCGCCGTATGTTCGCTGTTTTTCCATTGTTTTTGATCGTTCTCCCGTATCCGTTGGTATATCGCGCTTTCGACGGCATTGATCGCATCCGTATCTTCGGCAAGCGGCACGAGTTCTATTTCTTTTTCGTGTGCTTCCTTTACGATCTGCTGCCGGCGCGCGATTTCAAGATTTTCTTTCGCCGCCGTTTTTGTACCGTCGATTTTCAGCGCTTCCCGAAAACATGCCGCAGCTTCGGTATAATCGCCGCTCCTATAAGCGATAATCCCCTTATTGTAATAGGCTGCGAAACGCACTTGCGGAGGAGATACCGGCGATATATTTTTCAAACAGGAAAGAGAAGCCGTATATTCGCTCTGCATGATATAAGTCGCAGCCAAATTATATCGCGCATATTGTTCGGAGAGCGAGTCGCCGTTTTCGGCAGCCCTTTCTCCGACACGCAAAAAACCTGCAATCGCGCTTCGATATTTTTTTTGATACCATGCCCAAGAACTTACCGCGGTTTCTTTTGCATTTACGATCCGGCCGGTACACGAAACAAACAAAAGCGAGGATGCGCAAAGCAAAACGGCAGCCGCCTGATTTTTATGAAAGAGCCTCCGATAATTTTCAAAATCGAATTCAGTTACGGCAAAACTCAACACGAATGCCGCTATCGAAAAAATTAAAAAAAGAGTATACCGCTCGACGGGTTTCGCTTCGTATGAAACGGTAATCGCTTTTTCATTTCGAAGCGGTTTCAGCAGTTCGAGAGCCGATCCCGCTTCCGTCGCATCGATATAACGCACCGCCGCTGCAGAATTATAACGCCGCGCGTAAAGCGATGCCTGCTCGGCGGCTTTTTTCATCTGCTCCGATCGGAGAAAAGTCGTCACTTTCGTCTTTCCGTCGCCGGCATTTATTTCAACGCCCTGCTCTCCTCCGAATCCGACAAGCGAAACGTTTACTCCTCCTTTTACGCAGGATTCGAGAGAAAGGGCAAGCTGTCCGTCGGTTTCGTCTCCGTCCGTAAAAACCCAAATACGCTCCGCCTGTGCCGAATCCGGCGGAAAGGAGCGGAACGCGGCTTCAATGCCTTTGCCGAGCGACGAGCCGGCGGCGCTCATGAGATTCGGTGAAAGCGTTTCCAAAAGAGAGCGCACGATCGCCCTGTCTTCCGTAAGCGGAACGACGATGATACCGTCGCCCTTTGCCAAAACGACCGAAACGGATACGCCTTCCATACGCGATAAAAGCATGTCCGCATAGCGCGATGCCGCTTTGAGCCGCGTCAATCCTCCCGGCGCATCGTCCGCCGTCATACTGTATGAAATATCGAACACAAAGGAAACCGCGCTTCCGCTTTTTTGTACCGGAACTTCATAAGTACCCCATGAAAATCCCGCATACGCGAAAATCAGCATAATCCACGCAAAACACCTGAGCAGCGTCCGAACGACGAGCGTGCGTGAAAGATTCAGCATGCGCTTTGCGCCTTGAAGATTGGTATCGACGGAAGCGATCCGCTTCGAATACGCGACAATCCCGCGGTAACGGCGCATTTCGGCAAGCACTACCGGAACGATCAATGCAAGAGAAAAAAGGGCATGGGGACGTTCACAGGAAATTACCATATCAAATGAGCTCCTGCAGATAAACCCTGCATATAAACAACACAAACGCAAATAAAATTACCGCCGCAACGATAAATCTGTCGTAATAGCGGACGCTTTCGGTACGCAGGTGATAGCTCTGCACGACGTTCATTTCCCTGCCGATCGACGAAAGCACGTTCGCCAAATCGCCGATCGTCTGCACACCGTAATATTTTCCGCCGGAAATCGAAGCGATGCGTTCGAGCGGGGCGGAATCGAAATCCGATTGAAGATAACCCGAATACACTCGTCCCGTTTTCGGATCGACATAATCGAGAGGCGCCGCTCCCCTCGTACCTATACCGAGCGTATAGACGGCGATATGATTTTTTTCCGCAAGTTCGGCGGCGGTTTCGGGATGGATCGAACCGGCGTTATTTTCTCCGTCGGTAACGAGGACGATGCACTTTTTCGGAGCGGCGGAAGAAGAAAGGTGATAGACCGCCGTACTCAATCCCGTACCGATTGCGGTACCGTCGCCGAGGCTTCCGATCGCAAGGGAATCGAGCCGTGAAAAAAATACGGAACGGTCGGTCGTGGGAGGTACGACGATCGCGGCTTCGGTCGCCATAGAAACAAGACCGAAAGAGGTACCGCCGCTGTCCGAAGAAAGCGTACGTATCGCGCGGCGCGCGGCATCGAGACGTCTCATATTTGCGATATCTTTTACCGCCATGGAAGGACTCGTGTCCACGACAAAAAGGATATCCGCACCTCGAGACGTATACACGCGCTCCTGACGATAAGAGACCGGATCGGCAAGGGCTGCAACGACAAGGATGAACGCCGCAACGATGAAAACACGGGAAACATGAGAAGCGAAACTGCGCAGACGTCCTTTCCATTCGAACGTTTTTCCGCCCCAATCGGCAAGCGTCGCCGGAAACGCGATTCGAGTAAACACACCCAATGCCCGCAATATAAAAAGAGCGGGAATAAAGAGCAGTAAAAAAAATGCCGCGGGATTCCGGAAATCAGGCATAGAAAACGCTCCGGTTAAAATCAACAATTAAATCCAATACACTCATTTCAATTGTCTCCCTCGAAGCGTTCGACGGCATCGCGCACGATCCTGATAAGGGACGAACGTTCGTCCGCCTTAAGATCCGCCGCAAACTCTTCGGCAGGTTCCTTTTTCGAATCGATGGAACCGCGGGCATAACGCACGTAATCGGTGCGGCGCAAAACCGCCGCAAGCGACATGGCACCGGATTGGGTTTTTTCGGACATCGCGTCCGCCATAATCTTTTCAAACGTATCCATGATCGCGGGGCTCGAAACGGCACTGAATCGATAACCGAAGCGGAAATCGAGGTAGCGCCTGATAAGCTGCTGCAGCTCCGTACAGAATTCAGCATCGTCGATTTTTTTCCCGGCACGTTCGAGCCGTTTTAAGCTGCGGTACAATTCTTTTGCGTTTTTGGCATACAGCCGAAGAAGTTTCCACGTCTTATACGCATCGCGCACGGACTCGCGTTTTACGACGAGTCTGAAGATTACGATCAAAAGGATAACCGAAAGAAGAGCCGCAAAATAGAGCGCATACATCGTTCCGGGAAGGAGAAGCGGTCCCATACTTTCGCGAAGCTGCGCTTCGTCTTGACCCTGCAAGATCGACGAAACTTCGATACTTTGTACATCGACGATAAAAGGAGCCGCCGCTCCTCCGTATACGGCGGCGGAAATATCGAACATCGGAAAATCGATGGAGCCGGTATTCCACGGAATAAAAAAAAGCCGAAATGTATAAAGAAGACCGTTACGCTCAAGCGACGCGGCCAATATCGTATAATCGTCGGTATCCGTCTCGAAAGGAAGCGATTTCAGTGCGATTTCCCGGGAGAGAGCGCTATCGTTCATATCCGCAAAAAAATCGACTGCGGAGCGGAATGTGTAGCGGAGTTCGGCCCTGTCGCCGACATAGATCGTTTTCGGCATGACGACCTGCGTCGTATCGTCTTCGGTAAAACCGGCGGCGCTCACACATATCGAAATGCAAAAAATAATTAATAATTTTTTCATTGTCCCCGCCCCTTATACGAAAAAAAATTCGAAAGGACGCGGACGACCTCATCGTCGGTTGAAAGAGTAAGCGGAACGGCGCCGTGACGGATACAGGTTTCCTGCCAGTGCGCGACTCTCCGGCGGTTATCGTTTCTCCACGCATTTCGAAAGGCCGGCGAAGAAGACGGAAGCACGAGGCGCGTAGTCGTTTCGCCGTCGATAAAGGGCACCGTTCCGATTTCCGGCAATTCATTGTCGCTTTCGTCGGTTATACGCACCGCAATGACGTCGTTTTTTTGTGCGAGAGAAGCGAGCGATGTAATCCATCCGGTCGTCCGAAAATCGGAAAAGACAAAGACGAGCGATCTTTTTTTTAATAATTTTCCCGCACCCGTGAGTGCGCTTCGGAGCGCGGAACCGGAGACGCCGTATTCGTCGATTTCATCGAGACGCGCAAGCAAAAGCATCGTCCGCTTCCGGCCGCTTTCGGGAGCGCATGAAAATTGTATGTCGCCGTCGAAAAAAACGGCGCCGATACCGCTCGCGTTTATTTCGGCCGCCATCGCGACGAGAGAGGCCGCTTCCGCTGCGGTACGGTAGCGCGTTTTGCTCCCCGTGCCGGAAAACATCGAGCGCGAACGATCGACAACGATAAAGATCTGAAGTTCTCTCTCTTCTTCGAAAAGCTTTACATAGGGCTTTCCCATGCGCGCGGTAACGTTCCAGTCGATGGCGCGCACGTCGTCGCCGCGAAGGTATTCGCGTACGCCGCTGAATTCGATCCCCTGCCCGCGGAACAGCGAACGGAAAGAGCCCGTTTTAAAACTGTCGGCAAGAGAAGCGGCGGTAAGACGGAGCAGCGCCGCCTGTTTTGCGAGCGTTTCTCTGTTGACGGCGAGCAGATGTTTCATCGCTAGGGAACCGGAACGAAATCGAGGATGCGGGAAATGATTTCATCGGCGGTGACGGAATCCGCGGCGGCTTCGTAAGAGAGCACGAGACGATGACGCATAACGGCGGGAGCCGCAAGCTTGACGTCTTCGGGCAACACAAACGATCGCCCTTGAAAGAGAGCGGCCGCTTTCGCACATTGTAAAAGCGCGATCCCTGCACGCGGAGAAGCGCCGAATGCGATATAGCGCGTAATGTCGTGTTCGGACGCTTTTTTATCGGAAGAAGGGCGAGTTACCGATGTAAGCGAAACGATATATTCGATAAGCGCATCGTCGCATACGATTTTCGAAAGCAATTTTCGAAGCGTGGCGATATCGCCCGAAGTCAAAATTTTCCGAACGGGAACGGAAGAAGCAGTACCTCCCGTCTTCACGACCGCAAACTCCTCTTCGGCTTTCGGATAGGGCACGACGATCTTCAGCAAAAAGCGGTCGAGCTCCGCTTCGGGCAAATTGTACGTACCTTCCTGTTCGATCGGGTTTTGCGTCGCGAGTACGAAAAAGGGTTCGGGCAGCGCATACGACGTTTCGCCGATCGTCACTTGCCGCTCTTCCATCGCTTCGAGCATGGCGGACTGCACTTTCGCGCTTGCGCGGTTTATCTCGTCGGCGAGCACGACGTTCGCAAATACCGGCCCCTTGCGCACGGAAAAAGTGCCCTTTCCCTGCTCATAGATAAGCGTGCCGGAAACATCGGCGGGAAGCAAGTCGGGAGTAAATTGGATGCGTTTAAAATCCAATCCCGAAATTTGCGCAAAGGTTTTGACGGCGAGTGTCTTTGCAAGTCCGGGCACGCCTTCGAGCAGCACGTGTCCGCCTGCGATAAACGCCGTCATAATACCGTCGAACAGCACATCCTGACCGATAAGACGCTTATGGGCTTCCGTACGGCACGATTCGATAAGGGCGCGGCTTGCTGCAAGTTCCGCTTCACCGACACTGCTTTTTTCCATCTGACAACCTCAAAGCCTGCTACATTATTATAATTGACAATCTCACCGTATTTCAGAATAATCTATTTTATCATGTTGAACCCTTTAGCACAAGAATTAAACGAAAGATTGGAAGATTCCGTCGCAGGCGCATTGCTTTCCGAAGAAGGCTTGAGGATGTATTTTCCGAAAGGGATAATTGCACAGAGCGAAGAAGCGAAAAAGGGCGCGTCCAAAGCGAACGGGACGATCGGCATGACTATCATTGATGGAAAACCGGCAATCCTTCCGTCCGTCCAAAAAAGCGTTCCGTCATTAGATGCGCGTTCTCTCGTCGCGTATGCGCCGACGGCGGGGCAAAAAGAGTTTCGCACGATTTGGCAAAAACAAATAATCGATAAAAATCCTCTTTTAAAAACGAAAAAGATATCGCTTCCCGTCGTCGTACCGGGACTTACCGCGGGCCTTTCCTATATCGCAGACCTCTTTATAGACGAGAAAAAACCGCTCGTCGCTCCGGATCCGTCGTGGGACAACTATGCCCTCATCACCGAAGCGCGGCGGGGTACGGAACTGCATCGATTCAATTTTTTTGACGGCAAAAAAATCGATATGGCGGCGCTTGAAAATGCGGTGAAAAAAGAAGCGGCCGCCTGCTCTTCGGTACGGCTTCTTTTGAATTTTCCGCAAAATCCGTCGGGGTACAGTCCGACAAAAGGCGAAGTTGTTGAAATCTGCCGCATCATACGAGAGACGGCTTCCGGCGGCGTAAAATTATTAATCATATGCGACGATGCGTACTTCGGACTCAACTACGAAGACGATATCGAAGAGCAATCTCTCTTTGCTCACATCGCCGACATCCATGAAAACGTGCTTGCCGTAAAAATCGACGGACCTACAAAAGAAGATTTCGCGTGGGGGTTCCGCTGCGGCTTCGTTACCTTCGCTTCCAAAAATTTCAGCGACGAACACTGCGATGCGCTTGTAAAAAAACTTATGGGCGTCATACGATCATCCGTTTCGTGCAGCGCAACTCCTTCTCAGTCGCTGCTCATGCAATCCTATACCGATCCCGAAAACGAGGCGCAAAAAATCGCATTCCGAAAAATTCTCGAAGCGCGCTACCGCGCCGTAAGGAGCTTTGTCGATTCTCATAAGTCGAACGCAATCGAAACGCTGCCGTTCAATTCGGGCTATTTTATGAGCTTCCGTCTCAACGGAATCGATGCGGAAACCTTGCGTAAAAAGCTGCTTTCCGAAAAAGGCATCGGCACCATATCGATCGACAGCCGTACGCTCCGCGTCGCATTCAGCAGCATAGATGAAGATAAAATCGAATCGGTGTATACCGACATATACGACACAGCAGACGAGATGCACCGTGCTCTCTGAATCGCCTGCAGCCGGCGTACTGCCGAACGAAGGAAATGCCGCTTTGTCACTCATACGGAGATTCGAAAAAAACGCCGCCGTTTTGCCGTGCGGCAAATCCTCTCAAACAGGCAGACAGGCGATGCGCGCCCGAAAAACTTCACTGTCCGTTTTCGGTCTTTTTTTATTTGCACTCTTTTTTGCAGGCTGTTCGCTCAAACGCGAAACACTCATCACGATATGGACGAATATCCCCGAATTTACCGAATACGGAGAACTCTTCAACAATACGCACGACAAAAAAAAAGTCGTCCTCGTCTATAAAAAAAATCCGTCGGAAGCGATTGCTTCCAAAACCGAAAAAAATCCGCCCGATATCGTCGTCGCACCCTGGCTTCGCACCGATAAAACAAGCCGCTATTTTCGAGCTATAGACACGATATTCGACGGAGGCGGTCTCTCGCATTCGATTTTCTACCCGCCTCTTCTCGAAGCGGGAAAAATCAGACAGGCCTATTATCTTTTACCGGTAAGCTTCAATCTCCCGGCCGTCATTTTTTCGAAAGAAAACACGGCTGCGGTCGAAGATAATTATACGCTGTCGATCGAACAGATAAAAAAAGCGGGAAGCGCTTTCAACGAACTGCATAAAAACGGCACATACTCCCGTATGGGGTTCGTGCCGCAGGCGGGAAACAGTTTTCTCTATTTTGCGGTAAAAGCGAAAGGCGCGCAGTTCCGCGAATACAAATCGTCGTTTACGTGGAACGCAGACAAACTTTCCGATGCGATCGCCTATCTCAAAAATTGGTCGAAAACCGTAAACACTTCTTCCGAAACCGAACAGGATTTTGCGTATAAATATCTGTCCATGCCGAACTTCAAACGCGTCACGTCGGGGCGCACGCTGTTCGCATATATTACAAGCGACGCCCTTTTCAGCCTCACGCCCGAACAATCGGAACATCTCGACTATCGCTGGATCTATGAAAACAATAAAATACCGATAGAAGATTCCTTTGTTACGCTCGGTATTCCCAAGCACGCAAAACACGCAAGCGCCGCATACGATCTTATCGAATGGTTTTTGAGCGCGGAAACCCAGCGCGCCATACTCGAACGCAAAGCGAAACAAAATCTCGACATACATCAATTCGGTATCGCAGGCGGTTTTTCTTCGATCAAAGAAGTAAACGAACATATCCTGCCTTTGTACAAAACAATGCTTTTAAGAAATACGCCTCCGACCGATATGCTCGGCGTACCGGAAAAGCTGCCGGCCGATTGGGAACTCATAAAAGAACAGACAGTCATTCCGTATCTCAGAGATGAAATAAAAAACACAAGCGACACACCCGTCCTCGATTTGTCGACGCGCATCGCAAACCGGGCAAAGCCGAGTTACGAACAATAATGTACCGCCAAGTTCGATCGCTTGAAGCTGCGGCAACAATCAATAACGTATGCTCGCAGCGATCGGCAAATGATCCGAATACCCCTGTCCCGTGTGCATCACATACCTTAGAGGAACGCCTTCTTCGTCCGCCCACGGCCCGTCCGTTTCGGCGGCAAACGAAACGGCTTCCGCAGTTCCCGATATGAAAAAGTGATCGATCCGTTCTCCCGTCCCGTTGTAATAATAGCTGTACATCGCGCGAGCGTTTTCCGAAAGCCACGGCGATTTGACAAAACTTTCGGACACGGCGCCGAAACCCGCCCTGTGCAAAACGACGCTGCCGCTTTCCGCACCCTTTGCGAATTCTCCGATATCTCGGTTAAAGTCTCCGCAGGCTACGAAAGCCGTACCCCCCGATTCCGTCAGCAATCCGGCAAGGACGGATGCCTGCCAATCGCGCCAGATTTCGCTTTCTTTTTCTCCGCCCAATTTCGATTTCCAATGATTGATGCAAACTGTAAGGCGTTTGGAACCTGCAAACACCGATAAACTGATAAGGGGACGCATACGCGGCTGTTTCCCGTAAGTGCGGATATCGAGAGCGTGGACGGTCATCGCTCCGAGCGGATAACGCGAAAGAACGGCACAGCCGAGCGCATCGCCGGGCGTTTTGGCAAAAGAAGCGTAATTCCAATTTTTTTTAGCATCCCATGCGCCGCCTGCGAGCATATTCGCAATATCGTATACGACTCCTTCGTTTTCTATCTCTTCGAAAACATATACGTCGGCGTTGAGTTTTTTTATCACGTCGCACAAACGTCCGAGCCGGACGGCATATCGCTCGCTCCCCCACTTCGATTTCGACGATTTGAATTCGGCATATTCGCTTCCTTCGGTATGCGCATCGAAAAAAGTTTCGGCATTCCAATTTACAATGCGGATCGTTTCGGCGCCGCTTTGCCGTTCGCCGCTTCTTTCCTTCACACCTTCGGCGGACACGGCGCATCCCGCACCCAAAAGCAAAAGCGGCAAAAAATATGCAATCCTTATTTTTTTCATGGCCTTTCTCCGTACGATTTTCGCTTTATAAACGGGAACTTGATTGCCCCGAGCACGATAATCGTCCGACAGTATAATCGTCTGCAATTGCTCTTTTTGCGCGGTTTTTATTATTTTTTTTTGATAATTTTTCTATGCACGGCACGGAAAGCGCGGCGGCAGGTTTTCGTAAAACGATGAGGTATCAATATACTGTTTGCGCGGCACGGCGCACAGGCTGTACCGCGCAAATACATTATTCTGCAAGAGGCTTCATCGAAGTCATATAAGCGCGGAGACGGCTTCCGACTTTTTCGATCGGATGATTGCGTATCTCGGCGTTGACGGCGACGAGTTCCGTATTGCTTACCGAATTGCAGGCATCGTTCATTCCCTTACCGATCACATCGATGCCGACGGAAGGCATGAATTCTTTTTCGAGGAAGGGAACGGCGGCGTTTGCAAAGAGCGCGCAGCCGTATTCTGCGGTGTCGGAGATGACGCGGTTCATTTCGTAAAGTTTTTTTCGGTCGATGAGATTTGCGATGAGCGGCACTTCGTGCAGCGATTCGTAATACGCGCTTTCCGGCATAATGCCCGCTTCGACCATCGTTTCGAACGCGAGTTCGCAGCCGCACTTTACCATGGCGACAAGCAAAACACCTTTATCGAAATATTCCTGTTCGGAAATCGCATCGTCCGATTCTTCGGTCGTCTCAAACGCCAAGCGCCCGGTCGCCTCTCTCCACGCAAGCAGATCGCGGTCGCCGTTGTCCCAATCTTTCATCATCGCCGAACTGTACGCGCCGCTGATGATATCGTCCATGTGTTTTCGGTAGAGCGGCGTTAATAATTTTTTCAGCTGCTTTGAAAGTT
The DNA here is from genome assembly GCA_000413015.1 of Treponema socranskii subsp. paredis ATCC 35535. GTDB lineage: Bacteria > Spirochaetota > Spirochaetia > Treponematales > Treponemataceae > Treponema_D > Treponema_D paredis. The sequence goes on from KE332516.1 coordinate 364,409, forward strand.
CGTTCGCTTTGATCTTTGCGGGATTCGACAGGCGATCCATCATATTCGTAATGCCGCCCCACTTGAGCGCTTCCGAAATATAATTCCATCCGTGCTGCAGAAATTTTACCGCATAACCCGGCGCGATACCGTTCGCCGTCATCTTATTGTAACACAGGATCGTGCCCGCCTGCAGCATGCCGCACAAAATGGTCTGTTCGCCCATCAAATCGGATTTCACTTCGGCGACGAAAGACGATTCGAGAACGCCGGCTTTGCTTCCGCCCATAGCGACGGCGAGCGCTTTCGCTTCCGCCCAGCCGCGCCCGTCAGGATCGTTTTCAGGATGCACTGCAATGAGATCGGGCACGCCGAAACCGCGCTGGAATTCGTGCCACACTTCGGTGCCCGGCCCCTTCGGCGCGCACATGATAACGGTATCTTCTTTCGGAATCTGCATGCCTTCTTCGACGATATTGAATCCGTGCGAATACCAAATCGTAACGCCTTTACGTGCATATTTTAAAACTTCGGTGATAACCGGCGTGTGCTGTTTGTCGGGAGTCAGGTTTCCGATCACGTCGGCGGAAGGAATCATCTCGGCATAGATGCCGACTTTAAAACCGTTTTCGGTCGCGTTTTTCCAGCTCTGCCGTTTTCCGGACACGGCGCTTTCACGGAGCGCATACGCGACGTCCAGCCCGCTTGCGCGCAGACACAACCCCTGATTTAACCCCTGAGCGCCGCAGCCGACGATGACGATCTTTTTGCCCTTGAGCGCTTTTACTCCGTCATCGAATTCGTCTTTCGCCATGGAACGGCAGTGACCGAGCTGCAAGCGCGCTTCGCGCCACGGAATCGAATTAAAATAATTTTTTCGTTCACCCATACAATCACCTCTGCGATACATTGTTATTAAAATGAATTGTTCGAGGGCGTTTTTGCCGCGCGCTCAAACGACTGTGAACAGTATAGACGAATAGACCTCGCAGGTAAAGATAACCGGGTAAAATCAAATTTCGTTTCCGCAAGAACGGCGGCAAAAAAAGGATAACCCTTTCCTTTTTTCAGCGACTGAGCGATTCGAGCGGAATGAGATCGGGAGACGCCGTCGGATTTTCAAGAGCGAGGTATTGTTCGAGGAGCGCCTTTTGCTGTGCGCTCAAGCGGGAAGGCACCTGTACGACGATTTTAACGTAGAGGTCTCCGCGGCGGGGACTACCCGTATACGGCACTCCTTCGCCTTTGATGCGCAAAAGTTTTCCGTTCGATGTTCCCGCAGGCACTTTGAGACTCACGCGCTTGTCGTCGAGGAGCTGTATCGTTATCTCCGCGCCGAGAGAAGCCTGCGCCATCGTAATCGGAACGGCGCAATAGAGATCCTGTCCCGAACGCTCGAAAAAGCGGTCGCCTGCGACATGGATGACGACAATCAAATCCCCCGCAGGTCCGCCGTTTTGTCCCGCGTCTCCTTGATGCGGAATGTCGATACGCTTGCCGTTATCCACGCCTGCGGGAATCGTCAGCGTCATCATTTTATTTTTTTCCTGCACGCCCGTTCCGTGACATACCTGACAGGGATTGTCGATGACCGTGCCGGTTCCGCGGCAAGTCGGGCAGGTTTGCTGCATCGCAAAAAATCCCGCACTCCGCCGGATCTGTCCCGTTCCCTGACAGGAAGGACAGGTTTTGCTTTTCGCGCCTGCAGCGCCTCCGCTACCGTGACAGGTATCGCAGACTTCGTTATGCGTAAAACGGATTTCGGCTTTCGTGCCGAACACCGCGGCTTTAAATGATATTTCCAAATCGTAGCGGAGTGTCGCCCCCTGAGCGGGCCCGTCGGAACTTCTGTGCGAAGAAGAAGAAAATCCGCCGCCGAAAATATTTTCGAATATGTCGCCGAAGCCGCCGCCCATGCCGCCGAAGAGGTCGCTGAAATCGTGAAACGCATGAGAATACTGTGCGCCGCCTGAGGCAGCGCCGTCGACGCCTGCAAAACCGTATTGATCGTAAAGGGGACGCTTTTTGTCATCGGAAAGCACTTCGTACGCTTCCGTCGCTTCTTTGAATTTTTCTTCGGCCGCCTTATCGCCCGGATTTCTGTCGGGATGATATTTTATCGCAAGTTTACGGTACGCCTTTTTAATATCGTCGAGGGAAGCGCTTTTGTCGACTCCGAGCACTTCGTAATAATCACGTTTTTCCGCCATATCTTCTGCCAAAAATCAATATTCGTACATAATAATAACATAAAAAACACCTCCGACGCAATCGGACGGAGGTGTTTTCGCGTCTTACGGAAGAGGCCGGACAAAGGCCTGCGCACTCATATCCGTTTCGCATATAGGACTTCGCAAAATCGCAAAAGCCTTATATACCTTTATTTGTCGTCGTGCACTTCGTATTCGGCGTCGTCGGCTTTACCTTTGTCGAAACCGCCTGACTGCTGCGAGCCTTGTTCGGCACCGCCGCTTTGGGCTTGGCTTCCCGCGCTCTGCTGCTGTGCGGCTTGCTGTTTGTACACTTCTTCGGCGATCTTGTAGGACGCCTGCTTGAGCGCTTCCGTTTTCGACTTGATCTCTTCGACGTTGTCGCCTTCGAGCGCTTTTTTCAGCGCCGCAACGGCATCGTCGATCGCCTGTTTGTCCGCAGCGTTTACTTTGCCGTCCAAATCTTTGAGCGTCTTTTCAGTCGCGTAGATGAGGCTGTCGGCATCGTTTCGCGCATCGACGCTTTCGCGTTTGGCTTTATCGGCCGCGGCGTTCGCTTCCGCATCTTTTACCATGCGGTTGATTTCCTCTTCGCTCAAACCGCTCGAAGAGGTGATTTGGATATGCTGCTCTTTGCCCGTACCCAAATCCTTTGCGCTGACGTGAACGATGCCGTTCGCATCGATATCGAAAGTAACTTCGATCTGCGGTACTCCGCGCGGAGCCGCAGGGATTCCGACGAGGTCGAAATTGCCGAGCGTGCGGTTTTGCGCCGCCATCTCGCGTTCGCCCTGCAGTACGTGAATCGATACCGCCGTCTGTCCGTCGGCCGCCGTCGAAAAGATTTGGCTCTTTTTCGTCGGGATCGTCGTATTGCGCGGAATGAGCTTCGTAAAGACGCCGCCCATCGTTTCGATACCGAGCGAAAGAGGCGTTACGTCGAGGAGGAGCACGTCTTTGACGTCTCCGCCCAAAACGCCGCCCTGGATCGCCGCCCCTACCGCGACCGCTTCATCGGGGTTTACCGAGCGGTTGCCTTCTTTTCCGAAAATCGCTTTGACGACTTCCTGCACTTTGGGCATACGGCTCGAACCGCCGACGAGCAGCACTTCGTCGATTTTATCAGGGGTAATACCCGCATCGCTCATGGCTTTTTTGCACGGCTCTTTCGTCGCATCGAGCAAGTCCGCCGTCATCGCTTCGAACTGAGCGCGCGTCAGCGTCTTTTGCAAGTGCTTGGGGCCTGACGCGTCGGCGGTGATAAAGGGCAAATTGATGTCCGCCGTCGTCTGCGACGAAAGCTGAATCTTTGCGTTTTCCGCAGCTTCGCGCAGGCGCTGCATCGCCATAGCGTCGTTCGACAGATCGATACCGCCCGTGTCTTTTTTAAACTCGTCGACGAGCCAATTAATGATTCGCCTGTCCCAGTCGTCGCCGCCGAGCTGCGTATTGCCGTTCGTCGATTTGACTTCGAAGACGCCGTTGCCGAGCTCGAGGATGGAAATATCGAAAGTACCGCCGCCCAAATCGTAAACGGCGATCGTCTTTTCTTTGCTCGAATCTTTATTGAAACCGAAAGCGAGAGAAGCCGCGGTCGGTTCATTGATGATGCGCTTGACGTCGAGACCCGCAATTTTTCCGGCATCCTTCGTCGCCTGGCGCTGCGCGTCGTTGAAATACGCGGGCACCGTGATAACCGCTTCGGTCACCGGCTGGCCGAGGTAATCCTCCGCCGTCTTTTTCATCTTTTGCAAAATGAAAGCGCTGATCTCCTGCGGGCTGTACTGTTTTTTTTCGCCGTTCTGCTCGATTTCGACTCTCAAGTCTTCACCGTGATCGACAACTTTGTACGGCAGCTTTGTCGCTTCTCCCTTCAATTCGGAAAAGCGGTGCCCGATGAGGCGCTTGACGGAATAAACCGTATTTTTCGGATTCGTCACCATTTGGTTTTTTGCCGGAAGCCCGACGATGCGGTCGCCTTTCGATGTAAAACCGACGATCGACGGAGTGGTCCTTCCGCCTTCGGAATTCTGAATGACGACCGGTTCGCCGTTTTCCATAACGGCGACGCATGAATTCGTTGTTCCCAAATCAATACCGATAATTTTTCCCATTTCAATATCTCCTCAATTATTTCGAATCGGATTTCTGTCCGGCTTTTTCGTCCGATTGAACCGAACCGTCGGGCATTGTCACCATAACTTTTGCGTGTCTGATAATCCTGTCTTTTAATTTATATCCCTTTAAATATACTTCTTTTAAAACCGGTTCGGCAACAGCACCCTGTACGCTTCCGATCGCTTCGTGTTCGTCGGGATTGAAAGCATCGCCTTCCGCCCCGTAGCTCGACAGATTGTATTTGTCTTCGAGCATTTTAACGAGCGACGCGTTTATCATTTTTACGCCGTCGGCGATCGATTTGACGTCTTTTGCGCTCGACGCGGCATCCGTCGCACGGTCGAAATTGTCGAGACTTTCGAGCAGATCATGCAAAAGATTTTCGTTCGCGTAATCGAATACGTCCTGTTTTTCTTTAAGCATGCGCTTGCGGTAATTGTCGAAATCGGCCGCACGGCGCAGCACTTGATCTTTCAAATCGGCGTTTTCTTTTTTGAGCGCGTCGATTTGCATTTTAAGCTCCGAAAGCGCATCTTTACCCGGATCTTCCGCCGAAAGCTTTTCGCCCGATTTTTCGGAAGCGCAGCTATCCGCCTTTTCAGCCGACTTGCAGTCCGCAGCATCTTTTCCGCCGCTTGCCTTCTCTTCACCTGTCGGCGCTGTCATCCCGGCGTGCGCTTCGCCGTTCTGAGGCGTGCCGTTTTCCGTTTTTTCCTGTTCCGATTCACCCATGTACTGTCACCTGTAAAAGTATTTACTATAAATGTACTAAGCGGAGCGCAAAGCGTCAAGAAATTTGTATGCGATTTAATTTTCCCGGATTGTGTTGAAACGATCGGTGCCGATTTTTTTTCTTGCGTTTTGAAAATCTCGTAGTATAATGAAAGCATTGATCGGAACCGAAAGGATATTCAATCATCGATATGTCATCAATTCGGTTCTTCCTATGGAGGATTTTATGAAAAAGTTGGCAGGAGTACTCGTATTGTTTGCGCTGGTTTTCGTCGGCTGCAAAAAAGCCGATAAAAGCGCATCCGCAAGCGACGTCAGCGGCAAAATCGTCATCTATACGTCAATGTACGAAGACGTCATCGATGCGGTAAGCAAAAAACTCAAAACGCAATTCCCGCACCTCGAAGCGGAATTCTTTTACGGCGGCACCGGAAAAATTCAAGCCAAAATCGCCGCGGAAAAAGACAGCGGCAAACTCGGCTGCGACATGATGATGGTCGCCGAACCCGCCTATTCGCTCGAATTGAAAGAAAACGGCATGCTGCACAATTATATGTCGCCGGAAGCGGCTTTCCTTTCGTTCGAATACGATAAAGAGGGCGCGTGGTATCCGGTACGCATCTGCACGATGGTTCTCGCCTACAATCCCGAAAAATATTCCACAAAAGAAATACCGACGACGCTCAAAGATTTCGCGCTAGATCCGCGCCTTACCGGCTACAGTTCCATGTCGAATCCGCTCACGTCGGGCACCGCTATGGCATCGATCGTCGGCCTCCTCGACGCGTACGGCGAAGAATATTTTGTCGGCCTCGGAAAACAGCGCGTCGCCATCGAATCCGGTTCCGTCGCGCTCACCAAGCTCGAAACCGGCGAATGCAAAGAGATCATGATACTCGAAGAATCCGTATTGAAAAAACGGCAGGAAGAAGGTTCGAAGCTCGCCGTTATCTACCCCGAAGACGGAGTACTGTGCATCCCGTCGACGGTTATGACGGTCAACGAAAAATGGTGTGCAAACAACAACATCAAAGCCTGCGAAGCGGTAACCGACTGGCTGCTCGGCAAAGACGGACAACAGTGCATGGTGGACGGCTGGATGCATTCGGTCAGAGGCGATGTCGATTACGTTCCCTACGATTCCATTCCGAACAGCGAAGCTTATGCAAAGACGATCCCGATCGATTGGGAAAAATGTTACAAAGAACGCGATTCGATCCGCACGGCATTCGAAGAGCACGTCACGATTAAAAAATAAACGATCGTCGATTCCGGACTGCGCACGAAGCGGCACGCTTTGTGCGCGCTTTTATTTTTGCGTTTACGAATGCGGCATCTTCGGAAGTTGATACTTCCTGCAATGCCGTATCCTATAGGAAAATAAATTGGAAAGTCAAAAAAAACTGTATTTCGATTACAAATGGGTAATCATCTTTTTGATTGTCGGATTCCTGCTCATCTTTCAAGTGCTGCCGCTCGTCTACCTGCTCGTCCGCTCCATGTTTATCAACGGGCGTTTTTCGCTCGAAGGCTTTAAAAACATCTACTCATATGCGCTCAACTGGACCTGCTTAAAGACGACGCTCGTTGCGGCGACGCTCACGATGCTCTTCGGCGTTCTGCTTTCGTTTCCGCTCGCGTGGCTTGTAGGCCGCACGAATCTCTACGGCAAAAAAATATTCCGCACCGTCTTCGTTATGACCTATATGGTACCGCCCTATGTCGGAGCGATGGCGTGGCTGCGCCTCTTGAACCCGACCGTCGGCACGATGAACGTCGTCCTCGCAAAAATCTTTCACCTGTCGCAAAATCCGTTCAACATCTACACGATCGGCGGCATGGTATGGGTATTGACGACGTTTTATTATCCTTATGCGTTTATCACGATTTCACGCGCTATGGAAAAAATGGATCCCTCGCTCGAAGAAGCGTCCCGCATATCGGGCGCCTCTCCGCTGAAAACGCTTTTTACCGTCACGATTCCGCTCGCGCTTCCGAGCCTCATCGCCGCGGCTTTGCTCGTATTCGTCGCAGCCGCTTCGTGCTACGGCATTCCGTCGATCATCGGAGCACCGGGACAGATATACACCGTGACGACGCGCATCATCGACTACGTGCAGATCGGAAACGATGAAGGACTCACGCATGCAACCTGCCTCGCAGTCTTTCTCATGGCGGTCGCATTGATAATTTTATACGTGTCGAATTTCATCGTCGGAAAAAAAGAGTATATCACCGTATCGGGAAAATCGACGCATCCGTCCATCGTCGATTTGGGAAGATGGAGAATACCAGTTACGATCCTCGTCACACTCTTTGCGATTCTCGTCGTAGTCATTCCGTTTTGGACGGTCATTTCGACGTCGGTTACGATGAATATGGGCAAAGACGTATTCGCCGAAAACAATATCACGTGGCGTTATTGGAAAATCATCTTTTCGCGTAAATCGATTTTAAACTCGTTTAAAAACAGCATCACTTACGCTTTCCTCGCCGCGACTTTCGGCATGATCGTCAGCGTCGTCATGGCGTGGCTTTTAAAACGCACGGAAGCGAAGGGGCGCGAAATCCCGGACTTTTTAATAACCGTCGGAAGCGGCACACCGAGCGTCGTCATCGCCCTTGCGCTCATCATGACGATGACCGGTAAATTCCGCATCAACATCTACAATACGATCGGCATCATGGTTATCGCGTACATGATCAAATACATGATGATGGGTATGCGCACCGTCGTATCGGCTTTTACGCAGATAAGCCCGTCGCTCGAGCACGCCGCTCAAATCGCGGGTGCGGGCTGGGTACAGCGGTTGAAAGACGTCGTGCTGCCGCTCATAAGTCCTTCGGTCGTCGCCGGCTGGTTTCTCATCTTTATGCCCTGCTTTTACGAGCTGACAATGTCGACGCTTTTGTATTCGAACAGTACGAAAACGCTCGGTGTGGAATTGTTTACATATCAGACTTTCCACAGCCAGCAGACGGCGTCGGCGCTTGCAACGGCGATCCTCGCGATCGTCATCATCATGAATACGGTGCTGAATAAATTGACAAAGGGCAAATTTTCGATTTAGCTTCAAGCGTGCAAGATGCTGCCCTTCCTGTAAAAGTTTTATCCATTAGTTAGGAGAAATTATGTCAACGGTAAGTATTAAAAACGTAACGAAAGTATACGACGATGAAACGGTCATCGATACGTTCAATGCGGAAATAAAAGACGGAGAATTCATAACGCTGCTCGGACCTTCCGGCTGCGGTAAAACAACGCTTTTGCGCATGATAGCGGGTTTCAGAAAACCTTCGACAGGTTCGATTTCGATCGCCGGAAAAATCGTGTCGGACGATACGACTTTCGTGCCGCCGGAAAAACGCGGCATCGGTATGGTCTTTCAAACCTACGCGGTATGGCCGCACATGAACGTATTCGACAACGTCGCCTATCCGCTGAAAATTCAAAAACTGAAAAAAGATGAAATCAAAAAGCGCGTCGGTGCGATCCTCGAAATCGTACATTTGAGTCAATACGAAAAACGTATGCCGTCCCAGCTTTCAGGCGGTCAGCAGCAACGCGTAGCGCTCGGAAGAGCCCTCGTCGCCGAACCGAAACTGCTCCTCCTCGACGAACCGCTTTCAAACCTCGACGCCAAGCTGCGAGAAAGCATGCGCTTCGAAATCAAAGATATTCAAAAAAAACTCGGCATCACCGTCGTCTACGTCACGCACGATCAAGTCGAAGCGATGACGATGAGCGACCGAGTGTTTTTAATAAACAACGGCGTCGTACAGCAAGTAGGCTCCCCTCTCGAAATCTACCGCAATCCCGTCAATCAATTCGTCGCGAACTTTGTCGGAAAAGCGAACTTCCTGAAAGGGACGGTTTCCGGCGGCCGCATTTCGATCGCGGGAACGAATCAAAGCGTGCCGTATTCGGGAAAGCTTTCGGGAAACGTCGTGCTGACGCTGCGCCCGGAAAACGTAAAGATCGTTCCGTCGGGAGGAGATCTCACCGGCACGATTCAAAACATGTACTATCTCGGCAACGAAAACGACTGCCGCGTCGACTTGGGCGGCGTCTCCGTGCGCATCATCGCAGATCCGCACAGCTTCGATTCGCTTTCAGCCGGTCAAAAGATCGATATGAAAATTCAGGATGAATTGGTATACGCCGACGACGGTAAAGACGATCAATATAAAATTTTGACGTGATAAAAAAGCGGGAGCCGCATCGAAGCGCTTTGCGGCTTCCGTTTTCCGCGCGCAGCTTGTTTTATCAGTGCGTAGGCTTTAATACTCCGGTGCCGCTTGAAGCTCCGCTGAGAGGCTGCGTCGGACTTGTTGATTTATGCCGAGTGCCAAGCCCCGCTTCCGCTCAAAAATTCGCCGTGAACGTATAGCGAAATTGTCGATTAAAAAAATCCGCAAAAAAAATTACCCTTTTTTTTCATATCGTGTTATAATTGTACGAACGTATATCGAAAAAGTGCAACACGGAGATGCGGTGAAAATTTCGTACAATGAATTTCATGTAAGTAAAAAAGTCAGAGATCTCTGCCGCTTTAACGAAACGCTGTTCGCATCCTCCGGCAATATAATTTTCTCCGACATATATCAAGTACGCTCTTTCGCCGAAAAACTGAACGCGCTTTTCGATAAACGAAACGAACATGAAAAGCGCATTTCTGCAGGCGCACTCAACGCGATGGGTCTCATCGACGAAATATTTCACTACGTGTGTATGCTGTATCGAAGAGATGCGGCGGCAAAATCGTTCAGCAATCTTCTTGCAAAACTCGATGCCGAATTCGGCGCGGCGCAGATGGATGACTTTCTTTTATCGTTTATCGACGAGTTTCCGCCGCACGCCGTTTACATCGGTAAGATAAGCGCTCGAAACTATCTTTCACAAAGCGCATTCGATGAAGGAACAAAACGAAAGCGGACAAACCGTGAACAGACGCTCGAAGAACTTATACTTCTGCACCTCGCAAACGAAAATCCCGCATTTAAAAAATTCGGCATTTTATTTGATGACACAAAACTCGCCCGCAATGTGCTGTACGCAAAGTCGTGGGATATTATTAAAAGTCATTTCGCTTTGCTTCCGCCGTTCGGACCGTTTCGGCACGATCTTATTTCCATGCTGAAAGAACCCGTCGTCTACAACCCCGAAAGTCTTAAAGATCAGCTCGATTATATCCGCACGCACTGGGCGACGATGCTCGGAGATCTCATCAAGCGTCTCCTCGCCGGCATAGATACGATACAGGAAGAGGAAAAAGCGGCATGGCAAGGCGGAGGCGAAATCGAAGCGCTGCCGTACAGCTATGAAAATCTCTCAAAAGAATACGAGCGCTTCAGCGCGGACAGCGCATGGATGCCGCGCGTCGTACTCATCGCAAAGATGGTGCTCGTATGGCTCGATCAGCTTTCAAAAAAATATGGGCGCGCAATTACCCGCCTCGACGAGATTCCGGACGAAGAACTCGATACGCTTCGAGACGAAGGCTTTACGGGGCTTTGGCTCATCGGCTTGTGGGAGAGGAGCTATGCGAGCAAACGCATAAAGCAGATCAACGGGAATCCGGAAGCGGCGGCGAGCGCATACAGCCTCTACGATTATGAAATCGCACACGACATCGGCGGCTGGAACGCGCTTGAAAATCTCCGCACGCGCTTATGGCAGCGCGGCATTCGGCTCGCATCCGATATGGTACCCAATCACACCGGCATGGATTCGAAGTGGATCGTCGAAAAACCCGACCTCTTCGTTCAGCGGAAAGACTGTCCTTTTCCACAGTACACGTTCAACGGCGAAAATCTTTCCCGCGACGGACGGGTCGGCATCTATCTCGAAGATCATTATTATACGAAAACCGACTGTGCCGTCATATTCAAACGGATCGACAACTACACCGGAAACGTACGTTATATCTACCACGGAAACGACGGTACGGGGCTGCCGTGGAACGATACGGCTCAAATCGATTTTCTCAATCCCCTCGCACGTGAAGAAGTGATGCAGGAAATCATCAAAGTCGCAAAAAATTTTCCGATCATCAGATTCGATGCCGCGATGGTGCTTGCAAAAAAACATATCAGACGATTGTGGTACCCCGAACCGGGCCACGGAGGGGACATCGCGACACGGAGCGAAACGTCTCTTTCAACGGAAGAATTCAACCGTGCGATTCCGAACGAATTCTGGAGAGAAGTCGTCGACAGGATAGCAGCCGAAGTTCCCGACACGCTGCTGCTCGCCGAAGCGTTTTGGATGATGGAAGGCTACTTCGTCCGCACGCTCGGTATGCATCGCGTCTACAACAGCGCGTTTATGAACATGCTCAAAAAAGAAGAAAATCAAAAATACCGCGACACGATAAAAAATACGCTTCGTTTCGATCCGCAAGTGCTCAAGCGTTTTGTAAACTTTGTCAACAATCCCGATGAAGAAACCGCCGTCGCGCAGTTCGGCAAGGGCGACAAATACTTCGGCGTGTGTACGCTCATGGTTACGATGCCCGGTCTTCCGATGTTCGGACACGGACAGATCGAAGGCTTCGAAGAAAAATACGGCATGGAATATACGCGCGCATACCGGAATGAAAGTCCCGATGAAGGTTTTATAGCGCGGCACCGGCGCGATATTTTCCCGCTCATGAAAAAGCGGCGGATTTTTGCGGACGTCGAAAATTTTTTATTTTACGATCTGTGGAACGAAGGCGGAGTCGATGAAAACGTATTCGCCTATTCAAACAGCGCGGACGGCGAGTATTCGATCGTCATCTACAATAACGCATACGAACGTACTGCCGGCCGAATCAAAGAATCCGTACCGTATGCGCTGAAAACGGGAAACGGCGAAAACGATAAAATGCTCGTAACACGCACAATAGCCGAAGGCCTGCAGCTCGGCGATGGCGGCGATACTTACTGCATTTTCCGCGAACAGCGTTCGGGACTCTATTACATCCGCAAAAACGACGACATACGCGAAAACGGTTTATTCGCTTCATTGAACGGTTTCGAATCGCAAGTCTATACGGACATCCGTCAAGTTGCGGATACCGACACGCACAAATACAGCATTCTGTGCGAAACGCTTGCGGGACGCGGCGCGGAAGATTTCGATACGTTTTGGGAAGAAATCGAATACCGGGAACTGTATAAAGCGCTTGAATCATTCGCCGCTTTATTAATACCGAAAGTAAAAATGCTCTTATGTCCGGACGATAAAGCTTCGTATGAAGCGCGAACTCTTACCGAAAAAGCGCGGCAAATCACGGAAGAAGTAAAAGAAAGCGCTCTCGCATTTTATACCGTCGCCAAGCGCTTTGCGGAAAATGACGGCATTACGCTCTCTTCGCCCGAAACTCAATTCAAGCAATTTAATAAAATATTTCTCGCCTCCGTATCGTCGTATGGAAAATTATTAAACGGAAAATCTCCTCTCGAGGACAATAAAAAATTATTAAAAACGAAAAATACCGATGATATCCTAGCCTGTTTTATGTTATCCGAAAAAAATCTTCCGATATTATTAATTTGTCTTGCGACGATTGCGGAACTTGCCGCCCGCGGATGCGCAAAAAAATTTAATTTTGCACGAAAACTTGCCGAATATATAAAACGAACGGGATGTCCGAACTGTCCCGATCGAAATGAACTGATGAGAGTGATTGCACTTGCACCTCTTGCCGAAAAAACTGTATTATTAAAGAGATTGAAGACGGCGGCATACGATGCTGCTTTGTATTTGATGCAAAGCGAAAACGCTCCGATGCTTTCGGGAAGCAATCTTTTCGACGGCATACGATGGTTTAATAAAGAACTGTCGGACAGCAGCTTGACATATTATATCGCCGCTGCAACTTTGTATGCGCCGGATGAAAAGAAGGATTTTGTTCGCGCGTTGTATTTTCTTCTCAATGATGCTAAAATAAAAGCGTCATTTAAGTGCGAATTATTTATTAATCAATTCGCACCGAATAAAGGTTCTAAAGCTTTACCTCCCGTCGGGAAGAGAGAAGCTGCAAAGATAACGACTGTCGGTTTATCCGGCAGTAAGCACAAGGAGTTGACTATGGAGACAACCACGGCAAAAAAACCGGCTGCGAAAAAAACAACGGCTAAAAAGCCCGTTGCAAAAAAGACTGTTGCTAAAAAAACAACAACGAAAAAGCCGGCGGCAAAAACGACGGCGAAAAAGCCGGCAGTAAAAAAAGCGGCTGCGAGCAAAACCGTTGCTAAAAAAACAACAACGAAAAAGCCGGCGGCAAAAACGACGGCGAAAAAGCCGGCAGTAAAAAAAGCGGCTGCGAGCAAAACCGTTGCTAAAAAAACAACAACGAAAAAGCCGGCGGCAAAAACGACGGCGAAAAAGCCGGCAGTAAAAAAAGCGGCTGCGAGCAAAACCGTTGCTAAAAAAACAACAACGAAAAAGCCGGCAGCAAAAACGACGGCAAAAAAGCCGGCAGTAAAAAAAGTCGCTGCAAAAAAACCCGCGGCGAAGACGACTGCAAAAAAACCGGCAGTAAAAAAAGCACCGGCAAAAAAGCCGGCGGCAAAAAAATAATCAAACAGTTATCGGCAATATAAAAAAGGCGGTGCATTGTCACCGCTTTTTTTATTAACATATACGGTATTTTACGGCAGGCACAGCAGTATGTCGTCCGCCTGCTTTTGAAAATAATCTCTGATGCGATTTCGCGCATCGACGGTGTCCTTTGCATTTTGCATCCGGGTTTGAAAATAATGCGCAAACGAAAAGCCGAGGCAGTAATACGTAAAAAACCGCTGCATGCGGGTTTTCCAAAATTCTTCCGGCTGATACTTTTCAAGCATATCGATAAAATCGAGGGCGAGCCGTTCGCGGTCGATCACCGCAGCGAAACTTTCGTGCCGCAAGTCGGCGGCAAGTTCGGCAAAGAGCCACGGTTTTTCGATCGCTCCCCGCGCGATCATAATGCCCGATGCGTGAGGAGCGGCACGCAGGGCATCGTGCATCGAGTGCGCATCGCGCACGCCGCCGTTTAAAACGACGGAAACGCCGTCATCCGCATACCGCAGGGCAAGGCGTTCGACGTATTCCCATCTGAGAGGCGAACGGTATTTTTCTTTACTTGTGCGCGGATGCAATGCAAAAAGCGTTACGCCTTCGGCAACGAGCATATCGCACAATGAAAAAAAACGCTCGTCGGTAAAATGTTCGTCGCCGAGACGGAGCTTAACCGAAAGCCTTTTTCCGGATCCCGAAAGCGCATCCCGCACGCTTCGCACCATGAATTGTGTCTCAGAGACATCTTTCGAAAGCCATGCCGCCCCCGCCCCGCTTTTGATTATGTCCGGAGCCGAGCATCCCATATTGATATCGATCCCGATACCCGGAAGGCCGGCGAGCATGGAAGCTGCTTCCGCAAGGTGTTCGGCTTTCCGTCCGGTGATCTGCCACACCGTTTTTTCCGGCGCAGGATCGGGAATGACATAGTATTTTTCAAAAGGGCCGCCGTTGACGAAAGTAGCCGCGTTTATCATTTCGGAATAATATTCGTCGCAGCCGCCGAAGCGGTCGACGACGGAGCGGAACGCCGCATGAGTAACCGTTGCGACGGGCGCACAGATCAATTTCATAGCGCAACTATATCACGTATTAAAAATCGGTAAAATAGCCCCGAAAACTCGATTTGTTTTCGGACTTGTGCAGACATCGAAACCGATCGAGACTGCGAACGCCGGTATTTTCGCGCTCAGCGCCCGTTGGAAGAGACGCGGAGAACGCATGCGCTTTTGCAAAAGGGACTGCCGTGCTACAATGAACTATGTACGAAATCGAACTGAAAGCGCATGTCGAAAACCGCAGGGAAGTCGCCCGCGCGCTCGATTCTTTTGCCGAATACTCAGGCGCACTCACCAAGCGCGACACTTATTACCGGCTGCCCCTCGTTTGCGTGCCGACCGGCACGGAGACGTCATCCTCGAAGCGCGCTGACATAAAAGTATATGCGGAGGAACAATCGCATATCGGCTGCCGCATACGGAAAACGGTCTATGAAAAAACGGGCGAAACAAAAATCACGTTTACGTATAAGCGAAAGGGATTGCGCAAAGATGCGGACGGCATCGCAATCGAAGTGAACGACGAAAAAGAATGTACGCTTTCCGAAACGGATGCGATCGAATCGTTTATTAAAGATGCGGGCGGCGGTATTTCGCACGTAAAAGAAAAAATTATTAAAGAATGGTATGCCGAAACGGAAGCGGGAAAAGCGCATATCGAGCTGTGTACCGTGCCGCCGCTCGGAGACTTTCTCGAAATCGAAGTGCTCGCAAAAGACGATACGCATACGAAAAACGCAAAACGCGCGATCATGTCGATTTTCAAAAACTGCGGTATAGATGAAAACGCGATCGAAAGCCGCTATTACAGCGATATGCTCGACGAAAAAGCGCGGGCAAATACGGCAAGCGGTAAACAAAACGCGGACGATACGCTCTGTTGAAGAAAGGCGCATTATCGTTTATCATCGCTTGGAGGCCGGAATCATGTTCGACAGAAAAAAATATAAATCGTTTGCGCGTATTCAATTAAAAAACCGGAGGACGGTGCCCGCGCTCATGACGCTCATCACGGCGCTCGTCCTGCTGCTCTTATCGCTTCCGTCGATCAAAACGTCGATCGCGAGGTACAGCGAAATTTTGCAGGCATCCGCTTTATCGCTAAACAAAGACGCGCTCCTGCAAATCGTGCGTAAATATCAAAAAGCGACACCGCTCGATTCGTTTTTAAGCTGGCTCGTGTTTTTCGTAACGGCAATTTGTACGATCGCACAATACTGTGTGTATTTGAAAATGTCGCGGGATCCCGAACCCGTATCGATCGGAGATTTTTTTGCGGGTTTTGCGCATTGGCTCCGCGCGATCGGAGCGGCGCTGTGGAAGCAGATTTGGATGTTTTTGTGGTCACTCCTTTTTATCATACCCTGCATGATTATCATCTTCGCGTTCATCCGCTCGCTCAATTGGCGCTTGCTCTTCTTTATCATCCCCGCTATCATCCCCTACATCATCAAAGGCATAGCGTATTCACAGATAAATTATATTGTTGCGGAATTTCCTCACGTACCGGTAATACAGGCGCTCGACATCAGCAAGAAAATCACTCGAGGGCATAAAGGGGAATTATTCGTTTTGTACTTGAGTTTTTTGGGATGGGATCTGCTTTGCGTTTTGACACTCGGTATCGCTTCTCTGTGGGTTGTACCGTATCAAACGATGACATGCGTAAATGCATATCACGCGCTTATGAAGCAGGCGCTCGAATCGGGCGTCGTCACGATCGAAGATATCGGAGATGTTAACGGAGAACACTATGGCAAAAAATAAAAAACGCGGCGGCATCGCCGTATTCGTCATCATTTTGCTCATTGCGGCGGGCATCGGCATCTACACGATAGCGACGGACAATTCGCGCAGCGACGGCAGTACGGGATTTTTTAATAATTTTATCATTCGCAAAAACTACATCGCATCGCTGTACATCGAAGGCGTCATCGAAACGGAAAATAAAACGTACAATCACGAGTGGCTCATCGACACGATCCGCTCGCTCGAAGACGACGAAAAAAACAAAGCGATTTTGCTGACCGTCGATTCTCCCGGAGGCGGCGTCTACGAATCGGACGAAGTGTATCTCGCACTCCGCGATTACACCGAGCATACCGGCCGTCCGGTTTATGCGTACATGACGACGCTCGCAGCTTCCGGCGGTTATTATATTTCCTGCGCGGCCGAAACGATATATGCGAACCGCAACACGCTCACCGGGTCGATCGGCGTCATCGCAAGTCAATCGGTCGATATGACCGAACTGCTCAAAAAGCTCGGCGTCAAAGTCGAAACGATCACTGCGGGAAAAAACAAAAATATGCTCAATATAAACTCGCCGCTCACCGACGAACAGAGAGCCATCATGCAGTCAATCGCGGACGAAGCGTATGAGCAGTTTACCGCCATTGTCGCAAAAAGCCGCGGTATGAAAATCGGCGAAGTGAAAAAACTTGCCGACGGACGCATCTATACCGCGGCTCAAGCGAAAAGAAACGGACTCGTCGATGAAATCGGAACGTGGGAAGATGCGCTCTCGTCTCTTCGAAAAGAACTCGGAGACAACGAAAGCGTCGTAACGACGTACCGTTACGAAAAAAAAGATTCGCTTTTGGAAATGCTTTCGGAAGCGGCAAGCAAAGCCGGAAAAGCCGACGCGCTCATCCCCGATGTGATAAGGCGCGAACTCATGCTCGGCATTTCATATCCGGCGTATATTTACCGAAAGTAAATGCGGCAAGGATTGGAGGGGCGAAAGTTCCGAAGCGAGCGTAAAGCGAGCGCAGGAATGAAGCCGAAAGGCGGAACCCCGAAAAGCCTGTTTTTTGCGATGCAATCGCAAAAAGCCGCCCTTATGAAATTTATCAATCTTTGAATACGCGGTCGACTGCGTCGGCGAGCAATTCGAGTTTCAGAGGTTTTCGGAAAAATTTTTCGATGCCGAGATCGACGATGCGGTTTTCGTGTTCTTTGTCTTCGAGCGCGGTTACGACGATGACGGCGGGCTTTCCGTATGAATTGTCGGCGTTGATTTTGCGGCAGAGTTCGAAACCGTCAACGCCCGGAAGATCGAGATCCAAAACGACGCAGCGCGGTTTTTTCGAAAAAAGCTGTACGCCCGCTTCGAAACCGTCGAACGCTTGAATTATCTCAAGCTCCGGAAAACGTTCGCGGATAAAACGTGCGACGAGCGTGTTGAAAGTTTTATCGTCGTCGATGACAAGCAAAGTAGAAGAATTGTATGCCTCGCAATTCGAACATGCACTCAAAAGTTTCATGGGAATGTGCATATTGCGCTCTCGCATAAAATCCGCAAGATCGTCGGGGTATACGCGGTACTGACCGCCGGGCGTTTTGAACGCTTTGAGATAACCGCTGTTTATCCAATTGATCGCCGTTTGATTTACGACACCGCAGATATTTGCAACTTCAAGAGCGGAATATATCACCGGTTTTTCAATTTTTTTCGCCATAGACTCTGATCCGTATTTCGATGCAGCTTGTAGTATAGCGCATCGCTTGGGAAAGAGCAATCGGTTGAAACCGCCACGAATATGGGCCGAAGCGACATCGGTTGTATTTCACGCGATCGAAAGCGGCGGCAACGGATCGATATTGCCGAAACCGTATCGATACAGGGTATGCACAAAAGCGCGCGTGTGTTATAATCGACGTATGCAAATCATTCCCGTTGCGAGCGGAAAGGGCGGCGTCGGCAAAAGCCTTTTGTCGGCAAACCTTTCGATTGCGCTCGGTCAGGCCGGCAAAAAAACAGTGCTTGCGGATTTGGATTTAGGTGCGTCGAATCTGCATCTCGCGATCGGTCAGCACGTGGATCCGGCGGCGAGTCTCGGCGCGTGGCTCACCGATAAAGGCGAATTCGAAGACATCATCGTGCCGACCGATTATGAAAATGTGAGCTTTATCGCGGGCGACAGTCAAATTCCCGGTCTCACCTCTCTCAAGCCTTTTCAAAAGACAAAGCTCGTGCGCAGTTTTCAAAGCATCGACGCCGATTACCTCATCCTCGACTTGGGAGCGGGAACGCACCAAATCATCCTCGATATGTTTTTGCTTTCCGCACAGGGCATCATCGTAACCGCTCCTACGGTCACCGCGACGCTCAACGGTTATCTCTTTCTCAAAAACGCCGTCTTCCGCCTCATGTACACGACGTTTAAAAAGGGAACTGCCGGATACGACAAACTCGAAGCGCTGCGCAAAGATTCGACTTCGCTCCAGAGGCTTTATATCCCCAAATTGATTGAAACCCTCGACAAAGCCGACCCGGAAAACACCGCGCTCTTTTTGTCGCGCGTAAAATCGTTCCGTCCGCGCCTCATCATGAATCTCATCGACGATCCGAAAGACGCGGACAAAGCGCAGCGCATACGCCGTTCGTGCAACCAATATCTCGGACTCGATATCGAATATTTGGGAATCATGTACCGCGATTCGCTGCAGGAAAAAGCGCTCGAATCGCAGCTGCCGATCATCGTATATAAACCGCAGGCGGTACTTTCTCAGGCAATCTACCGCATTGCCGAAAAAGTGCTCGCATCGGAAGCGCATAGTTTCGACGACGCTTATACCGCCGATACGGACGGAGGTGCGACGTTCCAAATGGCGGAAGAAGAAGCGAACGAAGATTACGACTACAAACTGTCGGTCATCGACGATTTGGTCGGAAGCGGCACGCTCACGATAGGAGAACTCGCCGAAACGATCAAAACGCAGCAGTTCGAACTCACGCAGTTGAAAAAGGAAAATATATTGTTAAAATCGAAATTGGTGCAGGCTGCGGCCCAAGGCTTTAAGGTATAAGCGATGTTTTTACCCTTGTATTGCAATTATCCGTCGTGGATCCGTCCCGAAATTTTTCCGGGCATCCCCGTACTCGGTCTTTTGCGCTGGTACGGTCTCATGTACATATTCGCGTTCGGTACGGCGTTTTTCGTGCTGAAAAAAGAAATGCTGGAAGGCGCGCTCGACGGCAAAAATTACAAAGCGACCGAAGACGACATATTCGGTTTTATCGCTACGGGAATCGTGTTTTTACTCATCGGCGCGCGTATCTTTTCAACCCTCGTCTACGATACGAGCGGCATGTACCGAGAACGGCCGTGGCTCATCTTTTGGCCGTTCGACACGGTAACGCATAAATTTACGGGCCTTGCGGGCATGTCGTATCACGGAGGCCTTATCGGAGGCCTTATCGGTACGATCGTGTGGTGCAGGCGGCATAAAAAAAACACGCTCCAATGGATGGATGCGATAGCGGCCGCGATCCCCGCAGGCTACACGTTCGGCAGACTCGGCAATTTTTTAAACGGAGAGCTGTACGGAAGGATCACGACAATGCCGTGGGGAATCGTCTTTCCTCAAGCGGAAAAATTTTCGGCAAGCTTGAAATGGGTACAGGAATTTGCGGCAAAGATCGGCATGGAAATTTCGAGCGCGACCGTAAACCTCCCGCGCCATCCGAGCCAATTATACGAAGCGTTTTTCGAAGGCATCGTATTGTTCGGCATACTGCAGCTTATCAGAAAACGCAAAATATGGGACGGCATGATTTCGGCAGCATACGTTTTCGGGTACGGCGCTTTCCGCTTCATCATCGAATATTTTCGGGAGCCGGATGCCGATTTGGGTTTCCGCATCGGAAAGGATACGGCCTCTCCCGTCTATATGAACGCTTCGCTTCTCAATTTTTCAACGGGGCAAATCCTCTGCTTTTTGATGATGCTCTCAAGTATCGTTTTTGCCGTCGTCTCTTATTGTTACGCAAAAAAAAGATCGAAAGAAAACACACTTTAAGCGATAAGCTTCGCTTACGAAACTTGCACTGACAACAAGACGGGATGTTTTATTATCAAGCGCTTTCCGCTAAAAAAAACCGTAGAGAAAAGCCCCTGCGGTTTAATAATTTTGATTAATTATTAATCAAATCGAATTTTGCATTCATTGCCGCCGCGAAATTTTTACTTTGCGCTTTTAGCGTAAGAGGCGGCGCTTTCGCCTGCGATGCGGCCTGACGTCCATGCAAATCCGCACGCAAGTCCTTCATACGGAGGATAGCCTCTGCCCGCATAGTAGCCGCCGGCACTCGTTCCCGCGGCAAAGAGCCCCGGAATGGGTTTGTAATGCTCGACGTCGAGCACGCGCAAATGTTCATCGACTTTTACACCGCCGATCGTTCCGAGAAATACGGCGCGGCAGTCGAACGCATAAAAGGGTCCTTGCGATACGCCGAAGCGGAGCGACTTTGCGGACTTTCCGTAATCGGTATCGTTCCTCTGCGAAACCATCGTATTGTAGCGGTCGACGGAAAAAGCAAAACCTTTTTCATCGAAACCTGCTGCTGATGCAAGCTCTGAAAGCGTATTTCCCTTCCATGCCGTTTTGCCCTGTACTGCACGTTCCGCAAGTTCGGTCAAATTGCCGCCTTCTTTGCTCGGCCCGGGGCCGCTGTACGAAAGGCGAAGCGTATCTCCGTTCGTGTAACTGTCGAGGGTCGCCTGATCCGTGACGATAAAATAGCGTCCGCCCGCGGCATAGGCGGCATTCGCCCAAAACGCCGTATCGTAGACGACGTCTTCGTTTGCGAAGCGGCTGCCCTGCCCGTCGACCCACAAAAGCGGCGACTGCAAAAGCCACGTAAGCGCTGATGAAGAATAGCCTGCCAGTTGTTCGCTGCTCGACTCTTTCGCAACGGTGCTTTCGGCAAGCTGGCATGCGTGCAAAAGCGGCGTCGCATCCCAATCCTTCGCTCCGGCTTTCAGCATCGCGTCCAAGCCTTCGCCCATGCTCGGCATACCGATAAAATTGAGGTAGGGCGTTTTGAGTTCCCGCCGCACGCGTTCGACGTCTCCGCCGAAGCCGCCGGTCGCGATGACGACCGATTTTGCGCGGACGGTGAGCACCCCTCCGTCTTCTTTTTCGGCTTTTACGCCGGTAACGGTACCGTCGGTATTTTGTATGATTTCGGTAAGGCGCGTATTCGTGCGGAGTTCGGCTCCCATCTTTTTGAGATTCGCATAGAGATTGTCGAAGCCCTGAGCGCTGTTATCGTATTTATGATAGCAAAATGCCTCGTACGCATCTCCCTCGTGCGCAAACTGCGTCGTTTTCTCCTGCAAGTGAAAGGTCATGCCGTAGCCCGTAAGCCAATCGATCGTATCGGCAGCTTTATAGACGACGGCGCGGGTAAGCGGCCCGTTTGAAAGATATTGATTGAATTCGAGGAGACGGTGCACGGCGACGTCTTCGGAAAGACGCATACCCTTTGCCCGCTGCAGTTTCGAATCGACCGCAAAAAATCCCGAAGCGAGCCGGCTGTTGCCGCCGTAATTCGAAAGTTTTTCGAGAATCAAAACGCGCAGTCCCGCTTCCGAAGCGGCAAGCGCCGCAGCCGTTCCCGATCCTCCCGCGCCCGCAACGACGACATCGACCGTAAGCTCTTCGTCGGCGCCGCTTTTTGCAACGGATTTTTTATACGCGGCAAGTTTTGCGCCCGACTTTTTAAGCGCGGCTTCGGCGGCCGAAAACACAGCCTTGCTCGTAAGCGTCGCACCCGAAACGCCGTCGAGCGCAATCGTCTGTGACGAAACGATGGAACGCGCGAGCTTTTCCGCCGCCGCTCCGCCGATATTCGGCGTTTCATTCGGCGCGTCGATGGCGGCATCGGTGATTTTGCCCGACGCATCGAGCGTCAGCGATACCGTAACCTCTCCTCCGAAACCT
Source organism: Treponema socranskii subsp. paredis ATCC 35535 (assembly GCA_000413015.1). GTDB lineage: Bacteria > Spirochaetota > Spirochaetia > Treponematales > Treponemataceae > Treponema_D > Treponema_D paredis. The sequence continues at coordinate 386,788 of KE332516.1, forward strand.
TTTTCGGAAGCGGAATAAGTTCCCGCTTTTACGCCCGAACAGCCCGCCGCAAAAAGTGCGAATGCGGCCGCAGCGACAAACGATACTACAAGTTTTTTCATACATACTCCCATACAAAACAAGTGCGATATTACAGGCTATGATTCGCATCACACCTGCACAAACAGATTTGATTTCGAAATTAATTTAATAAAGTCGAAATTCGTTTTATTGCGCCCCGCAATTTTTACTTTGCGCTTTCAAGCGTAAGCGGCGGCGCTTTCGTCTGCGATGCGGCGCTCAGCGCTTCAGTACCTTTGCGAGATCGGAAGCGGTAAAGTGCAAATGCTCCGCAACTTTTTCCGCCGGTCCCGATTCGCCGAAGCTTTCGATACTGAAGATATCGCTGCGATCTTTTACGAAGCGGAACCACTCCGTACCGATACCCGCTTCAGCGGCGACGACGCGCTTTGCACTTCCGATGATTTTGTTTCGCACCGCATCGTCCGCTTCTGAAAATCGCTTCAAATCGATAACCGATACGATGCGGATCTTTTTTTCGGGAACGAGCTTCGCCGCTTCAAGCGCCGTATTCACTTCGGAGCCCGATGCGAGAACGGTAATATCCGGAGAGGCGCTTCCTTCCTGCACGACGTAGGCGCCCGTGCGGATCGTCTTTTTCCAGTCTTTGTCGGCTTTTTCGTATACGGCAAGTTTTTGCCGCGTCAGCGCAAGGCAAACCGGATGATCTTTGCTTTCGTAGGCCGTCTTCCACGCTTCAACCGTTTCTTCGGCATCGCCCGGACGGAGCACTTGTACGCCGGGGATCGCACGAAGAGAAGCGAGCGTTTCGACCGGCTGGTGAGTCGGTCCGTCTTCGCCGACGTAAATAGAATCGTGCGTAAAAACGTATATGACGGGCTGCTTCATAAGAGATGCAACGCGCAGCGAGGGACGGAGGTAATCGCTGAACACGAGGAAGGTCGCACAGAAGGGGCGAAGACCTCCGTGCAGACTGATACCCGCGCTGATCGCCGACATCGCAAACTCGCGGATGCCGAATTCGATCATGCGCCCTTTTCGGTTTTCGGCCGAATAGACGCCGTCAAAGTCGTCGATCTTGGTTTTATTCGGTCCGGTCAAATCCGCCGAACCGCCGACGAAGTTTCCGTAGCGCTTTGCGATCATGACGATCGCTTTGCCGCTCGCATCGCGAGTTGCAAGGGAGTCTCCGACTTTGAACGAAACGTCGGGAACATCGTCCGTGGGAGAGTCCGTATGGAAAGCGTCCCACTCTTTTCGAAGTTCGGGATTTTCTTCAGACCACGCTCCGAATTCTTTTTTCCATTCCGCTTCGCGCTCCGCATACGCCGCTTTTTTTGCGGCAAAATAATCGTAGGCTTCGGGGAGCACGTAAAAGTCTTTGTCGGAAGGCAAACCGATCGCTTCCTTCGCAGCCTTTACGCCTTCCGCACCGAGGGGAGAACCGTGTACGTCGGGCGTGCCTTGCTTCGGCGCGTATTTTCCGATGACAGACGTAAGCATAATGAGCGTCGGTTTGTCGGTGCATTGTTTCGCTTTTTCGGTCAATGCAATGATATTTTCGGGTTCGTACATCGAACCTTTCAAAACCTGCCAGCCGTACGCTTCGTAGCGCTTTGCAATATCGTCGGTAAAAGCGATATCGGTCGAACCGTCTATGCTGATTTTATTTTCGTCGTAAAATACGATGAGCTTTCCGAGCTTCAAGTGTCCCGCAAGGCTCGACGCTTCGGAGGCAACTCCTTCTTGGAGACAGCCTTCGCCGACGAGCGAATACGTATAGTGATCGACGATTTTACGGGAAGCCGTATTGAATCGCGCGGCAAGCATCGTTTCAGCGATTGCCGAGCCCACCGCCATCGCCACACCCTGTCCGAGCGGGCCGCTCGTATTTTCGACTCCGTCCGTCGCGCCGTATTCGGGATGTCCCGGACACTTCGAACCTACTTGGCGAAAACTCTTTATATCGTCGAGCGTTACTTTGTAGCCCGCGAGGTGCAAAATCGCATACAGCCACATAGAGCCGTGTCCCGCGGAAATCAAAAAACGGTCGCGGTCTGCCCATTTCGAATCTGCGGGATTGTGTTTTAATATGTCGCCGTAAAGAACGGCCGCCAATTCCGCCGCTCCGAGCGGGATCCCCGGATGCCCCGAATTCGCCTTTTGAATGGCATCCATCGAAAGGCTGCGCACGCTCGCCGCAACGGCTTTCATCGCTTTTTCGTTCATAATCGCTCCTATCAAAAATAATCAATAATTATTATTTAATAAAATAATTTATGAAAATCGTACGATGAAAAAACGGCAATCCTGAAATTAAAAACAGTACAATGTATTCGCCGTTATTTTACGACGATAAAGCCGTTTCTTTTTTCCGATTTGACGGCATCGGTAAGCTCGCCGCTGATATCTTCAAAATTGCATTCCATACCGTCGAGCGAAGCTTCGATCCGATCGACATCTTCGGTCGCAGCTGCAGGCTCGCGTTCGATCATCTCCAGCATGTGCAGAACATGATTGAATATCTGCGACAGGATGACGAGCTCCTGCTGCGGATAGCGCTCGAGATTTGCGGCAAAGCGGTCGATTTCCAACACGAGCTGATTCGCCTTCCGATACAACGCAAGCGCGCGGCGGCGCAGCGGCCCGATATAAAAATCGGCAAACCAGTTGTAATCTTTTTTTATTATAGCGTGGCACGAATCGATATGCAACAAAAGAATTTTCCGCTCTTCGGGTTTTAAATGAACGCCGTCCGGCAAAATCCGATTGAGAATGAGGTCGGGATCGTATTTTTTTTCGAAAAGCTGATCTTCTATATAGGCGTCGAAAACAAAATCGGGAGCGGCCAAATCTTCGAACATCCGGCCGCAGGCATCCGCGTCGGCGTTCAAAAAATTATTCCATTTTCCGACGGCGGGAACTTCTTCTCCCGCTTTCCATATACGCGTTTCAACACCGAACGGCTCATAGGCGACTTTGCGGCTTTGCTGAAGCAATTCTTCTACCGAACCGCAGTGTACCGTACACAAAGCTTTGCCGTCGTCGAGGAAAACGCATGCGAGCTGTTCTTCGATCGATGCGCAGGGACCTGCGTCATCAAAACTTTCAAGGAGATCCGATTCGAGTCTGTCATACCAATTTTGCCGTTCGAGGTCGTCGGCTTGCATGCGCATCGGATTTTCATCGCGCTTTACCGGCATGACTTCGATTTGTCCGAAATCCCAATCGACGACGCGGCACAAAATGCGGTCTCCGTATTTGAAGCCGCAGTATTTGACAAGGGGCTCAAGGGAATTGACCGTAAGACGCACTTCGGACGGCAGCTCAAAATCCTGAGATGCCAAATCGATTCCTTCGTTCGCAGGATCGGAAGCGATATATTGAGAAGCGAATTCGGAACCGTAGAGCGCAAAGAGATCGGCTGCATCGGGGCTTGCAAAAGTCACAATTTTATGCGGAAGCACTTCGCCTTTGTACGTAAAAGTAAGCGACGACGGAAGCATTTCGGGATCGACGAAAGGCATACACCTCGCTCCCGCCGCAAAACACTTTTGTTCGACTTCGCCTCGAGTCGGCTTAAAGCTGAACCAACGATTCGAAAAGGCGCCCGCTCTTGTGATATACAGCCCGTCGTCCAGCATAAAAACGCAATCGCTTGCAGCGAGGTAATCTTCGCATATCTTACGAGTCGTCCGCATACCCATTTTGCCGAGCATGCGTACAAAATCCTTATCGGAAAAAACTTCGCGGTATGTTCTGAGAAATCTGTCGATAAGGGTTTTTGCCTGTGCTTTCATCTTTTATAAAATACTGACAGTCCGCCGCAAAAGCAAATCTTTACGCGCTCGGTCACACGACGCGGATATCTTCCACCGAAACGCCGCAGTCCGAAAGTACCGATTGCATCTTTTCGAGCGTTATATCGGTCGCTTTTATCGTGAGACGGCGCACGCCGGGTTCTTTCAGTTCGTCGGTAACGACGGAAACGATATTGCCGTTGAACGCCGCTATCTTTTCGGCGATCTTTGCAAGCCGGCCGGGCTTATCGGCGCTGCTTATCGTCACGCGCACGCCTTCGTGGCGGGCGCCGAACATATTGGTAAACAGGTGAAAGAGATCGCTTTCCGTCACGATACCGATGAGGATATCGTCTTTCATAACCGGAAGACATCCGATTTGATTGTCGACCATGATGCGCGCCGCTTCTTCGACGATTTCGTTTTCGGAAACCGTTACGACTTTTTTCGTCATGACTTTTTCGACGGTGAGTTTGGAAAGCAGATAGCCGATTTCATACATATCGAGAGTGGTCGCATCGGACGGACCGGCTTTTGCCAAATCGTTTTTTGTGATGATGCCGGCAAGTCTGTCGTTTTTATCGATGACGGGCAGCTTGTTGATAGCCTTTTTCGTCATAAGCGCTTTAGCTTCCGTAAGCGTCGTTTCCGGAGAAACGTACACAGGGTTTCGCGTCATCACATCTTTTACAATCATACAAATCCTCCTGCACCTGCTTAGTATTATAACACATTCCGCGCGATTTTACCGCCATGCTGAGATTTTTTTTATGAGCCGCCGGTCGCGCGTGATGATTTCAGCCGCCGAGGTAAGCCGCTTTTACCGCAGGATCGGCAGCGAGATCGGCCGCTTTACCGCTCGTCGATATTGTACCCGTTTCAAGGATGTACGCGCGGTCGGCAACGGAAAGCGCTTTATACGCGTTTTGTTCGACCAGCAAAATTGTCATCCCTTCCGCGCTGATTTTTTTAATGATCGAAAAGATTTCATCGACGAGGATCGGCGCAAGCCCCATGGAAGGTTCGTCGAGCAAAAGCAGTTTCGGAGAAGCCATGAGAGCGCGCCCCATCGCGAGCATCTGCTGCTCTCCTCCGGAAAGCGTTCCCGCATTTTGCTTTAAGCGTTCTTTTAAGCGCGGAAAAAGCTCGAACACTTTTTCCGTATCGCGCCGGATTTCCGCTTTGTCGCGCCGCAAATAGGCGCCGAGTTCGAGGTTTTCGCGCACCGAAAGGTTTTGAAAAATACGCCGGCCTTCCGGCACCTGAATCAAACGGCGCTCGACGATTTTGTCGGGCGCGCAATCGGTTATGTCTTCTCCGTCGAAAAAAACGCTTCCCGCATCCTTTTTCAAAATGTTCGAAACTGCGTGCAGCGTCGTCGTTTTTCCCGCGCCGTTCGATCCTATCAGCGTGATGACTTCTTTGTTTTCGACCGAAAAGGAAATATCGTGCAGCGCTTTGATCGCGCCGTATGAGACGGTGAGATTTTTAACTTCGAGCAGCGTACTCATCGTACCCCCTTACAAAAATTAATAAAAATCGATTCTCTTTTACGACGCGTCCCGGCCGAGATAGGCTTTGATGACCTGCGGATTCGTCCGAATCTCTTCCGGCTTTCCTTCCGCAATGACGCGGCCGTAATCGAGCACCATGATATGTTCGCAGATTCCCATGACGAGTTTCATATCGTGTTCGATGAGTAAAATCGTCAAATCGAATTCCTTTCTGATAAAATCGATCATACGCATGAGTTCCGCCGTTTCCTGCGGATTCATTCCGGCCGCCGGTTCGTCAAGCAAAAGCAGCTTCGGCTTCGACGCAAGGGCGCGCGCGATTTCCAGTTTGCGCTGTTCGCCGTACGGCAGATTACGCGCGAGCGAGTCTTTTTTGCCGTCGATTTTAAACAGCTGCAAAAGGTGCATCGCCCGTTCGCTCATCATTTTTTCGTCACGCCTGTACTTCGGAGTACGAAGCAGTACGTCGAACGGAGAAACCGTACGCGACGAGTGCAGCGCGATGCGCACGTTGTCGATCACCGAAAGATTTCCGAAAAGCCTGATGTTTTGAAAGGTGCGCGCAATACCTATCGCATTGAGCTCGGCGGGCTTCATTTTATTTATGATGCGGACTTTGCCGTTTTTATCCCAAAACGAAAGCTGTCCCGAAGTCGGCGTATAGATACCGCTGATCATATTGAACAGCGTCGTCTTACCTGCGCCGTTCGGGCCGATCAAACCGTAGAGCCCTCCTTCACGCAATTCGCACGAAAATTCGCTCACCGCGCACAAACCGCCGAAAATGATCGAAACGTCGGTTGCTTCGAGCACGAGTTTTTTTTCATCAGCCATTGTGAGCCTCCGTTTTTTTGCCGCGCGCGAGGATCGAAGCGATTTTATCGAAGGTGCGGACAAATGAAAATTCTTTCATCCCCATGAGTCCCTGCGGACGGAATATCATCACGATAATGAGGATGACAGGGTAAATGAGCAGGCGGTAGTTTTGCAAAAAGCGTAAAAACTCCTGTACATAGGTGAGCACAAAGGCCGCAAGCACGCTTCCGGTCGTCGAACCCATGCCGCCGAGTACGACGAAGATGAGATAGTCGATGCTTTTCGTAAACGACGCCTGGTCGGGTTTTACGAATCCGATAAAAGGCGCATAGAGCGCTCCGCCGATACCCGCGATAAAAGAAGCGACGACGAAACCGAGCATCTTGTATTTAAACACGTCGATGCCCGCAGCATTCGCGGCGATTTCGTCTTCACGCACGGCAAGGATCGCGCGTCCGTAAGTCGAACGTATAAAGTTCTGCACCGAAACGATGAGGGCAACAAGCGTTCCGACGATGACCGTATAGGCGAGCGCGGGATTGAGGGCGAGCACAGTCGGAAACTGTTTACCGTTCGGGCCGCCCGTCCATTGTTTTAAATTGACGAGTACGACGCGGATTATTTCACCGAAGCCGAGCGTTACGATCGCAAGGTAATCGCCTTCGAGTTTGAGCGTCGGAAAGCCGATGAGAAATCCGAAAAACGACGTAAGGATACCGGCGAAAACGATCGAAAGGGGCAGCGGTACCTGTGCGTTCGTCGAAAGCAAAATCGTCGCGTATGCACCGATCGCCATAAAGCCCGCCTGCCCGAGCGACAGCTGCCCCGTGATGCCGCAAATCATATTGACGCTGAGCGCCATGATCGCGTTGACCGCCGACAGCGTGAGTATTTGCGCGGTATAGGCGTCGATGATTTCCAAGCGTATGAGGAGGGCGGGAAGCGCGACGGCAAGCAGCGCGCACACACCCGGAACGAGCATATTTTTCAGCAGTTTATCTTTCATAATTATTAAATCTCCGTACACGCAAGCGCATCACACTTTTACCGTGCGGCTCTTTCCGAATATACCCGACGGCTTTACCAAAAGGACGATTATTAAAATGGAAAAGGAAATCGCGTCCGCATACTGCGACGAGAGAAAGCCCTTTGTGAGCGTTTCCGCGATGCCGAGCAGGATGCCTCCGAACATCGCGCCGGGAATCGAACCGATACCGCCGAGAACAGCCGCGATAAATGCTTTGAGACCGGGCATATACCCCATCATCGGATCGACTTGCGGATAGGCGGTCGCATACAAAACGCCGCCCGCACCTGCGAGGATCGAGCCGATAACGAAAGTGACCGCGATAATGCGGTTGACGCTGATCCCCATCAAAGAAGCGGCCTGCATATCGAATGAAACGGCCTGCATCGCTTTGCCGGTCTTCGTCCTGTTTACGATATAATTTAAAACGATCATCAAAAACGCGCTCGATGCGATGACGATACACTGGATATTCGATACGGCAAGAGAGCCGAATAAAAAGTTTTTTACCGCAATCGTCGGAAACTGGCGAGGATCGGGACCGACGAAGGGCAGCACACGCATCGTATTCTGCAAGATGAGTTCGACCGCGATCGCCGTGATAAGCGAATTGAGGCGCGGAGCCGAGCGGAGCGGACGGTAGGCAAAGCGCTCGATGACGAGCGAAAGCAGGGCGCAAACTACCATAGCCGCGGCGAACGCAAGCACGAGGCTTACGGGAGTGACGCTTGCTGCGACCGAAGGCGCGGATCCGAGCGCGACAAGCACGAAGTAGCCCGCGTACGCTCCCATCATGACGACGTCGCCGTGAGCAAAATTGATAAGTTTTACAATGCCGTAAACCATCGTATAGCCGAGCGCGATGAGAGCGTAGATGCTGCCGAGCGAAAGCCCGTTGATGAGCTGCTGTAAAAACAGTAAACCGTTATTCATAGCCGATTCCTAAACCTTTTCCAACCTTTTTATTTTCTGTATTAAACGGTAAGTTTTACAGTACCATATCCGCGCCGATTATTCAATAAAACGCTCATTAATAATTATATCCTGAATATCGAGTTTTGAAAGTATTATCTAAATAAAAGATATGCTTTCAGCGAGAACCCGTCAGCTTAGCCGCGGTCGAGCTTTTAGGGTAGATTTCCGTAAGCATAACGCTCGAAACGGCACGCTGCCGGAACCTCGCCTCCGCACAATTTTATTTGCTTTCAAAACTCGCCATTTAGTTGCTATCCGAAACAAAAGGAAAATAAAAAAGGCGCCGGCTTCGCAAAGGAAGGGGCGCCTCTTGCCGTACAAAAAAAGCCTTAGGGATTGACCGTCGTCTTATACACGCTCGCCAATTTTCCGTCCGCTCCGCGCACGAGTTCGAGCATGACCGCGGATTTGACGGGATTGTGCCGGACATCGAAAGTCAAGTGCCCCGTAACGTAATCGCCGTCCGTCTGCTCAAGAGCCGAGCGGACGGAAGCGACGTCGAGGGTTCCGGCTTTTACGATCGCATCGCGCAGCATGTACACGCTGTCGTAGCCGAGAGCCGCAAACGCGTTGGGCGCGGAATTGTATTTTGTCTTGAAAGATGAAACGAATTTCCGAACCGCAGGAACTTCCGAATCGACGGCATAGTGATTCGAATAAAATCCGTTGAGCACTTCGTCGCCTGCGTTTCCGGACAGTCCGTCCCATCCGTCCCCGCCGACGATGGGCGTCGTTATGCCCTGCATGCGAAGCTGGCGCGCGATGAGCGCGACCGTACCGTAGTAATCGGGAATATAGACGACATCGGGTGCCGCGTTTTTGATTTTCGTAAGCTGCGCATTGAAATCCTTATCGCCGGTCGAATACGATTCGCGCGCGACGACCGTTCCGCCGCCGGCTTCAAATGCTTTGACGAAATTTTCTTCAAGCCCGACGGAATAATCGTTTTGAATATCGTACAAAACGGCGGCGCGCTTTGCACCGAGCGTTTCGGTTGCGAATTTGCCGCCGACCGTTCCCTGAAAGGGATCGATAAAACACGCGCGGAAAATATAATCGCCCGCATCGGTGATCGCCGGAGCCGTCGCCGCCGGTGCGATTTGAATGACGTGCCCTGCCTGTGCAAGCGTCGTCACCGCCTGTACGCAGCCTGACGTCAGCGAACCGATAATGAATTTGACTTTATCTTTCGTCGTCAATTTTTTGAACGCGTTGACGCTCTTGTCGGGCTTGCCTTCATCGTCTTCTCCGATAAGAACGATTTTTTTGCCGTTTACGCCGCCCGCTTCGTTTATTTCATCGATAGCAAGGTCGATGCCTTTTTTACATTCGACGCCGTATACGGCGACGTCTCCCGACAGCGGAAAGATGCCGCCTATATTAATCGTATCGCTTTCGCTTTTGGAACAGCCCGACGCAAAAAGCGCCAAAGCCGCAGCAAGCACAAAACCTGCACATTTACCGAGCATTTTCATATCGAATACCTCCAAGGTAGAACCTTAAGCACGAATAAATATATTCAAAAATACTAAAGTTTGTCAAGCGCGCTGTAAGTGCGTTTCGCCGCGCACAGACAGAGCAAGCGCATTAAAAACCATATTCACTAAAAACAATGGTACCACAAAAAATCGACTGCACACGACCGCAGCAATCCGGCAGAGCTTGTACACGCGCTGCGATAAGCTGCCGCAAACTGAGGAAGAAAACTTCACACCCCGCCGCCGAGCCTACACGCGTTTTGCCGATTTTTTTGCGGAGGACTTTGAAGCGTCTTGGAGCGCTTTTGCGTGCGCTTCCGCTTTGACGATATCTTCGAATTCTTTGCCGTCCATCGTTTCTTTTTCGAGCAAATATTTCGCAATGTATTCGAGCAGCTCGCGGTGCTTTTTCAAAAGCGCGACGACGGATTTATAGCGCTCGGCCATGACGCGCGCGATCTCTTCGTCGATGTATTTTTGCGTTTCTTCGGAATATTCGCGCACAAGCTGCGGTTCGGTAGCCCCGTATCCCTGCCCCGATTTTCCGAGCGTAACGTTTTTGAATCGTTCGCTCATACCGTAATCGGTGATCATTTTGCGGATCGTATCGGTTGCGCGCTGAATATCGTTTGCGGCTCCGGTCGAAATCTCGTCGAAAATAACCTGTTCGGCAGCCCGTCCTCCGAGGAGCACGTCGACTTCGTTGATCAAATCGCGTTTCGTCTGCAGCGTTTTTTCTTCTTCTTCGCGGTACTGCGTAAAACCGCCGATACCGTGAGAGCGGGGAACGACGGTAATCTTGTTGACCGGCGGATAATCGGGCGTAAAAGCGCCGACGAGCGCGTGCCCCGTTTCGTGGAACGCGACGATCTGCCGCTCTTTTTCGTTTTCCTTGCGCGTCTTTTTTTTGAGACCGATGCTCACTTTGTCGATCGCGTCGTTAAAATCGGCCATAGTCACTTTTGCGTGCCCGTTGCGTACGGCAAGGAGTGCCGCTTCGTTTACGACGTTCGCGAGATCCGCGCCCGCAAAACCTATCGTACCGTGAGCGAGGGATTCGAAATCGACATCGGAATCGAGTTTGACGTTTTTCGCATGGATGCGCAAAATCTCTTCCCTGCCCTTGACGTCGGGACGTTCGACGGGCACTTGGCGGTCAAAGCGGCCGGGACGCAAAAGCGCGGGATCGAGTATGTCGGGGCGGTTCGTCGCCGCTAAAATGATCAATCCTTTTTCGTTATCGAAACCGTCCATTTCGACGAGGAGCTGGTTGAGCGTCTGTTCGCGTTCGTCGTTGCCGCCGAGATTGTTCATGCGGCTTTTGCCGATCGCATCGAGTTCGTCGATAAAAATAATACACGGCGCTTTTTCCCGCGCTTGGCGGAAGAGGTCGCGCACACGGCTCGCACCGACGCCGACAAACATTTCTACGAAATCCGAACCGGAAATGCGGAAAAAGGGTACGCCCGCTTCTCCCGCTACGGCGCGCGCAAGAAGCGTTTTTCCCGTACCCGGAGGCCCGACGAGCAGCACGCCCTTCGGAATCTTACCGCCGATGTCGGTGTATTTTTTCGGCTGCTTTAAAAAATCGACGACTTCGATGAGCTCCTCTTTCGCTTCGTCGACGCCCGCAACGTCGGAAAAACGCGTTTTCACTTTTCCCTCTTCGACGGCTTTTGCGCGCGACTGCCCCGCACCGAAAATGCTTCCCATACCGCCGCCCATGCCGCTTCCCATCTTTCGAAGCACTAAAAAATACATGATGAAAATAAAAACGATGGGGATGAGATTGGCGAGGATCGGAAGCAGATAACCGTTTTGCCGAAGCACGAATTTATAATCGACGCCCTTTTCGTTCATCAGATCGATAAGCCCTTCGCTCAGTCCCAGTACGCCGAGCGTTTTGTATTCCTGACGGCTGCGCGTTTGAACGGGAAAAAGCATATAGCCTTTCGAGCCCTGATCCGAAGACACTGAGCGTTCCGGCCCGTAGCCGGTAAAATACGTTTCACCGAGTTCGACCGAAACGATCTTTCCGTCTTCGATGAGACTGCGGAATTCCGAAAAATCGATAAGATTATCCGGCTTGGCCATAACGAACATATTGACCAGTGCAAGAACCGCAAGCACGAGAAGTATAAGAGCCCACAACGGAAAATGCGAGCGGTTATTGTTGTCGTCTTTTTTCTTTTTATCGTTGTCTTCCGGTCCGGCAAATTTGAAAAAATTGTACGGATCGTCTTTGTTGTCGTCTTTTTTATCGTCGATTTTATCGCTCATCAAAAACCTCGCTGGGATACATTTCGGTACTTTAAATATACGAAATATCCTCCGGTTTGTCGACAGAAAAAATACTTCCTCCGAATAAATTTTTATATAAAGTTTCATTTTCAAATACCGATACTGATATACGGATGACTGTTATTTTCGGGAAATATTTGCTGCATGGGTACACGGAGGTTGAACATGGGCTATAATCAAGCGTATAATGCATATAAAAATACCAATATCCGCACGGCCAGTCAGGGGCACCTCGTCGTTTTGCTCTATGAAGGAGCGGTACGGCAGCTCTCGGCCGCTGCCGATATGTTCGATTCCGCGAATACCGTAAAAGCGCGCGATATCGAAAAGTTCAACAACTGTCTGCAAAAAGCGCAGGCGATCATTACGGAACTGCAAGTGTCGCTCGATATGGACAGGGGCGGAGAAATCGCAAAAAATCTCATGTCGCTGTACATATTTTTCAATAACGAACTCATGTCGGCAAACATCAACCGCGATAAAAAAAAGATCGATTTTGTACTGTCGATGATGACCGAACTTTCCGGCGCGTGGCGGCAGGCGGCAAACAGCACGGCAAATGCGCCGGCGGCGACGGTCGCAAATGCATTGAATATAGAAGGCTGAACCGAGAGGTGATCATGCAGGAACTTTCACAAAACGAAATAGACGAACGGGTTGCCGTACTCAAACGATTTAAAACGCTGCTCGAACGGCAGCGCGACAAATTCCGCGAATATCTTTCAGTGCTCGAAAAACAGCAAACGTCGATTACGGAAGAAAACACCGACGCGCTCATCGCGCACACGGAGCTCGAACAGCAAGTCGTTTCGAATATCGCCGGCCTGCAAAAAGTGATCGTGCCGATGGCGGAAATGTATTCGTCGATCAGGAGTTCCGCACCTGTAAACGAAACCCGTGCGCTCGAATCGATTCAAAAAGACCTCGATCGCTTGCAGTCGCAAGTCCTCGCCCAAAACGAAAAAAACCGCAGCCTGCTCCGCGTTCACATTGCGGATATTCAAAAGCAAATGGAGCGTATCAAAAATCCCTACCGCGGCAACAGAAGCGTCTATGCGCAAAAGCAAAGCGTCGGAAGCTTTGTCGAAGTACAGGCATAAACGCGCATGATCGCAATCATCGCGGCGTATGCAAAAAACCGCGCGATAGGAAAAGACGGAAAGCTCCCGTGGAAATTAATAAACGAACTGCATCATTTCCACGATATAACCGCAGGCAATATCGTAATCATGGGACGAAAGACATTTGAGTCCGTAGGCAAACCGCTTAAAGGCAGAACGACGATCGTCCTTTCCAAAAACAAAATATTTTCCGAAAAACGGCAGCCCGAAGCAAAGCTCTACGAAGCGCGAAGCATACCCGAATCTCTTTCGCTTGCAAAAACGCTTTCGGCAAAAAGCGATCCCCCGGCCGATATTTTTTTTGCGGGAGGCGAAGCGGTTTACGCACAAGCCCTGCCGCTTTGCAGCGCGCTTTATATAACGGAAATCGACGCATACGTCGACGGAGACGCTTTTTTTCCCGAGTTCGACGAAACACTTTTCGAAAAAAAAATTATTAAAAAAATGACCGACGACGTTTTTCCCTGCACATACATCCTGTATACGAAAAAAAAGCGCGATGATTATCCGCACGCCCCTTCCTTTTACACATAGCGCATATATCGCTTGCAAAAAAACGAGTTCTGCGGTATCGGCATAACGCTTTCGCCGTGCTTACGGGCGCTTCCGTCAGCGGAGTACCGCTTCGGCCAAACGCACGAAAAGCGGAACGGTGAGGAAGCTCAGCGCGGAGGTAAGCGAAACGACAAGACTCGCATACGACGTATCTTTTTCGAAGACGGCGGCGAACATCGACGTGCTTATACCCGACGGACAGAGGCTTGCGATATAGAGCACGAATATGATTTTTTTTGCATCGGGAAAAGATGTCAAAAAACGGAGTACGACAAACATAAACGCGAGCATAACGAACGAAGATACCGCGAGGCGGAGCAGTACGACTTTTACGGCGTGAACGACGTACAATGCACTTTTCGACGGAACGCGGAAGTCAGCAAACAATATGCCGAGGATCACCATCGAAAGGGGGGTATTCATGCTTCCAACGAGCGCTGCAGGATGAGCGATGAATTGCGGCAGTCTGAACGGCAGACAAAAAAGCGTAAAACCCGCAGCGACGGCGATTATGCTCGGATTGAGCAGTACTTTTTTGAGTTCGATTTTGCCGGCCATTTCGAAGCTTCCGTACGTCCATATCGCAATATTGAATACGGCGATAAATCCCGTGAGATAAAAAACACCCTCGTCGCCGAACACTCCGTGCACGAGCGGAATGCCGATATAGCCGCAATTCGTAAACACGACGGCGACGCGGTCGATACCGTCGAGCGCTTTCCCTTCCGCCGTTTTTGATCGGGTAAAAATGCGCGCGACAAAAGCCAAGAGTACGATCATCGCCGCACTCAGGACTGCGATAATGATAAACTGCTTTATTTTTTCGCTGTCATAGGGAGCGTCGAGTATGTGCAGCAAAAGGCACGGGGCGACCAGATAGAGGAGAATTTTGCTTAAAAATTGCTGTTCGGTTTTTCCGGGCCGTATTTTCCGCGCAAAGAAAAACGATACCGAAACGATACACAGCATAATTACGAGCTGTTTCAATACGAGCAGTGCCATAGGATTCCTTACATATTCATCATAACGATGTGATGTCCGCTCGGCAACCGACAGCCGTCCGCGATTTTTTTACACTTCAAAACCCGTTTTCCAATGCCACACGGGTTTTGCGAGCGCGTTTGAAAAGGGCTGCGTACGGTTAAAATCGGGAAGCCAGCTCGTATCGTCGGAAAGTTCCTGATAAAAAAGATATTCGAAATCGTGAGCGTCGATAAGGTCGCGGAGATCGATATCTTCGGCTTCGCTTACGAGACGGTTTTCGATCGCCGAAAGCGCAGCTCCCCGTTTTACACGCTCACTTTCTTCAAAGGGTACGGGAGTGTACTGCGACATGAGCGAAACGAGCGCTTTGCCGTCGGCATAACGTTTGAGCCATGCGAGCGTATCGGCCGTTTCGGAAAAGCGTCCGGGCAAAAAGAGATGACGTACGATGACGCCGCGCTCGATCTTTTCTTTTTCGGTTCCGTCTTTTGTCTTTTGCACGAGAGTAAGCGGAAAACGGTCGATCATCCATCGGACGGCGAGAGCGGCGGCTTCGGGATAATCTTCCGCACCGAAAAGATGCTTTGCAAGTTCGGGCGAAAGCGTTTTCAAATCGGGCAGCCATACGGACACGAGGTCTTCGAGCAGTTCGAGCGTTTCGACCGATTCGTATGCCGAAGAATTCCAGCAAAACGGAATCGACACGCCTTCTTCGCGCGCACTTTTCAAATACGAAGCGATGAGCGAGATCGCGTGACTTCCGGTGACGAGATTTATGTTTTCAGCGCCCGCATCTTCGAGCGTCCGGCAGATTTTAACAAATTCGGTTCTGTCGACGGCGCGTCCCATGCCGTTTTGCGAAATCTGATAATTTTGGCAAAAAGCGCAGCGGAGCGTACAGCCCGTAAAAAAAATCGTACCGCTTCCGCCGAACACGGTAACAGGCGGCTCTTCGCCGAAGTGCAGACACGCGGACGCGATGCGGAGGGCATCTCCTTCTCCGCACAGTCCCCGCGCGGTTTTTCTGTCGACGGCGCATTTTCTGGGACACTGTATGCACGGAGCATAAACGCCTACGCCCGATTGTAAGGGCGGCGGAACGCCGTTGCGGAGCGAAGCGGAGCAATGAAGCGGAGCGGAACCCTGCAAAGCGGGATCTTCGATCCGCTCCGTCCGAAAGGATTGCGGCATAGGGCTACACCGCTTTTTGTTCGACGAGAGAAGCCATGAGCGACGAAAGCGATTCGATCGGAAGCGTTTCGGCTTCATCCTGCACGAGAGAGGCAAGATTTTTCCAGTCGCCGGGAGAGAGGCTCGACGTGTCGCCTTCGCCGCGCAAAAACGAAAGCATCGCGGCAAGTTTTTCGGCATGCTCCCTCGTCGGCTCGTTTTCGATATCGGACGACGAATCGATATACTCGGCCAGCCAATAGTCACCGGCCGTGCGGGGAAGATCGCCGAGACCGCGGATCGCGTTTTCGAGGGAGCGCGCAATTTTTTCGCATGTTTTTTTAGCGTCGTAACGGCCGGCGTTTTCCGCCCGTTCGCGCTTTGCCGCGCGCATGATATCGCTCAGGAATTTTTCCGTATAGGTCATAGACTCACGGTATACCGCGAATGCCGATTTTTGTAAATTACCCCTCGGAGGAACGGCGAGTTTTCGGCAAACTCGAAATTGCCCTGACCCGCAGGAGAACGCATGTAAAAAGCGGCAAAATAATGTAAAGACGACAATTGTCCGTCCGTTATTAAATCGATAAAATGATAAGAGCGGATGCCCGAAGGGGCACGATCCAAGTGTTCGGAGAAAAGCGATGAATGTATTTTCAAAAATAACGGCCGCTATTGCCGTTCGGAGCCGCATTGCTTTAGCGGCAGCTGTGTTTGTTTTATGCAGCGGAACTTTCGCCGCGGCGGAGACAAACGCGGCGCCCGCTTTTAAAGCCGAAGAACGAAATTTTCAAAGAAAGGGCATGAAAATATCCGGAGAGCTTTTTATACCCGACCGCGCATCTCCCATGCCGCTGGTCATCCTTTCGCACGGATTCGGCGGAAACCGCGGAGGCGTTAAAGGCTATGCCGAATCTTTTGCGGAACATGGTATTGCCGCATACATCTTCGAGTTTATCGGCGGCGGCGAGCATATCAAAAGCGACGGAAAAATGACGGAAATGTCGGTGCTTACCGAAGCCGAAGATTTGATTGTCATTGTCGATAACTTAAAAGCCGACGCGCGTTTTAAGGCGGAGCAAATTTTTTTATTCGGAGAAAGCCAAGGAGGCTTTGTTTCGACCTATGTCGCAGCAAAACGCCCCGCCGACGTCGCGGGCTTGGTTTTATTATATCCCGCTTTTGTGATTCATGATTACGTTCGGCGGCGCACACCCGATCCGGAACGAATTCCCGATACAATGAAGCTGCTCGGAAAAACCGTCGGGCGCATTTATAATAAGGATGCACTCTCCTTTAATATTTATACGTTGATGCCGCAGTATTTCGGAAAAACACTCATCATTCACGGAAGCGCCGACTCGCTTGTGCCGCTGTCGTATTCGGAACGGGCGGTCAAAACCTTTCCCGATGCGAAGCTCATAACGCTTGACGATGAAAAGCACGTCTTTTACGGAAACGCAATGCGGAAAGCTGCGGAAGATGCGGTACAATTTGTGCAAAGCATAATCGGCGAAATCGCTGCTGCGCAAACGGGCACGCCGATAGCCTTTAAGGTGAAAGAATTAGGGACAAGATGACCATTGTCCGACGATGACATATATTATTCATCCTTTAATAAGCCGCTCTTAATATATTTTTTCATCAATTCATAAATATCGTTTTTTCGGTCTCCGCCGCGTCTTATTCCGACGGCAACAACAATGACTTCTATTTCCGTCTCTCGCACTCGATAAATAATTCTATACCGCTGTCCGACCGAACGGATTGAACGATATCCTTGTAAATTACCTTTCAGAGGTTTTCCGACTTTTAGCGGTTCGGATTTTAAAATTTCAATTTTTTCCAAAATGAGCGCTTGTGATTTTTGATCCAATGACGCAATATAATCGGCTGCAATCTGCGTCAGTTTTATCGAGTACATAAAAGCTTTTGTTTAAATGAATCGAAATCGACTAATTTATTTTGATTGATTTGCCGAATACCGACAGCAAGCTGTTCGGAAAGCTCTTCGTCGGATAAAATTTCGAGCGTTTCGCGAATACTTTCATAGGTATCCCATTTTATTAAAGCAAACACTTCTCTACCATGATTGGTAATGGAAATTGTATCGTCATAATCCATAGTATGTTCAAGGGAAGTGATTTTTTTTCTGGCTTCCGTAATTGTCATCGGCGTAATCATTATCGATTCCTCCGCAGATAGTGTACATATTTTTGCACAAAATACAAGTACAAACAGCCGGTAATAATGCGGCTGCCGCGGCAAATTCATTCTTCCCTCTTGACTCAAACCGAGCCTTAACTTGTATACTATTTTACGGAGGAAACCTATGAATGAATTTAACGGCGTAGCCGATACCATGCTTATTCCTATGGCGGCGCGAAATACGGAATACGGACTGGTCTTTACCGTATAAATGTGATAATACATATCCATGCGCTGTATAAAAAAAACTGCCGTCATTATCGCGTTCCTTGTATATTCGACGGGCTTTCTTTATGCGCAGGAGTCCGAATGCGATCTTGAAAATGAAAGCAGATACCAAATAACAACCGAATTACGGCAAACCACCGGAGAGTTGCATCTCCGGATTAATGAAACGGATGCCGCCCTGTATTTAGACGGTATCAAACAGGGAAATCTTTTCGTCTGTTTTTCCTTGGGAACAGCGGCTAAAAAAAACTACGACGGTTCATACACGTACTTTGAACAAAACGGCATACGCGGCTGCGAATGGATACTGAAGGTTCCCGAAGGGGAACACATAATCGAAGTAAAAAAATTCGGCAAAAAGACGGCCCTAACAAAGGTATACGTATTCGGAAAAACACAGGTTGAACTTGATGTAAGCTTACAAGACGCGGATTTTGAATTGATTTCTTTTTCCGCCGAAAAAAAGCGTTTTAATCCGTATAATCCGGGTACATTGGGAATGTGCCGTTTCAACTTTTCCGTTACCGCTCCCGGAGAGGGTATGCTGGAAATATACGGCGCGGACTCCCGGCTTGTATATCGGAGAGGTTTAAAACCGTTCGCCGCCGAAAACGCACACAGCACGTGGGACGGTCGAGACGAGAACGGAGCAATCGTTAAAAAAGGTATCTATACGGCTTATCTTCAAGTACGGGGAGCAGCCGGTACCGAGTTTATACAATCCGAACCGCTTTCCGTCGCAGTAGATACGGCTCCATCCGTTCCTCTCAGCCTCTTTTCGACAAGCGGATTGTCGGCAGGTCTTGTTCCTGCAGCGCACCTTATGCCCAAAGGAAGCCTGTACGGCGCAGGTACGTGCGGCACCGATTTTTCCCTGAGCAAAGGTTTTAAAACCGCTCCGCTCTTCTTAGGCTTTGCCTACGCACCCTTGGAATTTTTGGAACTTTCATGTACGACGGGAACCGAAATAAAACTCTCACGAGCAAATCCCCTTATCATACAAGGCTGCTTAAAAGCCGTCTGCAAAAGCGGTATGTTCCGATACGGGGCACTTCTAGGAGGCGCGTATTCGTCCGGCAAAGCCGCAAGCGTTTTTAATGAAGGAATTTTACATACGGGAAGCCTTTTTGCGATCGATCACGGTCCGCTGTGCATCGGAGTGTCGGAACAGGTATTTTTCGGTATCACAGGAGGAGAGCTGTACCCGCTTAACGGAAATTTAAAAACGGGAGTATCGGGCAGTTTTCAAAAAGGATTTTATGCGGTACATCTGTCTGCGGTTTTATATTCGCCTTTTTCATCAAGCGGCATGCAGGGTTTCGGCCGTATACAGGCAGGAAGCGATGTGTGTGTATTGATACCGAAAACCCTGTGTATGCCCGGCGCGGGAATATATTATACGCGGGATAAAAACGGTGAAAACGGCTTTACCTTCCGCATCGGAGCTGCCATATATCATTAAATCGTGCGTTTATAAAACTTAATCAACAACCCCGACGCAGAGCACAGGAATATTAAACCCTCCACACGAATAAAAAATACCGGTATTTTGGAAACTATATGAACTATGGCATTTTGAAAGGATTGATAAGAATACATAAAAGAAATACAATTTAGATATACAAAAGAGGTGTTTTTAATGACAGTCGTTCAAGGGCGTTTTGAATGGGATAGCGAAAAGAATGAAATAAACATTAAAAAGCACGGATTCTCTTTTGAAGAAATTCTTAGCGTGTTCGATGATCCTCATTTTATCGAAAGAGCGGATTTAGAGCATTCAACTATCGAAGAAGAAAGATTTATTGGATTCGGCAGTATAAACGGATTAGTAATCGTTGCAACAATTTTCATAGAGCGGGATCGAATAAGAATTATCTCTTCACGTCTTGCAACAAAAAAAGAGGAGGCTTAAATTGAACGTCTGAATAGCGTCGTTCAATTTAACTTCGAGTTTTCTTTCAGAAAACTCGTTCATCGAACTGTGCGCAAGATGCGCACGAATTGCACAGCTCCTAAATCTGAAGATTTACTCGCTGTGCAATTTTAAGAGGAGGCTTTTTATTATGAACAACAAAAAAACTTTGACAGCTGAAAGAGTTGCAGAAATCAGAGCAAAGGGAATTGATTTTTCAGATATTCCCGAAATTACGGATTTTACCGGCTTTCAACCCAGATACCCGCAATATTTTAAACCTAAAAGAGAGCAAGTTTCAATTAGATTAAGTAAATATCTCGTTGATCACTTCAAGGCAATGGGTAAGGGGTGGCAGACAAAAGTAAATGATTTTCTAATGGAAGCGGTAAATAAAGGTCAAATATGAAAACTTACTTAAAGTGTATGTTTTTGTATATTTTCACTTTATCTTTTTTTCCTTTTTGATTTGTTACCGGTTTTTAAAGTTTAACAACCTCGACGCAGCCTCGCAGCGAAGCTTCAAGCGGCGTCGGGGTATTAAACCCTCCGCACGAATAAATTTCCCCTGTCAACAAATTCCCCCTTGACTCAAACCGAACCTTAACTTGTATACTATTTTACGGAGGAAACCTATGAATGAATTTAACGGCGTAGCCGATACCATGCTTATTCCTATGGCGGCGCGGATTTATGTGTCAAAACGCTTTCCCGAATATTTTTATGACAAAACGGCTTTGGAACTGGAAGGAAAAATCCCTGCGGATGCGCTTGAGCGGATTCAAAAATCATCTTCCGAATACACGATGCTGGCTTCCGTTGCGCGCTATTATAATTTTGACGAAATGATTAAAAATTTTCTTAATCGACACGAAAGGTGCAATATCGTCAATCTCGGCGCGGGACTGGAAACGGCCGCTTTTCGGCTGCATGCGGACGGCACGATTTTTTACGAAATCGATTTACCCGAAGTGATCGACCGGCGAAAAAATATTTTGGGTGCAAAAGAAAACGAAAAGCTTATCGCAGCCGATATTTTTGCTTTGGAATGGACTGCGCACATCGACACTTCGCTCCCATCTTTGCTGATTGTCTCGGGCGTATTTCAATATTTCCGCGAAGAAAAAATCGTGCGGTTTTTGTCGGACGTAAAAAAGCACTTTCCGAAAGGAGAATTGATTTTCGATGCGACGAATGAAATCGGCATAAAATATGCGAATAAGTATGTGCAAAAAACGGGCAACACGTCGGCGCAAATGTATTTTTACGTAAACGACGGTCGGGCTTTTGCGAAAAAATGCGGTACGGAGCTCGTTGAACAGCGTACTTTTTATACCGCAGCGCGGAAAATGCTGAAACGCAAACTCAAGCTGTACACCCGTATCGCGATGAAAGTGTGCGACGACGGCGGAAGAACGATCATCCTGCATTTAAAGCTGAACTGAACAGAGCGGACGAGCAAGGGCTTTGATGCGATCGAAACGCTTATCGGCTTTGTTCTGCGAGACGGTCTCTTAACAATTTTGCGCGTGCGTGATTCGGAACAAGGGCAAGCGCATAACCTGCCGAACGGAGCGCTTCCCTCGTTTTACCCTGTGCGCTATAGATGAGCGCCATGCGGTATTGGATTTCCGCCCGCTGCATCGCGTCCGCCGCACGGACGGAAGAGGCCGCATAGAGATCGAGCGCCTGTATGTTTGAGCCGAGGCTTTCGTATATCATCGCAAGGTTCATGCACGACGGCGTAGAGACGAGGGAGGAAATCGTTTTGCCGTCCGTGCCGCCGCCGCTTTCGTACACGCAGTATTCGTAGAGTCGTATCGCCGTATCGGCAAGCCGGCTGTAAGCTGCAAACCACGCCGCATATTCGGCTTCGCGGATCGTCATATCGCGGACATTCGAAGCGCACGCTTCCCAAAAATCGCGCGACGGGTCAAAACCGTATTTTGCGGCCATGCTCTTTCGAAAAAGGCGGAAAGCGTCGTCGTAACGCCGGTAAGCTAAAAGGCGGTTCAGCGCAAATTCGAAAATAACGTCGGGATAAACGTTTGCGCCGACGCTGCCGCGTTCGAGTTCGTTCCATACGTCGGATATTTTTTCATCCGGTGTCAGAGAAAAATCGGTTTCGTATTTTAAATTCAAGCGCGCGATATACAGCACGGGATTATTGATTCTCTCGAGGCTTCGATCGATGCGGTATTCGGCGTCGCTCACCGGAATCTTTGCACGCCTGTCGTAAGCTTCCATTTTGAGCGTCGCAAGGCCGTTGTCCCTGAGCGTAAGTTCCTGCATATCTTCCGCCGGAGGCATACTCGTCCGCCGTGCAAAATCGGCATAGGCGATGAGAGCGGGCGCATAATCGGGCCACGCGTTTACCGTATCGGTCAAAAGTCGGCTCGCTTCGTCGTCGTTGCCGTTTGCTTCGGCATACAGCGCGCTGTTGACGAAGAGAGAAGGCAAAAGAGAGTTCACGTTTTCGTCAGCGATGTTCATACCGCCGGTATTCCGCTCCATTTGGGCAATGACGCTGCGCCTCGCCCGCTCGGCTTCTTCCGTCTCCGAAAGCGCGATATGAGAGTCGGAAAGAACGGCGGCTATTTCAACGGGCGACACTCTGTGACGGGAACGAATCGAAGATGTCGGATAGAGCGAGTGGGCTTTTTCGGCATAGGCGGCCGCTTCTCCGAAACGGCGCGAATCGAACATGACGAGACTCCAAAAAAACGCGTCTTCGACCTCAAAGCAGTCGGCGGGTTTTACCGAATACGCCGTATCGTAGTTGCCGTCTTTTAAGCAGATAAGCGCCGCGTTGCGTAGCCAGTACCCGTCTTTCGAGCCGGCGTATGCGTCGCAAAAAATCGAAAAAAATCGATTGTCGAAATATTCGGAAGCGCTTGCTCTTTTTTCGGATGCAAGTTCACGTAAGTACGCTTCGGAATACACCGAGCCGAAGCGCGTACCGCGAAGGCATTCGGCGATCTTTACCGCTTCCGCCCCCCTTCCGGAGCGCATCAAAAACTGCGCGTACACCGCGGACATTTCGGGATTTTTCGGATTGCGCTTCAATCCGCGCACGAGCGTCTTTTCCGCAAGAGCCGTCTCTCCCATTTCAAAATAGCGGCGGTATATGCCGATGCGCGACCACGAATCGTATACGTATTTTTCGGCTTTTTTCAATTCCGAAAGGGCATCCCTATCCTGCCCCTGTTCGCTGAGCGCG
Organism: Treponema socranskii subsp. paredis ATCC 35535; assembly: GCA_000413015.1. Classification (GTDB taxonomy): domain Bacteria; phylum Spirochaetota; class Spirochaetia; order Treponematales; family Treponemataceae; genus Treponema_D; species Treponema_D paredis. Next base: position 410,118 of record KE332516.1, read on the forward strand.
TCGATTTCATCGAGCATGCCGGTAAACGACGAACGGGATGCGCTCATCTTGCACGATGCGGCACATATAATGAGATAAGAATTAATAATTAATAAAAACAGAGGTAAAAAGCGCGGCGCAAAATGTTCAGGCAGTTTTTTCATAACGCCCCTCGTTCCGCCCGCTATTCGGCGGACGTATCTGCGGAAAGCGGAGCGGCCGTTTCCGCAGAAGACGGCAAAACGGAAAAAGCTTTACCGACTTTATCGAGTACTGCGTTGATAAAACGAAACGAATCGTAGGCTCCGAATTCCTTTGCGATCTGGATGGCTTCGTCTATGACGACGGAAGCGCCGACGTCTTTTTGATATAAGAGCGAATACACGCTCATGCGCAAAATGGATAAGGATACTTTATTTACGCGGGTGAAATCCCAATTCGCAGCGAGATGCTTTTTTATATTTTCGTCTATTTCGGAAAGATGCTCGACCGTACCGGCGGCCAAAAGCCGTGCGAACGCGTATTCTTCTTTGTTCGCGTTTTCGGCGGGAACTCCGTTTTCCGACACCCACGAAAAAGTGAGCAGGTCTTCAAGCGGAATTCCGCCCACTTCGTAAGAATACAGCGTTTGAAATGCAAGCACCCTCCCCTTTCTGCGCGACACGGGATTTCCTTACCAGCTTAAAAGTTTATCCAATTCGGCGCCGGTTTTTTTGCGGTCGACGTTTTCGCTTACGTCGAGCGATTTGGAAATCTCGTTTGCGGCCTTTTGCAAATACGCCATCTGCTGCTGCTGACCGAGATACTGCTTGATGTAATTGTAAACGGTGATGGTCGTTCCCGGACGGACGATATCGCTCAAACCGAGCAGTTTCGCGTCGTATTTTTCTACGATGGAATAAAATTGATAATTCGTGTCGTTATCCTGCACGTCGGAAATGTATCCGGGAGTGCGGGAAAAGAGTTCGAGCAGCACGCGATAAGATATGCCGAGCTGTACGGCGCTCGTTTCGGTTTTGTTGATAAGCATTTCGCCCGCTTGAAAACCGGATTTTTCAGCTTGAGAACGGACTCCGATCTGCGTACGTGCGGAGGACGGATCCTTTGCGTTTTTGAGCGTATTCCACATTTCCGTCGCTTTCGCTTTCGCATCGTCCGGAGAAGATCCTTTCGGCACAATGACGAGGAAGAGGCGGAGCATATCGCTCCACACGAAATTCGCTTTATTCATTTCGTAAAACGAACGGATATCTTCGTCCGTCGGAGCGACGTTGCGCAGTTCGGCTTCGCGCTGCTGCTGGATATACTGCTGCGCCGTGATCTGCGCTTTGAGGTAGTCTTTATACTCGGCGATGGACATGCCGGCCTGCTGCTTCATAAACTCGTCGAGCGACATCTTCGTCTGCTGACGCACAATCGTATTGAGTTCCTGTTCGGTAATCGTATCGTTTCTGCCGATCATCTGCGACATCGATTGGAGAAAGTTTTGATTTACCGTACTGTCGGTAATGGAAATGCCCGCTTTTTGCGCCGCCTGATTGATGAGCTTTTCGGAAATGAGCGCGTCGAGCGTTTGCTTACGCTCGTCGACGGTCAGCACCCTGCCCGCCTGCTTTTCGTACACGCCGACGCGCGTTTTGAGCTGCTTGACGGTAATCGATTCGCTTTTGTTGAGCTTTATAACCGCGAGCACTTGCAAATCCGACTGCGCGAAAACGGACGCGGCCGAAATCATCAACATGCAACAGATGAGGGTAAAACGGTTCACTTTCATTGTATCTAAGTCCTTTTCAATAATAACAAATTGCACTGCGATGTGTTACACGAACGCAGACCGTAACGAAGATCTGCCGGGCGCTAAGCTCCGAGCGGAAGCCCTCCCGAGATGACCGCACGGATGCGGCGCACGCCCGCGGAAGACGACTGCTCTTTCGTTATCTTAAACTGCCCGATTTGCGCCGTATGCTCGACGTGCGGACCCGCGCACACTTCTTTACTGAAGTCTCCGATGGAATACACGGTAACGCGTTCACCGTATTTGTCGCCGAAAAGCGCACGCGCACCGGTATCTTTAGCCTCGTCGAGGCTCATCTCTTCCACCGAAACGGGAAGGTCGCGCGCAATCTGTTCGTTTACCAAATCTTCGACTTTTTGCACTTCTTCTTTCGTCAATGCACGTGAAAAAGAAAAATCGAAGCGGAGGCGTTCGGGCGTAATATTCGAACCCTTTTGCGCGACTTCCGGCCCGAGCACCCGCTTGAGCGCTTCGTGCAGCAAGTGCGTCGCCGTATGATATTTCGTCGAAATCTCCGAATGATCGCCGAGACCGCTTTTAAAAGCGCCGGCGCTCAGCGTACGCGATTCTTCCTGATGCTTTTTTTCTTCTTCTTTGAACGAATCGATATCGACCGTCATACCGTGTTCGCGTCCGAGCTCTTCGGTCAGTTCGATCGGAAAACCGAAGGTATCGTAGAGCCTGAAAGCGACGCGGCCGGGAATCGTTTTTTGCGGATTTTTTAATAAATTCGGCAAAAGCTTTTCAAACTCCGCTTCGCCCTTTTTCAGCGTTGCAAGAAATTTATCCTCTTCCGCGCCAAGCTGTTCGAAAATAAAATCTTTTTTACCTTCGAATTCAGGATAAGCTTTAATGTATTCGCCGATGACGACGTCCGCAGGCTTGGCGAGAAAGGCGCCTTCAATGCCGATCTTCCGCCCGTGGCGCACCGCACGGCGGATCACTCTGCGCAGAATATAGCCCGCGCCGACATTGCTCGGCGTTACCGCTTTTTGGTCGCCTAAAATAAAAGTCGCCGTACGCACGTGATCGGAAATGATACGGATCGATATGTCGACGTCTTCGTTTTCGCCGTACTTTTTTCCGGAAAGCGATTCGATGCAGCGGATGATCGGAACGAAGACATCGATTTCGTAAACGGATTTCATACCGCCGAGCATCGCGACCGTGCGCTCGGCTCCCATGCCGGTGTCGACGCATTTTCGCGAAAGGGGTTCGAACGTACCGTCTGCGGTTTTATTGTACTGCATAAATACGTTGTTCCAGATTTCGACGTATTTTCCGCACGGACAGCCCGGCCGGCAATGAGAAGCGCACGCTTCTTTTCCCGTATCGTAAAAGATTTCAGTGTCGGGACCGCAGGGACCGGTCAAACCCGCAGGCCCCCACCAGTTGTCGCTCCGCGGCAGATAAAAAATCCGCTCGCGCGGAACGCCGCAGCTTTCCCAAATGGCGGCCGCTTCATCGTCGCGAGGAACCCCGTCTTCGCCCGCAAACACCGTCACGGAAATTTTTTCCGGCGGAATCGCAAGCCATTCTTTACCCGTCAAAAATTCCCAGCTGAAAGCGATCGATTCTTTTTTAAAATAATCGCCGAGCGACCAGTTGCCGAGCATTTCAAAAAACGTCAAATGCGACGGATCTCCGACCGAATCGATGTCGCCGGTGCGTACGCACTTTTGATAGTCGGTGAGCCGCGTTCCTTCGGGATGATTTTGACCCGAAAGATAGGGAACGAGCGGCTGCATGCCGGCGGTCGTAAACAAAACGGTGGGATCGTTGTCGGGAATGAGCGACTGACCGCTTATTTCCGCATGTCCTTTGCTTTTAAAAAACGCGATATATTTGGATCGAAGTTCATCTACAGTCATAAATTCGATAATATAAATTCACCGCTTTAATGTCAAGGCGGAAGCGGCTCTTATATCGAGGACATGTGATATTTTCGTTTATGAGCGGTGAAAGAGCACGACTCCTTTGTTCGGATAAAGCACGCTCAATCGTCGTCGAGACCCCACCAATTTCCGATCATACGTTTCCACCGGGCGGTAAAAGAGTTCGAGTGCGCTGTGACCGTTACCGCGGAACCGAAACAAGCCGGTACATCCGCACTTCCCGTATCGTCACGCACAAGGGGGTGGTCTTCTAAGTAGTCTTTCATCTCGTCCACGCTGGTCGGATCTCGGAACGATACGCTTACTTCTCCGACTTTACCGGAAAGGGGACTCGTTATGATGATGCTTCCGATCTCGGTTGACCGCATGGTTTCCAAGATTATCTTCTTTCCCGTATCCAAACTTACCGCTCCGCCGAGCCGTAACTCGCCTTTCTCGTCTATCGAAACGGAATTCAAATCAGCGGCAGCAATGAGGATATTTCTAAAAGAAAGATATTTGTCGTAGGAAACGGAAAAATTGTTTGCCTTGATTTTGCATTGCTTTCCCGAAATAGACGCGAAATCGACGGAATGGTCTACGCCGTTGCCGCTCGTAGAAATCGACGGCAGAGCGCTTATGCCGGAAACGTCGATATCGTCCATTAAAATGATGACGCCCGCTTCGTCCGGTCCCAAACCCTTTACAGCGCCCAAAGCACCCGTCATATTGCCAGAGCTGCTCCAGTAAAAATGCGTCGGCTTATACGGCGTGCTCTGTTGCGGAGAATATGTGCTTTGGCCGTATGATTTTATGCCGTCCGCTCCGTTTTGCGTCGCAAAATAGACGGGCGCATTTTCATTTTTTTTCAGCGTAAGGGAAATATCGTTTTCTCCCGTATCGGGCGTATAAAAATTATCGGTAAAATAGTAGTTTGTTCCGGCCCAATTCACAAGGGAATCGGGCGAAACCCCGGAAAAGACGGTATGCTCCGTTCGGGCGGAAGTCGTATACGTGACGAGGACGCATACGAAGCACTTCGTCTTCGCTTGTACGCGCTGAAAAAAGAGCGGCTGCGGCCGCGATAGATCGGCTCCCTTCCGCGACACGGCTTGGATGAGTCCTTTATAACGCTGCGCTTCGCCCGGGCTCGGCGGAGAGAACTGCCCATTACCAATATTTTTGATTTCGGCAGGATCGGCATCTTCACCGAACAAAAAGCCGTAAATCGACCACTGTCCTTCCGAAACGCCGGATGCAGCCCTCGCATGGGACGAAACGCTTTGCGGCACTAAGGGGGGAACCGTAAATGCAATACCGTCCGTCTCTCTGCCGCCGAACACATCGCTGCAGGACAAAACGGTAAAACCGGCAAAAACCGCCGCGGCGGCAAAAATCGCTTTTTTCATAACGCTCACTCCTCTATAATATACCGTGTTCACAGTCCGCCTGCGGCGCACATCCGAAAACGGTATGTCATACGGTTCGATTCCTCCTTTATATAAAAGGCGGAATCCGCCCTATGATATTGTAGCATAAACAACAAATAAAAACAACTTTTTCTTTGACACGTTTTTTACCGGCTCCCGCTCCGTAAAAAAACGGCCGCCCTTTCGGACGGCCGTTTTCGTTACATTACATTTGTACGATTTTTATGCGCTTTACGCGCACTTTGCACATACGCCGATCAGAACGGGCGTTTCGCAAGATAGTCGTACTCCTGCCACGTCCGCTTTGCGGCTGCAGTCGCTTTTTCGAGCAGCATATTCGCACGCTCGGGATTCGCGGCTTTCAGCGCTTTAAAGCGGCCTTCGGCGTACATATAGTCGGCAAGCTGATAGTTCGGTTCGCGCGAATCGAGCTGGAAGGGATTGAGTCCCTGCTCTTTCCGGCGCGGATCGTAACGGTACAGCGGCCACAGTCCGCATTCGACCGCCTGCTTTTGCAGCTTCAAACCGTCGCTCATGTTGATCGTGTGGTTGATACAATGCGAATAGGCAATGATGAGAGACGGACCGTCGTAGCTTTCGGCTTCGCGGATCGCTTTGATCGTCTGAGCGGCATTTGCACCCATCGCAATCTTTGCGACGTAAATGTAGCCGTAGCTCATCGCGATCATACCCAAGTCCTTTTTCGCAATGTCTTTTCCCGCCGCCGCGAATTTTGCAACCGCGCCGAAAGGAGTGGACTTCGACATCTGACCGCCGGTATTCGAATATACTTCCGTGTCGAGACAGAGGATATTGATATTGCGTCCCTGAGCGAGTACGTGGTCAACGCCGCCGAAACCGATATCATAGCCCCAGCCGTCACCGCCGATAATCCAGTTGCTCTTTTTAATAAAGTGATCGGCAAGCGACAAAAGCTCTTTCGAAAGCTCGTCTTTATTGTCTTTCAGTGCCGCTTTGAGCGCAGCGACGTTTTTACGCTGCGCTCCGATAGCCGCATCGTCGGTCTGCGTATTCGAAAGAAGTGCATCGATCTCTTTTGCGGCAATGCCCTTTTCCTTCACTTTCGCTGCAACTTCGCGAGCGTATTCGGCAAGTTTTTCCGCCGTAAGGCGCATACCGAAACCGAATTCCGCCGCATCTTCAAAGAGCGAGTTGCTCCACACCGGTCCTCGCCCGTTTTCATCCGTCGCATACGGCGTCGTCGGCAGGTTTCCTCCGTAAATAGAAGAACAGCCGGTCGCGTTTGCGATCATCGCGCGGTCGCCGAAAAGCTGACTTACCATTTTGATGTATGCCGTTTCACCGCAGCCCGAGCACGCACCGCTGAATTCGAAGAGCGGGCGCTTCATCGAAAGGCCTTTGGCCGATGCGAGGTTGAGCGTCGAAGCGTCGACTTCGGGCAATGTAAGGAAGTAATCCCATTTTTTACTTTCGGCTTTTCTGTATTCGGGCGTAAAGAGTTCCATGTGAAGCGATTTTTTCGGCTGCGTCGGGCACGCGTATACGCACAATCCGCATCCGGTGCAGTCGTCGGCTGAAATCGCAAGCACGAATTTCTGTCCGGGTTTGGCAGGCTTGAGCTCGATGCTCTTGAATCCTTCGGGAGCTTTGGCCGCCGCATCGTCGGTGATCGTTTTCATGCGGATACACGAGTGCGGACATACGAGAGCGCAGTTACCGCATTCGATACACGTCGCTTCGTCCCAACACGCTACGCGTTCGGCGATACCGCGCTTTTCGTACTGCGTCGTCGCAACAGGGAAAGTTCCGTCGGCAGGCAGTTTGCTGACCGGCAGTTTGTCGCCTTCCTGAGCGGCCATTGCGCCGAGTACATTTTTGATAAAGGAATCGTTCGTGTTTTTCATCGCCGATTCCATCTTGAAGTTGCCGCCGACCTTTTTGCCTTTAAGATCGACTTTTTCGACTGCAGCGAGCGCCAATTCGATCGTCGAAATATTTTTATTGACGACGTCCTGGCCTTTTTTGCCGTATGTCTTCGTAATGAATTTCTTCATGTATTCGACGGCGACATCTTCTTTCAAAACGCCCGAAATCTTAAAGAACGCGGCAAGCATGACGATATTGATGCGGTTGCCCATACCGGCTTTTTCCGCGATCTTAAACGCGTCGATGACGTAAAACTGCGCCTTTTTTTCGAGAATGCGTTTTTGCTGTTCAACGGGGATTTCTTCCCACACGTGATCTTTATCGAAGCGGCTGTTGAGCAAAAAGATTCCGCCCTCTTTCAGATACTGGAGCATGTCGTACACGTCCATGTATGCGAATTTGTGACAGGCGAGGAAGTCGGCGGCCGTAATCAAATACGGGCGGCGGATCGTCCGCTTGCCGAAGCGCAGGTGCGACACCGTAATGCCGCCGGATTTTTTCGAGTCGTACGAAAAATACGCTTGAGCGTTGAGATCGGGGCGCGCATCGCCGATGATTTTGATTGCGATTTTATTCGCGCCGACCGTACCGTCGGAACCGAGTCCGTAGAACATCGCTTCGGTCATACCCTGTTCGGCGATGAAAAAGTCGGGATCGTATTTCAGAGAGGTTTTCGATACGTCGTCGTTGATACCGATCGTAAAGTGATTTTTCACTTTATCTTTCGCGTCGAGATTTTCAAAGCACGAAATGACCATCGCAGGCGTAAACTCTTTCGAGCCGATACCGTAGCGGCCGCCGACGATCTGCGCTTTGCGTCCTGCTTCTTCGAAAGCCGTGCATACGTCTTCGTACAGCGGTTCTCCCAAAGCGCCGGGTTCTTTCGTGCGGTCGAGTACGACGATCTTTTTCGCCGTTTCCGGGATCGCCGCGAGGAATTTATCCGCCGCAAAAGGACGGTACAGGTGTACTTTTACGACACCGACTTTTTTGCCTTTCTGCTTGCACAGATATTCGACCGTTTCGTGAGCCGTATCCGCACCCGATCCCATGATGATCATAACCGATTTCGCGTCTTTTGCGCCGACGTAATCGTAGAGTTTGTATTTGCGTCCGGTAAGCTTTGCGAACTTCGCCATTTCGCTCTGCACGATCGCCGGGACAGCTTTATAATAATTGTTTACCGCTTCGCGGCTTTGGAAATATACGTCGGGGTTTTGAGAGGTACCGCGGATTTCAGGACGTTCGGGATTCAAACCGCGGGCGCGGTGAGCGCGCACGAGATCGTCATCGACCATACCGCGCATCGTTTCAAAAGAAACTTCATCGTATTTTTGGATTTCGTGCGATGTGCGGAATCCGTCGAAAAAGTGCAAAAACGGAATGCGCGAACGGAGCGTCGCCGAATGCGCGATGACCGCCATATCCTGCGCTTCCTGCACGGAGTTCGACGCGAGCATAGCCCAGCCGGTTTGACGGCACGCCATAACGTCCGAATGATCGCCGAAAATCGACAGGGCGCTCGTTGCGATGGCACGTGCCGCAATATGAAATACCGTGCTCGTCAGTTCGCCTGCGATTTTGTACATATTCGGAATCATCAGGAGCAAGCCCTGAGAAGCCGTAAACGTCGAGCTCAACGCGCCCGCCGTCAGCGCACCGTGTACGGCACCCGCCGCTCCCGCTTCCGATTGCATTTCGACAACCGTCGGCACCGTGCCCCAAATATTTTTTTCGTTCTTTGCCGACAGATCGTCGGCAACCTCACCCATCGGGCTGGACGGAGTAATCGGGTAAATCGAAATTACTTCGCTCAGCGCATGCGCAACGCGTCCGACCGCAGTGTTGGCGTCGAGCGTTACTTTCTGTTCTTCTGTTGCCATGGCAGCTTCCTTTTCTTGAAATGTATTGATTTGAAACAAGTATCAATTCGCATCTTGTATTTTACACCCGATGGCAGGGATTTGCAAGAGCGTACGGGGCCGGTTGGAGGGGTTCGGCATGGTGGTTTTCGTATGTTCCGCCTTTGCATTTTTACGATTTATCATTCCGGAAAATAATGCAATACGTTGACGGTTCAAACGATATGACATATACTGATTTTTCAAGGAGCGTTTCCATGGCATATTTTTTTGACGAACCCTCTCACACATTCGACGAATACCTTTTGATTCCCGGTTACACGTCCGAAACGTGCATTCCCGCAAACGTGTCGCTGCGCACGCCCGTCGTCAAATACAACAAAAAAGCCGGAGACGCCTGTCCGCTCATGATGAACATACCGATGGTATCGGCCGTCATGCAGTCCGTTTCAAACGACACTCTTGCGATCGCGCTCGCACAGGAAGGCGGTATCAGTTTTATCTACGGTTCGCAGACGCCCGAAGATCAGGCGGCGATGATAGCCCGCGTCAAATCATATAAGGCGGGGTTCGTACCGTCGGATTCCAATGTCCGTCCGGATCAAACGCTCGAAGAGCTCACCGCAATCATTGCAAAAACGGGACATTCGACGGTCGCCGTCACCGAAGACGGAAGCCCGAACGGAAAGCTCGCCGGCATCATCACCGAGAGAGACTTCCGCATCAACCGCTGTAAAAACGGTGCGAAAGTGCGCGACTACATGACGCCTCTTGAAAAATTAATAAAGGCGGAAGCGGGCATTTCACTTGACGATGCAAACGATTTGATTTGGGATCATAAAATCAATCAGCTTCCGATCGTCGATAAAAACGGCAACTTGCAGGCGCTCGTGTTCCGAAAAGATATTGAAAACCGCGAAGAGCACCAGCTCGAAATTCACGACGCGCAAAAACGCTACACGGTCGGCGCCGGCATCAATACGCGGGATTATATGGAACGAGTGCCCCTTCTTTTGAACGCGGGAGCCGACGTGCTCTGCCTCGATTCGTCCGAAGGATTTACCGAATGGCAGCGCCGTGCGCTCAAAGACATCCACGAAAAATGGGGAGAAGACGTTAAAGTCGGTGCCGGCAACGTCGTCGACAAAGACGGTTTCAACTTTCTCGCCGAATCGGGCGCCGATTTCGTTAAAGTCGGAATCGGAGGCGGTTCCATCTGCATTACGCGGGAACAAAAAGGAATCGGGCGAGGACAAGCGACCGCGACGATCGAAGTGGCGAAAGCGCGCGACGAGTGGTATGAAAAAACCGGCATCTATATTCCGATATGCTCGGACGGCGGCATCGTACACGATTATCACATAACGCTCGCGCTCGCGATGGGCGCGGACTTCGTCATGCTCGGCCGATACTTCGCAAGATTCGACGAAAGCCCGACGCACAAACTCATCGTCAACGGCAATTACGTTAAAGAATATTGGGGTGAAGGATCGAACAGAGCGCGCAACTGGCAGCGCTACGATTTGGGCGGGGCAAAAAAGATGGCCTTCGAAGAAGGCGTTGACAGCTATGTTCCGTACGCCGGAAGCCTCCACGACAACGTGCAGATAACGACGAGCAAAGTGATCCACACGATGTGCAACTGCGGCGCCCTCACGATTCCCGAACTGCAGCAAAAAGCGAAGATCACGCTCGTAAGCCAAGCGTCGATCCGTGAAGGCTCTGCGCACGACGTTATCGTCAAAAACACGAGCATCCGCGCCGATTAAGCGGCAAACGTGACAAACGACAAGACGCCGGTTTCAAAGTCCGAATTCAGTCGAAGAGTTTTGCCGTTTCCGCCATATAGCGGATGAGTACACCCGTTTTATCTTCCATTGTTTTCGCGACGATAAAGACGATACCGTCGCCCCGTTTATTGCACAGTATTTTTTCGATCTTATACGAGGTTACACCCTTTCGGACGACGTCGGGCGAGCCGATTTTTTGCCGGCTCAGGACGCTGCCGTTTTCATCGATCCTTTCCATCAAAATGTAAAACGACGACTTCGCATTTTCACCCGCGCCGCTTACCGTCGGAATGAGCCGTATGCGGTATGTCGATTTGCTTCCGAGCTTTCCGGCAAAATCTTTAAAGACGATTTCATCGCTTCCGTTTTTGCTTTCATCTCCGCAGATGTAGAGTATCTGATCGGGAGATACGGGTGCGCAATTATATTTTTTCGTATCGAAATAACTTTTTGCCGCAAGCGAATCGTAAACTTCACGTCCGGATTTTCCCGCCGTAACGGAAGACGGCTGTATTTTATACGTGCCGCCTTTTACGAAATCGTTTTTTGCGACATCGACCGTATAGATTTCCGCCCAGCCCCTAAACGATTTGTCGGTTTTGCCGTACTGACCGAAAAGATATATCGACCCGTCGGATGAAAATCCCGCATCGACAAAAACCGCGGCATCGCCGGCAAGCGCACAATACAAGCAGAGCGCAAAAATCAATCCGCCTGCAATAATTTTTTTCATACGGCATCCTCCCGTCTTTTAGGGAGCTTCTAAAAACCTCAGTTTTTAGAAGCTTTCCTTAAATGTATGTGCGATGTTTTTAATAAGTCCTTATAATGCGAAGACTTATTAAAAACTCGGCGGCACCTCTAAAAATCTAACCAAGTTTTTAGAGGTGCCCTTTACATTGTCGGAATTTCAGGGCAAGTCTTTACTATTATTTCCGTTGCGGGTATCATCGTTTCTATGACTATCAAAACGCGGAATTATTTTTTTCTCGCTCTGGTTATCGTCTTTTCGGTATTTCTTTTAGCCGCTTCCGCAATGCTCGGATATTCGGTCTACTCGGGTACGCTCACCCGCCCCGACATTTTTCCGGCCGGGCGCATCGCGGGTTTTTATGCAAATGGGTATTCGTTTATCGCGACGCTCTCATCGATCTTTATCTTCGCGCTGTATGCCCTTCTTGCCGTCATCTATCTCTATGTTCAATTCGAAAAAACGCAATCGACGGAAGTGATTTTTTTTGCGCTGTTTCTCATCGGCTGTTTTGCGGAAACGGTACGGCTGTGCGTGCCGTTTTTCAATCTGTGGCATGAGCTTTCGGTTTTTCTGCTTTTTATAGGGAGGGCCGTTCTCTTCGCTCGGACGCTCGCTCCGACGGCGCTCTTGTTCGATGCGGTTTTCAGCGGAACGGAAGCGCGGCAGCACGTCGAGCGGAACCTCGTCATACTAATCGTGCTTTCCGTCATGATTTCGATGCTGATGCCTCTCAACACCGCAATCGTCCTTCCGAACTTTTGTATAAAATGGGGAAGCGGAGAAGCGTTTATCGCAATCCGCGCGCTCATCCTGGCCGCGGCGATACTTTCGCTTTTCATCAATGCCCGCTCGCTCGGAACGAAAGACGCATCCCCGTTCGGCTTTGCGGCTTTGGCTTTCGGATACGAAATCTCGTGCTATGCAACTTCATACGCGGCGGCGGCCGCGGGAGGGATATTGCTTTTCGGGGGAACGGCGGTATACCTCAAAAGTCTGCACCGAAAATACCTGTGGCAATAAAATCAGCGCATTAATAATTCCGCAAGTCCGGCGATCGCAACGGGAATGACAAGGTTATCGAAGTCGCCGAGAGGAATGAGCTCTATCGCCATCGCGGAAAGCGCCAAAACAAGCGATACGAATCCGTTTTTGCATACGGCAAACGACGAACACAATACCGCAAAAAAACACGTGAGACTTCCCGCAACCGTTTTTCCGTGCGTAAACGGAATGACCGTGCGGCCGAAGAGTTTTCCGCCGAGACTCGCAAGTCCGTCGCCGAAAGCGAGCGCATAGATGCCGATACGGGCGGCTTCGGGTTTCCACACGAGCACGGTAACGATGATGCCGAGTACGAGCGTTACGGGACCGAGCACGAATTTATTTTCATCGCGTTTTCGCGAAGCGACTTCGGTTATGTGCGATACGACGGGAACGGAAATGCCGCACTTTCTGAGCGTTTCGGATGCGATATAGAACACGAGAACGGCTGCAAGACAGACGATAACCGGACGGTACGCAAAGGTCAAAAGAGTCGGGATAAGCGCGCTGCAGATGTGGATCGTTTTCCGGACCAGCTCTTTTTTTATACTGTTTTTATATTGCGCCTGCAGTATGCCGGCTCTGTTTTCGTCGGCGCTCATTGCGTCAATTCCTTTTCACCGGTGAGAATCTTCGGAATATCCGTATAGATCGCGGGTTCGTAATCCGGCATCGGATGACTCATATAGCGCATATTCTGTTCGGCAAGGTTGCTGCCCGGAAGGCGTACCATCGTCGCTTCGTTCCGCGTAAGCGCATCCCACGCGCGCATCGACACGGAAAGCTGTACCATCGCGTCGGCATTCATTCTGCTGTTGCCTGTGCGGCGGGCAAGGCGGAAAAGCGTAACGCCGAAATTATTCGCCGCTTTCATATAAAGTTCCGTAAGCGCGTCTTCGGCGGCTTTTGCCTGCGTAAACGCAACTCCTTTTTTTGCAAATTCGGCATCGAGATTGTTTACGAGCTGTTTGTAATAACCCTCGGCCGCATAGTTCGCATCGCGAAGCGAAAGCGTATTGCCCATCGCAAGCAGCAAGTGATTGTCTTCCGGCTTTTCGGCTCCCGCTTTGATAAACGAACCGACCGCGCCGTCCAAATCGTTTTTGGAATATTGTATAAAGCCGATACGGTAATGCAGGGACGCCGTATCGTAGTGCGTGCGTATCGCAGAAAGGTAATCGTTATATGCACCCTCGTAATCGCCGCGGATAAAATAATCGATATCGCCCGAATCGGCATAGAGTTTCCCTATATTTTCGTTTCCGGCAAAGCCGCTGTTCGCCTTTTCGCGCTCGTACAGTGAAATCCCGTCGGTATATTTTTCTTCCGCCGTCAAATATTCTTTGCCCGAAACGTACTGTTCTCCGAGCAGACGGTACGAATCGATCTGCTTATAGATATCGCGGCGGCGGAGATATTGCGAGCGTTTTTCAAACAACTTGACCGTGTGTTCGAGCATCCGCACGGCGCGTTCCGAATCGTGCATCTGCACAAAATAACGCGAAAGATTATAGGATGCGACCGGATTCGACGGATCCGCAGTTACCGCGCGGTCGAGCATATCGCGCACGTCTTCGATCCGCGTGCGAAGGTATTCGTCTTTGGGCGGAAGCGGTCCGTACAATTTGTCGAGAAGGTATCCGCTCATCTCGGTCCAATCTTCGGCATCGAGCGATTTCGCTTTCGGATAAAATCGGTCTTTGAGCTGCAACACTTCGCGGAGATTGTCGGTACGCACAAAATAGCGCATCATACGCGCGAGGTATCGATCGGTCGGTCCGTAGAGCTGCACGAGGGAAGCGTATTGTTTACGCGCTTCTTCGAATTTCGCAGGATCCTTTTCGGTCGCCCACTCAAGGTAAATGTCGCCGAGCAAAAGGATACCGTCGGAATCGTTTATGTGATAGTCGAGAACGCTCCGCCTGGCAATCTCTTCGGCCTTTTCATAATTTGCCAAATCGTCGCATTCCATGCGCGCATATTCGATGCCCGCTTCCTTATCGTAATTAAAATAATAAAGGATATTGCGGTACATCCGTTCCGCACGCAAGTATTGCTTTCGTTCGCGGTATGCGCGCGCATATTTGAAAAACCATTTTTTCTGCAGCTGCTTGCCGGCCGCTTCATTGAACAGCATCTCCGATTGAGGATATTCGTCCGCTTGAATGAGCGCGTAGCCCTGTTTATACAGACCGTTCGCGTTCAGCGGGCGCCAGATAAAATTGCGTGTAAAAATTATCAAACCGAGTACTGCGGCGGCAGAGAGCAAACCGAGTACGATGCCCGGAACGATCCTGTTTTGCAGCTGATATTCCAAAGACGCTTTGTACGCATCGTATTCGGCTGCGGTGCGGCGTTCAAAATCGCGCGGAACGGGAATCGAGATGTCGAGCATCTTTTCAAGGTTCGCGGCAACTTGACGAGCGGGCGCTTTATTGAGAATTTTTTCAACGATTTCAAACTGTGCGTCGTCGGTAAATTCGTTTGCGACGAGCAGATTTTCGACGGCGAGGCGTACGTTGAGCGGATAGTGCGCGAGGTTTGCAAGAAATTTTTCATACTGCGCATCGGTAAGCGTATTTTTCGGCGGTTTTCCGCCTTCGGCGGCACCGCGGAAATCGGGCGCTGGCAATTTGATGCGGCCGCTTTTATCGGTTTTTACTTCCGCCGTATCCGAAAAACCGGGAATTTCAAAATCGTCGAGATCGCCGTGCATACCGCGTTCGAAGTCGGTTTTATCATCTTCGGATTTTGAAGGCGCCGTAACGGTAAAATCGAGTCCCTCCATTTCGGACGTATCGAATTGTTCTATCGGAATAATTTCTTCGCCGTTCTCTTCCGAGCCCGCATCGCCGAAACGTCCATCGCCCGATGCCGTTTCACCTGCCGCCCCCTCTTCTCCGTCTCCCATATCAAAATCGAAATCGAAAGTATCGGGATCAAAGCTTTCCGGCGACGGATGAGGAGCAAACATATCCGAAGACGGTTCTTCGCTTTCTTCGGCAGCATCCCCGCCGAGAGAGATTTCATCTGAAGAGGAAAAGGATTTCGGACTTTGCACCGTTTTTTCGGTTTGCGTTTTTTCATTGCCGAAAGAAAAATCATCCGCTGCGGCAACCGGCGGATTTTCATTCATTTCGTATTCTTCGCCGCCGAGAGAGATTTCAGGAGAAGCCGTATCGGCCGAGGGTTCGGAAAAGTCGGGAGATGTTTTTTCCCGCCCGGGACTGCCGGCCCCGGACGAAAGTCCGTCATCATCGAACATCGATGAGAAATCGAAATCGGGAAGTTCAAAACCGTTCGAAGCCGTATCGGCGGAAGAAAGCCGACTGCTGTTCGCATCCGCGTCAATCGCACCGCCCGGCTTTCGGCCGGCAGCCGCAGAAAAAGACGCGTCGTCGGAACCGAACGCTTCTGCCGTTTTTTGTCCGGCAGGCATTTCGCCGAAAGCCGATGTCCGATCAATATCTTTTTCCGAAAGCGCAGGTGTACCCTTGTCCTGTACGGCGAGATCGCTTTCGACTTCGGGCATATCTTCCGGCAATTCGATATTCATATCGATTGTCGGACCGCCGGTATCGAAATCATGAGCCCAATCGGAAACGGAAGATTCGGCCGGTGCGGAAAGATCCGCGCCCTTCTTTTGCTCGACAAGCGTTTTTTGAGGAGAAGGCGTAAACGCATCAAGCGGAGGAAGCGCAAACTCGTCGTTGCCCGGAATAAGAGCCGATGACGCGCCCGCATCCGGTTCGGGAACGGGAAAATCATCGAGAGACGGGAGATCGGGTACGGTATGAGCGTGAATTTCGGGAGGAAGCGGGATATCCGGCACGGAAGATGAAAAGCCTTCGTGCGGAGGCAGCGCAAACGCATCCTGAGCCGCATTGTTCGTTTGATAGGCGGTGCCGCTTCGATTCGATGAATACGTACCGCCCGACACATCGGATGCGCTTTCTTCCGGCAGCACATCGCTCGCATCTTCCGCTTTACCGCCCATATCGCCGAGCAGATCGTCGAGATTCATATCGGCGATCGACACTTCCTCAGGTTCCGCTTTTTCGATTTTTTGTTCCGCTTCATCGGCAAATTGGGAAAGGTCGGGCATTCCCGTCTCTCCTGCCGACGCGGAAGGGATAACGGGATTGAGCAAACCGGAAAGATCGGGAACGCCCGCCGAAGACGATTCGGCACTCTCTTTCGGCGCCGCACCCTTTTTTCCCGTTCCGATGATATCGGAAAAATCTTCAGCTTCGGACGAAGTTTGCACCGGTACCGCCGATTCGGGGCTCTCCGGCATGCCGAGAACAAAATCTTCGGAATCATCGACATCCCGTACCGTTTTCGGAATCGGAATTATAATCGGCTTTTCACCCCGGGACGCGCGCGCATGAACCTCATTGCCGAGTGCGAGAATATCTGAATTGAATTTCTTTAGTTGGCTTAACCCCGGCATAATCCACCCGATTTATTGTATCGCTAAAACGCCCGTCTTTACAAGTATTTGCCCTGCGTAGTCTTTATTATAATAACGGAAGATTTTTGCGCATACATTAGAAAAGTCTCGAACAGCACTCGCTATCTTTTGCCGATTCGGTAAATCTTCGACATTATTTTGCCGATAATCGGAGTATGAAACGCTTTCTTTTTTTACTCTGTGCGCTTCAAGCCCTGCTTTCCGCCGTATCTGCAGCGGATTATAACGATGAAACCGTTCTCGAAATCCGCGGCGTCGGCGTACCGTACGAAAAAGACGATACGGTAGTTTTTACCGCCGATGCGAAATCGCGCTTTACCGGCATCGCGTTCGATTTTGAAGGATACAAAACGATTCATCCTTTCCGCATACATACGATGCGCGACATGGACGGAAAGGCAAAAGGTTCGGTACTGTTTTATATTTTACATCGTCCCGAATCGACACGAAGCCTTTCATATCGCCTCGTCATCGACGGATTGTGGACGACCGATCCCACAAACCCCGACAGCTACTACGACGAAAAAGAAGGCATCTCTCTTTCGCGCTTTACTTTCGCTTCCGATCTGCCGCAAAAGACCGCGTCCGCAACAACAAACGCGTCGTCTGAAAAAATCGTACGGTTTATCTGCCACGCAAATGCGCATCAAAAGATATATCTTGCAGGCTCGTTTACGAACTGGGATCCGTGGATTTACGAAATGAAAGAAACGTCGCGCGGTTTGTACGAAATCGCACTGCCCCTGCCGTCCGGCACGCATTATTATAATTATTATTCCGGAATGAATGCGCTCACCGACTCGACGAATCCGAATAAAGCGTACACAAAAGACGGTCGCGTCGCATCGGTCATCACGGTGCCGTAGTCGATACGGAAAACAGAGCAAGCGCATCGGAAACTGTATTCTCTAAAAAACAGCTCTTGCAACGTAAAAAACGGCTGCGCTTCCGGCAGCAGCCCTTCCGTTCGCCGCGGCTGACCGTAATCGGAATCGGACTGCGCAATCTCTTTTTACAAAGAGATTGCTTGCCATCGGTCAGAGCGGCTCGGCGGCAGTGCCGCTGCCTCGCGCTCCGCCTTTTTTATTATACACTTCTTTTTCCGTACATACATTTCCGACGTGGTTATCCTGATCCGGAAAATATAAAAACAAACACGCATCGTCAATCCAACATTCGCTTAACCTGCATTTGCGGCTTGTTCGCAATGTCAGGTTGAAGCGGGTGTTATGTGTTAATTTTCAATTCCTGAAAACTTTTTTTATAAAATGAATTAAAATCTTTTACTTCATAAGAACCATATATTTTTATATAGTAATTAAAACTATTTATATATTCATCTCTTTTAAAATCTTTTATCTTATTTACACCCAGCAAATTTGATATGAATATTTCAAAACTCATAATAAATTCTTCAATGTCATTAATTTTTATATTTTTTAAAAATTCTTCATTTCTATACAATTCTAATACTTTTTCACTAAGATCTTTATCGCAAAGCAAAATAATTGTAATAAAATTAATTATATCAATATTTTCAAAAAGTAATTTCTCATATTCATTTGCTTTATTACTTCCCAAGTAGAATAATTCCTTAAGGCATCTAGAAGTTAATATAGGATTTTTTTTATAATATTCATTAATAAATGCTTCTTCTAAGTATTTACGGTTACTTTTCTTTCTCATTTTTGCAAATACAAAAACAGCCCCTTCTTTCTTTATTAAAAAATCAGAATACAGATACTCTGAAAACTTTTGAGAAAAACCAATTTCATCCAATTTTGAATCTATATATTTAAAATCTTTATCATTAATATTTAAACTCACATATAAATCAGAAAAGAATGCAACAAAATTTTGAAATGTAAATTGATTTTCATATTTTTGTTCTATATCGATTAAATTATATAAATCAAACGGGATATTTTTTATATCTTCCTCAGAGAAATATTCATAAAATTTCTCTGCATTATACAATTCACTGGAAAAAATTTCACTTATGCCCATATATTTTCCTATAATTCAACATCGTGCATCAATGGTGCATCCGCATAACATTGTTTTAAACCGCAATGCAGCTCGACCGCGTTGTCGGCTTTGAAAAGCGTGTTAGACTTTATTTTGCCATAGAATAATTCTTTTTTCCGACAACTCTTGTTGAATAGTTTTTATTAAAGTCACTTTTTCAAAATTCCCATCATATTCATAAAAAGTAACTTTTCCATCTTCGTATTCAGCAAACAGGAATGTATTCTTATCTATACAATCCAAATAATAAACTGAAGATGATATTTCTTTTAAATTTTTTCCATCATAATTGGATACATACAAAGCAATTTTATCTTTACTGTCGAGTTGCTTATCTCCGTTCGTATCTTCTTTTATTACTGCATAAATATTAAAATTATGTAAATTTTTATGTATTGCAGAAGTATTGATATCATTCGGTGAATTATCATTTGATAGTTGATATTTATAAATAAATACTTTTGAAGGAAAAAGAAGTGTTTCCTGTTCATCCTTTACAAAAATAAAGTTTATGATTTTAGATGCAGAAGAACTTTTTTGAATTATATTTGAAAGTTGTTTCGCTTCTAAATTTGATTTAGATAAATCATCAGACTTTATTGCAGATGTAGTTACGGAGAAAACATATACATCTTTTATTTTTTCCAGAAAATCAATTGATTCTGTTATTTTTGAGACAGCTTCTTCATCTTTAGAATCTATTATTTCAATATGAGCCGGTTGAGAACCACGAATTGGAAAGATTTCAGAGATTAGATTTACAAGCAAAGCAATAAGTCCAATAACAGCAGCAATAAATACTAATAAATAATCAACTTTCTTTATAATTTCAAAATTTATCTTTTTCATTTTTCCTTCAAGCCTCCAGTGCGTCATGTCCGTTCAACTACGCTGTTAAACCGAAAACCGGCTTAACCGGTTTGTCGGTTTTGTGCTGCATTATTATAGTCGCATTCACATTCTTTTGGATTTCCTCTTACATGGTAAGTTCGACAGATAAGCGGTCGATATTTATAAATTGAACAAATATTATCTTTATTAGGATTTTGTAATAAAATTAGATTATTATTAATTTGAGATACAAATTCTTGTGTGAAATTTGGTAAATCCGCTTTATATATCTCGCACCCCACCACCCAGCCTGCCTAACAACTTTTTGCAAATACCGCTATCTTCCGAACCTCTTTGCGAGCGCTTCCATATCAGCGGCGTTTCCGCCGAGCTGATTCATAAACTGCGCCTGCATACCGCGGTTTTTACTGAGCTTTTTCATCGCGAGCTTCGTCTTTTCAAACTGCTTTATCAATTTGTTGACGTCGGCGACCGAAGTCCCCGATCCTTTTGCGATGCGCTTACGGCGTGCGGGTCCGATAATAAAATGGTTCGCCCGCTCTTTTTTAGTCATCGACAGGATAATCGCTTCCTGCTTTTTCATGCCGTCCGTATCGAAATCGCGCCCCTGCATCTGCTGTGCGATGCCCGGCATCATCTCCATAAGCTGCTGCATACTGCCCATTTTGCGCACTTGCCGAAACTGCGTGAGCATATCGTCGAGCGTAAACTCGTTGCGCGCCATTTTCTTCTGCAGCTTTTCCGCTTCTTCGCGGTCGACCGTTTCCTGCGCCTTTTCGACGAGCGAAACGATATCGCCCATGCCGAGGATGCGGCTTGCGATGCGGTCGGGGTGAAAGACATCGAGGTCTTCGGTTTTTTCGCCCGTACCGATAAACAGAATGGGTTTGCCGGTCATCGTTTTAAGCGAAAGCGCCGCACCGCCTCTGGCATCGGAATCGAATTTTGTTAAAATAACGCCTGAAAGCGAAAGCCGCTCATCGAACGTTTTTGCGATGTCGACCGCGTTTTGACCGGTCATCGCGTCGGCGACGAGGATCGTTTCGTCGGGAGAAAGCGCTTTTTTAATATCGACGAGTTCGGCCATCATCGCTTCGTCTATCTGCAAGCGCCCCGCGGTATCGACGATAAGCGTATCGAGCGAATTTTTCCGCGCATAGTCGAGCGCATCTTTTGCAACGCGCACGGCGGATACGCCTTCTTCTTTAAATACCGGCACGCCGATTTTTTCGCCGAGCTGCGAAAGCTGTTCGACGGCGGCAGGGCGGACCAAATCGCACGCGGCCAGCAGCGGCTTCCGTCCTTCTTTTGCCAAGCGGTATGCGAGTTTATGCGCTGCGGTCGTTTTACCCGACCCCTGCAAACCGAGCAGCAAAATAACCGACTGCGTGTCCGGCCCTTTTAAATGCAGATCGGTTTTCGCGTCTCCGAGCATCGAAGCGAGTTTGTCGTAAATGATTTTTACGAATTGTTCGCCGGGATCGACGGCGCGAAGAACTTTTTCGCCCTTCGCTTCTTCGATCGTCGAATTGACAAAGCGGCGAACGACGCGGAGATTGACGTCCGCTTCGAGGAGCGCCGTCTTAATGCGCTCGACCGTATCTTCAATATTTTTTTCGGTGATCGTCGATTTTCCGCTCACCGTTTGGATAATCGATGAAAAGGTATTTGTTAATTTTTCAAGCATAGGCAGATTATACCCGCCCCGCTTCTTTTTTGCAATGCGGCGCGCGAACAAAGCACCTCACGGAACGAGCGCGATGGCACTGTGCTGCGGACGGAATGTCCGCACGTTCGCCCTCGCGCTTATTTTTCCTGCGTCAAAAGCTGTGCGATAAAATCGCGCGGAGAAATCTCCTTATTCAATATGCGGTACAATCCGTCGCAGATCGTCAGCTTGAGATTTTTTCTTTGCGCGATTTCGTGCACGTATTTACACGCGATCGCTCCTTCGGAAAGATAGCCGAGCTTTGTCATATTTTCGATCAGATCGTCGAGATTCGAAAATTGCGACATGATATCTTTTTTAATCAAATCCTGTCCGAAGCGGCGGTTCCGTCCGTATTTGCTTTTGCACGTTACCTCCAAATCGCCCACGCCCGCGATCGACGTAAAAGTTTCCGCGTGCGTCGCGCCCATCGCAAATCCGAGCGTTTGAATTTCGTTTAAGCCCGCGGCCATCAAAAGGGATTCCGCATTGTCGCCGAATTCTTCCGACGTTTCGGCAAGCGCATCCATCGCACCGTATACGACGGCAATGATATTTTTCGCGGCGGCGCAGATTTGCACGCCGACGACATCGAACGACGAATAGGGCAAAATCCCCGGCACGCGCAAAAGCTCCCGTACTCTGATCGAATTGCGCGGGTTTTCACACGCGGCGACGAGTCCCGTGATTTTCCCGATCGCAACTTCTTCCGCGTGGCTCGGACCCGACACGTAAACCGTGCATCCCTTGTAGATGCCGGGCAAAAGATTTTCGATCGTCGAAAGCACGAGCTTCGGCCCGTCGGCGGCCGGAACAAAGCCCTTTGTAAGAACGGCGATACAGGTACTGCCGTCGGCGATACCGGGAAGCGCGGTAATCTTTTTTACCGTGTCGGCGATATATAACGAAGGAGAAGCGATTATTAAAAATTCTTTGTCGGAAGCGACTTCGGCGATATCGTTTGAAACGGTGATGTTTTCCGACAGCCTGTAGCCCGGCAGATAGCGTTTATTTTCGTGATCATTGTTGACCGAGTCGGCGACGTCCGCTTCGCGCGCCCACATCCGTATCCGGTGATTACCGCGGGCGAGCGCTTGAGCCAAACCCGTACCCCATGCGCCGCTTCCGAGGATGCCGACATATTTCGATTCCATAGCGATTCCTTATTTTAATAATTTATTTTGCGTGTACCGTACCGAATACCGTGCGGAATTTTCGGCAAACGGCTTCGACAGTATACACGTGCATACGCTCTTTTGCAATCGATAGACAGCGGTGCTCGGCTTACGCATGATGAATCATTGCTAAAAAATAATCGTTGTCATAAAAAGTCGACTGCAAATACCTTCCTGTTTTCCTTGTACAATGCTTAGTGAGAAACCTTTTGAAAAAGTCAATACGACATTTCTGCGGGGTTTCCAAAGGGGTTTCCCCTTTGGCAGTGCGAGGAAGAAGGATGGGGTCATAGGGGCAGGGAGAAACCCCTGCCCTGAACGGGGGTGTCGCCCTGCCCCTATAAGTAAGCGGCGTTTACAAAAGACTGCCCGCTCGATATAGTAAGTCTGTCTATGGACTACTATATTTTCCGCAACAACGACTTGCTCGTACGTAAAGATTCGCACGCGCTTCCCGACGAAAAAGCGTGGCGCGCTTTGCGCGAATCGAAGTCCGTTTGCGATATTTTTTCGGAAACGCCGTACGCATACACAGCCGCCCTCCTTCAAGACGGCGCAGTCGACGAAAATTACGAACTCATTCCGATCCGAAGCTATTTTGCCGAACACGACGAAACTGAAAGTGCCCGCGCCGCACGCGCAAAGGGAATGCTCGCGTGGCGCTTTTCGTACAATTTTTGCCCTTCCTGCGCCTCTCCCCTCGCCGACGATGAAAAGCTTTCCGCTCGAAACTGTACGAATTGCGGTGCGCAGTTTTTTCCGCGTATCGAACCGTGCGTCATCGTGCTGGTAACAAAGGGCGATAAGCTTCTCCTCGCAAAACACCGAGACCGCAATCAAAATATCCATACGTGCATTGCGGGTTTTATCGAAATCGGTGAAAGCGCGGAACAGGCTGCCGTACGCGAAGTGCGCGAAGAAGTCGGCATCGAAATAAAAGACCTGCGCTATGTCGGAAGTCAGGGCTGGCCCTTTCCCGACCAGCTTATGCTCGGCTTTCGCGCCGAATATAAAAGCGGCGACATTCGAGTGCAGGAATCGGAACTCGTCGAAGCGAAGTGGTTTACGAAAGACGCGCTTCCGACTTTCCCGAAACGGGGAAGCATGGGCTGGCGCCTCATCACGGGCGTATACGGCTAAAATTATTAAAATTTAACAGTATCGATATCTTCCGGGCCGACGACGCAAAACCACCTGCCGCCGCCTGCAGCCCAATATTTTCGAAATGCGCGCAGTACATCGTCGGCGCTCACCGAAAAAAGTTCGGCGATTTTTTCGTCGTATGCATACGGGTCTCCGAACATGAGGAGGCTGTATGCGAGGCGCGAAGCGACGCCGGCGTTCGTTACGGACGAAGCGTAAAACGAATTGACGTATTGATTTTTATAGCCTCGAAGCCTGTCGGCGACGGATGAAAAAATATACGTGCCGTCGTCGTTTTTTCCGTCGATCACTTTGCCCGATGCGAAAATCGCTTGTGCTTCTTTTTCAAAGCGCACGACGTTCTCCAAATCGCTCGCCTTAAATATAAACACGTTCGCAAGTCCCGCCCGCATCGGAATGACGGATGCGCTCGGCGAATAGCATGCGCCGTATTTTTCGCGCACAACGTTGAAAAGCACTTGCGAATACATGGAGGCGGCGAGTGAAGCTGCAAGCATATCGTCGTCAAAGAGCGAGGGGCCGCTCATCGCTTTTTCAAGATAGCCCGTGCCGGAAGCGGCTTTGCTTCCGATGACGATCGGTTCTCCCGATACGGTAAGCGGCGGTACATCGGGGGAGCTAAGATCGTACGCCCGAGAGGGAATCGAACCGAAAGCGGCGTCGAGCTTTTTTAATAATTTTCTTTCATCGTAATTTCCGACCGCGACGATCATAATGCGACGAGCGTCCGTATCGCGCTCGTGCAGGAAGCGCATCGCTTCAACCGTAATATTGCCGATCGATTCGGGTTTTACCGATGCGCTTGCCGCATAGGGATGATCTTTAAAAATCGTCCGCGTCATCCGATAGGCGAGCATGCTTTCCGGATCGCTTTCCAAGCGCTGCATTTCCTGCGCGTAATCGGTCATAAGATTTTTATATTGCTGCGGATTATACAAAGGATGCAAAAACGCATCCGTAAAAACCGGCAGCACTTTATCGAAATAATAATCGATACAGCTCATCGAAAGGACGGCGCCTTCACGCGAAACCTGCGGCAGAATCGAAAAGCCCGTTTCGTACGCGAGAGCGCGGAGCTCGTCGTATGTGTACTTTTCCGAACCACGAGTCATCATATCGAAGAGCGCCTTTTCCAAACCGGAGGTTTCGGGAGAAAGATAGGAAGTCCCGCCTTTGACGATGACGGAAAGAGAGAGTTTTCCGTTCGCAGTATTTTTTCGGACGTAGAGCGGGATGCCGTTCGAAAGGCGGAACTCCCGCACATCCTTCCGAACGGAAACGCACCCCTCGGCGGCTTTTACGTTATCGGTTTTTACCGACGCGCACGAAAGGATAAAAGCGGAAAACAAAAGCGCGCAGAGCGGAACCGATATCCGCCGAAAGAAAGCAAACCGCGCGGAGCGGATCGACACGGGAACACGGCGCGGGAACCACGTGTGCCGAAAGAAAGCGTATCTCTCGCCGCCGCGCCCCGCGGACGCACGCGAATCGAAACAAGCAACAAGCCGGACACAGCCTCGCAGCGAAGCTTCAAGCGGCGTCGAAGGATTAAACTCTCCGCACGAATAAAAAAACGAACGCATATAAAATCCTTTCATCTTATCGTCTCCGCGTCTTTATACCAAAATGCGGTATCGGCGGTGATCTCGAAAAAGCCCGCCGCGGCGAACGCTTCTTTTTGCTTTTCATACACGGCGGGATTGACGAGCACCGTGACGAGCGCGTTACGCTCCGAAACGTATTCCGTCAAAAACCGATCGATATCGTCTTTATCGATTTTCATCATATTGTCGAGATAACGATAATAATAATCCGCATCCGCAGCGATCCACCAAAAACGGAGACTCGTCTTTACACGCTCGGCCGTTTCTGCGTCGTCTATAAACCTATCCTTTATCTTTTGATATACGCGCGAAAACTGCCGCTTCGAAAAAATCGACGCGTCGCCTCTAATGCGCCCTACGATGTTTTCCGTAAGCGTCGTATAAAAAAGAGCCGCGCGCTGCGCCAAATCCTTTTCAGGCGAAAGAAGCAAAGCGCCGAACGACAGCGTACTCGTCGCGCGAGTGGTCATATAGCCTTCCCACAGGTACTCGGGATCGGGAATGCCGAGCGCTTCGTTTTGCATCATCGTTCGAACGTAGACGCCGTCGGGATCGTCGAAAAAGTAACCGAGCATATCGGCGGCATAAGTCGCCTTTCTGTCATAGCCCGCATCGGGGCCGCGCCAGATGACGGACACTTGCGCCGTATCACCGGAAATCCGGTCGTAGGGCATAACGCGGAAGGTCGTGTGCGGAAGCGGATCGACAGGCTGTTGTTCGATCGGCGGGATCCACGGATCTTTTCCGCGTTCCCACGAACCGTACAATTCTTTTGCAAGCGCATGCACTTCCTCAGGATTTACGTCACCTGCGATAAAGAGAGCGGCGTTATTCGGTATGTAGTAGGTTTTTTGAATAGCGCGGATCTGATCGACCGTCGCATTCCGCACGACGGCGGGAGAACCCGCAGGATCGCATCTCCACGGATATTTCGGAAAAAGCGTCTTTTGAATATCGTATCGGTAAATCGTGTTCGGGTCGGAAAGCCCTCCTTCGATTTCCGAAAGCACGACTTTTTTTTCGCGCTCGAATTCAGCTTCGTCCAAAAGCGGTGATCTGATCGCATAGCTCCAAAACTCCATCCCCTCTCGGAGCAGTGCCGACGGTACGGTAAAATAATAATTGACGCACTCGGATCCCGTCGTGCCGTTCCAATCGGGTACTCCCATATCGCTTATGGCGCGCTGCACGCTCGCGGCATTCGGATACTTCACGTTGCCTTTGAACATCATGTGCTCGTAGAGATGAAAGAGTCCTGCATTTTCGCTCGTCTGCGCGATACCGCCCGCCTTTACCGCGATTTCGATATACGCAAGAGGCGCCGCATGATTTTCGACGACGTATACGTCAA
Organism: Treponema socranskii subsp. paredis ATCC 35535; assembly: GCA_000413015.1. Taxonomy (GTDB): domain Bacteria; phylum Spirochaetota; class Spirochaetia; order Treponematales; family Treponemataceae; genus Treponema_D; species Treponema_D paredis. The sequence goes on from KE332516.1 coordinate 436,907, forward strand.
GTCCGTTTTCAAGCTTGTAGCGATGTACGTTTTTGATCGGCGTCTTTTCCGCAAAAGAAAAAAAGGGTGCCGACAGAAAAAAGAGAGCAAGGACGATTCGTTTTAAAACAGTCATACCGGCAGTATAGCAAAGGATGCACGGGCGCGCAACGACGGGAGCAATATATGCTTCGGATAAAAGCGCATATATTCCGAGCGTCAGCGGCCGGAAGGACGCCGGAGGCGTTCCGCAGAAGGCGCGAGCCGCTGCGGAATGAAGCGGAAGCGGAATCCTGCAGGACGCGACCTGCCGCACGGCAGGGGACGCCAAAATTAATAATTATTAAAATATATCCTGCATGGTATACACGCGGCCTTTTTGCAGCGTTCCGATTTTCAGTGCGGAAGAAAATCGTTCGAGTGCGCGGACGGCGCCGAAAGCAAATCCTTCGCGGCTTCGAGCGCGGTGGGTAAGTTCGATCGTATCGGCTTGTCCGTCGAAAAACACGGTGTGCTCTCCGGGGTTCGAACCGCACCTCGTACTCGCAAGGCTCAGTTCGTTTTCTTCGGGCTTTCTGTGAAAGGAGTCGGAGACGATTTTCGTTTTCGTCGTATATTCGGCCATAATGCGCCGTGCTATTTCGAGCGCCGTACCGGACGGGCTGTCGGCTTTTTGATTGTGGTGCGCTTCCCATACCGCGACATCGTAGTCGGAACAGTCTTTCATAAGGCGAGCGGCTTCGGAGACGATTTTGTAAAACATATTGACGCCGATGGAAAAATTCGACGAATAGAGTAAAGCGCCGCCCGTATCTGCGGCGCGTTTTTCCACAGCCGGAAGGCTCTCCGTCCAACCCGTCGTTCCCACGACGAGCGGGATCGAAAGCGGAAGGAGCGAGTGCATATTTTCGACGGCAACCGACGGCCGGCTGAACTCGATGACGCCTTCGGCTCCGGAGGATTTTACCGCACGAGCCGTATCTTCCGCCGAAGCGGGTTTTACATCGGCATCGAAAGCTGCCGGATCTGCGGTAAGAACAATGCGGTGACCGAGCCGTTCCGCAGCATTTTTAATCATGTGCCCCATCTTTCCGTAGCCGACGATCGCAATATTCATACATACTCCAATATTATTAATTATTAATTTACGGATCAACCTTCGGGTTCGAAACGCCGGAGGTCAAGCGAAATACGCTTTGTGCAGCACGCGCACGGTTTTATCGGCTTCTTCGTCGTCGACGATCATACTGATATTCACTTTGCTCGCGCCCTGACTGATCATCTGCACGTTGATATTTTCATCCGACAAGGCTTTAAATCCCGCCGCGAGGATCGCCGAAGAATGCAGCGCGTCGCAGATGATCGACACGATCGCTTTTCCGCTCCTTGTCCGCACTTCGGCGACGTCGCTCAAATCGCGGATCAAACCCGAAAGATCGGTCTTTGTATTTACCGTCAGCGAAACGGATACTTCGCTCGTCGCAATCACGTCGATGCTGATATTCCATTTTAAAAACTGATTGAATATGTGCGCGAGAAAGCCGACCGCGCCGAGCATGCGCGTCGAAGCGATATCGATCAGCGTTACGTGTTTGACACCCGTGATCGCGCAGACGGGAGACGCTTTTCCGTTATGCGTTTCGACGATGATCGAACCCGGGCTTTCGATATTGTACGAATTCTTTACGCGGACGGGAGTCGCAGTGCGGCGGCAGGGGAGCATCGAACGCGGATGCAGCACTTGCGCGCCGAAAAACGCAAGTTCCTGCGCTTCTTCGTACGTTACTTCGCGTACCGGCTTGGCGTCGGGACAGATGCGGGGATCGGTCGTCATGATGCCGTCGACGTCTTTCCACGTTTGAATCTCTTCCGCGCCCGTCGCCGCCCCGATGATCGTCGCAGTCAAATCGCTTCCGCCACGCCCGAGCGTCGTAATATTTCCGCTTTTGTCTTTTGCTATAAAACCCGTCACGACCGGGATGCGCCCGTCTTTTCCGGATGCGTACGCATGCAAATGCTCCGGTATCGATTGCCACACTTCATCGAGCAGTTCCGCCGACATAAAATTGCCGTCGCTTACGATGCCGATATCCCACGCATCGTAAGCGAAAGCCGGAATCCCTTCTTTTGTCAAATAAGCGGCCGCGATACGAACCGACATGCGTTCGCCGAACGACACGAGATAATCGCGCGTGCGTTTTGTCAATTCTTTTATCATCGAAATGCCGGTCAAAAGCTGCGTCAATTCGTTTATTAAATCTTCGATCGTACCGCTCGGCAATCCGAGTTCGCGCAAAGTTTCAAAATGAAGAGAAGCGATCTGCTCCATGCTTACGACTCCGCCGAGCGCTTTATCGGCAGCTTCGAGGAGATGATCGGTCGTATCGCCCATTGCGGAAAGCACGACGACCGGCCTGCTTTTTTGATACGCTTTAATGATGGATGCGACATGCCGGATGCGCTCCGCATTTGCAACTGACGAGCCGCCGAATTTCATAACTATCATAGCTGTACTATAACAATGCGCGCCGTCTTTTGCAAGTTTACGGACGGCACTGCTTTTACGGCGTAATTCGGTACGGAGATAATTCAGTGGGTTTTACTTTAAGCTCGTCGATGGCAACATAGACCTGCAGTATCTTGGCACTGCAGGTTCAGGCATCCGAGCGGTATATGAAAGTCCATCACTTATTTGCACCGCAGATGTTCCGCACCGGCAGTATGCAATCGCGCTTTAAGTCCTGCCCCAATGTAAATTCGTATTCGCGGCAAAAATGTGCCGTAAGCTCAAAGATACGCAAAGTCATCTTATAGACGTCTTTAAAGACCGGAATACAAGCGTCATTTACCCCAGTTCGCTCAATGAAACTAATTTTTTTACTATTATTCCTTTTGCATTTTATCCCACTCCGCAAGGCAATCAAAGCATAATTTCTGTGAGTAAAGATTTTCACTATTTTTGACTTCATCTTTTGTGAGTTCACTTCCACAACGGCTACAAAACTGCCCTGAATGTCTCATTTCTTTTTCTTGTTTTTCAAGTTCTCTTTTTGCTTGTCCCATAATCATTTTCTCCTTTCTGCATCCTTTTGCTGAATTATAATAAATCCACATGGCACCCGTAGTCGTTGCTGTAGGAACTCCTCGATAACGACTAATACTTGTCATTGACAAACTTTTCATCGGCATAATCACTACCGTTTGCAAGACTGCGCATTTTGTAAAACTTGCATGCACGATCCGTACGGAAGATCGTGTACGCAAATCCTTAAAGCGTGCTCCCGCGGCAGTCCGTCGGCATTTCGGCGGACTGCCGCACATAAGCACACATACCGCGCGAAGGGGCAAAGCCCGTTCGCTCCGCTCACGTTAAAAGCCGGCTATACAACACACATTGTCATTGTCGTTCTTGACGCTGTTGTTAAGGTAGCCGCTGCCGAAAGCCGCACGCCACGCACTTATATCGTTGTAGGAATTCTGCGACGACGACCAGTACCACCCCGTCCCGAGACTTGCATTCGCATAGTCAGAGTCAAGCCCGCTGATTTTTAAAAGACTTTCATTTACCGCCTCCTTATTTTTATACACTTGGCAAAGTTCTGCTATGCTCGGCATATACCACGCGGGCCGTGCCGATCCGAGCTGCGCCTCATACGCCGTATTGTACTTCAGTACCCAATCGAAGGCAGGGTAATTCACGGCGGCATTCGCCGTTCCTTCGGGGTCGGTCGAACATATATAGTCCCAGTTGTCGCTTCCGTCCTCATCTCCCGTAAAAGCCGCCGTAAGCGCCGCTCCGTTTTGGTTATATACGCTCGGCGTGCAGACGATCCCTTCGAACTTCGTTTTGTAACCCGTCGTGCCGCTTTGCGCCCACTGAAAGGAATTCCCCTTGTGTAATGCCACGCCGATCGCAGCGCCGTATACGTTCGTCCCGCAGACGACCGCAACGGGCGGATTGCCCGGATCTACTGCCGTAAAGCCGTCTTTATCGACTGCCGTATTATCCGCAAGGACGATTTTTCCGGGCGTCCAGAGACTATAGTCTTTTACGGTAAAGGTGCCCGTTTTGCTTGCGCTTTTACAGTGTACCGTAACGGGATACTCTCCCGCCACATAGGGACAGGACACTTCCGCGGTCGTCTTTGTGTCGCTTATGATTTTGAAATTCGAAAAGGTCGCACCCGTACCGCTGAAGTCGGCTGCGCTTATGCCGGGAGCGGTAAAGTTTTTTCCGATAATCGTTACGGGAAGTTTATTGCCCCCATAGCTTATGCCCGCACGGGGGATCGCAATGCTTGCAATGACGGGGTCGTCATAAAGGTGCAGCGTTGCGGTTTTTACCTCTTTTTTGCCGTCAAAATAAAGCGCAACGGTATAAAAACCGCTTTCGGCCGGCAGCGGGACGGAAGCGGTGAACTCCGATGCGTTTCCGACGCTTGGTGTGACGGTTACCGTGCTCGCGCTTACTTCCTGCCCTGCAGAATTCAAAAGCTTTATCTTCGTTTCGCCGCGGATATCGAAATTCGTTCCTTTTACTTTTACGGAAACATTCGATGCCGAGCCGAATTTGATCTGTGCGGGCGAAAGGACGATTTCTTTTACCGCTGCGGGAGCGGAAACGGTAAAGCTTGCAGCCGCCAGTGCGGGCGTCACGCTGTTTACAATCGCCTTTACCGTATACACCGTACCCGCTTCGGTCGGGCTTGTCGGAACGGGCGCAGTAATAATCGCGGTCGCTTTATTGTGTACCGCATCGATCGCAGCCGTTACGGGAGCTTCATTTTTATGCCCGTCCGTCACCTGCACTAAAAGACTTGTAAGTTTATCGAAATTGCTTCCCGTTACGGTTACCGTTATGGAGCGGTTTATCATAATCGTATCCAAGTGCGTGCGGTCGAGGCTTATAGCCGTTACTTCCGCACCGGTCGTCGAACGCACCGTTACGCTTTCTTTTCCGCTTTCGTTTCCGAGTTCATCTTTTGCGGTAAGGGATATCGTATATTCGCTGTTGTCGGAAAGTATGCCCGTAATTTCTTTGCTTGTGTCGGTTTTTGCAATCGGCACTTCCGTTTCGCTTCCCGCGCCTTTTTTCCAGCGCAGGACGGTACCCGCAAAGTCGGCGTCCGCAGGGTTCGTCCACGTTACGATGATCTTTTGACTTGCCGAACTATAGATTGCCGAAAGGTTTTGCACCTTTGCGGGCGGGGTTTTATCTATATTGCCGACGGTGATCGTTTTTATCTCGCGCCTTCCGTCTGTATCCATGACCGCGACCGTATAGGTGCCGTTTTCGCTCACCGTAAAGCTGTTGCCGGTAATATCGGTACCGCCTGTCAAAACTTCATCTACGGTTTTGACGCCCTGCAACCATTTGGCACTCTGTATCGACGTACTCGATGTAACCCTTACCGTAACACTTCCGTTTGTGGGGGTCGCGGGGCTTTGCGTAAGCGTAATCGTCATAGGGGCGCCCGGTACGGATGCGCTTTGCGTACGTGCCGTTTTGCTTACGCCCGCGCTTTTGTTGAGCGCTTTATCGACGGTCTTTACCGTAAAAGTGTATTCCGTGTCGGCGCTTAAACCGTCCGCACTGTAACTTGCGTCTTTTCCCTTTTTCGGCGGCAAGGTATATGGCAGTTTTAAGCGAGCCGTGAGCAGGAAGGGCCGTGATTTCTACCAGGTAGAGGTCGTCGTCGGCAGGGTTTTTCCAGCTTAAAATGATAACGCTCGCGCTTCCGGGCGTCGCCGTAAAGTTTGCAACTTCGGCAGGTGCTGTCGTGTCCTTCGGCGGCTCTGCCGGCGTTTCGGCATTTTGCTGACAGCCTGCAAGCAAAAATACTGCGGCAAGCGCGATAAAAGCCGCCGCAACCTGACGGAAAAACGCAAAACGTTTTTTTCGATTCGTCTTCATATTGTCTCCTAAATATTACCTACACCTATACGTGTAGGCTGCCTACACTTGTGCGTGTAAGGTGTCCACACCTATGTGTGTAAGCACCCTACACCTATGCGTGCAGGGTGCCTACACTTATGCCGTAACGGTAAGCGGCTTTGCAAAACGTCCGGCTTTCATCGCTTTAAGCGGTTTTCCGCCTTCGGCAAGTTTTGTCCTTACTTCCACATAATACGTTCCCGCCGAAAGCGGGTTCGGTATCAGCGCCGTAAGGCGCGCGGGTTTGTTTTCGGCGATAACCGCAGCGCGGACGGCAGTTCCCGTTTCCGGCACGAAAAAGATGCCTTGCGTTTCATCTTTCGCGTCGAACTTCAAGCGGCTCCCCGTTATCTGCACGATGCCGCCCTTCGTCAATACCGTATTTACCGTATCCGAGACGACGTCCTTCACTTCGGTGATGTACGGATCGGTGCTTGCAATCTGCGTTTTTTCGCACTTCACTTCCTGCACGGCGTCCCGAAGGAGGGTTCCCGCCGTGAGGTTTAGGTTCACCGCGTGACGCTTTTTGTCGAAAGAGTCGTTCGCTCCGTCGAATACGCCCGAAATGCTCATGCTCGTGTTGAAAAGCGGCGTATTGAGCGCGCTGCCGTTGGCGATGACGAGGGCGCACACTTCTCCGTACACTTGCAGTACCGCCGCCGCATCGGCTCGGGTTACCGACGAACCCTTTTCCATCATCAAGTTGATGATTTCGTCGAGCGTGTACGATCTCACATCTGCTGTCTGCGCCATATAGTTGTCAGGCGCCGGCGTCAGCAAATTTTCACGTAATGCATACTTCAGCATAAGAACCTCCTCTTTTGGAAAAAAGAGCGATCCCTTCAAAACGGGGGTGCGCCGCTTTGAAGCCGACAATCAACCGTACGAAAAGCAAAGCCGTGCAAACGGTTCGATCCCTTTTTGAGACAAACGGATACGGCGCACGAGAGATACCTTTCGTACGCCGTATTGTGTGAGATGATCGTATGTTTTCGATTTT
>KE332516.1:443845-612753 GCA_000413015.1 Treponema socranskii subsp. paredis ATCC 35535
CGTGAAGCCGTGAAGCCGTGAAGCCGTGAAGCCGTGAATTTTGCGCGATGCGCGTATGCGTGTCAAGTACTCCGTACGACATATACGCTGCAAATACGTTTTTCATCGCCTACAGTATATGCCGTATGCGCGGAAAAGTAAAGACATTAATAATTGATAATTTGTAATGGGTAATTGATTCCCCTCTTACAGCGGCACAAACACGACGGTCTGCTGCGGTATATCGATATTCATCGCCTTGACTTCAAGCGTATCGTTGAGTTCATATTTTTTTTGCGGGGCGATAAAGGTTTGCATATCGAGCGAGGGGATATAGAGCTGGATCTGTTTGTCTTTTTTATCGACGCACACGGCTTCCCCCCTCCACTCGGGATTTTGCAAAAGGTATACGAGCTTCCAGTGCGTTTCGCTGCACCGCGACGCTTTCCGTGCGGCAATCGACGCGATATCGCCTTCGCTGATGCGCATGAGCATATCGTCTTTGTCGATGAGCGGCCTGCCGGCCATAAACGCGCGCAGCTGTTCGTGCGCGATCAAATCGCCGTAGCGGCGGAGAGGGCTCGTCACTTGGCTGTACATCGAAACGCCGATCGCAGCGTGAGGCGCGGGCGTAATACCGACGCTTCGCTTTCGCATACAGCGGAGCAAACGAAAATCGCCGGCAAGTCCCGGAGGCAGATCGGAGGGAATAGCGGGAGCTTCCTGACTTACATACGGAAAGGGAATGCCGTTTTTAAACGCGAAACGTGCCGCGCCTTCTCCTGCAAGGAGCATCATCTCGCGCACCGTATCGCCCGATTCGTAGCGGACTTCCGGTTCGATCGAAACTTTTTTCGTCTCTTCATCGACGCTGATATGCACTTCGGGCAAATCGACGGAACAGGCGCCCGCTCTCTTCCGCCGTTCGATATTACGTTTTGCGATATCGAACAAGGGTTTCAATTCGGGCGAATCTTTCAGCGTATCCGCTTTTTCATAGGTAAGGCGCTCGACATTGACAAGCGTTTTAAAAACCGCGCAGTCGGAAATGCCGCCCTTATCGTCGAATAAAATCCGAAACGAAAGCGCGCGGCTCCTCTCGTTCAAACCGAGCGCGTAATCGGCAAGGGAAGTTTCCGCAAGCATACGACTCGTCCCTTCGGGCAGATAGAGCGTCGTTCCGCGTTCTCGTGCGGTTTTGTCGATCGAACTGTCAGGCATGACGCTGGAAGCGGGATCTGCGACATGCACCCACAGGTATTCGCCGTCCCACGAAACCGCATCGTCGGGATCTTCCGACCACGCGTTGTCGATCGCGTATGCCCGGCTTTGCACGAAAAGCCGCTCTTCTTCGGGCGGAACGGCAAGCCCCTCCGATGCCGACGTCATCGAAAGCCCGTAGCGCGTCGGATACGGATTTCGCGTAAGGGGCCATACGCCCGTATCGATGAGCAGCTTGTGCGCTTTTTCGGGCGTCTGTGAAAAACCCGCCTCCGTCATAGCCTTCGATTTGTCGGTCTGACCGAGCGCGAGAGATTCGACTTCGCTCATATACTTGGAGTCGCCGGGAAGTTCGAGTTTTTTTTGTTTGAGCCGCTTGATAAAGGCCGCGCGCAACTCTCCTTCGTGCGCCTTTTCGTATGCCTTTTGTTTTAATGCCGCTATTTCCTCTTCGCTCCGCGGCACAAAGGCAAGCGTACCCGATTTAAAAGATGCGGCATCGAGGGCGAACTCGTCGCTTTCGGAAATCGCTTTATAGACGGCAAAACTTTCATCCGCCGAAAAAGACGGACGCATGAGCCGGGCGATATCGGCAAAAGGGACGGCCGACGATGCGGTGCCGGGATCGGATCGAAGCAGTTCGTAAGCTTCGGAAAGCTGAACGGAGATCGCGCCGTCGGAAAACGAAAGGATCGCATCGAGACTCGAAGCGGGTCCTTCGTGCAAAGGCACGATATCTTTTTCACGCACTTTCAGCGATACGTACGACTTTTTCCCCGCCGCGGCCGACGAAGGACAGTATTGAATCGCATATTTTTCGCCTTCGACATCGGCAACGAGCGCACATTGATTTTTATAGAGTACGACCGCGTTTTTTCGAATCATACGCCGTATTTATACGTCCAATAAATTCCGAACGACCACGCCGATCGATTTTTGCCGTCGAAGGCCGTGCGGCTTTCATAATCGAAGTCGACCGAAAGCGAATGGCGGGTATTAAATAAAAACGCCGCCTCCGGACGGATGTCGAAAATAAAGCCGCCGGTATAATCTTTCGTCGCCGAGTATGTCGCATAACTTTTGTCGCCCCAGCGTTTGTCATAAGAACCCCATGCAAGGGACGACCATGCGCTTAAAACCACATTGCGCGAAACCGCAAATCGCGCGAGGATACCCGTGTAAACGGAAGGACCGTAATTCACATTTTCAAACCAATTGAAACCCGCTTCGGGACGGATCGTCAAATCGATTTTCGGAAAGGAAATCGTAACCGCTCCTCCCGTCGTCCACGCCATATCGGTATCGTTCGGATCGGCATCGATCGAATCCCAGCCGAACCATGCGTCGATAACAAAGCGCTTGTCGAACGCAAGCGATATGCCCGTATACAGATTGCCGTCCCGTTGAAATATCCCTTCGTATGCAAACGATGCGCGCAAAAAATCGACCGGATGCACTTCCGCTCCGAAGTTTATAATCGGAGCATCGGTATTCGCTCCGCTCGGAATCGCAATGCCCGTTTGAAAGACGTCTTTATAGCGGTAGCGCGCCGCGATTGCCGTCTTCGCATATTTATTCGCGACGGGAACGAAACCGACGACATCGTACGAACCGGGCGCATCGGGAGTATAGCGATAACGGTGAGCGCTCGCGCTCCATACATTCCAATCGCTTCCGCCCTGCGCGACTCCGTGCCGATCGTCATAAGACGTGCTGAAACCGCCGGCGCGTATATGCGCTCCCGCTTCCCACACCCACGCACCGTAGCCGGGTGCGGGACCGACCGACCAATTGAGTTTCGTACCGACACCCGCGTCGAAGCCTTTAAACGGATGCATCAAAAAATTGATATAATACGGATCGGATCGCGTATTCAAATGACCGTTCGCGGCGTTATTGTATGTCACACCCAAAGGCGCTCCTATGCGCTGTACGTTATTCGTATCTTCTCCGCCGTTATAATAATGATAGGAAAGCGCCGAACGTTCCGTATTTTCGATCGAAAAATTATCGAGCGTGTTATCGCCGTCGTTCCAGCGCGCGAGCGCGCCCCAGTTGATCATACCGTCGATCGTAAAAATACCGACATCGACACGCGCTTGAAGCGTATCGATAATACCGTAATATTTGGCTCTTTGAGATCCGAGCGGTCCGCCGAATCCCGTCCACACCGTATTTTCAACTCCCGTTTTTTGAAGTACTTGAGCTTGAACCGAAGCGGCGATAAAACCGGCAGCGGCAAAAATCATGCATATTTTTTTCATATTACATCTCCCGATACAAAGGACATATTCGAACGCTTCCGCTTTCGGATAGTCCGTGAATCACTTGCGAATTCTATATAAAACGGAATGAGCCGTCAATGGGCTGCAATCGGTACGCACGGCGCAAAGATAAAAAAACCGCCGCATCGCTGCGGCGGTTTTTCAATCGATAAATCGGTTTACCACTTCTTTTCGACTTTATCGCAGATATTCGGTTCGCCTTCTTCCATAGAGAAGAATTTCGCCTTTTCCATATTCGGAACGAAATTGAGCGTATCGCCGAGACGGAAGTCCGCATTTGCCGACGTTTTGACGATGAGGTTCTGTCCCTTATTCGTAACGACATAGAGGTGAGTTTCCGAGCCGAGCGGTTCTTTGTTCGTAAGCTTCATCTGCATATTGTTCGCCGCGGCAGGCTTTTCCGAAAATGCGACGTCTTCGGGACGGATGCCGAACGATACTTCTTTGCCGACGAAAGCTTTCAGCTCTTTTGCCTGCGCGTCCGTCGGAACGACTTCAAACGAACCTTCGTCGCATACGATCTTGCCGCCTTTTTCGGCGACTTTGACCGTCATAAAATTCATCGGCGGCGTGCCGATAAATCCCGCGACGAATTTGTTGATCGGCGAATTATACAGATAGAGCGGCGCGCCGATCTGCTGAATAAATCCGTCTTTCATAACGACGATTTTCGTACCGAGCGTCATAGCTTCGATCTGATCGTGCGTAACGTAAATCATCGTCGCCTGCAGCCTCTGGTGCAAAGAAGCGAGTTCGGAGCGCATCGTAACGCGGAGCTTCGCATCGAGGTTCGACAGCGGTTCGTCGAAGAGGAATACTTTCGGATTGCGGACGATTGCACGGCCGACTGCGACGCGCTGGCGCTGACCGCCGGAAAGCGCTTTCGGTTTTCGGTTCAAATACTGCGTCAAATCCAGCTGCTTTGCAGCATCTTTTACGCGGCGGTCGATTTCCGCTTTGTCCATTTTGCGGATCTTCAAACCGAAAGCCATATTGTCGTACACCGTCATGTGCGGGTACAGCGCGTAGTTTTGGAACACCATAGCGATGTCGCGGTCTTTCGGAGGAACATCGTTCATCTCCACGCCGTCGATGTACAGCTTGCCTTCGGTTATGTCTTCAAGACCCGCAACCATGCGGAGCGTCGTCGATTTTCCGCAGCCGGACGGGCCGACGAAAACGCAAAACTCTTTGTCTTCGACCGTGATATTGGCGTCGGTGACGGCACGCGTCATGCCTTCGTATACTTTACCGACACCCTTCAGTTCAACTTTTGCCATAAAAGGCCTCCCTTGGGGTTATATTATGAAATTCAGTATACGGCAAAAAATACGAGCTGTCAAACGATTTTTTTAAATATTCTTAATCCGAGGGGGGAAGCCTCCCCCTCGCGCACACTTCGTTGTGCGCTGCCCCCTCAAGCGGGGACACCCCGCAACGCCCCGTACCGATTTTGCGCAAGTTTTATCGCAGGATATGCACCGCCATGGTATACTATTTGCCGTAAATCGACAAGGCGAACAGGTTCTATCGAAAACTTTTGATATTTTCTTAGACGGCTGAAACATCCCGTAAAAATTTCCGCTCAGCAGTTGCCGGGGTACACGTATTCGAGGTATTCGCGCGCGGCGGAAACGGAACGGTACACCGTGTCGATCGGGGTCGCATCGATATCCTTCATGAGCCAGTGCGGGAAAAAGCGCGTGATGTGCAGCGGAATCTTTTTATCGATTTTCGAAACCCACTGCGCGAGCGAGCGTATTTCCTCTTCGCCGTCGTTTTTTCCGGGAACGATGAGCGTCGTAACTTCGACGTGCGTCTGCTTTGCCGAGCGCAAAATCGTATCTTTAACGATATCCAAATCGCCGCCCAAGGTTTCGTACCACTCGCGCGTAAATCCTTTCAAATCGATGTTCATCGCATCGATGTACGGCAGCAGTTTTTCGATCACGCCGGTACCGACACAGCCGTTTGTAACGACGACGTTTTTCATACCGAGAGCGCGTACACAGCGCGATGCATCGCGCACGTATTCCCACGACACGAGCGGTTCGTTGTACGTGTACGCGACGCCGATATTGCCGCGAGAGACAAGCGATAAAGCTTTTTCAGCAAGGGATTCGGGTGAAACATACGCCGTTTCAATGTCGCCGCCGCTTTGCGAAATCTCCGCATTTTGGCAAAACGGGCAGTGCATATTGCAGCCGAAACTTCCCGCCGACAAAATCATGCTTCCGGGAAAAAATCGATAGAGCGGTTTTTTTTCGATAGGATCGAGGGCGAGCGCGGTAAGCCGTCCGTAATTGAGCGGAACGATGTTTCCGTTTCTGTTGATCCGAGCGCGGCATTTTCCCGTCCGACCTTCGGCGAGAGAGCAGCGGTAAAAACACGTGTCGCAGGTCACACGCATTTCGCCCTCAGCGCTTTTCACGAAGCTCTCCCTGCTCCCTTCCCGTGTTGCGTTCCCAAAACACGCCGTCCGTATACCCTTGGATCGACGTATCGCGCTCCGCCCGTTGAAGGCGCTTCAACGCAAGGAGACAGTAGTCTTCATTGATTTCGATACCGCAATACCTGCGCTCGAGTTTTTTTGCAACGACGGCCGTCGTACCCGAACCGAGAAAGGGATCGAAAACGAGCGAGCCTTTTTTCGAACTCGCCAATATCAATTTTGCGATAAGCTTTTCGGGCTTTTGCGTCGGATGCTCGGTGTTTTCGCTCATCGACCAATAAGGCACCGTGATGTCGTCCCAAAAATTCGACGCGCCCGTCAAGCGGAATTTTCCGCCGTCGGCTTCCTCCCAATCTTTCGGTTTTCCGTCTTTCCGGTAGGGCGCTATGACGCGCCGCTTTTGCTTAACCGCATCCACATTGAAATAATAATCGTCGCTTACCGTCGCAAAAAAAATATCTTCCGAACAATTTTTCCAATTCGCTTTCGCCCCGCGTCCCTTTTCCCGCTGCCACGTAATGCGGTTCCGCACCGTCAAAAGACCGTGCGCCGCCGTGTACACAGATGCCGCGCTCTTCCAATCGCCGCAAATATAAACGCTCGCATTTTTTTTCAGTAGCCGCACGACTTTAGGAAACCACGAAGCAAGGTAGGCCGCATACGCTTCGTCTCTGCGAGACGCGAATTTCATGGTGCCGAAATTTTTTGTGATATTGTACGGCGGATCGATTATCATGAGATCGACCGATTCCGTCGGAAAAAAATCGATCGCATTGAGCAAGTCGCCGTTGAATATCGCATCGACGATTTCATCTTTCGAAAGCGGGGCTGCCGCGCGGCGTATGAGCGGCTTTAATAATTTTCTGTCGTCCGCAGTAAGAACTGTCGTACGATTTCTCGGCGAAAGTATTTTTGTATCTGCATCGTCTTTCATTGCAATACCCGGAATTTAATAATGGCGCACGACTTCAAAGCGTTCGAGTTCGGGATTTTCACTTTTGTCGATGCCGCCTTTTTTGCACGCGATTTCGATCTGTTCGTCGACCGTATTTACCGTTTCAAGGTTCGGCAAAAGCAAGCCGCGCCTGTTTCCCTTTGTTACGATGACGCCGTAGCGTTTTACGTCGAGCGCTTCTTTCGACGAAATCTTTTCAGGACTCGAAAGGACGTCGACGCTGTAGACGAGAGATGAAAGTTCGTCTTCCGTCACTTCGGAAAAGCGAGGATCGGAAAAAGCCGCGCTTACGGCATTGTGCGCGATCTCTTGAGCGATGCTCTCCCGTACCGGTGCGATCGTTCCGATACAGCCGCGGAGCATGCCGTCTTTTTTCAGCGATACGAAAACTCCCGCGCGGTTTTCGAGCAAATCTTCCGAAAGCTCCATACGCTCGGAGCCGCTTGAGCACAGAGCCGCGCCTCTTTCGATGCGAAGCCTGCCTTTTGTTCGCACATAGTTTTCGACCGCAAGCCTTGCGAGGCGGACGTATTCATCTTCGCTTTTTTTCCGCGCATCGAGAGAGCGCCTCTCCTCCGCTTCGTACCGCTCCAAAAAATTGCGCGTTTCGTCGCACCCCGTCACTTCATAGGCGCATATCCCGTAGCCGACACCGAAGGGTCCTTCGTAAGAAAGCTTTTCCGCTCGGACTGCCGTGCGGTCGAGGCTGCCCGCCATAATGATAAACGAACGATGGCCGCACTCGGCCGCGTTTTCACAAAAATCGGGACTGAACGAAAAAAGCTTTCCGAAATCGGCACGTTCCATAACGACCATAATGCGCTCATCGTATACCGCACCTTCCGCGCGATACCCGTAGGGCCCGTCGGATTTCAGCACGTGCGACAGATCGCCGCTTGCGACAACGACAACGCTCTTTCCCGTCTTTTCCGCCGCTCGACGGATGCATTCGCCGAGCGCATAATGCGCTTTGTACGACTGCCCCGAAAGACCGATGCGAACGAGTTTATAATCAGTGTAATATTTATTAATAAAATACAACGGCACCGCCGTACCGTGGTCGAGCGACGCACGCCGCTCCCCTTTCGTGCCCGCCGCAATATCCGCTTTATCGGCTTCGCTGCAAAGTGCCTTAACAAAATCGGCATCGTAAAAAAGATGAAAGCGCACTTCCGGCGCACCGAAATCGGAAAAATCACCGAAAACTTCGGTACCCGGAGAAATATGAAAATAATCGCGGTAAAGCGGCATATGCGGAGACGTGACGACGATCGTTTCGGGCTTCAGATCCGCAATTTTTTTTGCGATTTGCACATACGCGGCAATCGTCGCCGCGATTTCATTTTCCCTGCCCTTACCTACTTCATGTACGATGAGAGGCGGATGCGGAACCGTAAACGCACCGATTATCGCCATAGCAATTCCCCTTTTTATAATTATTTTCCATGCCGCTTCTGCAAAAACGCGGCATTTTTCTCCGCAATTTTAAATAAAAACCGCACGTATAAGTGTACTTCATTTTGCCGAAGTCGACAAGAAAATATATAGACGCCGTAAAAAGCGCCGAGCGGTAAAAAGCGAATTTATTTTTAATCGATATGGCGCGATTCGAAAATCTGTGTTATAGTAATATTAGCATAGGCTATCTTTTTTGACTGCGCGTCCGGCGCGTTTTCAAAACCATGCAGGAGGTATTATGTCGCTGAGCGAAACGCCGGAAGGTTTTTCCGGAACGATAACCGATATCGCAGGAGATGCGCATTTTATCGGAAGAGTTACGTCGATGGGGCTTACGGTCGGCTGCCCGCTCACCGTCGTGAGGCACGAAAAAAAACAGCCCATACTCATCGAAGCGCGCGATACGCTGATCGCGATCAGCTGCGGCGATCTCGGTAAAATTTTCGTAGAAGCGGAGAAGTAATTATGACAAAGACAATCGCATTGCTCGGACAGCCGAACTCGGGAAAATCAACGCTGTATAACGGGCTTACGGGTTCGCACCAGCACGTCGGCAATTGGCCCGGAAAAACGGTAGAACAAAAAGAAGGATATTTCACTATCGACGGAGAGCGATACATCGTCGCAGATCTTCCGGGAAGCTATTCCCTTTCGGCGGGTTCACAGGAAGAGGAGATAACGCGCGCCTACATCGCATCCGGTAAAGCCGACATCGTCTGCGTCCTCGCCGACGCCTCTCAGCTCAGGCGAAACCTCTACATGCTCGCCGACTTCGCACCGATGCGCGTACCTGCCGTTTTAATCCTCAATATGATGGATGTCGCAAAGCTGCAGGGAAAATCGATCGATACGGCACTCCTTTCAAAGCGACTCGGCATCACCGTCGTTCCTTTTGTCGCCGCCGACAGAAAAAAATATCCCGAACTGAAAGATATACTCCGAAGAGAATTTAATAATCCGAAAAAAATCGATACGGAAAAACTCGACGCTCTTTGCGGCGGTGCGAAAAGCGAAATGGAACTTGCGAACGCCCGCTTTCAATGGATCGAAGCGCTGCTCGACGGCGTCGTCACAGGCGAAAAAAAGCGCGCAGCGCTTTCAAAAGCCGACCGCGTCTTTACGAGCCGCCGCTGGGGAAAGCCGTTTTCCGTCGCTGTCATGCTGCTCGCTTTCGTCGCGTCGATGATCATGGCCGTACCGCTCATGGGACTCGGATCGTTTATTCCTCGTCTCGCATCTCCCCTTCTCCATCGCCTCATGCAAGCCGGACACGCGGCTCCTTTTTTGGAATCGCTCGCTGCCGATTTGATCCCGAACGTCGTGTACTTTGCCGCCGCGATGGCGGGCTTTGTCGTCGGCGTAACGTTTACATTTACGGCGCTCGAAGAGACGGGATTTTTGGCGCGCATTTCCTACGCTTTCGACGGAACGATGACGAAGCTCGGGCTGCAGGGAAAAAGCATCTGCCCCATGCTGATGGGTTTGGGCTGCACGATCGGAGGAGCCGCAGGCGCGCGCGTCATCGACAATTGGGGACAGCGCATACTGACGATCATGCTTACGTGGGCGGTACCCTGCGCCGCCATCGCTACCGTCATGCCGACGCTCGCGACGATCTTTTTCGGCGCACACGGCATCCTCGTCATGCTCGGCATCTATGCGTATATGTTTTTTATGATATTCATCACGGCAAAGATTTTCGGCAACAAGCTTTCGCCCGCCGCAGAGCGTACCGGCATGCTCATGGAACTTCCGCCGTATCACCGGCCAAGATGGGCAAACGTGCTTTATACGTCGGTTGCAAAATCGTGGGACATCTTTAAGAGGTCGCTCCGCGTCATATTTTTGATTTCGGTAATTTTTTGGGTGCTTTCGTTTTCATCGACGGGACGCGCGGAAAACAGCATCATCTATCGATTCGGCACGTACATCGAACCGGTTACGCGCTTTTTCGGATTGGGCTGGCAGACTTTTATCGCCTTTCTCGCATCCGCCGTTTCAAAAGAAGCGGTGCTCGGAGTATTGAATTCGCTTTATGTCGGAACGGGCGATGTTATGACGGCGACCTTTTTGTCGAAAACCGCCGGCGCGTCAAGCGGAAACCTCGCATCCGTTTTGCCCGAAGCGATTTCAAAAGCGGAAGCACTCGCCTTTATGTTCGCCGTTTCGTTCAACGTGCCCTGCCTCATGGCAGTTACGGCGACATACCGCGAAACGCATTCGCTCAAATGGACGGCATCGATCGCGTTCTACTATATCGCAAGCGCGCTTGTCCTGTCGTTCATCGTGTATCACATCGCGGTTTTAATAATGTAGCGGATTCGTGCAAACAGGATTTTATTCATTGAAATGCGGCATTGGGGCTGTCTCAAAAGTCGGTTACTTTCTCGACAGCCCCAATGCCGCATTCGTGCGCGAGCTTCGCAACGAGCGCATAAGCGCGAAGTTTCGAGCAGCGTACATGTATATGCACGGTTTTTTTGAAAAATCGACGTCAAAAGCGCGGCACCGTTTCAGAGGCGATTTCAAATGTACGATTTTTAAAGACCGCCCCGTATGCATCAACAGGGCGTCTTTATGCGATTATAAAAAACAAAGATACGATAAAAAAGCCAACTACCGGACTTGAACCGATCACCGCCGCATTACGAATGCGATGCTCTACCGGATGAGCTAAGTTGGCAAATATGTGCGAACTATAGCATAATTACCTGATTATGGCAATATGCTTTTTTCCCGATCCGCTTATTTTTTCTCTTCGCGTTCGCGAGCTTCTCTTTCTTCGCGTGCAGCTTCTTTTTTATCTTTGATATCGGCAACACCGATAAACAGACAGATAAGACCGACAAGAGCTGAAAGGACAGGCAGACAGCCTTTGAGAAAAACCAGTACGTCCGCGCCCCAGTTGAGCGGAAACGAAGGAAGCAATGCAAAAAAAGTAAATGCGATAAAAATGATTCCTGCAATCAACGACACCATAAGAACTCCCATACATTGTGTGTATTGGAATATAATAACTCGAATACGAAGTTTTGTAAATGACCGGACAAAACAAGAGTACCGAAGCGGAACATGAATGAAAATGCAAAACTCCTGCGCTCGACTTAGTTTTTGCAAAACGATATACTGCAAATCGATTTACATAAAACGGCGGCACAATTGATGGAGCGCAGATATTTCGCCGAAGCGGCAAAAATCACTATTCCTGTATTGTTCGGTTATCTTGCAATCGGTATTCCGTTCGGACTCATGATCGTAAACGCAGGCTATCCCGTGTGGATCGCTCCGATTATGAGCATAACGATGTATGCGGGAGCCGGACAATACGTCGCCGTCGGTTTGTTCGCTTCGGGCGCGCCGCTTGCGGCGATCGTTTTCACCGAACTCCTCGTCAATATCCGCCACATGGTATACGGACTTTCGCTCATCACGCGATTTAAAAATACCGGCAAGTGGAAGCCGTATTTGATTTTTGCTTTAACCGATGAAACGTATTCGCTGCTCACAAGCTGTACCGTTCCCAAGGGTGCCCGTGAAGGTGCATTTTACGGCACGATCGCTCTGCTCGATCATCTGTATTGGATTACGGGCGGCGTCATCGGAGCGGTCGCGGGCAAATTTATTCCGTTTTCGTTTGCCGGCGTCGATTTCGCCCTTACGTCTCTTTTTATGGTGCTGCTCATCGAACAGCTTGCAAAATCGCGCGACGCAACGCCTCCCCTCATCGGAGCTATTGCGGCCCTCACCGCGGTCATCCTTTCCCGCATCGGAATTCTTCCGTCGGGGCATATCCTCATAACCGCCATTGCGTTCGCACTCGCAGCGCTCGCAGCGGTAAAAGGCAGAAAATTTAAAACCGAAACGGAGGCATCCCGATGACACCGCTTACGCTTAAAGCGGCGCTTATTGCAACGATCATATCCGCGCTTGTCGTTTTTTTGACGCGGGCCTTTCCGTTTATAGTTTTTTCATACCGCGATCCGCCGCGCGTCATCTCTTTTATCGAAAAATATATTCCGCCGATGATCATGGCCGTCCTCGTCATCTACTGTTTTAAAGACGTGGAATTCGCATCCCGTCCGTGGGGACTTCCGTCAATCATCGCGCTCGGAACGACGGCGCTTCTGCATTTATGGAAACGGAACGCAATGATAAGCATATTCGGCGGAACGCTCCTGTACATGGTGCTTTCGCGTCTGCCGTGCTGACAGGATATTCGATACACGTAAAATCGCTCCGCACACGCATATATATCCGCGAGTTTTCAAAAAAACTCGAAGTTAAAAGCGCCGCGCTATTTCAGCGGTGCTTTTAAACCTTCCTTAAAATGCGGCATTGCACGAAGTGTCAACTTTCGAAAATGCCGCATTTGTGCGCGAAAGCGCACAGTTAATAAGCGATGTTTCGGCTTCGTCCGAAACTCGAAGTTAAATTGAACGGCGCGATTTCAGACGTTCAATTCAAACCTTCCTGTGGAGTTTCATCCCGATTTCTGTTATATTTAAAGTTATGGCAGAACTATTGGCGCCGGCGGGCAATATCGAATCTCTCGACGCGGCTATCGGCGAAGGTGCCGATGCGGTATATCTCGGACTCAAAAGCTTTAACGCGCGGCTTCGCACGACGAATTTTGCATGGAATCAATTCGAAGCGGCTGTCGATGCCGTTCATCGGCTCGGTAAAAAAATATACGTTACGGTCAACACGGTGTGCGAAGAAAATGAGACGGAACGACTCTACCGTCTCCTCTCCTACCTCGACAGGGTAAAACCCGACGGACTTATCGTACAGGATTTCGCCGTCATCCGCATGGCACAAGAGTTTTTTCCGTCGATGGAATTGCACGCATCGACGCAGATGAACGTTGAAAGCGCATCGGGTGTAAATCTTTTGAGCAAGGAAGGCGTAAAGCGTGTCGTCCTCGCGCGAGAACTCGGTCTGGAAGAAATAAAATCGATAAAAGCTGCATCGACGGCGGAACTCGAAGTGTTCGTACACGGCGCGCTGTGCGTGAGCGAATCGGGACTCTGTCTTTTTTCAAGCTTTCTCGGCGGAAAGTCGGCAAACCGCGGTATGTGCACGCAGGCGTGCCGCCGCTATTATGCGGCGGAAAAGAGCAGCGGCATTTCGGAAGGATATTATTTTTCACCGTGCGATCTCGAACTCATCTCCGAGATTCCCGACCTTGAAGAAGCGGGCGTCGCTTCATTTAAAATCGAAGGGCGTATGAAAAGTGCGGAATATGTCGGCGCCGTAGTAGCCGCTTACCGCTATGTTATGGATCACTGGAGAGAAGACAAAAAAGGCGCAATCATAACGGCGAAGCGTATGCTCGCATCCGATTTTGCGCGATCCAAATCGTCGTATTGGTATAATTTTAAAACGCAAGCCGAAGGCGTCGAAAAGGCGGGTGAGGAGATATTGAATCCCGATCAGGCGGGCGGTACGGGCATCTATCTCGGTAAAATCGCCGCGCTGAAACCCGCTCCCGCCGCCCTCATCGAAGCGGAAAAGAAAAACTCAGCCCCCGATACTCCGCCCGAACAGCTTCGCATACAGATGGCGCGCTTAAAAGGCGGCTCCTACGATCCCGATCCCGGAGATTCGATCCGACTGCACCGAAAGGACGATTCCGGCCGCATAAGCCGCAAAGTGCGCAGCGTAGAAACGGCGGACGACGGTACTCGGTGGCTAGACGTACCCGGCGGTTTTCAAGTCGGCGACAGCGTCTACCTTTTACAAACGAAAGCCGCATCGAAGCGTTATCCGCGCGTCCTCACACGCGACGTATCGCAGTACCGAAGACAGCCCGGAGACGAAAAGCTTCCCGTACTCGACTTGACGAGCGTCGGTAAAAACGAACTGCAGTTTTTTCCCGAAGGCTTATACGTGCAGGTGTCTTCCATAGCGGATGTGTTCGTCGTTCAATCGTCTCATCCCGTGCGCGTCGTTATCGAATTGAACAGCGAAACGTCCTACGATCTTGTAAATCACAAAACCGTGCTGCCGCTTTCCAAAAAGCAGCTCATCATTTCTCTCGATCCTTTTTGTCCGCCGGAAACCGAAAACTCATTGCGGCACATGCTCGATGTGCTCATCGCTGACGGCTTTACGACGTTTATCGTAAACAATATCGCACACATCGCGATATTGAAAGGCAAAAAAGACGTCAACCTTATCGCCGGCCCCTACCTCTACACATTCAACCGATGGGCGG
Organism: Treponema socranskii subsp. paredis ATCC 35535; assembly: GCA_000413015.1. Lineage (GTDB taxonomy): Bacteria > Spirochaetota > Spirochaetia > Treponematales > Treponemataceae > Treponema_D > Treponema_D paredis. Next base: position 458,413 of record KE332516.1, read on the forward strand.
TTTCATGGCTCGAAAATCAAAACATCGGCGCGTTTGTCATGCCGTATGAAAATTCGCGAAAAAATCTTTTGGCGACTTTTCCGCCGTCCGTCCGTTCCCGTATCCTCGTGTCCGTATTCGCGTATCCCGCACTTTTCCGCATGCGGTTTAAACTGCCGCCTTCGTACGATTTTACATATTTTACCGATAAAGAGGGCGCTTCGTTTAAAGTCAATTCGACGCCTGACGGTTCTTTCGTCATGCCCGAAACCGCATTTTCGGTGACGGATAAATGCGATCTTCTCTACAGCGACGGCATCAAACGTATTTTGCTCGACTTTTCAAAGACGAAAGTGACAAAGCCCGAGTTGCGCGAAGTGATGAATTCGCTTATTAAAAAAATCCCGCTCCACGGCGCATACCGCTTTAATTGGAAAGAGGGATTTTACGTGCCGAAACGAGTCGAAGAACAAAAGACGCGCGAAACGGAAAACCGTCCCCGTACAAAAAAGAAATAAACCGTCGAACAAAAAAATGACGGGCTTTTGCCTTTTCCAAAACGGGACGAAGCTATCGAAAAAGGGAACTTTAAACGAGACGCTGAAATAGTGCGTCTTGTTTAATTTCGAATTTTTGAAAAAACTCGCGGATATACGGGTACGCGACCGCGCACGAATGCGGCATTTTCGAAAGTTGATTCGAAGTCCGCGAAAGCGGACACGTAGAATCGATTCTTTGCAGAACGAGCCGGAGACGCTAACTTCCTGCAATGCCGCATTTTTAAATAATTTTTGAGACAGCCTTTTTAAAATACCGCAGCCTCTTCTTCCGTATCCTCGAATTCTTCCGCCGATGCCGCCGTCGCTTCTACGATACCTGCAAGTTCGGCGCTCGAATCCGTTCTTTGTCCGACTTGCGGTTTGAATTCGATATGCTCGGCTATGATCGTAACGCGGCTCGCATTTTTTCCGTCCGCTCCTTTCCAACGGCTTTGCTTCAGCCTGCCTACGACGCGCAGTCCCCTTCCTTTTGTAACGCGTTTTTCGCAGTATTCCGCCATTTTGCCGAACGCTTCCACATCGAAATACGAAACTTCTTCGACGCCCCTTCCGTCTCCGCTTTTGTACCATCGATTTACCGCAAGCGGTATCGTGCATACTTTGCAGCCGTGCGGCGTTTCTTTAAATACGACATCGCGCGTAATGTTTCCTTCGAGAATAATCGAATTTAATTGATTCATAAAAACTCCTGTTATAACCTCTCATACCGATTCAAAACCGTATCTGCCGTTTTAAGATGAAGCGGACGCCTCTAAAAACTCGGTCGGATTTTCGGAGACGCCCAAGCCTATATTGCCGGCCGGCAAAACTTTTTGCATGCAGCGCGCATTTTATATATCGAGGAAATTTTTCATTTTCGGAGTTTTTTAGGGCAAAAAGAGATAATTTTTTGTAAACATATCCGCCCTATCCGTCCGCAGCACTTCAAAAATAAAATCTTGCAAAACCACTTTTTTTTTGTATAGTGGTTTTATACGAGAAATTCGTGGAGGTGTTTTATGAAAAAAACGATACGTTTTTTTACGGTTATGCTTTTAACCCTTGCGGCTCAGGCATTTTTTACAAGTTGTAACGGCGATGTCGGTTCCGACTCCGGACCAACACATTACACTGTTACGTTTTATAAAAACTACGAAGGTGCGGATCCTGCAAGTTTTTCGTTTTACTGCGAAGAAGGAAAATTTTCAACGCTTCCCACGCAATTGAGGAAAGGCTACAAGTTTTTGGGCTGGACAAAAACAGCGGATGCAACGGCACCCGAATACGCCGGAGGCAGCAGCGTAAAAGTCGAGTCGAACCTTGCGTTTTACGCTTTATGGCAAAAAGTCGAATCCTTTAAAGTTACTTTTGACGCAGGATTTATAAAAGACGGCGACAGTGCGGCGGAAACGAAAATTCAAACGGTAAACGTTTCTTCATCAAGTGAAAAATTTACATTGGATAAAAACACGTTTACCCGCACGGGCTATGTTTTTGCGGGTTGGAGTAAAACAAAAACTTCTCTGTACTATTCTTATATGATTGACTACAAAGATGCAGAAAGTGTGGAATATTTTTACGAAGACACAACGCTTTATGCGCTCTGGCTCGAACAGTCAAAATCAATCAAGATTACGTACAACAAAAATGACGGAACGGCAACGCCGGAAGAAATATCTTATTATATTGAAAAAGGAAAGTTTTTCACACTGCGGGCAAATACTTTTACAAGAGACGGAATGTCTTTTGCCGGCTGGTCAAAATCAAAAAGTTCAAAGAAAAAAGAATACGACGACAAAGCGGGTGTCTGGGGTTCTAATGCACAAAGCGACATGACTCTTTACGCACTCTGGCACGACGACGCACATTATGTCATCACCTACTATTCAAACTTCGAAGGTTCAACGTACGACTACAAAGAACAGACTTTAGCAAAATCGGAAAGCGGTGCGACGGGAACCCTTTTGAAAAATACTTTTGAACGCACGGGCTACGTTTTCTACGGTTGGTATACTTCACGCTATCTTCCGGAAAATTCCGGAACGGTGTCGGAGTTTTTTACGGACGAAGCAAAAATCACTTTGAAAACGGATGAAAACTTATACGCCTGCTGGCTTGAAGACAAAGTTTCGGAGGCGGTAAAACTTACTTTCAACAAAAATGACGGAACAACAATTCCTGAAGAAACAAGTCAGTACGTAAAATACGGAAGCAAATCGCCTTGGAGTTGGAAAGTAAACTACAATAAACTTAAACCCAATACGTTCACTCGGGAAAATTACGAATTTTTAGGCTGGGCAACATCTTCTTCTGCAACAAGCGCAAGTTATACCGATGCCCAAACAGATGTTTACTTTACCTCCAACACGACATTGTATGCCGTCTGGCAGTACAAAGGACCGGTTGTTATCACTTTTAACGCAAACGGCGGAAAAGATTCCGACGGAAACACGACTGTAACCCAGACTATAACCGCAAACACTTACACAGGATTAAAGGCAAACACATTTGCAAAAGAAAATTACAGCTTTACAGGCTGGGCTAAAACGAGCGGCGCAACAACTCCTGAATATCACGATAAACAAAGCGTAAAATTCTCCGAACCTGCCGTTACGCTTTACGCCGTGTGGAAGGCAAATCCCGTAATAACATTTTACGGAAACGGCGGCACTACAAGCGGCGGAAAAACGACGACAACACAAAGCATTCCTTACGGAGTTTCCACAGCATTGAATGAAAATCCGTTTACAAAAGCCGGAAGCACATTTTTAGGCTGGAATAAATCTGCAAGCGGAACTTATGCTCAATTCAAGGACAAAGATAGCATATCTATTTCTGAAGATACGACGCTTTATGCGGTTTGGAAAGACGATATTGTTTTGACGTTCAACGCGAACGGAGGAATCGGCAGCGATTTTACAAAAAAGATAGCATACGATACGGCAAGTTCTTCCTACAAATTTACCGTCCCGGAAAGCACGTTTGCAAAGACCGGGTACGTCTTTATCGGATGGGGAAATTCCGCAAGTTCCAAAGATGCGTCGTACAAGGCAGGAGAATCGGCATCCGCTTCAGAAAGTAAAACTTTGTATGCAATATGGGCAAAAGAATCCGTTCCGGTAAGATTTGACCCGAATACCGAAAACGGCGGAAGCGGAACACCATTTACCGAAAATCTTTTGCTGAACACGACCACGCTGAAATACGAGGGAACGTTACCTGCAAACACGTTTACGAATTCAAACGGAAATTTCACGGGTTGGTGTACTTACAAAAAACCAAGTTCTTACCAGATAGGAGAAATAATGAGTGCGGGATCGGAAGTCTCCCTTTCGCCTTCACAGTTGCCGAATACCGAAGGCTTTACACTCTATGCCGTCTGGAATCCGAAAACATATACGGTAACGTATAATCTCGGCGGCAACGGCACGGACATTGTAAAAACCGTACCGAACACCGCAGTAAAATACGGCGAAACTATTGATTATGTTTTAGAAGGCGTTCCTACACCCGCATTGACTTACTACAGCCTTACAGAGTGGCACTCAGTTGTTTACGGGAGCAAAAGGGTGGGAGCGACTATAAAACTTAGAAGTGACCAAACTTTCTATGCCGTATGGAAACTGAACGGTACAATTTTAGATAAGAAAGGCGTAGTTTCCTCAAAGTCTCAGCACAGCTTCACATTTACGCTTTTAAACGAATCCAGTTTGGTTTTCACTGCCACTGCAAGCGGCTCAAGCGGTCTCGATTTTTGGCTTTATGACAGTAACGCCACGAAGATTTCAGATAAAACGAAACTAACATCTGAGACTTACACATTGAAGTTACAAGCGGGAACTTATAAATTGGTCATAAACAATGGTAACTGGATGAATGATAAAACTTACACGATAAAAATAGCGCCTGCGGCGAACTAAATGCATACCGGCTCCGGTCTGCTCAAAGCAGCCGGGGCTGTTTTTTTGTACGGATGGAAATCTCACCTGCCGCGTTGAAGTGAAATGCATTGAAAATCCGAAAGCGTTTTACACATTATTAAACAAGAACACCGTATCTTCTTCAGCTGCAGTACGCCCGCCGGTATGCGAATGCACTGCGCAAAGTTCCCCGCGCCGCTCGCAATTTAAGCCATTACCGGAAGTTTTTCTGCAGGTATTTTTTGCGCTTGCAGAATAATCCCCATCGGCTAGCCGTTACTGATAAGGCGCAATATGTACAGCTGCACATACATAAACAGAGATTCCTGTTCGCTTATCTTTTGCATATTCGGCGTTTTAATAAGGGATTCCGCAAGACTGCGCACGCGTTCGATCGTAAACGTCTGAGCCGAAATCGTATGGATAACCCTGCGCATATAACCGCGGATCAGAGAATTGACGTCTTCGGTAAGCTGGCGGTGCGCATCCGGCGATATCAATTTATTCCACTGTTTGCAGTACGAATCGAGCTCGCGATCCACCGTCGAACCTTCCGGCACGAGATCGTTTTCAACCGTCTTTGCAGCCTGCATGATCGCTTCGCGCTTTGTCGCGGGTCGTATATTTTTATTCGTCGAATGCGTATCTCGAACTTCTTCCGCCTCTTCAGTGTTTTTTTTCTTTTTCGGACCGCGCATAAAGAAACCGATAATCTGCGAAACGATCGGTATCGAATACCAAAAGGGCAAAAGGATTTTCGCGTTTGAAAGCACTGCAGTATTGCTTATCATGAGCAATTCGCTGTACGGCAAAAGCCGTCCGTTTGAAAAGAGCCGGAAATTCCCGCCGTTCGTGCTGTTTTGCAATTCAACGTCGAGCAGCGTCAAAAAGTTCGCGTTGAGCAGCGCATACAAAACGGGAGATGTTTTTTCAACTTGAGTTTTAAGAACCGATTCGAAACGCTGCTTGTCGTGCATTTCGGGAAGCTTTTCAAAATTTTTAAGCGCCTTATACCATTTGTTTGAGAGATTCTGCTTTATGGCGCTGTGCGCTTCGTTGCACAGCCGTATGATAAGCGGAAATACCTTTGTCTTATAAACGAAATAGCGCGTACCCGAATCGACTTTAAAAACAAGGAGCCGCGGCAAATCACCGTCTTCGTTTTCCGTCGTAAGCCGCTCGAGAAATTTTTTCAAATCGGCATCGCTGTAGCGATTGCTGAGCGGCATACCTTTGGAATCGGTCATTTTGAGGATCGCGCTCATCGGATAAAAATACGGAGGCTTGTCAAGAGAAGCTTCCAGCAATTCAAGCGCTTCGTCTTTTTGCTGCCGCTCCTGCACTTTGTTTTTGAGCATTAAAAGATGGAGTTCCGCAATCGACACCGCCTGCAAAAGATTCGTATCTTCGAGCGTCGTATCTTTTACTTTTTCAAAATCCTGCCTGATAAAATAGCACAGCTGACTCCACGAATAAAAAGAACTCGACGAAGATTCCAAAAGCTGAGACGGACTGTCCTGCCGCGAAACGAACTGCTCAAAAAAAGTTTTTATCGAAATCTCTTTTCCCGGATTTGCATTGCGCAGTTTTTTCAAAAAATAATCGTGGTATTCTTCTTTTTTGAGCATCGCACGGATCTTCGACAGCGCCGCATCGGTGAGCATTTGTACGGGCACGCATTCGGGAAACAGAATGGAAGGCACATTGCGCGGGAGCTGTACGACATAGAGTTTCGGCGATTTCAAATCCTGTTTTGCAAACAAGGCTGCAAGCAAATCGGATGCCGGCCGTTTTTCAAGCGCATCCGATGAAAGCTGCTTCGGCAAATCCGCCATCGTAGGAAAGGGAACGGCAGGATTGAACGCAAGTTCTTTGTAACGCTGCGCAAACCTCACCGTATAATACATGATGACAATGACAATCTGTTTTTCACCGTCACGTTCGAGAACGGAAACGAGGCGCTTGCTCTCAAGCTTTTGCAATTCGGCGATAACCGTATCTTCCGTATTGCCGAGATACACATCCAAGCTCGGCTCTTCTTCGATATAGTGCTGCGCGTATTTTTTTATATAATCGCAAAAATCACGCAAATTAACAAAAGCGGATTTTTGTTTGTTCGCATACGAACGGAGAAGCGTGCCGAAATTTGTTATCACCGACATAATTTTCAGTATACCAGAGAAGTCGTTTTTCGACAACACGATTTATTGAAATTCAACTGAACTTTTTCACTGATACTGAAAGGTCAAATATATCCAAAAGGGGAAGACTTCCCCCGCTCCCGGCTTTTTCACTGCACGGGCGGTAAACTCCGAAATCGCAACATTTCCGCGATGTATATATAGGACGTTTTGCAGGCTGCCCAAAGGAAAGGCTGAAACACTGCGTCCCGTTTAATTGCAATCTTTTTGAAAACTTGCAGACCTAGGAACGCACTGCTGCACGCAAAGTATTTTACAACGGTGAAGAAGATTACCCGGAAACCGCAACGCTCCGGCTATCCGACGCCTTTATAACGATACCCGAAAAGCCGACCCTCGAACTCGTTGTCAGCGTGACGAATATCAATTATAATAAAGACAGTCAAATCTTACGTACATGTAAACCGCTGAAAGAGTACACATTGTTCGTTGAAACCGTACGGAGACATACAAGGCTCGACAGCAAAAACGGTTTTAAGAACGCGATCAAAGAGTGCATACAAAATGATATCTTGCGCGAATACTTGCAGCGGAAAAGCAGGGAGGTTATGAACATGTTAATTGCCGAATACGATTATGATGTCGACATCGCCGTGCAAAGAGAAGAAGAACGCGAAATCGTATTACAAGAAGGCTCATATCAAAAAGCAATCGAAACGGCAAGGAATTTACTCGCACTCGGACTCTCGATTGAAAGTATAGCGCAAGCCACTGGCCTCACCGAAGCGGAAGTCGAACAACTGTAAGCGCATACGTATATCAGCGAGTTTTCAAAAGAAAACTCGAAGCTAAACGAGACGCGCCATTTTAGCGGCGCTTTTAAACCTTCTTAAAATGCGTTCCGATATCCCACTTGTTTTTCCTGCGCCCTGTGATTACAATACCCTTACTATGAAATCAAAGCGAATGGCGCAGCTGCATCCCTACGTACCCGGCGAACAGCCTGCCGACAGAACATACATCAAACTGAACGCAAACGAAAACCCGTATCCGCCGAGTCCGAACGTCATTTCAGCCGTTACCGATTTTATTAAAAAGCATCCCGAAAAACTTGCACTCTATCCCGATCCCGACGCCGGCAATCTTCGGAAAGCGATCGCCGATATGCTGAACAGAACGGGCGGCGTCCTTGCACGCGCCGTTCCCGAAAATGAAAAATGCCGACCCGCCGACGCGGACAGGATTCCTTTTACCGTAACGCCCGATATGATCTATGCGGGTAACGGAAGCGACGAAGTGCTTTCGTTCGTGTTTTATGCTTTTTTCGATTCCGATACAAAGCTTGTCACGCCGGAATTTTCCTACAGCTTTTATCCGGTATACGGCGGCTTTTACGATATCCCTCTCGATTTCGTCAAACTCAAAAGCGACTGGACGCTCGACACGAAAACCATGATCGAACGGGAAAAAATCAACAATTCCGGAATCATATTTGCAAATCCGAATGCGCCGACCGGACGTTCTCTTTCGCGGAACGAAGTGCGCTCCATGCTCGAAGAGACAAACCGTGAGCGGGTATTCGTCGTCGATGAAGCCTACGTCGATTTCGGCGGCGAAAGCTGCATCCCGCTTCTTGCGGACTTCCCCAATTTGGTCGTCGTGCGTACGTTCAGCAAAAGTTTTTGCGGAGCGGGTATGCGGCTCGGCTACATCGTCGCATCTCCCGAACTCGTGCAGACGGTCACGACGGTAAAAAATTCGCTCAATCATTTTCCGATCGACGCGGTCGCTCAAATCGCCGGTATCGCCGCGTGTGAAAATGATGCATACTACGCCGACTGCGCAAAAAAAATTGCCGCCGAACGTGAAAAATTCTCCGCCTTCCTCTCCTCTCACGGTTGGAACTGCATTCCGTCTTTAACGAATTTCGTCTTTGCCCGAAAAAAAGGACTTGCCGGAGAAGATGCGTACCGCCGCATAAAAGAGCGGGGTATTCTCGTCCGCCGCTTTGCGACAAAGGGGATCGAAGACTATCTCCGTATCACGATCGGCACTCCCGGCCAAATGCACACGCTCCGGGAAACGATCGAAACACTGTAAGATCCGAAGCGCTGCGCAGGTTTTGCGATTACGCCGCTTGAAGCGAAAACAAAGCGTACGGATAAAAAAACGACTTTAGGAACGAGTTATGCTCCGAAAGCCGTTTTATAATTTTGAAAAACGTTTCAAAAATTTGAATTTTCAAAAAAGCGCCGCCGTCTCCCGTCCCGTATCAGACTTTAAACTTTCCGACTTCAGAGGCAAGACTTTCGATACTCGCTTTATTTTTTTGTGTGAGCGAGTTGACATCCTGTATGGCGTTATTGATCTGCGTCACGCCGGAAGCCATTTCGTTCATACTGTCCGTGATAATGCGCGTCAAGTCGTCGAGCTTACGCATTTCGCCGGCAACCTGTTCGCCGCCTTTCAACATTTCTTCAGATCCCGTTTGTACTTCCGTCGTTACCGAATTGATGTCTTTGATTGCGGCAAGCACTTCTTTACTGCCCGTCTCCTGTTCGCGCATGGCTTCGGTGAGACGGCTGCTCATGGATTTTACTTCTTCCGCCAGCGTAAAAATAATATTGAATTTTTCTTCGACGATTTTGGAAGAAGCGGCAAGCATACCGATTTCGTTGCCGAGCGACTTCAGCGTCGCCGTTATCCGTTTACCTTGTACCGAAGAATCTTCTGCAAGCTTTCGGATTTCACCGGCGACGACGGCAAAGCCTTGTCCGGCTTCCCCCGCGTGAGCCGCTTCGATTGCGGCATTCATCGCAAGCAGGTTCGTCTGACTTGCGATATGCTGGATAACGCTCGACGCTTCCATAAGCGTTCCCGATTCTTCGGTAATGCGCTGCGTAATACCGCTTGAATCGACAAGCGTATCTTTTCCTTCTCCCGTCGCCGAAGAAAGATCCCTAACGACGCTGTCGGTTCTGTCGAGCGTCTGACCGATGGAACCGATATTTGCAACCATTTCTTCTATGGCGGACGAAGACTGAGCGACGCTCGCAGCCTGAATTTCAATGCTGTTGTTCAGCTGTTTGATCGTCCTGATAATCTCTTCGATCGTGGCGGCCGTTTCGGTAACGCTTGCAGCCTGTGTGAGCGCCTGCTGTTTGATACCGTCGATATTGCTGTTTATTTGGTGAATGGTACTTGCGGTTTCGCTCATATTCGATGCAAGCTCGTTTCCGGACGCTTGCATTACACCGGTATTTTCACCGATCGATTTTATAGCGCTGCCGATTTTTTCTATCGTTTGATTGAAGTATGCCGAAAGTTCGGTTACTTCGTCGTTGCCGGCGATTTTCAATCGGACGGTCAAATCGCCGTCGCCCTCTGCAATATTTTTTAAAGCATGACCGACACTTTGAATAGGCTGCACCATTTTACGGGCGGTAAGATAGATGATTATCAATACGAAAAATAAAATCACAAGCCCCGTAATATCCATGGCGATAGTCAGTATATTGACCGAGTCCATAAATTCTTTGTACGGAGCTCTGAGAATTACCGCCCAGCCGGCCAATTTGGTTTTTGCATACGCGGCTATATTATACGTGTTTTCATGCGTATAATAACCGACTCCCGGAACTTCGGATTCCATTGCAGTTTTTTCAAGCGCCGCAAACGATTTATAACTCGGATCCGTTTCCGCCGCATTGACGGCGTTGAACCGCCACCGTACGTATTCCCGATCGGTGTCCGCAATCCTGTTGCCGGTCTCTCCCAAAACATAACAGTTTCCCGTTCTCCCGATCCTGATATCGTCGATGACATCCGAAAGCGTATCCGCGCTGACGGAGCAGGCAAGTACGCCGGTGATCACATTGCTGTCGTTTAGGATGGGAACGGCAATGACGATAACCAAATTGTCATCCGAACGGGAAACAATCGGCTCGGAAATATACGGCTCGCCTCTTCGAGCAAATTGAAACCATTCTCTGTCCGCCACAAAAAAGATTTTACCTGAAAGAGTGTGGCGATAGCCGTCCATATCCGTTATATCCATTTCAGATATTTTCTCATTGTGAGCCGCTTCTTTCCGGAGTATTTTTACTTTTTCCGAAACGGAAACCGAAGGATCGCGCAATTCGGGCATACGCGCTATACCGTCCAAAAGCTGAAACCAGGCCCTGATTCTTCCGTCGATGATTTCGGCGACATCGACGGCTTTATCCGTCAAATGCGTTTGAACCCGTCCGGTTACGGTTTTGCGCGTCGATCTGATCGCATAGACGGTTTCCCCGATCAACACGGCTGCAAGCAGCAGCCCGAAAATAATTGTTAATTTTTTGCGGATTGAAAAGCGTTTTGTTTCTTCCGTGTCACTCATGCGCGCGCCCCCGATTTGCTGAAAGAAAAAGCGTCGGTACTCTCTTTGTTCATTCTTCGGAACCCCTTTTGAAAGCAAACACCCTTTTACACTGTCAGGTTCAATTTCGGTATTTAACCTTAGTAAATAAGTATAAGCCATTTTTTCTATTTAGTCTATCAGTTAATTTACGGATCGGAAAAAGAAAAACGGAATATATATCCTCCGAAAAACGGCCGGAGCTTGAAAAAAACCGCCCATCTCACGGCTGCAGCCCTGCCGTTCACGGATGCCTTTTTTGCGGAAATGGTGTATACTGATTGCCGCTGCAAACGATATGCTCAATGAATAAAACGGGAGAATCCTATGAAATTTTTAATCATATCCGATCTGCACGGAAATATTTCCGCACTTGAAAAGCTCGACGGAGAATTTAAGGCGGCGGACGCGGTTTTGTTCGGCGGAGACTTTGCCGCATTCAATCACACGGAAACGGGGCTGCCCGCCCTTGAAGCGCTGTGCAAAAAGCACGATGCCGTTTTTTCCGTCATCGGAAACTGTGACGAGCCCGAATTCCTGAAAGAACTCGAAAAACGGGACGTCAGCGTCGAAAACACGCTCGCTTATTTTGGCGGCATCTGCATTGCGGGAAGCGGCGGAGGAAGCAAATTTACTGGCACGACGCCGAACGAGCGGACTGAAGAAGAGCTCCTCTCGGATTTTTCCGTCGTCGAACACGCTTCCGGCGGTACCGGCAAAAAAAGCGATTGGAGCAATCTCATCCTCATCTCGCACAATCCGCCGAAAGACACGAAATGCGATGCCGTAAATCCCGCTTTGCACGCCGGTTCGCAAAAGTTCCGTGAACTTATAGAACACCTTTCGCCGCTCGCAGTCGTTACCGGACACATTCACGAAGGTGCCGCAATCGATACGATCGGATCTACGACGATCATCAATCCCGGAGCGCTCCTCGACGGAAAATATGCCGTTATGGAAACGGCCGAAAAAGACGGACTTATGCGCGTCGTTTTTGCGGAGCTTCGAACGCTCGACTGAAAAAGAGCGAAGCGGACGGCCGCGCAGCTTTCATATCGAATATGGCTGCGGCCGTTTTTACCGGCGGCAATCGAACTTCCGCACAAACAAAAAGGGCTGCCCAGACGGACAGTCCCTTGATTTTAGATGCGTTCACGCACGAAGCCCAAACGGACTACGCCGTTTTTTTAGAACTTGACGGTTATCAAAACGCCGAAGTTGTGAATGAGAAGTTTGTTCAGCGTTTTGGTGATTTCTATACCATCGCCTTCATGTAAGTTCGAGCCGAAAGCGGTGAAGAGATTTCCGAGCAGGTTCCAGTATGCGTCAGCCGTTACGTTTTTGGAAAAATACCACGTAAAGCCTGAAGAAAGGTCAACATGCCCCGTTTCGCTGTCGAATTTCCAATTGACTGTTCCCGTAGAGGCAGTAACCGCACCGGTTGCAGTATTCCGCGTTTCGTTTTTAATAAAATCCCATCCGAGCTCCGGAATCGCAAGCGCGGCGCCCATGTTAAAGCGGAATTTTGCAGGGACGATAAAATACGACATACCCAATTCAAGATCGGGTACAAAGTAAAGCGTCGTCGTGTGGATTCTGGAAGCATTATATGCTTTCGTGCCGGAGCTTTCAGTATAGTCATAACCGTTTGATTCAAATTTCATTGCCATAGTCACGCCGGAACCCATTTTAAAAGCGAATCTCGCGTCGGGTTCGAAAGTCAGTTCCCAGCGGGGCTGGAGTCCGATCACATTCTTAATCTTGCCGAAAGACTTTACATTGACCCCCGTGTCAACGGCAAAGAATGTCCAATCGGTGTCGAGCGCGAGGGCGGCGTTTTGGGTTACGGCTCCTTTTTTGTAAAAGTCGAACGATACGCCCGCGTCTATGTCGAGTATGGTATAGCCGGTATCGGTAAGAGCCGTGATCGTGCCGTTCGTTTTCGTTTCGTCCTTGATCGCCTTAGAACGCAGACCGATCGCCCCAGATGTTTTAAAAAGCATTTCACCGACGGGAAGGTTCATACCGGCTCTGATCGTCGTATCGAATTCGAATTTATTGCTGCTTACTTCGGTATTTGTAGCATCGGTTTTTGTATAACTGTTGCCGGCGTTCGGTTTGAATCTGACGTCGGCGAGGAAACCCAAATTGTTTATACCGAAAATCACTTTTCCTTCAGCACCGTCAGTTTCGTTCGTCTTATTCGTAAGCGTATTCTTTCCGCTGTTGTCGGTTTCCGTTTTGGAAGTCCATTCAACTCTTCCGCCGAACCATGCACCCATATAAAACGGATTGAACATGCGCGAAAGACCTAATTCTATATTACTTTGTCCGCTCTGACCGTATCCGAGGTAGCCGAACATATTTTTCGGCTGGACATTGCTCCAGTCGTTTACGCTCATAAAATCATCGACATCGGTTCCGAACAGAGTCGCCGTGCTTCTTTTCATCATGGATGTTTGAGCAAACGCAAATCCCGCCGTCATAAAAACGGCGCCGATAAGAATCTTTTTCAGCAATTTCATCTTTACTCCTTTTCGCGGCTCTCGCTGCAAAGCTTATGAATTTATCCGGCGGACAGTTTTGCCCGCCGAACATCACCATAAGTATATGCCCCGAAAACGAATATTGTCAAGGGATAAAAAAGAGAGGTAATAAAACCGCAAAAAACACGGAAAAGTTACAAAAATTGCGAAAAAACCTCTGTAAAAAACGCCGATTTTTTACACTTGCAGACTATAGTATCAGAAAGCGGTTTCCAAAAATTGGAAACCGTACAAAATATGACGGCCATACATTTTCCGATAGCCGCCATAAGCGGGGGGAGCCGGGCGGATCCGCACAAGTGCGCACTCATAAAAGGAGGTCTGCATGGAGTATAAAAACTCGGAAGCGATAAATCCTAAAAAAGATTGGGTATTTAAGCTGATGTTTTCAAAAGGCGATGAAGGAAACAAAGCGCTTATCAGTTTTCTCAACGCATTTTTGGAAGAATTTTACGGAAAGATACGCAAAGCCGATATTTTAAATACGGAGCTTACGCGGGAAAGTCCGAACGGCGAAACATATCATTTGGATCTCTTGGTCAAAACCGATAACAGTCTTATCGTGAATCTTGAAATGCAGCAGTTTTGGAAAAACTCTTTTCCGAGAAGAAATCAGCTCTATTTGATGCGTACCGCTTCCCGTTTTTTAAAACAAAAAACAAAAGAAGGCGATTTATTGTACGCTATAGGCTTGACCGTGTTCGGTTGTTCCGTACCGGAAACAGCCGCGCTTCCGGTTATGAACGACGATTCCATAATTCAATTTATTTATGTTGCTCTGAATGAACTTATAGATTATACTATAAAAAAAGATATTTCGGATTATACCGCAAAAGATTTTTGGATACGTTTTTTGAGCAATTACGAGCAGGACAAACAAAGCGGCATACTCGAAAAATTGTGTACGTTGGAGGAGGGTCTGAAAATGGCGGAAACGACACTGTGCAGAGTAACCGAAGAAGAACGGCGCATTGCATGGGAATTGTCCGAACAAAACTACCGGGAAATTCTTGCCGCCGAACGGGAAGAAGGTGAAGCTCTCGGCTTTGAAAAAGGCGCCTACCGAAATAAATTGGAAACCGTAAAAAATATGACGGCCATGCATTTTCCGATCGCCGCCATAAGCGGGGCGACAGGTCTTTCCGAAACCGAAATCAAAAACTTGCAGTCTGAACCGAAAGCATTGTTTTAAAAACGTTCACTCGTTTCCGGCGATGCGGAATCCCATATAATCGTACGCTTCGTTCGGATCGAATGCATAGCGGTCGCCCGCGTTGATAAAGGGCGTGTATTCCGAAACGCTTCCGCCGCGGCTTACGCGCTTTGAACCGTATGCGGGGCCGGCATAGGGAGCTCCCTTTTTTTGCTCCGTGTAATCGGCAAACCAATCCCAACAGAATTCGAGCACGTTGCCGCTCATATCGTATATGCCCGCTCCGTTTGCATTTCCCGAACCGGGAGCAGGCGGCGCGTCGGGAGCGAAAACCGTACCGGCAGTTCCTACGATCCGCGTCGCATCCGCATTGCTGAAGTCCCACGCGACAAGCGACATACCGGTTTCAGATATGCCCGTTTCCGCCGTTTCGCCGCTCGGCGCATCGCCTCTCTGTATGCCGTTTTTCGTTATGCGGGCGGCGTATTCCCATTCTGCTTCCGTAGGCAGCCGCCAGCCTGAAGCGCTCCAATCGCATTCGGCCAGGTCGCACGAAGCGGTATCGGTCGAATCGCGCAGTACTTTTCCTTTATACGAATAGCACGGTTTTTTATTTTCGATTTCGCTCAGCGCATTGCACCAGACAATCGCATCGTACCAGTTTATTGCGGTAACCGGCTGAAACGCATCGGCATCGGACGGAAACCCGCCGCGCTTTCCTTCTGAGCCGCCCTGCCCCGGATTTGCGAAAACATAGCCTTGCCGTTCCGCTTCAACACGCACGCCGAACCAGAGAGCGTATGTCGTTTCGTATTTATTAATTTTAAACGGGGCGACGGTGCGGGCTGCCGTATAGGTTTGACTGTTTTCCCCGATGACAAAGGTATTTTTCGTTCCGTCAAGCGGAAGACTTACCGTATCGATACCGCCGAAAACATCGCCCTTCCCTTTTGCCGAAAGCGGAAGCGAGCCGAGCACCGAACAAAGAATTATTAAAATAAATGCGCCGGTATGTTTTTTCATAAGCCTTCCTTAAAATTGCACGGCGAGTAAATCTTCGGATTTAGGAGCCGGGCAATTCGTGCGAGAGTCTCGTAACGAGCGCGTAAGCGCGAAGTTTCGGGCGGCGCACACGTATATGGGCGAGTTTTTGAAAAAAACTCGAAGTTAAACGAAACGCGCCGTTTCAGCGTTTCGTTTAAACTTTCCTTAAAATTGCACGGCGAGTAAATCTTCAGATTTAGGAGCCGGGCAATTCGTGCGCGAGCCTCGCAACGAGCGCGTAAGCGCGAAGTTTCGAGCGGCGCACACGTATATGAGCGAGTTTTTGAAAAAAACTCGAAGTTAAACGAGACGCGCCATTTCAGCGTTTCGTTTAAACCTTCTCCCTAATTAAAATAAAAACAGACAAAAAAAGTTTCAACGCAAAACAGCTTGCCTTCGTATGCACCTGTCGGCAAGTGCGGAGACAAGATACACGATCACGAATCGATCAAGTGCGAATCGCACCGATTATTTTTTTATCGATGTACGATCTCGGAGCATAAGCGCCGTAAGAATCGTCGTGAGGATGCAGCCGCCGGAAATGACGAACATGCCGACCCACCCGTTGCTTGAAAACGGCAGCGGTACGTTCATACCGAAAAAGCTCGTGATAAACGTCGGCACCATGAGCACGAGGTTGATGACGGTGAGACGTTTCATACTGACGTTCAAATTGTTCGAAATGACCGACGTAAAAGTGTCCATAAGACCCGCGAGGATATTGTTGTAGGTTTCGGCCATACCGATCGCCTGCCTGTTGTCGATGTCGACATCGTCGAGCCAATCGTAATCGTCTTCGTCGAGATTTAATAATTTCGTTCGGCGCAGTTTTTGCAATAAAAGCTGGTTGCTTGTAAGAGACGTCGTAAAATATTCGAGAGACTTTTGCAAATTGAGAAGCTTTACGATTTCTTTGTTTTCGATCGGCCCCTGCAGTTCGCGCTGCATGGCGGTCGTCTGACGGTTTATTTCTTTGAGATAACGCAAAAACGTCGTGTCGGCACGGCTCATCAGTTTGATGATAAAAGCCGGAAAATCGTCGAGCGAAATTCCCTTTATGGCACCCGAAGCGATATCGCCGAGAACGTCGCAGCTTGCCGAACATATCGTGATGATCGTATTTCCTTCGATGACGATACCGAGCGGAATCGTATAAAAAGACACTTCGGCGGAAGGATCGTACATAGGCATGCGTATGATGATGAGTACGTACGAATCGCCTTCTTCGATACGGGAAAGCTCGTCGGGATCGAGGACGTCGACAATGTGATCGTAATCTATGCCGCAGCTCGCCTCAAGCAGCGAACCGTCGATGCTCGTTACATTACGCGCGTCGACCCAGGTCCTGCTTGAAGCGTCCAATTGCGTTCCGATACCGCGGAGAAATTGTCCGTTTTTTTGCTGCCAATAAGAAATCATCGCGGGTGAAATCTTAGCAGAAAAAAGCGCAAAGCGCAATGAACGGAAACGGAACAATATGAAATATTGTCTTTTCGGGCTATGCTGTGGTATAGTAATATGAGGGTAGAAAATTATTATTGATGATAGATAACCGTTAATGTATACAGTTACACGAATAATTACGGCACATAAGTAAAAGATTCTATGACAATAAAAGAATTTGAAAATAAATATTGGTACATGAGTGAACTCAAAGCATTTGCAAAGTCACTTAAAATGCCTTTTGATTCAAAAACACGAAAAGATCAACTTGAGGCGTTGATTATTCAATTTTTGAAAACCGGAACGGTAAATCAAAAGAATCGTTTTCGGAGTAAAAGCCGGGATAGAGATATATTGAATAATCATACGTATGTCGAAAATTTCAGTAACAAAAAAGAAACATGGGAATTCATACATAGTGAAATGGATAAACGAGTTCCGGGATTAAAACCGAAATCGGGTGCAAAATATTGGCTTAATCGATGGATTGAAAATAAACTTTCCGACGGTGAAAAAATAACTTATAATGATGTCGTTTGTGAATATATTCGTTTAAATAAAACTGAAGGAAAGCTTCCCCAAATTCCATCCTGTAAATTTAATAACTTTATAAGCGATTACCTGGCGAATGAAAAACATACAACAAGAGAAGACGCTTTGGAAGCATGGAATAAGCTAAAAGATATGAAAGCAAAAAAAGATTATATAACGTGGAAAAAGAATAAAAACACATAGAAAATTTCATCTAATACCCGCTTCAACGCTGACATTGTAATACAGGTTAAGCGAATCTGACGGCTTACCGAAGTGCGTGGGAATTAAAAAATGGATGACAATATTGATGAAACAAATGTAAATGAAAAAAATATCGATTACAGTAAGTTTGAAGAATCTTTTTTCGAAAATGTTAGAAAAGGAAAAAAATATCAGCATTTTCTAAATCTAAGTTCTCAATTGGATTGTATGCTTATTCGAAGTATTTTAGCTTCAATGAAAATTCCGACTTATATTGAAGGTGAAAATATGAATCAACAACCCCGACGCGAGCGTCAGGGTATGTTGTTCTCATAAGGTGGTTGCAGTCGGCTTTAATACCCTTCGTTACGACGCAAGCGTCGGGGTATTAAACCCTCCGCGCGAATAAAATTTATGGAGGTACTGCAACTTTTATAACAACTGTTTTTAAAATAAAGTTATATATTCTGATCGATGATTACGATGAGGCATGTATAGTTGTAAAAGACTATATTAAAAATAAACTGAAATCCCTTTCTTCTCGAAAAGGGAAAGATACATATTTAAAGGCTTTTCAAATACTTTCCGCTCCTTATATAATTTCAAATTCCCAAGAAATACTCGGTATTTCAATTATGGGTAAAAAAACGATGGACGAAAAACCGAAAGAAAATATTTTTTTTCGGTTTTTTAATGCTTTATTCAAATTTATTTGACAGTACGTATAGATTTTGCTATTCTATACGTAAAGAGGTTCGTATGGATGCAAAATTAACTTTAAGCATGGACAGTTCCGTTATTTCTTCAATGAAGGGATATGCTTCCGAAAATAATTCCAGCATATCACAGATTGTTGAATCATTTTTCAGAAATCTGCTTTCTTCTCAATCGAAGAATAAAAAAATATCTCCGCTGGTTCAAGAATTAAGCGGAATAATTCCTGTTGAGAAAACCGACAAAAGCGATTATATAAACTACTTGGAATCAAAGTATGAGTAAAGTGCTTTTTGTCGATTCCGATGTCATTTTAGATGTGCTTGAAAAGCGTGAGCGATTTTATGAATATTCCGCTCAAATTCTTTCTTTGGGTGATGAAAAGAAGGTAAAGCTCGTTACAACTTCTTTGGCTTTTGCAAATATTTATTATTTGCTTCGTAAGCATTTAGGGATTGAAAAAGCAAAAGAAAGTTTAAGAAAACTCAGGATCATTGTAGATGTGCTTTCCGTGAATGCAAAGGAAGTCGATTTGGCTTTAAATTCGGAGCTTTCGGATTTTGAAGATGCGTTGCAATATTTTACGGCTTTGGACGGCAAGATAGAATTTATAATCACAAGGAATGTTCACAATTATAAGAACCCGAAATTGATCGTGCAAACTCCTCAACAATATATAGAGGGGCTTAATAACAAAAAATAAAACCTAACAAAGCTTCGCAGCCGACAAACGGGACTGTGCCCGGTTGCAGGTTAAGCGAATATTAGATTCACACGCAAGCCTGGTATAAATAAGGCTGATTAAGAAAATGAAAAGATTGTTATTGATTTGTATAGTTTCACTAATGTCGCTTTTCGGCTTTGCAAATAATACCCATTTTTTTATAGCTGGAGGGAATTTGGTTCCGACAGAAGAAAAAGATACTTTAATTGAAATGCGATCTATGCCTTACATGGCTATAAATTCAAATCCAAAGAATTGGAAGAATATTTTACTAAAGTTGGTAAATATTGGAATCCTCCTTATAAAGTAAATCCCGATTTTTCAGAAGATGAATTAACGGAAATTGAAAAAGCGAATATAAAAAATTTATTAGAGGAAGAAAAAAAAGATAATCCGACACCGTTTTCACATCCGATAAACGGATCACCTCGTTTGCGTTTTACGATAATATTGTGTGATATCCCGCAAGTGATAAGAGAAAACGGAAATAAAAACAATGAAAATATTTGAGGATCTGACAGTATTCGTTTTTTCCGCCCCTGTAAAAAAAAGTGTAAACGGCACGGTTTAAATAAAAACGGGCACCGCCGGAAAATTCAGGGCAATGATACTCAAGTAAGTCGTCACAACTGAAAGGAAAAAGTTCATTGCGTCGTAAATTCCGATGATGCCGCTCGAAGCTTCGTATTTTATTTTATAAAAAGTTTTTTTACGTCAAACTTATTGTCGATCATTCCGGAAGCGTACATAAAGTCGGCGGTTTTCTGCCAGCCTTCCATATCCGCCTGAGTAAGTTCCGTTGAAAAATCGTAAGCTGCAGACATATCTTTTACAGCCTGCTCCGTAAGCCCGAGATATTTTGCCGTTGTTGCAAACGCTTGGTCTTTGTTTTTTGCTATATAGTTTGCAATTTTTTTCTGTGCCGAAGCCAGTTTTTTTATCACATCGGGATTTTGCTTGTAAAACTTTTCCGTTGTTGCAACTGCAATGATTGCGGCGATATATCCGTCGCCGTCCGTAATCTTATGGTAGCCTTGCGCTCCTGCATTATATGCTGCAGCGCCGGCAAGAAGCGCTACATCGATGCTGCCGCCGTCCAAAGCGGCTTTTGCTGCGGGGATCCCCATGCTCACATAACTGACATCCGTGATTTTCATTCCTGCAGAAGCCAGATACGCAGTTAAAAGTTCGTGAAGGTTCGTTCCTGCGGGACCTGCAATTTTTTTCCCTCTAAGCGATTCGGGGGAATTGAGCGAAGCGTCCTTTGAATACAGACAGAACGCTTTGGGCGCGCGGCTGTACATGTTAAGAACTTTGATGTCCGCGCCGTTTGCCGCAGAAAGTATTACGGAAGAACCGCCTACAGCGTACAAAATCTGCACGTCGCCGGAAGCAAGGGCTTGAGTCTGTTCCGCACCGGAAGTGATTTCCGCATATTCCACAGGAGTTCCCTTAAATTCATTTGCAAAAATCTTCTGATCTTTTTCAATGATTGAAGGAATATTGAGCGGAGAAGTTACATAAGTGAACGTAAGCTTCTTTAATTCTTTTGCCTTGGCAAAAACGACTGACGATGTTGCCATCAATACTGCCGACAACACAATGATAAATTTTTTCATATAACCTCCTATAAAAAGCCAATGAGAAAATTTCAATTTTCGATTCGGCTTTTTATGCACATTCGCAATGAAATGAGAATGTGCAATTGATAAAAAAGTTTGCAACGCAAACTTTGTAAATAAAAACTTTGGCAATATTTATGACAAAGTTTTTATTATGACCTCCTATAAAAAATTTATTTATTCGTGCGAAGGGTTTAATACCCCGACGCTTGCGTCGTAACAAAGGGTATTAAAGCCGACTGCAACCACCTTATGAGAACATACAGTGCGAAACGTTGAGCACTGTACCCGACGCTTGCATCGGGGGTGTTGATTAATTAAAATCCAATTGCGCCATAATCTGCCGCTTAAGATTTAAAAAATACTCGTCCATGAGATTTCTATTCTCTTTTTCAAAATCAATATCGAATTCGTGTTTTACCCTGCCCTTTTCTATTACGGCAATCTTATCCGCCAAAGTTATCGCTTCGTCTATGCTGTGGGTCACAAACAAAAGGCTTTTGTTTTCTTTTTTTTCTATTGAAATCAGCTCTCTTTGCATCTGCTCGCGCGTAAAATAATCCAAGGCGGCAAACGGCTCGTCGAGCATTATAAAATCTGCTTTGTAGGCAAGCGCTCTTGCTATTGCGACCCTCTGCTGCATTCCCCCTGAAAGCTGAAAGGGATACGCTTTTATAAAATCCTTGAGTCCTACCATTTCTATCAGTCTGAAGACTTCTTCTTTATTGTATTCCGATTTTTTTAGACCGAACTTTGTATTCCCGAGCACGTTGAGCCACGGCATTAATCTCGGTTCCTGAAAAACAAAGGTCGTCTTAAAATCCTTCTTAAACTCAATTTCACCGGAATCCGCCGTTTCGAGCCGGCCGACAAGCCTTAAGAGCGTTGTTTTACCGCAGCCGCTTTTTCCGAGCAGTACGGTTATTTTGTTTTCCGGAATTTCCAAATTTATATCGTTGAGTACATCAATCTTTTTTGAATCGACAGTAAATGATTTTTTTATGTGCTTTAAATTAATTCCAGCCATTTTCCGCCTTTCCTTTCAGAACTTTGTTTAAAACAATTCCGAAAATCTTGTCGGTAAGATAGCCTACCAACCCTATTACGACGATCCCTACTATCACTCTGTCCGTCCTGGACATTGTCTGTGAAAACAAAATCATGTGTCCGAGCCCCGTAGAGGCCGCAACCATTTCCGCGCCGATTATCGCCCTCCATGCGTAACCGAGCCCGACTCTCATTCCCACTAAAATGTCGGAAACCGCATTCGGAAGGATGATTTTTGAAAAACATTCCAGCTGCGAATATCCGAAAGATTTTCCGACTTCTATCAATTTTTTGTCGCAGCCGGTAAAGCCTTTAACGATATTCATATACATAGGAAAAAACGAAGCGAGGATTATTATTATTGTCTTGGTGGTTTCTCCGATTCCGCACCACAAAATAAGAAGAGGGATCATGCTGATCGGAGGAACGTTTTTAAAAAATTGAATTAAATATTCAAAAAAATTTTTTGAAAACGGAATTACCGAACTTATCATTCCTAAAACAAAGGCGATTATAAACGCCAGCAAAAATCCCCTTGCCACTCGCGAAAGGCTTATCCCGATGTCAAGAAAAATATCTCCGGATTTTATCATTGCGATAAGACTGTTAAAACATTTTTCGGGCGACGGCAGTATATAAGAGCTTATTATTCCCAATCTGCATACGGCAGACCAAACAAGCACAACTGAAAAAACAGTGAGTATCGCAGGAATAAATTTCAACGAGCCGATTCTTCTTTTTTTCATAAAACGCCGTCCCCGTTATTGCAGCCGTTTTTACAATAGAGCATTTCAATTAATGTATAGCCGGACACATCTTCCGATTTAAAAAAATTCCGTATTTTCGCGCTCCCGGTTATGCTTTTTGTTTTTACTTTAAGAGGAGAAAAAAAGCCCGGAGGGATCGGACTTTTGCTGAGAATCGTTTTTTGCAAACTACAGTCAAGTTTTCGTGCAAAATCATTCCACGTAACAAAAACCGTGTTTTGTAATTTTAAGGCGTTTCCGTATTCCGCTAAAGATTTGCACGGCGTGGTTATAAATATATTTCCTTTATCCCCATAGTTCCGTGATATTTCTTCGGCGCAGTGAATCAAAATCGGCTCTATCGGAGGATATATGACATCCAAGTTCGGAAAAGAATTTTTTACTAATTGAACGGCAAAAGGGCAGCGCATATCCATTACGGTTTTATTTGCAGACGAAACCCTTTGTTTGTATTTGTCGATAACTTTTTTTATCCAGTCGGTTTTACACTCAACGATTTCAAAACCCTTAGCCGAAATAAATCTGTTTAATTCCTTCTCATCATACATATTTTTAGAAACGGGATTTATAAATACAAAGTTCATAAAGTTTATCTACGCTAACAGAGAGTAGCAAAAACCAATTACCTAGTCAATTACTTAGATTATAAAATTCTTTCAGTAAAACGCGGACGTTTTTTTCAATCTATTCCTCTTTTCCGCGCCGATCGACATAAAAATAAAAAAAACCCACAAAAAACTTCCGCTTTTTGACGCTTTACGGCGATTTATACTGTGATGAAAACCGATATAGACTTATATGCATCGCGTATTGTCCGAAGCGGAGATTTACACACGGACGGCATGCTCGAAGCGATTGTAAAGCAGGCGCGATTTCTTTCCGCCCGTGAAATCATTATCGGAAAAACGGCGGTCGTTTTCAGAACGCACCGAACGTTTTATGAAAAAATGACGCTCATGCCGGAATATACGAGAGCGCTTATACACCGCATAGCATCGCTTTCGCAAATCGACGGTCGCATACGGCTTTACGGAAAATTCGTTCTCTTCGGTACGGATCCCGTTTTGATATACACCGTCTTTGTGCAAAGCGTTCTCGTACTCAGCCTGTCCGATCGTCCCCGATGTTTGCCGCCGCTTGAAGATATGGGGCTTTCCGAAAATCAAATCGAAAAACTGCGGGACATACGCATGCAAAAAAGAGGGCTCGTTCTGTTTTGTTCGCCTGATGAACGCGGTATTTCAACGGCTGCCGCATCGATTTTTTCCGATATGCATCGAGGCGAAAACGCATTGCACGCGGACCCGCCTGTCGTACGGCGCTTCTGCGACAAAGCAAGCGTTCGAAGGGCAATCGAAACGGCGGCACATTCATTTGTCTTTGCAACGATTGCATCGCGCGATACGGCATCGGCCGTCGGCTTGCTGAAAAAATTTAATAACGGAAAAGCGATAGCCTGTTTACGCTGCATTATCGCGCACGAACTTCTATACGACGGAAGAGATATTCATCTGCTTTTCGATATCGCGTTTCCGAAACATCCTCCCGAAACACTGCCGAAGCGCTTATCGCCCGATCCGTACAGTGATGATCCTCTTTCACATTGTACGAACGTCGCGTCGGAAATATTAAAATCGCTTAAACTGCATTCGCGTTTACCGCGTACGGTAAAACCGGTCGTACCGGGGAAATCAATTATATCGCACGGAACGAAATTCGTGCGCGAGGCGGCGATATGAAAGATAAATTAATAATCGGAGCGAAAAGCGTGACTGCGGTCGAAAAAGCCGGGTCGAAAAACGGATGCAGAGCGAAGAAAAGCGCCGGGCTTCACACTTCGGCAAAATCGAAATTCGCGTTCGCTGTATTGTATCTCTTTTGTTTTACGCTTCCGATCCATGCACTCGCTCCGTACCGTATAAAGGGCGAAGTGTCCGCCGGATCGGATACGGCGTTTTACGAATACGGATGCGTCGCACTGACGTTTTACAACGCAAGCAAACGGACGGTTCGAAAATTTTCCGTCGTCGTATTTTTAAGCGGAAACGACGAAATGATTTCATTTTCGAACGAAAACCCTATCGTTTTGGAATGCGATGAAAACGTCGCACCCCGTACTGCAGTGCGGAGAGAATTCGGACTCGACGATTATATTTCGGAAATGCAGGATGAAGCGTGCCAAATCGATTTTTTATACGTGAGCAAAATAGAATACGATGACGGCGGCGTTTGGGAAGATCCCTACGGCGTACATGCGATGTAAGCGGCCCTTGTACCGCAGCGTCCAGCTCGCCGCGCAGCTTCTATTCCATCAATCTGCACCGTCCGCGGCTTCCGGGCTTAGGTATAAAATTACAATAGCAGGATCAATAACAGAAAAAAACTATGCATAAAAGTTTTGATGATTTGACTATCGCCGATGATTTTATGTTCTGCAAGGTTATGCAAAACAAAGAACTCTGCAAGATATTCCTCGAAATGATTTTATCCGATAAAATCGGAAAGATAACGTATCTTTCAACACAATACAATATCACCACATACGAAGAAGCAAAATCGGTTCGTTTCGATGTTTTGGTACAAAACCAAATGGGTAAAATATATGATATTGAAATGCAAGTGAGCGACGAACATAATCTTCCTAAGAGGATGCGTTTTTATCAAGCGGCGATCGATATTTCCGTTTTGGATAAAGGAAATTCCTACAGTAAGCTGAACGACAGCTTTATCATTTTTATCTGTTTATTCGATGCGCCGGGAAAAGGAAAGCCCGTTTATTCATTTGAAAATATCTGTCTCGAAGATCGGCAAACACTCTTACACGACGGGGCAAAAAAGATTATAATAAACGCGGCGGCTTTTAATAAAATCGACGATAAAAATTTAAGCGGTCTTTTGGAATATATAAAGACGGGAAAAGCGACGACGGAGTTTACAGGGAGATTGAAAGATATGATACAGACGGTAAAAGACAATGAACAGGCGCGAAACGAATATCGGATAATGTCGGCTACGATGATGGATGCAAGAGATGAAGGAGAACGGCGGAAAGCATTGGAAGACGCAAGAAATTTTAAACGGCTCGGCGTTTCCGTCGATATCATTGCAAAAGCAACCGGTCTCGCCCGTGAAGAAGTCGAAAAACTTTAGAGTAATTGTTAATCGGCAATGTACCGATTAACAATTACCGCGCAGCTTCTATTTCATTGACCGGCACCGCCCGCGGTTTCCGCCGCGGTTTTGACGGCTGATAATTTATCCGACGAATTCTTTTTTCAAAAACGCGAGGTCGAGTTCGGGATAAAGCACATGCTTTGCGAGGAGCGACCGCACACGCTGTTTCGCTTTTTCCTGCACCGCGGGATCGAGGACGATTTTCCCTTTTGCGGGTTTTCCGTCTTTTGTCGTGCCGGGCTTCGTACCTTTCAGCACCGAATCGATGATCGAAGCGACTTCTTTCATATCGGCTTCCGTCATGCCGAGCGTCGTGATGCCCGGAGTGCCCACCCGTATGCCGCTCGTCCACCACGGTCCGTTTTTGTCGAAGGGGAGCGAGTTTGCGTTGAGCGTAACGCCGCACTGAAACATCGCCGCTTCCGCCTGCCGTCCGGTCAGTCCGTAAGTCGTCACGTCTATGAGCATGAGGTGATTGTCCGTACCGCCCGTCTGCAGTTTCATACCGAGTGAAGCGCATTCTTTTGCGAGAGCGCACGCATTTTTGACGACATTGTGCGCGTATTCGCGGTATTCGTTCGAAAGTGCTTCTTTGAATGCGACCGCTTTTGCCGCGATGATATTTCCGAGCGGGCCGCCTAAAACCATCGGGCAGCCCTTGTTTACATCGTCGATGAATTCTTTTTTGCAGAGTACGAGAGCTCCCCTCGGGCCGCGCAGCGTTTTATGCGTCGTCGACGTGACGATATCCGCAAAGGCTACCGGATCGTAATCTCCGGTAAACACTTTGCCTGCAACGAGACCCGCAAAGTGCGCCATGTCGACCATGAGCACGGCGCCGCACTTGTCCGCGATTTCACGGAGCCGTTTAAAATCGATTTTGCGCGGATAAGCGGAAAATCCCGCAAGCAAAATGAGCGGCTTTACTTCCATCGCCTGCTTTTCGATCGCGTCGTAGTCGAGCAGCCCGCTTTCTTTATCGACCGTGTACGGAATGCTTTCGAACATCTTTGCCGAAACGTTCATGCGGTATCCGTGCGTGAGATGCCCGCCCGAATAATAATCGAGTCCCATGAGACGCTGCCGCCCGAATCGTTTGCGCAGTTCTTCCCACTGCGCCACCGTCAAATCCGACACGCTTTTTACGCCGAGCGATTCAAGCGTCGGCATTTCGATTTTGTGATTGAGAATCGCCCAATAGGCGACGAGGTTAGCATCGCAGCCCGAGTGCGGCTGTACATACGCATAATCCGCGCCGAAAAGTTTTTCGGCTTCCCTCGCCGCGCAGGATTCGACCGCATCGATATTTTCGCAGCCGCCGTAATAGCGGTGTTCGGGGTAGCCTTCGGCGTACTTATCGGTAAGGAGATTTCCCATCGCTGCCTGCACGGCAAGCGAACAGTAATTTTCACTTGCAATGAGTTTTAAGTGGGCGCGCTGCGTTTCGAGCTCTTTGACGACGCTCGCGGCGATTTCAGGCGCGATCTCTGCCGTCTGCTGCAGATTTGCAACGTAAGAAGTCATCGCAGCGTTCGGTTTTCCGTTGCACGATGCAAGATAATTTTCCAAAGGACTTGCCATAAATTCTCCCATAAATTTATATAGATGAATCATAATTGAATCGAAAAAAAAATGCAATCTTCCGAATATGTTTTTCGATCGCAAGTTTCGGGCAAAGGCCTTTCTGTTGTTTCGATCCTATACTTGACACGGTTTATTTTTTCTACTAATTTTAATATGATTCTGGTTCTCTAAAGACAGTTCTGATAAAGCTTTCTTTCGTATGAATGTATGTTTCTTCAGATTACGGTATTCAGAAAACGCAGATTGCAGCTGGCATCAGCAAATAAAAAATGCCGTATTCGGCAAGAGGAACATTGTATATGTCCAAAAAAATTTACGTCGGCAACCTTAACTATGCCACAACAGAGGATACTCTGAAAAACAGCTTCGCTTCTTTCGGTGAAGTCGCTTCAGCAGTAATTATTAAAGACCGCTTTACGGATCAGTCGAAGGGTTTCGGCTTTATCGAAATGACGGACGAAGGTGCCGCGGATAAAGCGATCGCCGACATGAACGGCAAAGAGATCGACGGCCGCCGCGTGCGCGTCAACATTGCCGAAGAACGCCCGCCGCGCCGTCCGAGATTCGACAACGGCGGAGATAGCCGGTAGTCGTTCGCTTCGTCTTACATCGAAAATCAAAAAGCCGGGCTGCACTGATGCACTCCGGCTTTTTTTATGCTATACTCTTTTTATGAATTTCCTTCCCGCAGGATTTTCCGA
The DNA here is from genome assembly GCA_000413015.1 of Treponema socranskii subsp. paredis ATCC 35535. Lineage (GTDB taxonomy): Bacteria > Spirochaetota > Spirochaetia > Treponematales > Treponemataceae > Treponema_D > Treponema_D paredis. Next base: position 486,645 of record KE332516.1, read on the forward strand.
ATATATCGCGGACGGCTGCGACAGATGCGCGTTTATCCGCTCCTATCTCAGAGAGCGCGGTGTTGAAAGTATCGTGATGCCGGTTGCCGGAAAAAATCACGTGTACGTTAAATTTCCGACATCGCAGTATAATCCTCAGTTCCGAATCAAAACGGTGATCGCACACTACGACCGCGCTCTCGGAAGTCCCGGAGCGAACGATAACAGCGCGGCGAATTTTTGTCTTATGGATTGGGCCGAGCGCTTGCAGAGCCGATCGGATTTTCATAACGTCCGTCTGCTTTTTTCCGACGGCGAGGAATTCGCATCCGGAGGTGTCGCGTGCCAAGGTGCGTTTTCGCTCGCTTCGCTTTTTAAACGGCTCGGCATCACAAACGACGACGTGTATGTGTTCGACTGCATGGGCCGCGGTACGATTCCGATTCTTCGTAAGACGATTTTACCGCTTGCCGTACCGTACGGTCTTCGGACTCGCTTTGCCGCTCTCGAAGACCGTGCCGAAGAGCTTTTGCGCCGTTCGGCTTCACGGAGATGGCTTACGCTTCCGTTCGCATACAGCGACAACGCGGGTTTTATCGCATGCGGCATTCCCGCCGTCGCCGTAACGATGCTGCCGGAAGACGAAGCGAATACGTATTTGGCAGCTCTTATAAAAGAAAAATCGCTCGAAAATTATATCGTCAATCACACCGTCGATGCGAAAAACGATGCCGAATCAAAAGAAAAATTATTAAAATTGCAATCGATGGTACCGCGAACATGGCGGCTGATAAACACGAAAAACGATACCGAACGGACGCTGACTCCCGAAAGCTTTGCCGTTTTCGCATCGATCCTCGACGCGCTCGCCGATGAAAAAACGCTCGCAAATTGAGATGCCGCCCGATCGAATATTCTGCATACCGTACGAAGACTGTGTACACGAGTTTCCGGCATGCGGACATTCCGTAGTATGCGCAAAGGGACGGCGCTTTACTCGTCCATGATGGTGATTTCGACGCGGCGGTTTCTCGACCGGCCTTCTTCGGTTTGATTTGTCGCGACAGGTTCTGCCGCTCCTTTTCCCTGCGTAAACACGTGATACGAATCGCGCACCCCGAGCGTGATCAAATAATCGGCGACGGACTGTGCGCGTTCTTCCGAAAGTATTTGCCGCGCTTTTTCGTTTCCGCGCAGCGCCGTATGCCCCGTAACGAGCAAATCGTTTTTATACGCTTTTAATATGTCGGCGATCTTTTCGAGTTTCCGCTTTTCGCTCACGCGGAGAACGGCCGAATCGGGAAGAAATTGAATCTTTTCAAGGCTGATCGTCAATCCTTTTTCGCCTTTTTTTACCGATACGTCTTCGAGTCCGAGTTCCGCGACGCTGTCCTGAATTTTTTTCATCGTGCTGTCGTCGTTGACGCGTTCGAATTCGGTCACTTCAGCTTCCGCCGTTCCCTGAAACGTAAACGTATCGCCGTAATAGGTTTCGATGACGATTTTAAAATTTTCATGATAGTGATCGATTTCACCGCGCTCGTTATCCCAGTAAAGCGTTTGATGCGAATGTCCCATCGTGATTTTCGGGCGATTCATCAGATCCGCCGTACGAGCCGAAATCTCGCCTTTCCGTACGTCTATTTTCGGACTTTCGAAATACAGATTGTACTGCACGTCGATGACGTTGAAAACTCTGCCGTCGGAATTTTTAACAATTCCTTTGTAGCTGTAGGAAGCGGTAAACGGCACTTTAAAGGGCTTTTGCAGCGCGAAAGTGCGGCGAAGATCGTGAGCTTCGTGCCCTTCGGCGCTCCACGTGTCGCCGGGTTTGACGGATGTTTCGGGAAAGATCGGGCAGTCGCGGACGACCGGCATAAAATACGCATCGTCCATCGCATATATGCCGCGAGCGCTCCGCGTAAATACGCTTTTGTATTCGTCGCCCCACGAAAAGTGCGCACCGTTCGCACTGCTCGTCGAATCTTCGGAAGACATAAACGTCGCCTCGCACACGCCGCTTCCGTCGGCGTGTACGTCGGTAATTTTTGCGGAAATACGCGTTACGATTTCGGCATGGTGATTTTTTCTGCCGTTGACGAAAACGTCTTCGTGGACTTTCGAAAGCGTGCGGTACGAATCGCCTTTTTTGTATTTAAATGATAGAATCTCAGGAGGCACCCCCTGCCTAATAAGCGTTTCGCTTTCAGAGGTTTTGCTTCCCGCCGCCTGCGGAAACAGGAGTGCACCGGACACAAAGGCGCACCATACAAAGCAGCGGATTTTTTTATCGATTGAAAAAGCGGACATGGCAACCTCTTTGGACGTCGTTTTTTATCACAGTTCGATATCATTATCGGCGAAAAGAGGTTGTAGTTTTAGAGAGCGCATCGCCGAAAAAAAGGGCTTAATTGAAAGGCCTCTCGGAAGCGCACCGCAGCACGGGCAAAAGATTCCGCAGCTATCGATTCGCTTTTAAAATTCCCGCGCAGGGGCCGTTCAAGACCGCAATCATTTTGCCGAAAAACGGATTTTTTGCCACAAATCGTCGTACTTTTCGAGGTTTTCGCCGATATCGAGTTTCAGCTCGCAGTGCGCCATCTCTTCGGTCGTGTACATCGGCGTCGTCGTCATATATTTTGCAGCTTCCGTGTTGACCGAGGGGGGAAAACGGAACCAATCGACAAACTGTGCGTAGATTTCCGGACGATGAATAAAATCGATAAACTGCATCGCAAGATCGTAATGCTTTGCACCTTTTAAGATGACCATCGAATCGATATACATGGGACCGCCTTCTTTCGGTATAAAAAAATCGATCGTCTCGGCTTGCTTACTTTCAGGGACTTCGCCGTATACGACTTCGGCATATCCCTGACACACCCAAAAATCTCCCGCGGCAAAAGATTTTCCGAATCCTTCCGCATCGAATTTAACAAGATTCGGCTTCCAATCGTTTATTATTAAATTCGCGGCGCTTTTGAGTTCGGCATCGCCCGTCGAATTGACCGAATATCCCCGATACGCAAGCGCATCTCCGATAACTTCCCGCATATCGTCCATCATGGACGCATGCCCCCGAATGCGCACATCGGAAAAGATGCTCCAGCTCCGCTCGTAATTCGAAAAGCGCAGTTTGTTTACGGCGATACCCGCCGCTCCCATATAATACGGAACGCAGTACTTCATCGCCGGGTCGTATACGGCTTTTTCGAGAACGAGCGGGTTGATATATTTTTTATTTTCAAATCGAGTCAAATCGATTTCCTGTAGCATACCCTGTTTGAGCATGATCGACGCGTAGTCCTGCGACGGAAAAGCGATATCGTAGCCGGACGCGCCGGCCATGAGCTTTGCATACATCACTTCGTTCGAATCGTAGGTATCGACTTTTACCCGGCAACCGTATTCGTTTTCGAAACGGCGGATCGCAGTTTCGGGCACGTAGTATGTCCACGTAAAAAGATAGAGTACGTTCGACCGTCTGCGTACGCCGCCTTCTTTCGAGCAGGATACGAAACCGAAAACGCAGCATACAAGCGCCGCCGTTAAAAAGCCGTCGATAATTTTTTTCATACGTTTCCTCAAAATAATAAAGGAGCTTCCGAAACATTTAATGAGAAGCCGCTACCGTTTTAAGTCCCTTTCGAAGTCCAAAAGCGATAAGACAGGTTGCAATGATCATCACACACGAAAGAGAATTGATAACGGGAGAAACGCCGAAACGTATCATCGAATAAACGTACAGCGGCAGCGTCGTCGACCCCGGACCCGACACGAAAAAGGTGATGACGAAGTCTTCGAGCGACATCGTGATAGCGATGAGAAAGCCCGAGAGGATGCCCGGCAAAAGAGAAGGAACGACAACTTTGACGAGCGTCTGCAATTCCGTCGCGCCCAAATCGTGCGCCGCTTCGATGATCGAAAAATCGAATTCGTCGAGGCGCGCCTTTACCATTAGATAGACAAAGGGCAGACAAAATGTTACGTGCGCGGCAAAAATCGTAAAGAGTCCGAGCGGTATGTGCACTCGACTGAAAAAGATGAGCGTGGAAACGCCGACGATGACTTCGGGCAAAATCATCGGAAGGTAGGTAACGCTCTCGACAAATTTCCGCCCGCGAAACCTATACCAACTGCAACCGATCGCCGAAAGCGAGCCGAGAAGCGTCGAAACGGCGGCCGACGTAAAAGCGACGATGAGGCTATTTAAAAGCGCTTCCCACAAAGATCGGGAATCGAAAATGAGCGCTTTGTACCATCTGAGCGAAAGGCGCGTAAAATCGGCGCCCTTACTGTCGTTGAACGAATACACGATGATAACGACGAGCGGCAAAAACAAAAAAACGAGGGTAAGCGCGAGCATCACATTCGAAAAGGAAAATACCGCCGCTCTGTGCTTCCACGATTTTTTTGCGTGCCGAGCGGGTTCGGACTGCCGCCTTTTTTTTACGGCAGGAAATAAAAAGAAAAAGACATTGATCATTTTATGATTCCTCCCGTAAAGGTATGCGCGCTTCCGTTTGCCGGATAAACCTCATCTTTTGCATTCGAAGATTTGAGTTTGGCGTCGCGTCCGTTCGAAAAACTCATCCATAAAATACCCGCGATGCTGATGAGCGTTATGATCATGGAAAAAGCGGCGGACAACGGCCAGTTGCGCATCTTTTGCACTTGATCGACGATGACGTTTCCGAGCATATACGAATCTTTTCCGCCGACCAAAAGCGGAACTGCATAAGCGCCGAAAATCGGAATGAACGTAAAGATGACGGCCGTTACGATACCGCTTCTGATTCCGGGAATGAGCACTTTTACCATAGACTGCATTTTGTTTGCGCCCAAATCGCGCGCGGCTTCGAGCAGCGAAAAATCAAATCGGTCGACTGCGGTAAAAATCGGCAATATGGCAAACGGTAAATACATATACACCGAAACGAGGATGACCGCATTTTGGTTATACAAAAATTGTATGTAATCTTCGGTAATGCCGAGCGATATGAGAATTTGATTTAAGATACCGTCGTTGTTGAGGATCGACATCCACGCAAAAACGCGGATAAGCGAATTCGTCCAAAACGGAATGATTATTAAAAAAAGCAAAAGCGTTTGATGACGGCTTCGTGCCATCGCATACCCGCAAGGAATAGAAATAAGTACGGTAAGCGCAGTCGAAACAGTCGTAATTTTGAGCGTCCGCAGTACGAGTATGCCGTAATTGGGATTGAACATCCGGCGGTAGGCTGCAAGCGAAAACTCCCATTCGACACCGCCGTACAATCCCTTTTTTAAAAAACTGTAGACGAAGATGATGAGTATCGGCGCGATAAAAAATATAAAGAGCCAAACTCCCATCGGCCAAGCGTATGCCGTGCCCTGATTGATCGTGCCTTCTTTTACCGCGGGAGGCTTCGTATCCGTCGTTTTCATTTTTGTATGTCCTCGACGATATAGCCGTCTTCCGCCGCCCATGAAATATAAACGTCGTCTTTCCATTGGATGGCCGGTCCGTCGTCGAAATAAATCGTATGCTGTTTGAAAACTTTTACGAGCGCGCCGTTTTCGAGCCGCACGTAAAACTTCGATTGGAATCCGGAATACACCGGTTCTTCGACGATGCCTTTGAACACGTTGATGTCGGTACGACCGTGCGTTTCGGGCGGCTCTTTCGTAATGCGGATTTTTTCCGGACGGATCGTAAAAGCGACCTTTTGTCCCTTCTGCGTCGGGCCGTAGTCGGTTACCTGCATATAGCGGTCGAGGCTCGCCGTCGCTTCGGTATCGCTCGCAAGCGGCGCCTGATGACCGAGCGCGGGAACGGAACAGGTAACCATATAGTCCGGATCTTTTCCCGGCGTTTGATGCGGCACGCAATCGACGACCTGCGCTTCGAAGAGATTCGTTTCTCCGATAAACTGCGCGACGAACTGCGTCGCAGGACTTTCGTAAATTTCGAAAGGCGTTCCGACTTGCAGCACGTGCCCCGCATTCATGACGGCGATATGATCCGACACGGAAAGCGCTTCGCTTTGATCGTGCGTCACGTAGATAAACGTTATGCCGATTTTATCGTGCAGATTGTCGAGATCGATAAGGAGATTTGCGCGGAGCTTTGCATCGAGTGCGGAAAGCGGTTCGTCGAGCAAAAGCACTTTCGGCTCGTTTATCAGCGCGCGTGCGATCGCAACCCTCTGCTTTTGTCCGCCCGAAAGCTGATTCGGTTTTTTATGAATGTGCTGATCGAGCTGCACGAGGTGAATGTAATGCTTCACTTTTTCGTCGATCGTTTCTTTCGGCACTTTTCTCAAGCGCAGCGGAAACGCGACGTTTTCGTATACCGAAAGATGCGGGAAAAGCGCGTAGGTTTGAAAAACCGTATTCGAATGGCGCTTGTCCGGCGGAAGCGGGGCGACGTTCGTTTCGTCGAACAACACCGCGCCTTCATCGGGATATTCGAAACCCGCGATGATACGCAAAAGCGTCGTCTTACCGCAGCCTGAAGGACCGAGGAGGGAAAAGAATTCTCCCGGCTCGATTGTAATATTGATATCGTCGAGAGCGATAAAACCGTTATCGAATCTCTTCGAGACATGCTCAATGGTAACCCGGCTCCCTTTCACTTCAAGCAACCTCGGTATAATGAGATGATAGAGCCGTACTCAAAACGGCTCAAATGTAGGCACATTATATACAAAGGGAATGGGGTATGCAAGCAGGCAACCGCTATCGCGCTTTTTCAAAAACGCGGCACACTTCGTATATGTACGCTTCGTGATAATCTTTACCGGGGTAGCAGTCGGCATCGATATTTTTATCGACAAAAAGTTTCGGGTCAAAAAACTGCGAATACAATTTTTTCCCGACGATGACGAGCTCGGCTTCCGCTACGGCGACGGTACCGCTTATCGGATAGGGACTGATACCCGCCTTTTTCCACTTATCCGTATCGCGGCCCGAAATCGTACCGCAAATTTTCAGCGCGTCGCGATACCCGTCGGGCAAAAAAGAAAGCGTTACCAAATCGTGCGAATCGATAAACGTTTTTGTAAATCGCTGCGGCCGGATAAAAACTTCAACCACGGTTTTTTGCCACAAACCGCCGAACATACCCCAGCTCGCAGTCATCATATTGCAGTCTTTTTCTGTTCCGGCGGATATGAGCATCCATTGCTGCAGCACTTTCGAAAAGGGATTGAACGAAAGTGCCGATATCGGTATTTCACGAAAGGAAGGCATATTCATAATTATTATTTTAAATCATCGTACTCCGGAGGTCAAGCGAAAAACAGATACGACCGGAGCAAGGGTACCGAAAACCGTGTTTTCCGAAATGCGGTATGCACCGTAAAAAATAAGCCGTACCGCCGGCAGGAGCCCTGCCGTGTGCGGGAGAAACTTCCGTGCGCTATTCTGCGGGGTTTACCGCACCCTTTAGGATTTTTTCAACCCGCCAATTTTCTTTCGTGTGAAAAACAGTATCGCCGAGCGTGTCATTTTCGGCTTCACGGCGGAGGGCAATGCAGCCCGAGCGCTTGAGCATTTTCGATGCGGTCAAATCGGCGGTACTCGCGGCATCCGAAGGCAGATCGCTTTTCCAAAATCCTTTTGCCGACATAGCCTGCGCCGCAGCTTTTATATTTTCATTGCTCCATGCCGTACTCCCTGCAGGCGCATACAATACGGCATCGAGTACATCGCCTGTAAAAGAATTGACAAGCGTGAGTACATCCTCTTTATCGCCCAAACAGGCTTTTTCGTTCGGCGACCAAATATCGCGTATCACGGGAGACGTATACCATCCGGAAGAAAGTGCGAGGTCGCTGCCCGTTTCGCTCACACAGCCTTCCCCCTTCGTACGCAAGTGAACGATTACCGTTTCTCCGGCTTTTATTTCCGCAGAAGGAAGCGTAAACGCACGGTCGCTTCCATCCGCCGCGCTTTGAAGGCTGAGTCCCGCAGTATTTCCGCCCGTAAGCGCATAGAGTTCGACAAATTCGCACTTCGCATCGCCTCCTCCGCTCGGCGCCGATGCGAATTGAGGATGAATACCGCTTATAAGGATTTTAGGAATGCGTCCGTTAAAACCGATAAACGGAATATAAAATGTGAGCGAGTTGCCGTTTTCATCGCGGGCTTCGCCGTACAGCGCATAATGCACACCCGCTTCAAGCGCTTCGGAAGCTTCGGCGATCACGCTTTTGCCCCCGTCACCGTACGACACGCTCACGGAGATCCCCCCTGTTTCTCCCGACGCGGCCTTCAAAACAGGCGATATTTTACCCTGCTCCGGCAAGATTTCGCCGGCCGAAAAAGATGCGGCTCGGGTAATGACCGCTCCCGTAATCGTAACTCGCTCGGAAAACAAAAGCGTCACATGCCGCTCGCTTTCGGCTGCGTAAGATTCAAGGACGGGAGCCGCATAATCGCCCCGAAGCAGCTGCAAACCTTCGTCCGTCACTTTGCACGACACGGGGCAAAGCGAAAACAGGATGCAGGAGGATAAAAGCGCCGTCTGCAAAAGCCATATCCACACGCGGAAAGATTTCCGTTTCATTTCGACCTCCCGACGACGAAGCCGTCCCCAATCCTCTTACGGACCGAAAGAGCGGCTTTTGTCGTCGTATAATAAATCGGGAAATTTTTTCAAAAACGGAGTTTTTATTAAAAAAAACAGGAATAGAATCGAATGCGGAATCGGTCTTCGTCAAGTTTTCAATAAGTTTCGGGACATCGCCGAAAACATAGTTTTATTTTGAAATACTTTCGAAACTCTCCGTTCCGGCTACATAACTTCGGTTACCGAACCGATAATATGCAGCACTTTCGAAAATCCGGTCGCTTCGATCGCATCGCGGCTTTCCGGTGAAGGAGAGAGCAAATAGAGCGTATGCCCCTTATCTTCTCCGTCGTTGAACGCCGCCATAATCGTTCCCATGCCCGAATAATCGATTTCCGAAACCTGCGAAAGATCGAGTACCACGTTACCGCGTCCGATCTCATCGTACAGCTTTTGCTGAAATTCACCGATCGTATATGCGATGATCGCGCCTTTGAGTTCGTACAACACGTAATTCGCGCCGCTCTTTTCCGTAATCGTCAATTGCTCCATAGGTATCTCCGAATATTACACGTATTTGATAACGAGGGCGCTTACGTCCGCTTCGATTTCTTTCGACATGAATTTAACGAGATTGTCATAGAGGAACTGCGCTATACGCGAAGCGGGGTACGTTAAATTCGAAAGTATAACCTGCTGTACGCGCTCTTTACCGAAGGTTTCGCCGCGCAGCGAACGGGACGTAAGAACGCCGTTCGTACAGGAAAGGACGACATCGCCTTTGGCAAGTTTTATCTGCCGCACCGAAATATACGGGGCAATGTCGCGCACAAAGCCGAGCACGTGACCGCGTCCCTGAATTTCGATAACGTTGTTGTATGATTGCGAATATACAAAAATCGCGGGAATACCGCAGTTGATGTAGTACATTACATCGTTCGAAAAATCGACAAGTGCAAAAGTGCCGTTAAAGATACTGCCTTTCGGAAGATTTTCGCGGATAAATACATTGACTTTTTCGACGAGCAATTTAAAATCGCGGGTTTCCGAAAGAAAGGTCCGGATAATCGATTTTAAAATGACCATATTCATACTCGCCGCGATTCCCTGACCGCTCAAACTTCCGATAACGAAAAGATGCGTATGATCGTTGATCCTGATCAGATCGATAAACTCGCCGCCGATATTGTGCGCCGATTTCATGATATAACCGACGTCGGCTTTCGGATTTTCTACCGCATTAACGTCTTCCTGGATGGAAGCGATGATTTGCGACGACATGCGGATTTCGCGGTTGACCGTACCGATGATCTCTCTGTTCGAAATATTACGCATATAATAGCCGAATACGAAAAAGTACGAATACAAACGGGTAAGAATGGAAATATCGTTATCGGTATAATGATCGCCGCTCGTTTTCAAACCGAGCGTAATGCAGCCGAGGATGTTCCGTCCTTCAGTCAAAAGAATGAGCGCATCCGACTGCGTATCCGCAAAAAAAGCCGTGAGGACATCCCGTGCTTCGGCGATATCGCTTCGCTCATCCATTTCCGAAACCGAAATGACGTTGCGGCCGGCATTGAGCAGCATACCGAATGCGGGGTTGTCAGCGCGGACGGACGCGAGGCCGACAGCGGATGAAAACGCGTTTTCAAGATACTCTTCGCCGTTGTTGACGAATACGGACATGGACGAGCACTGCAGGTTTCTCGTAAATATGTTATACACGCTCATGAGAATTTCGTCCATTTCACCGCTGTAGTCGATCGATGCCAAATCGCTTTCGAATGCACTTTCGTAGTCGACGGGACGAAGGCGGCGCGTAGTCGTAAGATACGTCGACATAGCCCAAATAAACACGAGCGATAAGGCTGTACCCGCGATCAAAATAACGTTGAACAGCAATGTCAAACCGCCGAAAAACGGATAGAGCGAAATAAAAACACCGACGACGAAAACGCTCGGAATGATATAGGCGAACAAAAGCCTCAAAATAAAAACGAGGGCGTCGCTTACCGACGGCAGCGCTTCGATCGTTTCCGAACGCAGTAATAAAAATAAAAGGAAAGCATACGAAATCGGATAGAGCAGATAAAAACCGGGAATATGGCGCGACAGAAAATTCAAAAACGCAAAACTTGCCCACATGACGGCAACTGCAAAAAATTGGACATATCCCTGATATCTTTCAAGACGCGTTGAGCGGTATTCGTTGAGCAGCAGCATAACGAGCGCGCAGGAACCCGGCAGCACAAAACGGTATAAAACGGCAAAGGCGGAAAACCAGTCCCACATAAAAACGACCCGAAGCTCAGTGGGAAAAATATGCCGTGCAATTATCTTTACGCCCGCATTGGGAGAAATGATGACTACTTGAAATTTTGTAAATACGATATACAGCGCAAATGCGAATAAGAGTATCATCAAGATGACGATAAGCGGCATCGTGCGTTTTATCTTCCGCAAAATAAAATAAAATGAAATATTCGTCAAAAAAACGGCTTCCATAAAAAAAAGCAGTTTTGAAACTACGATAAATATTCCTCCGCCGAGCGGAAGCGCCGGTGCTATGGCGAGCAGCGCCGAAACGACCGCGCCCAATGAAACGTCAGCGGTAAGGCGTTCGCTGTATATACCCTTTGTGCGGTGCAGATAATTCGTATAGACGGCAAGCCAGATAAAAAATACGGCAAATCCGAAATCGAGAATAATAAACGCCATATCAGCCCACCTTCGCAGCCATCATCGTGACGTCGTCATGGAGACGCGCGCCGCCGTTGTATTCGGGAATAAGGCGCACGATATCGTCGATAAATTCCTCAGGCATTTTGTCGGCGCTTGTGCGAAGAGTTTCTTGAAAGACGTCGCTGCTTCCGAACTGAATGCCGTTCGAATCCATAATCTCCGACAAACCGTCGGAAGCGATGAGGATCATATCGCCGCGGTAAAGTTTCCGCTCTTCGACGGTGATATCGCCCAAATCGATGATACCGACGAGACTCGCATTCGATGCGAGCGCTTTTACTTTGTAGCCGTCCGGCGCACGCGAAAGAACGATCGGGTCGGACATGGACGCGTTGATATAGCGCATCGTCATTTTATCCGTATCGATGAGACCGAGAAACAATACCGTGTATTTATCCTGGAGCTTCATATTTTTTATAGCGCGGTCAATTTCGCGGATAACGGCTTCAAGATCTTCTTTGTCGTCGATAATTTTCAGCGTATTGACGACGAGCCCCATGATGAGTGCCGCTGCAAGACCTTTTCCGGAAACGTCTCCGAGGAGGAGGAGCGTTTTGTTTTTATCGATTTGCAAAACGGAATAATAATCGCCCGACACGTTTATGAGCGGTTTATAATACGCGGCAAGCTTGAGCTTTCGGATCGAAGGCATTTTTTGAGGAAGAAACGAACGCTGAGTATCCGCAAGCAGCTGCCATTCTTTTGTCAGATCGGAAATTTCGGTAAGACTTGCAATCGTACGGGAACGCGACTGAAAGCGCGAAAACTCTTCGTAAAACTGCCGGAAAGCGTCCGCGTCGAAGAGTTTCGTGTACCGGCAAAAAATAAAAAGATGCTGTTTACCGAATACGAAGAAAAAACCGCGCGCATCTTTGGAATGCGATACGATACCGAGCGAATCGTCGATAAGGTAGGAACCCTCCGGCCACGAAAGCGGAAAATTGCGTTCGAGCGTATCGCGCACCGATTGAGAAGACGCCAAACGGTCGGGACTGTTGTACAGAATATAATTTTTTTCTCTGTCGACAAAGAGTACGGAACACCCTGCTTCTTTTTCCAAAACATCGGCAAATACCTTATAGAGATCGTCGAGCGAATAACAAAAACGCAGCCTGTTGATAAAGCGCGTCAAATAACGCGTTTCGCCCTTTTCGAAAATCTTTCGGCGCAGCCTTTTGTCAAGCGCGGAACGCACGGTATCTCCTCCGATCAGCAAAAGAACGAAGATAACCGAGGGAATGGATATAAGCAAAGAAAACGAATACTCTTTTATCCGTTCGGGCATGAGCATCGTTGAAATAACGATAAAAAGGATTAAAATAGCGGCATTGACCGAAAGGAATATCAGCCGCTTGCGCGTTTTATACATACATACCTCGATAACATTATGAAATAACCGTTAATTCTTATTCGTGCAGTATAGCACATTATCGAGGGTTTCGCATAGATGGGCGCTTCCGAAAATACCGAATAAATTTCAAAAGCGCCCGCCGATCGCTATGCGGCATCTTTTTCTTTTGCCGCCTGTTTTACTTTTTCTACCACTGCGCCGTCGCGTTTTTCGCAGATTTTGCACATCGTTTCTCTGCCCGCATCGATCGCTTCCTGTACGCTTCCCGCAGTAAGCTCTTCGGTTCGACTTAAAGCCGAACAGTCTTCGTGCGTGTGAAAGCGTTTGCCGTGCGGCGTCCAATACACTTGCTGCGTGATTCCCGCCTGCGCATACGATTCCGCCGACACGGGATTGAAGTCGTAGCTTGCAAGTCCCCCGATGATGAGGAGAACGGCCGCAGCTGCAGTACCGATCGCTTTCGTGCGTTTATCGGTATCTTTATTTAAAAGTAAAAGAACGATAAACGGAACGAAGGCCGCCGCACACGCAATGACGCCCATATTGTTCCAGAGCCAAAACTTCAGCGCATTCGCTTCCGACGCCGGTGAGATACGGTTCGCTTTTTTCCAAAGCTGCGCACCCGCAACAACGGCAATAAAATCGACGACGAGAAGGACGATTCCCTGCGCGAGCGGAGAAAACTTTACCAAAAACGGGATGACGATTTTTTCCGTCATCGCGCACAGTGCAAGCGCTTCAAGGACGATTGCGAAAATCCACAACGCCGCAGCGCCTATTCGAAGCGGCAGCGCGCTCCCCTGCTCTCCCTTCGGGGCCGGCGCCGTCTTTACCGTTTTTCCGGTCGACGCCGATACGATCCTATGTTTTACCGCCATATATACTCCCGCAAATTATTTATTTTAATAAGCCTTTGAGCAAATTGCCTGCGAGCTTCGCAGTAGCGGATGCGCCGGAATTTTTTGCCGTTCCCTGCGTTTTCGCACCCGATGCGCCCAAAAGTCCTCCGAGTACGTCGCCGACATTTACGTTTTTCATAACGCCGCCGATCAAAGCCGAAAGCGCATCTCCGGAAGTATTGTTTCCAGCGGTTTTTCCGAGAAGGCTCATCAAAAGAGGAGCTGCCGCGGCAAGGATCGCCGATACGGTACCGGCGCTGGTGCCCGCCGTTTTTGCAATCGATTTCGTCGTCGAAGCCGCACTCGATCCGAGCAAGTGCTTGATGATCTTCGCACCGTCGTCCAAATCGACGTTTTTCATAAAAGTACCGAGATTCGCCGTACTGACGCCGGCGTGTTCCGCGAGCGCGGAAGCGAAACCTTTTGCGGATTCTTTATCGGAAGCCTGCTTGTCGGCGCCTTTCAAAAGCGCCGGAAGGGCTTGGGCGAGAACCGTACTCACCGTACCGCTGTCGGTGTCACACAGTTTACCGATGTTCGAAACGCTCGATGAACCCAACAATGTCGTCAATATCGATGACGCATCCATATCTTCCTCCATAAAAACTTTTGCAGGAAATATCAATTTCCGAAAAAGTTTTTAGCCGTGCGCGTGCGCGCACATGTTCAATAGTCGAGTTTGCAAAATAAAGTGTATCGTATTCATGCGATTTTTATCAAAACGCCATGTATACACGTCTTCTGCAAACATCCGCGCAAACTCGAGATAAGAACGCTGCGATTTCGAGCAATGCACAGAAATCGCGAGTGTCTCCGATAAAAGAAAAACGCTCAGCGTTTTTCGGCTCTAGACTCCAGCGACGGCGATATTTCAGACGGCGCTTTTTATCGTACCTCCATAAAAACTTTTGCAGGATGTTGCAACATCCGAAAAAGTTTTTAGCCGTGCGCGCATGCGCACACGTCAAATAGTCGAGTTTGCAAAAGACAGCACATCGTATACATACGATTCTTACCGGACACAGTACGTATACACATCTTTCACAAACATCCATGCAAAGTCGATATAAAAATCGATAACGCTGTCTTCGGTATCGCTTTTTATCGTCCTCCGATGAAAATTATATCGAGCGGGTTATCCGCCGTCAATCAATACGATACAAGCTCGAATGCGATACCGAGCGTACCCGCACGGCGTAAAATCGTTGTTTCCGAAAAAATACCGTGCATTCAAAACACGCCTACGCCCGGCCGGAGTAACGCGAAGCGGACGCGCAAGCGGCGCGGCCGGAGCGGAAGCGGAGTTACGGAGGGCGGGTTCTTCCGTCCGGCTCCGTCCGAAAAAATACGAAGTAAAAAAAATCGATTCCGCAAAAAACGGTCGCTGCCGGCGCGTTGCAAAAAACGATGCATACGTTTATACTTACGGACACACGGAAGTTCCGTATCAATTTTTGGAGGATCTTATGTCTAAGGTAATCACGTTCGGAGAAATCATGCTGCGCCTCGCGCCGGAAGGCTACAAGCGTTTCGTGCAGGCGGATAAATTTGACGTCGTATACGGGGGAGCGGAATCGAACGTCGCCGTTTCTTTGGCAAATTTCGATGTGCCGGTTTCGTTCGTCACAAAGCTTCCCCCTCACGAAATGGGAGACGCGGCGCTCAACGAACTGCGCAAATTCGGTGTCGATACGAAACTGATCGCGCGAGGCGGAGAGCGGCTCGGCATTTACTACGCGGAAAAGGGTGCAAGCCAGCGCGGATCTTTCGTCATCTACGACAGGGCGGGATCTTCTTTTCAAACGGCATCTCCGACAGACTTCGACTGGGAAGCGATATTCGACGATGTATCATGGTTTCACTTTACGGGCATAACGCCCGCGCTCGGAGACAATGTCGCTGCAATCTGTCTCGAAGCGTGTAAAAAAGCGAAAGCAAAAAACATCACGGTGAGCTGCGATTTGAATTTCCGCAAAAAATTGTGGACTTCGGAAAAAGCGGGCAAAGTCATGGCGGAACTCATGGAATACATCGACGTGTGCATTGCAAACGAAGAAGACGCGGAAAAAGTTTTCGGCATCTCGGCGAAAAACACGGACGTAACAGGCGGCAAGCTCGATAAAAAAGGCTATGAAGACGTCGCAAAACAGTTGTCGGATCGATTTCACTTGCGTCAGGTTGCGATCACGCTCCGCACATCGCTGAGCGCATCGGACAACAAATGGGCTGCTCTTCTCTATGACGGAAAAAATTATTATTACAGCAAAGAATATCTCATCCGCATCGTAGACCGCGTCGGAGGCGGCGACAGTTTCGGTGCGGGACTCATCTACGGAAACGTAAAAGGTTTCGATCCGCAAAAGACGGTCGATTTCGCCGTCGCCGCAAGCTGCTTAAAACAGACGATCGAAGGCGATTTCAATCACATTTCCGTAGGAGAAGCGGAAAAGCTTATGGGCGGAGATGCGTCGGGCCGAGTGAGCCGCTGACGGGACGTTCAACGGAGAACAGCAGTTATGAAAAAAATCGTTACGCTCGGAGAATTGCTGCTCAGGCTCAGCGCACCGGGGCATGAACGCTTTTTCCAGTCGCCGAATTTTGAAGCGACCTTCAGCGGGAGCGAAGCGAATATCGCATGCGAACTCGCGCAGCTCGGAAACAGAGCTTCTTACGTAACCGCCGTCCCCGACAACGCAATCGGAGAAGCCGCTCTTTCGGAAGTACGCAAATACGATGTCGATCTTTCCTCGGTGATCCGAAAAAACGGCAGAATCGGCATCTACTTTCTCGAAACGGGCGCGTACCGGCGTCCGTCGAATGTCGTCTACGACAGGGAAAACAGCTGCATCGCCGAAGCGCTTCCGTCCGATTTTGATTGGGAAGCCGTTTTTGCGGACGCATCGTGGTTTCACATAAGCGGCATCACCCCTGCCGTTTCCGAAAACGCATACCTCACGACGATCGAAGCGATCGCCCAAGCAAAAAAACGGAATATCACCGTTTCATTCGACATCAACTACCGCGCAAAACTGTGGCGCTACGGACGGCGGGCGGAAGATGCTGTAAAAGAAATCGTCAAATCGGCAGACATTCTCATCACGAACGAAGGGCACATTCGCTTTTGTCTCGGTATCACGGTTCCCGGCTACGATACGTCGAGAGAGGGACTGCCTGACGAATATTTTGAAAAGATTTCGCTCGCCGTAAAACGCGAATACCCCAATATTCACACCGTCGCCCTGACAAGGCGCAGAACGTATACTTCGGACGTCAACGATTTTTCTGCGCTCCTGCACGACAAAAACGGAACGTTTTTCGTATCGAAAAAATATCACATCGAAAATATCGTCGATCGCGTCGGAGGGGGAGATGCGTTCGCGGCGGGACTCATACACGGCTTTCATCACTTCAAAGACACGCAGTACGCTCTCGACTTCGCAACGGCGGCCGCAAGCTTTAAGCACACGATCCCCGGCGACATCGCGATTTTCCGAAAAGGAGAATTGGAAGCGCTCGTCGAAGGTGAAGCAACGGGAAGCATCCAGCGCTGAAACGATCCGCCGTTTTTACCCGCACGGGCGGAAACACCCCGTGCGTGTGCAATCGACAAATTAATAATTATTAATTTGTATCGATACGGAACGCCGCCTTTTAAAATCGAACCGGCGGCGCGGCAGACGTCCCCTTTCCCGCGGCCGATTTATAGGTTACTTACCCGCTTTGAGATTTTCTTCGAACGCCTTTCTGTCAAAGGGCGCGTAGATGGGATCTTTCGGCACGTAGCCCGCATCGTCCCACAGCGAACTCGTAATCATCAGATCGGCGCTGTAGCGGTTACATGCAATCGGTATATTGTGGATCCTGCACTGGCGTAAAAGCATTTGAATGTCGGCTTCGTGAGGCTGCGGATTCAAATCGTCTATAAAAAAAACCGCAAAATCGATTTCCTTTCGAACGACGAGCGCCGCGATTTCCGCATCCCCGCCCATAGGCCCCGAATGCATACAGGTTATATCGCTCGAAATACCGTGATGCATAAAGGATTCCCGCACGAGCGTGCCCGTCGTTCCCGTACAAAAAAGTTTGTGCGCCGAAAGCATTTCGGAATTGTTCAGCGCCCAGTCGACGATGTCGGCTTTGCGGTTATCGTGCGCTACAAGCGCGATTCGTAATTTTCGTTTCATGCAATACTCCTCAAGCGGCGGCGCCGTTTCGGCCGGCGCCTTTTATCATATTTTTTATCGATCGGATGCAGGCTTACAAGTTTTACACAGGTCAGATCTCTCATCCAGAAAATCAAACCATCTTACCGCACCTGAAAAACCGAACTTGGCACAAACTCAGAATTTTCAAACTCACTGCCGCTTCGAGCTGTAATTTGAACTTCGGCTCTGTAATCCCCTTTCCGGATTGAATAAAATCTTTTAGAAGTAGAAAGGGTAGTATCTTCTTTAAGAAGGCTCCAAGTGACCACATCTATTATACGCACCTTATATCCGTCTATATTGAGGGGGCTTACGGAAGCAGGCTTAGTCCAGCTTACCTCAACAGTCGAGCTAAAAGACATGTTTCTAACATCAACCTTCAAATTTTCAACACCGGGAAGCATTGGATACGGGTGTGCAGCAGCCGATTCGTCGCTTAATTCGGAGTCGGCACTGGATGTCAAATTGCCTTGCGCCATAACCCTGACGGTGTAATTTTTTGCCGGATTCTGACCGGGAAAATACGTTTCCAAAGGTGACGCGGCAGCATCTACAAGCCGGGCTGCCTTAAACTCGCCGTCTTCGTACAGATTCACACAATACCGCGTTGCACTGGAAACGGGAGTCCACGAAGCTTTTAATCCTTTTGAATCAGGGACTAAAGACGGTGTTGCCGGTTTTGCAAGCTGTACGGCACCTAAAGCGGGAACAACAAAAAAATCATAGTCGGGGATAGGCTCTCCGGAATGATTTGTTCCCGGCGATACAAGGTTACAGGCAAAGGTTTTATTCCATGCATTGTCTTTTATGCGCGCCAAATCGGGATCGTCGTCCTTTTCGTGCGAATCGTTATTCGTTGCAGTCCGCGTCCCGTCGGCAAGATTTATTCCGCCGGTTAAAGGAGCGTCGCCTATCTTTACTCCGTAATTTCCGCCCTTAAAAACAGAACCTTCAACGGCGCCCGTGACAAGCACATAATAAGCTGCCGAAGCTTCCGGAACAAAAAATAAAGTATCTAAAGCATCCCGATCGTAACGCAAAATCAGATTGTCGGGATTGAAGCTGCCGTCCGCTTGCGCTTTAAATACGGCGATGACGGTATCGGTGGTATCGGCTCCGCCGTTATAGTACGAGTTGCTAACGGTAGACACCCACATTCCCGCCGTATTAAAATCCGCATCGACATATTGATCGGTGCCGTCTACGGTAAAATCTTTTTTTTGCGTTTCGCCGCCGCAAGTAACAAAAACCGAATAGGATTTGCCTTTTACCAAGCCTTTAAAGGCAACGTCCGCTTGACTGTTGGGTCCTACATATGCAAGCGGTACATTCGTCGTGCCGTCCACAAGACTGACTTTGTCCCGTATCGGAATATAAACGCCCTTGTTTTTAAGACGCACCCTTACCGTGCCTTCACCGTATACATCGTTTGCGGGAGGAACGGTATTTTTTTGAACCGAATCGGCAGCCGCCAAAACGTTTACCCGTCCGTATCCGAACCTTTCGTCAAAAGAAGCCGCGCCGTCTATTTTATCGGCTGTTTTTTCGATTAAGGTTTTTATTTGATACGGCGTTAAAGAGTGCGCGTTGTCAAAAGAAAGCAAATAGCTTATAAGACCGGTTACAAAGGGAGCCGCCATGGAAGTTCCGCTTAGAGAAACATAAGCCGATGGGGTCGAATTGCCGCATGAAATAATGCTTTCTCCGGGAGCGGCGACGCTTATCCACGCGCCGTTGTTGCTGAAACGGGCTTTTTTGTCTTTACCGTTTGTCGCACCGACTGCGAGTACGCCAGGAAATGCCGCAGGATAAGCTGCCGTATAGCGCCCCTCGTTTCCCATAGCGATTACGGGCAACACGTCGTGCATGAGCGCATTCGTTAAAATACTGAAAGCGTATTCCGAACCGATCGATCCCCCGAGCGACATATTTACCGGAACCGTTTTTTGCGTAATTTGAAAATTCGTATTTTGAATATGTGAAGGAAGCTGTGCCTCATCATCCGACGTTCTTGCACCAGGCGCTTTACGCAAGATTTCGACGGTATTCGTCAAATCAGCCAAAGCACCGTACACGGCCCACGCGGTACCGCCCCCCTTAAAACCCAGCGATTGATACGAAATAAGTTTTGTTTTTTTCCATGCAACGCCCGCAATGCCTTTGTCGTTGTCGCCGAGCGCGCACATAATGCCCGAACAGTGAGTACCGTGCCCGTCAGTATCCCAATTCGAATCGAACGGTACTTCGGTAAAAGGATTTCCGTCTCCGATATATGAGCCGCCGGAAGTTCGAGCGGATTTTGCATACAATACTACCGATTCGGCTCCTGCATTAAAATCTTCGTGCAGCATATTTATGCCTGTATCGATAATGCCTGCAACGACATCTTTATCGCCGTAGCCTATGTCTTTATACGCTTGCAGTGCCTTTGTTATGTCCAAGGCATAGCTTTCCGCATCCGAAACCGGATCCTGCAAAACATTGCCGTCACCGAGTCCTTGCGTACTCGCAACGGGTTCGGTTGAAGACGGAGATAGAGCAATGTCTTTGGATTCGACAATTTTGGGAGACGCAACTTTATAGTCGTTGTCCGCGCTGAGCACGCCTTTTATCGAAAAGACGGATTTCAGCAATGCCTCATTGCCGGTATTTTTATGCAAATACCAATAGGTAAACTCCGTACCCGTTAAAGAAAGCTCGCCGCATACGTCGATACCCTTATCCGTAAAAAGCGTTTTATCAAAACCGTCGGCGGTTTTTGCAATAACAAAACCTTCAACGATATCGTTTGCATTCGGATTATATACCGCGCTTGTGTTAAAAGAATTTGAAGAGATAGAAGCATTTTCCGCCGTAAAAGAAGCCGAACCGTTTATAACCGGCGAGCAGGCAAAAAACAGCGCACACAGCGCCGCAGCAAAAATCGTCAGTATCTTTTTCATCTTTTACTCCCTTTAATTTCCGACCGTAAACGTAAAGCGTCCGTTTACCGCATTTGCACCGTTCGCTCCGTTGTTTCCGTACGATACGGCGGGACAAAACTGCGTATCACCGTTTTCATCCGTATATGTATATTCTTTTACAAAACACAAAGCCGTATCGTCATTAAGCGAAGCAAAATTGCTTCCCCAATCCTGTATATCCCATTGGTAACTCGTTCCTTTTTCATAAGCAAGCGGCTTGTTTAATCCGTGTGTTCCATCTATGGGAATAACATTAAAAAACGGAACCCGAACGAATTTTTCGGTAAATTCGACAACGCCCCTCGTTGTATCCACTTTAACAAGGTCGGCAAGTGAATGTACACCATACGCGCTTAATATACCGTCTGTAATCAACTCGGAAACTTTTTTGCGTTCGGCAACAAGCTCACCCGTCGTTTCATCGCACACTTCAATTACAATATCCGGATGTCCCGAATCATCAAAAATATAGCTGAATTTGGCACCGAACCGGGGAATACCTTGCAAATCGTTAATTAACAAACCCAAACGCATATAATCGCTTTGTGCCGAGCCGAACATATTCGTATTGCTTATTGTACACTTGTACGAAGTGCTCGCCGCATTTGCAAAAGGAATGATCGTATTTTTCGCAGGCGCCGTCAAATCATAAGTAAACGATTCCAAAACTTTGGTAGTTATAACGGGAGAATATTTTTCTTTTGCCGCATTAAAAGCTCTGATTTTGTATTCGTATTCTTTATTTTGTTCCAAAAGCGAATCGGCATCTATACCGACATGAAAGCCCCGTCCGCTATAAGTTTCTGTCTTTAAATCATCGTATAAGGTTCGGCTCACAAAACGAAAATCTTGCACCGAACCTTTTTCTTTACGGTACAAATCAAAGCCTAAGATTTCTTCATATGAATAGGGCTTCTTAAATTTAAATTTTGTCAAAATTCTGTAAGACGAACGCCGTCCGTCAACCGGATCAAGGGCATATATGCTTTCCGAATACGGCAGCCGTTCGGCAATCATAAAAAGCTCTTCAAATTTGCAGCCGGATAAATCCCTAGAAGAAAAATAAGAGTACTTCTTAAACGTTACCGGTATGTGTTTTTCGATACGGTTGTGCGCAATATCGTAGCCTACGATAATCAGAGTGTCTTTACCGTCCGGCACTTCCCCAAGATCGAACGTACACGTCGATGTAAATACGGTACCGCTTTTGCTTACCGCACACGAACCGCTTATCCCGCTCATTTGATTAGGAGCTTTACCTATACCGAGTTTTGCGCCGAAAGCTCCCGAAGCCGTTCCTTCTACAGCGCCGACCTCGGATTCAAACACAATCGCAACTTCATAATGTCGTCCCTCATGTCCCTCATGTCCCTCAATAACGCTGTTTTCGGTTATCGGCTTCGAAGCGGAAGACGCTCCCGCCTTAGCCGACGTTATTTTAGGAGGTGTAATGCCGCGCATTATCATAGCGTGTTCGCTTTGAATCATCGGTACTGTTTGTACGGCTTCGTTAATAAGTTTGTAATTTTCAAGCCGGGATCCCGCCCATTTTCCTTTTTCACCTATAAGTTCGAAGTCGTAACATCTTCCTTGCACAAGATCGGAAACCTCAGCGATACCGTTTGTTACCGTATAATCGCTTCCGATTTGTTCGGAACTTCCGCTTTTATACGCTTTAAGCTTTGTTCCGTTTACAACGGTACCGCCAATTGAATCGGTTACCGATATATTGACCGTTGCCGCATGCAACGCTTTAAACTCCACCGTATACACATCGCTTTTGTCGCCGTTTTCAACTTTAACTTCTACGGAACAGTCGGCATTTATTTGTACCGTTCCATAATCAGCTGCAGTGCTGTCTTTTCCGTCGATAAACACCCGTGCAGCAAGTTTTTCCGGTACAGCCGTAATTTGAATGGGACCGGTAAGAATTTCCAAGTCCTCATAGATATAGGTATCCGGCAAAAAAGCAAGTGAAGGGTACCTGTCGATTTGCAAACTTTGCAGCCGGCATTCCGGATCGTGTGCAGGGGGAGGCACGACCGTTCCGCCGCTCCCGCCTCCGCTGTCGGAGGATTGCACACAACCCGTCATCGAAAAAAGCAATACACACAAACATACCGCTGTATATGCGGTTTTCCATACCGTTTTCATCATACCCTCTAATCTCCTTGTAAACTAAACTCCTGCTTACCTCTTTGTATTTTAACCGAAACCCGTACTGAAGGAGATACATCTATGCCGATTATGAGGTAAGGCGTTGTAAAAGCCTGCGTTACTATTTGCGACGGAGAGGGAGCGCTTATCGTGAACACCGTTTCCAAACCGTCTTTCGTATATACCGCGGAATACAATCGTATGCCGTAGCCGCCGGTATTAAAAGTACCTGCACATACGGCGATTACCTTTTTCCGCTTAAAATCGATTTTCGGAGAGTCGACCGCACCGCCGCGCAAAAGCGAATAGAGTTTATCCAAATCGGCTTGATTTTCGATTACCGCGGCGGTAAATTCCGCACCGTAACTCCCCTCTGCAAGGATTTCGTATGAAATTTCCACAGTACCCTCTCGTTCGCTCAAAACGGTTTCGGGGTAGAGATCGGCGTTTTTACCGCTTCGTACAGGCGCACGAAGCAGATGGCCGACCGATACGGGCGCTTCGTCCGCGGCGGTATGCAATTTTGCGGGAATCGATTTACACGCACTCGAAAAAAAAGCGGATAAAACGATCAAAAGGATATATTTTTTCATCTCTTCGGAAAGTAGCATATATCGTTTTTTTTATCAATATTCGCACCGGCCTGCAAAGCGCAATCGGCACGATGTCAATCCGCGTCATGCGGCGAGCACGGGAAGATACCTTTTTCACACAGGATATGAGAAACGCAAGCGTCGCGGACTCCGGCGGGGACATCGCTTATGATCTGGCAGGAAAAACAGAGACCTGTCAAAATCGGAAGCGCATAGGAAATCCGCGCGATATAGCGGTCGTAAAACCCCTTTCCTTTTCCGAGCCGCCTGCCGTCACAAGAAAAAGCGAGAGCGGGTACGAGAAAAAGAGAGGCGTGCGGAAAGTTCTTCGTATCGGCTTTTTCGAGAGCGGTTTTCGGTTCCGTGATGCCGTAAGCGCCGATTTCCGTCTGCGCTTCAAACGAAAGAGCCGCATCGAGATAATAGAATTCCATCGTTCCTGCCGCATCGATGCAGCGCGGGAGCGCAACTCGCTTTTTGTCTTTCAAGGCGGATGCGATGATGCCTCTCGTTTCGACTTCGCTCGGATCGGATACGAATATAAAAAGGGTATGTGAGGCCGCATAGAATTCGGAGCCGAGCAAGAGGCGCTCGATCTTTTTCGACGCCGCATCTGCGCGATTTTTTTCGGCGGTAAATTCAAAAATCGCCTTCCGCATCGCCTTCCGCACAGAGCGCTTTTTTTCCGTAAGTTCCGTTTCGTCCGATTGTTTCATAGCCCGCCGCAAGTCTTCGTTACCGATCATTCGGAAACGCGAATTGTTTTTACTCCGTTTTCTTCAACGACATACAATGCCGTAGATTTAAAAAAATCGATCACGGCGATTTCTTTCACATCTTTGCAACCTTTTTCATAGACGCCGTAATTTTCTTTTATTTGATTGTAGATACGCGATCTTTCTTTGTGCAGCGCAACGGAAACCCTGTCATATTGCCTATTTGTTTGTATATATCCGAATACGCACCCCGCAAAAAACAATACCGCTGCTGCGATTATAAAAAATATAATGTGCTTTTTCATTTTCCTTCCCTGTTGATTTCTTTTAAAAATTTATCATAAAATTTGATAATTTTCAGTCTGTTTTAAAAAATCTTTCGGGGAGATAACTTTTAAATTCGAATTTGTAAAATCACGCGGATTACGAGTAATAATTGCATCAAAGTTATGCGATTCAGCTACCGCATTTTGTACAGCATCTTCGAAATCATTCCAATCGGAATCAAGCGCAGCAAAAATGGTCTCCTCGGAAACATCGGCAATATGAATAACCGACAGCAATCGTTTTATAATATCTTTAACTTTCTGTTTATCTCGAAGTGCTTTATAGGAAATATAATAAATATCCGTAATTGCCGAAGCTGAAATATATTCCTGTATATGCTCTCCGCAAAGTTTAAGAAGATCAACCGCATCTTGTACAAACGTGGTTCTATTCAGCAAAATATCAAGGACTATATTCGTATCAATCAATATCCGCATATTTTTTAAGTCGCTCCTCGCGGTATTCTGAAAGTTCTTTTCCGGTATCGGGGATCGCCCCGACGAGGGAATCTATTACGGATAAAAGAGATTCTTTTTTCAAAATTTTCGGGGAAACGGTATATGTAACGATAACCTCTTGTCCTTGCTGAAATTGCACGGACGAATCCAGTACTATTTGAGTACCGTTATAATACCCTTTAGCCGTAGCAAGCATATATGCCCCCGTTTTTTATTAGATTATACCACAGTTTGCGAAAAGTTGACGCGATAAATCCGCCGTAAAATCTTCTTTTCGCAGGCAAGCGCCCGCTCCCTGTTGACGATGCGGACACAAAATAAGTATATTATAAATATATAAAGATTGAAAGCTTTATATACTCTTACACAAACGAAAGCCGTCGTAAAAGGCGGAAGCTTTTTATCGACTGCGGTTTTTGCGTTGCGAAAACCGCGGTTTGCGCTTTTCGGCGCGCAGCTGACGGCAGCTTTTATCACAGGAGCACAGCATGAAAATCAAACCTTTAGCGGACAGAGTTCTCGTCAAAAACGAAAAAGCGGAATCGAAGACGGCATCGGGCATCATCATCCCCGAAGCGGCGCAGGAAAAAACGCAAACGGCAAAAGTGGTCGCCGTCGGCCCGGGTACCGAAGAAGAGAAAATCACCGTAAAAGTCGGCGAGCGCATCATGTATGACAAATACGCCGGAACGCAGATAAAGATCAACAACGAAGACCACCTCATTCTCAAAATGAGCGATATCATCGCGGTCATCGAAGACAAATAAATTACAAAGCACGTTCATTGTAAAGCCGGCGAAAGCCGGTTTTTTTATTTTCGTCATACATTGATATGTGAAACGATTGGAAAATTTCGAGTTCCGGCAAAGTCGAAATTCGGGCAATTTAAATTTGACAAATGTAAAGGCGACAATTGTCCATCCGTTATTAAATCGATAAACTGGTAAGCGCTGATGCCCGAAGGGGCACGATTCGAAACTTCGGAGAAAAGCGATGAATAGATTTTCAAAAATGACGGCTGCTATTGCCTTTTGGAGTGACATTGCTTTATTGATTACAGCTGTTTTTATCGTGATTTTTCAAAAAACGTGCTTGGCGTATTATTTTCATGAGAACGAGCCGTATGCGCATATTTTTATTATACCATGGAGAGAGCTTATTCAGTATACGCTTACGGCTGTTATTATCGGTTTGTATCTTTTTATCGGTAAGAAAAATCCCAAGACCGCGACAGTCCTTATCCTCTATTTTTATATGCAGATAACGGCACTACTGACAAGTCCGCTGCCGAATATCTTTATCTCAATGCATGGTGCGCGAACATACGGTATCGATTATCTCACTGTCTCCAATACGCTTGCTTCGCTCTTTGGCCTTGTGTCATTCCCCTTTGTATTATTGTCAAATTCGCTGTTTCTCCTGTCTGCCGGAAGCTCGATTGCGTATTGCAAAGACGCGCCCGCCACGGAAGAACAAGTAAAAAGCGCTTCATCAAAGAGGAAAAACTCATTAGTATGCCTGTCGGCATTAGCAGGGCTTTTTGGCGCCGATCGATTTTATGCAGGCAGAAAAGGGCTTGGAACGCTGAAAGTATTATGCGGTTTACTGCTGATCGCAGGCTTGATATCGCAATATTTTTTCTTTCAAGAATGTATGTTTTTATTTATCAGTGTTTCTCTTTTTAAAATAGCCGTCATCGTTTTTATTTTTGCCGTTGTCATTTGGAATTGGATCGATTTTATTTTTGCGGCAACGGGAAACATGAAGGACGAAGAAAAAAAGAAAATCCAAATATGATAATGAAAGCAGATACGAAATCGATTTGCCCAAAGTGATCGAACGGCGGAAAAATATGTTGAACGAAAAAGAAATCGAAAACCGTATTCTTGCACCGTATCGGGATTATTTTGCAAATTCGGCGAGCGCGGTTTGAAGGGCGGCGATGCCGTAAAGGGCTGCGGTTTCGCATCGCAAAATATTTCCCGCAAAGTGAACGGGCGTAAATCCGGCATTTCGAAGCGCCGCCATTTCATCGGGGCTTATGCCGCCTTCGCTTCCGACGGCGATCGCCGCGCACGTGACACCTGTAAAAACCGCATCCGAAAGCGCTGCGCAAAAATCGTTCCGCTCCGAAAGGACAACGGCGGCCGAAGCGTTTTGCGCTTTTTCACTCATCCGTTTCCAGACTTCGCACGCCCCATTCACATCGACGGTTTCGGCAACGGCGGTTTCCACCGGTGAGCCGCTCTGCTCGCGAGCTTCTTTGATGATCCTTGTAAATCGTTCGGTTTTGCCTGAGAGAGAAGCGATGCTGCCCTTTTGCGAATACTCGCCTGCGACGGGAACGATCGTCTTCACTCCGCACTCGCAAGCCTGCCGCACAATCATTTCCATTTTTTGTGGCTTTGCGATAAATTGAAAAAGCGTGTATTCGACGGCACGGCGATTTTTATCGACGGCAGAAGCTCCGACTCCGCGGGAAACGGAAACGCCTTCGCCTCCGCACTTTTGCAATACGGCAATGCCCCGGTCGTCATCGATACTGCAGAGGGTCATGGGAAAAAGGAATCCGCCCGGAATCCGCACGTCGAGCATATCGCCCGGCTTTGCCCGGAGGACGCGGCACAGATGCGTAAAATCTTTTCCCGAAACGGAAAGGAGTCCCCTGTCGTCGGGTGCGGTATCGGCGATAAATTGCCGCACGTTTTAAGTCTCCGTACGTTTTGTCGCTTCGGCTTCATCCTGCAGTTCTTTCAAGGTCTTCGCCGACCGGACGAGCTTTTGGAAATCGTTCGATTTCAAAATTTCAAGCGCGGCGTTCAGTTGGATGTCGTAATCCGAATCGTAAAGCATCGCGGGCTTTAAGCGATTTACGCGGACACGGATGAGGCGGCGAAGCAAAGCCGCATTGAGCGGATATTTTTTTTGCAAAACGAGGGCATAAGATGCGATATCGCGTTCGGTCATGCCGCTGTGCGAATCGACGTAGGATGCGATCGCATTCGATTTAATAAGTTCCGCGTACGCTTTTTCTTCCGCTTCGCTCAATTCGGGATAAAGCACTTCTCTGTCGGGAGGAATACCGACTTTATCGATATTCGTATCGCTCGGAGTATAATAGCGCGCCATCGTAATTTTAAAACCGTCCGCATTGCTGAGCGGGATGACCTGTTGTACCGATCCCTTGCCGTAGGTACGCTGACCGACGAGATATGCGAGGTGATTGTCTTTGAGCGCTCCCGCCAAAATTTCCGATGCCGACGCCGATCCTCGGTTTATAAGAACTACAATCGGAAGACCTGCGGGAACCGTCGTTTTTTTCGGGCTTGCGGTAAAGACTTTGTTTTCAAATGCGAGACGGCTCTTCGTCGAAACGAGCGTTCCCGAATCGATGAATTTATCCGCGACGTCGGCGACGCTCGTGATGAGCCCGCCGGGGTTATCGCGCAGATCGATTATTAAATTTTTATATTTCGCTTTTCCGAACGAGTCGAGCGCTTCCTGTACGCGCTTGGACGTATCGGGCGTAAATTCGATAATGCGGAGATAGCCCGCCGCACCTATCATGCCGTACTTTACCGTCGGCACTTCGATGAGCGCACGGACGAGCGTTACGTCGAATCGGATATCTTTGCCGCGTAAAATCGAAACCGTAACCGGAGTGCCCGCTTTGCCGCGTAAGTGATTGAGCACTTCTTCCATCGTCATCGGAGGCGTAGCTTCCCCGTCGATCGCAGTGATATAATCGCCCGACAAAATACCGGCTTTCGCTCCGGGCGTATCTTCGATCGGAGAAGCGACTTCGACGTACGCGGGTTTGTCGGCGGACGATTCGAGGGGCTTACTGATGGAAAGGCCCACGCCGCCGAAATTGCCGGCAGTCGTATCGGAGAGCGGGCGCATCGTATTTCGATCGAGGTACTGCGTATAGGGATCTTTCAGCGAGTCGAGCATACCTTTGAGCGCTCCTTCGTAGAGCACTTTCGGATCGATTTCATCGACATAATTTTGCTGTACAAAATCGAATACCGCAGAGATTTTTTTCATGTATTGAAAATTGGAAACGGCTTCGCCGCCGACAGGCGACTCGGCAAAACATTGGGATGCCGCAACGGAAACGATAAACGCGCATAGAACGGAAACGGCGAAGCGAAGTGATTTATTATTCGTTTTAATAACAGTCATACGTATCATTGTATGACGGGAAGCTGAAAATTGCAACACGCGCGCATCAATCTTCTTCGCGCGTCAATGTAAAAGTGCGTCCTTCGGCGGGATAGCACGCATCGGGTGCGATGCGCACGGGATCGAGTTCGAGCGTGTGGTAGTCGGTTTGGACTTCGGCGGCACGGCGGGAAGAAGCGGGAACCGTTACGGTTTTAAAACGCATTTGATACGCGCTTGAAAGCAGCTGTGAGTTCAGAGACGACCGGAACTGTACAACGTGTTTACCCGCAACGGCGCCGATTACATAGATGCCTTCGTCGTATGCGTTATCGCCCGAAACGGTATACGTCGTTTTTCCGAATTTGATAACGAGACCGTTGTCGGTTTTCCATTCCGGCCATTTCGTAAACGCGCTTTCGTATTCGCTTTGCTGCCGGCTTTCGGGCATAAAAGATGCGAACGCCGTCATTTTGCGGTAACTGCCGTCCCACAAATTATTTTCTTTAATAATCATGCGCACGTCGTCGATGATGTGAATACGCACTTCATCGATGCCCGCAAGCGAAATGTCGCAACGGCGCTGCATATTCGTAATCGATTTGTTCGTCGTCGTAATGTAAATACCGCTTCTGCGCAGATTGCTGTCTTCCCACGCATACACTTCTTCGGTATCGTCGTAGAGGAAGATCACTTCTTTTTGCGCGTGATCGAAAAAGAGATAACGTATGCCTGCCTGCGAAGACGATGTCTTATACCATAAGCCGTCGAGAAAATCGGCAAAGGTTTCGACGGTGCCGTCTTGAATGCGCGCAAGCTCGCGCGCGGCGATCCTGCTTCCGGTCACGCGCACTTGTCGCGTTTCGACGTATTTTTGTTCCCTTTCGTTCCAGCGGTATTCGGTTTGGATTTGACTCAAATTAGCATTTTCGCCGCCGCCGGAATCCTTTGCGGAACTGTATACCCACACCGGAAAACTCTCTCCGCGCGATTGCGAAAGTTCGTACGACATCGAACGATCGTCCTGCTGAATAAAGATCGTACCGTCGGATTCGAAATCGCCGATCTGCACGAGCTCGATTTTGTTGCGTTCTTTGCGCATCATGTAGATTGCCAAAACGCTCGTACCGTCGTCTTTGACGCCTTGATACACGAGAGCGTTTTGATGTTCGCCGAGCATATCGATACCGGTATAGGAAAAGGTGCGCGTGCGGGAAATCTCCGTCGTGATTTCGGCCGTGCGGACATATGCGTTCCGTTCCGCATCGTAGATGCCGACGATGAGTACGAGATAGGGTATGCCTTCTTTGCGGACGGCAACGACCTGATCTTCTTTCATATCGTTATTTAAATCGATGGACAGCGTGCTGATAAGCGTTTCATTGAGCGAAAGCGGCACGAACGAAGTCATCGCTTCGTTATTGGACGAAACGGCATCCCCTGACGATTGATTTTCGGCTTCTCCCGGAGCGACGGGCATTACGATGCGCGCGCGAGGAAGACGCTCGGACGATTCTCCGACAAAGAGACGGACAACGAAAAGGATCGCGATGATGACCGCAGCGATCATAAAGAGCAGAGGAAGGACTTTATTGAGTTTTCCGTTTTTCGATTTCGCACCGCGTCGGGCGGACGAAGCGGGTTTTAATGCCATAACGCTACTATACAAAAAAGGGGCTGTCTCAAAAGTCGGTTACTTTTTCGACAGCCTGTCGAGTTTAAAATTAAGTCTTTATATTGTAATGACTTAATTTTAAACGTCGCATAGTACATCTAAGGAAGCTGTCCAAAAACTGAAGTTTTTGGACGGCCCATTGAAAAAGAAGCTTGAAAGCACCGCATCGTTTGCGGTGCTTTCATTTTATCAATACATGCCGCCCATATCCGGAGACGGAGCTGCCGGCGGCGCTTTCGGCTCGGGGATATCGGTGATCGCGCATTCGGTCGTCAAAAGCGTACCCGCAATCGACGCCGCATTCGTGAGTGCGGAACAGGTAACCTTTGCCGGATCGATGATGCCCGCTTCAACGAGATTTTTCCATTCGTTTTTCGACGCATCGTAACCGACGCCTTTCTTTTCGACTTTCGCTTTTTCCGCGACAACCGCACCGTCGACGCCGGCGTTGTCGGCAATTTGGCGGATCGGTTCTTCGCACGAGCGCTTTACGATCTTAAAGCCGACTTTTTCGTCTTCGCTGATTTCGGAAGGAATCGCTTCGAGAACTTTCGATGCTTCGAGCAACGCAAGTCCGCCGCCTGCAACTACGCCGCTTTCGAGAGCCGCGCGGGTCGCCGCAATCGTGTCTTCGACGCGGAATTTCTTTTCTTTCATTTCCGTTTCCGTCGTCGCGCCGACGTTGATAACCGCAACTCCGCCGGAAAGTTTTGCAAGGCGTTTTTGCAGCTGTTCTTTATCGTAGCTCGACGTCGTCTTTTCGATCTGCGTTTTGATTTCTTCGATGCGTTCGTTGATGGCGCTCTTTTTGCCCGCGCCGCCGACGATCGTCGTATTGTCTTTGTCGATTTTGACGGTCTTCGCTTTGCCGAGCATATTGATTTCGGCGCTTTCGAGTTTGAGACCGACTTCTTCGGTGATCACTTGTCCGCCGGTCAAAATCGCGATGTCCTGCAGCATATCCTTCCGTCTGTCGCCGAAGCCGGGCGCTTTTACCGCGCAGCATTTGATCGTACCGCGGATCGTGTTGAGTACGAGCGTCGTGAGCGCCTCTCCGTCGACGTCTTCAGCGATGATGATAAGCGCCTTTCCTTCGTTCGCGACTTTTTCGAGGATCGGGAGCAGATCTTTCATCGTGGAGATTTTTTTGTCGTAAATCAAAACGTATGCATCGTCGTAAGAGGCTTCCATGCGTTCGCGGTCGGTGACGAAATACGATGAAATATAACCGCGGTCGAATTCCATACCTTCTACGGTGTCGACCGTCGTGTCCATGTTTTTCGATTCTTCGACGGTGATGACGCCGTCTTTGCCGACTTTTGCGATCGCATCGGCGAGCATTTTACCGATTTCGGTGTCGTTATTTGCGGAAATCGTCGCAACGTGCGTGATGTCTTCCGCACCTTTTACCTGTTTTGCATTTTTATTGACTTCATCGACGACGAGCTTAACGGCTTTGTCCATGCCGCGCTTTACTTCGATAGGGGTCATACCGGCCGCAACGGCTTTTACGCCTTCGCGGACCATCGCATAAGCGAGAACGGTCGCCGTCGTCGTGCCGTCGCCGGCATCGTCATTCGTTTTGGATGCGACTTCGCGCACGAACTGAGCGCCCATGTTTTCATAGGGATCCTGCAGTTCGATCTCTTTTGCAACGGTAACGCCGTCTTTCGTGATAACAGGCGAACCGTATTTTTTGTCATACATAACCATACGGCCGCAGGGTCCGAGCGTCACTTTTACCGCTTTCGAAATCTGCTCAACTCCCGCAAGCAATTTTTTGCGGGCATCTTCATTGAATAACAACTGTTTAGCCATTTTAATGCAACTCCTTACTAAATCGTCTTTAATGCATCGTTTTTTTTCGCAATTAAAGTTAATGCTGACTTATATTAAAGATATAAAAAAATTCTCAATATGGCAACAGGTTTTACGGAAAATCGATAAAAAAAACCGCGTAAAACCATAAGATTTTGACGATTTATATTGCGTGAAAAAGATATCGATATTATTCGCCCTTATCCTCCTCGGAGCGGGGATGGCATCGTGCAAAAATCCGCTCGACAAAACGGAAGAGGTTACGTTTTCGCTTCCTTCGTGGCCGCCCTACGAGTGCGCCGAATTTCCGCCGCTCGCCTATTGGGAAATACGGTACGCGGGAGGCACGCAGGCGGGCCGTGTTATTCGCCTTGAAGCGGGAGCGAAAACCGTAAGCCTCGAAGCCGCAGCCGACCGACCGCTCGCCGTGATCGCTCAGCCGATAAGCCGTCACGGCGAAACGGACGCCTTATTTTTTAAACCAGCGGGCTGCATCTGGCCGCATGAAAGGGAACTCGGCTGGGAAAGCGGATTTGCAGCTTTTGTGTGTATGCGGCTTTACTCGCCGAAAGGCCGAACAAGCGGCGGCGCGGAATCGGCAAACGGAAATACGGTAAAGAGCCGTGCAGACGAAACGGCAAACGGCGCATACCTTGCGACGTTCAATTGGAAAAAATTATGCGATGCCCTTGCCGAAAAATCCGCCGACACGGAACATCCATACGATCCGTGGAAAGCGGATACGGAAGCCGTCTGCACTGCGATCGCGGAACATTCGTTCGGCGCGCCGCTTCTTTCGATGAAAAAAACGGCGCTTATTACAATATCGGAACTCGAACAAAAAACAAAAGAAATCGGTGTGCCGCAATCGGGCGGTACGGAAACATCGCATGCGCTTTTTATTCCGCAGTATATTCCGCTTTACCGCACGCAGCGCAAAACGGGAAAAACGCTTTTCAAAAAAATCGGCATCACGAGCTTTTTGTACACGATCCGAAGCATCGCCGCCGTACAGTGCTTTTCAAACGGCGCTTCAGCACTTGCAATATCGGCCGTACCGCTATACACTGGGGAGCAATGAAATGCAGATACATAGCCGTACTGTGCGCCCTCCTCTCGCTCGCTTCGTGCCGCGGAAAAAATCGGCAAGCCCCGCTCACTTCTTCGGACACCGCTTCGGGGAAAAAAGCTCATACATGGTATTGTTTTGACGGCGGAGCGATAAAAGAAATCGACGACGTAAGGCGCGCGCCCATGCAGGCGGAAAAACCGTGGACGGAAGCCGTACGCATTTCATCGGCATCGAGCGCTCTCGGAAACGGAAACGAAACGCCCTGCGCATACGCCGTCGTCAACAGGCTCGGCATGATCGTCTTTACCGGAAGCACTTTCCGCCTGTATACGGATGCAGCCGTCTTTGCCGACAGAACGGCGGGCAGTCTCGTATTCCAAAACGATACGCCTGTTTTTTCTCTGTATAAAAGCACCTTTTTCAACGCGTCGATTGCAAACAACGCTGCAGGCGGCGTGCATCACTTTCTCGTTCTCTTCGATACGGCGTCGAGCGTTTTTTATCCGCTCATCACGTGTACGGCTCTCGGACTTCCCGCCGAATCCGAAATAACGGACTTCGTATGGGACGGAAACGTTTTCGTGTGTTCGGTAAAAAAATCCGCAGAAGAAAAAACGGATTTTTCATATCTTTCCGTACAACCGAAAATTCCGCTCCTTTCGATTTCGCCTTCTTCGGCAAAAAACGATCTCCTCATTTCCGAAACGGACTCAAGCGCATACCGATCGCAGGCAACCCCGGTCAATATCGCATTCGCACCGAAACGTTTGCAGGAGCTCGCATCGCTCGTCGATGAAAATACGGCATTTTTCGTAGAATGCCGAACGGCAGGCGGACACTCGCCGAGGCGCTATACGAATCAAAAGCAAAACGAAGACGCAGCCCCGCTTGCGGCGAACGCGCTCATCGCCGACACTTACGCGTGTCTCATGTTTCGAGACGGTACGACGTACGCAAGCGGCGCGCTTTACGGACGGCATATCGTAAACGGAGGAAAACCCGCCGCATTCAGATTGCCGAAACTTCCCGCAGGCTACGCATATACGGCATTCGCGGTTTCCGGTACGACGATGTACGCGGCGTGGGAAGAAAGCGATTTTTACAAAACGGGCAAAAGCGGTTTTCTCTCCGTCGATTTGGAAGCGATCCTTTACGGAAGCGTTTCCGATGCGGCACGGTAAACACTCGTATTTTCGGTAGATTTTTCGCAAAAAACTTACGATAATAGAAGTATGAGCGATAATCAGACTTTTTTCGGCACGCTCGAAACGGCGATTGCGGAAAAAACGGAAAACTTAAACGCAAAAGTTCTTCCCGACGTGCTTTCGAATTTTCAACTGCTCCATACTTGCGTCAAAAATATGTATACCATGCTCGTCCAGCGCGCGCTTATTAAACCCGATCCGTATAAGCTTGAAAAAAAAATCACGGAAATCATACTGCCGGACGAATCGGCGTATATGGAGAACGAACGCTCCATCGTCATGGGAACGCGCTTTTCCGACTACGAAAGCATGCTCGAATTCGTGTGCACGTATTATAAATTTTCGACCGATCACCTCGATTTGGCGCAGACAAAATGCCTGCTCGATTTGGCGACCTGTATCGACTGGAGAGCGTTTTCAATCAACAGTTCGAAGGTAAACACGAGGGGACTCGCGACGCTCGTAAATGAAGCGCACATCCATGCTCCGCAGATGGTCTTGAGTCTCATAAGCGATTCTCTCAACAAAAGCAGTACGGCCGTTTCCGCTATTCATTCGGGCTTGACCGATTTTGTAAATTTCCAGCGCGAAGCTTATAAGTTCGAAGTGCGCAAAAAAGTGATCGAAAATCCGGCATTCGATAAAACGACGCTTTCTTCATTCAGCGCGGAAATGGCTGAAATCAAACGTCTCTTTCCGAAAGTACTCGGCAAAAAACAATACTACAGCGAATTGATTCAGGAAATCGTCAAGGAAGATTGCGCTCCCGAAAAAGAACAATTCCGGCAGCAAGCTCTCGCACGTCTGCGCATCGCGGAAAAAAAAGTACGGGAAGTAAAGCGAAAAGTGGACACGAGAGCCATGCTGCTCGACACCGTATTTTCGCTTTCAGCGCTTGCGCCGCAATACGAGCAGGTCATCGCAAAGGTCGAATCGAATCACGCCGTCCTGAGTTCCGAACACAACGGTTTTTTCGATAAATTAAAACGCGCGCTCAGACAAGCGTTCAATCTCAAAGCCGCACCCGAAGAATACGAACTGGTCATCGTAAATCAAAAAAACGAAGCGCGCACGACAAAAAAAATCGAATACAATACCTTTTTCGCGCTCCTCGTGCGGAAACAGCAATTTTTACAATCGTTCGCCGATACGCAAAGCGAAGAGTTCCGAAAGATTACGGCCGCAGCGGAAGAAACGGTACTCGGTTTTATCAACCGGCAGCTTACCGACAACCGGGAAATTCTTTTGCAGCTCAATGCGCTCGACGAATATTTCAAATCGCAAGCGTCAGCAGCAAACAAAGACAAAATCAAAGGAATGAAAATGGAACTCGTCACGATGAAAAATACGCTCGTCAAGGCGAATCAAAAGCGAGCCGAATACGTGTCCGTCGCCGAAGAAAAAATGCAGCTGGAAAAATTGGGAATCAATGAAGATGGGTTCTAATTTCAATAAAATCGGTTTTATTAAAAAACGGTGCATCGTTCTTTTTGCGGCGGCGCTGTGTACGGCCTCCTTCTTTCCGCAAACGCACGACGATACCCTCCCCGATACGGACATTCCCGAAATCGACGGTTCCGGCGACTTTTTCGAAGCGGAAACGGTCGACCCCGCGCTGCAGCGTAATTTTACGATCATCGTTCCGGCACATGAATACGATTTGAATCCGCACACTGCTTCCTACAGTTCCGAATCGCAAATTCTCTCATCGCTCTATGAAGGGCTTTTTTCATACGATCCCGTAACGCTCGAACCGAAAAATGCGCTCGCCGTTCGATACCGCATTTCGCGCAATAAAAAACGCTGGACTTTTACGCTCCGCAAAAATGCTAAGTTCAGCGACGGCTCTCCGATCACGGCCCGGGACGTGTGCGGCGCATGGCTCGACTTGCTTGCGGAACCTCGTGCGCCCTATTCGTCCATGCTCGACATCATCGAGGGAGCGGCCGCATATCGAAGCGGCAAGGGAAAGCGGAATGCGGTCGGCATACGCGCACTTTCCGACACGACGCTCGTCGTCGAGCTCGCCTCTCCTGCAGGATATTTGCCGCGCGTACTGTGCCACAGTGCGTTCTCCGTATATAAAAAAGATACAAGCGTTTCAAGCGGCGCATTTTCCATGCAGCGGAATTCGAACGGAGAGATGATTTTAATAAAAAATAATAATTATTGGGATGCCGAACACACGCACATCGAGCGGATCGCAATCGTGCAAAGCGACGACGCCGATGAAAACGCATTTTTATTCAATACGGGAAACGCCGACTGGATAGCGGGAAACGTTACCGTTCAAAAACTGCTCGACAAAGACTGCGCTCAAATCAACGCGGAATTCGCGACGGAATATTTATTTTTCAAAAGCCGGAAAAAGAGCGTATGGAACAATCCCGATCTGAGAGCCGCCCTCCTCGAAGCCGTACCGTGGGATGAACTCCGTTCGCAAGCGTTCGTCAAAGCGCCGACCCTCGTCTATCCGATAAACGGTTACCCGCAAGTCGAAGGCTTTACGTATACCGATCCGGACGAAGGGATATCCCTTATGTCCGACGCGAAAAAAAAGGCCGGTATTCCGCAAAACAGGAGACTCCCGCTCGTGATCGGAATTCCCGATACCGATTACATGAAAAAGCAGGCGGCGATTTTAGCAGACGCATGGAAGGCGCTCGGTGTCGACGTCGAAGTACAAACTTCACCTATAAAGAGCTACCTCGAAAGCATTCCGTCGTGGAACGCAGATCTTTTTTCGTATACGTGGATCGGCGATTTTGCCGACCCGCTCGCATTCCTCGAACTCTTCCGCTCGGCATCGACGCTCAACGTCGCACAGTGGAAAAACGCCGAATACGATAAACTGCTCGGAGAAGCCGCGCTCTACACGGGCGAAGAACGGACAAAACTGCTCGCACGGGCGGAACAGATTTTACTCGATTCGGGCGAAGTGCTGCCCGTTTCGCATCCGGTAAGTCTCAACGTCATCGATTTGGAAACGGTCGGCGGCTGGTCGTCGAATGCGTTCGACATTCACCCGTTCAAATATCTGTATAAAAAGCGAAAGACAAGCCCGCTCCCGAACATCGTCGCGCGGTAAAAAGCCGCTCGCTTCGAGCCGTCTCCGCCGTCCGAGGGCTGTCCAAAAACTGAAGTTTTTGGACAGTTTTCCTGATTTTAGATACACTTCGACAAGTCGTTCACTTTACACGGTCGCCGTCTTTTTTACAAAAGGCAGTATTTCAAATGTCTTATTTTCCAGCATACTGATTAAACGACAGGCTGTACCGGTCGGATGATTCGTCCCTTTTTCCCACGATTCCACCGTTTTGTTTGAGACACCCATATACTGTGCGAACAAAACCTGCGTCATTCCAACCGAAGTTCTTATCCGTTTTATTTCAGCGTTATCATATTTTTTTACAGGTTGAATTTCATAAACCGTCTTACGACCTTTTAATTCACCGCGCTCAATGGCAACCGCTTCGTTCAAACCTGTCATTACATTATCAAAAAAATTACTCATGTTTTTTTCCTCCGATTCTTTGCAGCTTCCGCTTTCAAAATACCGATAATTTTTTTTACCGCATTTTTTTCTGCATCAGTCAGATTCGGCTTTTCATCTTTCGGAAACACTTGAATCAGATAATTTTTTTCAAAAGCTGCAAAATCGACATAACAGACTCTGACGCTTCCACTCTTGCCTTTACCCTTAAAAGCGAATCGGATTTTTTCAAGCCGCCTGTTCCGACAATTGTATCTCCTGCGTCCGGATTTTTGATAAGAAATTGCTGCAATTCAGCCAAATTATCATCATTAAATCCGAGTGCAGACCATCTTTTCGTAAAAGACGGAGTTTCTATAAATTCTCTCTTCATTTTGCTTTTGAATATACCCTATAAAATAGGGATTGTCAATGTATTCCGAATCTTTTATTACATCGTCGCGCGGTAAAAAGCCGCTCGCTTCGTTTCGCACATCGAATTTTAAAATATTATTTATACGGACGAAACGGTCGGAAGAATCCCGCCTTCCGCGGCTTGCTCACGCGCGGCCGCCTCACTCGCGGCGCTCGCTTCGGCGGCTGCCTTCGGCACCGCTCCACGCGGGCGTAGGCTTTTTCCCTGAGGCTCGCACATCCTGTGCGCTTTCCGCTTCGCGCGGCAGCTCCGGTTCAAAACCTGGCATATCGACAATGTACCGTCGTCTGCTAAATAAAAAAGTCGTACCTGCTATGGTACGACTTTCCGCCCCCTGCAGGTTTTGAACCTGCGACACATGGATTAACAGTCCATTGCTCTACCAGCTGAGCTAAGGGAGCACGTTTTTTCAAACGTAAAAATAATAATAGTGAAAGCGTAAAAAAAAGTCAATATGCCGGTTATTTTTCCGTACGACCGCATTCTCACGCTCCCAAACGGCACGGCGCACATAGACTCCGGCGGACATACGTTTTCCTTAATTACATCATATATCGTCTTTTCTTCCCTCGCGGATCATTTCAGCCATCGCCAAAAAATCGTCGGCTTTTAAAAGGGCAAGCCCGCGCTCTTCGTCGCCCAAAACCACGAGCGCATCTCCCGCTTTTATGCCGAACACTTTGCGCGCTTTTACCGGGATCACGATCTGTCCCTTATCGCCGACGGTAACGGTTCCGAAAAGATGCTTTCCCTTCGGCGGAACGGCAAGCCCGAAATTCGATTGTGCCTCGTGGTTTGCAAGATCGTCGAGCGATACGTCCAAAGCTTCGGCAAGCAGTTTGCTCTTTTCCAAATCGGGAAGCGTATCGCCTGATTCCCATTTTGCAAGCGCTTGGCGCGTTACGCCGACCTTTTCGGCGAGGGCTTCCTGCGTAAAGTTCCGCAATTTCCGCAGCTGAACGATATTGTCTTTAAGCATATTTCCTCTTTTTTATACCGAGCAGGCACCACCTGACAAAGGGAATACGCACTACCGCTTCATAGAGCAAAAAAGCACCGGAAAAAGAAGCGAAAGCCGCAATCGCGTATGCCGGCACTGCGGAAATTTTTGCGTACCGTGCAAGGAGCAACGCCGTAAGCGTCAACGGAAAATAATGAAACACATATAAGCCGAAGCTCCGTTTTGTCATAAAGCGCGTAAAGGCCGTTTCGCAGTCATAACGGCGCTTCATCAGAGCCAAAAGCGCAAGCGAAGCAAGCCACGCGTAAGCGACCGCCGAAACGGAATTGACTGTCGGCATGACGGCATACTTATCACCGAAGTGCAGATACAGATACAGCGCTCCCGACAACAGCGCCGCAATACCGAGTACGATATCGATTTTAGCGAGTCGGTCGATAAGATTTTCATGCGAAAATACAAAATAGCCCAAAAAGAAGGCAAAAGCGTAGATGCCGAAGCGGTACACCGTAACGACCGGCGTGTTTAAAATAAGCCCCGAAAAATACAGCGGAACCCCCAAAAGCAAAAGTACGAAAACATTCGCTTTGCCGCACAATCCGTACAGTCCGCCTTTTTCAAATTTTCTTACGAGTGCAAGCAGCATCGAAAAAAGCCACAGCATTTGTATAAACCACAAAACGCCGGTTCCCGATGCGACCATGATCGCAAATACGGCGACGCGCGGCATCGTATCCGGAATCCCGTCAAATCCGCCGGCAAGGCTCATATTCAGCCGGCCCTGAAGCCAGCCGAAAAGGAGCAAGCCTATCGTCGACGGCACAAGCAGCTTCCGTGTCCTCGTGCGCACAAAATCGCGGATCGAATGCGTTTCGAGATAACAGCGCGAACTTATTCCCGCAACGATAAAAAGCAAAATCATAAACCACGGATACAAAATATACAGCAAAGCATCCTGCACCTGCGTTTCGGAAAATGCGCCGATAAGACGGTACGGCGGCATAACCGCGTTGTAAATAAAAATCACGTGATACATAACGACCAAAGCGACCGTCAGCCATCTGATGTTATCCAAATAATGTTTTCTCATACAATTCACACCTTTGCAATTATTGTTTACACAGTATAATCGCGGCACGCCGGCACGTCTATCAACAAAACTTAACCCCATACGATTATTTTGTCATCTTTCGTTGCGGACGGCACCGTTTTGCCATCCCGTCCTGCGCGGCCCGCTCACGCTCGGCCGCTCCGTTCGCTTCGCTCTCTCCGCGTCTGCCTTCGGCACCGCTCCGGCCGGGCGTATACCGTATGTGACCGCATACATCCTCGCTCCCCGTTCCCGACGGAAGGGCTGCTGCCGGAAGTTTCGACGTTCCTTAAAATTACATGGCAAGTAAAACTTCAGATTTAGGAGCCGTGCAATTGGTGCACGTAAGCGCACAGTTAATAAGCGATGTTTCGGCTTCGTCCGAAACTCGAAGTTAAATTGAACGGCGCAATTTCAGACGTTCAATTTAAACCTTTCTTTACATTACATGCCGTTTTCAGAACGCATGATTTTCTGTACCGTTATCGTGTCAGACGTCTCGGAACAAGGGAACCGAAAATGTATATGCAGAAAAAAGTGTCTAATGAAATAAGAGAGGCGGGACGCGAGGCAGCGGCAATGC
The DNA here is from genome assembly GCA_000413015.1 of Treponema socranskii subsp. paredis ATCC 35535. Lineage (GTDB taxonomy): Bacteria > Spirochaetota > Spirochaetia > Treponematales > Treponemataceae > Treponema_D > Treponema_D paredis. The sequence continues at coordinate 528,071 of KE332516.1, forward strand.
CGCCGAGCCGCTCTGACCGATGGCAAGCGAACTTTTTTCAAAAAGTTCGCGCAGTCCGATTCCGATTACGGTCAGCCGCGGCACTTGCAACGAGCGCGAAGCGCGAAGTTCCCCGCGCAAACGGAAGGGCTGCTGCCGGAAGTTCCGCCGTTCTTTTACATTGCATAATATTTTTTACTGTCCGCATTTACGGAACCCTCGCTCTGCAAGCGCATTTACAAAAATCTCCATTCAAGTTATGATATACGCGGACGCTATGGCAAAAGCAAAATCATCCGGCGGAAATTTCATTCAAAAAATACTCGCATCCATTTTAGGCTCCGACGATCCCGAATACGAAAAAAAACGGCGGCTCAAAGCGATAGCAAAACGCCTTTCGAAATCGCACTATCATTTTTACAAACCGAACAGCGGCGAAATGCTTCCGCCTTTTCCCAAGCTCCTCTACGAAATCTACAAAGCCGTATCGCCCGCGCAGGTTTTATTTCAAAACATAAAAAACCCGAACGCCGTGAAAACGGCGGTTATCGAATACTTTCTTTCCGACACTCAGCGCAAAATCGAAGAAGAGCTGACACAGGAATCTATCGCCGAAAAGAGCAAAACGATGCCGCTCCGTCAATTTTCCGCCTATGTGCAGCAGAGACTCGAAGCGTTTATCGACGGATTTACCGACGAACGCACGGCCGTAATCGAACGGCGCTATAAAGAATTGCAGGCTTTTAGAGATTTTTGTTCTTACGATTATTATTTTACGTTGAAAAAATTCAACGCGTCTCTTACCGAACGCGATTTTTCCGTACCGCCGCAGTTTGAAAAAACCGACGGCAAATACATCGTCGACGATATCAAAGATTTTACGACGCTCATGTGGAATATAACGGACAATATCGATTGGGCGCCGATGATAAAAATGCTCAAAGACATACGCGGAGTCGAACCCGTTCCGATCGGCGTGTGGAAAAAAATCGCGGCGAAAATGCAGCACATACAAGCGACGGGCGTATTCGATATGACGGTACAACTGATCACACAGGATCCCGACTATACGCCTTCGGTAAGTCCGATATCGGTAAACATCGTCGACCCCTTTATCAACAAATTCAAACTTGAAACGACGGCTGCCTTAAAAAAACTCGAATCGGCTGAGACAAACAGCAAAGTAAACGAGCTGCTCGTAAAGCTTTTCAATACGACATCCCTTTCATATTTGAAAAATTATACCGCCGAAAACGGTTCCCTGCTCGAAAAGAAAAAACTTGCCGGCTATCTCTATTGCGACGCGCTCAATTACGTCAAAGGCTTTCTCATCGAGTTTGTTAAAAAAGACATACGCGAATACTGCGACCTCGTCCTCGTGCGCGGCGCGTGGGTATCCACACCCGTGTCGATGCCCATGTCGAACGCATACAACGATCTGCTCTCCTCATCCGAAGCGATCACCTCTTTCGACGACGGGCTGGCCGACGACGGAGAAGTCGGCATAAAAATCAAAACGCTCCTGCCGCGCACACAGCATGCGCCCGATGCGGCGGCGATCATCAATCGGCTCGTCGGCGAATCGAACGCACAGGCAAAGACGTACATCGTAAAAGCGACGCGCAATCTCATCACTATCGGCAAAATGATAAAGTGGCTCATCGACGATGAAAAGAAAAAATCGCCGGAAGCGATTACGAACTGGAAAGAAATCGAACGGGTTTCCGATAAACCGCCCTCTGAAATCGGAGCCGCCGTCTATCAAAAAATCTACGTGTTTGCGCTGCTCATGCAAACCTGTATGGGAGGAGCGGCGCAGTAAAAGACGCTGTACGCACTCATTGCAAGCGCCGCGGGGAACTTCCCGCCCGCCGCAAGTGCGCAGCCGCTTTTTGCAAAAGCGTTTTACCGAGTTGCGGCCACTTTATGCGAAAGCGCCGTTCCGAGCATTTGAATCAATTCGACCATAAGCAAAATCACGATGACGGCGATCGCCATGATTTCCGAGCGGAAGCGCTGATAGCCGTAACGGATCGCCAAATCTCCGAGTCCGCCGCCGCCGACAGCGCCCGCCATCGCCGAATAGCCGATCACGTTGATGACCGTCAGCGTCACGCCGTCGATAAGAGAAGGCAGCGCTTCGGGAATGAGCACTTTAAAGATGATCTGCATCGTCGTCGAACCCATCGCGCGGGCGGCCTGTACGACGCCTCGATCCACTTCTTTGAGCGCCGACTCGATAATGCGCGCAACGAAGGGAGCGGCCGCAATCGAAAGCGGAACTATCGTAGCCTTTGTTCCGATACTCGTTCCGACGAGAACGCGGGAAAGCGGAAAAAGCACGATCATCAAAATGATAAACGGAAACGAGCGGAGCGCGTTGACTATCCTTGTTAAAATCTGATACAGCGCCGGACGCGGACGGATCCCGGACTGCGGATCGCTCGTACACAAAAGGATGCCGAGCGGAAAACCGAGCAAAAGACTGAACAGCGTCGAAAAGACGACCATGACGGCAGTCTGCGCCGCAGCATCGCGCACGAGAATTATTATTTTATCGATATTCATCCGTCATTCTCCTTCGACCGAAACGCCTTCGCTTTTCAAATACGCGATCGCTTTTGCGACTTCATCGGCGTCGCCTGCGATATCGGTTATAAGCGTGCCGACGCGGCTTTCCGAAAGTTTTTGTATGCCGCCCGCGCGTATGTTGAATTCGACGTTGAATTTTTGCGCCATACGGCTCAGCACCGGCTCGTCGGTGAGCGTGTCGATAAAGCGCAAAACATATTTGCCGCCGCGCTCCGACCAGCGCACGATGCCGCTTCCCCCTCCCGCTTCTTTCGTCGGCGTCAAGTTCAGCAAAAAATCCCTCGTCACATCGCTTTTCGGATGTAAAAAGATATCGTTTACCCTGCCCTCTTCGACGACGCTTCCTTTGTCGACGACCGCGACGAAACTGCACGCGTCGCGCACGACTTCCATCTGATGCGTAATCATCACGACGGTAAGGTTCATTTGATTTTGTATTTTTCTTATTAAATTTAAAATCGATTCGGTCGTCTGCGGATCGAGCGCGCTCGTCGCTTCATCGCAAAAAAGGATATCCGGCTTTGCCGCAAGCGCACGCGCAATCGCAATGCGCTGCTTTTGTCCGCCGGAAAGCGTACTGATCGGAGCGTTTCGGCGGTCGGCCAAATCGACGATGGAAAGCATTTCCGTCACCCGCTCTTCAATTTCCGCTTTCGGCGTACCGCATATTTCAAGCGGGTACGCGACGTTTTGCCCCGCAGTGCGCGAACTGAATAAATTGAAATTTTGAAATATCATACCGATCCGCCGGCGCCGGGCAATGAGCGCGGACGGAGAAAGATCGTCCACGCGATTTCCGTCGTAAAACACTTCGCCCGAGTCGGGCTTTTCGAGCAGGCTTATCAAACGCACGAGCGTCGATTTTCCCGCACCGCTTTTTCCGATAATACCGAAAATCGTATTCGACGGAATCGAAAGGCTTATGCCGCGCACCGCATTTATTTCGGAACCGTGCGCGCCGCCTTCATAGGTTTTAACAAGATTTTTTAAGCGGATTTCCATCAATGCGCCGCCTTTTGTTTTCGCGCGTCTCCGTCCGGGTACAATCCGTCGACCATGTATTTTTCGGGGATCTTCGCAGGCTTGCCGTCTTTAACGCTCGCCCACGTAACATCGGCTTCGACGCAGACGGTTCCGTCTTTTTTGCGCACGACTTGATGAAAGGTTCCCTGAATGACACCGAGCTTTACCGGTTCGACATCGACGAACAATTCGTCGTCGAGAAAAGCCGACGCTTTATAATAGATGTCGATATGTGTGATATACAGATAATAACCGTCCGCGACGAGATTTTTATAATCGAAATCGATTTGATGCAGGTATTCCATCCGCCCGTATTCGAGGAAGTTCAAATAAACCGCATTGTTTACGTGACCGTACGCATCGCATTCATAAGTGCGCACGACAAGAGGTGCCGTATATTTCATGACGACAGTATAAATAAAAACGACACGCGCGACAACACATATAAATCGATAATGGCAATCGGCAATCAGGGCGTTATTCGTCAGCCGCTGTCATTTAATAACGGAATCGACCAAACGTTTAAACGCTTCATCCTGCACGACGCCGTCGAAGGCTATGCCGGAAGCGATCGAAAATACGCCGTCGCCCCCTTCGATGATGACGTTCTCCGAAGCGGGAGGCAGATTTTGTATTTTCTCTTCATGCGATGCAAACGAAGTAAACGAAAACGGAACGGCGCCTTTTTCTTTTTCAAAGGGCTGAATATCCTCCGCATCGACGGCATCGCCCTTAGCGGCCATCCGGCTTTCCGCGCTTACATCCGCGGCAAAGGGAATACCGGTATATGCCGCGCCTTCTTTTTTCGGAGTGTTCCGGCTTCCGTCTTCTTTCCGTTCTTCATCGAGAAACAAAAAGTTCGGCGCGGAAACGACATCGAAATCGATCGGTTTCGCTTCTTCCTTCGAAATGCACTCTTTTTTCGGCTCGCCCAACTGCAGCGGTTCGGCAAATATATCGTTGTCGGGTGCGGGAATATCGCCCGCCCCGTCCATAAACAAATCGATGTCGACGTCTTCCATTGCAGGCATTACGGCATCGGTTTTCGAAGGCGGTGCGGAAGGTGCGCTTTCAACCGACTCGGCAATTTCCGTTTCGACCGCTGCGTCCTTTTTTGCCGCATCGGTTTTCGAAGGAGGTACGGATTCCGCGGCGATCAAATTATCAAAAAAGATTTCTTCGATTTCAGCCGGAGCGTTTACCGATTCGGTATTTCCGTCGAACAAATCGTCGCTTATCGCAATTTCTTCACCCATGCGTATTTCACCGAAGGCATCGATTTTTTCATCTTCGGAAATTTCCTCACCGCGTGTTTCGAAATCCGCCGTATCCGCACTTTCGCGTTCGGGGATTTTATACGCGCCTTCATCGCTTCGGTTTTCATCGGCCGCATTTTCGACCGATTCGTTTTTTTCACTCGATTCCGATCCGTTTTCATTTTCAAAGAACGCTTCTTCCGTTTCCGTCGCCGCGTTTACTATTTCCGTATTCGTTTCAAAAAATCCGTCCGCTTCGATACTTTCTCTTCCGAGCGATATTTCCGTCGCTTCTTCGTCGGACGATTTTTCCGGCGCGGCGTTATACGGAGTTTGTACCGCACCGCTGCGCAAAATCTCTTCGAGCATTCTGCGTATCTCTTTCGAATCCGGCAAAGCGCTTGTTTCGGACGCATTCGTTTTGACGCTCAGCGCACCGAGAATTTCTTCCCAGCTTTTATCGATAAGCGCTTTCGTTTCTTCGGAATGCCGTTTCGCCCGCTTTCCGAGACTCTCTTTAATAGCTTCGGAAACGTCGTTTTTTCGAGATGCGATTTTTTGAGAAACGTCGGCCCAATTTACAGTTTCTTTATTTTCGAAATATTCGTTGATGAGCGCAAGCTGAAAGCGCTTCACTCTGTCTCGAATGACGACCATATCGTCACGGCGCAGATTGAACAGCATAAAGATCGTAAGAAAGAGCGTAATAAAAACACACGTAAGCAAAAGAAACTGCACCGTATGCGGCATGATAAATATCGAATCACGGTAAACGCCTGCCGCTTTAATAAAGCGGCTTCGGTTGCTCGAAATTAAAATCCAATAAGATTCTTTCGATTCGCCGCCGTTTGCGGAAATCGACGCTATTTTGTCGGGGCCTTTCGAATCGACGCGCCAGCGCGCAACCGCTTCCCGTTCGATGTCGTCGCGTCCGAGAGAGGGCATGCCGAACACGAATCCGCCGATCGCTCCGCTGCTGTCGGAAATCAGCTCGCCCGTATTCGCAACGGTGGTAAGATTCCGCGCGATAAGCATGCGATTGAAATCCTGTGCGTTGACGTAAAAGACAATCGTACCGCAGTATACGCCGTACGGATCGTAAAAAGGAAACGCGAACAATATCCGATTGCTTTCTCCGTCAAACACGATGCGGTACTTCCGACCGTCGGCGGTATCGGGTACGGAAAATTTAAAGAAAGCAACTTCGGCGCCGCCTAAGTACGTGCGCAGTTCGTCGTAATTTTTATATATGCGCATGCTGTCGGTTTGTTTGAGAATGTCCGACGGATAAGTACTGAAATGAACGCTGCGTCCGTTAACGTCGATGAGGCGGATTCCGTCGAGACCGCTCGCTTCCGAAAAAAGAGCGGCGGTTCTGTGCGTACGCCGCTGCACGTCGCTGTCCGCCGGAGAAGACAGCGCATACGAAGCGACCGAACTGTCGGAAAGATATGAGTTTTCTCCCGTATCGAATTGTTCGAGAAGCGTATTGATGTAAGTTTCGCTGCATTCCGCGACCGAATCGAGCTGCTTTCGAATATCGGCTATCTTCGCCGGCTCGTAAAACCGCGCTTCGATTTTGGAAAAAAGCCCTGCAAATGCCGCAACGACAAAGCATGCAAATATAACGGCTGTCGTTAAAACGCTTACGGCAATTTTTTGTCCTGAAGTCACTTAGTCCTGTCTCCTCTTACAGTATCGGCATAAAACGGATAAAAATCCAGCGGCATTTGCCGTCCGATCCGCACGGCAAAACATCGCCGTAAGTATTCCCGTATTCAAATACCGTTTTCAAAACCGCGATTCGACCGCTTTAAAATACTTTCAAAACGGAGCGTTTATCCGTATAATGGCGCGATGGAAGAACTGCAAAAAGAAACGGAACGAAAAATCCGCTGCGTACTCGTCGGAGAGCCGGGCAACGATCTTCGAGAACTCAAAAGCCTTATCGACACGCTCGGCATGGAAACCGTTTCGGCGATTACGCTTTCACGCCTTGAAGTGCAGCCGGCATACGGCATGGGCAAAGGCAAAGCCGAAGAAATCGCAGCGGGCGCGAAAGAATGCGAAGCGGACTGCATCATCTTCGACTTTACGCTCGAACCGACGAAGCAGCGCAACTGGGAAAAACTTTCGGGCTTGCCTTCTTTCGACAGGGAAGAAGTGATTTTGCGCATCTTCGCTTCGCGCGCGCAAACGCATGAAGCGGTTTTGCAAGTGGAACTCGCCCGCCTCGAATATTCGCTGCCGCGTCTCGCACACATGTACGGAGATTTGGCAAGGCAGAGGGGCGGCAATTACGGAGCGAAAGGTTCGGGAGAAACGCAGCTCGAACTCGATCAGCGCCAAGTGCGCGAAAAAATCTTCCGCGTCAAACGGGAACTCAAAAACGTCGCCGCAGGGCGCGACACACAGCGCAAGCGGAGAAGCAGAGTTTCCGTTCCGTCGTGCGCTCTTGTCGGCTACACGAACGCCGGAAAATCGAGCCTCTTGAACGCGCTTACGGGAGCGGACGTATTCGTCGAAAACAAATTGTTTGCAACGCTCGACCCGACGACACGGCGCATGCGGATAAAAGACGGGGGCGAGATTTTGCTTACCGATACCGTCGGCTTTATCTCAAACCTTCCGCACACGCTCGTAAATGCGTTCAAATCGACGCTCGAAGAAGCGGTGCGCGCCGATCTTTTGCTCATCGTCATAGACGCTTCGGATGCGAATGCGGAAAAGCAATACGAAACCGTGTGCCACGTACTCGGCGAAATAGGAGCGGTCGAAAACGAACGCCTCATATTATTAAATAAAATCGACGCGCTCGAAAAAGACGGCGGAAGACTTGCCGAACTGCGCGCACGGTTTCCCGATTCTCTTTCCGTAAGCGCAAAAGAAAAGACGGGCTTCGACGGACTCAGCGATAAAATTTCGGGCGCTGTATTCGGAAAACGCTGCAAATGCGTACTGCCTCAGGACAAAAGCCCGCTCCTCGCCGGCATACGCAAAAGCGGCCGCATTTTAAGCGAGCAATGGCTTGAAGACGGCGTACACGTAACGGCCTATGTACGCGGAAAATCACTTGCCCTCATTGCGCCGTATCTGGTAGAGTAACGTATGCAATCGATTTTAAATCGCGTGCTCGCCGTCATCGCTTTTCTTTTGGCGGCGGCGATCGTCATCGGAACGCTCGTATCGTTTGCGCTGAAAAAAGCGCACCCCGGAAAAAATATCCGCACCCCCGACCCGTCCCCGCTCGCCGTTTCGTCGATGAACGCGCCCGACAACACAAAACTCGACGCCTTTACGGGACTCGGAAGACTGCGCGCGGCGACAAAGCCCGATCCGAAAAAATCGACCGGCGGAACTCCAGTCGTCGTCACGCCGTGGTTTTCCTATCCCGCAGGCGACAGAGCTTTTTACGAAGAGCTTTCGCAAAAAAGTACGATCATGAGAGCCGTCATCACGGAATATTTTTTGAAGTATACGGAAGACGAACTGCTCTCACGAGGTGAAGAAAAAATCAAAGCCGACTTGCTTACGGCGCTCAACGAACGCCTTTCGCTCAACAAAATTCAAGCGATCTATTTTTCGGATTATCTTTTTATCGAATAGATAAAACCGATAAAAATTTTTTTGTACGGCGCGCATTTCGGCGGCACGAACGGAACACGTAAATCGCGCATCCCGTTCGATGTGCAGTGTACCGCATCTATGCGCGCACTTTACCGCACGCATTCCACACGTGCGAAATCCATCAATATTCCCAAGTATACACGGTACCGCCTGCGACCTCTTTCGGCAAATCGCTTGATGTGAGCATGAGCGTGTCACCGTCTCTCACGTATGTAATCTTCCACACTTCGTTCATGCTTTCACGCGTTTCCTTTTTTTTGCCCTTCGTCCACGTTTCCGTTTCTTTGCTCCTTACGGTAAACGTGATTTCCGAATCGGTCGCAGTCCAATAACCTTTCCATTCGACCTCCGATGCAAAGCCCTGTTTCCACGTGATTTCCATCGTTCCGTCGCGATCGAATTCCACTTTGACGATTTTATCGGTATCACGGACGATCCAATCGCCCATGACGGAATTTTGCATAGGGCCCGCCGCTCTGACGCGCTTCACAGGTCTCTCTCCGTGCATAGGAGAGCGGACGTCCGCATTCATTTGGCACTGCACAAAGTCGCCTCCGTACGGCAGTTTTTTCGAATTCGATTTGTGCGAATCGGCAAAGATCGAACCTGACAAAAGCAACGCAGCGATACCCGCCGCAACCATCTTTTTAATAATTTTCATATCATACTCCTATAAAAAGTTTTGTAGGAAGTTGCAACTTCCGAAAAAATTTTTAGCCGTGCGCGTATCTCGCAACAAGCGCGTCAGCGCGCAGTTTCGAGCGAAGCGCACACGTTCAATAATCGAGTTTGCAAAATACAGTGTATCGTATTCATACGATTGCTATCGAAATAATACGCATACACGTCTTCTGCAAACATCCAAGCAAACTCGAGATAAGAACGGTGCGATTTCGAGCAATGCACAGAAATCGCGAGTGTCTCCGATAAAAGAAAAACGCTTCAGCGTTTTTCGGCTCTAGACTCCAGCGACGGCGATATTTCAGACGGCGCTTTTTATCGTACCTCCTAAAAAATGTAGTACGGTGTTCGTACCGTCCGACGTAAAATATAGCGATTTCCGCACCTTGTATCATGAACGGAGCATTGGAAAAAGATTAAAAAATTTTAATCTGAAACGGCGATACAAAACGGCGAAAATACCGTATGATGAAACTATGGTCACGGGTAAAAAAATCACCGACACGGCGGCGCTTATATTTTTTATATGCTGTACGATCGCACTTTCTCAAAACGCACCAGACCCCAAGGGTGCGCGCCCGTACCGCGGTATGCGCATGAGCTGCGCCGACGATCTGTTTTACGTTACGAAAATTGAAAGTGAAAACGAAGAAAACGATCGTATCGAAATCGAAATCAAATTCAATATCCCTCCCGATCCGCGTACGCTGCGAAACGAGTTCATCCGCATAAACGGTAAGCCGCTGCCGCCCGACGCGCGAATTGTTTTCAATAAAGCGGGAACGAAAATAAAAATACTCCTTCGCAAAGATTTTATATTCGATGCGCATGAGCGGCGCGATCGGCCGTTCCGAATCGATTTGCCGGATGCGAAAAGCTTTAACGCGATTCCGCTTTATCGGACGGATTTTCCCGACTTGAAAATCGACGGAGAATACGAATTCCGTTTTGTAAAAGTGATGCCGAAAAAAATGCACGACGGGGGACACGGCGAAATACGCAATGTGCGGCCGGACGACAGGCAAAGCGGCATCCGCGCCGATCCACCCGGTCACATGCAGGGCGTTCATCCCCAAGATGCGAACGGTATCTGCGGCGAATACATGCGTTTCGAAGAAGATTAAAAAGGCATAGAGGATTTCAGGGAGGCGATCGATGGCGCGCGTACTTATCGTAGAAGATGACGAAGGCATTGCAGATTTTTTGCAGCTCGAACTCGAACACGAAGGATTTGAAGTTCGTCATGCGGCGAACGGAAGAAAGACGCTCGACCTCTTCGAAAGCGACGCTCCCGATATCGTACTGCTGGACATCATGCTTCCGAAATTGAACGGACTCGAAGTGCTTCGCCGTATCAGAAAGACATCGCGCCTTCCCGTCATCATGCTCACCGCTCGCGGCGATACGCTCGATAAAGTGAGCGGACTCGATTCGGGAGCCGACGACTATCTTGCAAAGCCCTTCGAAATCGAAGAGCTGCTCGCGCGCATGAGGACCGTCATGCGCCGAAACGAAGCGCATGACACGAAAAAGCTGAAGCTTCGCGGTATGGAACTCGACCCCGGCAGCATGGAAGTGACGGTAAACAAAGAGCGCATCGCTTTGTCGAAGACGGAATATTTTTTGCTCAAAACGCTTATCGAAAACAAAAACGTCGTTTTGAGCCGCGACAAAATCATCGGCGCGGTGTGGGGTGAAAATCACTATATCGACGAAAATTCGGTCGACGTATATGTGCGCTATCTCCGCGCGAAGATCGACGACAGAGCGGGCGAAGAATACATTTCGACCGTACGCGGCGCAGGATACGTTATGCGGGACTCGGAAGATGAAAATTAATAATATCGCCCCGCCGAAAGAAGCGGCGGAACGGATACAGGCAAACACGGCGGAGCAAATCGCACGCACAAAAATGAATGCGGTAAAACAAAGTGCGGCCTCAGGCATATCGATGCGCGTGTCGACGGTGCGCGAGCTCGCCCTCAAGTTTTCGCTTTTGCTCGCCGTTATCGTCGCTTTGTTTTCCGTCGGTATCATCCTGCTGCTCCGCGCGCATACGAGGCAGAGGCAAAACCGCGAACTCGTTTCGGCGGCACAGTCTGTCGGCGAATCGCTAGCCGAAGGTCTTGTAAGGGAAGCGGAGGACGCTCTTCCGTATTATATTACGTTTTGCGTATACGAAAGCGGCACGAAAGAAGTTCTCGCGACGAACGATCCGTTTTTACCGGTGCTTCCTCCGACACCGAAAAAAGCCCTGCGCTATACGGCGAAAAATTATTTTTCGGACGGCGATTTGAATATTTTATACTACGCCCGCCTCTCCGCCTCGCAGGATTTCGTTATCGAAACGGCGCTCAATATGGATTCCGATACGGCCGAATCCATACTCGCCGATCTGCCCTACATCCTCGTGCCGGTAAGCATCCCGCTGCTCATCATCTCATACATCGCTTCTCTTTTTATCGCAAAACGCACGATGAAAAGCGTACGCGTCATGACCGATGCGGCAAAAAAAATCAGCGTTTCCGAGCTCGGCGGACGACTGCCCGTCACGGGCTGTGGCGGCGATTTCGACATCCTCGCCCGAACTTTAAACGATCTGCTTTCGCGTCTCCAATCCGATTTCGAACGAGAACGGCAGTTTACCGCCGACGTGTCGCACGAATTGAAAACACCGATCGCCGTCATGCTCGGACACGCAAACCTTTTGCGCCGTTGGGGAAAAAACGATCCCGTGCAGCTTGAAAAATCGCTTTCGTCGCTGATCCGCGAAGCGCATTCGATGGAAGCGATCGTCGGCAATCTGCTCGAAATTTCACGCTTCGAAAACGGACGCATTACATTGCATGCAAAGCTCATCGATATTCCTTCCCTTTTCGAACGGCTCGCCGAAAATACGAAAGCATACGCTCCCGAAGCGTCGTTCGAAAAACACATAGGCGTACAAAAGGTTTATGCCGACGAAGAGCTGCTGTACGAAGCGTGTACGATTGTGATTTCCAACAGTATAAAATTTGCGGGTAAAAAAGCGAGCATAAAGCTTTTCTCCGCGCGCTCCGAAGCGGACGGTTTTTGCGATATCGCTATTTCCGACGACGGACCGGGCATCGCAGCCGGCGCGCTTTCGCATATCTTCGAGCGGTTTTACCGCGAAGACGAAGCGCACGAAAGAAGCGGAGGAGGCGCGGGCTTGGGATTGTCGATCGTCAAAAGCATTATGAGCGCGCTCGGCGGAACGGTGCGCGCCGAAAGCGAAGCGGGAAAGGGATGCACGATCGTACTCGCCGTGCCGGAAGCGGCAAAAGAAACGTAAAACTTATACGCCTATCGCACCGCAATTGCAAGGGACTGTCGAGAAAGTAAACGACTTTTGAAACAGCCCCTATCGCAGCAGGCCGAGCGGATTTACCGTCTTCCCGCCTTTAAAAACCGTAAAGTGCAAGTGCGGACCCGTACTCAATCCCGTATTGCCGACACGGCCGATGCGCGTATTCATGTCGACGTTTTGTCCGCGCACGACGGTTACCGCGCTCATGTGACCGTAAAGCGTCCGATACCCCGAATGATGAGAGATGATGACATAATTGCCGTAAGTTTCGTTGTAGCCGACGGCAGCAACGCGCCCCGGAAGTGCCGCATACACCGACGTACCGTGAGGAGCGGCCATATCGATACCCGAATGAAAAGTACGCGAACCGGTAAAAGGACTTTTCCGCCAACCGTAATATGACGAAAGCCAATAGCGTCCGTGCAGCGGCCGCCTGAACAAGTCTCCGTTGATTTCCTGTTTTGTAACCCAATCGAGTTCCGCATCGGGAACGAAAATCGTAACGCCGGAATCCATTGCCGCAGTTTTGGAAAGCGAATTGACAAGCGCACACTTGTCCGCACTCACTTCGAATTTCGCTGCGACCGTTTCGGGCGTTTCGCCGTTTTGCTTGACCGTATACAAGATGCCGGGCATCGACGGAATCTTCAAATATTGACCTACCTGCAAGAGGCGCGATTGGCGGATGGCGTTTACGCTGATGATCGTATCCTGCGTTACACCGAAGGTATCGGCAATGACGCCGATCATATCGCCGGATTTGACGCGGTAAGTAAAATATGTAAGCTCTTTTGCCGACGTTTCGCTTTCAGGAAGCAAAGCGGCAGCGGAAGCGATATCTTCGTCGGAAGAAGAGGAGTCGGTAATCGAAAGGACGTCTTCGGAAAATTTCGGAACACCCGGCGTTTCAAGTCCGCCTACGCCGTTTTCGGTTCGAGCACTGCCGGCAAGAGAGGCTCCTGCGGCACAGACCGCAGCTCCGATACAAAATGCCGCAATACTGCGGAACACAAGCCTGCCCGCCGGTGAAGGAATGAGCGTATACAATACATTCCGCAGCTTTTTTATCATAGCATCCGCCGTTTTTTTCAAACCGTTTATAAGCATAGATTTTACCTCAAATTACCGCAAATATCAATCGAGCATCCGATCCGCCGCACTTACGGCAGCAGCTCTGCCCTTTGCGCGGAAAACTTCGCTCTCATTGCAAGTACCGCGGCAGCACGTCACTTTTTCCCGATACCGACAAGGTAAGTTTCAAACGATTCGGAACGGCATGCGGCAGGTTTAAAACCTTTCGCCGATTCGAACATGGCGCGCATCTTTTGCAGCAACGCCTGTTGGCTGCCGTTTTGAAAAATCTTTACCGCCATATTGCCGCCGGCTTTCAGCATCGACTCGGCATACCACAACGCCATATCGACCAGCTGCTCCGAGCGCGCCGTATCGACGATGCGGTTGCCCGTCGTAAGCGGGGCGGCATCGCTCACGACGATATCATAAGGCCCGAGCGCACCTATCTTTTCTCTGACCGCCGCATCATTCAAATCGCCTTGAATAAAGGTCAAATTATCGCCTTTGACGTTTTTCGCGAGCTCGTTCAAATCGCACGAAACGATATGCCCTTCCCCGTTAAACTTCCGTAGTAAAAACATCGTCCAGCTGCCCGGAGCCGCGCCCAAATCGAGGGCGGTACAATTTTTCGGATTCGGAATAAAATCGAATTTTTCGTCGATCTCCCGCAGCTTGTACACCGACCGCGCGGGGTACCCTTCGGAAAACGCTTTTTTCGACCAAAAATCCGGCTCCGCATAAGCCTTCGATTGTTTTGCAGACATATCATATTAATTTCGGCAAAAAAAGGATATTTCATGAGGGACGGCACGTATCTGCCATCCCGCCCTCCGTAACTCCGCTTCCGCTCCGGCCGCATTCGCGTCCGCTTCGCGTTACTCCGGTCGGGCGTAGGCGTAACGTGAACACAGCGCATTTTTTAAGAAGCCGCAACGCTGCGCGCCTCCAAAGAAAGGCGTTGTTTGCACTGCGTTAATGTTGTATATTATATGTATGGACAGCGTATTTTCTTCACGCCTTGCACGGATCGAAGACTCTCTCGAAAACGCGCTCGCATCGGATGCGGCGTGGAAGTTCGCCTCTTTCGGCTCTCTTTCAAGCGGCGTCCGGGACACACACATCGACTGCCTCACCGACCCTTGCAAAAGCCTCATCGCGCTCGGAGGAAAACGCTGGCGGCCGCTTTTGCTCGTGCTGTGCGCCGAACACGCGCGTTCTTTTTACGGCAGCCGCGCTCTCCTTAGTGAAAACGAAACGTATTCGCTTGCCCCGCTCGTCGAATTCGTGCATACGGCGAGTCTCATCCACGACGATATCGAAGATTCGTCCGACATGCGGCGCGGAAAACCTGCAGCGCATATCGCCTACGGCATAGACGCCGCGCTCAATGCCGCTTCATGGCTCTATTTCGAAGCGCCCGTGTGCATCGACCGCCTCACGGCTTCCTCCGAAGTAAAGGCGAAACTCTACGCGCTTTACGCAAACGAAGTGCGCCGCCTCCACCTCGGGCAGGCAGCCGATATTTTGTGGCACAAAAATCGGGAGCTTTTTCCGTCGATCGAAGAATATTCGGCGATGGTGCAAAACAAAACGGGAACCCTCGCATCTCTCGCGGCAAAAGCGGGTACCTTTGCAGGCGGCGGAAGCGGCGAAGAGATGGAACGTGCCGGAAAGACGGCCGCCGAAATCGGGGAAGCTTTTCAAATACTCGACGACGTACAAAATCTCACCACGGGAAACCCCGGCAAAAAACGGGGCGACGATATCGTCGAAGGGAAAAAAAGTCTGCCGGTGCTGCTGCACATAGAATCGCACCCCGAAGATAAAGCGCGCATCGCAGGGTATTTTGCCGAAGCGCAGAAAAGCGGCATCGATTCGCCTGCGGTCGAAGCGTGCATTTCGCTCATCGAACGAAGCGGCGCCGTCGAAAAGGCGTTTGAAAAAGGAAAAACGCTTGTCGGCGAAAAGAGCGCCGAACTCGCTTCGCTTTACGGCGCATCGGGCGACGATACAACGCCGCAGCTGATCGTCAATTTATTCGCTTCAATGATAAAAAAACAGGAGACAGATAAAAAGCATGCTTAACGAAACCGCGGAAAAGCTCAACAATCAGGCGATCATCCTCGCTTCGCACGGAGACTACACCGAAGCGATCGCATGCTTTGTGCGCGCGCTCACTATAGAAAACGACAATTCGCTTTTGTGGTTCAACCTCGGCATCACGTACCGCGACGCGGGCAATTTGGAAAATGCACGCGGCGCGCTTACAAAAGCCTATGCGCAAAATTATACCGACGAAGAAATCGTCGAAGCGCTTTCACTCGTGTGCTTCGGACTCGGCGATTTCGCAGCGGCGCTTTATTATTGTGAAGAAGGACTTGCCTACAATCCGGAAAATCCGCATCTGTGGAACACGCTGGGCGTCATCTACTTTAACCGGCAAATGCTTACTGCAGCCTGCGATGCGTTCGAACACGCTGTCTCGCTCAATCCGTATTATTACGACGCGCTTTTCAATCTCCGCGACACGTACAAAGAACTCGAAAACGAAAACGGCGCAAAAGAATGCTCAAGACGTATGAAAGAAATCGAAAAACACGGAGTACCGAAATGAACACGGAATACATCGTCACCTCAGCGGATTCGAATACCGTTACCGTAACGCCTGCGGAAAACGGCAGCGCCTGCGCAACCTGTCACGCGAACTGCAAATCGTGCGCACTGCACATCACCGTGGCAAACACGAAACGATTCGACGTAAAGCCCGGTCAAAGAGTTCGTATCGGACTGTCCGCAAAAGACGAAGTTCGGCAGAGCTTTTTGTCGCTCGCACTTCCCGTGCTTGCCGCCGTCATAGGATTTTTCACAGCAGCCCCTATCGCATCTTTGTTCAACGTCAGCGCGACCGAACAGCTGCGCGCGCTCTGCGTGCTCGTTTTTCTTTTCGCCTCAGGCTTTTCCGTCATGCTCGCTGCAAAAAAAAGACGGAACCCCGAAAAACTCGACATCGCAGCCGTATATCAATAACGCGGATATCACGTACTCCGAATCGGAGCCGACGGCATCACAATGTATCGAAATATCAATAACGCGGGCGCCGCGCTTCACCGCTCACTTCGAATGCGCGCGAACGAGTTCGTTGATTTTTCCGGCCATGCGCTCGAGCGGTACTTGTTCCTGTACCGCCCCCAATTCCCACGCGACTTTCGGCATACCGTATACGATCGACGTCGCTTCGTCCTGACCGAGCGTCCATGCGCCCTGTTTGCGCATTTCGGCAAGCTGCGCAGCTCCGTCTCTTCCCATACCCGTCATGATGACGCCGAGCGCACGGTTTTGGTAAATCTTCGCAACCGATTCGAAAAGGTAATCGGCGGAAGGACGATGCCCGTTTCTCGGCGGATCCTGCGAAAGCTTAATGACCAAGTCCGTTCCTTGGCGCACGACATAGATATGATAATTGCCCGGCGCGATGTAGACGTGGGCGGGCAAAATAATATCTCCGTCTTTCGCTTCCGTAACGTCGAGCGGACAAATTCGGTCGAGGCTGTTTGCGAATTCGGCGGTAAAGCCCGCCGGCATATGCTGCACGACGAGGATCGGCAGCGGAAAGCGCACGTCGATATCTTTAAAAATATCGCGGAGCGCGTTCGGGCCTCCCGTGGAAATCCCGATTGCAACGACTTCGATCCGGCCGCCTTCGCGGAGCGGCGTAACGACGGCAGGCTCTTTATTTTTTTCAGCATTCCACAGCGCGGGCGCAATTGCAGGATTTTTCGAAGAGTCGATGCCTTTTTTTTCGGCGACGAACCGCTCGGCTTCGCGCATCTTCAGCTGATGCGAAAAATATTCCGGCTCGTACGTCTCTTTTCCGTGTTCCTGCGCATATACGCTGCCGTAAGAAGCGATTAGTTCGACAAGATGTTCGGAAACTTCCGTCAAATCGGTCGAAATGGCTCCGCCGGGCTTTGTAATAAAATCGCTTGCGCCGAGTTCGAGACATTCCATCGTAACGGCCGCGCCCTCCGTTGCAAGGCTCGACAAAATGATGACGGGAATATCCCATCCGCGCTTTTTGCGTTCTTTTAAAAATTCGACGCCGTTCATCACCGGCATTTCTATATCGAGAATAATTACATCAGGTTTTACGAGCGGAATTTTATCAAGGGCAAATTGCCCGTTCATCGCGGTCGCCGCAACGTGTAAACCTTCCGTGCCTTCAACGATCCGCGTCACGAGGTTTCGCATCAACGCGGAGTCATCGCAAATAAGTACTTCGATGTTGTCCATTTTTATCTTCCTGTTTTAATATGTCTCCGTTCGGCGTTATTCCATTTTTTGGTACAAGCACGCCCAGTCGGTTTTCAAAAATTCGAATTTGGTTTTCATGCCGAAAAGCGATTCCGAATGCCCGATAAAAAGATACGAATGCTGCGACATCGCGTCCCAAAACCGCCTGATGACCGCCGTCTGCACCGCTTCATCGAAATAAATAAGTACATTGCGGCAAAATATAATATCGAAATCGCGTTTGCCCGAATCGTGGCTGAGGTTATGATAATCGAAATTGATCGTATCCATTATATCTCGATTGATTTGATATCCGCCCGACGATTTTGTAAAATATTTCGCAAGATAATCGGCAGGCACGCCGTCCACACGGTTGTCCGCATAAAAACCGAGCCGCCCCACCATGAGCGATTTGAGGGAAATATCGGACGCGGTGATTTTAAAAGTAAACGGAGGAGGTAAAATCGTTTTTAAAATCATGGCGATCGTATACGGTTCTTCGCCCGTCGAGCAGCCTGCGCTCCACACGCGTATCACATCGGATCCGTGCTGCTTTTTATAATCGATGAGATGCGGTATGACATAATTGATAAGCGCATCGAAATGAGGCTGAGTCCGAAAAAAATGCGTCAGATTCGTCGTTACCGAATCGAGCATCTCTTTCATCTCTTCTTTATCCTGTAAAATCAGCGTATAATATTTTGATACGGAATCGAGTTTTTTTTGCCGTAAAAGTTCTCTGATGCGGCTGTCCAAAACGGAACGGTTCGTACCGGAAAATGTGATACCGCTTTCGTCGTAGATAACTTTACGAAACATTTGAAATTCCGCATCGCTCAATAAATCCGACATAAATGTTATTTTACAGTATTTTTTACTTTATAGCTAGTAATATTTTTTCGCAAAGCGCAGAGGAAGTGCGTACGCGGCGCATCCGTATTTCGTATCGCGCCATAAAAGAAAATCTTCGATGAGGGCGGCCGATTTTTTTGAAAGGCCCGTAAGCCGCCGCGCTCCGGCAGCACTTTCGCCGTCGCCGATGACGAGCGGGTCGATATAGCGGAGTTTTACGTCGAGCGATACGCAAAAGTGATTTTCCATCGCGTCTTCCGTATGTTCGATGCGTGTCATCGTTCGGAACGTTCGCCAGCGTTTAACGAATTCTCTCTGCGGGAAAAAATCGGATGAGCTGGGGCAAACAACGGCAACACGAAAATCCTCTCGTGCCGTGCCGGAAGCCGTATGTGCGTTAGAGGAAGCGGCGCACACGACATCAGGGTTGCCGCCGGTCGTCTCTCCGCCATACAAATCCCCGCACGCCTCAGCTTCGCCGTGTACATTATCATTCGCCGCATTCCCGCTTTGTACGCTTTCACTGAACGAATCGAATCGGTCGATGATTTCGCGCTCGGTTTTTTCATAACAGTCTTTTTCGGTAATCAAACCGATCGCGATCGCGCGGTCGACGATATCCGAAAGCAGCTTGAGCGCGAGTTTGTTTTCGTTGAGCTGCAGGATGTGCCCCGTACGGCAAGTTTTTTCACAGTAGGTTTCCGCAATTTTTTGCGTCCGAAATCCGAGTTCGCTCTCTCCGTCTTCGTTGATACAGATCGCGATGTCGCCGTAGGCTTCCGCGATTTCGGAAAGCGTCCAGCTTCCTTCGAGCGCGGCTCCCGAAGGAAACATGTATTCGAGTCTGTCCGCCGAAAGACGCGGGAGCTTATTGTCCGCAAGCGGATAGACGTGATAGTCGGCGACGGCATCGATCGAAATACCGTCGGATTTGAGCATGGCGCAAAGGGCATCGTCGTTTCGGATCATCGCTTCGTTTTCGTTTTCCGTAGATTCCTGCGTAAGCGCGTCTCCGTTTCTGAAATCCGCAACGTGACTGAAAACGGGCGTCGAAACGTCATGCAAAAGACCTGCGAGCGTTTCAGCCCGGTCATGCGTAAAGTGCCACAGTATGAGCGCGACGCCGATACTGTGATCGAGCCGCGAATAAAAAAATCGATTCCGATAGAGCGGCGTCCAATCCGTACCGCACAAAAGGCCGATCCCCGAAAGCCGCCGCAAAATCGGAAGATCGACATACTTATTAATAAATTCGGGAAAATCCGCAGAGAGGATACGGTGATATGAGGCGATCGGGAAATCCGTATTTTTCGGAAACGCGGACAGCATAAGGGGCCACGTCATATCGTCGAATCGATTTTTTCGCATGGCGTCATTATAGCACGATTTTGCGCTTGATTAAATCGACCGATTGAATTAGGATTTTCCCGCAGCGGCTTTTAAATAACGCCAAAATTTTTCTTGAGGTGTATTTGCACCGTTTTTTTAAATTATGAATATCTGTCTTTTTACCGCCGACGAAATTAACAATCCGCTTCCGCTTTGCGACGAACGTGCGCGGCATATCGTAAAGATCCTTCATAAAAAAACGGGCGACACATTCAGCGCAGGCGTCATCGGAGGAATGGCGGGAAAGGCTTTGATTACGGATATAAGCTCCGGAACGGAAGGAGGGGCCATACGGTTTTCGTTTACGCCCGAAACGGACGGAAAAGAGCTTTCGCCCCTTACGCTCATCGTCGGCTTTCCGCGCCCGATCCAGCTCAAGCGTCTTTTGCGCGACGTCGCGGGTCTCGGCGCTTCGCACATTTTTTTGACGGGGACGGAACTCGGTGAAAAATCCTATATGCACTCGTCGCTTGTCGAGCGGGGGGCGGCGTATAAAATGCTCCTCGACGGAACGGCTCAGGCGGGAAGCACGCACGTGCCTTGCCTCTCTCTGCATAAAACGCTTGCCGAGTGTATTGCCGCCGCGGATAAAGAGCGTGCGATTAAAATTGCGCTCGATAATGTAAATGCACCTCTTTCGCTTACGGCCTTTCTTTCGAAAAAGAAGGGTGAAAAACTTTTTCCGTGTCCCGTTATCGCGGCGATCGGAAGCGAGAGGGGATGGACGGATGCCGAGCGCGCGCGCTTCGAAAACTGCGGTTATACGCGCTGTTCGATGGGTGAACGGATTTTGCGCACGGAAACCGCGGCGACGGCAGCAGCTTCGATCATTTTGGCGGAAATGGGAATATTGGGCTAATTTAAGACAAACAATTTTGCCGAAAAAGCGCCGCCCTTTTCGGCAAAGATTTCAATACGGAATTCCGTCGGCTGCAGGTGCGGACATGTGCTTCGATGAAAAGACAAGCGCGACAAGCGTAACGATGTACGGGAACACTTTGAAGATGACCGTCGGCACGACGTTGAGCGCGGGGATCGCCTGCGACACGTTTGCAAGCGTCGTAAAAAATCCGAAAAAGAACGTCGCGCCTAAAATACCGAGCGGCTTCCACTGCCCGAAGATGAGCGCCGCGATCGACAAAAAGCCGAGACCCGCGACGCTGCCGTTGAACTCGCCGCTGTACGTGACGAGCATAACGCCGCCGCCGAGCCCCGAAAGCGCGCCGCTTGCGAGCACTCCGAACCAGCGCATCCTGCGCACGTTGATGCCCGCGCTTTCTACCGCCGACGGGTGTTCGCCGCAGGCGCGCAGACGTAAACCGAACGATGTGCTGTATAAAAGCCAAAACGAAAATCCCCAAAGGGCAAGCACGAGCCACGTCGACCAGTACGAGCGCGAAAAAAACAGCGCGCCGAGTACGGGAATTTTTGAAAGAAAGGGAATGTCGTCGCGCACGATACCCATGACGATAGGAATATTGCCGCTTCCGGTGACGAGGCGCGCGACGTACACGGTGAGAGCGGCCGCGAGCATATTGATCGCCGTTCCGGAAATCGTCTGATCGGCTTTCAGATTGATCGATGCGAACGCGTGAAGCGACGCGACGAGTATGCCGCACAGCACTCCCGCCGCCAAGCCGAGGGCGGTATAGGCGCCGTGCGGCAATACGTTTTCGGTGAGTTTGATGACGAATGCGCTTCCGAAATAGCCTGAAAGCATGAGTCCTTCAAGCCCCAAGTTCGTAACGCCGGAACGTTCGCTGTAGAGACCGCCCAAACTCGTAACGAGCATGGGAATCGTATATGCGATGACGTACGGAAAAATCTGCGAAAAAAGTTCCCACATATCAGCGGCCTCCCTGCGCCGTACGCTGCGCGCTATCGGCATTGTTAGTATTTGCTTTCCGCTTTCCGCGCATGGCACGGAAAACGCCGTTCCACAGCCGTTCGAACAAAATGCTCGTCGCGGTAAAGTAAATGATGACGGATATGATCGTGTCGGCGATTTCGGGCGGAACGGATGTCATCGCGTTCATAAAGCCTTTGCCCGACTGCAGTATGCCGAAAAATACCGACGCGAGCAAAACACCGACGGGCGTCGAAGCGCCGAGTAAGGCGACCGCTATGCCGTCGAAACCTTGAGAAGGCATGACGCCGATCTGCATATTGAGCGAATAGCCCGTGTAGTAAGAAAGACCGGCCAGTCCCGCAAGCGCACCCGAAATCATCATGGATAAAACGATGCTCGAATTGACACTGATACCCGCATATTCCGCACAGCTTTTATTTGCGCCGACGGCTTTTAAACTGAAGCCGAGCGTCGTTTTACTCAAGCAAAACTGCACGGCGACGAGGGCGACGATCGCGATAAAAACGCTTAAATTGATATAGGTCGAACCCGCAAAGAGATTCGTAAGCCACGGAGTACGGAGCGACTGCGTTACGGCAATCGCGGAACTTTCCGTTTCGAGCGACGGCCCCTTGAGATACGCGGGAATATAATAATACACGCTCCAATAAGCGATCCAATTCATCATAATAGTCGATACGACTTCATGCACGTTGAATTTCGCTTTAAAAAAACCGGGGATCGCAGCCCACAGCGCTCCGCCGAGGGCTGCGCACAGGATCAATGCAATGAGATACAGCGGACGAGGCAAAAAGAGATAATGAGCGGCTATCGTCGCAACTATGCCGCCTGCGAGCATTTGTCCGGAACAGCCGATATTGAACAAGCCCGTTTTATACGCGAACGCAAACGCGAGACCGGTAAAAAACAGCGTCGTCGAAACGGCGATCATGTTTCCGACGCGCTCCGAATTCATAAGGCTGCCGCGGAACATATAGAGGTAAGCTTCAAGCGGATTTTCTCCGATAACCGCCATGAGAATGCCGCCCGCTATAAGACCGAGTACGACGGCGCTCAACGCAATTAAAAACGGCCCGCTTTTACGCTCTTCGTTTTTTTCACCCTTCCGTTTTTTCGCTTTTCCGTGTTTTTCGATATGAGTTGCCCCGTGCTTCATCGCTGCGCTCCTCCGTGTTTGACGCCCGCCATCATAAGACCGACCGCGTGTTCGTTCGTCTCTTGTGTCTTTACGATATCGATAAGTTCGCCGCCGCTTATGACGGCAATTTTATCGGACAGATTGAACACTTCGTCGAGTTCGAGCGAAACGAGCAGGACGGCGTTTCCCTTGTCGCGCTGTGCGATGATCTGTTTGTGAATGTATTCGATCGCACCGACATCAAGCCCGCGCGTCGGCTGAACGGCGATGAGCAGTTTCGGCTTTACGGAAAGTTCGCGGCCGATGATGAGCTTTTGCTGGTTTCCGCCGGAAAGTTTTCCCGCAGGCGATTTTATCCCTTCGCCCGAGCGAACGTCGAAATTATTGACGACGTCTTCGGCGTATGAATTGATATATTTGTCGTCGAGGATGCCCCGCTTGCTGAAAGGCCAGCGGTAAAAATCTTTGACTGCGATATTTTCCGCAATCGATTCGGTCGGGATGATGCCGCGCTTTTGCCGGTCTTCCGGAATATGCGCGATGCCGCTTTCGTTGCGTTCGCGGATTGTAAAAGCGCTTGCGTCTTCCCCGTCGATAAAAATCGAACCGCCTGCGATCGGTATCAAACCCGTGATCGCTTCGACGAGTTCGCTCTGCCCGTTCCCGTCGACACCGGCAAGCCCGACGATTTCGCCTTCGTGTACCGAAAGGGAAAAGTTTTTGACGCCCGCGACGTTTTTCGCATTCATAACGGAAAGGTTTTTAATTTCAAGGATCGCGCGGCCGGGACGGGACGGCGTTTTATCGACTTTAAAATTTACCGGACGGCCGACCATCTTCGCCGCCATATCCTGCATGCTCGTAGATGCGACATCGACAACTCCGATCATTTTACCGCGCCGGATAATCGTACAGCGATCGGCGACCGTCTTTATCTCATTGAGCTTATGCGTGATGAGGATAATCGATTTGCCTTCCTTTGCGAGATTTTTCATAATCTGCATGAGATCGTCGATCTCCTGCGGCGTGAGCACCGCCGTCGGTTCGTCGAAGATCAATATCTGCGCGTCGCGGTACAGCATTTTGAGTATTTCGACGCGCTGCTGCATGCCAACGGAAATGTCTTCGATCTTCATATCGGGGTCGATATTGAGTCCGTATTTTTCGCTGAGCGCTTTAATTTTTTTCGACGCTTCTCTTCGGTGCAGCACGAAAGCGCCTTCGTTTCCGAGGATGATATTTTCGGTGACGGTAAAATTGCGCACGAGCTGAAAATGCTGATGCACCATGCTTATGCCGAGACGCGTCGCATCGTTCGGATTTTTGACGGCGGCTTCTTTACCGTGTACTTTTATCGTACCGCCGTCGGCATGATAGAGCCCGAACAAAATACTCATGAGCGTCGATTTGCCCGCGCCGTTTTCACCGAGTATCGCGTGGATTTCGCCGTATTTTACCTGCAGCGTGATATCGTCGTTCGCAACGATGCCGGGAAATTCCTTTCTGATGTGAAGCATTTCGATTACATAATTATCGCCGTCCATTCACGCCTCCGGTTTGTACAGTGAGATCGCATTAAATAGCAGTATAGCACAGATTACAAAATTGCGGTATAGGATTTTTCGGCGGCAGTGTAAGGGTGTGCGGAAAACTTTCCCCCACAGAATCGAAGCCCGATTGTATAAAAAGGTTTTTACACCGAAAAGCTTCAGCTTCGCCGAAAACCGCATACCCTATGGTCTTTTTTTATAAAAAAGTCTATGATGCGCTTAGGAGAAGACACATGATAAACAACAAAAAAAAGGCGTATGCCTTTACCGGAGGAGCGGCGCTCGTCACAGCCGCACTTTTGGCACTGACAGTGCTGTTTACCGCGTGCCCGCAATCAAGCGGAGAAGCGTTTATGATCAACATCACCGTAAAAGGAGATGGTACACAAGTCAATCTGCCTGCTGAACCGATCAGCGTGATACAGACAAGCAAGTGGGTAAACGTACGGACGGCAGTCGAAAATCAAGTTTCCTTTAAGCCCGGCTTTATACTCAACTCGTGGCATTTGGGAGAAGATGAAAGCGCACCGGAACTTACCGACGAAGACGCTTTTTATACGGACACCACCGTGTTCGTCAAATCGCGGGCGGATTTACCGCCGCTCGGACCCATACAAAACGAAACGAATAAGATTAAAATCACTTTTGCGGTAAACCCTGCCGAAGCGGGGCAGATACTTGGACCTAACCCTATCAGCGTAAATAGAAATACGACGTGGAATCAGCTTAAAGCCTATGCCAAAGCCGCGCTCAAGGCGAACTACGGCTTTAGCGAAGAACATGTCGAATGGAAAAAGGACGGCAGCGTGCTGGGCAATACCGACAGCTTCAACACCAATGTAACGCTCATCGCGCATCCGGAAGACCGGCGCATAACCGTAACGGTAACGGGCGACACCAACGTTACGATCGCAGAGCCTGCAACGATTACCGTTATCGACGGGGCAAAGTGGAAGGACGTAAGAGAAAAGGCTCTCGGCAAAGTAACCGTTAAAAATACCAACTTTGCCATAGCCGCATGGAAACTCGATGGTAAAAGCGGCACAGTGTTGACTGACCATTACGAGTTCAAAAAAACCGACGGGACATCCCGCACCGTCTATGCCGAAACGGGCGACAGGCGCATAACGCTTACCGTCAAGTACGGCAGGGGCTTTGACGCTACGAAGAACGGCGGCACCATCACCGTATACGACGGTGATACGTGGAGTAGCGTAAAAGCGAATGCGGCAAAAAAGGTAAACATACCGAAAGGCATTATCTTACAGGAATGGCGGCGTAACGACGCAAGCGGCGAAATTATAAAGGACGGTTATATCTTTAGAGCAAGCGACGGTAATACACGCACTTTCTTTGCACGTATCAGAGCGGACATAAAACTTAAAGATAATAAACTGACTTATTACGCCATGGTAAACGGCGATGTTACCGAATGCGACTACTGGCTGTGCCATATTCCGGAGGCAGAAGGCGGTTTGATTGGCAGAAATGATAACAAAAGCAACAAAGAGCGTCCGATCTATTTGTCGGCCTATCGGATGGGCAAAACCGAAGTACCGCAGGTTCTGTACGAACTGGTAATGGGAAAAAATCCGAGCTACCATCAGGGCGGCTCACATCTGCCGGCTGAAGGCGAAAGGCAAGAGCTGCGTCCGGTAGAAAACGTAAGCTGGCTTGACTGTATTGCTTTTTGCAATGAATTGACGCGCTGTACGGAAGGTTTGGGAGAAGGACAATGCGTGTATACCTACAACAATAAACCCTACACCGTACAGGATGCAGAGGACAAACGTATACCCTATATATCATCTTGGGCGCGCAAAGGATTTTGCCTGCCCACCGACGAGGAATGGGAGTGGGCAGCTCAAGGGGGTAGTCGGAGGCAGAAGTATTCGGGTACGAACGATGTAAATGGTCTTAACAGTTATGCGTGGTATGAAGAAAACAGCAAAAACAAAACCCACGAAGTACAAACCAAAATCTCGAACGACTACGGCTTACACGACATGAGCGGCAACGTCGCCGAATGGTGCTGGAATCGGTATGAACATTCTGAATCCAAGCGTATCATTCGAGGCGGTTGTTTTGCAGACTCCGAGTCTTTATGTACTTGTGACGCACGAGACCACATGCGTGACTACGACACAAGAGATATCTTTTACGGTCTTCGTATAGTGTTTCATCCTTGATTGTGCATCCTGAGTACGGAAAACTCACTCACAAAAAAACCGCCCGTAAGCCGAGGTTTTTCCGGCATGCGGGCGGTTCGTTTTTAGGCAAGGCACGGACGGGGGAAAAGCCATACGTAACCGAGTTTGCGGAGCAAACTCGAGGTAGGAATTGTACTCAAGAAGTGCAATTCTCATACCGGCGCAGCGCTGCGCTGCCTGTTTTAAATCCTGCACTCAGGACGTGAGCGATGTTTTGACGGGCTTTTGCTTGTCAAAACTCGCAGCTCAAAATCCGCAATCGGATTAAGCCGTTTTCAAACCATTCCCCATTAGCCGTTACTAATACGATCCTATCCTGTCTGCAGGATAGCGCGAACCCGTTACAAGACCCTTTATGCGATCATACTGGTCACCGCTTTTTATGAGCACTTTTTTGCACAAAGTCTCCTCAACATCCGTATCACCGAAAGCGCCGTCCCCTATCGTCAGTATACTTTCAGGCAGTTTGCCTTCTGCCTGCACGCAGAAGGCAAACGCTCCGTCTTTTATTTCGGTAAGTTGTGCGCAGCGGGACAGATCCGCACTGCGTAACGCATCACAGCCGTTAAAAGCGTTCTGTCCTATTTGGGTAAGAGCAGTGCACACGGAAAAGTCGGCGGCTTCAAG
Source organism: Treponema socranskii subsp. paredis ATCC 35535 (assembly GCA_000413015.1). Taxonomy (GTDB): domain Bacteria; phylum Spirochaetota; class Spirochaetia; order Treponematales; family Treponemataceae; genus Treponema_D; species Treponema_D paredis. The sequence continues at coordinate 555,557 of KE332516.1, forward strand.
CGTTGTGCAGTCACTGAAAGCTCTCTCGCCTATTTGAGCAAGCGCAGTGCAGGCCGACAGATCAATCTGCGTTAAGCCCATACATTCGAAAAAAGCTCTCTCGCCTATCACAGTGACCCCTGCTCCGAGCCTAAGCGTTTTTAAGTGCTCCTTTACCGAACCCTTATCTTCATCCTTATTCTGATCCTTATCCTCTTGCGTAAGCTCGTCGATGATCGAGCCTGTGATATTGCAGTGTATGACCAGCGTTTCAATAGGGCAGTTCTTAAAAGCATCAGTTCCTATCGTGGTAAGTTTTTTAGGCAGCCGCACTTCTTTTAATGCCGTGCAATCTTGAAAAGTGCTCGCCTCGATCGTGGTAAGCTCCATAAAGCCGGACAGATCTATGCTGCTCAATGCCTTACAACCTTTAAAAGCGTCCCGCCGTATTTGCTTCATCAAAGGGGCGCCGGTGGGCATGATTACCGTTTTTAATGCCGTACAGTCGGCAAAAGCGTCGTTTTCTATTCCGTATCCCGCTCCGGTAAGGCGGATGCAGGCGGACAGATCGATACTTTCCAAAAGCGTACAGTCGTTAAAAGCCCATGATCCTATTTTAGTAACTTCTCTAGGCAGTTTAAGAGCCACCTTTTTACCGCTTGTTTTGATTATCTTCCCTAAAGGAGACGGTCTGTCTGTGTATATAGCATTAAGAGCCTGATTCGTTACGCCTGTCAGTTCGATGTAGTTTACCGCCGGAGCCGCTGCAGCATTGTTTTGAAGCCAGGCTTGTAAGTCCGCTCCGTTTGTGCCGTAGGCTACTTTTGTGTAGACAGGTGTGGGCGTCCCGCCGCCGTTATTGTTACCGCCGCTGCCAGCGCCGCGCCTCCCTTCTTCCTGTTATGAAAGTTACACTTTGTCATATATTCCTCCTGTCAAAGGTGTTTCTAATGTGTAATTGATAATGTGTAATGGATAATTAATTACCAATTACACATTAACCATTACCCATTAATCCAAATTACCAATTATTCATTATCCATTATCAATTGACTCTGTGTTTCGTTATAGCGACGAGGATTTTGATGATTTCTTGGCAGTCTCGGTAGATTGCACAAAACTCTTCCTTGCCGATATACCCGCTTTCGTGTAAAAGCTCCAGCCAATATTCCGTTTCGCTTGCCTCTTTGAGCGCGATATAGAGCTTCGCATAAAAGTCCGCCTTGCTTTGTCCCTGCTCGGCTTCTTTAATGTTTGCTCCGATACTCGTTCCGCTTTTTAAAAGCTGCTTCGACATAACGAATTCGCGGTTCTTATCGCAGAGCTTTTTGTACAAGGCGATTACCTTTAACGCAAACGCCTTCGACTTATCAACAATAACGTTATCGGTCTTCATTTTATCAATTTGTAATTGGTAATGTGTAATTTGTAATTAAATTACCAATTACACATTAAACCGAATTACCAATTAACCATTACACATTAACCATTGAAATTACCCATTATTTATTACCCATTAGGTAATTCTTACTCACTATGCGAAAGCCGATAGTTTCTTTCTGCGCATCAGGTTTGCTGCACGCCCGATATGCACACTTGTATTGAGCGTCATTATAACTGCCGCCGCGACGAACGCGCTTGTCGCCCCACGATGGTCCGGTCGGGTTATCCCCGCCTGTAGGCGTAGTGTCGCTGTACCAATCCCAGCACCATTCGGAAACGTTACCGCCAATGTCGTAGAGGGAAAAGTCCGGATGCTTCGTCTTCTCGAGTATTTGGTGGGTTTTACCGTCGCTGTTGGATTGACGCCATATATACTCATCATGATTTACGGTTCCCCACGGTACCGGATATGTGCGACGCTGAGTGCCGCCTTGGGCTGCCCATTCCCATTCGGCTTCGGTGGGCAAGCGGAAGCCTTTTCTTTCACTTTTCATCCTGTCAGGCACTTTTCCTTCTTTTGCGTCCCGTACGGTGTAAGTGTATCCGGCATACGTATATACGCATTCGCTTTCTCCCAGCGCAGGACAACAGCGCGTCAGTTCGTTGCAAAAGGCAACCGCTTCATACCAGTTTACATTTTCTACCGGACGCCGCTCTTGTATTTCGCCCGAAGCAGGCGGGTAGAGCGAGCCTTTAAAGTGGCTCGGGTTTGTGCCCATCACCAGTTCGTACAGTTCCTGCATTACTTCCCCGTCTGCCATCCAGTAGGCGTCCAAGCTTACCTGATGCTCCTGGTTGTCCGTTTGCCCGCTGCGTCCGAGAGTGCCGTTTGTTGCTCCATAAATTTTATCCAGATAATAGTGGCGCTCGGTAACGATGCCGCTTTCCGGAGCGTAAAACTGCAATCTTCTAGCCACACCATATTGTTCATACACTATGCTCGGCCTGATAAGTGCATATACGGTCTTCGTCGCCCCGTCGCTCACCTTAAAGGTATGGGTGTTTATCTCCCACCCGTCGGCATCGTTCCACTGCCATTTTAAAATTGTCGCCCCGTGAGCAAGCGCGGATGAGGGCAGTTTATTTTGAGCCTTCGGTTTTACCGTGCTCCACGTATCGCCGTCGTACACGGTTATCGTGCCTGCCGTAGGCGGATTTTCCGTACCTACTTTACCGTATTTGACGGTAACCGTTATGCGCTTGTCGAATACTTTGGCATACACGGTGCGCGGCCCGTCGCTCGCCTTAAAGGTATGGTTGGCGCTTATCTCCTGCCCGCCGGCATCGCCCCACTGCCATTTTTGTATGACAACACCGTAGGGAAGGTTCAGCTTAGCTGCGGCCTGCGCTTTTACCTCGCTCCACTTTTTGCCGTCGTACACGGTTATCGTGCCTGCCGGTGTCGGGCTGCCGCTTCCCGTATCGTATTTGACAGTAACCTCTATGCGCTTGTCGCCCGTTTCGGCAAAGACGGTGCGGTTTTCACCCTCCGCTTTTTTGAACTCGTAGTCGTCGGTCAGCACGGGATCGCTTGTGCCTGTTCCGCGGTGCCACTTGGTTATGGCGAAGTTTGCCGGGTCGTTCACCGTTACTTTGGCGGCAACGGTTTCTTTAATGCTCTGCCACTTTACCCCGCTCATAACGGTAATGGTTTCCGTCGGGTTGTTGACGGTAACGTTGCTGTCGCCGGTAACCGTCAGGTAAATGCGCCGGTCTTCCAGCTCGGCAAAGATGTTCGCATCGCCACCGAAGCTGAATGTGTTGTCCACCACTGTGCCGTTCTTTTTCCAGCCCGTCAGCTCGTAGCCGTAGTTCACTTTGAGCGCGGCTTTCGCATAGGCTTTGAGCAGGGGGTTCCACATCGTGTTTTTGTTTACGCTGATAGGGTTCGGCCCCAGTATGGAACCGCCTTCCGCAGGCGTTACGCCGAAGGTGATTTTGACTTGCTCGCCCGTGCCCTGTATGGGGGTCAAGTCGGGTAAGTCCGCCCGCGATTTGACGAACACGGTTTCGTCGGTGTAAAAGATGTCCGTATCTTTAAGCTCCGGTGCGTTTTCGTCCTCGCCCTTATGCCACGAATCGATGACCCAGCCCGTCTTCAAGGTAACCTTCGACTCAAGGATCGCCTTTACGGTACTCCACGGACTTCCGAGCGTCACTTGTATGGGGTCTGCCGGCAGAATAACATGTTCATCGCCTTTTACGGTGATGTCGATCATGATCGTCTCTCCGCCGCCCCCTCCGGCCGGGCACGCGGTCATGCCGAACAGCGCTGCAAACGCCAAAGCGATAAGCAACCATGCTTTTCCCCTGTGTTTCATAAACACCTCCTTTCTTCCAATTGGTAATGGATAATTTGTAATGTATAATTAATTACCTATTACCCATTACTAATTGATAATTAGTATGGGTATAAAAAAACGCACGGAGAACAGTAGTCCTTCGTGCGTAGTATGCGATAGGTATAGTGTGCGCCTTCTATTGCGGGACGGGGATGCGGCGGGTGAACTCGGAACGCCTTCGTGGGGAAAGCGGCGGAAGGATACGTTTTATACTCTCTCATACCTGTAAGTATAGGGCATAAAACGGGAATTGACAAGCAAAATATTTAATAAATATTAAGGTTTCACGTGCCGGCCGAACTCGCCGTTCGCCGTATCAAATAAAATGCTGTACCGAATGATGCTCTATCATGTGCGTTTTGACGCCGACGATATAGCTTCCGAACATTGCGCTTAAAACGTCGAAAGCTGCGGCAAACGAACAGAGGATCGGCGCGACGGGACGCAAAAGGAGATAGCCCGTTTCAAAGCCGCGGCCGTAAAGCGTGCACAGCACCGTAAGCGCGATAAAGGGGCCGCCTGCAGGAAGCCCTCCGAGCAAAAACGATAAGCCGATCGACATGCAGTAAATCCACAGGATATTGCTTACGGGAATAGACATGTATGCGTATGACCGCCAGATGACGACAAAGCCTACCGTCACGATGAGCGCCGCGCCTCCCCGCGCAAAAATCGAAAAGAGCGGATATGCGATACCGTTGATCCTGCGCCTGATGCCGAGGCTTTCTTTACCCGCTCTCATGTTTATCGGCAGCACGAAGTTCGTATCGCCGCTGAAAAACGCGGTGATAATCGAACAGAGGCTCGCATAGAGCACGCGGTACGGGTGCGGATCGTGACAAATATAATGCAAGAGCAGGGGATAGATGCCTCCGGCGACGAGTATGAATATGCCGAACAGGAGGAGGATGAGCGGAACGAAAGTGCCGCCTGTGACGACCGTGCGGAATTGTATCGCCCAGCTGCACATGACGGCTATCATGCCGACCGAAAGAACTTCGGTAAAGAGCGTTACGATATTGTAGCAGAGTTTCGAAAGCGCATCGGTAATCGTCACGATCGGACGAAACGCCGCCTGATCGCCGGTACACGCGCCGCCTGAAAAACACGCGAACAAAAATGCGGGAAACAAAAAGGTACCGTTTATGAGCGTTTCGAATGCGGACGACGGAAAGAGAGCGCGTATCAAATCGTTTATGTTGAGGGAAGCGGCTTCGGCGGCTTTATCCGCAGTGATGGGAATGCGCGGCAGACGGATCGCTAAAATCGCAACAAGTCCTATAAAGGTCAAAAGCAATGCCGAAGCGACGGTTACGGCTGCCGTCCACATGCCGGTTTTTAAAATCATCTTCGATTCGCGCAATTTGTTGACCGCCGTCATCGCGGTAAAAAAAATAAGCGGCACGACGATATATCTGCCGAATCTGACAATCACTTCCGTAATAAAAGCGAGCGCGGAAGACGCCGCTTCCGAAGTCGACGGCACGGCAAACGAAAGCGCGGCGCCGAGCAGCGCTCCGATCAAATACTTGAGCCAAAGTTTCATAGTGCCAGTATAGCACAGCGCCCGCACTTCGTACAATCGCACGCACACCGTACGTTGCCGTTCCGGCCTATGCCCGCGTGGAGCGCCGCGAAGCGTTCCCGCCGCATTAAAGAAAATATTGAGGCGGCGGGAATGAGGGTTACCGAAGCGCGGAAGGCGGGATGGCAAAACGGCGTCATCCGAAATATCGGTTGGAACGACATCAAGCGGATATATGCGAACGACGACTTTTTATTTGCGCAACAGTATGTTATAGTATCGTGTATGGAAAAGACAATTTTGATTGCGGGAAAAGATTTGCCCTACGGCGGAGACTTTGCCGACGGCATGGCGCTCGCAGGATACAATGTCGTCGTGACGGGCAACCCGGAAAGCGACAGCGCTTCCGTTACGGCGGGCGATATCGTCATCGCATCGTGGAACAGACCTTCTTCCGTTTCCGCCCGTTCTCTCGTGCTGCAGGCGGAAAACACATTTACCGTCATCGATGAAACGGTGCTTTATTTCGACGCCGCGGTATACGCGCAGCAGTTTACGGCGCTTTCGCCCGAAGAATGTACGCGCGCGATCGACACGATGATTGCGGGTTATCACTATTTGACGATGGAAATTTTGAACCGCATCGAACAGCGCAAAGCAAACGGCAAACTTATATATATCGTGCGCCATCATCCGAATATGGCCGACGTCATACGTTCTTCGGCGCTTCGGAGCAGTACCGCGTCCGCCGCAGGTCCCTTTGTCAGCAGCGCCGAAGCCGCATTTGCCGCCTTTGCCGAAAATATCGCGGCTTATGCCGGAGACAAGCAAAACGTTTCGGTCGTACTCGTCTCTTGCGACGTCCAAAATGAAACGGCCGAAAAAGACGGTTCTCTCGCATCGTGGCTTGCAGATTATCTCGCCTCTCTGGATGAAGCGAAAAACAAGCGCAGCGCAAAGCAGTCGCTTTCTTGGATAAAAGCCGGCTCGAAGGGACCGGGACTGTTGTCGCGCTTTATGTAGGAAAGGAAAGAACGGATTATGATAAAAAGAAATATTTTTTTATTTTCCGTATTATTATTTTTCCGTCCAATGTTCCCGGATAATACACAAACTCTTTCGTTTTTTCCTATTGCGAAATACCAAGTCAATGATATTAAAATTGATGATATAAATTCATTAGATTTAACTTATTGGATTAAAGAAAACCCGTTTACCGAATTAGAACATGCTAAATCAAATATAGAAACAAACAAGGAATTTATATTTCTTTCCGGCTCTAAATTTATTGTAATCAATACTATGTGGAGTGCAACATATTTAGAAGGAAGTGAGGAATATATATTTGACAGCAGCTTACTTGGAGTAGACGGTGAGTATTTTTACGAGGTAAATAACGATGATAATATTGAAAATAATTATTTCATTATCAGAATTATAAATAATAAATTATTTGTATATGATAAAATAACAGAAAAGGAATCTATTTATATTTGTGTTAATAAAGCTCTACGGTAAGTCCTCTCTTTTTTTAGGTACCCCACATCCTGTGTTTTCCACTCCAGCGAAAGCGCCGGATGTTAGTCCTACAAAGGTCATAAGAAATCTTCGGTATTGATATAAAGAAATAAAGGAATGATATATGAAAAAGAGCATTGATTCTAAATTATTTATCGGTGTTATAGCAATAGGTATTGTTGATATTATATTGTTTATATTTTTTTCTATGGGATGTTCATTGGATTCTTATATGTTAATTCCTTTTGTATTTATACCCGGTGGTATTATTGCATTTGTTTTTAATAATATGATAAATAAAGTATCGTATACTGCATATAATAACTATGATAAATATTTTTATGTTCTGCTGTTTGTCGTAATTATTATACTGATAGTATTAATTGTCGTTTGTGCGAGAAGATGATATAAATTATGACGATTTCAGCCGGGCGAAATAAGCTTCCTCAAAAAATAAAATATATAATCCTTATAATTCTGACAAGTCTCGCTACCTTATTTTTTGAGAGGGTAATTGAAGTAATACGAACATTTAATCCGTATTATGATACGGAAAAGATTATTGAGCATGCGATAGACTTTATTGTGAATGGTAAATTCAGAAATTCTTCTGATGACATAATTTTTACAACAAAAGTTAACGGAAACATTGCTTTACTGGAAAACATGTATTATGTTGAAAAAAGAGTGGAATATGAAGAATTTGCTCAAATAAATTATATTTCCCCATATTCTATTGATGACGAATCATTGCATAATGCATTTTTAGATTTGCAGGCTAGATTCAAATGGGATATATGGGATGAACAAAAATTTTTTTATACACGCCTTCGTGAAGCTTTCCGAAAAAAGAGTTTGAAAAACTATAGGGCAGAATTTGGAAGTATTCTTCTTGAAGAATTATCTGAGGATAAATCTTTTTATGTAATTTGCACTAATTTTTATAAAGAAAAAAATCCGGACAGAAATTATTATATGATTCAGATATATATGCAGAACAAAGATGATTTTGTATATATGAGTCATTTTGATTGGGGAGAATTGGTTGGAAGGTACGACGAAAAAGATTTAACAAATAAATTCAAGGTACAGTTTGATAACTATTTTGCAGATAAGGATGCATTACAAAAAGCAGATATCGAATCGGATTCAGGAAGCAAAAAATGAAAATGAATAAACCATTAACTGTTTTTGTTATAAGTATATCTTTGCTTAGTTGTAAAAGTTCTAATATAGTGAAAATCGATCTTCTAACTGATTTTAATAATGTTTTTATGAACGATTTGATAACTCTCTATGCCGGGAGTTATAATGCAGACACAGGAAATATAACTATTTCTAAAGATAACCTTGTTTCGCTTGAGCGGCAGCTGAAAGCATGTATCGAAGCAGGATTGTTTAACACAAACAATTATCTCGAATGTAAAGAAAAAAATATTGATTATTTATATTCGTTTTTTGAAATTGAACAAGGTAATATTATGTATAATAGGTGAACAAAGTATATCCTACTGTGCTAGCGGAGATAAACAATCAATGAAAAAAATAATATTTATAAGAAATTTGATGATTGTGGTTTATCCTATACTTTTTATTTTTCTATTTTATAAGTTTCCTTTTCTAAGGGATATATTGGATAGGTTGATAAAAAATTTTCAAGATAAAGCCAATGCTTTAATTTCGTTTATGTTTTTATTTATATTTATTCCGGAAATTGTAGTATTATTGAGTACAAATTACTTCTTTAGGGATTAGTAAATATTTTTACAAGCGGGAGCGGAACTGTTGGGTATACCCATTTAGCGGAGGAGATAAAGAATGAAAAAGATAATTTTTTCGTTTTTAATAGCCGTAGAAACAATAATTATATTTTTATTTATTGTAATACAAAATAAAAATAGTATTGTTAATAAGCAAGATTTTTATGAATTCAAATTAGATAATGGCTGTACAGGGGATATTTTCTTTGATGATGATGATAGGAACAAACTTTGTGGCTTATCCTTTACCGATATAGAAAATCATCATTTCAATATACTTTTGAATAATGAGCAAATATGTTCCTTTAATATTGGGAGTAGTGATTTCAGTACTCATGCGATGAAATATGAAAATGATACTGATAGATTTATAATACACTCAGATGATATTGAAGGCAAAAATATTATTTATGCAATAAAATATTCGGATATACCGCAGATAATTGGCGGTAAAGATTTTTTTGCTAACGGAATAGTCATTCAAGCAGAGGAGCCAGTAAAATAAAAGCTTACTATAAATTTTGATTGCTGTATAGTAATTTTGATACACTACATCCAGCGTTTCTCGCGTTGCGAAAGGTACCGGATGTTAGTCCTACAAATAGGAATATGTATGACTGCGGCAGAAAATGCCCGAATTTCGGGCGTTTTCCGAAGTAAAAAGCGGATTTCGGAGCGGCCGGACACCCGAGGCAAGTTTACGAAGCGAACAAAGTCATCGATTTCGGCATTCGCAGCGAGTTTGCGGAGCGAACGAAGTCATCGATACCCCCTTTTGCACCGCCGGTACCTTTTTCGAAACTCACCGCTCATCTTATTAATTATAAATTTGTTATAATTTTTTTTGACAAATGAATATTTATGTGATACGATTATATTTTATGAATGCTTTCAGCCGTTTTATAACAAAAAGTACGGCCGCTAAGCTGCTTAATGCGTAAAAAAAATGGAGGATCACACATGAAAAGGATTGTCGGTTTTATTGTATTGGCATCGCTTTTTTTGGCTTCCTGCGGAAAGCCGAATGCGAAAAAAAGCGGGGGAACTGCGGGGACAGGCCACAAGGAAGAGCTGATCATCGGTTCTGCTGTCGATATCAATAATCTCAATCTTCAAAAACAGGCCGATCAGATCAACAACATCTGTTTGAAATTGACACATCAGGGGCTTTTTCAGCTTGACAAAGAAAACCGCCGCATCCCCTGCCTCGCAACCGAAGCGAAATGGATCGACGATCATACGATCGACATCACTCTGGTTCGCAACGCCTGCTTTTCGGACGGAACGCCGCTGACGGCAAAGGACGTCAAGTTTACGTACGACATGGCGCTCACCAATCCCGTCGGCTCGAATCTTACCGGTCTCACTTCGACCGATGTCGTCGACGACTACACCGTACGGATGCACATGAGCGATTATTCAAATGATTTTCTAATGAATCTCACATTCATTCCGTTCGGCATCCAGTCGAAGGCCGCCTACGACAGCGGTATGAAAGAGCCGTGGCTCATCGGCTCCGGTCAATATATATTCGATAAATGGGTTGAAGGCGAATATTCGACCTTCGTCAAAAATGAAAAATACTGGGGCGACAATCCGGGAATCGCAGAACGCATTACGTTCAGACCGCTGCTCGAATCTTCAAGCCGCGTCATTGCACTGCAAAACGGTGAAATCGATGTCTGTATCGATCCTCCCATAAACGAACTCGATATTCTCAAACAATCGCCGAACATCACCGTCCACGAACAGGCAGGTACGCGGCTTTTCTATTTCGGCGTCAACTGCACGAAAAAGCCCTTCGACAATCAAAAAGTTCGCCAGGCGATCGCGTGCGCAATCGACCGCGAATCCGTCATGCAGGCGGCGGTCAAAGGCAAAGGAACGCCGCAGACGACCATACTGAACCGCGGTCTGTGGGGATTTTACGACGATATGCCGGGCTTCGGCTACGATGTCGAACGCGCGAAAAAACTGCTTGCGGAAGCGGGTTTTGCAAACGGATTCAATACGACGCTTACGATCGCGAACTCTTCGCCGTATATGTCCATCGCGCAGGTCATCCAGTATAACCTGAAAGTGATCGGCATAAACGCGGAAATCAAAACGATGGAAGACGCGACGCTCAAAGCGACGTGCAAAGCCGGAACGCAGGATATGTTCCTGTGGAGATGGAATGAGACGATCCGCCCGGACTGCGTATACCGCGATCTCTTCTACACCGGAAGCGGCTCGAACTTCCATCACTATTCGGACAAAGCGGCGGACGTTCTCGTCGATAAAGTACTCAAAGACAAAGACGCCGATCAGAGAGCGGTCGACAGCAAAGAGCTGCAAACCTATCTCGTGAATGCTTGTCCGCAGGTTCCGCTCTATATTGCAAACCTCGTCATTGCTTATAATAAAAATCTTGTTATGTCCTTCTTCCGCTCGGGCGGCGACCACGAATGGTTTAACGCTTATATAAAACAGTAATTTTCATTACCGCTTTCAGACGACACCTCCGGCAAAATCCGCGGGTGTCGTCATTCTTATTCATACAGACGGAGTATTTTGGAATGCTGAAATATATTATAAAAAGAATTCTCCTCATGTTTCCCGCAATTTTGGCAACTTCTTTTATTATTTATTTTGCCATGAATATGACGGGCGGAGATCCCGCGCTCACGATCGCTCCCGAAAATGCAACAGAAGCGCAGCTCGATCAGATCCGGACGGAGCTCGGCTTAAAAGATCCGCTCATCGTCCGCTACGGAAAATATATGCTCGGTATATGCAAAGGGGATTTGGGAAAGAGCTATGTTACGAAAAAAGACGTATTCAAAACGTACATGGAGCGTTTGCCGAATACGCTTCAACTCGCGTTTTCCGCGGTTTTAATCGCAACGCTGCTCGCCGTTCCTCTGGGGATTTATACCGCCATTCATCAAAATACGTGGAAAGACACGGGCGGTATGGTCTTCGCTTTATTCGGCGTTTCGATGCCGAATTTCTGGCTCGCGCTCATGCTCATCCTTTTGTTTTCCGTCCGCCTGCAATGGTTTCCTTCCGGAGGTAAAGGCGGACTCAATACTTTGATACTGCCTGCCGTCACCGTCGGTTTGGGTTTCGCCGCGCTCATTACCAGAACGACGAGAAGCGCCATGCTCGACGTTATCCGTCAGGATTATATGACGACAGCCCGCGCAAAAGGTGCCGGTGAAAAAAACGTCATCTTTCAGCACGGTTTGCGCAACGCCCTCATCCCGATCATCACGGTTATCGGTATGCAGCTTTCAAATGCGCTCACCGGTTCCGTTCTCGCGGAAACGGTATTTTCATGGCCGGGTATAGGCCGCTTGATCGTGGATTCCATTTCCAAACGCGACACGCCAATGGTCACCGGGGCAATCATCATGTCGTGCGTACTCATGGTCGTAGTAAACCTCGTCATCGATCTTATCTACGCTTTTTTCGATCCGCGCATCAAAGCTCAGTACGCTAAAAAGGGATAACAATATGTCAATCGATAAAAAAAAGGAAACGGTAAAAAGCCGCTCGCTTTTGCAGCAGACATGGCATCGCCTTTTGAAAAACAAAGGTGCCGTCATAGGAATGATATTTTTGATCGCCCTCGTCGCAGTCTCCTTTGCCGCCGGTTATATCTACGATTACGATAACGATATCATCGCTATCAACGTCAACAATGCCCTCCAAAAACCGTCGATACAGCACTGGTTCGGCACCGACAATTTGGGAAGAGACATCTTTGCGCGCATTCTCTACGGCGCACGCTATTCTCTTATGATCGGTGTCGGAGCCGTCTCCATAGGCTTAGTCATCGGAATTACGCTCGGAGCGATCGCGGGTTTTTACGGCGGTATGATCGATCAGATCATCATGCGCATCGTCGACGTTTTTTATTCGATTCCGAATATCATGATCGCAGTCGTCATCGTGTCTCTGCTCGGAACGAGTACGGTAAATCTTTTGATCGCGCTGTGCTTTACGTGTGCAACGAGCTTTACGCGAATCGCGCGGGCAGCCGTCATGACGATCCGAGATCAGCAGTATGTCGAAGCCGCATACGAACTCGGTCTTCCGACGTGGAAAATCATTATCAAACATATTTTGCCGAATTGTCTTTCGCCGATAATCGTTCAGGTAACTTTGCTCATCGGCACGACGATCATCGCCGCATCTTCGCTTTCGTTTCTCGGAATCGGAGTGCCCTCTCCCGCTCCCGAATGGGGTGCGATGCTTTCCGAAGGACGCAAATACGTGCGGGTTGCAGGCTATATGTGCGTAACGCCGGGCATCGCGATAATGCTTACCGTTTTGGCCTTGAATCTTTTGGGCGACGGCTTGCGCGATGCGCTTGATCCGAAAATGAAAAAATAATACGAGTAAAAACTATGTCCGAAACTGTTCTTGAAGTAAAAGATCTTATTGTGCATTATGAAACCGACGACGGCTGCGTCGAAGCGGTAAACGGTTTGAGCTTTTCATTGGAAAAAAAGCAAACGCTCGGACTCGTCGGTGAAACGGGCGCGGGAAAAACGACGACCGCGCTTTCCATACTCCGCCTTATCCCCTCTCCTCCGGGAAAAATCGTGAGCGGATCCGTAAGCATCAACGGCAAAGACGTTCTTGCGATGAAACAGGAAGATCTGGAAAAGATGCGCGGTACCGACGTTGCCATGATCTTCCAAGATCCGATGACCGCATTGAATCCCGTCATGACCGTGGGCGAACAGATTGCGCAAGTGTATATGCTGCATGAAAAAATCAATAAAAAAGCGGCATTCGAAAAAGCGAAAGAAATGCTGAAGCTCGTGGGGATCGCCGAATCTCGCGCATACGATTATCCGCATCAATTTTCGGGCGGCATGAAGCAGCGCGTAATCATCGCCATAGCGCTCGCGTGCAATCCTCAGCTGCTCCTCGCCGACGAACCGACGACTGCCCTTGACGTTACCATTCAGGCACAGGTTTTGGAATTGATCCGCGACCTGATCCGAAAACTCGGCATGTCCATGGTTTTGATTACCCACGATTTGGGCGTCGTTGCGGAAATCTGCGACAACGTCGCCGTAATGTACGCGGGGCGTATCGTTGAAACGGGCAGCGCATGGGAAATCTTCAATGAAACCGCGCATCCGTATACCGAAGGCTTATTCGATTCGCTTCCGAACTTAAAGCAGCGGGGCGAAGAGCTCGTGCCGATCAAAGGCATGATGCCCGATCCGACAAATCTCCCTGCGGGCTGCGCTTTTTCTCCGCGCTGTCCGTATGCGACGGAAAGCTGTTCCGCCGCCGTTCCCGGCATGCGATGTATTCACGGAACGCATTACGTAGCCTGTACGGCGTATGACAGAGCCGGATTCAAATTGCGGGGGACAAAATAATGGCAAAAACATTGCTTGAAGTACAAAATCTTACAAAATACTTTGCGACTCCCGCCGGTCAGCTCCACGCGGTCGACGGAGTCAATTTCAAACTCGAAGAAGGGAAAACGCTCGGCATCGTAGGAGAGTCCGGCTGCGGAAAATCCACAACGGGCCGCGTCATTTTAAAACTCATCGAACCGAGCGGCGGCAAAATCATTTTCGACGGAGAAGATATCACAAAATACAGCCGCAGAAAAATGCGCCCCTTGCGCACGCGGATGCAGATGATTTTTCAGGATCCGTTTTCAAGCCTCGACCCGCGCCAGACGGTTTCACAGCTCATCGCCGAACCGATCATCGAACACAAACTCATACGGGGCAAAGCGGCTATCGAAGAGCGCACCCTTGAGCTTATGGAAACCGTCGGTTTGGCGAGCCGCCTTATGAACAGTTATCCGCACGAACTCGACGGCGGCAGGCGTCAGCGGATCGGAATCGCGCGCGCGCTTGCGGTAAAACCGAAGCTCATCATCTGTGACGAACCGGTAAGCGCGCTCGACGTTTCCATTCAGGCGCAGATTTTGAATCTTTTGAAAAAACTGCAAAAAGATTTGGGACTGACGTACATCTTCATCACGCACAATCTCGCCGTCGTCAAATATTTTTCGGACGATATCGCCGTCATGTATTTGGGACAGCTCGTGGAAAAGGCTTCGTCGGACGATATATTTGCGTCCCCGACGCATCCGTACACGAAAGCTCTGCTCTCCGCCATTCCGATCCCGAAAGTGACGAAGGAAAGAGTACAGCGCCGCTTGATCCGCGGAGAAGTTACGAGTCCCGTCAATTTGCCCGACGAATGCCGGTTTTTAAAACGCTGCGACGAATGCGACGAAGCGCTTTGCCGCACAAAAAATCCGGAACTCAAAGAAATCGCACCGAATCATTTTGTCGCCTGCAGCTGCATCCGTTAACAGATAATCAACATACCCCGACACTTGCGTCAGGGTATGCTCGTATCGGATTCAATATCGTGTTTTCTGCATGCTTTTTTCAAAACCTGATATCTTCCAACCGTTTCGTATAAAAAAATACGGCGGCCGAACGAATCGAAACCGCCGTACATCGTTTACGCCGCAGAAAATGCGGCCGCAATCCGGTTTTGTGTTTTGAACACTTACGGATATACGTGCGCGCCGCTCGAAACTTCGCGCTTTCGCGCTCGTTGCGGGGCGCGCGCACTAAAAATTTATTTTATTAAATTCGCTTTTTTCATAGCCGTCGCAAGCGCTTCTTTAAACGCGGTCGACGTCATCGTCGCGCCTGAAACCGTATCGAGGTTCGCGCTCTGTTTTTGGAGCGCCTGCTCGGTCAGCTTGGCGATCGCTTCGGGGCCGATGCCGGGCGTTTCAGAGTGTTTGATCACTTTGATGTCCGTCATCTTGCCGTCTTTAACGGTGATCTGTACGCGAACCGTTCCTCCCATACCCTTGTCGGATGCACCCGTAAAGGTATTATTTGCGGCGCCCGACATGCTCGTATAGTTGAAGATGGAACCGGATGCTGCAGTCGTTTTTTGACCGGATGCGATAGCCTTCAATTCGGCTTCTTTGTCCGAATGCGTTTTCGTTGCGCGCGTGGAACCGCGGGGCGCAAAGAAGGAAGCTTTGTCGGTCTTCGTCTTGTAGTTCGTTTCGTCACCGGCAAATGCGGGATCGAGCGCCGTGCTCGCCGTCGCAAATCCGTCTTTATCGACGGAAGCGGCCGAGCGGCCTGCGATATAACCAGCAGTAATGACGCGGCCGAGACCGTGTACTCTCATACCGCCGGCGGATTCGCCCGCGCAAAAGAGGTTCGGAATGAGTTTCCCGTGCAAATCGACAACCTGCATTTTGTCGTCGACGCGCAAACCTGCAAGCGTGTCGTGAATGTTCGATACAGCCCACAGCGCGTAGAAAGGTCCGGTTTTGATTTGGTTTTGAAGCGTGGTTTTTCCCCAATCGCCGTCTTTGCCCGCCGCAACAAAGGAATTGTAGCGGTTGACCGTGTCGACGAGGGTTTTGGGATCCATCTTGATGTTTTCGTAGTATTTGTTGACGATTTTCTGTGCGAGTTCTTCAAGCGTGTCCGCTTTGAACGCATAGCCGCCTTCGAAGTCGAGAATGCCCTGTTCCATAACCCAGTCGTTGCGTTTTGCGGCCGCGTCGTCGACGATAGCCCATACCGGGCCGCCGTAGCATTCGGCGTTTCCGTCGCCGTCAGCGTCGATAAATACGCTCGATGCGGCGCTGTTAAAAAAGCGCTGATATTCGGGACCGGGGAATACTCCGCGGTAATCGTCTTCGTTGGCAAAGCGCTGGCCGAGCATGTTGACGACGATCATGCTATTGAGATCCATTTCGATACCGGTTGCTCTCGAAAGCGCCCAGAGTTTGCTGTCTTTCATAAAGCCGCGGCCGTAGCCGTACTGGCAGCCGATGCGGTTCGGCGCTTTCATCTGCGCGCCGCCCTCGGTCATTTGATAGGACGAAAGAGACATAAGAGCAGCCCCTATTTCCATTGCGGCGATTTCACCCGATGCATCCTGATCGGAGAAGGGCATACCGCCCAGTCCGTCGTATTCGGGGCCGAGGCGCGGGTCGAACATCGTGCGGAATTGCACGTTGCCGGTCGAACCGCCGGTTGCGATGATAACGGCTTTGTTCGCTTTGATGTTCAGCGTTTTTTTCGTGTTGTCGATATTTCCTTCCGTCATAAGGCTCGTAAGCGGTGTGCTTTCGCCGGGCAAAATGTGCGGCGTATAGCTTGCCTGTACGCCCAATACTTTTCCGGATTGAACGCCTTCGCGGTAGATTTTGTCCATGTGATAGTTCAAAAGGAATTTCGCACCTTTGTCGCGCAGCGATTTTTCGAGCGGGCGGGTAACCGCAACGCCTGCAGCCGTCGTGCCGGTGTATTCGTTTTTCCATTCGCCGCTGTCGGAGTACGTCATGCGTCCGACGCTGTCCGGATCCGATCCGCCGTCGCGGTAGTAGTTGCGAACCATCGGTTCGATTTCCAATACTTTGACGCCGTTCTTTAAGATAAAGTCGTACGCTTTTGCCATGCTGTTCGCAACGGAACGCACTTGGGAAAATTCGTTAAAGCGCGAATCGACCGCTTGACCTCTGGTATGATCGTAGTAATACAAGTCGGCCGAATCTTCGATGCCCCATTCTTTTTGCGAAACCGTGCTGCCGCCCGAATGAAGCTGACCTTCGCTGACCGCCGCGTGTCCGCCGACGTCCCAGTTCGTTTCCACGAACAAAACGGATGCGCCGTCTTCGATCGCTTTAAGACCTGCGGGCAAACCCGCGCCGCCGGCTCCGATGATGACGACGTCCGCTTGATAGTCCCATTTGACTTTCGTGCCGCTGCCGCAGCCCACAGCGAGCATCATAGCGGCGCACACAGATAAAATCGCAATCTTTGACAAAACGCGATTGTCCGATACTTTCATATATGCCTCCTAATACAATAACCCAGCCAAAATCATACGCCAAGCGCATTTTTTTGCGCATATATTATATGTCTTTCGAATATTTTTGTCCAGAATATAATTGACAATTTCAAACCGAAACATACTGAAACGGGGATTGACAATAAGGATAAAACCAATCATATTATCACCCTACATAAATTTTTGAGGCGGATACGGTGAAAAATACGTACAAAACAAGAGTCTATCGGGTACTTTTAAATCTCGTTTTCGGAACGGCGGCGGCATTGTTTATCGCATTTATCGCATCGATATGGCTTAAAAGCACGCTATGGTTCGTTTTGATTTTTGCGGCATTTTTAGCACTCTATATTCGGACGGTCATCATAGGCAATATGATCGTCATAGAAACGGACGGTTCGACTCTGTCCGTAAAAAAAGGTAAAAAAATCGACACGTATCGGCTTGATACTACATCAGTCAGAGCAAAAACGGTTACATCGAACGGCGAAACGGAATGCACGCTCTACCTGACGCGGCAGGGAGAAAACGAAACGACCGTAAACTGCGAACTTATCGGTATCGCGCAGTTCGAAAAATTGTTAAGCGATTTAGGTATCGACGGCGATCCTGTCACCAAACTGGATACCGTTACGGAAAACCGAAACAGATAACCGTTCCGAATACGGAACGGCCGGAATATTTCGAGTTTAAAAAACCGAAATTTATTAATACCTAAGGAGAATATTATGGACAGCTCTTTTTCCAATGCAAATAATATCACGCACGTATATTATTTTATCATTATCCCGATCGGGATCATCGCCTATGCGGCGTATATGTTTTTCAGGCTCAAAGGCGACCGCCGGAGAAAACAGGACTGGCTCGAAGCGCATCCGGATGCGGCGAAAGTATACATCGGAAAAAATAATTCGATTATAAAAAAACTTATGCATCGGATACAAATCATATCCGTCGACGGCGAAAAACCGATTTTCTTTACGGAAAAAATGATAAACGGATTTTTTGTCGCGCCGGGAACGCATGTCGTCGAATCGTCATTTTCAAAAACGCGCCCCGGCTTTTTCTACCGAAGCGTTACAACGACCTATCGGCCGAGCAAACAGGAAATCACCGCACAAACGGGGAAGTCATACAATTACACGTTCGACACTGAAAGCGAATCCTACCGCTTCGAAGAACTCGGCGTTTAAACGAATACGGGCCGCACCGCGCGGCGTCCCGTCAAAGCCCGCCCTCACCCGAAGCCGCCCGTATCATTTTTCGCGAAAAACCGTGTCTCAATAAATAATTGATAATTTTATCTTCCTGCATGCCGAGCCGGCTGCATTTGTCGAGCGCTTTTTTGCAAATCGCTTCTTCCGAATTTTCCGAAAAGAATTCGTCGAGCGCCGCATCGGCAACTTCCCGCGCTATACCGCGAAAAGCAAGTTCGGAAAAAAGCCTGGTCCTTCCCTCCAAGTGATTGATTTTCCGTGAGGCGAGCCATGCACGTGCAAAGCGCGCATCGGAAAGAGAGCCTTCGCGTTCGAGGTAATCGAGCGCGTTTTCGATATGGCGCTTTTCGATGCCTTTTGCAGCGAGTTTCCGCGTCAAATTAAAGCGCGATTGTTCCGCCCTCGCCAAATACGAAAGCGCTTTCGATTCCGCCGCATAACAAAATCCCGCGTCGATGATGTCCTCTTCGTCTTCACCGGAAAATATGCTGCCGTCGGAAATCGCTTCGGGGGCAAGGTGCGTCAAATATGCTTCGCGGATAAAAAAAGCAGGTCCTTCTTCGGTCGTAATTTTTATACAACCGGAAGATACCTGCTTCGTTTGTGAAACGACCACCGCTTAACGCTTGCTGAATTGGAATCTTCTGCGTGCGCCGCGCTGACCGTATTTTTTGCGTTCCGGCATACGGGAATCGCGGGTCAAGTACCCGTTCGCTTTAAGCGCCGTGCGGGAATCCTGATCGATTTGAACGAGGGCGCGCGAAATGCCGTGGAGGCAAGCCGCAGCCTGTCCGTTCATACCGCCGCCCTGAACGGTGATGAGGATATCGTATTTGTTGTCGTTCGACGTAACGAGCAGCGGCTGGCGGACGATCTGCACCTGTTCGTCGGTAACAAAATAATCCTTCGGCTCTTTTCCGTTAATAACGATTTTGCCCGATCCGTCGCGCACGAAAACACGTGCGACCGCAGTCTTTCTTCTTCCCGTACCGATTGCCAAATTCTTTACCATACTGAAACTCCTAATCAAACTTCAAGCGGCTGAGGATTCTGCGCTTTATGCGGATGGTCCGCGCCTGCATATACTTTTACATTGCCGAAGAGCACACGGCCGAGCCGATTGTGAGGAAGCATGCCTTTTATGGCGCGTTCGAGCGGCTCGGACGGATGACGGGCAAGAAGTTTTTCAAACGTAAAGTGTTTGAGGTTGCCGACAAAACCGGTATAGTTGTAGTACATCTTCTTTTGCTCTTTTCCGCCGGAAACCGCAACTTTGTCCGCATTGATGATGACGACGTAATCGCCCGTGTTTTGGTGAGGCGCATACGACGCCTTGTGCTTGCCTCGCGCGAGAGAAGCTGCTTTTGCGGCAACGCGGCCGAGCGGTTTACCCGCAGCGTCGATCACGTACCATGCGCGTTTTATATCCTGCGCTTTTACAAAAATCGTATCCATAATAAAATCCTGTAAAATAAAAGTATGCGTGTCCGATAACGGTGCATCTCGCTGTCGAACACAAAACGTCGGTGAGCAGCCGCCGTTTTACAATACGGGGAAGCTTATTGTATCTTATTTTCTGTCGCTTAGTCAAGTATATTGCCGTTTCGTCATAACATCGATTTATCAAATATTTCTTGCTTTTCCGGCAAGATAGTTTATAATAACGCTATGACTTCAATACAAAATGTTGCAGAATACTACGATGAATTATATCCCGTAACCGCCGAACAAAAAGATTTTTACGCACGTATCGGAAAAGACTATACCCCGCCCGCACGTTTTTTACAAATCGGCTGCGGTACCGGTTCGCTGGAACACGTTCTTGTCAAAGACGGAGCGGACGTAACGGGTCTTGAAGTTTCAAAAGAACTCATCGAAATAGCGGCGCTGCGCCGAAGAACGCAGCTTATGCCCATACGTTTTTTTCAGCTTTCAACGCTCGATATGACACGTTTTCTCGGAAAAAATTTTTACAATGTCATCTCGTGCTTGAACAGCCGCATCGCATTTATCAAAGATAAAACGCTTTTGAGAAAATTTTTTTTCGATTGCAAAGCGCTGCTTTCCGAAGGCGGCACGCTCGTACTTCATCTCTATAATTTTTCGGCGGTCTTAAAAGGCGGTACAACCGCCCTTCCCTGCCGCAGCAGCATCAGAGTAAAACTTTCCTCGTCGGTTTCGGCCGGTAAAGACGATAAATTTTTTCTAAATCAAACGCTCGAAACAGGCAACGGCAAAATTCTTCCCGTTATGCAAAACGAAGAACTGTATCCTCTCGTAAAAGATGAAATCATCCTGTTCGCACAGAAAGCGGGGTTTACGGATTTTTCGTTTTACGGCTCATACGCCATGGATGAGTTCAACGAAGCGGACAACGAACTCGTCTGTCTCATACGGTAAAAACGGCCGCAGGATAAAGCTCCCGTCAGCCGATGCGCCAGCGGTTGTTCGAATCTTTTGCAAAGCGTTTTGCGTTTACTTCGAGCAGCCGCCCGTCTTCTCCGAGCATTTTTACAATCGACGTAAGCGGATTCACTTCGGTGATTTTGAAATTCGTTCCGTCATAAAAAAGATGAATTCCTTCGGACGGCAGATTTCTGCGTGCATCGCTGTACCAATCGAATTCGTACGAGAGACAGCACAAAAGTCTGCCGCACTGCCCCGAAATCTTCATCGAGTTGAGCGAAAGATTTTGATCTTTTGCCATGCGGATGGATACCGGTCTTATTTTATCGGAAACGGAATGGCAGCAGTACGGACGGCCGCAGACGCCGAGTCCGCCGGTAATGCGCGCTTCATCACGCACGCCTATCTGCCTGAGTTCTATGCGCATTTTAAATACGGAGACCAAATCTTTGACAAGTTCGCGAAAATCGACGCGGTTGTCGGAACTGAAAAAAAACAGCGCTTTTTGCTCGGCGACGAGAAAATGCACTTGAATCAATTTCATATCGAGATGATGAGCCGTAACCTTTTCTTTAAAGACCGCGACCGCTTCTTTTTCTTTGGTCTGCAGCTCTTCCGATCGCTTCGCATCTTCTTTCGAAACGATACGGTCTATATCGACGATATCGTTTCGGCGCACGCCGCGCGGTTTTTTCGTTTCACCGAGTACGAGTGCGATATCGCGTCCATACCGCGTCGGCACGATAACCCGCATACCTGCTTTTACACCCTGTACGTTTTCCGCCGTCGCATAGATGCTCTCGCGCGAATATTCGAGCTTTAAATGATACAGCGGTTTATCCGGAGTAAAATCCGCATCTCCCAGCTCGCTTTCATCCGCTGCATCTTCAAGCGCTTCAAGATTTTCGCTTTCATCATCTATATCGTTTTCAAAAATATCGCTCATGACAGCCTCTCCCGCACTTTCGCGCGTTTTTCGGTTTTAACAATCGGATTATTAATTTTTACGGCAGCATCAGGACGCCAATACGTCGACGAGCAATCCCTGAATCTCTTCAACCCGCTTCAAAATGAGCAGTTTGTCGATTTGATTCGCAAGAATTTCCGACGCAAGATCGTTGAGTTTTTCATCGACGATCCGCAGCTGCACGACAACTTTTTCTTTTTTCGTCCGCCGATTCGGCATCCGAAATTCTTCAAGCTCAAAGCTGTATTTTACGACGTACTTCATAAGGGCGCTTACCGCACGCCGGTATTCGGCAAAGGCGTCTTCCGACATGGAATCGACAAGCTTGTCTCCGGCGGTCGTCACTCGGTCTTTCAGAAAAACGACCGCATCTTCGGCAGACATACCCGCGATTTCGGCCGGAAGCCCCGCCGACGCAAGTTCATTCGCTTCTTCGTTTTTTTTCAGCATTGCGGAAAATATTCCCGCCTTTTGCCGAGCGCCCGATTTTTCTTTTTTTTTCGCTTCCCGCGCCGCCTCTCCCGCAGCCGAAGACACCGCGGTAAAATAAAGCGATTGATTAAGCGGGTCGACCGTGTTCATGCAAACGCCGCCTTTGTACGGATGGCTTTCGCTTCGAGGTAGCGTTCCGACGACGCAAGATACTTCGCTTCATCCTTAATGGAAATACAATGACCGTGAAAGATCACCTTTTCTTCGATCTGCACTTTTTGCGAAATGATATCACCGATGACGGCGGCCGATGAAAGCAGCGTTACGCTTTCTTTTGCAATGATGTCGCCGAGTACGATGCCGCCGACAATCGCGGACTTCGCAGTAAGATTGCCGCACAATCGAGCACGCTCGCCGATCTGCACGTTTCCGTCGGTATGGAGATCGCCGCGTACGTCCCCGTCCAAACGGACGGAACCGTTTATACGGAGATCGCCTGAAACAGCCGAACCTTCACCGATAACCGTGTTGATCGAAAAGTCGTCGGATCGCAGCGCCATAAATCAGTTCGAAAGCTTTACGTTGATATATTTTGCGGGATCTACGACATCCGAACCGATATGCACTTCGTAATGCAGATGCGGTCCCGTCGTAACGCCCGTGTTGCCGACATAACCGATGACATCGCGCTGGGAAATAAACTGCCCCTTCGTCACGCGGGAAGACATGAGATGCGCGTAACGCGTATAGATGCCGTGCTTGTGTTTGATAATAATATAGTTGCCGTAGCTCGCATCGTAACCGACCGTAACGACTTGCCCGCTCGCCGTCGCGATGACCGGATCGCCCGATCGATAAGTCGAAAAATCGATGCCCTTATGAATATACCACTGCCCTGAAATCGGATGCACGTTCGGTCCGAACGCCATGGAAATATGCGCGTTGATATTTTTCAACGGCCAAATACTGGGAATCTCCGTAAAAAGCGTATTTTGATTTTCGAGCATTTTGCCGATCTGCTCGACAGGCTGTACCGCATTTTCCAGATAGGATGCGAGCTGTTTGACATCTTCCGTTTCGCGCATGGAACCCGCTACGGTTTCCTGCGTGCCGAAAAGCGAAGAAAGGTCGCTGTTCGAAACCGACGCACGCGCAACGTTCGAACTGTCGGTAATGCCGAGCAACGCAAGCGACTGCGATAAGGACGTTTGAAAACGCTTTGCAGCCTGCATGAGATTCATATTTTCGTCGCGCAATTCGTCGAGACTCGCCTGCGTCAAACGGTTTTGCGATGCCAGGCGCGATATCTCGGCACGCGAACCGATCGCCTTTCGATCAAAGTAAAAAAACGAAGCGACAATACCGAAGACAAGCACGACGCCGAGACCGAGGGCGAAAACATTCGTTTGAAAATTAACAACTTTACTCTGCGAATGCGGAACGATCATTATCGTCAGCTTACCGTCGAGTATCTTAAATATGCGGATCGCCGCATTTTTTATGAAAATCAAAAAAGAAAAAAACGCGCTGCTCGTTTTTGAAGCAACCTTTTTTTCCAACTTTTTATATTTTTGCGTTCGAGCCACAATCTCGCTCCTGTTCCACCCGAAAATAAGCCCGCTAAGATACAGGCTTCAACGCTCTATTTTAGCACATTCGGCAGGGTTATGTCAAATAGTTAAAATCTCCATTTTTCGGCAAATACATCGGCGGCATCCTTGCCGCCTTTCCCTCGCACCTGCTCGGCGCGTACTCCGGTAGTCGGTTCTTTACAAATTTTACATTTGGATTTGATATGCGATAGAATAAGGGACAAGCTTCCGCATTTTTGGAGATGATCGGACTTGAACCGACCCCTTCGTTCAGGCGCTTCCTGCGCCTTCCTCAGGGCGCCTCCGTACGCTGCCGGCGGCATCCCTGCCGCCTTTTCCTCGCTCTTCCTCGGCGCGCACTCCGGTAGTCGGTTCTTTACAAATTTACAGTTGGATTTATTATCAGTAGAATAACAGTTAGCTCTCTATTTTTTTGGAGATGATCGGACTTGAACCGACTACCTCTTGCATGCCATGCAAGCGCTCTAGCCAGGTGAGCTACACCCCCGTGTCTATTTACTATAACAAAATTTCAGCCGTACTGTCAAGAATACGGGGCACTCTAAATACAGCCGATCCCGATCGTGCTTGATGCGGAAAGCGAACGCGCATTCCGCCGCGATCACAGACATTTGAAAACGGGACTGCCGAAAAAGCGAATGGTTAAATTGAACGTCTGAAATAGCGCCGTTCAATTTAACTCCGAGTTTTCTTTCGAAAACTCGCGGATCAATTAGTGCACCGCTCGAAACTTCGCGCTTACGCGCTCGTTGCGAAGCACGCGCACTAATTGTACAGCTCTTAATCCGAATATTTACTCGCCGTGCAATTTTAAAGAATGCTTTTCAGACAACCCCGTTCCATCCGTTTCGGGCATCCGGCCTTATTATTTATTCAGCCGTTTGTCCAAATCGTCGAGACATTCGCTCAATTCTTTCGGCAAATGTTTTCCGAACTTGGGATAGTGATTTTCGCGGATGTCTTTGATTTCCTTTTTCCAGCCGTCGACATCGACGGACGTAAGCGCGGGCATATTTTTCTTATACTCGTCGCTCAATCCCGTCGTATCGATTGCGCCCTCTTTCGGCATATAGCCGATCGCGGTATCGATGTAGTTGTCTTTGCCGTCGCAGCGGTCGAACACCCACGCGAGGACGCGGCTGTTTTCGCCGTAACCCGGCCACATAAAGTTGCCGTCGCCGTCTTTGCGGAACCAGTTTACGTAGAAAATTTTCGGCAGTTTATCTTCGGTTGATTTGTGACCGATGTCGATCCAATGCGCGAAATAATCTCCCATATTGTATCCGCAGAACGGAAGCATCGCAAAGGGGTCGCGGCGCACTTGCCCGACCTGATCGGAGATAACGGCGGCCGTCACTTCCGAACCGACGATCGAACCGAGGAAAACGCCGTGGTTCCAGTTTCTCGCCTGATGTACGAGAGGGATCGTTGAAGGTCTGCGTCCGCCGAACAGGAACGCGCTGATGGGTACGCCGTTCGGATCTTCCCAATTCGACGCGATACAGGGGCACTGATATGCGGGCGCGGTAAAGCGAGCGTTCGGGTGCGCGACGCACTGCTCTTTGTCTTTCGGCGTTTTGTCGTTTTCCGGGCAGGGGCGTTTGTTGCCGTGCCAGTCGACGATCTCTTTGCCTTCCGGTTTGTAGCCGATGCCTTCCCACCAAACGTCTCCGTCTTCGGTCAGACCGCAGTTCGTAAAGATCGTATTCTTCGACGCAGCGCGCATCGCGTTGTAGTTCGATTCGTCCGACGTTCCCGGCGCAACGCCGAAGAATCCGTTTTCGGGGTTGATCGCGTACAAGCGGCCGTCTTTGCCGAACTTCATCCACGCGATATCGTCTCCGACCGTTTCGACTTTCCAGCCGGGCAGCGTCGGGCGCAGCATAGCGAGATTCGTTTTGCCGCAAGCGGACGGGAACGCGCCGGTGATGTATTTTACTTCGCCTTTCGGGTTCGTCAATTTCAAAATAAGCATGTGCTCGGCAAGCCAGCCTTCATCGCGCGCAAGTACCGTCGCAATGCGGAGCGCAAAACATTTTTTGCCGAGCAGAGCGTTTCCGCCGTAGCCCGAACCGTACGACCAAATCGTGCGTTCTTCGGGGAACTGCGAAATGTACTTGTGCTCCATGTCGGCGCAGGGCCAAATGCCGTTGTCTTTTTCGCCCTTGTTGAGCGGTTTTCCGACCGAATGCAGACACGGGATCCATTCTCCGTCCGTGCCGATATTGTCGAGTACTTTCGTTCCGACTCTCGTCATAATGTCCATATTGCACACGACGTATGCGCTGTCGGTGATTTCGATGCCGTCTTTGCCGATCGCAGAACCGACCGGTCCCATACTGAACGGAATGACGTACATAGTACGGCCGCGCATACAGCCTTTGTACAGCGCTTTCATCGTCTTTTTGAGTTCTTCGGGATCTATCCAGTGATTCGTCGGACCCGCATCTTCTTCTTTTTTCGATGCGATAAAGGTACGCGCTTCAACGCGCGCGACATCCGACGGAAGCGAGCGGAAAAGATAGCTGTGCGGTTTTTTCTTGAGTTCGGTCGCGAGACCCGCATCGACGAGCTCTTTCATAAGCCTGTCGTACTCTTCTTTCGAACCGTCGCAGATATAGACGCTGTCCGGCTCG
The DNA here is from genome assembly GCA_000413015.1 of Treponema socranskii subsp. paredis ATCC 35535. Taxonomy (GTDB): domain Bacteria; phylum Spirochaetota; class Spirochaetia; order Treponematales; family Treponemataceae; genus Treponema_D; species Treponema_D paredis. Next base: position 582,263 of record KE332516.1, read on the forward strand.
CACCATTTTGCCCATTCTTCAACCCACGCTTTGATTTTAGCGTTTTTCAAGTCTTTTATTTCCATAAAGAACTCCTATAAATAAAAAATACTTACGAAAAATTCAACGGTGATGATTCCTTACCGACTTTATAAGAAATATAGCGCATTTACCGGTTTTTGACAATGCTGCGATTCATACCGCGCGCCTAAGCCTACCGAAAATCGTATTCTCTAAAAGTAAATCGGCTGCCGCCTTACCTTCTTCGCTCGTTGCGAGCCGGCAAAAAAAGTCTCGATCTTTATCGATGCAGATTTTCTTTTGCAAAGGTGCGCGCATCGACGGGACGGCTGAAAAGGTAGCCTTGAAATTTGTCGGGAGCGAACGGAAGCAGTTTTTCCACGCTGCCGTATGATTCGATCCCTTCCATACATACCGTCATACCGAGTGCATGCGCCATACCGACGATAAATTCGATTATCTTCAAATCTTTCATATCGCCTGAAATCGCTTTTTGAATAAACGTATAATCGAGTTTAAGCGTATTCGCGTGAATATCCTGCAGATAGCGGAGATTGGAAAAGCCCGTACCGAAATCGTCGATATCGATTTTAACACCGAGCGCCAACAGATCGGAAAGTATCGATTGAATTTCTTCATCGTCGATATTTCCGCTTTCGGTTATTTCAAGCACGATATTTTTCGGATTGACTCTGGTACGTTCGAGGGCAATCTGCACTTCGCTCACGAGATTCGACTGCAAAATCTGCACGAATGAAATATTGACGCTCACGTAGAGATCGGGAAAGAGCGTGTTCCAAGCGGCGCACTGCGCAAACGCTTTCATGAGTATCCATCGTCCGACCGGAACGATCAGTCCGCTCCGCTCAAGTATGGGGATGATTTCGCCTGCGCCGACCGTGCCGAAGCGATCGTTTTTCCATCTTAAAAGGGATTCCGCACCGACGACGATTTTCGACAAAGAGCCGCCTGCGTCTTTTTGTACTTTTTTTGCGTTTACGATAGGCTGAAATACAAGCGTAAATCCTTCGAATTTATTTTTTATGGAATCGCGTATGGCGCTTTCGATTTCAAGTGCGCGAAGATAAAGCGCGTATTCGCGGGCGTTGAACAGACACAACATATCTTTCCGGCTCATTTTCGCCGTCTCTACGGTAAACATGAGTTTTGCAAGCATTTCCGTAAGCGAACTCGTATCGTTGATAAATGCGATGCCGCCTGCGGAAACGGTAAACATACGTTTATAGCCCGATTCGTATTCGGCTTCGCGTATGCTCTGCTTTATGCCGCTGTAGCTGCGCCGTATTTCGTCCGCGTTCCCACCCGAAAAATTCATCAGCAAAAATTTTCTGTCCGAAAGCAGATAGACTTTTGTGCCGTTTATACATTGTTTTTTACACGCTTGGGCAAGAATGCTTAAAATCTCATTACCCGCTTCAAAGCCCGCATGTTCGTTTATCGAAATAAAATTATCGACTTCGATCTGCACGGCAAAACCGCTCAGCGAACCTTTACTCATGCGTGCCGTATCGAAATCGAATTGCGCGTCGCGTTCGGATGCAAGACTGTCGTCTTCAAAAAACGCATGCTTTTCCGCCGGATTGACCGAACCTGCGACTATTTCTCCCCACGACGCAGCCATGCGCCGCATTCTGACTTCGGCGGGAATATATTCGCCGTATCTGTTGCGGATATGGTACGAAGAACGGATGCTTTCTTTTTTATTTGATATGATCGACTCGATATCGGCGGCACATCGGACACGTTCGTCTTCGTATATGAGCGTAATGATTTTTCCGACCGCGGCGGAAAACTGCGAGCCGGGCAAATCATAGTGAGCCAAAGTACGCTCGGAAATAAAAAACATATCGGAAGATATATCGTAAACGAAGGCGAACGAATCGGTACAGACTTCAAGAAGCGATATGATATTTTTTACGATATTTAAATCAATTTCGTTCGCCAACTTTTTATCCTGCTGTACTACGTGCTATATTATTACTATACAACAACTTATACAATAATGCAAGATTTTCATCTCGCATTTGCTGCAGGACACCCGCACAAGCGCAGGCGGACTTTTATTTAAGTCCTTCTTTTAAGCGTTCGACGGGAATGCGCTCGGGGTATTTGCCTTCGGTAAGAATTTCGGTTAAATATTTATTGTCCAAAATCATATCGTCGCGGATAAGCTGCCAGTTGCATTTTTTACGGAAGATGATTTTGAACAGCAAAAAGTTCATAATAGGCCCGATGACGGGCGTCGTTATGCCGAATGATTCCGTGTGCGAAAAGCGGCAGCCGGCTTTTGTCCGCGTTCCTTCAAATGTGATAAAAGCGGTTCCCTTGTCGCTTTTAAATACGAAGCGAAAATGATTATCGTCGCGTTCGCTCGTTACGATGGTACCGGTTACGTCGTAGTCGAGTCCCATAACGATTTCATAAAAACGGACTTTACTGCCCGCATGTACGTTCCCGTCGTAGAGTTCGCACTCCAAATGGTAGGGACTCCACTTGACGAATTCCTCTTCGAAATTGTCGGCCCACGCGCACAGTTTTTCAAACGGCGCGCTAATGTCAACCTGTTCATGCAAAGTTATCATACACAATCCTCCTGTATTTTTCTTTTTCCGCAGCCGGTGCGTTCAAAACACCGGCGCAAAAGTCAATCATGCAGTCCATAAGTTTTCGGACGCTGCCCTCTTTTTTTTCGTGAACATAGCCGAAATCGTACATCATTTCTCCGATGCCGCCGGCAATAAAAACGGCCGTTTTATGAACCGTTTCGGCGTCCGCTTTGTACCAACTCAGCGAGCGGATAAACAGTTCCCAAACTTCAACAAATTTTTGCGTCAATTCTTCTTTGAGTTTTAAAGCGTACAAAAGATTGTCCGGCGAAGCGGCGGCTTCTTTTCCGTGCGCGTCGGCTTTTACCGTTTTTAAAAACAGCGCCATTACTCGGACCATAAGAGATTGCGCATCGTCTTTGTACGCGTCGATTGCATCCTGCACGGATTTTACATAGCGTTCGGTGTAACGACGCAAAACGGCTCGATAAATTGCATCCTTCGATTCAAAATAATAATAAAAAACGCTCGGCGAAGACGTCCGGTCGTTTGCCTCATCCAAAATATCCCGTACCGAAGTGTTCGTATATCCTTTTGAAAAAAACAGCGTTGTCGCCGCATCGATCAATTGATTTTTCCGGCTCTCTCTTTCTTCGTTTTTATCGGACATGTGCTCTTCCCGCTTTGTAGAACAATATTCTACAAAAATTATAGAATATTGTTCTACAAAATACAAGAGGCCGATATTCGGATTTTCGTTTTCTTGACGCGCAAAACGCTTGTTATTACTATATATACATGCACACTGAAAATCCGCCCGACACTTCGCGGGTTCAGCATCCGTTTGCACCGGTATACGATTCCGAAAGCCGCGTCCTCGTTCTCGGAACCATGCCTTCTCCACGTTCCCGAACGGAGGGCTTTTACTATATGCACGGGCAAAACAGGTTTTGGCCGGTTATCGCCTCTCTTGCCGGAAAAGAGCTCCTTTATCCGAACGACGGAGGAAGCAAAGCGGTCGACGAACGGAGAGCGCTTGTGATACGGCACGGCATAGCGCTCTGGGACGTACTTGCTTCATGCGATATAAGGGGAGCCGCCGACACGAGCATAAAAAATCCCGTACCGAACGATTTTTCAAAGCTCCTTGCATCGTCGCATATCGGGCGTATATATTGTACGGGACGGGCGGCATATACATTTTATACAAAGCTGTGCGAAAAATCGACGAGTATACGCGCGGTATGCCTTCCGTCGACGAGCAGCGCGAACCGCGGCCGTTGGCCGCTCGACGCATTGATTGCGGCGTATCGTCCTTTATTTGATTGAAAACACATAATCGCGGAGTACAATGAATTTTTTCCGGAAAATCAATAAACGAAATGACAGGCAAGGCATTGCAGACGATGCGGAATTGCATACTCAAAACCGATACGGCGACACGATATGGAATCGTTTCGGCGATAAAAAAGGACAAGAGAGCCGCGGAATGAAACAGCTCTTTGTAAAGCGCAGCAAACGGCAAAACGATGTCAATAAAAAAGCGATAAAAAAAGCGGACGAACTCGGAAAGGCAGCCGAAAAGCGAGATGTAAAAAAGATCGGATCTCGTCTTGAAAAAATGAAACGCGGACCTGTCGCCGACTTATGGCACATCGTCGAAGCGCTGTGGGCGGGTTTCAACTCGCCGGATATTCCGACTAAAACGAAAGTTATGATAATCGGCGCGCTTGCGTACCTTGTCAGCCCTTTCGATATCGTGCCCGATTTTTTACTGCCCGGCGGTTTACTCGACGATGCCGCGGTTATCGCTTTTATCTACGCGCAGTGCAAGGACATCATCCGTGAAACGATCCCGAAAATGTCCGCGCAGGTAAAAAACGGCATCCGCAGCGTCGGAGATGCGGCATCCGAGCAGATAGGACGCATCACCGAAGACGCCGTTTCCGCGTCGGTCGGAAAACAGTTTCAACGGTACTGCACGCGGACGTTTTTCAATTCGCTTGTAAAGCTTTCTCTTTTTACCGTATCGATGCTGCTCCTTTGCGTGTCGAATCCCTCATGGGCGCCCGGTATAATCACAGCGTCCGTTCTGCTGATAATTCTCGGTATATGGTTTATCATTTCCGTTTCGTTATCGTGCATTTCGTGCATCAAATTTTTTAATAATTTTTTTCCGGCGCTCAAACAAATCTGCACCCGTGAAGCGCAAAATGCGCTCGCAAATCCGCGCTATAAAAAATTGCATGTGCAGGATATTATTGCGGAAGCCGCTTACACGGCGCTGGCCGAAGACGTCTATGCCGAATCGAAACACAGAAAAGCGCTGTATACGTTTTTTTTCCGCTTGTGGAACGAAGGCAAACTGCCCTCATGGATTCCGCGGAAGCGCGCGATGGCCGAACATTTGTGGAACGCGCTCAAATCGCGCATCGTTATTTTTATCGGAACGATTTCGGGCTACCTCATCGTCTACCATGTATTTGTGCGGAATTTTCTCTTACCCGCCGTAACCGACTATACGCTGCCCGAACTGCTCGCCTACCCTTTTGTGTATATTCGAGATTTTTTTCGCTGAAATGCGATCGCACCGAAGCGTTCCCGATCGGTCAATTTTTTCCGAATACCTTTTCTTTTAATTTTTGCGCGGTGGGAGTCGCCGCAAGTCCTCCGAGTGAAGTTTCGCGCAGAGAGGACGGCAGCGCTTCTCCTACTTGGCGCATCGCAAAAATGCATTCGTCCGCCGGAATTTCGGACGATATGCCTGCAAGGGCCATATCGGCGGCGGAAAAAGCGATCATGAGTCCGCCCGCATTGCGCTTGATACACGGAATTTCGACGAGTCCCGCTACCGGATCGCATACAAGACCGAGCTGATTGGAAACGGCAATGCCGCAGGCGTCGGCGCATTGTGAAGGTGTGCCGTGCTCGAGTTCGACAAGGGCGGCGGCGGCGATCGCGGCGGCGCTTCCGCATTCCGCCTGACAGCCGCCTTCGGCACCGGCGATATTCGCTTCGTTCGCTATGACCATGCCGAACGCGCCTGCGGTAAAAAGCGACATAACCACCGCTCTGCGCTCGATTTTTTTATCTTCATACATGGAAATCAAACAGCCCGGAAGGATGCCGCAGCTGCCGGCAGTGGGAGACGCGACGATTTTACCCATAGAAGCGTTGCAGCCTGAAACCGCCAAAGCCCGGCTCAGCGCGCGCGTTATAAACGAACCGCACAGCCCGCCGCCTGAAACTTCGGCATAGTGCAGCATTTTATAGCCTTCGCCGCCGGTCAAGCCCGACATCGATTTTTGATTTTTTTCCTGTCCGTATTGTACGGCTTCGATCATCACTTGAAAGCTGCGATCCATTTTTTCATACAATGCTTCGGGAGTGCTTTCCATTTCCGCAGCCTGATCGGCGATGACGATTTCGCTTATCGTTTTGTTTTGCGCCTCTGCGGCTTCCGTCAATTCTGCAATCGATTTATATGCCAACATAGTTTAAATCGCCTTTATTAATAAAATATGTATCACATTCGGAATGTGTTTGATATCTTCCGTAAGTCCGTCCGGAATCTGTCCGTCTACTTCGATCGTCATGAGAGCAGGCCCGCCTTTGAAAGACCGCGACAGTTTAAAGTTTCCGATATTGATCGTTTTGTATTCTTCGAACATGAGATTCGTAACGGCGGCGACCAATCCGGGCTTATCGTAGTGCAAAACCAAAAGCGTATTGTTTTCGCCTGAAAAATCGACTTTCATATCGTTTATCCGCGTTATACGGATATTACCGCCGCCGATACTCGAACCCTGTACGATAATTTTTTTACCGTCTTTTGCGGTTATGGAAATGCGAGCCGTATTCGGATGCGTGTCGGGTATATCGACGGTAACGATCTCATAGCGGATGTGTTTCCGCTCGGCGATCGAAAACGCGTCTCTGATTTCCGGAGAGTCGCTGTCAAAGCCCATGATCCCCGCGAGCAGCGCCCTGTCCGTGCCGTGCCCCGCATAAGTTTTTGCAAAAGAACCGGACAGTTCGACGGTGATTTCCGCAGGTTCGGCGCCTTCGAGAATTTTATGCGCGACGCGTCCGATGCGCACCGCCCCCGCCGTATGCGAACTTGACGGCCCGATCATGACGGGTCCGATAATATGGAATACGTTCATAGATGTACCGAATATAAATAGTATCATTACGGAACATTAAAATCAATTATCGGGCACATCGATTAATTGAGAGTAATTGAAACTATGGCGGTTGTACCGAAAATGCGCTATACTTACGGCCGTAGCGGAGGCATACATGAACGTGTTGGTAATCGGCGGCGCCGGATATATCGGCAGCCACGTCGTTAAAGAATTGATGAAACAAAATCACCGCGTAACCGTTTTCGACAATCTTTCGAGCGGTCTGCGTCAAAATCTTTTTAAAGAAAACGAATTCATATACGGAACGATTTTGATCCCCGGCGATTTGGACGCGGCCTTTGCAAAAGGCTTTGACGCCTTTATCCACTTGGCGGCTTTTAAAGCGGCAGGTGAATCGATGGTATGTCCCGAAAAATATTCCATTAACAATATCAACGGTACGCTCAATATCTTAAACGCAGCCGCTTCTCACGGCTGCAAGCGCATGGTGTTTTCGTCGTCCGCGGCCGTATTCGGAGAGCCGCAGTATCTTCCGATAGATGAAAGCCACCCGAAACATCCCGAAAATTATTACGGTTATACGAAGCTTTCGATCGAAGAGTTTATGGCGTGGTACGAAAAACTGCGAGGCTTGCGCTTTGCGGCTCTCCGCTATTTTAACGCCGCAGGCTACGACGTCGACGGCGAACTCTCGGGTCTCGAACAGAATCCGGCAAACCTTTTGCCGGTGATCATGGAAGTTGCCTGCGGTATGCGCGAAAAGCTTAAAATATTCGGCAGGGATTACGATACGCGCGACGGAACCTGTATCCGCGACTACGTGCACGTAAGCGATTTGGCCGCCGCTCACGTAAAAGCGCTCGAATACATCGCAGAACACGGCGAAAGCATTTCGGTAAATCTCGGAAGCGAAAAAGGCACGACGGTTACGGAGATGGTCGAAGCCGCGCGGCGCATCACGGGCCGCCCGATCCCCGCCGACTATGTCGAACGCCGTCCGGGAGATCCCGCATCTCTCGTTGCAACGAGCAAATACGCGTACGAAAAACTCGGCTGGAAAGCTCGGTACTCCGATACGGATACGCTTGTCCGCACAACGTGGAACGCATATCAAAAATACAATGCACAATAGTATTGCGCTGTGAGGTGAAAAAATGGATAAGGATACGAAACAAAAACTCTTCGATTATATCGCATCTTCTAAACGCGACATCGTTGCGCTCGAAACGCTTTTGACAAGCCGTCCCGCACTCGCTCCGGAAAACGGCGGACAGGGTGAAATCGAAAAATGCGAAGCGCTTATCGCGTGGCTCCGCGAACAGGGTTTTACGAATATCGAACGCTACGATGCGCCCGATCCGCGCGTTGCAAGCGGCATCCGCCCGAACGCCGTCGCAACCCTTCCCGGCAAATCGGACGACTTTTCGGTGTGGGTTATGGCACACTTGGATGTCGTACCCGTCGGAGAAAAATCGCTGTGGCATTCCGATCCGTGGAAAGTCGTCGAAAAAGACGGCAAACTCTACGGGCGCGGCGTAGAAGACAATCAGCAGGGGCTCACGTCCGGCGTCTTTGCCGCCCTCGCATATATGAAGTGCGGCATCGTCCCCGAACACACGGTCAAACTTTTGTTCATGGCGGACGAAGAAGTGGGCAGCGAATACGGCATAAAATATTTATTAAAAGAGCACAAGCTTTTCCGCAAAGAAGACATCATCGTTATTCCCGACGGCGGAGACTCAAAGGGAGAAACGATCGAAGTCGCCGAAAAAAATATTTTATGGCTCCGCTTCCGCGTAACGGGAAAACAAACGCACGGTTCGCGTCCCGATACCGGATGCAATGCCTGCCTTGCCTCCGATGCACTCGCGCTTTCGCTCCACGATATGAAAGACGTGTTCGACAAGCGCGACCCGCTTTTTACGCCCGATTGTTCGACGTTCGAGCCGACGATGAGGATGCAAAACGTCGGCAGCATCAATATCATTCCGGGAGAAGACGTGTTCTGCATGGACTGCAGGATCATCCCGTGCTACACGCTCAAAGAAGTGTACGCAGAAGTCGATAAGCGCTGTAAAGCGATAGAAAAAAAATACGGCGTAAAAGTCGAATATACGATGCCGCAGGCAGGCGAATCGCCGGCAACGCCCGTCGACGCTCCCGTCGTACAAAAGCTTTCCGAAGCGCTCAAAGCGGTGCACGGAAAAACCGCTCGAACGATCGGCATCGGAGGCGGTACCGTCGCAGCTCCGCTCCGGGAGCTCGGCTACAACGCCGCCGTATGGAGCACGCTAGACGACATGGCTCATCAACCCGACGAATACTGCATCCTCGACAATATCGTTTCCGACGCGCAGACGCTCGCATTTTTGTTCGGCGCGTAAACGGCGCGCAATTTTTACAGAGGCGACCATGAACTTTGCCGCAGTTGAACACCGTTCATTTGACAATTACTGTTATCCGCTTGACAAAGATACGCTTTCGATACACATACGCACCGGAAAAGATATTCGGCGCGTAACGCTTATTTGGGGCGATCCGTTTGAACGCGGCCTCATGGGAGGTGCGTGGAATTGGATCGGAAAACGCACGGAAATGACGGACGTACGTGAGCTGCCCGATCACCTGTGGTGGTCTCTCGCGGTAAAGCCCGAATTCAAGCGATGTCAATATTATTTTGAACTCGACGACGGAGAGCAAACGCTGTGTTTTGTCGAAAACGGTTTTTTTACGCAAGCGGATTTGAAAAAGCAAACCTTTCCTTTCGTATTTATATTTCCGTGGATGAACGAAGCCGATATCTGTACGCCTCCCGAATGGCCGGAAAATACGGTGTGGTACCAAATTTTTCCGTCGCGCTTTTGCAGGAGCCGTACGGCCGATACGAATGCGTATCGCAAATGGGCGCCTCCCGACAAAAAGGTAACGAATGAAGAGCGGTACGGCGGTAATCTGCAGGGCATTATCGACAAGCTCGATTACCTTGTGCGGCTCGGTATAACCGGTTTGTATCTCAATCCCGTCAACAGCTCTCCGTCGCAGCATAAATACGATACGACCGATTATCTGCGGATAGACGAATCGTTCGGTACGAATGACGATATGAAGCGCCTCGTATCGGAAGCGCACAAACGCGGCATCCGCGTTATGCTCGACGGCGTTTTCAATCATACGGGCACGGATTTTTTTGCATGGCAGGACGTGCTTAAAAACCGCGACAAATCGAAATACGCATCGTGGTATATCGTCAATAATTTCAATTTCGCCGGCAGCGGTAAAGCGAGGCACGGCGATTATTATACGTTTGCATTTGCGGACAGCATGCCCAAGCTCAATACGAGCAATCCCGAAGTGCGGGAATATTTGCTGAACGTGTGCGAAACGTGGGTGAAGGAATACGACATCGATGCGCTTCGCATGGATGTTGCAAACGAACTGTCGCACGTTTTCTGCCGCGAGCTGCATGAGCGTATGCGTAAACTGAAAAGCGATTTTTATATCGTCGGGGAAATATGGCATAATTCGATGTCTTGGCTGCGCGGCGACGAATTCGATGCGGTTATGAATTATCCGCTTTCGAATGCCGTTTCCGATTTTGCATTTTCATCCGCGGCGTGCGCAAAAACCTTTGAACGGAATATCAATTATTGTCTTACGATGTATTATGCGCAGACGACGCGCGTTCAGTTCAATCTGTTGGACAGCCACGATACGATAAGACTTGTCACAAAGACGAAAAACCGCAACAAAACGCTGCAGCAGCTTGTATTTTTGTTTGCGATGCCCGGCAGCGTATGTCTGTATTACGGCACCGAAGTGCTTCTCGAAGGCGCACACGATCCGGACAACAGACGGTGTATGCCGTGGAAAGAAATCGAAAGCGGCAAGTACGACGAGCAAATCGATTTTACGAAAAAACTGATCGCGCTCCGCTGCACTCACCGCGCGCTTCGAAGCTCCGACCTGCGCTTTATATATGAAGGAGCGGCAAAAGCCGATTCCCGCCTTGTGCATATACGCAAATTTGCCGAAGGAGAAACGGCGGATATCGTGTTTAATTTCGGAAGCGAAGACGTCCGTATCGCCGATACAAGCGGAAAACCGGTGATGAGCGGCGCGTACGAATCGGGCATACTGCATAAAGACGGATTCGTCGTAACGATTGCATAATCTTCCTCGATATGATGTGAGTGCGAAGTTTCGAGCGGCGCACACCTACATATATTCATCTCTACTTATATAGAAAAGTCCGTAAAGCCAAATTTTTGCCGCTTTTTACAAAATTTCCTGAAAAAAAATTTGTTGACAGATTAAAAATAACGAAAGATAATTATTATAACTAAAAAAGGCTTTACAAGGAGGCTTTAATGAAAAAGTTTTGTGTTTTCATCTCTGTTTTACTGATACTCGCCGTTCACGCATCGGCGGACGTATCGGTAAAAAAACTTGCCGACGGAAACATAGAAGTAACGTTCTTCTATGGAAATCCGCGCGCGCAAGAGGTTGTCCTCGCAGGAGACTTTACCGATTGGCAAAACGGTGCTCTGCCGATGACAAAAGGTGAAAAGGGATGGACCTGTGTCCGTATCGTTCCGCCGGGAACCGTTATGAAATATAAATTTATTTCAGACGGAAACTGGACGGAAGACTTACGCGAGCCGGACAAAGTGGACGACGGTTTCGGCGGACACAACGGCCTTGTCGATGTCGACGTTTTGGTTGCGGCGCAAAGCAAATCGGAAAATGCGGCTGCAGGCGCAAAACGCGCGGGAAATCTGAAATTTGCAACATGGGGTATGCTCGCCTATCAGATGAAGTGGGGCGACGGCTCGAAAAACGCCAAAAGCGAACTCGACAGTGCCGGTTTGAATCTCACTTCGTACCTTAAAATAAGCGGTGAAGCGCTTCCCCGTCTGCCTATTTACATAGAAGTGGCGCTTGCCGAACAAAAAGGTTTCGACAATCTATATAAACGCAATGTCAGAAATTGGGACGAAGGTTGGAAAAATCTTTTGGTCGACACGATTTTCGATCCGATTTATTATTACGGAGGACAGGATAAGGCGAAAACCTATCTCGGCCATCTTAAAATGGGATTGAATACGCCGATTGTAAACTGGACGACCGGTTATAAATATGCGAAGCTTTCGCCTCATCAAAACGTAAACTGGAACACGATCGATAAAGAATGGGAAGCGGGCTACAATGAAGTCGGCGGTTTCAATCAATTCGATTTTGCACCGCTGTTTGCAAAACTGCTCGCAGATACCGGCGTTGAAGCGGATGTCGTCATCGCTCCGAACCGCTCTGCAGACCGCGCGGGTTCGCAGTACGGTATGTACGCCTACGGTTGGTCGCGCTTTAACATCGCCGATTTCCCGCAGTATATCGATCTCCAATATAACGGCGCATACGGCAAAACCTATGATACGATTTTCAAAGAAGTGATGGAACACGACATCATCTTCGGTTATCAGGGTATTTACGGACCCGTTACCGTAAAAGCGAACGCTCTCTACAACCGCTACGGTTCGTACGATAACGGCGACGGAACGAAAACTCTGTACGCACCGGCGACATCCGATGTCGGTTTGGTTCACGACGAAAATAAAAACTTCGGCGATAATTCCGCATCCAACGTGAACGTTTCATACAGTTCGGATACGGTCAAAGCGACGGTCGGCTATCGGCACCGCGGTATTCAGGCGAATATGATGTATGTCGAACAAGGAGCGGACGATCACACCGACATAACCGATCAGCTCGGTTTCCGCAATACGCAAGTGATCTTCGGCGGCGCCGATGTCATGCTGCTCGACAACGCGCTTACCGTCGGCTTGGACGCGCAGCTTACGATAGCGCTCAACAAAGACAACGATTATTACTATGATGAAGCAAAGAAATTCAACAGCAAAGATACGGCTCTCATTAAAATAAAACCGCGCGCAGCGTACGACTTCAATCCGTATTTCGATTTCCCCGCAAAGCTCGACGGCTATATCAGATTCGACGCGGTTACGAAAAGCGAAGACGAATTTGTGCGCAAAGACAAGAGCGCCTTTATCGTTGCGGAAGCGGGTTTGCGTTATAACCAAACCTTCGATACGGCCGTTATAAAAGGTTTGACTGCAACCTACGCGTTCGACAATCTCGGAGGCGAATACGTATTCAATACGCTTTCGGCGGATGTTTCGCTTTTGCGCGACATCGTGGCAAGCTGCGGTATCGGAGTCCGCACGGAAGGAACGAAAACCTTTGACGATATTTTGAATCCGTTTGCATTCTTTATCGGCGCTCGGAAAAAGCTCAACGTCGCAGCCATTTACAAGCCGACCGCATACTGCTACGTATTGGCAGGTATGGATCCGTTCAAAGAATTCAACGACGGACCGACGGCGTATTGGTACAATACCGACAGCTACACATGGCATCGCAATACGGACGGCCGAAAGGACTATGACGGCGAAACGGCAATTCGCATAGGTCTCGTGTGGGATCTCTAATCCGGAGGAAAAATGATGAAAAAAATGACAATAGCGGCGCTCATCGCCGCAGCGATAGCGGCGCTCGTTTTTACGGGATGCACGACAGGCGATCCCGATTTACCGATATCGGTCAAGCCCGCCTATATCATTGGAGGCGCGACGGCAGGAGATGCGGCGGGCACGGAACAGTGGAGCACAATGCGCGTGCCGATTACGTTTACAGCGGGAAAAGCGACATACGAGTTTACGCATTCTGCGGAAAAAGAGAATGCATGGGGCGATCATGCCGGTAAAACATCGTTTAAGCTTTTGCTCGACGAAGGAGGAGCTACGGCATGGGGAACGAACGGCGGGCCGATCACAGCGGGCACGGAAATCGTTACGGATGTCGGAGGCGCCAATAATATCGTGCTTAGCGGATTGACGATCGGCACGAAGTATAAGATTACGATTACCGCCAGCGGATTGGCTATAAAAGTCAAATTCGAATAAAAAGCTTCGTATACGGACTGTCCGAAAACCGAAGTTTTCGGACAGTTTCCTGAATTTACCGGCGTATATGACTTATTTAATAGGTACGGTGCCGCTCGCCTTAAAGAAGGCGATAAAAGGCTTCCTGCAGGCGGCGTGCCGTTTTTTCAAAGCATTTATAAAAAATAAGTGAGGAACAGTATGAAACATAAGGGATTTTTATGCGCGCTCGCAGCGGCGGCACTGTGCACGGTTGCGGCGTCTGCGGCTCCCGCAAAGCGCATTTCGTTAAAAGTGTGGGAATCGGCCGGCCCCGAACAGGAGTTTATCGTTTGGGCTATAAAAGAATTCAGAAAAACGCATAACCGAACGACGATCACGTACGAACCCGTTCAATCGACGGATGCGCGCGCAAAAATCGAATTGGACGGACCGGCGGGCGTCGGTGCCGACGTTTTTATCGCCCCTCACGACCATATCGGGGCTCTTGTAAACGGCGGACACGTCGTTGCGAATACGACGGCAGGCTACCTCGATCCGTTTATCACGGCGGCGAAAACGGCCGCGACGTATAAAGGCAAAGTCTACGGATATCCGCTCGGCATTGAAACCTACGCTCTTTTTTATAATAAAAAAATTATTAAAACGCCTCCGAAAACGTGGGAAGACGTCATCGCCTTTGCAAAGACATACAACAATAAATCGCAAAACAAATATGCGCTCGTGTGGCCGGTCGGCGACGGTTATTACGAATATATGTTTATGAGCGCATTCGGCGCACAGCTTTTCGGACCGAACGGCAGCGACAGGCGGCAGCACAATATCAACAGCCCTGCTGCGATAAAAGGATTGACCTATCTGCAAAATCTGCGCAAACAGATTCTCGACGTTCCGTCCGCCGATATGACGGGAGATTTTTGCAATTCTTCGTTTATCGAAGGAAAAGCGGCTATGACCATCACCGGCCCTTGGAAGATTGCGGACTTTACGAAATCCGGAGTTGACTTCGGCATCACAGCGCTTCCGGGATTTCCGGGCCAAAACAAACCGGCAACTTCTTTTTCCGGCGTACGTCTCGCATTCGTAAGTTCGTATTCCGAAAATGCTGCGGAAGCGGCCGCATTCGCCGCGTTTATTACGAGCAAAGAAGCGCTTATGAAACGTTTCGAAATCACGAAGCAAATTCCGCCGCGAACGGACATCACGACGAACGATCCGATTTCGAACGGAATTTTGGAGCAGACAAAGTATGCCGTTCCCATGCCGACGATTCCTCAAATGGGTACGTATTGGTCGGCGATGAATGCGGCTTATGCCGGCATTTGGGACGGTGACGATGTGAAAAAAGATCTCGATGCGGCGGCCGCTGCAATGGATTCCGCACGCTGAATCGGTTTTATCGTTAAAAACGGCGCGTGCCGGCGAATACGGCGGATGCAAAGAACCTTGTTTGTACACGGACTTTGCATTCGCTCCGCCGTTTATGCATAGATTCGCTTCTTCCGCTTTCGATTTCACAGCATATCTTCGCCGGTACACTCCCCGTATTATTTAAAACCGCAATTTTTTGCAGTACGATTTTGCGATACAATTCCAAATTCATATTTTCTCTGTTTCAAAAGGGGATATAAAAAATGAACAATAGGGTAAACCCTGACAAAGTGAGGAAAGCTCCCGTCGCTTCGTGTTTTTTTATGGGGCTCGGACAAATTCTTTACTTAAAACAATACCTGCGCGGCATCATCCTTGCGCTCTTTGAAGTCGTCATACTTTGCTGCATTATCTTCGGTACAAAAAGGATCATACCGAAAGATCAGAGCGCATACGAATATATGCAGGGCGCTCCCGATACCGTCGAGATGATCGATTATCTCGAAGCGAACGACTGGCCGAACCTTGCGGAGATCGTGCTTGCACGCAAAGAAAAAATCCGCACCTATGTGCAAAACAGTGCGCGATCGTGGATCGCTTCCGTTACGCGCTATTACAAAAAGAAAGATGCAGCACTCGGCGCTGCGGTGCAAAATCATTTCGACGATTTTATTCCCGGCTTTTTCTCTTCGGTCGATTGGGATGATCCCTATGCCGTCGAAGATGCGGTTTTCAGTTTTGTCGATGAAGTCAATACCGCAGTCGATGATTTTCAATCTCAGCTTGCGGACAAAGCGGACGATGCCTATACCGATGAAATCGACCGTGCCGGAGAAAAATTCATAGACCGTTACACCGCGGCGGCCGCAAAATACGATCGTAAACTTTCCAAAGCAACTGCAAAAACCGCGCTCGCAAAAGGCGAAATGGAATTGTTCGACGAAAATTACGACGGATGTGCCGTTTGCAAACATGCGGCCGCAGCCGGACGCAGAACGCAGGGACATCGCGCTTTTTTCCGCGGCCCCATCGTTACCGCGATCGCAGGTTTGATCACGCTCGGCTCTCCGCAGGCGACGACGGTAACGAAATACGCCGATCATTCCATCTTTATGATGATAAACGGTCTGCTTTGCCTCATCGTCCTTGCGATTTTTTTCATCACCTACGCATACAATATTAAATCGGCAAAAGAAGATGCCAAAAAAATAATAAAATTCAATAAATTCCCGACGCTTCGCGAAACGCGCAACGATATTTCGCAGCGTTCGTTTGCGGTGATCGGAATCACGCCGTGCATCATCCTCATAGCGTTTTTTACGGTCATACCGCTTTTGTTTTCGGCGTTCGTCGCGTTTACGAATTATTCTTCGCCGGATCACATTCCTCCGAACAGCCTCGTCGATTGGGTCGGTTTCAGAAATTTCGTAACGATGTTCAGTTCGCACGGAAGCAGCGGCGGACAGTGGGCGAACACTTTTTCCCGCGTTGCACTGTGGACGCTCGTTTGGGCGGTCCTTTCGACGACTACCTGCTTTTTTACGGGATTCTTTTTTGCCGTCATCTTGCAGGACAAGCGCATAAAGATCCCGGAACTGTACCGAACGGTATTTATCCTTCCGTATGCGATCCCTCAAATGCTTTCGCTTTTTATCTGGGCGAATTTACTGAACGGAACTTTCGGGCCGATAAACCGCACGCTTATCTTTTTCAAAATCATTTCACAAGGCATACCATGGCTCTCCGATCCGATGATGGCAAAAGTGACGCTTATCCTCGTCAATATTTGGATCGGATTCCCGTACAGCATGATACTCATCACCAGCAGCATGACGGCTATTTCAAATTCGATGTACGAAGCGGCCGTCATCGACGGCGCGAATAAGTGGGAACAGTTCAGAAGCATTACCTTCCCGCTCGTGATGTACCAGCTGAAACCGATTCTCATCATGCAGTTCGCAGGAAATATCAACAACTTCGGTGCGGTATTTTTCCTGACCGCCGGAGGACCGAATTTGCCCGATACGATTTCGACGCAGGCGGGATCAACGGATATCCTCATATCGTGGATATTTAAATTGACGATGAATACGCCGAATATGTACAACATAGCATCGGTGCTTTCTATTTTGGTCTTTATCGTACTCGTGCCGTTTGCACTGTACAATTTTATGCGGACGAAATCGTTCAAGGAAAGCGAAATATGAAACAAAACAAAAACAACGGCCTTTCTTCGGCAGCACTTTTTTTGACAATCATATTGGTAATTCAACTCGTCGTCGTGCTGTATCCCATTGCGTTTACTATCGGCGCGGCGTTTACAAAATCGAATTCACTTGCGGCGACGTCGATCGTACCCTTCCCCCGCAATCCGTCGCTGTTCCAGTTCCGGCGCCTGCTCACGCCCGCCAATGAATTCGTTAAAGGGACGACGGACGTGCTCGGTACCAATTACGTACACTGGTATCTGAATACGCTGCAAATCGCATGTATGAATACCGTGCTCACCGTTCTTCTGTGCAGTACGGTCGGATATATTTTTTCGCGTTTTACCTTTCCGTTCCGCAAAACGGTTATGGCATCGATGATCATCCTCCAGATGTTCCCGAGTTTTATCGGAATGATTGCGACCTATGTCATCCTGTGGAAAATCAACGGCCTCAATACTTTGTGGGGACTCGTGCTCGTCTATGCCGCGGGAAGCCTGCCGTTCAATTCATGGCTTATGAAAGGCTACTTCGATACGGTTCCGAAAGAACTCGCGGAAGCGGCATATATAGACGGCGCTTCTCCGTTTAAGGCCTTTATCCGCGTCGTTTTGCCGGCCGCAAAACCGCAGCTCGTATTCCTTGCGCTTACGAGTTTTACCGGGCCGTGGATGGACTTTATCTTCCCGCGCCTCGTACTCAGAAGCGACGACAAAAAAACGCTTGCGGTCGGTCTCTATGAAATGATAAGCGGCCGCGCTGCCGATAACTTTACGATGTTCGCTGCAGGAGCGCTTCTCGTTGCGGTTCCGTTTACCGTTTTATTTATGCTCGGACAAAAAGCACTCATTCAATCGCTCGCCGGAACGGGCGGGAAGGAATAATCTCATGAAACGCGTATTACTGTTGCCGCTTGCACTCTGCGGTATGCTGCCGTTTTTTTCGTGCAGCTCTTCTCCGAAAAGCGTAGCCCCTTCGCGGCACGCTACCGAAAAATCTTCGCCTATCGTACGCTTGGCGGACAAGCCGTCGGAAGGCGTATACTACAGTCTTTTCGTGCGCTCCTTTGCCGATTCGAACGGCGACGGGATCGGCGACTTTGCCGGCATTATCAAAAAACTCGATTACTTGAATGACGGTGACGATGCAACGACGGATGACCTCGGTATCACGGGTATTTGGCTTTTGCCGATTTATCCGTCGCAGTCGTATCACGGTTACGACGTCGACGATTATTATAACGTCAACCCCGATTACGGCACGATGGAAGACTTTGAAAAGTTGCTCGCCGAATGCAAAAAGCGCGGTATTTCGGTGATACTCGATATGACGTGCAATCATTCGTCCGTTTACAATCAGTGGTTTATCGATTCGCGCAATCCCGCAGACAGTCACCGTACGTGGTATCGATGGATCTCACCCGACGACAGCCGCTATAATATGCGTCAGCAGATTTGGGGACACAACGTATGGAATTATTCCGACGGCTATTATTATTCGGCGATTTTTTCTCCGACTATGCCGGATTACAATCTCGACGACGGCGCTCTTCGATCGGAATTTAAAAAGGTGATGAAATTTTGGCTCGACAAGGGCGTTGACGGTTTCCGTTACGATGCCGCAAGTCATGTGTATAACAGCGCAAAGACGCTTCCCGGTACGAATTCGGTTGCAAAAGGTGTCGCGTGGTGGAAAGAAATCGTCGGTTACGACAAGAGCGTAAAGCCCGACGCGTACATAGTAGGCGAAGTATGGGAGGCGACTTCGACGCGCGCCGAATATATGGCGGGATTGGGATCGACATTTCATTTCGATATGGGAACGAAAATTATCGATGAAGTGAGAAGCGAGAGCGCTGCGAATAACAATTTCGCAAATGCGCTGCAGAGCGAATACGAACGTTATGCCGAATCGAATCCGAATTATATCGATGCGCCGTTTTTAACAAATCACGATCAAAACCGCATTGCAGGATATCTGCGCGGAAACACGGCGCGGCTGAAACTTGCCGCGGCGATGTATATATTTGCGGAAGGCGTACCGTTTATATACTACGGAGAAGAGATCGGTATGATGGGAGCAAAACCCGACGAACAGATCCGAACGCCGATGCTGTGGAATAAGGCGGGTAAAGACAAGCTGCAAACGACGTGGGAAACGTCGCGTTACAATAAAAATACGCTCAGCGTTGCGGAACAGAAAAAAGATCCCGATTCGCTGCTTGAATTCTACAAACGCATTATCAGGGTAAAGACGGCTCATCCCGCTTTATTCGCAGGCCGCTTTACCGCCGTCAATACGGGAAACGAATTCGTTTCTTCGTGGGCTATGAAAAGCGAAACGGAAACGGCGTTCGTGCTGCACAATCTTTCACCGGAAACGGTCGCCGTTTCCCTTCCTCGCGAATATCGTATGCCTGTCGTATTTTCGACATATCCCGGCACCGTGTGCGACGACAAGGGAAACCTTACGATCCCTCCGCTTTGCACGGTCGTCCTTGCAAAAAATAAGTGACGGGAAAGAGGCTGTCCTTTGTGAAGTTTTCAATCAACAACCCCGACGCAAGCGTCGGGGTATTAAACTTTCCGCACGAATAACTTCCGGGACAGCCTCTTTTTCAAGGGTTTTATCGATTAATAATTTATACGGAGAGCCGGTAAGCTCCGCCGATGCGCGTTATAAAGACCTGTTTGTCGAGTTGAGTTTCCACCGTTCTTCCAAGTGCAGGAACGGGAATATGATAATCCTGTTTTAAGTACTGTACGTACATAAGGCGAACGTAAGCGTAAGATTGCCGATCGGCCGGTATTCGACGCCGGCACCGATCACAAGACTGTCCGACACGGGGTTGAAAGTGTCGTTTACCGTTTCGAATCTTTCGAATAGAGACAGAGCGGAGCGGTTTCGGAAAAATATGCTTTATACACGCTCAAGGCTTTTTCCTGCGAAAGTTCGTCGATGATTTCGTATGCGTCAAGGTAAGAGCGCGCATCGGCGAGCGTATCGCCTTTCGCTGCCGCTTCAAGCCCTTCGTGCATAAGGAGCGCCGTTCCCCTGTTTGTCTGCGTTCCCGAAAGTTTTTCGATCACCCAATTTCTCAGCAACTCTTCTTTGATTTGCGGAAACGATGCTTCGTTTTCCAATTCCGTGCCGAACGCGGAGAGCGCACTTGCATACATTTTATCGATTGAGGAAGTACGGCGCGCATGAGAAAAAGTTATGACGGCCGCCTGCATCGCATACGTCGAACCGTCCGCGTTTACGGCGATATCGGCTGATATGCGGCGGGCATCTTTTTGGAGACGGGCGCACAGCGCATACAGGAGCGCATTGAATACGATGCAATCGTCCGTACCCGTAGGAGGAGAAGGAAGCCAATACTGTACGGGATCCGAAAAATCGGTCGTCGGAACAAGGGTTTCGGGACGGGGTCCCGCATCTTTTGCCGCAACATCGGTAAAAAAAAGATGGCGGAGCGCGACGGAAATTTTTTTATTATCCGGAAAAACAGGAACCGATGTCAAAGACGGTCTTTCATTTCTCGATTTTTGTTCGGCAAGCATACCGAGCGACGAAGCGAGAGCGTCGCGTATAACGGGAGCATCGAATTTACCGGTGACGATAAGCGTATAACGCCCGGCATCGAGAAGCGACGGGTAAGCTGCGAGGACTGCCCCATATTGCGTTCCTTCGAGAATATCCCGATTGCTGTCGAATACCGCGGCGTACGGAGTATTCGGAAAGAGAGCGGCGACGGCGCGGCTGTATAATTGATTTGCGGTATTTCCGTCACGCAGTCTTTTTTGCGATCGCGCATTGTACACCAGTCCGTCCGCTTGAGACGGCTGAATATCGCCGTAGATGAGCGCGCGCGATATGCACGGAATAATGACGCTCATATCGTCCGCAAAACTTTCAACAGAAATCGTTCCGCTCGTCAAATCGATTTCCGCACGAACGGAAGGAGTACCGTCAATCGTGCCGAGTTTTTTTTGCATATCGATTTCTTTTTGAATATTGTCCGCAAGCGCATATATGAGTATGGAAAAAAATCCGGGATTCGACGCGGAACCGAGCTCGCCGCCGCTTACGGAAAGCATAAGAAGAGCGGTCGATGAAAAATCGTTTTGTTTGCATACGACGGGAATGCCGTTTGCAAGCGTAAACGATGAAAACGCGGCTCGGTTTTGTGCGCGGTAAAATGCCGCATCGGAAATCTCATTTTCATTTTTATCCGCCGTTTCTTCGGCGATATCGGTTTTTTGAATATTTTTATACAATTCCTGCGTATACCACGATCCGTTTTTTTGCGTTATCGATTCGTAGCCCGCATCGGCGAAAGCCTTTGCATAACGCTTATAGACGCCGCTGTTGACGAGTACAAATACAAAGGGCGATTCTTCGGAATACGCATCTTGAAATGCCCGGACGTCAAAATTAATAACAGTATCGGTTTGTGAAAAAAGCCGTTCGATAAGCGGTGCCGATTTTTCTTCCTCGGAACGGCGTAGGTCCGACGCCCACAGTTCGGAAAGAGCGGTCATCAGCGCTACGGGATTTCCGAAGAGCTCCCGATACGATGCGACAAGATTTTCTTTCGCATATATGACTTCGTCGCTTGAAAGCGCTTGCGCGGCGTTTTCTACGCATGAGAGAAATGCCGCGCTCTGTTTTACGGGAGATGTTTTCGATTTTTCAAAAAGCGCTTGAAAAACGAGGCGCGCCTTTCCGCCGCTATGAACGGCAGCCGCATCGATGTAGTCGGGAGAGCGGATACCGAGCTCTTTATGAGACAGCACCGCCGATTTAAAAGACGATACGCGCTCGTTAAATGCCGCGCCTGCAATATCGGCTTCCGATACGGAAAGCTCGGTATATTGTACGACAATTTGCGTCAAGTCCGAAGAAAAAAGAGGATCGCTTATGACAAACTTTTTTTGCCGCGCTTTATCGCCGCCGGATCCCGCCGCAGTTTTTTTTCCGCGCGATATATGCTCCGCCGGAAACGACTGCCGTGAACCGAACGTTTTTTCCGCAGCCTTAAGCATCGCGGACTTTTGCATGCCGCCGCTTATAAAGAGCGCGCTGTTGTTCGGTACGTAATATGACCGGGCAATATTCATAAGAACGGAACGGACACCGGCAAGCGGCATTTTCATAAAGAGCGCGGGATATACGCCGCTGTTTTGCTTCCACGGTTCGCCGGCGTGTATACGCGCATCCATACTCGAATTGATAAAGCCCGCCGCGCTGAGCGAATAGTTCATCGATTCGTTTTTCATCGCGGTAAAGTGCGTGCGGATGAGTTCGTCGTCGAAAGAAGGAGCGAATGCGCAATTTGCAAGCGCTTCGAGCGTTTTTTCAAGATCCGAAGGAGCCGCCGTCAGAGTACAGCGGACGGCATCGACCGTACAGAAAACTTTTGCAGCCGAAAGCATATCGCTGCCGCTCCGCGCCGAATCGGACGATCGCCCCGCACGGGTAAAAAGGCGTGCATACAGAGGAAAAAATCCCGCCGTTTCGGGAGTTTGAGCGCCCGTGCCCGCGCGTACCGCGTATTCGATTCTTATAGGAGCCGCCGAAAAATCTTCGAGGACAAAGACGCGCATACCGTTTTCGAGCGTATATTCGGCAAAGTTCGACGGAGAAAATCCGTCGGCGCCTGCAGCGGAAAAAATGCAGAACGCAAAGAGCAAAATAAAAACGGAAGAGCGAACCGATTGTCGAAACATCATAAAGTTATTGTATCATATCGTATATGCTTTCAACAGCATAGTCTTCGGCAGACGGAAGGCGGCGCATTTTTCGCGCAAGCCCCGCATTCGAATACGATACCCTGCAATATATACAATGAAGGCGCAATAAAGATACACGGAATACGGCGATTGTTTTTTTGCCTCCGCCGTGTTCCATCACATAAGTTTTTTCAGCATCGAAATGAGACGGCCTTTTTCAACCAAATCGATGGGGCGGCCTTCGGAAAATTTATGAGCGCCTTCGGTAAACGCGCCGGCCGTAATACAAAAGCCCTTGTCGCATTTCATATCGCGGAGCTTTGAATGAAATTCACGCACGTACAATTCGCCGATCGCGCCGGTACTGCGGTAAAAGCGGAACAGCTCGGAATCTTCCCAGCGGGGCGTATCGACGGTACACAGGATTTCGACAAACTCCTGCGTCACCGTAGAGTCTTCGATCTTTACCGTCGCATCGGAATAATACGAAGTGACAAAGCGGCGGCACAAAGCGACGAAATCGGCCGTCGGCGACATGATATAGGTTTGCAGATTCGCGTTCGTATTGAGTTCCTGATAACGCTGGATCAGGGCGGGCACGTCTTTATAACCCGGCACCGTATCCTGAATCTCTTTCAAACGAATGAGCGCTTTACCGATATTCTTTTGCGCCAGATGCGCGTTCGCGAGCCGATAGCGGAGCGTCGTCTGCAGATCGAGCGGAACGTCTTCAAGCTTCAAACCGATTTCGTAATCCTGCTCGGCAAGCTGATATTGATTTGCGTGTTCGTGAATCAAACCCGCCGAAAGACAGGATTGAGCGCCGTACTGCGGATGGGGGCGCAAATGCATAAACACTTTGAGCGCTTTATCGCCGTAGCCGGTTTTATCCATCGCCGTCGCTATTGCAAAAAGCGCGTCTTTGTCGGCAGGGTTTTCATCGAGCACGCGGCGCAAAAAAGGAATGCTTTCACGGTAGTGCTGCGATTTAAAATATGAAAGCCCGAGCGGTTCGTCCACTTCCGCCGCATCGGGATTGACAGCTTTGGCTTTTCTGAGACACAGAACGGCTTTTTCGTATTCGTTTTTTTGATACATGAGCCGTCCGAGATAAAAGTTCGCATCGAAATTGTCGGGTTCGAATTTGCATGCAGCCAAAAGTCCCCGCTCGGCGTCTTCGAATCTTTCTATATGAAAAGCGGAAATGCCCTGCCGAGCCGCGGTTTTCCCCGCATCGATTTCAACGTGCGTCGATATCAAATCGAAAAGGAGATTGTAAAGAGGAAACGCTTTATCCCAATTCTGCTCGTTATAATACAAATCTCCGAGCGTCGAAAGCGCCTGCACGTTGCGGGGATCGCGCGCGAGTTTTTTCGAGCATTCGCGGATGACGAGGCGTCTCGCTTTTTGTCCGCCCGCTCCTCCCCGCGCCGCTGCCGAACGGAGCGCCGAAACGAGAAATACGACGACTGCCGTAAAAACGATTGCTGCTAAAATCGGTATGACTGCATCCATGTGTTAACGATTCGTCTCCCGTTTTCTTCGAAGCTCGGTCACCAATTCCGCAATGCGCGAAACGGCAATCTTAATTTTATTAATATCGGTCGCATAGCAGCATCTGATAAATCCTTCGCCGCCCTTTCCGAAGCAAGTACCCGGCACGACCGCAACTTGATAATTTTCGATAAGCTGCGTTGCAAAATCGTCGCTCGACAAACCCGTCGAACGGATATCGGGGAAAAGATAAAAGGCCCCCTCGCCTTCCGTACACGGAAGACCCATATCGCAAAACGCTTTATACATGAGATTCCGCCGCTGCTCATAGCTCCGCCGCATACGCTCCACTTCGTTCCATCCGTTTTTCAAGCCTTCGATGGCCGCGTATTGACTCATGATCGGAGCGCAGATCGTCGAATACTGGTGCAGCTTGCACACCTGTTTTGACAATTCCGCATTTGCGGCGAGGTAGCCGATGCGCCATCCCGTCATCGCAAAGGATTTTGAAAATCCGTTGATGATGACCGCGTAATCTTTCATGCCGGGAAAACTGCCGATCGAAACGTGCTTGCGTCCGTCGTATACGAGTTCTCCGTAAATTTCATCGCTGATGCACCAAAGCTTGTGCGCTTTTACGACTTCCGCAATCTTTGCAAGTTCGTCGCTCGGGATCATACGTCCCGTCGGATTTGAAGGAGAGCACAGCATGAGCGCTTTCGTGTGTTCGGTAACCGCGGCTTCGATTTTTTCCGCCGTCGGGATAAAATCCGTTTCGCTCGTATCCAAATGAACGAGGGTTGCGTCGCACTGTTCGGAAAGCGGCTGATACGAAACATAACACGGCTCGCACACGATGATTTCATCGCCGGGATTCAAAACGGAACGGAGTACCGCGTCCACCGCTTCCGAGCCGCCGATCGTCGCAATGATTTCGTTTTTCGGGCTGTAGTACATGCCGTAACGCGCAAGGTAACGCGCAATCTCTTCGCGCAGTTCGAGCAGTCCCCAGTTCGACGTATACGAAGTCTGCCCCTTTTCGAGATGGTAAAACGCTTCTTCGCGGAGCTGCCACGGCGTCGGAAAGTCGGGTTCGCCGACACCGAGCGAAATGATATCGTCCCGGCCGATTATCAAATCGAAAAATTTGCGGATGCCCGACGGAGGAGTTGCAAGAATTTTTTTTGAAAAGCGGTCTTCGCGCGTGTTCATCAGGCGGTTACTCCTTCACGTCCGTCGCGATCCTGTTCGACGTAGACGATATCGTTTTCTTTGTATGTCTTTAAAATAAAATGCGTTTTCGTCGAGCGCACGCCTTCGATCGTCGAAAGTTTGCTCGCGACGAAGAGCGCGACTTCTTTCAGCGTGTCGCCTTCGATGATCACTTTGAGATCGTAACCGCCGCTCATGAGATAGAGCGATTTTACCTGCGGAAAACGCCATATCCTGTCGGCGATCGCATCGAAGCCCCTGTCGCGTTCGGGCGTGACTTGTATTTCGATTTCGGCGTGTACGCGGTCTTTGAATTCGCCGTCCTTTTCGGGATTGACGATTGCCGCATATTTCATGATAACCCCGCCGTCTTCGAGTTTTTTAATAACGGCGCGCACTTCGTCTTCCGTCTTTCGCGTCATCGCGGAAATGTCTTCAACGGAAAGTCGCGCATTTTCACGCAGCAAATCGAGAATCTCTTCGGCAATATCCATACCACGGCTCCTCAAAAAGTATTAAATAACTATAGCATATTTGAACGGGGCTTACAATGTGCGGACTTCGGCGAAAGCGATGTGCGGCGGAGGGCGTGAACACGAAGGAAGAGGTTTGCGCTCCGGTTGCTTATAAGCCTGCAAGCGCAAGGAGCTTTTGCGCGTCGGCAGTGTTCACTTTCCGCCGCTTCGATTCATCCGCTTCAAGGGTCTTTTTTACAAACGTAACATCGGCTTCCTCTGAAAAACGCTTGATCGCTTCTACCGTACCTCCGTACGAACGGCAGGAACAAAAGATAATGTTGCACTTATTGTCTACGAGCCAGCCCACATCGCCATATACCGCATCGCCGTTATCTCCGTCGGTTTTTATGCCGATGTACTGCTTTTTACCGTTTACTGTAAGCGTATAGATAACTTGAAAATCCTTGTATTTTCCGCGTGTCGAACACTTCGGGTTCCCGTCTATATCCGGATACTTTTCCCGCAGCAGATCATTCAAAATCGTAAGCGTACTCGTTTTACCGCTGTCGTAAACACCTTGCAATACAAACATCTTAACCATAACAAAACTCCTGCAGCATTTTGCCGCTTTCCGTACTTGCTCCCGTGCGTGCACAAGCCGTACGGAAGCTCATACACGCACTACCAATGCAAACCGGCGGTGCCGGTTTGCTTACATTGCTAAATAGGTAATGTTCATTCCGCTCACGTTAAAAGCCGGCTATACAACATACACAGAGATCGTAGTCCTTGGGATTGGAGCCAAGGTCGCCGCTGGCGAATATCGCAAGTCTCGCATTTTTATAGAAGTAGGAAACCTGTGACGACGACCAGAACATCCTCATTCCGAAATTGCTGTCCGCATAGGCGCCGTTAAGCCCCTTGATTTTTGAAAGGCTTGCGTTTACCGTATCCTTATTTTTATACACTTCGCAGAGTTCTGCTACGCTCGGCATATACCATGCGGGTCGGGCGGCACCGAGCTTATCGGAGTACGTTGTATTGTACGTATTCACCCAGTTGAAGGCGGGGTAATTTACGGCGGCATTCGCCGTTCCTGCGGGGTCTACGGAACATATATAGTCCCAGTTGTCGCTTCCGTCCTCATCTCCCGTAAAAGTCGCCGT
Organism: Treponema socranskii subsp. paredis ATCC 35535; assembly: GCA_000413015.1. Taxonomy (GTDB): domain Bacteria; phylum Spirochaetota; class Spirochaetia; order Treponematales; family Treponemataceae; genus Treponema_D; species Treponema_D paredis. The sequence continues at coordinate 609,577 of KE332516.1, forward strand.
AGCGGCGGCGCCGCTCCCCGTTACGTTTGGCGTGCAGATGATCTCTTTGAATTCTGTGTTATAGCCCGTAGTATCGCGTTTTGCCCACGGTAAATCCTCGCCCTTGTGCAGAGCAACGCCGATCGCGACTCCGTATACGTTCGTCCCGCAGACGACCGCAATAGGCGGGTTTGCGAGAGCTATTGCCGTGTAGAGAGCTTCATCGACTAGCGTATTATCCGAAAGTACGATTTTTCCGGGTGTCCAGAGGCTGTAGTCTTTGACGGTAAAGGTGCCTGTTTTGCTTTCGCTTCCGGAGCTTACCGTAACCGTGTAGCTGTTTGCACTTCCCGGTATGGTAAGGGCTACTTTCAACGTAGCATCGTCTATGATCGTAACAGCAGCACCGCTTGTGATCGAAGATGTTGCACAGCTTACCGAAAAACTCGATGCGGTAACTCCGGGCGCTTTGAAGTTCGCACCCTTTACGATCGCCGTTACGAGAGCGTCTTCTTTGGAAATACCCGCATTGGGTATCGTAAACGACGTGAATTTCGGACTGCCGTATACTTGAAGGGTCGGATGGGGTATACTGTTTGCAGTATTATACAAAGAGTCCGTATGGTATGAGGTTTGAACAGTTTCGCCAAAAAGAATCTTCGCTGTAAATATACCTTCTTCCGACGGAACGGGGATATCCGCCGTAAGCGTTGTAAGCGTACGCCCCGTATTTGCCGTATCGATCGGTACTGCGCTTCCGTATGCGGCTCCGTCGCTGCCGTAGAGCTGTACTTTGATTCCGCCTGCAATATCGAGATTTATACCCTGTACGCTTATTTTCGTTTTCGACGAAGACGTTACGTCACTCGACGCTATCTGTTTTAGGCTCAATTGGGGCACTGCGGTAAGACGTGCTTCTTGGGAGATGACAAAGGTTTCGGTAACGCTTTCATAGTTTCCGCAGAATTTTACTTTTACGGTATAAACCGTCCCTGCCGCAGTCGCTTCGCTTGGAGACAAAGTCGGAGCGGTAAGCGTTACGGTCGCTTTATTGTTCGGGGCATCTACTGCCGCAGTTTGGAGTGTCCCTACCAAACTGTCGCTTTTAAAGATGCCGACTTTTACCGTCGGATCGCTTTGGCTTCCGATAAGATCAAAATTGCTTCCGGTAAGAACTGCCGTTATCGTAAGGTCGGTATCGTTATAGATAAGGTGCGGACGGCTCAACGAAATAGTGCTTAAAGAAGGTCCGAGAGAAGCGGTAACGGATACCGAAGCTCTTTCGCTTTCGTTACCGAGTTCATCTTTTGTACTCACCGAAATCGTGTACACGCTGTCGTCGGCAGGAACGGGCGAAATCTCATAGCGCGCTTCGGTTTTTGAACGTGGCACTTCCGTTTCGCTTCCCGCACCTTTTTTATACCGTAAAACGGTTCCTGCAAAGTCGGCGTCCGCGGGGTTCGTCCACGTTACGATAATCTTTTGACTTGCCGAACTATAGAATGCCGAAAGGTTTTGCACTTTTGCGGGCGGGGTTTTATCTATGTTGCCGACGGTGATCGTCTTTATCTCCCGCCTGCCGTCGTTATCGACTACGGCGACCGTATAGGTGCCGTTATCGCTTACCGTAAAGCTTCCGCCCGAGATAGCGGTACCGTTTACCAAAACTTCATCTACGGTTTTGACGCCTTGCGACCATTTGGCGCTCTGTATCGACGTACTTACGGAAACACTTACCGTAACACTTCCGTTTGTCGGGGTCGCGGGACTTTGACTGAGGGTGATCACCATAGGAGCGCCCGGTACGGACGCGGCTTGCGTACGTGCCGTTTTACTTACGCCTGCGCTTTTATTGAGCGATTTATCAACGGTCTTTAGCATAAAAGTGTATTCCGTATCGGCGCTCAAAGCGTCCGCACTGTAACTTGCGTCTTTTCCCTTTTCCGCCGCAAGGTATATGGCGTTTTTAAGCGAGCCGTGAGCGGGGTTTGCCGTGATCTCTACCTGATAGAGGTCGGCATCCGCCGGGTTTTTCCAGCTCAAATTGATAATGCTTGAGCTCCCGGGCGTCGCCGTAAAGTTTGCAACTTCGGCCGGCGGCGTCGTGTCCTTTGCCGGCTGTACAGGCGTTTCGGCATTTTGCTGACAGCCTGCAAGCAAAAATACTGCGGCAAGCGCGATAAAAGCCGCCGCAACCTGACGGAAAAACGCAAAACGTTTTTTTCGATTCGTCTTCATATTGTCTCCTAAATATTACCTACACCTATACGTGTAGGCTGCCTACACTTGTGCGTGTAAGGTGTCCACACCTATGTGTGTAAGCACCCTACACCTATGCGTGCAGGGTGCCTACACTTATGCCGTAACGGTAAGCGGCTTTGCAAAACGTCCGGCTTTCATCGCTTTAAGCGGTTTTCCGCCTTCGGCAAGTTTTGTCCTTACTTCCACATAATACGTTCCCGCCGAAAGCGAGTTCGGTATCAGCGCCGTAAGGCGGGCAGGTTTGTTTTCGGCGATGACTGAACAGCGCACGGCTTCTCCCGTTTCGGGGATGAAAAAGATGCCTTGCGTTTCATCTTTCGCATCGAATTTCAGACGGCTCCCCGTTATCTGCACGATGCCGCCCTTCGTCAATACCGTATTTACCGTATCCGAGACGACGTCCTTCACTTCGGTGATGTACGGATCGGTGCTTGCAATCTGCGTTTTTTCGCACTTCACTTCCTGCACGGCGTCCCGAAGGAGGGTTCCCGCCGTGAGGTTTAGGTTCACCGCGTGACGCTTTTTGTCGAAAGAGTCGTTCGCTCCGTCGAATACGCCCGAAATGCTCATGCTCGTGTTGAAAAGCGGCGTATTGAGCGCGCTGCCGTTGGCGATGACGAGGGCGCACACTTCTCCGTACACTTGCAGTACCGCCGCCGCATCGGCTCGGGTTACCGACGAACCCTTTTCCATCATCAAGTTGATGATTTCGTCAAGCGTGTACGATCTCACATCCGCTGTCTGCGCCATATAGTTGTCAGGCGCCGGCGTCAGCAAATTTTCACGCAATGCATACTTCAGCATAAGAACCTCCTCTTGTATGAAACCATCCGCTTCCGCGAACGGAAAGCGGCATACAAACAATGAAGGGGAAACGGCAAAACGCGCGGAGAAAGCGTTTCCGCTCCGCGCGCAGAATATGAGATAAGATGTCTG
>KE332516.1:612763-727792 GCA_000413015.1 Treponema socranskii subsp. paredis ATCC 35535
GCCGTGAAGCCGTGAAGCCGTGAAGCCGTGAAGCCGTGAATTTTGCGCGATGCGCGTATGCGTGTCAAGTACCCCGTACGACATATACGCCGCAAATAAGCTCTTCATCGTCTACAGTATATGCCGTATGCGCGGAAAAGTAAAGACATTAATAATTGATAATTCGTAATGGGTAAAAGGGAATGTTCAAAGAGGAAATGAAAAGAGGCATGTACGATGCGGAAGTAAAAATACCGCAAAACGCACAACGACGGTATTTTTTTCACTTATACCAAATACATGCGGGCCGTCAGAAAATCGAGTATTATTTATTACGGGGCTTACAATGTGCGGGAAAAATGTACCGGCACACGCAAAGTTTTTACATAACAAAGCACACGCAAAAGCGCAACATTGACACGGACGCACTTGGACGATACCATTTGCTCATGATCGAAAAATTGCCGCACGGAAAACTTGCCGTCAAACTCATCGCCCTGGACTTGGACGACACGCTTTTAAATACGGAGCTGAAAATTTCTCTGCGTACGGTTTCCGCTCTGAGACGGGCCGCTTCTCAGGGCATTTTCGTCGTCATCGCTTCCGGCCGTCCCGAAAGCGCCATCCTGCCCTTTGTCAGAGAGCTCGATATCGCAGGCTTTCAAGCGGGGCGCTACATCATCGCGCTCAACGGGGCGGTTATCTTCGACCTGCACGAAAGGCGGACGATTTTTTCTAAAAAAGTTTCAGGCGATGTACTTGAGAAGATTTTTTTAGAAGCGCACGACCGCGGACTGAGCGCGGAAATATACGACGGATCGATTATCTGCGTTTCGGAAGAAACGAAGTGGTCGCGCACCGACGCGGATCTTTCCGGACTGACACTCAAAGTCGTCCGCGATTTTCCGTCGCTCGTCAAAAACGGTTATGCGAAAATGATCCTTTCGGCGGATCCGAAAGACGTCGATTCCTTTATCCCCGTACTGCGTGAAAAATTTTCCGGCGCGGCGGATTTTTTTATCAGCAAACCTTTTTTTCTCGAAGTGATGCCTCCCGGCTGCGGCAAAGGCGAAGCGATCGCTTTTCTTTCGGATATGCTCGGCATAGATCGGAGCGAAACGATGGCGTTCGGCGACAGCATGAACGACGAATCCATGATTCGCATGTCCGGACACGGGGTTGCCATGTCGAACGGCTTGACTGCGATCCGGGATGCCGCCGCGTACGTAACGCGGAAAACGAACGACGAAGACGGCATAGCGGACTTTCTCGAAGCGTTCGTACTGTAGCGGTTCGGCAAAAAAACGGCGCAGGATTTTTTGTGCGATTTAAAATAATATTAGACGGACTGCCTGCCAGACAGCGGAGAAAAATGAAAAAACATATTTTATTAGGATTATTTTTTCTTACAATAATAGAAGTATACTCTCAAAATATTAATCAAAAAGGAAATTCAATAATTGAAAGATTTTTACCACCTGAAGGATATGAGAGAGTTGCAGTGGAAGAAAAATCATTTGGAAATTATTTAAGAACATTTCCGTTAAAAAAATACGGCTCACCTGTTTTATTGTACAATGGCAATGAAAAAAGAAATAAAGTTTATATTTCGGTTTTTGACTTTCCATTATTAAAAACAGATTTAATTCAATGTGCAGATGCAGTAATAAAATTAAAAGCTGAATATTTATATAAATACGGCAAGTATTCAGAAATAACTTTTCATATTACAAATGGAATGATTGTTCCCTTTGAACGCTTTCTTAACGGTGAACAACTTATTGTTTCGGGAAATAATGTAACTTGGAAAAGCGGATATAAAAAAGAGGCGGTAAGAGACAGCTTTGATGATTATTTAAGATTTATTTATAGCTATGCCGGTTCATATTCACTTTCTAAAGAAGCAAAAAGAAAATCCATAGATAATATTACACCGGGTGATTTTTTTATTTATGGAGGGAGCCCGGGACATGTTGTTCTGGTATTGGATGTAGCAATTAATAAAAAAACCGGAAGAAAAATAATGTTACTCGGACAAAGTTATATGCCTTCACAAGAGTTCCATATATTAAAAAGTTATGAAAATATAAATCCGTGGTATTTTGTAGAGGATGAAGTATTAAAAACTCCGGAATGGACTTTTGAAAAAGGGAGTTTGATGGAATTTTAGTATACACATGACACCGTTTTCAAAACCGCATTGCACTTTCGTGCAATGCGATTTAAAATAATGTCAGACGGACGCCCGTACCGGGGCACAGGAGATAAAATGAAAAAATGTATGGAAGCTTTGATAATAACAATTTCTTTATTATTATTCGGCTGCGCATCTACAAATCCTAGAAATTCAGGAACGAAGACGACTGAAGCCGAAAAAGCAGCATCAAAAATTTCCGATACCAGAGAAACAGTTGAAAAACAATTATCAAATGATGAAAAAGAAATTTATAATTATGTTTTTGCCGTTTTATTACGAAACAATTCTTCAAGAGTATCTGTTGAAAACGGACAAGTATCCGAAATCCCTGCAACTAAAATCGTTGTTTCAAATATAACTTCATCAAGAATAGATGTAAAAGAAGGTTATGAAAAATCTTCTGCAAACTATAAATATTATTTTGCAGGTAAAATGAATTCAAATTACCTGAGTGCATTTGATTCTTTCATTGAAAACAATAAGACTTTTAACAATATTGCCGATTTTATTAAATCCGATAACAGGATAATTTCTCTTGAAGAATTAACTTCACGAATGGAAAAAGCTTCAGACGTTTCCGATTATTGGGATAATTTTTATAAAACTGCTCCGGAAGCTTGCGGAAAATTATCTGTTTCAAATATCGGATTTAATCCTGCAAATGATATAGCGATTATCGAAATTTCATTCCGTAAAAACGAATGGAGCGGTTATACAAATTATTTAGTGTTCGGAAAGAAAAACACCGGTTGGAAAGTGATTGACGTTTTACAAACGGTTGTTTCATAAAAAATCGAAAACGGGAGATTAGCCATGAAAACGAAATTAATGGGTTCTGTGATTTTTGCAGCGGCAGTGTTCTTTTTGCTCAGCTGTACGGGTTGTGAACTTTTACATATCGTCGACGGAAACGGGAATATTGTAACGAAAAGTTTTGATCTGAAAAATTTTACTGCAATTTCCTGTTCGGGCAGCTGGACGGTAAACGTCGAACAGGGCGACACCTTTGCGGTAAAAGTTATATCGGATGAAAATTTATTTCCGTTTTTTGACATATTGGTTTCACCCGGAATACTGCATATCAAAGTAAAAAGCACATACAAATTGAAAAGTACCAAACAAGAAGTTTCCGTTACTCTGCCGAACTTGGAGGGATTGCGCGTTTCGGGTTCCGCCAAAGTGTTTATGCCGCAATGCAATACGCGAGGAATGAACTTGGCGCTGAGCGTTTCCGGATCGGGAACAATCAAAGTCGAAAATCTTACCGTAGGAAAAACAGAGCTGAAAATATCGGGTTCGGGAACCGTTTCGGCGTCGGGCAAAGCGGAGAACATAAACGCTTTTATCTCCGGCTCCGGCAAAATGAAAGCCGCCGGATTGGAAGCAAACGATGCCTCGGTCGATATTTCGGGATCGGGTTCTGCGGAAGTTTGGGCAAAGAATACATTAAACGCAGCCGTAAGCGGTTCGGGTACAATTTATTACAAAGGCAGCCCGAATTTGACATCACATATTTCAGGCAGCGGAAAGATAATCCAAATACCCTAAAGTGCGCACATCGTCTTTCCGTCGGATCATCTTCGGCATTTCGGCGGCCGCTGTTTATAAACTTGAACGCTGTCCGCCGCAGCAAAGCGGACGCCGTAACCGCTTACAGCGCTAATCGGTGACGCTCGCACTCTGCAGCATCGAAGCGAATTCAGTGTTTTGTTTCCTGTTCGGCAGCGCCCGATTCCTGCAGCAACTTCCGCAGTATCGGCTCGGCGTGCAGTGCATCGGTGAGCGCTTTCGCTTCTCCGCTTGCGCGGGATTCCGCTTGAGCGGCGGCAGCTTTCGCTTTTCCGTCGCCCGATTCCCGTTTGACGGCGCGGATCAAAATATTTTTCGGCGTGTGTTCGAGCGCAATGAATTCGAGGAGCTTGACGTCGAAACCCGCTTTTTCAAGGTATTCCGCGCGGAGCGCATCGGTTGCAAGAGCGGCAAAACGCTCTTTGATGATACCGTATTTTAAAAGCGGAGCGAACGCGGCGTCCGCGGTATTTTTATCGAGAGCGGTGTTCAGTTCGTGCTGACAGCAGGGTACGCTTAAAATCGCTTTGCAGCCGCAGTTTACGGCATAGGCGAGCGCGTAATCGGTCGCCGTATCGCATGCGTGCAGCGTGATGACGATGTCGGCTTTATCTCCGCCCGCATAAGAGGCGATGTCGCCTGCGGCAAAGTCGAGCCCTTCCGCTCCGAGCGCCGCCGCCGTTTTATTGCAATAAGCGACGACGTCTTTTTTCAAATCCAGTCCTGTAATGAGCGCATCGATTTTTTTTATCTCTTTGAGATAATAGTGAAGCGCAAAGGTGAGGTACGATTTTCCCGAACCGAAGTCGATGATTCGGAGGGGGCGCGAAGTGTCTGCCGAGCGCATGACAGCAGGAATGATATCGTCGATGAATTCGAGAAAGCGGTTTATTTGCCGGAATTTATCGTACTTCGACGCGACGACTTTACCTTCGGCCGTCATCACTCCGAGAAGCACGAAAAACGGCGCGGGCTTTCCTTCGGGGATGAGGTAATTTTTCGCGCGGTTGTGTCCTTTCGCACGCGGTTGTGCGGCGCAGGAATTTCCGCACCCCGCGCCGCCGCATTCCGTGCCGAATCGTTCGGACGGCGCATTTTCGATCGGCTTTCGGAGCGTCGTCGTTTTTCCGTTTTTATTTCCGAGTATCGTGATGATTTCGGTTTCCGTGCGCTCGACGCAGTTTTTAAACGTCGTACCCGCGTGCACTTTCAAAAAATCGCCGAATTCTTCTTCCGTGTAATACTCCTGAAAGGCCTGCGTCGCGGTAAATTTTTCCGCAAAATACGCTTTGCCCGAAGAAGCTGCATGCCGTTTTATTTTTATGCGCGTATACGGTCTGCCCAAAATCGCTTCGACGTTTTTTACCGGTTTTGAAAACGTTGCCGAAAGTATCATACTATCGAGTATACTATTTTCCGAAAAAATGATATAGTAAAGCGTATGGGTAAATGTCTCGTATTCGTAAATCAAAAAGGCGGCGTCGGCAAGACGACGTCGGTTATCAATATCGGCGCATATATGGCGCTCGCCGGCAAAAAAACGCTTCTTGTCGATTTCGATCCGCAGGGCAATATGTCCAGCGGCGTCGGAGTATCGAAAGACAAGCCGACCGTTTACGAACTCATCGCCGACCTCGCATCTCCCGCCGACGTCATCAAACACGCGTCGGTAAAAAATCTCGACGCCGTCAGCGCTTCCATCGATTTGTCGGGAGCCGCCATAGAACTCGTCGATCAAAGCGACCGCGAATTTTACCTCAAAAAAGCGCTCGAAAACTTAAAGAACGAATACGATTACATTCTTATCGATTGTCCGCCGTCTCTCGGCATTTTGACGCTGAACGGTCTTGCCGCCGCGGATGCGGTGCTCGTTCCGATGCAGTGCGAATACTTTGCGCTCGAAGGCATTACGCTCCTGCTCCAGACGGTAAAAAAAGTGCAGCAGGGCATCAACAAAAATCTTGTGATCGGCGGTATATTTTTTACGATGTACGATTCGCGTACGCGTCTCGCGCAGGATGTGGTCACGCAGGTAAAGTCGTATTTTAAAGATCTCGTTTTTTCTACGATCATTCCGCGCAACGTGCGCCTTTCCGAAGCGCCGTCCAGAGGTCAGCCCATCTGCGAATACGATCCGTCGTGCGTCGGTGCGGTCAGCTATAAAAAACTTGCGGAAGAGGTGATGCGCCGTGGCTAAAAAAGGCGGACTCGGATTGGGACGGGGACTCGACGCGCTCATGAAAACGAGCGGAGAAGATCGGAAGGACGCTTCCGTCGGCGCGGATATCGTATCCGTATCGGATATCGCCGCCGGTGCAAAATTGCCCGAAGGTATAGAATCGGATGCGGACGGCGCGCTGTGGGCGGACGTCGCGCTTTTACAGCCGAATCCCCGCCAGCCCCGCAAAGAATTCGATCAGGCATCGCTCGAAGAACTCGCTTCTTCGATCAAAGAACACGGCATCGTGCAGCCGATCATCGTCGAACCCGCAGGCGAAAAAAACTTTTTTATCATCGCCGGTGAGCGGCGTACGCGCGCGGCAAAGCTTGCAGGACTCCAAAAAGTTCCCGTGCAGATACGGCGCTACAACGATCAAAAAAAGCTCGAAATCGCGCTCATCGAAAATATTCAGCGTACCGATTTGAATCCGATCGAAGAAGCGGCGGCGTATTACAATCTCATGCAGATGGGAGACTTGAGTCAGGACGAAGCGGCGCAGCGCGTAGGCAAAAAACGTTCCACCGTTGCGAATGCGCTTCGGCTTTTAAAACTCCCCGACGATATGCAGGCTTCTCTCATCGAAGGAAAGCTCACGGCAGGTCACGCGCGTGCGCTGCTTTCGGTCGTAAACCCCGCAGACCAGCGCGTACTTTTTAATAAAATTATCGCGGGCGGCCTTTCCGTGCGCCAAGCGGAAGAAAGTGCCGCGTCGTTCAACGGCGGAGGCAGAGCCGCGGACGCGAAAAAAAAGCAAAAAAAACGCGGAGCAAAAGATACCGATATCGCCGCAATCGAACAAAGGTTTATCGAAAAGCTCGGTACGAAGTGTAAAATCAACGGGACGCTTGAAAAGGGTTCTATCGAAATCGATTATTTCAGCCGCGCCGATTTGGACAGACTGTACGCCGTCATCTCCGGAACATAATTTTCCGTTTTACGTTCGGCGCTGCCGAAAACTGCGGTATCGAAACGTACGCCTCTTTTTGTAACTGCATACGCGCGCATCTGTTTTTCTACGGAGGATGCCGTGAAACATATTTTATTAATATCAATTTCGAGTTTTCTAAAACTCGAAATCTTCCATCCTGTCCGCAGATCAAGTGAATGGCGATTTTTGAAAACAAATAATATTGTGCGGAGACGAGGTTCCGGCCGCGTGCCGTTTCGAGCGTTAGGCTTACGGAAGCCTGCTTCAAAAGCTCGACTGCGGCTAAGCGGACGGGTTCTCGCCGAAAGCACATCTTTTATTATGTCTCAATTTCAAAAATCGACATTCATACTATTAATATCTTTATCGATTGCATCTGCAGTTGTTTTTGCACAAGGAGCGGCTATGTATAAGGACACGACGGTTCCGCTGAAAAACGTGACGCTGTATTCGTCGGGCGTCGCCTATTACGAACACGAGGGAGAAGCATCGGGTGCTTCCCGCATCGGTTTATCGTTTACGCCGGAACAGATCAACGACGTTTTAAAATCGCTTATCGTTTCCGATTCGGCGGCGAAAAATATTTCGGTCGCCTATCAGTCGGAAGACGCGCTTCGGAAAATCCTCGAAAGCTTGAGCGTCAACCTGAGCGAAGTTTCGGATTTGGCCGATATATTATACGCCCAGCGCGGCGCGGAGCTTGAAGTCGTCACCGGAGAAAAGGCCGCCGAAAAAATCGCCGGAAGAATTCTGGCGGTCGACAGACGCGAGCGCGAAGCGGGCGGCGATACGCTTTCGCTCCTTGCTTCCGACGGCGTTCACATCCTTCCGTTCAAAGAGATACGTTCGTTCCGCTTTACCGATCCGAAGCGCGGAGAAGATTTAAATACCGCACTTTCCGTTTTACTTCGCTCTTCGTCCGCTTCGAAAAAAAACCTTTCGGTTCTCATCGATGCTGCGGGAAAACGTACTGTTCGCCTCGCATACGTTATGGAATCCCCCGTGTGGAAGCCGACATACCGCATCGACGCAGGTTCCGGTACTGCGGAATTTCAAGCGTGGGCAATCGTCGACAATTCGACCGACATCGACTGGAACGCGGTGCGCTTGACGCTGACGACCGGACGTCCCGTCGGTTTTAAGCAGGATCTGTATCCGCCGTATTATACATACCGTCCGACGCTGCCCCTCATGGCAGGTGCGGCAGCCGCTGCGGAAACCTACACTTCCGCGTGCGGAGAAGCCGATGAAGCGTATGCGGAAGCTTCGTCTCCGCGCATGATGATGTCCATGAACAAAGTCGCCGCCGAAGCGAAAATGGGTTCAAGTTACGATTACGGAGATTCGATTCGGGACATCGTAAACCGGAACGTCGCGGCATCCGACGCGTCCGCCGAAATGTTTACGTTTACGCCGGTAAAACCCGTTACGATCGGCCGGCAGGAAAGCGTTATGATCCCGATTGCCGCGGTAAAACTGCCCGCCGAAAAGTTTTCCGTTTTTTCAAATATGCATCTCAGAGAAAACACGCACCCGAAATTCTGCGTCCGCATCGAAAATACGTCCGGCATGAAATTCCCGGCAGGTCCCGTTTCCGTTTCGTCAGAAGGCTCGTATGCGGGCGACGCCGTGCTCGAATTTTTGCCGGCGGGAGATACGCGCATCATCGGCTACGGCGACGATATGGAAGTGAACGGCAGCTTAACGAAAAAATCTTCGTCATCGATCGATACGGTAAAGATCGCAGGCGGACTTTTGCGCACTACGAAAAAACGCGTTTACGATTCGACGTATACGGTAAAAAACTCCGCAGCAAAATCGCGGAAAGTCCTCATCGAACACCCGATCACGGGCAATGCCGCCCTCGTTGCGACAAAAGCGCTGCTTGAAAAAACACCCGCCCTTTACCGCTTTACACTTTCGGTCGATAAAAATGCAACCGGAACGCTCGCGGTAAGCGAAAGCGAAATCGTCGAAACTACCGCCGCTCTCGTAAAGATGAACGTAAACGATTTTATCGCCTACTCAAGCGATACCGATATGCCGAAAGCGGTACGAAAAGCGTTTGAAGACATCGCGGCCGAAAAGGCAAAGCTCGACGAAGCGAAAAGCGCATACGAAAAGCTTTCCGCCGACTACAAAACAATCGGCGACGAGCAAAGACGCGCTCGCGAAAATCTCGAAGCGACGGGTTCTTCGACTGCGCAGGGCAAACAATTCCTCGACAAACTGATGCGTCTCGAAAGCGAACTCGATTCGATTAAGACGAAAAAGGAAGGTGCCCGCGCAAATCTCGACAAAGCCGAAAAAGATTTTTCCGATTATCTGAAAACGGTAAAAGCCGGCTGAACGATAAAATATATTTCCGCTTGATACTGTATAATCGGTAATGCAAATTAAATTATCAATTATACATTCGCGCGGTATTTCGTATGAAGACTTTTTGCGCGCAGCGTGCGTACGCCGGACAGACTGTATATGCCGGCAGTACAGCGCACGCGCGGAAAACCGCCTCTTTCATTTGCCACGAACGGGAAAATAGTATATGCTTGCACCTATGCGACAGACGGTACATAAAATTGTTAAAAAGCGCATCGAAGGCGTCGGTGCGCACCTTCGGCGGATAATGCTCATTCTCATTGCGGCGGTCATTTCCGCACTCAATATGAAAACCTTTATCCGTGCGGGAGATCTCTTTCCCGGCGGTTTTACCGGATTGACGCTGCTCATCCGGCACGTTGCGCACACGTATTTTTCGCTTGATTTTCCGTACAGCCCCGTCATGCTCGTCATAAATATCATCCCCATCGTCATCGGCTTTAAATATGTCGGCCGACGCTTTACGCTGTACACATGCCTCATGGTTGTCATATCTTCCGTGCTCGTCGACATCTTTCCCGATTTGGCAATCATCGACGACGTGCTGCTGTGTGCCGTTTTCGGCGGTATCATTGCGGCGTTTTGCGGGTATCTGTGTCTCCGCGCCGGAGCGTCGGGAGGAGGTACGGAACTCATCGCCATTTTCATTTCCGAAAAATGCGGCAGAGATGCGTGGAATTATATGCTCGTCTTTAACGCGGTCATTCTTTCGATCGCCGGCGCCATCTTCGGCTGGGAGCGCGCGCTCTATTCGATCTTTTTCCAATTTTCAGCGACGCAGCTGCTCAATTCCATATATAAGCGTTATCAAAAGACGACGCTCCTTGTCATTACGAACCGCCCCGACGACGTGTACCGAACGATTCACGAAATTACTAACCACGATGCGACAGTCTTCAAAGGCACCGGATGCTACTTGAGAGCCGAGCGCGATTTGGTCTATTCGGTCGTCGCCGCGGACGAAGTGCAAAAAGTTGCGCGTAAAATTAAAGAAGTCGATACGCTCGCCTTTATCAATATCCTCCACTCGAAGCAAATCCTCGGCCGATTTTTCCTTCGCCCGAACGATTAAAACAATCGGGCGTTCGGCGCTTTCCCATACCGGGAGCGGGGAAAAAAGGTTTCCGTAATTTTCGGCGCACAATCATGCCGTACTTCGGCGCAAACACCATCGTCAAAACGAAAAACAGCGCTTCGGTTAAAATAATGCACGCGCCGGTCGCTCCGTTCAAAAAATAGCTTGCGTAAGTGCCGATGAGCGAACTGAGCACGGCCGACAGCGCTGAAATACAGAGCATACGGTCAAGTCTGTCCGTTAAAAGATAGGCGATGCAGCCCGGTATAATCAGCATTGCAACCGTAAGCAAAATCCCGACCGCTTGCAGCGAAGCAACAATCGTCAACGCCGTAAGCGCAAGAAAAAGATAATGTATAAACGCTACGTTGAGCCCGATCGCTTTCGCATGATTTTGATCGAACAAATACAACAGAATGTCCTTGCGCTTGGCGACGACCAGTACAAGCGTTATGAGCGAACAGACAACCGCCTGTATCATATCGCGCTTTTCAATTCCCAAAAGGCTCCCGAACAAAATGTGCATAAAATGGATGTTCGAACTCACCTTTGTAACGAGGATCAAACCCAGCGCCATCATGCCGGTAAAGACCGCGCCCATAACCGAATCTTCAGGGATGCGGCTCCGCTCTTTTATCCAACCGGTGGCGGCCGCGTTGAGCAAGCCCGCCGCAAAAGCGCCCGCTCCCAGCGGAATGTGCACGAGGTAGGCGACGACGATTCCCGGCAGTACGGCGTGCGAAATCGCATCTCCCATGAGCGACCATCCCTTTAAAATAAGGTAGCACGAAACGACTGCGCACACGCAGCCGACCAAAGCCGCAATCACGAGCGCCTTTACCATAAAGCCGTACATAAACGGTTCGATAAGTTTTGTCCACAACATACCTTTCTCCCAACTGACTTCCGCTTATTACTTTTTTTCGGGCGGCTCGGTTTTCGCGCCTGCGAAAACCGCCGGGCTTTCCGCACTTCCGCTTTCGCTTCATTCGCCGGTTCACAGCTTTGCAATCCGGCGAACGCCTCCGGCGGTGCTCCAATCCCTGCCGCAAAAAGTACCTTCAGCCTTCGATCGTCCTTTTCGCAAAAAAAGCCCTTACAGCCTTTGCCGCGTTCAGCTTTGCCGCAAGTATTCCGTGACGCGGCGCAAAAAACAAAACCGCTAAAAAAAACAAAAACTGCAGCGCAACGATGCAGCCGCCTGCCGACCCGTTCAAAAAATAACTGATATACGCGCCGGCGGAAGACGTCAGCACGCCGATAATCGACGCGAGGCGCATCATCGACGAAAATTTATCGGTAAGCAAATAGGCGGCCGCTCCCGGCGTTACAAGCATTGCGACGACCAAAATACTGCCGACCGTCTGCAGCGCGGCGATCGCCGTAACCGCGAGCAGCGTAAGCAGCAAGAGGTACAAGACATTCGTGTTGAGTCCTATTGCGCGCGCCTGCGCCGGGTCGAACGAAAAAAGGCGCAAGTCCTTCCACTTAAGCAAAATAATCGCCAAGCTGCTTCCGGCGATGATCAGCGTTTGAACGATGTCGCGGTCGGCGATGCCGAGGATGTTTCCCATAACGATCGTCGAAAGCGTTATGTTGCTCGGAAACAGCGAAATAAGCAAAACTCCCAGCGCAAAAAAAGTCGTATACACGATTCCGATAACGGCATCTTCACGGATCCTCGTGCGCTTTTTTATAAAGCCCATCGCTCCGGCGGCGAGCATACCGCTTATAAACGCGCCGACCGAAAACGGTATGCCGATTATGTACGCAACGGCAACCCCCGGAACCACCGCATGCGATAAGGCATCGCCGAGCAGCGACCAGCCTTTGAGTACGACAAAACACGAAAGCAGCGCGCACACACCGCCGATAAAGCCGCTGACGAGAATCGCCTTTACCATGTATTCATATTGAAACGGAATCAATAAATTCGAAAGCATTCATATTCCTCCGCAATTCCTTTACGCCGATTATTTCGGCGAAACGACTTCGGTATTTCTAATGCCGCGCCGATAGGGCTTGCCTTCCCGCTTTGTAATCAGGGCGCCTTCATCGTCGGTAAACACTCTGAACTCGTGCGTACTGTCTTCGGGATTGTCGGTGTGATCGAGTTTAATGCTGCGCAGCGCGCCGCCGAACGCTTTTATAAGATTGTCGGCCGTAAAAGTCGTTTCCGTCGGGCCTGCAGCAAGCACCGTTTTGTTGATAATCACGACGTGATCGCAGAATTCGGGAACCGAACCCAAATCGTGTGTTGACACGAAAATCAAATGCCCGTCGTTTTTAAGCTCGCGCAAAAGATCGATTATCGCCGTTTCGGTTTTAACGTCGACACCGGTAAAGGGCTCGTCGAGCAGGATGATTTTTCCCCGCTGCGCCAAAGCGCGCGCAAGAAAGACTCGCTTTTTTTGCCCGCCGGAAAGCTCGCCTATTTGTCGGTCTTTAAACTCGAGCATTTGCACACGCTCAAGGCTGCGTTCGGCAATTTCTTTGTCTTCCTTATTCGGTATGCGCAAAAAATTCATATAACCGTAGCGTCCCATCATAACGACGTCCCATACGCTTACCGGAAACGACCAGTCAACTTCTTCGGACTGCGGCACGTAGGCAAGCAAATGATGCTTTTGCGCCTGCCGTACCGGTTCGCCGCAAATCGTTACGGAACCGTTCATCGGTTTAATAAAACCCATGATCGTTTTAAACAGCGTGGACTTGCCGCTGCCGTTTACGCCGACGAGCGCCGTAATCGTTCCTTTTTGCAAGCGGAACGACGCATCGTAGAGCGCAACGTGGCCGTTATTGTACGCGACGCTTACGTTTTGTACCGCAAGTTCAACGGAAACGTCCCTATCGGTATTCATATTGTGCCTCGCATTATTTTGGGGCATCTCGAAAAACTTTCATTTAGCGATTCTTTTCGAGATGCTGACGAGTTGTAACTCGCTGATTATCGCGAGTTACAACATCGCATTTTCAAAGTTACCTCTAAAAACTGCAGTTTTTAGAGGTTCCCTTTGACAAACTGTCTTGAAATCCCCTTACAATCGTATCCGCATTGTATTCGAGCATTTTCAAATACGTCGGCGCGTCCCCGTCTTCGTAGGTTAAAGAGTCGACATACAAAACGCCCCCGTAACGCGCGCCGGTTTCTTTGCACACTTGCAGCTGCGGCTTATTGCTGATCGTGCTTTCGGAAAACGCGACGGGAATGTGATTTTTCCGTATCGTGTCCACAACCTTTTGAATTTGCTGCGGTGTGCCTTCTTCATCGGCGTTTACCGGCCACAAGTACAATTCCTTCATATTGCAGTCCCGGATAAGGTATGAAAAGGCGCCTTCGCAGGTTACAAGCCAGCGCTGCTCTTCGGGGATTTCGGAAAGCTTGTCCGCCAAAAAGGCGTCGATTTTTTTAATGCTTTCGCTGTAGGATGCCGCGTTTGCGTTAAAGGTTTCGGCATTGGCAGGATCCAAAGCGACAAAGGCTTTTCGGATATTTTCGACATAGACGAGGGCGTTTTTCGGCGACATCCACGAGTGAGGATTGGGCATACCGTTGTACGGGCCTTCGCCGATACCCAGCGGCTCTATGCCCTCGCTCAGCGTTGCGCTCGGCACGTTTTTAACGCTTCCCATAAATTTTTCGAACCAGCGCTCAAGGCCGAAGCCGTTGCGCAAAACCAAATCCGCAGACTGCGCCTTTACGACGTCGAGCGGCGTCGGTTCGTATTCGTGGATTTCCGCACCGGGCTTTGTAATCGATTCGACAAGAATCTTATCGCCCGCAATATTTTGCGCCATGTCCTGTAAGATCGTAAAGGTCGTTACGACACGCTTGGGACGTGCCGAATCCTGTGCATCTGCTGACGCCGCGCTTTTTTTTGCGCATCCGGTAATACAGACGGCGCACAACACTGCCGCCGCGGCAATCGAAGCGGCGGTAAACCCTATGTTTTTTTTCATACCAACTCCTGTAACAAGCGCTATTTCAAACGCCGTTTTTTATCATAACTCCCGGCAATATATGTAGTTTATACTACATATATTGCCGGACTTCCCCCCTGTCGACACTCGTAGCAGTCGGGGTATTCCGACAATGTAGTATGTACTACATATCGCCCGCCATAAAGGTAGTACATACTACCTTACTTTGTCAAGAGGTAAACCTTAAAAATTATAGAAAAAAAATGATGCGGGAATTTAATCTTTCGCTATAAAATTTTTCATGCACTCGAGCGTTTCGGAGCTGATGTGATGTTCCAATCCTTCGGAGTCGATCATCGCGGTTTTTTCGCTCACACCGATTTTCAGTAAAAAATTTCGGACAATACCGTGCCGCTTGGTACATTTGCGCGCAAGCGCACAGCCTTCGTCGGTAAGGAGTATCGGTTTGCGGGCTTCGTTTTCTATAAAACCGTTGGCTTTTAAGCGCTGCAAAACCTGAATGACCGATACGTGGCTCACACCGAAATACCGCGCAAGATCCATAACTCGGCACTCGCCCCTTTCTTTTATTATCTTTGCGATGACTTCGGTATAGTCTTCGAGTATTTCCGTCGCATGATCGGCGCGGGTACGTAAAAAAGCAAGCGATGCTTCCGTTTTTTCTTCCGACATTATGCGCTCCGTCTCCGTATCGTTCGAATCCTTTTCGGCATACAAGCTGTAAAGGATTCCGCATTATACACTATAAACCGTTTTTTTTCAAAAGGCCGGTTGCAGACGATTAGAAATGCCGTATACACAAGCTTTACCTGTATGAAATTTTCGTGCATACCGCTTGGCAATATGCAATCAACAACCCCGACGCAAGCGTCGAGGTATTAAACCCTCCGCACGAATAAGAACGAGGGACGGCGAGAGCGAAGGCTTTTCGAAAAGATTTTCGGCGAACAGGAATATGACGGCACGGCACAGGCGAAAACTCCCGCCTTGCTCACAACGCATTATTTCAGTATATTATTATAAGTTATTTTCCAACCGTTTGACGGTATTTTGTTAGGAGCAATCGTGTATAAGTATGTGACGATGTCGCCTCGGTGCGATGAAGACGATGATGAAAAGAAAAAGATGCCGGAGATGCCCGATCCGCTTACGGAAAAATTCTTAAAGACGCGGCAGATTATCCTGTCGGGCGAAATCAATAAAGAGTTGGCGGACAAAGTCGTGCGGCAGCTGCTCGTACTCGAAGCAGCGGACGATGAAAAAACGATTTATATGTATATCGATTCGCCGGGAGGAGATGTCGATGCCGGTTTTGCGATCTTCGATATGATCCGCTTTATCAAATCTCCGGTAGTCCTCATCGGCATGGGGCTGGTTGCAAGCGCAGCAGCCCTCGTGCTGCTTGCCGTTCCGAAAGACAGGCGCGTAGGACTTCCGAACAGCCACTATCTCATCCATCAGCCGATGAGCGGTATGAAAGGCGTCGCGACGGACATCGAAATCCACGCAAAAGAGCTTGCAAAAACCCATGCGAAACTCAACCGCATCATCGCCGAAGAAACGGGTACGAGCGAAGAACAGGTCGCAAAAGATACCGACCGCGACCACTGGCTCGACGCGGATGAAGCGACGCAGTACGGTCTTATCAGCCGCGTCGTCAAAACGCGGGCGGAAATTGTCAAAGGCGATTCGGGCGCAAAATAAATCGATATGACGTTCCTTTTGACCGAAGAGCTTGCGGACGCGATCGCATCCGCACTCGAAAATCAGGAACGACGTTTCGTCGTGGACGCTGAAAAACAAGCGCTTTCGGATGCGGCTTCGGTCGAAGCGGATGAAGTACGCTATTATGCATTGCCCGAATGGGACTCCGCGGCGGGTTTTAAATTACGGGAAGCTTTCGCCGCTTCCGTGTATGCGCCGCTTGTCAAAAGCGAACTGATCGAAGTTTTGCATTCGGGAAGGGGGGTGTTCAGAAATTTCAAGACTGTCTTAAAAAAATTTCCTGACGTCGAAAAACGGTGGCATCGATTCAAAAACAAAAAGCTCCGTGAATACATCGGGGGATGGTACAACGATTTGCGTGAAATATGGGGTTTGGAAAAGCTCGATCATATCGTCGAAGAATACGACGATTTGCTTCGAAACGACTTCGCATTTCAGGCATACGATTCCGTACGGGATGCGGATTGCATCCTTCATTCGGTATGCGTGCGCGGTTTTTGTGCCGCCTTGCCGGACGATGCGGATCGCAATGAAATCGAAAACGCCGCAGGCGAATTATGGCGGCATCTTTTTGCATTCGGAGAGTCCGTGCGGCAGACGGGTTTTATATGCCGCACGCCGGACGGTGATTTTGCCGGATGCATTACGGCGGCGGACCTTTCGTCCCGAACGGAAACGACGGCCGTCTTAACAAGTTTTTTCGTGCCCGAAAGCTATCGCGGATTGGGCATCGGAAGCGAACTTTTTTCACTTTGCCTCGCCGACCTTCAAAAGCGGGGCAAGCGTTATGTAATGACTGCAAACACGATTATACCCGACAGCCTCGTCGCTCTGTTCGAGCGCAACGGTTTCCAAAAAACAGGCTCGGGTTTTGCAGCGAAGATTCAGTAATTTTTATTTTGATTTGAAGAGGTAATGATATGGCATTCCAACGGGAGATTGAAATCGACAAAGAGCGCGTAGCGTCTTTTTTGAAAAACGCGCTGAACAAAGTGATGACCGAAGAAAATCCGGATCTGCTCAACGACTTAAAGAAAATATTCAAACAGACGATTCCTTTTTCGAAACGCATGTACGTCGCCGCCTATCTGACAAAGGAGATGCAGGGGAGATTTCACGGCGCTCCGAATACGAGACGGAACGGCAATCCTCCGCACGGTGCGCGCGGAGGAAGAAATTTCAAAGATGCATCCTACGGCAGACCTTCGTATGACGAGCGAAGAGGAAACGGAGAATCGTTTTCGGGCGAACCCCGCGAAGAAGCGCACAGTCCGCATCCGCGCGTACAGATCGACGAATCGCTTGCCGCAACGATATTCATCAGCATCGGACGGAACAGACGCGTATATCCGCGCGATCTTGTCGGTCTGCTTGTAAGCGTTGCGGGTCTCGACAGGGACAGAATCGGCGATATCCGCGTACTCGCAAATTATTCGTTCGTGCAGCTGTTCAAAGACGATACGGATAAAGCGATCGCGGCGCTCAACGGCTACGATTACCGCGGACGAAAACTTGCGGTGAGCTTTTCCCGCCAAAAAGACGATGCGGATGAGGACACAAGCGCGTATGTCTCCGATACGCACGATACGGCGCAAACGGCAGAAGACGAAAAAGCCTATGCCGCGGCTGAAAAGGCGGCTCAGGACAAAGAGCCTTTCGCTTCTCCTTCGTACAAGAGCGAAAACGAAAACTCGGAAGGAAGCGGCGACTACCTCGTGTAATGGAAACATTAACGATTTTAAGAACGGGACCGCTCGGCGTAAACACGTACATCCTGCCGCTTGCAGGAAATGCGGTATGCATAGTCGATCCCGCCGCCTGCTCCCTCACCCGAGACGAAACTGAAATTACCGGATGGCTCGCCGAACATAAAAAAGAGCCGAGTGCCGTCGTTTTGACGCACGGACATTTCGATCATATTTTAGGGCTTGGGGTTTTAAAACGCGCATACCCCGCCTGCCCTATCGCAATTCATAAAGCCGATGCATCTTCTCTCGGCGGCTCCTCGCCTTCGTCGCAGATCGAATCGCTTCGCCTCATGGGACTTGAAGCCGTAGCCGACGCTCTTCGTGATATGCCGCCTCCCGACATAACGTTTTCAGGCGGAGAGACGCTCGGAGAAGTCATACCCTGCGAAAAAGAAGACGTACGCGCTTCTCTTTTGCAGTGGAAAATATTGCACACGCCGGGACATACACCCGGTTCGGTTTGTCTTTACAGCGCCGAACGGAACGAGCTCATTTCGGGCGACACGGTATTTTACCGAAGCTCCGGCCGCACCGACTTACCCGGAGGAGATGAGCGCACGATGCTTTCAACGCTCGCTTCGATCAAAAAAACGATTCCGCCTGAAACGCTCGTATACCCCGGACACGAATACTGCGGTTTTCCGATTCGGGAAAATTATTAATATAATTTGAGAGGTCCGCCGATCGATTCGAGCGCCCGCGCAATTTACGGAACGGGTACGGCGTCTTTGAGTGAAAAATCTCCGTATGGGATTTCCGCAAATTCGTCATGCCTGACGTAGTAGAGTACGCAGCGCACGTTTTCTTCCGACACATTGCGGAGATATGCGACCGCCTTTCGGTAGCACGCTTGCTGACGGTAATACCGCTCAGGATCGATTCCATGATCGGTTTTATAGTCTACGATCGTATACCTGCCGCCCCCGTTATCGAAAACCAAATCGATCGAACCCGTAACGATATAAGAGTCGATGCACATCTTAAAAGCGTATTCGGTTTTTATCCACGCGCCCTCCTCCCGCGCCTTTAGGGCACGCGCGCCGTATTCCGACACTGCAAATCGCGCGCAGATTTTTTCACACACGGAAAGTATTTTATCTTGCTGCGCTTCGGACAGTTTCCGCATATATTTTTTCGAAGCGATTTTTATGCCGGCGGTATCGAAACCGTTCATAGAGTTTTCAAGGCATGCATGAACGAGCGTTCCGAATTCGTCGAAGCCGAAGCGCACGTTTTCTTTTGCAAGTTTTTCAAGCAGCTCGTCGATTTCGGGATAAAGATCACCTCCTGCCCTCTCTCCTCTGACGGCGGATTCCGTTCGCACCGCACCTTCATCTTTGCACACCGCAGTTTCGGCGCATGCGTTTTCGGTGCTTTGAACGATGCCCTCCGTGATGTCTGTCTCCGCGTCACAAACTTTTTCCAATGAACTCGGCGTAATGCGTTTCGAAGCCGATTCCGGCATTTTAATAAAACTAATTTCGGAAGACGAAAAGAGCGCATCGGAGTCCCGTATTTTACGCTTCCGTAGAATATCTATAGATTCGGGTATACGGGAAGACGCGTATATTTCCCGCTTCGATTTTTTTTCGATGCGTTCAAGGTCGAAGGGCGCGCCGTCGGCATATTGGATCGAAGCGTCCGAGTCGAAAAAGTCGGGATAATAATATGCGATGACGGGATCCAAAACGGATACATCGCTTACACGGTGTTTATGATCTTTGTCGTACGAATACGTTCCGACAAAATAATAATCTTTGACCGCGCGGGTTGCAGCGACGTAGATCAAACGGCGGAATTCGGCGATGTCTTTTGCAAGGTTTTCATCGCGCTGTTTGATAAAAAAATAATTCCGTTCGCCTTCGGCGGGCTTCAGCGAAACGCCCGCTTCTTCGCTGAAAAAATATTTTTCTTCGCTGTCGTTTTTTACTCCGTCGAAAGCGCCGAGTACGAACACGTGATCGAACTGTAAGCCCTTGCTTTTGTGAACGGTCATTATTTGAACGGCATCCCCTTTTTCGATCGGATAGGATATGTCGCCTATTCCCGTATCATCGTCTCCGAAGCCGAAACCTTTATCCGCTTCTTTTTGGGACGCGAGCATATCGACAAAATACGATGCATCTTTTCCGTCCGCATCCGCCTGCCGCGCCGCTTCGAACAGAAGATCGTATTGCTCTGCAAAGAGACTTACGGCGCGGTTCAGCATCGTTTCATAGCGGTAGCCCATGTCGTACCACAGCGTATTGAGCGTTTTCGTAAGCGGTTCGGAGAGTACGCGCTCCTTATGCGTTTTAAAAAAATCGGATGCGCGGATATAGCGCTTTCGTTCGATCGACCCTTGGGCAAATACGGCAGCAATTTTTTCATCGTCGGAAAAGGGAGCGAACACGAAATCTTTACTGCGATAATCCGACGCATTTGCCAAAATAATTTTCACATCGTTTTCGGTAAGACCGACGAAAGGCGAACACAAAAACGCAGCAAAGGCATTCATGTCCGACGGATAGACACAGAGCCTGAGGAAGGCGTATATATCGTTTGCGGGAGCGTCGGCGAAAAGATCGATTTGACGGTCGAGTACGTAGGGAATGCGGAACTGTTCGAACCGGCGCTTCAAATAATTTCTCTTTGTACGCGACCTGTCGAGCACCGCAAACGACGCATAGGGCTCACCCGCTTCGTGCATTTTGACGATTTTTTCCGCGATATAATACGCGAGCTGTTCCTGTACGTCGGGCACGAGGTTCGATTTTTTTTCGGAAGCGTAATCGTCTTTATTGTACGGTAAAAGTGCGAAGTGCGATCGGATATTCGATTTGTCGAGCGCGATCGGAGCCCCGCGTTCGTGAGATCTTTTATCGACAAAGCGGGCGACGGTATCTTCCGTGTACAGCGCTTCATAAGATGCACCCGGCGTTTGCGGAAAAAGCGAGGGTGTACCGTCTTTGTGTGCGTAGTCTTCCCCTGATTTATAAAAGCCGCCGAAAATCTGATTAAAGCTCGTAAGCAGTTCCGGAAACGATCGGTAATTGTACACCATGCGGAGTTCCGCTTCCTCTTCGCCGCTGGCAAGGTCTCGTTTCAATTCATTGAAGACCGACACGTCGGCTCCGCGGAATTTATAGATCGACTGTTTTTCATCGCCGACAAAAAACAATTTATCGCCGGCAATATTCGGTACGAGCGCTTTTCGGATCGCCGCCGGATCGGCTGAAGCGACTTCGGTATATTCGTCGAGGCGTTCCGCAAGGAGAAAGAGGAGATCGCGGTTTCGTCCGTTGTTGTCCTGAAATTCGTCGATCATGATTTTATTGAATGCTGCCTTTTCCTGATTGCGGATGTCTTTCTGTTCGATCAATATTTTCAGCGCCATATCGTTCACGTCTTTAAATGTCAGCGCACCCGACGTTCGCTTTTGCCGGTTTACAAGCTCAAGCAGTTCGTCGAAGAGGCTGCACATATCTTTGATGTACGGAAACTCTTTGACATACACGGCAAGGGATGTGAGTTCGTCGGCGTAGCGCGCAAGGCTTTCGGTACAGGCTTTTATCACTTTAAGGGAAGAAGCGGCGTTGCCGGGCTTAAAGCCGGATAAAACCGTAACCCAATTCGCGGCGGAAAAAAGTTTTCCGTACAACGATTCGCTCCTCTCCACATCGTCGGGTAAAAACACCGTTGAAGCGAAATCGGGAAGAGGCTGCGTTTCGATAAAGGAAAAAAGTTTTACGGCGGCGGCGTTTTTTTGCCACTTGCATGACGCACCGCTTTTAGCTTCGGCGCATAGCGAAAGGGCGTTTGAAACTATATCGAAGAGGGAGCCGTCACCCTTATCGCTTACGATTTTTTTCCACGCATCTGAAATTATCGATTTTTGCGTTTCGAGAGAGCGTGTAAACCGGCCGCTTTCGGTTGCGAGCGAAGTGTAGTCGCCGATAATCTTTGCGACAAGGGAATCCGAAAATTCCTGCACTTTGCCCGCTTCGGCAAAACGGCGGATGCCCGGCCGTGAAAGATTTTTCAATACGAAGGGCAACGCAAGATTTTTAATATTCCGTTCGCTGTCCGCACTCCCCGTCGTAAAATCAGGACGGATGCCGTAACGGTTCGCAGCCTGACGCACGACGGCGCCGCAGTACGAATCGAGCGTTTGAATACGGGCATCGGCAAATTCGCTTACCGCCCGCGCGGCGTTTTTTCTTTGACGTTCGGGCACCTGTTCGTTTTTTGAAAAAAATACGAGCGTTTTGTAAATGCGCGCATACATTTCGGCGGCGGCTTTTTTCGTAAACGTCAGCGTCAAAACAGCCGGCGCTCTGATATCGTCGAATTCCATAACGAGCCATGCAAAGCGCGTAGCGAGTACTTGCGTTTTACCCGAACCCGCTCCCGCAGCGACGACGGCGTTTTTTACGGAGCAGCACACTTTTTTTTGCTGATCGTCGAGCGGATATTCCAAAAGGTCAAGGTATGCATAATCGTTTTTCATTGCAGGCTCCCGAGTTACAGTTTGTGAGATGCGACCGTATATGCCGTGCGGCAAATCGTTTTAAAATCGCAAGCCATACAGTCCGAATACACGTCGGGCGCGATGAGCGCGTCATCTCCGTGCCGTACGCCTCGAAGCGGTTCGGGATTTCCGTTTTCGACCGTTTCGTAAAAGAAGGCGGCATAACGTTCAAATACCGAAAGCGTCGGCTCATAGGATTCGGGCGTTTTTTTTGTATTTTCACTGTCGATAACGGCGGCATTTTTACCCGCATTTTTTATCGAACAAAAAATCATTTTGTCCGCTTTCGCCGAATCGATAAGATTCCACAGCGTTACATACATGGCGCATTGAAAATTGTCGAGCGTACCCGTCGCTTCGTCCGCGCGGCACGAAGCGATCGACGGAAGAGAAGTGTTTTTATAATCCACGATGATGATCCGTCCCGCGTCGTCCGAAAGTATGCAGTCGATTTTTCCGAAATACTTGTAGCGCTTTTCGTTCTCCCACGCGTCGAACTGCGCTTCCGTCGAAACGACGCGGCATCCGCCGAAACCTTTTTCCCTTTTACAAAACTCGTGCAGAAAATCGATGATGATCTTTTCGAATTTATGCGATTGCTCTTCAAGCACGCGAAGCGCGAGCGGACTGTGATAAAAATCGAATGACTTGTCGTAAATCGCTTCCCGCGTCTTTTCTTTTATTAATTTTCGTATATCGTTTTCACGTTCTCCGAAAGTTCCGTCTTCATCCGTGACCGGCAGCGTATCAAAGGTTTTAAAAAGCAGTTCGAGGATTTTATGATTGATGTTTCCCTGATCGTATTTTTCGAACAAGGACGCGTCGAGGGAATCTTCGCGGAGTTTGACGACCGATTTGAAAATCCACTTCCGGGGACACGGAAAAAAGTCTCGCATATCGCTTTGACTGATCTTTACCGCAAAAGCATCTTCGCTTGAAGAGCCGTTCGGTGTGCGGCGCTCTTTCAAAACATAGTCGATTATTTTTTTGACGCCGGCGTCTACGGATTGCGCGCGGGGAGCGTTTACGGAAAAATCCGAAGACGATTTCCAATGTTCATACTGCGCCTTTTGCAAGTCGCTCAAAGCGCGGGGAGCATCCGATTCCGATAAAAACCATTTTCTTTCATTGAGGATAAAATCGTTTGCATCGAGTTCGTCGAACGGCGTATGATTTTTTTCGGCGGGAGCGATATTGAAATACGTATGCGGTATCGCAAAGCCTGAAAAAGTCCGTTCGCTGCACGAAAAGATACTCCGCGCCCCGATCGTATTATTAAATTTTCCGTACAGTCTGATAAAGGCGGTAGACGCCGCATCGGAATCGCGTATGCCGAGCGCACGGCGTTTTTGCGTATTGAGAAAACCGAGCGGCTTACGGACGACGGTGAGAGCGTCCTGCGTACAGTTGATGACGATGTTGACAGGATAGGCGGCGCATGCGGCGACTTTATAATCGAAGACGGAAACTCCCGAAAGCGTATCCTGTGGGCGATAGGTTTTGCTTCTCAGCTCGTTGATAAAAAAAGAAAACGGAGAGCGAAGCTGCAAATCAAGCGGCACGATATAATCCTTTTCGATGGCGACAAGCGTTTCAAGCTCTGCAATGCAGCGTCCGAGAACATTGTTCGCTTCGACGCTGAACTCGTCATCGGAAAGGAATTCGTTTTTAAACATAAGCCACGCCGTCCGCAAACCTTCGAAGGTCTTCGCACCCGTAACGGCTTCGATCGATTTTTTTAATCGTTTGTACAATTCAAGCTCACGTTCGCTTCGTCCGGATTTAGCGAGCGATTCGAGCCACACGTCTCCGCCGCCGTAATTGCAGATGCAGTGCAGACGGTTACCCTCGCGAACGAGACTTTCGTTGAGCGCTTTGTTTTTCCACGGCACGCGCCCGTCGAGTACGAGGCGGCGCACACTGTCGTATGAATAATCGGTTTTGCGGCATTCGTCGATATCTTCAAAGATGCTGCCGGCGCTGCCGACCGTAAAGCGCACCCCGCTTCGAACGACGAAGGGAATACGGTAATTCGTAAGTTCCCGTTCAATATACGGCCGATAGGTTTCGAGGTCGGGAACGTGCAGCGCGATATCTTCATACGAAAGCTCTTCGCCGCTTTTTTCAACGATGTCCCGAATGCAGAGCGCAGTTCTTCGAAGCTCCGTCCTCGCATCGGGATAGACGAACACTTCGCCCGTATGCACTTCTTTTTCGGGAAGCACGTAAGAAATTATGTTTTCGGAAGCGGCAAAAACCGCTTCGTATTCATCGAAATCTTCAAGCTGTTCCGGAAAAAAAATAATAAATTTTTTACGCTCTTCCGTAAAGTCCGGCACGAGCCAGGCAGGCTCGAACATCTCATCGCCTAAAAAATCGACGTAGCGCCGGTAGAGCGTAAGATAATCTTCGTCTTCATCGTCCGCCGCTTCGGGATGATCGCTTGCATAGCGGGAAAATTTTTCATACCACGTTTTCAAAAGCGGAAGATTTCCAGCAATCCAATCGGCAAAAGAATCGGCTTCGGCTGCAAACTGCGGATGTACGATACTCTTAAAAAGAGGTTTGCCGCTTCGGACGGCGGCGGCATTTTCTTCGATGAGATTTCGAACGAATATTTTTCGGAGCGCTGCAGGCACGGCATGACGGCCGGCTTCTTTTGCGACGGCGTATTTTTCTTTAAAAGTATCCCACGCGATAAAGCGCTCGAGCGCAACGGCTTTAACGCCCGACGCTTGAGGATTTTTTATGCACCATTCCGCCCATGAAACAAGAGCGACATCGGTCGGAAAAACGAAGACGACATCTTTCTGTCCGAGATTTTCTTTCAGCACATCCGCAATGCGCGCCGGTTCAAGTTCAATACGTTTCATAATAACAGTACTGTGATCAGTATAGCACATACGGCGTTTTATAGATACGGCAGACCTCAGGTGCCCTTACCTTGTCTCGCGCCCTACACTGCCATCGGACACTATCATAACAGCAGGAGATTTTTATGAAAAAATTAATAATTTGGGGACTTGCGGCGGCTAACGTATGCGGAGCGAAGCGCATACGTTATGCAAGTTTACAAAATAGAATGTATCGTATTTATTTTATCGAAAATAATACGTATACATCCTTATATGCAAATATATCCGAGCAAACTCAATATACAAAACGACGAGACAATTGAAATATTACTAAAAAACGATTTTTTTACCGCCGGTACTTTATGCATACGGTATACAGTACAATCGGAAATTCGGCAATCAACAATATCGCCGCAGAGCTGCGGGGTACCGAATTCTACGCACGAATAAATCTGTCAGAGGCGGTACTTACAACGCACGCGGAGCGCCGAACTCGCCGCACAAAAAGCGGGTGTTCCCGCCTTCTCACTCGTACAAAAAACACGCAACGGAGTGCCCGGACGCCGCTTGTGCGGGTTTTACGAACTTCGGCTGGCACTGTTTGCATTTTTCCATGCGGTTCGGGCAGCGGTCGTAAAAATAACAGCCCGGACGCTGCGTGTCGGGAGAAGGCACGTCGCCTTTCAATATGATGCGCTGGCGCTGCCGTTCGACTTTCGGATCGGGGATCGGAACGGCGGAAAGCAGCGCTTTCGTGTACGGATGAAGCGGATTCGCATAGAGGTCTTTATACCCGCCCGTTTCGACGATTTTTCCGAGGTACATAACGGCGATCCTGTCGGAAATGTATTTGATGACCGCCAAATCGTGCGCGATAAACAGGTACGACAGCTCCATCTCTTTTTGAATGTCTTTAAAAAGGTTCAGCACTTGCGCTTGGATCGAAACGTCGAGTGCGGAAACGGGTTCGTCGGCAAGTATGAGACGCGGTTTCAGCGCAAGCGCGCGCGCAATGCCGATACGCTGCCGCTGACCGCCCGAAAATTCGTGGGGAAATCTGTTTTTGAAAAATTTCGAAAGACCTACGAGTTCCATGAGGTGTTCGACGCGGGAAGTGATGTCGGCTTCAGATACGTCGAGCAGTCCGTATTTTTTATAAATTCGCATCGGTTCGGCGATGATCTCCGACGTCGTCATGCGCGGATCGAGCGACGAATAGGGATCCTGAAACACGAGCTGCATATCGCGCCGGACCGCGATCATTTCCGACTTTTTCATCTTCGTCAAATCTTTTCCGTCGAGCAGCACTTTTCCGGCAGTCGGCTTATACAGCTGAGAAACAGTACGTACGACGGTCGATTTTCCGCAGCCCGATTCGCCGACGAGTCCCAGCGTTTCGCCCTTGGCTATGTCAAAACTGATACCGTCGATCGCATAGATATATTTTTTTTTGCCGCCGAAAATACCTTCGCTTCCGTCGGGAAAATGCATTTTCAAATCGCGTACTTCAAGGATATTATCGCTCATTTTGTCGTGTCCTCTGAGGTAAGTGTTCCGCCGTCTTTTTGCGCATAGAGCCAGCACGCCGCATGATGAGTGCCGGAAAAGTCCACGACCGGCGGATAGCGGTTTTTGCACACGGGCAATGCCTTATGGCAGCGCGGATAAAACGGGCAGCAGTCGGGCAAATCGACGACGTTCGGCGGCTGTCCTTCGATCGAAAAAAGTCTGCTTTCGTCGTCGCGGTCGAGGCGCGGCACCGATTTGATAAGCCCCTGCGTATACGGATGTTTCGTATCGTAAAAAATATCTTCGGTCGTACCGCGTTCGACGATGCGGCCGGCGTACATGACGACGATCGTATCGCACACTCCGGCTACGACGCCGAGCGAATGAGTTATCAAAATGACGGCGGTTCCGAGACGGTGCGTCAAATCCTGCATCAAATCGAGTATCTGCGCCTGAATCGTCACGTCGAGCGCGCTCGTCGGTTCGTCCGCGATGAGTATGTCGGGATTGCACGACAGCCCCATTGCGATCATGACGCGCTGACGCATACCGCCTGAAAACTGATGCGGATATCCGTCGATACGTTTTTCCGCCGCGGGAATGCCGGTAAGCTTCAGCATTTCTATCGCTTTTTCTTTCGCCGCTTTTTTACTCAAGCCCTGATGCAGACATATCGTTTCGATCATCTGCGTTGAAATCCGAAGGTACGGATTGAGAGAAGACATCGGATCCTGAAAGATCATCGCAATTCTGTCGCCTCGTATTTCTCTCAGGCGCGCATCGCTCATTTTTAATAAATCTTCGCCGTTAAACAGCACTTCACCGCCTTCGATTTTTCCCGGCGGCGTTTGAATCAAATTGATAATGGAAAGATTCGTAACGCTCTTTCCCGAACCGGACTCGCCGACAAGTCCGAGCGTTTCGCCTTTGTGCAGATCGAAAGTCAAACCGTCTACCGCTTTTACGACTCCCGCGTCGGTATAAAAATAGGTGCGGAGGTCTTTTACCTGTAAAATCACTTCATCCGTCATATATGCCTCACACCCTGTTTTTCGACTGCGGATCGAATGCATCGCGCACGCCGTCGCCTAAAAAATTCATTGCAAATAAAAATACCGTCATAACGACTGCCGGTACGAGCAAACACCACGGATAGAGCGCCATACCCTGTACGCCGTCGGAGATAAGAGAACCCCATGAGGCAAGCGGCGCCGAAATGCCGAGTCCCAAAAACGACAAAAAGCTTTCACTCATGATAAAAGACGGAAGCGACAGTGCCGTATACACGATGATGATACCGACCGTATTCGGAATGAGATGATGCATGATGATATACCACGGACCGGCTCCCATCGAACGGGCGGCGAGGACGAATTCCATATTTTTCAAACTCATCACTTGTCCGCGCACGACGCGTCCGATCGTGAGCCATGACACGAGTGCGATCGCGATAAAGAGGATGGCCACGTTGCGTCCGACGATCGCCATCATAATGATGACGACGAGCATATACGGCAGACCGTACATGACATCGACAAAGCGCATGAGAAACGAATCGATTCTGCCGCCGGCGTAGCCCGCAATCGAACCGATGACAATACCGATGAGAAGCGCGGTTACCGTACCGATGAGGCCGACCATCATGGAAATGCGTCCGCCGTACACCGTGCGCGACAGCATATCGCGGCCGAGAGAATCGGTGCCCAACAAATATCTCCGGTTCTGTTCGGGATCGGTTTTATTGCGTTCTTCGATGGAAGCGATCACCGCCTGCTCGTCCGCGTTGTATTCGCTGCGCTTTTCCTTTGCCATCACTTTTGCAAAATATGCTTTGCGCGTTACAAGTTCGACCGCTCCCGCTTTTTGAAACGAAGGCGGAAGATTCGTATGATTGAGATTTTGCTGTGCATAAGGATAAAAAGGCAGCACGGGTGCAAGCAGGGCGATAAGCGCATAAACGACGACGATCCAAAAACTCGCGTATGCCATTTTATTTTTTCGCAGGCGGTTCCATGCATCCGCCGTCAGCGACACCGATTTCATTTCCTGATCGAATTCGTTCGTCGCTTTTTTTTCTTTTTTAATCATAGCGTTTTAATATTCCCGTTATTTATAAGAAATTCGAGGATCGAGAAATCCGTACAAAATATCGACGATGAGGTTCATAACGATAAGAATGCCCGAATACACGATAATCGTACCGATAATGAGCGTGTAATCGCGGTTAAGCGCGGATTTGACGAAAAAGTTTCCGATACCCGGCACGAGGAACACTTGTTCGACGACGACGGAACCGGTAACGATGCCTGCAAACGCGGGACCGAGATAGCTGACGACCGGAAGCAGAGCACCTTTGAGCACGTGCTTTACCATGACAACCGAATTTTTCAAACCCTTTGCACGCGCGGTACGTACGTAATCGGAACGGAGCGTTTCGAGCACGCTCGCTCGCGTCAGGCGTGCGATCGACGCAAAGCGCGGAAGGGCAAGCGTAAAAGCCGGCATGATAAGCGTTTTCCATCCGTATCGCCCCGTGATCCAGCCGGACGTCGGAAGCCATTTGAGCGTAAGCGCAAAAACAAAAACCGCAACCGGCCCTACGACGAAAAGCGGCACCGAAAGTCCTACGCTCGCAAAAGACATCGTCGAGTAATCGACCCACGTATTTTGTTTTACCGCGGAGATGAGGCCGAAGGTAATGCCGAAGAGCATCGCAAAAGCAAGCGAAATGACGCCGAGCAAAAGAGAGTTCGGCATACTTGAGCCGATGAGCTGATTGACCGTAAAATCTTTGTTTTTGAACGACGGCCCCAAATCGCCGTGGAGGACATTGCCGACATAACGCAGGTACTGTTTAAACAGCGGTTCGTCCATGTGGTATTGCTTTTCGAGATTTGCGAGGATTTCCGGAGGTACTTTTTTTTCACTCGCAAACGGCCCGCCCGGTGCAAGCCGAGTGATAAAAAAACTCAGAGTTACGATAACGAAAAGCGTCGGAATGAGCCCCAGCAAACGTTTTATAATAAATTTTCCCATATACATTACTCCGGCAAAAAAAAACGGAACAGCCGTTTTAGGCCGTTCCGTTCATTGTACCAGAAAATTACATTTTCTGCAATTTATTTTTTTTATTTTTTCGGTTTTAAGCCCGTATACGAGTGAATATCGAGGACATTCGAGTACCAGCCGTCCCATTTATTCAAATCGATAAGGCACTGCGAAACGTAGATGTACATCGGGATAACCGCAGCGTCCCGTCCGATCGCAATCGATTCGGCCTTTTCAAGCACTTTCATGCGTTCGGGTCCGGCCGGCATACGGGCGGCGTCGCTGACGAGCTTATCGAATTCAGGACTGTTATAGCGTCCGTCGTTGTTTCCGCTGCCCGTCGTCAACAGTTCGAGGAAGTTCGACGGATCTTTATAGTCGCCGATCCAGCCCGCGCGCGCGATTTCGAAGTCGTTCGCCTGGCGCTTTGTCAGGAAGGAATTCCATTCCATGTTCTGCAGTTCGACGTTGATGCCGAGATTTTTCTTCCACTGCTGCTGCACCCATTCGGCGGTTTTTTTGTGCTTTTCGTTCGTATTGAAAATATACGTAAGCACGGGGAAACCCTTACCGTTCGGATAGCCCGCTTCGGCAAGCAATTTTTTCGCTTCCTCGGGGTTGAACGAAAAACCCTTCGGCGGCGTATAGCCTGCCATTTCGGGAACGAAAGCACCGGTCGCAAGCTCTCCGCCCTTCGTTACTTTTTCGACGAGTTCTTTCGTATCGAGAGCGAGGATGAGCGCTTTACGAACGCGGACGTCTTTGAGCGTTTTATTGTTTACGTTGAAAAACGCATAATACGAACCGAGGTACGGCGCGCACTGATAATCGTCGCGGAGAACTACTTCGTCGATTAAATCCGGCGGGATATGAGCGCTCGAAGAGTTCCAATCGATTTCACCGTTTTTGTATTTGTTGTAAGAGGTAACGCTGTCTTCGATCGGCAAAAACGTGATGCGCGACAGGAATATATTTTCTTTATTCCAATACTTGCCGTTCGGAACGACGGTGAGCTTATCCTGCGGCACCCACGATTCGAGTACGAAGGGACCGTTGCCGACGAAGTTTTCTTTTTTGATCCATTCGGAACCGTATTTTTCTATCGTGTGCATCGGAAGAGGAGCGAACGCATAGTGCGCCATCATATCGACCGCATAGGGCACGGGTCCGACGAGCGTCACTTCAAACGTATAATCATCGACGGCGCGGATGCCCACGGAACTCTCAGGCGCTTTTCCTTCGTTGTATTCTTTTGCACCCTTGATAACCAAAGCCGGCATATAGCCGTAGACGGCAGCCGTTTTCGGCGACATATAATAGAGCCACGAATCGACAAAGGTTTTTGCCGTAATCGGCGTACCGTCGCTCCACGTCGTTTTGCGCAGATGGAACGTCACGACCGTATTGTCCGCGCTGCGCTCCCAGCTTTCCGCAACGCCCGGAACGGCTTCGCACGTTTTTACGTCGTAATCGACAAGACCTTCGAACAGCGCCAAAAAAATGCGGTGTTCGGGCACGCCTTCAATCTGCGTCGGATCGATCGACTGCGGCTCGGCACCGTTGCTGATAATAAACTCGGCGCCTGAAGCGCTTTTTTTACCGCACGCCGAAAAACACAACACGGCGGCACAGAGCGCAAGAACCCATACCGATAGCTTTTTCATATAACCTCCATAAAAACTTTTGCAGGATGTTTCAACATCCGAAAAAGTTTTTAGCCGTGCGCGTGAGCGCACACGTTCAATAGTCGAGTTTGCAAATAGGGTGTATTGTACACATACGATTTTTGTCGGAACGATACATATACACGTCTTCTGCAAACATCCGAGCAAACTCGAGATAAAAAGTGACGGCGATATTTCAGACGGCGCTTTTTATCGTATCTCCATAAAAACTTTTACGGGTATATTGTACAAAGTATTCGATCAAATGTCGAGCTTACGCTTAAAAAAAGCGCTTCAAATGCGACATTCATTTTGTATCGCGCAATATTGTCATGCGATATTGTTTTGTAGAGAATTATCGATTTTTATATAATATAATAATATATAGAGAAAGCTTGAAAAGATGTTGCCTTGTCTCAAGGCAGACGGGTGCAAAAGCGACCGAAACATATTTTCAAACCGGAAAAATACAAACTTGCAATGAAAGCATTGCAACAAGGAGGGTTTAAATGAACCGACGAAAAGCAGTTTCAATGATTGGTGCATTGGTTTTGACGATCAGTGCAGCGGCAGTGATTACCGGATGTCAGCATCCGGACAATACCCCGGGAATTCCGGAAAAGCAGGCCGTCTTCAAGCTTCTTTTCGGTGCGACAACACTCAAGCTTACAGCTGAAACTGTAAACGGAGAACCCATAACCGTCGAAGGCTGTACCGTAGCTACGCTTGCCAGCGGACCGGAAACCACCTTACACGTATCAGGCGATACGGTTGTCTTAAAAGGGGATATCAAAACGCTTACCTGCGACAAAAATGAACTTATGAGTCTCGATGTGAGCGGCTTGGCGAATTTGATTACGCTTGACTGCTCCCTAAGTAAACTTTACAGCCTCAATGTACGGGGTTTAACCAACTTGGAAAAACTGACTTGCGATTATAATCGGCTTCAAAACCTTGATGTACAGGGCTTAACTAAGTTGCAAGAGCTGAAATGCAGCTATAATTTTCTTAGAAATCTTGACGTACGGGGTTCGGCCGACTTGAAAACGCTGGAGTGTAAAAACAATGAGCTTAGAAAGCTTGTCGTGCACGGTTTGGCAAAATTGGAAACGATAGCGTGCAATGATAATAATCTTACCGGCCTAAACCTGCAGGGTTTAACTAACTTGATCGCTTTGTCCTGTAACAACAATGGACTCACAAATCTTGATGTGCAGGGTTTGAGTATGTTGGAAAACCTGGACTGCCACCGCAATCGGCTTCCAAAAACTGTTTTTACAAAGCTTTTTACGGATTTACCTCGCAGGACGCACCCTGCCGGCTATTTGCTTCTTTATACCGAGCAGACGGGTGTTGCCGAAAGTAACTATAAGGCTCTCGCATCTGAACTTACCGGCATTAGAGCTAAAAACTGGTCGGTAAATAAAATTGACGCCGGCGGTACCCCTGTAGCATTATAATCGCGCATAACAGGGAATGCGGGCAATGAAGTGTAAGCCGAATCGTGCTTACCGCATTGCCCGTTATACGCGCTCACGCGTCCCGAAACGGTAAAACAAAATTCCCAATACCGCCCATACGGCTAAAAAGACGATTGAACCCGCGCCGAGCCGCGCGGAAGATGTCGGCCACAGCAAAAGAGCGATAAAGAGCAGCGCGACGGCACACGCAAAAACGCACGACAGCTTGTCGAAAACGGAAGCGCTTTTTTTTATACCGATAAAACCGACGTATCCGTAGGCTAAAGCGGCAAGTACGGAGGCCATATCGACGATGAGGACGATCACTTCTCTGCCGATCCACGGGCCGATCAAACTGACGCCTGCGATAAATAAAATCGCTTTCGGATACAAGCCTTTTTCGTTTTTTTCTCCCAAAAATGCGGGACTCAATTTTTCTCTTGCAACGGCGCCGAGCAGTTTGCTGCTGCCGATCATAAAACCGTTGATGCCGCCGGTAACCGCCGAAAAAAGAGCCAGCAGCATGAATACAAAACCGGCCGTACCCGTCTTTTCCGTCACCGAAGAGGCAACCGCCCATTCGATCCTTTCCGCTTCTTCAGGGTCGAAGCTTAACCCCGCGATCATATTCAAAAGTGCATAAATGACGACACCGAACGCGATTCCGGCGAGCGCCGTCGCATGAGCTTTTGCCGGCGAAAAACGAAGATCGTTCGACACTTGCGGGATCACGTCGAAGCCGACGAATAAAAACGGAACGATCGCGACGACCGAAGCGATTTTTGCGCTCGCAATCTGCGATACGCCGAAATAATTGTGCGAAAAAATTTTCAAATCGCTTTTACCGAGGATGATAAAAAAAAGCGCCGTAACGATAACGACAAGTGAAGCGCTCATGACGTTTTGAATGCGGGCGCTCAGCGACAGCCCGCGCAAATTGATAAGCGTAAAAACGACGATGGGTACCGACGCGATGACGATATCCGAAGCATACACGTCGGTTCCTCCGATCGTATACAAATGCCCCCACAGCACCGCGCTTCCGAAAATTTTCCGCAAAATCAAAACGTATGCGGTCGCGTTGAGCGGTATCATACTCAAATAGCACAGACTCAGCGACCAGCCGACGATAAAGCCGTGAATCTTTCCAAGATTCGAAAGCGCATACGAAAATTCGCCGCCTTCGCCGACATGACAGGTAAGCATCACTTGGTAGGCTTTTTGAATAATCACAATAAAAAAGCCGCCGATACCGAGACCGATCACCGTACTCAAAACTCCCGCTTTCGGCAGAAAAAAAGTACCCGGCAAAATAAACGAACCCCAGCCGATAATCGAGCCGATTACGAGATTGAGAACGTCGAATCTTGACAAACCTTTTTTCGTATTCATTGTTAAACCGGCCGAAACCGTTTCTACTAAAAAGGCCGCCCGCATGAAGTTTTGAATAACTTCAGGGACAGCCTTTTAAATTCGTAAGTTCAAAGCCGCAAAGAGCCGCCCTTATGTTTTTGCGGGAACGGGCACGCCCATAATTTCGCCTATAGCCTGCGCAACGGGTGCGCGGCCGACAAGGCAGCCGTTTACGGGTGCTTCTCCCGATGCAACGCCGGCCGCAAAGCCGTCGCAGCCCGGATAGCCGCATGCGCCGCAATTTACGCCGGGCAGCACCGCCCGGATTTTTCCGACGCGTTCATCGACCGGAATATAAAATATTTTTTTGAAAATACCGAGCAGCACGCCGATGACAAATGCAATCGCGAACGAAACCGCAACGGCCGTAAGTATAGCAATCATAGTGTATCCCCCTTCCTTTTCAGATCAAACCTTTGAAGCCTAAAAACGACAACGAAAGCAAACCCGCAGTGATAAACAGGATCGGCTTTCCTTTTATGAAAAGCGGAAGAGGAGAGCTTTTAATCCGTTCGCGTACTCCGGACATAATCACGAGTGCAATTAAAAAACCGATCGCCGCACCGAGCGAGTATACGATCGATTCGATATAATTATAATTTTTGTTAATGCACGTGATCGTAACGGCGAGAACCGCACAGTTCGTCGTGATAAGCGCAAGATACACGCCCATCGCGCTGTACAATCCCGGAATCGATTTTTTGAGATAAAATTCGACGAGCTGTACGAGAGCTGCGATAACGAGAATAAACATGAGCGTCTGCAGATACTGCAGTTTCAGCGGCACCATGATCCCGTAATAGAGCGGATAGGTCACGGCCGTCGCGAGCACGATGACGAAGGTCGTCGCAATCCCCATGCCCGTCGCTTTATCCGTTTCCGTCGTCATGCCGATAAACGGACAGATTGCCAGATATTGAATAAAGACGACGTTGTCGATAAGCATCGATTTAATAAAAATACTGATTAAGTTGTTCATGCCGCGCCTCCTTTTGCTTTCGCTTTCGCTTTTCTGATCTTTGCCGCGCGCTCAGCAGCGAGCGTCACTGCGGAAAGCAAACCGAACACGAAAAATCCGCCCGGAGCATCCGATAAAAATTTTACGGTATACGCTTCGGGAATGATAACTTTGCCGAACAGAGAACCGCTTCCCAAAAGTTCGCGCACGATCGAAATGGCGCAAAGCACCCACGTGTAACCGAAGCCCATACCGAATGCATCGACTACCGCATTGAGCGGGCCTTCTTTCGATGCAAACGATTCGACGCGTCCCATGATGATGCAGTTGACGACGATGAGCGGCAAAAACACACCGAGAGATGCCGACAGCGCAGGAATGTATGCTTCAAGCAAAAGCTGTACGATCGTCGTAAAAGCGGCGATGACTATGATAAAAATGGGCAAGCGTATGTCTTCCGGAATAATATTTCGGAAGATAGCTATTATTAATTCGCTCATAACGAGGACGAACATCATCGAAAAGCCCATACCGATGCCGTTGAACACGTTCGTCGTAACGGCAAGCGAAGAACACAAACCGATCGAAATGACGAGCAGCGGATTTTCTTTTACAAGCCCGTTTGTAAAAATCGATAATCTGTTTTGTTTTTTTTGCATTTCGCTTTTACTCCTATTTCGCAGCGAGGCAGGCAAGCGCGCTTTGCGTTCCCTGCGTCAAAAGTTCGGCAACGCCTTTGCTCGTGATCGTCGCACCCGATACCGCTTCGAAGGTCTGACCGGGAACGAAACCGTCGTTCGCGTTTTTGCCTTCGAACTGACCGTAAAATGTTTTACCGCTCGAAACGGTATAATTCGGATCGCCCGCTTTTAAGCCGAAGCCCGCCGTATCGCTCGATGAAAGAAACTGCATACCCGTAAGCACGCCGTCTTTTTTTATACCGAAAATGATCGTCGAGCGGTCGTAAGTCGGACCCGTCACTTGCGCGACGGCGCCTATAACGCTGCCGCCTTTTTTGGCAAGGTACATTTTGTCGATGCTGATCGCCTGAACCGAGCTCGCCTTAAAATCCGTCACTTCTTCGAAAGAGTCGGCCGCGGCGAATACCGTTTTCATGCCGGAACTCGCCTTATCGGCCTGCTGCCGTTCAATGACGGGAGCCGTAATGTGATTGACGAGCGCAAGGCAAAAACATGAAACGGATGCGAAGATCGCAAGCGTAAGTCCGAGTTTTAAAATATGTTTCATTTTGCAGCCCCCTTCTTTGCCGCTTTGCCGTAGCCGTATTTTCTCGACGTCAGTTTATTAAGAAAATTCGAAAGCGAATTCATAAATAAAATCGAAAACATAACGCCTTCGGGATAGCCGCCGAATTTTCTTATTAAAAACGTAAGAAGCCCGCAGCCCGCACCGAACACCGCGCGGCCGGCTTTTGAAACCGGCGTCGTCGCGTAGTCTGTGGCCATAAAGGTTGCACCGAAAAGCAGGCCTCCCGATGTGAGCGCCATGACGACGTCTCCGCCTGAAACGAAGGTCAAAAGAGCGACCGTCGTGACCATCGTAACAGGCGCACGCCAGTCGATCACCTGCGTGAGAGCAAGGAATGCGAACGAGATCAAAATGAGCAATTCATTCGTTTCGCCGATACAGCCGGCCGTGTTGCCCAAAAAGCTTTCAAGATACGCGCCCGCATTGCCGGCGGCACCCTCTTTCAGCTTGGAAAGCACCGTCGCGGCACTTATCGCGTCCGTTCCCGGAGCGAGCCATGCCGCGCCGATCGCGGCGGAAAAGCTGACGAACAAAAACGCGCGCCCCGTAAGAGCGGGATTCCACACGTTCGCTCCCAGTCCGCCGAAAAATCCTTTGGCGACGACGATCGCGAAGAGATCTCCGAGCAGCACTTGCCACAGCGGAACCGTCGGCGGCAGTACGAGTGCGAGCAAAAGTCCCGTCACGACGGCCGAACAATCGCTCACGGTGATATTCTGCTTTGTCAGTTTTTGAAACGCCGCTTCAAAGACAACGCTTCCCGCGACCGAAACGAGCACTACAAGGAGCGCGCGGAAACCGAACAGCATAACGCCGTATATCGTTTCGGGAAGCAGCGCCAGAATAAGCATGCACATAAGAAAACGCGTCGACATCCCCTCGACAAAATGCGGGGCGGGAGACACGTACATTTGTTTCTTTACCGGTTCGCTCATTATTTTCCTCCAGCTGCTTTACCCGCAGCGTTTTTCTTTGCGGCGCGCGCTTTGACGACGCTTTTGCCGAGTTTAAATCGGTGCACCAAACGGACATGCGCAGGACAAACGTATGCGCAGCTGCCGCATTCGATGCAGTCTTTAAGCCCGAATTTTACGGCGGCATCATAGTCGTTCGCTTTCAGCGAGCGCGCCATCATAACCGGCGAGAGCCGCATCGGACAAGGCGGAATACATTTTCCGCAGCCGAGGCAAAGTTCTTCTTCGCCGATATAAATTTCTTTTTTTGTTAAAAATAAAACGCCGCTCGTGCCTTTGACGACGGGAAACGAAGCGTCGGCCGAAGCGACGCCCATCATCGGACCGCCGGAAAGGATCTGCACGAGTTCGCCGTCTTTTACGCGTATGACGTCTCCGATCAAATCTTCGACAAGCGTGCCGATCGGAACTCGTATATTTGCAGGATTTTCGCACGCACCGCCGCTTACGGTAAATGCACGTTCAATGAGCGGCTTTCCGAGGCGGAACGCATCCGAAATCGCGCAGGCTGTACAGACGTTTGAAACGACACAGCCGACGTGGGCGGGAAGGCCGCCTGCGGGTACTTCGCGCTTTAAAATAGCGGTAATAAGATTTTTTTCACCGCCCTGCGGATACTTCGTTTTAACAATTTTAATTTCCATATCGTTCGTATGATTCGCTTCGGCGATCGCATCGTTGATGACATTTATCAGATCGAGTTTGTTGTTTTCGATCGCAACGATACCTCGGGCACCCAAAATATGCATTTCGGCTGCAAGTCCGTCGATCATTTTTTTGCACGATTCTTTTACGGTATGATAATCTACGGTGAGATAGGGTTCGCATTCGGATGCATTTATGATGACGTATTCGATCTTCGTACCGTCCGGCGGCGAAAGTTTCACATAGGTCGGAAACGATGCGCCGCCCATACCGACGATGCCGGCAAGTCTGATGCGATCGAGCGCGTCTTTCGGATCGCATGTAAACGGATCGAGCGGATCCATATACGCCGTCTCATCGCTTCCGTCCGATTCGATTGTAACGCAGGGAACTTGCGCTCCGTCTGCGGCGGCATGCGGTGCGATTTGCACAACCGTACCCGTGATCGACGCATGTACGGGAACGGACATATATTTTTCGGACGCCGCGATAACCTGCCCCTTAAGAACACGGTCGCCGACGCTGACGGTACATTCGTTCGGAAAACCGCCCATCGTGACGGGGATCGTCACCCGCTTGGTAGAAGGAAACGCATCCGCGATGGTTCCGTCGCGAGTGTGTGTCTTCCGCTCC
Source organism: Treponema socranskii subsp. paredis ATCC 35535 (assembly GCA_000413015.1). GTDB lineage: Bacteria > Spirochaetota > Spirochaetia > Treponematales > Treponemataceae > Treponema_D > Treponema_D paredis. The sequence continues at coordinate 651,468 of KE332516.1, forward strand.
GGCGGATAGACTCCGCCTTTAAATGTAAACATACGCATAAACCGTATTGTATGATATTCTTTCAGAATGGTCAAACTGTAACGGTACGTCAGCAACATTCATTGCAAGCGTTTCAAAACAAATTCGGAAACAATGACGCTGGAATCATCAGCCAAAAATCCGGAAACAGTGCGAGCAATACGAGAATTATAAGTGATGAAACAAAATACGGCAGACAGCCTTTAAAAGATCTTTCGATGCTGAGGTTTCCGATCGAAGAAGCCAAAAGTAAGCACAAACCGTACGGAGGCGTTACCAGTCCGAGTGAAAGCGTACAAACCGTAATCAAACCGAGCATTATCGGACTGATCCCCAGACTGACCGCAGCGGGAAGAATAATCGGGACAAATAAAATTTCGGCAGGGACCGCGTCCATAAATGTTCCGACAAACATAAAGAAAACGATAACAATAAAAAGAAAGAATATTTTTCCGCCGGGAAGCGCAACAAAAAAATTGCGGATAATCATATTCAACTGGTAATAGCTTAACAATTCACCGAGCGCATTTGCGGATGCAAGCGCAAAAAGCGAAAGCGAAGAAAGTTTCATCGTTTCAATGAGAATATGGGGAAGCCGGGAAATTTTAATCGATTTATAAAAGAAAATACCGATAACGAGGGCATATATACAAGCAAATGCGGCGGACTCAGTAGGCGTAAACCAACCGCATACGATTCCTCCGATCAAAAGAATGGGCGTAAAAAGTGCCGGCAAAGAAATCACAGTTTGTTTAAGAGCGGTCATCAGAGGAACTTTTTCGCCGATAGGGAAATTCTTTTTTTTGGAATAAAACTTTACAACCAGCATCATTGCAAGTCCGAGCAAAATTCCCGGAACGATTCCCGTCATAAACAAAGCGCCTGTGCTTACGTTTGCAACACCGGCATACACGACCATGATGATGCTCGGCGGAATAATCGAACCGAGCGTTGACGACGTTGCAGTAACACCTACCGTGGTTTCCATATCGTATCCCTGCTTGTCCATCGCAGGAATAAATACTTTTCCGACACCGGCGGTATCCGCCTGAGAAGAGCCGGAAATCCCCGCAAATATCATCGAAACGAGGATATTCGCATAGGCAAGTCCTCCGCGAAAACGGCCGACAAGAGCGGTACAACAATCTATAAGTTTATCCGTAATTGCGCCTTCATTCATAAGATTTGCGGCAAGGATAAAAAGCGGGACCGCAAGCAATGTAAAACTGTTGAGACCGTTGAACATTTTGCTGAATACAACGGCGTTGGGAATTTGAGGGAGAGCAAAAATTCCCGCAAACGAAACCACGCCCAACGAAAACGAAATCGGAACACCTATCGCTATAAGCACGATAAATAATACTACCAACAACGCCGCCATTATTTTACTCCGTTTTTACAATTTGCCAATGAAACACAATTCGAAACGATACTGTCCAATAGATAGATTGAAGATGTAATTCCCGCAATGGGAACACAGATCCATGTAATACCGCGTTTGAATTTCGGAATATTTACCCATGTATAATTCCAAAATTGCTTCGTCAACTGAATACCGTAATACGTCATTAAAATGCAGAATACCATCATGATAACGGAAATAGCAATGGACAATTTTTTTACCGATTCCGCTTTTTTAAAAGAATCGTTTAGAGCCGTAAAAGCAAAATGCTTTTTTTCATACACCATGGCACTGGCTCCCATAAATACAGCCCAAATAAAAGAATACATTTCGACATCTTCCGTCCATGTAGCAATGATCCCTATATATCGTGTAAACATCTGTACTACAACGGTAATAAGGAAAAGGAAAAGAAAAAGACCGCCTATAAGAATTTGAATCTTTTGTACGGCAGCAATAATTTTTCGCATATAATTTCCCGAACATTCTATAAATTGCGATATAAACAATCTTCCGACACCGCATAGCGTCACCGGAAGATTGTCCGTAAATTAAAACTATTTGGCACTGCGTACCATATTGATGTATTTTGTCATACCGTTATCTTTTGCAAATTTATCCTGAATCGGAACGGCAATTGCTTTGAAAGCGGCGATATCCATATCTTTAAAATCGGTTACAACAGCACCGTCGGCAATAACCTTTGTTTTTGAAGAATTAAACATAGCATAGGTAACCTTGCGGTCTTCGACTGTTGCTGCAGCGGAAGCTTTATTGATCCATCCTTTTTGCTCTTCCGTGAGTTTGTCATAAAAGTTTCCGTTCATGAGAAATAAACGCGTTGTAAAATCATGATGCGTTTCACAAACGTATTTTCCGTTGGGAGTTTTATGATGCTCTTTAAGCATAAAATTGGTATAATCGTTTTCAGCAGAATCGACAACGCCTTGCTGAAGTGCTTGATACAATTCGCCCCATGCTACACTCGTCGGAATTGCACCGCAGCCTTTCCAAAAATTGAGCTGAACCGGCGAATTCTGCGTACGGATTGTCATACCTTTGAGATCGGCCGGTTTTTTAATCGGCTTTTTACCGTAATAATCGCGAACCGAAGCCGTCCAATAACCCATAATGCGATAACGGTTATTTGTCTTTTTCAAAACCACATCTTTTAAAGCCGTACCGAATTCTCCGTCAAGACACTTTTCCCAATGTGCAAAGCTGTCAAACAAATACGGAAGTGCGAAAATATTTACCTCAGGAACGCCGATCGCAGCCATAAATCCGGGAGAAACGACACAAAGCTGAAGCGCTCCCATATCAAGTTTTTCCACCAATTCATTTTCATTTTCGCCCATCGTACCATGGTGACAGATGACTTTTATTTTGCCGCCGCTTTCCGCTTCCGCAACTTCTTTAAATTTAATAATCGCATAAGCATAAGGATTTTCAAGCGAAGTTTGATTATGAGCGACAATTAATTCAAGTGGTTTTTCGCTTGAGTCCGCCGTTCCGATAGCAAATGCTGTACTTGCAATAATCAGTGCAGCCGCAAAAACAACGATTTTTTTCATATTTCCTCCAAAAAAACACGATTTGCTGTTGTCTTCATCTTTAACAACATTTATGGCGTATCATATAATGGAATAAAATTAAAATCAATATATAAGAAATTAATAAGACAATTGTATCGCAGTTAGCATCGACAACCCCGACGCAGTCCCTCAGCTAATCTTCAAGCGGTATCGGGGTATTAAAGCCTCCGCATAAAAAAAGACGGCCCCATCTTCCGACAGGCCCGTCTTTCGGTGCTGCATTTTATCGCTTACTTTTGCAGAATAAATTCGACGCGGCGGTTTTTCCAGTTTTGATCTTTATCGCGCCAATCGGCAACAAGCTCCGTACCGCCCTTTCCTTGAGTAGAAAGACGGGAAGCGCTTATACCTTTATCGACGAGATAGGATTTTACGAATTCCGCGCGTTTTTGCGAAAGCGGAATGAGCGCGGGTCCCCACTGACGCGGATTGTCCTGCGTTTCTTCGGCTTCGTTTTCAGTCGTACGGTTTGCGTGTCCGACGACCGCAACTTTATAATCTTTAAATTTATTGAGAATTTCCGCAATACGCTTGAGAATACGTTCGTTGTTTGCCGCCTGTTCGGTCGTAACGCCGTCGCGTTTTCCGGGAGCGCTTTCGACTTTAAAGTCGGCATTGTCGGGCCGGAATATGATCGACGGAACGGCCATTTTAAGCACATTGCCTTCGCGGATGACGAGCACGTCGACGGGAATGATTCCCCGCACCGTCGATGTCATACCGAGATTGTCTTTAACGGTAAACACCCACGGATAATCGACCGCGGACTGAACGCGTTCCGCCATGCCCGACGCGGTCTTTTGCGTATTGCTCAAACCGTCCCACACGATGCGTTCCGTAATCGCCGACGTTCCGCCCGTTTGCCAAAAACGGCGTCCGTTCGGATCGTTGATCGTAAACGACCATGCGGTAATTTTACCTTTTGTCGAACCGTTCAATCTGATAAACAAATCGTCATCGATGCCGTCATTATCGGGACTGAAGTATGAAGGCGTCGTGCGGACGCTGAGTTCGGGAGGAAGGGCCGAACATACAAACGGAGACGACGAAGCGGAAACGCTCCGCCCGTTCCGATATACGATATCGAGTTTTCCGGTAAAAGTGCCTTCGCCGGCTTTTCCCGCGCTGTCCAAACCGTCCCACATAATCGATGCGGGAAGACTTGCGCTGTCTTTCGACGACCAGCTGCGCACCGCTTTTCCGTCTTCTCTGCATACGTCGAAATTCCACGACGAAATCGCGTCGCTGACCGATGTGCGGATATCGAAACGTTGAGAATCGAATATGCCGTCGCCGTTCGGAGAAATGCCGTCGTAAGCCGTCGTCACGTACGCTTTTACGTCGCGGGTATCGACAGAGATACCTCGGATCGATGTACCGAACGCATTGCCCGCTTCATCCGTCGAAGCGATGACGAGCGTATATGCACCGTCGGAAACGGTATTGCCCGATTCGTCCGCACCGTCCCATGCGAATCCCGCTTTACCTGCGGTCTGCACGGTGCCGGCCCACGTGTATTTCCGGACAACGGTACCGCGGGCATTGCGCACTTCGGCAGTCCACAGTTTTTCGGCCGTGCAGTCGCGCACATCGACCGGCAAAGATCTTTGGGCCGAATCACCTGACGGAGAAAAGGACGTCCACGGAATTTCCGCGGCAAGATACGGCGCTTTCGTGTCGAGTGCAAAAGCCTGCGTCGAAGCCGATGCCGTCGAAGCGTTTGCGGACGTTATTTCAAGAGAAGCGACATACTGTCCGTCCGGACAGAGAGCGCCTTTATCGTCTTTTCCGTCCCACACAAACGACGCGGGAACGCTTTTGTTTTCGCTCAGGGTTTTAAGCGCGGTACTCGAACCCGCCTTCATAATTTTAAACACATACTTTACGATACCGCCGCTTCCTGCGTGCGTAACGGGCGTAAAGGAAATCGTATCTTTGACTTTATCGCCGTTCGGTGAAAATGCGCTGTCCTGCATTGCAAGAAGCAATGTCGCCTTCGTCGTGTCGAAACTGAACGCATCGGAACGGACGGCTACGGTATTGCCCGCCAAGTCGGTTGCCGAAAGCTCGTACACGTATGAGCCGTCGGGCGCAAGTTTTCCAGCATCATCGAGACCGTCCCACGAAACCGTTTCCGGGGGGAATTCGCCGAGCGAGTATTCGCGCACGGCTTTTGTCATATTGCCCGAAGCGTAGATGCGCCCCGTCCATGCGGGAACCGCCGCAAGCGTTTTCGGCACAATCGTTTCGTTTATTGTAATCGTACTCTTCGAACCCGCGCCGAATACTTTATCGGATACGCGCAGCTGAGCCTGCGGTTTTTTCGTATCGATGACATAGACCGGCGAAGTAATCGGAGAAGGCTCGTAGCCGTTGAGATATTTTGCCGTAACGCGCGCCTGATAGCGTCCGTCGGGGAGCGTTTTGCCGTCGGCTCCCGTTCCGTCGAATACGATCGTTTCGGGCGGTAAGGCCGACGAAGACTGATCGAATGTACGGTAGACTTTGCCGTTCGCATCGACTATGCTTACCGCCCATTCGGTAAGTTTGTTTCCCGTGCTCGCTTCGGGAACGGGGATCGTTACGTTGAACGTGACCGCTTTTTGTTTGCTTTCGGTATTCGGAGAAAAATAGGGAGAACCTGAAATCGCGATATTCGTCGCGGGTTTTTCCGCCGAAAAAATAATATTCGATATGGAAGCGGCGGGAGAAGTGTTTCCGGCTCTGTCCGTCGCACTAAGCGTATACGAATAGATGCCGTCGGCAACGGGTTTTCCCGAATCGCCCGTTCCGTTCCAATTGAACGCAGGCGGCTCGGTATCTTTCCACGAATAGGTTTTGACCGCAGTTCCGTCGGCTCCGGCAAAGACGCCTTTCCATTCGTCTTCTTTCGAACCGGATTGCCGCACGGAAAATATCGATTTCGCGCCTTCGCCGAAAATCTTATCGGTCGGCTGAGTAAGCGCGACAGAAGGCGGCGTCGTATCGACGATGACCGTATATTTGCCGGTTTTGCCGACATTGCCGTTATCGTCCGTCGCCGTAAAATAATAATTATACGTTCCGTCGGGAGCCGTTTCTCCGTTATCCATAACGCCGTTCCATGAAACGACGGAGGGGATATCGATCGTTTTTTTTGCAGAAAAAAGCTGTTTCCAAAAGGATTTGAACGTCAGCTTTTCGGTAAACGCGAGTTTATTCCCGATCGTGCGCACGACGCCGCCGCTTTCATTTTCGACGACAAAGCTCCACGAAACTATATAGCGCCTGTCGGAAATTCGCAGCGGAACGTCAAGCGAATCCTGAACGCCGTCGTTGTTCGGCGAAATATATTTCGGCGCCCGTTGGGCAAACGCCGAAGCGGCTGCCAAAAAGAGAGCAGCCGCAATGATTGCATAAGTCCGTTTCATTATTTTTCATCTCCCGTCCACAGTTCGATTTCCGGCGGATCGGTATCCGCGAGTCCCAAATTGAATTTGACATTACCCGAAACGGCGTGTACCGTTTCGTAAAGCTGCTGCCATCCGGCATTCACCGTAATATCGCTTTCACCCCAGCCGTTGCGTTTCATATATTCGTTGTTTTTCGTTTTGAACGTAAAACGATAGCCGAGACTGATCGCAGGCATAAAATTGCCGTAGTTACCGTAGTCGGCGAGCGCGACGGCTTCGCGGATATTGATTTCTTCCGCTATGCGTAAATAGAGCGCGTCGTTTACGGCGAATTGAAATCCCGCTGCAACGATGAGATTTTGAAATCCCGGCGTAATCAATTCGACCGAAGCCCCGCCTTTTATATAATCGTTTGCAAATAAAAGAGCTGCAACACCGACGTGAGTAGTGCCGAGCATCGGAAAGATATCCGACGTGTTTTTGCCGTCGATGCCGACGAGGTTTGTCGACGTATAATTTTTACCGAGGTTGAGTACGGACACGCCGATCCTGAAATCTTTCATAAAACCCACACGCGGTATGCGGTACATTCCGCCGATATTTCCGGTCACCGACCAATCGCTTCCGTGACCCCAATACACGCCGCCTGCAATTCCGATACCGAGAGAAAGGCGGTCGCTCACTTCTTTCGCAATGGCAATATTCGTGCTGAGCGTATTGCCGACATCGATTTTATCGAGCGGAAGAAATACGCCTTTGACGAGGCCGCTCACGGCAAAGTATTTCCACGGGATGAGAATGCCGGTCTGAAAAGCCGAACCGAAAACATTCGCTCCGCCGTTTGAAGAAAAAATCGCGGTATATGAGGCATCGAGCGTGATGCGCTGTTCGGATGCGATAAGCGCAGGATTGAAAACGATCGCATCGGGACCGGCGGTAAAAATTCCCCCGCCTGCGCTCGAAGACGCATACGTAAGCTGTGTCGGGCTTACAAGCCTGTCGAGACTTTCTCCGCTGATCGGCGGATTATAGGCAAATATCACAGAGGCGAAACACAGAGCCCCTGCCGTCATTAAAATTCTTTTCATCGTACACTCCTTGTCCTTGCTGCTGCGATAAACTCCCGTAAAACGCTTACAATACTTTTATTAATAAATTCAATTTCGCGTTTTAACAAAACTCGATGTTCAACCTATTAAACAAACGAAACTGCGATAGTTTACAGTTATTTTTACAATAAATCTACACGAGCTTACATCGAAAAATCTTTGCCGAGATAGATTTCGCGGGCAACGGGAGAATCGAGGATTTCCCGTTTTGTGCCCTGCATCATGATTTGTCCGGTACTGATGATGATCGCGCGGTGCGTGATTTCGAGCGTATCGCGTACGTTATGGTCGGTGATGAGGATGCCGATGCCGCGCTCAGAAAGCAGTTTGATCATACCTTTGATATCGGCGACCGCGATCGGATCGATGCCCGCAAAGGGTTCGTCGAGAAGCAAAAACTTCGGTTCGATTGCAAGCGACCGGGCGATTTCGGTACGCCGCCGCTCTCCTCCCGAAAGCGTGATCGCCTGCTGCCCTCTGATCCTTCCGATATCGAATTCGCTTATGAGCTGTTCGAGTCTCATCTTTTTTTCATCGAACGAAAGATCACGTCTCGTTTCAAGGATCGCCCAAATATTTTCTTCGACCGTCAGCTTTTTAAACACGGACGGCTCCTGCGGCAGATAAGAAATGCCGAGCTTCGCGCGCTTATACATGGGAAGCGCCGTAATCCTCTCTTTATCCAAAAACACATCGCCCGAAGTCGGACGGTAAAAACCGACGATCATATAAAAGGTCGTCGTCTTGCCCGAACCGTTGGGACCGAGAAGACCGAGCACTTCGCCCGTACGCATTGAAAAATCGATGCCTTGTACGACGCGCTTTTTGCCGAAGGATTTATACAAACTTGAAACTTGCAGTACGTGATGAGCGCGCCCCGTTTCGTTTTCCGGAGACGTACCGTTGTTTTGCAAGGGCTTTTCGCCGGACTCCTGCAATCCGTCTTTCAAAAAATCGGACGCATTTTGCATAGTATCATTCATCGCTCGCTCTCTTATTCAATCCGCTGCGGGAAGGCGTCGGCACGTTTTTCAGTTTTTCCGGCGGAGCGCTTACCCGATTCCGTTTCCCGGACGAAGCGTTTGCACCGCTTTCCGCATCTCCGCTCCGATCCGCGGCGCTTTCTTTTCCGGAAGACATCCCGTCATTCGAAGGGACATCGGTTTTGTCCGGCGTATAGTCATCCGAAGCCGTATCGATGTCTGCAGCGGAATCTTTTTTCGTATCTTTATCCTGCTCGGCGTTTTTTTCATCGACGACCGAACCTTTGACGCGGCCGTCGAGAGTTATTTCCTGCGTATCGAGATTCAGCGTAATCTGTTGGGCGCGGAAAGTATCTTCGCCTTGAGTGATCCGCGCATTGCCGCTCATTTCGAGCATTTTATTTTTTTTCCGGTACACGGCGTACGCGCTCGAACACACATTGTCTTTTTGTTTGATCGTTATGCCGATTTGAATCCGCGCGATGTCGGTATTTTGATTATACTCGATAAGCTGAGCTTCGACCGATACGCCGTTTTCCGTATCGGCAAGGCGCACATTATCTTTCAGCGTTGCGATTTTTGTCCGGCGGTCATACGAAAGACTCGCGCACGTAAACTCCATTTTCGTTTCGATGTTTTTTCCGGTGATGTTTCCTTCAGCTTCGATATAGCGGAAATTTTTTCCGCTCATCGTAATCGAGTCGGCGGATATTTCCATGGACGATGTGAGAACGTATGCGCTGCCGGAAAGCGTCGTCGTATCGGACGTATTGCCTGCGGTGCCGGTCATACTGTTCGCGGAAAACGTAATGCGTTCCGCCCATAGCGGAAGCATCGAAGCGGCAATGTATAAAATTAATAAAAAAATTATCTGACCGTTACGGACGGTTTTGCGCATCGCCGCCTTCCTCCGCGTTTTCATCGGTTTCAACAGTTCCCGATACGGCGCCGGTAAAAATAAAACGGTTGCTCACTCCGCTTGCGGAAAATCCGGAACCGCGGACAACCGTACCGTTTTTTTTCATCGTAATCGTATCGGTGCGTCGGCTCGTAAGCTGTTCGGTATTTCCGTCCCAGCGCAGTTCGTCCGCAGTGATCGTTACGTTTCTCGGCGCATTCGTAAGCTCGATTCCGTCATAAAGCGAATACATTTTTTGCTTCGGATCGAACGCGACAAGAGCGCATGAACCTTCGGTTTCCGCGCTGCCGTCATCCGCGTAGGCGGTAAATGAAACCGAATCCGCATAGGTACCGCCGCCTTTATACTGTTCGAGCGTATGTGCGCGCATCGAAAGCATCTTTCGATTTTTTTCCCAGCGCGAAAAATCGGCATTTGCAAAAACGAATTCCGGCACTTCCGCATCGACGTTTTTTTGACTTTCGGAATATTTCAAAGAACATCCCTCCGCGATAAACGGCAAAGAACATAAAACCGCCGCGGCAAAAAGACTCGGCTTCATTGTTTTTTACCGAGTGCCGCTCCGATAAACGAGATGAAAAGCGGATGCGGTTTCATCGGACGCGAAACGAATTCGGGATGATACTGCACGCCGATGCCCCACGTGTGATCTTTCCACTCGAAAGCTTCCGTACAATTATCCGGTTCGGAAACGGCCGACGTGATGAGACCGTGTTCGGTCATATCGGCGGTGTATTTTTTATCGAAAGTATATTTATTGCGGTGCCGCTCGGTAATCGTGAGCTTTTTATACACGGAGGCAAGCTTCGTATCTTTAATAATACGGACGGTTCCCGCACCGAGCTTCATCGTGCCGGCAGCGGAAAGCCCCGTCTGCTCTTCCGGCAAACTGATGATCGCGTGAGTGCTGTTTTGTATAAACTCCGTGCTGTCCGCATCCGCCCAGCCGCACAGCGAACGCCCCGTTTCGATCGCCATGAGCTGCATACCCAAATCGATACCCAAGTAGGGTATATCGTTTTCGCGCGCATATTTTACCGCGACGAGAAGTCCGAGAAATCCGCGCTGCCCGTAATTTGCGGGCACGACGATGCCGTCGACGTCTTTGAACGCAGCTCTCACCTCTTTTTCGTTTTTGCAGCTTTCGAGCGTTTCCGCGTCGATTTTCCGAAGCTTCAGCTCCGCGCCGTACTGCGTAACCGCCGCGTGAAACAGCGATTCGCGCACCGATTTATAGCAATCGTCAAGGTAATCTTTTTTACCGACGACCGCGATGCACACGGCAGGACCGCAGGCATTGAGCTTATCAAGAAATGCCGTCCACGGACGGATATTGCAGCGCTCGGCGGTAAGCGCGAGTTTTTTGAGTACCCGCGCGTCGAAACCTTCTTTATGAAAGATAACCGGAAGTTCATATACCGATTTTTGCACATCGATCGACGAAAAAACCGCGTCGGGTGCGACATTGCAGAACAACGCAATTTTTTTTCTGATCGGTAAATCAAGTTCGTTTGTCGTGCGGCACAAAAGAATATCCGGCTGTATCCCCGCTTCCTGCAGCTGCTTAACCGAATGTTGAGTCGGCTTCGTTTTCAATTCTCCGCCGATGATCGCAGGCACGAGCGTTATGTGGATGACGCATACTTCGTTTTTGCCGAGTTCGTGAATGAGCTGCCGACAGGCTTCGAGATACGGGATCGATTCGATATCTCCGACGGTACCGCCGATTTCGACGATGACGACATCCGCACCCGACCGCTCGCCGACGGAAAGAATATTGCGCTTTATTTCGTCGGTAATATGCGGGATGACCTGCACCGTGCGTCCGTTGTATCTGCCGGCGCGTTCGTTTTGAATCACTTGGTTATAAATTTTTCCGATCGTAATGCAGTTGTGTTCGGCGACATTGACACTCGTAAACCGCGCAAAGTTGCCCAAATCCAAATCGGTTTCCGCGCCGTCTTCGGTAACATATACTTCGCCGTGCTGAAACGGACTGATATTTCCCGCGTCGAGGTTGATGTACGGATCGCATTTTATCATCGAAATCGAAAGCCCGCTGCATTCGAGAAGACTTCCGAGAGATGCGGACGCAACCCCTTTGCCGAGACTGGAACATACGCCGCTGGTCACGAGTATATATTTGCTCATAGCGCGATTTTCCCATTTACTCCGCGCTTCGTCAATAGAGGGATACGGGTAAAAAGCACAATGCGCATGCTCACTGCGGTACCGCTTCCGTAAATACGGCAAGACCTGCCGGTTTTTGTTCGGCTGTTACTCGTTTTACATGCAGCGAACGACGCAGGCTTCGACATCGTCCATAGATGCCGTCGGCTCGAAGCGAGAAACGACGGTGCCGTCCCGTGCGACGACGAACTTCGTAAAATTCCATTTGATGTCGGGATTGTCTTTGTAGCTGCCGTCGATTTTTGCAAGCAACGCATCCATCTTCTCTGCCGTTTTTCCGTTTCCGAAACCTTCGAATTTCTTTTGCGTTTTCAAATACGCATAGAGCGGCAACGCATTCGCTCCGTTGACGTCGGATTTTTTCATCTGAGGAAATTTCGTATTATAGCGGAGCGTGCAGAATTCGCGGATTTCTTCGCCCGTACCCGGCGTCTGTCCGCCGAATTGATTACACGGCACGTCGATTATTTCCAAGCCCTCATCGTGATATTTTTCGTACATCGCTTCGAGCTCTTTATAGTGCGGCGTAAACCCGCAGCCTGTCGCCGTATTTACAATGAGCATCACTTTGCCTTTGTAATCGCCGAGCGGCACATCATTTCCGGTCGCATCCTGCACCGAATAATCATAGATCGTCATCTTACATCTCCATAATTAACGATATGCGTTAATTTTATTACGCGCCCCGTTTTTTCGCATCGAGATAGCTTACCGCGGAAAGGGCTGCGATCGTCCCCTCGCCCGCCGACTTGCTGTACTGATAAGGAGGGCCGACGAGATCGCCGCACGCAAAGCAGCCGGCGACGCTCGTTTCCATGCGGCGGTTTACGCGCACGTGATTATTTTCGACTTCGATACCCGATACAAGCCGGCTCGGAGAAATCGCTTCGCGCAAAATAAAGACGCCGTCCGTGCGGATCTTTCTTGCATCGGTTACCAACGCTTGCACATAGATATCGCCTTCAATCGATTTCGGTACTTCGCGCACGATTTCGATTTTATCCGACACGCGCACATCTCCTTTGTACATCGGAATATAATACGTTTTCGCCGCAAGGTCGGCGAGGAAATTCGCTTCGCTCTCTTCATTCGCGCCGAACGCGATTACGGCCGCAGTTTTATTTTTATACAGCGGCGCGTCGCAGGTGGCACAATAGCTTACGCCTTTGCCGAGAAAGCGTTCCTCTCCCGGATACGGTGTTGCCGCGACGACGCCCGTCGCCAAAATAAGGGCTTCCGCTTCGAGCATACCGATCGACGTCTGTAAGCCGAAATAAGTGCCCATAGGATATACCGCCTGCACGCGAGCTTCCGTAACCTCGATCCCCATCGCATCGAGGTGCGCATAAAACGCCTTTTGCATATCGCTTCCGGTAATATTCGGCAAACCGAGATAATTTTGCACCGTATGCGCTTTTTCGATTTTTTCGCTTAAACGCTTGCTGCCCAAAAGTACGAAATTTTTATTGCGGATTTTTGCGGTGAGCGCGGCGGACAAACCTGCCGGCCCCGTTCCGATTATCGCGATGTCGTATCGTTCCATGCTTTTAATATACGTATTTATGAGCGCGCACGACAAGAGCGGGGCGATACGAGAGCACGGCTTTGCTTTAATAAATCGACGATATCGCCGTCGGAAACGCTGCCGTCGAGCGCAATCGTTATCCAATTCTTTTTGCTCATGTGATATGCATCGTAAAAACCGCGCCGCTTTTTCAGCTCGATACTTTTTTCGGGATCGATTTTTACGTTGATGATTTCGACGATCGCATCGTCCGCCGCAAAAGAGGCGTTCTGCTTTTTATCGACCGATTTTTTTACCGCGTCGGAACGAAGCGATTTTTTTGAGGATACCGCGCGCGCCGAGCCTTTTGCCCCGCGTTTCGAAGCGCGCCCCTGCTTTTCGATTTTGCTTTTCGGTATATTCATAATGACCCCGTACCATTTGCGGTTTTCGGGATTTCTGAATACGCCGTACGTAGGCGCGGTCGAAAACGGGAAATCGATTTTATCGCCGAAAAGCGCCTCCGCTTCGCGCGCGATCCGGTTCGCCTGCTCCGTTAAAAACGGCTGCGGCACAAAGCACGCGTCTTTAATTTCCCGCAAAAACGCTCGGTAACTTTCGCGCACTTCGTTTACGAACGCGCTTTGCCGGCTTTTCGCCCTGAGCGGAAGATAACGTTCGCCCGCCTGCACGTCAAACACCGAAGCGGCGACATCTCCGCCGCTTGTGATAACGACGTCGGCACTGAAATCGCCGTTTAAAAATTCTCCGGAAAACGAATACTTCGAACCGTTTTTAAAGAAACCGAATTTCACAATTTTTGCAAAATCGGGAATCGAGCGCGCAAAGATTTCTTCTTCGATAGTCATGCAAAGTCAGTATACGCCCCTCTTCCCGCGCGCGTCAACAACCGACGACGAAGCGGGCTGCGGCTGCTGAAAGTTACCGTAGCTTTTTTTATACCGAAACAAAAGATCGGACAAACGGTTAAACGAGCCGCTAAAATAGCGCGTCTCGTTTAACTTCGAGTTTGCCTTTCGGCAAACGTCGCTTATTAACTGTGCGCTCGCGCGCACGGCTGCGGCATTTTCGAAAATTGATATTTTCTGCAATGCCGCATTTTAATGAACGTTTCCGTAAATTACGGCACTTCGATTTTCGGAATTTGAAACCCTTTTTTTATTAAAAGCGCGGCAAGCTTTTCGCTTCCGAGATGCATGCAATACACGCGTTTCCGTTCCGACACGGGGATTTTCCGTTCGAGCGTCGCATAACTGCAATGCCCCGCCGAAGCCGTATCGATCGTAGCTTCATGAAATAAAAGATCGATTTTATTATCGAGGAATTTTTTGAGCACCGGATCGGGAATATCGTGCGCGTCGCCGCTGTAATAAAAGCTTGCGCCCTTAAACGAAACTTCGTAACCGAAGCACGCAATCATATTGGAATGAACGACACGGTAAGGAGTGACGGACATGTTCCAATCTTTCGGTACCGAAAGGTGATGCGTATATTTATCGTCGCTTATACCGATACATTTTAGAAATCGCTCTATCGCCCGCGTCGGATAAAATATATCGACCGGTTTCGGCACTACGTGACTGCAAAACGAAAGAACCGTTCCCAAGCTCCCGATATGATCGCTGTGAAGATGCGTAATTATTATCACCACCCGCCGGATACGCTTTGATTGCAAAAGCTTCAGCATACGGGCGTATACGCTTTCGCCGCAGTCGAACATGAAAAGCGTCGTGCCGTCTATAAAGTACGCATTCGTATTTCCGAACGGCGCATTGAATGCCGAACCGATGCCTGTAAAATGAAGTACGTTTCTTTTTGCCATTATTTTATCCCCGAAGCAACAAAGCTTTCAATAAATTTTTTCTGGAAAACAAAGAATAAAACCACGAGCGGTATGCTTATGATAAACGTCGCGGCGCATACGTTTGTCCATTGCAATACCGCTTCTTTACTTTTCGCAAACAGGGCAAGCCCGACGGTGAGCGTTCTGTTTTCGACCGAGTTCGTAACGATGAGCGGCCACAAAAAATTATTCCAATGATAACTGACCGAAATCAGTCCGAATGAAATATACGCCGTCCGCGCGTTCGGAATATACACATGCCGGATTATCTGCAGCGTATTGCATCCGTCGATCGTCGCAGCGTCGCTCAGTGCCGATGGTATCGTTTTAAAATGCTGACGAAGTAAAAATGTTCCCATCGCACTTCCGAGAAAGGGAATCATGATTGCAAGTTTCGTATCGCCCAAATGCAAATCCGAAACGGTCATAAAGTTCGGCATGATCAAAATATCGTTCGGGATAATCATTTGAATAAAGATGATGAGAAACACGATCCTTTTACCTTTGAACTTTAAGCACGCAAGCGCATACGCCGCAAGCGTAATCGTGATAAATTGTATGAAGTATGTACAGACGACAATCGTTATCGTATTTTTATAATACGTCGGAAACGGTACTTGCTGCCATACGTATGCGATATTTGCAAGCGTCCAATCGCTGTGCGGAAATATTTTCATTACGAATGTCGCTTTCGTAAAAGCGGTCAGCACCATCCACACGAACGGAATGAGAAAAAAGACGGCCATGACGGCGCAGATAACATAATAAACGGTTTTTACTTTTTCTTCGTTATGCATATATTCCTCAAACCTTTTCAATTATAATAAATGCGTTTGTCGCTGTTAATAAATTGTCCCATAGAGATGATCAGCATTATCACCAGCATGATGACGGTTAGCGCGGACGCTTTTGCCTGATCGAAGAAAATGAATCCTTGCTGATAAATATAATAGAGAAGCAATGTACTCGCATTGTTCGGCGCGCCTTCCGTCATAATGACAACGTGATCGACGAGCTTCAAACTGTCGGTCAATGCGGTGATCGTGACAAACAAAGTTGTCGGTGCAAGCAGCGGCAGCGTGATCTTTCGGAACGTATAGAATGCAGGCGAACCGTCAAGTATCGCCGCTTCATATAATTCTTTATCGAGATTTTGCAAACCGGAAAGAAAAAATATCATCAGATACCCGGCTTCACGCCATACGTACATAAAAGCCATTGCCGGCAGTACCGTTTTTTTATCGGAGAGAACGCCGAGCGGTTTCAAACCGATTGCAGTAAGCAATTGATCGAACATCCCCGTTTCGGGCATATAGATGAAAAGCCAAATACTTGCAATCGCTATCATCGGCATAACGACGGGATAAAAAAACGACGTGCGGAAAAAGCCGATAAAATTCATATTCTTTTTATTGACAAGCATGGCAAGCATAAGTCCGATGATAAAAGCCGGCACAACAGTCAACACGGAAAAGTACAGCGTATTGCGCATGACTTTCCAAAACAGTTCGCTCTTCGCGAATTCGATATAATTATGCAGTCCGATAAACTGCGGCTTCGGCATACCGATTTCGAACGCCGTCAATCCGAGATAGGCGCTTTTCAGTATGGGCCAGACGGTAAATATAAACATAAAGAACAACGTCGGAGCAAGCATGAGCCAGCCTTTTACCGCATCGTTCATCCGTCTGTATTTTCTTTTTTGCAATTCCATAGTTATTCCCTACAACAAGGGGCTGCCCCAGAAGTCATTTAAAACTTCAGCAAGGACAGCCCCGCGCATTTTATACTTTCAGCCGTTTACCAAAACCGCTTCAAGTCGGCATCGGCATCTTTCTGCGCATCGGCGAGCGCTTTTGCCGGCGTCTTTTCTCCGGTGATCGCGCTTTGAATCGCATCGTTGAGGATTCTCCACGATTTCGTCGAGTTGTACGTAGTCAGTTCCGGTTTGCTGATCGGAATCTGATCGTATGCAACGCGCGCTTGCGGAAGTTTCGCATAGTAATCTTTTATCTGCTGCGTATTGAGTGCGGATTTTCTCGTTACGACATATCCCGTGTCGACGCTCCACTGAGCCGCGCGTTCGGGAGCGGTTGCAAATTTAATAAATTCCCATGCGGCTTTTTGACGCTCTTTTGAAATACCCTTTGAAATATAAAAATTTCCGCCGCCCGTGGGAGCCGCTTGACGCTTGTTGCCCGGAAGGAAGCACACGCCGTAATTGAACGTCGCGTTTTTGCTGATATTTCCGAGATTTCCCGTCGTATGATAAATCATCGCGACTTTTCCGCTCAAAAATTGTCCCGGCAAATCCGTCCACTGAACAATACCGGATTGCATACATTTATATTTATTTTGCAGATCGCACCAAAACTGCAGCGCTTCGACATTTTCCGGAGTATCGAACAGAGCGCGCTTACCGTCCGCGCTCATAAGATTTTCTCCGTTTTTCGAATTCTGCAGACAAAATCCCGTAAATTGCCACTGTGCGCTACCGCTGTTGAGGGCGATGCCGACTCCGTATCGCGCAACTTGTCCGTCGCTTCCGATTTTTGTTAATTTTTGCGCATAGTTCGCCAGTTCCGTCCACGTCTTCGGCGGCTTTTCAGGATCGAGGCCGACTTCTTTAAATGCATCCTTATTGTAGAACATGATTTCGGTACTCCGCTGAAACGGGATACTCACGATTTTTCCTTCGACGTAGGAGTCTTCCATAAATCCGGAAAGGAAATCGTCAATATACGCTTTGCCCGCCGCTCCGTCAGCAGCGATCAAATCGTCGAGAGCGATAACGGCATTTTGTACCCACATCGAATAACGCTGCGTTGCAAGGCTGATAAACAGATCGGGAGGATTTTTGCCTTGTACGGCGGTTTGAATTTTCACAACGGTATCGTCATAATTGCCGGTATAGACAGGCTTTACGATAGCTTCGGGATGCAGTGCGTTCCAGTCGTTGCAAATTTTATCGACGAATTTCGTAACGGCACCGCCGACATTGACCGGAAAGAAAAAGGTCATCTCGATATTTTTACCGCCGCCCGAATCGCCGGTTCCGAGTCCGAACGACATCGAGCCGGCCAGACAGAATAAAGCCAAAACGGCTGCCAACAATTTTTTCATACGTCCTCCTGCGAATAGTGCGATACGCATACCGATGCGGCAGCTTCGAAAACCTGCATTTTCTGCAATACCGCATTAGATGAAGTATATATCATGAATTGGTACGTGTCAAATTATTTTTTGAAAAATCGATGATTTTTACGGTTTTAATACGCATGTAATACAAATCAACCGTTCAACTCAAAATTGCGTTTTTTTTACTATTTTCAATAATTAAATGCGGCATCGAGATTTTTTTGCGCTTCGGCGATCGCGGAATCGACGTCCAAAATACCGAACAGCGTCGAACGGATCGACGAGCCGAGTATCTTTTCAAATCGATATTCGTTAAATGCGGCGTTCGGCACTTCGTCGTGGCGCAGTCCGTCGGCCATCGCCGCGTCGACCCCCGCTATCCACGGATACAAACTCAAAATATCGATATCGGACAATAATTTTTTATTGTTGATATAGCCGCCGAGATATGAAATCATCGAAGCGGTGCGATCCGAATACAGCCATAAGAAAAATTCGCGGACGGCATCGAGCTTTGCGGTATTTTTGGAAATGCCGATGCTGCCTCCACCCAAAAGCGGAAAGCCGCCGGGCACTTGCGAAAAACCGATTTTATTGACGAATTCGGAGTTTTTATAGTGCATGATCGCGGATGCGTGATTGCAAAAAACGACGGTCATAGCCGTGTTTCCCGATGCGAATTCGTTCATCGCTTCCGACCACCAGTTCAGCGTATGCTTCGGAATACACTCGGCGCTTTTTATGTGATCGATCAATGTTTTGCGAAAGAGCGGATCGGTAACCTTTATATGCCCCGCATCGTCGTAAAACCGTCCGCCGTATGAACGATAGCGCGGCAAAAATTCGCAAGCCGCCGTTACGGACGAACCGATCACCAACGATGTGCCGTAATCGGTCGGAGATTTTTTATTCCGCGATTTCGTAAAAAACGACGCGATTTCATCGTATTCCGCATAGGTTTTCGGAAGGGTGAGCTGCCGCTTCGTCGTTTCAAAAAAAGAGCGGCGTATGAGACTGTCTTCAAACAGATCTTTCCGATAGTACAGCATCTGCGCGCTTATATCGAAGGGCAAGGCGACGATTTTATTGTCCGAATAATAATAATCGCGCGGAATTTTTGTCGAAAAAGATTCGGAGATCGTTTTATACGGATCGGACGAAAGATCGAGCGGCAAAAAAATCGCTCCGCCGATTTCGGTCAGCCACGCCATATCGAGCCGTATCAAATCGTACGCTTTGCTGTCCCTGCTCTCCAATGCCGCTTTGTACAATTCGTCGTACGGCATCGTGATGATTTTCAGCGCGATCCCCGTTTTTGCGGCAAAAGAGGGAGCGAGAGCTTTCAGCGCATAGGCCGTAGGACTGTTCAGCGTAAGCAAATTGATCTGCTCGCGCTTTGCGATGCGGCGAGGAGCTTCGCTCGGATTTAAAAAACCGTCGGCCGGAAGGATACATTCTTTTTCCGTCTCCGACGTTTTATGTAAAATACGCTGTGCGATTCGACAGCCGAGATATTTATAATTCAATTCATACGCTGACGTTTCGAATCCGTGCATCATCGATTTATTTGTTACGGTAAAAATTTGCAAAGGCGAGGCGGGATTGTAATACGCATGGGCGGTTTTTACGTATTCTTCGTTTTCACGTCCGAAAACGAGTACGGCGTCGAACGCGGCATCATCCGATACGATCGCAAATGCCGTACCGGCACACATCGACTCTTCCGAATAAAAAACCGAACAGCGGCAGCCGGCATTTTTTAAAACCGAAACGCAGCCTCGGACGAAGTCTTCGTTGCAGCTGTATCGTGCCGGGCCGCAAAACACGGCAATCTTCCGCCCTCCGTTTTTTACGGCGCTTTCGGCAAGCTCCGTACCCGCACGCTCAAAATCGAAAGCGTAAAAAAACGCATCGGGATCGGACACGCGGCGTTCCACGTAAAAAAGCATCGAATCTTTATGCCTCACAATACGCTGCAGGGAAGAACTTATGACGATGAGCGCGCTCGGATTTTCCGCGCATATCCTATCGACAAGCTTCGTTTCTTTTTCGACGGAATCGTCGGTACTGTAAATCGTAAGATCGTAATCGGAATCGTTCAGCACGAAAGCGACGCCCGCATACAGATCGCCGTATCGTTTTATATGCAGCTTGGGTACGATGATTGCAACTCTGTTCGTCTTTCCCTGTTTCAGCTGTTTCGCCTGCGTATTCGGTTTAAACCCCAGCTGCCGCACGGCATTTTCGACGAGATTGATTTTTTGTACGCTGACGTTTCCTTTTTTGTTAAGCACGTTCGAAACGGTTCCGTGAGAAACGCCTGCAAGATTTGCAATGTCTTTAATCGTCGCCATACGCTTTTTCCGTCCGCTGCTCCGGCCGGCTCCTGAACTGCGCGGGAGACGCGCCGAAATATTTCCGAAACAGTACGTAAAAATATTGTCCGTTCGATATGCCGATCCGCTCGGCGATCTCTTTTATCGTCAAATCGGTTTCCAGTAAAAGCCGCTTTGCATGCGCCATCCGCGCTTCATTGATATAATTTGCGATCGAAATATTTTCCGACGCTTTAAACAATTTCGAAACATAAGTATCGGACAGACCGAGACTGTCCGCGATCGCCTTTGAAGAAAGCTGTGCATCGTACAGCTGTTCGCCGACGATCCGTTTGATCCGCTCGGCCGTTTTCTTTTGCTTTTGCTTATGCTGCTCTTCGCTTTGCGCGCAGATTTTTTCCATAAGCGCATAATACTCCGCATCTATGTCCGAAATATCTTCCGCCCGTTCGATGACGAGCGCGATACGGTCGGCGCTGTCGTACAGCCGTTCCTCTTTTTCGGCGGAGGTCGTACCGTCCAATGCGGCCGTAAGATTTACATAGAGGCGTTTCAAATTAAACACGATCGCGGCGTATCGGTATTCGCAGAGTTCGCGCACCGTATCGCAGTAAAAAGCTTCCGCCGCCGCACGGTTACCGGCCCGGAGCGCCTGCATCAGTTTCGCTTCGAGCGCTTCCGGATAGTGCATACCGCTTTTCCGCGTATCCATATAACGCTCATACATCGCTTCTTTCGCGCGGTAAAAAATGCGCGCCGCATAGAGTTCCCGAAGCCGTGTAAAAGAACGGTGCATACCGCACGCGCCGCAGATTTTTTCGGAAACAACCGCGATCTTTTTTTCGTTCTCCGCGATGCATTCAAAATACGCGGACGCTTTTTCTTCGCTCGAAAACTGAACGACAAACGCAAAAAGACCGTCGACGGCAACGCGTTCCGCCGCACACGGAGCATCCCCTTGCAGCTCGGCATCCGATAAACGTTTTGCAGATGCCGCGGCGGATTTTTCTGCCGATGCATGTTTCGCTGCCGTTCGTTCGACGCCCGGCAAAAGTTCGGACGCGGTCAAAACGATGTACAGAGGACGCGATGTGTCGAGTTCGGTTTCGAATCCGCCGAAAGCCGTTTGCAAATCGGCATCGTCCGGAGCGGGAGAGGCAAGCAGCTGCTTTAAGTATTCGCGCTTCAATATGGAAACGGATGCTTCTTTGTTTACGAGCTCTTTTTGAATATACTGATCGATATTATTAAAAACCGCGTCTCCGCTCGAAACGTTTTGTCCGATCTGCACGGCTAAAAAATTAACAACTTTTTTCAGAGGAACATAAAAGCGGATCAATATGAGCAGCGAAACTAAAAGCCAGCTTACGAGAATAATTGCCGCAACCTGTACGGCGGTCGTCCGGAAGCTTTCGAGTTCGTATGAAAGCCTGTCCGCGTCGATACAGCGTATATAGTAGAGCTTGGGATCTGCAAGATACGAATAAATAAACGAAGCGCTCCGCCCCCTCTTTCCGCTGACGTATCCCGAAAGCGCGGACGCGTTCCGTATCGGCGAAAAATCGCAGGAAGCCGTCTTTTCGGAAACGACATCGGGGAATACGATTTCATCGGTATCGGGACGGTAGAGTACACAATTGTCATACGGAAATTGAAAATACAATTTATTAAATTCTTTCGCGTCGAAATTGACCATCATCGCGTTCGTGCATACGCCCTCGGCATCCGTTTCCGAAATGATAAGCGAATACACATCGCCCCTCCAAATCAAATACGGATAGCACGCATTTTTCGCGGTCAACAATTCGACGGCGCTCCTGTCGGGAAAATTGCGGCAAGTATCGGAACCCGTTTCCTTTGTCGAATAAACGTATGCGCGGCGCGCGTTGTACACGTACACCGAATCGATAAAGCCGTTCGAGCTCGTAAACGAATTCAATACCCTGATCGCGAGTATCGCGTCAAAGTTCGAGACATCGGCCTGTGTGCGCAGTTTCGTTACTTGGGGATTGTAAAAGTTCTGATATGTGCAGGCGGTCAGCATCGTGTGCACTTGTTTTGCCGTACTGTCGGCATACTGCACGAGTTCGCCGGTCATATTGGAAATGGCGCGCAGTACCATTTTTTCGTGCGCTGCGCTCAAAATCGCAACGACTACGACAAAGGACAGAGCTGCAGTGAGAAAGTGAAACAGCCACGTAAATGCCGCGTAATACGAAGTAGAACTTTTCATACTCATTGAAAGCGGAAACCCGCTTTCAATGAGTATAGCACAAACGCGCCGCCTTTTCAGCACTCGGCTCGCGTATCCGGCAAAGTGCTGCCGGAGGCGCTTGCGCATGAATTTTACGCAAGCGCCCTACGATGTTATACAAGTTGACGCCGAGCGCGCTCTTCTTCGGAGTTTTTATCGTCGTCTTTATACCACATGACGCCGACCAAATCGACGCAGCACTCTTCTCCCTGCCTGAATACGACGCGGTGCGGCGTCTGCACGAGGAGCATTTGTCCGCCAACTTTTACGTAGTATTCGGTACAATCGGTGAGGAACACGCGCTTTTCGATTTTCGTTTTATATCCGACCGATTTATTCAGATTGATCGCATTCGGGCGCGCCGCCATAAAACGCTTTTCCCCGTTCGACGCATCGTCGGGAAGCCGGCACGGAATGGCCTGCGAATAATCGCCGTCGGGATATGCTTTGCCGTCTTTGATTTCGACTTTGACAAAGGTCGATTTTCCCAAAAAGCTGTGTACGAATCTGTTCACCGGTTTATTGTAGAGATTGCGCGGCGTATCGATTTGAACGATCTTACCCATGTCCATGACCATCATGCGGTCGGACAGTGCCATCGCTTCGGACTGATCGTGCGTGACGAAGATGATTGTAAAATTGAATTTTTTCTGCAGTTCTTTGATTTCGAAACGCATCGACTCGCGAAGTTTCGGATCGAGATTCGAAAGCGGTTCGTCGAGCAGCATGACTTTCGGATTCGTCACGATCGCGCGTGCAAGAGCTATGCGCTGCTGCTGGCCTCCGGAAAGATTTCCCGGATAGAGCGATTCCAAACCGTCCAAATTCGTGTACGAAAGCGCTGCGGCAACCCGCTCTTTGATTTCGTTCCGCGGAACTTTTTGCACTTTCAGCGGCAGCGCGACGTTTTCGAAAATATTCATGTGCGGCCACACAGCGAACGCTTGAAACACCATGCCCAATCCGCGTTCTTCCGGCGGCACGTATAAGTTTTTGCTTTTGACCGACACCGGCCGCCCGCACAAATGAATTTCGCCTTCGGTTAAATCTTCGAAGCCCGCAATCATGCGGAGCGTCGTCGTTTTGCCGCAGCCCGACGGGCCGAGAAACGAAAAGCATTCGCCCTCTTCTATTTCGAGATTGAAGTCGTCTACCGCGACGACCGACTCGATCGATTTTTCTTCGAATTTTTTCGTAACGTGTTTTAATACAACTTGAGCCACGTTTCTACCTTCCTTTTCTCTCTTTTGTGATCTGCGTGACGATCGTATTGCACACGATGATCAATATGATGGCTACCGAAGCGAGCGCGGAAGCTCTCTGGATATAACCGTCGCTGCGCAGCGAGTAAATCGCCACTCCGAGCGTCCGCGTATACGGACCGTAGAGCAGTACCGATGTGGTGAGTTCGCGCATGGCCGGTAAAAAGATCAGGAAAAATCCCGACACCATCGCCGGCCGGATAAGAGGCAGCGTTATGTCTTTGAGCGCTTCGCTGTGAGACGCTCCGCACGAACGCGCGGCATCTTCGAGAGACGGATGCACCTGCTGCAGAGATGCGGACGCGGACTTCATCGAAAACGACAGATACCGTGCGATATACGCGATAAGGATGATCCAAATCGTATTGTATAAATTGATGCGGAAGATGACGCCCGACCACGCGAGGATAACGCCGATGGCGAGTACCGTTCCCGGAATCGAATACGGAAGCACCGAAACGATTTCCAAAACACCCTTACCCTTCGGTTTGATTTTGTTGATAACATACGCGATCATAACGCCGAGGAACATGCTCAATACGCCGGCGGAAACGGAAAGGAACAGCGAATTGCGGATCGAATCCGTTACCATTTTATTGCCGGACAATATGTTCGCATAATTTTTAAACGTAAAGTTTGCAAACGTCAGCGGCAGTCCGTACGCTTTCAAAAATCCGACGAGGAAAATCATGACGAGCGGCACGAGCACGATGACGATGAGCGACAAAAATGCGATAACCAACAGCGGATATTTTCCGTGGCGCAATTTGATCAGCGTCGGACGCATACTCTTTCCCTTGATGATATCGTAGCTGCCCGAACGCAGCACGAGCTTTTGAATGACGAGAGCGATCGACACGACGATGACGAGCAAAACCGAAAGAGCCGCCCCTTCGCGGATACCGTTGAAATCGCCGGCAGCGCGGTTTATCAATTGATAAATCTTCGTCGGCAGCGTATAGATATTTTGCGAAAATCCGAGAATCGACGGAACGCCGAAATGCGCGAGCGATGAAATGAGGATGAGAAGCGCGCCCGACGATATGGCAGGCAACACGAGCGGAAGCGTGATTCTTCTGATAACGTAGCCCTGCTTTGCGCCGGCGATGCGCGCGGATTCTTCGAGCGTCGGATCCATGCGTTCAAGTGCGCTGACGACCTGCATAAACACGAACGGAAAATAATAAGACACTTCAACGAATATGATACCCCACACCGAATTGATGTTGATCGGAGCCTTTTGCAAATGGAAAGTCGACATGATCCAATTGTTGATATAGCCGCCGCGGGATGAAAGCATCAAGTCCCACGCCATCGCTCCGAAAAACGGCGGAAACATATACGGGATCGTAAAGAGGCTGCGCATAAGGCCTTTGAGCGGGATGTCGCTTCTGCCGAGCAGCCACGCGTAAAAAAGCCCCACGATCGTACCGAGCACCGTCACCCAAAACGCGATGACGATCGTATTCCACATGGCGCCTATATTGTCTTTGTTGCCGATGACGCGTGCAAACAAACCCAAGTCGAATCGGTGTTCGTAAAAAAACGCGTTGTAGATGATCATAAAGATCGGAATGATAACAACGATAAACAAAATCACAAAGCTGAGCGCCGTCATAACGCCGTCGAGATTCAAGGCAAAACGTTTGCCGTCGAGCTTTGCCAAATCGGCATTGCGGTTTTTAAACATCATACAGCCTCCGCCGCCCGGGCGGTTTTTTCCCGTGCGTAGTATTTCGGATTGATGAACTTCAGCCCCGCAACGTCGCCGGGCGCATATTCGCGGGAATTGAGCATATCGAGCGTCCCCTGTTCGACACGTATTTCCCTGCCTTCGAAATCAACAAAGTAGGTGCTTTCACTTCCGAGAAAACTCGAACTCGTCACGGTACCGCGTACGGAAGAGGTTTCATCGAAAACGATGTCGGAGGGACGGATGCCCATATCGTATTCGCCGTTCGTCACATCGGACGGCAAAGCGGATTCGGGAACATCGGCATAGCGTATCTCTTTGCCGTTCAGATCGAAATACATGCCGTCGGCTTTTTTCTTCACCGGAATAAAATTCGACACGCCGATAAACGTAAAGACGAATTTATCGGCGGGAGTGAGCAGTATCTCTTCGTCGGTGCCGATTTGACTTAAAGCACCGGAGGGATTCATTACCGCGATTTTATCGCAGAGCTGTAAAGCCGCCTGCTGATCGTGCGTTATATATAAAATCGTCGTGCCGACCGTCCGCTGTATCTGCCGTATTTCGACGAGCATCTCTTCGCGGAGCTTTGCGTCGAGGTTCGTAATCGGTTCGTCGAGTACGATAACATCGTCCGACGACACGAGAGAACGGGCGATCGCAACACGCTGCTGCTGTCCGCCCGACAACTGAGACGGCAAGTGATTTTTATATTTTTCCATCCGCACTTGAGAAAGCGCGAACTCCGCTTTTTTTTGTATTTCGTCTTTCGGCATCTTTTTCTTTTTCATCGGATAGACGATGTTTTCCCACACCGTCATGTGCGGCCACACCGCATAATCCTGAAAGACGACGCCGATATTGCGTTTTTCGGGCGCAACGTTGATGCGCTTTTTTGCGCTGAACACACATGTGTCGCCGATGTAGATTTCGCCCTTTTCCGGTTTAATAAATCCGCAGAGACAGCGGATGAGCGTCGTTTTACCGCAGCCGGAAGGTCCCACGACGCCGAGGATTTGGCTTTCGTCCACCGTGAGCGAAAAATCCTCGAATATCGTGTGCCCTCCGTATCTGAATGTAACGGAATCGAATTTTATCTGAGCCATATACGTACCGATTGATTGCAGGATAATTGAATGCAGAGTTTTGAAAGTATCGGAAAAATAAAGCTGTGCTTCCGGCGAAAACTTTCTTCGTTAACCGTTTCGCTTTTACACGGAGAGTTTGCTTTGCAAACTCTCCGTGTATGCCGGAGGCATAATGCACAGACTACGACACGCAGCCGTAATCCAGCCTTTGCATAATTTCATCCGTATTCAAAACTCGCATTCAGCTGATTTGAATTTATTTGAAAATTTTGTCGAAGACGGCGAGAACGTCGCCGCTGTGCTTTGCAATTTCCGCGTCGTCGATTTTCATAGCACGCTTGACGATTTCCGACGGAGCGAGCGTGCCTTCTTTTTGGACATCGTCTCTGATCGACGCACAGCCGTGTTCGCTCAAAATCTTCTGGCCTTCTACCGATAGAATATAATCGTATAAAAGCTTGCCGTTTTCCCGGTTCGCAGAATTTTTAATAAGCGCGATAGGACTTGAAATGGCGACGAGATCGGTTTCGGGATACACGAATTTGATCGGAGAACCGTCGCTTTCCAGCGTCTGCGTAACATAATCGACGGCGATACAGACTTTGTACGCGCTTGCGGCGACTTTCGTATGCGTGGACGTAGTGCCGCTTTCAAGCTCGGCACCCGCCGCTTTTAATTTTTTGAAATACGCTTCGCCGTATTTCGCATCGGCGAGCAAACCTGCAACCGCATAGAACGTCGTTCCCGATTCGCCGGGATCGGTCATAACGATTTGATTTTTATAAAAAGGATCGAGCAGATCGTTCCACGTTTTCGGCGCCTGTTCGGGTTTTACCGTATTTGTATTGTAAGCGAAGCCCATGACGATCATGCGTCCGCCGCAATAGTAATTTTCAGGATCTTTATACAGCGCGTCGATGTTGGCGGCTTCGGGAGACGCATAAGCTTCGAGAATGCCCTGCTCTTTGAACGTAATATAGTTCGACGGATCGCCGACCCATACCAAATCGCAAGCGATTTGACCCGACTGCTTTTCCGCAGCCATCTTCGTCGCGACTTTGCTCGTTCCCGCCGCGTAATAATCCATAACGATGTTCGGATATTTTTTGGTAAACCCTTCTTTAATTGCGATGAGCTGCGCTTCTTTCAGCGACGAGTACAGCATAACCGCTCCGGACTGCGATGAAGATGCCGTCCCTCCGGAAGCTCCGGCGCTTTTTTTTGAACACGAAATCAACCCCGCAATGAACATGATTGCCGTCAATATGACCGCGATTCGCTTGTGCATACCATATCTCCTAAAATGTGATCGATATTTTATCCGATGATAAAACGAATATGCTCAGTATATATCATATCGTGTATTTTACCAGTTCAAATTTCGGACATCGGCTGAAAAAACCGTTTTTTAAACCACCTCATATAACATCGAAAAACATACGCGCGATTGTCTATTTTTTACGGTTGCAATATACTCCGTGTATCGACGGATCGGAAATCCGCGAGATGGGAGAAATATGAGCGACAAAAAACTGAAGATTTTAGGATGGTGCGGAACCGTGCTTTCCGTAACGATGTACATATCGTATATCCCGCAAATAATGGGAAACCTGAACGGAAATAAAACACCGTTCATACAGCCTTTGGCGGCAGCCGTCAACTGCACGATATGGACGCTCTACGGTCTTTTGAAAGAAAAACGCGACTATCCTTTGGCGGCGGCAAACGTGCCGGGCATCATTTTCGGACTGCTTGCAACGATAACCGCGTTTTAATAATTTACACGGCGGCTGCCGTATGCAAAATACATATGTAAAATCGGCTGCATTGACGATTGCCGTCTCGTATGATAAAATTATTCGCACGTATGGATAAAGCTCTCTATAACGCGGAAAAATTTACAAGGGACGATATCCGCGCCGTCGACGCGAAATTCGAAGCGCAAAAGATAGCGTTCGCGCCGCTCACGTTTCAAGCGATACGCGCCATGATCGACTTAAATATTTTGCGGACAATCGAAAGCGCAGGAGACAAAGGTATCACGAGAGCGGCTCTCGCCGAAAAAACGGGCGTTTCGGAATACGGCGTCGGAGTACTCTGCGAAATGGCGCTCGGCATGAATGTCATAAAACTCACAAAAGACAGCCTATCGGACGGCAGTGCCGACGACGGCAAAACCGAAAAATTCATCATCGGAAAGATCGGATGGATGCTGCTCGAAGACGATTTGACCAAAGCGAATTTCGATTTTACGAACGATATCTGTTACATGGGCGCTTACGACCTGGGAGAATCGATCCGAACGGAAAAACCCGCAGGGCTCAAATATTTCGGCACGAAGTGGGCGACTATCTACGAAGCGCTCTCTTCTCTTCCGGATAAGGCAAAACGCAGCTGGTTCGCATTCGATCATTTTTACAGCGATATCGCTTTTCCAGAAGCGCTGCCTATCGTGTTCGGGGATAAGCTGCAGCATCTCGTCGACATCGGCGGCAACACGGCAAAG
This sequence comes from Treponema socranskii subsp. paredis ATCC 35535, assembly GCA_000413015.1. GTDB lineage: Bacteria > Spirochaetota > Spirochaetia > Treponematales > Treponemataceae > Treponema_D > Treponema_D paredis. Next base: position 680,721 of record KE332516.1, read on the forward strand.
TGGGCGGTCGCATGCTGTACGTATGACAAAGACGTCCGCGTAACGATCGTCGATTTACCCGGCCAGACGGCCGTCGCCGAAAAAAACGCGGCAAGTGCGGGATTCGCGGAAAGAATCGCAGTTCATCCGTGCAATGTACTCGACGAAACGACATCCCTCCCCGCATCGCCTGATGCCGTATGGATGAGCCAATTCCTCGATTGTTTTTCACTTCCGCAAATTACGGCAATTTTAACAAAAGTATATAAAGCGGCAAAACCCGACACGAAGGTATACGTCCTCGAACCGCTGTGGGACAAACAGCGCTTCGAAGCAAGCTCGTATTCGCTGCAGGCGACGTCGCTCTATTTCACTTGTATGGCGAACGGTACGAGCAAAATGTACCGCTTTCGAGAACTCGTCGATGCGATCGAAAGAGCGGGTTTTGCGCTCGAACGAGAGCATCACAATCTCGGATCGAACAGCTATTCGCTGCTCATGTTCCGCAAGAAGGCCTAGACGTGGCACAGATTGTCGTTTCAAATATAACAGCGTGGGCACCGGGGCTCGAGTCGAACGAAGATTGGAAAAAATGGGCGCGCGGTGAAAAATCGATTCTACCGACGAACGACGCGCCGAAGCTCGAATACACCGACGCTATTTTCCGAAGGCGGCTCAGCCAAATAAGTAAAATGACGATTCAAGTCATTCACGATCTGATCGAAAAATCCGAACAAGTAAAAAATATGCCGCAAACGTTCATCTCCTGCCGAGGCGAACTCGCACGCGAATTTTCGGTGAGCAAAAAACTTGTCGAAGAAAAAGAAGTATCGCCTGCGGCTTTTTCGCTTTCCGTGTTCAACACGCCGATCGCGCTCGCAACGATTGCCTTCGGTCTGCAAGGAGGATATTCGGTCATCTTTCCGTCTCACGGTAATTTCCGAAACGCCTTTGAAGGAGCCTGCGCGCCGATTCTTTCCGGCGAAGAAAAAGAACTCATGCTCGTATATGCGGACGAACTCGTCCCCGAAGCGTATAAAGCTTTCGGCACGGAAAACTTCGAACCGCTCGCGTTTGCAGCCGTCCTTTCCCTTTCGAAAAACGGCGTCGCTATTTCCGACGTGTCCGCAGTTCCCGAACGAGCCGCGGATTTTTTAAAGAATATTATTTTAGAGGACACAGCATTTTGAGTAAATTAACAAATAACAAAACCGCTTCCGATAAAGTCCGCACTTCCTTCGGTGATTTGCCGCCGATAAAAAATCCGCTTCTCTACGTATACGGAGCGATTATAAAATTATTTTTTTATGCCTTTTTCGGTACGGGCAGCATCCTGCTCGGCCTCATCGTCCTGCCGCTCGAACGGCTTTTCATTCATCCGAAAGCGCGCTTTCAAAAAGCGGCGCGGGCAACGGTTTCGTTTGCATTTCGATTTTTTATCAATTTCATTCGCATTTTGGGCGTCTTGCGCTTTCAAACGGCGGACAGAGAAAAATTCCGCAGCCTCTCGTCGAAAATCGTCGTTGCAAATCACCCGTCCATGCTCGATGTCGTGTTTCTCATTTCCCTCATTCCGAATGCGGACTGTATCGTGCGCGGCAGCCTTGCCAATTCGTTGTATGCGGGCGTCATCAGACAGCTGTACATCGTCAATACGCTCGGCTACGAAGAGATGATCGAACTTTGCAAAAAATCGCTTGCGACCGGCACGAATCTCATCGTATTTCCCGAAGGTACGCGGACGCCCCGCAACGGTACGAACGCATTCAAAAAGGGTGCCGCCCGCATGGCGCTCGACACACATTGCGATATTCTGCCGGTATACATAGGCGGCAGTGATAAATACGGACTCGGCAAACACGACGCATTTTTTTCATACGCACGGTCGGGTGTGTACCGCTATAACATCTATGTGCTCGATGAAATCAAAATCGCCGACTACGAATCGCTTGAACCGCAGATTGCGGCAAAACGCATTACCGAAAAAATACATCAAACGATTGCGGACAAAGCCCTGCTTGTCGACAATCGCACGGTATAAATCGGCAGCTAAAACGGGCGGAAGTCTCCGATTTTCGGATTTCACAAGGCGGATTATTAACCGAAAAATTCATATCGGTTTTTATAAAATCGAAAATAATAATTATTAATTTTGGAGTTCGTTATGGAACAACGTGAAAGCCTCAGCTCGAGGCTCGGATTCATTCTTCTTTCGGCAGGATGCGCAATCGGAATCGGAAACGTTTGGAAGTTTCCGTATATCACGGGCTTTCACGGCGGAAGCGCCTTCGTACTCGTATACTTGTTTTTCCTCATCATCATGGGCATCCCCGTATTGACGATGGAATTCGCCGTCGGACGGGCAAGCAGAAAAAGTCCGCTTCACGCATTCAACGTGCTTGAAAAACCGGGACAAAAATGGCACTTGCACGGCTATATGGCGCTCGCCGGAAATTACCTGCTTATGATGTTTTACACGACGGTTACCGGTTGGATGCTGCACTATTTTTATCTCAGCGTAACGGGTGCATTCGACGGTAAAAACGTCGAGCAAGTGAGCGCATTTTTTCCGGCAATGCTTTCAAAGCCGGGCGTTATGGTTTTTTGGATGATCGTCGTCGTCGTCTCGGGCTTTGCAATCTGCGCCGCGGGTTTGAAAAAAGGCGTCGAAAAAATGACAAAGATAATGATGACCGCGCTTTTTGCGCTCCTGCTCGTGCTTGCGATCCACAGCATCTTTTTAAAAGGAGGAAGTGCGGGTTTGAAATTTTATCTCCTCCCCGATTTCAAACGGATGCAGGAAACGGGTATCGTCGCTACCGTCGTCGCCGCGATGAATCAGTCGTTTTTTACGCTGAGTCTCGGCATCGGCGCCATGGCGATTTTCGGCAGCTACATCGGAAAAGAACATTCGCTGTTCGGAGAATCGATACGCGTTGCCGCGCTCGACACTTTTATAGCTTTTTTTGCAGGTCTCATCATATTTCCGGCGTGTTCGGCGTTCGGCGTCGATGCGGGAAGCGGGCCGAACCTGCTTTTTATCACATTGCCGAATATCTTCAACAATATGGCAGGCGGACGAATTTGGGGCAGCCTCTTTTTTCTTTTTATGGCTTTTGCGGCTTTTTCAACCGTTATCGCCGTCTTTGAAACGATCATCGCATGCAATATCGATTTGACCGGCCGACCGCGAAAAAAAATCGCCGTCGTCAATATATTCATTGTGATAATTCTTTCTCTGCCGTGCGCGCTCGGCTTCAATGTGCTTTCGGGCATACAGCCGCTCGGCAAAGGTTCGGGCATTCTCGACTTGGAAGATTTTCTCGTCAGTAACATCGCCCTTCCGCTCGGTTCGCTCATCTATCTGCTGTTTTGTGTATCGAAGAGCGGCTGGGGATGGAAAAATTTTACCGAAGAAGCGAATGCGGGAGCGGGAGCAAAGCTTCCGAATTGGCTGCGTTTTTATACGACGTATATTTTGCCGGTCATCATCATATCGATATTTATCATCGGTATAAAGGACAAATTTTTCTGATGCCGACGCGGAAAATCCATGGTAATATTATAAAAATACGGTATAATATCTATAGACAAAGAAATGTATCCGAATCAAGGAGGGAGGTACGATAAAAAGCGCCGTCTGAAATATCGCCGTCGCTGGAGTCTAAAGCCGAAAAACGCTGAAGCGTTTTTCTTTTAGGGGAGACACTCGCGATTTCTGTGCATTGCTCGAAATCGCAGCGTTCTTATCTCAAGTTTGCACGGATGTTTGCGGAAGCTATGTGTACGTATCGTTTTGATGAAAATTGAAAGACTACGATACAACATAGTTTCGCAAACTCGATTATTGAACATGTGCGCTTTTGCGCACGACTAAAAACTTTTTCGGAAGTTGCAACTTGCTTGAAGCTTCGCTGCAAGTACCTGCAAAAGTTTTTATGGGAGGTTGGTATGAAAAAGATTATGGCAATTTTTTCGGTACTCGCGGCGGTATTCGTTTTTGCTTCTTGCGACGACGTATTGAAAGAAGTCGCACCGAAAGACACGTGGATCGCGGAACCTATCGATTATAAAGTCGGAAGCGAAACCGTTTCCCTTATGTGCTACCTGTATTATTCGGACAGCGGGACGAAGACGCCGAATAATACGACAATCGATCCGGGACTGACGATCGTAGTCAGAGCGACAACCGATGCGGAGGCCGCAAAATTCTTCGGTGCCGGTATTACCGCCGAAAAGTATATTATTAAAAAATTGCCGAAAGACTCGAAAATAGGCAGCAGTTCCGTCACGATCAACGATACGCTTTGGGCAGGGCTCGGCGTCGTCAGAAATTTTTCGAAAAAGACGACCTCTACGCCGGAATGCCTCTCGATGGCGGGATACCAGGAATTCGGTACTTTCACTGAATCCGACTGGGACGGAATTCTTGCAAAACTCATTCTTGAGAGCATAAAGAAGTAGCGCTGAAATCGAAGCGCCGCCGTTTCCATCTCCGAATGAGAAATCGGCAATTTCCGCGTCGTTTGCACCGCCGCGCACTTTTCAGAACGGCCGATGACACCGATGTGAAAATTTTAACAATCGATTCGATTGCAAATTTAACAAAAACCGCGAGGTTCAGCTCACCCCGCGGTTTTTTTTATTCGTGTAAAGGGTTTACCGGCCGCGACGACCGACGGCGGCTATCGATTTAAATCTCGATTTCGCCTTCGTAAACCGTGTCGCTCTGTCCGGTCAAATAGACGGTATCGCCGGTGTACTTTACGATAAGCGTGCCGCCGCGCACTTGCACGGTGATGTTTTCATCCATCGGACAATAGCCGTTCAGCACGGCGGCAATCGCGGCCGCACATGCGCCGGTACCGCAGGCGGGCGTTTCTCCGTTGCCCCGTTCCCATGTCCGCATTTTCAATTCGTTCCGGCCGACGACGCGCACGAACTCCGTATTCGTCCGATTCGGGAAAACGGCGTTGTTTTCAAACAGCGGCCCGATTTTTTCTACATCGATTTTATCGACAAAGCCGCAAAATACGACGCAGTGCGGCGTGCCGACGGAAAGGCAGGTAACGTCGTATTTCGTACCGTCTACGGTAAGCGGCACATTGACTATCGCTTTTCGAGGAAGCAGGGCGGCAATCGATTCGCGCGAATAGGGAACGGGCGAAAGCGTCGTCGGAAGAGATGCGGCATCGAAGAGCGGCCGCCCCATATCGACGGAGACGGAAGAAACTTTTCCGTCAAGTTTATACAGCACGAGCGATTTCGTGCCGCTCGCCGTATCGATCGAAAGAGACGCAGTCGGAGATGCCGCATCTCCGCGGTCTTTTACGCCGTTGATATTGTTGTCATACAGATATTTTGCAACGGAGCGGATCGCATTTCCCGCCAAGCGCCCTTCGCTTCCGTCCTGATTGAAAAACTGCATATACGCGTCCGCTTTGTCCGAATTTTTGACGAGCACGAGCGAATCCGCGCCGATTTCCATGCGGCGGTTGCACAGACGGACGGCAAGCCCCGCAGGATTCGATACCGCCTGTTTTCTCGCATCGATGAGGATAAAATCGTTTCCCGTACTCTGCATTTTATAAAAGCGCAGTTTTTCTTTCGATTCGCGCAGCGCGTTGATATCGACGAGTTCGACGTTTTCCGCATTGTAATGGCTCATAAGGCAGTTCGCGATCGCGTTCGCCGTATCGATCGCAGTGAGGCAGGGTATGTCGCGCTCGACGGCATGCCGCCGCATACGCACGCTGTCGGCATGCGGATCGCGTCCCTTCGTGCTCGTCGAAATCACATAGTCGATTTTACCGGTATCGAGCAGCGTCAAAAGATTGTCGTCGGGATTTTCGTGGATTTTGTTTACGACCGTCACTTCCATGCCGAAGTCTTTAATAACATCCGCCGTGCCTTCGGTCGCGTACAGCGTAAATCCCATATCGTAAAATTTACGCGCGAGGTCGGGGATTTCAAACTGATCGGTTTTACGCACCGTAAACAAAACGCCGCCGCTTCTTTTCATACGGTAGCCCGCGCCGATGAGTCCCTTAAAAATCGCTTCTTCCATCGTCGACGCAAGGCCGAGCACTTCACCGGTCGATTTCATTTCCGGTCCCAAATGCGTATCGACGTCCATGAGTTTTTCAAAACTGAACACCGGCACTTTTACGGCGAAGTACGGCGGAATGCGGTAAAGGCCCGTACCGTAACCGAAAGTTTTTACTTTTTCGCCGAGCATCGCGCGCACTGCAAGTTCGACCATCGGCACGCCGGTCACTTTGCTGATATAGGGCACCGTGCGGCTCGAACGCGGATTGACTTCAATCACATAGAGATCGTTGTTGTAGATGAGATATTGAATATTGACAAGCCCTTTCGTGCCGAGCGCAAGCGCGAGTTCGCGCGACTGCTTGATAATTTTTTGCCGGAGGATATCGTTGAGATTCCACGACGGATATACGGCTATCGAATCGCCGGAATGAATGCCCGCGCGTTCGATGTGTTCCATGATACCCGGAATCAAAATGTCTTTGCCGTCGCAGATCGCATCGACTTCGAGTTCGGTACCGCCCATGTATTTGTCGATGAGCACCGGATTTTCGATGCCCTGCGAAAGGATGATACCCATGTATTCGCGCACATCGGCGTCTCCCCACGCGATGATCATATTTTGTCCGCCGAGCACGTAGGAAGGCCTCAGTAAAATCGGATAGCCGATGCGCCGTGCGGACGCAATCGCTTCTTCCGTCGTCAAAACCGTTTCCCCGGCAGGTTTATTGATGCCGAGTTTGACGCAAAGCGCTTCAAATTTTTCACGGTCTTCCGCAATGTCGATAGATTCGGCGCTCGTGCCGAGAATTTTTATACCCTGTTCATCAAGAAATTTTGTTAATTTTATCGCCGTCTGTCCTCCGAAAGCGACGACGACGCCGATCGGTTTTTCCGTATTGATGACGCTCATCACGTCTTCCGGTGTGAGCGGTTCGAAGTACAGACGGTCTGACGTATCGAAATCGGTTGAAACCGTTTCGGGATTGTTGTTGATCGTCACGACATCGTAACCGAGTTTTTTCAGCGACCACACACACTGCACCGACGCATAATCGAATTCGATTCCCTGCCCGATGCGGATCGGTCCCGAACCGAGCACGATGATCGTACCTTTTTTGCTTTTGGATTTCGCGTGTTCGGCGAGAAAATCCGCGGCTTCGTTTTCTTTATCGTAGCCGCCGTAAAAATACGGCGTTTCCGCGCTGAACTCTCCGGCGCAGGTATCGACCATTTTATACGTTGCGGGAATATGCGCGAGCTTACCCTGCTTTACGAGGGCGGCGGCTTTTTTCGCTTCTTTAATAATTCCCGAACCGCCCGGGATCGCAACTCCGCTCAACTCGGTGATCGTTTTATCGGGGAAGCCGTCTTTTTTCGCTTCAAGATACAAAAGAGGTGAAAGCTTTTGCTTTCCGGTTTTTACCGATGCGAGTTCGAGTTCACGGAACGCGATGTGCTGCAGTTTTGCCAAAAACCATATATCGATTTTCGTAATTTTATTAATTTCGTCGATCGACATGATACCGCGAACGAGCGCTTCGTAGATCGCGAAAATCCTGCGGTCGGTACATTCGCCGACGCGTTCTTTGATGAGTTCATCGCTTTCGCCCACAAACTGTTTTAAGCGCATCGAGTCCGTTCCGATTTCGGCGCCGCGTACGGCTTTCATAATCGCTTCTTCAAACGTACGCCCGATCGCCATCACTTCGCCCGTCGCTTTCATCTGCGTGCCGAGCGTGCGCTTTGCGTATACGAATTTGTCGAACGGAAATTTCGGCATCTTTACGACGACATAATCGACGACGGGTTCGAAACAGGCCGACGTTTTTTTCGTCACAAAGTTCGGGATTTCGTCGAGGTTATAACCGATCGCGATGAGCGTCGCGACGCGAGCAATCGGATAGCCCGTCGCTTTCGATGCGAGCGCCGATGAGCGGGATACGCGCGGATTCACTTCGATGACCGCGTATTCGAAACTCGACGGATGCAGCGCGAACTGAACATTGCAGCCGCCTTCCATGCCGAGCGAATTGATAATGTTGAGAGCGGACGATCGCAGCATCTGATATTCTTTGTCGGAAAGCGTCATCGTCGGAGCGACGACGATCGAGTCGCCGGTATGGATGCCGACGGGATCCAGATTTTCCATAGAACACACGGTAATCGCGTTCCCGCTGTGATCGCGCACGACTTCGAATTCGATTTCCTTCCAGCCGGCGATGCATTTTTCCACGAGTATCTGATGAATGGGTGAACGGTGCAGTCCGTTTTGCGCAGTCTCTTCGAGCTCGGTCTTCGTTTCCGCAATACCGCCGCCCGTACCGCCGAGCGTAAATGCGGGGCGCACTATCACGGGATATCCGATTTCATGTTCGGCAAAATCGACGGCAGCCTCAAGCGTCGTCACGACTTTGGACGGAATGCACGGCTCGCCGATGGACAGCATCGTGTCTTTGAAAATCTGCCGATCTTCCGCTTTATCGATCGTATCCGGCCGCGCGCCCAAAAGCTGCACTCCGTGACTTTTTAAAAATCCCGATTTGGCAAGCTCCATGCTCAGCGTCAATCCGGTTTGTCCGCCGAGCGTCGAAAGCAAACTGTCCGGCTTTTCCTTTTCGATAATCCTGCGAATCGTTTCGGGAATAAGCGGCTCGATATACACCGCATCCGCCATGGAGCGGTCGGTCATGAGCGTTGCGGGATTCGAATTGACGAGGACGACGCTCAAGCCCTGCTCTTTGAGCGCTTTGCACGCTTGCGTGCCCGCGTAATCGAATTCGGCGGCCTGCCCGATGACGATCGGGCCCGAACCGATAACCATAACTTTATGAATCGATGTATTTAACGGCATACGGCATCCTCCCGATTATCCGCGCACCTTTGCGCTTTTCGTTTTACGTACGGCGCGACGAGTATCCGCACTCTTCGTTTTTTGCACGCCGGATCGCTTTCCCGCAGTTTTCTTTTTCGCCGAAGTGTCGGAACCTTTCCCCGTTTTCACCGTACTCTCAGGTTCAGCCTCTTTCACGCTTTTTCCGCGCTTGGTCGATCGTATCGCGGCTGCGAAATACGAGGCGGCATCGACGGCTTTGTACGGTGTTTTAAAATTATTAAAATATGCATGATCGTTTATTAAATTAATAAAATCGTCGAAAATAAAATTCAAATCAAGCGGACCGGCTGCAGCTTCGGGATGAAACTGCACACTGAAGGCCGGTATATCGGTATACGTGATACCTTCGCACGTGCCGTCGTTCGCGTTGACAAAACTCAAAACCGCGCCGCGCGGCAAGCTCCCGTTTTCCACCGCATACCCGTGATTTTGACTCGATATGTACACGCGCCCCGTCGAAAGATGCTTTACAGGCTGATTTTCACCGCGGTGACCGTATTTTAATTTTTTCGTCTTTGCCCCTCGCGCGAGCGCAAGCAGCTGATGTCCGAGACAGATGCCGAAAACAGGCACGCCCGATTTACACACCGCTTTTATATTTTTAATAATTTCCGTATTTTCGGAAGGATCGCCGGGACCGTTTGAAAGCAGGATACCGTCGGGTTTGAGCGAAAGGATATCTTCCGCGCTCGAAGCGGCGGGGACGCGCATGACGAGGAGTCCGCGCTTTGTCAATTCCCGTTCGATGTTCATTTTAGCGCCGAAATCCCACAGAACGACGCGCTTAGCTTTGTCTTTTTTTGCGGGAGCGTCCGGTTTCGTATCGTTTCCGCTGCACGACACCGCCCGTACCGCATTAATAATTTTAAATGACTTTATTTTTCTCAAAAGCGCCGCTTTTGCGCGGCTGTCTTTGAGCGCTTTTCGAACGGCATCCGCGGCTTCCGAATCGCCTGAAACGAGCAGCGCGTTCATAACGCCCGCTTCCCTCAGTACCTTCGTCAAAGAGCGCGTATCGATATCGTACAGACCGACCACTCCGTTCTTTTTTAAAAACGAATCGAGCGTCCCTTCGCTTCGGAAGTTCGAAGGCACATCGCATTTCGAGCGTACGAGGTAAGCTCTCAGGTGACAGGAAGAACTCTCAAAGTCGGCCGGAATGACACCGTAATTTCCGATGAGCGGAAAAGTCTGCACGACGATTTGCCCGTAATAACTCGGATCGGTCAAAGTTTCAAGATAGCCTGCCATGCCTGTCGTAAACACCGCTTCGCCCGTTACCGAACCGGCGGCTCCGAAACTCTTTCCTTCAAACACTTGCCCGTTTGCAAGAACAAGGAATGCATCGTTATTCATCTTAAAATGTAATTATATATTTTTATGAAAAAAAAGAATACCCCGTTCAGGCGTTCTTCCCGGAACAAATGTATCGGAAAATAATTTCCTGAAAAACTTCTCGACATCATCTCGCAAAAACATATCCGCACCGATACCGTGTACACCCCGTCGATGATCGTACGGGAGTCGAGCGGATAATGCGGCAGACCGCCGTTTCCCTCGTTAAGCAATTTTACCGTAATTTTCACAAAATTTTTCAGCGCATATCTTTTTCCGCAATCAACTCATAGGCGATGCGCGGAGTACCGTCGGCAACACGGATTATGCCGCATTCTTTAAATCCCGCTTTTTCGATCGCGCACCGCATCGTTTTGTTGTCGGCATGCGTATCGATCCTGATGTGAGAAATGCGTGCTTTACAAAACTCGATCGCAGCGGCAAAAACACCTTTGACCGTACCGTCGCTTGCAATGCGGTGAATCGTGCCGTACGGCGCATCGCTCATCCATGCGCCTTCGATTCGCGCGTATGTCGGATCGTCGCCCGGGATAAATGCAAACACTCCGTGTACGCCGCCGTCCGCTTCGACGACATAATTGTGTTTTTTACGGATATCATCCTTTATTAAATTTTCCGGCGGAAAGGATTTCCCCCACTGAGTCGGATTCCCGTGCGCCGTCATATATTCGCGCGCTCGGGAATATATGCGCAGTATGTCGGAAAAATCTTTTTGTTCGGCCTGTCGAATCGTCATTTTTATTTTCTCATTTATATTAAAATTAATAATTAATAAATTTATCGCGTAACGTTGTGCAGCCATTTGCCGTTACGCACGCGAACAAAGCCTGCACACGCTTTTAAAATCTGCTCGATCTGCAAACAGACATAGATAATACACGGCTCGGCATGCAGCACAAAAGCTGCAATGCATGCGGCCGGAATCGCGACGAACCACATCCACACGCTGTCGTTGACTGCGGCGTAAACGGTATCGCCGCCCGATCGGCACATACCTACGATGAAAAACATATTGAACGCATTTGCCGGATAAACGCACATGAGGATGCGAAGCATAAGCCTCGCCTGCCGAATGATGTACGGGCCGACATTGAATAAAGAGGGAAGCGCGAATGAAAGCGGAAAAAGCAGCGAACCGATAACTACGCCCATCACGGGCATAAACCATGCGAATCTGTTCGCGTACAGCCGCGCTTCCGCCTCGGCTCCTTCACCGATTTTTTTGCCGATGATAACCCCCGCACCGTTTCCGACACCGATAAAAAACACCCACGTCAGCTGGGAAATCGTTCCGGTTATATTGAATGCCGCAATCGCATCGGTACCCGCGTGCGAAAAAATCGAGTTTTCCGCCGTAATACCCAAACTCCACAACGTTTCGTTTATAATGACGGGCAGTGCGATTTTGACGAAGCGTCCAAGAAAATCGCCATTGAACGAAAAGAGTTCGGAAAAACTGCCGCACGCTTCATATTTTTTCCGATATGCCCAACCGGTCGTAATCGCAAGTTCAACGAATCGGGAAACAAGCGTCGCGATCGCGGCTCCCTCCACTCCCATTGCCGGTACGGTCAGCACGGAACCGAATACGGAAACGGAAGCTCCGAAAATCAAAAAATAATTGAAAACGGCATTGATGAAAAATGAAACGGCAGTACTCACCGTCGGAAGGATGACGTGCTCGGTTGCACGGAAAGCCAGCTGAAATGCAAAGCTCAGCGAAAGCATGGGATAACTCAATGCGATCCGGCGCAAGTAAGCGCCGCCGAGGTCGATCACCCGTTCATCCGAAGAATACAGCGAAATCAATTCGCGCGGAAAAAAAAGCGCGGCGGCGGTAAACACAAGCGAAAGAGCGAACGAAAGCATAAGCGTAATGCCCAGCGTTCGACGGATTCCTGCGATATCTTTTTTGCCCCAATACTGCGCGATAAAGATAGCGCCGCCGCTTGAAATACCGAAAAGCATCATATTGAGTATAAAAAAAATCTGATTGCCGAGACCGACTGCTACGATTTCGGCCGCACCGAGCCTGCCGACCATAACGGTGTCGAGCATATTGACGAAGGTTTGGAGAAAATTCTGCAATACAATCGGAAGCGCGATCGTAAAAAGCGTACTGTAAAATCCCGGCAAAGCAGTCATAATCGCACCTCACGCAATCACGCCCGCACATAACAAAGCGCAGCAGCGGATTTCAAACAATGTAAAATCCGCATTGTTCTACAATATAATAAAACGTTTATCAAAACAATACCGGACTTGTGTAACTTACCGCCGTTATATCTTTTATGTTATTGCAGCGTATTTTATCTGCGCGTTTTTTGGGAGTACCGATGCATACCGTAAAACGTTTTTTTAAATCGGCTGCGGCGACGCTCGCACTTTTATTTTTTACCGCATTTCTTTTCGCCGCTCCGCCCGAACCGAAAGAACTCGATATCCTCCGGCGCACATATCCCGATATCGCATTTACGGCAACATACGATTCCGCGCTCGCCGATTTTAAAATCGATATCGTACAAAACCGAGACTCGGAACAAAAAACGACGGCATTGTATTGGGCGGACGGAAAAATGCTTCCCGCGGACAAACTCGCCGAACGCGAATCATACTGGCCGCTCTTTTACCCCTACGCAAAAGAAGTACCCGACCCGGCAAAATTTACCGAAGAGGATGTACGCCGCCTGCGCAATTTTTCTTCGGCGGAAAACCGCGCAAAACAAGCCGGCACGTCGCCTTATTTTTTCAATGCGGTCTATGACTGCGCGACACGGCAATCGACCGAAACGCACATAAAGCGCGTGTCGTTTCTCGGAAAATACACTAATGCGCACGAACGGATTTTTCCGCCGCTTGCACGTGTCGAAAACAAGATCCGAGAACGCGCAAAAACCGATACCGCCGTACAGCGCTTCATCGACGAATTGGCGCGCGTGGACAGCTATAACTGGAGGGAAATCGGCGACCGTGAGTCGCGTTCGTTTCACAGCTACGGCATTGCCCTCGATGTGCTGCCGCGGGGCTGGGGACAAAAAAATATCTACTGGGCATGGCGGCGCGATATCGATCCCGACGGATGGATGACGCTGCCGCTCGAAAAACGCTGGATGCCGCCTGCCGGAGTGATCGAAGCGTTCGAATCGGAAGGATTTATCTGGGGCGGCAAGTGGCCGATTTGGGACAATATGCATTTCGAATATCATCCCGAATTGATTGCACACAGCCTGAACGGATAGAGGAGGGTTTGAAGAAAAGAATACGGAGTTGCGCAGATTTGAATTGATTTGAAAAATATGCTATAATATACGGTAGCATAGTCATGCAAATACAGGCAATAATCGTTTGGACCGTTTGCAGAGGCAGCCGTTCATAAAAAATTATTGCCGGGGGGTATAAAATGAAAAAATTGATTATTGCAGCAGTCCTCGTTGCGGGGATCGCTATTTCCGGATTATCCGCAGTCGAAACGACATTGTCGCTCGGAGGAACGGCGGAACTGTCGTATTGGACGGACATCAAAGAATTCAAAAAAGAAGCTATCAGAAACAGCATCGACAATAAAGATTACAGCTTCGGTCCGGACGTAACGTTTTTCAGTTATACGTCAGGATTTACCGGCTTATGGGGAAATGCCGCACTTATTTTTCCGAAAAATAAATTGTTCAACACGTGGGGCATACTCGATTTCAACCTCGGACCCGCATTCCGCATCCCGCTCGGCAACATTCTTGTCATCCAGCTCGGTGTCGGTGCAAACGCGAAATTCCCGATCGACTTTAAATCGGCGATGATCGGCGTCGGTACGACCGGCAGCGTACAGATCGGACTCGGCGAATCGGCTGCTCTGGTCGGCGGAATCAACGTTTCGTATGACTTTTACGAATTCGTCGAAAAGCAAAAGGTAACGTATTTGACGATCAGACCCTATGTCGGAATCGGCTTCAGAATCGGAGACAAATAACGGTTTTACGTATGCAAAAAGCGGCTGTCCAAAAACTTCAGTTTTTGGACAGCTTCCTTGATTTTATATGCGATGTTTAAAATTAAGTCCTTGTAATATAAAGACTTAATTTTAAACTCGACGGGCTGTCGAAAAAGTAACCGACTTTTGAGACAGCCCCTTTTTTTGTTTACAAAAACAAAGATGTTAAAAGAAATAAAACATAAAACGTATATACGCGGCACGATCGGTATTTCGCTTTTAATAATGTTATTATTTTTTATTTTTACGGAAGCATGGATTCATGCTCACGATTATTACGGACTGCTGAAAAATGCAAACGGTACTTTATATATTCTAAAAAGCGTACTTCCGAAAAAGGACTTTCTTGCCTCAGACGGTATTTTATTAAAACTTCCGTACGGCTACGCGAAAATATGTTCAAACGGTGCGATGGGTTTTTCACCGTTTACGAATACCGCTTCATGGATACAGGAATTGAATCATGCATATAAATTTATCGATCAGCTCGGTTCAAATTATGTATGGCTCGATAAAACAACTGAAAGATTGTTATTTGTAACTTTAAAGAAATACGGAATGATAGATTACCTCATATTTCATACCAAGCCGATTGTATAATATGTTTTTTCGCTGCCGCCGTTTTTGCTTGCGTTGCTACCTCGCGAAACGCCGGTATCGTTCATACAGCAGAACGCCCGCGGCAACGGATACGTTCAAGCTGTCGATTTTTCCGCACGTCGGAATGGATACGATCGCATCGCACTGTTTTGAAAGAAGCGGCGAAATGCCTTTTCCTTCACTCCCCATGACGATGACCGTTCTCCGTGCGAAATCGACCGAAGCGATCGATTCTCCGCCGGCATCCGCGCCGTATACCCAAAAGCCCGCTTCTTTCAATCGCTGAACCGCGCGCACCGCATTGGGCACGACGCTCACGGGAACCCACGCGGCGGCTCCCGCGCTTGAGCGGGCGATCACTTCATTATGTGTTATGTCGTTTGCACTTCTTGCCTGCGGTAAAATAACGAGAGAAGTACCGAACTGATCGCAGCTTCGGATAATAGCGCCGACGTTGTGGGGATCGGTCACCGAATCGAGAACGAGCACCGTCGTGTATGCATTTTGCCGCACGTCGTTTTGTAAAACACCGCTCTGTTCCGATGAAACTTCGGAATCGGACGGCAGAGATGCGAGCCATTCGTCAAAATCGACGATATTGCGTGCGCTCTCCGACTCTCCCGAAATGCAGAGCACGATGCCGCGATGGTCACGTGCGGTTTCGGAAAGGCGCGCGGTAAGCGAATCGAGTGCGGCATCGTCCGCTTGTTCGCAAGGGATGCCTTCCTGCTTTGCAAGCGCGATGATTTTTTTTGCGCGCGGCCCCGCTTTGCTCCAGAAGATGCGCATCCGGCCGCTTCCGCGCGAATCACTCCGTATGCGCTCTTCGATTGCATGAAATCCCGTAACGATTCGTTCAGCCATATCGTACCGCCGCACCGTATTTTCCGTATCCGCGCTTCCTGCAGCCGTACGCCGTTTTGCAAAAAGTACAAAAGGCGGACACCGAAACTCCGCTTACCGCCCGCAGCATTGTTTGTATTTTTTTCCGCTGCCGCAGGGACAGGGATCGTTCCGCCCGATTTTTTTACCTTCGCGGCGTATCGTCGTCGTTTTGAGATTGCCCGTCGTATACAGCCATTCGCCGTCCGCTTTTTCAAACGCTGCGGTTTCATGATGCTTGTCGCGCAGTCCGTGACGCGTATAATCGGCTTCGAATTCGACGATGCCTTCGGTGTCCCCCGCCGCACCTTTTTCGGTACGCAGAATTTTCAAACCGTGCCATACGGACTGATTACTCCAATCCTCCGTCGCTTTGCGGTCTATGTCCCCGCGTCCTTCGCCGTCTTTACACGTATTTACGATAAAGTCGATTTCATGTACGACGTATGCCGTGTACCGCGCGCGCATAAGCGCTTCCGCCGTAGCGGCTTTTGTTTTGCCGGTAACAACAGGTTCGCAGCAGTCGGCATATTTTTTGCCTGAACCGCACGGACACATATCAATTTTTTCGTTGGTCATAGCACGAGTATAGCATGAACATTCGGTCGGAGCAATAATCGCGGATCGGCCGCCGAACGAAACACCGTTACGGAGTGCCGAATTTTTTAATCTTAATACGGTATGGAATCGTAAAACCTTCTTGCGCGCGCAGCCCAATCGCTATATACTGGAAGCATTGAAATCAAAGTGTTCTTACTTTGAGTGCATGGGAGGTCGTATGTTCAATTTTACATATTTTACGCCGACGAAAGTCGTTTTCGGAAAAGAAACGGAAACGCAAATCGGCTCGCTCGTCGCCGAACAGAAGTGCAAAAAAGTGCTCATCCATTACGGAAGCGGAAGCGTACAAAAGTCGGGACTCCTTGACCGCGTAAAGAAATCGCTCGACGAAGCAAAGATTTCGTATATCGAACTCGGCGGCGTCGTGCCAAACCCTCGTCTCTCGCTCGTATATCAAGGTATCGATCTTGTTAAAAAAGAAAACGTCGATTTTATCCTTGCAGTCGGAGGCGGCAGCGTTATCGATTCGGCGAAAGCGATCGGCTACGGAGTCGCAAACGAAGGCGACGTGTGGGATTTCTATGAACACACGCGCGTACCGGAAGCGTGCATGTCGATCGGCGTCGTTTTGACCATCGCCGCAACCGGCAGCGAAATGAGCAACAGCACCGTTATCACCAAAGAAGAAGGGCAGGTAAAGCGCGGCTGCAATACGGATTTTTGCCGGCCGAAATTTGCGGTGATGAATCCCGAATTGACGATGACGCTCCCCGATTATCAAACGGCGTGCGGCTGTACCGATATCCTCATGCATACGATGGAACGCTATTTTACAAACGGCGGCAACATGGAAATCACCGACGGCATCGCCGAAGCGCTCATGCGCACCGTTATGGTAAATGCGCAGATCCTGTGCGAAGAGCCGCAAAATTACGATGCACGCGCGGAAATCATGTGGGCGGGAAGCCTTTCGCACAACGGGCTCACCGGCTGCGGAGCACAACACGGCGGCGATTGGGCATCGCACGCAATCGAACACGAATTGAGCGGTATGTTCGACGTTGCTCACGGCGCAGGACTCGCGGCGATTTGGGGAAGCTGGGCGCGCTATGTGTATAAAGATTGCCTTCCGCGCTTCCATAAGTTCGCCGTCAATGTCATGGGGATTGCGGACGGTACGCCGGAAGAGATCGCGATGCGCGGCATCCAAGCGATGGAAAAATTTTTCCGCAAAATCAAAATGCCGACAAGTCTCAAAGAACTCGGCATCAGTCTTTCCGAAGAACAGATGAAAACGCTCGCGCACAAATGCAGTCTCGCAACGGGAGGAAAGCGCGGTTCGGCAAAACTGTTATACGAAGCCGATATGTTCGAAATTTATAAAATGGCGAACGACCGGTAAATCGATCCTTAAAAGGACCGTAAGGAAAATATTTCACATTCCGAATATAACCGGATAACAAAAAAAACGGGGCCGGCACAAAGGCCGGTTACTTTTTCGACAGCCCTCGAGTCTAAAATTTAGGAAGCTGTCCAAAAACTTCAGTTTTTGGACAGCGCTGTGTGCCGAACGGCAGACGGATATTCCGTATTATAGGTTATTATTTTATTTTCCGATATCTTCTTTTAGATATTTCGAAACATCCACAGCACCCGGATTTGCATCATCGTACTGTATAACCAATTCCATGTAATAAATCGGCTGTATCCATTTTAAAGTAACTCTTGTTCCGTCATATAAAGTTTCTTGTGCACTGCTGCCAAATAAAAAATCTGCATTATTAGTATCAAATGAAACATAAACATCAGGAAACTTAATAGAGACACGTACTTCCCTTCCCAGAACATTAGAAAACAGTTCTTCCATTTCCGAACAATATCTATTTACATCTGTACTATTTTTATTTTTACATGCAAGAGAAATAATTACTTTAGACTGATTTGTATCTTTTTTATATCTGTAGTTTTCTTTTACAACTTTATAAATATTAAAAGTATATTTTTCTTTTGAATATTTTTTTGCTTTGATTTTTTTCTTAAAATCCAAAGAAGCTTTTTCATAATCCGTTATATTTAAATCAAATCTAAAATCATATTCTATGATTTTAGCCGCGTTTTTAGTAGGGAAATAATAAACTTCCAGCTTTTGGGAAAAAACATTTTTCTGGCTATAAAATACACCCCCGATACAAAATATAAAAACTGCAAATAAAAATTTTTTCATCTTTAAACCTCCGAATTTTATCTCGCTCAATTCTTATTAATTTAAATAAGTAACTAAAATCGTGTACTTACTATCCATCTCCGGCCCGGTAGCTGTCCGACCAACAACCGGTTGTACCACAGCAGCTTGACCGCGTGCCCGCTTTGGAACCGATGTCAGGTGTAGTATACCTATGGACAAATCATATCCATATTTCCAAATCCAAAAATCAATTCGTTTTCTGTTATGATACAAGCTAATTCAAATTTCGTAACAACACAAAATGATATATCATCATTTTTATATATTTTCCATTTTGCAGTTTTCTTGTAAGCTGTTTTATATTGATCATACTCTTCGGTTGAAATTTTTATTTTATAATAACAAGGCAATTGTTTTACTGTAATCGGAATCCCGTTTGAATATTGGTTTTCAATAATCTCAACAGATTTATCTTTAATTTGAATATCCGTTTCATGCGTAAAAAGCCATTGTATAAAATGTATGTTTTTACAATCGGCAATATTCAAGGTGTCTTGTAAATAATATTTACTGTAAAAATCCGAATAATTATAACAATCATATATGATTCGCAATTCATTTAAAATATCACATCTGTAGAATTTTTCAGATTCGGATTCATATATCCAATAATTATTTTGAATTTTATATTTTTTCCCTGTTAGCAAATATTCAACCTTATATACACCATCTATGATACAAGCTTTTTCAATCTTATTTATAGAAATAGATTTAGCGTCTTTAATTTTTCTATCTATTGATGTTAGTGCATTATAGAGATCTTTATTTAAAATTGCCGGCTCATCATAAGGTTTAGGAATCAGCCCTTTATAAAGTTTAGTACAAGTGGAATTATTTTCCAGCAAAATTAAAATATCCGACTGTCGCTCATCATGCGCAAAAATATTTTGCAGTAAAAAAACTAATATACAAAAAATAAATATTCTTTTGTTGTTCATTTTTATCTCCAGTGCATTAGACTGTGCACATATCATTCGCTTAACCCACAACGGAGATTACCGTTTCGTCGGCTTTGAAAACGGTGTTATGTGTTTATTATTCATACTGTATATAAACCGTAAAAGATTTACAACCTCCGTCTTCCTCAAACACCCTGATTAATCTATCGGCTATTTTTAATCTCCTTTTGGGAAGATCAAAATATGTATATGTGGATTTATCATTTCTTGGTGCAAAATCTATATATTGATATACGGTCTTTTTATTTGTATCTATATAAAAACCGTTAACCGCATATGCAATTCTTGTATCATCTTTTATTTTCAAATATACCGGACCGATGATTTCTTTATTTTCATTTTCTTTCAGTATTTTTTTTATATACTCGGATTTATAAAAATATTCGGAATTAATATATAAATCATCCGTATGGTCTGATATGTAATATTTTAAAATTTTTGATGCTTCCGGGGAAATAAATTTCCCTCCCCATATCATATCTTTATAAATACTTTTAATTTCTTTTTTTTCGTTTTTTCGAAGTAAATTGTTATCAAATTTTTCCGTTAATTCATCAATTTTTTCTTGTGAGATAAAAAAGATTGAACATGAACCGAACAAGTAACTCAGTAATGAAAAAAATATTATTAACAAAGAATAGCCTCTTTTTGTTAAATACTTTTTCTTTCCTTTTCCCATAATCGGATTCCTTTTTCAGTTAAGTTTTCCTCCGGCGCTAAGCGGGTATCCACATAACAAGGCGCAGTTCCTGTTGTCAGATTGAAGCGGGTGCTAGGCTTTTGATTGATGGTAATGTGTACCGCACTGAACAATATAGAGTTTATTATCTTCAACTTTATACACAAGGCGATTCGCCGTATCTATTCTTCTGCTCCAATATCCTGATAATTCATGCTTTAATGGTTCCGGCTGCCCTTTTCCCTTATCAATACCATTTCTTTCAATATCTTTAATTAAATCGTGTGTACTTTTTATCAATTTTTGTTGATGTTTATCAAAAAGTTCGCAATAATCTTTCCAGGCAATATCAGACCAAACTTTTACCATCAATCGGATTCCTTTAATTCATGAATTTGACATTTCCCCATTTCAATCTGATGTATACTTTTACGCAAATATTTCATATTTTCTTCCGAATAAATATACGGATCTTCGGATGCTTTCAGCGCAAATGGAAGACCGTTTTCCCGAATTGTAGCTTTTACAAAAGAATTTATTGCCGAAGAAATATTTATTCCCATAGAGTCGCAGATTCGTTCAAACCTTGTCTTATCTTCGTTTGCAATTTTTGCTGATATTGTAGTCATCTTAATACTCCTTACTACAATATACTACGCAAGCGTCTAAATATCAACTATTCAACCTACTAATTTTTTCCGCTCGGTGTTACACCGCGAAGCAAAGCTATCATTTTTATATTTTCCGTTACCATACCAACGGCATGTGAGTATAATATTCACTTAACCTGCAAACGAGCACAGTCCCGTTTGTCGGCTTTGAAAACGGTATCGGACGATTTAATTTATTAACACTGCATCCGTAAGACGCATTATATCGGTTTCCGTTCCGATTCCATTAAACACAGTTTTATTTTTCTTAATATCAAATATTGCATAACAAACGGTCCAATTCTTACCAAACAGTCCATTACGCAAGGAATCTTTAAAAGGACTGATACAAAGCGGTACCAGAAAATAATCATCAGATAAAAGCACTAAAGGTCCGGCCATTCGCTCGTATCTTTGCTTAAACGTACATTGAATATCTTCGAATGTATTTAAATCTGTTATAACACAGCTTCCGCTATCGCTCCTAAAATATTTTATATTCTCTGTTTGTGTAACGGATGAACCTTCCCTTATTATTTTATTTTTATAACGACTGCAGGGATAAGACCAGCCGATATCAATTGCATTCTTTCGAACATCACCTGTTGAACGGTCAATTACAAAACTTCCCGAATCGCCGACAAATCCTCCGTCCATATAAAAGTAAACCGTATTATCATCTGCCTGCACAGCGGTAATAAATCTGCTTTCGTATCGTTCTCCGTGTTTGTCAAGAATATCCTCCGCTTCGAAAAGTTTATTAATTTTTTTTGTTTTGGAATTATATTCATATAAAATATGCGGTTCTCTGTTTTTTTCGCATCTTTCGCACCAAAAGAACGAATCCTTCGTAAAAGTGCTGAATCGGTAAATCTCTTTTTCAAAATCGAATAAAATCTTTTCTTCATTTGTAATATAGTTCAGTCGGATTATCCGATATACGTTTTCCGCTTTCTCGGCAAATAAAACGAAATCCGAATATTCTCTGTCAAAATAAATTTTCAAAATGTTTCGATTTTTTAAATTTTCAAGTTCGGCAAGCATCCGATTGTCGGTAAATATCGAAAACGTTTTATTATCGGAATATCCCTTTTGAAATAAATATAAAAGTGAAAAATTCTGATCGTCTTTTTTATCATCAGCACAAGATAATACAATCGGTAATAACATAAAAAAGAGAGCAATTAAAAGCGTAATTCTTGTTTTCATTACTCATCTTTCCAATATAATTTTTCGGAAATTTTATTTTTTGAAATATAAAAGTCGGCTTCGGAGTTAAACCATCTTCCAACCGATATATATTCAGATTCCGGATCCCAAGGTTTTAAGAAAACAATTAAATGATCGGTTGATTCTTCAGAATATAGTTCCAATAGTTTTTTTTCCTGTAAATCCGTTTTCGCAATGAAATACCCCTCCTTACCTTCTTTATCTTTATACAATCCGGTAAATATTTTGTATTCATCGTAAATAATACTCGTATACATATCATATGCATCCAATGAGAATTGTTGAGGTTCTCCAACATAATCTTTAGAAAAAATGTAAAAACATTCCCAATCATTATTCAATAATGAAGGCTTTAAATCATTATAGGAAGATTTATATTCCCTGTATCTGTATTCATTAACGTCTAAGGAATTTTCGGGGAATTTTTCTAAAGGTTTAAGGTACCCTCCGAATACCCAACCGCTTTTATCGTTATTATGATGGATTTTTACCCAAACACTTGTTATTTTATCTATTTCAACGGGATTTTTATCCACCTCTTCAACATATACAAGAAAATTGTCCGGGTATTTGTTTATAATATATGACGTTAAAGAATTCGATTCTCTAACTCTTAATCCTTCCATTGAATTGATTCTATAATATTTTCCCGGAACAATATTAACATCGATATTTGAATTACTTTCTATTTCCGTTGCATTTGATTTCTCTGTTTCTATAATTGAATTATTCCTTTCTTTTTCTGTTTTCGAACAACTAAATAATAAAAAGCATGTAATTAAAGTAAATATAATTTTTTTCATTTTCACGCTCTCGTTTATTTAAAACGCAGTACGGATCGGCTACGTTGCCGACCTTGAAAACGGTATCAGGTGTTCTTTACTACAATCAACATAAAGCACCATTTGATTAAGGTGCATCTCCCTTGAGGAAAGCAATCCAGTCTTCCGGGATATAATAAGTAGGACCGCCGCGTTCTGCAGAAAGATATGCTCCGGAGATCCAGCCGGTTTTGCCGTCTACGGTAATTCTTACCCAACGATTTCTATATGAACCATCGTATTCTTCCGTAATTGCTTCCGTTATGATATTTGTCTGCCCGTTTCCGTTTTTATAACTTGAAGGAATTTCGGCTATTACTGTCGTATCTACTACCCCCGGCTTATCGCGTACTTCAATAAAATCATTTTCCGAAAAAATTGAAAGACCTTGATAAACCTTTCTTACAGTCCAAGTTCTGTTTCCGACGTTAATTTTTTCAAGAATTTCCCAACAGTTGTTTTGATACGGATCCGAATAGCCGTCAATATATTTTTTATAATAATTACTGTAATAGGCGCCGGAATAATAAACAAATCCTTGCACTCCATTATAAGAAACTTTAAGCCATACATAATGCAGCAAATCTTTTTTAGACTGTACCAGCCATAATTCTTCAACATCAACCCTGTCATCCAAAGTTACTTTGACCAGGACTTGATTTTTATTAATATATTTATAAATATTATAATCATCGGCCATTCCACCGAGTTTCAATTTTTGCCGATGCTTTCTTTTTAGAATATAAAAATCATTATCTTCCGTTTGCTCAATTATCGTTCCGTTTCCGTTTTCGTAGTTAGGAACATAAGAAACCGGCGGAGTTTCTTTCAGATAACCGGCAAAACATCTGCCGACAACTGCATATTTAACAGGATTCCCATCTTTGTCTTTCGCATTTTTTTGAACTTCGACAGTTACCCAATTACTTGTAATCCCGTCAATCGTTTCTTTTTCATCTTCAATACCGATAATTTTTACTCCGGTTCCTTTATTTAAAACAGTTATGATTTTATTTTCGGCATAGGGTGTTCTAAGCCGCAAATTATCGGTCGTGACCATATCTTTATATAATTCCAATTTTGTTTGCGCAAAGGCGAAAAAAGAGAAAAAAGCAAACGGTAATAATATAAAAAAACGTTTCATACAATCCCCTGTTTTCTGAAATATCAATTCGATTGCTTGATAGTTTGAACAACTTTTATTTATAAGCGACAAAATCATGCATTTATTCCCCCAAAAACGGTTCCACGGGCTGTAGACATAACATTATTTCGAACCGCAAACAGCTTGCCCAGTTTGGCGGCTACGAAGTTTTGTCGTCCGATTTCTTTTACTCATTTATTTTTCTTCTTTAAAAAATACTATGCCTCAACAATCCGCATTCCAATCAAAAACCCCGACGCAGCCCGGCAGCGAAGCTTCAAGCGGCATCGGGGTATTAAACCTTCCGCACGAATAAATCGGCAGGTTTTACATAGCGGAGGTTTTAGCGCAAACGGACGCTCTTTTCCGTCGCCGCAATAAAGCGCAGCGCTTCGCTCTTTTTCCCCTGTCCGCCCAATCCTCCTCCGAGGATATACACGCAGTCCGCAGCGCTTCTGGTTTTATAGCCGACGCCTTTCGGATAGATAATTTTATCGATAAACGTGTATTGTTCACTGTCGTAGGGTTTTCCGTCATACGGCGCAATGCCGTCGCGCTTTTGCTCCCAGCTTTCCGCCGTAGTTTTCAGCGCACTTGCATCGGGCTTGGGTTGTTTGGAAATAAACAAAAAGCGATAATTTTCCGCGCGCTTATTCGTAGACAGACTGAGCGTTCTTTCTTCCTGCACGATTTTTCCGTCTTTGAATGCATAGCCGATAGAAAGAGCGAACGTCGTGTCGTCGGACGCCGCCAAAAGAGAAGACGGCAGATCGACGGAATACGCGGCGGTTTTAAGAGCGATATGCTTTTTGGAATAGTCGAGCGAAATCGATTCGACAACGGGATCCCGTTTTCCCGCTTCGGCTTCCGAAAGCGCAAGGTATTCTTTCCAATTTTTCAATTCCGCCGAATACGACGGGTACGCATAATCGGCGACGAACGCCATATCCTGCCGATGTCCGTTTAAAACGTCGCCGTACGAATCGAACTTGAGCATGACGTAGACGCCGTCGGGCATCGGAAGCGCATACGCAATCGCCATATAATCGACGAACGGGAGCTCCCAATAGTTGACAAGCCACGTGCGGCCGAAGCGGTCGATATGCCGATCGGATTTGCACGGATCGCCGAGAGAAGTGATTGCAATTTTTTCGCCGGCAACGTTCCGCGTAATTTTGCTTGCGGAAAGGATATAATCGATATATGTTTTCGGAGAGGCGATGAGGTCTTTCAGTGCGATCGATTCGGGCTTTACGACATACGCGAACGTATAGCCGAGCATAGCGCCGAAATTGACAAAACCGTTATCGCCGAGCTGATGCGTCGCAATATCTTTCGGCTTCATGTAATCCCATTTGCCCGCTTCCGACAGATACATCGTATAGGGAAAATTTGCCATATACGAATTCGAAAGCATTTCCGCAAAGCCCGCTGCTCGGGCAAAACCTTCTTTCGCATCGGGAGCAAATCGTTCACTCAAATCGTGTACGAGTTTATCGGTGTTTTTTCTGTTATGCGACGTGATCTCCTCGCGGAGCGATCCGAGGTTTTGCGGCAGCGAAAACTTTTCGTCGAAAACATGATAAAAGCGCTCCGTCAAAATCGTCGGGAGCCGATAGTAAAAGGGGATATGCACGACACCCGTGTTGTCGGCGACGTTTTTGGTTTCCGCAAAAGGCAGCGCATAGTTTAAGTTTTCATTTTGACTTTTCATGGCGATGATACCGAGTACATCGCCTTTTTCGGTAACAAGCGGGCCTCCGGAATTTCCCGGACTTGCGGCAGCCGAAAAACGGAGCCACTGCCACTCACCGTTTTCCTGTTCGGGCGTACGGCTCGTAAGCACGCCGTTTCTGATAACGATGCCTTCACCGAGCGCGTTGCCGACGGAAAACACCGCCGAGTTCAGCGCGGCATCCGGCGCGACGGAAAGACCTGCGTTTTTATCGGCGGTAAAATTTTCCGCATCGAAACAGATAAAATCGCGGTCGGTTGCGAATTTCGTAACCGATGTGATCTTCCACGTTTTGCCGTCTTTACCGCGCAAAAAATAATTCGTGTACAACGTTTCTTTGTACAGCGAAAATACGTGCGCTGCGGAATAAAATTTTCCGTCGCTCATCAAAAATGCCGTACCGATCGGCAAGTATGCGTCGTTACGGATTGCAAACGGAATACGATCGAGCGGAAGTTTTTTTTCGTATGTGAGATTTCCCTCCGCCGGTTTTTCGACAACGACTTCAAATACAGCCGCCTGCACTTTTTCCAAAACGGCGCTTTCCAAAATAGTCTGCGCGTAAACCGAAACAAACGCGCACGCCCAAACGACAAGGGCAAGATACAATTTTCGTGTGTTTTTCATACGATGATTGTAACATTCTTTTTTGAATTTTTCCAGAGCGCAATTTTGTGCAACGTTCGTTCGTACGGAAATTACGAGCGGCTTCTGATCACACAGCCGTTATCCTCACGTCTTTAATCGTATAGCCGGCTTTTGAAACCGCTTCGACGAGGGCCTCGCCGGCGTCTTTTTCCTTCAGCAAAACGGACACCGAATTTTTTTTGAGATTCACGGACGCCCATACGCCGTCGAGACTGTTGAGCGCATTGGTAACGCGCGCGGCGCAGTTTTTACACGTCATGCCTTCCACCTCCGCTTCGGCGCGATACGGATAATGCGAACGATCGGTATCGGATGGTTCTATTTTTACGATAGAATCGCCTCCCGAACAGCAGCTTTTTCCGGAAGCGCTTTGCAAAACAGAACGGACGCCGAACACGACTCCGACTGCGATTATTAAAATGATAATTACATTTACCGCCATAGCAAACCTCCTGCGGATTTTTTATGATGGGTTTTCAAAAAAAGCAGGACCTGTGCGCTTGTGGCGTACGCAGCAGGCCCTGTGAAAAGCTGGAAACTTTTACTTTGTAGCTATGTCCCGTACAAGAGAATTGACAACCCTCCTGCACGCAGAAGAACCGATGTTAAAACCGTCCGACCTCTCCGCTTTCGAATCAGCCGGTGCAGTTTTCAATTCGCTCCGATTTGTCGTATCGAAGCGGGTGCCTGTCTGCGAATCATACGCACGCAAACCGGCACGCAATTTTGTTATGCGCTTGCGCCGAGATCTTCGCACGCTTTTACGGCATCCGCATCCGGCTCAAGGTGAGCCATGAGGCCTTCGCCGTTTACCATCGTGCCGCCCGCATTTTTGACGCGGTCCGCCCAATCGCGAAGCCACTGACCGTCGCCCCAATCGTACGAACCGAAGAGCGCAACTTTTTTTCCGGCAAGACTGCCTTCGATGGACGTAAAGAAATCTTCCATGCTGTCTTCAAGAACTTCTGCACCCATCGCAGGGCTTCCGAGGATAATGACGTCGGCGCCTAAAACTTCCGCCGCATCAGCTTCGTCGGCTTTTTTCATTATAACGGTCGCGCCGGAACCCTGCGCACCTTTTGCGATCGCCTGAGCCATCGCTTCCGTATTTCCCGTCGTACTTGCATATACGATCGCTTTTTTCATTTTATGCCTCCATAAAAAATAATTATTATTCAACGCACCGCTTTGCGTATCGTTTTGCCGCAAGCGGTACCGATAATCCCTTTTTTAACAATTCACGGCAGCCTGTGCTGCATATTTTATACCGCTCCATTTGCTTTTGTGCGGCATGCACGTCTCCGTACACTTTCCAAAAACCCGCATACCGGCAATTTCCGCCGGCTCTTTTTTCAAACTGCTCGACGTCTTCAAGCGGATAGCCGAGAAAAACGCCGACTTCATGCGGAAACGATTTTTCTCCTGCAAGCCGGTGCAGCAGTTCCGAAAGCATCGCTTGGAATCCCGCTTCTACGGGATAGCCTTTTTCTTTCAAATACCGCCGTATGCAGCAATCGCCGCACTGCCGTTCGAGCAGATTTTTGTCGTACACAAAAAACAGTACCGGCGCATTGCGGCGCGGCACGGCGACGATATATTTTTTATCTCCGGCAAAAGCACTGTGCCACTCACGCAATTTATATTTGCTTTCGTCGTACACTTCTTTCCGTATGGAAAAAAGACACGACGGTTTTATGCCGCACAGTGCGGGCGCCCCGCACTGTATAACGGCTTCATCAAAACTCATACGCTATTTTTTCGAGCGCTCGGCCAAAAACTTTTCCGCGTGCGAAAATTCATGACAGCCGCCTTTTGACGAACACCAGCCCGTACATCCGAGACAGCCGGGATTACCGGTGAGTTTCGCCTCGCGGTGAGTTTTTACAACGGCGCGTACCGCGAAAAATCCCCACACGGCGATACAAAGCACGGCAATAATATTTGCAATCATACCAACCTCCGTAAACCGCCGGCAAGCGCCCCTTTTACCCGGGACGATTTTGCATGCCGTAAAACCCGCAAAACCATCCGTTCCGAAAGCCGCGGCGTCCGCAATGCAAACGCCGCAACCGATCATTTTTATAAAACGCCGTTTTAACTGCGTCCGTTTTCTTTCCGATCGATATCCGCCGACACTTTATGCGGCGACCGCGCGCCCTCTCATCATGCGTTCCTGCTTTTTATACGGATCCGGCCGGAACAGCATAACAAGGATGACAAGCGTAAAGAGGATCGCGAACACCGTTCCGACTCCGAAAGCTCCCGTCATAAAAAGCATACCGTACTGGTACACGCACAGCGCGATAACGTATGCGAATACGTTTTGGAAGACAATCGCAAACCAAAACCACTTCCGGCTCTGCAGGTTTTGCGCCATCGTCGAAATAGCCGCAATACAAGGAGAGTCGAGCAGGTTGAACACGAGGTACGATATGGCGGCGGGAAGCGTCGGGAACCACGTTGCGACTGCACTTGCAACCGCATCCGCTTCTTCAACGCTTTCTTCAGCGACGTTTGCGAGAACGCCCATCGTACTGACGATACCTTCTTTCGCAACGAAACCCGAAATGGCCGAAGCCGCGGACTGCCAACCGCCCACTTCGCCTCCGAAGCCGAGCGGTATGAATATCCAGCGGAGCGCATTGCCGACCGCCGCAAGCATGGACTCTGCGGGATCGACAAGTCCGAAACCTTCTTCACCGAAACCGTAGCTCGACAGGAACCACATAACCAAGCACATGAGGAAAAGCACGGTTCCCGCTTTGATCATAAAGCCTTTCAAACGTTCCCACGTATGGAGCAGTACCGTCTTCACTTGAGGAATATGATACTGCGGCAGTTCCATAACAAAGGGAGCCGCTTCTCCGTGGAAGGGTTTCGTCTTTTTCAGCATGATCGCCGCGATGAGTACGCACGCCACTCCCGTCGCATACATAGCCGGCGCAAGCCACGCGGCACTCATACCCGATACGTGCTGCACCATAACCGCACCCATGAGCGCGATGACGGGAAGCTTTGCACCGCAGGGTACCCACGTCGTCGTCATGATCGTCAAGCGGCGGTCGTTTTCGTTTTCGATCGTCTTCGACGCCATAATACCGGGAACGCCGCATCCGGACGAAATGAGCAGCGGGATAAAGCTTTTTCCCGAAAGACCGAAGTGTCTGAACACGCGGTCCATGACGAAAGCGATTCGCACCATATAGCCGATATCTTCAACGATCGAAAGCAGTAAAA
Organism: Treponema socranskii subsp. paredis ATCC 35535; assembly: GCA_000413015.1. Classification (GTDB taxonomy): domain Bacteria; phylum Spirochaetota; class Spirochaetia; order Treponematales; family Treponemataceae; genus Treponema_D; species Treponema_D paredis. The sequence continues at coordinate 710,376 of KE332516.1, forward strand.
ACAAAACTGCCATTTGCGGCACGAAACCGAGGATCGTACCGACGCCGCCGATCAAACCGTTAACGACGCAGTCGGTAAGTACTTCGTTCGCACCCGCACCTTCCATCCAGCCGGAAACGATATCCTGAATACCCGCGACAAACGAATCGTTCGTCCAGTCCGTCATCCACGTGCCGACCGTCGTTACCGAAATATAATAAATAACCCACATGACGGCAAGGAAAATCGGAATACCGAGCCAGCGGTTCGTCACGATTTTATCGATCTTATCTGATGTCGTTAGTTTATTACCGGATTTTTTCAAGCAGCCCTTCAGCATCTTCGTGATGTATTCGTAGCGCTCGTTCGTAATGAGCGATTCGGAATCATCGTCGTACTCCGCTTCAAGGGCTTTTGTGATCTCTTCCGCTTTTGCGGCGTCTCCCGCCGAAAGATGCAGACGCTCCAGCACAACTCTATCGCGCTCGATCAGTTTGATCGCATACCAGCGTTTGAGTTCTGCAGAAATATCTGCGGGAACAAGCGCTTCCATTTTTGAAATCGCCTGTTCGACGTTTGCGGAAAAACACTTTTTGGGCATAACCGTTTTCGAGTTGCGCGCAGCTTCCGCCGCAGCGCGGGCGGCTTCTTTTACGCCCGTACCTTTCAGCGCAGACGTTTCGATTATCTTACAGCCGAGCGCTTCGCTGAGTTTTTCCGTATCGATTTTATCGCCCGATTTTTTCAGCACGTCGATCATATTCAGCGCAATGACGACGGGCTTGCCGAGCTCAAGAATTTGCGTAGTTAAATATAAGTTTCTCTCGATGTTCGTCGAATCTACAAGATTCAAAACCGCCGCAGGATCGTTTCCCGCAAGGTAATCGCGGCTTACGACTTCTTCGGGCGTATACGGAGAAAGCGAATAAATACCGGGTAAGTCCGTAACGATAATATCGCTTTCGCCTTTCATTCGGCCTTCTTTTTTTTCTACCGTTACTCCCGGCCAGTTACCGACATACTGATTCGCCCCCGTCAGCGAATTGAACATAGTCGTTTTGCCGCAGTTCGGGTTTCCTGCAAGCGCAATTTTAATTGTTGCCATAGTTCCTCCACAAGCTACCAACGTTTTTTATCTTTTCAATACAAATAGGTGTGCTTCGCACACTGCGCCTGCACGCGCTTATTCCACTTCGATGCAATCCGCATCGTCTTTACGGACGCTCAACTCGTATCCTCTGATCGTCACTTCGACCGGATCGCCGAGCGGCGCAACTTTACGGATATACACGCTACATCCGTTGGTAAAACCCATGTCCATGAGGCGGCGTTTTAATGCGCCTTCCCCGTCCAACCTTTTGACCGTTACCGTTTCGCCTACGGTAACACCCCGCAATGTTTTCATTATGATCTCCTTGACCGTTTAACGGCCGTAATAAATCACACCGTAAAAAGATCCGCGCTCACACCATAATGCGGTTGGCCATCGCGCGATCCAATGCAATTCGGGATTCCTTTACCTGTACGATAATATTCCCGTTTGTCGTAGAAACGACGGTTACCGGAGTACCGACATTGAAGCCGATTTCATTGAGACGCTGTCTGACTTCGGCCGTACCGCCGACTTTTTTTACCGTACATTGTTCGCCGATTGCACACATCGATAAAGGCATCATAACTTTCCTGTTCGAAAGCGCGCTTCAAAAACACGCCGCTTTTCCAAAGGTTAATATACGCTAACCGGCTGAAACTGTCAATAGCCGACGCTAACTTTTAAGAGATAATCCAAACCGGAAAAAGCACCCGGACACCTATACAACAAAACCCGCACCGATGCCGTTCATGGCATCGATAAAATCGGGAAACGAAACGGCCGAACACTCCGCGTCTTTTACGGTAATCGCCTCGCCTTCGGGCAGTCCGAAACCGAAACACGAAAGCGCCATCGCAACTCGGTGATCGCCGTATGTTTCGACCGTACCGCCGTGAATCGCAAACGCATCGTTTTTTTCGCCGGATGCGCTGAGCGGTGCGTGTCCGTGAATCACGAGGCAATCCGCTTCGGCTTCAATTTCGACGCCGAGTTTCGTCAATTCGCTTTTCATCACTTCGACTCGGTCGGTTTCTTTTTTACGGCACACGCCGACATCTTCTATAATCGTCGTCCCTTCGATAAACGATGCGGCGACGGCGAGCGCGCAGATCGCATCGGGAAAACCGGAAATATTCACGCGCAATTCTCCGCGCGGCAATTTTTCCGTCGACAACCTGCCGGGCGCTTCTCCTTTTACGGAACGCGCGCACTTTCCGCCGCGTACGGTAAGCGTATGCCGTATGCGGTCGCGTTCGATATCCGCACCGACGGACTCGAGCACATCCACGATCGCATCGTCACCCTGACTGCCCGAATCGTCTATATTATTAATTATTATTTCGCTGTCGGATATGAGTGCGGCGACGAGAGGAAATGCGAGCGCTTCCCAATCCGACGGAATCGTTTTGTCGAAATGAGGAAGCGTGACGCCTCCCTTTACGCAAATGTGCTTGAAATCGTCCGACACGCTCACCTTCACGCCGAGTTCTTCGAGCCATAAGCGAGTCATCGAAAGATAGGGCGTCTCTTTAGGATTTGTAAGCATAATATCGAGCATACCGTCAAGGCGAGAAGCCGCCATCATCATGCCGCTCACATACTGAGAAAGACTGCCGTCGGTTACGACACTCCGCTTTGAGAGGGGACCGCGGATGATAAGAGGAGGAGCATCGGTATCGGGACGCGAAACGTAAGCTTCGCAGCCGAGCTGCTTGAGTGCGTCGACGACATGGGAAACGGGACGCTTCCGAATGGACTCGTCTCCGGTAAAAACGCTCCAACCGGAAAAGGTCGCCGCGATCGGCGATAAAAAATACAAAAGCGATCCGGAGTTTCCGACATCGACGACATCGTCGGGAAGATGGGCGCACTTTCCCGCACCGGAAACCGTCCACACCGAATCTGCAGAATGAAAACCCGCGCCGATAAGCGGAATCGCACGGCTTGCCGACAGACAGTCTGCGCTCGGAAGCGGATTGAAAATATGCGACGTACCGTCTGCAAGGGCTGCAAGCAAAAGCGCGCGAATCGTATGGCTTTTCGAACCGGGGACGGTGATCGTTCCGCGGAGATTTCGTTTACTCGACACGATATCCATATTTTATTATTTTAACACATGTTCGGACGGATTGTACATCGTTGTTGTGCACCCGTACTTTTTGTGTTATTATTTCGAATATGAAAAATCGGGCGCTCTTGTATACCGACTACACCGACAATCTCACGGCTCTCGTTCATTGCCTTATAAAACACGGCTGCGAAATTCTGTCGGCGGGGCAAACCGGAAAGCTGCTCGCGGATGCCGATATCGCGTACACGGCGGTGTCCGTTTTCGACGATTCGCCGCGCACTTTCGGCGACTACGAGGCGATGCTGCAATCGCTCGTTACAAGCGGCAGGCAAAACGAATTCGGCCGCTCCGACGAAACGGGTGCGATCCGCTTGGTTTGCATCAATTTGGAACCCGTATCTCATGCGCGGAAAAATTATAAATCGCTCGATTCCGTTGCGGACAAAATCGATATGCGCGCCCTCTCCTTCATTCAAGCGGCGTGCAAAAATTATAAAAACATACTCATACTCACCGATCCCGTCGATTATGAAGAAGCGATCGTTAAAATAGAAACACAAAGTATTTCCGAAGCGTTCCGGCTCTACCTTGCGGCAAAAGCGTTCAATATGATTTCGGCTTGTACCGCCGCGGCGGGAAACGCGATTTTACAGCAGGCGGGAGATAAATCCTATCCCCGCTATTTTATGCTGCCGTATAAAAAATCCGAAGAGCTGATAAATAAAGAGCAGTCGCACCGTTCGGCCTGTCTCTACACGCTTTTACACGGAGGTGCGCTCGACAGTTTGCGGAAAAATCAGGGCGGGGAACTTTTGTACAGTCTCTACGTCAATATCGATGCGGTATGGGAAAGCCTCAGCAATTTTTCCGCGTTGTTGAGAAAGCCTCCGACGGTAACAGAACGCGGCGACAACGGGAACGAAATAGAAATGCGTTTTACGCCGGCGGCAGGATCGGTATTTACGTGTTCGTCAAAACACGGCATTCCCGTCAGCGCAGCACTCGGTTCTAACTGTACCGAATCCTTTCAAAAGATGTCCGCCTGCAGAAAAGCGTTTTTGGAAAATGCGGTCGCAGGATTCAGCGCAGTCGTCGACGAAAGCGCAGCAAACGAATTATTAAAATCGAATTTGGCGGCGGTCGTCGCGCCGGACTTTACGGCGGGAGCAAAAACGCTGCTTGCCGAGCGGAAAGATATCCGCCTGATCACGATGTCGACACCGGCGACGATATCGTACAATATCCGCTCGCTCAACGGCGGCCTCATCGTCGAAGAAGACAAAGTTACGCTCTTCGATTCATGGAAGGTCGTCACAAAAGCGCGGCCGACACAAATTCAAGCCGATGAGGCGGCATTCGCTCAGCTCGTCATGCTCGGTGCAAAACACGACGCGGCGGCCGTCATCGGAAATATGACGACGATCGGTATGTGCTGCGCGGCGCTCGCTCCGGCGGACGCTTGCTTTGCGGCGATCAACAGAGCTGCAAACAATATGCAAAGCGAACCGGCAAAAAGCGCACCGCCTGCCGAAACGCTCGTAAGCGCAAGCGCACTGCCCTTTGACAAGGGTTTCGAACGTTTCATAAATAGCGGCATACGTCTCATTTTGCAGCCCGGCGGTACCGATTCCGATTCCGAATTTATTAAATTTTGCAACGAACACGGTATCGCCATGGTTTTTACGGATGATGAAGCGGCTTATCGAACGGAATCAACAAGCTCGGCGCGGACCGTCGAGGCATTGAATCCTTCTCACGAATAAAATCGAGGTTGTTAATGATATACTATTTCGGTGCATATCTGCAGCATTTTTTCGGACCGGCAAGGCTCCTCCAATCGTACACGGTACTCATAACGCTCGCGCTTTATACGGGCTTTATCGCTTCGATGCGCCTTTTGCCCCGCTTTTACGAGCGTCTGCCGCACGACAGAGGCAGGGAATTTACGCTCACTGCGGAAGCATCGAAAGGAAAACCGACGGGAGCCGGCATCGTCTTCATCACGGTATTTATCGTCATCGTGTTTTTATGTACGCCGCTTACGATCCTGCAAGGCGGCACGCTTATATTGACGTGGATTATGATGCTCACGGGATTTCTTGACGATAAGAGCCTTGCAAGCTGGGGCGAATACCGCAAAGCGCTGCTCGACCTTATTATAAGTTTTGCAGAAGCGCTGCTGCTTTTTTATTGTCTTAAAAGCCTGTCGCCCGACGGTCACGTCCGCTTTTGGCTGCCCTTCGTTACGCATCCGGTTTCGGTAAACGTCGCGGTATATGTGATCGTGTGTACGATTTTGCTGTGGGCGTCGATCAATACGACGAACTGCACCGACGGAGTGGACGGGCTTTCGGGCACGCTCGTGCTCATCGCGCTCATCACGATGGGATCGATTTTTTATTTTGTGCTCGGGCACATCGATATAGCCGAATACCTGCTCGTACCGCATTTGCCGAAAGGCGCGAACTGGGCAGTCATAAGTTTTGCACTCGCAGGTTCTCTTATGGGATACCTCTGGCACAACGCATACCCGAGCAAAGTGCTCATGGGAGACGCCGGCAGCCGCGCGCTCGGCTTTTTTATCGGCGTATGCGTTATGGTCAGCGGCAACCCCTTTTTGATTTTGGCGACATCGACGATCATGTCTATAAACGGCGGCATGGGATTATTGAAAGTCGCGCTGCTGCGTTTTTTTCATATACGCATATTCAACAATATCCGCTTTCCGCTGCACGACGAAATGCGTAAAAAGCGCGGATGGTCGCCGACGCAAGTACTTATCAAATTCGTCATCATGCAGCTGCTCATAACGGTAGCGCTGATCGGCATATTCTTTAAAGTGCGCTGAGTGTTTCGTATATGCGCATCCGCGCATGTGCTCACATGAAAAAAAGTTTTATCCCCTCTTTGGGAAATTTTTTCTTCAGCATCCTGACGGCAGCCGAAATCATTGCCGCATCCGCTTTTTTTACGTAGGCGATCATCATAAAATTCTGTTCGGGCCATGTCGCAGTTCCGAGTTTGTAGTTGTCGCCGCCTCGCCCGTTTACCGTCGGAATGATCGTATAGCGGATATCCGGAACAGCCTGTTCAAGCGTTTCGACGATATCGTCTTCGACCGATTGATTTGCGATAATGCCGGCCTGCACGCAATCCGTTTCGGCAGGCATATCGCCGCTTTGGATAAAATCCGCGACCGCCTGCGCGGCACCGCCATCGATCGATTTTTTTTCTTTCATAACAAGCGAATAAAGTACCGGAATGATAAAGAGCGTGACGAATGTACTCGACGTCAAACCGCCGACGATCGAAAGGCCGATCGGCTGTACCATTTGAGCGGTTCCTTCGAATTGAAAACACATCGGAAGCGTACCGAGAATCGTCGTGAGCGTCGTCATAAGCACGGGACGAAGTCTGCTCGCACCCGCTTCAAGACAGGCTTCTTTCATTTTCATGCCGCGGTCAATGAGGAGATTCGTATAGTCGACAAGGATGATGCCGTTATTGACGACGATACCCACCAGCATGATGATACCGACCATCGACGTCATAGCCATCGTCTGTCCGGTAAATTTATAGATAAAGACGACGCCGATTATTAAAAACGGAATCGTCATCATATTGATAAGCGGCGCTTTAAACGATTCGTAAGTCGCAGCCATAACGCCGAACACGAGAAGGAGCGCCATAAGCGCGATCGAACCGTAAACATTTTTCTGTTTTTGCACGTCGCTCCACGAACCTTCGTAGCTGACGGTAACGTTTTCGGGAATGACAAAAGTATCGGCGATACGCGACTTGATTTCGTTTTCGACGACGTTCGCATTTTCATCCGATATGATATCCGCCGACACTTCTATGACGCGGCTTTGATTTTCCCGATTGATGCTGACGGGACCGAGCCCTTTTTTAAGTGAAGCGAAATTCGCAACGCTCACCATACCGTTCGTACCGCGCACGTAAATCGATTCGAGATCGGAAACTTTATCGCGGTCTTCCGGCCGGTACATAACGATGACATCGTATTCTTTGCCGTTCGAACGGTATACCGTCGACGTAACTCCGTTCATCGCATAATTGATTTCGCGCGCAACCGTCGTAACGTCCACGCCGAACGCGTATGCCCGCTGCCGATCGATGACGACTTCGACTTGCGGTAAACCCTTTTTCGTATCGATCGTCACTTCGCCTACGGCATCGATTTTTTCCATTACGTCTTTTATTTTGTCGGAAACCGAAAGCGCCGCTTCAAGATCGTCCGAACGAACCTTTATAACGATATCGCTTCCCGAAATCTGACCGCGCCAGCCCGCACCGAACGAAAGCTGCGCGTCCGCAAATTCGTCGAAATGCGCGCGAAGCTTTTTCTGAATCGTTTCGGATGTGTCGATCTGTTTACTCGTTTCGGGAAGGCGGATCGAAAGCGAACCCGTATACGTCGACGCGCTCGACCGTCTGCCGCCCGTCCCGACGCTCATGATCAGCGTCGTGTAGCCTTGTATTTCTTCCTTTGCAATCGTTTCAAAGGCTTGCACGACTTTGGTCGTTTCCGCAAGCGAAGTTCCGGTCGGCATCGTCACATTGAGCGTCACGCTGTCGTCTCCGCCGCCCCGCCCCATCATATTGATTTTCAGTGTCGGAAAGAGCGCGAGCGCCATAAAGAGAACGCTTACGCTCACGACGATCGTCACAGCTCTGTGATCGAGAGCGATCTTCAATCCTCTGCGGTACACTTTCGTGAGGGCGTTTATGATATTTTGAAACGAAGCGTACATCGCTTTTAAAACGCGGTTTTGTACCGGTTTTTCCGTTCTGTTCGAAAGCGGCAGAAATTTGCCGGCCAGTACGGGCACGAGAAAAATTGCGACGAACAAGCTCGACACGAGGGCGATGACGACCGTAAAGATGATGCCTTTGAACATCTGTCCCAACATTTCAAGGTCTTTGAGAAAAAATAAAAACGGAACGAATACGCAGATCGTCGTGAGATTTCCGGAAATGACGGACATGAGCATTTCCTGAGAACCGAGGGCTGCGGAAATTTTGGGTTTTGCACCGCGCGAGCGGTACGCATAAATATTTTCTATGATAACGATGGAGGCATCTACGATCATACCGACGCCGAGAATGAGACCTGTCAACGTCATGATATTGATCGTGATCCCCGCAAAGGACATACACATGATCGTAATGACGAGGGAGAGCGGGATCGATATGGATATGATAAGCGTGCTTTTAAAATTCTGCAAAAAGACGAACAAAATAATAACCGCGAGCAGCAATCCCTGCCACGCCGAAGTCACGAGCGTGCTGATCGTATCGCGGATCGCAGTCGTATCGTCCGATACGATTTCAAGCGTAATATCCGACGGAAGGAGCGCCTGCACTTGCTCGATTTTTTTATACGTCGCATTTGCAACGGTTACCGAATTCGTGCCGGACTGCTTTGTAACCGAAACGTAAACTCCCGGCTCCCCGTTTATGAAAACCGTCGAAGACGCGTCTTCGTAGCCCATAAACGCGTTTCCGATATCGCGCAATTTTACGTCGTATCCGTTTACCGTTGTGATAACGGTATCGTCTATTTCATCGACAGTCGAATATTCACCTGTCGTGCGGACGACGTAGTTCATCTTTCCTTCGGTGATCTTTCCGCCGCCGAGTTCGAAGTTCTGCTTTGCGAGTGCGGACGATACGGCAGATATGTTCAGACCGTAAGCGGCAAGCCTGTTTTCCGAAATTTCGACGCGGACGATTTTTGTGCGGCCTCCCGAAACGCTCGCTTCGGCGACGCCGTCCGTCTGTTCGAGAATATCGATAACGTCGTCTTCCGCTATCTGTCTAAGATCGTCCGTCGAACGGTTTCCCCGCATCGCGATTCGCATGATCGGCATGGCGGACGCATCCATTTTAAAAATACTCGGAGTCGATGCGCCGTCGGGCAATGAACGCTTGACTCGGTCGAGTTTATCGCGCACGTCGTTTACGGCCGATTCCAAATCGGTACCGTAATTGAATTCGAGAAACACGGCGCTCGATCCTTCCGATGACGAAGACGTCAGTTCTTTCAAACCGTTGACGCTCACGAGACTGCTTTCAAGCACTTTCGTCACCGACTTTTCCACCGACTCGGGACCCGCATTCGAATAGGTCGTCGAAACCATAATGAAAGGACTGTCGATATCGGGAAAAAGACTGATCGCGATATTGTTAAAACTCGATATGCCGATGATACCGAGCAGTGCAAATACGATGAGTACAAGAACGGGATGTTCGAGCGTTTTCCGAGATAAACTCATTTTTCACCTCGCGCCGCATTCGACAAGTCGCGCACCTTCGTGCCGTTCGAAAGCACTTGTCCGCCTTCGATGACGACGCGTTCTCCTTCTTTTATGCCCGACAAAACCTGCACGATGCCGTCCACCGATTGCCCGAGCGTTATTTCGCGTTGTTCGACGGTTTCGTCGTCTTTAACGACGTAAAGGTACGGTTTATCGCCTTTTGTAACGACCGCATCGGACGGAAGAGCAACGGCGCCTCCGTAGTCGCGCGTATACAGCTTCACTTTACCGAACATACCGGCGTTGATGCGCGAATCGTTTTCATCGAATGTCAAAACGATCTCTTTCGTGCGCGCATTGACGTCCAGTACCGGAGACACGTGCGTTACCGTCGCCGCAAACACGACGCCGGGATAAGCTTCAAGCGATATCTCCGCTTTCAATCCCGTACGGAGAAAAGCGACATAACGTTCCGGAATCTTCGCGGTGATCTGCAAGCTCGCAATATCGCCGATCGTCGTAATCGTACTCGATGTCGTAACCTTCGTTCCGACTTTAAGCGGTGTTTTAATAATGCTGCCATTGATCGGAGCGAGAACGGGGCTCAGCGCATAATTGCTGCCCGGCTCGGACGGATCGACTCGAGCGATCACGTCTCCCCTCCTGACGGGCGAGCCGAGCGCTACGTTCGTACTCACGATTTTTCCGCCGATATCGGGATACACGGAAACGGAGTTCACCGCTTCGATGTCGCCGTTCGTGTTGATATAGTCGTGCAGCGTCGCCGTTGCCGCAATCTGCGTGCGCACGGTCGAAACCCTTTGAGAAGGCACCTTGCCGCGCATCACTGCCGCTCGCCGAGTGCCGAAAAAAGCATAAGTACCTACCGCCAAAGCCGCAGCAAGTACAACGATTACGATCACCGCCGATTTTTTCATATCCGTTCTCCTCAATTCTCCGTAAAAAGCGTTTCGAGCGGTACGCTTCAAAAAACGATCCGCTTCAACTTTATACCGATGCGTTTACCGCACATACGCGGTATCCCTGCAAAACCGATGCCGCATCCCATTCTAAATTAATAATTATTAATTTTTACCCAAAGAGCCGAACGGAACGCCCAGCGTATACTCAAGATTAATAATTTTCGTGATAAGCGCATACTCCTGCTGCGCAAGATCGGTACGCGCATTTAAAAGCGAATCGGATGCGGTTTGCAGCGAAAGCAAATCTCGCGATCCGTGATTATACGCATCTTTCGTCATATCGTACGATTTTTGCGCCAAATCGACATTTGCCCGAAGCGATGCGATCTGCGATTGTATCTGCCGTATCTGTTTGATGTAATTATCGATTTGAATTGCAACCGTCGTCCTGCTGTTTTCAAGCGTAAGCTCCGCCGTCTTTACGTTATCCGCAGCCGATGCGACCGAGTCGGCGCCCTTCGACCACGGAAGATATCCGTCGAGCGGAATCGAAACGCCGATCGAAAGCGCATTCGTCGTAGAAAAATCCTTTGCGATATTCGTTTTCGATTTGCCGTATGTCCATCCCGCGCTCACCGTCGGCCCCCATGCGGCAAAACGCCGTGCAAGCAGCGCCGCCTGAGCGATCTTTACGCTGTTTTTCCCGGCGCGGACAACAGGCGTATCTTCGGCATCGACTTCGAGTCTTATATCGCCGAAAGAACGCGCGTCGTCAAGAGAACCCGAAAGTACGACTTCGCTCGATTGATCGATTCCGAGCATCTGTTTGAATGACGCAAAATCGTTGGCAAAGGTTATCTCGGCGGATTCGAGCGACGGCTTAAGCCGTTCGTATTTTACTTGGCTGGACAGCATATCCAGCTCCGAAAGCTGACCGCTTTTGTATTTTCTCGCGTTTTGTTCGTACTGCTGACCGGCGGTTTCAAGATTGCGCCGCTGCAATTCTATATATTCAAGTTCATACAGAAGATGATAAAACGCGCTGCGCACTTTGAGTTCGATCGAATGCAGCGCTTCGTCATAAGTAAGAAGTCCGTTTTCATAATTGAGAGCGGCGGTTTTTACAGACGAATAGATCGACGGAGAAAGCGCAAAGTTCACTGACCCTTGAATCGAAAAATTGTAATCGTATTGACGCGCGTCGCCCGCAACGGGAAAAAGCATATTTGCGCTGACGGACGCGCTCGGACTCACGCCGTTCCACGAATGATTTTTTGCGCGCTTGAGCGAGTCGAGCGTGATTTTATCTTTTTGTACGGAGATATTGTTTTCCAGCGCGTACTTCACCGCGCGATCGACCGTCAGCTCTTCGGCAAACAAAGCTCCGATAAAACAAAGCCCGGCGGCAAGGAGCGCCGCAACCTTTTTCAAAATCATACCGCCATCCTCTTAATTTATTATAAATTAAACTGCGGCAAGGTTACAAGCAAATCATAAGAACAAATTGTTATTACGAGATAAAAAATTGTTATTTTTTTTCAGCGGACGATATCGGTTTCTAAAAGAAGTTCAAGTTTTCAGATACGGCCGATTATTATTTTCCATCGGAAAAATAGCGGAGCGCGTTGCCGAAAGAAATATCTTTTACGATACGGACGATGTCGTCGTTATTATCGGGATATTCGCCGTCTTCGACCCACGTACCGATAAGATTGCATAAAATGCGGCGAAAATATTCGTGCCGAGGATAAGATAAAAAACTTCTGCTGTCCGTAAGCATACCGACGAAAGCGCTCAGCATGCCGATGCTTGAAAGTACTGAGAGCTGATATTCCATTCCGTCTTTATGATCGCAAAACCACCACGCGGAACCGAGCTGCATCTTGCCGCGAACGGGCGCTCTTTGGAAGCATCCCATAATCGATGCGAAAGGATAATAATCTTTCGGGTTCAGAGAATACAATATCGTTTTCGGAAGACCTGCGCGCGTTTCCGCAAAGTCAAGAAATTTCGCGAGTTTGTCCGCAACGCCGTAATCGCAAACCGCATCGTAACCGGTATCGGGACCCGAAGCGGCAAAAGCACGCGAGTTAAGGTTTCTGCATACATTCACGTGCAGCTGCATTGCGATATTCCGTTTCGCGTACGCTTCGGCGAGAGAAGCCAGCACTTTCGTCATATACGCTTCGGCATCGGAATCGTCGATCGCTTTTCCGCCGAGCGCGGCTTCAAAGGCCGCTTGTATTTTTTTATCGGACTGAATGTTGAACGGCACATACGGAAGGCCGTGATCGGCACAAAGGCAGCCGCAGGAAACGAAAAAGTCGAGCCGTTTTACAAGAGCTTCGATCACGTCGTCGACGCTGCGTATATCGGTTTTTGCCGACTGCGCAAGACGGCAGATATAGGATGCGAACGAGGGCTTCGTTATACACAGCGCATTGTCGGGGCGGAAGGAGGGCATCACTTTCGTCGCAATCTTTCCGATCGGCGCAATACCCGATGCGATCGCTTTGTGATATTCGAGCGTGTCGGCGGGATCGTCGGTCGTACCCACGGCGTATATATTGAATTTATTAAAAATATTTTTTACCGTAACCGTTCCGTCGGAAAGCAGCGCATTCGCCTTTTCCCAAATTACGGGCGCCGACGCGCGGGTAAGCGGCTGTGCAATATCGAAATAACGCTGCAGCTCCAAATGCGTCCAATGGTACAGAGGATTGCCGATGAGGTTTTCAATCGTTTCCGCCCATTTTAAAAATCGCTCGTAAGGAGGAGCGTCTCCGGTAATAAATTTTTCATCGATGCCGCATGCGCGCATCATACGCCACTTATAGTGATCGCCGCATCCGCCCGTTCCGAGCCACAGATTCGCCAAATTGTCGAAACGTTTATTTTCGGCTATCTCTTTCGGATCGAGATGACAGTGGTAATCGAAAATCGGTTCGGACGCACATGCGTCAAAGAGCATCCTCGCGGTTTTATTTTTTAATAAAAAATCGGCATCCATAAACGGCATAATCGCCTTCCCATAAAAACTTTTGCAGGAAATTAGAGCCTTCGGCTCGTTCTGCAAAGAACTGATTCTACGTGTCCGCTTTCGCGGACTTCGAATCAATTTCCGAAAAAGTTTTTAGCCGTGCGTGTACGCGCACACGTTCAATAGTCGAGTTTGCAAAATAAAGCGTATCGTATTCATGCGATTTTTATCGAAACACCACGTATACACGTCTTCTGCAAACATTCGTGCAAACTCGAGATAAGAACGCTGCGATTTCGAGCAATGCACAGAAATCGCGAGTGTCTCCCATAAAAGAAAAACGCTTCAGCGTTTTTCATCTCCGGACTTTAGCGACGGCGATATTTCAGACGGCGCTTTTTATCATTCCTTCTTTCAACGTATATGTTTTTTCAGCGTCGCTCTCACGGCGCCCTTGCCTGCCGTCAATTCGCCGAAATATTCGAGCACGAGAGGCGCAAGTCCCGCCGCGTAAAGATCGACCCCGAACAGCGATGCGTCGGAAAGCAGTCCGTGCAAAAATCCGTCGAGAGCTTCCGCCGTATACGTTCGGCCGAGTTCGATTTTTTCGACAAAAGGACATACGCGGCCGAGCAGGGGATCGGGACTCAATTCGAATTTTTTACCTTCGTCATCGAGCGCCATAAGATAGCGGCACCAGCCGGCAAGCACAAGAGGAATATATTTGAGCTTTTGCGTACCCAGTGCGGGATCTGCGGCATATGCTTTAATCGTTTCGCCGAAGCGGATCGAAAGTTTTTGCGACGTATCGCATGCTATGCGCTGCGGCGTGTCCGGCATAAACGGATTCGGAATGCGCACCGTAACGACTTCATCGATAAATTTTTTCGGATCGATTATTTTCGGATCGGTGACGACGGGAAGCCCTTCGTCATAGCCGATGCGGTGTATCAATGTATTGAGTTCGGCATCCTTCATTTCATCCGCGATGAGCGTATATCCGAGCAGACAACCGTAAATCGCAAGCGCCGTATGCAGAGGGTTCAAACACGTACACACTTTCATCCGCTCGACTTTGTTTACCGTATCTCGCGTCGTAAAATATACGCCAGCTTTTTCGAGCGGCGGACGTCCGTTCGGGAACGCGTCTTCGATAACGAGATACTGCGGAGATTCCGCATTTACGAAAGAAGCGGTATACGTGTGTTTGTCGGTAACGATTATTTCGGCGTCTTCAAAACCGTCGGCTTTAAGCTGCGCCTGCACGCCGGCATCGGGACGCGGCGTGATCTTATCGATCATGCTCCACGGAAAACTCACCGACTCGGGCGATGAAATATAATCGATAAAACCTTCGTCCACGAAGCCGCGTTTTTGCCATTCTCCGGCAATCGCTCGAACCGCCGCCTGAAGTTTTTCTCCGTTATGCGAACAGTTGTCGGTACTCACCAGCGCGACGGGATATTTGTCCGCATGAAGATAGCGGCCGTACAAAAGCGCACACAGGCGGGATAAAAACATTTTCGCTTTATCGGGACCCGCTTCAAAATCGGCGCAGTATGCGGGAATAAAATTTCCGTTGGAATCTTTTACCGCGTATCCTTTTTCGGTGATCGTAAAAGTTACAAGCGCGAGAGACTTGCTTCGGAAGATTTCCGTAAGCGCATTCCAATCGTCCGGAAAAGAGGGATCGCATTTATAACTTTCGGCAACCGATGCCGCAACGGTTTTCGTAATGCTTCCGTCGCTTTTGAGCGTAACGAGCAGAGACAGATTGTCGTACGGCCGATACGCTTTATCTATAATGTCGAAATCGAAACCTTCAGCGACGATGATTCCCGTATCGGTAAGATTTTTTTCAAGCAGCTCTTGTGCAAGCATCGCTTGAAACGCGCGGAAAATATTCCCCGCACCGAAATGAATCCACGCAGGATTTTTTTTCGTCGCCGCAATCATCTTTGCGCGATCGAATTTCGGCAGCGCATATCCTTTCCATGCATGCGTATCGGCGACGCCGCGCTCAGTGAGTTTCATTTTTTTCAATCGCCTCCCACAATCCGTTGATATATGCAACGCCGAGCGCGCGGTCGTACAAACCGTAACCGGGCATAGCTTTTTCACCCCAAATCATACGCCCGTGATCGGGACGGATCGGTCCGGAAAAGCCCGTTTCATAAAGCGCTTTAACAATTTCATACATATCGAAAGAACCGTCGGATGAAAGGTGCGCTGCTTCTTCGAAAACGCCGGGCGCATAATGGTGCAAGTTCCGCACGTGTGCAAAATGAACGCGGCCTTTGCATGCACGGATAATGCCGGGCAAATCGTTTTGAGGATTCGTACCGAGTGAACCTGTGCAAAACGTAATCCCGTTAAAAGGCGCGTCGACGGCATGCAGCATTTTCAATATAGCTTCTTTGCCGGTGATGATGCGAGGCAGATTGAAAACCGGCCACGCAGGATCGTCGGGATGGATCGCCATTTTAATATCGTACTTTTCACATACCGGCCGAATCGCTTTGAGAAAATATACAAGATTATTAAAAAGCTTTTCGTTATCGACGTCTTTGTATTTTTCAAACAATTCTTTGACATGCGCAAGCCTCTCCGGCTCCCATCCCGGCATGATAAAACCGTTGGAATTTTTATCGGTTCCTTCGATAAATTTTTCGGGATCGATGCTGTCGACGGCTTTTTGATCGTAAGCCAAAACCGTCGAACCGTCGGCTCTCTTTTTTGCCAAATCCGTACGCGTCCAATCGAAGACCGGCATAAAATTGTAACACACCATATCGATGCCGCACTGCCCGAGGTGTTCGAGCGTTTTGATATACGCGTCGATATAGCCGTCGCGCGACGGCAAACCGATTTTAATATCGTCATGAATGTTGACGCTTTCTATACCGCATATTTGAAGACCCGCATCTTCGACTTCTTTTTTAATCGCTTTGATTCTTTCAAGCGGCCATAATTCGCCGGCAGGAATATCGTATAAGGTTGTGATAACACCCGCAATTCCGGGCACCTGTCTGATGTTTTGCAGTGTGACGGAATCGAATTTCGTTCCGTACCAGCGCATCGTCATTTTCATAACCGTTGTACTCCCATAAAGATTGAAATGTAAATACAAGGCTATGATAAAAGAAAATAAATGACATTGCAAGGGAAAGTTTTTATGCCGCCGATTTATATAACATCGGGCAAGTGTTTTACATGCTCTTCCGCAGTTGCGCAATCGAGCGAATACCGATAGTATTTCAAATATGATTGAACTTTCAAGCAAGCAGAGAAAAATTCTTGAAAAATATGCGCAGCCCCTGCAAAGCGTCGTTATCGTCGGACAAAACGGGGTTACCGAAGCGGTCGAAAAAATGACCGATGCCGCACTCGCCGCTCACGAACTTATTAAAATCAGTTTCAACGAATTCAAAGAGGAAAAGCGGGATCTCGCCGCTTCATTGTCGGAAGCCTGCTCCGCCGTTCTCGTACGGATCATCGGCAACAAAGCGATTTTGTACCGCCCTGCAGAAAAAGCGGACGAAAGAAAATACGAAAAAGCGCTCGAAAAAACGAAAGTGAAAAAAAGCATCTGAAAACACCGTCAATCGATACGGCACTGCCGTTTTCAAAATTTATCGTTCCTTAAAATTGCACAGCGAGTAAATCTTCAGATTTAGGAGCTGTATAATTAGTGCGCGCGAGCGCACAGTTAATAAGCGATGTTTCGGCTTCGTCCGAAACTCGAAGTTAAATTGAACGGCGCAATTTCAGACGTTCAATTTGAACCTTCTGTTGATATACGAAACGACCGGAAAATTTCGAAAAAAACACAAGCCTATTTCTTATACATTTCTTTAAAAACCGCGTAATATATCGCTTTACAGGCGATATATAGTTCGGCGGCTTTCCTGTCCGCGCTATCTCAACAATCGAGAGTATCCTCATGGAATATACCCATAAACCCGTCGAAGAACTTACCTTTACCGACGACTTTATGTTCGGCACGGTCATGAAGAACAGAACGATCTGCAAAGGCGTCATCGAACGGCTTTTGCATATCAAAGTCGGCAAAATCGAATATCCCTCGCTG